>NZ_CP183886.1:4502500-7148351 GCF_048572955.1 Pristimantibacillus sp. PTI5
AGCTTTAGGGCTAGCCTCGAGGAATGAGCGTCGTGGAGGTAGAGCACTGATTGGGTGCGGGGCCCGCCAAGGGTTACCAAGTCCAGTCAAACTCCGAATGCCATAGACGTGCTACTCGGGAGTCAGACAGTGAGTGCTAAGATCCATTGTCAAGAGGGAAACAGCCCAGATCATCAGCTAAGGTCCCCAAGTGTGTGTTAAGTGGGAAAGGATGTGGAGTTGCAAAGACAACCAGGATGTTGGCTTAGAAGCAGCCACCATTTAAAGAGTGCGTAATAGCTCACTGGTCGAGTGACTCTGCGCCGAAAATGTAACGGGGCTAAACACACCACCGAAGCTATGACATGTACCTTTATGGTACTTGGGTAGGGGAGCGTTGAATACGGATTGAAGTTGGACCGTGAGGACTGGTGGACTGTATTCAAGTGAGAATGCCGGTATGAGTAACGAAAAGACAAGTGAGAATCTTGTCCGCCGAAAGCCTAAGGGTTCCTGAGGAAGGCTCGTCCTCTCAGGGTAAGTCGGGACCTAACGCGAGGCCGAAAGGCGTAGTGGATGGACAACAGGTTGAAATTCCTGTACCACCGTAAACCGTTATGAGCAATGGGGTGACACAGAAGGGCAGTGACGCGGGCTGATGGAATAGCCCGTCCAAGCAGTGAGGCTAGTGTGTAGGCAAATCCGCACACTATTAGGCTGGGCTGTGATGGGGAGCGAAAATTATAGTAGCGAAGGTCATGTACTCCGGCTGTCAAGAAAAGCCTCTAGCCAGGTGAAGGTGCCCGTACCGCAAACCGACACAGGTAGGCGAGCAGAGCATGCTAAGGCGCGCGGAAGAACTCTCGTTAAGGAACTCGGCAAAATGACCCCGTAACTTCGGGAGAAGGGGTGCCTCGGTAGGGTTAATAGCCCGAGGGGGCCGCAGTGAAAAGGCCCAAGCGACTGTTTAGCAAAAACACAGGTCTGTGCGAAGCCGTAAGGCGAAGTATACGGGCTGACGCCTGCCCGGTGCTGGAAGGTTAAGGGGAGCGGTTAGGGGCAACCCGAAGCTGTGAACCGAAGCCCCAGTAAACGGCGGCCGTAACTATAACGGTCCTAAGGTAGCGAAATTCCTTGTCAGGTAAATTCTGACCCGCACGAATGGCGTAACGACTTGGGCGCTGTCTCAACGAGAGATCCGGTGAAATTTTAATACCTGTGAAGATGCAGGTTACCCGCGACAAGACGGAAAGACCCCATGGAGCTTTACTGTAACTTGATATTGGACTTTGGTACGATCTGTACAGGATAGGTGGGAGCCTGAGAAGCATGAGCGCCAGCTTGTGTGGAGGCGACGTTGGGATACCACCCTGATCGTATCGGAGTTCTAACCTGCTGCCGTGAAACCGGCAGAGGGACCGTGTCAGGTGGACAGTTTGACTGGGGCGGTCGCCTCCTAAAATGTAACGGAGGCGCCCAAAGGTTCCCTCAGAATGGTTGGAAATCATTCGAAGAGTGCAAAGGCATAAGGGAGCTTGACTGCGAGACCTACAAGTCGAGCAGGGACGAAAGTCGGGCTTAGTGATCCGGTGGTACCGAATGGAAGGGCCATCGCTCAACGGATAAAAGCTACCCTGGGGATAACAGGCTTATCTCCCCCAAGAGTCCACATCGACGGGGAGGTTTGGCACCTCGATGTCGGCTCATCGCATCCTGGGGCTGAAGTAGGTCCCAAGGGTTGGGCTGTTCGCCCATTAAAGCGGTACGCGAGCTGGGTTCAGAACGTCGTGAGACAGTTCGGTCCCTATCTGTCGCGGGCGCAGGAAATTTGAGAGGAGCTGTCCTTAGTACGAGAGGACCGGGATGGACGTACCGCTGGTGTACCAGTTGTTCCGCCAGGAGCACCGCTGGGTAGCCAAGTACGGACGGGATAAGCGCTGAAAGCATCTAAGCGTGAAGCCCCCCTCAAGATGAGATTTCCCAGTATGTAAGACCCCTTGAAGACGACGAGGTTGATAGGTTCGGGGTGGAAGCACAGCAATGTGTGTAGCTGACGAATACTAATCGGTCGAGGGCTTATCCTAAAACGTTTGCTTGGACCCATACATCCGGCAGACAGCAGCTAAAAAGGTTTCAGCAAACCTAATTTTCGTATCCAGTTTTCAGGGCGCAATTCGCTTTGAAAGTGATTTATTCCCTGATAGCTCAGTTGGTAGAGCACTCGACTGTTAATCGAGTTGTCACAGGTTCGAGTCCTGTTCGGGGAGCCATTATAGAGAGGTGTCCGAGTGGTCGAAGGAGCACGATTGGAAATCGTGTAGGCTCTAACCGGGTCTCGAGGGTTCGAATCCCTTCCTCTCTGCCAGTAAGGCCCGTTGGTCAAGTGGTTAAGACACCTCCCTTTCACGGAGGTAACAGGGGTTCGAGTCCCCTACGGGTCACCAAAAACTTCTTAAAATGTTATTGACAAGAGCGAAAAGCCTATGATATGATATAAAGGTCGCTCAACACGGAGGCTTAGCTCAGCTGGGAGAGCATCTGCCTTACAAGCAGAGGGTCGGCGGTTCGATCCCGTCAGCCTCCACCATTTAAATAATAACGACGCGGGGTGGAGCAGCCCGGTAGCTCGTCGGGCTCATAACCCGAAGGCCGCAGGTTCAAATCCTGCCCCCGCAACCAAAAAAAATCTTTACCATTCGGAAGTTTCCGAGAATTTGATGTGGAGCTGTGGTGTAGTGGCCCAACATGCCTGCCTGTCACGCAGGAGACCGCGGGTTCGAATCCCGTCAGCTCCGCCATTCAAAACAACATCAGGCTCGGTAGCTCAGTCGGTAGAGCAGAGGACTGAAAATCCTCGTGTCGGCGGTTCGATTCCGTCCCGAGCCACCATTTAGTTTGTACAAGCAACACAAGTGAATATGCCGTTGTAGCTCAACTGGTAGAGCAACTGACTTGTAATCAGTAGGTTGGGGGTTCAAGTCCTCTCGACGGCACCACATGGAGGATTAGTGAAGTGGCTAAACACGGCAGACTGTAAATCTGCTCTCTCTGAGTTCGGTGGTTCGAATCCATCATCCTCCACCAGTTTACCTTAGGGGCATAGTTTAAAGGTAGAACAAAGGTCTCCAAAACCTTTGGTGTGGGTTCAATTCCTGCTGCCCCTGCCAATTAAATATTTGAATATGGCGGTCGTGGCGAAGTGGTTAACGCATCGGTTTGTGGATCCGACACTCGGGGGTTCAATTCCCCTCGATCGCCCCATTAATTTTAAAATGTGTTTTGTATTTTGTTGGGGATTAGCCAAGCGGTAAGGCAACGGACTTTGACTCCGTCATTCTCAGGTTCGATCCCTGAATCCCCAGCCATTTATATGCGGAAGTGGCTCAGCGGTAGAGCATCGCCTTGCCAAGGCGAGGGTCGCGGGTTCGATTCCCGTCTTCCGCTCCATTAATTTGGCGCCATAGCCAAGTGGTAAGGCAGAGCTCTGCAAAAGCTCTACCCCCAGTTCGAGTCTGGGTGGCGCCTCCACAATTTCTTTTGCATTACAATATGTGCCCTTAGCTCAGCTGGATAGAGCGTTTGACTACGAATCAAAAGGTCAGGAGTTCGAATCTCTTAGGGCACGCCATATTTACCTAATTGCCGATGTGGCGGAATGGCAGACGCGCGCGACTCAAAATCGTGAGGGAAACCGTGGAGGTTCGAGTCCTCTCATCGGCACCACTTTTTAAATGACAAACTCTTGAGATTATTTATATCTCAAGAGTTTTTTTGTGTTTATTTTTAAATGCTGCTCTTCAATTGCGTTGGATCTATACTTATTTCCCTTCGCTTGTTAAGCTATTAAACTAAAAGCCAATGTAAAATAGACGATGAATCTCATATTTTTATAGGATATCAAGAAAGCGCTTTAAATGGTAGAATTAGAAATGGTTCGACACATGTTAGGGGGAAAGCGGTACGTGAGGTTCGGTAAATCAATCAGGACTCGTCTCATTATCGGTTTTATGGCAGTTATGCTGCCGGTTGTGATTTATATGTTAATTAATAATAGTTATTCCCGTGATATCGTTCGTGAAAAGGTATCGCAGACCTACCGGAACACACTCGATATTTACGTCGGACAAACAGACCATAATTTATCGCAAATCAATGATTATCTATATAAAATGTCGGTGCTTGATTCCGATGTCGGATTGCTTATGTCTTTTCCGATGGACAGTGACGGCTACACGCTAACAAAAATTCGAATTGATGCCAAGCTAAACCGTGACGTTGGCGTCTATAATTTGATTGATGCCGTTTTTCTGTATCACAAAAACGATATAATTTTCGGAACGGACAGCGTATATAACGATACGAAGAAAATAATTAAGACACATATGGATGAGATGACAACGGAAGTTAATCTGCTGCAGAATGACCAGCATACCTGGGAGGTAAGGGCGGATGAACGTATGCCGGGAAAGTTTTTTCTGATCAATTTCATTAAGGTTTCCGATGGCTTATATGTAGGAGCGATGATTAAGATTCAGGACATCAATAGGATGCTTTCGATCCAGTGGAGCGACGGGGATATCGGGCATAATGGCATATATTTGCGGGAGGGTGAGCAGCTCGTCCAGTCACTTACAGAAAATATCGCTCCGTTTGAGCTCAGCTATAAAATATCAAAGGAGCCGTACGAATCGCTGACGGACCGCAAGACAGGCGATAGCTATCTCGTAATGAACCGAATGAGCGATATGGTTAATATCGCATACCGTGTCGTTATTCCGGAGGAGACGCTGCTGCGCAACCTGTTGTTTTTTAGAAATGCCACGTTATTTGCCCCAATAGGCTTTTTGGCGATATTGCTTATTTACTTATTCTTTATGCGGAATATGCTTTTTAAACCGCTGCATGAGTTGATTTTAGGGATGAAAAAAATCTCGCTTGGCATGCTGGATGTCAGGCTGAAGAAAAACAAATCGCTGGAATTCGAGTTTCTGGGCAATACGTTTAATATAATGGCCGAGCAAATCAAAACCTTAAAAATCGATGTATACGAGGAGCAGCTTCGCGTGAAGCAAGGGGAGCTAAAGCAGCTGCAAGCCCAAATCAATCCTCATTTCTATATGAACAGCTTGAATATTATTTATAATTTAGCAGCGCTTGGCGATACGGAAACGGTCAAAAAGATGTCTTTGCATCTTGCTGATTATTTTAGGTTTATCATGAAAGCAAATCGCGATACGATCATGCTCAAGGAAGAACTGCAGCATATTGAAAATTATATTACGATACAGAAAATCCGTTTTCCGGATAAGCTTCAATGCACATTTGAAGGCATGGATGAACTTTTGGATTATCCGATTGCAGCCTTGACGATACAGCCATTTGTTGAAAATTCGATTATTCACGGATTCAAAAATAGGCGTCAGCTTTTCCAGATTAAAATTACGGCACGAATGGATGCAGACCATGGCTTTGCGCTGTCTATCAGCGACAATGGTACGGGCTTTAACCCGCAGGTTCTAGAGAGACTGCAGAACAAAGAGCCGCTGCAGGAAGGCGAGACAAGCAGTCTAGGCATTATGAATGTCATCCACAGGCTTCAGCTTCTGTATGGCGATCGCACCTCAATCACGTTTGCTAATCAAACGGAGGGAAGCGGAGCAATCGTCGTGATCGTGTTTCCTAAGCTCATGGAAGGGGCGAGAGCCGTTGTATAATTTATTAGTCGTTGATGATGAAGAAATAGCGATTCGCGGAATCGTGGAAGGCATTGACTGGTCAACGCTGCCGATCGCCAATATATACACGGCGTATGACGCAGAGGAGGCGCAGGCGATCCTTAGCGAGCATACGATCCATATTATGCTTTCGGACATTGACATGCCTAACCTAAGCGGGATCGATTTGCTGGAATGGGTAAATGAGCATTCTCCCTCCAGCGTGACGATTTTTCTAACCGGCCATGCGGATTTTAAGTATGCGCAGCAGGCGGTTCAGTTGGATTGCTTCGATTATCTGCTCAAGCCCATCGATCATAATGCACTGAAGGCATGCATCCATGAAGCGCTGGCCAAAGTTCGCGATTTGGAGCAGCTTGCCAAAATCCGAGGAACCTACAGCCTGTTCTACGAGCAGTGGAACAAGCAGCGTCCCATATTAATCGAACGTTTCTGGCAGGATGTGCTGCATTACCGGCTGTCGGCGGCACCGAAGCAGCTGGATGACGCGCTGCAAACCTATGGGCTGCCGCTTCAGGCAGACAGTCACCTTCGGGTCGTACTTATCAGCATTGAACAATGGCGCGAGGAATGGTCTGCTAGGGATGAGGAAATCATGACCTACGGCATAAAGAATGCTGCGGAGGAGCTTGTGCTTCAGGATTCGCCTGGTCATATCGTACAGGACGGCAGCGGGATTCTTTATGCGTTATTTTATGGCTGTGAGGATAGAGAAGGACTAACGGTGGAGTTCATTTCCGAGCGATGCAAATCATTTATAGACCAGTGTAAAAGAATGCTGAATTGCTCGCTCTCCTGTTATATCGGAGAGTCCGGGCAGGTCAAGCAGCTTCGTGCCGCCGTACAGGGGCTGCTTTCAATGGAACGCAGCAATATCAGCAATACCTGCGCGATCCTTACGGAAAGGGATCAAATGCCGGAGCATGGGCTAAGCGTTCCCCAAGCGGTTCCCTTCTCAGATTGGTCTCTTCTTCTGGAGTCTGGCAAGCAGGCAGAGCTTTCGCAGCGCATTGACGAATGTTTTGATCTCATGCAGGAATCAAAAGTAGACTATACGTATATGGCCTCGTTTTATTACGGGTATATGAATATGTTATTTCAATGGCTAAATAAAAAATCGGTGCAGATGACCGATGTGTTCAAGCATAGAGAGTGGGAGGCAGGCGAGAACATACTTAAGTCGCTGCCACGGATGCGGACATGGACACAGCAGCTAAGTCTGCAAATTACGGAATACGCAAACCGGAACGGGAAGGATGTATCCCAGGTTGTGGAGAAAGTACAGCGCTACATGGAAGATCATCTCGGAGAGGAGTTCAGCAGAGAGCAGGCAGCCGAAGCCGTGTACCTGAATCCCGCGTACCTGTCACGTCTATTCCGCAGGGAGACTGGTTATTCCTTAACGGATTATTTGGTTCGGATAAGGATAGCGAAAGCGCGCATTGAGCTCGAGAAAACGAATCACCGGGTCAGCGACGTCGCCATAAACGTAGGTTACGGGAATTTTTCGCATTTCTCCAAGCTGTTTAAAAAAACAACGGGACTTACTCCGCAGGAATATCGCAAAAAATTTCAAAATGTATAAATAAAAAGTCACTGGACCGTTAATGCGGTCACGGCGCCGACAGATGTCGGCGTCTTTTTTTTATACAATGAAGATAACGAAAAACCACAAAGCGTTTTAGAAAGAGGAGGGGGAAGGCGATGGCGAAACCTGCGACAGAAGCGGTAACAGCTGCCTATATTCCAAAGAGTTCGGTCAAAAAGTTAACTCATATCCGTATTATCCGAAAATATTGGATGTTCTACGTGATGATGCTGCCTGCTATCGCATTGCTGGTACTAAACAATTACATACCGATGTTTGGCATCATTATCGCATTCAAAAATATCAATTACGCGGATGGCATCTTGGGAAGCCCATGGAGCGGCCTTCGTAATTTCGAGTATTTGTTCAAAACTTCGGATGCTTGGATTATTACGCGGAACACCTTGCTGTACAACTCGGGGTTCATCGTTTTGAATCTCATATTCCCGTTAGCCTTTGCCATCATGCTCAATGAAATAAAAAACAGATTCGTTGCCAAGCTGCATCAAACGGTTATGTTCCTGCCTTATTTCCTCTCTATGGTCGTGATCAGCTACCTCGTGTTTGGCTTCATGAGCGATGAACATGGTTACTTAAACAGCTCGCTTCTTCCGGCTTTGGGACTGGAAAGCGTCCAATGGTATTTCACGAAGGAAGTATGGCCATACGTTCTGCCTATCGTTAACACATGGAAGAGCATGGGCTACTTCACCGTGATTTATATGGCCGCGATCATCGGTATCGATGATGAATATTACGAGGCAGCTACCATTGACGGGGCCAGCAAATGGAAGCAGATGACGAGCATCACCATACCGCTTATTATGCCGGTCATAACCATTATGACGCTGCTGCAGATCGGCAAAATCTTTAATGCGGATTTCGGATTGTTTTTCCAAGTGCCAAGAGAATCGGGCGTACTGTTCCCTGTCACGAACGTGATCGACACCTACGTATATCGGACGTTCCTCACCGTTGGCGACATCGGGCTTTCATCCGCAGCAGGTCTGCTGCAGTCGGTTGTCGGCTTCACGCTTGTTTTTCTATCCAATTGGGTGGTTCGCCGAATTAACAAGGAAAATGCCTTGTTTTAAGAAATGCCTGCCAAATCTAGCTTTTCTATGAAAATCTTATGGAGGTGAACCTATGGAAGCAACCGAGGCCATAGCATCCGGGTCGAATCCCAAAAACCAATTGTCCGTGCCGGCTTCTCTAGGCATCAATGTTTTCTTTATTATTTATTCCTTATTATGCATCATACCGCTGTTGCTGATCGTCATGGTTTCGATTACCGACGAGGCAGCCGTCGTGCGTGACGGCTACCAATTCATTCCCTCGAAGATTGATTTGGGCGCCTATCAATTTTTGTTCAAGGATGCGACCCAAATTATCCGCTCTTACAGCATTTCGATTTTTGTAACCATTGTAGGTACGACCCTGAGTTTAGTCATTATGGCCTTATACGCCTATCCGATATCGAGAGCCGATTTTCCCCACGCGAAATTTTTCACCTTCTTTGTTTTCTTCACCATGCTGTTCTCGGGCGGACTCGTGCCTTGGTATTTGGTGTATGTCCAGACGCTTGAGCTAAAGGATACGCTGATGGCACTCATCATGCCGCTTCTGGTGGCTGCGTTCTTCGTCTTGATTATCCGCACCTTTTTCCAGACGACAATTCCAGCCGCGGTGCTGGAGTCTGCGAAGATTGACGGGGCGGGAGAGCTAACGATTTTTGCGAAAATCGTACTGCCTTTGTCGCTTCCAGTACTGGCGACAGTGGCGTTGTTCCAGACTTTGACGTATTGGAATGATTGGTTCCTTAGTCTCGTGTTCATCACGAAGGACGGCAACATCACCGTTCAATATTTGATGTATAAGACGATGCTCAACATCCAATTCCTTGCAAATAACAGTACGGCCGCAGCGGCAATTACAGCAGCAGGCGGTACATTCAAATTCCCGAGCGAGACAGTCCGGATGGCGATGGTCGTCGTCGGAATCGGACCAATCATATTCGCGTATCCCTTCTTCCAAAAGTATTTTGTCAAAGGGCTGACTGTGGGCGCCGTAAAAGGTTAATTACAATTTCGCCGTTAACGTGGCTGTAGCCGGTTATTCCGGTTTAGCATATAACCTAATTTTTGAGGGAGGTCCACCCGTTATGAAGCAAGTTAAACAAAAAACATCTATGCTTCTTCTGTTGATGATGACCATCGTACTAATTGTGTCAGGATGCTCAGGTAACAATGCTAAAAACAATGCAGAGCCAACGAAGGAATCCGCAGCTGAAACGGAAAAACCGGCAACTACGGAGGAAGAGCCGCCAGCATCGGAATTAAAGCCATATCAAATATCACTTGTATATCCAGGTACGCCGCAGACAGACGAGAAAAAGATAGAAGAGGCCTTAAACAAGCTGCTTACGGAAAAAATCAATGCAACAATCGATCTGAGACCGATCGATTGGGGCGCTTGGGATGACAAGATTAACTTAATGGTTGCTTCCCAAGAAGAAGTGGATATTGTATTCACCGCGCAATGGAACGGACATGCGAAATACGTAGCAAAAGGAGCATTCCTAGAGCTCGGAGACCTTCTCGAGCAGTATGGAAAAGGCATTACGGATTCATTAGACCCGGCCTTTATCGAAGGCTCGAAAATCAACGGTAAAAACTACGGCATACCGACGAATAAAGAGCTCGCGGCTGCTGGAGGAATCGTATACCGCAAAGATGTAACAGATGAGCTTGGCATCGATATGACTAATGTGAAGACGCCGCAGGATCTGGATGCCGTCTATGCCGTAGTTAAAGCCAAAAGACCGGATCTGACTCCGCTTTATACGACGGCTGGCGCATTTAACTCCCATTTCTTCGCGAACTACGATTTCTTGGGAGATTCGACGATTCCAGGCGCCATTCTAAAGGATAAAGATGATACTAAGGCTATGCCGATAGAGCAAATCGACCGGTACAAGGAATTGCTGAACATTACCCGCGATTACTTCAAAAAAGGATACATTAATGCGGATGCGGCAACGACTCAGGTTTCCTCCGCAGATGCATGGAAAGCCGGAACCGTATTCTCGACGCTGGAAGCATTGAAGCCAGGCAAGGACGCCGAGGTAGCAAGCGCATCCGGACTCTCCGGCAAGCTCGCGCAAATTATGATGAATGAAAAAACGGTTGCCACGTCTGAAACGGCAGGCTCCATGCTTGGTATTTCCTTCACTTCCAAGGATCCGGCCCGTGCTATGATGCTGATCAATCTGCTGCACACGGACAAAGAAATCAACAATCTGTTGAATTTCGGCATCGAAGGCGAGCACTACACGAAAAACGGCGAAATCATAACAGCAACCGGCAGCACTGGCAATTACAACCCGGGCTCCTCATGGATGTTCGGCAATCAGTTCCTTAATTACGTATGGGATACTGAGGATCCGGATAAATGGGCGAAGTTCAAAGAATTCAACCAAAACGCTAAGGTATCGCCGGGTCTTGGCTTCGTATTTGACAGTGAACCGGTAAAAGCGGAGGTCGGCGCACTAGCTAACGTCATCCGCCAATACCAAAGAGCGCTCGAAACGGGCTCTGTGGACGTAGACAAAACGTTGGCTGAGTACGAGAAAAAGCTGAAGGATGCTGGCGTAGACAAGGTTGTGGCTGAGAAGCAAAAACAATTCGATGCATTTCTGGCGAGCAAGTAAATAAATAGCCATTCTCTAAATATCGAACCCCGCGCCTTTCATAGGCGCGGGTATTTTTTATATGTAGAAGTTCAAGGATTTTGCGGAGAGGGTATCGAAAGCCCTTATTCTTATACTTGCAATTTTTTGTGTATTCCTTACAATTAAGCTAACAAATGCAATTCAACACCGCACGAGGGGGCAATTCGATAATGACCCGAACGACGCGCCAGTTGATGCGTGCATGGATGCTTTTGCTGGCTTGCTTATCTCTAATAAGCGCTTGCTCTAATCACACAGGCATGAATCTCCCGTTAAAAAACAGCAGCAGCCCAGAAGCTGAGAGCAACAATGAAAGCGCTTCATCATCAAACGCCGTTAGCGACGGAGAAAGCAATGATCACCAATTGAAAAGCTATATGTTAAGATTTGTGTACCCGGGATCTCCGCAGGAGGATGAGGCAGAGATCGAATCGGCAATGAATGAATATCTATTGACCAAAATAAATGCAACAATCGATCTCATGCCGATTGAATGGGGACCATGGGATGATAAAATCAACCTGATGGTCGCTTCGCGCGAGAAGGTTGATATTTTATTTACGGCACAATGGAATAAGCATGCGGTCAATGTGTCGAAAGGCGCTTTCCTAGAGCTGGATGAACTGCTCGAGCAGTACGGACAAGGGATTTTGCAATCGCTTGATCCTGTTTTTCTTGCAGGAGCTAAAATAGAAGGGAAAAATTATGCGGTTCCGACGAACAAGGAATTGGCTGCGCAAGGCGGCATCGTCTATCGTTCAGATATTGCTGATGAGCTAGGCATCGACATGTCTAAGGTAAAGTCGCTTGAAGACTTAGATGAAGTGTACCAGACCATCCTAGCCCAAAAACCGGGCATGACGCCTATCTATATGAAGCTGGGAGAAACGTTTAATTCACATTATGTCGGAAATTTTGATGCGCTGGGCGATACCTCGATTCCAGGAATCATTCTGAAGGATGGGGACAGCACGGAAGTCTTGCCGGCCTATGAGGTTGACCGTTATGTGAATACGCTGCGAATAACGCGCCAATTTTATCAGAAAGGCTACATAAACAAGGATGCCGCTACAAACCAGACGATGAATAACGATGCGCTGAAATCCGGAGATGTGTTTTCCATTACATCCGCCTTAAAACCGGGCAAGGATGAGGAGCTGGCGATTCAAACGGGTCTTATCGGCAAGCTGGCACAGCTGCCCCTCAATGAAAAAACGATAGCGACATCAGAAACGGCAGGCTCCATGCTTGCTATTTCCTCAACCTCGCAGGACCCGGCGCGCGCGATGATGTTTATCAATCTGCTCCATACGGACCCATACCTGAACAATCTGCTTAATTACGGCATCGAAGGCAAGCATTATGTAAAGCTTAATGAGCTTGTGATCAAACCGACCGAGTACACTAAGAATTATAATCCAGGCTCCAATTGGATGTTCGGAAATCAGTTCTTAAATTATGTATGGGATAGCGAGAATCCCGAGAAGTGGAATGTATTCAGGGAATTTAATCAAAACGCGAAGATCTCTCCCGGTCTTGGCTTCGTATTTGACGGAGATCAGGTCAGGGCAGAGGTAGCAGCCGTCGTTAATGTCGCTAGGCAATATCAAACCGCGATGGAAACAGGATCGGTCGACGTCGATAAAGTATTGCCCGAATACAGGGATAGCTTGAAAGCTGCGGGGATAGAGAAGATTATTGCAGAGAAGCAAAAGCAATTCAATCGGTATCTAGCTAGTAAATAATTGTTATACGATAGAAGTGCCGGCCGTGCGATTATCGCGTTGCCGGCATTTTTGGAAAGGGCCGATATAACAAAAGAGCGTCAGCCAAAGCTGTAAAAAAGGGGATAAGACGGATTTTGCACCGCAAGGCGGGCTGCTGACTCGACCTAAGTCCAGTGTCAAAACCGCCGAAGGTCCGTTTTATAAAAGGGAAAATTGATCTAAACTAAGTACATAAGCAAGAGCAACGCAATCAAGGCACAAAACAAAAATAATGAATTTAATTGTTGAAAGGAGTGAAAGCGGAGATGAATGGAAAAAGCGCATTGGGCGTACTGCTTGTCATCATCGGAAGTATCGCGGTACTTAATTTTGTAGGTGTTCATTTCGGTGCTATATTCGGATTCTTGCTGCCGTTCATATTAATCGGACTTGGCGTTGTCGGTTGGATGAACAACAAGAAATGGATTGGCGGCATACTTATCGTAATCGGCGGTATGATGGTTCTAGGCAAGCTTGGCGGCGTCATTTTGCTGCTGCTGGCAATCGGATTGATCGCAGCAGGCGTGAGCCTTTTCAAGAAAGACAAACGCAGAGCCTACTAAAAGCTGCGAATGAAAATACAGACTTGAAAAGTATAAATGGGTTTTGCACCGCAAAACGTTAAGGAGGACATGGAATGAGTATTATGAAACGAGTACGCGACATTACGGTCGCCACTTTAAATGAACGGCTCGAGAAGTCAGAGGATCCGGTTCGGATGATCGATCAATTCCTCTGGTCTACGAGAGAAGATATTATCCAAGCGGAGAAGCTGTACCAGCAATATGCGGGACACAGCAATCATCTGAAAGCTCAGTGGCTGCAAGCCGAAGAGCAGAAGGAACGCCGTGAAAATCAAGCGTTGACGGCTCTGAAAGCAGGCGAGGAGCAGCTGGCAAGAATCGCATTGCATGAGAAGGCAAGCTGTGAGGAGCGATCGATCCAATATCGTGAGCTGTTCGAGCAAAGCCGCTTAAATACGCAGGATCTTGAAGAACAGCTTCGCGAGATGCGGAGCGAATACCAATCCGTGTACGACAAGCGCGAATATTACGCGGCTCGCATGGAATCGCTGAGACTGCAGCAGCGGATGAACAGCCGTTACGCAAACGGCTTCGGTGAGCAGGGCATTCAGTCAGGCGCGGTGTTCAGAAGGCTTGAGGATCGGATCAGCGGCATGGAGCATGAAGCGAAAAGCTTGCGCGACATCCGCAGAATGGGGCAAGAATTCGTAACGGAAGCGGGTAACACCGTACAATCCGTTATAGAACGAGAGCTTGAGCAGCTGAAACGCAAGCTCGAGAAAGAAGGATGGTCGTCTTGAAAAAAATGTACCGGTCTACACGCGACAAGAAGATAATCGGTCTTTGCGGCGGATTAGCTGAAATGTTAAACGTTGATGCGACATTGCTGCGGATTCTACTTATTATTGTAACAGTCATTACCGGCGGCGGCGTTATCCTGGTTTATTTATTGGCAGGCTTGGTTGTACCTAAAGAACCGCCGATCTATTCTAATTTTGGACCAAACGGCTTCGGTAACGGTTACGGCGTAGGCTATAACCCAGGATACGGCCATCAACCCAATACGCCGTTTGGCGGTCCATACAAAAACCCGCCGCAGGCGCCAGGCTCGTGGAATACGCAAGGACCAGCGCCTCAGCAACCGACATCATCGCAGTTTGACAGCATGATGGATGATTTGGAGAAGAAAGCACTGCGCCGCGAAATAGAAGAATTGAAAGCCAAAATTGCTAAATACGAGAAGGGAGATTTTTAATATGGGAATTTTCAAACGCATGAAAGATATGACGAAGGCATCGGTAAATGAGGCATTGGACAAAATTGAAGATCCGATTATTATGTTGAACCAATACCTGCGCGACATGGAGTCCGAAATTCATCAAGCAGAGGTTACGGTAGCGAAGCAAATGGCAAATGAACGCCGGATGAAGCAGCGCCTGGAAGAAACGGTGCGCAGCGCGGCTGACCGCGAATCGAAAGCAGAAGCGGCTCTTAGAGCAGGCCAAGAGGAGCTTGCCCGCAAGCTGCTGGAAGAAAAGCTGTATTTTGACCAAAAGGTAACGGAATATGTGGAGCTGCATGCGCAATCGAAATCGCAAGCAGAGGAACTGATGCAGCAATTGCACACGATGAAGGAAGAGTTCTACCAACTGCGCAACAAGCGCAATGAGCTGGCTTCCCGTGCGCAAGTAGCAAAAGCGCAAAAACAAATGGCGCAGCTTACATCTAACCATACGATCGACAGCGGCTCTGCATCACGCGGCTTCTACCGTATGGAAGAGAAAATCATGCAGCTGGAAGCCGAAGCGGACGTACTTCGTACACCTTATTCTTACAGCGGCGCGACAAGCAGCTTTAATGCGGCTGACGCCGAGAAGCAAATCAAGGTTGATGAGCAGCTGCAGGCGCTCAAAAACAAGCTGAATCCTACAGCTTCTTTAACGAAAGCACCGACTGAAGAGTAGAACTATAACGCGCCAGAAAGAAGCGGACCGGATCACGGTCTGCTCTTTCATTTGTCTGGCTTAACTCATAGGAAAAGGGCATTTAGGATGAATTTATATTACATAAGAATACGATTAAGGTTAAAATAGTACATAGAAGGAAGTGAGCCGTATGGAGCAAGGCAATAACAGGGACCAGCCGAATCATGCGGCCCGCAGACGCAATGCGACGGAAACGGTTTTGTGGCTGCTGATTATCATCAGCTTGGTTGTTATCGTGCTGCAGGGGATCGGTTACGTCGAGCTCGTCACGCTGCAGGGGAAATGGGCGGTCATCGGTTTGACGATTGTCGGGGCGGGGCTTGCAGCGGCTGCTTTGAACGGCTATTTGCAAAATTCCAAGCTGAAGGAATCGCTGAAACGGCTGACCGAACAGCAAATGAAGCGTCGATTTACGGTTACGCTCAGTAATGGCGAGAAGACGGAGAACGAAATTTCGGAGCAGGAGCAGGTTGATCCCAATTGGACGGAGAAAGTTAAGTTTACGGCTGTCATCGAGGAGCGCCAACGTCTTGCACGCGAGCTTCATGATGCCGTTAGCCAGCAGCTATTCGCCATTTCCATGACGGCGACGGCCGTCAGCCGCACGATTGACCGGGACTGGGAGCGGGCGAAGCGCCAGGTGCAGCTTATTGAAGAAATGGCTGCCGTTGCGCAATCGGAGATGCGCGCGCTGCTGCTTCATCTTCGGCCCGTTCATTTGGACGGAAAAAATCTTGGGCAGGCGCTTACGGTGCTGGTGGATGAGCTGAAGCAGAAGGTACCGATGACGATCACGCTCGAGGTAGATGAAACGATCATTCTCTCGCCAAATGCCGAAGACCATCTGTTCCGTATCGCGCAAGAGGCCTTATCTAATACGCTCAGGCATTCCAAAGCGGACAGCATGGCTATTCAATTGATCCGATTAGGCAATCAAGTGCATATGAGCCTGCAGGACAGCGGCGTGGGCTTTGATCTGGAGGCGAAGAAGCAGACCTCGTACGGACTGCTCACCATGCAGGAGCGGGTGCTTGAGCTCGGAGGCTCCCTGCAAATGATATCGAAGCCCGGCGAAGGAACGGTCATTCAAATTTGGATTCCGGCCGACGGTCAATGAGATCATTAGCTTAACGAAACGGATAGTAAAGTTTAACTTTTTTATTAGGGGCGGTGTAAGGTGTGGAGGCAATGGAGCAATTGGGTCAACCGATAAAGGTTCTGCTCGTCGATGACCATGAAATGGTACGGATCGGACTGGCGGCAGTGCTGGACACGGAGGACGGTATCGAGGTTGTGGGGGAAGCGAGCAACGGGTTGGACGGCATTCGATTAGCACAGGCGTACAGGCCGGATGTGGTTTTAATGGATTTAGTGATGGATGGCATGGATGGCGTAGAGACGACCGCAAAGCTGCTGGAGCTTTACCCTGATTGCAAAGTCATCGTACTTACGAGTTATTTGGATGACAGCAAGCTTTATCCTGTCATAGAAGCAGGAGCGTTCAGCTATTTGCTGAAAACGTCACGGGCGACGGAAATTGCGGACGCGATACGAGCGGCTGCGCGCGGACAGTCCGTATTGGAATCCCAGGTGGCCGCGAAAATGATGAACCGCTTCCGGCAGCCGAAGCAGCAGGAGCAAGCTCCGCTGCATGACGAGCTGACGGATCGCGAGATGGATGTGCTGAAGCGGGTAGCACAGGGCAGATCCAATCAGGAAATCGCCGACGAGCTGTTCATTGGCGTAAAAACCGTCAAATTCCATATTACGAATATTTTTAACAAACTTGATGTGGATGACCGCACGCAGGCGGCTATCTATGCCCTTAAACAAGGGATTGCGGATTAACAATTCTGTTAGGTTGGAAGCGATAACGACTGCACTTTTTGGTACAACTGTTCGATATGATTGACTTCAATTGCGGTTACGGTTAAACCGGCTGATTCAGCAAGGCAGGACTCGGGCCAGACGGCAGCTGCGAGCGGGTTTTGCAGCGTCTGCAGCAGCTCCAAATCCGGCTCTGAGCGAATCATAATGATTTTGGGATACGCGGCGTCTTTGAAGCCTTCGATGAGAATAACGTCCACCTCGGACATTTGCGCAATCAACTGATCCAGCGGAACGGGATGGCGCATCAAAACCGCTGTGCGTTCGGAGGAAGTGATCGCCGTCATATCTGCCCCGGCTTCTTGATGCTTCCAAGTATCGGTTCCGGGCGTATCGATTTGAAAATCATGCGCATCGCGCTTAATCGTCCCGACTTTATAACCTGCTTGTTTATAACGTTCTGTCAGCCGGCAAACCAATGTGGTTTTGCCGGTATTTTTGTATCCGACGATTTGAACGATGAGTGGCATGGCGATCTCCTTCATGGGGGCGTAATGACCGTAATTGCCAATAGTTTAACATACATTGTAAAATGAATGCTGAATAAGCTGCAGGTGTTGTTCAGCAAACGGCTATAGGAGCGGGTGATGGCAATGAAAACAGATGGCAGCAACGGGGCACGCGGGAATGAAAAGGAGAGCCGGTTCAACCGGCGCGCGGTGAAGGTAGAAGAGGCGCAGCGCCGCACGCTGGCTGCGGCCGATGGGCTGAGCCTCGGCAGCGAGCTTGTGCCGCTGCGGGCCGCTGGCGGCCGGAGGCTGGCGCAAACGGTCGTTGCGACCAGCGACTGGCCGCCCTTCGCGCGCTCGGGTCTCGACGGCTACGCCGTGCGCGCGGCGGATATCGCGGAAGCGTCGCCGGAGCACCCGGCGACGCTGCGCGTCATTGGCGCGGTCGCGGCGGGCGGGCTCGCCCTCGCGGCCGTAGAGAAGGGCACTGCCGTGCGCATCATGACCGGCGCGGCCGTGCCTGAGGGGGCTGACGCGGTCGTGATGCTTGAGCAGACCGCGGAAGCCATGCTGGAGTGCGGCTCGCCGGCGGTGCTGATCAAGCATGCCGCCGCCGCAGGCCAGCATATTGCGCCCCGGGGCGAGGAGTTTCGCCTCGGGGGCGCTTTGGCTGTGCCCGGCACGCTTGTGCGGCCGGGCCATGTGGCGCTGCTCGGCACCTTCGGCTATGCCGAGGTGGCCGTGCGGAAGCGACCGCGCATAGCGGTGTTTGCAACCGGCAGCGAATTGCTGCCGGTTGGGGCGGCGCTGGCGCCGGGCCGGATCCGCGACAGCAACAGCTGGATGGTCGCGGCAATGATCGAGCAGAGCGGCGCGGATCCGATTATGCTGGGCTCGCTGCCGGACGAGCCAGAAGCGGTTGAAGCTGCGCTTGAGAGAGCATGGATGGATGCCGACCTGATTGTGACAACCGGGGGCGTGTCTGTGGGAGATTATGATGTCATGGCAGACCTGTTCCGATCGATCAAGAAGGGCACAGGCTTCCAGCCGAAGGAAACGTTAGGATATGCGAAGACTGATCCGACGGAAGCCGGAGGCACGTTGGCCGTTCCTCATAGGACGGGGACGGAAGTGCTTTTCGACCGCGTCGCGATGAGGCCGGGCAGCCCGACGTCCGCAGCGGTAATCGCCGGGAAGCTTCTGTTTGCTTTGTCGGGAAATCCGGGAGCATGCTTTGTGGGATTTGAATTGTTCGTCCGGCCGGCGCTGCTTCGGATTCAAGGCGTAACGGAGTCGCTGCCGCAGAGGGTAAGGGCAAAGCTGCTCACAGCAGTAGACAAGCCGTGTCCGCATGAGCGTTTCGTCCGTACACGCTTGATCAGCCAAGCAGACGGAAGCCTGCATGCAGACCCGCTTGCCTTCTCCAAATCGAGCATGATGGCCTCAATCGCGGAGGCTGAGGCACTAGCAGTCATTCCTTCCGGTCCGAGGGGTGCCGAAGCCGGAGCATTAATCGAGGTTATCCTAATTCCTTGAGATTCAATTCTTATTAATATAGGAAAAAATAAACTTTAATGGCAGGATATAGAGCCACTTAAGGCGAATATGTTACGTAGCACCTGCTTCTAGCGTGAATTGAATATTATTCAGAGTTTAAGCATGATCTATCGATAAACGGATAGAGCCCTCTGTCCTGCATATCGTTCAGGACAGAGGGCATTTTTTATATGGACTGCCAAAGGTTATATATATTGATTAATAATTAAACCGGCATAGGGTACCGGCGAATAGTTTTGTATGGAGTTAAAGTTGTCTCCATATGGAAGGGTAGACGTTAAGCTGGACTGCAGCAGCTCGGATGGCTTTTGCTGCTCGGTATAGGCTAAAGCCAGCTTCAGGTCAGTCAGTAAACCGCTGGAGCCCAGCAAAAGCCGTTTCAACCGATCGGCATTTTGCACGGCAGAATCGAATCGGCCCGAGGCAGCATCATTCATGCTCCATTGCCCGTCATCGCTCGCGCTGCGTGACAAGCCAATCTCTTTGGCGGCAGGATGCCGCATAGCCAGCTCTATGCTTGACCAAAGCTCGGGGGTCAGATCGCCGGCCCGCTGCGTATATGACGTTTCCAGTTGATTGAGGAGCGTAATTAAACTATGTAGGCTTTCTTTGATCGGCTGATCATTGTTTAATTCTTGGCTTAGCTTGTTCGCGAGCTGTTCCAAACGGTCTTGGGCATCTCTCGTCGTCTGGATCCAGGAGGCTGCGCTGCTGGCTGCTTGCCGGTAGATGCGGTTCCATTCCTGTTCCTGATCAGGAGCCTGTTGAGGCTCAGCATCTCGATAAGGATAATAAGCGTAAGGTGTAACGGCTTGCACGGGTTCATAGGCAGGGGTACGATCGATTCTACGGATGGAACGGGAATACGAGCCCATAAGCAAACTCCTTTCAAACTTCAATGATTGATGCAGCGATAGCATACTATGCCATGCCTGAAAAGGCTGGCGAAACCTGTCAAAGAGATAACTTATTTTTAGGAAAAGCGGCGCTTCTCCGCAGAGCTCGCCGCTTCGCCGTTTACAGCAATAAAAACAGAAATGCGATAAGCGCAAAATCGAGTGCGAGCGCGCCGCCCCAAGGATAGTACGGCTGCGGCCCGTAATAATATGGATCATAAGGATAAGCCTGCGTTTGGGCCTGCGGCTGGACGGATTGCTGCGGAAGCTCTTTTTTACCTTTACCGCCTTTTTTCTTTTTTGAAACAGGTGCCTGCAATTGCGTCACATTCGCTTCCAAACCGCCCGCCTCTGCGTTTAACAGAACTTTACCGCCTCCGCAGGAGCTGAGTATGCCTATATGGCGCGAACCGTCTTGCATGACGACACATACAGGATATCCGCAATAGCGGTTAACGACTTCCTCATGTAATGGAAAAATAGGTTCCATTCGCTGATGACACCTCCATTTAATCATTCCTGCAAACAGTGTATTCACCTACAGGCGAACGTGTATGGATGTTTACCCATTCCGTAAGGACAGGAGCGAAAAAACATGTACATTCCGAATAAGGCAATGCCAGCTCAGCATCGAATGTCAGCCAAGCAGCGCGCGAAACGAACGAAGGTTGGCATTATTCTTGCTTTGACCGTCATCTCGGTTTGCGCCGCATGGGCGCTTTGGCAGGCTGATCGTGCGCCGCGCGAGACCACGGTGGCAGAGCAGCAGCTACAGCATGATTTAGAAGCGCTGTGGACTTGGAGCGATGATGAGCTTAAAAACGGCTCAGAGGGGGCAGACTGGGCGATTAGATGGAATGTGACGGGCAAAGCGGGAACCATGAAGGAAGTTGTCCAGCAGCTCTTCACGGAGGCGGAAGGGACGGCAATCAGCAAGGTCGTGCAAAATGAAGGAAAAACGGTATCCGGCACGATGCCCCAATACGGCGGCAGCATATCGATTCATCTCGTACAAACGGAAGAGCAAACCGAGCAGGTTATGGTTTTGCTTGATACCGCGCTATCGCCGCTGATCCAAAAAAAAATATTGATGGATGCCGCGTCAGACATCTCCGCGAAGCTTGCCCTGATCTCACCTGCCTTTACCAGCAGCATGAAGGTTCAAGGGTATACCAAGCAAAAACAGGCCCTTCAACGTTTGACGCGAGTGGCAGAGGCTAAATCAGTAGATCGGTATGAGGATGCAGGAACGATAAGCGAGACGTTTTATACCCGTCTGCTGCGCATGTCGGTTGCTGTCGAAAACGGCAAATCTGCAAATTTGCAAGTCGCCTTGCATAAAGAGACAAATAGTGAAAATACCGCATTGACGATCGGAATACCTGTCATTACAGGTGAATACAGCGTTTTCAAAGCGGGAAATTCCTAATAAAACCTGATCTGATTAGAATAAGTAACGTATCTTATCAGTATTTTTTATGATCAGTTGAATAGCGAATTGTAACTGGATATGCTAAACTACATATCATGTGAAGCTGTATAAAAATACATAGGGAAAGAATGAGGCAAATGACATATACTAATAATCTTGAATCCGTCTCCGCCGAGGGCGCTGTTTATTACCTGTTCGGAGCAACGGGCGATTTGGCTCGGCGTAAGCTGTTTCCAGCCCTTTTCAGTTTATATAAAGAAGGCAAGCTTTCGGAAAACTTTGCCGTTGTTGGTCTAGCTAGACGTCCGCGGACGAATGAACAATTCCGTTCTGACCTGTATGAATCTATCGTTGAATTTTGTCGTTACAAAGCGGACGATGCCGAGCTTTGGAATCGTTTTGCAGAGCATTTCGTATACATGTCGCTGGATATTAACGACGTAGAGGGCTTCCGCGAGCTGAGCAAATTGTCGGAGCAGCTGGATGCGAAGTTCAACATTCCTGGCAACCGTTTATTTTATTTAGCCCTTGCGCCATCCCTATTTGGACCGGTATCGTTCAATCTTCGCGACGGCGGCTTGCTGGAGTCAAGCGGCTGGCATCGCGTCGTGATCGAGAAGCCGTTCGGCTATGATTTACCGTCGGCTCAAAAGCTGAACGAGCAAATCAACCAAGTGTTCAAGGAAGAAGAAATTTACCGGATCGATCACTATCTCGGAAAAGAAATGGTGCAAAACATTCAAGTTATCCGTTTTGCTAACGCATTTTTTGAACCATTGTGGAATAATAACCATATTGCGAACGTACAAATTACGCTGTCCGAGACGGTTGGCGTAGAGGATCGCGGTGGCTATTACGATAAATCGGGCGCTTTGCGCGATATGGGTCAAAACCATATGCTGCAAATGCTGACCATGATTGCAATGGAGCCGCCTAGCCGTTTGCACGGCGAGGATATTCGTGACGAGAAGGTTAAAGTGCTTCGTTCGCTTCGCAACTACACTTCAAGCGATGAAGTTCGCTCGAATGTCGTTCGGGCGCAGTATAGCGAAGGCAGCCATCACGGCAAGGAGCTTCCAGGCTACCGCCAAGAGGACTCGGTGGGTGAAGATTCCACAACAGAAACCTACTTTGCCGCAAAAGTGTTTGTCGATAACTTCCGCTGGGCAGGCGTGCCTTTCTATATTCGAACAGGCAAGCGTCTTCCGGTAAAAACGACGGAGGTCGTCATCGAATTCAAATCGATGCCGCAAAACGTCTTGTTCGCGCAGCGTCATGATCTGGCTCCTAACCTGCTCGTCATTCGCGTAAATCCGCTTGAGGGCATATATATTAAAGTAAATGCAAAAACGCCGGGCGAGAACAATTCCGTTCAACCGGTAGCGATGGAATTTTGTCAGAGCTGCCAAATCGGCCTGAATACGCCGGAAGCTTACGAGCGTCTCATTCATGATGCGGCACGCGGCGATTCAACTTACTTCACGCGTTGGGACGAGGTTTCCCAAGCATGGGCATTCGTTGACCGCATTGCACAAGCTTGGCGCGAAGAGAAAAGCGATTTGAAAACTTATCCAGCCGGATCTTGGGGTCCGGAAGCAGCGAATCAGCTGCTTGGAGAAGATGGCTTCCATTGGTGGCCGGTTAACGGCCAAGAGGAAGATAACGTCATTTGGGTATCGAACAGCGGTAAATAATCGCTGTGATTACCTTACGTAATGAAGGGAAGGCAAGCATGAGCCAAACGTTAAGCCAAGAAATTAAACAGGAAGTAGAAAAGCGCCGCACGTTCGCGATTATTTCTCACCCTGATGCAGGGAAAACAACCCTAACTGAGAAGCTCCTCCTATTCGGAGGAGCCATTCGGCTTGCAGGGTCGGTTAAGGCGCGCAAAGCCAGCCGTCACGCCACGTCCGACTGGATGGAAATCGAGAAGCAGCGGGGGATCTCGGTAACGTCCAGCGTTATGCAGTTCGATTATTTGGGACACCGCGTCAACATTCTCGATACGCCCGGTCACCAAGATTTCAGTGAAGACACGTATCGTACGCTAACGGCAGCCGACAGCGCCGTCATGCTTATTGACGTTGCCAAAGGTGTGGAAGCACAAACGATCAAGCTTTTCCAGGTATGTCGCAAGCGCGGCATTCCGATTTTTACGTTTATCAACAAGCTGGACCGCGAAGGCCAAAGCCCATTCGAGCTTATGGAGGAGCTGGAGCGTGTTCTCGGAATTCGCGCAGTGCCTATGAACTGGCCTATCGGTATGGGACGCGAGCTCTGCGGCGTTTATGACCGAATGAAAACGCAGGTCGAGCTGTTCCAAGGCAATGACCATTCCACGATCGAGGTTCGTCCCGTCAGCGACTATAACGATCCGGTCATCCGCGAGATGGCAGGCGATTATTTGACCGATCAGCTGATCGGCGACTTGGAGCTGCTTGATGTTGCGGGCGATCAATTTGATTTCGAGAAGGTGCAGGCCGGCGAGCTGACACCGCTCTTCTTCGGAAGCGCCGTGAACAATTTTGGCGTACAAACGTTTCTGGAGAACTTCCTGCAGCTGGCGCCTAAGCCAACACCGCGCAACAGCACGACAGGCCAGGTAGAACCGACGAATGAGAAATTCACCGGTTATGTGTTCAAGATTCAAGCGAACATGAACCCGGCGCATCGCGACCGTATCGCATTTCTTCGGATTTGCTCCGGCAAATTCGAAAGAGGCATGAGCGTTCGCCATGTGCGCAACGGCAAAGACATTAAGCTGGCACAGCCGCAGCAATTTCTGGCGCAGGACCGCGATATTGTGGATACGGCTTATCCCGGCGATATCATCGGATTGTTTGACCCGGGCATTTTCCGGATCGGCGATTCCTTATCGCAAGGCGGCGAAGTCGTGTTCGATGAGCTGCCGACGTTCTCTCCCGAAATTTTTGCGAAAGTAACAGTTAAAAACGCGCTTAAGCATAAACAGTACCAGAAGGGCATTGACCAGCTGACGGAAGAGGGCACCATCCAGGTGTTTCATTCCACGGGCAACTTCGACGAAACGATTCTCGGCGTAGTCGGTCATTTGCAGTTCGAGGTATTCGAGCACCGGATGAAAGCGGAGTACGGCGTGGATATTCAGCTGCATCGGATGCAGTTCCAATTCGCGCGCTGGATCGTCGATGACAATATCGATCCCGGTAAGTTCCGGATCAATACGACGCTCGTGAAGGACAAGAAGGGCAATTACGTCGTCTTGTTCGAGAATGAATATGCGATGCGCACGGCAATAGACAAGAATCCAACATCCAAGTTTTTGGAAACCGCGCCTTAAGGGAACGGATATAAGCAAGCAAGCAGACAGCATCCCCGGCCCACCCTCGCAGCAGCGCAGGCGGCTGGGGATGCTTTTGCTATTGCGTTCGGGCGGCATGATTTTCAGTGCTAAAAAACAGGTTTACCCGTATAATAAATGGATAAAAAACGATAGGTGGCTAGTCATTCATGAAAACAATCATGTTCACCGGAGGCGGCTCAGCCGGACACGTTACCGTAAATTTGGCCTTGATCCCGCGATTTCTGGAAGAGGGCTGGTCTGTCCAATATATCGGGTCGGAGAGCGGAATTGAAAGGCAGCTGGTGGCAACGATTCCGCAAGTCAAATATTTTCCGATTTCGACAGGGAAGCTGAGAAGATACATTGATATTCAGAACATTAAGGATCCTTTCAAGGTTGTGAAGGGGCTTTTTCAAGCATACCGTCTTATCAAGCGCAATAAACCAAATGTGATATTCTCCAAAGGTGGTTTCGTATCCGTACCCGTCGTCCTTGGGGCATGGCTGAACAAAGTGCCGCTCCTCATCCACGAATCGGATTTAACGCCCGGGCTGGCTAACCGGATTTCGATTCCGTTTTCCACCGGCGTGTGCACGACCTTTCCCGAGACGGGAGGTATGCTGAAGGCTGATAAAACCCGGCATGTCGGGGCTGTCATCCGCGAGGAAGTGAAGCAGGGCAATGCGGACCGAGGCAGAACGTTTTGCGGATTTACGAGAAACAAGCCGGTTATTCTGATCATGGGCGGCAGCCTTGGCGCGCGTAAAATCAACCAAACGGTGAGGCAGGCTTTGACGAGCCTAACGAAACAATTCCAAGTCGTTCATCTATGCGGCAAAAACCAAGTGGATCCCTCGATTGCAATGCCTGGCTATAAGCAGTTCGAATACGTAAACGAGCAGCTGCCGGATGTGCTGGCCATGACCGATCTTGTCATTTCGCGTGCAGGCTCCAATTCGATCTTCGAATTTTTGTCTTTGAAAAAGCCGATGCTGCTTATTCCGCTAACAAAGGAACAAAGCCGAGGCGATCAAATTTTGAACGCCCAGTCCTTCGAGAAATCGGGCTACGCCGATATTCTCTATGAAGAAAAACTGACTGCAGGCACGCTGGTAGAAAGCGTGGAGCGCCTGCATAATAACCGAACGGAGTATATCGATAGAATGAATATGAGCCAGGAAGCGAATGCCTTGTCGGCTGTATTTGAATGGATAAATGAAATCGCCAAGAAATAGAAACGTGCGGGACTATTAAAACGATTTGGCTTGCGGCTTCCGCGGGCCGGATCGTTTTTTTGCGTTGCCATCATTCGACACGATCAAATTGCTTCGAAAAGATGATTGACGATGAAACGTTTTCATGCCATAATGTACGCGTGTACATTAAAAGGTTTTTTTATCATTCTTCTTATCATTTTATGCAGCACATAAGCATTTTTCAGGAGGCAATCGATCATTAGCAGGAAAGAAGTCGCGAAGCTGGCAGGTGTGTCTGAGGCAACCGTGTCAAGAGTGTTAAACAACGTCGGTCCATTAAAAGAGGAAACGCGTGAGCGGGTATTGCGTGCTGCCGCTGAGTTAGGTTATGTGCCGAATGCGCTTGCGCAGCAATTCGCAAGGCGAAGAAGCGGCAATATCGGTGTTATATTGCCCTTCGTGCCTAAGGTTCACTTATTCTCCACTTATTATTTCTCCGAAATATTAAGCGGAATCGGTGAAACGGCGAAGCGCTGCGGCTACGATCTGCTGCTTATTTTCAGAGAGCCGGACGGTGCGCGGGATTACGCCAAGCTTTTTCGAACGCAGAAGATCGATGCGTGCATCGTACTCGGCTCGCAGGACGTGCCGGAAGAGAGAGTTGCTTTGGCGGAGCTCAAAGAAGGCGGCTTTCCCTTTTGTCTTGTCAATCAGCGGTATGATGAGGGAGCTTATACGACGGTTGACGCGGACCACGTATCCGGCAGCAAGGATGCCGTACGGCATTTGCTTGCCCAGGGCCGCCGCAGAGTCGCGTTCATCAATGGTCCAATGCAATATTCAAATAGTACAGACAGGCTTGAGGGCTATCGGAACGCGCTGGAGGAAGCCGGCATTCCGTATGATCAGCAGTTGGTTTACGCAGGAAATTACAGCCGCAAGAGCGGCTATGAGCTGGCTGAGCAGCTGGCGATGCAAATTAACGCGGGCAACGTAGATGCGGTATTCGCTGCGAATGACCGTATGGCAATCGGTTTGATGCAAGGGCTGCGGGAGCGGGGACTTGAGGCTTCGCAGCATTATTCGTTGGTCGGCTACGATGATTCAGACGGCTCGCGCATCATCAGTCCGCAGCTGAGTACAGTCGCTGTTCCATTTTACGAAATGGGCAAGCTGGCGGCCGCGAGACTGCTCGATCAGAAGCAGACGGAAGAAGCGGAGGAGCCTGTGCAATACTTACTGCCGGTAGGCTTAGTAATAAGGGAAACCTCGGGCAGCTAAAGAAGGGCATAGCTTAGGGAAATCCGGGTGCATCAACCTATTTATATCGCGGAACGGACATAGGCGCTTATTGACGCGGAGGCCGTTTACGCTTAAGAGAGGCGGTTTTTAAATGGATAAAGTAAAAGTTGGCATGGTTGGCTACAAGTTTATGGGTAAAGCGCACAGCAATGCTTACCGCGCGCTTCCGATGTTTTTTCCGGATGCAATTAAACCGGAAATGACGGCGATCTGCGGACGTGATCCGGAGGGATTAGAGCAAGCCAGAGCGCAGTTTGGCTGGCAGAGCTCGGAGACCGATTGGAAGGAGCTCGTTAAACGCGATGACATCGATTTGATCGATATCAACGCGCCGAGCGATGCGCACAAGGCTATTGCGCTTGCGGCGGCTGAAGCAGGCAAGCATATCTTTTGCGAGAAGCCGCTGGCTTTGACGCTTGAGGATTCCCGCGAAATGCTTGAAGCGGCAGAAAAGGCCGGCATAAAGCACATGGTCGGCTTTAACTACCGGTTCGCGCCTGCGGTCCAGCTTGCCAAAAAGCTTGTCTCCGATGGCCGTCTCGGCGAAATCTATCATTTCCGCGCTGTATTCCTGCAGGATTGGATTATTGATCCAAGCTTCCCGCTCGTTTGGCGCCTGCAGAAAGAGATCGCGGGCTCAGGCTCACACGGAGACTTGGGCGCGCATCTCATCGATATGGCGCGATTCCTTGTAGGCGAGTTTGACGAGGTGATCGGGATGAGCGAAACGTTTATTAAAGAGCGGCCGATTGCTTCCGCCATGACGGGTCTCAGCGCCAAAGGCAGCGAAGGCGGGCCAAAAGGCGAGGTAACCGTCGATGACGCAACAGTGTTCATGACGCGCTTCGCTAATGGCGCGTTGGGCAGCTTCGAGGCTACGCGCTTTGCGGCAGGCCACCGCTGTACGAACGCTTTCGAAATAAACGGCAGCAAAGGAAGCGTGAAATTTGATTTTGAGCGGATGAATGAGCTGCAGGTTTATTTTACGGACGATGCCGAGGATGTACAGGGCTTCCGCCGCGTGTTGGCGACCGATCCGTCGCATGCTTACATGGATGCATGGTGGCCTGCAGGCCACACGATCGGCTACGAGCATACGTTCACGCATGAAGTGCATGAGCTCATGCAAGCTTTTGCCGAGGATCGCCAGCCCGTGCCGAACTTTGTGGACGGCGTGAAATGCCAAGAGGTGCTTGAGGCAGTAGACCGTTCGATTGCAGAGCGCCGCTGGGTTGCCATAAGCGAGTTGTCGTAAGAAAGAAGCATGAAGATTTATAGCAAAGGGAGGCAGGGAAAGTCCAATGAAAAAAGCATTAATCGTATGGGGCGGCTGGGATGGACATCAGCCAAAAGAGGTCGCTGAAATTTTTCGCGGGGTGCTCGCAGCTGAAGATTTCGAAGTTGAGGTATCGGATACGCTTGAAGCTTTCGCAGATGCAGAGAAGCTGAAGGGGCTCGACTTGATCGTACCGGTCTGGACCATGGCCCGCATTGAACAGAAGCTGGTGGATAATGTTTCGGCAGCTGTCCAAAGCGGCGTCGGCTTGGCAGGCTGCCATGGCGGCATGTGCGATGCGTTCCGTGAAAACGTAGATTGGCAATTTATGACCGGCGGCCAATGGGTGGCTCATCCGGGTAATGACGGCGTGGAATATACGGTTAATATTAATAATTCATCAAGCCCGCTTACGGATGGCATCGAGGATTTTACCGTTAGCTCCGAGCAGTATTATTTGCATGTGGACCCTGCGGTGGAAGTGCTTGCAACGACGCGGTTCCCGCTGACTCCCGGGCCGCACTCGCTTAACAAGGCTGTCGATATGCCGGTTGCATGGACGAAGCGCTGGGGCGTAGGCCGGGTATATTACAACTCACTCGGCCATCAGGCGAACATCATAGATATCCCTACGGTGAAGGAACTTATGCGCCGCGGCTTCCTCTGGTGTGCGGAAGGCAAGGCTAAAGCGCTGGAAGCGGGAACGACGGCAGGAGCATACAGCGGCATGGCAGACAACCAGCTTTAAATAATGGTTTCATGGTTATCATAAACTAGGATATGGGACGAGGGACGGACGATAATGGAGAAAATTAAAGCAGGCATTATTGGAACAGGCAATATTAGCGGCATTTATTTTGAAAACGGGAATCGCTTCGATGCGCTTCAGGTTGTGGCTTGCGCCGATTTAGATGTGGATCGGGCAAAAGCGCGGGGCGAGGAGTTCGGCGTTCGCGGCTGCTCCGTAGAAGAGCTGCTTGCTGATCCTGAAATTCAAATGATTATCAATTTGACCATTCCGCAAGCCCATGCTTCCGTTTGTCTGCGTGCGCTTGAAGCTGGCAAGCATGTATATGTCGAGAAACCATTTGCCGTAACACGCGAGGAAGCACAGGAAGTGCTCCAGCTCGCTGAGAGAAAAGGCCTTTACGTGGGAAGCGCGCCGGATACGTTCCTAGGCGGCGGCATTCAGACGAGCATCAAGCTGATTGAAGACGGCTGGATCGGTACGCCAATCGGAGCGACCGCGTTCATGGTGGGAGGCGGCCATGAATCCTGGCATCCGGCACCTGAATTTTATTATCAAAAGGGCGGCGGCCCTATGTTTGATATGGGACCTTATTATTTAACGGCGCTCGTTGCAATGCTGGGGCCCATTACCCGGGTTACCGGATCGGCACGGATCTCCTACCCGGAGAGAACCATTACGAGCAAGCCGAAATTCGGACAGCAGGTTAAGGTAGAGGTGCCGACTCACATTGCGGGCGTTATGGATTTTGCGTCCGGTCCAATTGGTACGCTGCTTACAAGCTTTGATGTCAAAGGCGGCTCCATGCTCCCTCGCATCGAGGTTTATGGAAGCACGGGCACATTGCTCGTCCCGGATCCGAACAATTTCAACGGCCAAATCAAGCTTACCCGCGCAGGCTCAAATGAATGGTCGGACATTCCGCTCGCTTACGGCTACACGGAAAACGCCCGCGGCGTAGGCGCTGCCGATATGGCGAAGGCGATTCAGACCGGCCGCAAGCACCGCGCGAATGGCGAGCTTGCCTATCATGTGCTTGAGGCAATGCATGGCTTCCATGACGCATCCGAGCAAGGCGTGCATTATGTTATGAAAAGCACCTGCGAGCGTCCGGCGCCGCTGCCGCTGGGCTTACAGCCCTATTGCTTAGATTAATTTCTGAAAGTTTTTTGAAAACTTGATTAAACAGCAAAAAAAAAGCAGAGCGGATGCCGCTCTGCTTTTTTGCTTTTATAGTTATTTTTTTACCCAAGCGTCAACCTTGTCGGCGTTTTGCTCTACCCATGCTTTGGCAGCAGCCTCAGGCGTTTCGCCTTCTTGAATCTGAATCATCACAGCGGCCATGTCATCCGGTGTCCAATTAAACTGATCCAGGAAAGTGAAAGCCTCCGGTTGATCCTCTTTTAGGCCTTTACGGGCAATCGTGTGAATCTGCTCGTCTCCGCCATAAACGTTTTTAGGATCCTCCAAATATTTCAGATCCATCTTGGCGAACATCCAATGGGGCGTCCAGCCGGTAACCACAATCGGTTCTTTATTGGCATAGGCCTTCTCGAGCTGCTGCGTCATTGCAGCAGAGGAGCTTTCAAGCAGCGTCCATTTATCACGAAGCTTATATTCATCGAGTACTTTTTCTGTCGACATCATTAGGCCAGCTCCGGGCTCTATGCCGATTATCGTGTGATCTACGGTATTGCCTACGGCATCGGTTAGTTCATCTATACTGTTAATGTCCATATATTGAGGCACAACCAGACCGACTTTTGTACCCTCAAGGTTTGGTCCAAGATCTTCGTATTTTCCGTTATATTTCGACACGTAGGAAGCATGCGTCGTTGGCAGCCACGCAGCTACCATCGCGTCCGCGCTGCCATCGGAAATGCCGGCCCACATCGGGCCAGCATCTACCTGCATGAGCTCGACCTCGTAGTTCAGCTTTTGTTCAAGCACTTCTTTGACCACATAGGTGCTCGCGATCTCCGAATCCCAAGACACATAGGCCAGTGTCACTTTTTTCTTGCTATTCCCGCTGGAAGCGGAACAACCCGCCACCAGTGCCATGACCATAACAGCTGCAACAATTACGCTTATTCGATTAAACTTCAAAAAATCACTCCTTCAAGTTTTGCATGAAAAGTATAGGTTTAAAGAAAGGTTTTGTTCATTTAATGTTTTAGGTTGTCTTGCTCTTGCGAATGACCTGCTGGGTCAGACGGTCCAATATAATGGCTAGGATTACGATTGCGAGACCGGCTTCAAAGCCGACTCCGGTATTGCCCTGCGTAACAGCGCGGTAAACATAGGCGCCTACGCCTTGCGCACCGATCATCGAGGCAATTACGACCATCGAAAGCGACAGCATAATCGTCTGATTGATGCCTGCCATAATAGTTGGCATGGCGATCGGAAGCTGCAGCTTGAACAGCTTCTGAGACGGCGTTGAACCAAAAGCATCTGCCGCTTCAACTAATTCTTCCGGGACTTGGCGAATACCGAGATTCGTCAGTCTGATCGTTGGCGGAATCGCGAATATGATCGAAGAGATCACGCCTGGCACCACCCCGAGCGAGAAGAAGGTTACGGCAGGCAGCAAATACACGAAGGCCGGCATCGTCTGCATGAAATCAAGCACCGGCGTAATGATTTTTTGCACGCTTGTATGGCGGGCGCATAAAATACCTGCTGGAACGCCAATCAGCACGGATATGAAGGCTGCAGTCAAAACGAGAGCGAGTGTCTGCATCGTTTGGCTCCATAAGCCGAGATTTTCGATAATGAGCAGTCCGATGAGCGTAAACAAAGCCATTTTCCACTTACCGATAAACCAAGCGATAATTGTAAATATTAATATAAGAACGAGCGCGGGAAACCAGTTAAGCATGGTATCCAAGCCGTTTACGGTTTCGCCAACGACGATGCGAATAAATTGAAAGAAGGGATCCAGATGGGCTTCCAGCCAAGCCTCTACCCATTCGATCCAGTCAGCTAAAGGGATTTTAGGCAGATTCAATACGCTCACCTGCCTCTAATACAGAATTTCCGGAAAGTGCGGCTAAAACCGCGCCTTTAATGACAATGCCTTTTAGGCGGCTGTTATTGTCAATAATGGATACAGGGAATTTAGATTGACTCATTAATTCAAACAATTCGTTAAGCAAAGTATCCGGTGTTGCGGAGGGTGCTTCACGCTCCATGGCCTCTTCCAGCTTCAAGCCGTTTTTTATCGCGTTAGCCGCGTCCTCGGCAGTTATTACGCCGAGCAGCCGCATGCCTTTATCTACGACATAAAGACTTGAAACACCGCGGTCCCGCATAAATTGCAGCGCAACGCGCGGACCCTTCTCGATCGTAATCGTCTCGGGTTTAACCATGACATGCGAGGCGGTGAGCACCTTGGACAAATCAACATCCTCAACAAAACGTTCAACATATTTGTTGGCTGGCTGCATCAATATTTCCTCGGGCGAACCGATTTGCACGATACTGCCGTCCTTCATCAAGGCAATTTGATCGCCGATTCGAAGCGCCTCATTTAAGTCATGCGTGATGAAGACGATAGTCTTTTTCATTTTGGACTGAAGTTCAAGAAGCTCATCCTGCATATCCTTGCGGATAAGCGGATCAAGCGCGCTGAACGCTTCGTCCATCAGAAGAACATCGGGATCGTTGGCAAGCCCTCTCGCCAGACCGACACGCTGCTGCATGCCGCCGCTTAGCTGATCGGGGTAGCTGTTTTCCCAGCCCTTTAATCCGACCAGTTCAAGCGAATCCATCGCCATCTCTTTTCGTTTCTTTTTGTCGATGCCCTGTACCTCTAGACCGTACTCAATATTTTGAATAACGGTGCGATGCGGAAACAGCGCGAACTTCTGGAATACCATCCCTACATTTTTTCTCCTGAACTGCCGGAGCTGCTCGGGAGACATGCGCAGCACATCCGTACCGTTAAACAGCACTTGGCCGTTGGTAGGCTCGATCAATCGATTGAGCAAGCGCACGAGTGTCGACTTGCCGCTGCCGGACAAGCCCATGATGACAAATATTTGTCCTGCCTCAATGGAGAAGCTTGCCTGGTTAACCCCGACGGTAAGCTTCGTTTCTGCAAAAATTTTCTCTTTAGACCATCCTTTATCCAGCAGCGGGATCGCCTTTTTCGGATCGGCTCCGAAAATTTTGGTTAGCCTCTTGGCTTCTATAATCGCCATGTTGTGCCCCCTTGCGGAATATTTCGACTCCCATAAGTTTAGTTGGTTATCTTTGTAATGGTCAAAAGCCGTGAGACACTGTATACTTTGTACAGTTATAACTTTACGTACTTTACATACTGTATACTCTTGATAACTCCCTTTTTCATCCCAAACGCTTTCTTTACATATGGACAGCCATTTGATTACAATAAATGATGTAAGAATGATAGGGGGCACGACACTCCTCAGGAGGAACGATATGAAAGAACTTGCAGCATTAACTGAAGAGCAGCTAGCAAAGCTGCAAAATACGCGCCGCCGCGTCATCGAATCAATCGGGGAAAACATGGACTTGTACGGGATCACATTATCAATCGGTCATTTATACGGAAATATGTATTTCAATCGCGAGCCGGTTACATTAGATGAAATGAGCCAGACAATGGGCATGAGCAAGACGTCGATGAGTACGGGCATGCGAACGCTGCATGACTTGAAAATGATAAATAAAGTGTGGGGCAAAGGCTCCAGAAAAGATTTGTACGAGGTCGAGCCGAATTGGCATCAGAATTTTGCCGATTTCTTCTCTATTAAATGGAGAAAGGCTGTCGAGCAAAACATGAGCGCCTTGAACCGTTCGATGAAGGAAATTGATGCATTGAAGCAGCAATATGAAAACGATCTGGCGTTTCTGGACGTACTTGAGAACGACACCCAGAAGATTGATGAAGCATTAAAATACTATCGCTGGCTGGATCGATTGATCGATTCTTTTGAAACAGGCGATATTTATAAATTTATTCCGCAAGAGGATTAATTTTAAGGAAATCCTCAACAAAATTAGCCGTGGGAGCGTTATTTCCTGCGGCTTTTTTTCGTTTTTGGCGGTTGAGGTTCGGCTTAGCAAGATAGGTCAGATACCGGTCCGGCAGGATGATTTTCATAGGGGGATTATGGTAAGCTTATTACTATAACTATAGGGTAAGGGGACGACCAAACCAATGGATGATCGCTTGCGTTCGCATAGGAAGCCATTGCTCATTACGAATGGGAAGGTTGTATTGCCAAATCAAATCGCGGAGGGCGCCGTAGCTGCAGTAGAGGGGCGAATCGATGCTGTTTTGCTTGGCAAATCGGCAATCGGCAGCTGGCTTAAACAGCATTCTGGCGCAGCTGTTATCGATGCGGAAGGGCAATACATCATGCCTGGCCTTATCGATATCCACTGCGATGCGATCGAGAAGGAAGTGCAGCCGCGGCCGGGGACGTTATTTCCGCTGGATATGGCTTTGATGGAGTTTGAGAGAAAGCTGCCCGTTCACGGGATCACGACGATGTATCATTCCTTATCGCTAGGCGTAGGACTAAGCTTGCGCGGCGATCATTTGCTGACGGGAATGGTTGAGCATATCAACGACTATCGGAGCAAGCGATCCGTTATTCGGAACCGCATTCATTTGCGCTATGAGGTATCACATTTGGCAGGCATGCCTATCGTGAAGCGTTTTCTGAATGAGAAAGCAATTGATTATTTGTCGTTTATGGACCATTCGCCAGGGCAAGGACAATACCGGGAGCCGGGTTCTTTTGAACGTTATGTAATGAAAAACCAAGGTGTAAGCATGGATGAGGTTCGTGTTATCGTCGAGGATTTGATTCAGCGGAGAGAGCAAGTGAATGTTGAACAGCTGCAAGAATTGAGCGGACTTGCCGCTAAGCAAGGCGTTGCTATTGCGTCGCATGACGATGATTCTGCGCAAAAAGTAGAAGAGTCGATCGGCTACGGCGTTTCCGTATGTGAATTCCCGATTAACCTAGATACCGCGAGGCATGCTGCCGATCGGGGATTGCATGTTTGCGTAGGCGCTCCGAATGTCGTGCGCGGCGCGTCGCATGATAAAAACTTAAAGGCAGCCGATGCGATTGCTGCAGGCGCCGCGGACATTTTATGCTCCGATTACCATCCGTCCTCGATGCTTACCGCGGTGTTCAAGCTTGCCGAACAAGGGGTTGCTGCTCTGCCAGCCGCCGTAAGAATGGCATCCCTTCATCCTGCAAAAGCTTTAGGCGCAGGGGATGAGCTTGGTTCCATCGAGCAGGGCAAAGCAGCTGACCTCATCATCGTAGATCGTTATGAAGGCCTGCCTTGGGTAACGCATACGATCGTTGGCGGCCAAGTTGTTTATGCTTCGGCCGTGCGTTATTGAGACGGATTTGCGTTTTCGTTATGATGAAGATGCTTGTAGAGGTGTTCGACCATTTGCCCTTGCTCCGGCTCCGAGGATTGCTGCCAAATCATCTCGAACAGAACGCCAAGACCGGGCAAAGCGCGTTCGTCGGCACCAATGGAGTCTTCAATGACTTCCGATAGCTCTTTCGCTGAATTATCCTGCACACGCCTAACGATCGCCTGACGCAAATCAATAACTTCCATACAAAATAACCTCCTGGCGCATTCGATTTTACTTAATTACTATGTCCATCGCCTGCCGTTTTCATCCGAATGTGCATGCTATGGTATACTATTTAGATAACTGCAGTAATCATCCGGTTAGGAGGATTTTGTAAGATGGCTAAGAAACAATACGCGGTAATTGGAATGGGACGCTTTGGTTCAAGCATTGCGAAAGCGTTGACGGATATGGGCTTTGAGGTGCTGGCGATCGATTCGAATGAGCACCGCATCCAAGAAGTCGTGAATACGGTCACGCATGCGGTATCCGCAGATTCCACGGATGAAGATGCGCTTAAGGCGTTAGGTATTCGAAATTTTGACGTTGTCGTTGTTGCGATTGGACAAGATATTCAATCCAGTATTTTGACGACGCTTATTCTAAAAGATTTAGGCGTGAAAACACTCATTGTCAAAGCGCAGAACGAGCTCCATGGCAAGGTTGTCAGCAAAATCGGAGCAGACAAGGTTGTTTTCCCGGAAAGGGATATGGGACTTCGGGTTGCGCATCATCTCGTATCGCCAAATATTCTCGACTACATCGAGATTTCCGATGACTACAGCATCATTGAAATCAAAGCTCCCGGACCGATGATTGGACAAAGCTTGAAGCAGCTCGATATCAGGGCGAAGTATAAATGCAATGTCATGGCCATTAAAAAGGGTACCGCAATGAACATTGCCCCTTATGCGGATGACTTGATCGAAAAGGACGATATCCTAGTTATCGTTGGCAAAAACTCAGATCTAACCAATTTAGAAATCGCATATTCGGAAGGTTAAAGCTAACTATGAATGAAAATTTTGATCCATTGCTCTCATCTGTTCAAAACGACAAGGTAAAGCAGTGGGCATCGCTGCTGGACAAAAAAAATCGCGATCGGAACGGTCAGTTTCTTATTGAGGGCGTCCATCTCGTGCTGGAAGCGCTTCGGGGTAACGCCGATGTAAAAACAATCGTATACGATTCCGATCGCGGCATTCCCGCCGAGCTTAAGCTTGAGCGGGAAACAAACGATTCGGCGGCAACGCTCGGATTAGAGTGGGTACAAGCATCGCGCCCCGTGATGGCAAAATGCACAGGGACGGATACCCCGCCTCCGGTATTTGCCGTATTGTCAAAGCTCACGGTTGATCATTCGGCTATATTCCGCAAAAACGGTCTCGTGGTCGTGCTTGACGCTGTGCGCGATCCCGGTAATGCAGGCACCATCATCCGCAGTGCCGACGCTGTTGGAGCGGATGCTGTGATACTCGGCAAGGGCTGCGTTGATCTTTACAATCCGAAGACCGTAAGGTCAACTATGGGCTCGGTGTTCCATTTGCCTATTATCGAAGCCGATCTGAAGGAGCTGCTCCCGCAAGCAAAAGCAAAAGGCATGAAGCTGGTCGGCACGAGTCTGCAGGCCAAGCATACTTGCTACAGCTATGATTGGACGCAAGCGACATGGCTGCTTATGGGAAGCGAATCGGAGGGGCTCTCGCCTGCTGTCCGTGAATTCATGGATGAAACGGTCATTATCCCGATGAAGGGTCAAGCGGAATCGTTAAACGTCGCAATGGCGGCTACGGTGCTTCTTTATGAGAGCTTGAGGCAGAGAGATTTTAACAAATAAATAATTCCTGTCAATTTTCAAATTTAACTTCTCTGACTAAAATTAACTGCCCCCAAACCACCAAAGGCTGGAACCTGGTTGCCGATTTCCCCAACCATTTCTCCAGTCTTTTTCTCTGCTCTTTTAAGCCCTTCCCCGATGCTTTACTCAAGCAAGAACCCAGTCCCAACAAGGCATTTCTCGTTTTTTTACTCAAGCATTCCTCTATCTTTGCCCCGATCCCTATCCCAATTTTCCGATCTATTCCTGCCCTTCACCCTGCCTTTCTGGACACTAATTATTATTCGTTTTCGTTCACAATTGAACCAGTTTTCTTCCAGTTTTCAGCTTGTTAAACCTCACATGGGCGGACACTAATTATTATCTCGGAATTGGCGGTGAGGCGGCGTGGGGTAAGGGATTGGGACGTGTTGGAGGGAGGGGGATTTGGGGACAGTTATTTTTATGTTTCTACAAAGTAATAGGATTTATGGGATGAGTTTTTAAAGGGGGAATTGATTACGGATGTAATCTATCTATAATCATCATGTGATTAGATATCGGTTACAGCCAATAAATTTGTATTGAAGGAGAATTTCAAGCGGTGAGAAAAGGGGAAATATGGGCATTATTTAAAGAAAATAATATAATCACTAACTTTTCTTACAATAACATTTATTCTTCAAGCAGGGAGGTTAGTTTGAATAACAGAGATGATATTAGAGAATTTATTCATTTAGAAATTAAGGATAGGATGGTCTTACTCTCAGAGGTACAATTCATTTCTAATTACAGATAAGCGGCTACTTGTGTAATCCAGACTTTAATGATATCGGTCTCTCGGATAAAGCCGTCATTTGACGCTAAGTAAAAAAGGTCAACCCAAAATCTCAGGTTGACCTAATCGTAATTATATTATTTAGTTGTAAACATTGCCTGCACCAGAAGTAGAACAACTGTCCGCCTTGTTTTGAATCCTGATCTGCATCTGTGTGTTCGTATTGACGGAGTACCATTGTTGGGTATACCAGTTGGTTATTCGATCATAAGGAATTGCTGTAGGTCCAGCATACTTAGTGTCTCCAAGGATTCCTTTTTTCACCAATGCGTATTCAACGAGTGTATTATTATTGCAAGCTCCATCTTGCCATCCACTAATACTTGGAGTGCTATTATTATTAGTGAAAAACTCCCCGTAAACGTAGTTTCCTGAATTGTTAATTGTAAACTCATAGAAGTCTACACTTGTACCTGCAAACACATTTTGCCCCATTGTTAACGTTAAAATTGTAGCCGCCATTAGAGTCATCATCTTTTTCTTCATTCTATTTAATAGCCCCTCATTCGTAATTAGTATAATTTAATTGTTTGGAAGGATGTCTTGCCCAATAATAATCTTCCATTTGCCCTCATCCAAAGTCACAGGAAATTCCTGGGTAATGTCGCCGTTATCTTTAGTGTTAATATTTGCAGTAACAGAGTAGTTATTGTCATCTATTTTATCAATAGATACAATATCGTTTAATTTTACTTTGTCAGTGCTTAAAAGCTCGGTGTACTCAGTTTTGCGGATATCGTCATCCGAAAATCTGATATCAATTGTGTTATCAATCATATTTTCAACATTTTTGTCATCAATCGACTTGAAAAAACTCTTTAATGTTTTCTCAATCTCTTTATCGGGTGCTTGTGAAGCATTTGTTGAAATATTACCATATGAAAATACAAATACAGTAAATGCAACAACTAATAATGCTCCTCCTATAAACCATTTAAATCTTTTACTCATACCATCCAATCCCTTTCCATTTTTTATTTAAATTGTCTTTGCAAAGCCAACTTTTACATCCTACCACATTTTTACTAATCTGGAACCGCAATTATGATTGGTATTTTCCGAAGTGAACTTTGCGTCCTATAGATATGACGAACAATCATCTTATTTTGTTGCTCAAACATATCCGTTTGCTTAATAAAAAATCAACAATAAAAATTAATATAGCCAATATATTAAGGAACAAGCCTCCCATTGAATGAATGCGTTGTTTCGTGATGGTGGAATGATGATTGATTTTACAACTGAACTATTTACATTAAGTTTAATAAACCGAATAGAGCCGAATAGAGCAAGTTCTTCAAGCAAAACCGTACATTGAAGTTTTTGAACGGGTTGATATCGGCGTAGGAAAACGTGGAAATGTACCTTGCAAATGTGGAGCAGGAAGTCTGCCTCATCATCTACTCATGACAATCCACTCATCAAAATAAGTTTGCCACTGAGCCGACCGATCCTCAGGGTTTTCCCCTGATTTTCACTCGGCTTTTCTCTTGCTATATATTAAACTTTGCTTTATCCCCTAAGTCCTATGAGAAAAGCAGGACTTTATTACCAGGTGTCGAACCAATAATGACAGAGTTATTTATGGAGAAAACGTGTCTTTTCGGAAGTTTTTTGAGGAGATGGTCAGATGGGGAATTGTTTTTTAGAAGGAAAATACGATACCCTGAAAGATGTTAATGAAAATTCTTTACGATTTTAGGGGGATATATGAAAAGTTTAAAAGAAATAGTAGAGGGTATTGATCAATATGTAGAAAAATTAAGATCAGAATTTATAGCAAAAGAAAAGTCTGAAGGGAAACCATATCCTAATTGGGGAGAATTTAAACACCCTGGTGTTGTTACTCTTTTGGAATTTTGCAAGAAGCATGGTTATGAAGTGAATAATATGAATTATTATATACATAAATTATATGAATTGAACGATATGGCTTATACACATATGACCGTTACTAACTCTACTTATTTAAACGCGGACTATGAAAATATTCTGTTAGAAGTTTTAGGCAAGTTTAAATTCTACAATGAACAACTTACTTTAGCTACAAGGGATAATAATGTTCCATTGGATATTGCAAGAATTAAATGTCCAGTTCCTTCAACTATTTGGGATGAGAATGATTTATTATTTAAGTCAAATGTACGAGAGTCAGTTTCTGAAATCAAAAGTTGGATTAGCATTGAAGATGTTGCGAAAGAAAATAATTTGGATTTGGAAGCCACATTAATTGCAGGTGAACGTATTGTCGGGAGAATAATATATGAAAAATATGATAGATCATCAGCTTTGTATGAAAAAACAAATGCGTTAAAAAGAAGAGTAGTAAATCCAATGAAAGCAAGAGAATTGATTAATGATAGTCATTTTTGGGTTACGGTAAGAGAACTTTCAACAGCGATAAATGTTTCTATAAAGAGAGTAATTGAAACTTATAAGATTGAGAGAAGAAAACAAATCAAATTATATCCATTAAGGGATAATTTCGATGAGAATTCCGTGATCTCAGAAATGGAAATGATTGAAAAAATCATTTTAATTGAAACTAAAATTAATCCATTTAGAAACTATCTTGAAGAAGAAATTATGGAATCAAAATTAGGAACCGTAGCTAATCCACCCAATTCTGTTTTAGGTAAGTATTTAGCGATGAAAGGAAGAAAAGGGCATGGACACTTCTAAAAAAATAGAGAGGTATCAAAACATCAATAGTGCTTCTTTTTAATTAACTATTATTTCCCATCCAATTTTATATTTACCGTCCCTGAATAAAAAAAACTATCTTTAACTGCTCAAAGGCTGGAATCTGGTTGACGATTGCCCCAACCATTGTACAAGAAATCATAGGTAGGAAATGCCTATTGCCCAAGCATTTGAAGAAATTTCCACGTATCAGAACATATCTTGAGCTGGTTGTAGAAAATGCTGAAGCGTTCCAAACGTGGGCGATCAAAGAATTAAAATCGAACAATGAACCACTAACTTTAAACAAGGTTAAGTTGACGGCTGGAGTTATTCAAATTCCAGAGGAATATTTGCTTGAAATTCTCTCAACTCCCCCAAAAAAATCTTAGTGTAATTGCTAAAAGCCTATGGAAGTTACGTTCCATAGGCTTTTGACTATGCAAAGGGGATTAGGGGATCTTGAAGTTAATAAGAGCCATATCGAGTAAATACAATTCCGTATTTCTCATATGAGATATTGAATAGTGGTTCTAACATTTCTTCTGTTTGAGGGAAACCAGATCTCCCCCAATGATTCATAAAAGCGTCCATTTCATTATCGAATGCCTCAGCAATGATTTGTTGTATGCCGATCGGTTCGGATGGATGTTTCTGGTACATGAAATAAGAATCAAATCCGTTGGTTTCAAGCCAATTGCAAATTGTAATATTTGTGTCAATTTGAGACGTATTATTTTTGATAGATCTGTTTACACACTCTATAAATACTTCTGGTGGCGTGCTGGTAGTTCCGTTATTTATAAATATAATGCCACCTTTTAACTTATCATTATTTAGGATTTCTTTGGTTGACTTTATTTGCTTTGAAGCAGATTTAATAGCATCTTGAATTGGCTTACGGAAAATATTCAGGTATAAATTATATTTGTCTGCTGGAATATCTTGATGGTTTAGCGAAACATTCTTAGTTTCTGGATTACCCAATAAATCAGCTAATTTAGTTTTGACTGATTCGTTAAATAAGCGTTCTTCTTCAAGGATTTTTAACTCGAAAATATAATCTCCAATGATATAATCGGCATTTTTTTTCATTTCTTTGCTTATATAATCGAGCCTTTTACCCCCTGCTCTTAGAATGACTTTGTCCATAAATTCTTCGGTTAATTTTGGAACTAAAATTGGAGGGCTATCTTTAAAACCGATCCAATTCTCAGTGCGGACAAGAAATATAATTTCGCCCTGCTTTGCTCTATAATATTGTTCTAATAGTTCCCCACCCAATGCAATAACTCTTTCTTCAATTAAAATATCCTTGTGCATTTCTGATATTTGAAACCAATTTTCACGCTGAAGTTTGTCTACTGCTTTTGAAAGTGCAGTTTCTTTCTCATCTTCCCCAATTAGTAAACATATATCTGCTAAGTTCCAAGGATAATATTTCTTGTGATTTTGATTAGGATGAGCTTTGACAATAAAACGATAAACGGCTTTCTTCACGGTACACCTCCAGTTGAATTGATATTATAGAAGAATATTAATTCAATTCCACTCTTCATTGTAACCTCGACTCAGAGCATTGCTCAAGCGATGCCATCGTGTATAGACTCTTGTTTGATTTAAGCGGAAAATTCCCGTAAAGGATACTTTTCGGAATATATGGAGAAGGGGTTAAAGCCTCGATACAAAATTGATTATCTGATGGGAAATGGATTGACACAGAAGGAGGAATATTTAGGAAACCTGTCGAAATAAGTTGGATAAATAAGAATCGGGGCTATATAGGGGAACATAACATGGAAGAGCTAAGTGAAATAAGTAAACCAAACGTTCAAAGTTTAACTAATCAACAGATCCTCTATGGAATGGCTATAACTATTCCTGCAATTGAGTTATTAACTTTATTTTCTGATGCAGATTTTGAAAGGTTTATTCAAGAATGGGCAACAGGATATTTACTTGAAATAGTCGGTTATAAAAAAGTATATCGTAACGCAGGTGCAGGAGATAAAGGAAGAGATGTCGTAGCTCTTCATGACGACTCTGGGCAAAAGTGGGATTGCTATCAGTGTAAGCATTATGATCATCCTTTAACACCGAGCGATGTTTGGGTTGAGTTCGGAAAACTTTGCTATTACACATTTCAGAGAGAATTCACTGTACCACAAAAATATATATTCGCGACTTCGAAAGGTGTCGGTCCGTTGCTTAAATCCTATATTCTAAATCCTGAGCTACTAAAAAACAACCTTATTCAAAATTGGGAAAAACATTGTAAAAATAAGATAACCGATACTGAAATTGTGGAACTAACAGAGGAGTTTAAAGAATATGTGGAGAATTTTGATTTCAAGATAGTAGGATTTCTTGATCCTCTTGAAGTAATTGAACAACACAGAAAGACTCCTTATTATGTACCGAGATTTGGCGGTGGATTTAATAAATTTCGGGAACAAGCGATTACTCCTGATGAAATTCAAGAGTCCGAGTTGACTTATGTAACAAAATTATTAGAAGCGTACAGCGAAGATAAGGGAGTAACTTTTAATAATACTGACGAATTAACAAGTTACAATATTTATAAAAATCATTTTCAACGTGAAAGAATCCATTACCACAAGGCTCAGTCACTTTCATCTTTTGAACGAGATACATTACCAGAAGGTGCGGATGCATTTGCTAAATTGAAAAGTTCAGTATATATGGGAGTTATCGATACTGTTGAATCGGATTTTCCAAGTGGCTTTGCAAGGGTAAAAGAGGTAACAAAAACAGCAAGAAGTCTACAGTTATCGGGAAATCCTCTAATTTCAGTAGTGGAGGATGACGATAGACATGGAATTTGCCATCATCTTGCGAATGACGGCTTAATCGAATGGGTGAGAAAAAATGAGTAGGGATATCAAAATTCCTGATGACTTTCTATTATTTAATTCAAATTTAGAAGTTGCATTAAGAATTCTTGTATTATTAAGCCAGGATTCAAATAATACGTATGATTTAGATAGGTTAGTCATTTTTGATTACTTTATCGTCCATGCGAATGATGTTGATAGTGAACAAATGAATTTGCACCCATCATTACCTTTAAGGGGTTCTGAAATTATCATTAAACGGAAACTGATTTCTGAAGGGTTAGATTTATTAGTAAGTAGAGGGTTAATTGAAATCGTATATCAGGATTCAGGTGTATATTACCAATCAAACAGCTTAACTAAAGTATTTGTTGAATTATTAAAGAGCGATTACTTTAAGATTTTAAAAAAGTTATCTACTTGGGTCGCCGAAAAATACAGTTCTATTGATACGTCAGAATTAAACTCCATCGTAAATAAGAACATTCAACGGTGGGGTGGAGAGTTTGAATTTGAATCATTAGTGAGAGGTAATTATGAATAAAAACTTCGGCTTGTTGATAAAAAGACTTATTTTATCGAATGATGCGGATAAGAGAGAAGTTGAATTCTCTGAAGGTCTTAACATCATCTCAGGGCCAACGGATACAGGGAAGACTTATGTATTCCAATGGTTGAAGTATATGCTTGGCTCTAATGATTCCCCGAAAACTATACCTGAAAATAGAGATTATTTGGACGGTTATTTAGAAATTTATTCTTTTGCTAAAAAAGACACTATTACTTTAAGGCGGGTATTTTCGACAAACAAGGTTTACATATATTCTTGTTCTTTTGAAAGCATTAACGATAAAACCGAATACTTGCGAGTAAATACAAAAGGGCGTACAAAGTTAATTTCCAGCAATATGATGGAGTATCTTGGAGCTAACTCTGAGATTGAATTAAGGACACATATTGAAGAAGAGAAGTATAGGAAATTAGCGTTCCGTGATTTTTTACACTTTTCTCTAATAGATGAGAAAGAAGTAATTAAAGATAAAACATTATTAACAACGGGACAGTACGTATCAAGGACTGTAGAATTAAATGCATTTTTTTATTTTATTTCTGGGAAGTATACTTCCTTTATTTCGTACTTATCTAAGTTGAGAACTGGTAAGAAGAAAAAAGAGAAGCCACAGATTGACAAAACAGATTACTTGGATGAATTAATAATTGAAACTCAAAATCAATTAGATTCATTACAATCAGGTGAGGATTCATTAGAAATTTCGTTTAAAGAAGATTTGTTATTTGTAACTTCCGAAATAAAACAACACAGTGAAGTTATAAAGGAGACTTTCGAGAATACGGAGAAGCTAAAAACCAAAAGATTAGTAAATCAAGAACTCATAAAAAGATTTAATTTACTAAAGGAGCATTTCAATTCTGACCTTCGACGTCTTGATTTTATATTAGAAGGTGGCAGTATTATTTCAAATCTTCAACCAGAAAATTGTCCAGCCTGTGGGAAACAACTCGATGACTACCACGACGAAACACACCACGAAAAAGTTGTTATGGGGGTTAATTATGAAAAGTTAATCTCATCATACAGTTCCGAGAAAGAAAAAATAATGCTGAATCTAAGCGATCTAAGTATGACAATGGGAAACTTAGAGGAGGATATTGGTAAAATAAATGAAGAGATATTGATAGAAGAAATAAGATATAGTGAGATAAAACAAAAAGTTGAAAATGAACTTAAACCAACTCAAGCTTCACTACAAGAAAAAATCGATAAGCAGGTAGATGCAAAATTAATTAAAGCTAAAATAGAGTATTTAACAAATCAGCTAATTAGATTAAATTCACAAAAGGGATCATTCAGAACAATTAACATGCTAATTGAATCGCCTAAAGAACCAACAGTCGAAAAGGATATAGTAGATCGAAGTATTGAAGAGCTGACGAACCTAATGAATGGCTTTTTAATAGATATGAAATTTCCAGGCCTTGATTTAAAGACTAATAACGTTTCTTTTGATTTCAAGGAGTTTGATTTTATTATTAATGGTAAAGCAAGGTCTGTTTTCGGAAAAGGATTTAGATCTATTATTTTTAGTGTTTTTGTAATTAGTTTTATGGACTATTGTCAAAAATACAACTTACCTCATGCTGGGTTTGTATTAATTGATTCACCGTTAACAACATATCAAGAAGCAAATGGGACGGAGGAAGATGAGAAGGTTCCCGAAGAATTAAAAGTCAGATTTTTAAATACATTTTCCAATATAGTTGGATCTCAAATAATAATATTAGAGAATAAATTCTCTATGAATGTTAATGAAGAGAAGATGAATTTTATTGAGTTTACAAAGGATAGAACAATTGGAAGATACGGCTTTATGTAGGTCAGATAGCTTAGGAGGTTTTTAAATGTACTCAGCTTGGTTGATGTTTGATAAGGACACTAAAGAAGAATTTATCATTTTTGGGGACGAGATAAGAGTGAAAAATTTTCAAAAGGAAAATCAGCACCGAGTATTTGGGAGTGGCTTTGATGGGATAACGAAGGAAGAGATGTCTACGGCAATTGCAGATTTTAAGCAAAAGCACTCTAAAGCAAGCGTTTATGAATGTAAATAAAATAGTATGACGTATAAGAGAATCAATTTTATAAAATAGGATTTTTCTTTGAAGGAATGGACTGCCGAGGCAGTCCATTCTTATTATGTATAGCTAATACTAAGAATTGGCGAAAAATTCGATATCGATTTTAGTTGGAGAGGAAATAAGTAATAAGGCATGTGGGGATTGTTCAGATCATTCTCAATAAGTATTCTGAAAAGATACGTTATCGGAAGAAATTTTTATCACAGTTAATAGAATGGTATTTTTTCAATAATGTCAAGTCATTAGGTATTATGTGGAGATTGGTTTCTCCTCATGGTAGTATAGAACTATCAAACTATCGAACTATTTTATTAAGTCAATTTCTTTAAGAAGCAAGTCAATTGAAAATAATAGTTGAATTAGAAAAAGACCAACGCAGATTTTTTTACAAGTGTTGAACAATTTTTGCCGATCAATTATCGGGCTTGTCTCGAATTATGATCGGCTATTATTTATTCTTTTCCAAGTATGTCATATGTGAGAGGGATATGGAGAAAACGTGTCTTTTCAGAATTAATGAATTAATGGGGGAAATAAGTTGAAATTACAAATTGAAAAATGGGTTGATAAAGTAAGACCATTTGATGCAAATGCTGAAGATCTATTTCAAGAAGCTGTTATATGTTACAAGGTGGGGGCTTATAAGTCGGCTTTTCTCATGTCATATTTGGCTTTTAAAACTACTATAAAGAATCGAATCGTTAATTGCCAATATAGACCCGATTCGTATCATGGTAAAGAAGAGGAATGGCAAAGCAACATTTTATCAATATTAAGCAATGATGATAAGTGGGAAAGTCACCTTAATAAGATCATTGATGGGGATCCTGATCCGCAATCCACCTCTACCACCAGAGCTGTTATTTTTTTTAGCAATCGTGAAGAAGCTAAAAATGAATATACCTACTGGAAGAATGTTAGGAATAAATGTGCCCATGCAAAAAAAGGCACTATTGATAGTTCGACAGTAGAATGTTTTTGGAGTTACATCCATGATAATATGAGCAAGTTCTATGTACGTGGAGGAAGAGAATATCTTGTTGAGCGATTTTTGGAATATTACAAGTATCGTGATATTGAGGAGCCTTCAAGAAAGTTATTACTAATTAATGATATTAATATTGTCTTTAAGGATAGTGCACAAGAGTTCTTTTCAGTATTTTTGGGGAAGTTTTATGGAATTAACCGACATTTAATAACTTCTGGAAATGTTGAATTTTGGCGGGGGATTGTGGATTCTCCATATGAAAATATACAAGAGGGTTTTGTAAGAAGCATTATGCCTAATTCAGATTACTTTATTAGTTTCTATGAGCACTTTCCAAAGATTTTAAGTTTAGCAACTTCAATAGAGAGAAGATTCATTAAAGATAGCTTTTCGAAATGGATGGAGACATGGTTTGAGTATACGGGAAGTAATAAAAATTTCTGGAATATTCTTTGTGTGTTACTAAAGAATTATCCAACTGAAATTGATTTGAATAAAATAGCACGACTGGATCTAAGCATTATTGAAAATGTTGAAATGAATGAAGAAATGCTTGGGATTTTAAAGAACAAGAGAATCTTTAATAAATTCGTTCTCGGTAGTGGATCATATTTCTTTGATGTTGATTTTGATAGTATACGCAGGAATAACGGTAGAAGAGAAAAAGAAATTATATCATGGTTTGAATACGTCGAATGGGATAAAGAACTAATTTTTGCTATGAATAAGGCATTTAGAGATTTAAACAGAAGCATTGATGCGTTGAAAAAATCTATGTATGGTTCATGGGAGTATGACAGAAAGAAAATTTACTGCGAACTACTTGTTACATATAGGGAGAGAATAGATCCCGCTGTAATAGAAGAGCTTGACTTGGATGACGAGTTTAAAGCTTTAATTATTGAGGGGGAGTCGTAAATAGGTAATAGCAATTTTAAGACCATGTGGATTAAATCAAATTCTTATTTATGTTTTGAGCTAAGGGAGACACATCATTATGCATATTTTGGGGATTGATTGTGGACTGTCTTTCACAACCAATTCGTCTGGTTTGTGCAAAATCATTATCAAGACAGACACAAGAATATTCGTACTTTTTCAGATAAACTAAGTAAGTTAGATGTCCTATGTTTGAAAAACGAAGTAGATTTAATCTGTCTGGTTGCTCCCCTCATTCCAATAGTTACTGTAATAAAAAACAGGTGGAAGTGTGAGTTAATAAGAGAAAAGTTTTACGATTTCTTGCATTGGATTTAACAAGCCTATTAATCAAATAAAGGCGGGATTATAGTGAAATTGTTGAAAGATACTACATTGTTAGGTATTTCAGAAATAATCAGCAAAGCACTCGGAAGGGACTCAATTAATAAAATCGCCATCCGAACAGGATTGTTTTCGATGGCGGATATCGAAGATGACTTCCCACGGCACTCCAGCAAGGAATTGCTCGTAAGATATATCATTTCTACTTTCTCTGTAGCAAACGTCATGTCAGAAAGAAAAAAACGTGAGGACATTCTTTTTCTCATCAACGAATTTTACAAAACATTGCCATATACTTCACAGAAAAGGTTCGAAGAACTCATGCTCAACGATGAATATGTTTCTGTAGATAACATCTTTACCTACCCTGATTATGCACTTGAACATGAGGTTAAAACTCCAAACCAGGAAAAAGAACAGGTTGTTATCCGCTCTCAGATCATGAGAGATATAACGCGATTGAAAGCTTCCCAAATCATTTCGGTATTGCATCATGACATGATTAAAGAAATCGCGGTCGCAACTGAACTATTCACCATAGCAGAAATCGAAGAGGAATATAAAATTCACAAAAAGAAGCCTGCCTTGGTTCAGCAGATTCTTGGCCGTTATACAGTCACAATAACCCAAAATGTAGATAGTATCAGAAATAAACTACTCATGCTTCTCAATGGATTTTATAACACACTCGCGATATCTGATCAGCTTGAGTTAGAAAAGGTGCTCGAGGCTGATGGTTATGTTTGTGAAAATGGGAGCATCAGTTATGCTGGTGGTGCGGTTAGGGTAAGTTTTGCATCTCCTGAAGCAACAAAAGAAAGTATTAAACCAACTCCGAAACGGGTTCATATAAAAAGTATTGGCAATGGATACTTTAGCAATGTGAGTACATACATGGATGAAAAGACTGGGAGAAAATTCGCTCGTAAGAAACTACTCAAGGAGCATTGGGATAACGAAGATTACATTGTTCGCTTTAAGCGTGAAGTTGAACTTCTAAAAGAACTTCAAGGACATCCACATGTCGTAGATCTGTTTGATTACGATCTTGACACAAAAGAATTGCAGTATGATATGGAGCTCGCGGACGACAACCTGTATGAACATATTAGAAAAAACAATGGGAAGTTGCTGATAACAGATCGCCTTATCATCTTCGAGCAGATTCTTCACGCCATCTGTGTGGCACACAGTAGATCCATTATTCATCGAGACCTCAGCCCGAAGAATATCCTTACTTGGAACACTACCCCGTGCACACTCGTTAAGTTAGCGGATTTTGGGCTTGGAAGAAGTAACAGAGAACTTAAACAGCATACGAAATCCAATGTCAGTGACTTTGGTCATGTTTTGTATGTTGCCCCTGAACAAAGGGAAAGGCTCAAGGATGGTACACATCTAAGTGACATCTACTCACTTGGAAGATTGCTCGCTTTTATCTTAACTGGACGCGATCCTGATAATGTAATGAGTAATCAAGCATTCTACCCAATCATCAAGAAGGCTACTCGCCGAGAGCCAAGTGACCGATATGATAATGTAGAACTTATGCGAGATGCTTATTTAAGCTTGAAAGAGGAATCTCTTTCTCGATATGTAGAGGAAGAACAACGGAGGCGGGAGATACACAAAACGCCCTAAGTAATAATAAAGGAGTGTAATACCTTCATATTTATTTAATTAACAGTCCTAACTCTCAAAATGCCTGTAAGTGACTAATCGCTATGGAGATCAGTGAATATGGAATCAACATCAATGGAAAAAGTAAAGGCATTTTTTGGTGTAAAAAACTTCTTAAATGAAGAACAACAAGAACAAGTTAGTGTTATGCTTGGTTTGACGCCAACTGACCTTACAAAAAGGATCTGGGGTAAAGAGAATGAGATAGAATTTACAATTATGATTTATTTATTACAATGGTGCAAAAACATTGTAGGATTCGAAGAAGGTGTAGCTAAGCTGACAAATACTGTCGCTTCCGACTTGTATATTGAATTAGTAAATGGTGAAAAAATCATCGTAGAAATAAAATCAACTGAGAAGAGTAATTTTAGCATATCAGAAAGCATCTATCTTAGGAAAAAAGAATTTGCTAAGAAAATGAATGCAAAACTGTATTTTGCAATAAAAATGAGTGGTTTCTGGACATTATATAGCAGTGAATACCTTGAAAGTAAAAACAGAAAAATAGTTCTCGAAAATGATTTTTTGAAATCTGAATTAAATGAGATTTTTGGAGAGCGAAATTTTCTTTTCCCTGAAGGATTAAAAATATCCTCGGTTTATTCAAAAAAATCAGAAAAACATATGGGAATAAAGAACTCTGATTTCGGAAACTTAGTAGAATACAAGATGGAATATAACAACAATAAAATTATCGAGATTCATAGCGATAAGGATGAGGAATTTTTCCTCACGTTCCTATTTGAAAACTTACAAGATGTTATGTCAAATCAAAAGCAAATAATAACTGAAATTGATTCTGATAGAACCATTGTAATAGAAGAGTTAACGCAAGAAATAACTCCGCTTAGTTTGGCGGGCTTTATTTTGTCTCCTATTCGGCATCTACTGAATGATTTTGGATATGTTTATGATTTTAATCAGTATCTTACAAATCTTATTGATGGTTCAAAAAATTCAATCGATCGCGAGCATATTTTATATGCAATCTCATTTTTAGCGGATAAAGATTACCCCATTCTTGAGAGAAGAGGGAACGATATATATTTATTTAAAGATATGATATTAAATAAGGATTAAATCAATATTGTATATATTCTTGATACAATAGTTACTACGGTTTAACAAATAAAAAATTCCCGTCCAATTTCAAATTAACTGTCCCTAACTAAAATTAACTGTCCCCAAACCACCAAAGATTGGAATCTGGTTTCCGTTTTCCTCTACCATTTCTCCAGTCTTTTTCTCATGCTTTAAGGCACCACAGCAGGGATTCCTCATCCAAATCCCGAATAGGTAATAAAGCAGAAACCCAGTCTACTCAAGGCTTTTGGATAAGCGGAGGCAGTTTTACTCAGGCATTTCCCAGGCTCTTACTCAGGCTTTTTAAATGCCAATCTCTGCTTTTCTCAGGCGGTCTTCTACCCCTTCAGGGACACGAATTATTATTCGTTTTCGTTCACAATTGAACCAGTTCTCTTCCAGTTTTCAGGTCTTTTTTTCGGTGTTTTCGGGACATTAATTTTTATCTCAGAATTGGCGGTGAAGCCTTGTGGGGTAAGGGATTGAGGGAGGGTGTTTTGGGGACAGTTATTTTTAGTTTTCTACAGAGATTACTCGGGGAAAAAGTGAGAGATAACTTGTGAGTTGTAATTCACTTTGTCAGTATTTTTAATCTCTTTTGTCAGTGAATGTAACTATATTTGTCATAATAAAATTGGGAAAGGCATGTATCGCATAAATCCGTGTTTTGCTGGCGGTACCCCATGCCCATCAAGCTAAGTAATTAATACACCCCTAAAACGAAAAAGCTATCCTTTATTAACAAAAAGAAAAGCTTTTTTTCGTTTTGGGTATTCGAAAATTTTAAGCGGAGGAAATAACATGTATTTGGGTATTTATCCCTCGAGGATTGAATACTCTTCTTTGCTTTCATGGGAGATTGAGATCACATAACGGTCGATTTGCCTGCGAAATATCAGTTAAAAAAGGTTAAATATAATAGTTAAAACTGCATTTTAACCGAAACGGCATTTATTAAACCGGATATACATGGTGATTGACATAAAAAAAGGTCATATGATAGGATTGCTTTAACTAAAATAACGATTATTTTACTAAAGGGTTGATGGAATTGGCGACCATAACGGAGATCGCAAAAGTGGCTGAGGTATCGATTGCAACGGTATCCAGAGTTCTCAATGAAGATCCGACACTTTCGGTTACAAAGGAAACAAAAGAAAGAATCATCTTCATTGCAAACCAATTGGGATATCAAAACAAAGTGAGGAAAGCTCCAAAGCGGACAAAGAAGGATAACATTCCGAAAATTGGTCTTTTAATGTGGTGTTCGATGGAGGATGAATATGATGATCCCTACTTCCACATCATTAGGCAAGGGATTGAGAAGCAATCGAGGGAAGCGGGTTTTGAACTCGCGAAAACCATAAGGATGAATCAGTTTAGGCAAGATGAAACGATGAATCACTTGGATGGCATGATTGTGGTAGCTAAGGTTTCTATGAGTGATATGGAGAAAATATATCCTCACGATAATCGTGTGGTGTTTGTAAACAGCCTCCCTCCGGATCATCAAAAATATGATTGTGTTATTTCTGATTTGGGGAACGGTACAGAGCAAGCCCTGAACTACTTGTTGCAGTTGGGACATACCCGCATTGGCTTTATCGGTGGACGGGAATTTTCTCTGAAACCAGGTTTTAACAAAGGTGATGAAGAGTTTGAAGTTCGGTACAGAACGTTCGAACGAATCGTGAAGGAGCAGGGCTACTGTAAGGAATCCGATATCTATATTGGGGAATGGAATTCGGCAAGCGGATATGAGCTCATGTTAACGGCCATTGCAAATGGGGATATGCCGACAGCTTTCTTTGCCGCGAATGACCCGATCGCGATCGGTGCGATGAGTGCATTGCATGAAGCGGGAATCCGGATTCCACAAGATGTAACGATCATTGGTTTTGACGATATCGACTTATCTGCTTATATACATCCGCCGTTGACAACAGTAAAGCTTTATGCTGAGCAAATGGGGAAAACAGCTGTGAATCTTCTTCTTGAACGGATAAGAGGACGAGAAGTACCGTTAACAGTAACCATACCTACGACACTGGTGGTACGCGGGAGCAGTGGCAGGTATACGAAAGAGTGACTTACAAAGTACAAAACGAATCCAGGACCACACTTTTTCTGAACGAAGGGGCTGATGATTCGCAGCTATATACCGTCGATTGCCATGGCTTTCATGGACCGTTTTGTGTTCAAATTGTTGTGGAGGAATAAACAAGAAGAGTTTTTTCGGGGGGAGATCAATGGCTATCAACAGCTCGCTGCGAACCAAACTCATTTTTGGGTTTCTGTCCGTCATCGTGCCTCTGGCGGCCTTTTTGTACTACAGCAATTATTACGCTATGGAAGTGGTCCGCAAGCAAGTCGCCCAATCGAACCTGAACCTGTTGTCCCTGCACACCCGAGCAATGGATAAATCCTTAAGCGATATCAACTCCTACTTATACAAGCTCGCAACCACTGATACTTATGTCAAAACTCTAGCTATATTCCCCGAACAATCCGAGGACTATATCTTCTCTCGAATCATGCTGATGAATAAATTCGATGCGGATCACGGACTATACAATCTGGTCGATTCGTTCTTTGCATATAACGCTGACAATGATGATCTGATTTCGTATTATGAATCGTACGATACGAATCGGGGGCGCGAACGAAATGCGTTGATCCGCAGTTTAGTGAACACGTCTGAATCGGGCGACCGATGGCGCTGGGTTAGCACCGGCACGGAATCGGGCCTGATTCGTATCGTCCGATCGAGCGGAATGTATGTAGGAGCCTGGATTCCGGAATCCAGGTTCATGGAGCCGGTGAAAAATTTGAATTTCGGCGAGTCAGGCAAATTTTTGCTGGTATCCGATGAGGGACGAGTACTCACTTCGATAAGCGCAAATGATTTTCCCGATCCATTGTTGAACCCGGGGAACGAAAAAAACGGACAATATGGAACGATCAATGACAAAAGTGCAGCAAGCTATATATACATGGTGCATCCGTACACCCAGTCTTCCATATGGATGCTGCTGTTGATCCCGGAACGAGATTTGCTCTTGAACTTGCCTTTTTTTCAACGGGCGATTTATTCGATTCCGTTCATTGTCCTTCTTCTCATTTTCATTTTTGTTATGATTTTGCAGCGTGTGTTAATTAAACCGATCAGCTCCTTGCTGAAAGGGATGCGAATGATCGGCCAGGGAAATTTGAGGATTCGTCTCCCGGTTCCCGCACAATGGGAAATCGCCTATTTGATCAAGACATTCAATCATATGGCTTCCGAAATCGAAGGCTTAACAATCGGTATGTACGAAGAGAAATTGAGGGTGCAAAAAGCCGAGTTCAAGCATTTGCAAAGTCAAATCAAACCCCACTTTTATTTGAATACCCTGAATATCATCTATAGTTTGGCTGTGCTGAAGGATCATGCCACCGTACAAAAATTGGCGATTCATCTGGCCGATTACTTCCGTTTTACGATCCGAACCGACCGTCAGATCGTTACACTGAAGGAGGAGTGCACCCATATCGCCAATTATCTGGAAATTCAGAGGCTGCGGTTTCCGGATCAACTATTCTATCAGGTACTGCTTCCGAAACAGCTTGAAGATGTCGAGATCCCGCCGCTAACCATTCAGCCATTCGTAGAGAATACGTTGATTCACGGTTTCCAGGGCGAAGAAGCGGTTCTTCATATCTCCATTGAAGTGAGAATGGACGCAGATACGGCGGAGGGGAAAATATTCATTGCAGTATTCGACGACGGAGAGGGTTTTGAGGAACAGAAGCTAAGACGGCTGCAAACCGGAGAATACTTTGACAGGCAAGGAGAAAGTGTGGGCATTTGGAACGTCTATCATCGCTTGCGGATGCATTTCGGGGAAGAAGTGGCTATCCGTTTTGCCAATAGGCAGCCTCAGGGAGCGGCTGTGACCCTGGAGGTCCCGAACGTTTGCAACAATCATCAGGAAAAGGGGATGTCTTGATTGTATCGGATGCTGGTGGTTGACGACGAGAAATTAGCGGTACAAGCCATTGCGGAAGGAATCGACTGGTCCGGTGTCGGTGTTTCTGTTGTCTACAAAGCATACAGCACCAAGCAGGCGATCGAAATCCTGAACCGCGAACCGGTTGATTGTATGATTACGGATATCGAAATGCCGGGGCGAAGCGGCATTGAGTTGATGGAGTGGGCCGTGAACAACCATCCCGGCTTGGAGTCGGTATTTCTGACCGGGTATGCCGATTTTTCTTATGCGCAGAAAGCCGTTCATCTCGGGATTCACGACTATATCTTGAAGCCGATTGAGCTTGATAAATTGCTGTCTGTCGTGAAGGAAATGATACGGAAGCTGGAGCAGCGCAAAGAAAATGAAGCGTTTCGGGAAACCTACAATAAATACGTACGCTTATGGGAAGATCAGCTTCCCTCTATGTCGGAGCGTATATGGCAGGATTTGCTGTCAGAGAGGTGCAGATTAGAACCGGAGAAGCTGAATGCGATGTTTCAGCTCTACGAAATTCCCGTCCAAGCAGGCGGAACGATTCTTCCCATTCTCATCAGCGTGGAACGCTGGAAAGAAGAATTCAGCCTGAGGGATGAGGAGATTATGGAGTATGCATTGCGCAAGGCTGCGCAGGAGATCATCCTGGACGATGGGAGCGGCACGGCCGTACAGAGCCTGGATGGCCACAATGTCGTATTGATTCATCTCGATGCCTATCAACAGGATGATCCGTATCACCTCGACGAGCAGATCAAAGGAAAGTGCCGGGAATACATCCAATCATGCATACGGTATTTCAAATGCAGCTTGTCCTGTTATATCGGCGAATGGACACTAGTTCCCGATTTGGCAGAAGTCTATGGGCGGCTCGTCAAGCTGGAACGGGATAGTGTGTCGGCATCGAATCAAGTCGTTTCCTTGCGTGAAGGATCGCCTCAGCTTCTGAAGGGGGCGTTCCGTCAGTTTCCTGCATCACAGTGGTCTGCTTTGCTGGAAGCGGGAGAAGAGGAGCTTCTAATGGAGGAAATCAGAAAAACGATCAACTATTGGGGTCGGGAGCAAGATTTACATCCGGAAATGCTGGAATCGTTGTACTATACTATCCTCCATATGGTTTATACGGCCGCGCATAAAAAAACAATTTCCATCTCCGCTATCTATCCGGACGAAGATTTGCTTTCCGCCCCGGCCGCCAGGCGCTCCGTTCATCACTTTGTGGGGTGGTGCGATAAGGTAATACAGACGTGCGTGTCCTATTTTAAAGCGTATTGCAAGGATGATTCTGTTGCGGTCATGAAGATCAAGAAATGGATCCAAGAGCATTTCCATGAAGAGATTACCCGTGATACGATCGCAGGGATCGTTCATGTGAACGCAGGTTACGTCTCCCGTATTTTTCGCAGAGAAACGGGGTATTCCTTGTCGGAGTATATTTTGAACGTCCGGATGGAGGAAGCGAAATGTCTGCTTTCCCAAACAAACTTGAAGATCAGCGCGGTCGCGGAAGCAGTCGGGTTCTCTCATTTTTCTTATTTTGCCCAGCAATTCAAAAAGTGCTGCGGCTACTCGCCTCTCGATTACCGCAAGTTGACTTTGATGCGGGATGAATAATAACGGCTTTCAATTAGTGGAAAGGTGTGGTTGAGATGCGTTGGCAGAGGGGAGTGAGCATGGCGATCGCCACAATATTGACCGCGGCTTTGGTCGCCTCTTGTTCCGGCGGGAGCGCCGAGTCGAAACCGAAGGGGAATGCTGCGCAGATACCGCCCGACAACTCTTCGAATAGCATGTTGAATGTAACCGTCAAAGCTATGTGGATGTATGGCGGGTTTAAAGGAAAGAAGTGGGGTGCAGATCCGGTCACGAAACGTATTACCGAAAAAACTGGCGTTCAATTCGATTTTAGCGGTCCCGACGGTGACGGCGAACAGAAGGCGAATGTCATGCTCATATCCGGAGACTATCCGGAAGTGATGTGGATGGACCGCGGGCCGACGTGGGACAATTATGTCAATTCGAAAGCGCTGTTGCCAATTGACGTGCTTGCGGCAAAGTACGGGTATGACAAACTGATCGGTACTTTTATACCGCAGCATGTCGTCGACAAGTTGAAGCACCCGGACGGCCATCTTTACGGGATCCCCAACTGGTTCAGCGACAAGGGGGAGCTCTCTGTCGGCAGAACTCTCATGCTGCGTGAGGACATTTATGAGAAAATGGGAAGGCCCGACATCAAGACGATCGAAGATTTTGAAGCCTATTTAGCCAAGGTGCGTAATGCCAATCTGAGCACGACGAACGGTGAAATAGTGTTTCCTCTCGGCCTGGATTATAACGACGGTTCTTTTATTGAAATGTCGAACATGTGGGGAAGCAAAAACAAGGACTACCGCTATTATGACGAGAAGGAACAAAAGGTCAAGTTTTTTATGTTCAACGAGTCCACCAAGGACATGCTACTATGGCTGAACAAGATGTACCGTGAGAAAATGATCGACCCGGAGAATTTCTCTTACAACGACGGTATGGAACAGGAAGTGCGCAGCAACGGAAAATGGGCAGCAAGCTTCTCGTCGATTTGGGATTATTGGACGCCGAATGCTGTGCTGAAGAAGACCAATCCCGGCATCTATTATAAAGCCTACCCGATACCGGCCGGGAAAGACGGTGTCAAGCCATATATGGGGGGCTATAGCACGGTCGGCTGGAACGTGGCGGTCATCACGAAGAACGCCAAACATCCCGAAGCGATCATGCGTTTCTTCAATTACTACATGAGTCCGGAAGGCCAAATGTTAAGCTTCTATGGTATCGAAGGCGAGACTTGGGAAATGAAAGACGGTACACCGGTCCTGAAGCAAAACGCTTACGAGGAATTTCAGAAGGATTGGGATGGCTACAGTCAGAAAACGGGAGTACGTTATCTCGAACTGAACCAGTATCAAAAGTATAATTGGGAAAAGCAAAGTGAATCGCCGGATCGGCAAGAGGATCGCCGTATTGCCGAGCTTTTCAAATTTGACGGAACGGACCTGAGCGTTTTATCGATCGACCCGAACAGCAAAGCGGGGATCGTCTGGGCGAATATACAATCCGGTCTGCTTACTGACATTGCGAAAGTGCTGATCGCTGACAGCGCAAAGGATGCCCGGGCGCGCCTTGAGGAACTGCTGGACAAGTATGCGAAGATGGGCATTAAGGATGTTGAGGAGGAGTGGACGAAGCAATATCAGGAACGTCAGAAGCTGAAGTAATGACATGTCTTCATTTCGAGGCGGAACATGTTACCGTAAAAAAAGCTGGTGTCTCTAACAATGGGACAGCAGCTTTTTTGTTTTGTGTTTGTTCTACCGAGTTCATTTTTATACATAGAAATGCACATTTATGATGATTCGTCCACAATATTGATAGATGGCGTAGCCTGATGATGTCATGATAGTAAAAGCTCGTACAGAATAAAGTATGCAGCGAATGAAAGAAAAAAGGGGTGATTGCGTGGCTGACTCACATGAACTACTGGCTAAAGGTTCAATAAGGTCTCCAGAAGAGTCAGTAAATTGACGAGACGGATTTTATGAAGAGCCTGTTATTTATTTCTCTAAATTCCATTATTGATACAAATGGGGGGTACAATATGAAACGAAAAGGATTATCCATCATCTTGGCATTTGCGCTAATGTTACTTGCTGCGTGCAGCAACGGTGAGGACAAGAAAGAGCAAGCGACGGAATCGGGAGCTGAATCTTCACAGGCGACGAAAGAGAATGGGGAAGTAGATTACGCTTTCGGGAAATACAATGAGCCGGTCACGATTCACACCGTTCGTGAACCGGATAATGCCATTCTTTATCCAGAGGGTGAAGACATAACGAACAACATCTGGACGCGGGAGTACAAGGAACGTTTCAACATCAACGTCGTGACGGATTGGGTATCCGACGATTACGAAACGAAGCTGAACCTCGCGATCTCGACCGGCGAGCTTCCTGATGTTTTCCGTGTAAACGCTGCGCAGCTGCAGAGGTTGATCGAAGCGGACATGGTTATGGATCTGACCGAGGTGTTCGACAAGTACGCATCAAATCGGATGAAAGAATACATGGAAATGGACCGTGATAGCTTTGAATCCGGCATGAAAGATAACAAATTATACAGTATCCCGCAATTGCACTACGGCTTAATTGATCAGCCCGATTTTCTCTGGATCCGCAACGATTGGAAGGAAGAACTCGGGCTTCAGGATCCGCAGACGATAGACGACGTTAAGAACATCGCGCTCAAGTTCATGGAGAAATACGGCGGTTACGGCATGGCGGTTGATCAGACGCTCGATACACTTAACACTCTCGCAGTCGCATGGGGAGCTCATCCGGGCATATGGGTTCCAGACAAAGACGGCAAGGTCGTTTACGGTTCGACCCAGCCCGAAATGAAGGACGCACTTGCAACATTTGCAGAATGGTATAAGCTCGGTATTATCGATCCGGAATTTTCGATTAAAGATATGGCAGCAATGAACGCCAATGTCGTCGCTGGCAAAGTCGGCGTACAACCTCACTACCAGTGGTGGGGCTATAATCCGGGCATGGATGTTGTCTCTAACTTGGGTAAGGATGGGATATTCTATCCATACAGCATACCGCCCGCAAATGGCGAACCAGTGATTCATTCCGTTTCTTTCGCAAACGGGAACTACCTTGTCGTAAACAAGAAATCTAAGAATCCGGAGGCGGTGTTCAAGCTGATAAACTTCTACGCCTATATGATGGACGAAGGATTTAGCAAGGAATCGCCAGAGACGTTGGCCACTTTCGTAAACGATCACATGGAACAAGCTCCTCAACCGTTTAAGGTCACGAACCCGAACACGGACTACGAGCAGTTCGTGAAGGTCAGCGAGGCGATGAAGACGAAAGACACGAGCAATTTCACAGCGACTGGTCAGTGGCAGAAGTACAACAACAGTGTCGAGTTTGAAACGAAAGGCACACCGGTCGCGGTTGGCGACTACCTGCAGCAAGGCGCGACGAGAAGCGCATATGGCCTCGCTAAGCCCATTATCGACAACAATCAGTATATTAAGACCTCGCTTTGGGGAGCACAGCCCAAGGAACTTGCCAAATACGGCTCTACGCTAAACGATATTCTGAAAGAAGGCTTTACGAAGATCATCATGGGTACTGAGAGCGTCGATTATTTCGATAAGCTCATCAAGGACTGGCGGGTAGCCGGTGGAGACGAAGTAACCGAAGTTGTAAACAAAATGTACGGCAACAAATAACTAACGATTGAGAACCATGTAAAGAGGCGAGTTTACGCTCGCTTCTTTATATTACTCTAGGAACGGAGGATCGGGACATGTTGAGAAAGTTAAGGCAACAGAGGGCTTACCACCTCATGCTGCTTCCGAGCATCATTATCATTTTTATCTTCAGCTATCTCCCCTTCTATGGATTGGTCATCGCGTTTCAAGACTACAATCCGGGGCTCGGCTTCCATTCACCATGGGTCGGAATGGAAAACTTCGAACACGTTTTCAAGCAAGAGAAATTCCTGCGCACGATCTGGAATACGCTGTACATGTCGATTTTCAAATTGATCGGTGGCATTGTCGTGCCGGTTATCTTCGCTTTATTACTGAACGAAGTAAAGCAGAAGGCCTTCAAACGGACGTTCCAAACGCTTGTCTATATCCCGAACTTTCTATCCTGGGTCATTATGGCCGGCATCATGATCGATATTCTAGCTTCGGATGGGATCATCAACAATTTACTCGTAAGCATCGGCGTGAAGCCCGTTTCTTTCCTGGGCAACCCCTCGATCTTCCCGTGGACGATGATCGTCTCCGATATCTGGAAAGGGTTCGGCTTCGGCACGGTCGTTTATTTGGCTGCTTTGTCAGGCATCGACCCGGGTCTGTATGAGGCGGCCCTGATCGACGGGGCGAATCGTTGGAAGCAGACGATCTATATTACACTGCCTCTGCTTGCACCGATAATTATCCTGATGGCGGTCCTGTCCCTCGGTAACGTCATGAACGCGGGTTTCGACCAAATCTACAACCTTTATTCCCCCGTTGTCTACGAATCCGGTGACATCATCGATACGTATGTGTATCGGCTCGGCATTGTGCAAGCTCAATATTCAATAGGCACGGCGATCGGTCTGTTCAAATCGGTCATCACTTGTATCCTGGTCGTATTGTCCCTCGTGCTAGCGAAAAAAGCCGCAGGATATAAGATTTATTAAGGAGGAAGCTATGGTTCAAGACAAAAGCCTAGGGCGCAGGCTGTTTATTTTCGCCAATTATTCGATTCTGTTCTTGGTTTCGCTAATTTGTATCCTGCCGTTCGCTAATCTGCTTGCTGTTTCCTTTAGCGGTAGCGCAGCAGTAGCGGCAAGAGAAGTCGTATTCTGGCCGGTCGATTTTACGACGAAGGCTTATGAGTTTGCATTAAAAGGAGACCAATTTTTACAATCTGTATGGGTATCAACCCAGCGTGTCGTGTTGGGGACAATAATCAACCTCATCTTGATGGTCCTCACCGCATATCCGCTTTCCAAAACGAAGGAGAAAGTGATGGGACGCGGAATCTATATGGGTTTTTTTGTATTGACGATGCTATTTAATGGGGGATTGATCCCGAGCTATCTCATCGTCGTTAAAACCGGACTTATCGACTCCATCTGGTCGCTTATTCTGCCAGGCGCTTTGCCCGTCTACAGCATGATCATTCTTATGAACTTCATTCGGAGCCTGCCGGAAGAGATCGAGGAATCGGCGACGATCGACGGAGCCGGTCCGATGCAAATCTTGATCCGCATCCTCCTGCCGCTTCTTAAGCCGGCGCTCGCGACCGTCGGACTGTTCAGCATCGTTGGGCATTGGAACTCATGGTTTGATGGCATTATCTATATGAACAATCCGGATAATTACCCGCTGCAAAGCTATTTGCAGACACTGCTGCTCAACTTCGAGAAAATGATGTTGAGATCCGGCACCGACTATACGAAGCTCCTCGCCCAAATGAACGTACGAACCGGCCGCGCAGCGCAGTTGTTCCTTGGAACGGTCCCGATCCTAATCGTCTATCCGTTCCTGCAGAAATATTTTACGAAAGGACTCGTGCTCGGCAGTGTGAAAGGTTGATTTGGGCTCACAACTCGGATATGGATCAGTGAGAGGAGAATTACCGCAGGGTAGCTAATCAGTATTTGGGGAGGAAGATACATGAATATACATTTCGATGAAAAGAGGAAGATTTTTCACCTCAGTAATAAAGGAATCAGTTATGTGATGAAGGTATTGGATGGAGGTTATCTTGTCCATTTGTACTGGGGAAGGAGTATTGTCTCCTATAACGAAAGCAACCCTCTGATATTTTTGGATAGAGGCTTCTCACCTAACCCAAACCCTATGGACCGCAGCTTTTCTTTGGATACGATACCTCATGAATATCCGGTGTACGGAAACGGGGACTACCGGCAGCCTGCATTCCAGTTACAACTGGAAGACGGATCTACGATATCTGACTTACGATATCATTCTCATAGGATTTGTCATGGGAAATCAGTACTAAAAGGCCTTCCTGCGACTTATGCAGAGAACGATAAGGAGGCTATTTCCCTTGAGATTGTACTGGAAGATGCGCATCTTGGCTTGTCGGTCGCGTTAACCTATTGCATCTTCCGTGACCATGATGCCATCTGCCGCTCCGTTGCCATCACAAATCTTGGGCAGAACAATATCAAACTGTTGCGTGTTTCAAGCGCAAGTGTGGACTTTCGGGATGATGAATTTGAGTGGTTGACCCTTTATGGAGCACATACGAATGAACGGAATATAGAAAGGCGTCCGCTTACCCACGGCGTTCAAGCCATCACCAGTGCCCGGGGTGCCAGCAGCCCGCAGCAGAATCCTTTCATGGCCTTATTGCGAAAAGGAGCCGACGAGAGTAAGGGAGAGGTATACGGTTTTAGTTTGGTGTACAGCGGCAACTTCCTTGCCCAGGTAGAGGTGGAGCAGTATCATACCTGCCGGGCATCGATCGGGATTAATCCGTTCGATTTCACCTGGCTGTTAGGTCCGGGGGAAACCTTTCAAACGCCCGAGGCAGTTATGGTCTTTTCCTCGGATGGGCTGGGGGGGATGTCCCGCACGTACCACGAATTGTACAGATCCCGTTTATGCAGGGGCAAACATAGGGATCGAGTCAGGCCGATCTTGATAAACAACTGGGAAGCAACCTATTTCAATTTTGATGCGCAGAAATTGGAGGGCCTGGCAGATGAAGCGCAGCGTCTTGGAATCGAGCTGTTTGTGTTAGATGACGGATGGTTTGTGCACCGCGACGATGATACCAGCTCATTAGGAGATTGGCAGGTGGACAAGCGTAAGCTGCCGGACGGCCTTGCAGATTTGGCTGAAAGAATTCGTGCCAGAGGGATGGAGTTTGGATTATGGTTTGAACCTGAGATGATATCGGAGGATAGCCATCTGTACAGGGAACACCCTGATTGGTGTATCCAAGTAGAAGGACGGCCGAAGACATGGGGAAGGAACCAATTTGTTCTTGACCTGTCCCGGCCGGAGGTTTGCGATTATATTGTCGGTGTGATAACCGAGGTGTTGAATAGCGCACCCATCAGTTATGTCAAATGGGATATGAACCGTCATTTGACAGAAGTTGGATCCCTTGCCTGGCCTCCTGAACGTCAAAGAGAAATCGCCCACCGATATATTCTTGGTTTATATCACGTCTTGGAGCAAATTACGTCTTCGTTTCCTGATATTTTATTCGAAAGCTGCTCTGGAGGCGGCGGCAGATTCGATCCGGGAATGCTGTTTTATATGCCCCAAACTTGGGCCAGCGACAATTCGGATGCGGTCAGCCGCCTAAATATCCAATACGGGACAAGTCTCGTCTATCCAATCAGTACCATTGGGGCGCACGTGTCCGTTGTGCCGAATCACCAAGTACATCGGGTTACTTCTTTGGATATCCGTTCTCACGTTGCCATGTCAGGGAATTTGGGATTTGAGCTCGACCTTACGAAGTTAAGCGAAGAAGAAAAGGATTTTATCCGCAAGATGATCTCTCAATATAAGGAAATCAGGTCAGTTATTCAATTCGGAGATTTCTACCGTTTGCTTGATCCCTTCCAAGGTAACGAAGCGGCGTGGATGTTCGTTTCCGAAAACAAGAGTGAAGCGGTTGTAGGTTACTTTAAGGTTCTTGCGCAGCCGGGGGAACGGATAAGAATCCTGCGTTTAGACGGTTTACATCCTGATGCGAAGTACAAACATGCAGAGACCGGCCGCATTTACGGCGGTGACGAATTAATGCATGCAGGGTTAACCATTCCGGTCATGCATGGCGACTTTACGAGTGTGTTCTACAGATTTCAACAGGTTGAATTAACTTAGATTCCGGGAGGGTAAAAAATTTTGCTGGATTTCTTACAAACAGGAGATAGGCTTGATTTGGTTGACGGCGGGGAGACGGTTATAAAAGGAATCTCAGCTGTTGTGAACTTGGACGATGGTTCCAGCCACACTTTACATTTGTCACAGGTGATCGCAGGAGAAGAAAGCGGGTTGCCGGTAACAGATTGCGAATTTCGGAATGAGGCTGAAGGACTTTTAGTTAAGCTTCATTTGAGCATAGAGGAAGGCTGTGCAGCGATATCTCTTTCCGCATCGATTGATAATCCGCTGTTTGATCATTTGCGTTTTTTTGACAGTAACAAAGGGATTGTGCTAACGATGGAAAGCTTCCCTGGAATGACGGGCCTGTTGGGGCATTACCGGTTTAACGATTGGTGGACAAGACCGTATACCGGGACACTCGATGGGTTGCCCAGCCGAACGCAGCAGCTGCTAATAGAACGTGAAACAGGCTCCTTCTTTCAAATCATACCGCTTTGCGAAGAAAACGGTAAGGCAGATTTGCAGGGAACAACCGCAGGGAATTTGCAAATGGTTGTGTTTAACAACACAGGCGGGTACAGTCGCATGAATACCTCTGTTGCGATGTTGGGGATCCATGAGAATCCGTTCGAATTGGCGGAACATACGTTAACCTCGGCGAGACGCAAACTTGGTGTTGCAAATAAGGATGAACGGCAATATCCGGATATTTTTGAGTACATCGGATGGTGTACTTGGGATGCCTTTTACCAACAGGTGTCCGAAGAGGGGATCGTACAAAAGTGCAATGAATTTAAGAACATGAATCTTCCGGTACGCTGGGTGATCATTGACGACGGATGGCAGGACATTAAGGATGGGAAGCTTGTATCTTTTAAGGCGGATGCAGGCAAATTTCCGGGCGGACTTGCAAGTGTTGTAGACAAGTTAAAGGAGCTGGATATCAATTCAGTAGGAGTATGGCATACATTCGCAGGCTATTGGGGCGGTATTCATCCTGAAAGTGAATTGGCTGCGAAGATGAAAGAACATCTGATGCCCACCAACGGGGGTGCTCTTATTCCTGCATGTGATGACCGCGGATTTGGCTTTTGGAATGAGTTTCATCAGCAGTTACGCCTTCAGGGAATTCGACTCATCAAGGTAGATGGACAAAGTGCGATAGGCAATTTAACAAAACATCATCTTTCTGCAGGAAAGGCCGCTAAAGGGGGACATGTGGCACTGGAGGCTTCTGCCGCCATGCATTTCCATTATCAAATGATCAACTGCATGGGAATGGCCTCGGAAAACTTATGGAGCAGGCCCATGTCCGCCATTAGCCGTAACAGTGATGATTTTGTTCCCCAGAACCCGGATTGCTTCGCAGAACACGCCATGCAAAATGTATACAACTCGTTCTATCATGGCCATCTCTACTGGGGAGATTGGGATATGTTCTGGACGGTTCATGCCGATGCGGAACGTCATGCCCTTCTTCGAGCGGTAAGCGGTGGACCAGTATATTTTAGCGATCCTCTTCAAGCAACCGACCCCAATTTGATCCGACCGCTGATTGAACGTGACGGGAAGCTGTTGCGCTGCGACTTGCCCGGGATGCCGACATTGGATTGCTTGACTGTAGATCCGGTCCATGAAAATGCTGCATTAAAGATATGGAGCCGTGCCGGGGATGCTGGAATTGTTGCTGCATTTCATATCAACAAAGATGGACAGCCGATCCAAAGCCGGATTCGTCCTGCAGATATTCCGGGGCTGCATGGAAGCCGGTTTGCAGTCTACGAATATTTCTCGAAAGCATGTTCGGTGATTGGGCGTGATGAAGAATATCCGATCGTCCTGAATGAGAAGGAAGCCAAACTGTTCATTCTGGTCAGCTGCGACTCGGGGATTGCCCCGATTGGATTGACAAACAAGATGATTTCCCCCAAAACGATCAAGCATATCATTCGAAACGAATCCAGGACCGCGTTTTTTCTGGACGAAGGGGGAGCATTTACTTTCTTTGCGGATAAAAGACCTGATTTCGTTGAAGTAAACGGAGTAACGAGAGAGCTGAGATCTCATTCCGATGATTCGCAGCTTTATACTGTCGATTGCCATGACCTTCATGGACCGGTTTGTGTTCAAATTGTGATGGAGGAGTAATCATAGATGACAACTCATGGACTGATGATCGAACTGCTGCCTGACGAATATTGGTGGGGAGGCCGCGCCGCTGATGGTCGAAGCATGCCCTTTGGCACTTCATCCTTTAGCGTGGACTTGGCTTCAAACCTCAATGGCAATTAGGCCTGCCCGTTACTTATTTCGAGCAAAGGCAGATATATTTGGAGTGAAGAACCCTTTTTCTTTCAATTCGAACAAAATAGTTTAAAGGTGAGCGGTGCAGGAGAGCTCATTTCAGGAGAAGGCCATGAAACCTTACGGGGAGCGTACAGCTATGTATCTCGAACCTTCTTTCCCTCTAGTTCTTCGATTCCGGAGGAACTGCTGTTCACGGCTCCTCAATATAATCTTTGGATTGAACTGCTTTATGAACCTACACAAGAGAAGGTATTGCAATATGCGAAAGATGTGCTTGCAAACGGGATGCCTCCTGGCGTTATTATGATCGATGATAATTGGCATGAGCCTTATGGAACCTGGAAGTTCCATTCCGGCCGCTTCCCGGAACCTAAGCGTATGGTACAGGAACTTCACGCTATGGGCTTCAAGGTAATGCTTTGGGTATGTCCTTTCGTTACTCCGGATTCCCTCACTTACCGTCAGCTCGATCAGACAGGGATTCTCTTGAAGGATCGGGACGGCAAGACGGCGATACGAAAATGGTGGAACGGCTACAGTGCGGTGCTGGATTGCACCAACCCTCTGGCCGTTCAATGGATGCATGAGCAGCTTGATGCTTTGCAGAAAGAATATGGGATCGACGGCTTCAAGCTGGATACCGGTGACTCGGAGTTCTACGAGTCTGACGACCTCAGTTATATCCCCGCCACAACTCGCAATGGACATTGTGAGGCATGGGCCAAGGTTGGTCTGAAATATCCGCTTAATGAATACCGTGCCTGCTGGAAGCTTGCAGGACAACCTCTTGTTCAGCGGCTCAAGGATAAAAACCACGAATGGGAAGGCAATGGACTCGATGCCTTAATTCCAGATGGCTTAGCGCAAGGTCTTCTCGGTTATGCCTATAGCTGTCCTGATATGATCGGTGGCGGAGAGTACATGAGTTTTACGTCGGTTCAATTAGACTCCGAATTAGTTGTGCGTTATGCCCAGTGCTCCGCGCTATTCCCGATGATGCAATTTTCTGCAGCACCTTGGCGGATAATGAATAACGAACACTTGGGGTACTGTGTAGACGCGGCCCGGCTCCATGCGCAGATCGGACCGGAGATTCTGGAACTTGCAATGCAATCCTCCAAGACGGGCGAGCCGATTCTATGACACATGGCTTATGAATTTCCAAATGAGGGAATGGAGAAGATCATCGACCAATTTATGCTAGGTAGTTCCCTGTTGGTTGCCCCCGTTGTTAAGCAAGGGGCTAGAGTTCGGCAGGTATCGTTCCCTTCCGGTACATGGATCGGCGACGACGGCAGTATCGTCGAAGGACCGACGAAACGGCAGATCGATGTGCCGCTGAGTAGACTACCTTGGTACAGGAAACAATAAATGGAAGAGGAGAAGCCGTTACATGTGGCTTCTTTTTGCTCGTTAGTTGAGAAGCGCTGAGGCTTTCTGAAGTACACAAGGCCTTCTAAGCTAATGAAGCACTTGAAATTTGCCGAATCCACCTAATTGATGTTGTTATTACGGATATTCGCAAACCAGGCATGTCAGGTCTGGAACTTATAAAAGAAATCAAAAACAAATTGGAAACGGACAAAATGCATATTGCTTACGGGTTATTCTGAATTTGAATATGCCCGTGAAGCATTGAAAAATCGCGCAGACGGATATTTATTAAAGCCGTTTAGTACGGATGAAGAGCGGCAGGAGTTCGCTTCCGTACTTGAGCAAATCAAACAAGATTAGGGTCATATCACTTCCCAGCTAAAGGCATTGTATACCCTTGCGAGAATTTGCCTCTTCTCAGAAACCATTTGCTTATGGATTTAATGCAGGGCAAACATATCGTGATTAGAGGCGTTGTTTTAGTTTCCATGCACATTGAGCGATGATGTAGGGGGTTACATGATGAGAACGAATCAAGAACAGCTCCAAATCATTGAAACTCTCCGTAAAGAAGAATGGGAATTTGGCGGACTGCCTTCTTGGTTGCTGGCAGACTCGGATATGCGTCTCCGTTGCTACCATCAGCCGTTTCTAGATCATGTGGATGCTTACTATGATGTGCTGCTTCCGAAATTAAAACCACTCCTATGCACCAATGGCGGACCGATAATCGCGATGCAGGTCGAGAATGAATATGGTAGCTACAGCAATGACAAACGGTATTTGATTCATCAAAAAGAAAGCATCATTGCTCGTGGAATGGACGTGCTGTTATTCACTTCTGACGGACCTGAAGATGCAATGCTGCAAGGCGGTATGATCGATGGTGTTCTGGCAACGGTGAATTTTGGATCCCGTGCAGCAGAAGCTTTCGAGAAGCTTAATGAATATCAACCGGATGCGCCGTTTATGTGTATGGAATATTGGAACGGTTGGTTTGATCACTTGTGAGGATCGGCATATTGCCTCGGATTTTTTGAACCGGGATGATCCCTTATACGAACAGGATGTTGTCGAGCTGTTTTTTGATGAGTATGGTAACGGCACTCATTATTTAGAGCTAGAAGTCAGTCCTCGCAACGTTGTGTTCGACGCCCGTATTGAGAATGACGGCTTCGGCAATACGGTGCGGATCGATAAAGAGTGGGATTTTGTCGGCTTAAAGACGAATGTCTATTTGGATGCACCGGACAGACTAGTCTACGAAATCCAAATTCCGGCTTGTAATTTTGACCGTCCGTTTCATGCGGGGATGCAGTGGAGGGCGAACTTTTACCGGATTGACGAGAATCCGGAAGGATTGCGCGAATATCAAGCATGGCAGCCGACGGGTGCCGTTAATTTTCATGTGTCCGACGAATTCGGAACAATACAGTTCATTTAAGTAGGGATATAGCGCTATGAAAAAGGGAAATAACATCTGGTCGGCAGTACCCAAATGAAGTATGCCTTACAATTTGTGAAAAAGTGGTTGAACAGAAAACATTTCTGTTCAACCACTTTTTCGTTCGATTTTGTTATAGCTTTTATCCAAGTTAATTGATAACACCGCAAGCAATACGATTGCCGGAGTTACCGGAGGGATCGGTTACGTAATCGTCTGCTTTCTCGTGAATGACAAGCGCCGTGCCGCCTTCCTTCAATAAGGAGTTTGGTTTGCCCTTAAGGAGAGTAACGTCGGCGCTGGCGATATCCGCCGTGACTTTGCCGTCTGCGCCCACTGCAATATTCGGCAGGTCGCCGCCGTGATACCCCTTGGGATTGTTAAAGCCATGCTGCTTGCTCATAGGATTAAAATGGTCGCCAGCCGATTTAAAGTCAGGCGCCTCGCATTTGCCGATATTGTGGAAGTGGACGCCATGCGTGCCTGGCGCTAGCTGCTCCGCTTCAATGTGAATAAACACTTTGTCTGCTTTTTGCACAAGCTGGGCGGAACCGATTTGCTTGCCCTCACCGTTATTAATGGGGATTAACAGGGCCGAGGGCTCGGAGCTCGACATCGCCATTGCGGCTCCAAGCGATTGCGTCAGAAATAACAAACCAATCAAGGTAACGATTTTCTTCATAGAGTCCTCCTGCTTAATAGTTTTACGTCCATATTTTTCTAAAACGGTACTGACAATATGATTCACACAAACATAACTTTTATTCATCGATAGGAGGATTATTTGCCAATCTTTTCTGATTGTTAATAAGCCACGCTTAAGGAAGTTATGATAAACTAAATATTGGAAGCGCTAAGTCCGAAGGAGTGGAGCAATGGAGCAGTTGATCGGAAAAAGAACGAAACATGATATTTTGAATGCATACGGCGTTACGGTAGTTCCCGCAGAAGCCGTCCTAACACCGGAATCCTTGCAAATCCTAATAAATCATCGAATAGACATAAACTCAATTGTGTTTGCTTCGGATAGAGAACCCGTTCAAGAGAAGAGCATTCAAATCGGGGAACTGGTGCAGCAAACCGTCACCGTCTCGAAGGAGCTTTTTGAATCCATTTTGTTGTCACGCAAGATTCCGTTAATGGAGATTCGTAACGAAGTGCTGCCCGCTATTATGCAGCTTTCCAAAAATCCGGACATATTCGAATTATTCGAAGCGGTGAAAGCCAAGGATGATTACGTCTACGAGCATAATATCGGTGTCGGCGTCATTTCGACCCTCATTGGCAGATGGATGAATTTGGATAATTCGGAGCTGTCGATCCTGTCATTGGCTGCGACTTTGCACGACGTAGGGAAAGTGAAGCTTCCGCTCGAAATATTAAATAAACCAGGCAGGCTGAACGAGGTTGAGTTCCAGCTCGTGAAGAAGCATACGATATTTGGTTACGAATTGCTCAAGGGAACGACGGGCTTGAGCTTGCGAATCGCCAGGGTTGCGCTGCAGCATCATGAGCGCGAGGATGGCAACGGGTATCCGCTGGGATTAAAGAAAGAAAACATAGATTTATTCAGTTCCATCGTATCGGTCGCGGATATTTTTCATGCGATGTCCTCGAAGAGGCCGTATCATGAGCCTATGTCCTTTCATGAGATTGTCGGCCAAATGAGCGCAGGAAAGTTTGGCGCCCTAAATCCGCATATCGTTTCGGTGTTTATTGAGAACATGATGAAACGGTTGGTCGGGAAGCAAGTACTGCTTACGGATGGACGAGCCGGAGAGGTTGTTTATATCAATCCGCATAATATCGAGACGCCGTTAATTAAACTGGCCGATTATTTCTTGGATTTAAGCCAAGAGCGCGATGTTCATATCCAAACGATTATTGCTTAAAATAAACAAAAAAGCGCTGCCGGCAACCTACGTTGTTTAGCAGCGCTTTTTTTCGTATTTAGTTCGTGTATGTCTGCCCGTTGACGCTTGGTTTAGCCTTCGAAATCCTCTGCGGCATTTGCATGCAGGCTGTCTTCCTCGTTATCCCTGATCGTTTTCTGGAGGACTAAGCAGGCTACGATGAGAAAGGCGCCGGCAATGGCGTAGTAGCCCTTTACGTAAAGCGGCTCTTCAAGCACATAGATCCCGATATATTGGGCGAGAACAGCAAGGATAAAGCCTGCCCAAGCCATAAACGAGAAGGCGGAGGTGTTGCGGCTTCTGTACCCGGGATTGTAGTCTTTCAAAAATTTGTCCTCATCGTTGTCGCGCGCTACCTTTTGCAGCAGGAAGGAAGTGATGATCAAGAGCACGCCGGTTACGGCGTAATAGCCCTGTACGGACATCGGCTGCTTAAGCGTATAGATGCCGACAAATTCAAAGCCGCAGGCGAGAAGAAAGGCTGCCCAAGCCATGAATGTATAGGTAGGGGTATTGCGGCGGCGGTAAAAGTTAGCCGGTTTGCGTACATGCGTCGTTTCCATTTTTTCCATTGGTAAAGGCCTCCCGAATCGAGTTGTTGTTGTGGTAGTCGATGTCTTTAGTTTACAGCATATTCCTATTCCCAAAAGTACCAACTTATTATGGTACCAGGTGCTAGCAACAGAAAAACGGTGCCAGCCTGCCGCTCGATAGCGTTTAGGCTGACACCGTTTATTCCGTCTTTCAACTAGCGCTTCCTCAGTACGAAAAACTCGCATGCCTTCCGGTTGTGGTAAGCAATATCGCTTACCCCCGACTGGGTTACGACAACGCTATCGTCAAACCGCACGACCAGCGAGCTTGAATCGATGAGCTGATTGTCTTGAAAAACCCGAATGCGCTGCTGCTGCGCGATGACCTCTTCAAAATCAAGGTCGCTGCTAAGCCTTCGGTTTATGGCCATGGGTAAGCTCCTTCACCAGGGAAATCATTTCTTTTAGTCTATCGCATGAATGACGGCGTTGCAAAGTCCTCTTTGTCGCCTCGCCCAAACCTATGATACATTGTAGTCACGAAAGAAGAACATCGAGAAGGAGTTACATGCATGTCCATACGCGTTCGGCTGCTGCTTTCCTACACCTGCATTCTTATTGTCACGATCGTATTATTTCTTGCCGCAGCACTGCTGTTTGTGGTTGCTGTCACAGGCGATGTGCGAAGCGTGAAGGACTTCTACAACATTCATTATTCGGTGAACCCGCTGTCTAAGCAGGAAGAGACCATCTTTCTCGACCTGAAGTATTTAGCCAAAAATGAACCCGACTCGCTGCTGGATAAGACGCTGCTGGATCAATATAATTATAAGCTGCGCGCGGAACAGGCGGAGCTGTTCATCCGGAAGGAAGACGAACAGCTGTATTCCTCGTTGTCGGTTAAGCAGCCTGATTTGATAAAATATCTGCCTGGCTACGAAATGGAAAACAATGCGATTCGCGATACGCTTCAAATCGGAGACCATTTTTACGCGTATGCCAAGTTTGATTTTTATTTTCCCGATCAAGCGAAGGGAAGCGTGCTCGTTATCCGGGAGCGAAGTCCGTTTGCAGAGGTCGTACGTACGCTGCTGCCGATTTTTCTTGGCGTGCTGTTTATTGTGCTGCTGCTTATGAACATGCTGCTATACTATTTTTTAACCCGGAGTATCGTGAAGCCGCTTGAACTGCTGCGTAAATCGACGGAGCGGATTAAGCAAGGGAATTTGGAATTCGAGCTGCACTCGGAAGGCAATGACGAGATTGCAAGGCTGAGCGAGGCTTTTGAGGATATGCGCGGGAAGCTGAAACAGTCGGTCGAGAAACAGCTTCAGTTCGAGCAAAACCGCAAGGAGCTGATTGCGAATATCACGCATGACCTGAAAACGCCGATTACGTCGATTAAAGCGAGCATAGAGGGCATACGGGACGGCGTTCCGGATACGAAGCAGAAGATGGAGCGGTATGTAAATACGATTTTGACGAAGGCCGATGATATGGATCAGCTGATCGACGAGCTGTTTCTGTATTCCAAGCTGGATTTGAAGCAGCTTCCGTTTACGTTCGAAACGATCAACCTCGGACATTTCATTCAGGATTATGCAGAGGATTTGCAATTTGATTTGCAGGATCAAGGAATCGGGCTGGAATGGAGCATCGATACTTCATCAGCTTCGCGCGTGCTTGCCGATCGGGATAAGCTGAAACGGGTTTTAGTTAATATCATAGATAATTGCGTGAAATATATGACGAGCGAGCCGAAGCGGATCGAGATCACGCTCAAGCCGGAGACGGATTTCATTTGTTTAACGATCCGCGACAACGGTCCCGGTATTTCAGCGGAAGCGGTCCCGTTTATTTTCGAACGGTTTTTCCGCGAGGATTTGTCGCGCAGCAGGCAAACGGGCGGAAGCGGCCTTGGGCTCGCGATTTCGAAGCAAATCATTGAGGGGCATGACGGATCGATTCATGCCGAAAGCATGCCCGGGGCAGGAACCTCGATTATCATCCGGCTGCCCCGCGCCAAGCAACAGGAGGATAGCGATGACTAAAATTCTCATCATTGAAGATGAAGTGACCATAGCCGAGGTGGAGAAGGATTATTTTGAGCTGCATGGCTTCTCGGCGGATATATGCTTGACCGGGACTGATGGCCTTCGCGCTGCAATGGGCGGCCATTATGATTTAATCGTCCTTGATTTGCAATTGCCGGGTATGGATGGCTACGAGCTATGCCGTCAGATCAGGGCGGAGAAGGAAGTGCCGATCCTTATTGTTTCTGCCAAAAAAGAAGAAATCGATAAAATCCGCGGCCTAAGTCTCGGGGCCGACGATTATATCACCAAGCCGTTCAGCCCAAGCGAGCTGGTGGCCCGCGCGAAGGCCCATCTGCAGCGCTATCAGCGCTTGATCGGTAAGCGCGAGACGAAGGCATCCGAGAAAATCCGCATCCGCGGCCTGCAAATTGATGCTTCCTCCAGGCGTGTATATGTGAATGAGCAAGAGGTGCAGTTCACGACGAAGGAATTTGATCTGCTCTCGTTTTTGGCGCTAAATCCGAATCATGTATTCAGCAAGCAGGAGCTGTTCGAGCAGCTTTGGGGAATGGAATCTTTAGGCGAAATCGCCACGGTGACGGTCCATATACGCAGATTAAGGGAGAAGATCGAAGCGGATCCGTCTAATCCCCAATACATTGAGACCATCTGGGGAGCAGGTTACCGTCTGACGGTTTAAAGCTTGCCAAGCACCTGTTTCGGAAAAGTTTCGAAGCTGTTTATCTTTTGTTAATGTTTTGTTTGCTGGAGGTTTATCTTTGTGTTTTATCATGAGGTCAAGCAAATCTACAGCACTCATGGGGAGGAAACAAAGATGAATTTCGTTTCGAATAAAATGGCAGCGATCGTATTGGCAGCAGCAATCGGGGCTTCGGCAGCAGCGGCTGGTCCGGTGAATGTATGGGCAAGCGGCGATGTACAAGCAAAGGCGGCAGCAGCCGGCTTTCAGGATATAAATGACGGAGGCGCATCGGCAGCGGCTATTCAGGAGCTGGTGAAGCAAGGAGTCATGAACGGTTACGGAAACGGGCTGGTCAAGCCGAATGCTGCCGTATCCCGCGCCGAGCTTGCGAAGCTCGTCGTAACCGGGCTTGGGCTTCCGGTCAATGCGGCTCAGCCATCTGGCGTAACGGATCTTTCCGAGGATAAATGGTACTTCCAATATGTTGCGACATTAGCCAACCTTGGCGTGATGCAAGCCGAAAACGGAAAGCTGAAGCCAAATGCGCCGGTTACCGCTGCGGAGTTGACCGACATTATCGCCAAAGCTTTGAAACGGGATGCAGCTTCCGTAAAATATTGGGCAAACAGCGTAGGCGTAAAGCCGCAATCGGTAAAGCGCGGCGAGCTGGCGCAGCTGGTAGTAATCTCTCAAAAGGCGAAGCCTTCGGCTGATGCCGGGATCGTTCAAGTTAAAATTTTGAACGCCATCACGTTAGAAGTTACCTTCTCGGCGCCGTTGACGGCGGAGGACGCAGCTCTGGAGCAAGCTTTGAAAAACTTCAGCTTTAATAACGGGCTTTCGATGCTGAACGTGCCACAGTTGAAGACCGGTTCGATTTCAACCTACATCGTGCCTACCTCTCCGCAGAAGGCAGGGACGAATTACGAGCTGTCCTACAAAGGAAATGCGGCGGGAACGTTTACCGGAAGCGGCGAAAAAATTGAAATGAGCAGCGTGGCCCAGGTATCCTATGATACGTTCGAGGCGGTATCGGAGCTGTCCAAGGGCATTACAGATTACGGCAATGTCATTTCGGCGTATTCGGTCGGACGAGCAGCTACGGCTTTCGTGTTAGACGAGAACAATCAGTACAATGGAAAGACGTATGAAATTATCTCCTCCATGCGCGCAAAGCAAGTAACGGTTACGCCCGAGGGCGGCACACCGATGATTGCGACGTATGTATTGTTTACGCAGGCAACCGATGGCCGCCAAGCTCCGAAATTCCGTTTGCCGGACGGAGAGGTTCTTAAGCCGGGCGTCAAATATACGGTATCGTCGGAGTGGGCGAATATCGCCAGCTCCACGTTTGTGGCGAAAGAAATCGCGCCCCTAGAAATTGAATCTGCTAAAGCGCTGAATGACAGCTCGCTTGAGCTGACGTTAACGGCGGATCCGAAGGATGAACTGTTTGCGGTCCGCAGCATTGAACTGACCGGCACGGACGGAAGCAAGCTGACGGCAGCTTACAAGCTGACTTCGCGCAAAGGCGCAACGGGCATTTTCGAGCTGGCGAACGGTGCGAAACTGGTTGCGGGCATGACGTATAAGGTGAACGCCGCTACCCCGTGGGCAACGGACGATGGCATTACCGTAACGCTTGCAAAGTAAATTTTACGGAAAAGGGGCAGGCCGATGACGGCTTGTCCCTTTTTTCGTGAAGCCTCTCTTTTCGATGGCGCTGCCATTGTCGTCTTCTTTTTTGGCCGAGTTCCGCATAAGTATGGGTATTGGCAGCGAGCAGCAATGCGGGAGGGGATCGGATTGGCGAAATGGGGAAGGAGAGGCTGGCGGTTCAGGCCGTTTGGCGGAAGCCGGATGCAGCTTTGGTCAGGCCGACCGTTCTCTAAGGTCAGAACAGTAAGCTGGGGAAGCCGCAGCAGCACAGCTTCATCGCGACCAGCTCCGAAGAGATGGGGCACAAGGGCAAGTGCAAGCAGCGGAAAATGGGGCATTCGGCGGCCATCGCTAAAGCTCGGCGGCACCCGAAGCCGAGGTGCCGGAAGCGGCGGCTCAGGCGGAGTATGGGGAGCCAGACCGGCAAGGCCGCGCATCCGGCGCCGGACGATATTATTGATTACGCTTATCGTAATGATGATCTTTTCGATTCAATCCTTCGTCTATATCGAACGCAACCTGCGTCCTCCGCTTATGAATATTGCCAAAATCAGAGTAAAGCAGGTCGCTACGCAGGCGATTAACAAAGCGATAACGGAGCAGGTTGCCAGCCGCTCGGATACCGATAAGCTCATTGACTGGAAAATGAACAGCAACGGTAAAATATCTGGCTTCATGCTGAATTACGCGGAGCATATGAGCATCACCTCGCAGACGATTAATACGGTGCAAGAGACATTGAACGAAATGAAGGACATACCGGAGCATATTCCGATCGGCCATGCGCTGAACAGTGCCATCATATCTTCTTTCGGTCCAAGGGTGCCGGTTAAATTTGAACCGGTAGGCGCCGTCAAGGTCGACCTTAGCACGCGCCAGAAGGATGCGGGTATCAATATGATTTTGGTCGAGGTTTATATTCGGATTATTGCGGAGGTAACCATCATCATTCCGTTCGATACCGAGCCGGAGATCGTCGAAACGGATATACCGATCTCGTATTTGCTCGTAGTGGGCGATGTTCCGATGTATTACTACGACAATACGGGCAAGCCGGTGGGCGATTCGGCTGCGCAGGCACCGAACATATCCGTGCCGCTCGGGCAAGATTCGGGCAGCGGCGTCACGACGAATCCGCCAAACAGCGGAAACGCGGAGTCATCGGATTCGGAATCTACGAACGCAGAAGCATCAACGGAAGCTTCCAACGAGGATTTGGATTCCGGGCACTCCAATGCTGCGAATAACGCCTCAGGCAATACGGGGGATACAGGCGGAGGCGGGGAGTAACCCGCAAAATCAAAAACGACTTTATTGTCCTCTGAAATGAAGGATGATAAAGTCGTTTTTTTGTGAACATATAATAATTTGAAGTTATCGAAGCTGATCGGGATTTTAATATTTCATTGCGATAACCGATACGCTTACCGGCTATTTTCCTGCACGGATCCGTTGGCGCTCGGCCTGCTCCCAGCGGCGAAGCATCGGATAAGGATCGAACGACCATTCGATCAGTCCGCGGTCGCTGTATACGCCGTAATGCAAATGAGGGGGGAATTTTCCCGACGTGCCCGGTTTGCCGTAACCCGAGCTGCCTACCCAGCCAACGACCTGACCTGGTTTGACGACATCGCCGATGTTGACGGTTTTGTCGAAGCCGGAAAGATGCGCGTAATAATGGTAAAAGTTGTTGAGATCGCGAATGCCGATCCGCCAGCCGCCATAGGGATTCCAGCCTTTGACTTCGACAATGCCGTAGCAGGTGCTCCGGACGGGCAGTCCGTGGCTGGCGAATATATCCGTTCCTTCATGCGTGCGTCTGCCGCCCCAGCTGCGGCCAGTTCCCCATGTGCTGTTATACGAATAACGGGTGCCGATGGGAACCGGAAAAGCGTGGTCGAACAAATCGAGCTTGCCGAATGCCGCATATATACGGGCAAATTGCTGAATGCGCTGCACGGAACGGTTATTTTGGTAATATTCCCACAGTCCGATTGAAAAATCATCATCGGAGATGCCATAGGAAGCAACGCGGCTTACGAGTGAGTACAGCAGGTCAATGTCGCTTGTCCGTTCCGCTTGGCCGTTGCCGTCGCCGTCTTGGCCGATGCCGTTGAAAAAACGAATCGATGCTGGCGTGCTGTCCTCCGTATTCGGATTAAGCGGTCCCGCCCAGCGTTCTTGGTCAATAAATACGCCTACCGTGCTTCCTAGCATGGGCCGCGCCTTCGGTCGTGCCTTGGACATTGAGCGCTCATACTGATCGATCGCCGCAATCCAATACCAAGGCACCTCGGTAAACAAGCTCAATTTCTCGTATAAGCCTCTTCTTGCGGGCAAAGGATCGGGCTCCCCTGCTGCCATTTGCTCATTTGCCGCTACGTTCTGCTTTTTAACAGCAGGAGAGGCTTTTGCATGGCTGACCGGGAAGACCAGAAGCAGCGATGCTGCGGTTAATGCTGCGACAACAACAGGTATAGTCAGTTTCAAACGTCTCACCCTTCCAAAAGCATGACGGTTATAACGTTATGGTTTGCAGAACATTGGTTTTTATACGAATGGTGATCAGCCATTGTTGGGCAGCTGGCCGTGAAAATGCGGGTCAAGCATGAAAGCTTGCTTGAGGAAAGTGTTTCCGCCTGGAAACGAAATCGCGAGAAAGTGCTATTTTTATTGGAAACATGTTATAATAACCCCATGAGTTTAGGAATTATAAATGAACTTGAAAGCAGGTAATCCCTAATGAAACAAAAGGAAACACTCAAAAAGCCTGACTGGCTTCGCATAAAATTAGCGACAGACGGCAACTATGCCGAAATTAAAAATATGATGCGCACCAAAACGTTACATACCGTATGTGAGGAAGCGCGTTGTCCGAATATTTATGAATGCTGGTCTAATCGCACGGCGACATTCATGATTTTGGGCGATATTTGCACGCGCGCATGCCGTTTTTGCGCCGTTAAGACGGGCATGCCGACCGAGCTGGATTTGGACGAACCGGAACGCGTAGCGGAAGCAGCGGAGCAAATGAATCTTCAGCACTGCGTAGTCACCTCGGTTGCACGCGATGATTTGAAGGATGGCGGCGCATCTATATTTGCGGCAACCGTACATGCTATCCGCAAGCGCATGCCATTTTGCCGCGTCGAAGTGCTAATCCCGGATTTCCTCGGCAACAAGGATGCCCTGCAGATCGTCATGGATGCGAATCCGGACATTTTGAATCATAATGTAGAAACTGTTGAACGTCTTTCCGACCGCGTTCGGGCCAAAGCAAAATACAGCCGTACGATGGAGCTGCTAAGACGCGCGAAAGAAATGAAACCCAAAATCCCTACGAAATCAAGCATTATGCTTGGCGTTGGCGAGGAGTGGGATGAAATTTTGCAAACGATGGATGACCTGCGGGCCAACGACGTGAATATTTTGACGTTAGGCCAATATTTGCAGCCGTCGCCGAATCATTTGCCGATCGTGCGTTACGTCCACCCGGACGAATTCGCAAAATTGAAAGAAGAAGGGCTGAAGCGTGGTTTCAGGCATGTTGAATCCGCGCCGCTAGTACGCAGCTCTTACCATGCGCATGAGCAGACCGATTCGGCACACGCAGCGATTGCTGCAGATACCGTAGAAGCGGGATTCGACCGTGAGATATCCTCCGGCGCTTGCTCGAGCAGCATGTAACTGACGCTCAAGATGAGGTGGAGACCATGGCTTTGATTCATATCGGAGGAAAATCATACGAAATCGTACAAGAAAACAGGAACGGTTGGAATCCTGAAGCATTTCGTGATCGTTACAGCGAGGTATTGGAGCGTTACGATTTCATCGTTGGCGATTGGGGCTACAGCCAGCTTCGGCTAAAGGGCTTTTTCCGCGATAATCATCAAAAAGCTACCAAAGACAGCAATTTATCCGGCATGTCGGATTATATCAATGAATATTGTAATTTTGGCTGCGCCTATTTCATTCTCGAGAAGACGCAAAGCACGCAGCGTGAGCCGGATGATTACGATTTGGATGCGGATGACCAGCGCCCTCGTATTGAAGCGGCTGATTTGCTCGCGGCGGCTGCCGGATTGGTAGAGGCTTCTGACAGCGCGGATACAGAGGGTGATGAGGTTGCAAGCGCGAAGGAAGAAGCTTCTTTTCCTTCGCATGAACGGCATACCCGAAATCACAGCCGTGAAAATCGCCATAGAAGCTCCAACCGCAGCAGCAATGAAAACAAAAGCGGGAACGATAGCGTTAATGCAGGCGAAGCCCGAACGCAAAATGATCAGCAGGGCAGCGGCAAACGTGAACAGCAGCGCAAAGGCGGCTACAAAGGCAATGACCATCGCGGCAAAAAGCCGTTCCGGCTTGCAGCAAGCGAGACGGCAGCAGCATCCGCATCTGCTGATACGAATCGACCAAATAAAAAAGACACGGAGCGCCATTAGCTGGCGCTGCAGTGTCTTTTTTTTTGCAATGGTTTAAACGAAAACGGAACGGTCAAGCGCTTAACGAACGTCGTAGCCGAGAAAAGCTTCCCGGACCCGATTCCAGAAAGGGAAGGGACGGTATCTTGCAAAGCTTACTTTGCGGCTGGATACGTTGCAGCGAATCGAGAGAATATCGCTGCGCATGATGCTGACATGGTCAATGGTGAGTTGGAGCCGCTGTTCTTTTTTCGAGATGATATCGCAATGATGATGCTGCGGCAGCAGCACGGAGGAACCAAGCGTACGGTATACACGATTGTTGATTGAAGCAATCTCGGCGATTTGCAGCGACTCTATCGATGGATGGACGATGGCGCCGCCCAAGCTTTTGTTATATGCGGTGCTTCCCGAAGGGGTCGAAATGACGATCCCGTCTCCGCGGAACATTTCGAACAATTCGTCATTGATATTGATCTGAGCCACAAGCGTGCCGTCTACGCCCTTGAGCGTAAATTCATTCAATGATAAATAATGGCGGGATTCGGTCGGCGTCTCAAGCTCAATCTCAGCAAGCGGGTATCTGACAATGCGAGGGGTTTCCTCGGCCATCATCTTCACCATCTCCTCGAGCTCGTCTGCCTGCCAGTCGGCATAGAAACCAAGATGGCCGGTGTGGATTCCGACAAATGCAACATCCGTAATTTGGTCAACATATTTATGAAAAGCTTGAAGAAGCGTTCCGTCTCCTCCAATGGAAATGACAATCTCCGGTGCTTCGTCATTCCGATTGAAGCCGCGCTCCGCAGCTAAGGTATGAAATTTCTCCGCTAACGATTGGGATAAAGCATCGCCTCGATCAATAACCGCATACTTCAAAGGTAAATCTCCTTCCGATCTCCATAGTACTTAAGATGATAAAGGAAAATGCCTATTAATTCAATGCGCTGCGGTGCTCCAGCAGATTAAAATGGGCGAATCAAGGACCGAGCCAGCCCCAAAAAATGTAAACTAGAGCCATCGCAATAAAACCATGCAGGAGTCTGGCAAAAAACAAGGGGCGATAACGCAAATCGGTTCTGCTGAGCAGGCTGGCGATTTGTGCGTGCACCGAAAGTCCTCCCCAAGAAAGGACCCAGGCAGCAATCGCTGCTTGATGCATAAGTCCCGTGCCCGCAGCTCCTGCCGCTCGAGAGCCCAGCGTTACTTCAAATAAACCAAAGATGCCTGCGTCTGCAAGGGGCGCCGGCAGACCGATGAGGGTAAACAAATAACGCAGCGCTTCCGCCATGGCTTCTACGATGCCGGCATGGGTGAGCATCTCCATGACAACGGAGAAAAAAACAACAAGTCCGCCCACGACGATCATCAGCCGGAGCGCGGATTGAACGGAGTCTTGTAAAAGTCTGCCTAATCCCCGGCCATCCAGCAAACGCGCTTCATGCATCGCTTTAAGCGCCTCTGCAATCCGGGAAGGCTTGCGTTTTCTCAAGCCGTTTGCAACATCGACGATTTTTTTGGCGGACGAAGGCGCGGCGTGCCGATCATGAAAGCGCATAAGGAACCCGATCAGAAGTCCGCCCCCATAATGGGCTGCAGCCAGCACAGGCGCAAGGGCGACGTTATGGAAAAAACCTACCGATACGGCACCGATTAGAAATATGGGATCCGAGGTTGTCGTAAAAGCGACGAGCCGTTCGCCCTCTGCGCGGTTTACGAGCCGCTGCTCCCAGAGCTGAGCGGTAAGCCTGGCCCCTACGGGGTATCCGGATATATAGCCCATCGTCACGACAAACCCGCCGATGCCTGGAAGCCGGAACAAAGGGCGCATCAGCGGATCCAGCAGCTTTCCGAAAAAGTGCACGATGCCGAAGCCCAGCACCAGCTCCGAGATAACGAAGAAAGGAAAAAGCGCTGGGAAAAGCACCTGCCACCAGATCGATAAGCCGCGCAGCGAGGAGCTAAGCGTCTCCGTTGGAAAGACGGTCATCAGCAGCGCGATAATGAGAGCGCAAAGGGCGGTTATAGATAATGGATGGATAAATGTACGCAGCAAAAAGACCGCCTCCTATTGAATGGGAAAGGGTAAGTCTGCAAGAATGCATGAGGCCGTACAACCCTTCCTACACATATATGTTCAAATGTGGACATCCATCACCACCGGTAAGTTAAAAATAATAACAAACAAAAAAGAAAACGCTTGCAAAATACTGGATTCCTGCATTTTTTATGGTACAATAGAATTACCTTAGAACAGTTGGAGTGATGAGTATGAGTATAATCGCTGGCATCTTGGTATGTGCTTTCGTCTATGTCATTCGAGAATCTCTTACAGCACCTGGGGAAGAGGACTATGAAGGTTGAAGGGTAATACGCACTATATGATGAGCCTCGCAATTACATATTGCGGGCTTTTTTTTGTTACCTGAAAAATATTTTTGTGATATAATACTAAATACCTACAAATTGGAGATGGTTTGGACGATGAATAGGAATATAAGCCTTTATGAAGCATTAGGCGGACCTGGGACTTTAAGACTAATCGTAGAATCTTTTTATCCGAAGGTACAAGCTCATCCATTGCTTGGGCCTTTGTTCCCGCAAGATATAGATCCCGTAATCGAGAAGCAATATTTATTTTTAACACAGTTTTTCGGAGGCCCTTCGTTGTATTCAGATGAATACGGGCATCCGATGATGCGAGCAAGGCATTTGCCATTCCCCATAACCCCTGAGCGGGCTGAAGCATGGCTGGACTGCATGCGAAGAGCTTTGCGGGAGGTAGGTATACAGGAAGAGCTTCAGCTCATTGTTATAGATAGACTATCCGGGCCTGCACACCATTTTGTAAATACATCTGAAGAGGAGACGTGATCGTATGGAACCGCTCTACCAATCCAAAATCGTATGCATCTGCTGTGAAAATACGTTTATGACATCTCGCGTGAGACCTAGCTTTAAAAGAGCAGCCAGGGTGGATTCTGACTTTTGCGGATATTATAAAATAGATGTGAACCCTGACTTTTATGTAGTTCGGGTTTGCCCAAATTGCGGCTTTGCGTCGACTGAAAATGGACTAGAGCGGTTGAACGATCAACAAAAGAAGCAATACCTCGAAAAAATCGGCTTTCGTTGGCAAAACCAAGATTATTGCGGCGAGCGTAACGTGAAGCAGGCTATGGCGAGCTACAAGCTGGCACTTCTCTCGGCACAAGCAGTTGGGGAGAAAGACCGTGTTATTGCGGGCATTTTGCATCATATTGCGTGGCTCTACCGTTATGAAGAGAATCAAAACGAGGAGATAAGGTTTCTGCGTTTTGCGCTTCAGTCCTATATAAGGGTATATGAAGCAGAAGGCGTAGCGCTTAATAACGCGAAGCTGATGTTCCTGATCGGGGAGCTGAATCGCAGAGTCGGGGAATTAAACGATGCTGTAAAATGGTTTTCCCGCGTCGTGAATGATAAGAAAATCGTCGATGCCGCCATGATTCGCGCCAGCCGCGAACAGTGGCAGTTTATCCGCGAGGAGATGGAAGCCAGATCGAAAAACGGATCCGGCGACACCTCTACAAACGAGAACAAAGGCTTAACGGAGCAGACGATTTCTACATCCGCTTAGCGCAACGCCTTCCGAAGGACGCGGTCCGTTAACAAGTAGTCGCGGTCTGCGTCCACAATGGTAACTTTGTTGCGGCAGCATGGGAAAACGAGCAGCCGTTTCATGCCATCCTGTATGTCCTGAATCTCAGCTGGCCTTACGGGAAGCAGTACGTTATCCGCACCGCAAAAAGGACAGCTTGATACATAAAGGTCGCCCATAATGACGTCATAAGGCCATGCTTTTTCGAACGGAATCATTCCTTCTTATCGCTTTCGGGCGCTGCCGGCGTATCGGTTTTGGCCAGCTCTGCAAGTTTTTGCAATAAGATATGGCGCGGCATATGCATGAGATGCTCTATCGGTACGCCAAGCTGCTCAGATAGCTTAACGGCAGTATCAGCCGAAATTTGCAACGGTTTAGACATGGTGAAATTCCTCCAATCTGGATATAATTAAGTTATACACTGCCGGGAAGGTTTGCGCAAATAAAAACGCGGCCTCATCTTGGCTTTTTTTATGCTGCAGTATACGGCAACAGCCGTTTACGCTGGTTAAAGAGAGGATGGAAGCAGATGAAGCAGGGATATCCGCAAAGCTGGGATTTGGATGTGTTTTACGAAGGCGGCTCAAGTTCGGCAGCCTTTCAGGAAGAGTTGAAAGGCCTGGATGTAGATATTGCGAAGCTGGCAGCCGCCTTGTCGGGCGAGAACAGCACGTCGGCATCAGACATTGCCGCGATGACGGAGCTCCTGCAAAGCGTCATCATCAGGCTGCGGCAATCGGAGTCGTTTGTGTCATGCCTTCTGGCACAAGACATCAAAGATTCCGCGGCCAATGCGCGCGGCGACCGCGTGAAGACGCTCGGTGCCAAGCTGCTCGGCGTACTTACGCGCTTTGACAACGGGCTTCGCGGCATGGACGACCTCGAATGGTCGAAGCTGCTCGAGCACGAAAAGCTGGCCGAGGTAGCTTTTAGCCTGGCTGAACGCCGCGAGCTTGCCAAACAAAAGATGGCTCCGGAGCTGGAAGCTTTGGCAGGAGACCTGGCGGTAGACGGCTATCACGGCTGGGGCGATTATTATAACGTAATCGTGTCGCGGGCTAAATTTACCGAAGTCGGCAAGGACGGCAAAAAAAATATTTTATCCGCAGGACAAATGCACAACCGTCTGTCTGACGGCGACCGCGAGGTGCGGAAGGCTGCGTTTGCAGAGTGGGAGCGCGAATGGTCGGAGCAAGCGGATCTATGCGCCGAGACTTTGAATCGGATTTCCGGCTTCCGCCTTAAGCTTTACGGCAAGCGCGGATGGGAATCGGTGCTCCAAGAGCCGCTGCAAATGAACCGCATGAGCGAAGCCACGCTGCAAGCGATGTGGGATGCCATACAAGAAAGCAAACAGGTGCTCGTGCGTTATCTAGAGCGCAAAGCGAAGCTGCTCGGGGTCGAGAAGCTGGATTGGCATGACGTGGAAGCGCCGATCGGCTCCTCGACAAAAATAATTCCTTATGACGAAGCGGCTGCCTTCATCGTCGAGCAGTTCCGTTCGTTCAGTCCGGAGCTGGCGGATTTCTCGGAAATGGCCTTCCGGGAAGGATGGATTGAAGCCGAGGATCGCCCCGGCAAACGACCGGGCGGCTTCTGCACGGCTTTTCCAAAAAGCGGGCAAACCCGTATTTTCATGACCTATTCCGGCAGCGCATCGAATATTTCGACGCTGGCCCATGAGCTCGGCCATGCCTATCATCAGCATGTGATGAATGATTTGCCGGCGCTGTCGCAGGAATACGCAATGAATGTAGCTGAGACGGCTTCGACGTTCGCGGAGCTGATTGTATCGGACCGAGCGCTTAAAGCAGCGGTAGACCCGGAGGAAAAGCTGGGATTGCTGGAAGATAAAATTCAGCGGTCGGTTGCTTTTTTTATGAACATCCATGCCCGGTTCTTATTCGAAACCCGTTTCTATGCGCGCCGGAGCGAGGGCTTGGTGCCTGTCGAAGAGCTGAACGCCTTGATGGAGGAAGCGCAGCGCGAAGCGTATTGCGATATGCTGGGAGAGGCCCATCCGCATTTTTGGGCGTCGAAGCTGCATTTTTACTTAACGGACGTGCCGTTCTACAACTTCCCGTATACGTTCGGTTATTTGTTCAGCGCAGGCATTTATGCCAAAGCGTTGAAGGAAGGGCCGGATTTCAAAAACCAATATGTCGCCTTGCTGCGCGATACCGGCAGAATGTCCGTCGAGCAGCTGGCTGAAGCGCATCTTGGCGTCAACGTCGAGGAAAAGGATTTCTGGCAGGAAGCCGTAGCGCTGACGGCAGTCGATGTAGAGCAGTTTATCCAAATGACTAACGAATAAGCTATTATTGAATTTTCAGCATCGACCGGACAGCCGGAGACAAGGGGAGCATTCTTGTCTCCGGCTGTTTTTTTGCTACAATGAATCTAACTTTAAACGTAATCGGAGAGGCGGGATGGGGAATGGCAAAGCAGGTAATAAATCAGGGCAGCACAATCGGATTTATCGGAACAGGGATTATGGGCGCAAGCATGGCTGGGCATTTGATTGATCACGGATATAAGGTAAATGTGTATAACCGCACGAAATCGAGGGCAGACGGATTGCTGGCAAAGGGAGCTTTATGGCAGGATTCTCCTAAATCGGCAGCCGAGCAATCGGATATTGTAATTACGATGCTGGGTTATCCCGCGGATGTCGAGGAGGTGTATTTCGGAGCTTCGGGTTTGCTGCGGCATGCGCGGCCCAATGCGATATTTATCGATATGACGACCTCAAGCCCGTCTCTGGCCAAACGCATCGAGCTGGAAGCTAGAAACAAAGGGTTTGCGGCGCTTGATGCTCCTGTCTCCGGAGGCGATGTGGGAGCTAGAGAAGCTAGATTATCGATCATGGCAGGAGGCCGGGAGGAGACCTTTGATACCGTACTGCCTTTATTTGAATTGATGGGCAAAAATATTGTATACCAAGGCGAGGCGGGCTCCGGACAATTTACTAAAATGTGCAATCAAATCGCGATCGCCTCCAATATGATTGGCATCAGCGAAGCCCTGGCCTACGCGAAGCGCGCGGGACTGGAACCTAGCAGGGTTCTGAAAAGCATTGAGGCAGGCGCGGCAGGCAGCTGGTCGCTCTCCAACCTTGGGCCGCGCATCATTAACGGGGATTTTGCGCCGGGCTTTTATGTGAAGCATTTTATGAAGGATATCAAAATTGCCATCGAATCGGCCGATGAACTGGGACTTCCGTTACCGGGGCTCGCACTGGCACGCTCCTTGTACGAGCAGCTCATAGCGCTTGGCGAAGAAAATAGCGGAACGCAGGCCTTGTACAAAGTCATTTTCAAAGCGTAAACGACTATTTATTGTACACATTGCACTAATATGATATATTATTTATCGAATAATGGTACTATTTCGTTTTAATATGACTCATATAAAGGATGGAGGCGAGTCCGATTCAGTTATCCACGCGGCAATTGGAGCTTCTTGAGCTTGTGAAGAGGCGTGCGCCGATTACCGGTGAACAATTAGCAGAATATTTAGGCGTCAGCAGGCCGACGCTACGCTCGGATTTATCGCTTCTCGTTATGCTGGGCATGCTTGATGCGAAGCCAAAGGTCGGTTATTTTCTCGGCAACACCTATCGGGCAAACAGCGAGCCTACGCAGCAATTCAACAATATGAAGGTGAGAGAGGTACAGGGCGTTCCTGTGAATGTGCCTGACTCCCTATCCGTGCATGATGCCGTCATTACCTTGTTTACCGAGAATGCGGATACCCTCTTAGTCGTCAATGAACAGAAGAGGTTTGTCGGAATCGTTACCCCAAAGGATTTGCTCAAAATAACACTAGGCAACGCTGGCGCTGCTGCGATCCCAGTCAGCATGGTCATGACCCGTTATCCGAATATCGTGACGCTGATGCCCGATGATTCCGTAATGGATGCGATCCGAAAAATGTCGCTCCATCAGGTGGATTGCCTGCCGGTCATTGTTCCTCGCGATGAACAAGCCGCTGATCCGGAAGTAACCGGCTGGGTATCGAAGTCGAGTATTATACGTATGATGGCGGACATCACGATGAATGGGGAATTGGGGGAGCCGGAGTTATGACAGAGCAAATCATTTATGTATGCTCCGATGCAGTCGGTGAAACGGCGGAAGCGGTAGCTAAGGCAACGCTGCGTCAATTTTCGTCGGAGCATGTAAAAATCAAACGTTTCGGACACATCAAGTCCGAAGATGAAATATTGCGGATTGTCGCCGAAGCACTCAGCACGGGCGGTTTTATCAGCTATACGCTCGTTCAGCCGGAGCTGCGGGAGCTGATGAAGGAAGAAGCGCTGAGGGCGGGTGTCCGAGCCGTCGATGTCATGGGACCGATGATGCAGGCTTACGTCGATACGTTCGGCAGCTTTCCGAAGCGGGAGCCTGGACTGCTGCATTCGATTGACGATGCCTATCACCGCCGGATGGATGCGATCGAATTTGCGGTAAAATACGACGACGGCAAAGACGCGCGCGGCTTTATGCAGGCGCAGGTCGTGCTGATCGGCGTATCGCGGACGTCGAAAACGCCGCTGAGCATCTTTTTGTCCCATAAAGGAATTAAGACGGCTAATTTGCCGTTGATGCCGGAGGTCAATCCGCCCGAGGAGCTAAAGCCTGCACCCGGACGGCTTGTTATCGGATTGACGATGCAAGCAGAGCATCTGCTTGAAATCCGTACCGAGCGGCTGAAGACGCTTGGGCTTCCGGCCACCGCCCAATATGCAACGACTGAGCGGATTCAAGAGGAGCTGGATTATGCCGAATCGGTTATGAAATCCTTGAATTGTCCCGTTATCGACGTTACAAATCGGGCAATTGAAGAGACTGCCGGCATTATTACTGAATGGCTTAACAAATAAATGGCTATACCGATAGAGACAAGGGGGATTCTAAATGGATAGAACGTTTGTAATGGTTAAGCCGGATGGCTATGCTCGAGGTTTGGTAGGACGGATTGTCGCGCGCTTTGAAGAGAAAGGCTTTAAGCTGATCGATGCCAAGGTTATGCAGCTGTCGAGGGAGCATGCGGAGCAGCATTATGAGCATTTGCGCTCCAAGGTGTTTTTTGACGAGCTGGTCGATTTTATTGTTTCTGGACCTATATTCGCCATGATATGGGAAGGCAAGGATGCAATCAAAAACGCGCGCGGGCTTATTGGCGCAACGAACCCGTCTGACGCGCTTGCCGGAACGATTCGCGGCGATTTTGCGATCGACGTGGCAAGCAATATCATCCATGGCTCAGACTCCATAGAAAGCGCGGAACGGGAAATCAAACTTTTTTTCCAATAGACAAAGGGAGATGACCGGATATGAAATTTTTCTTGGATACAGCGAACGTAGAGGAAATTAGACGGATTGCCAAGCTTGGACTCGTTGACGGTGTAACGACTAACCCTTCGCTCATTGCGAAGGAGGGACGGGATTTTAAACAAGTCATCCAAGAAATTTGCAGTATAGTGTCCGGTCCGGTCAGCGCTGAGGTTATTGGCACGAAAGCCGATGATATGCTTAAAGAAGCTTTCGAAATCGCGGAATGGGCTCCCAACGTTGTCATCAAGCTGCCGCTTACGGAGGACGGCTTGTATGCCACCCATGCGCTCGCAGAGAAGGGGATTCAAACGAACGTAACGCTCGTTTTCTCGGCAGCGCAAGGGCTCATGGCGGCAAAAGCGGGCGCAACCTTTATCAGCCCCTTCGTAGGCAGGCTGGATGATATCGGAGTAGAAGGCTTAAAGCTGGTACGTGACCTGAATGCCATTATTCGTAACTATGGATATTCAACCGAAATGATTGTTGCCAGTATCCGTCATATCGGCCATCTTGAACAGGCTGCTATAGCCGGTGCGCATATCGCGACAATCCCGGGCTCGCTTCTCCCGTCGCTATGGAAGCATCCGCTTACCGACATCGGAATCGAGAAGTTTTTAAGCGATTGGGGAAAACAGAAGTAAATTCCTTGGTTGACGAATGGAATCAGGGTATGGTAAATTTTATACAAAGTTAACGAACAAACACGGAAGCACCGTACAAGGACGCAGGTAACTGCGCCTTCTACGGTGCTTTTTTTGTGTTTGCGTAGCTGAAGGGAGGAAATTCGGATTGAACAAATACCAGCTGGGAGTAGCGGTGAAAGACCCGGAATATTTGAAGCGGTTAGCCGATTATATCCGTGACAGCAAGCTCGGCGAACAATGGCAGGTCGTTGCGTTTACGAATGCGGAGGCATGCAGGCGCTATGTGCAGCAAGGCTACAAAATGGATGTATTGGCGGCTCAGCCTGAGCTGCTTGCCGGTCTGAAGGCAGAGCTCCCGAAGCTGCCCGTTATTGCGCTCGTATTGAAGCTTGGGGAAAGCGACGAGGAGCATGAGCTGCATCAATACCAGCCGCTCCCTCAGCTGCTGCAGCGTTTATCCGAGATTCATGCGCGGGCTGCGGTTCATGCTAGTGCGAGGCAAATGGCAATCGATGATGAAACGTCTGCCGGCGTGCGGGTGATTTCCGTCTACTCGGCATCCGGCGGTACAGGCAAAACGGCGTTGGCGCTGCATCTTGCGAATGCTGCGGGCGCGCATCGCCGCCGAACGTTTTATTTAAACCTCGAGCGATGGAACTCGTCGGCGGCTTGGCTTAGCACGCTGCAAAACGGCAATGGCAATCCTATTGGGGATGCAAAAGAGGAGGGATTGTCCGAGCTTTTGTACAGTCTTAAAGCGCAGCCGGAGCAGGCGGTGCAGTGGATCATGGAGCATCGGAAGCGGGATACGCAGCTTAAGGGGGATTACTTGGCGGTGTGCACCAATTTGGAGGATCGATTGACCTTATGCGAGGAAGATGCGCAGGGCTTGATAGACGCGATTTCACGAAGCGGCCAATACGATGTCATCATTGTTGATTTGGATAGCGACATGGATGGTATACATGTAGCCGTTTTCGAGAAGTCGGATCAGGTGCTTTGGGTGATGAATGGCAATGCTTCGGTTATAAACAAGCAAAAAATGGCCCGAAGCTACGGCGAGCAGAAATGGAACGAGCGATTTAAAGGATTAGCCGGAAATTCATAGATGTAAACAATCAGGCCGCGGGAGTCGGACAGACCGCTCTTCAAGACGAGACGGATCGCATGAACCATGCCGCTTTTCAGCTGCCAGAGATACCGGAATGGCGAGGGGCGGGTAGCGTAAAGCTGCTGTCATCGCCGTTATACAGAGCTGCGGCAGATCAATTGTTCAAGCAGCTGATTCCGGAAGGAGTGGGCATGGTTGCTGAGTGACGGAACGGTATTGGAGCTGCGAAATAAAATCCGGTCGAAAATAGATTTCAGCGGCGCTTTGCCGGATGACGGTCTCATGCGCATCGTTGAGGAGATCGTATTCGAATGGTGCGAGCGGAATCCGTTAACGGCAGCGGGTAAAGTACAGCTGGTTCGCAGGCTGTTTCATTCCTTTCGGGGTCTGGATATCTTGCAGCCGCTTATGGAGGATACCTCTATAAGCGAAATCATGATTAATCACCATGCGGAAATTTTTGTTGAACGAAGAGGGGGGATGTCGCTGCTGCCCGTGTCCTTCGAGAGCAGGGAACGGCTGGAGGATCTGATCCAGACGGTCGTTGCAAGCGTTAACCGTGTCGTAAATGAATCATCTCCGATCGTGGATGCGCGGTTGAAGGACGGCTCCCGGGTTCATGTTGTGCTGCCGCCGGTGGCACTGAAGGGACCCTGCATGACCATTCGAAAGTTTCCTGAGCAGCCACTCTTAATGGAAGAGCTCGTTGCGATCGGATCTCTGTCGGAAGATGCGGCGGCTTTCTTGCAAGAGATGGTCGGAGCGCAATACAACATGTTTATTAGCGGCGGAACGGGAACGGGCAAAACGACCTTCCTCAATGCATTATCGCAATTTATTCCAGCGGATGAGCGAATCGTAACGATCGAGGATTCGGCAGAGCTGCAGATACGATCGATCCCGAATCTGGTGGCGATGGAGACGAGAAATGCAAATACGGAGGGTAAAGGCGAGATTACGATCCGAGATCTTATCCGCGCCTCGCTCAGGATGCGTCCGAGCCGGATTATCGTAGGCGAGGTACGGGGCGGGGAGGCGCTCGATATGCTGCAAGCACTTAACTCCGGTCATTCGGGCAGCATGTCGACAGGCCATAGCAACGGAGCAAAGGATATGCTGGCGCGCCTTGAAACGATGACGCTCAGCGCAGCCGAATTGCCTGTTCTGGTCATCCGGCAGCAGATCGCGTCTGCGATCGATCTCATTATTCATTTGTCGAGGTTTCGGGATCGTTCGCGCAGAGTCACGGAAATATGCGAGATCGTTGGCATGGCGGACGGTGAAGTCATGTTGAATCCCCTTTTCATTTTTGAGGAAGAAGGCGAGCAGGACGGCAAAGTGGTTGGCGGGCTCAAACGAACGGCGAATCCGCTGGTACGACTGGACAAGCTGATTATGGCGGGGAAAAACAAGAGCGGAGGCGCTGTCATATGAGCAGTGTCAGCGGCTTGGTTAAAACGGAGCAGCTGTACCGTTCGCAGAGCGGATGGCTGCAGCGGGCGTTTGCCTGGTGCGGATGGGAGAACGGGCAGGTTATGGCCAATATCCGGGCGGGGCGAATGCTTACGGATTATGGGCGTTATCACTTAAGCAGAAAACAGTTTATATTCGCAGCGATAGCAGCCGCTTTGGTTTTTTATATGGCAGCCTATCTGTTTTATCATTCGGCACTCGTATCGATTGCCGCAGCTGGGTTTGGCATAATCGCACCCCGTTTCAGGCGAAGATCGCTCCTGCAGCAGCGTAAAGAGCGGCTGAAGCTGCAATTCAAGGAGGCATTATTCTCGCTGACCTCCTCTCTTGCGGCAGGGCGTTCGCTTGAAAATGCTTTTCTCGCGACCCTTGATGATTTAAAGCTGCTGTATCCGGATCCGCGCACTGAGCTGCTGCTCGAGTTCCAAATTATTCGCTTCCGGTTAGAAAACGCCGAGCCGCTTGAATATGCATTGCGGAACTTCGCGGATCGAGCCGGTATTGATGAAATCACTCAATTTACCGATGCGCTGGCAGCCTGCAAGCGTTCGGGCGGAGATTTGCTGGAGGTAATGAAAAGAACCTCGGCCATCATCGGAGAAAAGCTGGAGATTGAGCAAGAGATTGCCGTTATGATCGCACAGAAAAGATTCGAAGGACGAATCATGATGGCGGTGCCTTTTGTTTTCCTCGCTTTTTTAAGCTTGGCTGCCCCTGACTATATGGCTCCCTTATATGGGGGAATCGGTTATTTATTGCTGACGGCTGCTTTGCTGCTGCTGCTCCTCTGCTTCTGGGCCATGGCGAAAATGATGCGTATTCAGATGTAGCAGAGAAGGGAGAGCTTGGAATGACCGCAGCGATAGCCGCCATTACTTTAACGGCAATTTGGCTTTATCTGGCCGGCAAAGAGGCGCTGTATTCCCTTTGGAATCAGTTAAGAAACAAGAAAACCGGCAGTGATTTTTCGGGGAGCCAGCTCAAGCAGCTTAGCTTGATCGACCCTTTCATGCGGACACTGGAGCGGTATAAGTTGTTTGATATGATGCATCTGCCAATGGGCAGCTATCATATGAGGCTGCTCCTGCTGATGGATAACGCTTGGACGATAGAGAGAACGAAAGCGCAAGCTGCAGCCGCCTTAGGCACAGGTTACGCCGCGTTAACGGGCTGTGCATGGCTGAGTCTGCTGGGGCAGGAGCCCATATTGCTTGCAATGGGAGCCGTATTCGGCATTGTGCTGACCATTCGTCCCTTTGCGGAAGCGGGCAAAAGGGTCGAGCGGCGCAAGCAGCAAATGATTATTGAACTCCCTGGCATGCTGAGTAAGCTGATGCTGCTCGTAGGCGCGGGAGAAACCGTGCAGCAAGCGTTGGCAAGATGCTTGGAAGGGAAAGAGGATGATTTGCATCCGCTCTATAAGGAGTGGGGGGATGCGGTATCGATGCTGCGCAACGGGCAGTCATTCAGTACGGCCATGGAGCGCTTTAACCGGCGCTGCGCAGTACAGGAAGTTTCCGTATTTACGACGGTGCTGCTGCTCAATTACCGTAGAGGAGGAGAACATTTTGTACTCGCTCTGCGCGAGCTCTCTTATACGCTGTGGGAAAAACGCAAGGCGATCGCGAGAGCCCGGGGGGAAGAAGCTTCCTCCAAGCTGGTGTTTCCGTTAGTCGGCATATTATTAGTGCTTATGGTTCTGGTAGCTGCGCCTGCGGTGCTGCTCATGTCTTAACCAACAATAGAGAGGATGAGGAAATATGAAAAAGCTAGGTCAAGCTATAAGATCATTTTGGGCCGAGGAAGACGGTTTGGGTACGCTGGAGATCATTTTGATTATTGCGGTTGTCATTATTATTGCGCTGCTCTTTAAGGACTGGATTATTGAATTAATCGAACGTCTAATGGGTAAGGCGGATGATGAGGCGGACAAAATTTTCAGTTAGCGGGTGGCGCGTATGGGCAAGCGGAGGATGGGAGCAAGGCTGCCGCAATGGCTGAGAGGGGAGCAGGGCAGCTTTACGCTAGAATCAACGATCGTATTTCCAATGCTTTTCGGGCTCATTTTATTGTTTATTCTGTTTGGCATGTATATGTATCAGAAGGTGGTGCTTTATTATGCCGCGTCGGCAACGGCTGAACGCGCGGCATTTAGCTGGGATAACAGCTTTCGCCAAGCGAAAAGCGGCATGCTGAATAATGCCGCCTATGACGGTTTGTATTGGCGAATAGGAGAGGACGAGCTGCTTAGCGGCCTATTTGGAACAAGCAGGAATCGCGCTTCCGCGGAAGCTGCGATTCCTCCGGCAATGCCGGATGAGGGGGCTAAGGACGATCTATCCGCGCGGAAAATGGCGCAGGCCGCGGAATGGATCGGACAAGCGGCCTTAGCGTATGAAGGGCATATCAGCTATTCGCGGGATGTCCTAAAGAGAGAGATCACGGTTAGGCTGAAGTCTCCTTTAGCAAGCGGGCTTGCTGATCAAAGCGGGCTGGGGCGAGAACCCAAGACGGTATCTAGGGCTTCGATCGTTGACCCGGCTGAATTTATAAGAAGCATCGATCTCGTACGTTATTATTCTGCGAAGTACGCGAACCGGCAGGGCGGAGCGGGGCAGGCGAATCAGCAGGCCGGGCAGGCGCTAGCTTCTTATAAGGAAGCTGCCGAGGCGCAGGAGCCGCAGTGATTCAACCTAACATGCGGCAGGGTGGCAGCAATGGAGGTGAAGGGCAGCTGTGAAAGCAAAAAAGAAATCCAAGTACGGATGGTTAGACATCAATCGCCGCTTATGGTTTGAAGAAAACGGAGCGGTAACCGTGTTTTCTGTTCTTGTCTTATCCTCGTTATTATTGTTTTTTTCTCTGCTTATCGATTATGCGCGTATTGCGGCTTTGCACAAGCTGACGGAGGATGCCGTGCGGTCCAGCGTACGCTCTGTCCTGTCGGCTTATGACGCTGCTTTATACGAGCGATATGGATTGTTTGGCCGTGGAGGGACAGAGGGGGAGACGATCTTCTCCGATACGATGGCAGCGAATATCGAAGGCATAGAAGGCCTATCCAACCATGGAATGAAGCTGGTACGCATGAAAGCAGAAAGCTCGGAACTGCATACGGCATCGTTTCTGGGAAGCCATGATGTATTTAAGCGGCAGGTGCTGGAGGAAATGAAATATAAGGCGCCTATTGACTTTACTTTGGAGCTTGCCGCTAGATTTGCGCCAATGGCAGGCGCAATGAAGGAGGCTTCCGTGACAATCGGCCTGCTTGAGAGCATGCGCAAGCTTTATGAAAGACGCGAAGCCCATTTAAGCCAGGTGCTTCACTTGCAGGAGCTGGCTGCAGGCATAATGAGAGACAGCGGAATAGAAGCGATGATTCCGGCGCAGACGAATGCCGTCGCATCAGCGGGAGACACTGCCTTAAGCCTTGCCGGGGAATATCGCGATTATGCGGCCTGGGTCATGCAGGAACAAAATGCTGAACATGCGGGGGGAGCAGACCATTCTGAAGTAATAAAAGCCTATGAGGATAAAGCGAGAGCATTTGCAATAGAGCTTCGCCGAATCAGCTCAGAAATGCTACAACGCCATGTGAAGCTGCAGGGCGATGCCATTCGGGAGCTGGAAGCTGCAAGAGCATTAAATGAGGATATGCAGCGTCTTGTTCAGCAAGCGAATCAGCAAGCTGACCGTGGAGGCTATGATGCCGTAGCGAGGCAAAAATCGTCAGGAGCGGTGCAGTCTGAAGTGCCTGCCGATGCGGCTAGCGATATTGAAGAAATAAGGAGGCAAGCAGACGAGCTTGTCAAACCGGATGCGTGGTTTACAGCTTACCGGCAAGAACTGGAGGCGCAAGGCTCGTCTGCGGCGGCTCTCGATCTCGAAGCCGGCAGCTATCAAACAAGCAGCATCGCTTCATTGGCGAAGCCGATCGCGGATCAAACGGCGGATACCCTGATTGAAGGCGTTGCAAGCCTGCGGCTTGCTTACGGAAACTATGAGGAGAATTATATTCGTCCAGCCGCAATCATTGCCAGCCGAAAGAGTACGCTCGAACAAGGAGAGGTCAAAGCCAAGCTGAAGCAGCAGGGAGAGCAGGCTGAATCACTTTGGAAACAGGCACGCGGCTTGCTCCATGGCCTAACGGCTATTCCGCAGGCCGAAGAGCATCAGCAGGTTTTTGAACAGGTGAAGCAGCATTACAGCGACAATCTTTTGTTCAATGAAAAGTCAGATGAGGCGGCGGCTGCTCCCTTGGAATTGGAGCAGGCAGGCGAGGCCCATGAAGCTGCGAATCGCTCTGCCTCCGTTATGGACGATATATTCTCAGGTATGGCCGGGATGCTGGAGCAGACGAGAGATACGCTGTATTACGGAGAATATGTGGTCAATAAGTACCCCGCTTTTGCGCCGCAGCATCTTCGTTCCATGCTGACGGAGGGCAATGTATCGGAGCTGTCGCATGCGGTTTCTTTCAACAACCAGGAAGCGGAATATATCATTTACGGCTTTCACGACGCAGTGGGAAACATAGCCGCTGCATACGGGGAACTTTTTGCTGCAAGGCTTGCCGTGCGAACGATGGAAGGGCTGCTGGAAAGCAGAACGCTCGGGCATCCCCTGCTTATTTTATCAGCGGCGTTAATTTACGGTTTGGAGAAAACCATGGAGGATATGCTTGCCTTTACCGAACGAGGCTCGTCACCCTTATCCAAATATGTGAAGGTTGAGCTATCGTACAAAGATTATTTGCGGCTTTTTGCTTTGATGCATGACGCTGGAGACAGCGCAAGCCTTGCCCGGATGATCGCGGTCATCGAACAAAACAGCGGAACGGTGCTGTCCGCCGTGCCAAGCGGGGTAACGGGCGAGGCAGGCGTTTCTACGGAGCTTTGGTTTGTACCGGGGTTGATGAAGGTGCTTGGCAAATTTGGACTTTTGGATGGAAAGGTTGACGGCAACCGTTATGAGACGACGCAAACCATTGGATGGTCCTATTAAACGCCGTCATTCCGCGGGTGAGCAAGGCTCGATCGTTGTAGAAGCGGCATTGGTCATGCCGATGGTCATCGTGGTCCTGCTTGTGTTTGTTATGCTTATTCGTCTATGCGCGGTGCAAATGGCTTTGCATTCGGCTGCCTCACAATCGGTCAGGCAGATTGCGGCCCATATTCATCCGGTAGAGCTGGCTTGGCAGCAAGCGGCAGCCCATATTCCATCGCCAACGCCAACGCTTTTCCCGCTTTCGTCATGGAGCGAAATTGCGGCGGAAGCGATGGAACGGTTGCCGGCACCGGCCGGTCCGCTCCTGTCTTCCACACTAAGAGGAGACTTCCGTCCGGTTCAAAATATGGCGGCTACGGAGATCGGACGCGCCGTTGTTGAACCGCTGGTAAGAGACTTCGCGGATGCCGCGATTATTGATCCTAAGCGGATCAGGCTAAGCTGGTTGGCACTGCCCGATTTGGAAAAGGCAAACGAACCTTACGTGGCTATTGCAGTAGAGTATGATTTCCCGTTAAAGCTGCCATTTTACGGGAAGCCGATTGTGCTAAAAGAGCAAGCGGCCGAGCGGGTTTGGATAAGCGATGCCGCCGCGGCCCGGTATGGCGCGAGTATCGGCGAACAAGAAAGCGTTCCAATTCAAATCGTGTCTATCGAGCCATCGCCGCTTCGGCCGGGCAGGAAGGCCTCCGTAACCGTAAAAACAGCTCCGGGGGCCGTCATATCCCTAGGGGTTACGTATAAGAGCGGGTCAAGCAAAGCCAAACATCTGGGAGAAGCGGCTGCCGATGCCGATGGGTACATCAAATGGACCTGGCATGTATCAGGCAACACCACGCCAGGCGTGTGGGAGCTTGCAGCCTCTGAGGCGAGCAAAGAAACAAACCAAGTGTCGATGCATTTTGCCGTGGAGAAAAGCGGCGGAAATTAGTCAGCTATAGGAACTGCGGCAGGGAGGAATACGAATGGAATTCATTCAGATAGCTGCAATCGTAATACTTTTGTTAGGGGCCTTCATAACGGATATTAAAGCACAAATTATCCCGAACCAGCTTACGGCAAGCTTTTTTATCGCGGCGTTTGTTTATCAGTTCGCGATGAATGGACTGGAAGGAGTTGCGGCCGCTGCGGCCGGGGCTACCGCAGGCTTTGTTCCTCTGCTGCTTCTGCATTTAGCAAAAGGAATAGGTGCCGGGGATGTTAAGCTGTTCGGCGCTTTAGGCGCTTGGACTGGCGTTTTGCTCGTACTGCAAATGATGCTTTATGCCATTTTGTACGCGGGAGTCATAGGATTATTTCTGATCCTTGTGAATCGTCCTTTCGGAAAGAGAGTAACAAATGGCGTTTCGGCGTTTCTGACTCCTGGCTTAGGCTCAAAGAGGTATCAGTGGCTGCAATGGTCGGAGTCAGGCAAAAAATTTCCGTTTATGCTGGCGGTTGCTCCGGCGGCCGTTACGGTATGGTCTATGTTTAGTTAAGCGGTAGACAGGGAAAGGGGAATAGAGGCATGGAACGCTTTCGAATTGATTTTGCCATGAATCAGGAACATGAAATGATTATTGACCGCGAAAGAGGCATATATAGGAGCGAGCTTGATGACATAGAGCTTCATATGCTTCAGAACGAACGAATACCTTACCTGCTTCCCATGGATTGGTTTGAACTGGACACTAAAGTAACGTTCCGTTACAAACTGTCGGGGATGAAAATGCTGCTTCACAGGCTTCAGCAGCATCCGCTTACGATGGAGCAATATTATACGCTGATTTTAGGCCTAGCGGATGCACTCTATGAGTGCAAGCATTATATGCTGCGGCCCGAGGGTTGTCTGCTGGACGAGCAATTCATTTTTGTGGGAGAGAAGCTTCATGATATAAGGCTTGCTTATTTGCCGATCAAAGCCGGTGCCGGAACGCAAACGCTGGGAGCAGGCGATCTCTTATCGCTGATTGTAAGGTTCACTTCCTACATCGAACAAATAGATGGAGAAGGCCTGAAGCGGGTGCTTCATCATTTAACGGGCAAGAAATGGCCGCTGGAAGAGCTCCGTTCTACTCTATTGGATTTAATAGGAGAAGCGCCGCGTAAACAAAGCAGCTCGGCACGCCAAATAAAGCAAATGCAGCAGGAACAAAAAGCGGATGTTACGGAAAAATATGCATGGACAGGGCATCAGCCTCGGATTGCATATCCAGAAGAGCCCATTCCGCAACCACCAAAGCCGCTAGCGGGCGAGGAGGATGTGTCTCCATTTATATCTGGTCTATTGGGCGAAACAAGGCATCAGCAAGCGTCTTCACTTGAATATGCTGATATGACTGCATACATAGGGGAGGAAAAGCCTAATGCGAAGAAAAAGTGGATTTTAACCGCAGTGTTGTTTATCGTAATCGCCTGTACTTGGCGTTTTGTCTATCTTGAAGCCGCGACGAGGCAAAGCCTGCTCCTCAGCTCAGGCATAACCTTGCTGATGATTGCCGTGTTCATATTGGTGTGGTTAAAAGGAGCAAATCGCCGCGATACTTCGGCTGAGAGGGCATACGAGCAGGATCTACTGGAGCAAACCCCGGGAATGTTTCAAGGAATGGCCCATTTATATGCGCAGGGCGAGGATAATCAATCGGCATACCGCAAACCTTCTGCCGGTGTTTTTGAAGGATGGATCGATCCGTCTGCTACGCCGCTGCATGTCGTTGCCGCAAATCCGGTTGCCCGTATTGGAGAGCCGACCGTTCTACTAGACCGCGAACAAAAACAGGAGCATGGCATGAAGCCGGTAATCTGGCTTCAACGAAGCTGGGAAGGGGAGCAAACAAAACTGGAATTAACCGTTGAATGTTTTAAAATCGGCAGGATCGGCGAGAAGGTAGATTATGCGGATTGTGCGAACGGCATATCGCGTCTTCATATGGAGATCGAGAGCATCGAGGGTGAGCATAAGGCTAAGGATCTGGGGTCCAGAAACGGCAGTCTGCTCAATGGACAAACAATGATCCCCTATAAAAGCTACAAGCTTTCGATAGGGGATCGGATTCATCTAGCAGGTGAGCAAGGACCTGCGTATGAGTTGAAATCAAGTTAGGAACGTTTATCCGCGACCTACCAATTCGTTCATGGCGCTGTCAACTGTCGGGTAACGGAAGGTGAAGCCGTTCTCAGGCGCTTTGCGCGGCAGGGCTCTTTGCCCGTCCAGCAGCAGCGTTGACATTTCGCCGAATAAAGTCCGCATGAGAAAGGCAGGAACGGGAAACCAATGCGGCCTACCCATAGCTTTGCCGATGGCGCGTCCAAAATCGTCATTGGTTACGGGATCGGGCGAGCAGCCGTTAACTGCGCCTTGTATCTTGTCATTGTCCAAAATAAACAAGATCAGGCCAATCATATCCGCAAGATGGATCCATGACAGCCATTGCTTGCCGCTGCCGATTTTTCCTCCGCCAAACAAGCGATAAGGCATAGCCATTAAAGGAAAGGCGCCTTCCTTCTTGTCCAAAACGACGCCAACGCGGAGCTTTACGAGCCGTTTTGCAGGGATAAGATCAGCCGCCTGCTCCCATTTTTGAACCACCTCGGATAAAAAATCGGTCACCTTCGTCGGGCTTTCTTCATCAAATATGCCGTCTGCCGAAATGCCGTAAGCTGAAATGCCCGAGGCGTTAAGGACAAGCGGCGGCTTATGCTTGAGCGATGTAACCAGCTTCGAAATGCGGGCCGCTGCCGTGATCCTGGAATCCATTACGCGCTGCTTTGCAGCCGATGTCCAGCGCTGGTTGATAGACTCGCCTGTGAGATTAACTATGGCATCGATGCCTTCCAGCAAGGAGGGAGAAGCTTCAAGCTCGCTCCAGGTCAATCGGTTTAGACCGGGGCGCTTGGGCTGGTTCTCCGAGCTCTTTCTAGAGATAATCCATACCTCGTCTTTTCTCTCCAGCAGCGCCTTTGTCAGTGCGCTTCCGATAAAGCCGGTTCCTCCGGCAATAGCAACCCGCATATCCAATCGCTCCTTCAATTAACTCTTTACTCTACTTGTTCAATCTTCACGAGCCAATTTTGTTTGACAGACGGATCGCCTTCGATTGCTTTTTCTATATATTCGAATTTCACTTTCGCGTCATCCGGCAAAGCTTCTAACACCGTTTTTAACTCATCGGTAATTTGCAAAGGAATTACTTCCGAGGCTGTTTCTATTTCTATGGAGTGCGAGTCGCTTAGACCGCTGTAAATTCCTTCGTTAACTTTAACCGTTTCCGCCGGTTCTTCCGTTGCGGTGCTGTTATCAGGGCTGTCGGTTGCTTCCGCAGTCGGCTCCGGTGAAGATACATCGGGTTCAAGAACGCCGCTTTCTTCAGGCAAATCGCTGACAACCGGGGATTCCTCCACGCTGCCTTGCTGGTTGTTTCCGCCTGTAGTATTCGGATTGGCATTTGTTCCGCTGCAAGCTGCCGTTGCTAGCATCACAGCTAAAAGAACCGCTCCTGCTGCTGTTGCTGATGTTTTGTTTTTTCTTCGCTTTGATGAGTTCATGATGTGAACACCTCCTGCATGTTATAACGAGATAGACGTGGGATAGGTTACATTTTTATATTTAACCGTGTTACAAAGCTGTGAAGCATCGCAAGGTTAGCGGCGCTTACACATGATGAAAAATATAAATGAGTTTAAGCCGCACGGATGCGGCTTAAACTCATTTATTAAGTAGATGCTTATAGGGAGCATAGTCGATTCCTTGGCGATCAAGGAAAGATACCAGGCTGCGGTAATCACGTTTTGGGGTGGCTCTTATGTAGCCTTCGATACAGTGTTCGCGCGTGACGGACGATGCGCCGTGTTCAATCGCGACTTGGCCGATTTTAGCTGCGATCGAATGTTTTGCGATATCGCGAAAAGCGGTGGGCACCGGGGATACGAGCTCATCGAGCAAAGCCTTGGAATCGTCGTTCCACATGCTGCGGCTGCGTTCTACCCAGTAGTTTTGCCAATCGAGCTTGGACTTGCCGTCTCGCATCGGAAGCACTTTGAGAAATTTTCGAAACATGAAAAATCCGCCAATCGACATAGCCACAACCATGACGATCGCCCAAAAAACGATAAAGTACATAAACCAATCAGGCGCAACTTTCATAAGTGTCTTTCACCTCAATAATGAATTATACCGTATTCCTAGATTTATTTCGACATTCCTTGTAAAATAAGGTTTGATCAACCGAAAGGGGCGAAAGATTCATGCTGAAAATAGGTTCCCATGTATCATTTTCGGACAAGGGGCTGCTCACTGCAGCGCAGGAAGCCGTATCCTACGGCTCAGGCACATTTATGATTTACACCGGCGCACCTCAGAATACGAGAAGGAAGCCGATCGATACGCTATATATTGAAGAAGGCAAGACGCTTATGGAGCAATCGGGCATCAATGAGATTATCGTCCATGCGCCTTATATCGTAAACCTGGGCTCTTACAAGGATTCGACGTTCGAGCTTGCCGTTTCCTTTTTGCAGGAAGAAATTCGCCGGACGGATTACATCGGTGTACGTAATATTGTCCTGCATCCGGGCGCTTATACAGACAAGGACGCCGAATATGGCATTGCGCGCATAGCGGAGGGCCTTAACGAGGTGCTTGCCGGAACGAAAGAAACGAATGTGAACATCGCCCTTGAGACAATGGCGGGCAAAGGCACGGAAATCGGACGCAGCTTCGAAGAGCTGGCGGCCATTATTGACAAGGTTCAAGACAATCACCGTCTTACCGTCTGCATGGATACATGCCATATGCATGATGCAGGCTATGATCTTATCCATGATCTGGATGGCGTTCTCGAGCAGTTTGACCGTTTGGTCGGACTTGACCGCGTAGCTGTAGTCCACGTCAATGACAGCAAAAATTCACGCGGAGCCGGCAAGGACAGGCATGCCCCGGTTGGCGCAGGCTGGCTGGGACATGATGCGATCCAGCGGATCGTACACCATGACGGTCTCAAGGGCCGTCCGTTTATTCTTGAAACGCCGTGGATCGGCAAAGAAGATAAAACAGAACGTCCAATGTATGAAGTAGAAATCGCTTTGCTTGGCGACAATGGCAGAAGCCGTTTGGGAGAACCGTTCTTCGAGGACGTAGAGCGTCTCCACCATTTCTTTGGCAAGCAAGAAATCGATCCAAGAGTATTCGTGCTGTCTACGTGGGATTTATTGAAAACCGACGCGAAAGCGAAAAAAGCAGATCCGCGCGAGCCGATGGAGCGGCTTTACGATCTAGTAATGGCAGGCGATGCCTTGTCTTCCGAACTGACGGAGGAACAAGTGAACCAGCGTATTACGGCTTGGTTTGGCGGCAAAGAGCTGCTTGCTAGAATTTAGTATCCAAGCTATTCCCTCCATATTATTTATATCGTTGTGAAAGGAAGTTATAAGTCCATGTCATCACAATCCAACCCGTCCGAGGTTCAGAATCAATCCGGCGGAAAAACCGGCCGCGCACGCATGCTTATATCTTGTCCGGACCGTTCAGGCATCGTTGCGGCGGTTTCCCATTTCTTATATGAGCACGGAGCGAATATCGTGCAATCGGATCAATATACAATGGATCCTGAAGGCGGCATGTTTTTTATCCGCTTTGAATTCGATCTGAATGATCTGGAGAAAGAGCTTCCTGTTCTGGTGGAGGATTTCGCGCGAGTGGCTGACCGCTTCGACATGAAGTGGCATACCTTCCGCGCCAGCCGCAAGAAAAGGCTGGCTGTCTTTGTCTCCAAAGAGGACCATTGCCTGCTTGAGCTGCTTTGGCAGTGGAAGGCGGGAGACCTGGATGCCGATATCTCCATGGTAATCAGCAACCATCCGGACATGCGCGAGCTTGTGGAATCCTTCGGCATTGCTTATCATCACATTCCGGTAACGGCTGCCACGAAGGCCGAAGCGGAGCGCAAACAGCTTGAAGTGGTTGCGGACAAAGCGGATATCGTTGTTTTGGCCCGTTACATGCAAATTATTTCGCCGAAGTTTATCGAGCAGTTCCCTAACCGGATTATCAATATCCACCATTCCTTCCTCCCGGCATTCGTGGGGGGCAAGCCCTATGCACAGGCCTATACGCGCGGGGTGAAAATAATCGGCGCAACCGCGCATTACGTGACCGAGGAATTGGACGGCGGCCCGATTATCGAGCAAGATGTTCAGCGTGTAAGCCACCGGGACAACGTCGATGATCTGAAGCGGATCGGACGGACAATCGAACGCGTTGTACTGGCCCGCGCAGTGAAATGGCATATCGAGGATCGCGTAATTGTGCATAATAATAAGACGGTTGTATTCAACTAGCTGTATTTTTATGCGAAAATTCTATTTTTTATGATGGAAAACAAGCATGCACAGTGATACAATATTCAAAGTTATTGCGTACTGGTATGACGCTGTATCGTTAATGAGAAACCATATAACGAAACGAAATGAGACTAGATGAGATTATAGGAGGAAATTGGAATGACGGTTACACAAAAATCAATTGAACAGCTTTCGATCGATACGATCCGTACCCTAGCGATCGATTCTATCGAGAAAGCAAAATCGGGGCACCCTGGTATGCCTATGGGCGCTGCTCCAATGGGTTATCAACTATTTGCAAAAAACATGAAGCACAACCCTTCGAACCCTACTTGGGTAAACCGCGACCGTTTCGTATTGTCTGCAGGTCACGGCTCGATGCTGCTTTACAGCCTGCTTCACCTTTCCGGTTATGATTTGCCGCTTGAAGAGCTGCAAAACTTCCGCCAATGGGGCTCATTGACACCAGGACATCCTGAGTTCGGCCACACGGCAGGCGTAGATGCTACAACGGGTCCGCTTGGACAAGGTATTGCCATGGCCGTTGGTATGGCGATCGCAGAAGCTCAGCTTGGCGCTACTTATAACAAAGAAGGCCATGATCTAATCAACCACTTCACTTACTCCATTTGCGGCGACGGCGATTTGATGGAAGGCGTTTCCCACGAGGCAGCTTCTTTCGCAGGTCACTTGCAGCTTGGCAAATTGGTTGTTCTATATGATTCAAACGATATCTCGCTTGACGGCGAGCTTAGCCTATCGTATTCCGAGAGCGTACAAAAACGCTTTGAGGGTTACGGCTGGCAGGTTCTTCGCGTAGAGGACGGCAACGACCTCGAAGCGCTGTCCAAAGCAGTAGCTGAGGCGCAAGCAGACTTGTCCAAACCGACTTTGATCGAAGTTAAAACGGTTATCGGTTACGGCAGCCCGAACAAAGGCGGCAAAGGCGGACATGCAGGTCCTCACGGATCACCGCTCGGCGCTGACGAGACCAAATTGACGAAGCAGGCATACGGCTGGTCAGAAGATCTTCAGTTCCACGTTCCTGATGAAGTTCGCGCGCATTTTGCTGATGTAAAAAGCAGCGGCGAGCAAGCAAACGCACAGTGGGATGCGGCTTTCGCAGCATACAAAGCAGCTTTCCCTGAATTGGCGGCTCAGTTCGAGCTGGCAATCTCCGGCGCATTGCCAGAGGGCTGGGATGCTGACCTTCCTGCTTACAAAGTAGGAGACAGCGCAGTATCGACTCGCGTAGCTTCCGGCAACGCGCTAAACGGACTTGCGAAAAACGTTCCGACGATCTTCGGCGGCTCTGCTGACCTTGAAAGCTCAACGATGACGCATCTGAAAGGTTTGACGCAGTTCAAGCCAGGCAGCTATGATGGCCGCAACCTTTATTACGGCGTTCGCGAATTCGGTATGGCTGCTGCAATGAACGGGATTGCCCTTCACAGCGGTTTGAAAGTATTCGGCGGTACGTTCTTCGTATTTACGGATTACCTTCGTCCTGCCGTTCGTCTTGCTGCATTGATGAAGCTGCCAGTCGTATACGTGCTTACGCATGACAGTATCGCTGTCGGCGAAGACGGTCCTACGCATGAGCCGATCGAGCAGCTTGCTTCGATCCGTATCATCCCTGATCTTACGGTTATCCGTCCGGCTGACGCTAACGAAACTTCTGCTGCTTGGGCATATGCGGTTGAGAACACAGGCAACCCGGTTGCGCTCGTGCTTACTCGTCAAAACCTGCCTATCCTTGAAGGCACAGTTGACGGCGTTCATGAAAATCTTCGCCGCGGTGCTTATGTTGTATCTGATGCAGAGGGCGGCAAGCCGCAAGCTCAAATTCTTGCAACAGGCTCCGAGGTTCAACTGGCGGTTGCAGCTCAAAAAGCTTTGGCAGAGGAAGGCATTCAAGTTCGCGTCATCAGCATGCCGAGCTGGGATCTCTTTGAGAAACAATCGAAGGAATACAAAAATTCCGTTATCCTTCCAGAGGTTAAAGCTCGCCTTGCGATCGAAATGGCTCATCCATTCGGCTGGGAGCGTTACACGGGAGACCAAGGCGATATCCTTGCTATCGACCGTTTCGGCGCATCCGCGCCTGGCGACCGCGTAATCAAAGAGTATGGCTTCACGGTTGAGAACGTTGTTAGCAAAGTGAAAGCATTGCTGTAATAACGTCTCAAAGCTTAACATCCGACAGATAAGGGAGATTACGGCTACCATGTCTCAATTCGATAATGTATCCATCGTCAAGAAGGCTAACGTCTACTTCGACGGCAAAGTAACGAGCCGCGCTGTATTGTTCGCGGACGGAACCAAAAAAACACTCGGCATCATGCTGCCGGGCGATTATGAGTTTGGAACAGACTGCGTTGAAATCATGGAGATTTTAGCCGGCGATTTGAAAGTGCTCCTTCCTGGCGAAACAGAATGGCTGCACATTCAAGGCGAGGGCGAATTCCAAGTGCCAGCGAATACGAAATTCAAGCTTCAGGTTGCTGAACTTACAGATTATTGCTGCTCGTATATCTACGAGTAAAACATTTCTGATCAAATGAAGAAGAGGTTTTCCCGAATTGGCGAGCATTCGCCTTCGGGAAGGCCTCTTTTTTTTGCTTGTTTTTGTCGTATAGGATGGCAATGCTCTAATCCCCTAATATCGTGCTACCAATCTTAAAACATTGTTATATAAGGAATGAGCCGCTCGGGGCTACAATTAGTTCTGTAATCGCTAACATAGACAGAACGAAAAGGGTGAAAGGGGGAGAACCTATTGAAACAACGGATTGCACGGAGGTGGAATTTTAAGCTTACCTGGCCGCTGCATGTCATGCTGGTGCCTGGTATAGCGCTCGTCCTTATCTTCTCGTATTTGCCGATGCTGGGACTCGTCATGGCTTTTCAGGACTTCCAGCCGCAGCTTGGTTTTTTTCGATCGGACTGGATCGGGTTTGAAAACTTTAAGCTGATGTTTGAATATCCGGATGCCAGGCAAGTGATATGGAATACCTTGCTTATTGCGGTCATCAAGATCGTTGCTCATCTCATCGTCCCGCTGTTGTTCGCGCTTCTGCTTAACGAAGTGCGGAAAATGGTGTTTAAGCGGTTCGTGCAGACATTCGTTTACCTGCCGCATTTTCTATCCTGGGTTATTCTCGGAGGGATTTTGCTGGACATGCTCTCGACCGACGGCGGACTGGTGAACCAAGCGCTCGGCTGGCTTGGCATCGAGCCGATTTTTTTCCTCGGTAACGGGGATTGGTTCCGGTTTACGGTAATCTTCAGCGATGTTTGGAAGGATTTCGGATTTTCAACAATTATTTTTCTAGCCGCTCTGTCCGGCATTAATCCTGATTTTTACGAGGCTGCGCTCATTGACGGGGCTAATCGCTGGCAGCAAGTGCTGAAGATCACGCTTCCGTCGCTGATTCCGATAACGATCGTCGTTGCGACGCTTTCACTCGGAAATATTTTAAACGCAGGCTTTGACCAAATTTTCAATCTGTACAATCCGTTGGTGTATGAAAAAGGCGACATTATCGATACCTATGTATACCGCGTTGGCCTAATCGGCGGAGACTTTGGTTTCGGTACCGCAGTAGGCGTGTTCAAGTCGCTCGTCAGCTTTGTTCTGATCGTTATTTCATACCGGCTCGCCTATAAGCTGGCCAATTACCGCATTTTCTGAAAGGGGGGAGCCACATGCATCATCGTTCATTATCTTATCGTATTTTCTCCGTGGGAAACGGAGTGTTTCTAGCACTTTTGTCATTCTTGTGTATTGCTCCTCTACTTCACGTGCTTGCGGTATCGTTCAGCTCGTCGGCGGCCGCGGATGCGAATATCGTGAAGCTGTGGCCGATCGGATTTTCGCTCGAGGCCTATAAGGTGACGCTCTCAAATGAGCATTTCGTAGGCTCGTTTGTGAATTCCGTCCTGCGAACGGTAATCGGTACAGCCATTGCTGTCGGCTTGTCCGTTCTAATCGGTTATTCGTTGTCCAAGGAAACGAATGAGTTCAAGGGCCGCAATATGTATGCTTGGTTTTTTGTCTTCACGATGCTGTTCAGCGGCGGTCTCATTCCTGGCTATATGGTCGTTCAGAAGCTGGGCTTGCTGAATTCGATTTGGGCGCTGGTGCTTCCGGGCGCGGTTAGCGTGTATAATACGATCTTGTTGATGAATTTTTTTCGGACCTCGGTGCCGAAGGCGTTGGAGGAAGCCGCATTTATTGACGGGGCGGGCCATTTTCGTGCCTTGTGGAGCATTTACCTGCCGATCTCGCTGCCTTCGCTTGCCACGATCGGGTTGTTCACGATGGTTGGACATTGGAACGCATGGTTTGACGGCCTCATTTACATGACCCAAACGGAAAAGTACCCCATGTCCACATTGCTGCAGACGCTGGTTGTGCAGCGCGATTTGAGCAGCATGAATGTAAATGCGGAAGAGATGAAGGAGCTGTCCAACCGGACGGTCAAGACGGCTCAAATTTTTATCGCAACGCTGCCGATTATCGCGGTTTATCCTTTTTTGCAAAAGTTTTTCGTCAAAGGGATCGTGCTGGGTTCCGTAAAGGAATAAGGCATGCTATGAATAAAAGAATACGAAGGGGGAACTTATTTTGAATAAACGATGGATGAAGCTGGTTGCTCTAATGACGTCGCTCGTCATTTGCATGGGCTTGCTGGGCGCATGCGCAAGTTCGAACGGAAACAACGGCAGCGCAGGGGAAGCTTCGGCTGATCCCGAGAAGCAGGCCGAGGTGAAAAACGTGCTGGAGACGGGGAAATTCAGCGAGCCGGTAAAAATGGATATCGTGCGTCAAATGACCAGCGACGTTAAGTTCCGGAGCGGGGAGGATATCAACAATAACCCGCATGTAACCTGGGCGAAAGAAACGTTTAATATCGATTTGAATTACGTGTGGACGGCTGACAGCAGCTCCATCGATACAAAAATCAGGCTTCTGCTGTCTGCCAATGAAGACCTGCCGGATATCGTTCAATACCGCGGCTCGCAGGACGTCGTCGATGCGTTGATCGATTCGGGAAAATTCGTCGAGGTTGGCGACTTGTTCGAGCAGTATGCCAGCGAGTCGTATAAGTCAGCGATGGCGGAGGATGCGAGCGTCTGGAATCCGTACGTGCGCGACGGCAAAAAATATGCGATTCCGGTATTGGACTACTCCAATAATAACGATACGGTCCTCTGGATCCGGGACGACTGGATGAAGAAGTATAATTTACAGGCGCCTGCGACAATTGAAGACATGGAGAAAATGATGGAGATTTTCGCGAACGAGGATCCTGACGGAAACGGCAAGAAGGATACGGTAGGACTCGCGGTCGGCTTGAAAAATGGGATGAACACATGGGGCCTTGCGGATGCCGACTTCATCTTTGGCGCATATGGCGTAATGCCGGCGCAATGGAATGCCGATAGCGACGGGAAGCTCGCTTACGGGTCCATTCAACCGGCGGTGAAGACGGTGCTCGGCAAGCTGAAGGATTGGATGGATAAGGGCTACATCCATAAGGAAGCCGGGCTTCACGATGAAGGCAAAGCAGCAGAGCTGTTCTCATCAGGCAAAGCAGGCATTGTTGCTGCTCCTTATTGGGCTGGAGGCTGGCCGCTTCCGGCGGTTAAGGAAGTGGACAAAAATGCGGACTACAGCGCATATCCGCTGCCGGCGGGACCAGACGGCCATATTGGCCGCAGTCAATCGGGCGTGAGCAACGGGGTTGTTTTGATCAACAAAAATTTTGAGCATCCGGAAGCGTTCTTCCTTTATGCCAACTATCTCTATGACAATCAAGGCGATCCGCAGGCTGGAAGCCCGCTTGAATACGGGTTTGAAGAGGGTTATGATTACTTGATCAAAGACGGTCAGCCAACTTGGGATCCCGCACAATTCCCAGAAGACAAGCCGATCATGAATATAGGTAAATATACGCTGCTGTTTGACGGCGCGCGGATTCCTTCACTCGTTATGAAGACGATGAATGATTTGGACGGCGGCAAAGAGCCGGAAACCGCATTCGAGAAAAGATCATCGATGGATATGGACAAAAACATTCATGGCGGCGCCGTAAACTTTAGCCAGATTCAATACGCGATGCCGAACCTATACAACGGCTCCCCTACGAAGACGTATAAGAAGCGTTGGGATTTCCTGAGCAAAAGCGAGAAGGAAACCTTCAACAAAATCATCTACGGCGAGAGCCCGATCGATGCCTTCGATACGTATGTAGCACAGTGGAAATCATCCGGCGGGGATACGATTACGGATGAAATTAATGAATGGTACGATTCAGTAAAAACCAATGAATAAATGACATCGGGTTCAAGGCTGGCACCCTTTCCTCCTAAGGGGGAATCGGTGCTTTTCCTTGTCGGAGAGGGCGGCATACCTAATGGAAAAATCGAATATTTTCAAAAAAATATTGGCCATTCTGGGATTGCTGCTCATTCCGTTCGTGGCGCTTTACTCCTACTCCAATCAAGTCAGCGTTCAGGTCGTGCAGGAGGAGATCCAGCAAAACAACCGAAATAAGCTTTCTTTCCTTGTCCAACAGATTGATGACGAATTCAACCAATTCATGACCTCCGTCAACAACTTGGGCATCGAGCCGAGAGTCAAATCTTTTATCGCGATGGACCCGCAGTCGAGCAGCTATGCATCCTTTGAGCTGAAGCTGGAGCTGCAGGAGGAGCTCGAAAGACGAGGGAAAACAGGCGGTTGGTCCCATTCGTATACGCTTTACGCACCTATGTCGGACCAGGTTGTGAGCACACACGGCTCGATATCGTTCAAAAAGCTGTTTCGGGATGAAATCGTCGGCAAGCCTGTTGATCCTTTTATTTGGAAATTCGAGCCTATGGATAATTCCCGCGTGCCCGACTCGTTCACATTTCGGACGATAGAGCCTTTGTCGGCTTACGATCACACGGAGGAAGCGGACCTAGTCGGGGAAATAAGGGTGGATGCCAAAAATATCGGGGATATGCTGACCTCATTCAAATCGGACAGCTCAGGCGATCCGTTTCTTTACCATCCGGATTATGCGCCAATCGTGACCCGGACGGCGAACATGGACCGAATTGATGAGCTTATTCCTTCAATCTTGGCAAAAAGCCAATCGAAAGAGGAGCAAGGCACGTTTATTACATCGCTGCAAGACGCGCGCTATATGGTCAATTTTATCAAATCGGATACAATCGGCTGGTATTTAATCGAATACGTGCCGCTTGAAAGCATCTTGGATCCGATCACGTCAAGCCGCAATTGGTTTTGGTTATCGATGAGCGTGATAGCCATCGTCAGCGTGCTGGCTGCTTTTCTGCTTTATAAACATGTGCAGGTGCCTATACGCGAGCTTTTCCTAGCAGTTAAGCGTCTGAGGAAGGGCGATTATACGGTTCGAGTAGACAGCGGCAAGCGCGATGAATTTGGTTATTTATTCGATCAGTTTAACTTGATGAGCGAGCAGATCGAAGATCTTATCGACCGCGTATACGAGGAGAAGCTGCGTTCCAGGGAAGCAACGCTTAAGCAGCTTCAATCACAGATTAATCCGCATTTTTTATATAATTGTTTGTTTTTCATGAAAAATATGACGCGGCTTGGCGAGCAAGAGGCCGTTATGGCTATGGCGGTTAAGCTGGGCGAATATTATCGCTACACTACGCATGTGGACCAACAGGAAACGACGGTCGGAGACGAGATTAAGCTGATCCGCAATTATTTATCGATCCAAAACATGCGCATGAACCGAATCCAATTCGATATTGATATTCCAGAGGCGATGGAAGAACTATCGCTGCCTCGCCTGCTGCTTCAGCCGATCGTTGAGAATGCGATTATTCACGGCATCGAGCAGAAGGAGGATGCCGGGGCGATAACCATCAAAGGGCTGGCTTTAGCGGATGAATATATTATTATCATTGATGATGACGGGATCGGCATGGACGAGGAATCCTTTGCGGAGCTGAGAGAAACGATCGACATGCCGGGTGAAGCGAGCGGAAGCTGCGGCATGCGCAACGTGCATCAACGGCTTATTCATAAATACGGCAGCCGGTCGGGGCTTGAGCTTGAGCATTCACCAGCCGGCGGCTTAAGAGTGATTGTACGGTGGAAGGAGGATGACGAGCATGCATGAGGTCTTAATCGTCGATGATGAGAGATCGGTTGTCGAAGGCGTTGCCGCGACGCTGCCATGCGATGAGCTGAAAATAGGCACGGTACACAAGGCGTTCTCCGCAACGGATGCGCTTGCCATTATGAGACAGCATCCTGTTGATCTTGTGATTACGGATATCCGGATGCCTGGCATTTCTGGGCTGGAGCTGATGGATAAGGTACAAGAGGCTTCCCCGTCCACGCAATGTATTTTGCTTACAGGCCACGCTGAATTCGAATATGCCAAGCGGGCAATCACTGGCGGCGCTTCCGACTATTTGCTGAAGCCTGTAAATGACGAAGACTTGATCCAAGCTGTCGATAAGGCGCTGGGCACCGTTCGGAGAGAGTGGGAGGAGCTCGTATCCCGCGACAATACCATGAAGACAATGCGGGAAAACTTGCCGCTGCTCCGAAGGGATTTATTGATCGAGCTGCTGCAAGGGCATTCGATTCCTGCGGACGCGCTGGCAGATAAGCTGTCTCAGCTTATGATTCCTTTCTCTCCGAATGATGCGGTCGCTTTGCTGCTTATTCGTCTGGAGGAGCCGTTCGTACATTATGGCTATAAGGACCGCACACTTCTTGAATACGCGGTCAGCAACGTAGCTGAAGAAGTGCTGCGCGAGAGCTGCCAGGTATGGGCCTGCAAGGAAGCGCATGGGTATTTGGCCTTTGCGGTAAAAAGAACAAATCAATCCAAATCGCGTGAATGGACGAAATCCGCCGTTAATGAGCAGCTTATGCGCCTTGGCGAGCTGATTCAGCGGCAGGTAGAAACGTATTTAAAGGGCGCAGTCTCGGTTGTCATCGGTGAAGAAGGCGCCTTTCCCGAGCATTTGGCTGCTTCTTACGGCAGCGCGCTGGCCGCATTCCGCAAGCATATCGGGAGAGGAAAAGGCTACCTGCTTTCACTCGGCGAGCATCAGGAGAAAGCGGCTGTTCAAACGCTCAGGCGGCTCTATGAGCCCCCGATGCTTCAGGATTTGTTGGAAGCGGGACGCTGGGACGCGTTTGAAGAAAAGCTTGGTCTCATATTCGAGGAGCTCGAGACGGAATTCGGAGACTCTGCTGAGCATGCCTTCGAGTCGTTCTGCGCCGTGACGGGCGCATTGACCTTTATTGCCCACAAGAGCGGATACGGATTATTCGAATTTCTTAAGCCGAGCGAGCGGGCATCGTTGAACTTCGAATCGTTCGAGACGTTCGGGCAGCTTCGGGACGGTCTGTTCCGTCTGGCGGCACTCATGCGCTTATCGCTTGAAAGAGAGGCGGCCGACGGCCATACCAAGCTGATCTACAAGGTTCAGCGATTTATCGAAGAGCATTTGGATAGGCCGATCTCGCTGCAGATGATAGCGGACCGCGTTCACCTGCATCCCGTTTATGTATCACAAATGTATAAAACGGTAACGGGAGAAAGCTTGACCGATTATATGCTTCGCATTCGAATGGAGAAATCAGCCTATTTATTGAAAACTACGAATCTTAAAATATATGAAATTGGAATGAAATTCAGCTATCAGAACGCAGCGTATTTCATTAAGCAGTTCAAAAAGGTGTACGGGATGACGCCGCAGGAATACAAGGATCAGCATTCAATCTAACCGGGGAGGATGATGGGGATGGAGAACGGGGCAACGATTCGCAACGCAGCGGCATGGATGGACAATGACGGCGAGCCGATAAGGGCACACGGCGGCTGGATGCTGCAGCAGGACGGTTATTTTTATTGGTTCGGCGAGGATCGGACAGAAGGCAGAAAAGTGTCCTGCTACCGTTCAAGCGATTTATACCATTGGGAGAGCAGAGGCGCGGTGCTTACGCTTGAATCTAAGGTACGCCCGATATATTACAGGACATCGCTGGAGCTGTTTCCGTCCGACAAGGAAGACGACGGCTTCAGACAAGGGGCCGTAATTGAACGTCCTAAGGTGCTTCGCAACGAGCGGACAGGCAAATATGTCATGTGGATGCATTGGGAAAACGGCCGCAATTATAACGATGCCCGCTGCGCGGTTGCGACCTGCGATACGATTGACGGCGAATACGTCTATCATGGGAGCTTTAACCCGGTTGGCTATATGTCGAGGGATTGCACGGTATTTCAGGATACTGACGGCAGCGCGTATTTCATTTCAGCCGCAAGGGATAATGCCGACCTTCTCGTTTATCGGCTATCGGATGATTATTTAAGCATCGAGGAGCATGTCAAAACATTATGGCCAGGGCAGTACCGGGAGGCGCCGGCCGTTCTCAAGCGGAACGGGATCTATTTCCTCGTAACTTCAGCTTGTACGGGCTGGCTGCCGAACCAGGGTGCGTATGCCTATTCGGACAGTTTGACAGGCAGATGGTCGCAGCTTATGCCATTTGGTGATGCAACGACCTACGATACGCAGCCGGCATTCATTGTGCCGCTGCAATCGCAGGGCGAAACTGCTTATTTATATGTGGGAGATCGATGGGATCCGTCCAATTATCATCATTCCACCTATGTATTTCTGCCTTTAAGCTTTCCATCGGATAAAGAGCTGAAGCTGGAATGGGCGGATCGGTTGAAGATGGATCTCTCTAACGGCCTGCTAGAACCGCAATTGGAGCCGAGCGGCTTGCAACGGATCAAAAGCTGCGGAGCAGAGCGGTATTTGGCCATAGCGCCGGAGAGAGACGGGGCTGCCGAAGTAATCGGCGGTGTACTGTCTTACGCTTCGGAAGAGCAGAAATGGACCGTGGAGCCTGCGGGGAATGAAGGATATGTTCGTATCAGAAGCAAGGCGGACAGCCGCTGCCTTGCTGTGAATTTATCTTCGGACCGCTCGGGCGATGAGCCAGCCATACTGGAGCGAAGCGATGTCCCATGCTGTACGGAATGGTCGCTGGATAACGATACGGATGCCGAGAGCGGCGTATGGATTCGCAACCGCACGACCGGAAAAGTGCTGAGTGCGGGTTATGGCGAAGGGAAAGAGCGTAAACATGCGTACGTGTTTGTAACGGAAGCGGCCGATCATGACCCGCGAAAAGGACGCGATCCGCAGCGATTCGAGCTATTGAACGTTTATTAAGCATAAAGCGACCTGAAATAAAATGCCGCCGCAGGAGAGCCGATTCAGGGCTTATCCGCGGCGGCATTTGTATGCAGGGAAAAATCAAAATTCGATTTTTCGTGACATCTATGCCTGAAATCAAATTGATTGGACTGCGCAAATCGGATAAGGTTAATGGAGAAGGAAGCGACCATAAGTAATGCTTTGGTATGGCAAGTTTATTGGGAGGTTATGCACTTGAAGGAAAAAAACGTTGGGCCCTTGGTTGCGATTTTGTCGCTGGTCCTGGTAGCGATCATCACGGTTCTGTTTTTTCTACCTGCTTACGATGGAGAAATTGGATTCGATGTTACGATATTGCCGCTGCTAAACGCGATTTTCAATTGCTTCACTTTTATCGCGCTCGTTGTTGCTTTGGCTGCGATTATGAAAAAGAACGTCCGTCTCCACCGTGCGTTTATCGGGGCTGCTTTTACGTCGACAACCCTGTTTCTTGTTTCTTACGTTACGTATCACTATCTGACAGAATCAACGAAATACGGCGGAGAAGGCATCCTGCGCCCGATCTATTTCTTTATTTTGCTGAGTCATATCTTGCTCGCGATTGCGGTTGTCCCTCTTGCTCTGCTGTCTGCGGTCCGCGGCCTGCAAATGAAGGTGGACAAGCACCGCAAAATTGCCAGATGGACGATGCCGATATGGCTTTATGTAAGCCTAACAGGCGTAGTCGTTTATCTGATGATTTCTCCTTACTACTAAGAAACGCCAAAAAAAGCGGGGCAAACGATCGTTCGCGGACGATCGTTTGCCCTGCTTTTTCCATTCCGCAGCTAGTGCAAATTATCTGAGCGGCCGCTTAGCTTGCGTCCGATCCATTGCTCATAGGCTTGACCGACGCTGCTCATGTCAAGTGCGCCAAGTCCCATTGATTCGCCCACTTGAAAGAGACTTTTAGACGCTTCAAGAAGCGGCGTAGGCACGTTCAAGCTGTCCGATAAAACGGATGAAAGCCTAAGGTCCTTCAGCATCAGCTCCAGCGAAAATTGGACGTCGTAATTTCCTTCGAGCAGCTTTGGACCTTTCATTTCGGCTGCCTTGCTGGCTGCTCCGCCGGATTGAACGAGCTCAACGAACGCGCTGCCGTCAATTCCGCCGCTTGCTGCGATGGCCATTCCTTCTGCCAGGGCAACCACGTTGATGCCGACGATCGTATTATGGGCAAGCTTGGCAATCGAACCGCTGCCGTTTGCGCCCATGGGGATGACCTTGCGGCCCATAGCAAGCAATATATTCTCGACCTCGCTGATTTTATCCGTATCCCCGCCAACCATAAACACAAGCGTTCCGCCCTCGGCTGCCGGCTTGCTTCCGGTTACGGGCGCGTCGAGGAAGGCTGCCCCGTGCGCTTCTGCTTCTGCAGCAAGCTCTTTGGCTAACGTTGGAGATATCGTGCTGCTGTCGATCAGGGTAATGCCGCTCCGGGTTCCGGCAAAAATACCGTTTTCCCCCCAATATACCTCGCGTATGGCCGCATCGTTGCTTATCATCGTAATGACGACATCCGAGGCCGCCGCAACGGAGGCAGGCGAATCCAGTTCCTTGGCGCCAAGCGCCAGCAGACTCTCTGCTTTACCCGGCGTTCGGTTGTATACCGACACCTCGCAGCCCTTTCGCAATAAATTCGACGCCATTCCGACTCCCATAACGCCCAAGCCGATAAATCCGACTTTGTTCATATCGATTTCCTCCGCTCCATAACGTATTTTAATATATAAGAATTTATATGTTGTCTCATATAGTTATTCTTATATATCTCCGCAAAACGATTGCTTTTGCCGCAGAAGACGCGAACAACCGTGTATACTTGTTTGATTATACAGATTCTTCATTTATTTTTCATGGTTCGTTGCTTGTTTTTATAAGGTAAATCCGATATTGTAGAGGCTAAGTTGAAAAGCATTATCAAGGAATGGATTTATTTTAAGCGTTCCCTATAAGAAGCATTATGGCTTCGCAGGCGTTTGGCTTATGCTTACGAGGTATTTTTGTTTCACAAAATTTTAGGAGGTTTAAATTTACATGAGCAAAACAGTACAGTTTGACTACAGCAAAGCGCTGACATTCATTGGCCAGCATGAAATCGATTATATGGCGGAATCCGTTCGCCTAGCGCATGAGCAATTACATAACGGTACAGGCACGGGTTCGGATTACCTGGGCTGGATCGACCTTCCTACAAACTACGATAAAGAAGAGTTCGCGCGCATTCAGAAAGCTGCCGACAAGATCAAATCGGACTCGGAGGTACTGATCGTAATCGGTATCGGCGGTTCTTATCTTGGCGCTCGCGCCGCTATCGAAGCGTTGTCTCACTCTTTCTATAATATTTTGCCAAAAGAGCAGCGCAAGACGCCGCAGGTATTGTTCGCCGGCAACAACATCAGCTCCACTTACGTTACTCACCTATTGCAGCTGGTTGAAGGCCGCGATTGGTCGATCAACGTAATCTCCAAATCAGGCACAACGACAGAGCCGGCTATCGCCTTCCGCGTATTCCGCGCAGCGCTTGAGAAGCAATACGGCAAAGAAGAAGCACGCAAACGCATCTATGCAACAACAGACAGCGAGAAGGGCGCGCTTAAAAAGCTATCGTCCGAGGAAGGCTACGAATCGTTTATCATTCCAGACGATGTCGGCGGCCGTTACTCCGTGCTTACGGCCGTAGGCTTGCTGCCTATCGCAGCTGCCGGAATCAATATTGAATCCATCATGCAGGGCGCGGCTGACGCATCCAAAGAATACAGCAACCCTAACCTTGCCGAGAATGAAGCTTACCAATACGCCGCAGCCCGCAACGCGCTGTACCGCAAAGGCAAAGCAACCGAAATTCTCGTGAACTACGAGCCGTCGCTGCACTTTGTATCGGAGTGGTGGAAACAGCTCTTCGGCGAAAGCGAAGGCAAGGATTTTAAAGGCATTTTCCCGGCAGCGGTAGATTTCTCGACGGATTTGCACTCGATGGGCCAGTTTATCCAAGAGGGTAACCGGAACATTTTCGAAACCGTCATTCAAGTAAGAGAAGTGGCAGAGCACATCTCCATCGAGCATGACGATGCGGATCTTGACGGTCTGAACTTCCTGACCGGCAAAACGATGGATTTCGTTAACAAGAAAGCTTTCGAAGGAACGCTTCTTGCGCATACGGACGGACAAGTTCCGAACTTTATCGTGAATATTGCCGATATGACGCCTTACACATTTGGTTACCTTGTTTATTTCTTCGAAAAAGCATGCGGAATCAGCGGTTACCTGCTTGGCGTTAATCCGTTCGACCAACCGGGCGTTGAGGCTTATAAGAAGAATATGTTCGCATTGCTTGGCAAGCCGGGCTTTGAGAAAGAAAAAGCCGAGCTGGAAGCAAGGCTGTAATAGGCCCGCTTGATCGGGATACGGGAGCCATAGCCTATGCTGGAGAAATACAGAACGGTCAGGCAGCAGGCCAGTGCCGAGATCGTGATCAAGAAATCGCGATTCATCGGATACGTGAAGCCAGTGGAATCGGAAGAGGAAGCCGTCGCGTTTATTAACGAAATCAAGCAGCTGCATAAGCAGGCGACGCATAACTGTTCTGCTTATATGGTGGGCGAGCGCGATCAGTTCCAGAAGGCGTCTGACGACGGGGAGCCGAGCGGAACGGCGGGCAAGCCGATTCTAGAGGTCATTAAGCATAAAGGACTGAAAAATATCGCCGTCGTCGTGACGCGGTATTTCGGGGGCATTATGCTTGGAGCAGGCGGGCTAGTCCGGGCGTACACGGACGGCGCGGTTGCCGGCATCGAGGCGGCTGATGAAATCGTGAACGTGCTTCATCGCGAAGTGTTCGTGGATGTGGATTATACATGGTACGGCAAGCTGGAGAACGAGCTGCACGGAAAGGGAACGCGCGTAGGCGGGACGGATTTTACGGACCGCGTCATCGTGCGCTGTCTGCCTGAAGCGCCCGAGGCAGAGGCGTTTATTGCTTGGATAACCGATCTGACGCAAGGACAGGCGATCGTTTCAGAAGGCGAGAATGCTTACTATATTGAAGGCGAATAAGAAGACGGGGAGCATCAGCGGAAGCTGGTCTCCTCTCTTTTTGTAGATAGGGGTGCTTGCAGCTCGGGGGTTCATAAGAAATGGCTATGAAAGCGATTAGTTTTTCTAAATTTTTTATTGACTTAATCCCAGTTTGGATGCTACATTATTAATACCTAGTAACTTAATAGGAATTATGTTTTTACTTGTTTTGCTACACCTGCGGCACGAGCCGATGGTCTGGGAGGTAAAGTCACAGTGAATGCTTTGTTTCGCGGAAAAGGGTGGAGCTTCGGTTTTCGAAGCGCCATTATGCTTTATTTTGTCATTCTAATCGTTTTACCAATTCTCGGTATTTATACGCAATCCTTTTCGCTTGGATGGACTCCTTTCTGGGAAAGCGTCACAGATCCATTAGCTTGGAAGGCCGTGCTGCTTACGGTGAAGCTGGCCGTCATCGCAACGATTCTTAACGTATTCCTGGGTACGATGATCGGTTGGGTGCTTATTCGTTATCGTTTTCCGGGACGGCGCCTGCTCAATAGCTTAGTCGATTTGCCGTTTGCATTGCCGACAGCGGTCGGCGGACTGATGATTTTGCTGCTGCTTGGCCCAAATAGCTTCGTTGGAGGCTTGGCGGAGAAAATAGGCATCGAGATCGTGTTTCATGAACCCGCGATTATCGTAGCGATGCTGTTCGTTACGTTTCCGTTCGTGATCCGGGCCATTCAACCGCTGCTTGAGGAAATGGACAAATCGGAAGAAGAAGCGGCCTATACTTTAGGCGCTACGCGTGCGAAAACATTTTTTAGCGTTATATTCCCTACTATGCTGCCAGGTATTTTAAGCGGCGCGATGCTGGCCTTCTCCCGCGGACTAGCGGAGTTTGGCGCAGTTGTGCTCGTAGCCGGCAATATTCCGGGAAAGACGCTTATCGCATCGGTTTATATTTTTGGAGAAATCGAAAGCAGTAATCCGCAGGGAGCGGCTGCCGTATCGGTGCTGCTGCTGACGCTATCCTTCCTCATCCTCTGGACGGTTAACCTCATTCAAGGCAGGAGGAGCGACCAATGATGAGAAGATTGTGGATTACATTAACGTATATCGTTTTTGGTTTATTGCTGATCGCCCCGCTGATCAAGATTTTTACCGGCTCTTGGGCTGACGGCTGGAGCGGATTTATCGAGGGGATTACAAGACCTCAGTCGCTGCACGCGCTCATGATGACAGGAATTATCGTCGTGGTCGTTACAGGCTTGAACACGGTATTTGGCATTATGCTGGCCATGTATCTTGTCCGCGCCGAGTGGATCGGTCGGCGGATGAAGCGCCTGCTCAACAGCTTGGTCGATTTGCCGTTCGCGGTATCGCCGGTTATTGGCGGTCTGATGATCGTGCTTATTTTGGGACCGAATACGGTAATTGGCACGTTGTTTGAGGATGCGGGCTTCAAAATCGTATATGCGCTGCCGGGGATGATTCTTGCGACCTTGTTCGTAACGTTCCCGCTTATGGTGCGCGAGGTAATGCCGGTGCTTCAGGAGATCGGAGCACAGCAGGAGGAAGCGGCATCCACCCTTGGCGCCTACTCTTGGTATACGTTTTGGAAGGTGACCTGGCCTTCGATCCGATGGGGAGTTATCTATGGCGTTGTTCTGACGGTAGCACGCTCGCTAGGGGAATTTGGCGCGGTGCTCGTCGTATCCGGAAATATTATGAATAAAACGCAAACGGCTACAACGCTTGTGTATCAGGATGTAGAAAATTTCAACGTGGTTGCCGCCAACGGCGTGGCGCTCGTTCTTGCGGCATTTTCCGTCGGACTGCTGCTGCTAATGGAATGGGCGAAAAAACGAAAGGAAGTGCATTAAGCCATGCATATTGAAGTACGGAACTTAAACAAAAACTTTGGCGATTTTCATGCAGTGAAAGATGTTAGCTTTGAAATCGAAAAAGGTCATCTGATCGGCTTGCTCGGACCGAGCGGCGGCGGTAAAACGTCCATACTTCGTATGCTGGCGGGGCTTGAGTCTCCTTCCTCGGGCGATATTATTTTCCATGGCAAACGCGTTAACGATCTGCCTCCGCAGGAGCGCGGGATCGGGTTTGTCTTCCAAAACTACGCGTTGTTCAAGCATATGACCGTGTTTGACAACATTGCTTTCGGTTTAAAGGTGAAGAAGCAATCCAAGGAGCAAATTCGCGAGCGTGTCATGTATCTCGTTGAACTGACCGGCTTGAAGGGCTTCGAGCATCGGTATGCGCATCAGCTGTCCGGCGGACAGCGCCAACGCGTTGCCTTCGCCCGTGCGCTTGCGCCGGAGCCGCAGCTGCTGCTGCTCGATGAGCCCTTCGCGGCCATCGATGCAAAGATCAGGACAGAGCTTCGCACTTGGCTCAAGGAAATGATCGAGCGTGTCGGCATCACTTCCATTTTCGTTACGCATGACCAAGAGGAAGCGATTGAAGTCGCCGATGAGATCATGATCATCAGCAAGGGCAAGCTTGAACAGAAGGGCAGCCCTTGGGATATATACAAAAATCCCGAGACGCCGTTCGTCGCCAGCTTTATCGGCGAATCCACGATCGTGGACAATATCTCGGAGCTTAAGGGCTTTGAAGATGCGGGAAGCCGTCCTGGAACCAAAGCGCTTATCCGTCCGGAATATATTGAGATCGGCAAGCCGGGAGAAATCAAGCTTGCCTCCGCAACGCTCCCAGGTAAAGTGAAGCATCTGCATTTCCGCGGCAGCGAGTGGATGGTTGAGCTGCTTGTCGGCGATACAAAGCTGATTACGTACCGTTCGCTCGAGAAGGAAGTGCTTCATCCGGGGGATCAGGTCAGCGTGCTTGTGCACCGTGCCTACTTATTCAATGACAACGAAAGCTGGATTGAGGAAAATAAATTGAAGGTTGATCCGATGCCTATTCATATCTAACCAAAAGCTACGTAGAAAGAGTTGTATGCGAACATGAAAATCAATCGAGCAACAAGTCAGCGCATGTTCATTCTCCTGTTAGCCTCCGTCCTGCTGCTCACCGCAGCAGGCTGCGGCACAGAAGAGCAGACGAACGGCAATGCGGCTGGGTCTACCGTACAGGACGGCGATGTTACCCTTGTAATCGGTGCATATTCGGTGGTGAAGGACGCTTTCGCTGACGTACTCCCTGCATTCCAAGATTATTGGCTGCAGGAGACGGGACAGAAGGTAACCTTTCAGGAATCGTATGAGGCTTCTGGGACACAGGCGCGCGCGATTGCCGGCGGATTTGAAGCGGATGTCGCTATTCTTGCGATGGAAGGCGATCTGGATAAAATCGCGGATGCCGGCTTCATTACGCATGATTGGAAAGCTCAGAGTAACGGTGGGAACATTACGAACTCCATCGTTGTATTAGGTACCCGTAAGGGTAATCCGCTCGCTATTAAAGATTGGGATGATTTGACGCGGGAGGAAGTTAAGGTGCTTTATCCCAATCCGAAAACCTCCGGCGGGGCGCAGTGGGACATCAATGCCATTTATGGCGCGGGTCTGAAGCAATCGGAGAAGATAAACGGCACGAAGGATGAGGCTTACGCCAAAAGCTTCCTAAAAGCCGTTCACGCGAACGTGGAATCGCTCGACAAAAGCGGACGCGCATCGATGGCCGCCTTTGAATACGGGGTTGGCGATGTTATCGTCACTTATGAGAATGAGCTGCTCGCACGCATTAAGAAGGGCGTCGATTACGACATCATCGTGCCGAAAAGCACGATTCTGATCGAGAATCCGGCTGCAATCGTGGATAAGAATGCGGATAAGCATGGCTCGCGCAAGGTAGCCGAAGCTTTCATTGCTTACCTTCACAGTGACGAGGCACAACGTATATTCGTTGAGCATGGTTTCCGTGCCGTGGATGAGAAGGTTGCGGCGGACACGAAGGACCTTTATACGGTGCCGGATGAGCTGTTCGACATTTCATACTTAGGCGGTTGGCCAGAGGTCAGACAAAACCTTTATTCGAAAAAAGGGATCTGGTATCAAGTGCTGGCCGATTTGTAGCATACGAGAAAAAACGCTTCAGGCATTTGTCTGAAGCGTTTTTTTGTCATGCATGCTGAACAAGGATTTAGCATATGCGGATCAATGAGCCTACCCTCACCTTCCTATGGTGATAGACCAGAGGCGCATGCTAAAATGTAATAGCTCCTATTAATTTTATAGAAGGGGAATGAAGCGGCGATGAAATACATAAACAAGCCTGAGCTGGAAGCTGCGTTCCAAGGCTTCCGAGCGCAGGAGGCCTATCTTCATAGCGAAGCAACGTCCTTCGTTTTTGTTCGGAATTTCAAAGTAAGGCTCGAAGAAGTTTTTATTGCGGGTGAAGGGCCGTATCGGCTTGCGCTGCGCTTTGATGAAATAGGCTGGCTGCGTATGGAAGCCCTTACCCATTACGAAATAATGGCGGATGGCAAGCTGCTGCTTGCCGGTTACGACGAGTTTGGCAGGATGAATGTCGCTCTCCACCTAGGAAAGGAGCCGTTTCCGGAATGACTGAAAATCACGGTAATCGAAAGGGCAGGCTGCTGGCCGTGTTCGCTCATCCTGACGATGAGTCATTTATATGCGGCGGAACGTTGGCTAAATATGCGGACAGGGGGGTTGAAATAACGCTTGTAAGTGCAACAAGGGGAGATATGGGGCGCCGGATGGGAAATCCGCCTTATGTAAATAGAGAGTCCATGCCGGAGATTCGGGAAAAGGAGCTGCGGAAAGCCTGTGAAGCGCTTGGCATCCAACGTCTGGAGTTTTTCGGTATTCGCGATAAAATGGTTGAATTTTACGATTCTGATCGTTTGATTGACAGAATAGGCGCGTTGATGGAAGAGATCCGTCCTGATGTGGTGCTGACCTTTCATGAGACATTAGGCGGACACCCTGATCACTGTGCAATTGGGAAGGCTGCTACCGCGGCTTTTCACCGAACCCGGCAGCAGGGCTCCCTCTATTTCATCAGCTTTGGCGATGCCATGGAAGCCCCTGAGCGATTCGGCTATTCCAAGCAGGACATTGTAAAAATCGATGTTCGCAGGCATTTGGCCGCGAAGCTCGCAGCCTTCCGCGCGCATCGGTGCCAAACCGAAATTGACGAGTGGGTATGGCAGCCGGATCGGGAGGCGCTTGCCAGGCTGGGCCGGTATGAGTATTTTATAGCCGGAAAGCAAGAAGCATCCAAGACTCTTATCGCCGATGATTTGTTTCAACCGTAAACCGTGGAGAGAACATCATCGTTTTTCGCCCAGAGCGCTAGAGGCGAGCGTTTGCAGCACCATATTGTCCATCGGCGGGTTGTGAAGGCCTGCCCGGACATCGCGATAGTAGCGTTCCAAAGGCAGGTTTCTGGATAAGCTGGCGCCGCCTACGATTCGCATGGCCATGTCGACCACTTTAATCGCGTTATTCGTAGCGACAAACTTGGCCAGCCCTAGCTCCGGCCGCAATGACGGCCGTTGCTCTATTTCCCGATCCCAGCGGCCAGCCGCTTCATAAACGAGAGAGCGGGCCGTACGGAGCTCGATTTCCATCTGTCCAATCGATTGTTGAACCGTTGCAAGCTCGGCGATTGGTCCCTGAAGATGATTCGGGCGATAGGTTTGCGCGAATGAGATTGCATAATCACGCGCAGCCATGGCGATGCCTATGTAGCAAGCCGGGATATGCAGAAGCCATCCGCCGCCGTCGTCGGTGCCTTTTCCGGAGAGACGGTGTTCATCGGGAACGAAGACCTCGCTCATGACCACATCATGGCTTCCGGTTCCGCGCATGCCGATCGTATTCCATGTTTCAATCATGCTCACCCGGTCGTTCTTGTAGACTAGAAAATCCGCAGCGCATTTTTCCTCAGGAATATAAGCGGTTACGACAAACCGGTCAAGGATCGGCGCGAGGGTGCTGAAGGTTTTGCGGCCCGTAATGATCCAGCCGGCCTCTGTCCGTACCGCGGTCGTTTCGGGCCGGCCGCCGCGGCTGGGGCTTCCTGAGGCGGCTTCGCTTGCAAAAGTATTGATCATGGCTCCTTTGGCTGCGACAGCTAGGCAAAGCTCGTCAAACAGCGCTTCCGGCCACTTCCGGGTCGTTCGCAGGTGTAACATCTGTCCAAGATGCCAGCCTACGGCAAGGGCTGTTGAACCATCGCCGTAGGCTAAGCGCTCCTGAAGCAAAACCAGTTCGTGAAGCGAAATCTCGTCGCCTCCATACTTTTTCGGTACCGTAAGCTTTAAGTAGCCGGCATCCCGCAGGTCAGCAAAATTTTCATGCGGGAATGAGCCTTCCCGGTCATGGATATTCGCCCGCTTGGCAAATCGGGCCGCTAACTCCCCGGCTTTCTCGGCATGCTCCTTCTCCGCGGCACTGCGGATATATTGATCGATGAGCCGTCCCATTTAGGAAGCACTCCTTTCATCTATAGGTTGATCCCTTTCTCGCATTTTACCATAACCTATGGATAAGCATACGGAATGCTTTTCAATTTAAGAGATAATCGCATTGCAAATAAAGTGGGCAATCCTATAATATCACCGGATACAAACATAAGGCAGCCGCAAAGTCGATGATCCGACTCTGCGGCTGCCTTATGTTTGTCATTCCGTTTAGAACATAGGGAATACATAACGAACCAGGAAGTACAGGGCTCCAAAAAAGATGATGACATAGGCAGCATATTTGATGAAGGTAGATGCTACCAAGCTGGAATCCGACTTTTTCTCCACATGACGTTCTTCGATATCAACATTACGTTGCGTTGCCATTTGAACCACTCCCTTTAGTGATATTGTTAATCTCCATTACCCTAATGGTTGATTGCTGAAACATCGGAAGACACGGTGGGAGCTGCCGTACACGAGTAAATCCGTTCATTTGAAGCGTAAAGCAAATGGGGTTCCAACTCTCGATATTTTTCGATCATTTCTCGGGAAATAGTCGGATTCAACGTTCATTCAGCCGCATTTTTTGATTAATAACAGCAAAGGAAGGGTATTAAATAGTCGGCTAAACTTGAACCGACCATTCCGTTAGGAGGAAAAAGGATTATGGTGAAATTAGCGATTGTTTATTACAGTGCGACAGGTACAAACTATGAAATGGCTAAAGCGGCAGAAGAGGCGGCTTTAAGCCAGGAAGCAGAAGTTCGACTTTTACGCGTTGCTGAGCAAGCCCCGGAAGAGGTTATTGCTGCCAATGCCGCTTGGAAAAAACATCATGAAGAGACATCCGAGGTTCCTGTTGCGAAACCGGAGGATTTAGAATGGGCAGATGCCATTCTATTCGGAACTCCCACCCGCTTTGACAATGCTGCCGCGCAGCTGCGGCAGTTTATCGATACGACCGGCGGTTTGTGGGCGAAAGGGAAGCTGACGAATAAAGTGGTCTCCGCGTTCACATCCGCGCAAAATCCGCATGGCGGACAGGAAGCGACGATTCTTTCCCTTTATACGGCATTTTATCATTGGGGAGCCATCGTTGTAGCTCCGGGCTATACCGATCCCGTTTTATTTAAAGCGGGAGGAAATCCTTACGGCACGAGCGCGACTGTCGATGAGAATGGACAGTTCGATCCCATCGCGCTTGAGGCAATTAAGGTACAAACGAATCGCGTGATTGACGTAACGAAACGATTGAACAGGTAAAAAAGGGAGCGGTACGGCCACAAAAACAACCGAGCTCCGCAGCAGCGGAGCTTATTTGTGTGCGGCAGGAGTTATTTTCCAAAGGCCGGTTCTAAATGGAGAAGCTCCGAATATCTTAGTTAATGAAGCCCTATTGCTGCAGGTCTGCCAATAGCTTTGCAAAACAATAGAATAGGGCAGCAGGAGGATAAAAGTTGAACAAAGGTTGGAAACAGTTGAAGAAAAACACGGAGCGGATCCATAGCAGCAGAGATGTATTATACGAGATTGAGCAAACGATAGCAGAACTCGAAATTTACTTGAAAACAAACCCGGAGGATGAAATCGCGATGATCCAGTATCAACAATTTTTGGACAAACGGAAGGGCTTCCGCCTATTATGGGCAGAGGCTAACGAGCAGCTTTCTCTTAGGGAAATGCAGGCGTAACCAAATAGAGCAGCACTGCCAAAAAGATGGACATGCAGGATTGAAATCGCTTTCCATTTTAGAAATGAACAATGATGGTGTTTAAGCAATGAAGAATGCGTCTAAAAGATGCTAGGGGACAGAAATCTGTTCTCTGGCATTTTTTTATGCAAACAATTAGCAAATGGGCTAAACGTACTAAAAAACGTTTTGCTCTGCGAATGGTTTAAAAATGGGTTTAAAAAAAGAGATAAGCATCAGCTTGGGGGAAACGTAATGAAGATCAATCCGGCTTTACAAAAGAAAAGGAAGATATTAAAGACGATTTTAATTCTGTTTGCCGCCATATTGGTCATCTCAGTGCTTGGCGGATGGACAGCTTTTCGGATGCTCATAAACAAACAGGACATTGCCCGGCTCGATGTGCCGCTGCCTGCGGCAACGATCCTGTATGATCAAAACGGAGATGAAGCGACCCGTATTTCATTTAATAAAATCGAAGAAATCGGATATGCCGATATCCCCAAGCATATGGTGGATGCGGTCGTTGCGGTAGAGGATAAGCGATTTTTTGAACATGAAGGCATGGACATGAGGGCGATTAGCCGTGCATTTGTAACCAATTTCACCTCGGGCGGCACGGTTCAAGGCGGCAGTACGATTACGCAGCAGCTGGCCAAAAATGTTTTTTTGACGCAGGAGCGGACTTGGACGAGGAAGTGGAACGAAGTGCTGCTTGCCAAAAAAATCGAAGAAAATTACACCAAGCAGCAAATTGTGGAAATGTATCTGAATCAGATCTATTTCGGCGAGGGAGCTTGGGGAATTAATCGGGCAGCGAGCACGTATTTTGGAAAAGAGGCCAAGCAGCTTACTGTGGCAGAATCCGCATTGCTGGCCGGCTTGATAAAGGCGCCATCGGCGCTTACACCTTATAAGCATGAGGAACGGGCGCTGGAGAGAAGGAATGTTGTTCTTCAGCTTATGAAGGATCAAGCATTAATTAGCGATGAAATATACAGCAAGGCTGTCAAAGAGCCCATTCAATTGTTAAGCTCGAAGCCTAACCGCGTCGATGACATTCGTTATCCCTATTATGTGGATCAAATCATCCGCGAAGCGATGACAGCGTATGGACTCACGGAAAATGAAGTACTCCAAGGCGGGCTGAGAATCTATACCGAATTGGATACGAAAATGCAGCAAGCCGCAGAGCAGGTTTATGCGAAGGAATCTCTATTTCCAGAGAGTTCCGAAGACCAGCTTATTCAAAGCAGCGCCGTCTTGGTTGATCCCCGCAGCGGCGGCATTCGGGCACTTGTGGGAGGAAGAGGCGAGCAGCCTTTTCGCGGGTTTAACCGGGCCGCCCAGCTTAAACGGCAGCCGGGATCGACGATCAAGCCGGTAGCCGTCTATACGCCTGCATTGGAATCGGGTTACAAGCCAACCGACGAGCTGCTGGATGAACCGATCAACATAAATGGTTATGAGCCCCAGAATGCGGACGGCTCCTTTCACGGCCGGGTGTCTTTGTACGAAGCGCTTATTAACTCCTATAATATTCCGGCCGTAAAATTATTGAATGAGATGGGCATCCAGACGGGGATCGATGCCGCGGCGCGATTCGGCATTCCTTTGACGGATGAGGACCGGTCGCTAGGGCTTGCCCTTGGCGGTCTGCATGAAGGCGTAGCGCCGCTTCATATGGCTGAAGCCTTCGGCGTGTTCGCTAATGACGGCGTACGCAAGCATGCCCATGCCATTACCCGCATCGAATCCGCAGATGGCACCGTGCTGGCTGAATTTGATCAAAGCGCAAGCGAAGAAAAGGTAACGGAGCCAGCTATAGCGCGCACGATGACAGCCATGCTGGAGGGTGTCGTCAAGGAAGGCACGGGTGAAGCCGCCGCTTTGGAGGGCCGCCCGCTTGCCGGTAAGTCCGGAACTACGCAGATGTCGGGAACGACAGGCTACAGCGCTAAGGATAATTGGTTTGTCGGCTACACGCCTCAGCTTGTAGGCGCGGTATGGCTTGGTTATGACCAAACGGATAGCAGCCACTATTTGTCAACGAGCTCCAAGGCCGCTGCGGCAGTATTTCAAGCGTTATTCACGGGAGCATTGAAGGATGAGCCGATCATGGCGTTTCCAGAGGTGCCGGCGCTTGTTCTTAAAAAGAAAAAAGAAGATAATGATTCCAATAAATATAAGGAATCAGAAGAGAAAGAGAAGGATAGAGAAGACGAGAAAACAGATAAAGAGCGCGAACGTGAGAAAGAAAAAGAGGAGAAGCAAAGCAAAAAAGAACGGGAAAAGGAGCGGGATGAAGGCAAGGACAAAGGCAAGGACAAAGGCAATGGGCGCAATAAGAAGAACGGCAAGGACGATAATGACTAAATTCCGTCCTATCTAGATATAGGTCTGAGGTTAGATATGGGACGTTCTCCGCATGCTCCATGCCATGCATACGGAGAACGTTTTTTATTTTCCTTTAGCAACCATGAAGCCGGCAAAGACAATGGCTAAGCCAATCCACGTTCGCCAAGTAGGGGCTTCCCGCATAAAGATAAAACCCATGAGCAGCGAGATTAACATCTCTAACCCCTTTGATGCAAGAAGTACATATCCTAAATTCCCCAGCACTTTGTATCCCAGCTTAATGCCGTAACCGATACATAAATTGGCGATTAAAAATAGCGGCAGCGCTAGCAGCTGAAATTTAACCGTTGTCCAGAAGTGAGGGTCAATATGCTTGCTTTGATAAGAGTAAACCAGGTTAACGATGAACAGTCCCGTTAACAGCAGCGAAGAACCATAGATATAATTCAAAACGACCTCCGTTTGTTTTTTGTCCTCTACAAATAATGTTTCCATCAGCCAACTTTTTATGAAAACAAGATCCGTAAACGGCCGAACGGCCCAGCATTGTCGAAAAATGATGAATAATATCCTGAAACAGGAAATTGTAGTTTAAAAGTACTATTTTTATCCAGAGTATTGTATTGATAATGATAATCATTTACGATTACTCATGAAGTGATCAGCCCATTTTATAAACGTTTGAACAGGGAGGTATTTTTATCGTTTACACGTCGCACACCGGCGATGATGCGAAGGGGAAGCCTCGCAAGCAATCGATTGATGATCAAGCCTGCCCAAATGCTAAGCAAGTGGCGGAAGAGGCTACTATAACGAATATTTTGAACTGTTATTTGCGCGAATCCGGACAGGAGCATGCCGTTACCGACTTGATTCCTGCTGAATTTCCAAGAAATGCGTATTCCAATCCATGCGTCGGCTATTTGCATATCCCTCTTTTCAGTCAGCATGTCGATGTGTATGCCGCTGTGCAATATGTATCGGCAACGGGCAGGCATCACTATCAATTTCCGCTGTATTACCGTAATTCAAAGCAAGGCACGATGCTCGAAGCAGATTATTTAACGCTGACGGCACTTATCGTGAAAGAGCTGTCGATTGTTTACCAGAACGGCCATTTTGCGGGGGAATTCGTGTATCGGGTTATTCAGAGCTGCCAAAATATCCAATCATTCATCGAATCCCGGAATGACGATCATGAAAGCCTCTACGGTACTTCGTTTTCATTTATGGATGCAGAGCAGGCACTCATTTTCGGCCATTCCATGCATCCCACGCCAAAGAGCAGGCAAGGGATTCCTGATACGGGAAAACCACAGTTTTCCCCTGAATTAAAGGGACGGTTCCGCATGCATTATTTTGCGGCGAAAGCTGCAATCGTCAAGGAAGGTTCAAGCTTGGCGCTATCCGCGACGGATTGGATCAAAGGGCATATCAGCACGCAGAAAGCTTTGAAATCGCATCCCATACAAAATTATATCCATTCATCCGATTGGTCGATTATTCCGGTGCATCCCCTGCAAGCCGAGCGGCTTTTGAGCGATCCGGAGGTGTGCAGGTGGCTGGAACTCGGCGAGCTGCTGGATCTGGGCCGGCTGGGCGAGGAATATCAAGCAACCTCGTCTATACGCACGCTCTATCATCCGGAAGCCCCGTTTATGCTTAAGGTATCGGTGCCGATCAAAGTGACGAATTCTCTGCGGATTAATAAGGGCAGGGAGCTTGCCTGCGGCGGAGAGATCATGCGGCTGCTCGAAACGTCTGTGGGAGACGTAAGCAGGCTGTATCCGGCTTTCACGATTGTAAACGACCCGGCATTCATAACGCTCCGTTCGCAGCATCATACCGAATCCGGTTTTGAAGTTGTGCTGCGCGCGAATCCGTTCATCCAGGAAGCGGCGGAGCAGGTTGCGGTTATCGCATCACTCGTACAGCAGGCGATACCTGGCCAAAAGTCGCGTCTCGGCAATGTCATCGAATCCATCGCGCAGCGGGAAGGGCGTCCGCCCGCCGAAATAAGCAGGGATTGGTTCAAGCGCTATCTGAAGCTGTCGCTTGGTCCAATGCTGTGGCTGTACATGAAATACGGAGTTGCGTTAGAGGCCCATCAGCAAAACAGCGTAATCCGGCTGGAGGACGGTTATCCCGCGCAATATTATTACCGCGACAACCAGGGTTTTTATTTCTGTGAATCGACAAGAGGCCGGCTTGAAGAGGCGCTTCCGGGAATCGGCGAAATTACAGGCAATTTCTATGAGGATCAAATCGTCGACGAAAGATTTTGCTATTACGTGATCGTGAATCATTTATTTGGTTTGATACAAGGCTTTGGGTCGGAAGGCTTGATTGATGAAAAGGAATTGCTGCAAGAGCTGGTCATGGAGATTGAAGCCTACATTCCGATGGGACGTCCCGGCTCCTCATTATTCGAAATGCTTCTGCAAAAGGAAAAGCTCCCGTGCAAGGCGAATCTGCTCACCCGGTTTTATGATGTGGATGAGCTGGAGGGCAGCAATGAGACGCCGGCTATTTACGTTCAAATCGATAATCCGATCTTTCGATATATTCGGGAGAACAAGCTATCGGCCTCGAGCAGACTGTCAGCCGCCTATTGAGAAAATGCCGCATGGAGGAGGAATATGACGTTGCTGCTGCAAGCCTATCAAGCGAGCGAAGCCATTGCTTCGCCTATTTATAATCAAGTAACTGAACGAATCGTTAGGCAGCTGCTGGAGTCGCTGCTCTACGAGCGGGTTATTCAGCCGCGTACGGAAAGATTAGGCGAGAAGCTCGTATTTATACTGGAAGGCAAGGATGCCTCCGGAAGCAAAGTGGAATACAGATGCGTAGGCAGAGAGGCCATAACCTTCGGCCGGATAAGGCTTGATCGGCATTCGGCCTCCCGCATAGTGAGAAGCTCTGAAGCGATGGAGCTGCAGCCGGGGCAGCTGCTGTTCGAACTTCTTTCATGGCGCGGGCAGACCCCCGATGAAAACAAGCTTCGCGCGATGGCGGCTGAGCTGGAGCAAACGAGGCTGAAGGATGTGCTTGCCCAATATGAGCGCTCCGTTAACCCTCGAAGACTAAACGGTTTATCCTATGACGAGCTCGAGAATGAGGTGATGGACGGCCATCCTTACCATCCCTGCTACAAATCGAGAATAGGATTCCATTACGAGGATAACTATGCCTACGGCCCGGAATATAATCAGCCCATTTGTCCTTTATGGGTCGCGATGGCGGAATCGATAGGGAAGGCAGCCATTATGGAAGAAATGAGCTTTGAGCAGCTGCTGCAAAGGGAGCTTGGCGATGCTCAAATCGCTGCCTTTCGGGAGAAGCTTATTCAAGCGGATTGCGATCCGGACCGGTATGTTTGGCTGCCTGTACATCCATGGCAATGGCGGAACAAAATCGTCCCTGCATTTATCGACGAGCTGCATGCCAAGCAATTGGTTCTGCTTGGCAGCGGTACGGATGCTTACAGGGCGCAGCAATCGATACGGACGCTTTCCAATGCCGATAACCGGTCGAAGTCCAGCATTAAGCTGTCCCTACATATACGGAATACGTCCTCCGTCCGCTCGCTGACTCCGCATTCGGTTGTCAGCGCCCCGGCGGTATCGGGCTGGCTGAGTCAGCTCACGCAGGCAGACCCCTATTTAAAGGAAAAGTCGCGCGTCATTATTTTGAAAGAGTTTGCTGGAGTGACCTTCGAGGCCGAGGGAGAGAGCCGCAGCGATAATCCATTGGAACAGGAGCGGTACGGGGCGCTGGGCTGTATCTGGCGCGAGAGCATCCATACGTACTTGGAGAGTGATGAGCAAGCTGTGCCTTTCCACGCGCTGTACGCGCTGGAAGCCGATCAAAAGCCGTTCATTGATCCTTGGATCGAGCAGCATGGGATCGATAACTGGCTGGCGCAGCTGCTTGAAGCAGCCGTGCTGCCGGTCGTTCATCTCCTTGTCATGCACGGTATTGCTTTAGAATCGCATGCCCAAAATATGATCCTTGTCCACAAAAACGGCCTTCCGGTGCGGGTTGCGCTCAAGGATTTTCATGAGGGAGTCGAATTTTGCGCCGATGGGGTTAGCACGCTCGTTCCGCCGCCTGACTTTGGAGAAATCCATGCGTCTTATGCACAGGGCAAACTAAATGATTACTACGAAATGAAGGATCGCGCATCGCTTGTTGCGATGACACTGGATGCGCTTTTCATGATTAATTTAGGCGAGCTGGCGCTTATGCTGAGCGACAAGTACGGCTACAGGGAGCAAACGTTCTGGAGGCTTGTTGTCGAGGTGCTGCACGCGCATAAGGAGCGCTATCCGGAGCAGAAGGATCGGTTCGAGAAATTTGATCTTTACCCGCAGAGCTGTCCTGTCGAGCAGCTCGCGGGCAGCAGGCTGCAGGCTGAGGCAGTCGAGCACTGCCATACCGTCGCCAATCCGATGTTTGCTGCAAAAGAAGAGCTTGCCTTAGCCCTTGCCAATCAGCCAGCAGCTGCTGAACCAAACAGTGAGGAGCTGATTAGCTATGCTGCAGGTTAACCGAAATAAGACATCCGTTACGGATCATGAACGGAACTGGCGATCATACATGCAATTACCGCATCTCCGCGATCCGCTTGGCAAGCGATATGCCTTATGTATAGCCGATGCCTCTTCGCTGATCTCGCTCGTGCTTTATTTAAAGGAGAATGGAGGCTCTATTCTGCTGATGCATGCCAGCACGCCGCTCGAGACGGCCATAGCGACAATGAGCGATGCAGGCTGTGCTGGCTTGTTATACGGCGATACAACGAATTATTACGCCAATCGGGAGCAATCGGTTATAGCGGACAGCGAGGCAAAGGTGTACCAGTTTAGCTCAGGGACGACAGGCCGTCCCAAGCTAATCGGACGCAGCTGGCGCGCGATTAACGAAGAAATAGCGGCTTATAATGAAGCGATCGGGTTGGAAGCCTGGAGCACGCCGATCGTTTTGACGCCGGTAACCCATTCTTACGGTCTGCTTTGCGGAGTGCTGGCTTCTCTTGCCAGAGGAGCAGAGCCAATTATCGTAACGAATGCGAATCCCAAGCTTACGCTTGGATTGATCCGCGACTTTCCCGACCATATCGTTTATGGCGTTCCGGCACAGCTGCAGGCGCTTGCCGCCTTGAGCCAATCGCAGCCGGAGCTGCGGCGCCTAATAAGTTCAGGCATGCCGATGTCCTTGCAGCAATTTGAGCTGCTCAGCCAAAGCGGATGCACGCTGCTGCAGCAATACGGCTGCTCGGAAGCGGGTTGTATCAGTCTATCTGCTTCCATGCAGTCGCCGCATGATTTAGGCGTTCCCCTGCGCCAATGGAATGTTAGCGCAAACGGGCAGGGTCAAGAGGAGCACAAGCAGGGCATGCCGGCAGAGCTGGTTGCCGAGTCGGATGGACTGACCGTACGAACGGGAGACCTGGGGCTGGTGAACGCGGACGGATCCCTTACATTCGTATCCAGAATGGATGACGTTATCAATGTAGGCGGCTTGAAGGTGTACCCGTTAGAGGTAGAAGAAGTAATCGCATCTATGCCTGGCATTAAAGAAAATGTCATCTATCGCGGAAGCCACCCGGTCTCGGGCGATAAAGTGAAATGCATGGCCGTCGCCGAGGAAGCGATGATGCCGGAAGCGCTGCGGGAGTGGTGCTTGAAGCGGCTGCCAGCGTACAAGGTTCCTCTGGACATTTCTTTTGTAACCAATATTCCGAAGGGTGCCACGGGAAAAATAAGCAGACGCCAATTAGAGCAGGAGGAGGCTGTGCAATGATAAGAGCGGAGGCCAAGGAGCAGCTGGAGCAATTGCTCATCAACCGCCTTGCATCTGAGGCTGCGAGAAAGCTGCGGCCGCTGGAGGAAAACATGCGGCTGAATGAGGATCTATATTTGGACTCGGTTATGATTCTTCAGCTTATCGTATATATCGAGGAGGATATGAGACTATTCGTGCCGGAGGATGAGGTAGACCCCGGCGTGTTTGATACGGTCGGCTCGCTGCTTGATTTCATGATGCAGCTGGAATCCTTGGATTTGAATGTGGCAGGTGATCTTGGAAGGTGACGAAGCAGCCGCTTGAAGGTGAAGAATCAATAAAGGTCCACTGCTTGATCAGCTGCATGTGCGAGATCGTGAAAAGAAATAGCGGCGTAGATTACAGGCCCTTTTATTTCGGCATATGGGATGGCGATTTTGTCGTAAATGAACGCGGGGAGCTGTCTTATTTCTCCGAGGAGATTACGCATGAAGCCTATTTGGAGTGGTATGAGCAGCTGTTCGGCCTGCCGGTGCACGAATGGTACGATTTCACCCGCAGCAAGGAGGATAACGTGAATGTCCTGCTGCAGCTGCTGGACGGGAAACCGGAGCACCGTTCGGTCATCGTGCATATCGATATGGCGTTAATGCCGGAGAGAGAGAATAAGTTCCACCAGAAGCCCTTTCCTCATTTTCTAATGATTGAGAAGACCGATAATGAAGAGGAATGGTTTATGCGCGATCCTGATTTTCGCTGGGAGGGCATCGTTCGACGAGAGCGCGTACTCGAAGCCGTAAGAGGCAATGCGTTCGGCGGCGGCTATTACATCGATGCCGTGAAGGTGAGAGAGCCTTCAAAGGAAAGCGTTGAACGCTTATTTCTGTCTACATTTAAAGGAGAACGCAATGAGCTGACAGAGCGGATTAAGGGAATCGTCGCCGGGCTCTCGGCATCCGGAGAGGCATCGCAGCTTCGCCGGCTTACGCCAGCGCTGCGCCAGCTCAAGGTGCTTGCTATTCGCAAATACGGCTATGAGCATGCCTTCATGTATTTGATGCCGGAGCGGGATCCTAGCAATCCCGAATTCCTAAGATATTGCGACTTGATCGAAGAGCTGGTACAAGGCTATACAACCGTTCAGTTTTTGGCGATTAAATTAGCTACGACACATCGGCTGGAGCTTGTAAAACAAATAAATGCCCATTTGGAACGAATAGACGGCGTCGAGAAACAAATAAAACAAGGGCTCGAGCAATATTTCATCCGATGGCGCGGGCTGAAGCCTGTTCAAGCGGGAGGGATTTTATGAAAATAGCTTTATGCACGATTTCGTTTCGCCATCAGCTAATATCCTTCGAGGAATTGATTGCGTTCGCTGCGTCTCAGGGCTTTAACGGGATTGAGCTATGGGGCACGCATGCCCGAAGCATGCTGGAAACAATCGAGCGTGCCGGTTATTCGGAGGATCCGAGAGCTTTGCTGAAGCAGAGCGGGATGGCGGTCTCGATGCTCAGCGATTATCTGAATATCGCGCTCGATATTCCGCTTTCCCAGATCGAGGAGCAAACGGAGCGTGTCATTGCGCTTGCTGACTGGTTTGGAGTGAGCCGAATCCGAACGTTTGCGGGCGAGCGGGCGAGCTTCGGCGTTACCGAGCGGGAATGGACGCAATATATCGAGCGATTGCAGTTCGTGGGCGATCTATGTGCCGCCAAAGGGAAAAGATTGCTGCTGGAGACGCATCCGGGCACGCTGGCCGATTATCTGGGAAGCACGCTGCGCCTGATGAAAGAACTGAAGCATCCGTCGATTGGCCTTAATTTGGATTTCTTCCATCTTTGGGAATCAGGAACAGATCCGTTAATCTCGCTTGAGCGGCTTGATCCTTGGGTGGATTATTATCATTTGAAAAATATATCCTCGCTGCAGCATGCCAAGCTGTTCGAGCCGCATAACGTTTACTCGCCAAGCGGCGACCGCAGAGGTATGGTTCCACTCACCGAAGGCGCCATCGATTACCGTCCCGTTCTGGAGCAAATGAAACGTCTCGCTTCCTTTAAGCAAGCGGAGCGATATGCTTCGCTGGAATGGTTCGGCGGAAATACAAAGGATGTGTTAACACGAGATATCGGGTACATTCGCAAGGTGCAGTCCGCGCTGCCTATTGGATGAACACACAAAAGAACGGTTGACCGTTGCATTATGAACAGTCAGCCGTTCTTTTTTTTTTTGAAAGCTGGATGCATGGCCTTTGCGTCTGCCGCGTCAGGTTTAACGGATAGCTTGTGGTGTTTTTCGGGCAATTGGTTTATGCTAGATTGAGAGATAAAGGAGCTGGTCATATGATCCTGGAGGTAGCTGTTTTACAAGTGAAAGAGGGCCTGTCTGATGAATTCGAACGCGATTTCAAACTCGCTTCAGCCATTATTGCCAGCATGAAGGGCTATCGAGGCCATGAGCTTCAAAAGTGCATTGAGGAAAGCCATAAATATATATTGCTCGTAAGATGGGAAACGTTAGAGGATCATACGGTGGGCTTTCGCGGTTCAGCGGAATATTTGGAGTGGAAAAGGCTGCTGCATCACTACTACGATCCGTTCCCGACCGTAGAGCATTTTACGAATGTGGATATTAGCTAGAATGGCTTTTCAGTAGCTTCACTGAATATAGACATAGAGGGTGAGCAGCATTCAAGATTTTATACCGTTGCATCTATGCTTTGACGGCTTAGGCCAAGAGGTAGAGGTACTAGATGTCATTCAACTGGATGAAGACTTATATCGCATAGAGGAAAATCCTGTATTTACGGAAAACGTAGCATTCGGGGACGTCATTCGGGTAAAAACGATCGAGGATGTTTCCATGTACATAGAAACCATAGAAAAGTCTACGTTTACGCGGCATAATTGGCTGCTGAGCAGAGAGGTTATTTACTCCTTGGAGCTCAAAATGCTAAAAAATAAAATCCGTGACTGGCAGGGGAAGTCGCAGCAGGTCTTTGGCGGTATCTTTATCGTGAATTTGCCTGCCCATACGGAAATCGATATCAATGACGAGGTTCAGAAGGTTATAAGAATGGTTCAAAAATAAATCGACGGTCAGCAGCAAAGGAGGAAAAGGGTATGGAGCTAGGATTACATGGAAAAGTAGCGATTATTACGGGCGGAAGCAAGGGGATCGGCCTTGCAACGGCCTTGCTGCTCGCATCCGAAGGCGCGGAGATTGCCATCGTCGCGCGGGAGGAGAATTCGCTGCGCAGCGCGGCGGAGCAAATCAAGGAGCAGACAGGCAAAGCAGTGCTGACGATCAGCGCGGATGTCTCGAAGGCGGGGGAGGCAGCACGGGCGGTTGCGGAAACGATCGCAAAATTCGGCGGTGTTCATATTCTTATAAATAATGCAGGAACATCGGCAGCCCGCCCGTTTGAGCAGGTGGAAAATGAAGCATGGGCGGCCGATTTGGACTTAAAGCTGCTTGGAGCCGTTCAATTTTCCCAAGCCGTGCTGCCCCATATGCGCAAAGCGGGCGGCGGTGCCATCGTCAACGTTACGGCGATAGGCGGAAAAACGCCCGGCGCCTCCTCGCTGCCAACCTCGGTCAGCCGCGCGGCAGGGCTGGCGCTTACGAAGGCGATGAGCAAGGACTTGGCCGCGGATCGCATCCGTGTGAACGCGGTATGCATCGGTCTCATTCGCAGCGCCCAAATCGAGCGGATGTGGCAAGCTAAGGCGCCCGAGCTAAGCTGGGAGGAGTTCGCAGCCGACCCGCGCCACGGCATACCGCTGGGGCGAATAGGCAATGCGCGGGAAGCGGCCAATGTAATCGGCTTCCTTGTTTCTGAAGCGGCATCCTTCGTGACGGGAACCTCGGTGAATATAGACGGAGGCCTGTCTGCGGTGCTCTAGACGATTATGTTAAATAGAAGAGAAGCTTCGGCATTACGCCTGCAGCTAGGCATACTGTCGGAGCTTCTCTTTAAAAGAAGAGCTTATTTCTTTTGTTGAATACGTTGGTTAAAGCGATCAACGCGTCCGCCTTTGTCGGTATTGCGTTGTTTACCGGTATAGAATGGATGCGAAGCAGAGCTTGTGTCTACGCGGATAACAGGATAGCTGTTGCCGTCTTCCCATTCCATTTTTTCATTCGACGATTTCGTGGAGCCCGTCAAAAATTTGTAACCGCTGCTTACATCAAAAAACAACACCTGGTGGTAAGTGGGATGTATTCCTTGTTTCATTGCCTTCACCCGCCCTTTATTAGTAATAATTACGAAATAGCTGTGGCCATATCATAATCGATAATTGTTATTCATGTCAAGGAGGCGGCAGGAGGGGCTATAAAAATATGGTATTTGCTAATTTCGTTAAAGTGTACTACCATTAAATTATAATCATTCTAAAAGTAAGCCTTTACATTTTTTCGTTTGCAGTCATTTACAGGCTTTAGAATAAGAGGAGGTAACTCTGCATGTTAAACATCACGGCAGAAATGGACCGGATAAACCGCCATTTGATGGCGAACGGATATAAACTGACGACTCAGCGTGAAATTATATTGCGAGTGCTGCTCGAGAACGAAATGGACCATTTGAGCGCAGAAGGCGTCTTCATGCTCGTAAAGCAAAAATATTCCGAGATTGGTCTTGCGACCGTATATCGTACGCTCGAGCTGCTCGCAGAGCTTCATGTCGTTGAAAAAATGAATTTCGGAGACGGCGTAGCGCGTTATGATCTTCGCGAGGAAGGTCATGAGCATATGCATCATCACCTTATTTGCGATGAATGCGGCTCGCTCACTGAAATCAAAGAGGATTGGTTGAGCGAGATCGAACAGCGCATTGAACGGGAATTTGGTTTTAAGGTGATTGACCACCGGCTTGATTTTACAGGAACCTATAAATCATGCGGCAAGGGCGAATGCAAGCGGGGCCGCAAAGCCGTTTCATAAGCTTGAATATAAATTGGAGCCTTTCCGCTGTAAATGGGAGAGGCTCTATTGTTATGCGGACAAGCTTCCGTTTGCAAACCAAAGAATTCTATTATACATAAATCATAATGAAGTGCGTGAAAAGCGTTGGACCGGATTCATTGCGTATTATTGCCATTATTATTCAATATTTTATTAAAAAAATGATATAACCTATTGTATAATAAAAGAGTGCTCTTACAGATTGCTATTTTAGACAGAACTGAGGGGAAGAAATGGAGCATGTTCACGGAACGTATGATAGTTTATTAGTCGTTTTTTCTTATCTTATTGCGGTAATGGCTTCGTATACGGCACTTGACTTGGCAGGCAGGGTAAGCACCTCCAAAGGCAGTACGAGGATTAAGTGGCTGATGTTCGGCGCGGCTTCGATGGGGATGGGAATATGGTCCATGCATTTTATCGGCATGCTCGCATTAACGCTTCCCATTTCGGTCGAATATGATTTAGTCATCGTGCTGCTGTCTGTTTTCGCTGCCATCGGCGCAGCGTTTATTGCGCTTTTTGTTGTTGGACGCAGCGAGCTGACGGGTACCCAGTTGCTAATAGGCGGTGTGCTGCTCGCAACGGGAATCTCGGTTATGCACTACGTCGGGATGGCGGCGATGCTGATACCAATTACATATGATCCATTCACCTTCGTGCTTTCAATTCTGATTGCGTTTGGCGCATCCATCGCGGCTTTATGGCTGTCTTTCTATTTCCGGAAAGGCGATCAGCAGGGGGAGCTGTGGAAGAAGCTTGCAAGCGGCGCAATTATGGGAGCAGCTATCGTAGGCATGCATTTTACGGGCATGCAGGCTGCCAATTTTCATAACAGCAGCAAGTCGGTACTTTTTTACGGCGTGATTTTGGATCAAAAATGGCTGGCGTATTTTATTTCGGCAGGCACCTTTTTTACACTCGGATTTTCACTATTAGGCATCTATATTTCAAAGCGGCTTGCACGCAAGGATTCTGAAATCGAGCAAAACGAGAAGTGGTATAGGTCGCTGTACGAAAATAATCAAGATGGCATCGTATCCGTCGATTTGCAGCGCCGGGTCATAAGCCATAATTCCATTGCTCTGCAGATAACGGGCTATAGCACCAAAGAGGTCGTTAACCAGCCGATTTCCACGTTGAACGAAATCATTATCCCGGAAGATCAGGAACGCGTGAAACAGATGTTTCAGCGGTCATTTGAGGGTGAAACGTTAAATCATGAAACCTCGATTATCCGTACAGACGGAAAGAGACTCGATTTAAGCGTTACGAATGTGCCGGTTATAATCGAAGGCAGCGTGGTAGGCAGCTATATCATTTTTAAAGATATTACCGAAGAGAAGCAGGCGAAGAATCGAATCAATCATCTGGCCTTCCATGATGAGCTGACGGGCTTGCCCAACCGCCGCATGTTTAATAAAAAAATTGCCGAGGCCATAGCGGAGAACAACGAAGCCCAGCTGCCATTTGCCGTCATGGTGCTTGATATCGACCGTTTTAAAATGATTAATGACTCGCTTGGCCATACAGTTGGCGATCAATTTCTGCAAGAAGTAAGCATGCGCATCCAGAAAGAGTTAAAGGGGCATGATGCCATGCTGGCTCGTATGGGCGGAGATGAATTCACGCTGCTTTGCCGTCATTATGACTCGCTGGAAACCATCGAGCTTTTGGCTAAAAAGATCATCAAGACGATTCAAACGCCGTACCGTTTGATGGACAACGACTTTTACGTTTCCGCGAGCATTGGCATCTCTTTGTTTCCGAGTGATGGACAAGACGCGGTTCAACTGCTGAAAAATGCCGACACGGCCATGTACGAGGTAAAGAAAAAAGGAAAAAACGACTATTTATTTTACTCTAACGAGCTCGATCAGAAGCTGCTTGAGAAAATTGAATTAGAAGGCGACCTTAGAAAAGCAATCGAACGGGGCGAGTTGCTGCTACATTATCAACCGCAAATCCGGACCGAGGATCATGCGATGATCGGAATCGAGGCGCTCGTGCGCTGGGAGCATCCGACCAAGGGAATGTTAAGTCCCGGCCTCTTTATTCCGATTGCGGAAGAGACTGGACTTATTTATGAAATGGGTACGTGGGTGCTGCGCGAAGCCTGCCGGCAAATGCGGATGTGGCATGATGAAGGCGGACCGCTCATTCCGATTTCCGTCAACTTGTCCTCGCAGCAATTCCATCAGCCCCAGTTGGCGGAATATATCATGGCTATTTTGGAAGAGACAGGTCTGGAACCGAAGTTTTTGGAGCTGGAAATTACGGAAAGCATGATGATGGACGCCTCGATTTCAAGCAGCATATTAAATCAGCTCAATGATTACGGAATAAGAATCAGCTTGGATGATTTCGGTACGGGCTACAGCTCGCTTAGCTATTTAAAAATGTTTCCTATTCATAAGGTGAAGATCGACCGGTCTTTTATTCGCGATATTACGGAGAACAACAATGACAGGGCGATCGTGTCAACGATTATCGCCATGGCGCAGCATTTGAACATGGAGGTTATCGCGGAAGGCATCGAAACGAAGGACCAGCTTGATATTTTAACGGACAATGCGTGCAGTAAGATTCAAGGCTATTATTTCAGCAAGCCGTTATCGGCAGGCACGGTAGAGCAGCGTTTCTTCATACCCGGACGAAAAGAAAAATAAATAAGAGGCTATTTAGGGCAAGCGATGTGCCTGAACAGCCTTAAGCCTTAGCGGTATTTTTCCTCTTAGGTCATAACATCATCCCGAAAGGCCGCGGCGCATAATTTGCAAATGCAGGCTTTGCCGCGCTGCAGCTCGGGAAGCTTCTGAAGCAGCTCTTTCGGGAATTGCTCATGGAAGCACCAGCAGACTTCCTGTTTTTCTTCGTAGGCTTTAATCCCGCATTCATTGGGCCTGCCGCATAACGGACAATTCATTAGCACGCGCTCCTTATTCTAACGAAACAGCCCCTTCGCTTAAGCGAAAGGGCTGTTTCGCATATTTTATCTGAAATTATTCAGACGCTGCTTGCAGCACGAACTTCTCAATAACGTGGCGAACGCCTTCCTCGTTATTCGACAGCGTGACATAGTCAGCGATATCCTTAAGGGATTGAATGGCGTTCCCCATTGCTACGCCAAGGCCAGCAGCAAGAATCATTTCATTGTCATTCCAAGCATCGCCGAGGGCAATGGTTTGATCCATGGTGCAGCCCAAATGCTCGGCCATAAATTTCAAGGCATGCCCTTTCGTGCCTTCCTTATGCATAAACTCGAGATAATGCGCCTTCGACTTTGTAATATGCACGCGGTCGCCAACCTGAAGCTTAAGCTGCTCAGCGATTTCGTCGAGGCGGGAGGGCTCGTCGATCATCAGCATTTTATTCATCGGAAAGTCCAGTAATTTATTGAAATCAGGCTCGATTTTGTAAGGGATGTTGGAGAGCTTGGAATAAGCTTTTATTTTATCGTTGTCCTCTGTGCCGTAAAGCTCGTCATCGACATAAAGCTGCAGATGAAGACCATTTTCCTCGGCAAATGCGTGAATCTCCTTGGCCGCATCGATAGGGACGTTTCTCTCATATAATACTTGTCCGTCCAGCAGCGTTTTGACGAGGGCTCCTTGATAAGTAATAATAGGAACATTGAGATCGATTTGCTTAGCGATCTTTTGAGCGGAAGCAAACATGCGTCCGGTTGCCAGCGTTACCGTTACGCCTTGGGCGATAGCGGCTTCCATGGCTTGCTTCGTGCCCTCCGTTACGATTAGATCATCCGTTAATAACGTGTCGTCAACATCAATTGCGATAAGTTTATACATACTAGCGGTGAAGCTCCTCTCCAGCTCTTTATAGTTAAGATTAGGTTGATTGTAGCTAAAATGCACCACACATACAAGACTAAGCATGTGCTTTCGAAGTAAGTTTTGCTTCACAAAACCAAGCGTATGCTTTCGAAGTAAGTTTTACTTCGTAAAACTTTTGAGGAGATGAACAGATGAACTATTTTACATCAGCGGCTGCGAAACAACGGTTTCTTTCATTTTGCGTGCTGGGGGCGGTCTTGTTTACGGCCATTGGTTTTGCAATCGGGCTTCTTTGGATGGGAAATCGTTACCCGATGCTGAAAGAACCGGCCTTTCAGCAGTTTACGGTCACATACAACAAAATAATAAATGATTATTTGAACGGAGCAGAGCCGAAGAAGCTTATCAACGGTGCGGCTGTAGGCATGGTCAGCTCGCTTGAGGACCCTTATTCCCGATATTTGGTCGAGGAGAAAGGCGATGCGTACACGCAGTCCTATGAAGGCGAAATATTCGGCATCGGTGCCGAGATCCGGGAAGAAGAGGGCGAGTTCGTCATTACCGGACTTACGAAAGGGGCTCCTGCCGAACGCGGAGGCTTGCTGCCGGGAGACATTATTATTTCCGTGGATAATCAGAAACTGAGCGGCAAGACGTTTGAAGAGCTGCTTGGCATAATTAGAGGCAAAGAAGGAACATCCGTGTCGCTGCAGGTGCAAAGACCGAATCAGGCAGAGCTTATCGCTTTGACGTTGAAAAGGGAAGCGATCCCCGTCCATACGGTTACATCGGAGCTTCTGGAGGGCGGGATCGGCCATGTGACGATCAGCCGGTTTGCCGAGAAAACGGCGGATGAATTTGAGGCTGCAATCAAGGAGCTTCAGGAGAAGCAGCCGCTTAAGGGCTTGCTGCTCGACATGCGCTCTAACCCGGGCGGGCTGCTGCAGCCTACGATCAAGATTGCAAGCACGCTTATTCCAAAGGATAAAGTAATTCTGAATGTCGTTTACAAAAACGAACGTCAAACCATTTCCTACAAGTCGAAGCAGGAGAAGGATTGGACCATTCCGATTGCCGTGCTCGTAAACGGGCAGTCCGCCAGCGCGAGCGAGGTGCTGACCGCAGCTTTGAAGGAGTCTGCGGGGGCAACGGTTATCGGAGAGAAAACGTATGGCAAAGGCGTCGTGCAAGGCTTTAATCAATTTAAGGACGGCTCCGTCCTGAGCTTGACCGAAGCGCAGTGGAAGACGCCAGCAGGTACATGGATCAACAAAACAGGCGTATCGCCGGATTTTGCCGTGTCGCTTCCCGCCTATACGGAGCTAAGGCCGCTTGCGATCGGTACGGATATGAAGGTGGGCAGCTACGGCGAGGACGTGAAGACGCTGCAGTTGATGCTGAAGGAGCTTGGTTATACGCCGGCCGGACAGGAAGGGATGTTCGACAAACAGACTTCGGAGGCATTGCGGAAATTCCAAACGGCCGAGAAGCTTGAGGCTACTGGAAGCTTTAACGACAAAACGGGCTATCAGCTCCTCGAGAGACTTCGGGAGAAGCTGGCCAAAGAGGACAGCCAGCTCATAAAAGGACTAGAGGTACTTAAAAATCGCAGTTGACAACGGGGATGATAATCATTATCATCAAATAGAAAGCAAATCCTTCGTTGCGCTGCGGGGTGAATCGGATGAAGAAGATTAAGTATTGCAAAAGGAATCTAAAAAACGGCTCGGAACCGATCTATAAGGCTATGAAAGATCGATATCCGGACATCAAGCAGAAGAAAAGCGATTGTCTAGGCGATTGCAAAACCTGTAAGCTGGAGTGTTTCGTCGTCATTAAGTCGAAGACGGTTAGCGCGCCGTCAGCAGAGAAGCTCTACAAGCGGTTAAAGAAAATGATCGGATAATCATTTGATATGGTTACATTTACAAGAACGGCATTTGCCGTTCTTTATTTTTATGTTAGAATAAGTACAATCTAGGAAGGTTGAGGTGCATGAGCATGAATGATGGACTAGCAGAAGCATTAAATGAACAAATGAACTTTGAATTTTATTCAGCGCATGTGTATCTTGCGATGGCAGCGTATTGTTCCGGTGAAAGTCTAGACGGTTTCGCTAACTTCTTCATTGTACAAGCAGAGGAAGAACGTTTTCATGCTATGAAAATCTATAAATTTTTGAACGACCGCGGCCGTCGCGCTACGCTATCCGCTCTTGGAGAGCCGAATAACGAGTACGCGTCTATCCTTGACACGTTCGAGCAAGGCTACGGTCACGAGCAGCAAAATACGAAACGTTTCTACAATTTGTCTGATCTTGCTATCAATGATCGCGAGCATGCGACGATCAACTTTCTCAAATGGTTTATCGACGAGCAGGTAGAAGAAGAAGCACTCTTCGATAACATTATCCATAAGCTGAAGCGCATCGATAAAGACAGCAACGCGTTCTATATGCTCGATGCCGAGTTTGCCGGACGTTCCTTCACACCGCCGGCGCTGTAAATCGGACCGGCAAGCAATAGTAAATAAAGGAGAGACCGTCTGCGCAGTAGAACCTTCTACTCGTGAAACGGTCTCTTTCTACTTTTATATAGATTTGACGGGGGTTATGCAGTAAAGTCTTATAGGGAATACCGGACAACCCATGCTTATTAAAGGAGAAGAAGCAGAAATGAATATAAAGGAATATATGCGGCATACGCGTAAAATAATCGGAGTCGGTCCCAATTTTAAAGCGTTCCGAGCACAAAAGGGAATTACGCATGAAAAAGATCCCTTATTGTTCTTAAAAACGCCCGGAAGTTTGACGAATGAGCGTGACATCTTTTTATCGCCGCTCTTAACAGAATTTATTTGTGAGGTCGAGATGGCTGTCATTATCGGCCAAGATGCGAAACATGTTGCAGAGCATGAGGCTGCATCCATCATAGCGGGTTACGCTATTGCAAATGATATTACGGCTAGTGCACATTTTAATAGCGGTCGTTTTAAGATGTTCGACCAAATGACACCGATTGGAGCAGTGGCAGCAATCGAGGATCCTTGTAATGTCGATTTGGAAATGTGGGTGAATGGATCTCTCATTCAAAAGGATAATACGTCAAACTTGTTATTTTCAGCTCACTGGCTAGTGTCGCATATTTCAAGCATGGCTAAGCTAATGAAGGGCGATATCATTTTGACAGGGACCCCAGCTAACCCGTTAGCTTGCCAGATTGGCGATGTAATTGAGTTAAGGAGCCCTCAGCTAGGCAATCATAAGCATACGATCCATCAGGAGCTATGATCCCATCATAGTTCCTTTTTTGTTTGAAAAAGCAAATACTTTGACGGCCATTTGCAGTTGAAAGCGCATATCGGGATCCTTTAAATTGATTTGCAGTAAGCTTTGAATGCGGTCTAACCGGTATACGATTGAGTTATAATGGCAAAAAAGCGCGCTCGCACTTTCTTTTATATTGCCGCCGTATTGCAAGTAGACGATTAACGTTTCAACTAATTTGGAGTGGTGATGATTGTCATGGTCCTGCAGAGGCTGGATGTACTGAAATAATTGCTTTTTAATGGATTCTTGATCCGACAGAACGTGGAAAATGGGAAACATGCCAAGCTTATCGTAGTAACAAATGATTTCGCTGGGTTGAATAAACACCCATAATTCTAGTGCGCTAACGGCTTCTTTATAGCCTTCGTGAATGTGATTAATCATTTTGACGCTGCTGATCCCTAATCGAAGGGCAGGCATTTTTAAACAAAGGCTAAGCTCAGCATGAATCCTGCTATACACGTTTGAATCGGCTGTGAGATGTTTGGGGATGAGCAGCACCCATACATTGCCTAGATTAAGCATAATGATTCTCTGCATAATGCAATAACTCTTTGCCCTCATAATTTCTCTTTGCGAATAAGGGATAAGGTTTGAGGTCAGGCAAACGCTATAATCGGATTCTAGTTGAAGTCCGGAGGTAGCTGACTGAAGAGCGATTACTTGCGGATCCGTTATTTCACCAAGTACCCACGTTTTTAGAAATAAGTCTTTGCGGTGATCTTCTAGGCTGCTCAATGAATGCTGTTTACTTAGGTGTAAGGTCAATAAGTTTACCGTGTGCTGAAGCAGCAGCTGCAGCGGCTCCCAATCCTCCTCGCGGCATCCCCAACATATCAAATATGCCATCGTTTCTTTGTTTCTCTCAATGGGAATATAGAGCTTAGCCTTATCGTTATCGAGCCAAAAGCAAGGAAGCGTGCTCGCTAGCGACTTCAGATAGGCTGGAATAAGTCGAGTTGATTCCGGCCAAGCATGGGTCAGAGCAGCCCCTTGAGGTAAAGCCTCGGACTCGCAGGTGATGAAATCGGCGTGCAGCCCTGTACATTTAATAAAGGTATCCATAAATGTTTTGATATTTTCACCCATAATCAAAGTGCTCGTTAGCAGTTGGATTTTATTATGCTGCTCTACAAGCCATTTGGAATTGTTTTGGAGCACCTCCTCCAGAACATCAGAGATCGTTTGGGAATAACCGATTTGGTAGGCTAGCTCTAATATGGGAAGTCCATATTCATTCGAGAGGTCAATCATTTTCTTTGGAACCTGAGGAAGGTATCGCTTTGTTTTAATGCCGATCGCTGCAATGCCATTTTCAGAGAGCTTAGGAATTAATTCATTTTGAGCGTTAGGATTATCTTTAATCGAATAAGCGGTCGTAAGCAGTAAGTCGCCATGACGTACCCAATTAAAAACGTCGGGGACTTCCATCACGTTTATGTTTGTTATACGACGATGCAAACCGTTCGCACCGCTAATAACCGGCTGGCTTCCAAACAAGTAAGGTCTATGCGTAATTAATTCTTGAACACTAATACCACTCATGCCATCGTCCTCCTCATGCATTTTATGTTAGTTAATCTAACATAAAATGCATGAGGAATACAGTGCTATTTTAGCGATGATTGCTAAGTGGTTAAAGCACTTTTCACTGTTATATAGGGGGTATTCAAGTGTTTGTTTTGTGGAAGATGATGGCCCTTTGTGATTAATCACCAAAATGGAAGAGGAAATTTGTGATAGAACTCCAATGTAAATGACAGATATATGTTATACAATCTTACACATAAAGACATTAACAAAATGGGAGTTGGGGAAAATGAAGAAGCTTACAGTACTTAGTGTTCTTTTGGTTATTGCGTCCTTACTAGTGGTTACGGCTTGCGGATCAAATGCTACGACTGCCAAACCATCAGGGGAGAAGCCTGCCAATGCTGCCGAAGCTGAGCCAACCGAGACTGCCAATTCGACGACAGTGGATGAAATTAAAGAAAGAGGCAAGCTGATCATTGGAACAAGCGGTAATTTCCGTCCCATGACTTTTATGAATGAAAAAAGCGAAATTGCAGGCTTTGATATTGAAATCGGCACGATGATTGCGGAGAAGCTCGGCGTGGAGATTGAGTTTGTTCCGGGGAATATCGGAGGATTGATTCCTGGTCTGGTTGCAGGGAAGTTTGATCTGGTCATGTCCGCGTTATCCGAAACGGAAGAAAGAAAGAAAAGCATCGATTTCTCAATTCCATACGGAAAAGATGGCACGATTGCAGCTGTTTTGAAGGACAACGCTACTGTTACAGACGTAAATAAGCTAGAAGGTCTAGTAACGGGAGTAATTGGCGGGTCAGGGACGCACACCGCGATTAAAGAAATCGGCGGATACAAGGAATTGAAAGAATATCCGGGCAATGCCGAAGCCTTTACAGATTTAAAGGCAGGCAGAATTGACGTCTATGCCGTAGGCAATATAGCTGCTAATGACTATGTCAAAAATGATAATAGCAACAAACCTTTAAAGCTCGTTGGTGAAGTGGCAGCGATTAAAAACATGGGCGTCGGCATGCGTAAAAACGAGCCTGAACTGAAAGCTGTTATCGATGCGCTAATTGAAGAAAAGCTGAAAGACGGCACGATTGACCAGTTAGCCATGAAATGGATTGGCAATGTGCTTCCGAAATAACAAAAAAATGCAGAAAATGAGTGATGGGCATGGACTGGGAGACAATATCCAACTATTTGCCCCTCTATTTAGAGGGAGCGCTAACGACCTTTAAAATCTCGATACTAGCGATATTATGCGCAACTGCAATTGGGTACGTAATCGCCTTGTTGAGACTTTCCAGCATCGGCGTGTTTCGAGGAATGGCCTTCATGTATGTATGGGTATTTCGAGGCACTCCCTTGATGCTAACCCTATTCTGGCTTTATTACGCTACGCCCTTTGGGCTCACGCTAACGGCGTTTGTTGCAGGGCTTGCCGCAATGTCTATCAATTCAGCCTCTTTTAAATCTGAAATCATTCGAGCGGGATTAATGTCTGTCGATAAAGGGCAACAGGAGGCTGCTGATTCTGTAGGTATGAATCCAATACAAAAGATGATGCGAATAACGATTCCGCAGGCAATAAGGCTTGTGACACCGCCTTATATTAACAATTGTGTCATCATGCTGAAGGAGTCAGCGATAGTATCCATCATTACAGTACCTGATCTTATGCTGGCGGCACAAAGAGCGTACAACAGCTCGTACAGCGTTGCTGAGACGCTCGGCGTTGCCGGTGCCGTTTATTTATCAATGACAAGCGTTCTAATGCTGTTTCAGTACTTAATTGAAAAGAAAATGCGGATCGTGAGGAAATAGGAGGTCAGGCGATGATAAATATCCGGAAATTAAGCAAATCGTTTCATCAGAAAAAAGTACTGGATCAAATAGACCTCGATATTAAAGAAGGCGAAGTCGTATCGATTATAGGACCGAGCGGAGCAGGGAAGAGCACCTTGCTTCGCTGTCTAAACCTGCTGGAGGTTCCTACTTCCGGAGAGATTTATGTGAATACGAGAAAGGCTGAATATAAGACGAATTCTAGCGGCCGACTCACATTCATTTCTCAAATGAAACTCACGTGGCTTCGTTCGGAGGTAAGCATGGTTTTTCAGCAATTTAACCTATGGCCGAACAAAACGGTTCTGGACAATATTACAGAAGGGCCTCGGATCGTGAAGAAGGTGCCGCGTCCAGAGGCGGAGGCGAAAGCCAGGCTGCTTCTGGAGAAAGTAGGGCTATTGGATAAAATCAATGCATATCCCGCAAACTTGTCAGGCGGCCAGCAGCAACGGGTTGCCATAGCGCGTGCTTTGGCAATGGAGCCTAAGATCATTTTGTTCGATGAGCCTACATCGGCTCTTGATCCAGAGCTTGTACAAGAGGTGCTGGATATTATGGTTAAGCTTGCCCGAGAAGGGATGACCATGGTTGTTGTTACACATGAGATGAATTTTGCCCGCAATGTTTCGGATCGCGTGTTGTTTATGGAAGATGGTCAGATTACGAAGAGCGGTAAGCCTGAAGACGTATTTAGCACAACGAATGCAAGAATGAATCAATTTTTACGTAACTTTAGTCACACTGCAGAGCTGAAGGGAGTCAACTGAGATGAAAGTCGCAAGCAGTCAGTACCGAGCTAGGAAGCTAAAATCGATAGAGGATTTTGAGAACCATGTGCGTTGGCATGTTAAGTCAGCAGCTGACCAAGGTGCGGAACTATTATTATTACCTGAGTTTTTTACCATAGAGCTTCTAACCCTGCACCAATTTGATAGTAAAAGCAAGGAAGACGTCACACGGATTTTTGAATGGTTCGGCAAGGAGTATGCAAACGTCCTTAATCCATTATGCGGGTCATTGGCAAGGGAGTACGGAATGACGATTGCAGCCGGTTCGCATTTTGCCTATCGGCCTGCAGATGGCTGCTACTATAATACTGCGTTTGTATTCGGGGCCGACGGTTCCGTGCATAAACAGGATAAAATTCATCCCTCCTATGAGATGGTATACAATAAAGAACTGACTACACCAGGAAACAAACTCGATATATTCGAAATAAACGGAGTGAAATACGGCATTGCCATTTGCTATGATAACTCGTTTCCCGAAGTAGCGCGCATATTAAGTCAAATGGGTGCAGATATCATATTGGCCCCAACCTGCTGCCTGGATGAATGGGGTCAGAGCCGCAACATATTGTTTGCAAAGGCGCGGGCATCGGAGAATCAGGTCTACGTCATTAACAGCCAACTTATAGGTTCCATTCCGTTTCCTGATCACATTCCCTATGGCTTTACCTTTACAGGGAAGAGCGGCATTTATTCACCCATTCAGCCGATGATCAACAGGCCTAATGCTATTGTTAGTCAGGGCGATGCAAATGTGGAAATGGTCGTGGTGGGCGATATTGATTTGGACTATCTGAGGTTCATTCGAGAAAATGGGCATAATCGCAACCGAACAGATATGAGAACGTCTTTCTACCAGCAATATGCTTTTCAAACAAACGGGCTCGGAAAGTAGATGGTCGTTTTGGATATCTTTGCAGTTATGCTTCTAATGGGTTTAGTACTTGGTTTTGCCGGTACTGGAGGTTCTGGGTTTATTATTGGAATATTGGTTGCTGGCTTTGCAATTCCGGTTCATACGGCGCTTGGCACTTCGATAGCCGCTATGGCTTTCACGACGTTATCCGGATCAATCAGTCATATTAAGGAGGGGAACGCGAGGCTGCGTTCCGGTTTGATTATCGGAGCCTTTGGCGCAGGTGGGGCGTATGCTGGGACGTTCTTAGCCCGTTTGATTGCAGAAGAGCAGCTCTTATGGCTGACAAGCGGTATGCTCTTGTTGTCGGGATTGCTTATTTGGCTGCGTACTAGCAGCGTATTTCCAAAAAAGGAATTTCCTCTCGAAGAAGAAACGGTAACGCTGGCTAAGCTAAGATTTTGGTGTTTAGCCATCGTGACGGGCCTTGTTACTGGTTCGCTTTCGGGTATTTTTGGAATTGGGTCAACCCCTTTTATTCAGTTGGCTTTACTTGTTTTGTTCGGTTTTCCGCTTCGTCAGGCAGTTGGAACAACGATGGTCGTTATTTTGCCTATCGCGGTTTTTGGATCCATAGGTTTTTTTCAAGCGGGCTATTTGGACTTTACCTTGCTTATCCAAGTGGTTGCAGGCACGATGATAGGCTCTTATATCGGGGCGAAATTTACGAGAAGGGCGCCAAGACTGCTTTTGCGCTCAGCTATGATTATGACACCAATTGCCGGGGCTCTTCTTCTGCTTGTCAAACTGTAGTGTTAACGGAAGGGAAGTTATACGATGATGATTGGAGATTTCAGCAACTGGCAGACAGAAAAAAGGGTAATTTCGTCAGCTCTTGCGGAAAAATTAGAGTATCTTCGTTTAACTCCATTTGAACAGATGGAGGATGGTGTTTATCCAGCCCTAGACGATGGAACCTATTTAATTATCCAGCATAAGGAACTGCAACCCTATCATGAAGTGATGCCAGAGCAGCATCGGAGCTATGTGGATATTCACTTTATGATATCGGGTATGGAGAAAATGGGGTTTGCAAGAGACTGCGGAAGGAATAAGGCTGTTGCAGTAACACCGGAGGTAGACGATCATACGTTTTTTGAAGCTGTGGAGGCAGAAACGGAGCTTGTTCTATTTCCGGGGCAATATATCGTATTATTGCCTTCTGACATTCATCGGCCATGGTGCAGGGCAGACGGTATGCATAAAGTCAGAAAAGCGCTGCTGAAGGTCCCCGTATGCATACTGGAATTGCAATAGGCAATCTCAGGACTGATTTATTTGTTGGAGAAAAAGTTAGGGCTGCCTCATTAGGTCGTTTTAAGACCTGAAGAAGCAGCCCTTAGCTAAGCTAACTAGTAATAGGGGTTCATCATATCAGTTTCTAGAAACTAGGCAAGCGGCAAACATCACAAGCTTTCCTGTGATGGCTGCCGCTAATTTTTTGGCTATACGGATTCATTATGAATAAGTGCCAGGAATGAGTCGACCAAATCAGGATCAAAATGGCGGCCGCGCTGTTCACTGATGTAGGCAAACGCACGCTGCTCGGACCACTTTTCTTTGTAAGGGCGGGTGCTGGTTAAAGCGTCAAATACATCAACGACACTTACGATACGGGCTTCGATCGGAATGCTTTCGCCGAAAAGCTTTTGCGGATAGCCGGTGCCGTCCCATTTTTCATGATGGTACAAAATAATATTTTTTCCCATGGCGAGCTCCTGGTTGAATAAATCATCATTCAGCTCCGCATATATTTTGTCAATGATATCGACGCCGATCTGCGTGTGCATCTCGACGATTTGCCGCTCGTAATAGGCGAGGGGGCCGGGTTTATACAGAATACCCTCCGGAATTCCTGATTTGCCGATATCATGCAGGATGCTGGAATGGGATACCCGGTTGATAAGCTCCTCGGACCAGCCGAGCTGAAGGCGTTCATTATGAAAACGGGTTAGCCGCTCGGTTAAATCGCGAACGCGCACAAGATGCTGCTCGATACCGGGATCCCGTATTTCGCAAGAGATGGCGAGAACCTTCAGCATGGAGCTTTGAATAGAGCCGATCCGCTCCTCAGGCAAATAAAAGCCTCTTTTTAGCTTCTCCAGCTCGCGAAAGACTCCAATGTAATAAAGCTCCCCTCCAACGGGCAATGGCGTAATCGTAATCGACGAATGCCAGACGCTGCTGTCTCTCCGGCGGTTCGTGAATACGCCCGACCATGGCAAGCCTTGGCGCAGCGCCAGCTTCATTTGCGCATGCGTCTTCTTTGGCGTGTCGGACGTTCGCAAGATACCTGCTTTTTTACCGATGATATCTGCTGACGAGTAACCCGTAATTTTCTCGTAGGCCGGATTGACGGCCAAGATAAGATGCTCTTTATCCGTTATGATGACGGCATCTGCGAGCTTGAGATAAGGAACTAGTTGATCATTTAAGCTGCTCATACTGCGAATCGTTTCTCCTTACTTCTTTTTCTTGGGCAAGGCCTTGATTCCTTGCTCCATGGGCGATTGACACAAAGGACATGCCCGTGCTTCGGTTTGTGAATCCTCATACGTAATGATTCGCTGCCATACCTGGCAGGAAGGGCTGGTACACAGCCAGGACAGCACCGATTCGGAATCGCCGTCCTCCTCTTCCCCGTTCCTAAAGGCCGACCGGATAAATCGCGATAATTCTGCCGGTTTGCCTCGGTAAAGCGCGGGGGAGCTAATATAGAGCTCTTCTTCGGCCCTTGTTACCGCAACATACGCGAGACGTCTTTCTTCCTCTAGTGCTTCGGCAAGCGCGTCATCGCCGGTCTGGATGGAGCTGCGGTCACTGTGCTTATCGGCTGCAAGCGCGGAGCTGTGCGGGAGAATTCCTTCCGAGACGCCGATTACGAATACGACAGGAAACTCGAGTCCCTTGGATTTGTGAATCGACATCAGCGATATCGCGCTGCGGTTATGCTCATGCTTATGGAGCTGCTGCACGGCAGCATGCTTGTCCGTAATATCGTCGATATAGGCTAAAAAAGCTTCAATGGTGTCGTAAGTGCCCGCGGCAGCTTCGAACTCGTCGAGCACTTCCTTAAGCCCTTCTTTGTGCTCCGTCATTTCATGACGCTTGCTTGTTTCGAGAAATTGGTCATAAAAGGCTTGGCGAAGCTGCATAATAGCGGCAGCAGGTTTCAAATCCGTCAATGATTTGATCAGCTTGATGCGTTCTTTGATTTTGTCCTTTTGAAATTCTTTCAGCTGCGGGAACTCTAGCAAATGGATAAGCGGCCATTTTTTTGCCCGCAGCTTATCTTGGTTCCAAATGAAGGCCATTGCTTGTTCCCGATTGACGTAAAGGGAGGGCAGGAGCGTTTCCATAGCATCGAAATTGCGTCGGTCCTGCGCCAGCCGCAAATGGGCAAGAAGAGGCTTGATTGCCCATTGCTCGTAAAAAAGCTGTCCATCGCCGAAATCGATGAACGGAAGCTCTTTGGTCAGCAGCAGCTCGATAAGTGCTCTGCTGCTGCTCGCCGTACGGAACAAGACGGCAAAATCGCCATAGGTACGCTTGCCTTGGTTGATCTGCTCTGTGATCGTATCCGCGATGAGCTTGGCCTCGTCCTGCGTGGTTTTGAGGCGGGCGTAAGAAGGGTTTGCGCCTTTGGGCTTCACGGCCAGCAGAGTTTTCTCCTTGCGAAGCTTATTATATTGAATAATGGCATTGCCAAGACCGACGATTGTGCTTGTCGAGCGGTAGTTAATATCGAGAATATAGGTGGCCGCGCCTGGATATTGATGCTCGAAATTCAAGATATAATCGTTTTTAGCGCCGTTAAACGAATAAATCGTCTGATCGTCATCGCCGACGACCATCAGGTTGTGATGCTTATCGGCAAGCATTTGCACGAGAACGTACTGTACCTGATTGGTATCTTGAAATTCATCGATCATAACATATTGGAATCGCGTTTGAAGCGTTGCTAACAGGGACTCGTCCTCTCTAAGAAGCTTATAAGCCTCCAAAAGAAGATCATCGTAATCGAGCTTATCCATGTCTTTCTTCCACTGTTCGTACCTCGTGAACAGCAGCTTAAGCTCACGCTCCTCCGTCGTCGAAGAAGGAAGGTCGCTCACATTGATCATTTGCAGCTTAATAGCCGAAAGCTGGGCGAGCAGTGTTTCGGGTTCGTATTCGTTTTGCAGGAGGAGCTCCCGCATAAGCCTTTTGAAAAAGATATGCTTCTGGCCGGTTTCACCCAGAATACCCTGGCGGTAACCGCGTCCCCTCAGAAGCTGGAGGCAAAATGAGTGGAAAGTGCGCGCCTCGACGCCGCGTGCCGCCTGCGGATTAACAACGGGCAGCGAATTGATGCGGCTTCGCATTTCATCCGCCGCTTTTTTGGAGAAGGTCATTAGTAAAATATGCTGAGCCCGCACATTCTGTACAGAAAGCAAATAAGCGGTCCGGCATACGAGTACGGAAGTCTTGCCTGAGCCGGCTCCCGCTAGCGTTAGAGCGGGCCCTTGATGATGTCGTACGGCAGCAATTTGCGGCCGGTTAAGGGAAATGCCGTATTGCTCCAGCGCGCGGAAAAAACCGGAATCCCGTTCATCGGAGCCGACAAGCTGGCGGCTCGTCTCGGCCTCCGCTTTGGTCGCATAGGGTACCTCGCTGTTTCTAACGCCAATGGGAAATGTATAATAGTTATTGCTCACTGCTTCATCACCTTTAGAAATAATATTCATTTATTATAACAGAACATAAAAAGAATGAGGGATACCGTCATGATCGAACCAGCTGGAAAAGAAGATGTACAGGAAGTTATGCCGCTGCTCCTTGCAGCGATCGGCCACATCGCTTACACGTTAGCGGGAACGGATGATTCAAGGGAAGCAGTGCGAATCCTTTCTAATTTTTATGCGCGCGAGGACAATCGGATCAGCTATAAGCATGTACTTGTCGACAGGCGGGAAGACGGGATAGCGGGCATGCTGCTCAGCTATGCCGGGGATGGAGCGGTGGCGCTCGACCTGCCTTTTGTTAACCGTGAGGGACGGAGATCGGGTGCACGCGCCAATGAAACCATAGCCGTAGAGGCGAAGGAAGGGGAGTATTATCTGGATTCCATCGCGGTTGATGAACGTTACCAAGGGCAAGGCATCGCCAAAGCGCTGATCAGCGCTTTTGAACGGAAGGGCCTGGAGCAGGGCTACAAGAGACTGTCGCTCATTGTGGAACCGGATAATGCGAGAGCTTATGCGCTGTACAAAAAACTGAATTATATCGAGGACGGCTCGATCCAAGTGAGCGGAAGCCGTTATATCCGAATGGTGAAGCATAATTGATCCAAAAGTTAATTATGGAATAATAAGGGTTTATACGGTAAGATGAGAGAGTTATTTCTACCCTATTTGATAGACTTTCATCGTACCGGGAGCGTGTTATCCATGGCTATTCCAAGCTTCAAATCGAAACTAGCGTACAGCTCAGGTAATTTATCGGTTAACCTGATCGCACAGGCTTTTGCTTCGTACATCGTTTTTTATTACGTAGACGTGCTGGGGGTAAAGCCCGCGCTCATCAGTGCGGCAATGGTCATTCATGGCATCGTTAACGCCTTGTTAAATCCGTTGTTCGGGCATATTTCGGACCGTACAAGCAGCCGCTTTGGCAGACGCGTACCCTATATGCTGTTTGGCATGGTGCCGCTGGCGGCGTTGTTTACGGCGATATGGTTTCCAGTCGGCACAGGCATGACATTATTTTGGTATTTTTTAACGGTCGTGCTGCTATATGATATTTTGTTTGTTATGGTCGTTTTGAATTATTCTGCTTTATTTCCGGAGATGTTTACGACGATGAAGGAACGGGCATCCGTATCTTCCTGGAGGCAGATGTTCGGCATCTTGGGAATGATCATAGGCGTAGCGCTGCCGCCGCTCGTTTACGGCCAGCTGGGCTGGGGGCCGATGGGGGCAATTTTTGCAGGGATTGCGCTTCTATTCTTGGTTATCATGGTGTCGGCCAGCAAAGAGAAGATGGTCGTTCAACGGGAAGAAATCGGATTTCTCCAGTCTTTGAAATTTACGTTCTCTAATAAAGCGTTCGTATTCTATGTAATCGGCAGTTTTTTCGTCCAATTTACTTTCGCCATGCTGCCCGCTGCGATACCTTTCTTTACCAAATACGTGCTCGGTGCCGGAGATGAAAGCAATACGGTATTGTTAGGCGCAATTTTTATTGCCGCTATACCCTGCGTCTACGTATGGGGGAGATTGGTTCAAAAATGGGGCGCGCGCCAAACGGTCATTACTGCCGTCGGCATATATGCGCTTGCTATGATTCCTTTTCTATTCGTATCAAGCGTTGCTGCGGCGGCTGCTGCAGCTGCTGCCATCGGCATAGGCCTGGCGGGGCTGCTCGTTTTGCTGGATGTGCTTTTGTCCGAAATTATCGATGAAGACGAGAAGCGGACAAGGGTGCGCAGGGAAGGCATGTACTTTGGCATGAATGGCTTTATCGTCAAATGGGGCGTTTCGCTGCAGGCCGTCGTACTCGGCATTATTTTGGAGGGTACCGGTTATGTAAAAGATGCCGTGCAGGCGGAGGCTGCTGTGTGGGGCATTCGTTCGATGCTGAGCATCATCCCGTTTATCGCTTTGCTCATCGCACTGGTTTTCTTTTTTCTTTATCCGATTAGACAGTCTGACACTACAACAAGAAACGGTGACCACAAGCAATGATTCGTTTTTATAACTGGATAAAACAAAACAAACGGATGGTTATGCTGTTTCTCATAGGCGCGGCAGTAAGGGTTCTCTATGCGGGTTCTATTCCGGGAGGCTTAAACCAGGATGAGGCATCGATCGGTTATGAAGCCTATTCCATCCTACATTATGGCATCGACCGCAACGGCATTTCGCTTCCGATTCATTTGATCGCGTGGGGGAGCGGACAAAATGCTCTTTATGCCTACTTGTCCATGCCGTTCATTTACTTATTCGGTTTAACCCCTTTATCCGTCCGCATGGTCAGTATTTTGTTCGGGCTTATCAGTATGGTGATCTTCTACGTCATCGCGAAGCATATATTTAAGAGAGAGCCTGCTGCGGCTGCGGCGGCTTTCTTGATCGTCATTTGCCCTTGGCACATCATGATGTCCAGGTGGGCGCTTGAATCGAATCTTTTTCCTTCGCTTGTGCTGTTAGCCGTCTTTTTTTTGTTTAAAGCCTTCCAACAGCCCAAATGGCTGATCGGTTTTACGGTTACGCTGGCCGCTTCGTTATACGCATACGGCACGGCCTATTTTTTTGTCCCGGTGTTTGCGCTGGGCGTCGTGACGCTTCTTATTGCAGCTAAGATGTTTAGGCCGCGCGTACTGCTTTGGAATAGTGCTGCCTTCCTCATTCTTGCGGCGCCTATTGGCTTGTTTCTTCTAATTAACCGCTACCAAATGCCGGCCATGCGATTTCTTTTCTCTATTCCGAAGCTTACAGTTCCACGCGTAGAGCAGGTATCTACGGCATTCGAAGGCCATGCTTTATCGATGCTCGCGCAGCATTTCAAACCGTTTTTGAAAATGTATCTCACGCAAAGCGACGGTCTGCTTTGGAACGCGATTCCTAAGTTCGGCTATATGTATCCGCTGGCACTGCCGCTGATCGGGATCGGAATTCTTTACGGGGGCTATCAATTAATTAAGCATTTTAAAGCGGAAAGGGCGATTATCGCCATTTGGTTCGGAACGGCCCTTCTGATGACGCTGATTACGGACGTGAATATCAATCGAATCAACATTATCTTTTATCCGACGGTATTTTTGGCCGTGGCTGGCTTAATGTGGCTGCATATGAAGATTAAATACTCATTTGTCATCGCGATCACGGCTTTTTCGATCTTTTTTGTTGCTTTCTGCGGATATTATTTCACTTCGTACGCGAAACAAATCAGTCCGCTTTTTTTTGAATCCTTTGGCGAGGCCGTGCAATACGCTTCGGATGAGACGGACGGCCGGATTTACGTGACGGATGAGGTCATGATGCCTTATATTTACGTATTATTTTATGAGCGAATCCATCCGCGGCAATTTCTCGAGACGGTCGATTACGTAAATCCCGGGGGCGCCTTCCAATTTGTCCGATCCTTCGGCAGGTACTATTTTGAGCAGCCTCAGCTTAGGCCGAATGAAGACGCCGTTTATATTTTTTCGAACAGCGATGTGATTCCGAGTGAAGAATCGGGTTATAAAATCAAGAAATTCAAGCATTACACGGTCGTAAGCGGTAAAGGAACGCCATCGGCTGCCGCGGTTCATGAATCATTCCGAAATGGCGGATTTGAGGAGGATCGTCAGTATTGGTCGTTTACATCCGGTGCGGGCATTGGTACGAATCGGCCTTATAGCGGGACAAAGCTGATGTACGTGGATCCTGGCAACGAGCATCGCGCTTCCCAAACCTTTGTTAGCCCGGTTGCCGGTGAGTATATCCTATCAGCCAAAGCGAGCGCAAACGCGGAGGGCGGGATGATCGGGGTTTCCATTAATGGAGTGAGCGTACAACAGCAGCCTATCCAAGCCCATGAACAATTTGAGGGAATTCGGCTGCCTGCCGTGTCGGTTGCCGAGCAGGATACGGTTTCTGTTTATTTTACCGGAGGCTCCGGCTGGATAAATATCGACGAGGTGGAGTGGACGATTCAGCCGACGGTGAAAAGGTAGGAAAATGGCTTAACGCCATTTTCACTCCTCGACCGGTTCGCCGTTGATATAATAGCTGTCCTCGCGGTAGGCGTGGAACACGATCTCGATTTCGGGAATGCTGAGCTGCCCCACGTAACGGGTGACTGCTTGCGCGAAGCGGGTTCTGACATCCTTCCCGCGCTCGAACCAGCCAATCTCAATGAACGCAAAAGCAGGCTCGCCGGGCAGGCTGCCAAAAACGCTTGTCGCATGCAGGCAAGCCATTGTGAAATTATCGGTGCCGCACTCGCAAATCGCGGCAAGCTCTTCGGCAAGCGGCGCGGCGACGGCTTGCAGCTGCTCGGCTGCGACGCCGCGGAATAATAGATGTGGCATATCCGGTACCTCCTGTTTTTTTGAATAAATATCCATAGTAGTATAACAAAAATAAGCATCGGCCGCTTTAGCTAAGCGTCCGATGCTTTTTATTTTTCCTGTTATTCGGTTACGTGGAACGGCTTTAGGAACAGCTTCGGGATTTCGGTTTCGAATCGGACCAGTTTTCCTGTGACGGGATGCGTAAAAGCAAGGACTCGCGCATGCAAGCCAAGCCGGCCGATTGTTCTCGAGCGCGCACCGTACTTTTTGTCGCCGACGATAGGATGTCCGATGTCTTCCATATGCACGCGGATTTGGTTTTTTCGGCCCGTTTCGAGCTGGACCTCGAGAAGGGAGAAGCTTTTGTTTGCGCTAAGCACCTTGTAGTGGGTAACCGCGTGCAGGCCGTCATTCGGGTATGCGCTTGAATACATTTTGAGCGTCTTGCTTTCTTTCAGCCACGAAGAAATCGTTCCCTTTTCTTTCTTAACGCAACCTTCTACCAGCGCGACATAGATGCGCTCCAGGACGGTGTCCTGCCAAGTATTTTGCAACTGCTGCTGAACGGCCTCGCTCTTGGCAAACATCATGACTCCGGAGGTATCGCGATCCAACCGGTGCACGACGAAGATTCTGTTTTTCGGATTTTCAAGCCGTACATGAGCCGTTAGCTGACGGTAGGCGGTAATTTCATTTTCCGGCGCGTTGTCAGACGAAATGGAAAGCAGCCCGGCTTCCTTCTTAATGACGATGAGATGCTCATCCTCAAACAGGATAGCGAGCCCTTCCAGCGGCAGCTTTTCTTGGGGCCGCTCTTTGCCTACCGTAACAGTCTGGCCCGGCTGAAGCGGATAGTTGTATGCCGTGGTCGCTTTGCCGCCAACCGATACCTGCCCATGCGCCAAAATCGATTTGACGACGTTCCGTCCGGCGCCGGATATATTTTTTATTAGAAAAGGAAGCAGCTCTATCGGTTCGGTAACCGGATAGGACTTGCTCTTGTCTGCTTGTTTTTGAGGAGCTCCCCGCTTTTTTCCTCTGTGCATGCTAAAAAACCTCCTAGATTCAATGCTCCTACTATACCATGAGTGAAGGCTTCAGTTCTAATCTTCTATTTATCATTCAGGCACGCTCTATCAAAGCGGGATTGATAGACAAAGCACGAACAGGAATGGTAGGATTATTGATAGATATACCATATGGTGAAAATGGAAAAGGTTGGAGGAACTAATCGCGTGAAAACAAAACTTATTCAGTCCCTGCTTAGTCCCTTGCTCGTAGCGGGCTTATTGCTTGCTCCGCTGCCAGGGCTCAGCGGAAGTTCCGCAGCGGCGGCCGGCGCTGCGAACAAAGCGGTTGTGTCCTCGGTTCAGCAATTACAGGTTGTTGTAGACGGCAAGAAGCTTAGCCTATCGGCTGCAGCGTACACAGAGAAGGGCGTTGCCTTCGTGCCTATGCGCGATATTTTTACGGCGCTTGGCGCGTCGGTTACATGGGAGAGCAAGACGGGCACGATTATCGGACGAAAAGGCTATTTATCGATTTCTCTTCAAGTAGGCAAGAACACAGCGGTCATTAACGGCAATACGGTTAAACTCGATGCTCCGGCAATCGTTCGCAAGGGCGTTACGTTTGTGCCTGCTCGCTTCATAGCCGAATCTCTTAACGCAACGGTAAAATGGGATAAAGCTGCAAAGGCCGTTCGCATCACCTCCCAAGAAGCTGCCGAAAATGCAGATTACGAGGAATGGCTTGAACAGCAGAAAAACCTGCCAACGCTGACAAGCAAAGAAATTGTAGATAAATTCGACGAGAGCGTCGTTTTGATCATGACGAACCGCGCGCAAGGCAGCGGCGTCGTCATCGGAGAAAATCTGATCCTTACGAATCATCATGTTATAGCGGACGCAGCGTCGGCCACTGCGCTGACGGTCAATGGCGAAGAGCTGAAAATAACCGGCGTCGTTAATTACGATGAGAATGCGGATCTCGCTATCATTAAAACAGCCGAGCCCATGGATATTGCTCCTGTTACTTTGGGCTACGGATTAAATTCCTACAAGGGCGGCAAGGTTGTTGCCATCGGCAGCCCGCTAGGCTTGCAGAACACGGTCTCCGACGGCTTGATCAGCAATATTACCTACCAAGACGGTATAAGATACATCCAGACAAGCGCTCCAATCGATCACGGAAGCTCAGGCGGTGCATTATTCAACGAATTCGGTGATCTGATCGGCATTACGACGCTTGGCTACTCCGGCACGAACGCCGACCTAAACTTCGCCGTATCGATTATTCATGCTGCCAGCCTGAACAGCGAAGTGACGGACAAAAAGTTGGCGAGCGCGGCATTTTTACCATCCAGTCTGCCAACTACATTGGTGGGCGCGCCTCTGGCAGATATCGAGAAGCTGCTTAAGGAGCAATATGGTTCGCTTTCAACGACGGAAGGCGAGGCGGCATTCACGAAGTGGGAGGCAAAGCGTGACTCCTCCGGCTGGCTGGTGCTTACTGCTGACATAGATCCTTTGTTCTATATGTACTATGGGGCAGCATCGGCACAGGAGCTACGCCTTTGGGCGATTAACCTTGGATACGAGTTCCATGCCATGCTGCCTGACGATAAGATCCAAGTCGTCATTTCTTACCAGCGCGATTACGGATTTGAACCGCGCGGCTTTGCCGCAGGCGAGGTTTCCTCCCTTGGCGGCGACAAATGGCGGGTTCGTTTCCCTGTCATCGATATGCAGCTGAAAAATGAGCTTTTTATTAAAGTAAGAGTGTAAGTGAGGCGAGGCATCCAGGCCGCGATACGCGGAAAGGGATGCCTCTTCTTTTTTTCCTCTTTTTTCTGTACAATAGAAGGCATCTTGCTAATGCGCGGTGAGATGCTCTCGTCCCGCAGAATACGCAAATGCTTAAGTTAGAGAGGTTATGCTATGAAAGTGGTACTGTCCACCTTAAACGCAAAGTTTATACACACATCGCTTGCGCTGCGCTGTTTAAAGGCATTCAGCGGCGATAGATTCGATATCGATATTGCGGAGTACACCATTAAAGATCCGGTCATGAACATCGTTTCGGATATTTTTTCCCGGAAGCCTGATGTCGTCGGATTCTCCTGTTATATTTGGAACATCGAGGAAACGATCACGGTCATCAACATGCTGCGGAAGATCATGCCGGAGATCAAGATCATACTGGGCGGTCCCGAGGTCAGCTATGATATGGACTACTGGATGGAGCGCGTGCAGGAGGTTGATTTTATCGTGGTCGGGGAAGGCGAAGAGACCTTCCACCATTTGCTGACGGAGATCGAAGGCGACGGCAAATACCATATGGTGTTTGGGATCACCTACCGGAAGCAGCGCGAGGATCGCATCGAGGTTCTTATTAATCCACCGCGTCCGAAATTGAACTTGAACGAGCTGCCGTCCCCGCACCGCTTTAAGGAGGATATTCCTCATTTGGGAAGCCGTGTCGTTTATTTTGAGACAAGCCGCGGTTGTCCGTTCAGCTGCCAATTTTGCTTATCCAGCATCGAGGTTGGCGTCCGTTATTATGATATGGAGCGGACGAAGGCGGATATTTTGTATTTAATCGAAAAAGGCGCGAAGCTCATTAAGTTCGTTGATCGGACCTTTAATATCAAACGGGATTATGCGCTCGAGATTTTTGAGTTCTTGATCAAAAACCATCAAGGCTGCGTCTTCCAGTTTGAAATTACGGCTGACATTATGCGCCCCGAGGTGCTTGACTATTTGGCCGAAAATGCGCCTGCCGGCATCTTCCGCTTTGAAATCGGCGTGCAATCGACCAATGATCCAACAAACGAAGCGGTTCAGCGCCGGCAAAATTGGATGAAGCTTGTACGTACCGTAATGAAGGTGAAAAATTCGCAAAAGATCGATCAGCATCTCGATTTGATTGCCGGACTGCCGCTTGAAAATTACGATACGTTCCGCGGAACGTTTAATGATGTGTTCGAGCTTCGTCCCGAGGAGCTTCAGCTTGGCTTTCTCAAAATGCTGCGCGGTACCGGATTGCGCCGCGAAGCGGATAAATGGGGTTACATCTATATGGACAGATCGCCGTATGAAATGCTTGGCAATGATCTCATGCCATTCGGCGATATCGTCCGGATCAAACGGGTAGAGGACGTGCTCGAGAAATATTGGAATGCGCACCGGATGGACCACACGCTTCTTTATTTGGTTGACCGCGTGTTTCCTTCGCCCTTTGACTTTTTCCAAGCGTTCGGCGATTTCTGGGAGCGGAGCGGCTGGCAAAAGATCGGCCATCAGCTGGAAGATCTGTACTCGCGGCTTTGGGCGTTCCTCGAATCGCTTCCGCTTTCCGGCAAGAAGGCTGTTGGATCCTTGCCGGCACCGCAGGAGGATTCGGAGAAAGTCTCCTTTACCTTCGACGAAGTGCTCGCGATCGCTGGGTCACGGCTTGATTCCGACGTGGTGCTGGGGCTTATGAAATATGATTATTTCCTTAATCATAACTATAAACCGCGTAAGACCTGGTGGGAATTTACGATGGACAAGTCCATATGGAGCGGCTGGATGCGCCGCTTGGCAGAACGTCCCGAGGATGTATCTCCTGCGTTCGCTGCTTTAGGTTTCGGAGAGAAAGAGCTTCATAAGCATGCCGTTATCGAGAAGCTGCCATTCGATCTTGCCGAATTCCTATCTTCGGGAGAGGTCGTTCGGGAGCGGCATACGCTGCTTGTCGTGCTTTATGCGCTCGAGGCGGGCAGCAGCAAGCCGAAGCCGCGTCCGTTCACGTTGACCGTGGAGGCGGAGCAGAAGGCTCTGCAAAGCTAGTTTGGCTTTTTAGTATCGGAAAAATATAAAAGAACCGCCGCCCTCAAGTTTCGCAGGGGCGGCGGTTCTTTTTCTTAGACGGAGAAGATTTATTTATTCGGAAGCAGGCACAACGCTGCGGAGAACCGTCATGCTGCCTGAAAGCTCGTAGTCACCGAGGTTAGCAGGAAGGAGGAAGCATTCGCCTGCTTTGACGGATTGTTCGCCGTCTGCCCATTTCAATCGGCCTTCGCCTTCCGCGATCACCAGGATGACGAAGCTCTCAAGCGAAGTGGACAGCGACCAAGGTGCCGATACAATCCCTTTCTCTACGATAAAGTAAGGAGAGCTAGCGATTGTCAGCCACTCTCCAGCCACGGCATTATCCGTCTTCATGCGCTGTGCGCCAGCGCCCTCATAGGCGATGACATTGAGGGAATCTTCAATATGCAGCTCGCGCAATTGTCCGTCAAGTCCGGGGCGATCGTAATCATGCAAACGGTAGGTCGTATCTGAATTTTGCTGAATCTCCGCAACTACGACGCCGGAGCAGAGTGCGTGAACGGTTCCCGCTGGGATGTAAAATGCATCGCCGGCTTCTACGGATACTTCTTGCAGCGTGTCCATAATGCGGCCCTCGGCGATTGCGGCCTCCATGGCTGCACGGTCCACGCCGTCTTTTAGGCCATAGATAATTTTCGCGCCTGGCTTCGCATCGAGAATATACCACATCTCTGTCTTACCCAGCTCACCTGCAGGAAGTCCTTCGTAAACATCGGTTGGATGGACTTGAATCGATAAGTCATCATTGCAATCCAGAAGCTTGATCAGCAGCGGGAAACGACCGTTTTTCTCGGAGAAGCCCTGGGTGCCGAACCACACCGGTCCATACGACTCGCGAATTTGATCAAGACCGACGCCAACAAGCTCGCCATTCATCACCTTAGTCGTACCGTTCGGGTGATCGCCGATCATCCATCCTTCGCCAATGGAACCCTCCGGCAGTTCAAGGCCGAAGCCCTCCAGCGCCCGTCCGCCCCAAATACGCTCTTTCATCTCCGGTTTAAATTGCAATGGATAAGGTTTAACTGTCATTTGTCATCTCTCCCATGTTTTTTATATGTATGGTTGATATTTCGGCCTATCACACTCGATAATAGCGTCCTTTCGTTCGGGAAACTAGTAACGAATTACCTAGCCGGATTCGGCCGTTTTTCTATCGCGATTAAATATGGGGCCGTGGTCCTCTGCAGCTGCCTGTAAATAACAGCTTGCGCTAAGACTTGGGGCAGCTGAGCCGCCCATTCCTCTACGCGGGCGGCTTCCTCCGCACCCCCAGGATGCCCCGGATACAAGACGCAAGTCACAATGCCGCCTGGACGCAGCAGGCTGATCGCGGCATCTAGCGCCGCAAGTGTCGAAGCGGGCTCGGTGATGATCGTGAGATCGCTGCTTCCGGGCAAATAACCGAGATTGAACATTACCGTTGAGACTTGTCCAATGGCTGAACGGTCTACAGCCTCCGCCATCCTTGCATGGCTCTCAAGCATAAGCTTTATTTCAGGAAGCTCGTTTTGCGGGAGAGAAGAGAGGCGCCCACGCGTACGATCGAGCGCTTCCTGTTGGATATCGAAGGCGTATACGGTGCCTTTGGGCCCAACTAGTCCGGCCAGCATTAAGGTATCGACGCCGCCTCCGGCAGTTGCGTCGATTACGATATCGCCTGGCGAGGTGCGCTCGGCGATCCATTTATGAGCCATGCTTAAAACGGATAGAAAGCCCATGCCTTGCCTCCTTTGAACGGTCCTGGCGATATAATCTTGTTCCTATGCTCCATCTTACCTATACCTCCGGATGCCAGAGCTTGCCTTGCCACGTATTCCGGCGTTTCAGCTCATCGTCGAAAGCATTAAGCACTTCCCACTTCCTAGAGCTCCACAACGGACCAATCAGCAAATCGCGCGGCGCGTCCCCGGTAAGCCGGTGGACGATCATCTCGGGCGGAAGAAACTCGAGCGTATCCACTATCAGCTTCACATACTCATCCTGTTCCAGAAATTGCAGAAGTCCGTCTTCATACTGGCGAACCATCGGCGTCTTGCGCATGAGGTGAAGCAAGTGAATTTTAATGCCTTGGATATCCATCTTCGCTACGGCGCGGCCGGTATCCAGCATCATTTCATGCGTTTCCTGCGGAAGGCCGTAAATGATATGCGCGCAAACCCGTATCCCGCGTGCACGAAGACGCTGCACCGCATCCAAATAGCACGCCGTGTCATGCGCCCGGTTAATAAGCTCCGAGGTGGATTCATGCACGGTCTGCAGACCCATTTCTACCCAAAGATAGGTGCGTTCATTCAGCTCAGCCAAATAATCGACAACGTCATCGGGCAAGCAATCGGGGCGAGTTGCAATCGATAGGCCAACAACGCCAGGCTGCTGTAAAATAACCTCATAGTACTCGCGCAGCTCTTCAACGGGCGCATACGTATTCGTATAAGCCTGGAAATAACCGATGTACCGCGCGTCCGGCCATTTCTGATGCTGGCGGTCGCGTATGTTATTGAACTGAGTGACTAAATCATCCCGCCGGCTTCCCGCGAAATCGCCTGATCCGCGCGCGCTGCAAAATGTACAGCCGCCCTTTGCGATAGAACCGTCCCGGTTCGGGCAGGTGAATCCGGCATCCAGCATTACTTTGAATACTTTGCCGCCAAACTGCTCCCGCATTTCGTAATTCCATGTATGAAAGCGTTTATCACCCCAGAGCACTGGCTGCTGCGGCGAGGCATTTAATTCGATCATCGTTTTCCCCTTTTTTCAAGACGTACATCCTATATTTTAACGAAAAACGAGTGGAAAAGCCACGTTTGATCTCGGATTGGTTATCGAATGTTCGGAAACCGCTTTAATTGGAAATTATTTTTGAAATGGAGCATTTTGGGCTTGCATAACCTTACATGAGGTGTTATATTAAAAGTGCGACAAAACAACAAATAAACCTGACATAGCCCAATTGCACTTGCATTCATGAAACGTCGATTAAATGGAAATACTTTTACAATAAATCGATGAGGTGATTAGAGATGAATAACATGTCCAAAATTCCACACGGCGACGACACCGTTACGGTCGAACTAACAATTAAAGAATTGATGGCGCTTACGGGTGTCCGTTTTCACAATAACCACGGCGTAGAAATTTCCGCCCGCAAGAAGCTTAATGAAGTATTGGTTGAAACTTACGAGCGTGACCTGCAAGAAAATGCCCCGATCCCTTACCAGCTTCTGCTGTAAGAACATACAAGAACATACAAGAACATTAACAAGAGGAAAGCCGCGCCGCCAGTAACTGGTCGCGGCTTTTTTTCATTAACTGGACCGATTGCTCATTCCTCTTTACAATGCACAAATTGTTGGGCACAATAAGAACTAGTCTATTCGTTGCATCGTCTACGATAAATGGAGGAATCACTGCATATGCGTTTAAGAGGAAGAAAAGGAATTCGTGAAAGTCTTGAGGGACAGCCGGAGCTAGTCGTGCTGGATGCTGCGCCCCACAAAGGAAAATGGCGTGAGTTTTTTGGAAACGACCAGCCGATCTACGTAGAGCTGGGCATGGGCAAAGGCCGCTTTATTAGTCAAATGAGCGCCCGTTATCCGCATATTAATTTTATTGGCGTCGATATGTACGATGAACTTCTGCGCCGCGCAAGCGAGAAAGCACGCATCGTATGGGAACAAAAAGGGGAGTCGCATCCGCCGAACCTCGCGCTGCTTCGCGCTAATATCGAGGGTATTGAGACGATGTTTGCACCTGGAGAAATTGAACGCGTTCATCTTAATTTCAGTGACCCGTGGCCAAAGAGCAAGCATGCGCGCCGGAGACTTACGCATCCTAGGCTTGTAGCCAAGTACATCGAGCTGCTCAATGAACGGGGCGAGATCCATTTTAAGACGGATTCCCAATCGCTATTTGAGTTTTCGTTGAACAGCTTTGCGGAAATGGAGCTGGTCATGCGCAATATTTCGCTCCATTTACACAAAGAAGGTCCCCGAGAGGACCTTGTGTTTACGGAATATGAGATGAAGTTCATGGAAAAAGGACAAAACATTTATCGGGTCGAAGCCGTTATCGGCTCTGAGGCGCTGCGGAAGCATCGTGAGGCGAAACAGGAAAAATCGATCAAGGAAGAAGAAGAAGCAAGCAAAGCAGAATTGAATGATTCCGATGGCGAGGATAATTAGTTAATGCCTGCAGCCGATCCGACCCAGGAATAGTTGACCGCGAGGGCAGTCACTGATCCAATCAGTGCGCCCGCGGCAACATCCGATGGATAATGAAGTCCGAGGTACATCCTTGACCAGCCGACGGATACTCCGATGATTAAAGCTATCGGCACCAGTAAACTCAGCCATACGCCGCTTGTCAGCAAAATAGGTACAAGCCAAGCGAAGATCGCCGTCGTATGGCCGGATGGAAAGGACGAGTCTACAAGCGGATTATGCCCCGTGTTGACACCAGGCAGCGCCTGATAAGGCCGAAGCCGCTTGAATTTTCGTTTAACGATTGCAACCGGCAGGTGGCTAATGATGACGGCCGTCAAGCATTGCCATCCGGTCAGGCTCCAAGGAGCAGGTGCGAGCAGTGCATATAGAAGGGCGGTTGCAAGCGTAAAGGTAGCGCCGCCCATATGTGTGACCGTGCTTAACCATTTATTAAGGAAACGATGTCTTTTTCCCCCAGAAGGTCTACGATTTACCCAAATCAGCATTTTTTGCTCACTCGTTTTCAGCCAGCCTATCATTCGTTCCATCGCTGTCATCCTCCTAACGGTGGCTTACTTTTTCATTTCATTTGTGAGATATTTTTAATTTTAACATGTTTTTGTAAGCGGGGCGTAAACTATTTCTTGTCCACATATTAAAGATAAGTAAGTATTATAACATTTAAAAAGCATTTTGTGTGGCTTGCGCAGCCGAAGCATTTAGTAATGAATAACGCTATTGAAATCCCATGAAACCTAAGAATAAATATTGATTGTGTTTTACTGTTTAATTTTGTGCAGTTGATGGTAAAACTGTAATGGACATATTTTAAGGCGTTCTGGCAGAACTTGTCGGACCCGCAAAATATGTCGAACCTAGAAAGGCGTGTTCACCTGTTCGTCACATAGTGGGGGTACAATTAAAGAAACATTTTCCTGTCTTTGCTCGTAAATAAGGACGTTAGTGCTAAAAAGTCAGTAAATGGTTGAAAATAAGGCTGAGTCGTCGTAAAAGGAGGTTATGCGTCCATTCGTACGCTATGCAAGCGTTTTTCTGCCTAGATTAAGCCTAATGGAGACTAATTCAACTTTTGACAAAGAAGTTGTTTCTGTGGAGAATCAATAAAGGTCCGCGAGTGTTTGCAGAGAAACACTCATACAAAGAGAGAAAATATAATAAAAAGCTTGCAGCAGCCGTGCTAGAATGCTGAAAAAAAGCAAAAAAATGGGGTCTCAAGGGGGCAGTATCGCATGGTTCTAAGTATTATTTTTATCGCGTTTCAAATCGTGATGGCGTTGATTGCGGTTTACCAGTTCGGTATTTCTATTTTCGGCCTGATGAAAAACAAAAGCCGGAAGCATCACGCGCCACAAAAATCGTTTGCGGTTTTAGTGGCAGCACACAACGAGGAAAAAGTTGTCGGCGCGCTTATCGAAAATTTAAAAAAGATGGATTACCCGGAAGAACTATACGATATATTTGTAATTTGTGATAACTGTACGGATGGAACGGCAGACATCAGCCGCAGCCACGGGGTTCATGCTTGCGAAAGAACCAATCAGCTGCTGCGCGGCAAAGGATATGCAATTGAGTGGATGCTGAAAGAGCTATGGGCTATGCCTCGTCAATATGATGCGATTGTCATGTTCGATGCGGATAATCTCGTAAACCCGGACTTCCTGCAATTGATGAACAATGATTTATGCGAGGGCCATCAAGTGATTCAAGGGTATTTGGATACGAAGAATCCGGATGATTCTTGGGTTACCGCGGCATACGGCATCACGTACTGGTATTGCAACCGTTTGTGGCAGCTATCCAGAACTAACCTGAAGATGAGCAATTTCCTTGGAGGCACCGGGATGTGTTTCGAATCGGCGCTGCTCAAGGACATGGGTTGGGGCGCGACTAGCTTGGTAGAGGACTTGGAATTCTCAATGCGCTGCGTACAGCGGGGCATTTACCCGATCCTGAATTACGATGCCAAAGTGTATGACGAGAAGCCGGTAACGTTCAAAGCTTCGGCAAGGCAGCGTCTTCGCTGGATGCAGGGGCATTTCAACGTAGCGCGCAATTACTTTTTTCCGCTTCTGTGGGCAAGCATCAAGGAACGCAACTTCGTGAAATTCGATTCGGCGATCTACACGGTTTCGGTTTATAATACTTTGCTTGGTTTTATCTTGACGCTTGTAATGTGGATCGATATTGCGATTCCTTCGACGAACTATTTGGATTCGCTTTATAACTATTTGCCATGGTGGACGGTTGGAATCGCGGCGGCAGCCGGCATTATCCAATTCCCGCTGGCGCTTATGCTTGAGAAAGTGAAATCGTGGAAAATGTATGCTCATCTTCTTACGCTTCCGTTTTTCCTTATCTCTTGGTGGCCTATAACGTTTTACGCTTTCTTTACCCAGAACAACAAAACGTGGAGCCACACGCAGCATACCCGCGTCGTTCGGATCGAAGAAGTGCAAAGCAAATAATGATGTGGGAAGCGAACAGAGTTTCGATAATCTTTTCGCAAGCGGTTGACACGGCTTTGTGGGCCATGGTATAGTAACACGGTAACATTTTCAACTAACTTAATGACGCACAAGCAGAAGCGCCCGCTTCTCACCTTTCGGCTACGGCTGGCTGGTTCGCGATAATCGATTAGTCATTCCATTATTTCTACCGAAATAGTGCTCTGACATACATGTACGGTTATGAGATGCGGGTTCTAACGAACCCGCATTTTTTTATTGCGTGGAGACATGAAACAAACCAATTTTGGAGGTGGCACGTTATTAGCAGAGAACATCAAATCAATGATGAGATCCGGGCCAGAGAAGTACGGCTTGTAGGCGCTGAAGGTGAGCAGATCGGTATTAAATCGATTCGTGATGCTATGCAGATGGCGGTTGAACTTAATTTGGACCTGGTGAACGTCGCACCGACGGCTAAGCCGCCGGTATGCCGGATCATGGACTACGGAAAGTTCCGTTACGAGCAGCAGAAGAAAGAAAAAGAAGCTCGTAAAAACCAAAAGATCGTTGATCTTAAAGAAGTTTGGTTCCGTGCTAACATTGATGAAAACGACTACCAAACGAAATTCCGTAACGTTGTCAAATTTCTCAATGAAGGCGATAAAGTGAAAGCATCCGTCAGATTCCGCGGCCGTGAGATTGCGCATGCGTCTCTGGGACAAAAGATTTTGGATCGTCTTTCAAAAGAGGTTGCCGAATTATGCAGCGTTGAGCGCGCTCCTAAGCTGGAAGGCCGGAGCATGATTATGATTTTGGCACCCAAAACCAACAGCTAACAACTGATGAAGAACTTTAAGGAGGATAACTGATATGCCTAAGATGAAAACTCACAGCAGTCTGAAAGACCGCTTTAAAATTACTGGAACTGGTAAAGTAAAACGTTACAAAGCTTACCGTAACCACTTGCTTTCACACAAATCCGGTCGTCAAAAACGCGTGCTTGCTGGTCAACCGCTTATGGCTGCTGGCGACGTTCGTCGTTTGAAGCAAGGCCTTTCTAACTTGTAATAATAAGCTACAACAAATAAGCTAATTCAACCTACAGGAGGTTTCCATTCATGGCAAGAGTCAAAGGCGGATTTGTCCGCACTCGTCGTCGCAAAAGAATTCTAAAGCTAGCTAAAGGTTATTTCGGTTCGAAACATCGCCTGTTTAAAACAGCGAAGGAGCAAGTTGGTAAGTCCCTTATGTACGCATACCGTGACCGTCGCAACAAAAAACGTGACATCCGCAGACTGTGGATCGTTCGTATTAACGCGGCAGCTCGCATCAACGGACTTTCGTACAACAAATTCATGCACGGCTTGAAGCTTGCGGGCGTAGAAGTTAACCGCAAAATCCTTGCTGACCTGGCAGTTAACGATATGACTTCGTTCAACTCCCTTGCAGGCATTGCAAAAGAAAAAATTAACGCGTAGGCGTTAATCACATATAAAGGCTGTCCAAGTCATCTATTCGATGAGTTGGGCAGCCTTTTTTGTATTGCCTTGTCCATTTCACCCGTTTAATGGCTAAAGGATGCATTCGCACATTTGTTGCGGCAGAGGACAAACAAACAGACGAATGCTCTTTTCCTTGAATATGCTGAAGGACAACAGGAAAGGAGGGATTTCTATGCATAACGTTTCCAAACAAGACGTACGGAAACTGATCGGCAAATCCATTTATGCAGTTCGTCCAGACGGCTCTGTCGTCACTGGCAAGCTCGTTAAGGTACACCAAAATAAACTGATCATTGCTCCATTAGAGAATGAAAAGGGAAAAGTCGTACAAACGAAAGCTATTTTGCCTCTCGTTTTGTTTGATCTTCTTGCAATCGGTACGCTTCCGTTCTTTGGCGGTGGATTCGGCGGCGGAGGCTGCTGCAACAACAACTTTAAAAATCAATGCTGCTTCGACGGCGGCGGGTACGGCGGCGGCTATGGCGGTTATGGCGGCGGATACGGCAACCAAGGATACAACGGATATTAATGGCGGATAGATGATCATGGCGGGGTGAGCGGCTTAAGCAGCTCATAGCAGCGTAGATCAGGGTAGTAGCGGACGGTGTGATAGCCAAGCTTGCTATAGAGATGATGAGCTTTATCATTTACCTGATCCACAAACAGTCTGGCAACCTTGCAGTTCTGCGTTCTGCCGTAAGCCTCGCTATGAGCCATTAATTTTCTGCCCCATTGCCGGTTTCGGTGATCGGGATGCGTGACCATCATATCTAAATAAAGGACCTCGCCCATTACTTCAAAATGAAGGAAGGAGACAGGTGGGCTCTTCTTTGATAAGGATGCTACATAAGTAACGCCGCGGCGGAAGCGCTTAGGGAGCTCTCGGATCGTTTGGGCATCAAGCTGGTGCACCGTATGGGATAAAGGAATAAGCTCGTTCCGTATAAGGCGCACCACCTCGGCCTGATCCAGCCTGGGGTCATAAAGTCGAATCATATCCATCATTCCATTTCTGCGGCGCCGGACGACAGGAACGCTGCATGAGTTTGCCGTTTGGGGGCTAAAATAGTATATGTGCATTTGCCTGTGAATGCGCCAATTAGAATTTGCAGGAAGAATCATTAGGGTTCTTGACGAACGAGGATTCACGGCATATAATAAAGAAAGTCTTATCTACCACGTACCGGTGTACGCACCATGTGGTAAATACAAAATCAGCAATGATGAGGACGAAGTGCTTAGGGCCCTTTTGAACAGAGAGCGGATGGATTAGCTGCAACCATCGCCAAAATCCCTTTTCTACGAGCTCACCTCGGAGCTGTTTCCTTGAAAAGCAACAACGAATGCTGTTGCCTAATAGGGGAAATCGCAAGGCAAGCGTTAAAGTGCCAATAGTATGAACGTATGTGCACGACGTTCTTACTTGTGGAGGTTATACATCGGGAGACGTATAACAAATTTGGGTGGTACCACGGAAGATATACCTTTCGTCCCTCGTTGCTTCTTTTTGAAGCATGAGGAGCGAAAGGTTTTTTTGTTTTTTTCTGAGAGGAGGATGACTGATGGTAACGCAAGGTGCAACACTGAAGTCAAAAGAGGAAATGAAGGAAAGACTCTCGAAGCCCGAGGTCATATCCGGTTCGGAAATTTTGCTAAGAAGTCTACTTCTTGAGGGTGTAGATTGTGTATTCGGCTATCCTGGCGGAGCAGTGTTGTACATTTATGACGCGATGCACGGAAACCCCGATTTCAATCATTTACTTACCCGCCATGAGCAGGGAGCTATTCACGCAGCAGACGGCTACGCCCGCGCAAGCGGTAAAGTAGGCGTATGTATCGCAACGTCAGGTCCGGGAGCAACGAACCTCGTTACGGGGATTGCGACGGCCTACATGGATTCTGTGCCGTTAGTCGTGATTACGGGCAATGTCATTTCCAGCTTGATCGGAAGCGATGCTTTCCAGGAAGCCGACATTACCGGCATTACAATGCCGATTACGAAGCACAGCTACTTGGTACGCGATGTTGAGGATTTGCCGCGTATTATTCATGAAGCATTCCATATTGCCAACACTGGACGCAAAGGCCCAGTATTGATTGACATACCGAAAGATATCTCGGCGGCTAAAACATTGTTCAAGCCATCGACGGAAGTAAGCATCCGCGGCTATAACCCGACGGTATCGCCAAACAAGAATCAAGTCGACAAGCTCATTAAGGCCATTGAACAAGCCGAGCGTCCGCTTATCTTGGCTGGCGGCGGAGTCGTATACTCTGGCGGCCACGAAGAGCTGTTCGAGTTCGTAACGAAGACGCAAATACCGATTACGACGACCTTGCTTGGTTTGGGAGCATTCCCAAGCGGCAATGACCTGTTCCTGGGCATGCCGGGCATGCACGGTACTTATACGGCTAACAAATCGATTCAAAGCGCTGATTTGCTTATTAATATCGGCGCCCGCTTCGATGACCGTGTTACCGGTAAGCTTTCAGGCTTCGCGCCGCTTGCAAAGATCGTTCATATTGACATCGATCCTGCGGAAATCGGCAAAAACGTGCCGACGGACATTCCGATCGTAGGCGATGTGAAGACGGTTCTGGAGCTAGTGAACAAGCAAGCTAAGCGTGCGGATAAAGCGGACGATTGGCGTGCGAAGCTTAAAGCATCTTGTGAGCAATATCCATTCAGCTACAAGGATTCCGAGGATGAACTGAAGCCGCAATGGGTTATCGAGATGATTCACGAAACGACAAACGGCGATGCGATCGTAACGACTGACGTTGGCCAGCACCAAATGTGGGCAGCGCAGTATTACAAATTCAATAAGCCTCGTTCATGGGTAACCTCAGGGGGCCTTGGCACGATGGGCTTTGGATTCCCTTCCGCTATCGGCGCTCAAATGGCGAACCCGGAACGCGTAGTCGTTTCAATCAATGGTGACGGCGGAATGCAAATGTGTGCGCAGGAGCTTGCGATATGCGCGATCAACAATATTCCGGTTAAAGTCGTCATCATCAATAACCAGGTGCTTGGGATGGTTCGTCAGTGGCAGGAGCTGATCTATGAAAACCGCTACAGCCATATCGATCTCTCGGGCAGCCCTGACTTCGTTAAGCTTTCCGAGGCTTACGGGGTAAAAGGCTTCCGCGCTACGAACAAAGAAGACGCACGTGCTGTATGGGAAGAGGCGCTGCGTCATCCTGGTCCGGCAGTTGTTGAGTTCGTCGTTCGCAAAGAAGAGAACGTGTACCCAATGGTTGCGCAAGGAAGCACCATCGACGAAATGATCATGGGGGATGCGGAATGAAAAAGCACACGATCGCAGTAATCGTTAACGATCAGCCCGGCGTTCTGCAGCGCGTTTCCGGCTTGTTCGGACGCCGCGGCTTCAACATTGAAAGTATTACGGTTGGTTCCAGCGAAGAAGCAGGCTTGTCGCGTATGGTCATCGTCACCTCAGGTGATGACCATACCCTCGAGCAGGTTACGAAGCAATTGTACAAGCTTATTGATGTCATTAAAGTGATCGATCTGAGCTCCAATCCGATGGTTGCCCGCGAGCTTGCGCTTATCAAAGTGAATGCAGAGCCCGCAACCCGTCCGGAAATTCTAGGCGTAGTTGAAACCTTCCGCGCAGCGGTTGTTGACATTGGCACTCATTCGCTTATGGTACAAGTAGTCGGCGACACGGAGAAAATCGACGCTATGGTTGAATTGCTTAAGCCCTACGGCATTCGCGAGCTTTCGCGTACAGGCGTAACGGCCTTAAACAGAGGCAACGCAAAGTAGTAACCAAAATCTATTTCCACATCCCGCTTTGAGCGGGAGTTTAAGGGGAGAACCGCTGCTTATGGGTCATTCTCTGCTTAAACACCCGCTCAAAAGGGTTAAATTAAAGGAGGCAATTATTAAAATGGCAGTTACAATGTACTATGAAAAAGACGCTGATCAAGGCGTACTACAAGGCAAAACAATCGCAGTAATCGGTTACGGTAGCCAAGGACACGCTCAAGCGCAAAACCTTCGCGACAGCGGCTTGAAAGTAGTTATCGGACTTCGTCCGGGTAAATCCGCCGATGTTGCTAAAAAAGACGGTTTCGAAGTACTTACAGTTGCAGAAGCAACTAAAGTAGCTGACGTTGTTCAAATCTTGCTTCCTGACGAAACACAAGCGAAAGTATACAGCGAAGAAATCGCTCCTAACCTGAAAAAAGGCGCGGCTCTTATGTTCTCTCACGGCTTCAACATCCACTACGGCCAAATCGTGCCTAACGCAGATACAGACGTATTCCTAGTTGCTCCAAAATCCCCTGGTCACATGGTTCGCCGTACTTACCAAGAGGGCTTTGGCGTTCCTGGTCTAATTGCAATCGAGCAAGATGCTACTGGCAATGCTAAAGCTATCGGCCTTGCATATGCTAAAGGTATCGGCTGTACGCGTGCAGGCGTTATCGAAACTTCTTTCAAAGAAGAAACAGAAACAGATTTGTTCGGTGAGCAAGCCGTTCTTTGCGGCGGTGCTTCCGCACTTGTTAAAGCAGGCTTCGAGACGCTTGTTGAAGCTGGCTATGCTCCGGAAATGGCTTACTTCGAGTGCTTGCACGAGCTTAAGCTGATCGTTGACATGATGTATGAAGGCGGAATTTCGTCGATGCGCGATTCCATCTCCAATACTGCAGAATACGGCGATTATGTAACTGGTCCTCGTATTGTTACGGAAGAAACGAAAAAAGAAATGAAACGCGTATTGGAAGATATCCAATCCGGCCGTTTCGCTCGTGATTTCATCTTGGAAAACCAATCGAACCGTGCAATGCTTACAGCTACGCGCCGTAACGAAGCTGCTCATCCAATTGAGCAAACAGGCGCACAGCTTCGCGAATTGATGCACTGGATCAAGAAGTAATATCAGATAGAATGAACGACCATATCCCGGTTCGCCGGATCGCCGTACGAAGCGGATCACGTTTCGTACGGCGGCCCCATGCGCGTGCCGGGATCATTCTGTTCACGGAGGTGCAATGCACAAATGCGGAAAATTTATGTTTTCGATACAACGCTTCGTGATGGAGAGCAATCTCCCGGGGTAAACCTGAACACGAAGGAAAAGGTAGAGATTGCCCTTCAGCTTGAGAAGCTTGGAGTGGACCGTATTGAGGCTGGCTTCCCAGCGGCTTCGCCAGGCGATCTTGCTGCGGTTAACGCGGTTGCGCGCGCAGTGAAGAATGCTACGGTAATCGGTCTGTCGCGCTCGCGCGAGCAGGATATCGATGCAGTGCGCGAAGCGCTTATCGGTGCGCAGGATCCGTGCATTCACGTGTTCCTTGCTACCAGCCCTATCCACCGTAAGCATAAGCTTCGGATGGAGAAGGATCAGGTGCTTGAAACGGCAGAGCGCGCTATTCGTTACGCGAAGCAATACTTTGACAAGGTCGAGTTCTCGGCTGAGGATGCCGGTCGTACCGAGCTTGATTTCTTATGCCAGGTAACGGAGCTCGCGATCAAAGCGGGAGCAACGGTCGTAAACATTCCGGATACGGTTGGTTACTTGAACCCGCATGAATTCGGCAATATCTTCAAAACGCTGAAGGAAAACGTACCGAATATCGAAACGATTCAGTTGAGCGCACATTGCCATGATGATCTCGGCATGGCTACGGCTAACGCGCTTGCGGCAATTTTGAACGGCGCGGATCAAGTCGAAGGTACCATTAACGGAATCGGGGAGCGTGCAGGCAATACGGCGATTGAAGAAATCGCAATGGCGCTTGCGACACGTCCGGATTACTTTGGTGCACAAACGACATTGAATCTGAAGGAAATCGCCAAGACGAGCCGGCTTGTCAGCAAGCTGACGGGAATGGTGGTTCCAGGCAACAAAGCCATCGTAGGAGCCAATGCGTTCGCGCATGAGTCTGGCATTCACCAGGATGGCATGCTGAAAGAGAAAACGACATACGAGATCATTTCACCTGAAACGATCGGTCTGAAAGAATCTAAGCTGGTGCTCGGCAAGCACTCCGGACGCCATGCGTTCCGCGAGAAGCTGATCGATCTAGGCTATGAGCTTGAGGATGAAGCGGTTAACGCGGCGTTTGCTAAATTCAAGGATTTGGCCGATCGCAAGAAAACCGTTAGCGATGAAGATATTCTCGCTATGCTGGAAGAAAAGCTGATCGATACGCCGGAAGTATTCAGCCTGGAGACGATCCAAGTCAGCTACGGCAACCAATCGACGCCAAGCGCTTCCGTTCGGATCCGCAGCGCGGAAGGCGAAGTCGTGGAAGAAGTAGCAATCGGCAACGGTTCCGTTGACGCGATATATAACGCGATCGACAAGGTTACCAAGGAAGCTGTGGAGCTTGAGGACTACTCGATTAAATCGGTTTCGCAAGGCAAGGATGCCCAAGGCGAGGTTCATGTCGTTCTGAAGCAGGATGAAGTTTCTGCCCAAGGCCGCGGACTTAGCACGGATATCCTAGAAGCGAGCGCGCGCGCCTATATCGACGCGCTGAACCGTTTGATCGAGAAGCGCAAGACGCCTGGCCGCCGCGACAAGATGAGCTTGATCTAGAAAAGAACATATAAATGCCGAATAGGACAGTTCCGCAAGGTCGATACATGACCATCGGGACTGTCCTATTTTTATTTCTTGGTAAAATCGATAATCATGATTCCAACAGCCTTTTTAGCAGCTTCTCGCGTTGAAGATCTAGCACGAAGGTAGGCGTAGGCGTTACGCCGTCATAATACGTATGGAATAAGTTCGGCACGGTCTTAAACCCCAGGCTTTTATGTGCTTCGATAAAATATGGCAGCGATACCGTGGATTCCACGACCAGCTCGCCTGCGGGCTACAACTTCAAAATCAAGCTCTACGAGAGGCATGCGCGTAATGATTTGGCGTCACCGGGGATAGAAACCAAGGCTCTGGCAGTGCTCTCCTGCCGGCTATGACGATTAGGATCTGCGGGTGCAGCTGCTGAGGAAATAATCCCTAAGCCATTGGTAAAGGCTTTCCATGCGCGGCCGGCTAGGAAGCTGCTTTCCAGTTCATCATGCTTTGCGTCCACTCAAGCACACTTACGCTAAGCAGCGGTCAGACAGCGGTTGTGACCTCATACAGCTCGGCCATTGCGAATCGTCCGGTAGTGCAAATCATCAAGGAGGCAGACGGCCACCAGGTACACGAGCCCGACGTGCTTGATCTCGCGGCAAGCCGTAACATTACCATCGTATCGTCTACGGGTTAAAAATGATCCATGAATGGGCGAGTGCAATCTAATTTAGCATTCGTCTTTTCGGTTCTTTATAGCTTCAGTCTATAGAGTAAATAGATTTTATATCTTTGTAATCAGACCGTTTTTATGGTACAAATGATAATAGAATGAGAATGAGTGTGAAAACTTGCTTATCGCCAGAAGTTATCAGAATGGTTGAATGGACAAGTTTAATTGAAAAAGAGGAGTGTTACATTTATTATGTCAGACGTAAAAAAAATTGCTGTTATTGCCGGCGACGGTATCGGCCCTGAGGTTGTTGGCGAAGCGCTTAAAGTACTCAAAAAAACCGAAGAGCTTTATGGCTATAAATTCGAAACGGCGAATGGCTTGTTCGGCGGTATTGCAATCGATGAAAAAGGAACGCCGCTACCGCAAGAAACGCTTGACCTTTGCAAAGGCGCGGATGCGGTATTGCTGGGCGCGGTAGGCGGACCGAAATGGGACAACAACTCTAAAGAGCTTCGTCCGGAAACAGGCTTGCTGGGCATTCGCAAAGCATTGGGCCTTTTCTCGAATATCCGTCCCGCAACAGTGTTTGATTGCTTGAAAGAAGCATCGACTTTGAAGCCGGAAGTTCTTGAAGGCACGGATCTGATTGTAGTCCGCGAATTGACAGGCGGCATTTACTTTGGCGAGAAATTCCGTCGCGAAGGTGCCGGCGGCGAGGAAGCGGTTGATACTTGCGTATACAATGTCCAAGAAATCGAGCGTATTGTTCGTCAAGCATTCGATATCGCAATGACTCGCGGCAAACGCTTAGCTTCGGTTGATAAAGCGAACGTATTGGAAACATCGCGTCTATGGCGTGAAGTGGTAAACCGGATCGCTCCTGAATATCCAGAGGTTGAACTGGAGCACGTACTTGTTGATAACTGCGCGATGCAGCTGCTTCGCCGTCCTTCGAGCTTTGATGTCATCGTAACCGAAAATATGTTCGGCGATATTCTAAGCGACGAAGCGGCTATGCTGACTGGTTCAATTGGCATGCTCTCGTCTGCTTCGCTGGGTGAAGGAAGCTTCGGCTTGTACGAGCCGGTACATGGCTCCGCTCCTGATATCGCAGGTCAAGGGATCTCCAATCCAATCGCGACGATTCTTTCGGTAGCGCTGATGTTCCGTCTAACTTTCGGATATCACGAAGCTGCTGCGGCAATTGAAGCTGCAGTTAAAGAAGTGCTTGATGCTGGACACCGTACCGGCGACATCGCAGTTGATAAGAGTAAAGCGATCGGAACAACAGAAATGGGCGATTTGATCGTAGCCGCACTTAGAAAGTAGTTCCTAGTTTATAATTATTATAAATAAATATTGATTATAATATTGACTTCATTCTAGACTAGTGATACTATTTACTAGGTAAGTCACACAGATGAAGTGACGTGAAAAATAAAAATTTATGGATAGGTCAAGGAGGTTTTCTATTATGGCAGAGCGTTTGGTAGGCCGCCAGGCCCCAGATTTTTCGATGGAAACAGCAACAGGCGACGGTAAAGATTTCGGTACAGCATCACTTGCGGATTACAAAGGCAAATGGCTCGTATTGTTCTTCTACCCGCTTGACTTCACATTTGTATGCCCAACGGAAATCACTGCGTTGAGCGTTGCAGCTGCTGAATTCAAAAAACTGAACACTGAAATTCTTGGTGTCAGCATTGACAGCAAACACAGCCACCGTGCATGGATCAACACGCCGGTTAACGATAATGGCCTAGGCCAACTTGAATTCCCGCTTGCAGCTGATATCACGAAAAGCGTTGCTCGTGACTACGGCGTGCTAATTGAAGAAGAAGGTATCGCTCTTCGCGGCCTTTTCATCATCAACCCAGAAGGCGAAGTACAATACCAAGTTGTTAACCACAACAACGTTGGCCGCAGCGTAGACGAAACGCTTCGCGTATTGCAAGCTTTGCAATCCGGCGGACTTTGCCCAATCAACTGGAAACCAGGTCAACAAACACTGGTTGCAAAATAACATTTCGCTTATAAATAAACAAAACCCGTGCCATTTTGAAGTGCACCCCTTATAGTAGACATTGTAAAAACACCCTGGTGTTTAAACCGATGAAACTATAGGGGGTGCTTTTCGTTATGGCGAGAAAAGGACAGAAATTTGAGAAGTATAGTTTTGAATTGAAGAAGAAGGCTATTGAGCTACGACATGGAGGTATGACCAAGCAGAGGGTAGCGGAAGAGCTTGGGATCGCAGATATCGGGCGTTTAAAGGTGTGGATGAGGAAGTATAAAGAGCAAGGCGAATATGGACTTATGGAACACCGAGGCAGACGAGTACAGTACAAGGATCAGGAACGTTATCTTAAGCGATTGGAGATGGAGAACGCTGTCCTAAAAAAGTGGTTAGAAATTACGAAGAAGGAGGTATACCAGAGAAGTATCGGCTCGTCTGCGAACTTCGTGAAGGTTTTAGCGTCAAAGAACTCTGTAAAGAAATCGGTGTCTCCCGAAGTGGATTCTACGCATACTTGAAGCGACTGAAAACAGATGAGAATAAGGAGGATAAACAGTTAATTCGTGACACTTTTGAATACTATAGAGGCGTGTATGGGTACCGCCAAATTCAATTGTTCATGTTCCAAGATCATGGCGTGTGGATGAACCATAAGAAGGTTCTCCGGCTCATGCAAGAAATGGAGCTGCGCTCTAGAGTACGTCGTAAATACCATCACAGTACTCGAAGCTGGAACATTGGTGATCGCGTTACGAAGAACATACTGGAACGTAACTTTCAAGCGGAAGCACCCAATCAAAAATGGGTAACTGACGTCACACAGTATCGAATTGGTGATGTTTGGTTGTATCTCTCCGCCATTAAAGATTTGTGTCAGAACGAAATTGTCGCTTACCAAACCAGTCATCACAATGACAAGCAACTTGTTCTACAGACGTTCTCTAAGGCGTTTGAAAAGGAAAAGGACGTGGCTGGGCTGATCGTTCACAGCGATCAGGGGTCCCAGTACACGTCCTACGATTACCACGACATGCTGCCAAAGGTTGGCGCCCAAATCAGCATGTCCAGGCGAGGCAATTGTTACGATAATGCCTCAATGGAAAGCTTCTTCTCGCATTTGAAGACAGAAGCGCTCTATCCTTATGATATTCGATCAGTAGAAGAAGCACAAAGCCGAATTGAAGAATATATACACTTTTACAACAATAAGCGTCCACAAAGAAAACTAAACAAGCTGGCTCCGATTCAGTACCGGCTCCAGCTTGTTAGGTAGGGTCTTTTATTCAGTGTCCGCTATATGGGGTCTTGACCATTTTGGCACGGGTTTTGTTTATTTATAAGGCCGCGAGGCAGATATTATAATAAGAAAGCAGGAATTTCGTTAATGTAAAGCGAATAAGGTATATAGCCACAGGACATATAAGAATTCAAAGTTTGCATACTTATCCGGTTGTTGATGCTTATGATTTAGGTTTGCTTCGCAAACCTAAGATGATGCTTACGAAGTAGGTTTGCTTCGCAAACCTAAGATGATGCTTACGAAGTAGGTTTGCTTCGCAAACCTAAGATGATGCTTACGAAGTAGGTTTGCTTCGCAAACCTAAGATGATGCTTACGAAGTAGGTTTGCTTCGCAAACCTAAGATGATGCTTACGAAGTAGGTTTGCTTCGCAAACCTTTAAGGAGGAGTCGTCAATGAGTTTTTGCTGTGGAGCTAGCATGATTGGAACAAAAGGAACGCTAAAACATTTTCGGACGCATATACATAATGTGCCTATCATGTTTTGCCCGGTCTGCCACCGTGTAGATATTCATTATTTAGTTGAAAACGAATATGAGATATTAGCCGAATATGCGCATGGAGATGGCGCAGCTGAAGTTGATTTTCAGGAGTATGTTGAGCAAGAAGGCAAGGCACTGCTTGAAAACTGCGTAAACCATGAGAACGAAGATCCGATGGATGTGGTTCACAGTCAAATCGATATGGCACTTGATTTGCTTAGCTTCGCTAAGCAGATTGAGGATACGGAATGGCAGCTTGTTCTGAAGAAGCGTCTGGGGATGCTGAACAACAGAAGGAATAAGCTACGTCAACGCCGTACTTCCGTTTAGTTTATTAAAACACGAATGGTGAGCCTCCTTTTTGGAGGCTTTTCTTTTTTTAAAAATAAATGAAGATCTTCTCATAATGTACCCCCCGAAACCGGGCAGACAGAAACGAATCATACTAATAGTGAGGTGGAGCGGTTGTTACTTGTATTGTTCAAACGCTTTCTGCGGAAGCCAGTTTCTGCTGAAGCCGCGGAGGTTGAGCAGAAGCTTACTCCCGAACAATGTGTTGCTCGCATTCGTCAAGGTGACGAGCAGCAGCGCGAGCAGTTCATAGCAGACTATAAACCTTATATCATGAAAGTAACAAGTCGATTTTGCAAACGGTATATAGACCCGAATCGAGACGATGAGTTCAGCGTAGCGCTGCTTGCTTTTAACGAGGCCATCAATCAGTTCGAGAGTCGCGCAGGGAAATCATTTATCGGATTTTCTGAAACCGTCATTCGCCGTCGGCTTATTGACTATGTCCGAAAAGAACAAAGGCATTCGAAGGTCGTCCCCTACAGCATGTTTGATTCGGAAGACGATGAGCAGCCTCAATATAATTCCGTCGAGACCAGACAAGCGATGAATGCATTTGAAGTCAAACGGACCGAGGATGAGCGAAGGCTTGAAATATTAGAACTTGACCATGAGCTTGAACGGTTTGGCATTTCCTTTGCGGAGTTGGTTGAGAATTCACCCAAGCACTCGGACTCCAGAAGACTTTTGATTGGTATTGCACAAACCCTGGTGAGCGAACCCCAACTGTTAGATTCGCTAAGGCAAACGAATAAGCTGTCTGTTAAAGAGTTAACGGAAATGTGCGGCGTTTCCCGGAAAACGGTGGAAAGAAACCGGAAATATATCATTGCCATTGCACTTGTTATTTCAGGGACTTATCCATTCATGCATGATTATTTACATATTGCCGGTGAAACAATTGATACGAATAAGGAGGCGAGCAAATGAAACGCGGAGTTGTGATGAGCATTCATAAGCAGCATGCAGTCGTCATGACGGCAGACGGTCAATTCTTGCAAGCCCCTATTCAAGGCATGCCGCAGATTGGCGAAGAGATTATTTTCGAAGAGGAATACAGGAAGCCGCGTACGGTTAAACCTGTCTATTGGTATGGCAGCGCCGCTGCACTTATTATGGTGTTGTTCTTGCCGCTTCTCTTGGTCATGCAGCGTGATGCGCATCCAGTAGTAGCCTATGTCAGCATGGATATCAATCCAAGCGTAGAGCTTGGCGTGGACGAGAATGAGAAAGTACGCGAGCTGCGCGCTTTGAATGAGGACGGCGAGCAAATCATTAAAGGCCTTCAATTCGAAGGCGTTAACGTTGAAACGGTAGCCGCTGCCATTTTGGAGAGGGCTAAAGGCTCACATTATCTTGATACGCCTAATAAAGATATCTTTATTACAAGCGTGCTGCTAGGCGACCCTTCCGCACTTAAACTCGATTATGAGAATATTTTGACGGGAAAAGTCGACGAAACGCTTCGAGCATTGCTGACAAAGCTTGCTGCCGAGGCGGCAAGCGCGAATATTACCACGATGTCGATCCCGAATGAGGTCCGTGAGGAAGCGTCTGTGAACGGGATCTCTTCCGGCAAGATGGCTGTGTATTTAATGGCAAAAGAAGAAGGCTACTCGATTGAAATCGAACAGCTGAAGCAGCAGTCCATCGATAAAATAACGGAGCCAATCGGTGGAGTAAAGACGATTGTAGATAATGCGGAAGATAAGAGCAAAGAGAAATTGAAGGAACTGGTCGCCAAGGAGAAAGCGGAAAAGGCCAAAAAGCAAAAGGCTGATCAATCGAATGCGGTTAAGCCTTCGGCAATCCCGAAATCGAATAAGCCTGTAAAAGCCGCTAAACCGGAACAGCCGGTAACCAGTACGTCGGCTAAACCCTCCGAAACGGCTAAACCGGGTAAAAACGGTGAATGGAACAAAAAGCCTACGGTAACGCCCGGAAAAACAAATAAACCTGATCGGCCAACTCGTCCGAATACCGATAAGCAGGATGACAAGTATGGAGATCAAGACGAAGATAATGATGAGGATTGGAATGACTCCGATAGCGATGATAATAATGATCAAGACGACAATCGCAATCAAGATCGCAATAATGATGACGAGGATAACGGCCGGGACAATGATGATGATCGAAACGGCCGTAACAATGATCAGAAGGATGGCAAAGATAAGGACAGCAAGAGCGATGATAAGCAGCGTGATAAAGATAACGATAAGAAGAAGGATAACGAAAACAATTAATAGGATAGCGGTTTGAACGAAGCTGGCAAGGGCTAAATGGGCTGGTTTTTTGATCGTAGAAGCATGTTTAAAGGATGTGATCAGGCAAATAGACTAAAGTCCTAATCGACATAGGGCGCAGCTATTTGCCTATTCGCTTAACAAATTTCGACAGTATTTCCGATTGACAGCGATTGTAAACTCGCCCTATGATTAGTAGTAACTGTAACCGTTATTTAGAGATATTGCCGGGGAGGAGTACATGATGTTGGCCATTCGAAAGCGCTATTTCCCGGCGCTTGCCGAGTATATAAGAAGTGGTAAGGAAGTATCATTATTCCACGCCAATGAGCTTGGCAAGGAGCTTTACGGAATAAACCCCGAAGAAATAATTGCCGTACACGAGGAATGTATACAATCTTTAGCCGCGAATGTCGATTCTGAGGAGGCTGTAAGATTATACAATCGCTCATTTGTATTTTTGATGGAAATCATGGTCGCATGCCGCTTTCGTTTACAGCCCGAACGATCGACGGAGCAGAAATTTACGGAGATGCGGGAGATGCTTTTCCGTTCCAACCGTTCATTTGAAAAAGTGAAGAACAAATACGAAAATGTGCTGCAGCACATGGACAGCGGAATCGCCCTGTTTGACAGTGACGGTATTTTATCGTTTATCAATGTGCAAATGGCCAAGCTGCTGGATATTCCGCGCAAAACCTTGATTGGCTGTACAATTAAAGAGATTTTAAGGCATAGGCAGCTCACCAGCAGCACCAAGAGAACGGTACTAAGGCTTTATAAAGAAATGTTTCTCATGCACAGTCGGTACTATGAATTCCAGCACAAAGACGGCAAACATCTACTGGTAACGGTTACTTACGGTGATCAATTAGACGGTGATTTTTTAATTAGCGTCAAGGATGTCTCGGAATACAAGCAAATAGAACAGACGGCACTGCAAAATGACAAGCTTGCCATGCTAGGCAAAATCGCAGCTGCAATTGCACATGAAATTCGTAATCCCTTAACGAGTATCCGCGGCTTTATTCAACTGCTGCGTCCTTATTTGCTGGAGGTAGGCAAAGAAGAATACGCGCGCATTATTTTAACGGAAATTGACCGGGCTAATGATATTATTTATGAATTTTTAAACTCGTCCAAGCCGTCGGCACCCATGAAGCAATTGGTGTCCATCGATCATTTGATAAAGGAAGTTGTTCTGCTGACGGAAAGCGAAGCCTTGATGCGGAATTGCGAGATCAAGTCGGAATGCTATTGTTCAGAGCATCTTGTGTCGATTGACGTAAAACAGGTTAAACAAGTTATTTTAAACATTATCAAAAATTCGCTCGATGCCATTGAAGAGGTTCATGGCGAACGAAGAGGCCTCATCGACATTATTACGCGCAGTAACGGCCAGTTTGCGGAAATTATCATAAAAGATAATGGAAAAGGCATGGATAAAGCGACGATGAGCCGGTTATTCGATCCTTTTTTCACGACGAAGCAATCGGGAACGGGACTCGGTCTATCGGTAAGCTACCGGATTGTCCGCAACCATAACGGAACGATCCGAGTCGAAAGCCAACCTGGCATAGGGACGGAATTCATCCTAACATTGCCGTTAGCCTAAACGGAGACGCATCCCTAAAAGATTTGGATAATATAAAAGCTCTTCTTCCAACTGGAAAGAAGGGCTTTTCGTATTTTAAACCAGGATAAAAGCAGGAGCATGACTCCAATTATAAACATGGAAAAGTATATAGACCTTAGGTATAATGAGTTTGGAAAAAGATGTTTTATAGAATCATGCCGAATGGGTGGCAATCCATGAAGAAAGCGAGGACATATAAATGAGCGTTCAATTTACATACGGGGTTCGGGATTCAGAGCAAGCGGCCGTCGATGCGGTTATTCGATTTGTCAGCAAAAAGGAACTCATTCCAGGAGATACGGCAGCGCAGATCATACAGCCGCAGATCGATGATGCGCTTCGTGCGCTTCATGCCAAAGGTTTGTTTAAGGCAGATGCAGAGCAGATCGAAGTGATGCCGACTTTAGGCCTTTATCCTTCGGCCCATATCGTGTTTGTGGGACTTGAGCAGGATGGCGGAGCAACGGGCCTGCGGCTTGCCGCTGCGGCTGCCGCAAAAGCATTAAAAAAAATGCGTGCGGAAAAGGTCCAGGTGCTGTTATCGGAAGTTTTGCTGGAAGGCTCGCAGGCTAAGCTCGGTGCCGAGCGTTCGGCTCAAGCGCTGACGGAGGGTTTGCTGCTTGCGCTTCATGTCCGTCAGCCTTTGAAACGTGAGCAGAATGAAAGATTTACGCTGAAGGAAGTCGCTTTTGTGCCGCAGGCAGCGGCAACTACGCCAGAGGAAGCTGCTTTGTGGGAGCAGGGCATCGCTAAAGGAAAGCTTTATGCGGAAGGCGTTAACTTGGCCAGGGATTTGACTAATCTTCCTGGTAATGATCTGACTCCGGAGCGTCTGGCGCATCATGCGGAGGAACTGGCCCGGGAACTCGATTTGGAAATCGAGGTTATTGACGAGTGGAGCGCGGCGGAGCAGCGGATGGGCGGTTTGCTTGGCGTCGGTCAAGGCAGCATTAACCCGCCGCGAATGATCATTATTCACTATAAGGGCGATCCGGGCTCCGAGGAAACTTGGGGTTTCATTGGCAAAGGGATTACCTTTGATACCGGCGGCATCTCGTTAAAAAGAGCGGAAGGAATGCAGGAGATGATCTCGGATATGGGCGGCGCCGCAGCCGTACTGGGAGCAATGCGCGTCATCGGAGAGCTGAAGCCCGCGATAAATGTTATTGCGGTTATTCCAACCGCCGAGAATATGCCGTCCGACCGGGCTATTAAACCGGGAGACGTGCTGCGCATGATGAGCGGACATACGGTTGAGATCGTAAATACGGATGCCGAAGGAAGATTGGTGCTTGCCGACGGGCTCACCACCGCGATTACCAGAGGCGCGACGAAGCTGGTTGACGTAGCAACGCTGACGGGTGCCGTTTCGGTTGCGCTTGGCACCCAAGCAACCGGTGCAGTAACCAATCATGAGGGTCTCCTCAAGCAGGTACAGTCGGCGTCGGAGCGGGCAGGCGAGAGAATTTGGCAGCTCCCTTCTTATCCGGAGTACAAGAAGCAGATTATGAGCGATGCTGCCGATTTGAAAAACAGCGGGGGGCGATATGGCGGGACGATAACCGGCGGCCTTTTTATCGGGCATTTTGCAGAAGGCTTGCCTTGGGTCCATCTGGATATCGCGGGAACCGCATGGCTGGAATCGAGCCGTGGCTGGGAGCCTAAGGGAGCGACAGGCGTCATGGTTAGGACACTGATTGAACTGGTTGTTCACCACGAGTAAGCAGAGCGGAGAGGGTTACTATGTTAAAGGACATCCTGCTGCCTAGACGGAGAATGTCCATGCAGCGGAGAGGCTTGCACACGGCTGTTGTGGAAGGTATTCCCGCTACGATTATCGGAAATTTACTCGGAGGTCCGCTGCTTACGGCGTACCTCCTTTATTTGGGAGCAAAGTCGGACGCCATTGGCGCTGCGCTTGCGATCCCTGCATTTGCCAACCTTGTTCAACTCGTTATTGCTTTTTATATGCACCGTTTTGAGAATCGCCGGCTTTATGTCTTGATGTTCAGCCTTGTACATCGCATCTTGTGGGTCGCAACGGGTCTTATTCCTTTCTGGGTGCCTGAGAGCTACTGGGTTGCGGCCTATATCGGAATGTTTACGGTTTCATTTATTTGCGCCCAGTCAGCCGGGGTGCTTTGGACATCGCTTGTTGCGGATATGGTGCCTGCCCAGGTTCGCGGACGCTATTTTGGCATAAGGAATACGATCCATTGGGCGGTGGCAAGCCTATGTCTGCTCATTGGAGGCCAAATATTGAACCGCATGCCGGAAGGCAGCGGCTTTGTAGTGTTATATGTGATTTGCGCAGCAGCCACGGTATGGAACGGTATCGAGCTTTTCCGTTATCCTAATCTGCCGCTGGAGCGCTCGATTGAAACGTCAAAGTGGAAAATGCTTAAAAAACCGCTAGGTGACCGCACTTATTTGTTTGCTACTCTTTTTTTGGCAACCTTTATTTTGATTCAAAACATTGCGGTTCCGCTCTTCTCTTATGTCATGCTGGATATCGTGAAGCTTAATTACACCTGGGTGACTGTCATCACAACGATTCAGATGATCGTAATGATGTTCAGCTATTACTATTGGGGAAATTTGAACAGCAAATTCGCGACGCGCACTTTGCTTAGATGGGCGCTTCCGATCATTGCTTTTGCCTGCTTGCTCTGGTCCGGTATGGAGCTGCTGCCAACGATTCTTGTTTTAGTTATCGTTCATTGCGTCCTCGGGATTGGCATTGGGGGATACAATCTGCTTGCCTTTAATTTTATTATCGGGGATACGCCTAAATCGGAGCGTCCAATGTATATCGCTGTCTTTTCCGCGCTAACCGGCATTACGGGGTTTATCGGTCCGCTGTTAGGCGGTTGGATATATAAGCGCTTAGAGGATAGCCCGTACTGGGTGCAAAGCTACGGCATTTCAATGTTTACGGGGGCATTGCTGCTGGTCATGGCGCTTGCGATTGGGCCTACGGTATTGAAGGGGGAAAAGTAGAGCGCGATTAAGGTTCATATGGCCTAAAAAGGGGACAAGAACATGACATATGAAGAAGTTATGCAGGAGCTGGAACGCCTGGGGAACGAACAAACAAAAATGACTTTCATTCGGCACGGGGCGATGGAACCGTTGTTCGGGGTAAAAATCGGGGACTTAAAGAAACTCGTGAAACCAGTGAAAAAGGACCAGGAGCTTGCGCTTAAGCTTTTTGAATCGAAGAATAGCGATGCCATGTATTTGGCGGGATTAACCGTGAATCCGAGAACCATGTCCAAAGAGATGCTTCAGTACTGGGTAAAGCAAGCCTATTGGTACATGACGGCGGAATATACGGTTGCAAACGTGGCCGCTGAAAGCCCTTTTGCCCGTGAGCTCGCGCTTGAATGGATAGATTCGGCGGATGAGATGATAGCTACCTGCGGTTGGAGCGTTTATGCGAATTATATTTCCATAACGCAGGATGAGCAGCTGGATCTAGACGAAATCGGAAATTTGCTGAAGCGTATTCAAAGCACCATTCATTCCGAACAAAACCGTGTCCGATATACCATGAATGCCTTTGTAATGACGACTGGCATTTATGTTACAGAGCTGCGGGAAGAAGCGTTGGCTGTTGGGGAGAGCATCGGAAAAGTACATGTCGATGTCGGCAATACCGCATGCAAAGTGCCTATTGCAGCTGAATATATCGAGAAAGCAGTGTCGATGGGCAAGGCGGGCGTGAAGAAAAAAACATGCATCTGCTAATTATGGGCTAATGCGTGTTTTACAGGCAGAAGCTGTGTTACGGGCTATTTATTGATTGACTTGCTGAGTCGTTCATGAGATAGCCCTTTTGATTGCGGATGACGGACAGGAACTTAGGATTCTTTTAACCGATTGCGAAAATGGACGAAAATACATAGGGGAATAGGGGTATACTGATATGCATGCATTAGAACGTAGAAAAAATGATTTGCTGTCTTATCATCCGCCGTTAACCATGGATGCAGCTGCACTTAATCTTTATTGGCAAGCCGTATTAGACAGCTATGCAGACAAGCCGCTTGCGATTGCCAGGGAGCTGCTCGATACTCCGATTGCTGCCGTAAGGACGGAACGGCTGACCTTTAAGGGAAGTGACGATACGCCTATTCATGGCTTGTATATCGTGCCGCAGCAAGGTTTGGCTGGCGAGAAGATCCCTTGCGTCATCATTTATCAGGGCTATACGGGCGATAAAGGCCTGCCTGAGCGCTACGCCGCATGGCTGCTGCTAGGTTATGCCGTATTTGCGGTCGATGCGAGAGGGCAAGGTGGCGAAACCGGAAATCTGCTGACCTCCGAAGAAGGTGCGGTCAAAGGCTGGGTAACGCAGGGGCTGTCCAGCATCGAACAAAGTTATTACAGAGCCATAACGATGGATGCGGTAAGAGCTGTCGATGTCGCTCTGTTCCAAGAAGAGGTGGATCCTGCACGAATCGCGGTTGTCGGAGGGAGCCAAGGTGGCGGACTTGCGCTGCTTGCCGCCGCTCTTCATTCGAAGGTTAGCGCGGTCGTCTCCGATATTCCGAATATGTGCCATATGGATTATGGCATTATGCATTCGACGGGCTCTCTGACGGAAATCGCGCAGCATATTAAGCGTTATCCAGAACGCTTGAACGCGGTGCTGGGGACGCTCGCCCATTTTGATCTACTGAATTTGGCAGAAAGGATCAAAGCACCGGTCTTAATGTCGGTAGGCTGGAAGGACACCGTATGCCTGCCAGAAACGGTATATGCGGTATACAACCGCATTCGTTCGCGCAAACAGCTGAATGATTATCCATTTTCGGGCCATGAGGTAAGTGAATATCAAACCCGCGAAGCGATTTTATTCCTGCAGCAAGCGTTCAAAAGCTGAGCTATGAAGCAGTAGAGCCAGTCGAACGGGCAGCGGCCGATTCATGCCCGATTTCTTGTCCGAGAACGACAATCAATGCTTCAAATGGATGATATCGATGCCAATATGATCATGGATAGCGAGCTTACTATGTACTAAAATATAAAGGAGCTATAAAGCTGTATCCTATACTTTAACGCAATATGAAACCTGCACTAGAAAATACGGTATAATTTAATAACCATTCATATTAAATGCATGTTGAAACGTTTTGAACATTAGTAAGCTGGCGGGCATGCATGCTGGGCTTCGCCTTTGAAAATAATAGGATGGCAATGAATAGAGAGGGTGGAATTTTCTGCAATGAGCAACCATGATGAGCGTAATTATTCGCCTTGGCAAAGCTACTATGGACCCAACCTTGGGTATGTGCAGGAGCAATACGAACGTTTCTTAACCGATCCAACTTCCGTTGAGTCAACGGTTCGAGAGCTGTTTGAACGTTTTGGAGCACCTCCGGCTGTATCGATGGGGGCTGTCCCTACAAGCAAGCCAAGCGAGCAACAGGCTGCATCAAGTGCAGCAGCGCCTGGTCCGATTGATTCGAATATGTTGAAAAAGGTTGTCGCTGCGCATCAGCTTATGCTGAACATACGCAGATACGGCCATTTAGCTGCGGATATAGACCCGCTCGGCTTTAGTCCAGCAGCAGATACGAAGCTGCTCGAGCCAGAAACCTTCGGTCTTACTCAAGCGGATTTGGCGTCTATTCCGGCATCGCTGATTTGGGATAATGCTCCGGCATCGATCTCGAACGGCTGGGAAGCGATTAACCGCCTTAGAGAAATATATACCCGCTCAGCGGCTTATGAGTTTACACATATCCATGATGAAAATGAACGGAACTGGCTGCATAAGCAAGCGGAATCGGGCAGCTTCCCGGCACCGTTGTCGGCAAGGGAACGTTCGGCATTGCTTGAGCGTCTTATGGAAGTTGAATATTTCGAGAACTTCCTGCACCGGACATTTGTGGGTCAAAAACGTTTCTCCATCGAAGGCTTAGATATGCTCGTGCCCGTATTGGATGAAATCGTGCGTGCCGTAGCACATGACGGAGCAAACCATATTCTGATGGGTATGGCTCACCGCGGACGCCTAAACGTACTTACGCATGTACTAGGCAAGCCTTACGAGAAAATTTTCTCCGAGTTCCACCATGCGCCTAACAAGGAGCTCATTCCGTCAGAAGGATCTATGGGCCTTAACTATGGCTGGACCGGCGACGTGAAATACCATTTAGGAGCAGACCGGGCGATTAAGGAAGGCGAAACTATTCGCGCGAATCTTACCCTTGCCAACAATCCGAGTCATCTGGAGTTTGTTAATCCGGTGGTCGAAGGCTTCACGCGGGCCGCGCAAGAGGATCGCAGCAAGCCGGGCATGCCGAAGCAGGATTCATCCAAAGCCGTTACGATCTGCGTACATGGCGACGCTGCTTTCATCGGTGAGGGCATTGTAGCCGAGACGCTTAACTTTAATAAGCTGCAAGGCTATCACAATGGCGGTACCTTGCATATCATCGCGAATAACCGACTTGGTTTCACCACGAACAGCATTGATTCACGTTCGACGCATTACGCCAGCGACCTGGCGAAGGGCTTCGATATTCCTATCGTACACGTAAATGCGGATGAGCCGGAAGCTTGCTTGGCTGCTGTACGCCTAGCTTGCGAATACCGTCTCCGCTACAATAAAGGTTTTGTCATCGATTTGATCGGTTACCGTCGTTTCGGTCATAATGAAATGGATGATCCGGAAGTAACTCAGCCTCTTATGTACACGAAGGTCCGCAATCACCCGACGGTAAGCGTGCTTTATGCCGATCAGTTGAAAGGCGAGAAAGCGATCACGGAAGAGCAGGTCGAGGAGCTGCGCCAGCGTACCAACGGAAAGCTGCAAGCAGCCTACGATGCGATGAAAGCAAAGGAAGGCCAGCCGCAGATTCGCGGCGAGCAGCGGAAATCAGTGATTCCAACAGGTGAAGAAGCCCGCACAGCGGTGCCTCTTGAAACGCTTCGCGAAATTAACTTGGAGCTGCTTAACCGTCCTGAGGGCTTCACGGAGTATACGAAGCTTCAACGTATTTTGCAGCGCAGAGCATCCGCTTTGAACGATGGGGAAAAGATTGATTGGGCGCATGCGGAGGCGCTTGCGTTCGCAACGATTCTCGCAGACGGCACGCCGATTCGGCTAAGCGGACAGGATTCGGAGCGCGGTACGTTTGCGCACCGTCACATCATGCTTAACGATAATGCCAATGCAGCCAAATTCTCGCCGCTTCATATGCTTCCGCAAGCGAAAGCTTCCTTTGCGGTTCATAACAGCCCATTGTCCGAAACGGCAGTGCTTGGCTTTGAGTACGGCTATAATGTATTCGCGCCTGAAACCTTCGTGATCTGGGAAGCGCAATACGGAGATTTTGCGAACGTCGCACAGGTTATTTTTGACCAATTCATCTCAGCTGGCCGTGCGAAATGGTCGCAAAAATCAGGGATTACGATTTTGCTTCCGCATGGCTATGAAGGCCAAGGCCCGGAGCATTCCAGTGCAAGACTTGAGCGTTTCCTTCAGCTATCGGCTGATAACAACTGGACGGTTGCCAACCTGACAACTTCCGCTCAATATTTCCACTTGCTGCGTAAGCAAGCCTCGCTATTAGGCACCGAGCAGGTTCGTCCGCTCGTTCTAATGGCGCCAAAAAGCTTGATCCGTAATCCTCGTGTTGCTTCACACGGCGTTGATTTGAGCGAAGGCTCATTCAAGCCCGTGCTGCCGCAATTTAGCCTGACGGAGCCGAAGGATCAGAAGGATAAAGTAAAACGCTTGCTGCTTTGCACAGGCAAGGTTGCTGTCGATATTGAAGAAGCGCTTGCTTCGTCAAACGCAGAGGACTTTGATTGGCTGCGCGTGGCAAGAGTCGAGCAGCTGTATCCGTTCGCTCATGCGGAAATCGAGCGCATCGTGAAACAGTTCGACAAGCTGGAAGAGATCGTATGGGTACAAGAAGAGCCGCAAAACATGGGCTCATGGAGCTTTATGGAGCCTAGACTGCGCGCATTGGCGCCTAAGAAGGCAGCTGTCCGTTACGTCGGCAGACCTGATCGCTCGAGTACGGCAAGCGGACACCAAGAGGTGCACGCCGCAGAACAGAAGTGGATTCTTTCTACAGCATTGAACGGCAAACCAGTTGAAAGTTTGATAAGGGGGTAGTGACTAATGGCTGAAATTATAGTACCAGAATTAGGCGAGTCCATATCTGAAGGCACGATTACCAAATGGTTCGTGAAAGAAGGCGACTCCGTTAGTCAAGGAGATGTCCTGCTAGAGCTTGAAACCGATAAAGTAAACATTGAAATTAGCGCGGACAACAGCGGTGTGGTTTCTCGCATCGCTAAGCAAGACGGCGATGTCGTGCTAGTAGGCGAGGCCATCGGTTCGATCGGCGAAGGAGCTGGCGCTTCTGCACCGGCAGCACCGGTTGCAGAACCGGCAGCAGTTGCTGCTCCTGCGGCACCTGCAGCACCGGCTGCAGCACCTGCTCCGCAGCAAGCCGTATCTTCAAACGACAGCGCAGCAGCGATCAACGCTTCTCCTGCAGCGCGCAAGCGTGCTCGCGAGCAAGGCATTGATCTCTCGCAAGCGCAAGGACAAGCACCTGCTCCGGCAGTAGCGACTCCGGTTAAATCCGCTCCGCTCTCGCAAGCTGAACCGGCTAGCGCAAGCAAAGACGGCAAACCGACAGAACGCAAACGCATGTCTCGCCGCCGGGTGACGATTGCTAACCGCCTAGTTGAAGCACAGCGTACGGCAGCAATGCTGACAACCTTCAATGAAGTGGACATGACAGCGATTCTTGATTTGCGCAAACGCCGTAAGCAAGCTTTCTTTGAGAAAAACGATGTGAATCTTGGTTTTATGTCGTTCTTCACGAAGGCAGTAGTTGGCGCACTTAAAGCATTCCCGCTGCTTAATGCAGAAATCGACGGCGAAGATATCATTACGAAAAAATTCTTTGATATCGGTATCGCGGTTTCCGCGAAGGAAGGTCTTGTCGTTCCGGTTGTTCGTGACGCTGACCGTCTAAGCTTTGCTGAAATCGAGAAAAATATCGTTGAGCTTGCAGGAAAAGCAAGATCCAACACGCTTGCGATTTCTGATCTGCAAGGCGGAAGCTTCACGATTACGAATGGCGGCGTATTTGGCTCCCTGCTGTCGACACCGATTCTTAACGCGCCGCAGGTTGGTATTCTCGGCATGCACAAAATTCAAATTCGTCCGGTAGCTATCGACGACGTCCGCATGGAAAACCGTCCGATGATGTATATTGCCTTGTCATACGATCACCGTATCGTAGACGGCAGCGAAGCGGTTCGTTTCCTTGTAATGGTTAAAGCGCTGCTAGAAGATCCAGAAGCCCTTCTTCTTGAAGGCTAATCGAATATTTATAAGTTAAATAAGGACCGTCCTTGAAGCAGATCATTCTACTTTAAGGGCGGTCCCTTTTTTTATAACAGGCTATACGCTTACCAGAAATCCCCTCTAAATTCGACAGACTGAAAAAGTTGTCGAAAAAAAGAGATTATGCTTGCCGGAATGGTGGAAATTTGCATATAGGGCAAAGCTGCTAATGGCATGATGATTGATCGGCTATGTTTTTTTATATTTAAATCTTAAATCGGAGCAGGAAGAAGGCAGGCGATGTTGAAAGTAACAAACAGATAAAGTTAATTGCTCCAATAAGGATGGTCATGCAGATGGAAAGCGTTAAACTTAACGATCGATTGCGAGAAAGCGAAGAACGGTACCAGCATCTGGTCCATATGCTCCCCGACGGGCTTATTATTTTTTGTGAAGGATATATCGTATTTGCGAATCGTTCGTCATTGAGCATGCTCGGTGTGAGTCGGCTCGATGAAATCATCGGGCATCCCATAAACAAATTCGTTCATCCCGATTTCTTGGAATTATTTCCAGTCAATATTAATTATCTTATTCGAGATGCAAATCCGTCTAAGTTAATCAATTACAAGATGCTTCGTCTAAATCTGGAGTCGTTTGAAGTGGAACTGAGAGCGGTCGAAGTGATGTATGACGGTAAGCAGGCTGTACAGCTTATCATTCGTGACATCTCGAACCGGATTCGTATGGAAGCTTCTATGCATGAGAAGGATTTTTTATACAAAAGCCTAATGGAGAATGTCGTAGCCGGCGTTTTTGTAGGCCAAAAAAGAAATATCGTTTACGCTAATCCTTATTTGGGTGAAATGTTTGGTTATTCGGAAGAAGAGCTGCTGACGATCTCTCCAAACGATTTGATGGCGAAGGAAGATCTCAAACGGATTCAAAACGAAGTGATGCAGAGTATGGCTAACGGTATTATACAATTTCCGCTCAAGTTTAAAGGAAAAAGAAAAGACGGCAGCTATATCTATGTGGAAGGCAACAGCTCCATTATTATGGTAGATGGGCTTCCGTCCTTACTTGGTACGGTACAGGATGTGACCTTTAAACGCGAGAAGGAGAAGCTGCTTAGGGACAGCGCGAAGCTCTATCAGAAAATGATCAAGTTTGTGCCCGAACCGATTGTGATAAGCGATGAAGGAATCATCGTCTATGCAAACAAGCTCGCGCTGGAGTTGATCGGCTTAGAGGAAGAAAGCCAAGTTATTAATAAAAGCATATTTGAATTTATTCATCCCAGCATGCATAACGCGACCCTTGAAACGGTCGATAATATCATGTCCTCGGATGATGCAACCCCCTTTCAAGAACGAATCATCGTTCGTCCGGGAGGTCAATTCATGGATGTGGAAATATCAAGTATCCGAATCAATGATTACATGGGCAAGGATGTTATGCTCAGCGTAATCCGGGACTTGACGGACCGCAAGCGCTCCGAGGAAGTCCTTATCCGTTCGGAGAAGCTGTCTGTGATTGGACAGCTCGCAGCCGGCGTAGCGCATGAGATCCGAAATCCGCTGACTGCGCTCAAGGGCTTTACGCAGCTTTTGAGTGCCAAATATCCCGAGCAGCCGCATTATTTTACGATTATGGCTAATGAAATTGACCGGATTACGCTGATCGTTAATGAATTCATGACGCTGGCGAAGCCGCATTTCACCCAATTTAACAATGAACCGCTTGAGCCTATTTTGCAAAGCGTGCTCTCGATATTGGAAACACAGGCGATTTTGTTGAATGTGGAGCTGAAGGTTTGTTTTGACGATACGAGACCGATGCTGTATTGCAACGCGGATCAGTTGAAGCAGGTGTTTTTGAACCTGATAAAAAATGCTCTTGAGTCCATGCCCCAAGGGGGAGAAGTAATTATTTCGGTTACCACGATGGAAGACGGCAACGTGCATATCCTGGTCAAGGACGGCGGTATCGGCATCCCCGCGGATTTGATAAAGAAGATCGGCGAGCCTTTCGTGACGACGAAGGAAAAAGGGACCGGTCTGGGGATTATGATCAGCACGCGCATTATCGAAGCGCATAAGGGTACGCTTCGACTCAGCAGCGTGATCAATGAGGGTACGGTCGTTGAAATTATTTTGCCGGTTCAGGCAGTAAACATGGCTTAAGCCTCGGATGGATCTAAGGCATGATCGCCGGCAGCTGCCGTTAATCGTTTGCGCTTGTGGTGAAGGATGAAATAGATGACGGAGGAAAAGGCGATTATAATGGCGCACAGCATATACATGGCACTGTAGCCATAGCCTGCAGCCAGCGCCCCGAGCGAATAAGACCCAATTCCGTAACCAAGGTCAAACAGCAAATAAAACGTTGCGGTAGCGAGTCCTCTGCGGTGGGCGGGCGCCGCGAGTACGGCGATCGTCTGGAAGCAGGGCAGCAGTGCGCCGTATCCGAGGCCAATGACGGCACCGGAAGCTAGAAGCATCGCAGGTGAGCTGGCTTGGCTCAGCAGCAGCATACCAACCGTAAAAACGGCAATACTAGGGTAAACAATAATATGCTCGCCGACGCGATCGAGCAATTTTCCGACAATAGGACGAGGCAAAACGATCATAATTCCAAAGCAGACGAAGAAATAGCTCGCATATTGATCAAGGGCCTGCTCATGCGTATAGACCGACATAAAGGTTACTAATCCGCTGTAGGCAAACGCGACAACAAAGCCGCTGAGTGCAATCGGAACGGCCTTCCGTTCCACGAGATCGCGCCAGTGCAGCTTGCCCGTATTTTTTGAGCGGGGCTGTTTGTTCGCTGCGGAAGCGGACCGTTGCTCTCGGGTTTGGCGCTTGGTTGATGCACCCAGCACGAAGGCGATAAGCGAGCAAACCGCGCATAAAACGAACATCGCCGTAAATCCGCCATGTGTCGTAATCGTCAAGCCAACAAACGGCCCGATCACCATAGCTAAGCTCATAAACAAACTGAAATAGCTGATGCCTTCCCCTTTGCGATGTTCCGGAATAATACCGATGGCCGTTGTATTCGTTGAGGTGGTTGCAATCGCGAAGGTGCCGCCATGAAAAAAACGGACAAGCAGCAGCATGGCGTAACCAAAAACGCCGAGGTAGGCAACCGAAAATAATAAAAAGAGAAGCAAAGACAATACGACGATTTTACGTTCGCCGTACTTGGTCATAAGTTGACCTGCGAATGGACGAAGCAGAACGGAAGCAATTACAAATACGGTCATGGATAAACCGGCCTGCGTGTCGGATCCGCCGAGTCCGTTCGTGACGTAAACGGATAATGCCGTGGCTAACGTGTAAAACGAGAAAAACAAGAAAAAACTGCTTAAGCATATTTTTATGAAGTCGGCACTCCATAATTTGTTGGTATTCAATGCGAGTTCCCCTCTCAGATGATAGTCATGCCCTCGTGGATTTCGATCATTAATGGTCAATGGGCAGCTGCATTTTTGTTGATTTTGGCCATAAAGCCCATAAAGGCTTGAATCTCCTCGTCCGAGATATCCGTTAGCATTTGCTGTACATAATTTGCCTCAATCGGCGCAAGCTCATGAGCGCTTGTTCTGCCAGATTCCGTAATATATAGAAGCTGCGAGCGCCGGTCATTAGGGTTCGCTGTCCGCTTAACAAGTGCTTTTCGCTCGAGCTGATCGACTAACCGCGTAATGTTAGCAGGATCTTTGTCCGTACGCTGAGCTAAATCTTTATGTGTAATACCGTCATGTTCGTCTAAGCACATCAGCAGCGACCATTGCTCGGGCGTGATGTCATGCTCATGAAAAAGCTGCTGTAGCCGTTGGTTTAAACGGCGTCCTGTATTGCTGATTACATAACCGACCGATTGCTTGAATTCCATTATTTTCACCTGCTCTATTCATTTAGTTGTTATAACAATAATACGCTTATCAACTAAATGAGTCAACTGCTCCAATCCGCAAAAAGGGACTGAAGCTTATTCCGCGTTGTCTTGACGCAGTTGATTCTGCTTGCGATATTGCTCGGGTGTAAAGCCCGTATGAAGCTTGAATGCACGGCTGAAATGAGAGGGATGCTTGAATCCGACCTCGTAGCCAACGTCAGTAATGGGTTGAACGCCGTCTATGAGCTCGATTTTGGCCTGGTAAATTCTGCGCTGCATCAGGAATTGAAAAATGGTAAAGCCCGTAACCTCTTTGAATGTTTTTGCCAAATAAAACTTGCTTAAATGCAGCCCGGCTTGAATGCCCTCCAGCGTAATATCCTCGTTGAAGCGGCATTCCAAATAGGAGATGATCGATTGAACATGCTGCTCCTTAGAGGAGGGAAAGGCTTGTTTTTCCTTTAGCGGCTTCTGGCACAGCTGATTAATTAAGATCAGCAAATCTAGCAGCTGCGCTTGAAAGCGCTGGTTTGAAAAAGTATCCTTCTGCGCATACAGCTGCCCAAGGCGATGCAGCGAGGCTTCGATATCTTCTTTCTCGGCACCGCGAAGCTGGAGTCTCACATTATGAAGCTTCTGAAAGGGCTCCAGCAAATCCCCTGCAAAAGGCGGCTGGATAAACTGCTTGAAATAAAACGGATCAAAATGAAGGGTGGAGCGGTGATATGCCACGCTGGGATCGATATGTGCACGGTGCAGCGTCATGCCGTGCATCAGAAGAAGATCGCCGGGTTCAAGAACGTATATGCGGTCATTGATGAGATAGTTCACTTTGCCGCCATGGAAGTAATAAACTTCGTAATGGAAGTGGGTATGGTATTGAACCTGACCGTTAAAGTTAGAGCTAGTGCCCATTGTAAAAGGTTCGCTGATTCGGTGCTGCGTGCTCATGCGATCGACTCCCCCTTATAATTACCCTCATTATACACCAACCACAGTCAAATAAAAGCGTAAACAGGATAATGCGAATGAAGTCGGCACGGTTTTAAAGTGTTACCATAGAGGCAGGCAAAACAGGCTGACAATAAGATTACATCATTTTAATAAAGGGGCGGCATCCGGATGCAGATCGTTCGTTTGGGAGTTATCGGACTGGGTAACATGGGCAAAGGTCATATCGGTTACTTATTGAAGGGCGAAGTAAGCGGGGTTGAAGTGACTGCAGTCAGCGACAGCATACAAACAAATCTTCAGTGGGCAAAAGAAAAGCTTGGCGATCAAGTGGGACTCTATGCCGATCCGTATGAGATGATGGATTCCGGCTTGGTAGACGGCGTGCTTATCGCTACGCCCCATTTCTCGCATCCAGAGCTTGCAATCGCTTGCTTTGAACGGGGACTGCATGTGCTGTGCGAGAAGCCGGCGGGCGTTTACACCAAGCAGGTTCGCCAGATGAATGAGGCGGGCAGCAAAGCGAACGTGAAATTCAGCATGATGTATAACCAGCGCACGAATCCGTTATATGTAAAGCTGAAGGAATTGATTGACGCGGGAGAGCTGGGCGAGGTAAAACGGACCAATTGGATTATTACAAACTGGTACCGCTCTCAAAGCTATTATGATTCGGGCACATGGCGGGCAACCTGGGCGGGAGAAGGCGGCGGCGTCCTGCTCAATCAAGATCCGCATCAGCTTGATTTGTGGCAGTGGACGATCAGCATGATGCCGAAGCGCGTCCGTGCGTTCTGTTATTTTGGCAAGCATCGGAATATCGAGGTAGAGGACGATGTGACGGCTTTCGTGGAATATGAAAACGGGGCCACCGGCGTATTCGTTACCACTACCGGCGAGGCGCCGGGAACGAACCGGCTTGAGATTAGCGGCGACCGCGGAAAAATCGTCATCGAAAACAATGAACTTACCTTCTGGCGCCTGCGCACCCCTGAGCCGGAGTTCAATAAGACTTTTACAGGCGGCTTTGGCCAGCCGGAATGCTGGAAATGCGAAATTCCGGTTCAAGGCAGCTATCCGGACCATAAAGGCATCACGCAAAACTTCGTGAATGCGATTTTGTTTGATGAGCCGTTGATTGCTCCGGGAGAGGAAGGCATTAAGGGGCTCATGCTGTCAAATGCCATGCTGCTGTCTACTTGGACCGACAACTGGGTTGACCTTCCCATCGATGAGGAGTTGTTCCACCAGCATTTGCAGGACCGGATTTCAAACTCGTCATTTCAGAAGGAGGCAATAAGCAAATGAGTAAAGCGGATGGAATGAAATACGCACCGAAGGGGAAGCCGAACAAAGTTATCGAAGACGGACAATTCGTCATCTCAGCAGTCAGCTTGGATCATGGACATATTTATGGCATGTGCAACGGGCTTGTTGAAGCGGGAGCAGCCTTAAAGTGGGTTTATGACCCCGATCCAGCCAAGGTGGAAGCCTTTATCCGCCAGTATCCGCAGGCGCAGGCTGCCGAGTCGGAGGAGCAGGTGCTGAGCGATCCCGAGGTGCAGCTGGTTGCCGCTGCCGCGATTACGTCGGAGAGAGGCCCGCTAGGCGTGCGCGTGATGCGAAGCGGGAAGCATTATTTTACCGATAAGGCGCCATTTACGACGCTGGAGCAGCTTGCGGATGCGCGCGCGGCTTACGAGGAAACAGGCAAGAAATATGCTGTCTACTATAGTGAGCGTCTGCATGTGGAAAGCGCTGTGTTTGCCGGCCAATTAATCGAGCAGGGCGCAATCGGACGTGTCGTTCAGGTCATGGGTCTTGGACCGCATCGGTTGAATGCCGCATCCCGGCCGGCTTGGTTTTTCGAGAAGGAAAAGTACGGCGGCATCATTTGCGATATCGGATCGCATCAGATCGAACAGTTTTTGTATTTTACGGGCAATCAGAATGCGAATGTCGTGAACAGCAAGGTTGCGAACTACGCCAATAAGGATTATCCGGAGCTGGAGGATTTTGGCGATATGACGCTTGTCGGCGAAAATGGGGCTACCGGCTATTTCCGCGTCGATTGGCTTACGCCGAACGGCCTTGGCACTTGGGGAGACGGACGGACCATCATTCTCGGAACGGAAGGCTACATCGAGCTGCGCAAATATATCGATATCGGCAGGGAAAAAGAGGGCGATCAGCTTTATTTGGTTAATGCCGACGGGGAGCAGCATATGCAGCTAGGGGGCAAGGTCGGCTTTCCGTATTTTGGCCAGCTAATACTGGATTGCTTGAACGGAACGGAAAACGCAATGACGCAGGAGCATGCCTTTAAGGCGGCAGAACTGTCGCTGCTGGCGCAGAAGCATGCGGTTCGGGTCGAATAAAACATAAATTGCGCCTTTGGCAAAAGAGAGCTGCCCGCGGTCGGTGACTGCGGCAGCTCTTTTTTATTTGGCCAGCTTTAATATTTAGCGTCTTTCTTCAATTCATAGACTTGAATGAAATCTTCTTTGACAATAACAGAGATCACGGTTTGGTTTTTTATGAAAAAATGAGCATGCCCCAGCCTTTTATCCTCTAGCTCGTCCCAGCCTAATCGGCTAAGCTCTTCGAAATACGCCAGCGGCGGGTAGAGGCCTTGTTCGCCGCCTATGCCTTTGAGCTTATACGTTGAGCCTTTTAAAATATTGGGATTGCTAAATGTGAATGGTTGCTGCTCGGAAAGAAGGGGAACAACAAATTGTTCATTTACTGCGGATGGTTTATATCCCGCCGCCGCATCGTAGGCAGATTCGCCGGTATTCGCGCATGCTGTCGTCACTCCAATCAAAAAGATGATGCTCCAAATCTTAAACATCAGGTTATCCCTCCAGCCCGTTTCTTCTGCATACCAATAAAGACGAAAAAAATGCCACAAAGTTACATACTTATTGTAAAAGTTAAGGAAACCGCGGGTCGGCATAGGTCCGTTAGCGTTTGCAGCTGGAGTTGAGAGGATGAGGTTTATTTGTAACGATTACGATCTTGACGGAAGACGAAACGGTTGTTATACTACATAAAACGTAATTATTACTATTAGTAGTCAGATATGACGGCTTTTTGATTGAGGTATAATCGTAATTATTACGTATTATTAGAATCCATAATCGGATCGGAACAGAGGTGTCCAGTGGAAGCGAATAAAATTCCAGTGACCGTATTAAGCGGCTATTTGGGTGCGGGAAAGACGACCATTTTGAACCATGTACTAAACAATCGCGACGGCCTTAAGGTCGCCGTCATTGTGAATGACTTAAGCGAATTAAACATTGATGCAGGCCTCATCAAGGATGGAGGAGGTTTATCCCGGACGGACGAGAAGCTCGTAGAGATGTCGAATGGCTGCATTTGCTGCACGCTGAGGGAGGATTTGCTGAAGGAGGTTGAGAAGCTGGCGAAGGAGAACCGGTTTGATTACATATTAATCGAATCGACCGGAGTCGGCGAGCCGGTCCCCGTCGCGCAAACCTTCACCTATATCGACGAAGAGCAAGGAGTCGATTTATCGGCATTTTGCAAGCTGGATTGTATGGTAACGGTCGTTGACGCTTATCGTTTCTGGCATGATTATTCATCCGGCGAAACGCTGCTGGAGAGAAGCCAAGCGGTAGGCGAGGACGATACCCGCGAGGTTGTTGATCTGCTGATTGACCAAATTGAATTTTGCGATGTGCTGATTTTGAATAAATGCGATCTGGTGGAAGAAGAAGAACTAGCGGAGCTTGAAGGCGTCCTTCGTGCCCTGCAGCCGCGCGCAGCGTTCATTCGGGCCTCGAAGGGCGTGGTAGACCCGAAGGCGATTTTGAATACTTCGTTATTTAATTTCGACGAGGCGAGCCAATCGGCTGGATGGATAAAAGAGATGGCTGCCCCTGCGCATATGCCTGAAACGGAAGAATACGGGATATCTTCTTTTGTGTATGAACGGGTGAAGCCGTTCCATCCGGAGCGTCTTATGGAATGGATGAAGGAGTGGCCGGAGGAAATCGTTCGCGCCAAAGGAATGGTGTGGCTGGCAACCCGGAACCGTTACGCGCAAAGCTTAAGCCAAGCGGGTCCATCCATTCAATTTGGTCCGGCCGGCCAATGGGCGGCTGCCTTGCCTGAGGCTGAGCGTGAAGCTGTGCTGCGGGAAGACCCGGAGCTAGCGGGGCTTTGGCATGAAGATTACGGAGATCGTATCAATAAGGTTGTATTTATCGGTATTGCCTTGGATCGTGCGAAGCTGATGGACTCGCTTGACAGCTGCCTTCTCAGTGACAGTGAGCTGCAGCTTGACTGGAGCGATTTTTCGGATGAATTCCCCAATGCATCGGAGGAGCAATGGGAACAAACCATTCATTAAGGCTTTTATATTTGATGGACCGGAGGTGAACGCAGTGAGAGTCATCGTAACGCTCGCTTGTACAGAAACAGGTGATCGCAACTATACGACAACAAAAAACAAAAGAACGACGCCGGAGCGGCTCGAGGCAAAGAAATACTGCCCGCGCCTCAAACGCGTAACTTTGCACAGGGAAACAAGATAGCTGAGGCATGGTTTTCGGTACCCTCATGAGCTGAGCGGCGGACAAAAGCAGCGCGTTGCAATTGCACGCGGCATCAGTCTCGGACCAAAGCTGCTTTTATGCGATGAGCCGACCTCGAGCCTCGATGTAACCGTACAAGCCCAGATGCTGAGGCTTCTTACCAGGATCAAGCAGGAGCTGGGCATGGCCTTTCTTTTCATTTCGCATGATATAACGGCTGTCAGCTTCATGAGCGACCGTTTCATCATTATGAAGCAGGGTGAGATCGTCGATCGTTTCTCCCGCGGTCAGCTGCTAGCGGAAGAGCGGCATGCTTATACGAAGCAACTGGCAGCAGCAGCGATTTAGCAGTGCATACAGCCGAGGCTGTCTGAAGGAGGATATCCGGAGGGCAGCCTTTTTTTGCTGCATGGTTATAGGCTCAGGTACAGCCGGCATAAAAGCTGGGTTGTCGTCATGCAGAAACAGCAAGGCTTTTGCAAATGTCGAACCATCCTCCAATAATAGATTCGGAGCTTGCGGCAATTATGGATTGACAGCTGCAGCGATCATTGGTACCATATGCGCATAAACACGTGTTTACAAGCGGAGGTTATCGATTGAATAAGGAAATAAACAGCACGGAGATTGCAAGGCTGGCGGGCGTATCGAGAAGCACGGTCAGCCGGGTCATCAATAATTATACCAACGTGCCGGAACACACGAAACAAAAGGTGATGAAGGTCATTCAGCAATACAATTATTATCCGAACTTATCCGCGCAGGTGCTTGCCGGCAAACGTACGAGAACGATCGGTCTATTCATGATCGATTCCGGACGCGTATCGGGCGACAGCATCTCGAGCTTGCTGCTTGCGAGAATTATTGAAAGCGCTTCTTCCCAAGGCTATTATGTGCTGACGCATATCGTGCGGGATCTGAAAGAGCAGGAGGAAATCCGAACCATTAAGGAAATCTTCTACCAGCGTAGAATTGATGGAGGGGTATTTATCGGAGCAGCCAATCATGAACCGCTAATCGAAGAGCTGATCACGGAAGGCTTCATGGTTGCGATCGTTGACCAGCATGTACCCGGCCGTACAGAGCCGAACCGGATCGTATTCAACTTCGACAATGAAACCGGCGTAGGCCAGGCCGTCGATTATTTAGTCAGCTTGGGGCATACCCGGATCGGCATGATCAACGGGGATATGAACCGATATTCAGGACCGTCCAAGCGGCGGGGCTTTCAGACTGCGATGGAGCGGCATAACCTGCCCGTTAACACGGAGTGGATATTACCGGGCGATTTTAACGAGGCGAGCGGCTATAGGGCCATTAAGGATTTTCTGAAAGCGGGGACCGAGCTCCCTACGGCGCTATTTGCCGCGAACGACAGTGTAGCGTTTGGAGCGGTTCGCGCTTTGAAGGAGGCTGGTATCCGCGTGCCGCAGGATGTGTCCGTCATCGGCTTTGACGATCATTTCCGGAGCGAGCATCACAGCCCTCCCTTAACGACGATTAAGGTTGATTTTGCCGACATGATGGACCAATTGACGAAAACCTTGATCACCAGCATCGAGCGCGGCACGGATACATTCCAAGCTTCCGCAGCGGGAACCCAGCTGATCGTTAGGGATTCCTGTCAGAGCGTAACGACAGCCTGATTGGGGGATGTAGAGTTGTGGGTTTCTGGGTTTCTGACAAGCCTATGCTAGCAGGAGAGTCGGTTTGGTGTTAGGCGCATTAGAAGAATAACGGCTGGAAAGGCAAACGGTGCTGAACGGAACGGAATGGATGCGCTTGGTATAACGGGAATTTCTCCTGCTAATGCAGCTGATTATTCCAGTTTGCAGCGGTTTACTTATTATTAAAGGGAAAATTTCCAGTTAAACTTAGATAAACCGCTATTTCGCGCAAAATAGATGGAGATTTTCCTGTTAAAGTGTTTGTGTGCAGTCTTTCTCCGGTCGGAGTGCCAGGCGAAGCAAAGCGAGAGAGCCGAGGCGTCAATCTGGGCAGGAAAGCTGCTCCGCAATAACGGGCTTTCATTCGGAAGCTGGCTGCAAATAACGGTATACGAAAATGAAAATAGAGTATATCGGTGCTTTTCATATAGACGGTATGTGTATAATATGACAGCTCTTTCTACTTTCTTTTCTGCAAAATGAACGCGCGTTCATGCGATGCGGTTAACATTAGCGAGAGGGGTGATCGGCATGTAGCTTTTGTAAGAGAGTAGTATTTCGTGCATGTATAGCAGAAGGCAATATTGCTTTTTACGAATAGAAAAAACGAATTCTATCATAAAAAACGAATAGGGAGAGATGGGCATGGACAGCAATGTGCTGGGAACACGCACGATTACGCAAATTGGATTATTGGTGAAGGACATCGAAGAAACGTCGCTGGCCTATGCCGATTTTTTTGGCGTGGAGAAGCCGGCTTGGTTCTGGACCGATACGGTAGACAAAGCGCAGACTGAATATAACGGAGAGCCGTCGGTGGCGCGCGCGAAGCTTGCATTTTTTGACATGGGAGCCTTGCAGCTTGAGCTAATCGAGCCGGATGAGCACCCAAGCACATGGAGGGAGCATCTTGACCAGCACGGTGAAGGTCCTCATCATATTGCTTTTGTGGTGGATGGGATGAAAGAAAAGGTTGCTGCAATGGAAAAGAAAGGTATGGCCTTGGTACAAAAAGGGGAATATACAGGCGGACGATACGCTTATATGGACTCCTTTAAACAATTAAAAATCATGCTTGAGCTGCTGGAGAACGACAAAAAGTAGCAGCCGTTTGTTCAGCAACGCGGCAAAAAAAGCTTAGATTGATAGGAGGTAATAAATCATATGAACATATTGATTACGGGTGCAAATCGTGGGTTAGGCCTTGCGCTTGCTGCCGAGGCTTGTAAGCGGGGACATCATGTGCTGGCCGGGGTTCGCAGTCCAGGTTCTTCTGCCGGTGGCCTGCAGGAGCTGATTACGGCTTTTCCAGGCCAGGTAACGATAGTGCCGCTTGATGTTACTGACGAGAACTCGGTCCGTTATGCCTTTGAGCAAGTCGGAAGCCGCATTCAAAGTCTTGACGCTGTCATTAACAGCGCAGCCATATTGCTTGGCCGAGACCAGAAGCTCGAACAGCTTGATATGGAGCAGGTAGAGCAATCCTTCCAAACGAACTTATACGGTCCTATAGTCGTTCTGAAGCATTTCTTGCCGCTGCTCCGCAAAGGGGAGAGGCCGTGCGTCATTAATATTAGCTCGGAGGCAGGCAGCTTTGCCGGCGCATACGGCGGGGACTATTCCTACGCGCTTTCTAAGTCGGCGCTGAATATGTTCTCCGCTCAGATTCGCAAGGAGCTGGCGCCGTCAGGAATTATCGTTCATGCGCTCCATCCGGGCTGGATTAGAACGGATATGGGCGGAGACCAGGCTCCAGGCGATGCGACCGTATCCGCTGCCGGTATCCTGGACCTCGCAGAACGGAAAACCGAAGCGGATGCTCTGTTTATCGACCATACCGGGGTGCCGATGAAAATGTAATCTAAACCGCATGAACGAGGAGGAAGGCGCAGGATGAAAACACTCGTCGCGCTCGTCGGCGATTTCTATCACAAGGAGGAGCTCGCCAGAGAATCGCTGCTTAAAGCGTTAGCAGGGCTGATCGAGGCATCGGAGCTCCAGGTGCATTTTGTCAACCATCCGGATCAACTCATCTGCGAGCTCCGCAATCAACCGGCAGCCGTCGCATTGTTCGCTGAGGACCGTGTGGCCCCCATTGAACAGCCGGATTTGAAATGGATGACGCCGGCACTATCGGATCAGATCGTCCAATACGTGGAAAATGGCGGAGGCTGGTTGGCGTGGCATTCCGGGTTAGCTTCCTATCCGCCGGATAGCAGCTATACGCAGATGCTGCGCGGTTATTTTCTATCGCATCCCGAGCAGAACAAGCAGGTGAGCTATGCTGCAGCGGACAACGGACAGCAGGAGCGGTTTGCCTTTGCGGATGAGCATTATTTTGTCCATTGCGACGAGGAGAACACGGAGGTTTTTCTGCGCTCTTCTTCGGAAGACGGGGAATCCATTGCAGGCTGGCGCCATCCCTATGGCAGCGGAAGAGTGAGCTGCGTAACGCCTGCCCACCGCGAAGAGGGCTTGCTGCACTCGGAGTTTTTGAGCCTGCTGAAGCGCGAAATCTCATGGATCGCAGATCTATCATCTAAAACCCGCCAATAGTAGAAAAAACGAACATTTTGGGATGAACAGCTAAAATAATAAAAGCAGCGGAGGTTGACATGAAATATAGAAATCTCGGAAGAACAGGCTTAAAGGTAAGTGAAATCAGTCTTGGAAGCTGGTTAACGTACGGAAATTCGGTTGATAACGGAACGGCAGCCGAAACGATCGCTCAGGCCTATGATTTAGGCATCAATTTCTTCGATACAGCCAATGTATACATGCGCGGAAAAGCCGAGGAGGTCGTCGGAGAGGCTTTGCGGAGCTATGCCCGCGAGTCGTACGTCATTGCGACGAAGGTGTTTGGTGAAATGGGGTCGGGCCCGAACGATCGCGGATTGTCCCGCAAGCATATTTTGGAACAGGCGAATGCCAGTTTGAAAAGGCTTGGCCTTGATTATATCGACATTTATTATTGTCATCGCTTTGATTCGAATACGCCGGTGGAGGAGACGCTTCGCACGATAGAGGATCTTGTCCGTTCCGGCAAAGTGCTTTATGTCGGCGTAAGCGAGTGGACGGCTGCGCAGATGCAGGAAGCGCTGCAGGTAGCGGATAAATATTTGCTTGACCGCATCGTGGTTAATCAGCCGCAATACCATATGTTCCACCGCGCAATCGAGAAGGAAATCATTCCGCTGGGCGAACGTAACGGCATAAGCCAGGTCGTGTTCTCGCCGCTTGCCCAGGGCGTGCTTACGGGAAAATACAGCCGAGGGGAAGCAGGAAAGCCGCAGGGCAGCCGGGCGCTGGACGCAAGCTCTAATATGTACATCGGAGGTTATTTGAGCGATTGGCATCTATCCCGCGTGGATCAGCTGAAAGAATTGGCAGGGGAGCTTGGTTTCTCTACCGCGCAGCTTGCCATCGCTTGGGTGCTCCGCCAGACAAACGTCGCCAGCGCCTTGGTCGGAGCCAGCCGTCCGGATCAGATAGTGGAAAATAGCAAAGCAAGCGAGCTTACGCTGACGAAAGAGGTTATACAGCGCATTGACACGATTTTAGCGGATTAATGCTTGATCGCAGGCAGTCCTTTGTTAGCCGTGGCGATTACGCTAATGCTGGCAGTCAGGTCATGAGGCCATTGCCAGAGAAAAGAGGATTGATGGATACGCCTATCAATCCTCTTTTGCGTTCAGAAGCCGCTAAATGCGCTTTGATCATTTTAACGAAATGTGCAACCATCCCCTTAACTAAAGCGTCTGTTTCTAATAAATCGATAGAGTGGCAAAGGGGAGTTTATGAGGTTATTTAGATTATTCACAAGAGTCGTTATGGCTGGATTGTTTATCATTTATGTTTTGTTCGTCGTGAAGACGTTGTTTTTGGATCACAGGTTATTCATGTTGTTGAATGGCAATTACCGTCATAGCGGTTACGACTACAATGTCATACCTTTTAAAACAATTGCCACGTATATTACAAGGTATGAACATTACAGTTTTAACACTTGGTTTAACAACCTCTTCGGAAATATTTTATTGTTTATACCGTTAGGATTTAGTTCGCCGTACTTTTCAAAAAAAAACCGGAATTTTAATCGCTTCGTTCTATTGCTAGTGATTGTTATTGTTATTTTAGAAGTTTCACAAATGCTTTTGCATGTTGGAAGCTTCGATATAGACGATGTCATTCTGAATTCATTAGGCGGATTCATTGGTTATCGAATTTATATCATGTGTATGGCGTTGTTGAAGAAGTTTGTTCCTTCTTATGATGCGGTTTCTAGTTAAAATAACGATTTCGATTGGTCGCTCAATATAGTTGAACCTACAAGGAGCAGTTCACGTTGAACTGCTCTCTTTCTTTATGAAGCTAACGGCAGGGTAACGTACAGCAGCTTGTTAATAATGATTTTTCTTTTACCTGTATCCGTTTTTTACTATTGATGTTATTATTATTGTTTGTTTCTAAAAAAGTTGTGTAAGATGGCTAACAGCTACATCAAGACTATACTGCGCGGAGTTTCCGGGTGTTCTATAAGGAGATAATTATGAGAGTAGTTATTTTTGATACTTTCCAAGACATAATCGCTAATTTTGCTATTGTTACAGCATTTTTATTTATGACTAGTCAAGTATTTTTCAAGAAAAGAGGCCTTGGTGAACCGCTAAGCTGGTCCGGAAAATTTATAATCGGATTGATAGGCGGTTTGTTAGGTACCCTGCTTATTATTTTTACAGTAAGTTTTGATAATACCATTCTGGATTTTAGGCAGCTAGCGTTGATTCTCACGGCTCTTGCGGGCGGTATCGTTCCAGCCTTAATAACAGGAATTATTATTAGTTTGATGCGTTTATTTGCTTTTGGCTCTATTACCACGGATACATTGATTGCCACCTGGAATACGATGCTCATTGCTCTTGGTGTAGGCATTGTTTGCAGCATGGGCTTTTCTTATTGGAAAAAATGGGTATATTCACTGCTGATATGCAATGTACTAACTTCAATCGTTTTCTTCATGATTTTAGGAAGACATGGGCTTAGTCCAACGGTCTTATACGTCTTGATGATATCTGCAGGAGGATTGTTTTCTGCGCATCTTGCCCTGTTTTTGGAAAAAGCAAAGCGTTATTCATTGCGAATGGAAAGGGATGCGACAGTCGATTATTTAACTGGATTGAATAATCACCGCATGTTTGACCTTTTGTTCAATAAGAGGTTATCCAATGCAATAGATAAAAATCAGGAACTAACGTTAATGCTGGTTGATATCGACTATTTTAAAAAAGTGAATGATACTTATGGGCATCCAAACGGCGATATTTTATTAAAACAGGTAGGAGAGCTGCTTAAAGTCACATCTCGCAATTTTGATGTCATCTCTCGTATCGGAGGAGAGGAGTTTTCAATATTGCTTATTGATTCTCCTCACCACGATGCACTTGTTATCGCAGAGCGAATCAGACTTGCCGTACAGGACCATCCATTTGAATTAAATGATGGAAAAAGAATTAATATTACGATTTCAATCGGTGTTGCATCTTTATCGAAGAGCCATCAGGACGATATCATCGAGCAAGCGGACCTAGCCCTTTATAAAGCAAAACAAAATGGTCGAAATCAGGTTTTCTCTAATTTAAAGCTTTAAGAAAGCTAGACGAAACATCAAAGCTTTTAAACAATAATGTCACAAGGCGTAACCGGTACACGGTAACTCTCCCGCTCTCCTAACCGCGGAAACCCGGCAGGCCATCGCCTTCCATGTCAAGCGTACAGGTCGTATGGCCTCACTGTGAATACAATAAGGTGTATTCCAAAACAGGAAGGGGATAATTACTGTGAACCGAAATAATTACGATACTTTGGGCAACGTAGGCGGCATGACCGATGCTGGCTTTTGTCCCGATTGTCCAACGCAGACGATTTATGATCCTCCAATTACGCAATACGAGAACTACTACCATCCTCAGATCGTGAATGTCGTTCAAAATATTGAAACGGTAAAGCAGCATCATTGTTGTCCTGTCTATCAGCATTATTACACGCATACAGAGAAAAATGTTATGGTTTCGAGCGTGAAACGCGGAAAAAATGTTAAAACATCTTCCAAAAAACGTTCGAAAAAATAGTTCTTAAAATAAAATAAAGACCCGTAAGAATGGACACCTCGTGAAGGAGGAGTCCATCTTACGGGTCTTAAACTTTTAACCTGTCTTAAGAAGCTAAAGGAAAGCAAATGCCCGGGCGGCTGCCAGGGCATTTGAAACAGATAGGCATGCAAGAATCGGCTATGGCTTACTCGCCTTCGAAGGTGCGAAGCTGACCGCCTGACTTAACGGCTTTGACGTTGTAGAAGTTGACGTCGGTGCTGATCACGTAGTCAGGTGCCGACTGGCCGCGGTTCTGCCGGTGACCATTAATATGCTCGGGACTCTTCTCCCAGTTCTTCCACGCTTCAATGGACTCCCACCGGATAGTAACCACTACTTCTTCGTGCTCTTTCGCCTTCTTATTGACCATGACCGTGATATCAAGCAACCCCTCACGTTCGTCCAGCGGACCAGGACCGCTGAAACGCCCAACGACCTTATCGGCGTTACCCGGCTTTACAACAATCGTTCTTGTCTGTACTAGCATAATTATTCCACCGCCTTTGCTGCTTCGTTTATCATTTCCTTAGCGGAGATCAGGCCGCCGCCGGATAAGTACCAGTATCCAGGGGAGAGATAGAAGATTTTATTGTTTTTGTACGCATTCGTATTTTTTATCAGATCGTTCTCGATCACTTGCTTCGCAGGCTGAGCGCCTTCGCCGCCAGCTACGGAATCGCGGTCGACGACAAACAGGATGTCCGGATTTGTTTCCAGTACGTACTCGTTGGATACGCTTTGTCCATGAGTGTCAGATTTGATAGCCGCATCGGCAGGGACAAAGCCAAGCACGTCATGGATGATGCCAAAACGGGAGCCTGGACCGTACGCAGAGATTTTGCCGCCTGTCGTAAGCAGGATGAGCGCCTTGCCGGCGTTCGCCGCTTTCGCGCTAAGATCGGCGCTTGCCGTTTGAATGGCGGATATCTCTGCCGCAACATCGGCGTCCTTGCCAAACAGTTGGCCGATCATCTTCATATTGGATTCGAACGATTGCGCATAGCTTGCATAATCGATCGACACAAGAATCGTAGGGGCGATTTTATTCAATTCCTCGTAAGCTTCCGATGTTCTGCCGCCGATAAAGATCACGTCAGGCCCCAGCGCGCTTAGCTTCTCGAAGTCCGGCTCGAACAAGGTGCCGGCATTTTCATATTTGCTATCCTTGTATTTTTCCAAGTAAGAAGGAAGATTATCTTGCGGCACGGCCGCAACCTCGATACCGAGCTTGTCAAGCGTATCGAGTACGCCGTAGTCAAAGACGGCGACTTTGGCCGGATTCGATTTGACGGTGGCTGTGCCGAGAGAATGCGTAATCGTCACTTCGGCAGGCGCGGTTGGCGATTCAGTCGGCGCTTCGGTAGATACGTCGGTAGGTACGTTCGTCGCTCCGCTGCTATTGTTGGCGTTATTGCCGCCGCAAGCGGACACGATGACTGCAAGCACGAGTGTAAGGATGATGGTTACAAATGATTTCTTCATGGATGGTCGCTCCTCTTTATATTAGATTGTTATATCTTCATACAGGAATCGCTTATTTCCTGATTGATTCATGAGAAATAAACGCAAATGTTGTTACCGTTAATGTTGTGAATCGGAATATCCATGTCGTAGACGTCTCTCAAAACCGAAGCATCGATCATCTGGCCGGTCGGGCCTTCATGGACGATTTGTCCGTCCTTCATCGCGATGATAGCGTCTGAATAGCAGGAAGCGAAGTTGATGTCGTGCAGGACAAGCACGACTGTGCGTCCAAGTTCGTCCGTTAAACGCCGCAGCACCTTCATGATTTGCACGGAATGCTTCATATCGAGATTGTTGAGCGGCTCGTCGAGCAAAATGTACTCGGTGTCCTGGGCAAGGACCATCGCAATGAACGCGCGCTGGCGCTGTCCGCCGCTTAGCTGGTCGAGATATTGCTTGCGCATCGGCCCAAGCTCCAAATAGCGGATGGCCTCCTCGACACGCTGTTTGTCCTCGCTTGTCAATCTGCCCTTTGAGTGAGGAAACCGTCCGAACTCGACGAGCTGCTCGACGGTCAGCCTGACATTGATGTCATTCGTCTGTTTTAGGATCGATACGGTTCGCGCTAGCCGTTCGCTGTCCGTTTTGTTGACGTCCAGCCCGTCAATGCTCACTTCACCGACATCCATCGGGACAAGCCTGCTCATGACTGACAGCAGCGTGCTCTTGCCTGCGCCGTTAGGTCCGATAAGCGATGTAATGCGGCCTTTGGCGATTTGGACGTTTATGTCATGGATGCCGTGCTGCTGGCCGTATCGTTTTGTAACGCCGCGTATGTTAATCATGTTTTGTTCTCCTTCAGCATCAAGATGAGAAAGTAACCGCCGCCGATGAAATTCAAAATGACGCTTAGCGAGGTGGAGAAAGTGAATACCCGCTCAACGACGAGCTGCCCGCCGACGAGCGCCGCTACGCTAATGAGTACAGCCGCAGGGATGATGACGCTGTGACGGAACGTGCCGGCGACGCGGTAGGCAACGTTCGCGACGATCAGCCCCAGGAATGTAATCGGACCGACAAGTGCAGTCGATACGGCGACGAGCACGGCGACGCATATGAGCATCCTGCGAACGGTTCGGTCGTACGGTACACCAATATTAACGGCATGTTCCCTGCCGAGCGCAAGCACGTCTAAGTACTTGAATTCGCGATGAAAGAATGCAACCGCTCCAATCGAAAGCGCTGCCGCCAGCAGCAAAATATCGGCGTTCACGTTATTGAAGCTCGCGAACAATTTGTCCTGTACGAGCAGGAAGTTGTTCGGGTCGAGCAGCATCTGCAGAAACGACGATACACTGGAGAAGAAGGTGCCGCATATGATGCCGACTAGCAGCAGGAAGTACAGGTATCTTCCTTGTATGCGGAACAGCACCAGGAACAGCAGCATTGCGAAGGCGATCATGAGTACGACTGATAGCGCGAATTGCTCGTGCTTGCCGAAGGTCGTAAATGCCGTTGAGCCGAATACGAATACAATGGCGGTATGCAGCAGCAGGTAGAGCGAATCGAGCCCGATGAGGCTGGGCGTCAAAATTTTGTTGTTTGTCAGCGTCTGGAACATGACGGTCGAATAAGCAATCGCCGCGCCCGTCAGCGCGATCGCGCCGATCTTGCGCGCTCTTCGCGGCAGCACATAGTCCCAATTGCCGGCAGCGTCAATCGTCAAAAAGACGGTGATTAGTCCAATAGTAAGCGCGCCGAGCAGCAGAAGTTTCCAAAGTTCACGCATATGATGGTCTCCTTAGCAGCAAATAGAGGAAGATCGCGCTTCCGAGCACGCCGACAGTCAATCCAATCGGAATTTCGTACGGGAAGATGACCACGCGTCCGATAATATCGCAGGCGAGCACGAACACGCCGCCGAGCAGGGCTGTATGCGGTAGGCTGCTCCTTAGGTCGTCGCCTCTATATAGTGAGACGATGTTCGGAATGATGAGCCCGAGAAAAGGCAGCGAGCCGATCGTCAGCAGGACAACCGTCGAGACGAGCGCTACGATAATGAGCCCGATTCGGACAACTCTTCGGTAAGCCAAGCCGAGATTCGTCGCGAAATGCTCCCCCATGCCGGCAATGGTGAACCGATTGGCGAACAGGTAGGCAATGGCGATAACGGGTATGCTCAAGTAAAGCATCTCGTAACGCCCCTTCAACACGACCGAGAAGTCGCCGTTCAGCCAGCTGTTGATGCTGTTCAGCAGATCGTACTTAAGCGCAAGGAACGTTGTGGCCGCACCTATGACACTGCCGAACATCAGGCCGATGAGCGCGATTAGGATAGGCTCGCGATATTGAATGCGGTCCAGTATTCGCATGAACGCATATGTACCGAGCAGCGCGAACGCGAACGCGATGGAAATCTTCATAATCGGCGGAGCGTCCGGCACGAGCAGAATGGACAAAAGTGCGCCGAGACTGGCTGCATCGGTCGTGCCGGCTGTTGAAGGCGACACGAATTTATTGCGCGCGAGCTGCTGCATGAGCAAGCCGGCGACGCTCATGCCGATGCCCGCAAGCCATATGCTGACCAAGCGGGGAATACGGCTTACAAGCATGACCTGCGCTTGTTGTTCGGTCATCGAGAATAGATCCCACGGACGCAAGTCGGTAACGCCTACGAACAAGGAGACGAGCGACAATGCAAGAAAGACGATCCATAAGTAAGTGAGTTTCATCGGCTCTCCTTCGTTCTTTTTCAAAGATTGTAATTGATAATGATTATCATAACCACTTACAGCTACCTATCTTACAGCATAAAAAAAGAAACCGGAATGGATTTTCCGATTTCTGAATGGATTTTTCTATTTGCCATTTGCACTGGCTTGCAGCAGCGCGACCGTCTGGTCGACAAGCTGCTCGTGCATCGCTGCATTATACAGGAACTGCCCATGCATGCGGATGGAGAAGAAATGTGAGGATGGATCGTTAAGCAGTCTCCATTCTCCTTCCAGCGCGGCTACGTCGGCATCGGTTGCCGGATACTCAATCAAGAAAATCGCATTGCCGGAACCGAGGTCGACCGCCTCGCTTAGGCTCGCGATGCCGTGGAAACCGATCGTATCGACCGCGGGAGGAGAGGCAAATCTTAGCTCGTCGTACATCAGATCGGTGAACTTTCGCCGCTGGGAGCCGTATATCCACATCTCATCCCTGCGAACGCCGATCAGCAGGAACGGCGAATTCGGGTATTTGGCGATGACAAGCTTGCGGGCATTATCGGTCTTGCGGGCGAACTCCGTCAGCCACCGTTCCGCGACGCTCGCAATCCCGAGCAATCGCCCGAATTCGAGCAGCCGTTTCTTCCATGAATAAGTCCGCCAGTGATAGACGGATACGGGAGCGATTCGGCTGAGCTCCGTTAGCAGCTCCTCTGGAATAGGGCCGGAAAGGATACGGTCCGGCTTCGCTTTTCTAATGGCTTCAATGCAGCTTTTCTTAAGGCTCGGATCCAAATGCCAGTCGCGCGGCACATTGACGCGAGGCGTAATGCCGAGCACCTGCAAGTCGCCCGTGAAGATCGCGCTCAGATTGGCGATCGCGACCTGCGCTTTTGAAGCGTATTCGATAGGCGCGAGTCCCATCTGCTTCTTGAAAAGCCGGCTGAAATAATATTCGTCCGAGTACCCGACGGAATGCGCCGCTTCAGACACTGAAACAGCCGGATCCGCAAGCAGGCGGAGCGACGCATTTAACCGTGTCGATATGACGTATTTCAGCGGGCTCAGCCCCGAACGTTCCCTGAAAGCCCGGTAGAATTGGCTTGCCCCAACGCCCGATCCGCGCGCCAGGCTCTCCATATCCAGCGCGGAATCGTAGCTGCTGTGAATCATTCTTTTCGTCTTCTCGATATAGGTATTCAATTCGGCTTCGTATGCCCCTGCATGGTCAGGCGCGGACGAGGACTTCACGAATTCCGCCGCTATCGCATACAGTCGCGCTTGCAGCTGCCATCGCTCCGCGAGGCTGCCTGGCTGCAGGTCCGACGTGAAGGCGTGCAGCCAGTTTTTCATCTGGGGAATGCGGAATGAAGCCGCTGCCTGCCGATTGCCGATTGGGGCAAAATTACCTTGCCCATCCTTGCATTGAAATTCGATAACGACGATTCGTGTGCGGGATGACGTATTGCTGCGAAGCGATGCGGAGCAGCCGGCTGCCAGATAGAACATATCTCCGGCTAATATATGGGAAGTGCCGCTACCGTCATCTTCCTTCAATAAAAGGTCGCAGTCTGGACTGACCCCGAAACGGTGAAAGTCGATTGACCCTAGGCGGCAGTGCTCACCGATATCAAGCTTAATCATGTGCGTATTCCTATATTGTAAACTAAGATCGTCTTCCTTAACGTTCATGTCTGTACTTCATCCCCTTTATTTCTGGCAACGCCTATGCAATCATCTGCAAAGGAGCGGGTGGTGTATCAACGGTACATTTCTCAGTACTTTTCTTTTAGTATACAATAAACCTTATTCCTATTCGCGGCGGATTGCATTTCAGTTGATCGCTTTCGAAAATGCTCCGCTGAGAAGAATTACACATTGATTCGGTACGATAACATTGTAGGCTTAAAGAAACTGTAATAGCACTGAGGATGAGCTGACATATAGGAGGATTTAAATGTCTCGTAAACAAAACCAGGCTGCCGGCATGAAACGGAAGCCTCTTTGAGCTAAATTTTGCGCTGATGTTTAATAGGGATTGAAAAAAATAAAGAGCTTGACTTTTAGTTGAAACCATACAGGTACTTGACAGCCATATGCTATATTGAAAAAATAGCTAACCATAACAGGAGGCATCTTATGTTTCAATATAGCAATCAAAAATATACAGAAGTGAACTTTGGCACACAAGATTTAAGGTACGGTGAGCTAATAAGCTGTACATTTAATCGTTGCTCGTTTTCTAACGGATCACTGGAGGAGATAACATCCAGCAACTGCCGTTTTATTGAGTGTGACTTTCGCGGAGCCTCGTTAAATGGTTCTATTCATAAAGAAACAGCATTTGAGAACTGCAGCTTTAACGGAGCTAATCTTTTTGTTTCGAAATTTGAAGAATGCAAAATGACGGGTTCGGATTTTTCGGGATCGAATATGGATGGGATCACCATTTCTCAAGGAGACTGGTCATATACAAATTTGAGACATGTCGGACTAGTGAGACAGGATTTACGCGGGGTTAAATTTTATGAAGCAGACTTGTCGGGAGCCAATTTAGAAAAGGCTGATTTAAGAGATTGTGATCTGACTATGGCGATATTGGCAAAAGCAAAGTTACAGGGTGCTGATGTAAGAGGGGCTAAAATGGAAGGAGTGGATTTTAAAACACTCATTATTACCGGTATGAGAATGGATAGCGAGCAATCAGTATTGTTTTCGCTTTCTCATGGTGCCAAGGTAGGGTAATGAAAATCGTACGCCGACTTCATAATATAGCTCAACGACAACAGTCTGTTCAGCGTGTGGAACACACTTTTTGCAGTTCCAAATAGACAACTTAGTTGTGCACAAATAGTTGCGATACGAGGCTGCAGCTGCACTATACTTCGATTGAAAGGAGGGAATCAGATGGATTGGCTCGCGAGGATGAACCGGGCAATGGATTACATCGAAATGAATTTATCCGGTGAAATTGAACTGACTGAAGTTGCACGCCAAGCTTGTTGTTCGTCGCATGAGTATCAAAGAATGTTTTCATTCATTACAAATGTAACGCTCGCGGAATATATACGGCGCAGACGACTTACCCTTGCGGCAATTGAATTGCAAAACAGCGATGCGAAGGTTATTGAAATTGCCCTTAAATACGGCTATGAATCCCCGGTATCTTTCGCGAGAGCTTTTCAATTGCTGCATGGTGTCAATCCGGCAATGGCCCGTCAAGAGGGAATCGCGCTCAAAGCCTATCCACGGCTTTCCTTCCTTATTTCAATTAAAGGGGCAGAGGCGATGAATTATCGTATCGAAACAAAGGAAGCTTTCCAAGTATTTGGAATCGAAAAGGTGTTTCAAACAAACGGAGGCGGTGAAGCACCGACTACGCCAGCCAAATTGTGGAAGCAATGCCACGCGAATGGCGAGGTTGAGAGACTTGCTGCCAGTGCGGGCGACTTGCCCTATTTTGCGAGCCGGGATTTGTATAAGGTGCATGCGGCTTGCAGCTATAGAAAAACCGGAAATGATACTTTTCCGTATATGCTGTGTGCATTTAAAAGCGAATCCAGTGAAACAAACGGATACACGATAATAACGATTCCGGCGCAAACATGGGCAATATTCCCATCAGATCCGTTTACAGGGGAAGAATTTGATAATATTATCGAGACGTTATACCGCCGATTTTATTCTGAATGGCTGCCGACGGCAGGATATGAGCAAGCCGATGGAATGGAATTTGAAATCTACGGCGGAGGAAACGGACTTAATTACGTTGAACTATGGTTCGCCGTAAGGAAGATTGCATAATCTTTTTGCGCTATTCTTGATTCCTTGATGGTGGAAACGAAAAGAACCTATGCGACTAAAATAGACTAAGTTAGTGGGGATGATAACAGATCGACAGCGGGCTGCCGACATTTTTGTCGACAGTCTTTTTTTTTCAACAAAAAGTAGAGTATATCGTAGTAAACGATATAATAAGGTTGTGCCAAAATATGGAGGTTTCTTCTTCGGCTGGGGGACTTAATGTCCGCTCAGGAGCCTATTACGTATACGGTAGATTCCGTGGAAAATGACCATGCGATACGGAAGCAGTGCTTCCGGTTCTATTGATGCACGGACAAGGCATGGTGTACTAATTTAAACAGATAGGATGAAATTGGCATGAAGCTTACAAAAAGGCAGAGCTTATTGGGTGTTACGCTTAGCTTATCAACCCCTTACCTTATTTTCCTGCTTGTCGGGTATATAATTTCAAGGACGCCTGAGGATTTTCAGTATCAAAAGAGTTACTTTGTAATTTTCCATCTCAGTTGGCCTGTTTATCTAGTAGGAGCAATTTTCACATTTTTATTGTACTTGCTTTGTGTCTGGGCAGTAAGTAAATTACGGAAAAAGTAGGATGGTTTTATCATTTCAATTGGGTTCACACGCCCAAAAACGAGCAAAGTAATATTCAATTGGAGCTCGTTAGTCATGGATAAGTTGTGGATAGAATCTGCGAATGAGCTTAATGAACGACTAGAACTTGATGAGCGAACACTGACCGAGAGGAACGAAAACCGTTTAGCTAAAGCGGTATTAAATCAGATTTATGAAACCCTGCATTAAGCAACTGCCGAGTTTGTATAAATACTTTTGTTCAGAAAATGCATTGAGAACAGTAATGGTTGTGCGATACAATCGAGCCTATGTGAATGATAATGATAATCATTATTCGAATTTACAAAAACGAATGGACATAGGAGAGGGTACGGTCATGGCTTTGCGTGGATTAGTAAAAGCAGGATACATATTGTTGTTATCCGCAGCGATCATGCTGTCTGGATGCGGCGCTGAGGGAGATCAAACGGAGAATACTGTGGTACAGCAGCCTTCAGCAACGACAGAAACGAGTACGAATAGCCAAGCAGGAATTGCGGAAGCGGAAAAAAGACTCGTCACGGATCAATTCGGAGAGGTAGAAATACCGGTACAACCGAAACGCGTAACCGCATTATATCGCGAGGATTATTTGGTAGCCCTTGGCGTGACACCGATCGTGCAATATTATAACCCAATGTGGGGCAAGCAGGACTATCTCGGGTTAGAGGTTCCTTTGTTAGACGTGACCGGCAACATCGAGGCACTTCTTGCATCTGAGCCTGACTTGATTATAACTGCCGGAGAGGGAGATGCAGCCCAGTATGAGAATTACTCTAAGATTGCGCCTACCTTCCACATTACGAATGAGGTGCTGTCCGATACCCGTGAAACGTTGAAGGTGATTGCGGATCTATTGGGATTGCCAGAGAAGGCCGAGCAGGTATTGCAAGACTACGAGAGTAGGATCAGCGAAGTGAAAGAGGAGCTGAAATCGGCGCTTGGAGATGAGAGTCTCGTCGTACTGCGGATGAATGTGGTTGACCATTCCATCAATATTTTTGGCACCCAAAACATATTTATCGGTGAACTCCTTTATACGGACTTGGAGCTCAAAGCGCCTGCTTATGCCCAAGCGATGACTGAGGGCAATATGGTATTGGCTCAGGAATCCTTACCAGAACTTGGGGCGGATCATATCGTGCTGCTCCCTTCCAACGGAACTTGGGAGGATGAGGAGAACGCCAAAGCTTTGCAGGAAATGCTGGATAGTCCAATATGGAAATCAATTCCTGCTGTAAAGGAAGGCCATGTGTATCCGGTTGAAAGATCTTATTGGCAAACGGGCGCGATCACAGCGAATTTCAAAAAAATGGACGAATTGCTGAAACTGTTGGCTCCTTAACGGTTCGATCATAATAGGCAACGTATTACTAGCCGTTTTAATTCCAAAGAGAGCAGTTTTTCAACTATGGTTGAAGAGCCGCTCTTTTTGCGTTACAATAAATAATGATAATCATTCTCATTATTGGAACGGGGTTTCAACGATGGAAGAACACAACAGCGAACTTATTATTACGGCTCCTGCCGCTCAATATAGCCTGCATACGATCCGGTTCATAAGGAATGCACAGCGTGATCATCAACCGGATTTACCTGAAAGCTTCTATGCGCTGCTCATTGTAACGAGGGGAAGGGGCAGCATTCATATGAAAGGCGAGGCGCTTGCGATGGGTACGGGAAAGTGCTTCTTGATACAACCAGAGGCTTCTGCCGCATTGGAGCCGGATGGCGAAGGCGTTTCCTACTACTTGCTCCTATTCGGATTGCAATCGATTAATGAGGATAGAGGAGGGAAGGGATTGCTGCCAGAGAAGGTGGAGCTGGCTTGCACGCCGTTTGCCAGAGTGCTGGAGCTAATGGAGGATATTTATGGCTGCGCCCATGAGCAGGAAGAGCTGAGACATTTTCATTGTTATGTCCGCTTTCAAGAGCTTCTCCTTCTGCTCATTAGTCAGAATCAAGACCATGGAGCAGTAAGCGGCAGGTTTGGTTCAGCTGAATGGGAAGGCATTGACCAATCCATTCGCCATATTCGGCAGCATTACCGGAATGTGCTGACGGTTGAGGAACTGGCGGACTTAGCGGGAATTGACCGCTGGAAATATACCCGTCTGTTTAAGGAAAAGACAGGGTTAGTGCCGCTCCAATATTTGAATGGGGTACGGATCGAGCAAGCCAAACGCCGGCTGATGCGGGGAGAAGAGCGCTTATCCGATATTGCGGAGCAAGCTGGGTTCACGAATGAATATTACTTCAATAGACGATTTAAGCAAATGGTCGGCGTATCGCCAGGACAATTCCGACGCAGCTACCGCAACCAGCCCAGGGTGGCGGCTCCGTTTTTGGAGGATTTCCTAGTCGCGCTTGATATATTGCCGATTGTGCAGTATTCGCATGCTAAATGGGGGAAGCAGGATTACTTAGCGCTTCACCATGTCCCGACATTCGATGAGTTCAGAGAAGATTTCACAGCGCTGTCTGTGTATAATCCCGATTTTATTATTTTGCGGGATCGTTATCAGAACAATGAATATGTACAATGCCGCAGCGTATCTCCTCTTTGTGTTTTGGATGAGCAAAGCGATGATTGGAGGTCGCTGCTTCGAATGGTGGGCAATTATGTCGGGCGCTTGGAGCGGGCCGAGGAAGTGATCGCGGGTTACGAGGCAAAAGCAAGAGAGGCCCGCGCCAAGCTGAGCAGCATGAGCGGAGAGACTGTCGCATTTTTGCGAATATCAGCTGATTTCGTTCATCAATACACGGATACGGGGAGAGGTTTTGCCACAGCCGTACTTTATGGAGACCTAGGTTTGTCTCCACACCGGATACAGAAAGATGAGGCCGGGAAAAGTTCTGCAAGAATGACAAGGCTCACGCTGGATGAGCTATCCATGCTAACGGCTGATCATTTGTTTGTTACATTTGATAAATGGCATAGTCAGGCTGAAGGTGAAGAGAGAGCGCTGCTTCAGCATCCTGTATGGTCCGCGCTTCCGGCTGTAAGGAACAACCGCGTATATGAGGTGGATTTTATGACATGGATGAATTACGGTGTTATCTCCAACATCAAAAAAATCGATGATATCTTGCATGCGCTTGCTTAATCAATGCTTCTAAGATGTGCGCGAATTGCAAAGTTTGTACAAATTCTCCTTACAGTTTGTCCATTGATATTGGAAGAGATCGAAGTCTACAATTATAGTGAGAATCAATCTCAAATACAAGTTCAGGAGGAAATACGTTGACGGAGCAATTGGAATTATACGATGTCACGATTATCGGCGGCGGTCCTGCTGGGATGTATGCTGCTTTCTATAGCGGAATGAGAGATTTGAAAACGAAGGTGATTGATGCGAATGAGCAGCTTGGAGGCCGCATGCTGATCTACCCGGAGAAGATGATTTGGGATGTCGGGGGTGTCACGCCGATATTGTGTGAGAAGATAATTGGCCAATTGGAGCAGCAGTCGCAGACCTTTGAGCCAACCATCGTACTCGGCACGCAGGTTTATGGTATGGAGCAGCAGGAAGACGGTACCTATATACTGGTGACATCTGAGGGAGAGAAGCACAGGACGCGTACCATTATTCTGGCGATCGGGCGCGGCATTCTAAAGATGGCGAAGCTTGAGCTTGAAGGGGCGGAGCGCTATGAGGTATCTAACTTGCACTATACGGTACAGGAGCTGGAGCCATTCCGCGGAAAACGCGTGCTTATATCCGGAGGCGGCAATTCGGCGGTTGACTGGGCGAATGAGCTGGAGCCACTCGCCGAGCAGGTCACGGTCGTGCATCGGCGCGAGCAATTCGGAGGGCATGAGAAAAACATTGTCAAAATGAAGGAATCATCTGTTGACGTAAGGACGCCATATGAGGTTACGCAGCTATTCAGCGGTAACGGGGAGATGATTGACCGTGTAACGGTTGCGCATCTGGAGTCTGGAACGACTGAACAGCTTGCTGTTGACGCTGTTATCGTCAATCATGGGCTGAAAGCTGACTTCAGCGGTATCAAGGACTGGGGCCTGAAGATGGATGACTGGAATGTGTTTGTCAACGGGAAGCTGGAGTCGAACCTCCCGGGCATTTTCGCAGCGGGCGATTTCGCTAACTACGACAGCAAGCTCAATCTTATCGCTGGGGCGTTCACGGATGCGGCACTTGCTGTGAACAGCGCGAAGCTGTATATGGACCCTGAGGCGCCGAAAGTGGCTTATGTCTCCTCTCATAATGAGCGATTTAAGGAAAAGAATAAGGAGCTTGGCGTTGTGGAGGAGTAGAACAAAAAGGATGGGACGAGGCTGCCGGCATAGAACGGCAGCCTCGTTGGATAACGGTACGCTAACGTGGTTACAAGGTCACTATTATGGAAGGGAATCAAAATTGTGAAGAGAATATATTAAATACAAAATCCATTCAAAATTGCTTTCTTTGAGCAAAGCCATGGTTTTGATGAAGGAGTTGATTCCAGTTGCCTATTTATAATGCCGCCTGCGATGTAAATAAACCGCAAAAGGGGCACCGTTTGGCCGATATTCCCGCACACGACCCGTTCGTATTAGCTGACAACCGTACCGGTGTTTATTACTTGTATACCGGAGGGGCACCTAGGTTGAACGGAATGGAACGCTACGGAGTCATCACTTACAAAAGCACGAATTTATCCGAGTGGGAAGGGCCATATGTGGTATTCACCGTCCCTGACGGGGTGTGGGCCCATCCGCAGCATGGAGCTTGGGCGCCTGAAGTCCACGAGTATAATGGGCGCTACTACTTGTTCGTCACGTTGCACAATAATGACAGGCGACTAGAAGGTGAGCCCGTAAATGGGTTTTCTAAGCATTGGAGAGGTACCGTTATATCCGTCAGCGAGTCGCCGGAAGGACCGTTCAGGTTGTTGAAAGATGAGGGGCATGTTCTGCCGGAAACGATGATGACGCTAGACGGGACATTATATGTGGAAGAAGACGGATCCCCGTGGATGGTTTATTGTCATGAGTGGATCCAGACGATTGACGGTACGATCGAAGGCGTCCGATTAAAGGATGATTTAACCGAAGCGGTCGGAAATCCGATTCGTCTGTTCAATGCTTCAGAAGCACCATGGACAAACGAAGAAGTACTGCCCGACGACAACATTCGTGTTTACGTAACGGACGGATGCCAATTGTACCGAACTTCAGGCGATTGTCTGATCATGCTTTGGTCGAGCTATCAGTCGGGCAGTTATGTGCAGACAATCGCGCGGTCAAAAACGGGAAAGTTGGAAGGTCCTTGGGAACAACTCCCCCCTTTAGTGAAAGAAGACAGTGGTCACGGGATGCTTTTCCGAACATTTGAAGGAACCTGGATGCTAATCCTCCACCAGCCGTTCAAAATGCCTGATTCGAGGTGCAAACTTTACGAAATGGAAGATACGGGTGATAGCTTCAGAATCGTGATCGCACGGGAAGATTTGCATGGCGCGTAGATGTGAAACTTCCCTAACGAATACGAGAGCATAATTAAATCACAGTATGAAGCTGCCAGCATAATCGGGCAGCTTCATTACGTTAACTGGCAGAATAATTGAGTAATCTATTTACAAGATGTGATGTAATTCAGGTAACTTTTTTAGCGGAGTTTTAGATAGATAATTAGGAGGGATAAAATATGGTTGAAAAATCGAGCATTGATTATTTGATTGGTCGAGAAAGAGAGGGGGGATTCTTCTTTAGTCGTAGTAATGTGTGGAATAGCTGGTTCGGGAAAAACAACTTATTTAGCTGAAAGTACACCCTGATGAATTGCGAAAGCGCCTCAAGACACGTAGCCAACGTTTTGATGCTAATGCAGCTTTTACTATAACTGAAGAAATTTTAACAACTTTTCTTAATGGATTTGGGGAACCAATAAATGAGGGGGAAATTGTTATAGCAAATTAGATAAAAAAGTTCCATATACCATTAATGGAATAGAACTTTTTTATTCATCGTAATTATTTCAAAGAACAAGAGATACAACAGAGAAACTGTTACGCTAAACGGAGAACGATAGTTCAATGAACACAGGCTGAATTGTTAAATCACCATCGCATCTTATTCATTGGTTTGGGAAAAGTAAAGTATCCCATTGGTGAGGTGCATCATATGAGAAGGACTATTCTTGTAATCATAATACTTACATGTATTATGACTCGAAGTTCTATTCAAAATAAAATTCAAGAACAAGATAAAAAAACTATTGTTGAATATCATGTTTTCGTTTCGTATCCTTAATGGACCTCATTTTCTTCATCTTCTTGCATTGCACATTGTAGGCATTCATCGCTTGAAACTCTGAATTGTTCATGACCAAACTCATAGTGGCCATGAAGAGGAAACGGCGAAGGCGGGATCGTCCGCGTTTGCTAATCTTCATTTGTCCCGTCCATTTGCCTGAGCTCGAATGCATCTGCTGGGCGATGTCGATCCCGACAACTAAATGCTGAGCAGTAATTTTTTCAATGAGTTGATTTTGTCACGCTTGCGATTTAAACTTCATAGTAGAGCGTCCTCCTGGATGATGGAATTTTTAGGGCTATGACCCGTTGCGTACTTCCATCGTACTGAGGCGCTTCTTTTTTTGCAAAGCTGATAATTAGCGCTCTACAGGAATGCTAACGGGAAACGATAGTTGAACAATCAAGGAGCAATTTGCTACGGCAGCTGCTCCATATCTGTGTTAAGCTAACTGGCAGTATAGTTGATTATTAAATGTTTGGTACCTATGAGGAATACAGCTATGGTGCTAAGATACTTTTATATCTTAATCAAGGAGCTGCTGTAGTGTCAGAGAAAGGCAAACTTATTTCACAAGTGTTATTAATAGCAGAGAAAGCTGGATTAACTGACATAACACCTATTGAGCTTAGTAATGGTGGGAACCTGATCATTTACTTGGCTCCCCATCCGATTGTGGCCCGAATAGCCACTGTCATTTCAAAAGAAGATGCAGAGAACGCATACAAGATACTTGATCGAGAGTTAAGGGTTGCACGTCACCTCGCATCCAAGAAAGCCCCCGTGTTAATACCTACTGACCTGACTAATGCAGGACCGTACGATGTTGGCGGTACATGGTTGACGTTTTGGAAATATGTTCCTCCCACACAATTGGAATCACCTTCACCCAGTGAAGCCATTGAACTGATAAATGGACTTTCAAGAGCAATGAAAGACTTCGTTGACGAGCTTCCTGTGCTTGGTGTTTGGGAGCGGACATATAAATCAGCTGTTAGATTGAGTAAACAATCTGATCAGCGTATACAAGCACTATTAAATGTGTTTCTAAGAGTAGATGAACAGATACGGCTCGAACCAAGTTTACTAATACCGTGTCATGGAGATGCCCATAGAGGAAACTTATTACCAAGTCCTGAGGGTTGGGTCTGGTCGGACTTTGAGGATGTATCATTGATGCCCGCATACTGGGACCTAGCTTCATTTGTTGGTAATCTTGCATTATTCGGTGGAACTCAGGAGCCAACCTTTAGCTGCATATTGGAACATATCGATAATGGCACTGATCTAAAAGCCTTTGGATTTGCAATAACCGCACGTATACTAATGTCTACAATAGGTAATTTGGATTTTGCCCTTGCAGGTCATGGAGACTTGGAATTTGCAACTAAACAGCTAGAACTGGCGGAGAGTTTTATACGTCAGATAGAGCTAATAATTGGAGAAAAATAGAGGGTGTGATTGAACTAACGGGAAACGATAGTTCAATAAACACACGGAAGCAGCCGACCACAATGATTGGCTGCTTCATTACGCTAACTGGCAGGATAGTTGAATAATAAAGTTGCAACATTCATGAAGGGGTTCGCGTCTCATTCTGTTAAGAGAGGTATCTACGTTATGGTTAAAAAGATGATTGCTCTTGTTGTATTTTGTAGTTTTGTTTTGCTGATTGGTTGCTCTAAAGAACCAATTGAACAGATTTCGGAAAAGCACATTGAATATCTTGAGCAGAACTTGAATCTTCATATCAGTGAACCTGAAGGTCAGAACTACACGGTTTATAAGAAAATTGAAGATAATGAAACAGTGAAAACGGTATTGGATATTCTATTAAATGTGCCGTGGGAAAACGCAAAAGTATTAATGTCTCGTCAACCTGATTATAAAATTCGAACCGTCAAGATAGACCAAGTAGTTTCTTATGAACCAGCAACTTATGCCGTTTGGCTTTCGCCAAACAAAGACATATTAGAAGTGATTATTGAAGGTCAGTCCAGGTATGGGAAAGTTGCAAAAGATGACGTTATAAAGATACTTTCAATTTTGGAAACGCCCTGACAAGATACTGTAAGGACTGGTACGCTTAATATTTTCACAGTGAAGCAAAGTGATTCTTGAAGAACTTGAATTAATAGTCTTAGTGATGAACATTCATTGAACTAAACATTCCTGTTGAGGCTAAGAAATAGCCTTTGTCAAAAAAGGAGCGCCTCGGTATGATGGGTTTGTCCAATACACCATCAAGGAGGCGCTCTTACTATGAAGTTTAAGCAATCAGACGCACAAAATCAACGGATTGAACGAATTACCACCTCGCATCTCGTCGTAGGGATCGACATGGCCAAAGAAACGCATGTAGCACAAGCTACGAATTTCCGTGGGATCGTGGTTTCCAAACGACATCTCTCATTCTCAAATAGCATGGAAGGCTTTGAAAAATTGATCCGCTGGATGACGGAGTTACAGCAGAAACACCAGTTAAAGAAGCTCATCATCGGCATGGAGCCAACCGGCCATTACTGGTTTAACCTGGCCAACTGGTTAGCAGATAAGGAATTACACGTGGTTATGGTTAACCCTGCTACGACGAAGCGCAATAAAGAAAATCGAGATAATAGTCCATCAAAGAACGACCCAAAAGATGCACTTATTATCGCAGATTCAGTAAGTCGGGGCTTCTACTATGAGTACACGCGTCAATCGCTTGTGTTTTAACGCTTACGGACCATAATGAGTGACCGCGAATTCTGGGTGTCGAACAGTGTACGCCTGCAGAATCGAATCATACGCTGGCTGGACATTCGCTTTCCTGAGTATCCATCCGTATTCAAAGACTGGACCTGTAAGCGATCATTGGCGACCCTCAAGACATTCCCTTGCCCACAGGATTTGGAGACGTATGCAATACCGGATGTGATCAGAGCTTGGAGAACTCATATGCAGCGCGCTGGGGGTTCTACGGGGATTGAGAAGGCTGCACAGCTCATCGCTCATGCTAAACGCAGTGTCGGAGATCGGACCGCAGTAGAGGAATCGAAGGCAGATTTAATACGGCTCATTGAAGAATATGAGCGCGTTACCACCATGCTTGAACAGATTGAAAAGGACATCGAATCCCTGCTTTCTGAGATTCCAATGGCACAGCAACTTCGCACCATAAAAGGTCTCGGTAAGATCTTCACCGCGGCCATACTAGCAGGCACAGGAGATTTAAGACAGTATGCGCATGGCCGTCAGGTATTACGGAAGGCTGGCCTGAATTTGGCTGAAAGTACGTCAGGAAAACGAAAAGGACGAATTGTTCTATCGAAACGAGGAGACTCAGCCTTGCGAAAATATCTCTATCTCGCGACGGTTCAGCTCGTTTGGAACAACCCCGTGTTCCGCCATCTGAATGAGCATAATGTGCAAGAAAAGAAGATGAAAAAGCAACAATCCATATTTAAGTTACTAGGAAAGCTGGCACGAATTCTAGTTGGTATTGTTCAACGGGGAGAAAAGTTTACGCCAGAGAAAACCGTCCTGAGCTGGACAGAAGCAGCTTAAGCTAAGCAGCATCACGTATATTGACTCATTCGCAGGATTTCACAAAGAAAGCACGGAGGACCGAGTTCGTTACCCAAAAGGGCTCTGACCCATCCGCTAAACGCTATCGGTCTCCACACCTTGGACAGGTATAACGAAGGAATGTAAGGGCATTGACCCGTTGAGTTGTGGGAGGGTGAACCTCCAGGGATCATGTGGAGTATGCGTGCAGTAGAGATCGCCTGGGGAATATTTCCTGAGTATTCCTCTATTTCCGCATGCTCAGCCCACCACCTCAACCGGCAGCAACTGCGTTGCTTCCTGAGATGGACTTGATCCAAGGTGACGAAATCCTGCGAATGAGTGAGTATATGTGAGATAAACCCTTAAAAACGAGGGACGGGTAACGCTAATTGAATAAATAAGTCTAAAACCTTCTATTAGAAGCAAACTAGTATTAATTGCTCTAATAGGAGGTTTTATTATGATATTAAGCGAACTATGGCGTCAATATGAAACGGATAAGCGAATCCAAGGGTTTAGTCCAAATACATTGAAAGCCTATGCCCTGCAGCTCAAGATGCTGGTTACGGAACTCGGGGATTTAGATATCTCTGAAATAACTTTGATTCTGCTTAAGGAATACCTAGCTAAGCAGTCCGATCGATTGAAGCCAAGCAGTCTAGGGCACCGCATTCGTTTTGTTCGTTCCCTCTTTCGTTTTGCATATGAAGAAACATATCTACCTACCAACCCTTCACTCAAACTACGTGAGCCCAAAATGGAAAAGCGAATTCCTAAGTTTTTGATGGAGGAAGATGTGATCCATTTGAAGATACCCTGTCAGACATCAAGGGAAAAGGCGCTACTCGAGTTTCTCTATAGCACAGGTTGTCGTATTGGAGAGGTCGAGAAGATAAACGTTGAGGATCTAAATTGGGAGAACTGCTCTGCTATAGTAAATGGGAAGGGATCAAAGCAGAGAGAAGTTTACTTTACCACTGAGTGTAAAATATGGTTGAGGAAGTATTTGGGAAATCGTGAGGATTCGTGTAAAGCCTTATTTGTAACGGATACTAATCCTGTTAAACGCATGGCAATTCCAACGCTCAGGTGGACAATAAAGCGGCTTGCAGCTCGCGGAGCGATCGAGGCAAATGTCTACCCTCATCGTTTTCGTCATACTTATGCATGCCAGCTGCTGGATAACGGGGCACCGTTAGATTTTATTCAAGGCATGCTGGGACATGAAAAATCATCGACCACACAAATTTATGCTCAGCTTCGTGGAGAGCGTAGAAGAGAACTTTATCGCCGATTTTTTTAGTGTGTTAGCAGCATATGATTCAACTAAAGGGCAGTTTAGCGTGGCTGACCGACTTACATAACTTTACACTATTACTTTAGTGCGATAATATATTAGAGGAGTAAAGCGATAAAGGATGTGGTCTTAATCGAATTAATTCGACTAGCAATACCAAAAGACAATACCTCAGTTAAGAAGGGAGTTTGTTATGGTGCGAGAGGCATTAATTAACAGAAAAACAAAAGAAACAGAAATTAAACTGGAGCTTAATCTCGATGAATATAGTGAAGGCAACATCAACACGGGAATTGGATTCTTTAACCATATGCTTACGCTTTTTGCTTTTAGGGCAGGAATAAAACTAAATGTGGATTGCAAAGGTGATTTAGAGATAGATGGGCATCACACGGTTGAGGACATTGGAATATGCTTGGGGCAAGCAATCAAAAAGGCTATAGGGGATAAAAAAGGCATAAACCGTTATGGTAGTTCGCGTATACCTATGGATGAGAGCTTAGCATTAGTGGATTTGAGTATATCTAATCGCTCTTTTTTAGTGTTTAACGTGGAAATGCCGTCAACACGAGCAGGCGAGTTTGAAAGCGAATTAACCGAAGAGTTTTTTATCGCTGTAGCGCATAATAGCGGGATAACCATGCACATCAATTTGGAATACGGCAGAAATACACACCATATAAATGAGGCAATTTTCGTGGCATTCGGCGATGCGTTGAAGAAAGCAATTAGGATAACAAGCGATGTTATTCCGTCTACGAAGGGGACGTTATCATTATGAAAAAAATATGTATAGACGTTTACGTGTAAAAAATTATGGTGAGGAATTTGTTTCATTGGACATCTGACGATTACGCTAACGGGGAATGATAGTTCAATGACGAAGGGGCTGCCACGTGGCAGCCCCTCTTTCAACTAACGGGCAAGTTAATTCAATGACGAGGTGCCGAGTATTATGTAGAAAGGGAGCCATAAATATCCTACTAATTCCCTGTAATTTTGTTAGCAACATAACTACATGTTCTTTCGTTTGAACAATAAACGTCGTTATAAAAACTGGAGGAGCTGAATTTGAAGAGATTTCTATTGCCATTCGTAACGGTTCTAGTGCTCATGGGACTAATTGGTTGTTCTGGTCCTCAGTCAGATGGAGATGATTTAGTAGTTGGAAAACAGCCAATAAGCAAGGAACTTGAGGGAGAGCAACCTCCTAAGGCTGAAATTATGATTGGTGAACGAATGTATGAGACAAAACTCGGCACATATTGCTGGGATTCAAAAAATCAAAGCATATGTGCGGATTCAATTGGTCCAGTTGAACTTTTGATAGACGAAAATCCTGTTTCCGTACAGCCTGGTGAAGTTATTAAATTTGTTATGAATTATGAGCCGAAACCGAACAAATACCATGTCGAGCAAATCATTGAAGGCAAACTTACAGAAGTTGTAGTGAAAGAAAATAGTTTTCATGCACCTACACAAAAAGGGACTTATTTTTATTCATACGGAGTATGGTGGATGGATGAACATGTAGAGAACCAATCTCGTGGTGATGCTTTTTATTATTTCGTCTTAAAAGTTATCTAGATGGATTAAGCTAACGGGCAGGATAGTTCCAATTATGGTGATATGAGGGCATCCTAAAGGAGGCGAAATTACCATGAAATCTAAGTTAGGAATTATCGTTCTGATATGTATGATCGCATTAGTTGGTTGCTCTGAAGATAAAAATGTCAAGGAAAATGAGTATAGTGTTCAAGATGTTATTAATGCTTTTGAATCACAGAATTTAAAACTTATACCATACGGGATGACAGGTACAATACCCACATTGAATAATGTTATTCCAGAAATGAGTTCGGTTGAAGATGTAGCAGCTTTAGATCATTCTGATCCTGAATTGGTTTATTTTTATATTTTTAATACAGAAGCTGGTCGTAAATCTAGCATCAAAGAATTTAATAAGGAAATGAAAAATGCCAAATTCACAACGTATCCTTTTTTATATGAGAAAGGAAATATACTTACTATTTATTGGGCTAAATCAAAAGAAAAGACGCTCCTAAATAAACAAATCAAATCAGCAATTGAAAAACTATAAAGGTAAGACTTAACTATTAAGCTCCCTTGGTACGATATGTTTTCTTACGAATGCTCGCTTATTCGCAGGATTTCACTAAAGGCTGAAAGACAAGAAGGGGAACGCCGTGTTAGTCTTCGGCAATATGAAGGCGCACGGGAATAAAGGGGAGATTATTGTCGCCCCATATACTTCCATTTACTACATGCATTCTCCACGCCGCCCTTGGAGGTTTTCACTCCCATGTCTTAACGGGTCAAAGCCCTCTCATTCCTTTGTTACGCCTATCCAAGGGGTGGAGGCCGGTCTTGCTAACGGTACGGGGCGGTGCCCTTTGGTTTAATGAATCCGGTACTCCGTGCTTTCTTTGAAATCCTGCGAATAAGCCAAAACTCGTACAACGAAACGGGGTATTAGGTTAAGCTGCTTGCATGAGCGGTATCGTTTTTTGTGGCATGTAGGCTTTACCGGTGCGCGCCATCCCGACTAATATTCTAGCCAATTTACCGCATAGTTTCATAAAGACCTCATTTTCTTCATCTTCTTGCATTGCACATTGTAGGCATGCATCGCTTGAAACTCTGAATTGTTCATGACCAAACTCATAGTGGCCATGAAGAGGAAACGGCGAAGGCGGGATCGTCCGCGTTTGCTAATCTTCATTTGCCCCGTCCATTTGCCTAAGCTCGCTTTTGCGAGGTTAAGTCCTGCATGGCGCAGCAAAGCATTTCCGTGAACAAATCCGCTTAAGTCGCCAGCCTCACCCCAAATACCAGCTAGTGTAATGACACTAATCCCTTTAATCGCAAGGATGGATTTTGCAAAGGGAATGCGTTCTAATACGGTTGAAATTTCCTTCTCCACAACCTCTAGCTGTTCGCAAGCAAGGTCGTACTCGGCGAGCAATTGTTTCAAGTGGAGCTTGTAGTAATGCGAAGCTGACGGAGATCCTACAGAATGGTTGGCCAGCTCGATGAGTGCTTTTGCTTTTCTAGCACCATAGTGCCGTTTCATGATGGTTTTCCATCCCTGAATCAGGTTCTGAGGCTGCAGCTTACTGAGCTCCGCTGGAGTAGGGAAGAGGCGAAGCGTAGCGATGGATCCAATACAGGTGATGTCTTGAATACGCGGCGTAGTTCAGGGAAAACAACGTCAACCCAGCGGTGGATCTGGTTTTTGGCACTAACAAGCCGTTCGACGACGAAGTCGCGATTAGACAGAAGCACACGTAGATCCTCGAAGGCTTCGGGGGTCGTGCGAGTTTCCGAGTAGTAACCGTTCTTGACCATGTCGGCGATAACGAGTGCATCCTTTCTGTCACTCTTTGAAGGCGTATTGTCGCGACTTTCTTTGTTCTTTTTGACGAGATACGGATAAAAACGACTTCAAAATGGTGTTCTGTGAGCCACCGAGAGACGTTAAGCCAGTAATGCCCGGTTGGTTCCATCCCGACGACAGCTGCGCTTAAACGATGGGTGGTTTGCAGATTTTGAATCCATAGTAGGAGACTGTGAACCCCCTCCTCGTCATTAGAAAAGGATAAGTAGTCTCCGATGATGATGCCACGAAAATTAACAGCGCGCGCAACATGCATCTGCTGGGCGATGTCGATCCCGACAACTAAATGCTGAGCAGTAATTTTTTCAATGAGTTGATTTTGTCTCGCTTGCGATTTAAACTTTATAGTAGAGCGTCCTCCTGGATGATGGAATTTTTAGGGCTATGACCCTTTGCGTACTTCCATCGTACAGAGGCGCTTCTTTTTTTGCAAAGCTGATAATTAACGCTCTACAGGAATGCTAACGGGAAACGATAGTTCAAATGACGAAGGGCTGCCACGTGGCAGCCCTTCGCTCAACAAATTGGCAGGATAGCTTGACTTGGAGTTAACTCCAAGAAGTAAACTAAATTTAAAGGAAACAATATAACTGTTAGAAAGCGAGGAATCAATCAAATGGAATATGTGAAACTGGGGAATACCGGTTTGGATGTGTCCCGCCTTTGTCTTGGCTGCATGGGTTTTGGTATAGCAGAGCGTTCGTTTCATCAATGGGTACTTGATGAAGAGGGCAGCCGTCCAATTATTAAAAAAGCACTGGAGCTTGGAATCAATTTTTTTGATACGGCGAACGTATATGCTGATGGAACAAGTGAGGAGATTCTTGGAAACGCACTCAAGGATTATGCCAAACGAGATGAAATTGTCCTCGCGACAAAAGTTAATGGCCGCATGCATGAAGGTCCCAATGGCGCCGGACTGTCTCGAAAGGCAATTATGAGTGAGATTGATAAAAGCCTAAAGCGTTTGGGAACAGATTATGTGGATCTGTACCAGATACACCGTTGGGATTACGATACACCAATCGAAGAGACAATGGAAGCCTTGCATGATGTAGTGAAGGCAGGGAAGGCAAGATACATAGGTGCTTCAGCTATGTACGCATGGCAGTTTTCGAAGGCCCTGCACGTAGCTGGGAAAAATGGATGGACCAGGTTTGTGTCGATGCAGAACCATTACAACCTCATCTACCGTGAAGAAGAAAGAGAGATGCTCCCGCTTTGTAAGGATGAAAAAATAGGTGTGATTCCATATAGCCCGCTTGCGGGAGGAAGATTGACAAGAGATCCGCAGGAAAAAACAACTCGTTCCGAAAGCGATCAAATTGCTAAACAGAAATATGATGCGACTGCAGATACCGATCGATTGATCATCGATCAGGTCGCGGCTATCGCAGAAAAACATGGCGTTACACGTGCCCAAATCGCAATTGCCTGGTTGCTGCAAAAAGAACCCGTCACAGCTCCCATTATCGGCGCTACGAAAATATTGCATCTCGAGGATGCGGTAGCTGCTCTTTCGATTAGCCTGACACCTGAAGAAATTGTATCGTTGGAAGAACCGTATGTACCTCATCGTATAGTTGGTCATCAATAATGAGTAATAGCAGGTGCCCTCAATGATGACAATCGCAAAGGTAAGCGAAAAATTTAATCTTTCACAGGATACACTCCGCTATTATGAACGCATCGGACTTATTCCGCGTGTGAATCGTAATAAGAGTGGAATCAGGAATTATACGGAGGAAGATTGCAGATGGGTTGAACATGTAAAATGTATGCGAGGAACAGGTCTTCCAGTTGAATTGTTGCTTGAATATGTTAGTCTTTATCAACAGGGTGATGAAACCATCGAAGAGAGAAAAGAACTGCTATTCGAGCAGCGTAAACAACTCATGATTAAATTGGAAGAGATGAAGAAAGTACTGGGACGTATGGATGATAAAATTGCAACCTATGAACAGACAATACTTGAAAAAGAAAAAAAACTTAACAGATCATTGTATGTTCCATTGAACTAAACATTCCTGTTAAGGCTAAGACATAGCCTTTGTCAAAAAAGGAGCGCCTCGGTATGATGGGTTTGTCTACAACACATCGAGGAGGCGCTCTTACTATGAAGTTTAAGCAAACAGACGCACAAAATCAACGGATTGAGCAAATTACCACCTCGCACCTCGTCGTAGGAATTGAAATGGCCAAAGAAACTCATGTGGCACTATGGAGCCAACCGGCCATTACTGGTTTAACCTGGCCAACTGGTTAGCAGATAAGGGATTACACGTAGTTATGGTTAACCCTGAACGACCAAGAGAAACAAAGAAAACCGGGATAACAGTTCATCAAAGAACGACCCCAAAGATGCACTTGTCATCGCAGATTCAGTAAGTCGGGGCTTCTACTAGGGGGCCCGCCAACATTTTAACAAAAATATACGCTAAGGACATTTTGAAAAATTTCAAAACCCCTCAATGGTAGGGTTTTGTTTATTCATAAATGTACAACATAATTATGTGCTAGTCCGCTATATTGACGACGTTGTCTTTAACGTGATAAATGACATAGTTATGATTCCATTGCTGCACGGTAACGATCGTTAATTCATTTCCCTTATCAAAAAAATAATTAGCGCCTTCTTGCCCGACATAGGTCCAGCCCTTGCTGCTCATTCGTTCTTTAAGAAGAAGCTCAACGGAACGATCCTCCGTTAAATAATTCCCCTTCCCATCCATCAAGACTATTTGTTTATCCGTTGTACCTAACGTGTACATGAGCTTAATGTTATGGAATCCAATATTATTGATATACGCAGCAGCGAACATAACGAAAAGAACAACGATTCCCATAATTCCGAAAACCGCGACTTTCCAAGATTTCTTCAAAATTATTTCACCACCTATGCGTATTTGAACTCAAAATTAGCGCGACTTCGTACGATTATTTCCGCCGAGGTGGTAATAGATGCCAATGCTGGCTTATACACTCGTACTGACTAAGCTTATTCTGCAACGAAGAACAAGAGGCGGAATTTTCATATGGCCCGTACTGTCAGCCTGTTCAATGCGATAGAATGCATCCCGGTAACGGTGTTTTTAGATTTCCAAATAAATGCGGACATGGTCTAATTCATCATCCAGTCTTACGAAATCCTGTCCGTTTTGAAAACTATAACGAAAATAATTGGATGTTGAAATGGCCATGCTTTGAATATCCTCGAACATTTGCATCTGGGCCATACTGTAAATGTTCGTTAAGCAATTTAGAAAAAAGTGGGGTTTGATCTGCAATTTCATGTAGTCAAGCTGAATTCTTTGTTTTTCAAGCTCATGTTCATAACTATCGATCTTAAAAATTTTAATTTGTTCGAGCAGATTATTAAACAGCTTGTTCGCATATTCAAGTTCTAACGAACAAGCGACTATGGCGGCCAGGAGCATAATCAGCAGCTGGGCAATCATTATTTTTTCAAACGCTCCGAATTTAATATGCATTTTTACGCCGAATGTCGCATTTGAAAACTGTCCGCTGACGGTAGTTCCAGACTGCTTTAGACCAAGAAGGGATGTCTTTTCCGCCCCCTTTCGGGCTAGCGTTTCTTCATCTGATTTCGGATTAACAATAACATCTCCGTTATGATCGACCAGGGAAACAAATCCATTGCTTCCCAGATCGATCTGCTGCAAGGGATGAATCAGATTTTCAGCGGAAATCAGGCAAATCAGATAACTTTCATAATAAGGCACGATATTAATGAAAAATATTTATCATTTATGAGAATAGGTGACCAATTGGAATAAAATTTTTCAAACAGATTTTTATCCTGCACATAGGAAAAAATCTGTTTTTTTAATTCCAGATAATCCGGATAGATCAAGTTTGCGGGTGCGGAATTAACAAAATATTGCTGGTCTCTTAAAAAGACGAAGAAACTATACTCTTGCTCGTAAGAGGCGCTTAAGTGGGTGCATAAATTATATGCGGAGGGTTTGATCGATCAAGAGCTGTTCACACAGGATAGTACGATGTCTACGGCGAAGCACCAAAATCCCGATGCTGCGATTATTGGATTCTCCAATCAGTGGATACCGGACGCCGCATTTGGCAAATGGAAAGATGAATATGTAGCCATTCCACCGATTGCCGGATTGGACGGAAAGCGATACCAAAGCGGAGATCCAGTCGGTTTAAGCCTAAGACGCAACGAATTGCTGATTACAACCTCCTGCAAGTATCCGGAAATCGCTGTGCGTTGGGCGGAACAGTTCTATACCAATGAAGCGAGTATTCAAAACTTCTGGTGCGCAATCGGCACAGTCATTCAAAAGAACGACGATGGCACTATGTGACAACGCCATTTCCGAATGTCATGTACAGCTCGGAAGAGTTCCAGGAGCTGCCTACTCTCACTACGGATATCGGCAGCTACGTCCAAACGACTCGGGCCAAATGGATAATAAAAGGAAACATCGACCAAGAGTGGGATTCTTATATGAAACAGCTTAACGCTATGGGACTTAAACGACTCGTTGAGATTCGTACTGATGCGTATAATCGTTACACAAGCGTGAAGTAAAAAGCAATTGCGATAAAAGATAACCAATTGGCGGGGGCAATGTGATGTTGCGCATATGCCCCTTCTTAGCGCAACCGCGCTTTATGGGGATAGTGATAGCTCAAATTAAGCAAAGTACAAGCGTCCTCGACGCAGAGTTTATCGTTCAAATGGGCGTTGTAATGGTGAGCCTCTAAGGAGATCTCCCCAATTTTTAGAAACAGCAGCGGATTCTGATAGATGACCTCTTCATTGATAGCTTCGGAATGCGTATCCATCTTAGTTTCTATTAGAGGCATGAGCGTTAAATTCCTATTTGGATTATATCACTTTTGGAAATGTAGGATCAATAAAATCATCTCTACTGCGCGTCTTTATAGATTATCTAATAAAGGAAGACACTTTTGAATATAAAAGCTACATGATTTAGTATTTTCCTGACGCTTCGGATTTTCTATACTGGAAATAGCAAACAACAAGAAGGAGTGCTCGTATAATGGTAAAGGTAACGGTATGGAATGAAAATCGCCATGAAAAAAAAAACCCGCTTGTAGGCGAAATATATCCGAAAGGCATTCATGGCGCGATTGCAGGTTTTTTAACGGAAGCAGGATTTGAAGCTGGGACGGCTACTTTGGATGAGCCAGAACATGGTTTAACAGACGACGTTTTAAACAATACGGATGTATTAATTTGGTGGGGACATCTTGCGCACGGAGAAGTAAAGGATGAAGTTGTCCAAAAAGTACAGCAGCGCGTGCTTGACGGAATGGGTTTGATTGTACTTCACTCGGGACATTTCTCAAAAATTTTTAAAGCACTAATGGGTACAAGCTGCGATTTGAAATGGCGTGAAGCTGATGAGAAAGAACGTCTTTGGATCGTGGCGCCAAGCCATCCGATCGCGGAAGGAATTGGGGAATATATCGAACTGGAAAAAGAAGAAATGTATGGCGAACATTTTGATATCCCTGCACCGGACGAGCTTATTTTTACAAGCTGGTTTGAAGGCGGAGAAGTATTCCGCAGCGGATGTACATTTATGCGCGGAAACGGTAAGGTGTTCTATTTCCGACCGGGGCATGAAACCTACCCAACTTATTATAACAAAGACATTCAACGCGTCATTGTGAATGCCGTGAAATGGGCACAGCCTGTAGAACGCAATCGTCCAGTCTACGGGAATGCACAGCCATTAGAAAAAATACTGGAAAAAGTAAACTAATCAACCGTTCAAAGGGGATGAAACGATGGGAACTATAAAAGTTGGCGTCATTGGCTGCGGCAGTATTGCACAGCATCGTCATTTACCGGAATATGCGTTAAATCCAAATGTGGAGCTTGTTGCTGTATGTGACATTGCCCCGGAACGCGCAAAAGAAGTAGCTGCAAAGTATGGGGTAAAGGTGTATACGAGCTATGAAGAGCTATTACAAAGCGGTACAGTGGAAGCTGTGAGTGTTTGTACGCCAAACTATCTTCATGCACCAATTACGATCGCTGCTCTAAATGCCGGTATACACGTTCTATGTGAGAAGCCGATGTCAACCTCAGAGGAAGAAGCGAAGGCTATGATTAAGGCAGCTGCTCAAAGCGGCAAAAAATTAATGATTGCTCACAATCAACGCTTTGTTCCGTCCCACCAGAAAGCTCGCCAGCTTATTGCAAGCGGAGAAATCGGAAAGATCTACAGCTTCCGTACAGCATTCGGACATGGCGGGCCGGAAGGATGGAGTGTGGAAGGGAAGGAAGGCTGGTTCTTCCAAAAAGAAAAAGCGTTCGTTGGTGCGATGGGCGATTTAGGCGTTCATAAAACTGATTTGCTTCGTTATCTGTTAGGGGAAGAAATTACGGAAGTCGGAGCTTTTGTTGAAACAAGCGCAAAAGATTTTGCCGATGTGGATGACAATGCGGTTTGTGTACTTAAAACAGAAAGCGGTATTATCGGCACACTTGCCGCGAGCTGGGCGTATGTGAGCAAGGAAGATAACTCAACCATAATATATGGTGAGAAAGCGATTCTTCGATTAGAGGATAACCCGACGTATTCCTTAGTGGTGCAGTATGCAACCGGAGAAATTGTGAATTATCAGCTAGGCAAAATTCAGTCCAATAAAGAAGGTGGGCAGGCAGACACGCATATCGTTGAGAAATTCGTGGATTCTATCGTTCTGGATACCGAGCCGCCGGTTACCGGTGGGGAAGGCATGAAATCATTGGCGGTCATTTTGGCAGCTCTGAAGTCAAGAGACACAAAACAAATTATACGTGTGTAAATGCGGTTCCCAATATAACCGCCCTTATGTGTAGCGTTTCTATTTGCTGCCGAGAGAGCTCAAATATCAGGAGTAAGCTGCCGACAGAAATGTAACGGCAGCTTACTCCTTAATTACTTTCTTGAAAGAGAATGAATCGATGTTATTCTTTCCTATCTCGATTACAATTTTTGGATCGAACAGATGAAGACGGTTACAAAAGTGCAAAAACACATGAGGTATTTAAAAAATGACTTTAAAAAGAAGAATTTTCTTCATCTTTCTATTTAGTTCACTCATTCCATTTATTTGCATCAGCATGATTTCTTACTTTACGATCAATTCGATTTTGTCGAATAAAATTGAAACAGGCATTCGAAGCAATCTCAAACAAGTCACATTGTCTTTAGAAAATTCAATCAACAGTCTAAATCATATCTCCCAACAATTTGCTTATGAAGTCACTATAGTAAGAGAGCTCGATGAGCTTATGCGGACCGAAGAACCTTTTCAACGGATGAAACTGCAACACCAGTTCAAAAGTAAATTGAACCTTATAACTTTTACGAACCCGGATATCGGATTGACGATGTATTATTTTAAAAACGATCAAACGTACCATTTTGAAAATTTACCGGTGAAATACAGCTTCGCTCCCGAGAAGCTGCCTCTTTTTGCCCAATACTACGGAATTACTTATTATGGACCTCATGAAAGCTTTAATCGTCTTGATAATAAATTTGTGTTATCGGCATTAAGAAAAGTAGATTTCCCCGGTCGCAGCGATGTGTATGTGTATATCGAAATGGGACTTCAATTGGTACAAAATATGCTTGATAACGAGCAATCCAAAAATAATCTTTCGCATGTGATCGTGGATAATAACGGGAGAATCATCTATAGCGAAGCTCCGCGATTATTCAGGAACGGAACAACCTATCCCGAATTTTCAAATGGAGATACATCAGGCTACAAGAAAGGTTATTACTGGTACAAGCAGGTGAGCAGCCAAGGCTGGAATGTCGTTTCCGTCATGGCGGAGGCAGACTTCAACAAAGAAAAAAATCGGTGGATTGTCCAGATGTCGCTGTTCACCTTAGTCTTTCTTACTGTAACGCTATTATTGGCATGGTTATTATGGAAGATGGTATACAAGCCACTCAGCCAGTTCCAGGCGGAAATCAATACGATTACGCAAGCTCAAACCAAAGCCAACCTCAAGCAGACGAATATACCGGAATTCGACTCTTTGTTGCGTAAATTTCAACAAATGAAGATACAAATTTGGGAATTAGTTGATGAGATAAAGCGAAAAGAGAAGCTACGGGTAGATCTTGAAGTGGAAAAATTGCTTTATCAGATTAACCCACACTTCCTGATGAATACGCTTGATACCGTACACTGGCTTGCCGTAATGAACGGACAGGACGAAATCGATCGTCTTGTACAATCTTTGAATAAATTACTGTATTATAATCTGGGTAAATTAGGGCGGCCTTCAACCATTGAAGGAGAAATTGATGCGATAAAACAATATTTAGTGTTACAGCAAATTCGATATGATTTTCAATTTGACGTTCGAATCCATGTGGATGAGGATGTGCTGAAAAAACAGGTCCCCCGTTTCATCCTGCAGCCGCTCGTGGAAAACTCGCTATATCATGGTTTAAGTGACGACGGTTACATTTGGGTAAACGTCAGGTTGAATCAAGGAATTGAAATTGCGATCCATGATAACGGTTCGGGAATGTCGGAGGAAACGATTCATAAATTGCTGAACAATAAGACCGCCGAACATGTAAAAGTTGGACTCGGTATCGGATTGAATTATGTTAAACGAACGATAGAGTCCCGGTACGAGGATAAAGCTAAGCTGGAAATAAAAAGCGAAATCGGGAAAGGGACAAGCATATACCTAACCCTACCGATTGAAGAGGTGAGAATAGTATGATTAAAGTTCTCGTCGTAGATGACGACAAATTGGTCAGGAAAGGGCTAATTTCTGTGATGCCGTGGCAGGAATTCGGTATGCAGGTCGTTGGGGAAGAGAGTAACGGTGAGAAAGCGCTGGAGTTACTAGAGACGCAAGCTGTTGATTTATTATTGACAGACCTTGCTATGCCAGTAATGTCTGGAATTGAATTGATGAGAATCGTTCGTAAACGGTATCCAGGTATCCATATCGTCATTCTGACCTTACACGAAGATTTTGAATATATTCAGGAAGCGCTTCGCCTAGGAGCCATCGATTATATTGTGAAGGTGGAGCTGGAGAAAGAACAATTTGATGAAATCCTTCGAAGGATCGCAAGCCGGATTCATGAGCAGACGAACAATGTTGCAGTTCAATGCAGTCAGAATGAATCTGTATTCCTTACGCTCGACCGCGGATATGTTGTTGTTTGTCTAGACAATGTTTCCTATAGCGACTGGGCCGCAGATTTGAAATTCACATCACATGTGAGCGTGATTGAAGCGGATCGAAATAGTTGGCTGTTGTTTTCTGACGAGAGTGACGACAGTAAACTTGTGCAACAATTATCGAGCAAAGTGGAAGCATTGGAGAACGGTGTATTGGTGGAATTATCCGATGTTAAAGGATTGTCACAGATTGAAATACAGCGATGGACAAGGGATTTTACAGAAAGAGAATTGTTTTATGATTATCATCCGGACAACAAGATCATAACGGTTTGCGTTCATAAAAGATATCAGCATCAGCTTGAACAAACGGATGAAGATCTAGATCCGCTTAAAGAGTTATGGTTGTCTGCGGAATGGCTTTACCATGATTTCTTGTTTCACAAGCTCGTCCGGGAAATAAGGCTGCTCAGGCTGCCGAAGGCTAAGCTTATGGGGTTGTTATATGCCTTTGTAAATGAGTGGAACCGCTTATTCTCTCAAACCGTACTGGGAAAAATAACGCTAAAGGAACCAGTAAATTCCTGGTTTCAAATTGAGCTGTGGTTGGACGGCATTCGCGAATTGATTCGGCTTGAGGCAAATAAAACCAACTATTCACAAGAAATAATCAATTGCATTTTGAAAGCTGAACAAATGATGCGGGCTGAAATGGAAAAGCAGCTGACTGCCGCTGAAGTGGCTAACAGAATGAATATGAGCCGGAGTTATTTTAGCCAATGTTTTAAGGCTATCATCGGAAATACGTTTAATGAGCATATTCGAATGATTCGGATGGAAAAAGCAAAACAGTATTTGCTTAGTACGAATAAGACGATTTTATGGATTGCAGAAAATACCGGATATTTGGATGAGAAGTATTTTAGCCGTACCTTTCGAGAACATACAGGAATGCTTCCGAGCGAATACCGGCTGAGAAAAATACAGTCGCGTAATTGAAGCCGATCGAAAGAGGAGAACGTATGCTGAACAAAAGCGCCGCGATATTCATTGTCGCATCATTGATTCTGATTACTGCTTGCAGCAGACCAGATACGCATTTTTCCGATTCTATTGAGGAAAAAGATGGATATTTACCATTCGGGAAGTACAAGCAACCGGTTACGTTAAGTGTTGGAATGGGGGTAGACCCCAACTTTAAGTCTTACACAGGGGAAACTCCGTCAAATAGTCCGTGGGTTAAGGCCATTAAAGACACATTAAATATAAATGTCAAAATTGACTGGATGGTCACCAATCAGAATATGGAACAAAAGATGGATTTAGCGATCACCAGCAATACGCTTCCGGACGCGATGGTTGTCTCCCAATTCCAACTAGATCAAATGGTCAAAGCCGATGAGCTTGCGGAGTTAACAGAGGCTTATCATCATTATGCATCGCCTGTCATGAAACGGATTATCGACAGCACAGACGGGGTTGCGATGGAACACGTCACTTTCAACGGAAAAATGCTCGCTCTTCCATCCGTATATGCGGAAGACATCAGTATGATGTGGATACGCAAGGACTGGCTGGACCGACTTGGCCTTCAGCCGCCTTCTTCGATGGACGAATTGGAACAAACGGCATTGGCATTCGTCGAGAAAGATCCTGACGGCAATGGTCGTGCTGATACAGTCGGAATTGCGACCGGCAATTCTCTTTATGATGATTTTAATGCCGGTCCCGAAAGCTTTAATTTAAATCCGGTCTTTTCCGCCTATAACGCTTATCCGGGTTTTTGGTTGAGAGGAACTGATGGTAAACCTGTCTATGGTTCCATTCAACCAGAGATGAAAGCGGCGCTTGGCAAACTTCGGGAGATGTATGCCGAAGGATTAATCGATCAGGAAATGGGCATTCGCGAATCTGCAGCAGAAGTCGTGATTGAAGGTAAAGCCGGAATATTTTTTGCTCCCTTCTTCGGGGGATATTGGCCGGTGCCGGAAGCATTGAAGAACAATCCAAGAGCAAACTGGCAGGCATACGCCTTACCACTCAATGCTGATGGGAAGTTCAATGCCAAAGTGTTCAAGCCGACGAAATCATTTGTTGTCGTTCGCAAAGGGTATGAACACCCTGAAGCTGTGATTAAAACAGTGAATCTTATTTTGAGGGATGAGTATAAATATGGGAAAGACTTTCAGCCATTACGGAATGCGCTCTCACCGCGCGATGAAATTTCATTTTCAGTAAAAGCCCTAAATGCTGTGTTGTCTGGGGACCGTAAGCCTGAAGATTTTGCTGGCAAAGTCGAGTATTCGTTGTTGTATAATGACTTGAACACCATTAAAAATACGAAATTAGCACCCTATGACAATACGGATATCCAATACTGGAATACAAGGGACAACAATTTCAAACGGGCCTATTCCCTGCTGATAGGCGGGAGAAATCTGCTCGATCCAAAACTCAACAAGGTAAAAAGTGTCTACTATTCGCATACCGACACGATGGAGACCGAGTGGAGACATCTGTTGGACACGGAAATGGATCTATTCACGCAAATTATTATGGGGGTGGCACCGCTTGTAGCATTTGACCAATGGGTCTCTGATTGGAAGAGACAAGGCGGAGAAAAAATAACACAAGAAGTAGCAAACACTATAAATCAGTAAAACAGGCTGACGCACTAACCGATTCCTTCTAGGGAATCGGTTTATTTTTTTTGAGTGAAGGTATAAGCGATTTGCCAGATTCCATTGACAATTAGACAATCGTCGACAGAGTGGGGAGAAATGTTGTAAAGGCTGAGGTCATTCATCTACCTGAACTAGCCACCGCTGTCTATCTCGGACTTTGGATTTTTCCCTTATCCTTAATGAAACGCGAAATTTTCTTGATATAGACAGGAGATGAATGAATGAAAATCAATTTAACGAAAGTGAGACAATGTGCAATCATTCTCACATGCTGTTTGCCGGTTTTTATTGCCGGTTGCAGCGAGAGCGGAAAGAAGGATAGTGAGATTTATGCAGAGCAGGTGGAAAGCCAGAATATTATGAAGCGTATTACGACTGACAAAGCAGCTTATCACCCGGGAGAATCCGTGAACTTTACACTTCAGTTGAATTCATCCGAACCTGATTCCAACGTTCTCATTCAATACCGTCATCTCGGAGAGAAAATCGGAGAACAGGAATTGAAAGTGGATGGAACTGAAGCTGTTTGGGACTGGACTCCGCCAAAGGATGATTTGATAGGCTATATGGCGGAAGTATTTATTTCGAAAAAAGGCAAGGTTGTGGACCACCTGAATATTGCCGTCGATGTTTCCTCCGACTGGAGCAAATTCCCGCGTTACGGATATTTGGGTGATTTTCCTAAGATGAGCCAGGCGCAGCTAGAGAGAGTAATTGAACGTCTCAACAGATTCCATATTAACGGTATCCAGTTCTATGATTGGCAATACAAGCACCATGATCCGATCAAAATGGCCGACGGCCAGCCGGAAGAAGTGTGGCCGGATATCGCGAATCGTCCGGTGGCTTTCGATACGGTAAAGGGCTATATTGATTTGGCTCACAGCAAAAATATGAAAGCAATGAATTATAACCTCATATTTGGCGCATACGAGAACGCGGAAGAAGATGGCGTGAAGACAGAGTGGGCGCTGTTTAAAGACCGGAATCAAGCCGAACAGGATAAACATCCGCTTAAGGGGTGGGGGGTAAGCGATATCATGATGTATGATCCAGCCAACCCTAATTGGCAAAACTATCTTATTGAGAAAGAAAAAGAGGTGTTTAAGCACCTGCCCTTTGACGGATGGCACGTGGATCAGTTAGGTGATCGGGGGACATTGTTTAATGCATCGGGAGATGTTGTAAAGCTTCCGCAAGGGTATGTTTCTTTTCTAAAAGCAGCCAAGAAAAGCTTGGACGTCGATTACGTCATGAATGCGGTTGATCAATACGGGCAGGGATTACTGGGAGCGTTAGCACCCCTGAATTTTCTTTATACCGAGGTTTGGTCATATCCCAAGTATGACAATCTGAAAGAAGTTATCGATCAAAACAGCCAATCCAGCAGAAACAAATTGAACACGGTTCTCGCAGCGTATATGAACTATGATTATTCCAAATCAAGGCGTGGGGTGTTCAATACGCCAGGCGTCTTGTTTACGGACGCAGTAATTTTCTCCTCTGGGGGATCCCACTTGGAGATAGGGGAGAACATGCTCTCCAATGAGTATTTTCCTAATAAAAATTTAACCGTTTCACCAAAATTGGAAGAACAGCTGATTCGTTATTACGATTTCCACACAGCGTACCAGAATATTTTGAGGGACGGTCTGGTAGAGTCGGAATTGAAAGCTGTAAGCTCCGGCGGGCCGGAAATTTCGTCCAGAGCCAAACAAGGGAAAATATGGTCCTTTGCGAAGCAAAAGAACGGAAGCGATATCGTTCACTTCATCAATTTCTCCAATGCGGTAACGATGGATTGGAAGGATAATGAAGCGAATCAGGCTGAGCCAAATGAGCTTCATGATGTGGGCATCAACTTCTCGGCGGATCGAAACGTGAGTAGCATTATGTTTGCTTCTCCCGATTACTACAACGGTTCTCCCGTGCAATTGTCATTTGAACAGAAAGGCGGGCAGGTGTCCTTAAAGCTGCCAAAATTGAAGTATTGGGATTTGATTAAAGTCAGCTACTTCTGAGCCGGACCTATCCGAACTGGATGAGCCGTGAAGGAGTAGGGGGCATGGAGTATAATGCAATGCCACTGGGGGCGGCGGGGTTTACAGCGGATCTATTGATCCAATCGAGGTTAACAAAAGAGAGCATCGTTGAATAGTAGACAAATGTTCGAAGAATAGGGAGAACAATGTCGTTGATGCCCGCGATCATTTATCTACCTTAACTCGCGACGGCGTCCTATCTCCCCGAAATGTTTTTTAGACGTATACTAGGAAAGCAATTTATTATATATCCAAACATGGAGGGTCCTATGAAAAAAAGAATTGGATTTTTTATTTCGATTACGTTAATTCTTTCACTTCTGCTTTCTGCCTGCTCGAAAGATCCGGAAGCGACAGAATCAAATGGAACAAATGAGAAGGAAGCGGTTAGCGAGAATAATCAGACATCCATGTCCAGCGGAACCGATGAAGACGGCAACGGAGTTGCCGATTGGCAGGAAAAACAGATTGAATTGGAGTTTGCATTGCGTTTCTATGGTGAAAATGACGATACAAATACGATGTATTTAAACATTAAAAAATTTATGGAAAAATATCCGAATATCAAAGTGACTCGCGACCGTCAATTTGCTATTGAACAATCGGATACCGATGAGCTTGAAATCCTTACGGCAAGAGCGATGGAAGGGACGCTGCCTGACATCTTCTATTCTCCACTTTCGGCCGAATTATACGATAGAGAGCTAACGTTAGATTTAACAACTTATCTTGAAGCCGACCCGGAATCGAAATGGATTTCCGAAAACGCGAAAGAATTTATTACAACGTATGACGGAAAAGAAATTTATGGCATCCCTTGGCAATCAGTCGGGCAATTTCCGGTATTAAACCTGAGGTTGTTAAAAGAAAATAATATCGCGATTCCGCCATATAACTGGACTTATGAAGATTATGAAAATTTGCGTACGGAAGTCGCAAAGCTTACTCCGAATAATCCGATTTTTCCGGGTATGATTGATTTCATTGAAATTGGGGCGCATTACTTTGATAGTATTCCGAATGGCTGGAAAGGGTTCAATACCGAAACTCGAAGATTTGATTATGCTAACAGCCCTAAATTTGGCGAATGGCTTGATCGGGTTTCAAATGAAGGTAAGCAAGGATTGCACTTCTTTGATCTGCCGGAGGAGGATAGAAAGAAAAAAGTCGGCGATTTGGGATGGCCATGGGGTGACGGATTAGAAGCAGTCGGAAATGGTTGGATGTATGCGCTGAGCAGCGATGTTAATGAACTAGTGAAAACGCGAAAAATGGAGATTGATATTTATCCGATGCCAAAAGCGCCGGATGGCGGCACCACCAGTATCCGCGCTTATTATGATACTTTAAGCTTGTCCAGCGAACTGGCGGAAGATCCGGTGAAAGCGGAAGCGGCATTTCAATTGCTGAAATGGCTGACATACGGCGAAGAAGGCTTGAAATCCCGTTGGGCATTGATCGATGAATATATAGGACTTCCAGAAGATGCGCCGCTAAGAGTTGAAGACAAATTAATGGATTTCATTCTAGGCTGGCCGATTACGACAAATCCTGAAATATTGAAGCATCATCCTCTTGTGAAAGGATTCCCCAAAGACAGCGAATTGGCAATCTTCAATTTTGCGACTTTCCAAAATGTTGATTTTCAACAGATGCTCTCGAATCCTGTACCATTCCCAAGAAACATTCCTGCTGTAGTTAAGGCTTACGATACATTAAATCCGTGGGAAATTAGAAACGACATTAGAGATGAAGGCAAAAAATACAGCGATATCGCTCCTGAGTGGGATGCGCTGCTGAATAAGACCCTCGATGATTATTTGGGTGAATACAATAAATAAACAAATACTGTAAGAAAATCAATAGTTTCTAATTAGAAATTAATTAGAAACTATTGATTTCTTTAGTCAAATTGATTCTGTTAGGTTGTGATCATAATGAAGAAAAAAAAGAAAATCGTGTATGTAGTTACCGGTATTTTCATGATCGCGATGGCAGTTGTTTTGTTTGTCGGCAGAAATAATTTGAAGGACGACGATTCTTTAAAACTATTGTCCCAAGCCGATTTTGAACGCAATATAGCCACTGTAGAAGCGTATACGAACAGCTATAACGATGCCAGCAACTATTACAGTGTCATTAAAAAGTGGAAAGAGACGAATGCAGCAGTCCCGAAGCAAACATACACGATACCTATTGCACAGATGAATGGCGGAAAAGTATACGACAAGTCGAAAAGCAAAGGCTATGGAAGCGAAGCAGCTTATCTTGCACCAAAAGATGTTCTAATTTTTGATGTAGACGTGGATTCGGAAGGACTATATGAAATATGGTTTGATTATTACATTTTGGAACAAACGGCACTAAAGCCGGAGCTGGACGTCGATGTGAACGGTCTGAATCAGTACAACGAGATGAACGAATTAAAGCTTCTCATTGATTGGCAACCCAAAGAAGGCGGCCAAAAGCTTGACCGGTTTGGCGATGAATTGACGCCGAGATCGGAAATACTCTCACGCTGGAAAAACGAAGGTTTGGTTGATCCCAATTTCTTTTTTACCGAACCGTTGAAGTTTAAACTGAATAAAGGGAAAAATTCGATCCGCATCAAACTGAACGAAGGACATCTATTGATCGGTAAGATAGAGCTTAAAAATACAGATTCCTCCATTGAAACGTATGACAAATACCGTGCAATCCAAAAAGGGCCGGAAGACGGTTCGAACCATATCATTACGATTGAAGCTGAAAATATTTCACTTAAAAGCAAACAAAGCATCCGCACAAAATATGTTAGAGATCCGCAAGTTACGCCATATGCGTATAAACATAGAGTAATGAACGCATTAGACGGCTATTCGTTCGGGGATAGCGGAGATCGCGTGTCGTATTCATTTACTGCTGAAGAAAGCGGGTTTTATCAATTAACGTTTAAATATTCACAAGACACAAATAGCGGGATGCCGACGCACAGAAAAATTGAAATCGACGGGGATGTTCCTTTCAAAGAATTGGAGCATTACAATTTCAACTATTCCAGCGGCTGGAAAAATGAAACGCTGCAGGATGAAAAAGGGGAGCCTTATCAAATTTATTTGGATAAAGGCGACCACACCCTTACGCTGTCCATAGACAACTCAAAAATAGGAGACATTTATCATGAGCTGCTGATGACTTTGGAAGCGATCGATTCCACCGCACAGGACGTAAATCGATTAACCGGCGGTCTTGTCGATAAAGAACGAAAGTGGAAAATCGAAAAATATATCCCTGAGATCACGACCTATCTGCAAGGAATCGCAGGCAAAATCCAAGAGCAAAAGCTTGCCTTGATCGAACAGACCAAAAACAAAGATTTGCCGGTCATTGCAGAACTTGAAATTGCCGAAGAGTTGATCGGCGGATTTATAAAAAATCCGGAAGATTTGCCGCATTATATGAACAAGTTCAACGAGGGACAATCTTCTGCCTACGGCAAAATAAAAACGATTCTTCCCATGTTAGTTTATAATCCAATGCACTTGGATAAAATTTACGTTCACAACGGCGGCGAGCTGCCAGCGTCTAAAGCCGGGATCTTTACCAGCGCTGCGGAAAGCATAAAAGCTTTCTTCTATTCTTTTTATAATCCAAGATTTGCTCAGGCTGCCAAGGTTGACGATGATGCCATCGACATTTGGGTAAATCAGTCCAGATTATATGTAGAAATGATGCAGCGGATGATTGATGAGGAATTTACGCCTAAAACGGGCATTAAGATCAACCTGTCTCTCTTGCCGGATGAAAACAAAATCGTTTTATCGAATGCAGCAGGCAGCACGCCTGACGCGGCCTTGGGCGTCAGCCACGGGAAACCGTTCGAACTTGCTTTGCGGGGCATCATCGAAAATTTAAGAACGTACGACGGGTTTTACGAATTGGCCGGGCAATACGATCCAAGCGCCTTTATACCGTTCATTTATGACAAAGGCGTATATGCCTTCCCAGAAACGCAAGATGTCAAATTACTATTTTACCGTAAGGATATTATGAGTTTCCTGGGGGAACAACCGCCTCAAACATGGGATGATGTCATTAGCCTCGTTCCTATGCTTCAAAAATACGATATGAATTTTTACACGCCGCTCGGTTCAGATAACGCTTACAAAGGTTTTGACGTTACGACGCCATTCATTTATCAGTTCGGCGGCCAATTATACGATACGACTGGCAGTCAGGCGGTCGTTAATAAAGAAGGCGCATATCAAGCATTTGAATTTATGACGAACCTCTTTACCGTATACAACATACCGATCACAACATCCGAGTTTTTCCAAAACTTCCGGAACGGCAAAACGCCCGTTGGTATAGGCGACGCGAATACGTACATTCAATTGAAAAATGCTGCGCCTGAGTTGGCCGGACAGTGGGGAGTGCTTCCGATTCCGGGGATTAAAAACGAACAAGGCGTTATCGAACGCTGGGATCCGACTTATGGAAGCTCAAGCGTCATCTTTAAAAGCAGCAAAAAGAAGGAAGCGGCATGGGAGTTTATTAAGTGGTGGGCAAGCGCTGATACGCAGAGTGCATTCTCATACGATATTCAAGCTACCTTGGGAGAAAAGTTCTTGTATATGACGGCAAACCTTGAAGGGTTTGCGAAGAGTGCTTGGCCTTCCGACTCCAAAGACGTCATTTTGGAGCAATGGAAATGGATTCAAGCAACAGGCAAAGTGCCTGGAGATTATGTGCTGGAACGTGAAATCAGCAATGCCTGGAATAAAGTGGTGTTCGATAGGCAAAATCCGCGGGTTGCAATCGACAATGCGGTAAAAACAATCAACAGGGAATTGGAACGGAAATTGAAAGAGTTTGGTTATATCGAGAACGATAAATTAATCAAACCTTACGTTGTTCCAACGATAAATAATGTAGAAGATTGGGTGAAAATAAATGGAAAATAGCATTGGGGGAAACCGACAATTTAAACACGGCCTTAAAAGGCTGGCAGATTCTCCTTATCTGTTTATTTTGCCTTACGCTCTATTATTTACGCTATTAATTATTTTGCCGGTAACGATCGCGATGGCGATGTCTTTTACTTATTTTAATACGGTACAGGCTCCAAAATTTGTTGGATTTCAAAATTATATCGATTTGTTTACCGGCGACACTGTATTTTTGCAGCATGCCGTAACCAACACCTTAATGTATGCCGTAATCGTAGGGCCAATCGGGTATATGCTGGCTTTCATGCTTGCGTGGATGCTTTCGCAGGTTCCCCATAAAATCAGAACGATTTATACGGTAATCATTTATTCTCCTTCCGTGACGGGTCCGATCATGATGACGGTCGTATGGAAAGTATTGTTCAGCGGAGATCAAGCGGGCTACTTAAATTATTGGCTTCTAAATATGAACATCATTCAGGAGCCGCTGCAATGGCTGAAGTCGCCTGAATTGCTCGTGCCGATCATGATCTTAATCGGCGTCTGGGGAAGTATGGGCGTTGGCTTTCTGGCGATGTTAGCCGGATTGCTGAATATTGATAAAACGCTGTATGAAGCAGCGTACATTGACGGCATTCGTAACCGCTGGCAGGAAATCTTTTATATTACGATCCCGTCGATGAAGCCGCAAATGTTATTCGGAGCAGTTATGGCTATTATCGGTACATTTAATGCATCGGGTATTGCGGCGACCCTTAGCGGAGGAACGCCTCCTCCGCAGTATGCCGGCTGGTTGATCGTAGACCACGCCAATGATTTTGGCTTTGTCCGGTTTGAAATGGGCTATGCGTCTGCAGTCACTGTTGTCCTTTTGTATATCGTTATTTTGTTCAATAAGATCAGTTACAAATTGTTCGGAGATAACAAGTAGCCTTTTATACTCTTCGTTAGCGTGGTGATAAGCTTGGTTAAAATCAACCCTAATAAATTTCATAAGGATCAATTCAATTTTCATCTGTTTTTAATAATATTGTCTATTTTTGTGGCGCTTCCTATCGTATTTATCGTTAATCATGCTTTCAAACCATTCACAGAGTTATTTGCGTATCCTCCCCGGTTTCTCGTGAATAACCCGACGTTAGAAAATTTTCGATTGCTGTTCAATTTTTCTGCTGAATCGGGAATTCCTCTATCCAGATATGTTTTTAACAGCTTGTTCATGACGACGATCGTTATTTTGCTTACGCTGCTCGTAAGCTCTTTAGCGGCTTTTGCATTATCGAAACTGCACTTTAAAGGGAAACATCCTTTTAATAAAGCTAATACAATGGCATTGATGTTCGTTCCGGTAGCGGTTGCAATTCCGAGATTTTTGATTATTGATAATCTGGGGATATTCAATACTTATCTCGCGCACATCATACCGATGTTAGCGATGCCGATTGGCATATTTTTAATCAAACAATTTATGGATCAAATTCCGGACGATCTGATTGAAGCCTCGAAAATCGACGGAGCAGGGAACTGGAGAGTCTATTGGCATGTTATGCTGCCCCTTGTGCAGCCCGCGCTTGTTACCGTTGCTATATTAACTTTTCAGGCAGGCTGGGGCAACGTTGAAAGCTCGACCATTTTTATGGATGATGAGTCATTAAGAACTCTTCCATTTTACTTGAATACGTTGATCTCTCAATCAGGAAACATCGTAGCCGGCGCCGGATTAGGAGCTGTAGCTGGACTAGTGATGTTTGTCCCTAACTTGATATTGTTTATCATTTTACAAAATAAAGTCATGGATTCCATGGCTCATACGGGGATTAAGTAATATGCAAAAAAAGAGAATACTTGGTCCGTTGAGATTTGTTGCAGCGATTGTTTTGTTTTATTTTTTTACGTTTCATGCGTACGCAGCTGCCGATGCACCCTATTATACCTATACAAGCGATAGCGATGGCTACATTATTAAAACTCAGGACGCCTATACGCCCGTTAAGCAAATAAGTGTTATTAACGGTGAAAAGCTGGAAATGCCTGAGCACGTGTTTATCGATGCTCAGGATTACGTTTACATTACGGATAGCGCAAAAAATAAAGTTTATATTTTAGATAACAACTACCGCTATTACAGAGAATTGGCTAGCGACAAGTTCTCTGCTATAAAAAGCACTTTTGTAACGGATGAATCTATTTATGTGGTAGATGCGTCAAAGAGCAAAATTTTCATTTTTAATAAAGAAACATTTGCTTTTGTACAGGAAATAGGCAAACCGGATTCACCGATTTTCGCTGAAGGATATGAGTTCAAACCGACTCATATTGCCGTTGACGTGAGAGGCAATATGTATGTTAGAAGCACCGGTTCCGTAAACGGCTTGATTATGTTAAGTAGAGACGGGGAGTTTATTACCTTCTTTGGAGCCAATCCGTTAAAGGTGCCTTTTCTGGATCAGCTTAGGTCTGTTTTTCTGACGGAAGTACAGGAAGCGAAAATGGAGAAGGTATTTCCCGATGTGCCTAGCAATATTGCGATTGATAAGAAAGGATTTATTTATACAGTTACTTCATCCGTTGAAACCAATCCGATAAAGAAGTTTAACGTATCGGGAACGAACTATTTTCCGGATGGTATGGTCGGTTCGTTCGCGATGGAAAGCGTTTGGATCGGAAAGCACAATAATGTTTTTTCCGTAAGCTCGGAAGGCTGGATTTATGAGTATGATACCAATGGTAATTTGTTGTTCTTGTTTGGAGGAAAAGACTTTAATTCTAGTCGGCTAGGCCTTCTGAACTTGCCTGTAAGCATGGCCTCCAATTCTTCCGATGAGCTGCTTGTCGTCGATCAGGGAACGAAGCTGATCCAGACCTATCGCTCAACGGAATTCGCCGATGCCATTCATCATGCAATGGATGCCTATCAAGACGGAGACTATACAAAGAGTAAAGAGCTATGGGAGTATACGCTTCAGCGTAACTCGCTATTTGATAACGCCCATATTGGTTTAGGTAACGCCTACCTTCGTGAAGGCGACGCGTCGGGAGCCAATGACGAATACCGTGACGCGCAATATAATACGGGCATATCGGAAGCCTTTTGGGAAATTCGTCAATCCTGGCTGCAAAACAACTTGGACATTGTATTCACCATCTTTCTTGCTATCTTGATTATTGGTTATGTCCATAAATTTTTAAATAAAAAATATGGGTACGGTTCAAGGATAACCGGGCAGCTAAGGGCCGTTAGAAGAATTAAAATGATTGACGATTTGTTATTTATATTTACTTTCTTAAAGCAGCCGTTAGAGGCATTTTATCAAATCCAGTACGAGAACAGAGTGTCCAGAAAATCGTCAACCCTAATATACCTTCTGGTCGTCATTCTGTGTATCGTGCATTATGAATACGCCAATCTATTATTTGTACCGAAGCAGGGATACTTCCTGAATGAATTATCGGTTATGATCGGGCTTGCCGCTCTGTGGGTACTGTCCAACTACTTAATTTGTTCGATCACTGACGGCGAGGGGAAATTCAAGGATGTCTATAATGCTACGGCATACTCCTTGAGCCCGGTGCTTGTCATCATGCCGCTGCTCATTCTATTTAGTAACGGATTAACATTAGAACAGTCGGTATTTTACCATTTGCCGGTTCAAGCGATGACCATTTGGATCGCATTTTTAATGTTTTTTATGATAAAAGACATCCATAATTATGAAGTCGGCGAAACGGTCGATGTCATTTTTAGAAGTATATTTACGATGTTGATTATTGCATTGTTCCTATTCGTCTTTTATTCACTCGGAAATCAACTAGTTGGTTTTGCGCAAGATGTGGTTACGGAGGCGATCAACAGGTGGTAAAAAAAATCTTGAAATACGGAATTGTATGTCTAATACTGGCAGCACTCGGATTAAACTATTTGTTGAATCATTTTCAGAAGGTAGAATATGGTGTCGCTGTAGCACAGAGCAACTACGAAGACATTGTTGTAAACGAGAGGTCGAAAACCTGTTCTAACAAAGCAGCTGAAGCGGAAATTCCGGATACCTTTAAAAAGGCAGCTGAAAACGAACAGTTGGAGCTATATCTCGAAGAAGAGAGTGTTGCGATTGCAGTCAAAGATAAATGTAACGGTTACACCTGGTTTTCCTATGATGTCAACCTTGATATGCAAGAGGCCGGATACAGTGCCGAAATCGCCGGGTACATGAAATCGGGTATCTCTTTGATTACGTACGACAAATTCACCCCTAGCCGGAGAACGGTGCTCGGCGATAAAGCGGAAAAGACATATGAGTTAAGAGAAAACGGATTTACCGCAACGATTGATTTCACGAAAGCCCAGATTAAATTTGATGTTGTTGTTACCCTTCAGCAGGGAGACTTAATGATCAATATCCCTCGTGAAAGCATAAAGGAGTACAACCCTAAATTGTGGAAGCCGGGTAACGACGATATTTCATTAAGCGAAATTATTTTGTATCCGTTTTTCGGCAGCGCAGCCCACAAGGAAGACGGATATATGGTCATTCCCGACGGATCCGGAGCAATCGTGAAATTAGAGGAAACGCCCAAATATGCAACCGGGTATACGGCCCCCGTATATGGCCAAGATCCGGGTTATGATAATACCGCGACTCAAAATTCCAGAAAGATAGCCGTAAAACCTTTGGAAAGAGTGACATTGCCAATCTACGGCATTATTCACGATGCTGATCAATCCGGTGTGTTGGTTATCGCGGAGAGTGGGGATAGCTATGCGACCTACAATTATGTGTCCAGAGATTTGCAAACGAAGTATTATCAATCGTATTTCACTTATAATTACCGTACGGCTTATGCCCAGTTTCAAAGCAGGACCAATCAAGATCAACATGTATTAGGCTTTCAAGAGCGTCCGAATCAATTTGATCTGGTTCAACGATATGTTTTCTTGAACGACAAAAAAGCAAACTATGTCGGGGTTGCCAAGGAATATCGAAATTTCCTGGAAAAGAAAGACGGGTTAAGCAAGAAGAAGACTGAGACACTCGATGAAGTCCCGATGAAAATTGATTTTATTAATAACGAAGTCACAATGGGAACGCTGGGTGTAGAAAATGTAACGGCGACGAAGTATAAGCAAGCTGGGAAGATTGTGAAGACGCTGCTGGATAAAGGGTATGATGATTTAAACGTTACTTTTAAATCTTTTGTCGAGGATGATCTTGCCTATCGGTTCAAAGTCATGAAGAACCTGGGCGGAAGCGACGATTTTAAGGAGACAACAGATTATTTTACCTCCAATCATATCAAGTTTAACTATTATGTGGATTACGTGAAATCCTATTATGAAAAAACGAAATATACAGCCAGCAAACTGAACAGACAAGATTTAAATGTGCTAAATGAAAGCAAATCATTATATAACTACTTGAATAATCCCAAATATTATACTGTTTTAGCGGAAAAGGATCTGAATGCTTATAAAAAGTATAAGATCGGATCGCTGGCACTGGACGGTTTAGGGGCCAATCTATTTACTCATTACGATAAAGGCATAACCGGTTATTCGAACGAGGGAATGGCCTATTCGGAAAATTTATTGCAGTATTTGAATGAAAAAGGCATTAAAACCGGCGTTTATTTGCCCGATGCTTATCTTTATAAATATATCAGCGATTATTATGACGCACCCATCACTTCTTCTGAGCTCATATTCATCGATGCCACGGTTCCATTGGTGCCGCTTGTTTTAAGCGGATATGCAGATATGTATTCGCCGTATATGAATTTCTCATCCAACGACACCGATACGATGCTTAGGTTAATTGAGTTCGGGATCTATCCGTCATTTGTATTAACAGGCGAATCGACGTATAAGATCAAACGTACCGCGTCCAATGATATTTACACCTCGGAATTAAAGTATATGGAGGATCGTATTGATTTCTATTACAGCTCTGTCAGCAAAGCGTTAAATGAAGTTTTGGGCAGTGAAATGATCAATCATACGATTATTGATGCTGGGGTGGTTGAGGTCGAGTATGACAATGGCAGGAAAATAGTTATTAATTACAATGATTCGGATTACATCCATGAAGATGTGAACATTAAATCAAAAGGGTTTGTGATACTATGACAACTGTTACTGCTAAAGGTAATACGGAAAAGGAAAAAGTTAGGCCCGTTAAAACCCGCTTGAGCATGAAGAGCAAGCAAAGCTTAACAGGATTACTCTTTATCAGTCCTTGGATTATCGGTTTTTTGGCTTTTGTTGCGTATCCGTTATATAAAACCATCTTCATGAGCTTCTACAAGGTTTCCTTTGGGCTCAAAACAGGTTGGAGATATAATTGGGTCGGTATGGAAAATTATAAGAGAATTTTACTTGAAGAAATCGACTTTGTCATAGAAGCGCAAAATTTCTTTGTTGGTACTCTGCTATACGTCCCGGTCATTATTGCACTGTCGATCATAATTGCCATGCTGCTTAATCAAAAAATAAGAGGAAAGTCGTTTTTCCGGTTGCTGTTTTTCTTGCCCATCATTATTTTAAATGGTGAACTTATGGAAAATATGAGCACAAATGGAGGAATGTCGATTATTGCTAATCGATTTATTCTGGATACGCTCTATGCGGTTATACCGTCAAAAAGTGTAGTTTTGTTAATCGGCGACCTCTTTGAACTGATTCTTCAATTGTTATGGTACAGTGCCATTCCGATTTTAATTTTCCTGGCGGCGCTTCAGAAAATCGGCAAAGACATGTATGAAGCTGCGTCTATCGATGGGGCTTCCCCTTGGACTTCTTTCTGGAAAATCACCTTGCCTACCGTGTATCCGTTGGTAAGTATATGCGTTATCTATGTAGTCGTTTTCCTGGCGAATTTCGAAGCTAACCCGATCAATACCATTATTATGGAATCCAAGTTTGATGGCTCCAGGCGTGAAGGATATGCCTCTGCGCTTTCCATCCTCTATTCCATAGTTCAGATCGCACTAATTGCCATCCTGTATTATGCGACTCGCAGCAGGAACTCAAGAGGGAGGTGAACGACAGACATGTATTTTCGTTTCAAAAATCAAATCAAACGGTACTCACCGTCAGTTAAAAGGTTTTTCTTCGGGATGCAAATCAGCGATGGTCTGGTATATAAAGCAACTACTTATACGATTCTATCGGTCTTCGGATTTGTTTTCTTATATCCGCTGCTCTACATGTTGTCGGTAAGCTTAATGTCAAACTTGGACTTGGTTGATAACACCATCGAATGGCTGCCTTCCAGTCTGTATACCTTTAACTATGAGATGACATGGAAGGCTTTGAAGCTGCCGAACTCGTTTGTTACGACTGCTTTATTGGCAGGCACTTCAACATTAAGTATCATTGTCTCTTCCGCATTAGTAGGGTATGGCTTGGCGCGCTTCGATTTCAGAGGTAAAAATATCGTATTTATGTTGTTGTTATTTACTTACATCGTTCCAAAAACGTTATTCTTTATTCCGAGATTTGAAATTTTTATGGCATTAAACTTAAAAGGGAATATCGGGGCACTTGTCGTCCCTGCATTAACCGGTCAAGGAGAGCAGGCGGCTCTCTTTATCCTTATTTTCTTTCAGTTCTTCAGGATGATCCCAAAGGCGTTGGAGGAAGCTGCATTTCTTGATGGAGCGGGCGCTATAAGGACTTTTTGGAAAATAGCGCTTCCGATGGTAGGTCCGGCTTTTATTATCGTAGGCGTGTACGGATTCTCGATCTATTGGAATGAAACCTTTTTAACCTCCTTTTATTTAGAAGGTAAAATTCAGACGGTTCCCATGCTGTTAGGAGATTTGCAGAATACATTCGGCAAAGTGGTCAATGAGAGCGGCGGGGGCGATTTCAGCAAAAATCCGAACCTTAATTTTACCGAAGCTAAGGTCTTTGCAGGAACCCTTTTATCCATTATTCCGCTTGCTCTCATGTATTTGTATGTACAGAGATGGTTCGTGGAAAGCATAGATAAATCAGGCATTACAGGTGAATAGAGAGATACAATGAAGAGCAGTCTCTATTCCTTCTTGAGTAGAAGTAGATGAACAGCGGTTACATTAATAAAATGTTATATAGAATTGAACCGGTCTTTATTATACGGAGGCCGGGCTGGCGCTCTGGCCTAAGAGGGAAATGTGGAGTCTGGGCGATTCGCCTGCCGTCAGCGTCCTTCTGGACGAGCACGAATGCGGCTACGAATTGAAGCCTGCTCCGCGGATCACGAAAGATATGCTTTATGTGCACGATCAGAATGAGCGGCTGATCCGCTGGAGGATATGTTTGCTAAGATTCAATTGCATTACGGCTGACTCCCGTTTGAGGTCGTACAAGCAACTTCAGGCAAGCAATTCGACAAAAACTCTGCCTAAAGGCGGAGTTTTTGTTATGACAATTTGTATCCGCAGAAAGGCTATTGAAAAACTACTTCTGGACCAAATAGTAAATCTAATGCTTTTTTCTTTGAAATTTCTTGATCAAAATATCCAAACTCAATGAATCTGGATCATATACAGTCTTTTTGTATCATTCAGTAGAATGTTGAAAATCTTGGAAATTATTCTGCAATAAACCTCGAATAAAATATATTGGTGGCATTGCACAATTTGTAGTCACGAATGTCCAATTTTCGGGGGGAGGATCCGGTACTTTTAATATATTTTACTTCTTTGGCTTTTGCATACGATTATGAAAGTAGTTATAGATAGGGAAGGTTGTAGTTGAAAATGACTTTGAAGAAAAGAATTTTTTTAATATTCCTAGTCAGTTCTTTGGTGCCCTTTTTAAGTATTTTTATCATTTCGAACTATACGATTGACAAGATATTTGACAATAAAATTGAGAGCGGAATTAACAGTAACCTGAGACAAGTGGAGCTTTCATTAGGCAATTCCTTAAGCAATCTAAATCATATTTCACAACAATTAGCATATGGCGGAAATATCGTAAAACAAATAGACGAAGTCTTGTTCCAATCGTTGGATCGTTATCAAAGAGTACAAACTAAAAATCAGTTGAAAAGTGAACTGAACTTGATAACCTTTTCCAACCCCAATATTGGACTAGCACTTTACTATATCCAGAAAGAAGATGTCATTCAATTTGAAAACTTCCCTGTAAAAGAAATATTTTCATTTAATTCTTTGCCTTTGCTTGCTAAGTATTATGATATTACGTATTTCGGTCCCCATAAAAGTATGAACGAGTCTGATAATCAAATCGTATTGTCAGCGTTAAGAAAGGTAGGATTGCCGGACCGTGATGATGTATATGTCTATATTGAAACCGGGTTTTCCTTGACCCAAAACATTCTAGACAACAATGAATATGGAGGAGGCTTATCTCATCTTATTTTAGACGGGAATGGCCGAATCGCTTATAGCGAGGTTCCGGAAATTTTTGTGAGCGGCGCACAATTTCCCGATTTTTCGAAGGAGGAGGGGACCGGTTTATATAAAGACCATTACTGGTTTAAGCAGACCTCTAATCAAAATTGGAGTGTTGTTTCCGTTATTTCACAGACTGACTATAACAAAGAAAAAAACCAATGGATGCTTCAAATATTGCTGGTTTCGCTGTTTTTTATTTGCCTGACCGTTTTGCTCGCTTGGGTGCTTTGGAAGATGGTATATAAGCCATTAAACCTCTTTCATTCCGAGATTAAATGGATGTCTCAAAATCGCTTAAAACCGCAGCTTAAAAAAACTAACATTCCCGAATTTGATTATTTATTAAGACAATTTTCCGAAATGAAGGAACAGATCTGGAATTTATTCGAAGAAGTAGAGCAAAAGGAGAAAAAACGTGTAGATCTTGAAGTGGAAAAACTACTCTATCAGATCAACCCTCACTTCTTGATGAATACCCTTGATACCGTGCATTGGTTGGCCATGATCAACGGGCAAAAGGAGATTGACCGGCTCGTAAAGTCGCTGAACAAGCTGTTGTACTACAACTTGGGTAAAATGGGACAAGTATCAACTATTGAGGAAGAGATCGATGCGCTTAGACAGTATCTTGTTTTACAGCAAATCAGGTACGATTTTCAGTTTGATGTTCGGATAGGAGTGGACGAGAGTGTCCTTAAACAGCCCGTGCCGCGCTTTATACTGCAGCCATTGGTTGAAAATTCTTTATATCACGGTTTAAGCGATGATGGATATATTGAGGTTAGTGTCGCATTGGATAAAGATATTCGCATATCCATTCATGATAATGGCGCAGGGATGAAGGAAGAAACGATCCAAGAGATTATGAATAATCGCACGGTTGAACATAAGAAAGTCGGGATGGGAATTGGCATGAATTATGTTAAACGAATGCTGGATGCACGTTATGGAGATAATGCGAGTCTGGAAATAAAGAGTGAAGTCGGCAAGGGGACTAGCGTATTGTTGACTTTGCCTCTGAGCGGGGAGAATACGTGATGTCGATAAAAGTTCTTGTGGTAGATGATGATAAACTAGTTCGCAGAGGACTGATTTCGTTTATGCCTTGGAAAGATTTCGGCATGGAGGTAATCGGAGAAGCGAGTAATGGTGAGAAGGCATTAGAGTTTTTAGAATCACATTTAGTCGATTTGCTGCTTACTGACCTCTCCATGCCTGTCATGTCCGGCATTGAACTTATGAGGATCGCGCGAATGCGCTTTCCGCATCTGCATATGGTTGTATTGACGCTGCACCAGAATTTCGATTATATACAGGAAGCGCTTAGGCTTGGCGCAATCGATTATATTGCCAAGGTGCAGATGGAAGAGGAACAGTTTGAAGAGATTCTTGGCCGAATAGCAGCACGTATTAACGAACAAAGAAGTCAAAGCATAAAATCGTTAAATCCGAACCAAGTAATTGTCGAAAATAAGTATGGCTATGCGCTGTTATCCTTGGACCGTGAAATTGAACATAATTGGCTTCATGAGCTGCAGCTTGCAGCAGATGCTTTCATGATGGAAGCGGATCGAAACTGCTCTGTGTGGTTTACTAAAGAAGAACAACAAAGTGAAGTGTTTAATACATTGTCGGAGAAGGCGCGTGCGGAACCGGAGAGCGTGCTGCTTATTTTATCTGACAAGGACGGGTACAGCTGGAAGGATATGCAACGCTGGTTAAGGGTTTATAAAGAGAAGGTTTTATTTTATGAATATCATCCTGATCACAAAATCATTAACGTTTCCCTGAGTGAGGATATACATGTCCACACCGAAACGGATGAATCAGCATTAGAAAACGTAAAGGCTGGCTGGCTGTTCTCTACATGGTTCCATAACGATACTACGTTCAATAGACTCGTTCATGAAATGAAGTCGCTGAGGCTGCAAGAGAAACAATTAATAGGACTTCTATATTCTCTTATAATCGAATGGAACCGTCGGTTTACTCAAACTCAATTAAGAAAAATTCAAATGATCAACAATGTTCATTCTTGGTTCCAAGTTGAACAATGGTTAAGCAAGATCCGAAAGGGCATTCAGGAATCCATCGGAAATCCTGCTTATTCACAAGAAATCATGGATTGCATCACGAAGGCTGTTTCAATGGTGCAAGATGAATTAAGCGAGCAGCTTACAGCAGCCGAATTAGCCCAACGATTAAATTTAAGCCGGGGTTATTTTAGCCAATGCTTTAAAGATATTATCGGAAAAACGTTCAACGATTATTCCCGGTCCATCCGAATAGAAAAGGCAAAAGAGTATTTGTTGAATACGAACCATACCATTGTTTGGATCGCGGAACAAACCGGCTACTCGGATGAAAAATATTTCAGCAGGATTTTTCGTGAATTAACTGGCGTACTTCCAAGCGAATATCGTCAAACTAATCGAATGAATTAGTACAGGAGATCCGAAATCCATGCAGGTAGATATATGTATGATGATAGGTAGGGAATTGTTAGGAGCAAATTGCCATTTTGCGATCCTGGCGCATGAATTGCCTTCATTTCTCTAACTGAACCACCTCTCGCTATCTATCTCGGAGTGCCGACTTTCAGGTATATACTGAACACGAGGCAAAAACTTAGCGAAAGAAGGGGACGTCAATGTTAAAAAAGATCACCATGGTGTTGCTTGCAGCATCAATGGTAGCGGTATCAGCGTGTTCGAATGGATCAAATGAACCAACAGTGGAAAAGCCGCAGGCAAGTGCTAAACCAGCTGCACCTGCCGATCCGTTCGGTAAATACGAAGAGCCGGTAACCATCACAACCGCTTACTCCGTAGACCCGGCCTTCAAGTCCACTAAAGGGGAAACACTTGAGAAAAATGCCTGGAAAACGGCAATGAAAGAAGAACTCAATATCGAAATTGATATTGCGTGGCAGGTATCCAAAGAAAATTTTGAACAGAAAATGAATTTGTCCATTGCCAGCAATGATTTGCCTGATGCAATGGTTGTCAGCCAAGTACAGTTGAATCAAATGGTGAAAGCAGGGGAATTGGAAGATCTTACGGAGGCTTACAATAACTATGCGTCTCCTTCTGTAAAAAGAATTATTGAAAGTACAAATGGTCTTGCTCTTGAGCAGGTTACCTTTGACGGAAAGATGATGGCTATTCCGCATGTAGGTGCAGAAGACTTTAATATGCTGTGGATCCGTCAGGACTGGCTCGATAAGCTCGGCCTCCAGCCTCCAAAAACGGTAGAAGAACTGGAAAATGTGGCGAAAGCCTTCGTGGAGCAGGATCCTGATGGAAACGGTAAAGCGGACACCATCGGTATCGCTGCGGGTACGGGATTATACAATGATTTTACTGCCGGCCCAGGCGCCTTCGATGTAACGCCGATTTTTGGAGCCTTTAATGCGTTTCCGGGATTTTGGGTTGAAGGCGACGACGGTAAGCCAGCGTATGGTTCTATTCTGCCAGAGACCAAAAATGCGCTTGCTAAGCTGCGGGACATGTATGCAAACGGTTTGATCGATAAAGAAATAGGCATTCGCAAAGCTGCCGAAGAGACGGTCATTGCTGGTAAAGCGGGCATGTTTTTCGAAGGTTTCTATGGAGGATACTGGCCGCTGCCGAGCGCATGGCAGAACGATCCAAAAGCCAACTGGCAGGCTTATGCGGCGCCGCTGGATGCGGAAGGCAAATACAACGTCAAGGTAACTAACCCATCGAACGGTTACCTGGTTGTCCGGAAAGGATATGAGCATCCGGAGGCTCTAATTAAGCTGAATAATCTTTATTTGAGAGACGAAGCGATACACGGGCCTGATTTCATGCTCATCCGTAACTACTTTGCGCCGCTCGACGAAATTGGTTTTGAATATAAGGCTATGCAAGAGGTATTGGCGGGGACCAAGACGCCGGAAGATTACGCAGACATGCCGGAATATAAATTGCTGAAAAATTCGTTGGAAACGATTAAAAATGCCAAATTAGAACCTTATGACAACCTGGATATTCAATATTGGAATCAGAGCGACAAAGAATTCATGCGTGCCTACTCCATCATGGTTGGGGCTAGAAACCATTCCGATCCAAATCTCAATAAAATCAAAAGTCTTTCCTATACACGTACCGGAACCGTTGAGAAAAGGTGGACGAACTTAGCCAAGCTGGAAAAAGAAACGTTCTTGAAAATTATTATGGGTTCAGCACCGCTTGATACCTTTGATCAGTTCGTTAAGGACTGGAAAAAACAAGGCGGCGATGATGTGACAGAGGAAATCGCAAAAACAATTAAATAAAAACTGTTACCAGAAAGGACGCCGACATGTAGACGGCGTCCTTTCCCTATGTCTTTCATTGCTTAGGTGGACAAATGTAGGATGGACAGGCGTATAGATGTTAGAAATGATTGATCAAACAGCTTTCGTGCTTGCTTGATTTCCCTTCATTTCTCTACCTGAATGCCCTCTCGCTATCTATCACGGAGAGCCGTACATCGCGTTTATACTGAACTAGAGGCTTTTGCATAAGAGCACTTGCACTGAACCGGCATCTCTCTACAACGAAAACAAGGAGTGACAGTATTGTGAAAAATAAAGGATTAGCAAAACATTACTATCTCATGCTTCTCCCGGGGTATGCATGGTTGATAATGTTTAGTATCGTACCGATGTTCGGGGTACTTATTGCTTTTCAGGATTATCAGCCTGTACGCGGCGTGTTTGGCTCGGAATGGATCGGTTTAGAAAACTTCGAATACATGTTTGCGCTTAATGACAGTAAAATCATCTTTTTTAATACCATTTTTATCGCACTAATGAAGATGGTGGCGCATCTTATTGTACCGGTTATTTTTGCTCTAATGCTAAATGAATTACGGGTCGCCATCTTCAAAAGATGGGTGCAAACTTTAGTCTATTTACCACATTTTCTGTCATGGGTCATTCTTAGCGGGATTATAATGGATGTCTTCTCCTTTACGGGTCCGGTTAACAACATGTTGTCTGTATTCCATATTGATCCGATTCTATTTATGGGCAAACCAGAGTTGTTCCCGTATCTCGTTGTCGGAAGTGATGTATGGAAAGAGTTTGGCTTTAATACCATTATTTATTTGGCAGCTTTAACAGGAATCAATCCCTCTTTATATGAAGCGGCGGCACTGGATGGAGCAAACCGCTGGCATCGGCTCAGGCATATTACGGTTCCAGGCATCGCGCCAACCGCTTTGCTGCTTCTAATCTTAAGCCTAGGAAATGTACTGAATGCCGGATTCGATCAAATCTTTAACTTGTATAATCCGCTTGTGTATTCCACCGGCGATATTATTGATACCTGGGTATACCGCGAAGGTCTGTTGAAATTGCAATATGGTTTGGCTACGGCCGTCGGTTTGCTAAAATCCGTTGTGGGCTTTATCTTGATCACATTATCTTATTACCTTGCCAATCGATTTACAAATTACCGGATCTTTTAACGAAGGAGCATTGAAATGATTAGAGAAACGAGTGCCGCCTCCAAAATATTCGATTTTATCCTTATTATCTTATTAGTTGCCATTTCACTTCTATGTATCCTTCCTATCTGGTACACATTGATGGTTTCCCTGAGCCAAAAATCTGCAGCTGCAGCAGGTATCGTCAGCGTATGGCCGATAGGGTTCAATCTGAATTCATACATGCAAATTATGAAGGATGCTGTTTTTTTTAACTCATTCTGGGTATCCATTCAACGTGTTGTATTGGGGGCTTCCCTCAGTTTTGTAGTTACGGTGTTTATGGCGTACCCGTTATCCAAGAGCACCAAAGAATTTCGTTTAAGAAACGTCCTTATGTGGATACTGGTGTTTATGATGCTGTTCAGCGGAGGGCTTATCCCGCTCTATCAAACTGTGAAGGCATATGGACTCATCGACAGCGTTTGGGTATTGGTGCTGTCAGGCGGCTTACCCATGTTTAATGTCATTCTGGTCCTGAATTTCTTCAGGAATTTGCCTAAGGAGCTGGAAGAATCCGCTTTTGTGGATGGAGCAGGACCGTGGTATACCCTGATTAAGTTAATTATTCCTTTATCCGTACCGGTTTTAGCCACCGTTACACTGTTCAGCATAGTCAGTCACTGGAATGAGTTTTTCAGCGGTTTGGTTTTTATGACGAAACCAGAAAATTATCCACTCCAAACGTACATTCAACAAATGGTCGTTCAGATGGATTTGACGACGATCAACAATGATCCAGAAGCTTTGAAACGCTTAAATGAACTATCCAACCAAACCTTAAATGCGGCTAAGATCTTTATAGCCATGATTCCAATTCTAGTGATCTATCCGTTCTTGCAACGATTCTTTGTTCATGGGATTACGCTTGGATCGGTAAAGGAGTAGTTTTGCAAATTTGGCTTTAAAGGTAACGAAGTAAAAGAATTATGTTAAATTGATTATTTGGAATTTAATTTTATTATTTGCTTATCGATCGGGTTTGAACTGGCGAAACGAGTCTATCCAATTATCAAATGATCAATTGGTAGTTTGATAAAGGAATAGACGAATTTTTCGTGTAGATGCCATAAGCCATATTCATCAGTAAGAAGGTATGCAGGACATTGCAACGAGGATAACGTTTTTCAGATTAGTTACAATACGACCCCAATGCGCGACTTGTGTAAGACATGATAGCGTCAGTTGAACCTTGATTTCAAACATAGAATGACCGTTACGGATAAAACAGCGTAAATGGCCGACAGTATTAAGACTTCCATAATCGACGTTTTTCTCGGCTTATTCATGACAGCATATCCTCTTCCTTTTCTCAAGCACGCTCATTCCGAAGCGGATTAGATTTGAGCATTTCAAAACCTTGTTTACAGAAACGCCTTATTGGCTCTGGTTCAAAAACACATTGATGATTGCCTTCTTCAATATGGTCTTTCTACTATTCTAATTATAACCGCTGCTTACGCATTTTCGAGGTTTCGGTTTCCAGGTCGCCGTTACGGTCTAATGATGATGCTTGTGCTTCAGATGTTTCCTGGTTTTATGGGCATGATCGCTATCTATATTCTGCAGCAGCAGATCAATCTATTAGACAATTTGTGGGGATTGATTCTGGTGTATGCCGATGGCTCAATTCCTTTCAACGCCTGGCTGGTAAAAGGGTATTTTGACGGCTTACCCCGCAGTTTGGAGGAAGCGGCCAAGATAGACGGCGCTTCCAACACGAAAGTGTTTTTTAGAATCATGCTGCCGATGTCGGTTCCGATTCTCGTATTCGTAGCGGTCAGCAATTTTATTGGCCCATGGATGGATTTTATTTTTAATGTTCCTGCTGCTGCAGAAGTACATGGTGGAAGGTTTGAAGGCAGGGGCGAATAAAGGTAAAATTATAACAAAACATAGGTGGTCGTTTACGATGAAAGCGATAATTACGGGAAATAACGGTGCAGTGGCACCTTATGTCAATAGAGAGTTGAAGAGCAAAAATATTGAAGTCACGGTCTGGAACCGCGAACTAGTAGGCATCAACAACGAAGAAGAGGTGTATCGATTCATTGAAGAGACGAATCCGGACATTTTCTTCCATATCGCGACTGGCCCGATCGAATGGCTGGAATATATTGCAAGAGCAACAAAGAAGCTGGGCATAAAACTGGTGTTCACAAGCACCGTTTCGGTGTTCTCGGAGGACAAGACGGGGCCTTATAAGCCGGATAGCAGTCCCGACACAGTATCTAGCTACGGCGTTTATAAGATTCTATGCGAGAAATTGATGAAGCAAATATATCCTGAGGCTTATATTCTTCGATTAGGCTGGCAAATCGGTTCCGAAACAGGATCTAACAATATGTTTGATTTCCTGTGCCGAAGCCAACGGGACAATAGCTACATCGAGGCCAGCTCGCAATGGTATCCATCCTGCAGCTTCTTGGAAGAAACCGCAGAAACGATCGTAGACCTCGCGTTGAATCACAAGTTCGATACTTACCTGCTGAACTCGAATCGCAGTTACTCGTTCTATGACATCGTCCAGTATTTGAAGCGTCTGCATCGGCAGGACTGGAAGGTTATTGAGACGAACGCATTGGTTCGAGATGATCGGATGTTTGATAACCGTGTAACACTGAAACCATTGGATTTTTCTTAGAAAATTCTTTCAAGATAACATAGTGACCTGAAAATGCTGTATACCATTCGGGAGGATGGTATACAGCATTTTGTTTTCATTGCCCAGGTCTGCAAATCATTAATCATTTGAGATAAAGTCAATCACTTGCTAGATCACGTTTGGCACAAAATAGTAAATCAATGTGTGATGGAATAATCAGCGTGAAATATGGTGAAATATTAGCTAATCCAATAAGTTATTAATAACCTGGTTTCGTAAGAGCTCTAATGATCTTGAATTGATCGGTTTAGGCAAACAGATTTGTGAACGTTTTTGTTCATATTAGCATAGTCCATTTATCAAACTAAGAAATAAAGTATCGTTACCCTTACAACAATACATTCGGTGGCCTCGTTTGGCTCTCGAGCGAGGCTGCTTCTTGGTCGACACCGTCAAAGCCTTTTCATAAAGTACTCCTTTGATAAACTAAACGGGCAGGATTCCTGAATACGAACACACAATAAGTATTGCAGGGGGTGAACCATGAAAAAAATTATGTTAAGTGTAGTTCTTGTTTTTATCGTAGCAGGAATTATATTTGCACCATGGGTAACTGTAAGCTTCGCAGAAAACAGAGTTACAAACAAGTTCGATGGACAACGGAAAACCGTATCGGATGGATGTGGCTTTAACTGCAAAGATTGTGGTGTTAAGACCACAGAAAAAGTGCTGTTCGGTCGGAAAGTAGTTATAGAGTATGCATGTGGTTTATTGCCTTCGGATTCCCTTGAATATCATCAGAAGAAAGAACTGTTTGTATCATTTATAGGAACTGTCCATTAAACTTACGGCGGTATTCTTTAGGTAAAATATCAACATTATAATTTAATCAATCCTTTAATAAACTAAAGGGCAGGATAACGCAACAATGAGTCCTAAACATCCTAAATCACTAAACCTATTTTAAATGGAGTGAGAAAGGCCATCCTACAAAGAAAGGCCTTTCACAAACTGGTCTGCTATTCACTACCTCAATTTCTTCCTGCGCTTGCTGATCCATTTATTCAAAGCAGTTCCGCCTCCACCGACAGCGTGCTGCTGTTTGGTTCCTGCACTTTCAATTGCAGAGTTAGTTCCGCTCGTGCTGTATTTTCCGCCTCCGCTTGCGACCTGGGTAGCCGAGGCGTTAGCGGCATTTCTGGGAAGATTGACGATCTGATCATTGAGGACAATGACAATTTCTTTGCGGCAACGACGCGTTCCGGGCCGGGTATTGCCATGATAAAGTCCTCCATTGCCGCCTTTCAACCATTTGTTTTTGGCTGTTCCTCCTGCCCCGACGCTCTGTTGCTGCTGCGTATTCGGGGATTTAATAGCGGCGTTGTTGCCAGCAGCGCTGCTGCGGCCTGCACCGCTTGCAATTTGCGTCGTGTTGGGGGCGTTTGTAAATTGATGGTTTACGACGAACACCAGCTTGTCAATTCCAGTGATCGGCGTTCTGGCGATCATTCGTTTATTGCCTTTTTCTATAATAATCGTGAGTCGATCTGATTTCATAACCATATGCATCCTCCCCATCGGGTTTTCTTAAGTATATGTCCGCATCAAGAATCCGTAAGGGATATCTGTCGGGTAGTTAAAAAAGATGTGATGACTAGAGGAGAAAATTGATATTTGTAATGGTCGATTCATTTGAAAATGATGGGTTGAACCATCAAGCGGTATAGTCATAGATTTTTAGTTATGGGACAGCGCCTTTTTTTAAATATGGTTATGCCTTTTTGTACATGGCTATAATGATTTTATCTTCACAAATCCTTTAAATATATAATTCATATAAGAATACTAGGGAAAAAGGGATTGACACAGCACCACCTACGTTATAATATTCATGTAGTCAACCTGTCCATACATTACAAAGAAGAATAGCGAGGGGTAATAACATGAAGAGATTGAGCACACTAACATTGTTGATAGCACTTACCGTATTGCTGCTAGCAGCTTGCGGTGCCAAAAAAGACAATACCAATGGTGGCACCCAGGAGCCAGCGGGAAGCCCAACTGCGGAGGCAGCACCGGGGCAAGCGGCTTGGGATGCGATTAAAGCGAGCGGCAAGCTCCGTATCGGTACGGAAGGCACATACGCGCCATTTACATTTCATGATGAGTCAGGCAAGCTCACCGGCTTCGATGTCGAGATAGCTGAAGAGATTACTAAGCGGCTTGGCTTAAAGGCTGAATTCATTGAGACTTCGTGGGATTCCATTATCGCTGGCCTTGATGCTGAGCGATTTGATACTATTTTCAACCAAGTGGGCATTACGGATGAACGGAAAGAAAAATATGATTTCTCTGATGATTATATCGTTTCCAAAGCAGTATTGATCGTTGCTGAAGATAACACGGATATTAAAACGTTCGCGGACCTGAAAGGCAAAAAAGCAGGACAGTCGTTAACAAGCAATCTCGCTGATATTGCCCGCGAGAATGGGGCAGAGATTGTCACGACGGATGGTTTCAACCAAGCGATCGATCTGCTTGCTTCGGGGCGTATCGATGCTACCGTAAATGACGGAATATCTTTCTTGGATTTAAAGAAACAAAAGCCTGACCTGCCGCTTAAAATCGTTGCTGAAGCACCGGATGCAGCCAGGAACGCCGCTCTTTTCAGAAAAGGAAATGAAGCTTTGATTGAGGCGGTAAACGGCGCGCTTGCCGAGATGAAGAGCGATGGCACTTACTTGAAAATCTCCGAGAAATATTTTGGAGCAGACGTCTCCAAATAATGAATGCTGCCATGCTGACTAACAGCCCACAGGCGTAAAGGATGCTTATAATATGACTGATCGTCAAATAGAGATTCTTATAGATTCACTGCTGCCCCTGCTTAAAGCAGGGGTACTTTTTACGATTCCGCTAGCTTTAGTTTCATTTGCTCTTGGTCTCATTTTAGCTGTTGCTACTGCTCTTGCAAGACTATCCACCATAAGAGTACTGCGGCTTGTTGCACGCTTCTATGTATGGATCATCCGAGGAACACCGCTGCTTGTCCAATTGTTTATTATCTTCTATGGTCTTCCTTACGTGGGAATTATATTAGATCCGTTTACTGCATCTGTCATCGGCTTCACGCTCAGTGTAGGCGCCTACGGCTCCGAGATCGTACGTGCAGCGATTCAGTCGATCCAGAAAGGCCAATGGGAGGCAGCATATTCACTAGGTATGACGAGGTGGCAGGCGCTTCGGCGAGTCATTTTACCGCAGGCGGCTCGCGTGTCGATTCCGCCGCTGGGCAGTTCGTTCATTAGCCTAGTAAAGGATACGTCTCTTGCAGCTACGATTACTTACGTGGAGATGTTCCGTGTAGCGCAACAAATCAACGCAGCTAAGTACGAGCCTCTTCTGATTTATTGCACCGCTGGGGCCATCTATCTGTTGTTCTGCTCTGTACTGTCGTGGCTGCAGAATGTTACCGAGAAACGACTGGCACGGTATTCCGCAAGCTAAGGGAGAGAGTATAGATGATCGAAATTCACAATTTGCATAAATCCTTCGGATCATTGGAAGTTCTGAAGGGAATTGATATGACTTTGGAGAGGGGCAAAGTGCTCGCGATAATAGGCCCTTCCGGTTCCGGCAAGACGACGCTGCTTCGATGCTTTAATCTTTTAGAAGTGCCTGATCGAGGCATATTAACAGTCGGGAAGCAAACGTTGGATTTTGAGGCGGGGAAGAAAATTCGGGAGAAGGAAGCTGTAGCCCTACGCAAGCAAACGGGTATGGTGTTCCAGTCGTTTAACCTTTTTCCACATAAAACAGCTATTGAGAATATTATGGAAGCGCAAGTGACTGTGCAGAAGAAGAGCAAGTCAGACTCTCGACAACGCGCCGCAGAGCTGCTGGCTAAGGTTGGCTTGGCCGATAAAGCAGAATTTTACCCGCATCAATTGTCAGGTGGACAACAACAGCGGATTGCCATTGCCAGAGCAATGGCTGTTGATCCTGAGGTGCTGCTGTTCGATGAACCGACATCAGCGCTGGACCCTGAATTGGTTGGCGAGGTGCTCAAGGTTATTAAGCAGCTTGCTTCGGACGGGATGACGATGATAATCGTCACTCACGAGATGAAGTTCGCAGCGGATGTAGCAGATCGCGTCATTCTCATGGATGGCGGAGTTATTATTGAAGAAGGGCCGCCGGAGAATGTTTTGGAAAATCCTCAGAGCGCACGTGCCATTCAATTTTTGAATCGATTGGCCAGTTATGAAATTTAGTAGAAGAACATTCGAAAGAGGGGATGCTGCCAGGCTGGCAGCATCCCCTTTTTACCCTAAAATCCTTTAAATCTTGATCCTGCCAAACAAAGACTGTAATTCTTGCACAAGCTGAATCGGAATGACCTTCCTTAATCGTCTTATTTACCTGCAATCTCGGCTAGCCGTTCCCGGATAGATCCGTTGCATACGCCGCCATGGTAGGTGATGACCGTTTCGATGTCTGTGTCCAGCAGCTTGGCGACCGATTTCAGCGCCGTTTCCATGTCGGTTGTAAAGTTGGAGTCGGGCGGCATCAGCTGTCCATCGATAGAAATGAGGGCGTCCCCGGAAATCAAGGTTTGACTCGGTTCATGGAACAAACATATATGATCTGGCGTGTGTCCCGGCGTGAAGATGACTCGTATGCCGCCGCAATAAGGAAGAACGTCACCATCCTGCAGGATAGTATCGACCTTGACCGGCGGAACGACAATGCCTCTTTTTATCAATGGAACTTCCCCTAAAATATATGGCTTCGTCAATTCGTGCGCGAGCACCTTTATACGCCCCTCCGAAGCCTCGATTAGCTCCGGTAAACTTCCGATGTGATCCAGATCCTGATGTGTGATTATGATTTTTGTCAGTTTATCAAAGGCGAATCCTTCTTTGGCGAGCGCATCGCGGATAAGCTCAGTCTGTCCGGGGATCCCAGTGTCCACCAAGATGACGTCATGATCGTCCCACAGCAATGCCGCATGAACGATAAACGGACGCCCGCCTGCATTCATTTCGAGTTTAATAGCTTTAATACCAGCTTTAACTGTCAAATGTAGAAGCCTCCTTTTAATATATTATGTTTATATTACTGCATTATGGATACAATTACATGAACATTATGGATACGAAATACGATTTTTTATATGGGATAAAATTACTGATAGTACTTTGCAAGAAAGTGTCACCGAGAAATCGTTTTGACATTTGCATTCGAAAAGTGAGAAGGTAATGATACTTCACACCATATATTGTTGTAACGGATTAGTTGACACAGACACTATGAAAAAAAACTATCGGAACATCTAGGTACACTTTGTTACGCTAACGGATAAGTACTGGGAATGAAGCAGACTGCCTCGGCAGTCTGCTTTTTCATTGAAGTAACGGACAATATAACGTTATCCTGTGAAGGATATTTATAAGAAATACCGAATGGTTAACGAAACCAATACCAATTAACAAAAGTGAGGAAGAATATGAATATTGTTCTTATAGGTATGTCTGGAGCTGGTAAAAGCACTTTAGGTGTGTTGCTTGCAAAAGCTTTAGGAATGGATTTCGTGGATACAGATATTGTTATACAACAACATGAAGGCAGGTTGTTACAAGAAATAATTGATAATGACGGTATCGAAAAATTTATGGAAATCGAAGAAAAAAATATATCTGAATTGCAACTGAAAAATTGCATTATATCTACAGGTGGAAGTGTTATATATTCAGAAAAAGCTATGAATGTCCTTAAAAAGGGTGGGTTGATTATTTATTTGCATGTCCCATATGAAGAAATTAAAAGGAGAATAAACATAACAACCAGAGGCATTGTAATTAAGAAAGGAAAAAGTCTTAAGGACGTTTACGAGGAAAGAGTTCCGCTATACATTCAATATAGTGATAAAACCCTTGATTGCTCAAATAAGGATATAGAACATTGTGTTAGTGAAATGATAGAAAAAATAAAAGAAAGTGATTGAGATAATTCAGCTAATAGGAACCGATAGTTCAACGACTAAGGCTGCTGGCATTGATTCCACTGGTTGGATCACAAAATAATTATTCTTTTCCCGCCAACATATTTTCTAATATCAGAATTTGTTGACAATCAATATTACGCATCCGAACCGACAGTGACTGAATTACTAGAGAATTATCTTGCAATGCATAAACTAGATTTTATTTTAGTAATGTGATTTGGCTTTCAGGGCTTGCTCTAACCGAAAGTAGATATCATCTTTAAAAAAAGGAAACTTTACCAAGGTTGTCGGATTTTTATTTTATGATACATTATAATAAGTTGATGAAAATAATTCTTATAAAAAAGTGAGGTACAGGAGGCGATATCATGTTGTATGAGCTGCGGATTTATACCATTTATTCTGGCAGAATGGATGCGATTCAAGCGCGATTTAAGGATCATACGCTCACAATATTCGAGAGGCTGGGAATGAAGGTAGTAAATTTTTGGATCGATGGAGAAGGTCGGAGCAAACTATATTATGTGATGGAGTTTTCTGATTTAGCAGAGCGTCAACGGCTATGGGATCAATTTAGACAAGACCCAGAATGGATTCAAGTAAAACGTAACTCTGAAGAGAATGGTGGGCTTATCGTCGAAAAGATTGAGGAGTTCATCATGAAGGATGCTGGCTTTTTCCATCCGGCCCAATAGGACGGGGTTATGCCAATGGCAATGAATTTTCTGCGTAACGAGAAAATTAGTTTAAAAAAGGGCAGCGGCCGCCAGGACTTTATATGTCCAAGCTTCCGCTGCCTTTATTTATTTGTCATTCAAAAACGTGATTGCTTATTTCTTATAGATAGACGGCTTTGCCGGTTTTGGAGGACTCATAAATCGCTTCTAAAATTTGCGAAACAACAAAAGCTTGCTCAGGCGTAACGACAGGATCGGTATCCTCGTCGATAGCTTTCAGCCACATTCTCATTTCGAGATCCGCTTCGCTCTCTGTTTTGCCGTCGTAGAAAGCTACGCCGCCTGCCTTCAAATCGATCTCAGTCGTGTACAAACGGCTGTGTTTCTCGCCATTGATGCGAAGACCGTTCTTCATATCCGCTCCGCCTTCCGTACCGGACAACGTACATTTCGCTTCGTCAACCTCAAGCGTATTGAGCGCCCAGCTGGATTCAAGCACGATTGTAGCACCGTTCTCCATGACGATCATACCGAATGCGGAATCCTCAACCGTGAATTTCGCAGGATCCCAAGGTCCCCATGCGTTTGCCGCATTCTCACGCTGCGAAAGCTTGTGATAGGAAGTGCCCAGCACGACTTTTGGCTTATAGTTGTCAAGCATCCAAAGCGTCAAATCAAGCGCGTGGGTACCGATATCGATAAGCGGTCCGCCGCCTTGTTTCTCTTCATCGAGGAACACGCCCCAAGTCGGTACGGCGCGGCGACGAATCGCATGCGCTTTCGCGTAATAAATGTCTCCAAGCTCGCCTGCTGCGCAAAGCTTCTTCAAATGCTGGCTGTCCGGACGGAAGCGGTTGTTGTAACCAACGGTAAGCTTCTTGCCGCTGCGGCGAGCCGCATCAACCATACGCTGTGCGTCGTGAGCGGTTTTTGCCATCGGCTTTTCACTCATAACATGCTTGCCGGCTTCAAGCGCCGCAATGGAGATATCGGCGTGCGAGTCGTTTGGCGTACAGACATGAACGATTTCAATGGCAGGATCAGTCAACAGCTCTTTGTAATCGGTGTAAACTTTTGCGCCTTCAGCGCCGTACAAGCCGGCAGCTTCAAAAGCGCGGTGCTCGACGATATCGCAAAATGCAACGATTTCAACGTTATCGAGTTTCTTCAAGCTAGGCAAATGCTTGCCGTTTGCAATTCCGCCGCAGCCGATAATAGCAAGTTTATATACTTTAGACATGATAAATTGCCTCCTAATAGTTATAAATTATTGTTATTGCAATTGGGTTTGACGAGCGCTCCTACGGTATTCGGAGGGCGTGACGCCAAATTTTTTGCGAAAGACTGCATGCAGGTAGTTACCGCCGGCAAAGCCTGCGAGCTTCGCGATCTGTTCGACGGATTGCTCGCTTTCCAGCAGCTCCCGGCATACGACCGCTAACCGGATATCCTCGAGTATGCGGCTGAAGGTATGCCCGTGATGAAGCTCCTTAAATAAACGCTGAATATGCCGCGAGCTCAGGTTAAGCTTGTCTGCTACGTCTTCGAGCGTGATGCTGCCGTCGTAGTTCGCGTAAATGTATTCCAAGGCGAGCCGGTAACGGTAAGCCTTCATATCGCGCGTCGGAAACTGCTTTTGTTCGTTCGCCGTGTCATAAGCGCGTACCGCACGCAGCAGAATTTGAATAACGGTCTGCTTGATGGTGGTATAGCTGCCGACAAAATTATCGCTGCATGCCTGATAGGCTTCGAGGAAACGGGGCATCGCTTGATGCAGGTCCGCTGCAGGATAGAGGGGAAGCGAGCGCAGCTTCTCGATGCAATCATGGGCTTCGGCAGCTTCCCAATGGTCGTAAGTATAAGGATCGCCGTTGTTATTCCCGGCATTTCGGTCGATAATATCGACATGCAGACAGAGCTCATCCATCGCTTCAAAGGCATCCGCTTCCTGATAATGCATAACTTCAGGTCCGGTCAAATACAGCATGCCGGGCTTCAGCGCATATTCCTGGTCAACGATAATGACCTTTCCTTTGCCCTGCGGGATGAAATGAAATTCATACTCGGCATGCTTATGGAAGCCTATGACTCTTCCGGGAGGAAATTGCGTTAAATGGAAGCGCAGCACATGGATGTCGTATTGTCCCCACCTGATGCAGAGCTCCAGGCGCTCAAGCGCATCCTGACGTTCATGCATCATTTCGTAAGGAAAGTTAGGCATGCTGATTCCTCCTCGGAGTCACCCAATTCCATTTGGTATTACTTGCTCAGCTCATCAATCCGGACGGCGCGGTGTTCGCGGGCGGAGAGATTTGAAGCCTCCATCAACTTTGTTAAATCACTGGCAAGGCTTACATTTTCATCGGCTGTCGTGTCATTTTCAATATGCTGTACCCATTGGTGAAAAGCACTCTCCCGAGCTGGCGGGATGGCTTGTTCCGTCCACTTCTCGGATGATCCGGCTCCGGAACCGGAAGTGCGAAGCAGAAGCTGGTTCTCGGGCGTACCGTACAGCAGCGTTCCTTCCGTACCATGCACTTCCAGCGTAAACGGTGAATGGTTGTTAACGAAGCCGGCCTCTACGATTCCGATCGCGCCGGAAGCCGCAGTCAAGACCGCTACCGCGTTATCCTCCACTTGTTTGCCGGTGACATAGCCGAAATGAGCCGATACTTCTTTGGGCATTTCGTTCATAAACAGTCTGGTCAAATACATCGGATGGCAACCCAGATCGATTAAAGCGCCGCCGAGGCATTCCTCTAAGCTGTAGAAATGCTCAGGCAGCCAATTGGCGGTTGCTCCGTTATGAGACAGACGAGCGCGTACCAGCGTTATTTTTCCAAGCACGCCTTGCGATAAAATATCCCGGATCGCAAGCGTATAGCCATCGTTTAAACGCGGCAGCGATACCGTTAATTTTACATTATTTTTGGTGACTTCATCCAGTATTATGTTTAATTCCTTCAGGGTAGCCGCAATGACCTTCTCGGTGAAAATATGTTTGCCAGCTTTAGCAGCGGCGACGATTACCTCTTGGTGCCTTGCCGTTGGAGCATCAACGATAACCGCGTCAATATCATCGCGGCTCAGCATTTCGTTCAGATCTTCATAGAACGTAACTCCAAGCTTTTCTGCTGCAGCCTGTCCGCGTTGTGCAATTTCATCCCATACCGCTACGATTTCCGTACCAGGATGCTCCTGGGCCTGCTTCGTATAATCCCATGCGTGCACATGCCAATAACTGATTTTACCAATTCGAATCATCGGTTCATCTCTCCCTGGGCATCTATTAGTGGATCTACATTTCATGTATAAATTTATGACAACAAATATAATTTAACATAGTTCTTCTCTTATTTTTAGTATAATTTAATGACGATATATGTGTGAAATTGCGACATGGATGAATCAAATTCCTTTATACTGCTTCCGATAGCCTCGCGGGGAATCCCGGGTGATTTTTTTGAACGTTTTGCCGAAATGGGAAAAGTTATCGAAGCCGACCGCTGCCGAAATTTCCGTAATGCTGCTATCGGACTCGCGAAGCAGACGCTGCGCTTCTTTGATGCGCGTCAGAATGACGTAGTCGGAGAAAGTAAACCCGGTTACGTCCTTGAACATGCGGCTCAAATAGTAGGGACTGATGAAAAAATGCTCGGCGAGTCCGCCAAGCCGAAGCGGCTCTGCGAAATGAGCGTTAATATGGCGGATGACCTCCGAGATTTTGGCGTGCATCGGCGTCGCATGTTGAATCGGCGCCGGATCATGCTGCTCGATATACCTGGCTGCGGTCAGCAGCAGTCCCGTTAGAGCATATGGCGGGAAAAGCTCGTAGCCTGCAGGCTCCTCCTTTATTTCCGAAACCAATCGCCTCATTAGCTGCTCCAGCGCCAGCTGCTCCTGCCTTGGCAGACGGATGATGTGTGATTGCTGTTTGAACGGGGCTGACAGCAGCTCCGTATGTTTTCCTGCCAAGCCCTGAAGCTTCGCGTCATTGAAATGAAAGATCAGCCTTTCATGGGCGCCGCTGCCGGTTTGCATCGTTTTGTGAAGCTCATGCTTATAAATGAAGACGAGATCGCCTTGCTCAATGGAATAGGAACGATCCTTTATAAAATAAATCCGCTGCCCGGACAGCATATAGTAAATTTCGTAATAGTCATGATAATGGTCATTCTCCATCGTAAAAGGGGCCGAGCGTTTCGTATATTCCACAAACAGCTCAGGTGTGGAGCCGAAGCTGCATATTTCAATTTCATTATTCATAATAGGCGAGCTCCTTACATGAACCGCAAGAAAAGCGGTGTTATGAGAAAATTCAGCATGATATGCAGAGAATTATAGCATTCTCATGCGGTAATATGGAAGCAAGCAATTTTTAGGGAGGAATAATGATAATGACAAAAAAACGTTATGTGCTGGTAGGAAGCGGCGGGAGAGCCGAATTTTTTTACGGAGCGCTTGCAACCGATTTCAGAGAGACATCGGAGCTGCTTGCTTTTTGCGACATCAACCAAACAAGAATGGACTACGCTAACCGCATTTTAGTGGATAAATATAAATATGAGGCCGTAAGAACGTACAAATCAAACGAATTCGACCGGATGATCGAGCAGGAGAAGCCGGATGCGGTTATCGTCACGAGCATGGACCGTACGCATCATACGTACATTATTCGCGCGCTGGAGCTCGGCTGCGATGTCGTGACGGAGAAGCCGATGACGGTCGACGAGAAAAAATGCCAAGACATTTTGGATGCGGTCGAACGGACGGGCCGCAATGTGCGGGTAACATTCAACTACCGGTATGCGCCGCATCATACGAAGGCCAGAGAACTTATCGCGAACGGTACGATCGGCAAAGTGACTTCCGTTCACTTCGAATGGCTGCTGAATACGCAGCATGGCGCCGACTATTTCCGCAGATGGCATCGCAATAAACAAAACAGCGGCGGCTTGCTCGTGCATAAATCGACGCATCACTTCGATCTCGTCAACTTCTGGATCGGGTCGCAGCCGGAGTCCGTATTCGCCTTTGGCGATTTGCTGTTCTACGGACGCGAAAATGCGGAGCAGCGCGGGGAAACGCAATTCTATGAACGCGCGACCGGAAATCCGATTGCCGAGAACGATCCTTTTGCGCTACACTTGGATAAAAATAACCATTTGAAAGCGATGTATCTGGATGCGGAACACGAGGACGGCTACCGCCGCGATCAGAGCGTATTCGGTGACGGCATCAATATCGAAGACACCATGGGCGTGCTTGTCCGTTACAAAAACAACGCCATTCTGACGTATTCGTTAAACGCTTACTTGCCGTGGGAGGGCTACCGCATTGCGTTTAATGGAACGAAGGGACGCCTTGAGATGAATATCGTCGAGCAATCGTACGTCAATTCAGGCGGCAAGAAAGCGGATGAAGGCGCATTGAAGGAGAAAACGATTAAGGTGTTCCCGATGTTTGCTGCGCCTTACGAGGTTGAGGTAGAGGAAGGCGTAGGCGGCCACGGCGGCGGCGATCCTGTGCTGCTGAACGATTTATTCGGCAAGCCGGTGGAGGATCCTTTTAACCGCGCAGCTAATCATATCGACGGAGCCAGATCGATCCTAACGGGCATTGCCGCTAACCGCTCCATTCAAACGGGGCTTGCCGTTCAGATTGACGACCTTGTGAAATTTCACAAATAGTGTTCAGGGGGAAAGCTGAAATGAAGCCATTTATGGACGATAATTTTTTGCTATCTAACGAAACAGCGGTAAGGCTCTATCATGATTTTGCCAAGGATATGCCTATTATTGATTACCACTGCCATCTTAGCCCGCAGCAAATTTTGGAGAATACGAGTTTCGAGAACCTGACGGCGGCGTGGCTCTACGGCGATCACTACAAGTGGCGTGCCCTGCGCGCGAACGGCGTAGAGGAGCGTTTCGTAACAGGCGGAGAAGGAGTAACGGATTACGATCGTTTCGAGGCCTGGGCCAAAACGGTTCCGCAGACGATCGGCAATCCTTTGTATCAATGGTCGCATTTGGAGCTTCGCCGCTATTTTGGCGTAAACGAGCTTATTAACGAAAAGAATGCGGGTGCGATATGGGAGCAGGTCAACGCGAAGCTGGCGACGGGGCAGTTCAAAGCGCGTGATTTGATCAAAATGTCGAACGTAGAGGTCATTTGTACGACGGATGATCCGGTCGATACCCTTGAGTACCATATCGCGATCAAGGAATTAGAGGATTTCAACGTGCAGGTGCTGCCTTCCTTCCGTCCGGACAAAGCGCTTGAAATAAACCGGCCGGCCTTCCGGGATTGGGTAAGCAAGCTTGGCGAAGCGGCTTCCGCCGCGATCGACAGCTATGACGCGCTGCTTGCCGCGCTTGCCGCACGGGTGAAATTTTTCGACGAGGTCGGCTGCAAGGTTTCTGACCACGCGCTTGATTATGTGGCTTATGCGGAGACGACGAAGGCTGAGGCTGCCGCTGTTTTTGCCAAAGCGTTGAACGGGGAAACCGTCACCTTGGAGGAAGAGAAGCAGTATAAAACGCATACGCTGCTCTTCCTGGGGCGCTTATATGCGGAGCGCGGCTGGGCGATGCAGTTCCATATTAACGCCGCAAGAAACAACAGCTCCCGCATGCTTGGCAAGCTTGGACCCGATACCGGCTTCGATTCGATCAATGACAGCGCAGTGGCATATCCGCTTGCCAAACTGCTTGATGCTCTGGATACGGACGATGCGCTGCCAAAAACGATCGTTTATTCGCTAAACGCGAAAGATAACGATGTGCTCGGTTCGATTATCGGCAGCTTCCAAGGCGGCGGTGTGCCGGGTAAGATCCAGCTTGGCTCGGCATGGTGGTTCAACGATACTAAAAATGGCATGCTGGACCAGATGAATGCGCTTGCGAATCTAGGTCTGCTAAGCCGCTTTGTCGGCATGCTGACCGACTCCCGCAGCTTCCTTTCGTACACAAGGCATGAATACTTTAGACGCATACTTTGCAATTTGCTTGGCGAATGGGTAGAAAACGGCGAGGCTCCGCATGATATGGAGCTGCTCGGCGATATGGTTCAAAACATCTCTTACCGCAATGCGAAAGCATACTTCGGATTTTAAGAGGAAAGAAACGTTCTGCAATTCCGCTAGCCCGGCGGAGGCTGCGGAACGTTTTTTGCATCGAGCCGGTAAGCGGCCATTAAATATTTGAGCATTTGGGGTCCGGCGATATTGGCGGCCATTCCGAACAGCTCGGAATGGGCTAATTTTCTGCAAAGTAAATAAAACGCTGTACCGCCGATGAGCTCGAAGGCCAGAAACTCCTTCCATTTCCAAGCGGGTATGACGTAAATTTTAAATTCATTGTTTATTACAGCTCGTGTACGCAAAATGATAGCCCTCCTGCTGATTAGGCGCATTACAACCGTATCTAAGTTATGCGCAAATGCTTATCCATCATGCATAGCGAGCGGCGAATGAATAGTGATCGGAGAAGTGAACGAAATGAAAAAAACAGCTTTTGTAACGGGCACGGATCGCGGGGTTGGTCTCGCCCTTGTGAAGGGCTTGCTGAGGCAGGGCTTTCATGTATTTGCGGGACAATACGCGGATGAAGCGCCGGAGCTTCAAGCACTCAAAGAAGCGCATGCTGATCAGCTTTGTCTGCTACCTCTAGATATCGCGAGCGATGAGAGCGTGGCAAGGGCATTTGAAGCGGCGTCCGGGAAAACGGATCAGCTTGATTTGTTAATCAATAACGGCGCTATCCTCGGCGACATTGGAGCAACCGTGCTGGATCCGCTAAATTATGCGGAGATGATGGACGTCTTTAACGTGAACACGCTGGGCAGCCTGCGGATGAGCCAGACGTTTATGCCGCTGCTTCTGAAGGGCGATTCGAAATTTCTGATCAACATTTCATCGGAGGCTGGAAGCATAGGCGATTGCTACCGGGACAGCTGGTTCGCATACTGCATGTCGAAAGCGGCGCTAAACATGCAGTCCAAGCTGATCCATAACGGAATCAAGAAGCAGGGCGGGCGCGTATTGGTCGTTCATCCGGGCTGGGTGCAAACCTACATGCAGGGTAAGCTTGATGCAGCGGCCGCGTTGACGCCCGAACAGTCGGCAGATGCCATTTTGCGGCTAATTGAGGCGCGGCTGCGGCTTCCGGCAGACGGGGCCGAGTGCGAATATGTAGATTACGCAGGCAATGCGCTTAATTGGTAGAGGTTAAGGCCGGGTTCGACAGCGGGGGAGAATAAGGTTTTTTTACATTTGAAAATATAAATTTTAACCTTATGCGATGCTTATATTTCACAGCGGAGCTAGCTTCTATCGCCAAGGAAGACATCTACCATTTACACGGGGCAGCAGCCTATGAGTTGTTGTAACGGAAGTTGGTATGATGCAATTTTCGAATTGCATCTGCAGGAGGCCTACGCTGCAGTTCGTACAATAGAATGGCGCCAGAACGGCAGCCGATTAGCGACTTCGTACCGATTTGAATGTTCGTTTCATAGGAAACAGCTCTTATCGATGTGCTTGTCGTAAGGAGCATATCAATATGAGAGCCTGGCTATTCTCGCTATTAAGGTGAAGCCATGCAAAAACGAATTTAGGATGGTGGGATAGCATGACGGATTTGCGTCCATTTATTGCCCGTGTGATGAAAACGCTGGAGGCTCATCGTTTCCATGAGGAGAGCCGAGCCTATGCCAGGCATTTAGCGCAGCTTGAGCAGGGAAATACGAATGAGGATGTTTACGGAACGGCAGATGCTGCCATTATTTTATATACGCTAAGTGCAATGCCGCAGCATCCGGCAGAGGAAAAGCTATGGATTGCTGCCCTACAGCAGCACCAGTCGGAAAATACCGGCGTATTCGCAGGGCAAGGCCATAATGAGATACATAGTACGGCGTTTGCGCTATCGGCTTTGGAGCTTTTTGACGGGAAAGCTAGGTTTCCGCTTGTTCAATTCAAAGAGTTGATGGACAAAGAACAAATTGCGCCGTTTCTTGAGAGCCTGGAGTGGCGAGACCAGCCTTGGGGCGAGTCATTAAAAGGTGCCGGCATTTATGCATGCTTGGTTCTGTCGGAATCCGTCGATGAAGCGTGGGAGCGGGAATACTTCGATTGGCTGCTTCAAAACGCTGATCCGCTGACTGGTTTATGGCGCAAAGGTTGCGTAAAGCAAGCTGACGGAAGCCCGGTGAACGCGCCGTTGTTTCACCATATTGCAGGCAGCTTTCATTATTTGTTCAACCTCGCTCATCGAAAGGAGCAAATTCCATATCCGGAGCGTGTGATAGACACCTGCCTGGAGCTGTATCAAAGCGGTGAGCTGGAGCTGCCTGAAGAGGTGTTTTCCTATTTCCATATTGACTGGGTCTATACGATTCTTTGCTGCTTGAAGCAATCGGATTCTTACCGCTCAGAGGAATGCAAGGCCGCCGTAAAAGGCACTTCGCAGCGCTTTATCGAGAAGCTGGCCCAGCTTGGCGCCGAATCGGATGAGCCCTTCGACGACTTGCATTCATTATGCGGAGCGGTATGCAGCTTGGCTGCGATTCAGCAGTTGATCCCGGGGTACATTCAAACCGCTGAACCGCTGCAGCTCGTACTTGACCGCAGACCTTTTATTTGATCCGTGAACGAGCTTTCGCCGCCAAGCACTGCGTCAGCCGTTTATGCTTGAAGCATCAACCCGGCTCCAGCTTTCCGAACGCGTGACGCAGAATGCCCAGCATATCATCGATGTTCTGCTGCGTTACGATTAACGGAGGCACGAGCCGAACCGTAGATGGATTAGGCGAATTAATGAGCAGACCCTCACGCAGGCAAGCCGCGGCCAACAGGGTGGCTGTACCCTCGGGCAAGTCGAACGCAAGCAGCAATCCTTTGCCGCGAATATTCGAAATAGGGAAGCTGCTTGCGAGGGCATGAAGTCCATCTATCAAGTATTGTCCCTGCTTCTTCGCATTTTCGGCTAAATTTCGTTCGAGGAGCTCCTTCAGAACGGCATAGCCGGCAGCCATAGCAAGCGGAGCTCCCGTATAAGTACCGCCTTGATCGCCAGGCTCGAATAAGTCGTATTTGTCCAGCGTGAGCATCGCCGATAACGGAAAGCCGCCGCCGATTCCTTTGCCGAGCGTTATGACATCGGGCTGGATGCCATAATGCTCGTAGGCAAAAAGCTTGCCCGTTCTGCCCATCCCCGTCTGGATTTCATCGAAGATGAGCAGCATGCCGTACATGTCGCAAATTTTACGCAATCCGTATAAATAAGCCTCCGATACGGAATGGACGCCGCCCTCGCCTTGCACAAGCTCGACCATAATGGCGCAGGTTTGATTCGTGACCGCGGCAAAGCAGGCATCGAGGTCGTTGATCGGAACATGCTTGAAGCCATCGATTTTGGGAGCAAAAAGTTCCTTCCACTGCTCTTTGCCGGTAGCCGACATCGTCGCAAGCGTTCGTCCGTGGAAGCTGTTCGTCAACGTAATAATCTCATAAGCTCCGTTTAAGTTGACCGCGCCATGCTTTCTGGCAAGCTTAATCGCGCTCTCGTTCGCTTCGGCGCCGCTGCTGGCGAAGAAGAAGGCTTTATCCATCCCGCTGACGCCGGTAAGCAGATCGGCGAATTCAATCATCGGCCGATTATAGTAGCCGGGGCTGGCGTGCACCAAAGTGGCGGCTTGGCGCGAAAGTGCTTCCTGCAGGACCGCTGGTGAATGACCAAGGCTGGCTACGGCCCAGCCGCCCACAAAATCCAAGTAACGTTTTCCTTCCGTATCCCAAAGATGCATCCCTTCGCCGCGCTCCATCACGATCCCAGGACGACGTGCGGTAAATAAAACCGATTTCTCCGCTTTTTCGAGCAGTGCTGCCGTTAATGATTTTTCCATTTGAATCATGACGAGCCTCCCGGTTATTCAAAGTATTGTATAAATATACAGTAAAGCGAATAAAGATTCAATACAGAATTAAAATCTTCACAAGGTATGTTTACGGCAAACCTTCCAAAACGGTCATTATGATTCGAAATAACATGTAAAAAAATCTAGAGTAGAGGCGGAGCGAAAAATGTGGAATGGGGACGCTTTATTAAATAAGCTTTACAACGAAGCGGTCAATCGGCATCAAACGAGTTCAAAGAGGGAGCTTCGAAACGAGCGCAGACCGAAGCTAAAGGCGGCGCTGCGTGAAGCGATTGGCAACTTTGAGCCTAACTCGGGTTTTGCTCCGCGGCTGCTGGAACGCGTCCAATGCGATGGATATGTCCGCGAGCGGGTGGAGCTTTCGGCTACACCGGCGTTAACCTTTGCTGCTTATGTCCTTATTCCAGATAACGTGAAGGAGCCGCAGCCTGCCGTACTGGCGATTCATGGCCATGGTTATGGCAGCCGTGAGATCGTCGGCTTGCTAAAGGATGGCTCGCCCGATCCGGAAGTGCCAGGCATCCACCAGCATTTTGCCGTGCAGCTCGTGAAGCGGGGAATGGCCGTTATCGCGCCGGACGTCATCGGGTTCGGTGAGCGAAGGCTTCTTGCGGACCTTGCGGTTAATCCAGATACGCCAAGCTCCTGCTACAAACTATCCACACAGCTGATGATGCTCGGAAAAACGCTTACCGGCTTGCGGGTTACCGAGGCTTTAAAGGCCTTTACTTATTTGGCTTCAAGGCCGGAGATCGATGCGGATCGAATAGGGCTCATGGGCTTCTCCGGCGGAGCGTTAATCGGTTATGCAGCTGCCGTGCTGGAGGCGCGGATCAACGCAGCGGTGTTGACCGGCTTTACGAACACGGTTAAAGACAGTATTTTTGCTGTCCATCATTGCATTGATAATTACACGCCGGGCTTGCTTGTACATGCGGAGCTGCCAGAGTTAATCGGTCTTCTAGCGCCGCGCCCGTTATTTCTCGAATCGGGCGAGCGTGATCCGATATTTCCGGTTGCTGGCTTTCGTAAGGCTGCAGCTGAAATCCAGGAGATTTATGAAGCAGAGGGTGCCGGCGAAAAGCTCGCAACGGACATTTTTCCGGGCAAGCACGAAATTAGCGGACGGCTGGCTTACGACTGGCTGAAGCGGACGTTAACCTCGTAATAAGGTTACTTTTGTCCAAGAGATAGATAATTTTCTGCATGTCTATGAAATGCCTTCATCGCTAGAATGAACATAGGTAGTTCAATGCGAGAGAGGATGATAGCTTCATGGGAGCAGATACATATTTGAAGACGATCGAAGATACGATTAAAAACGGGAGATTCAAGGATAATTGGGATTCGCTCAGCGGATTTGAGGCTCCCTCTTGGTATGAGAAGGCGAAATTCGGTATTTTCATTCACTGGGGCGTCTATTCCGTACCCGCATTCAAGAGCGAATGGTACCCGAGGAATATGTATATCCAGGACTCGGAGGAATACAAGCATCATCTCGCCGTCTATGGAGAGCACAAAGATTTTGGCTATAAGGATTTTATTCCGATGTTTAAAGCGGAGAAATTCAATGCTGACGAATGGGCTGCGCTTTTCCGGCAAGCAGGCGCCAAATACATTATGCCGGTTGCGGAGCATCATGACGGGTTTCAAATGTACAAAAGCGGCATCTCTCCTTTCAATGCCTATGAAATGGGGCCAAAGCGCGATTTAATTGGTGAAATGAAAGAAGCTTTCGAGAAGCAGGATATGACGTTTTGTGTTTCTTCGCACCGGGCGGAGCATTGGTTTTTCTTATCGCATGGCAAAGAATTTGATTCCGACATCAAAGAGCCGCTCGTACGCGGCGACTTCTACTGGCCTTCGATGCCGGAGCCTGACCATCACGACCTGTACGGTTCTCCTCCGAATCAGACCTATTTGGAGGATTGGCTGATCCGATGCTGCGAGCTTGTGGATCAATATCAACCGAAAGTATTTTATTTTGACTGGTGGATTCAAACGGAAGCCTTTAAGCCTTATCTCAAAAAATTCGCAGCGTATTATTACAACCGGGCGATGGAGTGGGGCGAAGAAGTAGCGATCAACTATAAGCATGACGCATTTCATTTCGGTACCGCCGTCCCGGATATTGAGAGAGGACAGTTCGCGGAACTAAAGCCGTATTTTTGGCAGACCGACACTGCGGTGGCAAAAAACTCATGGTGCTACACGCCGAACAATGATTATAAAACATCGAATGAAATCATCCGGGATTTAGTTGATATCGTGAGCAAAAACGGCAGTCTGCTGCTGAATGTCGGCCCCAAAGCCGACGGATCGATTCCCGATGAGGATAAGCAGATTCTTCTTGAAATCGGCCAGTGGTTGAAGGTGAACGGAGAGGCCGTCTACGATTCGACTTTCTGGCGCATCTTTGGCGAAGGGCCGACGGAGATCGAGGAGGGCCAATTTACGGATGGGAAATCTAAAGTATTTACGAGTGAAGACATACGGTTCACCGTGAAGGGCGGCACTCTTTATGCGACCCTTCTGGTTTATCCCGAAAACGGAGTGGTCGCAATCAAGGCCCTCAAAGAAAAATCAATCCATTTCCAAGGTATTATCGAGGAAATTAATGTTCTAGGGTTTGACGAAAAACCGGCATGGGAGAGAACGGAAGAAGCCTTGATTATTCAAACACGGCATGTTCAAAGCTCGGCACCGGTCGTATTCAGCATCAAAATCAATTAACGGTTGATCATTAAATTCCCTCCGTCTTAAAACAAACAAGGGACGCAAGCTTCGGCTTGCGTCCCTTGTTTGTTTTATAAGAACCGCTTGCCGCAGTGTAAGGCATCAAGCGTTTAAGCCCAAGGAATTGGAGTTATTTCGTCAGCTTGCGGAAGGCTGTCGGGGACAGATTCATCCATCGCTTGAATTGCTTGCTGAATTGCGAGACGTCATGATATCCGAGCTGATAGGCGATATCCTCGACGGTGAGCTCCGAATTGATCAGCAGCAGCTTCGCTTGGCGTACAATCAGGCCCGTTAAATATTGCCGCGGCGACATGCCGTAAACTCGCTGGAAAACCCGTTTGCAATAAGCGGGACTATAGCCGAGACGGGCGGCCATTTTTTCAATACCGATTCGCTCCTCAGGCAGGCGTTCCGAGATAGAGGCGCTCCGCAGCTCCCGTTCTATCGTTGCGGCGAGCGACACTTCATTCTCGGAGGCTTCTTTTCCATGCAGCTCGCCGTTGCCTTCGTCCATGGTCCAATTCGTTAGGGCGGACAGCATGAGGAAGGTATCGCTCAGAAAAGCGAGCTTGTCCCTCTGCAGGCCCGTTTGGGCATATTGCAGCGAACGTATTAACCGCTCCAGCGTGCTTCTGATGCCGGCAGACGAAGGATTTCCGGTAGGCAGCAGCGTCGTCTGCATGCTCATCAAGCTTCTGCGGAGCGTCAAATCGTCGATATCAAAATGCAGACAGAAGTAAGTCATTGTCTCATTGCCGGAAGAGCCTTCGCTTCTGTGCTTGACGCTGGGCGGAATGAACAAGATATCCCCTTCATGCTGCAAAAAGGATGAGTTCTCCGCAAACATGGTCTGCTCTCCGTCCAAGACCATATTGAGCTCGAACATGGTGTGATAATGCTCGGGATAGCTCCACTGCCCGTTAACGGTACGCTTATGCGCCGCAACGATTTGAAAGGCAAACTGCAAATCGGGCGTCATCAGCTCCTGAATGCTGTTTTCCCGGCCGAAGGGTAGATGGTTTTTCATCGCGTATTCCTCGCTTTATAGGATGAGTTCAGTATAACATACCGTTAACCTGCGGCATGGTGACGTTTTGTACAAATAAAGGCCTGTTATGACCCTGTTGGCGCCCGTAAAACGACCTTAAGATGGGAAGAGATACAACCTATGAAGGAGATGAATTTACCTTGGCAAAAAATCGGTTTTTTAACGCGCATCATTCCCCGATCGGTGCCTTTTCCAGCTTTACGCTCGGATTTCCCGGAGCTTCGGGAGGCTTTGACATCGAACTGGCTAAACCGCCGAAGGAGAATATATATATTGGCCTGGAACGTATGGACGGGACCGGCTATGACACGCTGCCGTTCCATGATGTGCAGGGAGAAGATGAGAGCAAACGCTACGATATTGAGAATCCCGATCCGAGTCCCGACAAGCCAAAGCTGCTTCATCCGCTGGCGCAGCAGGACATCCAGCGTGATTTCCAACTGACGACGGATACATGGAAGTCGGGCGATTTGTCATTCCGGATTTATTCGCAGGTACGCTCGGTACCGGACCCGGCCTCGGCCTCGGATGGGGAGCTTAAGGACACGCTTCTCCCAGCCGTTTTCGCGGAGCTGACCGTAGACAATTCGCGTTCGGACCGCAAACGCAGGGCGTTTTTCGGTTTTCAGGGAAGTGATCCCTACCAAGCGATGCGGCGAATGGATGATACCTGCGGCAGACCGGGCATTGGGCAGGGACGCCAGCTAGCGATCGTGACGGATGAGCAAACGGCGGCGTCTGCGCAGCATTTTACGCTGGAGGATATTTTGGGCGCGTCTTTGAAAGAAAACTGGACCTTCGGCCTCGGGGCGGTATGCTCGCTTATCTTGGACACGGAACCTGGGGAAATGAAAACATACCGGTTCGCGATTTGCTTCTATAGAGCCGGATATGTCACGACAGGGATTGACGCTTCCTACTTTTATACGCGTTACTTCCCGAATGTCGAGGCGGTCGCTGAATATGCGCTGACCCATTTTGACAGGCTGACCGGGGAGGCAGTGCGAGCTGGCGCATTGGCAGAACAGGACAACCTGTCAGACGACCAAAAATTCATGCTTATCCACTCCATTCGCAGCTATTACGGCAATACGCAGCTTCTGGATTACGAAGGGAAACCGTTCTGGATCGTCAATGAAGGCGAATACCGCATGATGAATACGTTCGATTTGACCGTGGACCAGCTTTTCTATGAACTTAAAATGAATCCCTGGACAGTCAGGAATGAGCTCGACATGTTCGTGAAACGTTACAGCTACGAGGATACGCTGCGCAAGCCGGGCAGTGACGAGGTATATCCGGGCGGCATCAGCTTTACCCATGACATGGGCGTTGCGAATGCGGTATCCCGTCCAGGCTTCTCTTCCTATGAGCTGTACGGCCTTGACGGCTGTTTCTCTCATATGACGCATGAGCAGCTGACAAATTGGGTGCTTTGCGGCGCGGCCTATTACGAGAAAACGGCAGACCGCGAATGGCTTGGCGCGAACCTTGAAATATTCGAGAAATGCTTAAGCAGCATGCTTAACCGGGATGATTCCAATCCAGACAGCCGCAACGGCATTATGGGTCTAGACAGCTCGCGGACGATGGGCGGCGCGGAAATTACGACTTACGACAGTTTGGACGTATCTCTGGGCCAATCACGGAACAACATTTATTTAGCAGGAAAAAACTGGGCGGCTTACGTGGCGATGGAGCGGATATTCCAGGAAAACGAACGGGTTTCGCTGGCAGAGACTGCAGGAAAGCAAGCGGACAAAAGCGCAGCCACCATTGTCAGCCATGTCACAAGCGAAGGCTATATACCGGCGGTCATTGGCGAAAATAACGATTCCAAAATCATTCCGGCCATCGAAGGGCTTATTTTTCCTTACGTGACGGGGAACCTTGCCGCGCTTGAGCCGGAAGGACGTTTTGGCGCCTACTTGAAGGCTCTAAACACGCATTTGCGGTATGTATTGAAACCGGGCATTTGCTTGTTTGAGGATGGAGGCTGGAAGCTGTCCTCTACGAGCAATAACAGCTGGCTCAGCAAAATTTACTTGTGCCAATTCGTGGCGCGCGAGCTGCTCGGCATCGCATGGGAGGAGACCGGACGGCAAGCCGATGAGGCTCATGTCGGGTGGCTGACGCATCCCGAGCTTTCGATTTGGAGCTGGAGCGACCAAATTATTTCCGGGCGCATTACCGGCAGCAAATATTATCCTCGCGGCGTAACCTCGATTTTGTGGCTCGAGGAAGGGGCTAATAAAGCGAAGCTGCAGCAATAAACGGCTGTTCCATTCATATTACAGGGCATCCTCTCGGCTTATTCAGCGGGCTGAGGATGCCCTGTTTTTTCATGGCGATTAAACCACCAAAGCTGCCGTGGCCTAGCTGATTAAACCTATCGTTGCTTTCAAACAAAGCGATAATCGCGTCAATCAGAATTCCCGCCATGATCCGCTTGCCGGCAATGTTGTGCAGGTTATTCCGCTATTCCGCAAATGAATGGCCTTGATGCGATAATCGTGTACTTTGTGCAGCAGAAAGCCGGGATTGTACTTATTTTTGCAGGCTGCGCTGTAAAAAATACAGCAGAAACGGCCTCCGTCAGGCGAGAAGTGCCGCATATAAGATCATCTGTTGTAATAACTGCAATGTAGAGGTGGAGCAGCCGGTAAATGAGTGGTTCTGCTGCAGTAACTACACTGTAGCCAGACCAGATTGGATATAAGTTTAGGGCAAATAAGCAGAAGGGAGAAAACAGCCTGATGGCTGCTGGTAGAGGAGCAGACTGGCGTGCTAACGGATAGCCAGCCTACGCGATCGCTCGAAAGCTTCAACTCATATACTGCTTGCGAAACTTAGTCGGCGGCATTCCGATCTGCCGCGTGAAACAGTTAGAGAAGTAAGGGACATTCTCAAAGCCGACATGCAGCGCGATTTGGGCCACGGGCCATTCCGTCTTAAGCAGGAGCAGCTTCGCCTGCTCGAGCCGGTATTTGGATAAGTAGTCAATCGGCGTCATGCCGTATACCTGCTTCATGCAGCGGGTGATGTAGTTGTAGTGAAAATTCAGCGCGTCTGCCATCGTTTGGCTTGTTATTTCCGCGCGATAATTGTTTTTGATATACGCCTCCGCTTTTTCTGCCAAAGTGACGGAAGGGCTTGTATAGCTGTCGTTTTGACGTAAATCCATCATGCGGAGCAGCTCCTCGAAGGTCTGCTGCTGCGTCCAGAAGGCGCTGGATTGACGTTCCGCGCCCGCTTTGTTCAGCGTACGCATAAGCCGGTAAGCCTGCTCGGGATAAGGGAGCGTCCAAGTTTTTTGAAGATGGAGGGAATAGGGCGCAGTGAGAAAACGATTATAATGCTGGTCATGGCTGATGCTGGCATGGTCGAGCTCCGATTGCTGCCATTCTCCTACCGGCAGAAAATGAACCCAATAAAAAACGGTCTTCCCTTCGGACGGCTTAACGGAATAATGGGGACGGTCAGGCAGCAAAACCAGGGATTGCCCTGCCGTCAACTCCCATTTGCGTTCTTCCTCTCCAATAAAGAGACAGCCGCTTTCCACGATAATGAGATCAAATACGCCCAGATGCCTGCGGCTGGGATGCTGGTCTCCGCGCTTATGAACCGTAACGCCGCTTTCGAGGTAGTAGGGAAGCGGGGGCGCCGCGAAATAGATATGCTCCGATGCTTCTGTCATCGTAATCCACTCTCCGAGTTTGTGTGATATTTTATAAGAAATAGGTTATTTGTGTTTGTATTTATGTTCTATTCTAACGCATAAAATAGGAAACAGCAGTATGAAATTGAATAAATGCTGGAGAGGTGCGATACGAATGGGACAAGCAGTTAGCAAGGTACATGCGAAGCCGGTATCATTAAAGAAAGTTAAAATTACAGATGATTTCTGGAATTATTATATTAATTTGGTGAGGGATGTTGTTGTTCCTTATCAGTGGGATGCGATAAACGACCGGGTTGAGGGAGCAGAGCGAAGCGGCGCGGTAAGCAACTTTAAAATTGCGGCAGGGCTTGAAGAAGGCGAGTTTTACGGCTATGTTTTCCAGGATACCGACGTAGCTAAATGGCTAGAGGCGGTAGCTTACCTGCTTGAAACGAAGCCTGACGCCGCATTGGAGCAGGTTGCCGACGAGATGATCGAGATTATCGGCAAGGCGCAGCAGCCAAGCGGTTATTTGAATACGTTTTTTACCATTAAGGAACCGGATAAAAAATGGACGAATTTAACGGAATGCCATGAGCTTTATTCGGCGGGACATATGATTGAAGCAGGCGTTGCTTACTATCGTGCGACCGGCAAGCGTAATCTACTCGATATCGTATGCCGGATCGCGGATGATATCGCCGTAGTGTTCGGTGACGGCCCGGGCCAAATCGCTGGTTACGACGGTCACCAGGAAGTCGAGCTTGCGCTTGTTAAGCTGTATGAAGCAACAGGCGAACGCAAATATCTGGAGCTGAGCAGCTACTTCATTGACAAGCGCGGACAGCAGCCTAGCTTTTTCGAGGCAGAAGCTGACCGCAGAGGAAGAACGACGCATTGGAGCAACAATAAGATTCATATTGATCCGGAATATTTTCAAGCGCATTTGCCAGTACGCGAGCAGGAAGCGGCCGCCGGCCACGCGGTACGCGTAGTTTACATGCTTGCAGGCATGGCAGACGTTGCGCGGGAAACGGGCGACGAATCCTTGATGAACGCTTGCCGCAAGCTTTGGGACAACATTGCTTCCAAGCAAATGTACATCACGGGCGGCATCGGCTCGATGGCGCAGGGCGAGGCATTCTCTTTTGATTACGATTTGCCGAATGATACGGTATATTCGGAAACCTGCGCTTCGATCGGCCTTATTTTCTTCGCGCACAGAATGCTGCAGCTGGAGCCAAGCAGCAAATATGCCGATGTCATGGAACGCGCTTTGTATAATACGGTGCTTGCGGGGATGTCGCGCGACGGCAGGCATTTCTTCTATGTCAATCCGCTGGAAGTAATGCCGGATGTATGCGAAGGGAAAAATAAAAACTTCAACCATGTAAAGCCTGTCCGCCAAGAATGGTTCGGCTGCGCATGCTGCCCTCCGAATATTGCCCGTTTACTGGCATCGCTGGGCGAGTACTTGTATTCCGTAAAGGAGAACACCATTTACTCGCATCTCTATATCGGCGGAGAAATGGAGCTGTCCTTGGGAGCTGCAAAGGTTAAGCTTAATCAGCAATCATCGATGCCGTGGGAGGGCTCGGCGCGCTTCGAGGTTACTTTGGAGCAGCCTGCAGCCTTTACGCTGGCGCTTCGCATACCGGATTGGTCAGCGAATACATCTGTTCTCGTAAACGGAGAAGCCTATGCGATTGCGGATAAAACCGTTGACGGCTACGCTCGCATCGAACGGCAGTGGGTGTCAGGCGATATTGTCGAGCTCACGCTGGAATCGCCTATTTTACGTGTAAGAAGCAATCCTCTCGTGAAGCAAAACGCCGGTAAAGTTGCTTTGCAGCGCGGCCCGCTCGTGTATTGCGTAGAGGAAGCCGACAATGGACAACAGCTTCAGCAGCTGCTTCTGCCGCAGGATGCCAAGCTTGCAGCTTCTTACGAAAAAGAGCTGATCGGCGGCATTCAAGTGATCAAGGCGGAAGGGTTGAAGCTGCAATTCGAGCAATGGGGAAGCCAGCTATACCGCTCGGACGCCGATGCTGCTCTCAAGCCGGCCAGCCTTACTTTTATTCCGTATTACGCATGGGCGAACCGCGGCAAAGGCGAAATGGCCGTTTGGGTGAAGGAACGCTTGTAGCATCGTGGAACGGCCTGCAGGTATGCAGCCAAAATAATAAGCTAAAATGCGGCGATCGCTTACCGGAATCTATCCGGGGCGGTCGCTTTTTTTTGTTCCCAAGCCGCTTTGCGCCAAAAGGATGTTGTAAACAACTTTAGTTTTTAGGGTTGACACTATACTTTTTGCATTGTGCCGTTTCTTTATTGAACATAAAATTTAAATATCAGAGCGAAATTTACTTTAAAATAAAACCTGCGGGAGCGGACAAGAACGATGACCAATATACAGGATATAATAGACAGGCTGACAGCGTCCCTTGAACCGATTCCGAATTCGGTGGATACGCTGACATTTGGAACGCCCGGGACGGAAGTTAAGGGTATTGCCGTTACGTTCATGGCGACGCAGCAGGTGCTTGAGCAGTCCGTCCAGTTAGGGGCTAACCTCGTCATCACGCATGAAGGGATATTTTACAGCCACCGTGACGGTACGAAACCCTTATACGCGGACGATGTTGTATATGAGTCGAAAAAATGGTATATCGAAAGGATGGGCGTGGCCGTTTATCGCTATCACGATTATTGGCATCGCTTTCAGCCCGATGGCATTATGGAAGGGCTCATCCAATCCTTGGGTTGGCAGGAGCATGTAACGGAAAATTTACCCGCCGCAACGCTCGTAACCCTTCCGCCGATGAAGCTTGAGCATGTTATTGGCGATATCAAAAAAAAACTAGGGATCCGCTTCCTGCGGGCCGTTGGCGATTTATCCTTGGCGTGCAGCCGCATTGGCTTGCTGGTTGGCTATAGAGGGGCAGGGGAGAACGTGATTCCTTTGTTCAGCAAATATAATCTGGATTTGATTATTTACGGGGAAGGCCCGGAGTGGGAAACGCCGGAGTATGTAAGGGATGCCGTGCATGCAGGCAAAAGCAATGCGCTCATTGTTCTTGGCCACATGGAAAGCGAGCAGCCGGGGATGCGGCTGCTCGCCGATCGGCTGGGGAAATGGTATCCCGCCATTCCCGTTCATTATTTGCCTGTTGATTCCGTATTTCGTCTGGCATAACCCGAATGAGGAGGACAAAATGATGCAATTACATCGTGCAATTCTGGTGGATGACGAATTATTTACCCGCAAAGGCCTAATAAAGCTGATCGATTGGGAAGACTGCGGCTTTGAAATTGCCGGCGAAGCGGATAATGGCGAGGATGCGCTGGCGCTGATCGAGCGAGTTCAGCCGCAGCTTGTTATCACGGATATTCGTATGCCGGTCATTGATGGACTGGAGCTGATTAGGCGGGTCACGACGGAAAATAACATGAAGCCTGCTTTCGTGATCATAAGCGGCTATAACGATTTTAACTATGCTCAGCAGGCTATGCGTTACGGCGTTCAAGATTTTGTTGTTAAACCGATTGATGAGATCGAGTTCACCAGCATTCTAAAAAAGATAAACGAAAAGCTAAATGCGGAGCAAGAGGAGCAATCCAAGAGGGAGCGGCGGATAGGCAGCGAGATGATCAAATCGCTTATTCTTGGCGAAGCAAGCGAGGCTTCCATTGCAGGATGGGAGCGTCGTTTGCAGCTGAAGAAAACCGATTTCTTAATCTATATGTTCGCGGAGCTTAACGATAACCACCGCCTGGAGCCATCTACGGGGCAGATCCCTAACGCGCGTTTCATGGAGCTGGTCCAGCAGGAGCTTATGCGGATTACGGCAGCCTCTCAGCCGGTTAACCTGTATGAGCATCGCAACCGTACCGGCATCTTGCTGCCCGGCTTTCTGCTGGAGCCATTCAACGGGGAGCTTGAGCGGTTTCTAGCAAAATTTAGAGCGGCACTGGATATCCATTTTGGCAAAAGCGTATTTCTATATGCCGGCTCTCCGGTCTATGGTCTGGCGCATATTCGTGATTCCTACAAAGCGGCTAAGGATGCCCTGTTATACAAATATACAAATGATGAACGAATCGTTGTGTATGAGCAGATGCAATCAGAGCAGCTAAATTATATCGGCTTCGAGCCGGCTCAGTTTAATCAATTCATGGAGCATTTCGAAGAGCTGAAGTCGGATGCGGTGAAAACGGCGGTCGAGCAGTGGTTTCTGGATTTTCGCGAGAAACGGTATGCCCCGGAAGCGGTCAAGATGAATATTCAGCAATGCGTAATGGGGATTATGAAAACGATCCGCAGCATGGAAGGGGACGAGCAATCCTTGTCCACCCTCAAACCGCTGCTGAATTGGCAGGACATCAACCTATCGCTCGGCGAATTGAAAAACATGTTTTCGGCATTTATCGAAGAGAGCGGATTGCTTGTCGCGGAGCTGAGAAAAGAACAGCAGAAGGGCGGCATACAAAAAATCAAGAGCTATATCGAAATGAATTATTCGCAAAATATGAGCCTCAAAAGCATCGCGGCGCAATTTTATGTGAATCCCGTCTATTTGGGCCAGCTATTCAAGAAGACGTACGGCGTTTATTTTAACGAGTTTCTGCTGCAGCTGAGGGTGAACGAAGCCAAAAAGCTGCTTCGGCAATCCTGCGCAATGCGAGTATATGAGATCGCGGAGAAGGTCGGGTTCAGCAACGCCGATTATTTTGTTACCCAATTCGAGAAGATCGAGCATATGACGCCGACCGAATACCGTAATCAGCTCCAATAAGCTTATACGCCAAATGAAATAACTACACACAAAGGGGATTACACGCGTGAAGCTGCACTTGAATCTCAACAATGTCCGACTGCGGAATAAGATGCTGGTCCTCTATATTTTTTCCGTATTTCTCCCCATCGTATTAACGAACGTGATTTTCTATAATGTGACGACAGAGAATGTGAAAAACCAGCGGATGAAGGATTTTTCGCGCGCAGTCGATCAAATTAACAATGAATTCCGGTCCGAGGTCGAGGATGCCGTGACGATCTCGTCCGTATTTTATACAGACTATAATTTAAATCAAATATTAGAAACCGACTACCAAGAGCCGGCTGCTTATATTGAAGCTTACGATACTTACTTCCGAAGAATTTTGAACAGCTATACGCCCGTATACACCTCCATTCAAAATATTAAAATTTATGTCGAGAACCCAACGATGCTGCATTCCGGCGGAATCGGGTTTCTTTCGGATGAAATCAAGCAAACCGATTGGTACAAAATGATGCAGGAGAAGCACAATGCCTATCCGATCTTCATCCGTACGCAGCAGGAAGACTTGTATTTGAAGAGCGAAGAGAATGTGACCCGTAATACCTTCAGCATTATCCGCGAAATGAATTATTATGAATCAAAAAAACAGTGGAAGAAGTTTTTGAAAATTGATTTGAAAACAAGCACGATTGAACAAATTTTCCGAAATCAGAATTTGCAAGGAAATATTTACTTAGTCAATGACAAAGGCGAAATTGAATTTACGACGGACTCTGCGGTGGACTGGCGAAAAGATACCATACGGTATGATTCGTTGGAATTTCCATCGGATGCCGTCGCTTTCCAGGCAGAATACGCTTATGTGAGCTATATGGACAACTGGCGCATTATTGCTTCGATTTCGGAGGAAGAGGTATTGAAGGAAGTGCGTCAATCGCGTGAGTTCGTTATCGTATTGGCCTGCCTGAATATCTTCATCCCGACATTGATCATTTTATGGATTACGCGTTCCTTGAATGTACGGCTGGTTGAAATTCTTAAGCATATGAAAAAAGTGAAAAACCAGCATTTCGATACGATTAAGCAAGAAGAATATTCGGATGAAATCGGCCAATTAACGAGCGAATTCAATCGGATGACGATACAAGTGAAAAGCTTGATTGACGATGTCTATATCGCGGACATTCAGACGAAATCCCTCGAGCTGGAACGAAGGAAGGCGCAGCTTAATGCGCTGCAAAGCCAAATTAATCCCCATTTTTTATTTAATGCGCTGGAAACGATTCGAATGCGCAGCCTCATTAAGGATGAGACGGAGACGGCAAAAATCATTCAGAATATGGCGAAAATATTCAGAAACTCGCTTACCTGGGGCAAGGACAGGGTGATGGTCAGCGAGGAAATGGAATTTATCGTTTGCTTCCTGGAGATCCAAAAATACCGATTCGAGGACCGGATGGTTTACGATATTCACATTGATCCCTCCGCTAGTAATTGTTTGATGCCCAAAATGATGTTCCTGCCATTTGTTGAAAATGCCAGCATTCACGGCATTGAGCCACTGCGGAACGGAGGCAAAATCGGGGTGAGGGTCGAACGGGAGGAAGATGAGCTGGTCTTTTCAATCCGAGACAATGGCATTGGAATGGACGAAGCGAAAGTGAAGCAGTTTTACAGTTATTTGGAGAGCGAGGAAGAGATCGGAGAAAGGATCGGCGTTCAAAATGTCATCTACCGCTTGAAGCTGATCTACGGCGACCGCTTTCACCTTTTAATCGAGAGTATGCCTGGGGAAGGGACGTTTATTCGGGTTAGAGTACCCGTTGAATAGGTTAGCCGCATCTCAAAACGTCTGAAGGTTATATGCTTTTTAAAGCAAGAACTATAGTTTGACGGGTAAACAAAGGTACTGAATTTTTTTATACTGAAAGTGCTTACAACAATAAATAAAACAAAAAGAACGAAAGGGGCTCGAAAAAAGTGACAAAGAAATTATTATTTGTTTGTTTGGCTGCTTTCATGATTTTTACAGTCGCATGCTCGAATAACAACAATGGCGGAACAAACAAGCCTTCAGACAGCACGAACAGCCCGAATGCAACGGCGGAAGAGGGAGAAAAACCGGTTGAAAAAGTGACTTTTTCTTATTTCAACGGCGTAGCGGCGGCCAAGGATACGAATACCAATGAAACGACGATCGGTAAAATACTCGAAGATCAAACCGGCGTTAACTTTAAGATCGAGCACTTGGTGGGAGATCTTAATACGAAGATTGGAACTATGATTGCATCGAACGCTTATCCCGATGTTATGATACCGGATGCCGCAATCGACAAGATCCTAGATGCGGGCGCGTTCATTGCGCTTGATGATCTAATCGAGCAATACGGTCCGAATATTAAACGCGTATACGGTCCTTATTTCAATCAGATGAGAGCAGCGGACGGTAAAATTTACTTCCTGCCATTCTCGAACACGGTTGGCGAATACATCCCGGATCCGAATATCGGACAAGGGGCTTTCTGGGTACAGCGGCGCGTGTTGAAGGAAGCGGGATATCCGAAAATCACAACGCTTGACGCTTATATGGACCTGGTTAAAAATTTCGTGGAAAAACATAAAGACGAGGATTTAACCGGTATCGTTTCCTTGACGCATGACTGGAGATTCTTCGCAACCTCTAACCCTCCAAACCATTTGGCTGGTTATCCGAACGATGGTAATGTCATCGTTGACATGACGACTTTTGAAGCAAAAACCTACGCAGCGGATGACAATACAAAGCGCTGGCTGAAAAAATTAAACGAAATCAACGCGGAAGGCTTGTTCGACAAAGCCTCTTTCGTAGATAACTACGATCAATATTTGGCGAAACTTACATCTCATAAGGTAGTCGGATTCTTCGATTACGGCTGGCAGTTCGCGAACGCGCAAAACGCGCTTAAAGATGCGGCCAAGCAGGACCCTGCAATGGATGACTTTGTTTATTTCCCGCTGCCGGTAACCTTCGATGGTCAAAAGGATCAATATTTGGATCCTCCAGGCTTCGTAAAAAACCGCGGTATGGGCATTACGGTAAGCGCAAAAGACCCGGTTCGCATTATTCAATACTTGGATAATTTGTTGACGGACGAGAACCAAATTCTTCAAAAATGGGGCATTAAAGGCGAAACGTTCGAAGTGGACGACAAAGGCCGGATGTACCGTACGGCTGAACAAATCTTGAAAATCGATGAAACCTTCAACGAAAAATTCGGCTTCAAATATTACTCGTGGAACTGGCCGCTTTACGGCAACAACTCTTCCCTGCCTGACGGCAATGCGGTTGCACCGGGAAATCAGCCGGAAGTGTTCCAAATGAGCCTGACGGATGCGGATAAAGCGATTCTTGAAAAATACGGCGTAAAAACCTATTCCGAAATGTTCGCTAAACCGGACGCCCGCCCTTGGTACCCTGCATGGGGCATTCCGAAGGAGCAAGGCTCGGAACAACAAATATGGGAAACGAAAAAAGACGAAATCACGAAAAAGTACTTCCCTAAGCTTGTCCTTGCGAAGCCGGCGGATTTCGATAAGGTATGGGCAGAGTACACGGAATCTTTCGGCAAGCTCGATACGGCAGCTTACGAGAAATGGACAACGGATGAAGTGAAGAAACTGATCGAAGCATCAAAATAACAGGTAACGTAGTAGCGGTGAGAGGCCGGCTTGCGCATGCAAATGTCCGGCCTTTCTCCATATTTAGCCCGATTCAGTCCGGAAGGAGAGATAAAGATGGAACATAAGCGAGCAATGTCAACGTCAAACCTGGTGTTGCCTAAGAAGCCGACAGGACTGAAGCATTTTTTTAAAAAGCTGATCGAACAGCGCGTGCTTATCCTCATGTCCGTACCGTTTTTAGTTTGGTTGTTTATATTTAAATACATGCCTCTATGGGGGTGGACCATCGCATTTCAAGACTACAAGCCTGCCAGAAGCTTTAGCGAACAGAAGTGGGTGGGGTTTGAACATTTTCAATTTTTGTTCCAGGATGAACGTTTTATCCGCGTCTTAAGAAACACGCTCGCCATGAGCGGCATTAATCTGATTCTTGGTTTCGTGACGGCCATTACGCTTGCTTTGCTTCTGAATGAGGTGCGCAAGGTTGCTTTTAAACGAGTGGTTCAAACGGTAAGCTATTTGCCGCATTTCATTTCATGGGTCGTTGCGGCAAGCATCATTCAAACGACGTTATCGCCTGACGGTATCATTAATCAATTGCTGCTTTGGACCGGCTTCGTCGAGAAAGGCGAGGAAATTCTGTTCCTCGGCATACCGGAGCAATTCTGGGCTATATTCGGAGCAAGCTCCGTTTGGAAGGACGTAGGCTGGAACACCATCGTCTATTTGGCGGCGATGACAATGATCGACCCCGCGCAGTATGAAGCGGCGGAGATGGACGGAGCAGGCCGTATTAAACGGATGTGGTATGTTACGCTTCCGGGCATAAAGCCAGTTATTATCGTATTGCTGATTATGAATATCGGGTATTTGCTGGAATCGGGTTTCGAGCCGCAGTATTTGCTGGGGAACGGGATGAACGTCGACTTTTCCGAAAACCTTGACATATTTGTTCTGAAATACGGGATTGCGCAAGGCAACTACTCGCTCTCGATCGCGGCAGGCATGTTTAAAACGATTATTAGCTTTATCCTATTGTTCGCAGCGAACAATCTCGCAAAACGGATGGGCGAGTCCAGATTATTTTAGAAGGAGGGTACATCATGAATCAATCGGCAGCGGAAGCTGTTTCCAAAAAATCAAGCCGCATACGTTCGTCGCGCGGCGATCTGATCTTCGACACCTGCAATTATATCTTTCTCACCTTACTGATGGTCGTTACCCTATATCCTTTCTTGAATACGGCCGCCGTATCGCTGAATAATGCGACAGATTCGATCAAGGGCGGCATTTATTTGCTGCCGAGAATGTGGACGCTGGACAATTACGCTTATGTGCTGAAGGAATCCACCATATTCCATGCGACGATGATTTCGGTTATGCGTACCGTGATCGGAACGATCGCAACCGTGTTTTGCTCGGCCATGGTGGCCTATACCATTACGAGACAGGAGTATGTCCTGCGTAAATTCGTCACGATTGCGTTCATACTGACGATGTACTTTAACGGCGGCCTCATTCCTAACTTTTTGTTGATCCGCGATTTGGGTTTGCTCGATAATTTCTGGGTGTATATCTTCCCCGGCCTGATCGGCGTGTTTAACTTAATCATCATTCGTTCCTTTATCGAAGGTTTACCGGAGAGCATTCTGGAATCGGCAAGAATAGACGGAGCAGGCGATTTCAAAATGTTTTACAGCATCGTTCTGCCCTTGTGCGTTCCGGTGCTTGCAACCGTCGCTTTATTCTCGGCCGTCTATCAATGGAACCAATGGTTTGACGTCTTCTTGTACAATTCATCGAATATCGATTTAAGCACCTTGCAATATGAGCTTCAGAAAATTTTGCAAAACTCCAATGCTTCCTTGACGACGAAGTCGGCCGGCGATGCATTTGCCAATGCGGGCAATACGGGAGCCAATACGGTGACGCCGTTCGCCATTCGGGCAACGATGACCATTGTCGCCTCCCTACCGATCATCATGGTATATCCGTTTTTACAAAAGTATTTCGTGAAAGGCATGACCGTAGGCGGCGTGAAAGGATAATCGAATGGGGGAACAGGCAATGGACAGCATTCCGAACCGCAGCATTCCAAAGCTGCATGAGGCATTTCAGGCCTCGTTCGATATTGGAGCAGCGGTTAATCCGCGTACGATCATTCAGGCGGGAGAGCTGATCGCCAAGCATTATAACAGCCTGACAGCCGAGAACGAGATGAAATTCGTAAGCTTGCATCCGGCAGAGGATACGTATACGTTTGAAGAAGCGGACAAAATCGTTGCTTTTGCAAGAGAGCATGGCAAGAAAATGAGAGGGCATACGCTTGTTTGGCACAATCAGACATCGGATTGGCTGTTTCAAGAAGCAGATGGCCGACCGGTCAGCCGTGATAAGCTGTATGACCGCTTGAAATCGCATATCGACACGGTCGTGAAACGCTATAAAGAGGATATTTATGCGTGGGATGTTGTGAATGAAGTGATCGCAGACGAGGGCTCGGAGCTGCTTCGCCCCTCCAAATGGTTGGAGATCGCCGGGCCCGGCTTTATCGCCAAAGCCTTTGAACTCGCCCATGAAGCCGATCCGAAAGCCCAGCTTTTCTATAATGATTACAATGAGTCGAATCCAGCTAAACGCGATAAGATCTACCGTTTGGTCAAATCCTTGCTCGAGCAAGGCGTACCGGTGCATGGTGTCGGCCTTCAAGCGCATTGGAATATGTATAGTCCTGAATTGGATGATATACGGGCTGCCATCGAGAAATATGCTTCGCTCGGCTTAAGGCTTCAATTGACGGAGCTTGATGTATCGATGTTCCGCCACGATGACCGGCGCACGGATTTAGCAAGCCCGACGGCTGAAATGCTTGAGCTGCAGGAGCAGCGCTACGAAGCCTTGTTTAAGCTGCTGGAGGAGTACCGGAGCCATATTGACGCCGTTACTTTCTGGGGAGCGGCGGATGATTATACGTGGTTGAACGACTTTCCTATGCGGGGACGGAAAAATTGGCCGCTTCTGTTCGATGAGAAGCATGAGCCAAAAGGCTCGTTTTGGCGAGTCGTTCAAAGAAGCTAAGAGCAGCAAAGCTGGTTCGTAAGGAGGCATTTTGATTGATGAATAGTACGGCATATAAGGCCTGGCTGAATTATTTTCCGGTTGAAGATCGGCAAACGAGAAAAGACTATACAGGCATGCTGAGCCAAATTATTGCTCCGGATAAACGTATCGGCGCGATGGATACCGCCGTAAGGGAGCTTCGGCAAGGTATCCAAGCTTTACTTGGCATAGATGCGAGCATCAAGGAGCAGCCTGCGGATGGAGGCTTCGTTCAATTAGCGGTTTATTCGGACAAAGCGGGCTCGGAGGAATGGAACCAGGGGAACGAAGGCTATACGCTGCGATACCGGCAAGAGGGAGGATATGGCGCAATAACCGTTACCGGAGGATCGGATGCCGGTATCTTATACGGCGTGTTTCATTTGCTTCGGCTAATCGGTTCGGGAGCGCCGCTGGAAGAACTGAACGTGAAGGAATCCCCTAGTAACGCGCTGCGGATGATAAACCAATGGGATAATGCAGACGGCACTATCGAGAGAGGGTACGCGGGCCGTTCTATCTTTTATCGGAATGGCAGCATCACTACAAATCTGCACCGGGTAAGGGATTACGCGCGGCTGCTCGCCTCTGTCGGACTTAATGCCATCTCTATTAATAACGTGAATGTTCATGAGCGGGAGACCAGGTTCATAACAGCGGAGCAGCTTCCTTCCGTTGCGCTTGTCGCAGAGGTCTTCCGGGAGTACGGGATTACATTGTTCCTAAGCGTTAATTTTGCGGCACCGCTGCAAATAGGGGGCCTGCCGACAGCAGACCCGCTGGATGGCAGCGTCCAAAGCTGGTGGAAGGAAACGGCTGAGCGGATCTATGCGTTTATTCCTGATTTCGGCGGATTTGTCGTGAAGGCGGACTCCGAGCATCGGCCGGGCCCGTTTGCCTATGGCCGCGATCATGCGGACGGGGCAAACATGCTGGCTGATGCGCTGGCAAGCCATGGCGGAATCGTGATCTGGCGATGCTTCGTGTATGACTGCATGCAGGATTGGCGCGACCGGAAGACGGACCGCGCACGTGCGGCATATGACCATTTCAAGCCTTTAGACGGACGTTTTCGGCCCAATGTGCTGCTGCAAATTAAAAACGGACCGATGGACTTCCAGGTGCGTGAGCCGGTGTCTCCTTTATTTGGCGCCATGAAAAAAACCAATCAAGTGCTGGAGTTCCAGATTACCCAAGAGTACACGGGCCAGCAGCGCCATCTCTGCTATCTGGTACCGCAATGGAAGCAGGTACTCGACTTCGATACGTTTGCGGAAGGCGCAAGTACCGAAGTGAAAAAAATCGTGGATGGAACGCTATACGGGATGACGTACAGCGGCATTGCCGCCGTATCGAATATCGGGGATGAGGAAAGCTGGACGGGTCATATATTGGCGCAGGCTAATCTTTACGGGTATGGCCGCCTTATTTGGAACCCGCAGTTGTCGGCCGAGGAAATAAGCATGGAGTGGACGATCGCAACGTTTGGCAGCGATCCTGAGGTCGTAAACGTGGTCGGCCGGATGCTGATGATGTCCTGGCCGATTTACGAGGGCTACACCGCGCCGCTAGGCGTCGGCTGGATGGTCGCGCCTAACCATCACTACGGTCCAGATGTAGACGGCTACGAGTATTCCAGGTGGGGAACGTATCATTTTGCGGATCGGGACGGCATCGGCGTTAACCGGACGCTTGCGAGCGGCACCGGATATACATCGCAATACGCAGCGCCGAACGCGGCCCTCTATGACTGCATCGAGACATGCCCGGACGAGCTTCTGCTATTTTTCCACCATGTGCCTTATACCCATAAGCTCCATTCCGGAAAAACGGTGATTCAGCATATCTATGACTCTCATTTCTGGGGAGCCAAGGAAGCGGAAAGGCTGCAGCAGCAATGGGCAGGACTTGCCGGCAAGATGGACGAAGCCAGATTTGCTTCGATTGCTTGCCGTTTGGCTGACCAAGCCGAGCATGCCAAAAATTGGCGAGATATTATTAACACGTATTTCTTTCGGAAATCCGGTATTTCCGACGAGGCCGGTCGAACGATTTATTAGGAAATCGGTACATCGAGGGGAGTAACGGACATCGGACTGCCCGCATGACGAAAAGGAGCGAAGCCGCTGGCCTGCACGAATGCAGGCCAGCGGCTTTTTAATTTGTCTGTTTTTGTTTAATCCCTTAGCCTATTAAATGTTATGAGAGCAGCTAGACGCTTCGATTTAATTTGATTTCAAAATCTGGCTTCGTGACATAATCCATATAGCTTACGCTTCCCCCAAAATCCAAATAAACCTGGTAGCGCGCACGGATGGCAGGCGCTGTAATCGCTTCGAGCGCCGCTGCCTTATCGAACCATCCGCTTTCCGACGTTTCTTCAGAGACGCAAAGCTGCCCGCCGAGCGCTTTGCACGAGAAGTCCAGCATGACTTTGGTTGGAACTTCGGTTACTCCGTCATGCCAAGTATAGGTTCCTGTATTGGAGTAAATGCCAATTAAGCTCAAAACAGCGGTGTCTATTCCGCTTTCCTCTTTTATTTCCCGGATTAAAGCATCCATTAAATTCTCGCCTGCTTCCACCTGTCCGCCCGGAAAAACCCATCCGTCATGTTGTGTCTTTACCAAAAGGATCTGCTCGTGCTCATTTTCAACAAAACCGCCTACGGCTACAATATGGGTTGGCATGGGCATGCATATAACCTCCGCATTCAAATAAAATAGTTCAATTGGATAAAAAACCCATACCTATCATATCACGCCATTCAATAAGATTGCAGCTGTGCTTTGCATACCGCAGGCTTTTGCAACCTTTACAAAATTGTAAATGTTTGTAATCATGAGGTAAGGAAACGGCACAGATAATACACACCCCAAAAAACAAAGGCGTCAGGGAGTGGTGATTTGGGATTCAAATACAAAACAGGCGTGTATGCCGCTGCAATGAAGCTAAGTCTGCTCTGCATTGTTTTTCTCTTAATAAGTGCTTGCGGCAAATCGGAAAAGGTAGAGCATATCGAAGCGTTTGCCACGGAAACGAGCGAGCAGAATGATGAAGGGATGTTTGTGCGAACAGGCTATAAGAAGGTCAATGCCGTCACCATTATCGTCGAAGGCAAAAATTATATTAAATCCGATATCAAAATGATCGAAGACTCTTATGATTTAGAGGGGAATTTCATTAAATCCGAAATCATACTTTCCGATGCAGTCAGATCCGATATGATGATGTCTGACAATGGCGATCAGACCAAAACCGAACTGGCAAAGCCGTCGACCATACTTATCCCCGATCAATCGTACGAGGAATTGGAATCCATTAAGCTGACAGAAGAGCAGAAGGCTCAAGTGAAGGAACATGTATTATCGTTTGTGGATTGATGGCCCCGAACGATGATCCGGGCGCAAAGTTAAAGGAGGCAACAAACAAGCAGATGACGAATCTTTATTTGGTGCGGCACGCGCACTCCGTCTATACGCCGGACGAATTAACCAGGCCTTTATCGGAGCAGGGGTTAAATGATGCAAAAATGATAACAGAAGCGCTAATGGAAATGAATATCGACGCGGTCATTTCGAGTCCCTATAAACGGGCGATGCAGACCGTGGAAGGGATTGCGGCTTACATAAACGAAGCTATTGTAATGATGGATGATTTTAAGGAAAGATTGCTCTCGGACCGTCCGGTCGAGGATTTTCAGGCAGCGATCGAGAAGGTGTGGGAGGATAGCAGTTTTGCATGGGAGGGCGGGGAATCGAATGCGATTGCCCAGAAGCGCGGGCTGGAAGCCGCCATGCAGGTGCTCAAACAGTTTCCTAACCAAAATATCGTAATTGGCACGCATGGAAACCTGCTGGCTTTAATCCTGAATGCTTTGGATAAAAGCTACGGCTTCGATTTCTGGAAACAGCTTGATATGCCGGATATTTATAAGCTGGCATTCGAAGGCACCGAATTAATTACGGTTAGCCGGGTTTGGAGCAGGCCTGGATAAATCGCTTAACCTTAAATAGCGATGTTCACTATCAGGAGGGATAGAGATGTTTAATCCAAAGGTCTTCTTCTTAAACTGCAGCTGGGATAGGAGGAAGGAGGAGACTAATGTCTCCTCCTTCTTGCGTTTATAGGTTTAATGCTGATTCTTATTTCGACTAATAAAAGTACTTTTTATGTTCGTAAATGTGTGATATTATGAAAACGAACATTAACAAACGTTAGCGCCGCTTGCAGAGCATGCTCATGCTATGCGCCAAAAAACTTTAGGAGGCTTTTATCCAATGGAAGTACGCCACACAACAAACCCTACCGATGTGAAGCAATATGATACGGAACGTCTGCGCAGCGAGTTTTTGATCGAGAGCCTGTTCGAGCAGGATCAAATCAAGATGACATATACCCATTATGACCGCATGATCGTTGGCGGAGCATTGCCAGTGAACGAAACGATTGAACTGGAAGACGCGGCAACGCTGAAAACCGAATATTTCTTGGAGCGCCGCGAGATTGGTTTCCTCAACATTGGCGGACCTGCATCGATTTCCGTTGACGGTGAAGTTTACGAGCTTAGCAAGCTTGAAGTGCTTTATGTCGGAAAAGGCAAACGCCAGGTTTTGTTATCCAGCGTTGACAAAGCGAACCCGGCTAAGCTTTATTTCTGCTCCGCGCTTGCGCATGCCGAAATCGCAACGCGCAAGATGACGATGGAGGAAGCAAATCCGACTCATCTTGGCTCGCAGGAAACTTCGAATGAACGTGTTCTCTACAAATACATTCATGCCGACGGCATTCAAAGCTGCCAGCTTATGCTGGGCGTAACAAGCCTAAAAACGGGAAGCGTATGGAACACGATGCCTTCTCATGTGCATGATCGCCGCATGGAAGCATACCTCTACTTCGATATGAATGCTGATGCCCGCGTATTCCATATGATGGGTGAGCCTTCGCAAACGAGACATTTGGTTGTGGCGAACGAGCAAGCGATTATTTCGCCTCCTTGGTCCATCCACTCCGGCGTTGGAACGAGCAATTATACGTTCTGCTGGTCGATGGCAGGAGAAAACTATACGTTTACAGACATGGACGCGGTCCCTGCAAGCGAGCTAAAATAAAAGCATTCGCTACAGGAGGTGCACCATGCTTGCTGCTGAACGGCATCGGAAAATTATTGAGAAACTAGAGCAGCTTGGGGCAGTTAAAGTATCTGAGCTGAGTGAGCAGTTTGGCGTTACGGAAAAAACGGTTCGCGAGGACTTGGAGAAGCTTGAGGAGAAGGGACTGCTGAAGCGTACGCACGGCGGGGCCGTGGTGGAGCAGGAAGGGGAAGACAGCCTATATCCGCTACAGTTCCCTAACAGCAAACATCAACAGGAAAAATCGGCGATTGCGGCGCTTGCGCTGAGCTGCATCGAGGATAACGATATCATCGCGCTCGATGCGGGCAGCACTACGCTTGAGATGGCGAAGAGGCTTCCCAATATGCCTGTCACCGTGCTTACGAATGACCTGCTCATTATCCGGGAGCTGACCTTGAAGGATCAGGTAAGGCTTGTGATTCCAGGCGGTTATCGCCATAACAACCTGCTTATTGGGGCCGAATCGCAGGAATGGATTAAACGGTTGAATGTCCATAAGCTTTTTTTATCCACGACGGGCATTCATTTGGAATATGGGCTGACGATATTTACGGAAGAATTGTCGAAGCTGAAGAAGCTTTATATGGATAACGCGAAAATCGTGTATTGCCTGGCTGACCATAGCAAATTCGACAAGGGCGCCTTGATTACTTTTGCCGGCCTGGACGAGATCGATTGCATCATTACGGATGATGGCATCGCGCCAGAGGTTGCAGCCAAATACGAAGCGCAGCAAATAAAGATGATGAAGGCGGAGCTTCCGGAAAGCGGGAAGCGCACGAGAGGGAGGACTTAAACCGATGGGTTTGTTCGATTTGACAGGAAAAACGGCTGTCGTTACGGGTGCCGGCCGCGGCCTTGGCGCAGCGGTAGCGCTTGGCTTGGCGGAAGCGGGCGCTGATGTGGCGCTTGTCACCAATAGCACGCCTGCTGACAAAACAGCTGACGCTGTGCGGGCATTGGGACGCAAAGCCATTACCATTCAAGCCGATGTCTCGGATCGCTCTAAGCTGGCGGGCATCATTGACCGCACATTGGAAGAGCTGGGACGGATTGATATTTTGGTCAATAACGCAGGCATCATTCGCCGTACGCCTGCATCAGAGCACAGCTACGAGGATTGGCAGGCTGTGATCGATGTTAATTTGAACTCGGTCTTTGTGCTTTCCCAGCTTGCAGGCAAGCATATGATCGAGCAGGGTTCAGGCAAAATTATTAATATCGCGTCCATGCTCTCCTATCAAGGCGGCATTAACGTTCCCGGCTACACGTCCAGCAAGCACGCTGTGGCAGGGCTTACCAAAGCGCTTGCAAGCGAATGGGCCGGCAAAGGATTGCAGGTAAACGCGATTGCTCCGGGCTATATGAGCACGGACAACACGGAAGCGCTGCGCGAGGATCCGGTACGCAGCGCCCAAATTTTGCAGCGCATTCCAGCCGGACGCTGGGGCTCCTCCGAGGATTTGATTGGACCGGCTGTATTTTTAGCTTCCGCAGCCTCTGATTACATGAACGGCCATATTCTCGCCGTTGACGGCGGATGGTTGGTAAGGTAAGAACGGTAAGGCATTGAAAAACAAGAAGGCTCTCCCCATACGGCTGCGGCTGTAATAAGGAGGGTCTTTTCGTTGTCCGCAAATGCCAGCCCTTTCCATAAACCGCTGCACAATGCAAGAAAGCCCAGAACAAGACTGCGTGTTCTGGACTTTCTATGTGTACTAACCCTTTTACTAGTCCAAAGAGACGTAGGAGACAGAACGTTGACGCAAAACAGATTCTTCATGGTCGATGCTGTACGGGGGCGATTCGGCGGACTTGGCTAAGGCATGATTGACGGCTGTAACGAACAAGTCGAGAGCGCGCCCATCCTGTTCCGTTTTGTCGTATTGATACTGGCTAAGAGGCGGAAGAGGAATGCGTCCGATAAAGCTTTGCAGGAGATCGCTCCACCTGTCTAAGTCAACGGCCTCTTCTGTGTCGCTGGCAAAAAGCTCGCTCCAGCCAAAGCCTAGGCTGCTCGTTAATCGAAGACAAATACGGTGGCCTGCAGAATCGACGGCAAGTGCAGGAATGACAAAAAGCTCGATTCGGGTGACGGATAAATGAGGAGTCTGTTCCGTGAAATGATGCAGATGATTTGCACAGTTTGTCAACATAAATAAATCTCTCCTTTGTTCGCTTACGAGGTTAGCTGTCGGATTCGGGCTAGAGAGAATGCCCTACCAGGGTTACAAATCCCTGGATTCACCCCTTGCGAAACGATTGGAATCGTTCGCGATGGTTCCCCCGCTTTTTCATTCGAAAAATTCAGCGTGAATAATGTACTCTTCATTATAACCCTCATTTGCATATCTGTAAATCTTGTACATTTAATCTAGGAAAATGTACGATAGGAAACGGGAATGCTTAGGCCATCAATCCTGTGCCGCAAAAAAAGGAATATCACGAAGCGGCCGTAGTCCTCCGCTTTCGTGATATTCCTTTTGCTCGAAACGTTCCCATTACGCTTCTTCTATTTCTATCCAGTCCTGCGACCACACTTGTATTTCACGGATGATCGGCTCGAGCGCCCGGCCCTTCTCCGTTAATGAATATTCTATGCGAACGGGTATTTCGGGATATACATGCCTGTCGACAATACCTTCGTTTTCTAAATCCTTGAATCGCTCCGACAACAGCCTGCCGCTGATCGGCAGGGCGGACTGGACGGCGCAGAACCGCTGCGGGCCGGACAGAAGCTGGAAAATGATCAGGCCGGTCCAACGCTTGCTAATAATGTCCATTCCCCTTTGGAAACGGGGACAAAGGTTAGATTGCTCCATGTGTATCACCTCTTTTATCTTCCATTTAGTATAACCTCAATATCTTATTTATACAAGCACACCTGAATAATGTTAATTACTTGACTATCCTTAGTTATAAATTTATAATTAGTTACAAATAGTAAGTGTATTTGAGGAGGCACCGCAGTGAAACCGTTATTTCTAGCACATGGATCACCGATGCTCGCTGTCGAGCAAAATGAATATAGCAAATTTCTTCAGCAAACGGGAGCAAGCCTGAAACCGGATGCAATCGTTATTTTTACAGCGCATTGGGAGACAGAGAAGGTTACCATCTCTTCTAAAGATGATGAATACGAAACGATTTACGATTTCTACGGATTCCCGGATGAGCTGTACCAGGTTAAATATCCAGCCAAAGGCTCCACAAAGGTAGCGGAACTAGTTGGCCATCTGCTGAGCGAAAATCATATCCCGGTAGCATATGATACGTCAAGAGGACTCGACCATGGTTCATGGACGATGCTGAAGCATATGTTTCCAAACGCGGATATTCCGGTCGTGCAGGTTTCCGTCAATCCTTATCGCACGGCGGAGGAGCAGTTCCGCATTGGCGAGGCGCTGCGCAGCTTGAGCGGCCAGAATATTTTGCTCATCGGAAGCGGCGTAACCGTTCATAATCTCCGTGCGGTGAAATGGGGGCAGAAAGAGCCGGAGAGCTGGGCAGTCGAATTTGACGAGTGGCTGATTGAAAAAATGAATAAGCATGATACAAATTCTTTATTTCAGTATGAAGACTTGGCCCCGCATGCTAAAATGGCAGTACCTCGCGCCGAGCATTTCGTTCCTTTATATATCGCACTTGGAAGCGGAAATCCTGGTGAAGCTCCCCAGGTCATTTACAGAAGCTATGAATTCGGAACATTGAGCTATTTATCTATGCAATTTTAATCCTATATAGAAGGTGAATCACTATGATTAAACCCCATATCGCAGCACTTATTAAAGATAAATTAAAACGCACGCAAGCCGGAAACGACGATATCTATGTCGTTGGCCCGGTCAAGCTTCCGGTCGAGCTGGACGGTGAAACCAAAACGTTTCATTGGTACAGCTGGCTCCGCAAGGAAGCGGGCGAGGAAAAGTCTCCCGAACAGCTGGTAGAGGATTTGAACCGCTTCTCGTATGCGGATCTCCAGCAATCGAGCGTTCTCGTCTACGGCGATTTCGAGAATAATGAAGACGCGCTGATCCGGATGCACAGCATTTGCCATACGGGAGATATCTTCGGAAGCGCAAGATGCGATTGCGGCTATCAATTGAAGCAATCGATGCGTATTATTACCGAGCATGGCACGGGGGCGCTGTTTTATTTGGCCAATCACGAGGGCCGCGGAATCGGGTTGTTCAGCAAAGCGATCGCGTATCTGCTGCAGGAGGATGGCCTCGATACGGTTGATGCCAATACGGAGCTTGGCTTCGCGGATGATTCGCGTGATTACAGCGACGCCATTGCCGTGCTTAAGCTGCTGCGCGAATTGCCGGTATCGATCATCACAAATAATCCGCGTAAAGTGGACGCGCTGCGCAAATCAGGGATGAACGTAGCGGGCAGAGTGCCGCTTTGGGGCAACGCTTCCGTTTATAACGAGAAATATATCCAAACGAAAATGAACCGATCGGGTCATTTTGGGCAAGAGCCGCATACCCTGGTTAAATAAGAAGTAGAAGAAAAGCTGTTCTAAGGTGCATAAGGCACCTTGGCGCAGTTTTTTTGTTAGGAAAACATTTTACGCTGCCGAATCATCTATTAGGTATCTGATTGCAATTCGAAAGCAATGAGTGAATGGATGAATGCGGATAAAGGATGGTCATACTAGATCTAATAAATGGCGTATAAGAATGACGGGGCTTGCAGTTGCCGCATTAATAGCGGTGACGGGATGCAGCGTACAACAGCCGTCTGACCCGGGAAAATCGGATGTTCAGTTAATGGCTGAGGAATCGAATACAGCAGCCGCCAAGGACGGCGGACTCGTCATCACATGGGATGAGCTGGCATCACGGGCTTTGCTTGCCGAGACCTTTATCGTCAACTACGCGGATGCTCCCGAGCGGGAAGAAATTCAAAATAAATATGTGAACGGGTATTTAGCGATGTATATAAATGGTTTGCCCAGCGCTTCGATCTATGATCCGGAATCCTTAAAACTGCGAGAGGAAGTGAAGAGCAGCTACCAGGCGACCATAGCAAATGCGCCGGAGTCGGCTACGGCCCGCATAACGAAGCAATTTTTGGAGATTCTTGCGGAATCAGGCGAACAAATCGTTCAGAAAAAAGATGGCGAACTGACCGAACTGGCGGCAATAAAACAGTTACGCGAGGAACTGGCGAATAATGCGGAAAAGCTTTTAAAACAGCCATAAAACGACAAAATTATTTTGCGTTCCGGGTCCTTTTCAAGTATGATGAGAAAAAATGAACTCATGTTCAAATTAAAGGAGTATCTACGCATGCAATCAAAAACGAGTCATTGTAAAATTGTTGACTGCACGATCCGCGATGGCGGTCTGGTAAATAATTGGGATTTTAGTGTCGAGTTCGTTCAGCATTTGTACCAAAGCTTAAACGAAGCCGGCGTCGATTATATGGAAATCGGCTACAAGAACTCGCCAAAGCTGCTTAAAGGCGCTGAAAGTGCAGGCCCTTGGCGTTTCCTGAACGATGATTTCTTGAAAAAAGTAATCCCGAACAAAGGAAACACGAAGCTTTCCGCGCTTGTTGATATCGGCCGTGTCGATGAGAACGACATTTTGCCGCGCAGCGAGAGCATGCTTGATTTGATCCGCGTGGCTTGCTACATCCAAGACGTGGATAAAGCGCTGGAGCTGGTTAAAGTGTTTCATGACCGCGGTTACGAAACAACAATCAACATCATGGCTCTTTCTAACGTAATGGAGAATCAGCTGATCGAAGCTTTCGAGCTAATCAACGACAGCGTGGTTGACGTTGTATACGTGGTAGACTCTTACGGCAGCCTGAAGCCGAATGACATGAGCTACCTTGTTGAGAAGTTCCGTCAGCACCTGCCTAACAAACGCCTTGGCGTTCACGCCCATAACAACCTTCAGCTTGCTTTCGCGAATACGCTGCTTGCTGCAGAAAAAGGCGTTGAGCTGCTTGATGCTTCTGTTTACGGCATGGGCCGCGCTGCGGGTAACTGCAATACGGAACTTCTTGTAGCTGAGCTTCAAAATACGAAATACAATATTCGTCCTGTACTCGACATGATCGAGAAGTTCATGGTTCCGCTTCGCGAGAAGGAAGAATGGGGCTATATCATCCCTTACATGATTACGGGCATTTTGGACGAGCATCCTCGTTCCGCAATGGCGCTTCGCGATTCGGCTGACAAAGACAATGGCGTGGAGTTCTACGACCGCCTAACGACGCCTGAGATCGCTCACGGCAAATAAATCAAACAAAAAGAAAAAGCTCCGCCAAGTCTCTGACAAGACTTGGCGGAGCTTTTTTTATGAGGATTATGGCTTATTGCTCAAGCAGTTCGCCGTCTCCGCGTACGGCTGCGGCTTGATGCGGCTCGTTGGGGTGGAAATATCCTTTGCCGCGAAAGGTTTGTCCGGTGCTGGCCACGGCTATCAGCTCGATTCCAATATCCTCGCTTCGGCCAAACCAAGCCAATAGCTCACGGTCTCCGACGCCGTTAATGTCGACGTACCATAAGCGATCTCCGTATTCGGTCACGCGAACAAGCTCTGCAGAGGTGAAGGAGAGCTGTATAGTCTTCTGCTGATAGGTCATTTCAAATGCAAGCAAGGAAAAGGTTTCCATGGTGAAGTCCTCCTGTATAGAATGCTTAATGCAGCCGAACCTAGGACTCGCCGCATGTCTGTTAACGATTGTAATGTTACCGGACTATTTATGCAACATTACATATCCAATATTCGTCAGATTAGGAAATACAAAGATGAGGGGTTGAAGGAATGAAAGAGGGTCATTCGTTCAAAGAGCGGGTTTGGCAAAGAAAAGGTTTAGGCTGTTTGGCTTTAGTCCTGCTTGCTGTGCTGCTTATGCTCAGCGCGTGCTCTTCCGCGTCAAACGATGTTTCTAACGCAGGAAACCGTGAAACGGCAGATGAGGCAGATTCATCCAGCAATTCCGCGCCTAAAGGAGAAACCAGCACAAGCAGAGATGATGACTCTTCCATTAGCGAGGCGCCAGAAAGAGAAAAAGAAGGCGGTAAGCGGGGCTATCCGAATCCGGATAAGGATGTGCAGGCCGGTCAGTTAACCGCAGGCGAATGGGATGATCTAGCCGCATGGGAGAGATTCGGTAATTTGCTGAACACGCAAGAGGGCGACAGCAGCAAGCGTGCCTGGCAGTTCTGGAATTTTCACAGGCTTGAGGTTGTTGTAACCGCAAACGGAAAAGCTGTGTCCGATGCGAGCGTAGAGCTGTTAGCCGGCGAGCAGACGGCTTGGAAGGCGCGAACGAGCACGGAGGGCAGAGCTTTCGTATATGCATCGATTTTTGATCAAGATACGGCGAATTTAGGCAGATATACGGTGAGAGTGCAATCGGCTCAGGAAAGCAAAACGACACAGCAGCTTGAAATTCCGCAGCAAGGCAGCATCAAGGTCGACTTGGGCAAAGGAGCAAAGCTGTCTGACCAGGTGGATATTATGTTTGTCGTAGACACGACAGGGTCTATGGAGGATGAACTGAATTATTTGGAAGCAGAGCTTAAAGACGTCGTGAACCGTGTCTCCGACCAGCATGCCAATCAGCTCGGCATACGGATCAGCGCGAATTTTTACCGGGACCGTTACGATGATTACATCGTAAAGCCGTATCCATTCACGACGGATATCAATAAAGTAACGGATCAATTCAGCAAACAAAAGGCAGAAGGCGGCGGAGATTTCCCGGAGGCCGTCGATCAAGCGCTGCGCGATGCTCTGCACGAGCATGAGTGGAGCGAGGAAGCGCGTGCGCGGCTACTTTTTTTAGTGCTGGACGCACCGCCTCACGATGAGGAGCAGGTCATTGATGAAATGAAGAAGCTGACATGGGATGCGGCAGGGCAAGGGATTCGAATTATTCCCGTAGTATCCAGCGGTGTGAACATTGAGACGGAATATTTAATGCGGTTCATGGCGGCAGCCACAGGCGGCACGTATTTATTTTTAACCGACGACAGCGGTATCGGGAGCGATCATCTAGAACCGGCTGTCGGGGAATTTGAGGTAAAGCTGTTGAATGATTTGCTTGTTGAGGTTATTAATCGTTACGTGCAGGAGTAATTCGTAAACAGGATAATACGCAAACAGAGGTAAAACGTAAAAACGGGAAGGGCCATTCCTTGGCAGCAGGTGCTGCCGGAGGAACGGCCCTTTCATGCTTCAAAAAAGCTTGCCTTGACGGTAAAGCACGGTGGAAAGCTTCATGACGGCATGATTATAGCAGTTTTGACGAAGCGGGAACGGATCCCCGAAGAAGGCGGGCAAAATGATGTTTAATGTCTTTTGCATTTTTTCGTAAAGCATTTGATGCACCTGTTCTTCGCCGAAAAATTGGGTTTCTCTGCCCTGAAGCCATTCGAAGTAGGATACGATAACGCCGCCTGCGTTTGCCAAAATATCCGGAATGATGATCGTCCCTTTAGCGGTCAAAGCTTCATCAGCCTCGCCCGTCACTGGCGCATTGGCGCCTTCCACGATGATTCGAGCCTTGATCATCTCTGCGTTGTCTTTGTGGACCTGCTCCTCCAGGGCGGCAAGGATGAGAACATCGACATTCAAATAGAGGACATCTTCGCGCCCGAGAATATGCGCTTTGATTTTAAACTCGGACAGAGCAGCTTCCGTAGAAGGCAGATCCCCTTGATGAAGGTTCGCGTAATCGATCAAGGCAGGGACGGAAAGGCCGTCTGGATTGTACAGCGTGACGTTGCGGTCGCTGACAGCGACTACTTTGTTTTGCAGGCGGGAGCATTTATACGCTTCCAGCGCAGCGACGGAGCCGACGTTGCCGAAGCCCTGCACGGCGATCGAAAGCGGCTTATCGGCAAGGGTGAGCGCCGTCTGCACGAATGGGTTCGAGCTGCCTGCAAGCCAGCTGCTCTGGGCTTTAAGAAAATCATAAAGCATATAGCGGAAGGTGAAATAAACGCCTTTGCCGGTTGCTTCCCTGCGGCCCAGCGAACCGCCGTTGATGACGCTTTTGCCGGTAAAGCTGCCGAGGTATGGCTGACCGGGATGAATGCTTTTGTACTCCGACATCATCCAGTCCATCTCGCGCTCGCCCGTTCCCATATCCGGGGCCGGGATGTCTTTGTCAGGGCCGAGCACGTCGCTGAAGTATTGTACGTATTTTTTGCAAATGAGATAAAGCTCTTTGGCAGAATAGGAACGCGGATTGATGACGACTCCGCCTTTGCCGCCGCCGAAGGGAACCTCATGCAGGGCATTTTTGAGCGTCATCAGCGCAGCGAGATTCGTGACCTCTTCTTCGCTGACGGATTCGTGAAACCGGATGCCGCCCTTATAGGGCCCTAAAGTATCGTTATGCTGAATGCGGTAAGCCGGGATGCGCACGACATTGCCGTTGTCGACGGTTATGCGCAAAAAGGCTTTATGTACTTTATTGGGCGTGGAAAGGATGGCGGCCAGCGATAAAAAGGCTTGCTCGCGTGCTTGCTCTTGCAAATTCGGTAAAAATGCGGGGTCTCCCATTAATGCGTTTAAGGATTGCTGTACGATGGCTCCAGTTTGGCTTGCCATAACTAAACGACCTCCTTCATGTTCAGGAATGAGATGATTGCCATGCGGAAAGCTCGCAGCGCATGTGAATTCTAACTGTAACATATTGGAACAGGTAAACCAAAGAATCGGAGCGAAAATCGCCCGAAATTGGAAATGAAGAGGTTAAAATGGAGCGATTGCGCAGAGCGGCTTGGTTAGGCTGGTAAATTTAACTGGAAAAACTCCCGTTAATATGCTGCTTGGCAGCTTATCCGACTAATTAACTGGAATTTCTCCAGTTAATTTCATGTTAAACGCTCGATTGCGGTGGAAACGCAGAATTTAACTGGAGTTTTACCATGTATATGCCGTTTCAGGTGGATAGAGCTCCAATTAACGGGAGAAATTCCTGTTAATTGGAACGATTGCGCGGAGGCGGCTTAGTGGCGCTCTGAGCTTGGCTAGGCTGCTAAATTAACCGAAAAAAACTCCCGTTAATTCTCCGCTCTTTCTTATGTTCTGACTACATTTCGTAAGAAGGCCCCCATTGAAGAACTAGAGTAAATACAAAAAACCGGTTAAGCACGCATCCGACGTGTTAACCGGTTTTTATTTGATGCTTGCTCTCGCAAGCGATACCCCGTAAGGAACTAAGTTAGCTTGAGCAATAGTGATCCGTGAGGCGGCAGCGGGAACGAAAGCTCGTTCATGCTTCCTAGGTCCTTACGCGCCCAAAGGTTGCGAACTTGCGGCGCAGCGGTCAGGCCAAGCTGCTCCAAAGTAACCGTAACCGTATCTTCCTGCTCGCCGGCGTTGAATAAAGCGACGTAGTTCACGCCGGCCTCATCCTGCGCAGCCCAAGCTATGCGCTCCTGATCACGGTACAACTGGCGGGCGCCTCGGCCATTGCGATGCAGAGACAGCACCTCTTCATTCGTCAGCAGCGCCAACGTCCAATCGTCATTATCTCGCATTTCCCCGCCGAACATGAGCGGCGACCGGAAAATCGACCATAACGACATCATCGTTACCTGCTCGTCCCGCGTAAATCTTGTCCAGCGGTCGCTGCCCCCGCCATCAACCGAGCGGATGCCGAGATGTCCGAGCGGAAGCATATCGCAGTCGGGCCACGCGCCTTCAGCCACATGAGGCGCCCATTTCTCGCAGCGTTCAAACATCTCGTGGAGCAAATGCCATAGATCCCAATAATCATCGGTCATGCGCCACATGTTCGCGTGGCCCGCAAGCGCCTCAGCATGCTCCAATGGCGCAGGTCCAGGCGAGAGGCTGAGCACCATTGGCCTGCCGCACTGCTCAATGGCATGATGAATGAGTTTGATTTCATCCAAATGTATGCCGTACAGCCTGGATGCCGCGATATCGTCCACTTTGACAAAATCCACGCCCCAAGAAGCGTACAGATCAAATAAGGAATTGTAATACTGCTGCGCCCCGTTCTTGGAAGCATCGACGCCGTACATGTCGGTATTCCACGGGCAGATGGAGTTCGGATGGGCGATCTGGCGAGCAGTCGCATCCGAGCCAAGGATTCTGGTGTCCGCATGAACCGCTTGGCGCGGGATGCCCCGCATAATATGAATGCCGAATTTTAGTCCCAGCGAGTGGACGTAATCCGCAAGCGCTTTAAAGCCTCCGCCGTCCGCAGCTGAGGGAAACCGGTTAACGGCAGGCTGCAGCCGGGAATACTCGTCCATTTCAAGCGGCACGAAAGAGCGGTATTGGGAGGAATTCGCTCCCGGCTCATACCACTGGATGTCTACAACGACATAGTCCCAGCCAAATGCCTTCAGATGTTCAGCCATATACGCTGCATTTCCGCGAACCTCGTCTTCCTTTACGCTGGCGCCGTAGCAATCCCAGCTGTTCCAGCCCATCGGCGGCGTTGCGGCATATTGATGGTGTTTAGTAGCATTAGTCATTAAATTCGTCCTCCCATATCGTTATATTGCTCTATGCAATAATCGTAAAACGAAACAGCAGACCATGACTAGCACAATTTATTGCGTTAACATGTAAAATCTTGCTCTCTAATCAAACTGTAGACGGTCAATGGACGGAAGCTCTTTCGCCAAGCGGAAATCAGCCGGAGGAAAGCCGACGCGGCTGCGAAATACTTTGCTGAAGTAGCTGCCGCTGGAGTAGCCTACGGCATAAGCGATGTCCTCGACGGACAGGCTGCTGCTTCGGAGCAGATGAACCGCCTTCTCGATCCGCAGTTTCGTGACGTAATCCATTGGCGAGATGCCTGTCGTCTTAGTGAACATTCGCGTAAAATAATACTTTGATAGCCCTGCCGCGGATGCGACGTCATCCAGGCTTTGCAGTCGATGGTATTCCGCCTCCATAAAGGCGGCTGCCTGCTTGATTTGCTGCGGCCAGTTCGCTTTTTCTTGCTGCTGAAGCGTACTCGATTGGAGCAGCTCCATGATCAAGCGGTAAATAAGCGCCGATGCTTGATAGCTGTTCTGTATTCGGTTACCTCTTGCTTCGGAATATAATGCCTTCAGAGTGTGGATGACTGCGCTCGAGGGATCGAAGCTTGGCGTGACGCCAACGGCTTGCAGCAGCTCAACCCAAAGCTTTTGCAAATGCTGCTGGCGGAATAATACAAAATAAAAGGACCAGTGGTCGCTTGAACGTGGCAGGCAATAGTGATGGTCTCCGGGAATTTCAGCCAAAAAGGCGGTTCCGGAAGGAATGTCGTACGTTTCTTCCCCAAGCCTGAATTGCCCAAAGCCGGATACGGTGTATTGGAACAAATAGAGCGGTCCGTCAATGCGTTTCATGCCATCCCAATAATAATCGGCATCCTTTACTTCTTGATAACCCGTGGCAAACAGCTGATAGATCGGAAGCGCGGGCGAGTCCTGAAAACGGTAGCCGTATACGCCGTAAGGCTGCTGGATAACCATGATATTAAGCACCTCCAAGCAAGCAGGATGTAATAGGGTGAATGAATGGATAAGGAAGGAGATGAGAGCAATACCTCTAATCAATGTTTTTATATACGGTTCGCTGCTGCCCGGCCAAAGCAACCATGAGGTCGTTTCAGCCTATGCTGCATCCTCAAAGCCGGGCCGGATATCCGGCAGGCTAGTGGATTGCGGCGCCTATCCGGCAGCCGTGCGGGACGAAATCGCCTTCGGCCGCAATAGTATTATACGCGGTCTATGGATCACCGTCGATAGAGCGGGACTTGCCGCGATGGATAGGCTGGAGGAATTTTACGGTGCAGAAGAATTAAATGAATATGAGCGGATTTGGGTTCGTGACGCCGCTGACCAGATGGTCTCCGGCTGGGTCTACATATGGGTATCGGGCAGGGGCTGTCCCAGCGTGGTAGAGGATTATTGGCCGGATTTTTACGCGCGCAAAATAGGCACGGCAAATAAATAAAGGCATCGGTCCGATGCCTGGCAAGCGCAGGGAGGGACCGTGCCTCTATTTATCATTCAGCCGCAAGTTTACTTCGATTCATCGTCGTGGTCTGCCGCGTACGCAATGAGCGCCACATCCGTCCCGTAGGCGTCGGTCAATTGCTGCTCGAGCTTACGTATGGCATCCAGCGCATCGCTTTGGCCGCCAAGCTCGGCAATTCGATAATCCTTGTCCATCACAGGGTTCACATCCTTTTGTATTTGTTTTACTTGTAGAATGAACCTGAATTCCTTCATCTATGCGCTTGTTAGGAAAGATCCGGATATCCGGCATACTTTCCGGCAATTGTTCTTTTGGCAGCGGTCGAGTACACTGAAGCAGAATGACATAAAGGGAAGTGACATCAGTTGGGTACTATTCAGACATGCATGGAAAAACGAACTACAACTAGCCGTAAAAATGAGACGGCAATCTACATGCTCGCTCTCGTGCTTTTGATTGCCGGATTGCTTTGGATCATGCCGGCGCAGGCATTTGCGGAGCCGCTGGCCGGGAACGATGCGGTATCCTTCGACCCGCACGAGCAGGTAGGCCATCAGCATTCAACCGATGGGTCTGCGGACGCGGATGAAGGGATTACCATTCAGCGAACGTTATTTTTTACCGTTAGAGCGATTTATTATTTTGCGTTTATGCTTGCTGCCGGCATCATGCTTTGGTCGATTGCGATTCCCGGGGAATCGAATCACATCCAGCGTAAGCTTATCGATAAATGGGGGATCTTTTCATTAAGAGGGCTGCTGCTTGCTGTTCTTCTTTTCGTGTTCGTCCATATCAGCCAGCTGTTGAAGGGATATGAGGACAGCAGCCCAAATGAATGGCTCCGTATCTTAACGGAGACTGCAACCGGGCAATCATGGCTTGCTCTCCTCGTGCTTTCGCTGCTAGGCTTTGCCATCCTTCGTATGGATGATTCTATCAAAATCATTTGGGCATTGCTCCTCGCAGCGGCTGAAAGCTTCAATGGCCATGTCAATGCCCTTCCAAACAATACGCTGGCGATCGTGCTCGATTTTGTACATATCGTATGCTCTGCCCTATGGGCAGGCGGCCTGCTCCTGCTTTTGTTATTCTGGCGGTCAGACCGCAAGGAGGCCGGAAGATTTGCGGAGCGGTTTACGCGAGCCGCATGGCTGACAATTCTGCTGCTAACGGCAAGCGGTACCTTGATGACGGTGCTGCTGCTGCCTTCGTGGCGGTATTTGATTTATACGGGCTGGGGAAACATGCTTTTGGCGAAGGCTGTATTGGTGCTGCTGATTGCATGCGCAGGCTTCCTGCTGCGCATGCGTGCCAAGCAGCAAAAGCTGCCAAGCGGCAAGCTCTTGAAATGGGACGGGCTGATGATGGCTATGGTGCTGGTCTTGGTAAGTATCTTCACCTTTGTGAGCCCGGTTCCGGACACGGAGCCGTTTTACTATCACAAAATGGGCGAATCGCTCCATTACACGATAAATATTACGCCAAATGGACCGGGTCCAAACCGGATTGCGTTAAAGATATGGCTGCCGGAGCAGCTTGGCGCGCCGGCTTCCGTACGGCTTCTGCTTCGCTCCCCCGATCATCCGAAGCAAAAACCCATTGAAGTTCCTCTTCAAAGCGACAACAACGAGGATTACAATGCCTTTCCCGGCTTTACCGAAACCGATTATGAATCAAGCAAGGTTGATCTGCCAACGCGGGGGGCATGGGAAGCAGATCTCATTATAAAGGACAAGTCCGATACGGAATCCAGAATGACGATTTCATTCCGCAATGATTAACGGGGGAGGAGGAAGGGCCATGTCGTATAAATGGTTAAAATGGCTGATTTTATGGATTCCGACCGTTGCGATTGGTCTATGGGAATATTTGCGCCATACGCTCCTTCTTCCTTTCATATCGATGGATCTCGGCAATTTATTGGCACCGGTATTTGTCTTCGCCATTACGCTTACGCTGCTGCGGGCATTATTCGCGAAATTGGAGAATATGCAAGAAACGCTGCAGCGTGAACGGATTGTGAAAGCAGCTTTTGAGGAGCGCGAGCAGCTTGCGCGCGAGCTCCATGACGGGATATCGCAGTCGCTCTTTATGCTGTCGGTTAAGCTGGACAAGCTGGAACGGGCAAAAACGGCGGCCGATGCGCAGCTAACGACGGATCAAATTAGAAAGACAGTCCGGCATGTCTATGATGATGTCAGGCAGTCGATTGCCAATTTGCATGATGCGCCTCTTCGAGCAGATATGTCGTGGATGCAGAGCATCCACCATTTAACGGATGAAATGGCTCAAACCTGCGGCATTCGCACAAACGTCGAATGGGAGGTGCAGGATGGCTTGTTCTCGCATAAACAGAAGGTCGAGCTGCTGGCGATTATGCGCGAAGCGCTGATGAATGTCCAGAAGCATGCTAAAGCGGAGCATATCCTCATTCGTTGCGAAAGCGAGTTCAGCCCAGAGGTAAAGCAAAGACTCTTCCGCTGTCTTATCGTCGATGACGGTATCGGGGCAGCGCCGGAGAAGCTTTTTGAAAAAGGGAAATACGGCGTGAAAATGATGCAGGAACGGGCAGAGGCATTGGGCTGGAGCGTAACGCTGCAGCAGAGAAAGCCTCAAGGCACGACGATAGAAATCAGCGGCAGGAGCGGGTCAAAATGAGCGAAACAGCGGTTCGGGTACGTGTTTTTTTGGTAGATGACCATCCCCACGGACGTGAAGGCATGCGAGATATCGTGATGAGCGACGACTCTTTTACTGTAATCGGAGAGGCGGCAAGCGGCGAGGAAGCAATAGCCGTCATAGAAAACATGAAGCCGGATTTGGTATTGATGGATATCAACATGCCCGGTATGGGCGGCCTAGAGGCGACGCAGCAGCTCAAGCTTCTTATGCCTTCTTTGAAGATAGTAATGGTTACGGTATCGGATGAGATTACGAATTTGTTTGAGGCGATAAAGCGCGGGGCGCAGGGCTATCTTCTGAAAAATCTGGCTCCATCCGCATGGCTCGAATATTTGCGGGCCATTTCTTTGGATGAAGCGCCGATGTCGAAGGAGCTTGCTTTCCGGCTGCTTCAAGAGTTTTCGGCAAACAAACCTAAAGAAGCAAAGAGGCTTGCAAGCAAGCCGCAGAGGCTGGATAAAGATGCCGAGACGATAACCACTCCGCTTACGGAACGGGAGAAAGAGGTGCTCGAGCGGGTGGCGACGGGCGCTTCGAACCGCGAGATTGCAGGCGAGCTGGGCTTGTCAGAGCACACCGTCAAAAATCATCTCAAAAACATTTTGCAAAAGCTTCATCTTGACAATCGGGTTCAATTGACAAGATACGCCTTTGAACAGGGCATGGTCGAATAAAGTGGATTTATGTCGAAAGTGCCGCGAAATCATTTCGACAACATCAGCAGGATTCCCGCAAGTTTCGTAGAACTACTAGATTCGTATCGAATAGCCTGAATTGGCTTAAGAGCGGATAGGCCAGTTGCAAATGGGGGGTAGTGAATGTCGAACGATTGGCAATTTCCCATCGATCGCGAAATTAAGCTATGCAATCGGATGGATGAGCTTCAGCGTCTAAACGAAGGACTTGAAGAAATCGGCGCCGAAGTCGGCTGGCCGGAACGTACGGTTCTCGACCTGTCCCTGGCATGTGAGGAGCTTGTCGTCAACATCGTGAATTATGGCTTTCCGTCAGGGGGAGAGCATCATATTGATGTCATGATTCAAGCCTCTCCGAGCAGTGTAGAAGTGAGAATAGAAGACGGAGGCGTACCCTTCAACCCTTTGCAGGAAGCGGACCCGCTGGCATTGCTGGAGCTTGAGCTGGAGGACCGTCCCATCGGGGGATTGGGTATTTTTTTTGTGAAACGGCTAATGGATGACATTCATTACGAATATGCGGGCGGGCTAAACCGCTTTCGCATGTGGAAGCAATTAGGTTTCAAGGACAAAAACGACGATCAAGAGCAAGCGGGAGGAAACAAGAAATGAATATAGAAGCAACCGAGCTGAACGGTGTCACGGTCATTCCATTAGAAGGCAGGCTGGACGGCAATAATGCCACTGTAGCGGAGCAAGCCTTCTTGAAGCTTTTCGCGGAAGGCAAGCAGCAATTTATTTTTGATTTTACGAACCTGCAATACATAAGCAGCGCGGGACTCCGCGTTATTCTGGTAGCGGCCAAAAAGCTGAGAGCCTCCAAGGGACGGATGGTATGCGCTTGCCTTGGCGAGCAGGTCTATGACGTATTCGAAATGTCAGGCTTTACGACAATATTGGAGATGGCGGCAACGCGCGAAGAGGCGCTCGAGAAAATAGGAGCCGGCGCATAATGATTTTTGGGCAAAAGCTAGAAAGGCGGTACCGGTCTTGTCAGGACTCTATTTAGTTATCGGTGCTGCGGCCCTATGCGCTGCGGCATATCTGCTTGTTCTCAACCGCCGCCTTGCCGCTAAGTTAAAGCGCGCGGAAATGCTGTTCGACTTAAGCACGAAGGTCCACTCCTCCCTTCATAAGCCTGAGCTGCTTGACTCGGTAAGCGAGGCAGCGAGGCAGCTCATATTCGCCGATGAGGCAGCCGTTGGTTTTGCCTATGAACCCGATCTTCCGGGGGAAAAGGATTTGAATTTCAATGAACCGGTGAGCAAAGGCAGCATCGTCGGCGGAAAGGTTAGCGTACCGATGGTAGCCAGAGGGCGCAGGGTAGGCGTGCTGGAAGCGACGGCGAAGAACGGCAGGACGCCGTTCAAAGAACACGACATTGAAACGCTGACGAGGTATGCGGGCCCGCTTGCGCTCGCGCTCGATAACGCAAGGCTTTATGAGGCGCTGGAGGATTCGGTCAATGAGCTCCAGATCGCAACGCAGCTTAAGGACCGTTTGGAAAATGAGCTCCAAATTGCCGGAAGCATTCAGCTCAGCTTTCTGCCGACGACGATGCCATCGGCGAATGAGCCGTTTGACGTGTGCGCGCTCTTGAAGTCGGCGAAGGAAGTCGGCGGCGATTTTTATAACTTTTTCAAAATCGACGACAACCATCTTTTCTTTACGCTCGGAGACGTATCCGACAAAGGAATACCGGCGGCGCTGTTCATGGCGATGACGCTGTCGCTCATCAAAGGGAAAATGAATTCGGATCTATCGCCTGGCGAGCTGCTGGAGAAGGTGAACGATGAGCTGTGTACGGACAATGCGCAGCTGTTCGCAACGATCGTATGCGGCGTGCTGAACATCGTAACCGGCGAGGTTGTGCTGAGCGATGGCGGACATTGCACGCCTTACATTGTCAAAGAAGACGGAACCGTACTGCCGATTAAGCTGCCTAAGGGCATTCCGCTGGGCTCCTTCCCGGAATTCACGTACAGGGACCAGACGATAGTGCTGGAGCGCGGGGACCGGTTCGTACTCTATACGGATGGCATTACCGAGGCTGAAAATGCGTCTCAAGAGCAGTACTCTACCAACCGCCTGCAGCAGTTTTTGTCGCAAACCTCCGGCTATTCCAGTGCGGAAATTATTGATGCGCTGCTGATGGACGTTTTTATGTTCGCGGACGGCGCGCCGCAATCCGATGATATTGCGGTATTATGCCTGATGCGCCGATAAGCGCAATGCACTTCGATAAGGGTGAACGATCATGCGATTATATGAAACAGGATTAGAATATTTACGTGACGAGCTCGCCGTGCTGGAGCGGGGAATGCGCATGCTGATCGCCGACTTTGAAAGCAAGGAGATTGACGGCCAGACTCCGATGTCGATGCGCGGTCTGATCGTTAGTCCGGCGGATATTGAACGCTCCCTCCAGGAAAGCGAGCCGCATGAGGAAGAGGATGCGCTTGCCTCGTTTAGAGGCTTTCGCTTGGAGGCAGAGCAGGCATTTGAGCAGAACGTCAGTGACAGCATAAGCGAAGGGAGAAGGCTCCCGTTCGCTTATTTGTCATGGAGCCTGCAGCTGAGCAATTGGGAGAAGCGCTGTGTTCTGTTATGCCTGGCATCCGAGCTGGATACCCGTTACGAGAGCTGGTTCGGCTATTTAAATGATGATGTCACGCTGCGGGTGCCTACAGCCGAGCTTGCGCTGAGATTGCTCGCGGACCGCGAGCAGGATACCGATCACGCAAGGCGGCTGCTCGCGGGTTATTCCACTTTAAGCAGATTCGTGCTTCGTACGGATAAAGGGACAGCCGCCGCGGAGAGGAGCTCGCTCAAACAGCCGCTGCGCATGGATTCCCGTATCATTTCCTTTCTGCTGGAAACCGAGAAGCTTGATTCGAGAATTGCCGATATTTGCCTTTTCATTGGCTTGCAGGATCCTGCACCGATGCTGGCATTTGGCGAGGAGCTGCAAGAAGGCTTACGGCAGGCCGTGCAGCTGGAGCGGAATCGTAACGTAAAACAGGCCTCGGATGAGCGGATTTCGAACCGGACATTGCCGTTTATTCAGCTCAGCGGGCCCTCGGGCTCCGGCAAAAAGCTGCATGCCAGGCTGCTGTCCCAAGCATTGGAACAACCGCTGCTGCTGGTTAAGCTGGACAAGCTTGCGCGGGAGGCGGAGGCCATGGCGGAGCAGCTGCGGCATGTGGTGCGGGAAGCGCTGCTGTCAGGTGCGGTGCTCTGCGTGGATGAAGGCGCAGGCGAGGCTGCCGCGGCAGAGGGCTGGCCGATCCGGATGGAGGCGATTCGCGCAGCGCTCGCTTCCTATTCCGAGGTATCGCGGCTTCCTGTCATACTCTGGCTGACGCGTCTGGAAAGACGTTCATCGCAGCTTCCGGTACCGGCTTTCGCGGCGCTGATCCATCAAGCGGTTCACATTCCGGATGCCGAGATGCGTTTGCAGCTCTGGCAGCGCTGCAGCAACGAGGACGCGGATCAAGAGCTGCTGAAGCGGCTCGCTGACAAGTATGCCTTTACGGCCGGACAAATTGCGGGAATGAGTCTGCAGGCGGAGCGGCTTTCTGCCCGGAGAAAGCATGCGATACCTACGCTTGACGATTACGCATCCGCCTCCAGAACGCAGGTTCAGCATCGGCTATCGGAGCTTGCGGAGAAGCAGAAGCTGGTTCGGCAGTGGGATAATCTTATTCTTCCGGATGAGCCGCTTGAGCTGCTGAAGGATGCCTGCAGCAGGCATAAATACAGCGAAACCGTTTTTAACCGATGGGGATTTGGCCAGAAGCTACCTTACGGGCGCGGCTTAAGCATGCTGTTTGCGGGTCCTCCCGGCACGGGAAAGACGATGGCTGCCGAAGTCGTTGCCGGGGAACTAGGACTTGAGCTATACCGCATTGATCTCTCCCGCGTCGTGAGCAAGTATATCGGCGAGACGGAGAAAAATTTGCGAGAGCTGTTTGCGGAAGCGGAGAACAGCGGCGCGATCCTGTTCTTCGATGAAGGAGATTCCTTGTTCGGCAAACGAACGGAAGTTAAGGATTCGAATGACCGGTTCGCTAATATGGAAGCGGCCTATTTGCTCCAGCGTATCGAGACCTTCGACGGCGTTTCTATCCTTGCGACGAATTTGCTCCAAAATATGGATGAAGCTTTTTTGCGCAGAATGCAGGTTATCGTAAAATTCCCGTTTCCGGATGCGGCGCAGCGAGAGCAGATATTCCGTTCGCTGCTGCCCAAAGAAGCACCGCTTGATCCGGATCTGGATTTGCCGTTTCTTGCGGCGCGCGTTGACGCATCGGGCGGGCATATCAAAAATATCGTCCTGTCGGCAGCCTTTATGGCGGCGGCAGAGCAATCGCCGATCGGCATGCGCCATATGGTGCGGGCGACGAGGCAGGAACTTCATAAAATGGGTAAAATTGTCGTCAAGGAGTCCTTTGAGCCCTACAATTAATAAATATCTAACAATAAATATCTAATTGCCGATTTTCATAGTGTGCGGGCATCAAATCATAAAAGTTCTACAATGCGTGCGAAATTGACAAAAATTGAGTAATTTTGCATAGTCAATTGGTAATAGAGAAGCTATAATAGATTTCGTATACAAAGATAGATTTCATTATGTTTTTTTAGGGAGTGATAGGCCAATGGGAGGATATACGGTAATTGCGGATTTGGGAGCCAGCTTGCTGCGCTTGCTTCGCGATCATCTTACGCCTGACCCTGTGCCTCGCCCTGACCTGATCGGCATGGCTTCGCCCCGTGATGCAGGCGATCTAGCGCTTTCCTTGTTTCTGTTCAACGTTAAGGAAAATGGCGAAGCGCGTCGAACCGGCATGGTGGATCGTGGAGGCGTACTTCAGTACCCGCCGCAGGCGCTGGATTTTTATTTTATGATGACAGCGCATTCCAATGCGGACCGGTTGACAAAGTCGTTAGATGAGCATCGCATATTAGGTCGTGCGATGCAGGTGCTGTACGATAACGCCGTTCTGAGCGGCCCGTATCTGGAGGGCACGCTCGCGGAGAGCGGAAGCGCCATTAGACTGACTTTAATGAGCATGGAGGGCGAAGAGCTGATGAAGCTTTGGCAGTTCGGCGATTTGCCGTACAAGCTCTCTGTTGTCTACCGCGTGGGTCCTGTCATGCTAGATTCGAATCGGGTGAAGGCTGTTTCCCGTGTCGTCGAGCGCCATATCGTGCTTGAGGAAAAGGGCGGTGGCTGATTTGTCCCGGCCTCGGTCCGTTAGCATTACACGCTGCTCGCTTGTCGTATCGCCTATCGACGTTTGGACAAGAAGGCTTCCAGCGCCCTCTGCGCTGACAGTTTCGCTCGAAGGCGTCCATAAGAAGCCTATTCGCAAACCTGATGGAACTTATTTGTTCCTAGATCTTTCGCCAGGGAGCTACACGCTCACAGTTACCTCATCTACGTTCATACCCTTTAAACAAAACATTGAAACAGCTTCTCTAAAAAAAATATATCCGGTTGTCACCGTACCGCTTCTGCCTGGTCCCGGCTATGCTTATCCCGCGGCCTCGACAGCGCTTGCATTTCCATTATGCGATGCGGCAGGGGCTCCCTGCGCCGGCGCCAAAATATGGGCGTATGCCTGCGAGGATGCAGCCGCAAGAGCCCGTGTTGCCCAGGATTCACTCCTTGCGGGAGCAGAAACGGTCACCATCGGGCTATTGCAAGGACAGACGGCTGCCGGCGAGAGCCTGCTGCTTCGCGGACAAGGGAACGAAGAGCTTGTGCGCGTTGCCGAAGTATTGCCAGGGGGCGGGCTCAGGTTCGAGCAGCCGGTGAAAGAAAGCTACCGCAGGGGCGCATCGCTGCTGCCAGCGGTACAAACGCGCAGCGCGCATAACGGCAATGTCATCCTGCCGTTTCGCGGCACGCTGCCGCGCACCTTTACGGTTAAAGCATTCGCAGAAACCGAGCGCGGGAGCGCTGCGGCCGAGCTGACAGCGCGAGCCGGAGAAGTAATAACCGCGCAGGCCTTAATCCTTCAGTAGATTAAGAGGATTAGGAATACTGCCGCATTCCATTTGGTCTTGGGGTTGACACAGGAGAAGTGCGCCTGCCGTTACCTAATACATAAATAGATTCAGAGAGGAGATCACACATGGCTGAGTATTTATCGCCAGGCGTCTATGTGGAGGAATTCGAGAGCGGCGCCAAACCGCTGGAGGGTGTTAGTACAAGCACAGCGGGCTTTATCGGTCTTGCTGCTCGCGGACCAGTCGAAGGATTGCCGCAGCTTATTACGAGCCCGGCAGATTTTGGACGCGTATACGGTTCCTATTTATCTGAAAATGCTTTCGGCTCATACCGTTTTCTTGCTTATGCCGTTAACCAGTTTTTCACGAACGGAGGCTCCCGCTGCTATATTACCCGGGTAGCGCCGTCGGATGCAAAAACAGCTTCTAACGAAGCGCAAAAGGATGCTGTTCTCTCTATCGCCGCAAAGAACCCGGGCGCTTGGGGAAATCAGGTTCGTGCGGTTATCGTGCCTGCAAGCAAAGCCAAAACACCGATTTTTGAAGCAAGCGAGGGCAATCGTTACCGCGTGAAAAACGCAGCAGGCTTCTATGCTGGCGATGTCGTTGTCTTCACAAACGGAACGGAGAAGCAATATAACCGAATCGTATCCGTGCATGATCAAGTCATTGAGCTTGCGGATGCGCTTAAAGGCGATGTTGTTGATACTGCGCTTGTTCCAACCAAAGTACTTAGCACATCGGAGTTTACTCTGAACGTGCTATACGGCACAGAGTCGGAAACCTACGAGAAGGCATCGCTTAACCCAGAGGCGCCGAACTATGTAGAGAAGCTGATCTCGCGTTCTAATATCGTTGAGGTGCAAGTGCTGAAGGTATCGGATGCTAGCGTTGCTCCCCTTGAGCAAATTGCAGGCTCCGAGACGGCCGCATTTGAAATTTTGCTCTCGGGCGGAAGCGACGGTACGGCAGCAAGCCTATCGGCTGCCGATTTTATCGGCGAAGACTTCGGTCCAGGCAAAAGAACGGGTATCCAATCATTTATCGATAACGATGTTGTCAGCATTATGGCGATTCCGGGGGTAACTGACCCGAACGTCCAGCTGTCGCTCGTTGCGCATTGCGAAATTTTGGGAAGCCGCTTCGCGATTCTCGATCTTCCGCGCGAGGCGACGAAGGTTCAGGATGTTCTCGCTCATCGCGATCTCTTTGATTCGAGCTACTGCGCATTGTACAATCCGTGGCTGCAAGTGTTCGATCCGCTCGATAAACGCAACATTTTTGTACCGCCGTCCGGTACGATCGCAGGGGTTTACTCCCGTTCGGATACGACGCGCGGCGTGCAGAAAGCTCCGGCAAACGAAACGCTTCGCGGCGTAGTCGGCCTGGATGTGCAATACAACAACGGAGAGCAGGATATTCTTAACCCTGCGGGCGTCAACCTGATCCGCGCGTTTACCGGCCAAGGCATCCGCGTATGGGGCGCACGTACATGTTCGTCCAATTCGCTATGGAAATACATCAACGTGCGCCGTTTGTTTATTTTCATCGAGGGCTCCATCAAAAACGGTTCAAGCTGGGTCGTATTCGAACCGAATACCGAGCAGCTATGGGCCCGCGTACAGCGTACGATCGATGCTTTCTTGACACGCGTATGGCGTGACGGCGCTTTGTCGGGTACAAGCCCGTCAGAAGCCTTTTATATCGAAATCGGACGTTCTACGATGACGCAGGACGACATCGATAACGGACGATTGGTTTGCGTAATCGGCGTAGCGCCGGTGAAACCAGCTGAATTTGTCGTGTTCCGCATCACCCAGAAGACAGGCTCGGAATAATAATTAGCTTCCATATCGAATAACGGAAGGGGATCCACATGCCAGGAGATCGTATTGATCCATATCGCAATTTTAGATTTCGTGTAGAAGTAGAAGGTCTTGAGCAAGCAGGATTTAGCGAGGTTTCCGGTTTCGAGGCAACCTTTGATGTCGTCGAGTACCGCGAGGGCAATGAGGTTATTACGCCCCGCAAGCTTCCAGGCTTGATTAAATACGGCAACATCTCGTTGAAATGGGGCACGACGGAATCCATGGAGCTTTACGAATGGCTTCAAGAATGCGCAGAAGGCACGATTGAGCGTAAAACCATTACGATTATCGCGCTTGATGAAGAAGGCGAAGACGTGGCTACATGGCAGGTTATCGAAGCTTGGCCGGTAAAATATACTGCGCCTACCTTTAACGGTACCGGCAATGAGGTTGCGCTTGAGCTGATTGAATTCGCGCATGAAGGCTTGACGCGCACCGCGTAAGACAGAGCAGCAAAGCTTGTTTTTTGGCGAACAAGGGATGGCGGCGGGCGAGGAATCGTGCGCTCCTCTCTTGTTTTCCTCTTTTTTAAAGAAGAAGCCACAGGAAATGATTGGAGTGAAACAGCAATGGCTTTTCAAACGGAATACGAATTTGAATTACCCCGCGGCTACGTGGATGATCAAGGCAATCTCCACCGTCGCGGAGTCATGCGGCTCGCAACGGCAGCAGACGAGATTTTACCGATGAAGGACCCGAGGGTTCAGTCCAATCCGAGCTATCTGACGGTTATTTTGATGGCGAGAGTCGTTACAAGGCTGGGCGACGTGAGGCATATCGATACGAAGCTGATCGAGAAGCTGTTCACGGCCGATCTTGCTTACCTGCAAAATTTGTATCGCCAAATTAACGATTTAGAGGCCCCTAAGGTGCTTACCGCTTGTCCGAAATGTGATCACGAGTTTGAGGTGGCTGTCGATTTTTTGTCCTTAACGGAAGCTCTCTCTTAGGTTACCCGGTTGACCGGCTGTACGAAGAGGTGGGCTTCGTCGCTTATTATTTCCATTGGTCGCATGACGATATCATGAACATGGAGCATGCCGAGCGCCGCCGATGGTGCGATGAAATTTCCAAAATCAACCGCAAGATGAATGATGATACGGATAGCAGCGGCAAGAAAAACATTTTCGACGTTTTTGGAAAGAGGTGACGCTGCGCTATGGCAGTCATGAAGGGGCAAGAGAAAGGTCGCTTTCACGATGTAGCGACAACGTTCAAATTTTGGGTCGAGCTCGACGACATCTTCGTGGCAGGCTTCTCCGAGGTATCGGGGCTGGAGGCGGAGACGGAAATTGAGGAATACCGCGAAGGCGGAGTGAACGGTTATGTTCATAAGCTGCCAAAGGGCGTTCGGTTTCCGAATCTTGTATTACGTAAAGGCATGACCAAATCACCGGCGCTTTGGAGCTGGTATGAGAGCACCATCGATGGAACGATTGACCGTAAGACCGGCGCGATTGTGCTGCAATCCGCAGATGGAACGGAGTTTGGACGCTGGAGCTTTTTTGACGCCTATCCGGTGAAATGGACGGGCCCGCAGCTTAATGCCAGCACGAGCGACGTAGCCGTTGAAACGATTGAAATTATCCATAGCGGCTTGTATGGCGATTTTCAGGCGTGAGGCATAAAGGTTTTGGATGGAGTTTTTTTAGACTTAGTTAAGCGCGCAAATAAACAGCAATTATTCCATTTGATGGATGCGGCGCGTATTTCATATGAATTCGAATAGGAGGATGCATCGGATGAAACGTATAGCGGACCGTACGGGAAAAGCTGTGACACAACAACCGACGTCGGTTCAGCCGTTTGCCGGAGGCATCTTAAATAAATATAAAACTAGCGCGGGACGCAATAAGTTCGAACGGGCTGCCATGTCGCATGTGTTAAAAAGCCAACCCGGCATTACGCAGCAAACCTTGCATATCCAAGTGTTGGCACCAAAGCCGACGGAGCCAAAGCAGAGCAGCAATAAGAAAGCTTTGCCAAGCCCGGAGCGCAGGACCGAACGGATGATCGAACGCGAGCGAGTGACGGTAGAGCGTGAAAAAATCGTGTTCCGCGACGTGACGCATGTCATAAAGGAACAAAGAACAATAAGAGAAATAGCAATGACGCAGCCTGCCGCCGGTGACGGTACGGGCGAGGCGAAGCGAAGCTTTACCAGCACCAAGCTGCTGGAGGCTAAAGTACAGAGCAGCGCCAAACAGTTGAATAAAACGGTCCAAAGCAGCAAACAGCAGGCGGAGAAATCCGTCGATATAAGCAACAAGCAGTTGGAGAAGGCTGTTCAGAGCATAAACAAGCAAGCGGAAAAGAATGCCGTTAGCAGCCAGAAGCACCGTAACGAGAACGCTCAAAACAGCAATAAGCAGACATCAGGAAAATCGGCAGAGCGCATTATAGTGCAGCGCAACAAGATTAACAGCAGCAAGGGGAATTCGGAAAAACCTCTGCTGGGCGATAGCAGCCCGGTAAGGGTGAAACGTGAATTATGGCAGGGAACGATACCGCAAACAGCCGGCACGCCGATCAAAGCATGGAAGGCAGAGCTGCAAGCGGATTATTATAAATGGGTGCAAGCGAGGCTTCAGCCGGGCATTGTCATACAATCGATTCGCCGTCTGGAGGAGCTTAGAAAACCTCTGGCGAAGGAACGGGTACAGCTTTTGCCAGCCACCGGCAAAGGTTCGGCTTCCCGAAACTCGGCGCTGCGGCTTACGAATGCAAGGCGTGCTGCGAATCGGCAGGAACAGCCGGCCGAAGCAGTAAGGCAGGAAGCGGAGCGAAGCGCCGTGACTGCGGGTTTGGAGCAGCGCGAGGCAGCGAAGCGGGCCGAGGCAGTGAGGCAGGAAACGGATAAGAACGTGGCTCGAGCAAGCGTCAATAGAAGGCAAGCATTAGAGCATCGCAGGGATCATAAGCAAGAAGATGAGCAGGTAGAAGCAACGGGGACGGCTGCCGTGCAAAGTAATGAGCTTCGTGTGGGAGCAGCAGCCTCTCGCTCGGCAACAAAAGCCGCCCGTTCAAGCATTAAACCGTTTGAAACGAGCATCGCGCGCCAGTCCGGCAATTGGGTAATCACGGGTTCTGTAGCGGACCATAACCGGATTAGGCTCCAGCTGTTGATGCTGCAGCGCAAGCCGCAGTCTTTGGCAGATAATGCAAAGCATGATGCGGGTACGAGCAGCATGGCGATTTCAGCCAAGCGCTTCATTCATCGAACACAGCGCGGGCAAGCGGAGCAGTCCATTGCAAGCGATCATTCACATACAGCAGTTCCAAGCAGGCCAGGCGGAACAAATCCGGTATTACCTGTAGATAAACCATCAAAGGTCACTGCAACCGCTGACGGATTTCCGGCAAGCAGACAGCAGACCAATTCAGGCAACAATAGCAATTCGTCATCTAATGCTGCAAATGAGCCGAAGGATCAAGCCAAGCAGCAGGGACAGCTAAGAAATAAAATGCCCGAAGCAGCGGTAACCGCTTATTTGAAAGCCGGCAACATCCGCTTTGCCGCAAAACCGGCGCAGCTGATCCTGCGTCGCTATGAGGAAAGGCTCTTGCAGCAGTTTGCTGAGCCTAGCCTATCGCAGCTTAATCTGCAAACAGCAGCAGACAGCTTAAACCGTCCGGCAGCAGCGGGAACCCGGCAAATATCCGGCCTTTCGAGCAAAAATGCGGATGAGAATACGGCATCTCGCGGCCGCAAGGCTATCGTACATAGAAGGACAGCAGCTTCGGAGATGCCCAGATCAGAGATGGGGCCGGACCATTCCGGCGCGACCGCTGCGAAATCGGCTGCTAAAGCACCAACTAAAGCACCGACTCAAGCACCAACTAAAGCACCAACTAAAGCAATAATGGAAACAGAAGCGGAAGCCAAGCCGTTTACGAAATCGCAAGCTAACATGCAAACGGGAGTGAAATCGGCTCCTGAAGCGGAACGGCAGCATGCGGTACGCGGGCAATTGCTCGCCAGGGAAAGCGGCAAGAAAACAATGCTTTTGCGAGGCGCCCTTAGGCTCTCTCATAAGCTGCCAGAGACAAGCGGCTTAACGGGAAGTGGAATGCCCCATTCTAAACGTCCAGAGACAGCCCTATCTGCTCAGAAGGACGGAACGGCAAGTAATGGTTTTGGTCCAGCCAACTATCATGCCCGGAGAAAAACCGGACGTCAGAGTCCTGAATTCGTACAGTCTAAAATCGTTCCGGCAGAACGGAGCATTCCCGAAGCCGGCAACCTAGCAACCCCATTAAAGCAAGCGCCTGCATTGCCAAACGATATTGCGAGCGAGCCGATTCAGGCTGCAAAGGCTGTCCCCGTTCAGAGGGAAGCAGCACGGGTTGAGCCGCTCGTTTTCAGAACGGCTTCAGGCGGTGCAGACACTGTGCAAGCAGCAGATGGACGGGCTGAACCGCCGGTTCCATCGCAGCTTCTAAAGGGGAAAGCGGCAGCGGTTCAAAGACAGTCTTTGGCTGCTTTGAACCGGGCGGCCTCTGCAAGCTTAGTCCAGCGATCCGTACGAGGAAAAGCAAGAAAAAGCGACAGCTTGGAGACCGGCTCGAAAGCATTAAAACGATCCGCGGCTGCGGCAGGCGAAGCAGCGACTAGGCAGTTCAAGCGCTTGGAGCAGCAAGGAGCTGCCGCGGCAGCAGCCATGGCATCCGCATCCATGCGTGCTTATCCTGCTCTAAGCGTACAGAGGAATGTTTTCGCTGGAGCTGCGGAAGCAAGCCAGGAAGGCGGCTTTTCCGAGCGTACCGCAGCGCAGCCATCTAGCGTCAGTAACTCAAAAGCAGCGGGCTTGAATCGGCTGGTCCAGAAAGCTCAGCCAGCCGCTTTCTCAAGCAGAGGCATGCAGGCAGGCAGCCGCCTGCTCCAGTCGATTCAGCGGCGTTCGGCAAGCGCGAGGAGCGCTGCAGCTGCGCGGGTACAACATTTGTCGGCATTGCAAGGCTTGACGACAGTCGTGCAGGCAGGTGATGCCGGTACAGGCAGCGCCGCTCAGACAGCCGGAGCGGTGAACGGGCAGGCCCGGCTGAGCTATGCAGCGGCCGCAGGCAGCCGCAGCGGGATCAGCGGTGCCGCAAACGCAAACCAATCATCGAGTGACGGCGGCTCATTTCTGTTCGCCGATCGGGGCGGGATGCCTGAACTCTCTCATCATAAGCCGAAGCAAGCTGCCGTACAGGAGCCGCCTCCGCAAGTGAAGGTAGAGGCGCCGCGGGAGCTGGATCCCGAGAAGCTGCAAAAAATGATTATGAAAATTCCGCAGCTTCGTCCCGAAGCGATTGCGGATCAAGTATATAAGGCTTTGGAGCGGAAGATGAAGCTGGAGCAGCGAAGACGAGGCTACTAGAATGGCCGGATGAGGAGGGAATGGCGAATGGCATTAAGCAAAGCGCAGTTTTGGATTTTCCGGGCGAAGGAAACCGAAAAGGTAGACGTGCTTTTTAACCCGACCGATTACGAGATGGAGTCCGGCAATCAATATTCAGAGAAGGAGATCGCGGGCCTGCAAACCCCGCTCTCCCAATTCACGAGCGGCGACCGGACGACTCTGACGCTTAATTTGTTTTTTGACACCTATGAAGCAGGGATTGACGTACGTACCCATACCTCCAAAATTGTTGGTATTCTCGATGTGGATTCGGATCTTCATACGCCGCCAACCTGTAAATTCATTTGGGGCTCCCTCGATTTTAAAGGCGTAATCACGAGTATTTCGCAGAAATATACGATGTTCCTGGAGACCGGCGTTCCCGTTCGGGCATCATTAACGGTCATAATGCTCAGCTCGCAAACGATGAAGGAGCAGTATCAAGCAATTCCGCGCCAATCGGCCGACCGGACCAAGCAGAAAACCGTCAAGCAGGGTGACCAGCTCTGGTCGATCGCTGCCGAGGAATATGAAAACCCGGGTGCATGGCGGCATATCGCGGAAGCGAACGGGATCGATAACCCGCGCATGCTGCTGTCCGGAAGAAGCTTAACGATTCCGAGATTGGAGTGATAACGTGCCTGTAAACTCCTTTGAGGATTTGGAAGCCAAATACGGCGACTTCAGCGCGCCCGAAACCGATATTATCATCGAAGGCCAGTCGATCAGATTATTGGATATGGCCATTGAATGGGTCGACGTGGAGCAAACGACGGATGCCCAGGCCGACATCGCGCGTTTTTCGGTATCGAATGGTTACATTTGGAGCGAGTCCCGCATGCAATGGGTGGGATCGACGATTGCGGTGGGCAAGAAGCTGCAAATCAAGCTTGGTTATGCGGATAAGAAATCGCTCGTTTTTGACGGGATTATTACGGGCTATTCCCTCGATTTTCCGTCGAATGGCAGCCCGACGATTACCGTAACGGCAATGGACCGCTCCTTTCTCTTAATGAAGACGTCGCATTCTAAGGTATGGAACCAAATGAAGGATACCGATGTCGTAAGGCAAATTGCCGGTAATTACGGTTTATCCGTTGATCTGGACGATACGACGGTTACGAAAAAAACCATTGAGCAGATCGGGGTCAGCGACTATCATTTTATCCGCTCGCTTGCGATGGATAATGACCGTCATTTCTACGTGACGGCATCAAAGCTTTATTTTAAAAAGCCCAAGACATCCGGTGACCCGCTCATTGCGCTCAAATACGGGAAAAATCTTGTGCAGTTCACGTTAACGGTCGATGCTTCCAGCCAGACCTCACAAGTCAAGGTCCGCGGCTACGACGTCGATAAGATGCAAGCGATAGAGTCGGTAGCAAGCTCTGTCACCATTATCGGCGGGAACCCGAAGAGCGGACCAAGCGTAGCGGGCATGCTGTCCACGCAAAAGATGGAGGTCGTTTACACGCAGGCCGCATCGCAGGATGAAGCGCAGTCTCTCGCAAAATCGATGCTGGACCGCATATCGCGCGAGCTTGTTATCGGACATGGCACCTCTATCGGCTTTCCCGAGTTTAAGCCTGGCGAATTAATTAAAATCGAAGGCCTTGGCAGCGAAAAGCTCGATCAGGTCCTGAGGCTGACAAAGGTTACGCATCGGCTTGACGCAGCAAGCGGCTACATGACTTATTTTGAGACGGAGGGGAATGCGATATGAGCACGATGTATCCTGGATTTTTTGACCAGCATCAACGCTCGATGCAATCCGAGCAGCTATCCGGCGTATGGAATGCCATCGTAACCGATAACAAGGACCCCGACAAGCTCGGCCGCGTAAAAGTGAAGTTTCCTCTGCGCGAGGGCGAGCTGCAGACCGATTGGGTTCGCGTCGCTACCTTAATGGGCGGAAACGATATGGGCTCTCTCTTTTTGCCGGAGGTAAACGATGAGGTTCTGGTAGCCTTCTTGATGGGACGGCTGGACCAGCCGATCGTTATCGGGTCATTATGGAGCAAAAAACAAAAGCCGCCGGCGCCGAACGATAAAAACGATGTTCGTAAAATCAAAACGAAGACCGGGCATGAAATTACGTTTGACGATACGAGCAGCGCAGGCACAATTACGATAAAGACCTCCAAAGGTCACAACATAACTTTTGCGGATAAGGAAAAGACCGTTACGGTTGAAACGCAGGATCAGCAGCAGTCGATCAAGCTGGATGAGACCGGCAAGAAGGTGACCATCAAGTGCGGGACAACCTCGACGATTGAAATGAACGGGCAGGGCGACGTTAAGGTAACGGGCACAAAGTCGGTTACCGTAAAGGGCACGCAGGTGAAAGTGGAGGCGGATGCATCGCTGACGCTTCAATCAAACGGCATGCTTGAAGTCAAAGCTACCGGCATTTTATCGCTAAAGGGCGCAATGGTCAAAATCAATTAATGCTAGAGGGGGCAGCAGCCGATGCCGGCATCGTTTTTGGGAAAAGGATGGAAGTTTCCTGTTCAGGTTGACGCGACTACCGGCCGCATTCGCATGGCGGAAGGCGAAGAAGATATCGAGGAAGCGATCCGGATCATCATTCGCACCTCGAAGGGCGAGCGGCTGATGCGTCCCGACTTTGGCTGCGGCCTAAGGGATTTTGTATTTGGCACGACGGATGAAACCTCGCTGCGGCTTATCGCAAGCGATGTGCAGGAAGCGATTCGGATATGGGAGCCAAGGGTGAAGGACGTAGAGGTTGAAGTAAAGCCCGATCGGCATAATAACGGACGCGTGCTGATGAGCGTCTCTTATGCCGTAAGATCGACAAACAATCTATTCAATCAGGTCTTTCCTTTCTATTTGGAGGAAGGAACGAAATAACGGGAGCGAATAACGTGACGATGCGCGGGGGAAGAAAGGGCGGTGACAACCGTCCGCCGAAAATAAATCATAATACGTTATCCTCCTTTATGGCTCAGCTGAAGGAGATGGCGCCGCATTATACGCCGGAATGGCGCTTCTCGCAGGAGGAGCCTGATGCGGGGACGGGGCTTGCCTATTTGACCGCCGAGATGCTGGAGGATACGGTTCATCGGCTCAATCAAGCGCCGCTTAATCATTTTCTAGCCTTTCTCGATCTGATAGAGGTGAAGCTGCAGCCGCCTCGCCCAGCCCGGGCTTCGGTGGTGTTCCAGCTTAGCGAAGGGACGGTCGATCCCGTTTATTTGCCGGCCGGCATCGCATTGACTGCGCCGCATCCGGCGGGCGGCGAGCCGCTCGTTTTTGAGACGGAGAAAGCGCTGCTTGCAACGCCCGCTAAGCTCATGGAGTGGATCAACGTGCATCCGGAACGGGATCATATCGCTACGGCTGCGCTTGATTACGGGGATCGCTTGAAAGGCGGCCAAGCGGAGCCTGTCAGCTTGTTCGATACAAGCTCGAAGGCGAATGAGCAGGAGCATACGCTTTTTATTCGCCATGACGATCTGTTTCTCGTGGATCGCCCCAGCCGTTTTTATTTAAATGTTCATCATACCGAGAAACGTTATTCAGAGCCCGAGCTTGCCGCGTCGCTTGCTTCGGAATGGGTGGAATGGACATATCCCTGCAACGGGAAATGGGTGAAATTTGAATCAGCAACGGCTGCTGGAAACATGGTTATCTTACATAAAAAACAAGCAGGGAAGCTGGAGCTGACAGAGCATGAAGGCGTAACCGGCCGATGGATCAGATGCACCGTGAAGCAGCTGCCGGGGAAGGCCTCCCCTCTTCTGAAGAAGCATTTGGAAATGGACAAAATCAGGCTGCGAGCGGCGCATGACGCGGCTGGCGATGACGCAGGCATTCAGCCCGGTGCCTTGTATTTTAATGATACGGAGCTGCTGAGCGATGGATTTTTTCCGTTCGGGGAGCATTTTGTCCCTTATTCGGTATTCTATTTATCCTGCGAGGAAGCGTTCAGCAAGCGTGAAAGCAAAATCAAGCTGACCTTTTCGGCGAAGGCGATACCGAGCCGGCTGCGCATGGCTCAGGACCCTGAAGTCAAGTGGAAGATGGTTATGCGGACCTCTGACTTCGATGAGAAGGACCCGCCGCGCGTATGCATCAGAAGCGTGCAATGGGAGTATTGGGACGGAGGCAATTGGGCCAGGCTGCCGGGAAGCGAGCAATTTGGCACGTTGTTTGCGGAGCTGCCGGAGCAAAGCGATCGAAGCTTCACCCTTACTTTCGATTGTCCGGAGGATATGACGCAAACGTTCGTCAACGGCGCTTCCGATTATTGGATCAGGGCGCGTGTGCTGCAAACCGATCCGATTATTGCCCCCGTGGTTGAATACATGTCGCCTTGGCTTGGGAAGCCCTCGCTTTCCTACGCACACGGCTCGCAATCCTTATTTATGCCGGAGCATGTGTATACGAGAAGCAATATTGACAACCGAGACCGCACTTCCTCCGCTCAGCAGGGAGGTCAGTGCTTCAAGCTGTTTGAGCCTATTCAGGCAAGCCATCCAGCGATGTACGCTTCTTTTGATGCCGCTCCGGCAAAAGGCCCGATTCGGCTGCATATCGAGCTTGAACGCAGATTTGCGGTTCGCAGCCAGCCGCCATGGGTAGAATGGGAGGCGCTGTGCCAAGAAGCCGGCCGCCAAGTATGGCAGCCTCTCAAGGTGGCAGACAGCACGGACGCGTTGACGGTTAGCGGGGAGCTGCAGTGGGTAGGACCGCCGACAATGGCTAAGGTTCGCTTGTTTGGGCGCGAACGCTATTGGATCCGGGCTGTCAATCGTGACAGCTTGCTTGGAGACGCCTATCCTGGAAATCCGGTTGCCGCAAGCTTATATCTAAATGCGGTTTCCGTCAGGCAGCAAGTCAGCCAGGAAAAGGAGCTGACGATACCCTCGGACGGGTACGTGCAGCTGGCTCCCGCTGCTTTTATCGAGGAAGAGGTATGGGTGGACGAATTGGAGCATGTTACGCCCATGGATCGGGCAACGCTAAGCGATTCGCAGCCTGATTATTATAAGCTGCAACGAGACGGCGATAACAATGACCAACGGTTTTGGGTGAGATGGCAGCCTGTGGCTTCGCTTGCGGAATCCGGTCCCATCGATCGGCATTATTTGCCTGACCATGCGGGAGGTACGCTGCAATTTGGCGACGGCGTCAGAGGGAAGCTGCCTTCGTCGGATACGGCAGAGACGGTGCGCGTTCGGTTTAAAACAACAGCCGGCGCAAGCGGCCATGTGGATGCCGGACAAATAACGGGGATGGTGCTTCCGTTTGCTTTCGTGAGCAGCGTGAGCAATCCGTCGCCATCGATTGGCGGTGGCGACGCGGAACGGGTCGAACAGGTTCTCGCGAGGGGACCGCAGCGGCTTAAACACCGCGGACGCGCGGTTACGGCGAAGGATGTGGAATGGATCGCAAGAGAGGCGTATCCGCAAATTGCGAAGGTTAAATGCCTAAGCAACCGCAACGGGCTGCTCGAACGTTCGCCGGGCTCGATGACGGTGGTAGCCTTTCCGGCGGGCGGCATAGCGAATGCGGCCCAGTTTCCCGAGCTTCGCAAAGCCGTGGAGCGGGAGCTTTCGCGAACGGCTTCCAATATGGTTTCTGTGGGCGGAGCCATACGCGTGATCGAACCCGCTTATTTGGAAGTATCGGTGAATGCGACGGTTGTATCTGAATCGGTGGACGAGCTGCTGCCGCTCGAGATGGCCTGCGCTGCCAAGCTTAACGCTTTCTTGAATCCGGTTTCCGGCAATGTCGACGGGAACGGCTGGAATATCGGCGAAGCGCTGCATGTTTCGGTGCTGCATTCCCTTCTGCATGCTGTCCGTTCGCTTTTATATATTGATCGTTTATATTTACATATCATCAAAATAGAAAACGGGATCAAGACCGAATGGGATCCCGCCCGGATGGACGAAGTCATTCACGGCATCGTCGTTAATGGAACGCATACGATTACGGCTGTACCGGCCCCGGGATGATCGGAATCTTTACCTTGCGGCCTTTAAACCAAATCCAAATCATATAAAGGAAGGAGAGATCCTATGCTGCCAAGGCTGCCCTTGGACGACCGTACCTATGCAGAAATCGTCCAGCAATCAAGAAGGCTGATCCCTAAGCGGGTACCGGAGTGGACGGACGAAAACGCGCATGACCCCGGGATTACGTTTATTGAGCTGTTCGCGTGGTTGACGGAGATGCAGCGTTATTTCATCGGCCGCGTGCCCGAGAAAAACAAGCTCAGATTTCTTGATCTGCTCGGTGTCGCGCCCGCGGATGCCCGCTCATCGAGAGCGGTTATTCAGTTTTCAAACGTGAATCAACCATTAACGCTGCCACGCGGTACGAAGCTGATGGCCGAGGACCAGATGTTTGAGACGGAAGCCTCCATAGCGCTTACGCCGCTTGCGCTGGACCGGATCGTTACCCGGACGGAACGGGAAGCAAATGACGTAACGGCCACAAATGATCATGCGAACGTCGCCTTTTATGCCTTCGGCAAGGATGCAAAGGCAGCCTCGAAGCTGTATCTTTCCTTCGATCGGGAGCTGGAGGCGCAGGAGCAGGTAACGATTAACATAAAGCTGCAGGAAACCGGCGCGGATAGCCATCAGGATTCGGAGCAAACGCTGGCCGTGAACCGCTCGGCTATTTCTCCCTCAGCAAGGCTTTCGTGGAAGGCATACTGCTTGGATGATGCCACTGGCGTGGAGGGTTGGATGCCTGTCGAGATTATAGAGGACGAGACTCTCCACCTGACGCTGAGCGGAAAACTAACGTTCCGCTTGAAATCGCGCATGCGCAGCGTAACGGTTCACCCTGCAAGCGAACAAGCGCGCAATTGGATTTGCGCGACGGTGGAGGAGGCAGGCTATGAAATGCCGCCCCGCATCCGGCAGCTTATGCTGCATACCGTAGCAGCCAAGCAGAAAAACACTCTAAGCGAAATGATTGAATGCTCGGTTAAAGGTGAACCGAATGAAGAAATACAGATTGAAACCTACTTGGCTGTTTTTGGCCAAATACGCGTTCAAGTTCGGGATGCAGACGGTGCTTGGCAATACTGGCAGGAAGCCGCTTCCTTAGATTTATTGCCTCAAATGGACCGTCCGCCCATGATCTATACGGTTATTAGGCATGAATCCCTTGACCGGGTCACGGTACGGTTTAGCGACGGCTCATCCGGCGCGATTCCGCCCCCCGGCGAGACGGTAAGGGTACTTGCAAGCGAGCCTGATTTCGATCTCTACCGGCAGATTGGACGCAGCAGCGGACTGCCCAGCCAGACGTTCGAGCTTTACCACTTATCCTGCAAGAAACGCGATGCGCTTCGCCTGCAGGTGGGCGAGCTGGAGCCTCAGGGCATTTACAAATGGCAGGACTGGACCAGAGTGGATGATTTTGACCGCTCGAAGCCGGGAGATCTTCATTTCGTATACGATCCCGTGAAAAGGCTCATTCATTTCGGCAACGGGGAAAGAGGAGCTATTCCGGCTGCGGGCCTAGACACGAATATCATGCTGACTGCCTGCGAGCTTGGCGGCGGCGACCGCGGCAATGTGAAACCGCATCTCATTTCGGAATGGGTAAACGACGCGCAAAGGGCTTTTCATATTAAGGTGGACAACCCCGGATTCGCATCAGGCGGAGCCGAAGCGGAAACCTTACCGTTCACGCTGCAGCGAGCGCAAGCTGAGTTAAAGCATACGTTCCGCGCAGTAACGAACGAGGATTACGAAACGCTTGCAAGAGCAACGCCAGGCGCAGCTGTCGCCAGAGTCCATGCGATTCCGCTCTTCAAGCCGGGACTGGCTGATTATCCGAGGGAAACAGCCGCTGGCCAAATTTCGGTCGTCGTTATCCCCTATGGGCTGACCGATACACCGACGCCAAGCGCCGGATTTCTTCAGACCGTCAAACGCAATCTCGACACGAGAAGGCTGGTTACGACAGAAGTGCATGTCATCCCCCCGGTCTATATTAAAGTGACCGTCAACGCCGTCGTTGTTGTGGAGCCGCAATTCGTAGATGAAGGCCAGCGGCTGGTTGAACAGCTGAAACAGCTGCTGCGTCCACTTGACGGCGAGCATGGGGCGAAAGGTTGGGCCTTCGGCCGATCCGTGTATAAAGGCGATATTTACAGCGCGTTAAGCATGGGAAGCGGCGTCGTCTACATACAGGATCTGTGGATAGACGCGGAGGGTCCGCATGTGAGGAAAAGCGCGGGAGGCGATATCATCCTGCCGCCGCATGGGCTCGTCTTCTCAGGTCAGCATGAAATTGAACTTATTAGTCGCACGCATCTGTAGCATCGCGGTAATCGGCTGCAAAGGAGGTACAGCATGAACGGACAAAACCACTTTTTCTCGATCAACCGCGAGCAGGACTGGCAGCGCGGTATCAGTTATAATCTCGGGTACCACGCAGCCGGATACGGCGTTCGCCGCGATAACAGATATGGAATCGCAGGGACGCTTCTGCTTAATGAGCTCTCAGGCACGGCACCCGTGAAGGAGCTGGCTGTCTCGCAGCATGAGCATATGTATTTGCTGGATGAGCGCGCGGATTTATGGATTTACGACCGGCGAAATTCAGACCATAAACGATTGTTTACGCAGGGACACGGTTTATTTAGCGCCAATGCCAGACTGGCCGCCTCAGGCGACCTTTTATTTGCGGCCGACCGGACGAGCGAGAGAACGGTAGCGGCTTACCATACAGGCAATGGACAAACCATTTGGTCGCGAGTCGGGGAAGAGGCCGACGGCATACCCCTGCATCCGCTTGCGATTGCGGCAGATAAACGTTATGTCTACGTACTGACGCCGCTTGAGCTCGACTTGGGGACGGATGAACCGACGATTGCAGAAGGCGCGAAGCTGGGCATTGTCCAATTTACGCTTGGCGGCGCAGTGGCCGGCGTATGGAGCGATCCGGGCTTTACCCAGCATGTTCGGGCGAAGCTGAGGCATTTGAACCGAACCTATTATATGGCGATATCGTCTTCGGGCGAGCTTTATATATTCGATACGTTATATGCAAGGCTGTTCGGCTTTCAGGCAAGCGGGCGCATGAGCGTAAAAAGCGAGCTTCCCTCACTGCCGTATGCGGGGCTTTGCGTTGACAGCGGCGGAACGCTTTATATCGGCGATACGCGGCAAATGGATCAGGTAAGCGAGGATGACCGGTTTATTACGCAATGGAATGCCCTCGGCGAGACAGCTGGGCGCGTGACGGGCTTTCGCGGCAAAGCGGACCAGCTGTTGATTGATGAAAAGGACCGCATGTACATCTTAAACGGCGAAGACGGAAACGTAACGATCTTGAACCTGCAGCCGCAGACGCTGCTTATGGAGGAAACGGGCGTTCCCGAGGGAGTTTGGCTTTCGCAGGCGTTTGACAGCGCAGAAGCCGAGACCGTCTGGCATAAAATGGCGCTTGAGACGTTTATCCCTGACGGAACGCAGCTGCATATTTCTTATTTCAGCCAAAACGAAGACAGCTGCATCATTAACGGCAGGTACCGAAAAGTTGACGATTGGATTACGGATTCGACAATTCCTTGCCGCGAGAAGCTGAAGGGTCTGGAGGGCTTCTGGTCGAAGCCCGTTATTAACCCGAACGATGCCTTGTTTTTTGGGGCAAAGGGCCGTTATTTATGGTTAAAAATGGAATGGATCGCCTCTGAAAGGTATACGCCTCTTTTGGAGTCGATGCGCATATACTTTCCTAGGGATACCTACTTGTCTTATTTGCCGGCTGTCTACCAAGAGGACCCGGCAAGCCGCGATTTTCTTGAACGCTATTTATCATTATTCGGCACTTTATTTTCCGGGATCGAGGAGGAAATCGAGGATTTATCGAGGTATATCGATCCGGAACGGGCAACAGGCGAGCATTTGCGCTGGCTGGCGACCTGGGTCGGTCTGGAAACCGATGATTATTGGACCGATGAACAGGTTCAAGCATTTATCCAGGCAGCGCCGGAGCTGTATCGTTACCGGGGGACGCGGCAAGGCTTGATGAAAACGATCGAGATTTATACCGGTATATCGCCTTTGATCGTGGAATATTTTCAAACGAAAGCAATGCGTGATAATGCTGAGCTGCGCCACCTGACGGATCAGCTGTACGGCGGCGATCCTTACACCTTTACGGTGCTGCTGAAGCCGGAGCAGGCTCCGACCGAGAAGCAGCGGGTCGTTATCGAGCAGCTGCTGGACGAGCAAAAGCCGGCTTTTACGGAGGCGAAGCTTGTGCTGCTGCAGCCTTGGATGTATCTGGATCTCCATACGTATCTAGGCATTAATACGGTGCTGACGGAGCCGTCCCTGCTTAAGCTGAACCCGGAACGAACGATGCCAAACGATACGTTGATCGTAGACATCGGCATGGAGAAGCGCTTGGATGTCCATACCCGCTTAGAAATGGATTCAGAGCTGGAATAATATAAAAACGCGAAGGAGCGGTACAGGTGAAAAAATCGAGGCTGTATCCATTTGAGAGAAATCGTTATTTTTACGGGAAGCTGCTCACAGTGCGCGATTTCGAGTCGGAGCAGAAATATTTCAATGATAAAAGAAGGCTGCTGAACCGTTTGCTTTACGGCAGCGGCGTGTTATCCGGCATGCAGGTTGTAGCGGTAGACGATAAAACGATCTCGGTCGAAATGGGCGTTGCGATCGATTATATCGGACGCGAGCTGGTCATTCCTTCACCGGTTACGCTGAAGCTGTCCATGATTGAAGGCTTCACGAACAATGAATATAAGAAAAATGTATATTTGTGCATCGCATATGACGAGAAGGGCAAGGAGCCCGTACATTCGGTCGGAAACTCGGCTATTCGCAACGATGAAGTAAGCGAGTATAACCGGGTTCTGGAATCCTACCGATTGTTCATTAACGAAGAAGCGCCGGCGCCATCCTCGTTCGAATTCGTCCGCCTGCTCGAAAACGTGGTCACGGTTTATGAGGACCCGAACGTTCGCATCACGCAGCGCATGCCTAAATACGTCAATGCCGGCGAGGTGGTGGAGATCAAGCTTGTCGTCGAGAAGACGCTCCAAACGCCGCGGATTGCGTTTCAATATGATTATGAAGCAGCAGGGTTCACCCCTGTCGGAAATGACGGTTCACGGGTCCAATTCGCAGAGCCTGGAGATGCGCAGGAAACGGAATATGCAGTGAGCTTCCATGTAAAGGCACCGCTGAAGGCAGGCGGCAAAGCAGAGCTTACCGTTCCGTGCCAAGCTGCAAAGCTGACGATAGGCGACTCGGCTATTCCGTTAGACACGAATGCGAAGCATACCATTGAGGTGTTGGACGAGCCCGTAGCGAACCGCATCCTAAAGGACTGGCATGAGCGGACGCTGGAGCAAGCCGTAGAAGGCGCGGCTGATCAAAGCATCTGCTTAGCCAAAATCAGCCTTCTCCAAATGGGCCCGACGTATATGATCGAGAAGGTAGACCGTGTTCCGTTTGACGAATACATTGAAAGCACGTCGCTGCTGCAGCGGTTATCGCAAACCTCGCGCTCTTCGTCGCTGCATAAGTTTTTTGCAAGCGCCGAGACGCATGATTTGGAATACGATGCAAAGCCGACACTCGACGTGCAGTATCATCCTGACCGCAATGAGTTTGATTTTAAGCTGGGCATTCCGCGTCCGCAGCATTTGTACGATGAGATTTCGACGGGCACCATGGAGGTAGCGCTTGAGTCTATCGGCAAAACCGGCGGCTTCTTCTTCTCGCGGGGCAAGAAAAACTACGTATCGGAAGAGATCCAGCACGGCTTAGGCGAGGGGCAGGTTTCCGTTGTAGTCGGTCTTGAAGAAATCGATCGATCGGTATTGGGGGATACGGCCAGTACGATGAAGAAGGTGTATTACGGTCAAAGCGACGTATTCAAAGGCACCGAATTCGAGCCGGATATTCCGAATGTATCGCTCGGAACCCTTGTATATCCCGAGAAAGGCACATTCCGGATTGGCATGAAGCTGCAGGGCGAAACGGAATCATCGGCGTCTGTCATCGCGGTTCGCTGGTGGGCATTCAAGAGCTTGGGCGCTGCGCAGGCTGCCGTGCTTGCGGATGACCCCTCGGATACAGGACTTGCAGAGGCTGCCGCATCGCAGCAGGAATAAGCTTTAATTCAGGCCGTTTCAGAGGATCTCGACTACGATCCTCCGGAATGGGCTTACAGCGCCGCACAAAATAAAAGGCAGGCCGAGGATATTCCCTCAGCCTGCCTTTTCCTATGATTCAGGAACGATTTTCGTGATTTCAAGCCGTACAGGCTTGTCTGTGTTCATTAAGAAGGTAAGAAGCATGTCGTTAGATTTAAAAATGATGCGTGTGCGACCGTTATCTAGTTTTTCTTTCGTTGAAGGCGTTTTGGCGGCTAACAAGCGGCTGTAGGTTTGCTCCATTATGACCGCATTCCAAGTCGTTAGCTGCTGTACATAGAAAGCTTCCGGATTATCCTCATCGACCTCTAGGACAAAAGTCATTTGCATGGCGCTGAATGTCAGCGTCTGCGGCAAAATGATTTCGTCCGCCAAGCCCTCCGAGGGAACCGTATCATTTGCGCCTTCCCCTGAAGCCTCCGAGTCCTCTGATTCCGCTGCATTTAAAGGCTTATCGTCAGCCGGCGGAGCGTCTGCATTGCTTTCAGACAACGTTTGAACCTCGTTTTTTGGAGATTCAGGCGTTGCAGTTGGTTGAGCAGCCGTTGCTTCGGGTGATGGCGATCCAACTGCTGCTTCGGATTCCGCAGCTGCATCAAGCTGCAATTCCTCTTCTCCAGCCGCTTCATCTACCGCCTCTTCCGCAGGGGCATCCGGTGCGCCTAACATTTCTTGCAGCTTCACGAGCGAGAGATTCAAGAAACCTTCCGAATACAAGCTGCCCTGGCGAAAAAAGCCTTTATAGAGCAGTGCTCCGTCCGCATCAAACAGTGTTCCTACGCCCTCGTATTTTCCGTTTACGAATTTGCCGTCATACATGATTCCGCCTGCGGCATTATAGATTTGTCCCGTACCGTTTTGCTGTCCGTTCGCAAAAGAGCCCGTATAAACGACGGATCCGGTTTCGTTAAACAAGCTGCCGGCCCCATGGTAGCTGCCGAGCAGGAATGCGCCTTCGTATTTTACAAAGCCGGAAGGGAAATAGTGCTTGCCTGGACCAGAAAACTTGCCCGCGAGGAAATTTCCCTCATACATAAGCAGGCCATTGTCGTCATATTGCTTGCCTGCACCCTCGTAGGTCCCGTTGTTGAACTGGCCTTCATATTTAAGCTTATCTTTGCCGCTGTAGAGCTTGCCGTCTCCGTTATATTTGCCTTTTACAAACGTGCCGGCATAGACGATGCTGCCGTCTGAACCGTACTCCGTGCCAGCGCCTTCATATGCGTCAGCAAGAAACTGGCCTTCATATTTGGGCTTTCCATCCGGGTAAAATAATGTTCCGGCGCCGCTGTATTGATCGGCAGCAAACGCACCGCGATACAATAGCACGCCTTTGTCATCAAAGTGCTCGCCCGAGCCTTCCTTGACGCCTTTGGCGAAATCACCCTGATATTGAAGCTCTCCGTTTGGATAATAGAGCTTGCCGTTTCCCGTGTATTGACCGTTTTCCAGCTGTCCTTCAAATAACAGCTTGCCATCTCCATCAAGGACGGAGGCAGTTCCCGTAAATCCGCTTTCCGCAGCGGCAGCAGCTTGCAGCTGAGGCGTACGGCCGAACCATTTGTTAATAAAGGCTGGCGGACTAATAAATCCGAAATAAACGATGATAAGGGTGATAACGAGCACAAGCGCGATGAGCTTCTTCGCAATATAATAGCTGCCGATCCGTAAATAATTGTTAAGCGAGCGAAGCGGTCCGAAAATAGCAGTGACCAGCCATTTGCGCAGCACAGCAAGCATGCGCTTAGGAAGTGTTTTGGCCCGTTTGAGAGGTGCGATAATCTTTTGCTTAATGGGTTTGATAATGGGGTTTAGAATTTGCTCGATCATGTCATGGCACCTGTATCGTCATTTGTCCGGGATTTACGAACTGAATGACGCCTCCCCAGTTACACATGCATTTGGATGAATTGTTGAGAGCGGGCATGTTCGCGACTAGAACCGTCGGCGATCCGGGTACCCATGGTGCGGCTGTGACGGGAATGCAGGGCTGAGGGGTAAGCACGCCGAGCGCAGCTGCCGTAGCGGCTGCCACCATTGGATTTGCCATAGAGCTGCATACGCCAAACGGCAAAATATTAACCATCGGCTTGTTATCCATAATGTTCGCGATCGGCATCGCCGTCAAAACGCGATTGGCAGGCAGCACGTTAAACGTACCCGGAGCTGCTCCGAAAGAGCATTGCATCGTGGCTCCGCCGCATATTAGTTGTCCCATAAAATTCCTTTCCGCGAGTGGGCATGCATAAGTCCGCCCCTCCTATTTTTTACTATTTTAATAGTACTATAAGCCATAAGCACCATCAACAAAAACCTACTAAAATAGCTAACATTCGATGAATATCAACAAGTATTCTGATGCGAAATGGCTAAACATGTAGTACTATGGAAATAGTTGAATTTTGTAAGATGAAAGCGATGGTGCGCATGCGAAGGTCCGCGTTGGGAATAGCTCTGCTGTTACTTATGGCAATCGGTCTCGGTTTTTGGCTTTATCCGAATTTGAATCACTTCCAAACTCTCCCCTATACTACCGAAAAACCACTCAATTATTTATCGAAAGCATCTGCAGGACCGGATGGAAGCTCCATTGTGATCGGCGACTCCCGCCAAGAAATCGTACGGATTAACAGCGAGGGAGCGATTGAAGAACTTATTCGTCAGGATGCCGGCGCAGGCAGCAGACATGATTTTACCGATATTGCGGTTGCAGATGACGGTACGATCTATGTTCTCGACACGATATTGGACGGCTATGGGCTTTATGTCCAAGAGGAGCGGATCGTCCGCTATCCCAAAGGCGAACCAAGCGGCACGCTCCTATATACCTACAAAGGCAGCGGAACGAATAAGCGCGTTGGCCTGATTAAAGGCCTGCAGGTTGCAGGCGACAGCATCTACTTCTACATAAATGAAGATACAAACGTAAAGCTGCATCGATTGTCCGCGGCAGGGGGCAAGCCAGAGGAGACACTGGCATTCAAGCTGCCTGACGATCGGTACTTATCGGAAATCGTAGGCTATGAGCCGGATCATATCTACTATTCTACGAAACGCGGCGCTATTTTCAGAGTAAAGGCCGATGGAGCAAGTGTTTTATCTTACCCGCTGGAAGGGATGGAGCGCACGCGCAAAAACTTCCCGGAAGGTTTGCTGCTCGGCGAGAATGGCAGGCTCTATTTTATTGACCGTCTCGTGAATGCCGTTACGAGCATGAATGCCATTGATTCCAGCGATATGGTAACGATAATTGACGAGCCGGCCTTGATGGCGGCGGCGCCGAAGGCAGAAAGCCTGGATATAATGGATCTGACGATGGATACAACAGGTCGGATGGAGCTCGTTTTAGGCGACAGCATCGTCAAGCTTGATGGTGAAAAGAGCAGCGCGAGCGTACGGATGAAGCTTTCCTATGATCGCAGCTCCGTTGTAAAAGGATGGTTAACCTGGCTTGCGGCAGCAGCGCTGCTCGTTATTACGCTGTTCCTCGTCCGCCTGTTTTACGTACAGGTGCTGGGTCGCAGAATATCGCTGTTTTTCAAACAGGTATTCGCTATTGTGCCGATTTTGATCATTGCAATGATTTTATTGTCCAATTTCATCTATGACAGCTTCTCCGGCAAAATGGAGGAAGAGATGCAGAGACAGCTGTCACTGCTTGCGCGAAATGGCCAAAATATCATTAACGGCGATCAGCTCAATCGGTTAACGTCGCCCAATGACTATATGAACAAAGACTATCAAACGATTCGCAGCAAAATGAATTTCTTATTTGAAAGCGAGGATCCGGCAAATCGCAAGGGCTTGTACAGCACGCTGTACAAATACGAGAACGGCGAAATTTTCATAATGATGGATGACGATGACGGCGTGAATATGTATAAGCCTTTTCCCGTTAACGAGCTAAATCGTCTCGTCGTCGAAAATGGCGAGGTCGTAACCGACCGCTGGGAGGATGCAACCGGTAAGTGGCTGTATGCGATCGGGCCTATCTACGATTCATCGGGCAAAATCGTCGGCGTCTATGAAACGGGCCGCGATCTGAATGTCCTGTATCAATCCAATCAAACCATATATAAAAGCGTAATACGCAATATTGTACTCATAAGCGTTGTACTGATTATTTTGGTGCTTGCCGTTACGTACTACCTGCTGTCGTCGCTTCGCAAGCTTCGCAAAAGCGTGATGGAGATGGCAAACGGCAATTGGGATGTGCGGGTGAACATACGCTCGCAGGATGAGGTAGGCGATTTAGGCGAGCAGTTTAACCGGATGGCGCTTCATATCCGAACTTATATCAAGGATATCACTTCCTTTAGCGAAGCTTCGCACCGCTTCGTGCCGCAGCAAATTTTCAAATATTTAGGAAAAAAAGGAATTACGGATATCCATCTTGGAGATCAAGTCCAGCAAAATATGACCGTTATGGTAGCGAATATCCGCTCGTTTCACCAGCTCTCGAAGCAGCTGTCGCCCAAGCAAAACTTTGATTTCATGAACGCGTTCCTCAAACGCTTCAGTCCTTTCGTTCGAACGGAAGAGGGGCTGATCAGCAAATATTTGGGCGCTGGCTTTATGGCGCTGTTCCCGGCACGGAACGAAGATGCGCTGCGCGCCGCCGTTTCCATACGCCGTGAGCTCGTTTCCTATAACGAGAGCTTAAAGGCTTCGGGCTTCGCTCCCGTGGATCTCGGAATGGCCATTCATAAGGGACCGCTTATGCTAGGCATTGTCGGCGAGGAGCAGCGGATGGAGGGCAACGTTATCTCGGATGACGTGAACATTACCGCAACCTTAGAACGCATGTCGGATACAATGGGCGCATCGATTCTGGTAACGCGTACGTTCTATGACCAGCTTCGCGCGCCGGAGCGCTTCCGCTTCCGCCAGCTCGGCCGGATCCGGATCGAAGGCAAGGATGAGCCAATCGAGCTGATCGATGTATACGAGGGAGATTCGGATGCGGAGCGGAACTTAAAGGACCGTACGAAAACGATGTTCGAGAAGGGGATCGTGCTTTGCCAAGAGGGGCGCTTCTTCGATGCAAGGGAGACCTTTATCGAAGTCATCAAAATCAATCGTTTTGACAAAGCGGCTAAGCTTTATTTCTATCTTTGTGACGAATATTACCAGAAGGGTTCAACAGAGGGCTGGAATGGAACGCTCGCTGTATAACCGTGAAGAGCGGGGAGGCAGGATGAATGCTGGTGGGACAGTTTAAAATTGACCGCGTATCCACGACAGTTGAAGCAGAGGAGATCGTGAAGTTTTTATTATCGGATTATTCATTTGACGATACGCGGTATACCCCGGGCGAGCTGGTACATTTCCGCGAGCTTCCTTACCGTGCGCTAAAGAATGAGCTATCCTTCTGGTATGCCAAGGACGAGCAAGGAAAGATCGTGGGCATCAACTGCGTCGCTGAAAACGAGCAAAAAACAGGCGGGTACAGCTGGGATTATCTTGTTGTGCATCATGATTACCGCAAGGCAGGCGTGGCCGCCATGCTTATTGAACAAATGTATGTTTTTTTAAAGGAGATACAGGCAAGATATTTGGTAACCTATACCTGCGATTTGCCCGAGTATGACCGGATACGGCAATTATTTGAAAAAAGCGGATTTACGCTGGTCGGAAGATGCCCGGATTATTACTACGAAGGGGAAGACCGATTAATCTATCACCGAAAGCTGGTTTAAAGAGAAATGAAAATAGATAGCATATTGCGTGCAATGGGTGCCCGTCCAGAGGATCAGCGTAAGCTGCTTATGATGGCGCCTGTTTTTTTTATTTGCGGCATAGCGGAAATGCTTAATTATAACGGCTTCATGACATTGTTCAACCAAAGGTTCGGAAGCGAATACCTGCCTTACGTCTATGCGGCAGAGGCGTTTATTTTGCCGCTCGAGGCATGGCTCTTGTCCTGGCTTGCCGCTAGATTGCCAAAGCCGAAGCTGATGCGCGTCTTATATGGGCTCTTACTCGGAATCGTGCTTGTCAATGCCGGCGTTTTGCTCGTTATGGAAAGCTTCGGCCTCGAGGCGAGAGCCTATTATCCGGTTCTATTTATTGCCTCCAGCTTCGTCGTAAGGCAGCAGACCCTTCTGCTGTGGAGCCTGGCTGTCGATTTATGCTCGACACAGCAGGCCAAGCGGCTGGTGCCGGTATTCGTTGGCTCGGCAACGCTTGGCGGGGTAGCGGCAGGCTTGCTTGCGCAACTGATCAGCCTTGCTTTCGGCCCAGAGGTTGTTTATGCCGCCGGAGGTTTGCTGCTGCTGGCAGCCTTGCCGAATTACCGCAAAGTGATTACCCGCTACTTGGTTCCATTATCGATTAAGGTTGAAGCGAGTGGACAGGAAGAGGAACAGGTATCTACGGGGGCCGTGTTTAAGCATGCGCTGAGGTCGCCGTTTTTGCTCACGGTTATCCTGTTGATGACGCTTATGCCAGCTCTTTATTTCCTGATGGAATACGAATTTCTGAACGTAACCAAAATGTCGTTCCCTAGTGAACAGGCATTCAGCCGGTTTTTTGGGATGGTTACGATGGTGCTGTTTGTGCTTGCGTTTTTGCTGCAAACCGTATCCGGCAGGTTGATGGCCCGGCTTGGAGCAAGCCAGATGCTAACGGCGATCTCGGGCGTGTACGTTCTTTCATTTGCTGGAGCTTTGTTTTTTGTCGGCGGGTCGGCCGCGCTGCCGATTATTTCGATCGGGTACATGCTGCTGTACTTGCTGCTGTATTACTCCGCGGAGCCGTCCTACCAGCTTTTCTTCAAGACGCTTCCGCTCGCGCAGCGCGACAGCTACCGCTATGCGGCGCAAGGAATTGCGGCGTCCGCGGGCATTTTAATCGGCGCGGGCCTGCAGTTCTTGCATTCGGGTCTCGGTATGTCTTGGACAGCCTTATCGTTTGTCGGTTTGGGAGGAGCAGCTCTGCTGTTCGTGCTCTCTTGGTTAGGCAGAAGGTTCTATATGCGGGAGCTCGTGAGCAGCGTACAGACGATCGGCGAACAGGATTTGGATTTGTCCGAGCAGTTCGATGAATTTAGCCGGAACGAGGCTGCAATTGCAGAGGTTAGGAGCATGCTGAAGCTGCCGCTCGATTCGGCCAAAGAGATTGCTTTGCAAATTATCGGAAGGCTGCAAAATCCAAGCGATGTTCCAGATCTGCTGGAGCTTATCGACGACCCCAATCCGCGCATTCGCGTTGCAGCGGTTAGAGCCATGAATTTGGAGAGCGCGGATTTGCATGAGATGGTAAAGGTAGCGGCATTTTTGGAAGACCCGGATGACGAGATGCGCGCCGAGGGCGTAAGACAGATTGGCAGAATGAAGCATATGGAGCATCAGGCGTTCTACTTTTTGCGGCAAAAGCTGCTTGACCGGCATCCAAGCGTCGTCGCCGAAGCAGTCAAAGCGATGTACTCCTTCAACAATGCGCCAAGCTACGAGGCTTGCGCAGAGGTCATTGACCGCATCTTGGATGAGGGGGGAGAATCAGCGGTTTATATTTGCCGGGTGATTGCGGAGCTGGAGCTGCATGCGTTCGTACCAAAGGTTGAGAGACTTGCGGATGAATCGCATCCGGCTGCCAGAGTAGCCGCTATCGCTTGCCTCGGCAAGCTGCGGGTTATAACGATTATCCCGAGGCTGCTCGAGAAGCTTCCGATGATGGACCAGGAAATGTTCCGTACGGCCACAGAAAGCTTCGTTCAAATGGGCGAAGACGCCATACCTTTGCTATTTGGAAGTTTGCCGGATTCGCCGCCGAAGCGATGGACTTCTGCCGTAACTGCGCTGTCGGCGCTTCTCCCGGAGGAACAGGCCCGAACCGTATTAACCGACGAGGCGCTGAAGCGGCTAAGTGAGCTTGAAGCAGCCTCCGGCTATTCGTTATCGCTTAAGCAACTTGGCCATTCGGAGCTAGCCGAGCTTGCATTGCGGCGCTGGCGGGAAGTGCGGACCTTTATTATGGACGGCGTATGGGCAGTCTTATCGAACCTTGCGGATGAACAGGTTGCTGACGCGATTAGGCGTGCTGCCGCAGATGAGGATGAAGAAATCCGCAGCAATGCCTGGGAAGTGCTAGCCGAGGGCCTGGGAGAGCGGCGTTTATCGCAATATTTGCTTACCGTGCTGGAACGCGGCGAAGAAGGCAAGCCTGTGGATACCGATGAGGATGCTTATGCCATCCTGAAGGCGGCCTTGCAAGGAAATGACGATTGGTGGCGGGAGATTGCAGCAGCGGCGTTAATAGAGGAGGGAAAGTCAATGGGAAGCGACCATCAGATCATGAGCCGGCTAAATAAGGTTATCTTTCTTAGGCAGGTTCCCTACTTTGCTGACTTATCGCTTGAGGAATTAGGGTTAATTGCGAATATTGCCGAGGAATACAGTTGCCCGGACGGGGAGAATCTGCTAGAGCGTGGCGAGCCGAATCCGGCGATGTACGTCATCGTTGACGGCAATATAGAGCTCACGAGCATTTCGGCCGCGGGATGGGAAGGCACGATCGGCGTATTGGGGACGGGTGATGTGTGCGGCGTTACATCCGCGCTCGACAGCACCTCATCCACGGTTACGGCTCAAGCCTTGCTCGGCGATGTAAAGGTGCTGAAGCTGCTGGGCGAAAACGTATCCAGGCTCATCCGTCTATACCCGGAGATTGGGATAGGCTTGCTGCGCGCCTCGTTTGCCCGCATCCGGTTGCTTGAGGAAATGATGATGCGCATTGACTCATAAGGAAACAGCCATATTGTAAAAGAGCGCCCATTGGGCGCTCTTCCAGGCTGTCGAGAAAGTCTCGACAGTCTTCTTTTTGTTTAATTAATTTAACACGACACCGCGTTAATACAGTATAATTATAGTAATTAAAACGAACGGATGGTGTCGTGATGCTGCGTACTAATCGAGATAAGCAACAAAATTACGAATTGGTTTCCATTGAGGAGCTAGTGCCCTCTGATCATATGCTTCGCAAGATCGATAAGCACATCGATTTCACCTTTATCGATGAGAAGGTTCGCCATCTTTATTCGCAGGATAACGGTCGTCCAGCTATTGACCCGCTTGTTCTCTTCAAAATGATCTTTCTAGGCTATTTCTATGGCATACGTTCCGAACGCCAACTTGAACGTGAAGTTCAGACTAATTTGGCTTATCGTTGGTTTTTAGGACTTGGGCTAACCGATCGCGTTCCAGACCACACCACGATCAGTTGGAATCGTCGTACGCGTTTTAAGGATACCTCTGTCTTCCAGGACATCTTTGATGAGATCGTGCTGCAAGCCATCTCTCACCGTATGATTGGCGGCCGTGTGTTGGTATCCGACTCCACGCACGTGAAAGCGAATGCGAATAAAAACAAATATACAAAAGAGCAGGTTCAGCAGAACACAAGGGATTATTTGGATGAACTGAACTCGGCAATTGAAACCGACCGTAAAGCGCAAGGAAAAAAGCTCTAAAACCACGAGAGGAGGTGAACGAAGACAAGGAAGTGAAGGTCAGTACAACAGACCCGGACAGCGGATATATGTTTCGGGAAGGCAAGCCGGAAGGCTTCTTTTATCTGGACCATCGTACCGTCGATGTGAAGTGCAACCTCATTACTGATGTTTTCGTAACCGCAGGAAATGTTCACGATTCCGTGCCGTACCTCTCTCGATTAGATCGTCAGCGTAAACGTTTTGGTTTTGCAGTTGAAGCAGTCGCACTTGATTCTGGTTATATGACGACCCCGATTTGCAAGGGACTTGAAGACCGCAACATTTATGGTGTTATTGCGCACCGCAGATTTCAACCGACACAAGGGTTATATCCCAAATGGAAATTTACATATGATGCCGAACGGAACTTGTATATTTGTCCCCAGCAACAAAAATTGCCTTACCGAACGACAGACCGACACGGATACCGACACTATGCTTCGGATCCGAAGATCTGTGCAGCATGTCCCATGCTAGAAAAGTGTACGCGCTCACGTAACAAACGTAAGATCGTCACCCGGCACATCTGGGAGGACAGTAAAGAGCAAGTACGATTAAACCGCTTAAGCAAGTCGGGCAAAAGATTGTACCGAAAACGAAAAGAAACGATTGAGCGAAGCTTCGCGGATGCTAAACAGCTCCACGGGTTTCGCTATTGCCGGTTGCGCGGGTTAAACAACGTAATGGAACAAGCGTTGATGACCGCCGCCGTGCAGAACATGAAGAAGATCGCCCTCCACTTGGAACGGAGGGCGTGAGAGGTTTAAACCCTCTGTTTCTCACGAAAAGAGAAGATAAAAAACAAAAGAGAAACCCGTCGTTTTGAAAAAACGTGGGTTTCTCTACAAGCTGAAAGAGCGCCCATTGGGCGCTCTTCCTTTTTATAGAGATACAACAACGATCCATTCTAAGGAAGACAATAACAACGCCAAGCAGCAAATCCGGTTTACCGGTTTTTGAAAGCCGTCTAGAGACGAACGCTATCCTTTATGAGTGAAGTTACACTTCACACTTGCTCGAGAGCCGCTGTATTTCCGAATACGGGAGATGCGCCATGAGGGGATGCCGCCCAGTGAACCGCGTTAGCAATGACCCGAATGATTTGTTTATGGTAGTAAGTAGGGTGCGTTTCATGGCCGGGCTGGAAATAAAAAATTTTTCCCTGCCTGCGATAGAAAGTGCATCCGCTTCGGAATACTTCTCCGCCTTGAAACCAGCCGATGAAAATGAGCTCATCCGGTGCCGGAATATCAAAAAATTCGCCGTACATTTCCTCTTCTTGCAGCTCGATATATTCGCCAAGCCCTGCAGTAATCGGATGAGCAGGATTAACAACCCATAAGCGCTCTCTCTCTTTCGCCTCCCGCCATTTAAGCTGGCAGGTCGTTCCCATCAGCTTACCAAACAGCTTGGAGAAATGACCCGAATGCAGCACGATAAGTCCCATTCCGCCTAATACCTTATGATAAACGCGCTCGACGACCTCATCGCTAACCTGCGTATGAGCGTGGTGTCCCCACCAAATCAAGACGTCTGTATGGTTTAATACTTCTGGTGTTAGGCCATGCTCCGGCTGTTCTAATACAGCCGTATGAATATAAAAGCCGTATGGCGCTAATCCTTCGGCGATCGCGCAATGAATGCCGTTTGGGTATACGGCGGCTACCTCCGGGTTCACCTTTTCCGCGATATATTCATTCCAGACTGTCACGCGTATGGCCCTTTTCTCATGGTACGCTTTTCCGCCGATCAATGCTTTGATCATAAGCCCGTCTCCTTGCTGTATTGCATGTTTCTTCTATTGTATGTTTTCCGTTTATTTGGGTGATTACCTGTCACCCTACTGCCGCAACCGAGTCCTTGGCATCAGACAGGTACAACGAAACATAATATGGAATAAAAGATAGAAGAGGAAGTGGATGCTTTGAGGCTTTATGTCGCTGGCAAGGATGACACTTTCGCAACCATTGCCAAGCACTATCGTCTGGATACCGAACTGCTTCATGCGGCCAATCCGGAGCTGCCTGTCCATAATTCAAACCTTTCGGGCTCCGTGATACGTATCCCTGTCGCGGACTCGCCGCTTGCCCTTAGCACGCTTTTCTCCTGCCCGCCCGTAGATCCTATGCCATTTCTGGATCAATGGATTCCTCTCACCTCTCTCGCCGATATGGCTGAGACCGAATATGATGTTCTTATTATCGGTTCAGGCATGGGCGGCGGCGCCGCTTTATGGCGATTATGCGAGCAGTGGATGAATGCTGGCAAACGAATCGCCGTTGTCGAAAAGGGAGGGCTTCTTCTACAAACGCATAGCTGGAATGTTCCGACTTTAAATAATGACCGTGCCGGCCGGCTTTTTGCTAACCCTGCCGTCTCTGTTCCGATTGGTAGAACGCTGCCTTCCTTCTCAGGCGCTAGGGAGCTGTATGCACTTGGCGGCAGAACGCAATTCTGGGGTTTGGTCAGTCCGCGGCTCCAAAGATTTGATATGAAGGACTGGCCTGTATCGTATGAGGAAATGACGAAGTATTATAATATTGCCGAGGAAGTAATGAATGTATCGAACGCATACAGCAAAGATTCTTCCCTCACGAGTGAATTATTGCATCGACTATGGCAAAGCGGCTTCCCCGAGGCAGCAGGAAGTCCCATGGCCGTTGACGTTGATCCTACCAAATATGGAGAGATTCATTCTGCCGCTGCGTTTAGCTCCATTCAGTTTTTCGCAAAAGCGCTGAATTTGGCGCCCTTTGACTTGGCGGTGAATGCCAACGCTACGAGGATTGTGACGCAGGAGGGCAAAGTCGCCGGTGTCGAGGTCAGCAATCCGTTTAAACAATCCTATTTTTTAAAAGCCAAAACCGTTATTGTCGGTACAAGCGCGCTGCAAGCGCCCAGACTGCTTCTGCATTCCGGAATTCCCGGCCGGGCGATTGGACATTACCTCGCTAACCATTCGTTTGTCGTAACGAATGGGCTCATTCGGACACCAGCTGTTACGGAAGTATTAGGAACGCTTGCGATCCTGGTTCCATCGACAGCTGAACGTCCTTATCAGGTTCAAATTCAAGGCCCTGGTCCGTACTATTGGTATCACGATACCCCGAAGGAGCTGCATGAGGAGTGGGGGATGAATTTCTTTGGCGGGTTTGGCACCGTGGAATCAAGATTCGAAAATCAGGTTTACCTCGATCCCGCTCGGCGAGACGAATACGGCGTACCTCAGATCGGCGTCAGCTTTGCGTACAGCCCTAAGGACAAAGACATTATCGAGCAAATAAAAGCGGATATTCCTCGGATTGCTCAAGCCGCCGGCATACAGTTAACTGGCCAAAGCGGCAAGCCTGACCTATGCTTACTCGCACCGGGTGCCGATTATCATGAATTCGGCACATGCCGCATGGGCACTGATCCGCTCACGTCCGCCACTGACCGGTATGGCCAAATCCACGGCATTTCCGGCCTGTATGTCGCAGGAAACAGCGTATTGCCTCACATTGGTGCCGCAAATCCTTCACTCACCGCTGCTGCGATGGCTATTCGAACGGCAGATTACATTGTGCAAAATACTGATATCCCGCAAGGTTCGCAGGGGAGTGCCGATTGAATGAAAATTTAGAAATTATGGTGTCGGTAATCCATTCGGAACATAGTAAGGAGGAATTTTAATCCAGCCGCGTTTACGCATTAACGTTTTTAATGAAGCGCCAAACTTCAATTTCTCTGCTTGGAATTTAACGAACATCATACCCACATCATTGCGGACAGACTGCACGGCACCTGCTGCGCACATCATGTAATTGGCAACAAGTTTAATGGATAGGGCATTTGCGATTTCATCGTCAGTCAGCTTTACGCCCATGGGTACTGAATTGGGTTCTGAATTTGGTTTTTTTTCAGATACCGGGGGCAGAGTCACGCCTTCCAGCAGCATAAAATCCCTTAGTACTTTTGATTGTGCTTTTGCTAATTCCATTGATGCCTGGAGCGCGCCTAACAGTTCATTGTCCGTCGTTGTGTTTATTCCGATCTGGACATTCGCTATTTCTTCCTCCAGCATGGTCAAGTATGTCCAGCAAGTCATTGCTTCTCCTATATGCAGGGGGGGCTTCGGTTCATTATCTATCAATGTTTTCATTACATCGGCAACTGCTTCGAATACGCTTGACAATTTCACACCGTCCTTCGTTTTTGAATAGTGTGCAAAAATATTTCATCATTTATACAGCGTTAGATTGATTCGAAATGCAAGGTTTGCGGTTGCAACGCTGCATCAGATTGCATATAATATAGATTATTGTTTCATATTCGCAGTAAAGCGATGATGGAGAAGAGTAAGCAGTGCTTTCGCACAGGGAGAAGACGCCGTAGATTGAGAGCGTCTTTGTGATTATAGGCTGCTGAAGATTCACTCCGGAGCAGACGCCTGAAACGCCACAGCGGCTTGCCGCGCGGCGCAAGTAGGGAAAGTCCGGTTCCCGCCGTTATGGGGCTAAGGGATTGTAATCCGCCGCCGACAGGCAAGCGATGACCATTGATGGGTATTCGCAAAGGCAGGAGCGCAATCCGAATTAGGGTGGTACCACGGTTCTTTCGTCCCTTTAGGGAGAGAGGGCCTTTTTTTGTGTAAATATAAGAATTTATAAGTTTGTTAGCTTATAAAGTGCTTATATTTCTCCGCGAAACGATAGCTAAGCCTCCTAAGTATGGCTTTAGCCGTTTACGCTTGCATGAATTAGGTATGATGATATGGAGGCGAAGAAGAATGAGGGAAAGATTGGAAGGACTGCGCGGCGAAGCGCTGCAGGAGCTGCAGCAAGTGGCTACACCCCAGCAGCTTAATGATTTGCGCGTAAAGTATTTAGGTAAAAAAGGGGCTTTGACTGAAATTTTGCGCGGGATGGGCGGTCTAAGCGCCGAAGAGCGTCCGGTGATCGGCCAGGTTGCGAACGATGTCCGTGCAGCTATTGAATCGGTTATCGACGAGAAGCAGAATGCATTCCAACAAGCTGAGACGAATAACCGTCTTCTAGCGGAGACGCTAGACGTGACGCTTCCGGGCAAACAGCTGCCGACAGGCTCCGTGCATCCGCTTAACAAGGTAGCGCAGGAGATCGAGGATGTGTTTATCGGTCTAGGCTACACCATTGCGGAGGGACCAGAGGTCGAAGAGGATTATTATAACTTCGAAGCTTTGAACTTGCCCAAGAACCATCCGGCGCGCGATATGCAGGATTCGTTTTACGTAACGGACGACATTCTGATGCGTACGCATACATCGCCGGTTCAAGTACGTACCATGAAGGCGATGAACGGCCAAACACCGGTCAAGGTCATTTGCCCGGGCAAAGTTTACCGCCGCGATGATGACGATGCGACGCATTCTTTCCAGTTCAATCAAATCGAAGGTCTTGTGATCGGCAAAAACATTCGGATGAGCGATCTGAAAGGCACGCTGCTGCAATTCGTGCAGCAAATGTTTGGCGCGCAAGCGCAAATCAGGCTTCGTCCAAGCTTCTTCCCGTTCACGGAGCCAAGCGCGGAGGTTGACGTTACCTGCGTGCAATGCGCAGGCAAAGGCTGCCGCATGTGCAAGCATACGGGCTGGCTCGAAATTCTCGGCTGCGGCATGGTTCATCCGCGCGTGCTTGAAATGGGCGGCTATGACCCAGAGGAAGTCAGCGGATTCGCCTTCGGTATGGGCGTTGAGCGTATCGCCTTATTGAAATACGGCATTGACGATATTCGTCATTTCTATACGAACGATCTGCGGTTCTTAGGACAATTCGCAAGAATGTAGCATTGAGAGAAGGGAAGAAGAGAGATGAATGTATCCTATAAATGGTTAAACGAATATATCGACCTTTCCGGCTTTACGGGGGAAGAGCTTGCGGAGAAAATGACGCGCGGCGGCATTGAAATCGACGTCGTTGAATCCCGCAACAAAGGCGTAAACGGCGTTGTTGTCGGTTATGTGAAATCGAAGGAAAAGCATCCCGACGCCGACAAGCTGAATGTGTGCAAAGTTGACGTTGGTACGGGAGAAGAACTGCAAATCGTATGCGGAGCCAAAAATGTCGACGCGGGACAGCTTGTTCCCGTTGCCGTTATCGGTGCGGTATTGCCAGGCGATTTCAAGATCAAGCGCGCAAAGCTGCGCGGCGTGGAATCCCAAGGGATGATTTGCTCGGCGAAGGAGCTAGGCTTGAACGAGAAGCTTCTGCCTAAGGATCAGCAAGAGGGTATCCTCGTTCTTCCGGCAGCTACGAAGATTGGGACGCCAATCGGCGAAGTGCTGGGAATCGACGACGAGGTGCTTGAGCTGGATTTGACGCCTAACCGTTCGGATTGCCTCAGCATGCTCGGCGTGGCTTATGAGATTGGTGCTTTAACCGGCCGCGAGGTTCGGCTGCCAAACACTAACATTAATCATACAACCGTGCGCGCGGACAGCCTTGTGTCGGTAAGCATCAGCGCGCCGGAGCATTGCTCGCACTATTCGGCTCGTTATATTAAAGGCGTGAAAATCGGCGAATCCCCATTGTGGCTGCAAAACCGTTTGATCGCCGCAGGCATTCGCCCAATCAGCAACGTCGTCGACGTTACGAACTTCGTCATGCTCGAATACGGCCAGCCGCTGCATGCTTTTGACGCGGACCGCCTGCCAGGCGGACGCATTGATGTACGGCTTGCGAAAGCCGGCGAAACCCTCGTAACGCTGGACGACCAAGAACGCAAGCTCGAGCCGCATATGCTCGTGATTACCGATGGCCAGCAGCCGATTGCGCTAGCGGGCGTAATGGGCGGCGCAAGCACGGAGGTGACGGGAGAAACGGTCAATATTTTGCTCGAGTCGGCGAAATTCGATGGCGGTACCGTACGGAAGACGTCACGCCAGCTTGGCCTGCGCTCGGAGTCAAGCATTCGCTTCGAGAAAGAGGTTGACCCGGCAAGAGTAATCCCTGCACTTGACCGTGCGGCAGCGCTTATCGCTGAGCTTGCGCAAGGCTTAGTCGCGGAAGGCATTGTCGAGGTTGCTTCAGCAGAGGCGAAGCCGGCCAAGGTCGCGGTATCGCTGGACAAAATAAACGGCTATCTCGGAACGGAGCTCTCGAGGCTGGAGGTTCAAACGATTTTTGGGCGCCTGCACTTTGAATACGAGCTGTCTGACGGCAACGTGTTCACCGTGAACGTGCCGACGCGCCGCGGCGACATTACGCGCGCGGTTGATCTCATCGAGGAAGTCGCTCGTTTACACGGCTACGATGAGATTCCGACGACACTCATCCATGGGGATGTCGTGCCAGGCTCCTTGACGAAGCCGCAGGCCATCCGCCGCGAGCTGCGTAAACGCTTGTCGGATGCCGGGATGCACGAAGTCGTCAGCTATTCCTTCACGGGACCGGAGCGGACGAAGCTGTTCCCTGCACTGGCCGAGCATGCGAATCCCGTTCGTCTTGCCATGCCGATGAGCGAAGATCGGAGCGTACTGCGCACGACGCTGATCGCACAGCTGCTTGAAACGGCGTCCTATAACCGCAACCGCAAAAATGAATCAGCGGCTCTATTTGAAATCGGCAGCGTATTCCATACCGATGAAGAGCAGCTGACTCGCCTTCCGCAAGAGAAGCACCGTTTTGCGGCTCTCCTGACCGGCAACCGTTCGGAGGCGCAGTGGAACGCAAAAGCGGCGCAGGTGGATTTCTACGACGCGAAGGGGATTTTGGAAACGGTGTTTGCCGTCCTCGGATTAACGGCGAGCGTGTCTTACGAAGCGGCGCAGCCAGAGCATTTCCATCCTGGCCGTACGGCTGCCGTTCTGCTTCATACGCCAAAAGGCAATGAAGTCATCGGCTACGTGGGACAACTGCATCCGGCGCTCCAGCTGGAGGCGGATCTTGCGGACACGTACGTGCTTGAGATCGGCTTGGACTTGGTTTACGATTTTGCCGATTCCGACATCGAGTATAAAGTGCTTCCGCGTTATCCGGCAATGCAGCGGGATATCGCTGTCGTTGTTGATCAAGAGGTTGCGGCTGCCAAGCTGACAGGCGTTGCTTGGGATATTGCAGGCGAGCTGCTGGAGTCGGTACGCGTCTTCGACGTATACACCGGAGAGAAGCTCGGAGCAAGCAAGAAGAGCGTCGCGCTGTCGCTTGTATACCGCCATGGAGAGCGTACTTTGACAGATGAAGAGGTAACGGAGCTGCATGGAAAGGTTGTTTTACAATTAGAACAATCTTTTGCGGCTGAATTACGCAAATAGGCAGGAAACCTTCAAAGCCGCATCGAAATAGTTCCTAGTGAGCTATCGATGCGGCTTTTTTCCTTTTAAATATGAGGCATACATCATTTTGCAATGATCCATATGCCTATATTTCACCGCGAAATGAAAGCAGCTCCTTTACATGGATGACGACAGCCGTCTACGCTTGCTCTACTTGTACAATAGGAGGATTCGCCTTAATGGATGCTGAAAATACGGTTGTTACGGTTGATATATATGGAGTTCAATATAAATTAAAAGGCCATTCCAATGTGGAATATATGAAAAGGGTTGCGGCAGCAATCGACGAAAGCATGAAAAAGCTGGCCAAGGGCTATCCGCGTCTCGATATGCCGAAGCTGGCAGTGCTATCCGCCGTACAAATAACGGAGGAAGTTTTTAGGCTAAGACGCGATAATGCGAGACTGCTGGAGGAGGAAGCTAAGCTGAACCTCCTGATTAGGGAGCTGGAGCAGGTCGGCGAACAGGCTGTTACGCTGCAGGCAGAATTGGCAGAGACGAAGCGGATGGCGAGCGAACAGCTGCAGAAGGCCAAAGCGGCGGCTGAAGCCGAGCTGGCGGAGATGCTGTCCCTTGCCGCCGAGCAGGCGGCTGCCGAGCAAGCTGCCGCTGCGGAAGCCATGAAGGCGCAGGAGGAAACGATTGTCCGGCTAACGGAGGAAAACGCGGAGCGGCTTGCAGCGCTGCGGGCCAAGAAGGACGAACAGCTGGCACAGATCCAGTCCAAGAAGGATTCCGAGCTGAATGAGCTGAAGCGAGTGCTTGAAGCCCAGCTGGCTGAGCTTCGCAGCTCAAAGGATACGGAGCTGGCGGAGCTGCAAAACCATAAGGAAATCGAGCTTGCAGAACTGCAAAAACAGTGGGCAGCCGAACTCTCGGAGCTGAAAGAGGCCAAAGAAAATCTGCAGCTGGAGCTTGAACTTGAGAAGGAGATACAGCTATCGGAGCTCGAAAGCGTGAAAGCGAATGAGCTGGCTGCGCTTAGACAGGATAAGGACGAGCAGTTGAAAGCATTGATGCAGGAGCATGAAGCCTTGCTTTTAACCATCAAGGAGGAAAAAGAGTCAGAGTTTACCGAGCTGGCGGGCAGCTGGCAGAGCAAGTGGGATGAGCGGGAGCTAAGCTGGCTTGCCCATGCCGAGAGCTCGCAATTGGAGCTTGCCCGCCAAAGCGAGGAGCGGGAGCAGAACTGGAAGGCTGAAGCAGCAAAAGCGGAGCAGGTTTTCCGTGCCGACCTGGAGCGCCGCAGAAACGGCTGGTTAGAGGAGCGCAGCAGGCTGCAAGCGCAAATTGCGGAGATTCAGCAAGGCTGGGCGGCGGATAAGCAAACGCTCGAGCATCGGATTACTGAAGCGGAAGAGCAGCTTGTTCAGGCTATGGAGCAGGAGGAAGCCTCAAGAACCTCGTTTGCTCAGCTGGAGAACAGCTTAAACGAGAAAGAAAGCGAAGTACAGCTCGTTCAAACCGAGCTGAACGAAACGATACGCCAGATTCAGGAGCTGCAGGAGAATAGGAGCGAAGCTGCCGCACAGATCCAAGAGCTGGAGCAAAAGCTTGCCCATGAGCGCAGCCACGTGTCCGCAGCGGACAAACGGGCTACGGATCTGCAGCAGCGGCTGAAAGAAGCGCTGGACAGGGAACAGCAGCAGGGCATGACGCTGCTTCAGCTGGAGGAGCTGCAAAAGCAGCAGGAGGAGCAGCAGCTGCAGCTTGAGCTAGAGCTTGAAGAGAAGGAGCTTACGGAGCAGCGGCAAAGGGATGAGTTCCAAGCTAAACTGCGTACAGAGCTGGAGCAGCAGCGGGATATGCTGCACGAGGAGCATGAGCAGCAATTAAAAGTGCTTGAAGAAGAGAAGCGCGAGCTAATTAATAAGCTGCGTCAGGAGCATGAAGCACAGCTGAGGGTCGTAGAAGCAGAAAACGACGAGCTGTTTAAACAACTGACCGCGGAAAGCAATGAGCGATATGACCAGCTGGCAGCCGAAAGAGATGCCCGCTTAGAGGCACTAGCTGCCGAGCATGAGGAACAAAAGAAGCAGCTGGCTAGCCAATATGAAGAGCAGCTGCTTGAGCAGGCCGTGCAATACGAAGAACAAAACAAGCAGCTCGTGCACGACTATGAGGCGCAAATCAGTCAGAAAGCGGCTGAACGTGAAGAGCATGAAAGAAAGCTTGCCGACGCGCATGAAGAACAGCTGCTCGAACAAGCCGTACTGCTTGAAGAGCAGAATAAACAGCTTGCTAGGCAGTATGAAGAAAAAGCGCAGCGTAAAGCAGAAGAGGCTGAAGCGCAGTCTAAGCAGCTTGTCCAGCACTTCGAGGAGCAGCTTCTCGAGCAGGCGCTTCAGTACGAAGAGCAGAACAAGCAGCTTGCCCGCGAGTATGAGGAGCAGAACAGACAGCTCGCCCGCGAGTATGAGGAGCAATTGGAGCAGAAAGCTGCTGAACACGAAGCTCGCAGCAAGCAGCTGGTAAATCAATACGAGGAGCAGCTTCTCGAGCAGGCGGACCAGTATGAGGAGCAGAACAAGCAGCTCGCCAGTGAGTACGAGGAGAAGTCCAAAGCTTTTGCCGTTCAGGAGGCAGCCCGTTCCGAACAGCTGGTCGATGAGTACGAGGAGCGTTACATTGCGCTTGCGGCTAAGCAGGAAGATGAGCGGAGGCAGATGGAGGAAGAGCGCGAGGAGCGTCTTCAGCAATTGGCGTCCGAGCATGACGAGTTGGTGAAGCAGCTGTCGGCGAATCAAGAGGAGCTGCTTCTGCAGCAGAAGCATGATTATGAGACGATGATTCAGAAGCTGCAAGCGCAGCTCGACAAAATCGAACAAATTGCGGCTTCCGCCGCGGATGGCGAGCAAACCTACAAGGCAGAGCTGGAGAAGCTTACGGCTCGGGAACAGGAACTGACCGAGCAGCTGGAATGGACGGCAGCCCGCGAGCGAATTGCGGTGCAGCAGCTGGAAGCGGCAGCGGGCCGCGAACGGGAGCTGAGCATACAGCTGAAGGAACAACAGGAGTTCGCGGAGCTGACAGCGGCTGAAGCCAGCCGCTTGGAGCAAGAGAAGAAATTGCGCGATTCAGAGGAAAGCTTGATGCGCGAGCGGCTTGAGCAAGCGATGCAGGAAGCGGCGGCTGCCTCCGAGCTGAAGGAAGAGCTTAGCGAGCATGCTTCCAGACTCGCTCAAGAGCGGGAAGAGTCAGCGCGCAGGGCAGAACAGCTTGCGAATGAACGTGACGAGGCTGCGAGCGCGCTGGAGTCGCTCGTCTATGAGCGGGATGAAGCGGCACGCTCCGCGGAGAAGCTGGCGGAGGATCACGCTGATTTAATGGAGCAGCATCACAAGCTGAAGAACGAGTACTCGAAGCTGCAAACCGAATACAATGAATGGATTGAGCTGATCGAGCACAGCTAGCTTATCCGGAATAATAAAAAACCGCTGTAACCAGCAGGGCAAACGCCTGGCAGGTTACAGCGGTTTTTTTGTGCATGGTTATGCCGGGCGTCATATCAGCCGTAGGAAACGATTGTTCCTGTAGGGCCGCCCGAAGGCAGGCTGGCCAATCGGATCAGGTCCGGCGTTACAATGGCCGGATCTTTGCCGGTGGCATGCATTTCGGTGCGAAGCGTTCCCGGGTTATACAGGTTCGCAAGTATGCCATGTTCATATTCCTCGTCTGCGAGCGTGCGCGTTAACGATTCAAGTCCGGCCTTGGCTGCGCTGTAAGCGGCATAGCCGCCTGCGCCGTTCCAGGACAGTCCGGAAGTTATATTAATGATCCGGCCATATTTTGCTTTGCGCATGGCTGGAAGCGCTGATTTCGTCAGCAAAAAAGGCCCCGTTAAATTGGTGGCAATTTGATTTTGCCATTCATCCGAAGATAACTCCATCACCGTGCCGGATTCAAACACGGCTGCGTTATTCAATATAATATCGATTTTTCCAAAATGCGCGATAACCGCCGCAATGGCTTCCTGCACCTGCTGCTCCTCGGCAACATCCGTCTGCAAAACCAGGGCATCCCTTCCTGTCCTTGCTTTGATAAGCGAAGCGGTTTCCTCAAGCTTGGAGAGGCGTCTCCCGAGAACCGCGACATCCGCGCCTGCCGCCGCAAAAGAGATCGATGCTGCGCGCCCCAAACCCGTTCCGGCTCCGCTTATAATGGCGACTCGATTTTGCAGGGTACCCATCACCATTCCTCCATTCGCAGTTCTTTTGTGAATATCTTATCAGAGGCGGAACGGTTGGGGAAGAGAAATAGCTATCAGACTTTTTTTGTTCAAAAGCAAAAAAATATTATATTTCGGAAGCCGGTCAACTGACAAAATGAGGTAAAATCTAAAATTACTGCACCAAAAGGTAAAAACAAAGTACACCGTATACAATCGTATAATAAATTTGGGTCAAGATGAAAACGTTTGCAAAATGAGAGCAGAAAGGGAGCGAAAAAATGAACCAAACAACCCAGCGAAAATGGGGAAAAAAAATGATGTCCTTGGTGCTTGCGGGGGTACTGGCCACGGGCATAACAGCAAATGCAGCGCCGCTCGTACATGCGGCAGAAAGCATCGCGTTCAAAACGCAAAGCGGAGGAGTCTTTGACGGCATGCCGTTGTTCGACGGCAATCCGGAGCATTTGGACGCTTACGTGGACACTTATTTTGAATATACCGGGCTCGAGGGTCCAGCCGTTTATGTGACAGGTTCACGCAACCATTACACGCTTACACAGGGGCCGAATGCAGGCAAGGTCATTCCAGGCGCATTGGCGGCTGCGGATAATGTCCAGGGCGTTTCAACCGATTTCCCCGCATTGGTCGGCATGGGACAAACCTGGAATAAGGAGCTTCTTACGGATATCGGCAAGGTAATGGGAAATGAAAAAATAAGCCTGCTGAAGGTAAAGCAAGGCGAGTCGAATATCCATGGCGGCGCTAATGCATCGGCGACTGTCGCGTTTACGGTGGTCAGCGATATGCGGATCAACCCTTTAAGCGGACGTTTTGACGAAGGTTATTCGGAAGATCCATATATGGCTGGCACCTTGATCGATAATATGGCGTCCGGTCTAAGCGGCATTGACCAAGCGGTGAGCGAGGACGGATTCTGGATGCGCGCGGCAGTAGGAACCAAGCATTATTCCGTATACAATGCGCAGTGGTTCCGCGAAAGCTCGAGCAACAGCGCGGGTGCAAGGTCCATGTTCGAATACCAGACAAGAAGTCCGCTGAAGGGCTTGGCATCCGGTTCCATAGCGGGGGTCATGACTTCATTCGGACGGACGAACGGCATTCCGAATATTCTATCCCCGCTGCAGCTCCATGCGAATGATTTTTCCAAATACGGCGTCTACAGCTCGCCAGACTTTAACGGGGATGCCCATGTTTCGAATGCGGGCTATCTTAGCAACGGCTATGATACGAATTATGCCGTCGACCGCACGCATGCGACCGTATTGATGGCGCTGGCCGAAGCAAATGCGGGACGGCCGTCAGGCACGACGCCTGCGGATGTGCCGGACCTGGTTGCGCTTGTGAATAAAGGAGAGTATGGCATCACCGCCGAGGATCTGATCACGGCAGCCAGGCCGCATGTCAACCAGATGGTTCGTGTCGGCATCTTTAATGAGACAGATGAAAACGGCATTCCTAAATTTTATCCGTTTGCCCAGGATGCCAAGGATGTGCGTACGGCAGCGGCAGCAACCTACAGCGTGCCGGAGCATCAGGAGGTTGCGCTGCAAGCTGCGCAAGAAAGCATTGTTTTGCTGAAAAATGACGGTGTCCTGCCTTTGGCGAAAAATAAAAATGCGGCTGTTGCCGGCGTTTATGCGGATGCAAGATTTAAAACGACCTATTCGGTAGGCACGACGCCAGCCCTTCCGGAATCAGGCATCTCGCCGCTGCTCGCAATGATTAACGCAAATGGGGCAAATCACGTCTCTTACGATTCAGCAGGCAAAGTGATAGCGCTCACCGCGATGAGCAATAATCAAACGGTTACGGCTAATGTCTATGATCCTGCTGTTATTGCAGGCGGAGCTCAGCTTGTAACAACCGAGGATCCGCTCAATCCAGCCGACACGTCCCAGCTGTTCCAAGTGTTCGATTGGGGGCAGGAGGGCTACAGCCTGCTTTCGCTTAAAAACAATCGATGGGTGACTTCTCCAACGGCGAATAATGCTGCCGTTGGCAATACAGACGCAACAAGATTAAATTTAACCAACAACGATTGGGATTTAGCGGCGATGCTCGGCAACACGAGCGCGATTCCGCCAAGGCTCCGCATCGAGACAAACGCAGACCAAACCCTGTCGCTGATTGCGAATGGCTATAGAAGCGGGTTTTCGGGCGATTTTACCAACTGGTATTATGCGAACGGGCGTCTGATCACTACGGGAGCGGATGCCAAGCTGAAGACAGCTGCAGCGCCGCTTGGGAATGTCTCGAATGCAGCCATTCGAGGCGCAGACGTGAAATTTAAAGAAACGGTAGTGAAGGAAGTCGGCCAGGATACCGTGGCAAGAGCGGCGATCGACGACTATGCCGTTGTATTCGTTGGCGCGGTTCCGCGTCATAGCGCCGGAGAAGGGAATGACCGCTCCAGCTTGTATATGGGCGATGCCGATTACGAGCTTGTGGACAAGGTTTCCGCTGCCTTCGCCGCACAAGGCAAGAAGACCATTGTCGTTGTCAAAAGCAGCTTCCCGGTCGGGCTGGAGGACATTCAAAACAACCCGAATGTTTCGGCAATCGTGTATCAGCCATACGGAGGGCAGTATGATTCTTATGCGCTGACAAAGGTGCTTTACGGCGATTATGCGCCGACGGGCCGACTGACGTCGACCTGGTATGCCGACATGAGCGCGTTCCCGGCGATTAACAAATATGTCATTCCCGAAGGAAACAAGACGGCCTCGCTGGCTACGATTGATCCGAGATTTACGTTAGATATGACGAATGCCGATCCGATAGAGTCCGAGCTGACGTATATGTATACGAATGCGCCGATTACGTATCCGTTTGGCTACGGGCTCTCTTACAGCAGCTTCTCTTACAGCGATTTTACGGCGCCTGAGAGCGCAAGCGGGAATGAGCCGTTTACCGTTTCCGTAAAAGTGAAAAATGAAGGCTCCGTCAATACGTCGGAAGTCGTTCAGCTATATATTAAAAATAACGAATCGGGTTATGGCGATTCCGCTCCCAAGCAGCAGCTGGTCGGGTTCGAGAAAATCGCTCTGGCAGCCGGAGAGACCAAGACGGTTACCCTCTCGGTTGATGCCAATGACTTTGGCATTTGGGATGTCAACCAGAATCGCTTTATTGTAGAAAATGGCGCTTATACCTTGATGGCGGGTTCTTCCTCCAAGGATATTCGCGCAGAAAAGACCATTCAAATCAATGGCGATGCCATCGCTGATTTGCAAGTCTACAAGCCGTTTAACGTGTTTGACCATGCGTTTGCTTCCCATGAAGTCATCTATCACGAGGTGTCCAAAGAACGCACCGCGCAAAATCTGAAAGCGAAAAAAGTAGTCGGCGGATACTATGCGGTGAGATCCAAACAGAATGGTTCCTATGCGGCGATACCGAATGTGGATTTGACAGGCACAAAAAGCGTTAAGGCTTCGGTTGCCTCCGATGCTGCGGGCGGAATCATTACCCTGCATGCGGATTCCCCAAGCAGCGCGCCTATCGCGATGATCGAGGTTCCGGCGACGCAGCCTAAGTCCTACACCATCGCCAATGCTTCCGTTCCGGTTACGGAGCTGGCCTATGTCGATGTTCAAGCAGATTTAAGCAATACGGCCCTTCAGGGCAAGCATGATCTATATGTCGTGTTCAAAGCGGCTGATCTCCGTATCGACAGCTTGGCGTTCGAGAGCGAATCGGCAATCAGCACTGCCAGCCAGCTTATTGCTGGCCAAGCAAACCCAGTCGCGGTCATTAAGACCGATAGCGCTGCTTTTGCGGCTGCTGCAGCCGATATCGATAACTGGAGTTTTGATTCGACTACAAGCGGCTTGACGCTGGCAGCCATCACTATTGATGAAACAAGCAAGCTGGCAGCGCTGCAATTCAGCGGGACCGCACAAGCCGCTTCAATTGCCATCATAGCGAAGTCAGCCGCCTTTGACGGCAATGTAACGGACAGCAACAAGCTGACCCTTAACATTACCTCGGCTTCTTCAGGAGGAGGAGGTACGACCGGCACGGAATCGCCAGCCGTTTCGGTTACGGCAGCGAGTGCAGCAGATGCAGCAAAAGTGAAAAAAATCAAGGCTGAAGGCGTAACGTTGTCCGGGGCGCCTGTGGGGATCGAAATAGGCAAATTGAACGGATCTTATGCCACGGCGACCGTTACGATCGAAAAAGAAGCCGGCAAAAAGGTTACAACCCTGGCTTTGGTTGCCGATGACGGAACATTGACGCCTGTTCCAAGCCAAATTACGACAGACGCGAGCGGAAAAACGGTCATAAAAGCGCTTGTTTCCTTGAGCGGCACCTATGCAGCCGTCTCCTCTGAGCGTAAATTTACGGACGTGGCAGCACATGCATGGTATGCAGACGAGATAGCCAAGGCGAACAGCCTGCTGCTGGTCAACGGCGTTACGCCATCGAAAATGCAGCCGGGAGCGCCTACAACGAAAGCGCAAACGCTGATGGTCGCGCTTAGTGTGCTCGGCTTGTCTCCCGAGAAAAACGCAGCAGATGCGAAATGGTATGATTCGGTCGTGAGAGCTGCCGGCCAGCATGGGCTGGTAAGCTATTCAACGTTAACGGCCGATACGCCAATGTCCCGTGAAGGAATGGCTGCGGTACTGGCTAACGCCCTTCGTTATGCCGGGGTAGACATTACGCTTAGCGAGACGGAAGTAAGCGGACTGCTTCAAGGCTTCACGGATGCGGCCGGCATTTCCGCAGAGAACCGTACGGCGATGGCGGTGTCCATTAAATACGGTATTTTCAAAGGAACGCCGGCGCAGCAATTGCAGCCTTCAGGCACGATTACGCGCGCTGAACTTGCAGCTGTCGCCCTCCGAACGCATAGCGTTGTCGTTGGCCTTATTTCTTAAATAAAGGAACAAAAAACCAGCCTGTGCCTCGAAAGAGGGCAGGCTGGTTTTTGTTCCTTGCGTTAGCTTTTACGAAATTCTTCGGGGGTCAGGCCTGTCATTTTCTTGAATACGCGGAAAAAGTATTTCGGATTATCAAAGCCTAGAAGCTTGGCTATTCTATAAACCTTGTCATCCGTGTTTTTCAGAAGCGTTTTTGCTTGCTCGATGCGCAGCTGGTTAATATAATCGGTAAAATTTTTCGCCGTTTTTTCTTTGAACAGGAAGCTTAAATAGCTGGGGTTGAGATAAAAAAGCGATGAAATTTTTTCCAGCGTCAAATCCTTCGTAAAATTTTTGTGGATATATGTTTTGATGTTATCGATGACATTTTCGGATGAATAAGCTGAGCTATCCTTCAGGAGGTCTGCGGTGCTCGATAATACGGTGAGCAGGTACTCCCGGATGGAGTCGAGATCAAAGGAAATGTTCAGCACCGACTCCAGGCTTGAAGAAGGAGAGCCGTCGGCATGTGTTTGCAAGTAAGCAGACAATATTTTTTTGACCTCTTGTATCATAGCTCTGCATTGCTCTTTTAGCTGAGCAAGCGAGACTGCGGGCTGGCGGATATAAAAGGCGAAGAAATCGAGGACGAGCTCCTTTACCTTCGCGGTTTGGCCCGATTCGACCAGAAATAGCAGCTCATGCGTTCTTTCCCAGAGCAAGACATCCTGCGCGGCGGCCTGTTTGTTATAAAGGTAGCAGCGGCCAAAATCAGCGATCGACCGTTGATCCAGCGCGGCAATGGTTTCAAGATGCGCTTGATGCAGCATATTGAAATCACGGATGACGGAACTGATGCCTACGCAGCCTTCGCCGCCTTTCCGAACGCTAATCGTATCGATCAGCAATTCTGCCGTTCGTGCGGCATGCTCAACTATGGCGGACTCTGATTGCTCCTCCGGATAGGAGAGCAGCATGAAAGCCAGCTTATCGCTTTGGGAATGGGGGATATAAACATAATCCCGATGCAGTCCGTTTATTTCCTGGACATTCGAATCCGGTGCATAAAGCGTCAGCAAAATATGGTAGCGCGCAGCCAATGCTTCCTTCAATCGGAGCGATAGAAAGGAAGGCAGCTTATCTCTGTGATGAATGCCGATGATAAGATGCAGCAGGGATTGAATGTCGGAATGATAGCTGAATTGTTCGTTTTCGGCTGCTTTCAATACGACTTCCTGCTTGACGGACCGTTCCTTGTCAAGCGCTTCGATCGCTTGTTCGAGCGTGCGATGGATCTCATCCCGGCTAAACGGCTTAAGCAAATAACTGACGACCTTGGCGGATATCGCCTCCTTCATGTAGTCGAAGTCGGAATGCCCGCTGATGACGATCATTTTTTTGTCGGGGTATTGCTGGTGAACGATTTTCATTAGCGATTTCCCGTCCATTTCGGGCATTCGCATATCCGTAAATATAATATCCGGGTCGAGGCTGCGGATTAACTCCAAAGCATCTGTACCGTTGTCCGCTTCGCCTGCGAAGGTAAGCTCTTGGCTGAATGAATTTATTTTTTTGAGCAGCCCCTTACGAATCAAGGGTTCATCGTCTACGATAATGAATGAATACATCGTGTGATCACCTCTTCTCCCAATTAGACGGAACTGCAATTTTGACGGTTGTGCCTTTATTTTTTTCGCTTTCAAAGGTGACCCCGTCCTCCAAGCCATAGTAGAGAGCAAGCCTGGAATGGACGTTCTTGATGCCAATGCTTTGCTTCGAACGCTGGCCTATGGACGAGAATTCCGGTGGCTTGGCAAGCAGCTGTCTAAGCTCCGTGACCTGTTCCTGTGACATGCCCACCCCGTCATCGCTTATTTCGAAGAAGATCATTTCCTCGCTCTGATAACCTTTGATCGTGATGCTGCCTTTGCCTCGTTTGTTTTCAAGCCCATGGTAAATCGCGTTCTCTACGAGCGGTTGAAGCAGCAGCTTCAACATTTTGTTTTGCAAAATCGGTTCTTCAATTTCTTTTATAAACAATAATTTATCGCCGTACCGGATTTGTTGAATCGCCATGTAATTGTCCACATGCTGGATTTCCTCGGATGCTGCGACTAATTCGCTGTCGGTCTTGATGCTGTACCTAAACATATCTCCGAGTGCTTTCGTCATGACAACGATGCTCTCCACCTCTTCGATTTCAGCAATGCTGTTAATCGATTCTAGCGTGTTATACAGGAAATGAGAGTTAATCTGGGCTTCCAGCGCTTTCATTTGCGAATCCATGGTCAAAATGCGGTTCTGGTAGCTCTCGCGAATATGCGTATCGATATCGTCCATCATCTTGCCGTACTCATGGTAGAGGATGCCGATTTCATCCACTCTTTTTTTGTCGGCTTTAACCGTGACGAATTTTTGCGATTTGTTCTTGCGCATCGCCTTCGTTAGCTGGATGATCGGCTTGGTAATTAGATTGGATAAGAAGAAGGAAAGAAACAGAAAAATAACGGCGCAAGATACCGATATATAAATAATCAGTTTTTGTGAAATGCCATATTCTTCATATACTTTGGCAACGGATATATTGGCAATCACCTTCCAATTATTGCTCGGAACGGCTTGGATGACCGTTAAGCTTTCGGCATCGCTGAATTGCTGCTTAGAGCCGGACATTGCCAAGGATTTGCGCAGCAGTCCATCGGGCAGATATTCGCCGATATGGCTGTTGGTGCCGTCAAACAGTATTTTACCGCTCTCGTTAGCCAAATAAATGTTGGAGAGGCTCGGCGCGGGATTACGGTTTAAGCCTGCAAAGATATTCATGCTGCAATCGAGCATAAAGACGCCTAGAAATTCATTGGTATTGGGATCATACAGCGACCGCGAGAAGCCGATGGAGGATTTGGCATTAATAATATAAGGCTTGACGCCCACATCTCCGATGTACAGCGCGCCTTTGCCGGCAACCGTCTGCTTGTACCACTCGTCTTCAAAGGGTACGTAATCGACATTCAAATCGGTTCCGTTTCCGTAACTGATAAACTTCCCATCCGGAGTAAATAAATAAATGCCATTAATGTAATTATAACCCAGAAGTATATTCTCAAAGATGAGTTTGAGTTGGGCTCTGGTAATAAAGATCTCATACTGGTCATTTGTATTACGCAGCTTTCTAAGCTCATCGCTGACGGTGTTGTAAGCGGTTACGCTGGACGATTGCTGCAGTATGGTTATCGAGATGCGGTCTATATTTTGCAAAATATCCTCAATGCTTTTTACCGAGTTGTTGATCGTTGTAGAGGCGATTAGGGAGGTTTGTTCATTGACGAGCTTGGTATAGCTGCGATAAGAACTGACAGTAACGACAATAATGGGCACAATGGATACTAGGACAAGAACTAGAAAGAGCTTGGTTTTAATATTAAAAAAGAGCATACACGTATCCCCCATTTTTGTCTAATCTAAAAATAGTGCACCAAATAAGCCAAAGCATTTATACTGTTTATCACATTATTATAAAAGTGTGCTCAAGGCAATAGCGCTTCATGAAATGGCAGGGCAAAGCAAGCCTGCAACAAACAATCGATGTAACAGGGGGAAATGCAGATGAAATCATTAAAAACAATGGGACTGGCAATTTTAGTATTTTGTTTCGTTCTGCTCAGCGCTTGCAGCTCCAATAACGGTGCTTCAAATGCGGCGAATACGCCGGCAGCAAGTGACAACGCTAACGAGGCGGGTGACAAAAATGCAGGAACGGATGCAGCGGAGCCCATTACGCTCACGATGATGATGTCCGGAAATAAAGCTTCGGAGGGAGAGGACTTTGAGCTGGAGACGCTGCCTCGCCTGGTAAAGGAAAAATTCCCGAACATTACGCTTGAAGTGCAGAAGCTTCCTGACGATCAATACAATACTTCGGTTCGCACAAAGCTGGCAGCGGGACAAGGACCGGATATTTTCTGGATTTTCCCTAAAAATGCAGCCGGCGGCGTCATCGACTTCGCTAAAGCAGGCTTTGCCGCCGACTTGTCCGATCTGAAGTTCTGGGACAATATCGGTACCGGAGCGAAGGAAGATATGTCCTATGAAGGCAAGCCCTACGGAGTTGCAGAGGGCCTTGATTACCTAGGCGTTTACTACAACAAGGAAATGCTGGCGCAAGTGGGCGTGACTGAATTTCCGAAGGACTGGGCTTCTTTCCTTGAAGCGTGCCAAAAGCTGAAGGATGCAGGCATTACGCCGATCGTGCTTGGCGATAAAGATCCATGGGTGATTCAATTCGGTATGTATCCGATTGCTGCCAACGTGGTATATCCGGATGAAATGGATTTTGACGTAAAGGTTCAAAACGGCGAAAAATCGCTTAACGATCCAAAATGGGTGAAAACCATTTCGATGTACAAAGAGCTTTACGATAAAGGTTACGTCGTAAAAAATTCACTTGGAGCAGGCAGCGCGCAGGCTTCCCAATTGTTCATCGACGGCAAAGCCGCAATGACGTTCACTGGCACATGGGATTATGCCTCCATGACTTCCAAGGGCGCAGCTGACTTTACACGCGGCTTTGCTTCGCTTCCGGGCAACGATGCGGGCAAACCAACCTTCGTATCCGCTGCAACCGCTGCAGGTTACGCGCTGAACGCGAAATCGGAGAACCTGGATGCCGCCAAGGAAATTCTGAACTACTTGTTCGATGGCGAATCGGATCTGTTCAAGGCATTTGTAGCTTCTAACAGCTCCATCAGCGTGTACAAGGATGTGCCTTTGACGAACGAACTATTCAAAGAAGTGAACGAGAACTATCAAACCAACGGCAATTCGGTATATTTCAGCAACCAAATGTGGCCGGCAGGCGTTTCCGATGTCATGCAAGCCAAATTCGCCGAAATAATCGGCGGCCAAAAAACGACGCCGGAAGACGTTGCGAAAGCGATGGACGAGAAGTTCCAGGAACTTTGGAAAAACAAATAAACCGTTTCTTATTTAACGGATAGTATCAGCTGGGAAGACGAAAGTCTTCCCTGCCGATACCAGGTTAGCTGGAGAGGATGGAACAACATGAATTCGACCGTAATGAAAAAATCGATGTACTTTTTTGCGATACCGGCCCTTATTTTCTATCTGATTTTTTGGATTTTTCCGATTCTAAGATTGTTTCAATACAGTATCACCGACTATAACGGCTTTTCCCAGGCTTACCAGTACATCGGCCTGGACAACTATAAAGCTCTCTTTAATGGAGATACATTAGGGATTTCCGTCAAAAATACGTTGATCTATACGTTGGTTACCGTCGTGCTGGGCAATGTGATCGGTCTTGCGCTTGCTCTGCTCCTTAACATGAAAATTAAAGGAAAAGGGATTTACCGCTCCTTGGCATATATTCCGACCTTATTCAGCGCGATCGTTGTCGGTTTCATTTGGAGCTACGTATATATGCCGGATTATGGCATGATCTCAACCTTCCTAGATAAATTCGGAATAAACGATGACAATTTGAATTTTCTAGGCAGCTATTCTTCTGCCTTATATGCGATTATTTTTGTTGAAATCTGGAAAAACATAGGCACGACGATGATTATTTTCCTTGCAGGTTTGCAAACCGTACCGAATGATCTTTTGGAAGCCGGGAAAATGGATGGCTGCGGACCTTGGCGGCTCTTGCAGCATGTGAAGCTGCCGCTGCTTGCTACCGCGATTACGATTAACGTTACGCTAAGTCTCATCAATGGCTTGAAGGCCTTCGATTTCCCGTTCATCATGACGAACGGCGGTCCGGGCACTTCGACAAACACCTTGATTTATTCCATTTACAAGATGGCCTTTACGGAGCAGCTATTCGGTAAAGCATCTGCGCTTGGCGTGATTTCCTTTGCCCTTATCATCGTGCTTACCGCAGCCTTTGTCATCCGTATGAACAAACGGGAGGTGTCGGCATGACTATCGGCTCTGTGACCAAAAAAACACTCGTGCAGCTCGGCGTTATCCTTGTCATGGCTGTCAATTTGATTCCGCTTATCATTGCGTTGTCGACTTCGCTGCGCGCTCCGAAAAACAATGCCAATCCGCTTAATCTATTCAGCGAAGTGTCCTTTGCGAGCTACCGTACGGCATTCGAGCGCATGCACTTCACGGAAGCGCTGTGGAACAGCGTAGTTCTTACCGGGATTTCCGTCGTTTTTGTCGTACTGCTTGCAGCCATGGCTGCTTATCCGATGGCGAGGCTCAAAACCAAATGGAGCAAATTCCTGTACTTGTTCTTTCTCTCGGGATTAGTCGTGCCTTCACAAATGGTGCTCATCCCGATTGTGCAGATGATTAATTCGCTTCATATTCCTACGTCGCAGTACACGCCGATTCTGATGTTTATTACATGCAGTCTTCCTTTTTCCACGTTTTTGTACACGGGCTTCATTAGAAGCGGCGTTCCCGAAGAAGTGGAGGAGGCAGCACACATCGACGGTGCGGGGCTGTTCCGCCGCTTCTGGCTCGTCGTATTCCCGCTGCTGATTCCGGTAACGGTATCCGTCGTCATCACGCAGGGCGTATGGATATGGAATGACTACTTCTTTAATATGATCTTTATTTCCAAAGCAGCGGATTCGCCTCTGCCGCTGGCGATGCTGGGATTCCTCGGCGATCAGCAAAATCCGACGCAGTGGAACGTCCTTTTCGCAGCTTGCTTCTTATGCGCGCTGCCGCTGCTCATTGCCTTTTTATTTTTGCAAAAATATTTTGTCGGCGGCATGACGGTGGGAGCCGTGAAGGGCTGATCCATAGGTTTAGGCGGCGGGGGGAAACCCCCGTTTTCTTTTGAGAGCAGGCAGGATGCAGGACATTATTATGAAGGAACAGGAGATCGGACAATGAAAAGCAAACAGGTGAATCAACCTTTCGTGGAACGGGCAGAGTCGCTAATTCCACATTTATATGAAAAGAAGGTTTATCCGGCTCATATCATAGACGTCGTGAAAGATGCCGGGGCATTCCAGGGCTGGCGAACGGAGCGCATTGGCGCAGCCGAAGAACTGGCAGGCCGCGTACTGGGCAAAGGCGATAGCGTTACGCTCGATTTCGGTGACCATCATGTCGGTTACCTTACACTGTCGATTCTTAATGTAAACAGCAATGCCGATGCCCCTCTTCGCTTGAAATTGATTTTTGGGGAAATGCCCTGCGAGATTGGAGAGGATTTTGACGATTACGATGGCTGGCTGAGCCGATCGTGGCTGCAGGATGAAATCGTAAACGTGGATGTGCTGCCGGGAACGATTACCCTGCCTAGGCGCTATACCTTCCGTTACTTGAAAATCATCGTGCTCGCGGCGTCTCAGCGTTACAGTATTTCGTTTCCGGAGGTGCATTGCACCACAGTAACCTCGGGTGATGTTGCACAGGTGAAGCCGCTTCCGGATTATATGTCCGAGGAGCTGAGGGAGCTTGACCGCATCGGCATTAAGACGCTCCAGGACTGCATGCATACCGTTTTCGAGGATGGCCCGAAGCGGGACCGGAGACTTTGGATCGGAGATCTTCGGCTTCAGGCGCTCGCGAATTACGAAACCTTCAACAGCAACGCTCTGGTCAAAAGATGCTTGTATCTCTTTGGCGGAATGCTGCTTGAGGATGGGCAGGTAGGCGCTTGTTTATATGAGAAGCCTTCCCCTTTTATAGATGACATCTATTTATATGATTATGCGCTGTTTTTCGTTGCTACCCTGTATGACTATTATGAGGCGACGAAGGATCGCGATACGCTTGATGAGCTGTGGCCGATTGCGGCGGAGCAGCTTCGCATTGGCCTGCAGCGTCTTGACGAGCGAGGCATTGTCAAGGATGACGATACCTGGTATTGCTTCCTCGATTGGCATGAAGAGCTGAATAAGCAGGCAGGCGCGCAGGCTGTCCTGATCTATTGCCTGAAAAGAGGATTAGCTCTAGCTTCAGGGCTGGGTGACAGCGATGCGCAGGCTTTTATCTCCTTGGCGATTAAGCAAGCGACAGACGCAGCGCTTACGCATCTATGGGATAAGGAGCAAGGTTTCTTTACAAGCGGCTCCAAGGCTCAAGTATCCTGGGCAACGCAAATCTGGATGGTGCTGGCCGAGGTGCTGGAACCGGAGCAAAGCGCAGCGCTGCTGGACCGCTTATTCGAGCAGCCGCCGGCGATTTCAATGTCTACGCCGTACCTTTATCACCATCTCATCGAGGCGCTGCTGTTGTGCGGAAAGAAGGAGAAGGCGCTGGAGGAAATTCGGGCTTATTGGGGCGAGATGATCAAGGACGGGGCGGATACGTTCTGGGAGCTTTACAATCCAAGCGACAAGAAGCTGTCGCCCTACGGCAGCAACTTGGTCAACAGCTACTGTCACGCATGGAGCTGTACGCCGACTTATTTTATACGTAAATATTTCACGGAAAAAGACAGCTAGTACGTTTGTTGACGAAGCAGTAGCAGGAGTATTGGAAAAGGGCTGTTCCGCTGGTCGTTGTCGACCTTGGAACAGCCCTTTTCACCTTGAAATTGATTTATTCAACCACAAGCGTAGCTTTCATTTCGCGGTGTCCCGCGCCGCAAGGAACCGTGCACACGATTTCGTAGCTTCCAGGCTCGCTGATGCTGACTGGCACCGTTTTGCCGGTAGCGACTTCGTAATCCGTGTTCTTGATCTCTAGGCCGTGCATGCCGTCAACAGAATCAAGCTTTAGATTAACCGTTTCTCCAGCTTTGATTTTATATTCCTTCTGATCAAACTTCCAGTTAGATGCCGTGATAACAAGATCCGAGGATGCTGCTCCGCTGTCTGCGGTGGTTGTGCTGGCTTCTTGATTATCCTCTTTTGTAGTGTTCGCGCCGCATGCGGCAATAACGAATACTAGGCATAATGCGCTTGCGAATAGTAACCATTTTTTCATTTGCAGTGCTTCCCCTTTCAAATATCGGCTTTGCTTTCTCAGCCGGTTTCTATTTATTGTAACTTATATCGCAGGCAAATGCAGTGATACCATATGTCAAACTATTGAAGAAGCTGTGAATATACTATGAAGAAAACCTAAGCGGCAAGAAGCCCTTAATCGCCTTCTCAGGTAATCAAGGGCTTTCAAGCTTGTCATGCAAGGCACTTTTTGATTTAATCGTGATTTCGTCTGCCGGCTTCATATGGAGTGCTGACCGGAATGAACAGGTCGATGATTCCGATGACCAAAGCAGCCAAAATGGCTCCAAGCAGCGTAACGCTTACGCCTCCAACGATAAACTGAGCGATCCATATAACGACTGCGCTGGCGAGGAAGCCAACGATGCCGCGACCGAAGGGCGTAACCCTTTTACCAAATATACCTTCAATTATCCATCCAAGCGCGGCGATGACAAGTGCAAGAAAAAAGGCGCTCCAGAAGCCACCGACGCTAAACTGGGGAACAATGAACCCGACCAGCATTAACACAAGCGCAGCAACTATAAACCGTACCACATGTCCCAAAAAAGTCATTGCACAAACCTCCTTAAGTTTTACGATAGGAAACCGCCGGGCGGCTTCTTTTTCGTCATGCATTGCGAAAATTACATCGTAAGACGGCTCGTTCGTTTATATTGTGACCAACTGTGAATCATTTATGTATGAGATCTAGCCTGAGTTCGTGCATCAATGCCGCGGTTCGGCTATAATAAGAAGGCGAGAGGAGTGTTATTTGTTGGACGTTAAAATATTGACGACACTTGAATTTCCTAAAATCATACATAGATTGTCACAGCACGCGGCTACTTCGCTCGGTAAGTCGATTGCGGAGTCGCTTCAGCCGGTGACGGACCTGGAAGCGGTTAAGAAAACGCTGCAGGCTACCGATGAAGCCTACACGGCGGACCGGCTCAAAGGCAGCGCGCCGTTTGGAGGCGTCGTTGATATTACCGCGCCGCTTCACCGCGCGCGCATCGGCGGTACGCTTAATTCGGAGGAGCTGCTCAATATTGCGGCGACTTCTCGCGGCGGGCGCCGGGTCAAGAAGCATATCAGCGTATTGCATGAAGATAACCCAATCCCAATGCTGCAGCATATTGCCGAGCAGATTAGCGAGCATAAGCAGCTGGAGGATGCGATATTTGAATGCATCGATGATCAAGCTGAGGTCATGGACAGCGCGAGCGCTGCTTTAGCTTCGATTAGGCGCGAGCTGCGGAACGGAGAATCGCGCATCCGCGAGAAGATGGATCAAATGATCCGCTCGTCTTCCGTGCAAAAAATGCTGCAGGACTCGATTGTAACGCTGCGCAACGATAGGTATGTGATTCCGGTCAAGCAGGAATACCGCTCCCATTTTGGCGGTATCGTGCATGACCAATCAGGATCCGGCGCAACGCTGTTCATCGAGCCGGAGGCTATTGTAGCAATGAACAACAAGCTGCGGGAGCTCAAAGCGGGCGAGCTGCGGGAAATCGAGAAAATATTGCAGAAGCTTACCGCTTTGGCATCGGATTATGTGGAGGATTTAATTTTCAACTTGGATTTGCTGGGGCAAATTGATTTTGCTTACGCCAAGGCACGGCTAGCACACGGCATGAAAGCTACGCTGCCGCGCATGAATGACAGAGGTTTTCTAAAGCTGAAGCGGGGCCGGCATCCGCTGATTGCCGCGGATCAGGTTGTGCCGATCGACGTAGAGCTGGGCAATCAATATACCGCTATTATTGTTACGGGCCCGAACACGGGCGGTAAAACCGTATCCCTAAAAACAATAGGTCTGCTCAGCTTAATGGCGATGTCGGGTTTATTCGTGCCGGCTGAAGACGGAAGCCAGCTGTGCGTCTTTGACGCGATCTATGCGGATATCGGCGACGAGCAAAGCATTGAGCAAAGCCTAAGTACGTTTTCCAGCCATTTGAAGAACATCATCCGCATTCTGGGGACGATGACCTCCAAAAGCTTAGTGCTGCTGGATGAGCTAGGGGCGGGTACGGATCCTGCCGAAGGTTCCGCGCTTGCCATTGCTATCCTGGAGCATGTGCATGCGATGGAAAGCCGAATCGTAGCAACTACGCATTATAGCGAACTTAAAGCATATGCATATAATCGCAAGGGTGTTATTAATGCGAGCATGGAATTTGATGTTGCCACACTCAGTCCTACCTATCGTTTGCTTGTTGGCGTGCCAGGCCGAAGCAACGCATTTGCGATTGCTGAGCGGCTGGGTCTTAAACGTTCGATTATCGAACACGCAAGAGGCGAGGTTAGCGAAGAGGACCAACGTGTCGAAAATATGATTGCCTCGCTTGAGGAGAACCGGCTGGGCGCCGAAACGGAACGCCAGACGGCGGAATCGCTGCGCCGTGAGATGGAAACGCTCCGGGCGCGCCATGAGGCTGAGCGATTGCGGTTCGAGGAGCAAAAGGAAAAGCTGCTCCTTAAAGCGCAGGATGAGGCGCGTGAGGCTGTCGCGAAAGCGAAGCGCGAAGCGGAGCAAATTATCGCCGATTTGCGCAAGCTGGCCATGGAAGAGGGCGCTTCGATCAAGGAGCATAAGCTTATTGAAGCGCGCCGCAAGCTGGATGAAGCAGCGCCTGAGCTGCAGAAAGCCAAAAAGGGCGGTACGAAAACCGCAGCAAAAACGGCAAAGATTGAAGCAGGCGATGAAGTCACGGTGTACAGCTTGAACCAGAAGGGCACCGTCGTGGAAATTCACGGCTCAGATGCTACGGTACAGCTTGGCATCATGAAAATGAAAGTCGCCCTGGATGATTTGGAGCTCCTCAAGGGAGCCGCTGCCTCCAAAACGCAGCAGCCTAAGCAGGCAGCCAGCCTTAAACGCTCCAAAGAAGAGAATTTCAAGATGGAGCTCGATCTACGCGGCGAAAATCTGGAAGAAGCGATTCTCGAAGTCGACCGTTTTCTGGATGAAGCCTTTTTGTCAGGCTTGGCGCAGGTTGCCATTATTCACGGCAAAGGCACAGGTGTGCTCCGGACGGGAATCCAGCAATACTTGCGCAAGCACAGCCATGTAAAAAGCTTCAGGCTCGGCAACTATGGCGAAGGCGGAGTAGGCGTGACGGTTGCAGAGCTAAAATAGCGTGCAGCCGCCTCGCCAATAGATCGCAAGGTAATGGGGGGATCGTTGAATGAGTAATGAAGTCGACAAGCTGCTTAGCAACCCGTATGCTGCCTCGCTCGTTTATGTATCGGTTGCCGTGTTGTCACTCATTGTATTTTTATCCTGCTTTGAGCTCGTAACGAGATATAAATGCTGGAGCGAGATCAAAAAAGGGAACGTTGCCGTTGCCATGGCGACGGGCGGTAAAATTTTCGGGATCTGCAATATTTTCAGATTCTCGATTGAATCCAATGATTCGGTCTATCAAAGCCTGATTTGGGGCGCATTCGGTTTTATCATCTTGATGGCCGCTTATTTTTTATTCGAATTTCTAACGCCCGTATTCCGAATTGACGATGAGATCGCCCGCGATAACCGCGCAGTAGGGCTCATAGCGATGATTATTTCGATTTCGCTGTCCTATGTCATCGGAGCCACGGTCATTATTTAACTCGGGGGAAGCCATTTTGAAATATTTATGGAAAATTTTAGCCGTTGTCGCTATTTTATTTTTTGCATTCGGTATCGTTTATTTAATGAACCATTAGAGGAGAAGAGAAAATGGAAGAGCATTTGATTTGCCCATGGTGTTTAACGGAAATCGTATGGGATGAAGAGATCGGTCCGGAGACGCATTGCCCGCACTGCGATAATGAACTAAGTGCTTACCGGACGATTGAACTTGGCTATGATGAGGAAGAGGTAGAAGCCGACGAGCATGAAAGAGCGGTTCAGGCCTTGAAAATCAACGATGCCCATAGAGCCGCCAACGGCCCCGCATCCAAGCAGGATGAGTGGTCAGAGGATGATCTCGATGAAGAGACGGAGGAGGATTATTCCGATGATCCGAATCATAAGCGCTGGCTGGAGCAGGGCGATGGCTACCGCAGCGCGGATACCTCGCGCTTTGCTGTAGAAGAGACCGTGCAGCGCGTGCTTGATGATCAGGATGAAGTGCCGGAATGTCCGGTATGCCGCTCCTACATGGTTGAGGCAGGCGAACAGCGCTTTGACGAGCAGCAATTTGAGTCTAGAATTGCGCCCTCGCTTGGCGGACCGGTGTTAACGACTCCGTTTACTCTTCTCTTATATGTTTGTCCGGCTTGCTACCACACGTCCTCTTTGCTAAGCCAAAGCGACCGCGAGCAAATGCTCAAACGCTTAACGCCTAACGAGTAGACGGCACTGGATAAATTGGACGGGCATGGTGGGCTGTCAAAAGGGGAACCTTACAAAACGTAATTCCGAAATGAAAAGGGATAGACAGGCTTTGAAGCCTTGCTCTATCCTTCGGCAGGAGGAAGCGTTTTGGCAAAAACCTTGGATAGACAAGCAGTTTTATTGCTCATAGTTCAAGCTCTTTACGGCGTAGCTAACGCGCTGTCCGGGACATTCGTCCCGGTTTATTTATGGAAAGCAAGCCAGTCGTACACATTGATCGGATGGTATACGATGGGGCAGTATGTCATGAGCGGATTAACGTTCTACGTTGCCGGCAAATGGGTAAAAGAGCATAATAAAATGAACAGCCTGCGCGCAGGCATCATTTTATCGGGCGTTTTTTATTGCACCGTTCTGCTTTTAGGCCAGCAAGCAAAGGTGTATTATGTGCCGTTAGGCATTTTGAACGGCATGGCGCTGGGCTTTTTTTGGATTGCGTTCAATGTAGTCTATTTTGAAGTAACGGATCCGGATAACCGTGACCGCTATAACGGATGGGCAGGCTTGCTAGGTTCGGCAGCAGGGATTGTGGCGCCTTGGGTTTCTGGTTTGCTTATAACATCGATGCAGGGAGAACAAGGGTATCGGCTTATTTTTACGATATCGCTCGTTATCTTCTCGATCGGCGTTATTTTGAGTTTCTGGCTTAAGAAGCGGCATGTCGAGGGCGTATACAATTGGAAGCATGGCATCCAGCAGCTGATGCAAAAAGGTAACCCCTGGCGTCGTATATTTCCCGCGATTGCGGCGCAGGGCGTCCGCGAAGGGGTTTTTATGTTTCTGGTCGGTCTAACGGTTTACGTGGCCACGCAAAACGAAAGCAAGCTGGGAACCTTTTCGCTCATTACCTCGCTCGTTGCCCTATTCAGCTTCTGGGCCGTGGGCAAGATGCTCAAAAAAAACAATCGAAAGCTGGCGATGCTGATCGGTGTGATCATGATCGCCATCGTTATTTTACCGCTGTTTTGGAAGGTTACCTATGCGACGCTGTTGATGTTCGGCATCGGAACTTCCCTATTCATGCCGCTTTACATTATACCGATGACCTCCAGGGTATTTGATTTAATCGGGCAATCCGAAGAGAGCGCGCGGGAGCGGGAGGAGTTTATAGTTCTTCGCGAGGCAGGACTCGTGCTGGGAAGAGTCATTGGCTTGTCGTCCTATCTCATCGTACTGCCGCTGAATCATTCCACGGCCGCGATTACGTGGCTGCTGTTTTCGGTAGGCGTCGTTCCGATCGCAGGCTGGTGGCTCATCAGGCCATTTCTGGCGCAGCAGCAGCAAGCTTAACAAGTACGGAAAGGAGGACAAGTATGCCAAGAATCGTTACAGACATCACGCAGTTAATTGGAAATACCCCAGTCGTAAAGCTGAATCGGCTTCAGGAGGAAGGCAGTGCCGAGGTATGCGTCAAGCTGGAGCGCTTTAATCCGAGCGGAAGCGTAAAGGACCGAGCGGCTTTCTCTCTCATTAATGATGCAGAGAAGCGGGGGTTAATCAAACCTGGGGATACGATTATTGAGCCGACGAGCGGCAATACGGGAATCGGGCTGGCCATGAATGCGGCGGCCAGAGGCTACAAGATGATATTGGTTATGCCTGACAATATGACTGCAGAGCGAATTAAGCTGCTTCAGGCCTACGGGGCCGAGGTCGTATTAACGCCGGCTGCGGAGAGAATGCCAGGGGCCATTCGCAAGGCGGAGGAGCTTCGCGAGCGGCATCCAGGCAGCTTCATTCCCAATCAATTCGAAAATCAAGCAAACCCGCAAATTCATCGATTGACGACGGCGATCGAAATCATGGAGCAAGTAGACGGGAAGCTTGATGCTTTTGTCGCAACCGCGGGCACTGGCGGCACGATAACCGGTACAGGAGAAGCTCTTAAGGAAGCATTGCCGCATTTATATGTAGCTGTAGTGGAGCCTCAGGGATCGCCTGTATTATCGGGCGGCGCTCCGGGGCCGCATAAGCTGGTCGGTACAAGCCCAGGTTTTGTGCCTGCCATACTCAATACTTCCATCTATGACGAAATTATTCAAGTGTCCGATGAGGACGCGCTGACAACGATGCGCGCGCTTGCCACACGCGAAGGTTTGCTGCTCGGTCCGTCATCGGGCGCTTCCGTCTGGGCAGCAATGCAAATTGCAAAGCGGCTGGGCGAAGGAAAGCGCGTGCTTTGCATCGCTCCGGACTCGGGTGAGCGCTATATGAGCATGAATATATTTTGAACAGGCTGCGGAAGTGGGTTAAACCCATTTCCGCAGCGAGTTCTGCAATATTTCCCGCCTTTCTTCAATATAGGTGTGAATGAAGGAGGGCTCCGACAGAAAAGTATCATAGCTTGCCTTGCGGGTGTAATCGCCGCGAATGGCAGGTGACAGCCTTTCATGCATGCTGGAGATAACAGGCTCCAGCTTTTCCGCTGTAAAATCCGTTTGCAGCAGTCTTTTGATAATTGCCCTATACTTTCGGCGGCAGGCTGGAAAAGTAAAAAGCTTCTCGGTCAAGGTATTGTAGCCCTGCAGCCTAACGAGATCGCTTCCGCATGGCTTGCCGTAACAATTTCTCCCCCAGGTTCCTTCATAATCCCACGGAATAATGCGGTATTTTCCGCTTGCGCTGTGCTCGTATAGGGCATAGTTTTGATCAAACCCATCATAATTCCCCGTTAACACGGCACCGGCAAGCCATAATAAATATTGAGACACATCTAACCGCCTTACCGTGTGTATGCCCAGCTTCTTACCGGACATGCGATTCAAATTGCGCACGAACGATACAAGTCGGCCCTTTGTCCCCGTTTTCCCTTTCATCAGCTCATACCCATCAAATAGAGAAGGCTTTCTATCCTTGGAGACGGGGTCTATCAAGCTGAAATCGGCGCTGTCATTGACCGCGTAAAGAAGTGACCGGTAACCAATCCCTCTTTTCTTGAAAAAAAGACGATCGACCGCTTCAATTTCCAAATACACGCCCTGCGGAACGCCATTTATGATAAGCCAGAAGTGGTTCGTTAGAGGAGAAGGCACTCCTATTTTATTAAAGAAGTAAAAAGAAAGCGCGTTGCGCATCATGGACGGATCATCATATTCTGCATTCCAATGCAGCGTTTTGCCGCCTTCAAGGCGAACTTCGTAAGATTTTTTGGAGTAGTTGCGCGTATGGCCACCCCGTAAACCAAATTCCGCTTTATAGGTTTCATTATCCATCTCGAGCGCAGCCGGCTTGAAGGATCGTCCCCAGGCGTTGCCCTTAATTTCTTGAAGATCCGAATCATTTATGCGAATCGTACGCACAGGCAGGGTTTTAGCAGCCATCTAACCATCTCCCGAGGCAAAAGATAAAGCCTACCGTTAGACGATAGGCTTTTGTTCTTATACCGTATTCGGCTTATGCCCAGATGGTCACAGCAAATTAGGGCAGCTTGATTTCCCATATAAAGCTGGGCTGCATATCGGAGGATTCAAGCAGCAAGGGCGGCGAATTATAAAAAGGAATGCCACCTTCCGATAAGCTGCCGTTCGTTCGATGGCCGCTTGAAGGGCTTCCGCCAGTGCGATTGCCAGCTGTAATATTGCCACTAGTAAGATTACCAACCAATTGATTGCCTCTAGTAAGATTGCCGCTTGTAAGATTCCCGTCTGAAAGGCTGCCAGCCGATAGACTCCCGCCAGAAACATTCCCTTGCGTGCGATTTCCGTGTGAACCCGCGCCTATCGAACGATTGCCGCCCATAAGCTGCTCAACCTTGTTGCTAGCTGCTTTTGCGTATTTCTTTTGCTTGCGTTTTTTATTTTGAGCCAATTCATTTTGCCTCCTATTATGTGGATACTTTTGAAGCTACTATAACCTATGTCCAGACCCTACTTCTCGTAACGGGTAGTTGCTCATTCTTTAAGAAATAGATACTAATCTAGTACCACTGCTATAGGGGATACATATAATTATATTACATAACGCTCCTCATGATAGATGCAGTGAATTAAGTATTGGAGGGATGCAGAGCAAAGAATAAAAGATGCTGGTGACACTGTCAACACGTCGGTTATATGGAAGGCTTCAAAACTACTAATAAAATTATCGGAGGGATTTTTTTATGAATTACTGCTGTAACCATCATTATTATGTTGCTGGTCAATCTGATTTTAACAATAACAACCACAAGAGCCACAGAAGCAACGGTGAAAATGACGATTTTCTTCATAGTTTAGTAGGCAAAAACGTTAAAATCAACCGGGGCGGCCCAAGTTCTATTCAAGGCAAGCTTCTTGCCGTAAAAAGTGATTACCTTGTAGTAAAAACAAGAGAAGGTGTCGTTTATGTCGCAACCAGCCATGTGAAGAGCATTACGGAAGTCGGCGGCGGCAAAAGCGGCGGCAACAAAAGCGGAAACAAAAGCGGAAACAAAAGCGGAAACAAAAGCGGAAACAAAAGCGGCCATAAAAGCAGACGCCGTGACACCGATTTCGTAAATGCGAGAAACTTCGATGGTGTCATTCGTTCGTTTAACGAAAAATTCGTACAAATTAACTCGGGCGGCCCGGAGAAAGTTGAAGGCTTTATTGCGAAAGTAGGAGACGATTTTGTCCTTCTGGTAGCTGGAAAAGAAGCCATACAAATCCAGAAAGATCATATCAAAACGATTCAAGCAGCTGGCGGTAACCGCTCTGGCGGCAACAAAAACGACAACAAAAACGATAACAAAAATGACAACAAAAATGACAACAAAAACGATAACAAAAACAACAATAGAAGTGGAAATAGAACACAAGGCAACCGCAGCGGCGGCAAAAGCCGTGCAAATGCAGCATCCGTCAAAGCTACCAATCTGACACGTCGTTCGGTTAAAAAAGGTTAATAGCTTGAGCCAGGCAAGGGCTAGACCCTTGCCTGGCTCAACAACCTAATCGGATGAAAGGAGGTTGATCGCATGAAAAACCGTCATCCGCTGCTGGACCATCAGGTCGAATTGGAGATTTCAGGTAAAGTAGCGCCAATACGTGGTAAACTAATCGAGTTTGGTCAAGATATATTAGTTCTCCATAACGGGACTCGATTTCTATATATACCGCTCATTCATTTACAGCAGCTTCGCGTATCCACGCAAGAAGAAGAAAAGTACGATGCTCCGGAGATGCCTTTTGAACCCTATAACGATCCAGTCTCTTACCGCAAAATATTAATGAATGCCAAAGGCATGTTCTCTGAAATTTATATCACCGGCAATCAATCGATCCATGGCTATCTGACTACGGTAATGAATGATTTTTTTGTTTTCTACTCCCCCGTCTACCATACGGTTATCGTTTCGCTGCAGCATATGAAATATTTGATTCCTTATCATCCGAACCTAACGCCGTATACGTTGACACCAGAGCAATTCCCCTTAAGACCCTCCCCGCTTACACTGGCTAGAACGTTCGATCAACAGCTGCGCAAACTAATCGGTGAATTTGTCGTGCTCGATTTAGGCGAAAATTCAAATAAAATCGGTGTCTTGAAAAGCGTAGACCAAAATATGATCGAACTTGCAAACGCCAGCGGGAATGCCGTTTTCTTGCATTTTGACCACGTGAAGACGGTTCATATCCCTTAATGAGAGAAAAATATGCTCATCGCCATTTACCGGCGGGGGCATATTTTTTTGTTTGCAAAAACGATTTTAAGATGCATTGCGGTGCGCATAACGGGAAACATTATTTTGTAAGGAAGTGATTGGTAAATGAAAATCAAGCCATTCGGTATTTTACCTACAATGTTAATGATGATTTTGTCCGTGGGTCTCGTAAACCATGTTCTGGTTGTACCTTTGCTGCTGGATGCCGCAAAAAGAGACGCATGGATATCCGTGTTCGGAGAGCTTGTCATTGTACTGCCATGGGCGGTGTTCCCGGTATACGGGATTTTGAAGCGAATGAACGGAATGCCCGTCGACAAATGGCTAAGCGGCTTCTTTCCCCGCTGGATTGCGATGCTGCTGCTGGCCGTATTTTTGCTTGCTCAATTATGTATGGCGCTCGAGACGCTTATTACGACAGCATCCTGGACGGCGACTACCTATTTGCCCCATACGCCTTCTGTTGTCGTCTGCGCGGTATTTCTTGGATTATGTTTGTTCGCATCCGTTTCAGGACTTCGGACGATTGCATATGCGAGTTGTATTTTATTGCCGATTGTGGTGCTGCTGGGTGACTTCGTCATGTCCGCGAACATGCCTCATAAGGATTACCATTTTTTATTGCCAATGCTTGAGAATGGCATAAACCCCGTCCTTTACGGTATTTTGTTTACGCTAACCTCCTCTTGCGAGCTGTTTGGAATCCTACTCATTCAACATCATTTAAAAGGAAGGTTCAAACGGTGGCATTTCATTTTTCTCGTCTTGTTTTTGGCCATGCTCACACTCGGTCCGGTAATGGGGGCCATAGCCGAATTTGGTCCTGCGGAAGCGGAGAAAATGCGTTATCCGGCATTTTCGCAATGGAGGCTGGTCTCGATTGGCAAATATTTCGAGCATGTTGATTTTTTTGCGATTTTTCAGTGGATGTCCGGTGCGCTTGTCCGATTGGCCATCTCGATACATATCCTGTCTGAGTTCGGGCCTATGCGCCGTCTGCAAAGAAAGTGGATTTCACCGTCAGTCTTAGGTTTGTTCATATTGATTGTCTCTGGCTTCGGCATTAACCATATGCTTCAATTCAAAAAACTTTTGGCCATGTATTTTCAATATGTCGGTATTTTCATCGTTACGGTAATCAGTATCTTATGGCTTATATCCCTCTTGAAGAGGGAGAAAGATAATAAAAAGCATAAGCGTATGGTCATAAGCGGCTCCGAGGAGGCAGAGCAATCATGAATAACGAAGACCGGTATGAAAACCATGAACAACAAATCAGCGGCGGCATGACAATAGACCAACTCAGATCCAATCTGGAGGGCTGCCATGACGTGATTGAATATGAGCTCACCTTAGACGTACACGGGCCTCTACATGTCATCTTGTTTTATTGCGAAGGATTAATCGATAATCAACAAATGCAATTAGGCCTGCTTCCGCAGCTGGAAAAATGGGCAGAGCAGCTCAGATCGTTTTCAAAAGTGGACGAGGCCGATACCCATAGGCCCAGCATGTTGTTCAGCAGAATAAAACCCGGCCCGAACGGAAGCAATTTGTACGCGCGGCTTTTTGCAGGCAGCGTTATATTGTCGTTTGAAAATCTGGAAGGACTATTTGAGTTCGATATCGCGGATCAACCGGGCAGAAGCCCGGAGGAATCAACGATGGAGGTATCCGTTAGAGGGCCTCGCGACGGCTTTGTCGAGCAGTTGGCTACGAACGTCGCCTTAGTTCGCAAGCGGCTCCGAACGCCGGATATGCATGTGGAATATAATCGTATCGGCAGCGAGTCTTTAACGGAAATCGCATTGATCTATATGGAGGGCATTGCTGAAGTTGAGCTTGTTAAGGAAGCAAGAAGAAGGCTGAGCCGTATCGAGATCCCATCATTAAGCGGGGGAAGCCAGCTGGAGGAGCTGTTGTCGGACCATCGTCTTTCCTTGTTTCCGCTTATCGAATATGTAGGACGTCCCGACTATGTCGTTCAGTCCCTGATGCAAGGTAAGGTAGCCATCTTAGTGGACGGCTCGCCGTCGGCCCTTATTGCGCCAGGAACTTTATTGCTGCTCATTAAATCGCCGGAGGATGCGCATTTACCGTATTACTACGTGTCGCTGGAGAGGCTCTTAAGAGTTGTCGGCCTCGTGTTGGCTATGTGCCTGCCAGGCTTTTGGATTTCGCTGTCGGCATTCAATACGGATCAAATTCCGTTTACGCTGCTCGCGACGATAACCATTTCTAGAATCGGCTTACCGCTGTCCTCAACGATGGAAATGTTCATGATGCTCACCATGTTTGAGCTTTTCCGCGAGGCGGGAGTCAGGCTGCCGAGAGCGGTTGGACAAACGGTTTCGGTCGTTGGCGGATTAATCGTCGGGGATGCGGCGATTCGCGCGGGAATGACTTCCCCGACCATGCTTGTCATGGCCGCGGTTACCGCAGTGTCAACGTTTACGCTCGTCAATCAGTCTTTAAGCGGATCGGTGAGCATTATTCGTTACCTGATTCTTATTTGTTCATCGGTGCTTGGGATTTTTGGTTTTTTTGTGGGAACCTTCGCGGTCCTTATTTACTTATGCACGCTGGAATCTTTTGGACGTTCCTATTTAGAGCCGCTTGCGCCGCTTCGCTTCAAGCAATTGGTTCCTGCGCTGATGCAATTGCCCTGGAAGCTTCGAAGCGGAAGGAGGGATAAGTAATGGATACTGCATGGCTGGCTAAGAGGCGCCGTTTTGTTTGGAAAAGGGCGGCGTTAATCGGGCTGATGTTCAGCTCTTTGCTGCTTGAGGGCTGCTGGGATGAAATCAATTTAGAGGATGTGAGCTATATTTCATCCCTGGGCATTGATTACTCGGAAGGCCATTACGTCGTTTATGCCCAAATGATCAAATTCGGACTGATCGCGAAAACGGAAACTGTCCAGCCTGACCCTAACCCGGTGTGGATCGGTAAAGGCGAAGGCGATACCATTCTGCTTGCGCTGAATGATTTGACCCAGGCAGGACAAGCCATACTTAGTCTGGAGCATTTGAAGACCGTTGTCGTGCAGGAGAGAGCCATGTTTAAAATGCGAGACATTTTGGACGGGCTTAACCGTCAGCGGGCGTCACGGTATACTTCATTGATGTTCGGAACAAGAGGAACGATCGAAAATATTTTTACAACCGATACTTTTTTTGATCAATCGCCCCTAAACAGCATAATGTATTCGCCCAACCCGCTTAACAGCCAAAGAAGTTTTATTCGTCCCTACGCGATGCAGCTCGCCGTGCAGACCTTGAAGGAGCCGGCCATGACGACGACATTACCCGCGCTGACTGCAAACAAGGATTTTTGGAAAAGAAAGAAACAGCCGCTCAAGATTCAATTATTTGATGGCATTTTTGTATATAGAGAGCTTAATTATCTCGGTTTTATGACGGAATCAGATGCTAGGGGCTTGCGATGGGTCAATCCCGAGTTCCAGAATTACTTATTTGACGCGATCGGCAACGAAGGCAGGGCGACCGTGGCGGTCGTTTCATCCAATAGCCATTTGAAGGCAAGCATAAATGACGGAGAGGCCGATTTTTCGCTGCAGGTCAGTATGAAAGGCCAGATTGATGAATTGTACGGAACTTTGAGTGAAGCTGAGCTGGTCGCATCGATCGAAGACCGGGTTGAGCAGCAGATCGGGGAAACCTATCGCAAAGGCCAATCCAATGGCATGGATTTATTCCAGCTGGAGCATCATCTCTACCGTTACCATACAGCCTATTGGAAACAAAACTGCAAGGGAGGGAAATGGAAACCAAAGCCAAACCAGATGAAGATCGAGGTGAAATTCAATTTGATCCATTCGGGCAATTTTGACCTCAATGAGAGTACATAAATAAAGGAAATATTGCTCATAATACGTTTGGCACGAAAAAAATGGATTAGCATCGCATAGCAAGCCAGTACCGAAATAAGGAGGATGATTTATGATTCAGCCAATGACAGGGAAAGAGCTGGAGTACATTGCAGACTCTATGTCCAACGAGGATTTGTTAATGAAGCAATGTGCGGCATTAGTAGCAACAGGCACGACGCCTGCTTTGAAAAATTTAGGCTTGCAAATGATACAAACGCATCAACAGCATTATGACTCGCTGCTGCATGCGATCTCGCATCACCAGCAAATGGCTCCAACCCAACCGCAGCAATAAGGCTATCCAACTAACGCTTAGGAGGTAAGACGCTATGTATCAGCAGCAACAAAAGCAATCGATTTTGACGGAAGAGGATTTGGCGAGCTCGATCCTCTCAGATTTAAAAAGAGTTGTCCGTGAATACGCGACTGCCGCAACGGAATCAACCTGCCCGGATATTCGCCAGCTGTTCACGAAATTGACGGACAGCACTTTATCCCTTCAGGGGCAGCTGTTCCAAGCGATGCAGCAGGCGAACATGTACAATACCTCCTCGCCGGTGCTTCGTCAGGAGCTGGATAAGCAAGCCAAGCAATATCAGCAAACAAAGCAAAAAACGAATCAGTTTTTGCAGCAAACGCTCGGCGGGCAGCAGCAAAGCCAAACGCTCTATACGCCAAATATGCAGCAGCAGTCCGGCCAGCAGCAAAACGGGCAGCCGTATTACATGTAAAGACCCCGCCGGGGTCTTTTTTTATTTTTGCAAGACATCGGGAGAAAGGCGGGGTTACGTTCATTTAGGCAGGCACTAGTCCCTTTGCAAGGGGGCGGAAGCGGCATTAAAACAGGCATCAGCCTTAGGCATTGATTGCACGGGATTCAAAAACGTTGTAAAATATTCTTTATAATCGCAGTCGTACTGGAAGGAGTTATACAATGACCGAATTACAGTTGAAAGTGCTTGAACTGCTGAAGGAAGACGCGCGAAGGGATGCAGAGTTGATCGCAACCATGCTTGCCGTTCCGACCGAGGAAGTAAAGCAAGCGATCGCCGAGCTCGAGAACGACCATATCATCGTGAAATACGCAACAGTCGTGAACTGGAGCAAGATCGATGACCAAAAGGTAACAGCGCTAATCGAGGTCCAAATTACACCAGAACGCGGTCGCGGATTCGAAGGAATCGCCGAGCGCATTTATTTATATCCGGAGGTAAAATCGGTTTACTTGATGTCCGGTGCCTACGATTTGCTAGTTGAGGTTGAAGGGAAAAACTTAAAAGAGGTCGCCTCTTTTGTATCGAATAAATTATCGCCGATCGATGCGGTATTATCGACCAAAACATTTTTCATATTGAAAAAATACAAACAAGACGGCATTATCTTCGAGGAGCATGAAGGAGATCATCGGTTGATGGTTTCGCCGTAAAAAAGGGTGATGGCAATGATTAAAGACGAAGAAAAACATCCCTCCACACCTGTGCGGCGTCAATCGATGGCCGAGTATTTGTCCCCGCTCGTCCGGGACATTAAACCGTCGGGTATCCGTCGGTTTTTTGATTTGGTCAGCACGCGCAAGGATGTGATCACGCTGGGAGTCGGCGAGCCCGATTTTGTGACGCCTTGGCATGTAAGGGAAGCTGCTGTATACGCGCTGGAAACAGGCAAAACCCAATACACTTCGAATGCAGGCATGCCTGAGCTGCGCGAAGCGATTGGCCAGTATTTAAACGATCAATTTTCAGTCGGGTATGACCCTGCAAACGAAATTTTGGTGACGGTTGGCGGCTCTGAAGCAATCGATCTCGCGCTGCGTGCTTTCATTGCGCCCGGCGATGAAATCTTGATTCCGGAGCCTTGTTATATTTCGTATTCGCCGATTACGGCGCTCACTGGCGGCAAGCCCGTTGGCATCGAAACCTTTGCGAAGGATGAGTTTAAGCTCAAAGCCGAATCGCTGCAAGCGGTGATTACGCCGAAATCGAAAGTACTTATATTATGTTATCCAAGCAATCCAACGGGCGGAACCATGACGTATGAGGATTGGCTGCCTATCGCGAAGCTTGTGGAAGAAAACGATCTTATTGTTATCTCGGATGAGATTTACGCAGAGCTCACTTACGGATCGAAGCATGTCAGCTTTGCCGCTATGCCCGGCATGAAGGACCGCACGGTCCTCGTCAGCGGTTTCTCCAAAGCCTTTGCCATGACAGGCTGGCGGATGGGCTATGCCTGCGGCCATCCCGATCTTATTGCAGCTATGCTCAAAATTCACCAATATACGGTTATGTGTGCGCCAATCATGGCACAGTATGCAGCGCTTGAAGCGCTTCAGCACGGCTTGGAGGAGAAAGACCGCATGATCGAGGCTTACAATCAGCGCCGCCGCCTCGTCGTGAAGGGCTTTCGCGAAATCGGGCTTGATTGCCATGAGCCGCAAGGGGCGTTTTATGCCTTCCCTTCGATCGTATCAACGGGTTTGACGAGCGAACAATTCGCGCAGCGTCTGCTGGATGAAGCGAATGTCGCGGCCGTTCCGGGCGATGTATTCGGTCTCGGAGGCGAAGGCCATCTTCGATGCTCTTATGCCACCTCGGTTACCAACCTAACCGAAGCTTTAGATCGCATAGGCGGATTTGTCCATCGCTTAAAGCAGCAAGGGTAACGGGAGGATTACGTTACTTTATTTCCACGAGCAGCAGGTCAGGAGCATATCCGGCCTGCTGTTTGCATGATTATACGGCATTAGATGCAAGAGGAGGCTGAGAAGGTTGAAATTATATACAAAAACGGGAGACAGCGGCCAGACATCCTTGATTGGCGGGCGGGTGCGGAAGGACGACGCTCGTGTCGAGGCCTACGGCACGATTGACGAGCTCAATTGCTTCGTCAGCCTGGCAGCTGCAGAAGCGGCAAAGCACGGAGAGCTTGCAGAAATGGCGGCTTTGCTTATCGAAATCGGGCAGGAGCTGTTCGACTGCGGTTCGGATCTTGCTTATGCCGTAGAGGGCGCGCCTTTAAAAATTTCCGGGGAGCCGGCTGTAAGGCTGGAGAATTGGATTGATAAATATAGCGCGGAAGCGCCGGAAATCACGAAATTTATATTGCCGGGAGGCAGCTCGGTTTCCGCGCAGCTGCATGTGTGCAGAACCGTATGCCGCAGGGCTGAGCGGCGCGTTGTCACGCTTGCAGCCGAGCATCCCATTAACCAAGAGGTGCTGAAGTATTTAAATCGCCTTTCCGATTTCTTCTTTGCAGCGGCTAGGGCAGCCAATGCGAAGCTCGGCGTACCGGATATTGAATATGTGCGAAGCGCGGAAGTGTTTCGGAAAGCCAAGAAATGACGGACGGATTAGAGCAATTATATTATCGGGCGTTAGTTGCCGTTGTTCGCGATACGGAGCATGGAAAAACGGTGAGAACCGTTCTGGAGAGGCAGCTTGGCGTGTCGCGTAAGCTGCTATCGCAGGTGAAGCTCACGGAGCATGGGCTGACGGTGAACGAAGTCCGAGCTTATACGACCGCTCCCGTTGCCGCCGGCGATATCATACGCGTTCGTATGGAGCGGGAGGTCTCCGAGGATATTTTGCCTCAGCCTATCCCTATACAAATCGTTTTCGAAGACGAGGATCTTCTCATTATCAATAAGCCTGCAGGCATGATCGTCCATCCTACTCACGGGCACTATACGGGCACGCTTGCAAATGGGGTCGTGCATCATTGGCAGGAAAAGGGGGAGCGGGTGCGCTTTAGGCCCGTTCACCGCCTTGATGAAGAAACATCGGGCCTGGTTGCGATTGCAAAAACTTCTTATGTCCATCAGCAGCTGTCTGAGCAGATGCAGGCAAACGGTTTTTTGAAGCTCTACCGCGCGTATGTATACGGCAGCCCCGTGCCTGATAAGGGCACTGTCGATGCGCCGATTGACCGAAATCCAGATCAGCCCCATATTCGGATCGTTACGCCTGAGGGGTATCCGTCCATTACCCATTATGAGACATTGTCAAGCTTTGGTTCTTCCTATGGCAAGCCGGCCGCAGCAGCCGTGCGCTTAAAGCTGGAAACGGGCAGGACGCATCAAATCCGCGTGCATATGAAGCATATCGGCTGTCCGCTTATCGGAGATAAGATGTATGGTCCTGAGGAAGGATCGGACGAGGATTGGGAAAATACGGCCGGACGGCAAGCGCTGCATGCAGAGATTCTTGGCTTCACCCATCCGCTTACGAAACAATGGATGGAATGGCAGGCATCGCTGCCGCCTGAGCTTGAATTATTAGAGCAGAAGCTGTCGGAACGGTAGCGAATTGTTCACATACCTATTGGAGGATTCATCAAGATGACGAAACAAAAGCAATTAACCATTATTCAATATCCGAAATGCAGTACTTGCAAAGCGGCGCTTAAATCGCTGAAAAACAAGGGGAATGACGTCATTTCCCGCGATATCGTTGAGCAGACACCCACAGCTAGGGAGCTGAAGGCGATTGTTGCGAACAGCGGGTTGGAGCTGAAGAAATTTTTTAATACATCCGGCGATGTTTACAGGGAGCTTGGCCTGAAGGACAAGCTGGCCGCTATGTCGGAGGATGAGAAATACGAGCTGCTTGCTTCGAACGGGATGCTGATTAAACGTCCAATCGTGACAGACGGGCAGACCGTTACGGTAGGCTTTAAGGAAGAGCAATACGAACAAGTTTGGAACAACGGAAAAGGGTGAATAAACGAATGTCGCAAACCAAATGGCGATCGAACAGACTGTCGCAGTTAGGGTCATCGATTTTTGCGGAAGTCGCGGCATGGAAGCGGTCAGCCGCGGAAAGCGGTCTTGATATAATCGACCTTGGCATCGGAAGCCCGGATCAGCCGCCTTCGCCTGCCGTCAGGCAAGCGCTCAGCGAAGCGGCTTTGCGCACGGATATGTATGCATATCCGGCTGTCAAAAGCGGGCTGCCCTTTCGCGAGCATGCGGCGAAGTGGATGAAGCATCGTTTTAACGTGGAGCTCGATGCCGCTAGCGAGATCGTTACCCTGCTAGGCTCGCAGGATGGACTAGCGCATCTGGCCATGGCGCTTTGCGACCCCGGGGATATGGCGCTGCTGCCTAATCCGGGTTATCCCATTTACGCAGGTTCCTTAGCGCTAGCCGGGGTGGAAGCGATGCTAATGCCGCTAAAGGAAGAAAACGGCTATATGCCTGACTTGGATGCGATTTCCGACGCCGATTGGGACAGAGCTGTTTTCATATTGGTCAATTATCCAAATAATCCAGTCTCTGCGGTAGCGGATATTGCATTTTTCAAAAAGCTCATCGATAAGGCTCGCCGTCACGGCGTATTAGTCGTTCATGATCTCGCCTACTCGGAAATGGGCTTTGACGGCTGCGAGCCGCCTAGCATTTTGGAGGTTCCGGGTGCGCTTGACCAAGCCGTTGAATTTCATTCCTTATCGAAGAGCTTTAATATGGCTGGCTGCAGAATTGGTTTTTTGGCTGGAAACAAGGCCGCGGTCGGCGCGCTGCGTGAGCTAAAAGCCAATATCGATTACGGCGTATTCGATCCCGTTCAAGAAGCGGGCATCATGGCTTTGAAGGAAGCGATGGCCGGCGGGGAGCAGCCAAAGGCCGGAAAGCTTTATGAACAGCGGCGCAACACCTTTCTTGAGGCGCTTCGGGCAGAAGGCTGGCAGGTTGCCGCTCCAAAAGCAACGATGTTTGTATGGGCGACGCTGCCCCCGATGCAATGGTTGCAGGAAGAGCCATGGACCTCAAGACGGATTTCCCAGGAAATGCTGCGGCAAACCGGAGTCGTTGTCGTTCCAGGGGAAGCCTTCGGCTCCGAAGGCGAAGGTTACGTACGGATCGCGCTTGTGGAGAGCGAAGAACGATTGATCGAAGCGGCGAAACGGATTGGAAGCTTTATCCGCGGGCAATAAATAAGAATGACAGCTTAAAAGGAAGAGCAAGAGAGGGGTTTTCTATTTTATGAATGAGCAGCGTTTGCTATTGGTTGACGGTATGGCGATTTTATTTCGGGCTTATTTTGCTACTTCATTTGGAGGAAGCGTTCGTAAAACGAGCGCAGGCGTACCGGTAAATGCCGTGCACGGATTTGTTCGTTATTTCATGGACGCGGTCAACACCTTTAATCCAACGCATGTGGCTTGCTGCTGGGACATGGGCAGCACAACCTTCCGGACGGAACAATATGACGGCTACAAATCGAACCGTCCTGCAGCGCCTGAGGATTTGGTGCCGCAGTTTGATCTTGTAAAAGATGTTGTCGCGAGTTTCAATGTGCCGAACATCGGTATTGCAGGTTATGAAGCGGATGACTGTATCGGGACACTGGCTGCAGCGCTGAAGGATCAAGCGCAGATTTTTGTCGTGACTGGCGATCATGATATGCTTCAGCTGGTGGATGACCGTGTGTCGGTTGCGATCATGAAGAAGGGAATCGGGAACTATATGGTGTACACGCCGGAGACTTTAATGGAAGAACGCCAGCTTACTCCGATTCAAATTATCGATATCAAAGGTCTCATGGGTGATACGTCCGATAACTATCCCGGCGTAAAAGGGATCGGCGAGAAGACGGCGCATAAGCTTATTCAGGAGCATGGCTCTATCGAGGGCCTGCTGGCCAATTTAGAGGCGGTGTCCAAAACGATTCGGGCTAAAATCGAAGCGGATCTGGCAATGCTCCACTTGTCCCGGGACCTGGCAACGATTCGCTGCGATGTGCCGGTATCGGCAGCGCTTGAGGGCTGCTGCTGGGCATACGACCGCGACAGCGTCCTGCGCAAGTTCGAGGAGCTGGAGTTTAAGAGCTTGATTTCCCTTATCGGATAAACAATGGCGATCTTCTTACGCGTGCATCAATCGTTGTAAGGAGATTTTTTGTCAAGTATGCTGCGGTGTACATGTAAGGCAGAAGTCATGGTCCGCATCGTAAGGAAACCAAAGGTTTTAACCCTTCCTTAGGAAAAGACGAATCCTATGGAAGGGCGTATGACGTAAAAAATATTAGTTTTTTCGAATTGAGTTGAGGTTATGAAGGAGACGATATTCAACGCTCTTGCGGAGCCGAACCGGCTGCACATTGTCGAACTCTTGCGTAACGGTCCGCTGTCAGTGGGGGAGATTGCCGAACAACTCGGACTTAATCAGCCGCAGACCTCCAAGCATCTTCGCGTGCTTAGCGAATCCGGCCTAGTTGAGGTTAAGCCTAGGGCCAATCGCCGCTTTTATCAGCTACGCACGCAGCCGCTTATGGAGCTGGATGATTGGCTGGAGTCCTTCCGCCGCATCTGGGAGGATCGGTTCGATAACCTGGATGAATATTTACGCAAGCTGCAAGCTCAGGAGAAGTTGGCAGGAGAGAAGGAATAGCGGGGCTGAGCAAATAAATTCTATCCGATCGAGTTAGTTATCACGGTGTACCTTTGATGCGCTTAGGGAACTTGTGTTTAAAATTTTTCGTGTGGGCAGCATCTATATTATAGTAAGAGTTCCCAGGAAAGCCATCAAATGTGGGAGGATTTCGACTAAGGAGAAATCTTTATGCCGGAAAAACGCTCCTTACGATGTGCGGAGGACACGTTTCCTCACCTAGGAAGAACTGAAAAGGGCAGTTTGATGAGTATTTGGTAAGGCAATAAGTCTATAATGATTAATCACATACTAGGAGATAAAAAACACCGATGTTCGGTGTTTTTCTGTTGTCTTTGGGCAATAATATGTTCTTTTAGAGAGTATGGTATTATACAAAAATAAATAAATCTAAAGATTTAGTACTGTTTGAGAAAAAAATGCTGATTATACTGAAATAATGAAGTACTTACTAAAATTCGAAACGTCCAAATCAAGCTAATAAAGAGAGCTATCACTAATTAGGAAGTGATAATTATGCATTTAACCTCAAAATGCAAGCAATCCTTAGATTCTATTCTCATACAGATGTCAGAAAAGCGAATGGTGAACGTTACCTTCCCCTCCTTGACCATATAGAGTGCCATACCATTAGGGAAATCTGAAAATTAATAAACGACTCAAGCGACCGTAAGCGGTTTTATCCGCAGTTACCATAGTTTTCATATTAATTTTTGCTTAAAAATAAGAATTAGATAGATTTAGTGTTAAGAAATTCTCTCTTCAATATTGTGAATATTTTAAATTTAAGTGCTAAAAAGTAAAGATATTCTTTATAGTTTCCGCATTTATACCATAGGCCGATTTCTTTTAGACTATCCAAAAACATTTCGTTGTTGATAATTCTATATAATCCCAATAATTTATCAGCATCTGGACTGTTGTGTAAATTTTTTTTCATCATTCTATATATTGTTTTTAAATAATAATCTGCCAGATCTTTTCTATAGGACATATTCTTTAGAAGTCCATACTTTACAGACAATTGTTTCTTAATATTATATTGAAGTGTTAAACTACTTTCTAATTTGGCTTTGTATGGTGAGCGCATTATGCTGTTAGGATTATCAACAGTATAGTAATATAAGCATTTCGAAATAGCACAGACTCTTTCAGACTCCAATAGGAATTCTAGATTAAAAATTACATCTTCTCCTACTGACACTTTTTCATTAAAACGAATTTGTTTTTGCTTTATTAGGTTTAGATTAAATAGATATCTCCATGTAAAACAAAGATCATTATTTGAATGTACATTAGTAGAACTTAATACAAAATCTTTTCCATTCATTATAGTCTTAAGTTTAAATGAAGGAATAACATGTTGATTTACTGGTACTTTTTGATATCCACACACAACAGCGTCACAATTGTCATTTAAAGCAGTGGCATATAACTGAAGTAAATACTCCTCAGATATCTTATCATCAGAATCAATAAAAACTATATACTCACCTGTAGATGCATCGATACCTGCGTTTCTTGCACTACTTATGCCTCCATTTTTCTTATGAATAACTTTAATACGAGTATCTTTTTTTGCATACTCATCTGCTATTTCGCCACATTTATCAGGTGATCCATCATTAACAAGTATTACTTCAAAATTCTTAAATGATTGATTTAAAATACTATCTAGACATGAGAGTAAATACTTTTCTACATTATACATTGGGAGTACTACACTAACATTAATCATGTGTCCACTTCTCCTGTTTTTTACATCCATGTCTATCGGATGTCATATTGTTCATGCGTTATTACGCTTGTATTGTATCATAATTATTCTCAATAAAGAACATTTTTTTAGTTTGAGCATCTTAAATCAAAAACCATCTTTTATGAGTAAAATGGTTCAAAAAGTTAATGTTTATGCGGGTCCTAAAATAAGTATACATTAGAATAATGAACATTTCTTTACAAAGAGTCCTCTTTAGCAAAAAGATAGGCTAACTCACGGGGAGATTCACCTTTTGGAAATTATTAAAATTTACGTTTTGAACTTTCATACTACTAGGCCCTATGAGTTTAAAGAACGCTAGTGAATTTATATAGTTAACAAAGTAAAAGGAAAGGTATTGACTTTGTTCTCTTTTAAGAACTAAAATGTAATTATTGTCTGTTATAATGTCTATCTATTAGAATGCAAGCGCTTAGCTTAACGTTAGGATCTAAACTGGCCGAAGGAGAATAATATGATTGGGGAACGGATTAAAAGTCTACGGGAAAAAAAGGGCTATTCGATAACGAAGCTTGCCGACCTAGCAGGCGTATCCAAGTCCTATTTGAGCTACATTGAACGCAATATGCAGAACAACCCTTCTCTTCAGGTAATGGCAAAAATAGCAGCGCCTTTGGATTCTAATATTGAATATTTACTTGGAGAAGAGCATTTACCAAAACTTAATCAGGATGAAATATTAGACGAAGAATGGCGTGCTATAATTAAAAACGCGGTTGACGAAGGAATGAGCAAGGGCGATTTTCAAGTATTAAAAGACCTGATTCGTTCAAACATGTGGAAGGAAAGCAGGCCGGAGACTACGCACTATGCCAACGAGAAAAAGAAATCATCAAATATTATTATCCTTCATCTCGATAACTGATTGGGAATAACAATTTAGGAAACGTGTATTGACATGTTCTATATAAAGAACTAAAATTAACTTATTGTTCTTTATAACAAACATTAAGCAGGTGTGTAGATGGACGTTACAAAGCTGGAAGAACTGCAATCGTCACGAAATGATAAAGAAAGATTAAAGACCAAAGAAATTAATCTTAAAGCATTATTCCTTACGGTAAAAAAACGATTATGGTTGGTTGTGTTGATTACGATGTTCTTTTCAGTTTTGGCAGGAATTTATAACGCAAGGCCTGAAACGCCTATGTACGCTTCCTCTGCGAGGATGATTATAGCCGCGTCTTCGGAAATGATGGGGACGGTACGCGTTTTGTTCCGCGAGCCTATCGTCATGAACAAAGTGATAGAGCAATTAAATTTAGAACGGTCGGCATCTTCGCTGAGAAGTCAAATTAGAGTGGATAGTGTCGATGGATCGCTGGTAACGGTCGTGACCGTTATCGACAACGATCCCCAAAAGGCGGCTGACATTGCCAATGCAGGTGTGGAGGCTTACCGGCAAGTGGCGGCCGAAACGCTTGGCATAACGAACATCAAGGTATTGACGATTGCCGAAATGAATCCCAATTCTATCAATGTAAGAAGCAACAGCATTTTGTTTGTAGGTTTGATGGCCGGCCTGATTTTAGGCATAGGATTAGTATTCCTGCTTGATTCTCTTGACGATTCCATTAAATCGGAAAGAGAGATCGAAGAGCTGCTCGGCTTAACGATGCTGGGTCAAGTAACCAAAATGAGACGTAAAGACTACGGCAAACAGTTGAAGAAACAAAAAAGTATTTTGGTGCGGGGTGAGACGATTGGTTCGTGAACGGCAAAAGGTATCAAAGTCCTATGTAAACAGAAGCTTGCTATCCTACATTAATCCTCATGGCACGATATCCGAGCAGTATCGAACCATTCGGAATAATATTCAATATGCTGCAAACGGAAAAAAAATTCGTTCGCTGCTGGTCACGTCCCCCTCAGAGGGGGATGGGAAGTCGACGGCTACCGTAAACTTGGCCGTGTGCATGGCTCAGCGCGGGGATCGGGTTCTTATCATCGATGCGAATTTCCGGAATCCGATTATTAACAAAATATTCAATGTACAAACTTCGCCAGGGTTGTCGAATGTACTAGGCCAACAGCTCGAAGTTCGCGAAGCCATATATAATACCGAGGTCGAAGGATTGGATATTTTGCCAAGCGGGCAGCGCCTATATAATTCGACGGAGCTGCTCGATTCCCAGCTGATGGTGGACGTCATGGCATTCGCATCCGAGCAATACGATATGGTGCTGCTGGATTGCCCGCCTGTTCTAGGCATATCGGATACGAATGCGCTTGTAAATAAATGCGATGGCGTGCTGCTGCTTTTAAAGAGCGGGAAAACGCAGCAAGAGCTTGCGCTCGAAGCGAAGCGTGCGTTGATGTTTGCAAAAGCCAACATACTTGGCGTCATATTAAATAAAAAGAGCGTTTGATGATCGTTATCAATAGCGCTTTTTTTACGGGCTAGTGTTCTTTATAAAGCACAATATTCAGTCCTTCAGGACCGTTTTGTTCGGTAATGTCTCCTCACCGTTATCAATGGGGGCACTCGGCCATGCTGTGGGTTAGGAAAAACCTTAGACGCGAGTCGTCAAGAGTGTGGTGTGAGGCGGGGTTGAATGCCCTGATTCCTGCATTAGAGTATTTAACTAAATGGCTTTGCATAAAGCCTTTTAGTTAAACACCCTAAAGGTGTTGCAGTAGTCTTCGGGTTATTAGCAAAAGCGGAATGCTTCGAAAGCATTTCCTTTATATGATTTATTCAAGGAAGGGTGAAATGGCTTTGACGTATCGGCAAAGATTGTCCTTTTTAATGTTTATCGATTCTTTTATCGTACTAACCGCCATCTTCTTCAGCAGATTTTTACTTAGCGCTTCGCTTGACGTGGTAACGGCCCCGATTGTAATCAGCTCGATTACTCTCTTGCTCAGTCATCATTTCTTTTCCTTCTATTACAAGCTGTATAAGAAGGCATGGGAGTACGCAAGCGTAGGGGAGCTGCTTATTATCACAAAGGCGGTATCCTTCTCTATCCTTGCGGCGGCGGTCATTCAACAGATCGTTATGCAGGATGTCTTTTTCAGGCTGCTTGCAGTGACCTGGATGATCCATATGCTCTTAATCGGAGGCTCCAGGCTTTGCTGGAGAATATTCCGGGGCGGCTATCAGAAAAATGCCGGTATGCGTAAGCGTACTTTGATCGTAGGCGCGGGGTCAGCAGGCACGATGCTAGCCCGGCAGCTTCTCAGCAACAGCGATACGGAGCTGCTGCCGATTGCTTTTATTGATGATGACGTGAATAAGCACAGCCTGGATATTATGGGGATACCGGTAAGAGGCGGCGTTACCAGCATCGCAAAGATTGCAGCCGAGCTGGAAATCAGCAATATCGTTATTGCCATTCCATCTCTAAGTAAGAAGCAGCTGAATACGATCTTTAGCGAATGCGCGAAAACGAAAGCAAAAACGCAAATTATTCCGATGCTCGAAGATCTGGCTACCGGAAGAATCTCGGTCAGTCAATTTCGTGATGTCCAGGTTGAGGATCTCCTCGGGCGGGAGCCTGTAGAGCTGGATATCGAGAGCATTTCAGGCTACGTTACGCAGAAGGTCGTGATGGTTACCGGCGCCGGTGGATCGATTGGCTCCGAGGTATGCCGCCAAGTATCCCGTTTTCTGCCGGAGAAGCTTATTTTGCTCGGACATGGAGAAAACAGCATCTATTCCATAGAAATGGAGCTAAGGGAGCTGTACGGACATACCAATATTGAGTTTATAACCGAAATCGCGGATCTGCAGGATGCGAATAAAATGCTTGCGGTTATGCAGACGCATCGTCCTCAGGTGGTATATCATGCAGCTGCGCATAAGCATGTGCCGTTGATGGAGAGAAATCCGGAGGAAGCTTTCAAGAATAACGTGATGGGGACATTGAATGCCGCCAGGGCGGCGAATCAGGCCCGCGTGGATACCTTTGTGATGATTTCAACCGATAAGGCCGTTAATCCGACAAGCGTGATGGGAGCAACGAAAAGAATTGCCGAGATGGTGATCCAGCATATGGACCGCTTGAGCAATACAAAATTTGTTGCGGTACGATTCGGAAATGTGCTGGGCAGCCGCGGAAGCGTCATTCCGCTGTTCAAAAAACAAATCGAAAAGGGCGGGCCCGTGACGGTAACCCACCCGGATATGGTTCGCTATTTTATGACGATTCCGGAAGCCTCAAGACTTGTTATTCAAGCGGGAGCACTTGCCAGGGGCGGCGAAATTTTCGTTCTGGACATGGGGGATCCCGTCAAGATCACCGATCTCGCCCAAAACGTCATCCGCATGTCAGGCTTTACGGTTGAGGAAATCGGGATTCATTATACGGGAATCCGCCCGGGCGAGAAGCTCTTTGAAGAAATGCTCAAGGATAATGAAATCAATGAAAAGCAAGTTTATCCGAAAATTTACATAGGCAAGGCGAGCGAGATTTATTTTGAACAAATCGAAGAAATCATCGCCCTTCATGGCGGAATGAATAAAACGGAATTACGGATCAGGCTGCTGGACCTTGCCAACAACGTGGTAGAGCTTCCTGAATTCGCATCGGTTACAGGCTAATAAGATGAAGGAGTTGCTAAGGTTATGAAAGTAAGGAAAGCGATCATTCCGGCTGCCGGATTGGGTACGAGGTTTTTGCCCGCGACAAAAGCGATGCCGAAGGAAATGCTGCCAATCGTTGATAAGCCGACGATTCAATACATTGTGGAAGAAGCGATTGAATCCGGCATCGAGGATATAATCATTGTCACGGGTAAAGGGAAACGTGCGATCGAGGACCATTTTGATAATTCATTGGAGCTCGAGCAAATATTGACCGCCAAGCATAAATATGACTTGCTAAGCGAGGTTCGCAAATCGGCGGACATGGTGGATATTCATTATATTCGTCAGAAAGAACCAAAGGGTCTGGGGCATGCGATTTGGTGCGCCCGCAAATTCATCGGCGACGAACCGTTCGCGGTGCTGCTTGGCGACGACATCATTTCCGCGGAGAAGCCTTGCATCAAGCAAATGATTGAAAAGTATGAGGAGTACCATACTTCGATTATCGGCGTGCAGCGCGTAGCGGATGAAGCCGTTTCCCGTTATGGCATCGTCGATGGCACGCCGATGGAAGCCTCTTTCCACCGGGTAAGACATTTGGTCGAGAAGCCTGCAAGAGAAAATGCGCCGTCGAATATGGCCATTATGGGCCGTTATATACTGAATCCCGCGATTTTTGATATTTTGGGTAACCAAACACCGGGAGCGGGCGGAGAAATTCAACTGACGGATGCCATTGCGGCTTTAAACCTGGCGGAAGCCGTTTACGCTTATGAATTCGAAGGCAAGCGTCATGATGTGGGAGAGAAGATGGGCTTTATACAGACAACGATCGAGTTCGCTCTTCAGCGGGAGGATCTGCGGTACGATCTATTAAACTATTTATCGGAAATGATAGAACGGGAAACTGCTAGAAAATAATACTAGTATAGGATGGTACAAACATGCCTAATAAAATATTATTTTGCGCTACGGTTGATTATCATTTCAAGGCTTTTCATTTGCCCGTTCTGGAATGGTTCAAACAGCAGGGCTGGGAGGTTCATGTCGCCGCAAAGGGCGAGCTGGACCTCCCTTTTGTTGACCGCAAGTTTAATTTGTCGATTGAGCGCTCACCGATCCACCGGAATAATTTGAAAGCTTACCGCGAGCTGAAAGCGATCATCCGGGAACAAGATTATAAAATCATTCATTGCCATACGCCGATGGGCGGCGTTTTGGCTCGTTTGGCTGCGCAAAAAGCCAGAAAAAAGGGCACGAAGGTGATCTATACGGCACACGGCTTTCACTTTTGCAAAGGCTCATCGCTTCTGAACTGGATGCTTTATTATCCGATTGAAAAGAGCCTTTCGCGTAAAACGGACTGTCTGATCACGATCAACAACGAGGATTACCGGCTGGCGGTTTCAAAGCGCTTCAAAGCGAAGCGAATCGCGCATATCCATGGCGTTGGCGTGAACACCATCCGGTATAAGCCTTTGTCCAAAATCGATAAGTGGCGGTTACGGCAGGAGCTTGATTTCCGGACAGATGATTTTCTCCTATTTTACGCGGCTGAATTCAACAAAAATAAAAACCATCAATTGCTGATCCGTGCCTTGGCTGCCATAAAAGAACAGGTGCCTCACGCAAGGCTGCTCCTCGCAGGAAAAGGCCCGCTGCTCTCAGCTTGCCAAGAGCTGGCTGAGCAGCTTGGCGTGGGAACCATGGTCCATTTTCTCGGGTACCGGTCGGATATCGACAAGCTGCTGCCGATGTGCGATGTCGCTGTCGCATCCAGTCTTCGCGAAGGGCTTCCGGTAAATATTATGGAAGCCATGGCTTGCGGATTGCCGATTGTCGCAACGCAGAACAGAGGGCATTCGGAGCTGGTTATTGAAGGAGAGAACGGTTATGTGCTGGACGCCCATCAGGTAACGTCTTTTGCAAACAGGCTGCTCGAGCTCAGCCGATCGAATACGCTTCGGTTGCAAATGGGCGAGAAAAGCGCGGAAATGGTTAAAAAATATGCATTGGCTCAGGTAGCGCTGGAGTTGAACGACATTTATCAGCCGTTAATGGAACAGCCGCAGCCAGATAAAAAGGAGAGATTGCAATGGGCGGTCCTTTAAGGATTTTACATGTTGTCGCGAACATGAATCGCGGAGGCGCTGAGACGTTGCTTATGAATTTATACCGCAACATCGACCGTACGAGGATTCAATTCGATTTTCTCACCTGCAAAGAGGGAGTATTCGACGAGGAGATCCGCAGCCTAGGCGGAAATGTTCATCGTATCCCCCATATTACCGATGTTGGCCATTCGAAATATTTGCATGCATTGGATCAATTTTTCCATATGCACGCATATTACAAGGTTGTTCATTCCCACATGGATAAAATGAGCGGCTTTGTCCTGCGGGCGGCAAAAAGGGCAAGCATTCCCGTTCGTATTGCGCACAGTCACAATACGAGAAGCGAAGGCGGCCTCGCTGCACGCCTATACAAATGGTACGCCGGGACGCATGTGCGTTCGGCTGCGACGCATAACGTCGCTTGCTCAACCGAAGCGGCGCGGTGGATGTTTCCCGGGAGGGAGAAGTCAGCGCTTATTTTACAGAACGGCATTGCTTGCGAGCAGTTTGCTTTTTCAGCAGAAACACGAGCCAGAATGCGGCAGGAGCTTGGCATTCCGGACGACTGCCTTGTCATTGGTCATGTAGGTAGGTTTAACCATCAAAAAAACCATGCCCAGCTGATCAGCATATTCCATGCACTGCAGCAAACGGTATCGCGCAGCGTGCTGCTGCTCGCCGGGGATGGGCCTCTGCGACAGGAAATGGAACAAAAAGCGAAAGAACTGGGAATCGACGCTAAGGTGAAATTCCTTGGCATTAGAAGCGATGTGAGCTGTCTGCTCCAAGCATTTGACGTGTTTGTTTTTCCGTCCCATCACGAAGGACTGCCGGTTACTCTGGTTGAGGCCCAAGCAGCCGGATTGCCTTGCATCATATCCGATCACATTACAACGGAAGTGGATATGGGGATACATTTAGTCAAGTTCTTCTCATTAAAAAATGAAGCCGGCTGCGTTAAGGAAATCCTCGAAGCGGCCAAACAGCGGTCGCGAAAGATTCCCTCCGGTATTTTAGCCATCAAAGGCTATGATATCCATCAAACGGCGCTGAGGGCAGCAGAATATTATTTAACCCCATTTGAGGTGAAACATGAAGACACTAACCGTGTTTACGCCCACGTATAACCGGGCTTATTGCTTGCATCAAGTTTATGAAAGCTTGCAGCGTCAAACCTGCAAGGACTTTGAGTGGCTTATCATCGATGATGGTTCAAGCGATGGAACGAAAGAACTGGTAGCCGATTGGATGACTGAGGAGCGCGTGCCGATCACTTATGTCCTTCAAGAAAACCAGGGTATGCATGGTGCGCATAACACCGCTTATGAACAAATGGAAACAGAACTGAATGTTTGTATTGATTCTGATGATTACATGCCGGATGACGCTGTCGAACAAATTGTTGCCTTCTGGAACAAGCATCGGAGCGATAAGGTTTGCGGGTTTGTCGGGCTGGATGCTTACATAGACGGAAGCATAGTCGGTTCGGAATTGCCTGAAGGGCTGACAAGCGCTACCTTGTTTGATTTATATCATAAATATGGCGTTACGGGAGATAAGAAACTGGTTTATCGGACCGCGTTAACCAAGCTGTACCCTTATCCGTTATTCGCCGGAGAGAGATATGTAGGTCTTGATTATAAATACCATTATTTAAATCAGCAGTATGAGCTGCTGCTCTTAAATGAAGTGCTCTGCCATGTCGAATATTTACCGGACGGCTCTTCAAGAAATATGTTGATGCAATACCGTAAAAATCCACAGGGCTTTGCATTCTATCGCAAGTCGCTGATGAGGCTTCCCATTGGCGGGACGGCGTTTAAGTACCGTCAGGCAATCCACTATGTATCTAGCAGTTTATTGTCCCAAAATAGGCAGTGGCTGCAAGATGTGCCCTCCAAGGCGCTTACGGTCGCTGCATTCGTGCCGGGCCTGCTTTTATTTGGTTATATTACGATGAAAACGCGAAAGGCATTTTCACCGAAAGGAACGGCAAATGACTATCCTTTGGCTTAACCTCGTTGTCGTTTTTTTATTGGCCACCATTGCGAGATATTTTTCAGTGCCGGCATCCGTGGGGCATTCAACCATTCAGCCGAACAAAATATTAGCCGCGGCAGCCGCAACGTCACTGATTCTTGTGTCAGGTTTACGGAATAATATCGGTGATACTTTTTTTTATATGCATGCTTATTCCGTCGATCGCTACGACTGGGTTTCTATTCTTAACAAGAAAGATATCGGATTCGGTTTATTGCAGCTCCTGCTCAAGCAAATTAGCGAGGATCCGCAAATTTTGCTCATTACGACGGCTTTAGCCACGAACATGATTATCGCGATCGTGATGTATAAATATTCGCGAATGTATGAGCTCAGCTTGTATGTTTACATTACGTCGGGTGCATTCGTTGTTTCGATGAACGGGCTTCGGCAGTTTCTAGCCGCAGCGATCGTATTCTCAGCAACCAAGGCACTTTTCGATGGAAAATTAAAAATTTATATACCTATTGTTTTATTTGCTTCTGTTTTTCACCAAAGCGCGCTTGTCATGCTGCCGCTATATTTTATTGTTCGCAGAAAAGCTTGGACGGGTACTACGTTCGGATTGTTATTCGTTGCGATTTTAATTGTTATGGGTTTCAATCAATTTTCTGATTTGCTCTTCTCGGCCATTCAGAACACTCAGTATGCGCATTACCAAAACTTTCAGGAAGGCGGCGCCAGCATCATCCGGGTGCTTGTGTATTCGGTCCCGCTGCTCATTGCTTTTCTGGGAAGAGATAAGCTAAGAATACTTTTTCCGAAAATCGATATATTGGCCAATCTATCGATTATCGGAATTGTCCTTATGATCATTTCTACTCAAAACTGGATATTTGCGCGCATGACGATTTACTTTAACCTTTATCAATTAATTTTGATCGGATGGATTGTGAAAGTGTTTCGCGAAAAAGACCAAAAGTTAGTTTACTTTGCCATATTGGTATTTTATTTATTATTTTTCTACTTTGAGAGTGTGGTAGCTCTAGATATACGGTATACAAGCAAATATTTAATATGGCCATCATAAAGGAGGCAGCGGCGTGAGCGGAGTGGAACAAATACCTCGGATCTTGCATTACTGCTGGTTTGGCCGCGGAGAAAAACCGCGCAAAATCGTGAAATGCATGAAAAGCTGGGAGAAGCATTTGGGAGATTTTCAGGTGATGGAATGGAATGAGGATAACTTTGACATTTCCTCAATCCGTTACGTGAAAGAGGCTTATGAAGCCCGGAAATTTGCTTTCGTTAGCGATTATGTTCGTCTATACGCGCTTCATAAGCACGGCGGCATTTATTTGGATACGGATGTCGAGGTCGTTAAGCCGTTAAGCATTTTTCTGCAGCATGAAGCCTTTTCGGGTTTTGAGGATCAGAAGTTTTTACAATCCGGCACGATGGGGGCGGCAAAGGGCCATCCTTGGATAAAAGAGCTGCTGGAAAATTACAATACGCGAAGCTTTTTGCAGCCTGACGGAAAGCTGGATACAACGACGAATACGGCAGTGATAACTGAAATTTGCAGTCGGCACGGTCTTAAGCTAAATGGTGAATACCAGGTGCTTCGGAACGGAGTAACCTTTTATCCAAGAACTTATTTCAGTCCCTACGATTATATTGACGGCGGTAACTACATAACGAATGACAGCCATACCATCCATCATTTTGCCCAATCCTGGCTTCCCGCGCATGTGCGCTTTAGAGGCGAGGTGAAGAAAGTCGTAAGCCGTGTCGTCGGTCCGAAGATGATTTCCAGGATGAGGCGGATGCTTTCGTCAAACTAGGTGAAATACACACTGTATATCAGGAGCCCATACGGATGATAAAAAGAATGTTCGATTTGATTATTTCCTGTTTGTTATTGCTTGTACTCTCGCCCGTAATCGCAATGACCGCAATTCTAGTCCGTTTTAAGCTGGGGTCGCCCATATTATTCAAGCAGCAGCGTCCAGGCTTGCATGGTGTTCCTTTTTACGTATATAAATTTCGCACAATGACCTCGGAAAAGGACAGTTTGGGCAATCTGCTGCCCGATCATCTGAGACTGACCGCTTTCGGAAGCCTAATGCGAAAGTTCAGCCTTGATGAGCTTCTGCAGCTCGTTAACGTAATCAAAGGCGAGTTAAGCTTAATTGGACCGAGACCGCTCCTTATGGAATATTTGCCGCTCTATAATGAACAGCAGGCGAAGCGCCATCTTGTCCGTCCCGGCATTACGGGCTGGGCACAGATTCACGGCCGTAACGCCGTTTCATGGGAAGCGCGGTTCGAGCATGATGTTTGGTATGTGGAAAACCAAAGCTTTCTGTTGGATATTAAAATATTGCTGCTGACCGTAAAAAAGGTCCTGAAATCCGAAGGGGTATCCAATGGCAATCATGTGACGATGCCCGTATTCCAAGGAACGACGACCAATAGCGAAGGATAAAGCCATTTTTCAAGCATCTGTACTGCTTGGGGGATGGCTTATTATATGGAAGAGGATGTGTGGCAATTGTCAGCTAATGAGATGAAACGAATCTATTTATCCCCTCCGCATATGAGCGGGAAGGAGCGCAATTATATTAACGAAGCTTTTGAAACCAACTGGATTGCGCCGCTAGGGCCTAATATAGATGCCTTTGAGAAACAGATTGCAGCCTACACGGGGGCTGCGGATGCGGTAGCTGTCAGCTCGGGTACCGCCGCCATACACCTATCCTTGCAATTGCTGGGAGTGGGCGCAGGGGATACGGTATTTTGCTCAAGCTTCACCTTCGTAGCAAGTGCCAATCCGATCCGTTACTGCGGCGCGGAGCCTGTTTTTATTGATTCCGAGCCGGAAACGTGGAATATGTCGCCAATAGCGCTAAAGAGAGCTTTGGAGGAAGCGGACCGCCAGGGGAAGCTGCCGAAAGCGGTCATTGTTGTGCATTTGTATGGCCAGGTATCCAAAATGGATGAGCTTGTTGCGTTATGCGAGCAGTATGAGGTGCCTTTAGTTGAGGATGCTGCTGAATCGCTGGGCTCTACGTACAAAGGCAAGCAGAGCGGCTCCTTCGGCAAGTTCGGAATTTATTCCTTTAATGGGAACAAGATCATTACGACCTCAGGCGGCGGGATGCTCGTTTCTGACGATGTGGAGCTTCTAAACAAAGCGCGTTTTCTTGCTACGCAGGCAAGAGACGCGGCTCCGCATTATCAGCACAGCAGCATGGGCTTTAATTACCGGATGAGCAATATTTTGGCCGGTGTGGGTAGAGCTCAATTAGAGGTATTGGATGAGCGGGTTGCGGCTAGAAGAGCGGTATTTGACAATTACGTGCGGGCATTCTCAGCTTGGAGAGGCGTCAGCTTCATGCCTGAACTGCAGCACACCAAATCAAATCGCTGGCTGACGACGCTAGTCATGGATGAGAACGAAACGAATACAACGATAACGGAGCTTCTGGATGCGATGGCGGCCGCCAATATTGAAGCCCGCCCGCTTTGGAAGCCATTGCATTTGCAACCGCTGTTTGAAGGCACTCGTTTCTATGCCCACGCAGGTGACGTATCCGTTTGTGAGAGGTTATTCCACAGCGGAATTTGTTTGCCTTCGGGTTCGAGCATGACCATTGTCGATCAGGTAAGGGTTGTGGATTGCATAAACGATGTGTTCGAGAGAGCGGCGGAAAAGAGCGTGCAATCCGCCTAGGCTGTTACCTAAAGGTAACGCTCGCCACGTTCTCTTGCCCGTATAGCCCTGGCTGGCGTACCGTAAGCGATGGTATAAGCAGGGATATCGGTTAACACGGTCGAACCGGCTCCGATGACGGCGTGCTCGCCGATCGTTCTACCGTGAATCACATTTGCGCCCAAGGATAGGACGGAATATTCGCCAATGCTAACGTTGCCTCCCGTACAGGCTTTTGGGGCTAATGTAACGAATTCGCCCAGCTTAGAGTCATGATCGGCAGAAGACTGGGTATACATGACGCAGTGGTCGCCGACCAGCGTATCGCTATTAATGACGCAGCCCGCCATAACGACTGTTCCATGGCCGATTTGAGCTCCCTTAGCAATAGAAGCAGTAGGATGTATAGCGGTGATAAACGAAAAATGAGGATGTTTTTCTTTTATTGTCGCGACGACTTTTGCTCGGGTCCAATTATCGCCAATGGCTGCTATGCCGCTGCTGACGGTCGAAAGATTGGATGATAGCCAGCTCTCATCGCCTAAAATATCATAGCCGTAAAAGGTAGTTCCGACAGGCTTATAACCGTCAAGAATACCTTCTATTTGATATATACCGGCTTTTTCAATCGTATCTATAACGGCCTTTGCATGGCCTCCGGCACCGTATACAATTATTTTTTGCATAAGATTGAACCCTCCTTATTTGTAAAACCGTTCCATCTCTTTCTTTTATTCTAGCAGATAGCGACCGTTTTTTCTAAAAGAATAGCTTACAAATGGAATGATGATTGACAGATATTAGGGATGGTGTTAATCTGTACTTGTGTTCGTTTTATAGAACAAAATAAATATTTTGTTCGTTATTGGCTAATCAGTATGAAGGAGATATTCATGAATAACGATGTTACTCTACATATGGAAGAATTGTCTGATGATCTGAAGCTTATGCTAGCTTTTCTTTCATCAGACGATGAGGCAGATCAGTCCTTCGATTATCAAGAACTATTACAAAAAGCGGATTGGGATGGATTTATCGAGCTGGCAAGGCATCATCGTGTTTTTCCTACCATTAATCGCAAGCTGCAGGAGCTGAAGTCTGCAGAAATCCCTATATTTGTAAAACAGATGTTTCATAGAGACTATTATCGGAATACTTTACAAATGTTGGCTTTAAGTGGTGAAATGGAGCAGCTTGCCAAGACTTTCTCTGAAAACGGAATACGTTCGTTGTTTTTGAAAGGACCGGTTATTGCGGCAGATCTGTATGGAGATGTGTCGCTTCGTACATCTTGTGATCTTGATCTATTAATTCGGATCAAGGACTTGGATCAAGCAGAAGAGCTTCTTTTATCTCTTGGATATGAGAAGGATGAATATATTGTATCTGTATTAAAGGATTGGAAGTGGAGACATCATCATACGACCTTTCTGCATCCGGAAAAAGGAATAAAAGTCGAACTTCATTGGCGTTTGAATCCAGCCCCTTCCAAGGAACCGAGTTTTAACCAGCTTTGGAGCCGTAAACGTAAAAGTTCATTAATTAGTCGTCCAATTTTTTTTCTTGGAAGAGAAGATTTGTTCTTATTTCTGGTGTCTCATGGAGCCCGACACGGTTGGTCAAGACTTCGTTGGTTACTCGATATCAAGCAGTTAGTCAATCAAAAATTAGATTGGCCCAAACTTATTCGGTTACTGCATAAGCATCAATATTCTCATCTAGGAGGTCAAGCGCTTATATTAGCTGCTCGGTTATTGTCACTCCCGCTGAGTGATGAGATGAAGCCACTACTTGTGGGAAGAAAAGCGCATTGGCTCGCGGAGGATACAATGTTTTATATAGGTAGGATGGTCAATTTACACACTCTGCCTATACCTGAAGATATCAGTCGCTATCATAGAAAGTATCTAATTTCCTTACTTACGGTTCCTCAGAAGATACAGTTAATTTCCAGCTATTTGTTTCCTTATCCCGAAGATGCAGTGACGCTACCACTTCCTGTAGCACTGCATTTCTTGTATTTTCCGTTGAGGCCGTTTTTGTGGGCTTTGAGAAAATACAGAAAGGCATCGGTAAAGAGTGCGGGCAAAGAACTGGAGAGATAAATTAATCGATCGAGAGGAAGAATGGGATGTACGCATTTAGAAAAATAATTAGAACGTTGCTCAAACAAATTCGCAGCAGAGGTTTAATAAGTACGATTGCTATGAATCGGTCCCAATTATTTGGAGGGCTTAGAGGGTTGATTTACAAACTACTGTATTTCAGAAATATTAATGCATCTATTTTTACCATTCAGGCGAACAGTACGATTGAAATGTTTAATAAGCAAGCCAGAATGAAGATCGGCAGTTTTGTGTTTATACGTAAAAATGCAAGTATACGAATTGATTTCGACGGTCAGCTAACTTTAGGAGAAAAAGTATTTATTAATGATAACTGCAACATTAATTGTGTAAATAAAATTACGATTGGAAAAGGGTCGAAAATAGCCCCAAACGTGTGTATTAATGACCATGATCATAACTATAAGTCTGAGGATGGAGAGCATCTTCTCAAAGGAGAGGTCATCATCGGCTGCAACGTATGGATTGGCTCGAATGTCGTCATTCTAAGAGATACTTTTATTGGCGATAACGCGGTTATAGCTGCAGGGAGCGTAGTGAAGGGGATTGTCCCAGCTGACACTTTATTTTTAAACAAACGGGAGAATAAATATGTTGGGTTTAAAGAACCAAAATCAAGCATAAATAATCTGTTTCAAGTAAAGGAATCAATATGAAAAAGCAAATTTTAATTTCTGTATATGATATGGAGATTGGCGGAATCGAAAGAAGCCTTATCAATATGCTGGAATGCTTTGATTACAAAACATATGATGTTGATTTATTAGTATTTAGTCATCAAGGAGATTTTATGAGTCTCATTCCACAAAAGGTTAATGTTCTACCCGAAATAAATAAATACAGTGTATTTCGTAAGTCGGTCAGGCAGTGTCTTAGAGAAGGTCATTATATGTCGACTTTGATTAGATTAGTCTGTAAAAACGTAGCTATATTAAAGGCGAGAAGGCAGAAATTAAGTGAAGGCGCGGGTTATATCCAGATGCAGCTTGCGAGTAAATATACCTCGTACGTTATCCCCCCGTTAACAAAAGAGTATGATCTTACGATTAGCTATGCTTGGCCTCACGATATTATATCAAATAAGGTGAAGTCAAAGAGTAAGATTGCTTGGATTCATACTGATTACAGCAAGCTGGAGATTGATAATAAGCTGGACTTAACGGTGTGGAATAAATTTGAATATATCGCATCCATATCCGAGGCATGCACGACTTCCTTTTTATCCATCTATCCAACGCTCAGAAATAAAATAATACAAATTGAAAATATTACTTCACCTGCTTATATAAAGAAGATGGCAGAGGTACCTCCTGAGAACGATACGATTTTGGAGGAGAGATTTCAAATTGTTTCGGTAGGGCGTTTGTCTTATGTCAAAGGCTTTGATATGGCAATTCAGGCTTTGAGAAAGCTGCATGATAAAGGACTAACAGCAATGAAATGGTATATCGTTGGCTATGGAGGGTATGAAGCTGAATTAATATCGTTGATTGCTGAATACAATTTGGAAGGTCATTTTGTACTTCTAGGAAAAAAAACAAATCCGTATCCTTACATAAAATCTTGTGATCTTTACGTACAGCCTTCCAGATATGAGGGGAAAGCGGTAACGGTTACTGAGGCACAAATATTAGGGAAACCAATTATTGTTACAAATTATCCAACGGCTGGTAGTCAGGTTGAGCACGGCGTAGACGGAATTATTTGTGAGCTTAGCTCCGAGGGGATTGCCAACGCAATTGAACAAGTTTATCGGAGCAAGGAGCTTCAAAGATTACTTATTAACAATATTCAAGATAAGGATTACAGCAATAGTAATGAGCTGGATAAGCTTTATCAAATTATCGTATAGCTTATGCAGGCGAAAGAGGTGAAGAAGCTGTGGGTTGCAAAGTCAGTGTCATTATACCTGTGTACAATGCTGAGGAGTACTTGGATGAATGTATCAGGTCTCTGCTTAACCAGTCCCTTAGAGATTGTGAGTTTATTTTTGTGAATGATGGATCCATCGATAAAAGTCGAATCATTATTGAGGGTTACCAAGAGAAAGACAAAAGAATTAAACTTGTTAACCAGTCAAATCAGGGAGTAAGTGCAGCAAGGAATGCGGCATTAAAGATTCTTACTGGAGAATATGTTGGGTTCGTTGATGCTGATGACTTCATAGAAAAAGAAATGTATCAAACATTGTATACTGCTGCAAGTCACAAAAACTGCGATGCCGTCATTTCCAACTTCGAAAGTGAGCTTGAGGGCAATAAACTATTGACAAAATATCCTTTTCAATCTGATATTCAGCTGAATCGTTCTTTTATCATGGATGTCATCATGCCATATTTTCTCAAACATGATAATCTAAACACTGTAGTAAGTAAAATATATCGAAGCGATCTTCTTATAAAATGTCAAATTAATTTTCCGGAAAAGATTGCTCTAGGCGAAGATGGAATGTTTAATATATTATTTTTTAGTCATGCTTTAACAATGATGTATGTGGATTATACTGGCTATCATTATAGAGAAGTGTTGGGAAGTGCTACTCGTAATATAGGAGAAAAAGATTATTTTAATCAAGCATTAGAAGTGTACTTAGCAGCAACACCTGATATTTACAAAGAAATCATGTCAGTTAAAGATGTTAATAGATTAAAATCAATTCGACTTATTAATAGCGTAATTTCTTATATTTATATTTATTTTAAACCTAACAAAGAGATGAGCCTTAAGAACAGATATCACTACGTAAATCGAATGATAACTAATAAGTATGTAAGAGCAGCAATACCTGATTATCGGAAAGAAATGAGCGGATCGATAGGACGGTATGAGAGTTACATAGTAAGCATGGTCAAATCAAGATTCACATTTGGGCTACTATTAGCTGTAACTTACAGTAGGCTTAGAAATTCTTAAAGTTAAAGTAAGGAGAAGCGCAGTGGAAAAAGAGCGTATTGAATCACTTGATTCTCTTTGAGGAATTTCATCAATGATAGTCGTAATATTCCATTGTTTATTAATATCCAATGTGTTTCATAATGCGAATTATCAACAAGATTATCCAAACGTGTATTGGAAATTATTATTTATCACACCGTTGCATACTTTCTTTGCTGGATTGCCCGCTGTGTTGTTATTTTTCATCTTGAGTGGCTTCGTCTTATCTCTTCCATTTCTTAAGAAAATTGCACCGTCATATTTGAATTATATAATAAAAAGATTTTGCAGGATTTATTTACCGTTTATTGTAATTGTATTTGTCTCAGTTATTCTTGTTAAGTTATTCGCTACATATGAGGATATAGACTGGTTAAGTCCTATTTATAATAGCAGATGGGATCACCCGGTGACATTACAAGCCTTGATTTCTTATGTTCTGATGATCAGCTATGACATGACTAATGTTAATGGAGTGATATGGACACTCTTTCATGAAATGCGCATATCATTATTTTTTCCATTACTGATCTACCCAATAATTAAATATAACTGGAAGAGGGCAATGGTTATATCCATTGGCTCGATCGGAGGAGTTTGGATTTTTTTTAGAGTACTAATAGCTTTGCTTGATAATAAATACATACAATTATTATTGTATGAATTTAGTGACACGCTGTACTATACATGTTTCTTTATTATTGGTGCTTTCCTTGCAAAATATAGACACATAATTTGCACGAGAATACGGAAGTTTAATACAACTACTTTAACAATCGTACTACTTTTGTCTATATTGCTAATTAATTATAAATGGCTTTATGAAATTTATAATATCGATAATTTTAATTTTTCAGGGTATTACCTAATTCGAGACTTTATACCTTCTTTAGGCATAGTACTGTTGTTTAGTTTGGTACTTGCGGTTCCGAGACTTGGTCGAGGGTTAACTAAAAGACCGCTAATATGGCTTGGTAAAATTTCTTATAGTCTTTGTTTGGTTCACATTCCTATTATTATGATTTCTAGTATTTATTTAAGCAAACTTATTCCCGTTTCAATATCTGTTTCACTAGCGCCCTTACTCTCGCTACCTGTTGCTGCTCTTACTTACAGATGGATAGAATTACCCTCAATTCATCTTGGTAAAAAACTTACATTTAAAATGAAGAATAAAGAGTCAGTGGTCACAAAAATTATTAAAAAGGCTGGATAGGAAAAAAATATATAGATGGAGGAAGTTCAATATGAAAATTATGATGTTTGCGCATGGAGGAAGCTTAAACCGGGGGTGCGAAGCAATTGTTCGTTCGTCTACAAAAATAATAAAAGAAAAAATCACAGGGGCAAAGGTTTACCTTGCTTCTGAAAAACCGCATACAGATAACATCATTACATCACTTGACGGCATTTATGATGGTTCGAAATCTCATATTAAAAAATATTCTTTAGATTGGTTACTTTCTTCGCTTCAGTTTAAGTTACTTCAAAACGAGACATATGCTTTGGGCATTATTGAACAAAATATAATAAGTCGTATTAAAGATGTGGATGTTTGTTTATCAATTGGCGGAGACAACTATTGTTATGGTGAACAACCGAATTGGTATGAAATTGATCGAAGAGTAAAGACTCAGGGTAAGAAGCTGGTTTTGTGGGGATGCTCGATTGGTGAAGAAGACATGTCGGATAGAAAACTGAATGATTTGAAATTATTCGATTTAATTATTGCAAGAGAGTCGTTAACTTACAATATGCTATTAGAAAAGGGATTGAGGAATGTAAAATTATGTGCTGATCCGGCATTTACGATGGAGCAGGAGGAACTTCAACTTCCCGTAGGATGGCAGATAGGTAACACATTAGGTATTAATTTTAGTCCTCTTGTATGGGAGAGAAACAAGTATTCAAAAGAAGCAGTTAGGAAGCTTATTGATCATATATTGAAGACTACGGATATGACTATAGCTCTTACGCCACATGTGATATATCAAGGAAATAACGACTATGAAGTTTTGAAGAGTTTCCATGAAGAATTAAAAGCAACTGGAAGAGTGATTTTATTGCCTGATGACTTAACTGCTATTCAATATAAAGGATATATTGCTAGGATGAGATTTTTCATCGGAGCGAGAACACATGCTACAATCGCTGCTTATTCGAACTGCGTTCCTACAATGGTATTGGGTTACAGCGTGAAATCTAAAGGAATAGCCAAGGATATTTTCAATGAAGAAAAGTTAGTGCTTAACATTAATGAGATTTCAGATAAAAGCAAACTAATTAATCGTTTTAATGAAATGATTCAAGATGAAGAAGCCATCAAGCAAAAACTGAAACAAACTATTCCGACAATAAAACAAATGTCTTATAAAGCAGTTGAATATTTAAGAGAGCTATCATGAGGTGGATATGAAAAAGAAACTATTGTTTATCATACCAGGTTTATCAGCTGGAGGAGGGGAGCGGAGCCTGATTAATCTGCTCTCCCATATTGACTATACTAAGTATGATGTTGATTTATTTTTACTGAGCCACGAAGGAATTTTTATGGGCCTTTTGCCTGCCAATGTTCGAGTATTACCACTTCCGAATAACTATAGACAATTTGCTCTGCCTCTTTGGCTTTCCGTTTCTAAATTTATTGCAAAGGGAAAGATCAATTTAGCATACAACAGATTTATGTTTAGCTTACAAAATAGAATGGACTCAAGTATTGGAATAAGAGAACAAAACAGTTGGAAACATGTCGCTAATGCAATGAATATTATCGATTCTCAATATGATGCTGCTATTGGTTTTTTGGAAAAGACATCAATATATTTCTGTGTGGATAAAGTGAATGCAACAAAGAAGATAGGTTGGGTGCACAATGATTACGATAAACTGGAGATGGATCCGAATTTTGATTTAAATTATTTTGAAAATCTTGATAACATTATCACCGTTTCGGATGAATGTGCAAACGTCTTAGTAAACAGATTTCCTAATCAAGAGAAAAAGGTGAAAGTAATTTATAACATTGTTTCTCCAGGAATTATACATAAATTGGCAAATGAAGTAACCACAGATGTTTACCATCGCAATGGAGATGAAATTATTATTCTCTCTATAGGAAGGCTGCACACGCAAAAAGGTTTTGAGCTGGCCATAATGGCTTGTAAAAAATTACTCCAGCTTGGGTATAACATTCGTTGGAATGTCATTGGCGAAGGCGATGAAAGAGATAGATTGACTACGATAATTAAGCAAGAAGGACTTGATCAACATTTTATTTTATTAGGACTTATGACCAATCCGTATCCCTATTTAAAGCAAGCTGATATTTATGCACAGACTTCTAGATATGAAGGAAAAGCAATCGCGATAGATGAGGCTAAGATCTTAAGTAAGCCAATAGTGGTAACAAATTTTAGTACGGCAAGGGATCAAATTGTTGATGGGGTAGAGGGATTAATTGTAGAAATGAATGCGGATTCGGTAGCTGCAGGTATTGGTAAGCTGATACAAAATGCAGATTTTTCGCGAAAAATGAAAGATCATCTCTCTTGTTTGCATCTAGGAACGGAAGAAGAAATTAATAAGCTATATAAACTATTGTGTTAGGTGGAAATAACGTGAAGAAAAAACTTCTATTTGTTATGAATAATTTAAACTGTGGGGGTGCGGAAAAGTCTTTAATTTCATTGTTACAAACAATTGACTATTCCTCTCATGACGTGGATTTGTTTTTATTTAAACATGAGGGAATGTTCATGAATAAAGTGCCTAAAGAAGTAAAAGTATTAATTGCTCCTGAAGCATACCCATATTTTGAGATGTCAATGAAGACAGCAATTGTTAAATTCATCAAGAAGAAAAAGTTCTCATTGATATATGCAAGACTTAGAGCAGGCTTACAATTTAAGATAGGGAAGAATGGAGCGATTTCAGAACAACGAGCCTGGAAGTATATTTCTAAAGCACTACCAATGTTAGATACGGAATATGATGCTGCGATTGGCTATTTGGAGAAAAACCCAATTTATTTTGTAATTGATAAGGTAAAAGCCAGAAAAAAACTGGGTTATATCCATAGCGACTATGAAAAGCTAGGCATGGATCCATTGATAGACGAACGTTATTTTCCAAAGTTAGATCATATAGTTACTGTGTCTGAAGAATGTGTAAGTGTATTGAGAAGAAATTTTCCCGAATTAAAGCATAAAATCGAGCTTATGTACAATATTATATCTCCTGTTACAGTCAGAGAGATGGCTGAGGAGGATATAATTATTAATAAAAATTTAATAACAATTACTTCAGTTGGCCGGTTAATGTATTTAAAAGGTTTTTCATTAGCAATAGGTGCTTGTGAAAAATTAATAAAAGAGGGTTATGATATTAAATGGTTTATTGTTGGTGATGGTCAGGAACGAGAAAAGTTAGAGCAATTAATTGCAGAAAAACAAATCGAGCATGCGCTTATTTTAACTGGTCAAAAAGAAAATCCATATCCGTATATGAAACAGTGTGACTTATACGTACAAACATCTTTATCGGAAGGACGTTGTTTAACGATTACTGAAGCGAAGATATTAAATAAACCTATTGTTTCTACTAATTTTAATGTTATTTACGAGCAGTTGCGTAACGAGGAAAATGGATTAATTGTAGAGCAGGATGCGGAGTCAATTTATAATGGCATTAAAAGACTAATAGATAATTCTGAATTGAGACAATATTTAGTGAACAATCTAACGAAGGAAGAACTAGGAAATGAAGAAGAGATTAATAAGTTATATCAATGGATTAGTTAGCTTAGGAGTGGGTCGTCATCCTTCAGATTATTAACACTTTTTTTGTATAGCTTTTATCACGCTGCAAACTGATTTTATGCCAGTGTATCTAGGTTGGCTCTGAAAGAATACATATAGGTAGACACAATGATTCGAAATTCTAAAATGTGTAAATTACTTTCACTGGGATGAAATAGCTGAAGCTAGCTCCTATGATAAAAGTGACAGATAACACGCGTATAATAGCATTCGATATGATATAAGGATGCTACACGAGAAACATTATTCAGTGTTGGCAGCAAGCAGCTTTATTTCTAAGACTAATGGAGTTAATTAGAAACGAAAAAAATCAAAAATTAATGGATGAAATCCGTTCATATTTGTACAGCAATTTTGATAGCAACGGCATATTGAAAAATAAGCCTAAATATAAAGATGAAGCAATTCTTAGCTACGCTGTAATGAAGCTTGATTTTATTATTGTTGAATATTATATGTAATTTTATGATTTTACCTGGAACTAATAAAGCCCAACTGAGAACAGACGAATGAATCCAATACAGGAAGACGATGGAGGACTATCGTTATGGTAGATATGATCGGTTTCCTTTGCCCCTTTTTAGTAGTATATGGAATAATGTGCCCAAATGAAGAATATGCAGAGTTAGCGATAACAGGTCAAAGAATTTGAAAAGTAATATATATACAAAATGATAATTATATTCCAAGGATGCATATCAAATTAATGAAAAAATACATTTGGATTCTCTGAGTGGGGAAGAGGCTATGGATGGATCAACATTGGATTAGTTGAATATTGGTTTAAGATGCCTCAGGTATATGCTTTAAAAAACATTTAGAAGAAATGATTAAAAAACCGCTATTAATTGTTTTGAAATTCAAAATGAATATGGAATCTGGAACTTGACGATTACTCGAGAAGAATCTAGAGCTGATTGATTCATACACAATAGCTACATTAGAATGGTTCTTGATTCAAGCTTCTCAGACTAGGCTTTTGTATGAGAATGATTTATGCAAAAATTTTGAGTAGAGGAATATATAGAAGGATAGGAGACCAAAATGAGAGTGAAAAACTCTTTACTAAATATCACAGCGGGTTTAGGAAATCAACTGATTATAACAATATTAAGTTTCGCCTCAAGAACGATTTTTATTAACAGTCTAGGTCTTGAATACTTAGGTGTAAACGCATTATTTACTAGTATATTAGCTATGCTTTCTCTGGCGGAGGCAGGTATTGGGGCTAGTATTGTCTATAATTTATATAAGCCTATTGCTGATAACGATCAGCCCAAAATTATGGCATTAATGAACCTTTATCGTAAAGCATATCTAATCATTGCAGCAGTTGTCATGACACTAGGGTTAGCTTTACTACCGTTTTTGGGCTTATTCATCAAGGACACTAACGTAGAAAATATTACTTTAATTTATCTCGTTTTTTTATTTAACACTGCGGTACCATATTTATTTGTTTATAAACATTCATATTTAAATGTAAATCAGAAAAATTATATTGTTACTGCTGTATTTTCAGTATCTACAATTATTTCTACTTTAATTAAAATTGCAATATTGTACTATACGGAAAACTACATATTATATCTTGTAGTAGAAAGTGCAATCGCTATAACCACTTCCATTATTTTAGCTGGAATTGTGGATCGAATGTTTCCTTTTTTAAAACAAAAAATAGTAGAAAAGCTAGATCAAGAAACAAAACAAAAATTTATTAAGAATATGAAAGCAATTCTGCTTCAAAACATGGGGAATTATCTTATTTTCGGTGTTGAGAGTATTTTAATTTCTGCACTTGTTAGTGTCGTAGCTGTAGGTATTTACTCTAATTACAAAATGTTGATAGATATTTGCCGTACATTTGTAAATCAAGTTTTTTCAAATATGTATCATAGTGTAGGTAATTTAATAGCAAAGGAAAATGCTGAGCAGATTTATCACATTTATAAAGTTACTATGCTGCTTAACTTTTGGTTGTACTCATTAATTGCTATATCGTTAAATTTGTTAATTAGTCCATTAATTGAACTATGGGTCGGTTCAGAGTTTTTAATGGGACAGTTTACTTTAGTGGTTGTTATTATCGCTTTTTACGAAAGAGGTATGCGCAATTCGATAAGTATGGTAAAAGTGACTGCTGGTATCTTTCATGAAGATCGCTTCGCTCCGTTAATTCAAGGAACGTTAAGTTTAGGAATATCATTAATACTTGTCCATTATATTGGAATAACAGGTGTTTTCATAGGGACTATAATAAGTGCATTGCTGGTATTGTTTTGGACGACTCCATATCTCGTTTATAAAAAAGTATTCCATCAACCGCTCCGACTCTATTATCAACGTTACGGGTTATACACAGGGATTGGAATTGCAACCTATTTAATCACATATCTAGCGAATAGTGTAATTCCATCATCGAATTTTGGATGGCTATTTCTTAAAGCTGTAGTTTGCTTATTAATAGTAAATCTCACATACATACTCATTTTTCATAAAACGGAGGAATATAAATATTTACTTGGGATTGTAATAGGCATTACAAATAAATTTCCTCGTTTGCAATTAATAACTCAAAAGCTATTTAATCGTAACCGTAACTTGGAGATTGGCGGAAATAAGTAACGTAACTGTGACAAGCCGAATACCTTAAAAGTAAAACAGAGGTGAAGGTTATGGAGCAGACTTTATCCTATCGCATCGAACTTAGCCGTTTTAAAATTAGTAATATTAACTCTAATTCCAGTGAAACGACAGAAGGTATTAATAATGCGATCAAATGGGCTAAAGATCAGGGTTATAATCATATATTATTACCCAATGGCTTTTATTCAGTGAAAATTGATGCCAATTCATTAGTGGCAATAAAGCTTTTGAGCGGTATGCATTTTGAGATGGAAGAAAATTGCATCATACGACTTGAAACTAATTCATCACCTAATTATTCTATTTTTGATTTAAGAGGTATCCACCAAGCGAAACTATTTGGTGGAAAAATTATAGGAGATAAGAAAGAACATATCTATGAGATTTCTGTGAAATTTGAAAGAGGGGGAGTTAATCCTGATGGATCCTTGAACGATGACTCGAATTGGATTCGCAGCGAGGTTCTAAATCGTAACCAACATCCAGGATTGCTTGCTAATTTTCGGTTATGGAACATTAAAGGCATTACTTCTCCTGATTATCAATACTACCAATACAAAGACGCAGTATCAAAAGAAAATTTTGCAGGTTCACGCAGTAACATTCCATTTGCAAAAGCGACTTCAGGAGGTAACGGCTGGCTGCGTGCAAATGAAGGCGGAGTTGAACGAAATAATAAAATGATATTTGCTATACCTCTGAAAGAACAACTCACAGACCAACAAATAACAGATTTAAACGCAAAAGTTGACAATATGTATTCTACTCATGAAGCAGGTCACGGGATTACTTTATATGGTTCAAATAATATTGATATTTCAAACATAGAAATATCTGATTGTACAGGGGATGGAGTCTTTACTTCATGGAAAAAATATCATTTTGATCCCACTTTATATACTCAAGAAGATATGGGACAGCATATTAAGATTTATGATTGCAAAATTCATCATTGCCGCAGGCAAGGGATTTCAATTTGCGGATCAAATGATACCCATATTTATAGAAATGTAATTCACAGCATTGGATACGACGACGATGGAGTTACCACTAACTTCAGAAATGGTACAGCACCTATGTTCGGTATAGATATTGAGTCAATGTATGGCGAGACAAATATTCCTATTAAAACTGCTTCGCGTCCAAATGGGTTCGAGCTTAATTATCGCATTCATATTTTTGATAATCACATTTACAATAATGCTCGAGGTCACTTTGTTAATGCAGATGGGACGCATTTAGTTCTCGAAAATAATACGTTTGAGGGATACAATATTGGCGGAATAAGCTCAAATCCTAACTTTCAATATGTTAAGTATATTAACAACACGTTTATTGGCTGTGAGCTTTGGGTTCAAGGTGATAATTATGTAAACGGTGCTGTATTTCGTAATGGGAATCTTAAAATGTTGGAAGTAAGAGGCGCGGTAGTTCAAAATTGTACAATTAAAGATGGAATGTTGTATGGATCTAGCTTTTACGGGTATATCGGCAAGCCGAGTGTTACATTAGCTACTAGTACTTTCTCTTATTCAACTGCACATGGAATGAGAAATGATACGCCGGTTTCCTTTGAACAATGGGTTGGAAAAGTTCCAAATGGTATATCAGTTGATAAGCTATATTATACAATTAATGTGACATCTACATCTTTTCAGTTGTCAGAAACAATTGGTGGAACTCCAGTCATATTAAATGATGTGGGACAGACAGGATTTCATGTAGGAAGGCATAACTATGGGAGATGTTATATCTCTAATGTTACTATAGAGCGTGATTGGCGACCAAATAACAATTTAACTCCTAATGTAAATTTGTTAACAACCGGTGCAGTAATTGAAAATGTCACTGTGAAAAACTATGATGTAGCATTTATGGTTCCGCAGGATTATGTAGGTCGGCCTACTGCTATAAAGGGGTTGCATCTGACTGAAGGTTCTGCTAGATTTGAGGGCTGTGATATCAGCAATAGCAATTTTCAGAGGGCTAAAAGTGTTTTGGCGGGTGGTACTGATATACAGCTAGGTTCAGACGAAACTAAGTACACAAGGCAGGTAATAATGCGTCATTGTTTGTTACAAAACTTAGGTCTATTTTTAAATGGAAATGCAACCATTACCAGTTGTACATTTCTCAAATCATCAATTGGTAAGTTTGATAACATGAAAAAAGCCTATATTATGCAATCTTATTTTGAAAATAGCAATATCAATTTCCACTGGCTGCGCCAAAATCAATCCGTGACCATAGCGAAGTCTGTTTTCAAAGGGGTTACGGTTGCCGGTACTGCTCCTTACGTCAGGCTGGTAGATAATACCGATCTAGGCAGCGCATAATGAAATAAAATGCCGCGGTTTATAAAAACAAAATAAACTTCCCTGGAGATATTTCACGCTTCAGGGATTTTTTTTGATATAATGATCATAAAAATGGTATAAACTTGCTTCAATTAGAGAGATTAATAAGGAGTGATGGAATGGCAATTTTAGTTACCGGCGGTGCGGGTTACATTGGAAGCCATACTTGCGTCGAGCTTTTGGAAGCGGGTTACGAGGTTGTTATCGTAGATAATTTGTCCAATAGCAGCCGTATTTCTTTGGATAGAGTAGAAGAAATCACAAACAAACCATTTACGTTTTACCACATGGACATTATGGACCGCAGCGGTCTGGAAGAGGTCTTCAGCAACCATTCCATCGAGGCCGTGATTCATTTCGCAGGCTTGAAGGCGGTTGGCGAATCCGTTCGATTCCCGTTGTCCTATTACCATACGAACATAACAAGCACATTAGTATTGTGCGAGGTAATGAAGCAGCATGATGTGCATAAGCTTGTATTCAGTTCGTCAGCAACCGTATACGGACTGCCGGAGCAGGTTCCGATATCAGAGGGCTTCCCATTAAGCGCAACCAATCCCTATGGCAGAACGAAGCTTATGCTCGAGCAGATACTACAAGATTTAGCGGAGTCAAGCGAGCAGTGGGGAATTTCGATCTTACGTTATTTTAATCCGATTGGCGCCCATAAAAGCGGCAAAATCGGTGAAAACCCGAATGGAATTCCAAATAATCTTATGCCATACATATCCCAAGTAGCTGTCGGAAAGCTCAAGCAGGTTAATGTATTTGGAAGCGACTACGAAACCGCAGACGGTACAGGCGTGAGGGATTATATCCACGTTGTGGATCTCGCCAGAGGACATCTGAAGGCGTTAGAGAAAATTATGATTAAATCAGGCGTAGATATATTTAACCTCGGAACAGGACGCGGCTACAGCGTGCTGGAGATGATTGCGGCGTTCGAGAAGGTATCCGGCAGAAGAATCCCGTATGCGCTCATTGAGCGCAGACCCGGCGATATTGCGATCTGTTACGCGGATACAGTGAAGGCAAATGAGGAGCTGAACTGGACCGCGACGTATGGTATTGAAGAAATGTGCGAGGATTCCTGGCGCTGGCAGTATTCAAATCCTAACGGCTACGGAGAAGATGAGTTTTCCGTATCGGAACGTGAATCAGCTGGTTACATAAAAGCCGCGCAATAATAAATCGGTATTTCAAACGTAGTTACTCAGCCCTAAACGGTCCTGGTTCATTGATTCCATTCCATTATTGCTTAAAGTCTTTCGACAAAAAATGTAATTATCTATCAAATTTGTAAGACATGAAGCGACAGCATGCGCAATTTTGGTGGTCTATAATACATATAAGCGAGTGACAAGCATAGGGAGACGTTGAAATGCGTTTAGTATCTGGGCACCTTAAACGCATGGAGTCAGTGGTGCAACCGTCCCAAAATGAATGGGGGACATGGGATATGGTACTTGTTAAATCAGAGGACAATCAGGACTTGGATATGGAGTGGGTAGCATTAATCATGAATGCACGTTCTTTGGGGTTCAGCAAGGAAGACGTGCGTAAGGTATTGCTATGTCTTGAGGAAAGCAAAAAAGACGATATTCAAGAAACTGCCGTATAAAAGTGAAAAAAGCGCTATTCGCGCTTAATTTTCCATTTATTGAATTCTAAAAATTCCTTAAACTGATCCTTGCTCACACCGGAAGCCATGGCTTCTCTCACTAGGTCAGCCCATTCCGTATCCAAATGGTCGGGCATGCGATCAGTTTTTTCGTCGTTATTGAGAAATTCTTCGACCGTTACATTCAAAACGGCGCCTACCTTTTCGAGAAATTGAATCGAAGGATTTTGCTGGAGCCCTCGTTCAATGGAGCTTAAGTAAGATTTTGCGACGCCTGCCCTTTGAGACAACTCAGTGAGGGATAGGCCTTTTCTCTTGCGCAGCATCTGAATGCGTTCTCCGATCATAACAAACTCCTCCGTTATCACATCGTTGTAGACTAGTCTTATTATAACGAATTATTCTTAATTGCGAAAGCTTGTATGTTATAACTCACATTAATTTTTATACAGAAAAAAGAAACCATTTATTATTAACAATAAGTGGGTGTTTTTGTGTGTGATTTTTTTGTTTTTATCTGGGATAATGCATTTTTAAAAACATAATTGCTTTGATAAAAAAAAGTTGTTTTCAATAAAGAACAAAAATCGTTGATTATTGCGAAAAAATCGCTTTTAAGTTGTTGACAAAGGCGAAAATACGGTGTAATATGCACTTATGTTCTTTATTAAGAACTAATTGGCGAATAAACGGTTTCGAATATTGTTCCGTATAAAGAACAATTTTTGATACCCCACCGGAGGAAATGATGAGCGCTATCGCAGGAGTTTTACAAACTGACAATGGCAGTAATGCATGGAAGCAAGGCAGCGTATTAATGGAAGCTTTATCTCATTATCCTTGTGATACGGCACAGGCTTGGCATGAGGATGATATTTTTCTAGGCTGCCATAACCAGTGGATTACTCCAGAGTCAATTGGCGAGCACAATCCTTTTTTCGATAAGGAAAGAGGATTGGTCATAACTGCGGATGCCATTATTGATAACCGGTCAGACTTATTTAACCAGCTGCAGGTGGATCTTCACCTAAGAGAACAAATGTCAGATAGTCAGCTGATTCTGCTTGCTTACCATAGATGGGGAGAGACTGCTCCTGTCCATTTGGTTGGTGATTTTGCTTTTATGATCTGGGACTGCCGCGAGCGAAAACTGTTTGGCGCAAGAGATTTCTCAGGCGGCCGAACGTTATACTACCACTGTAATCGGGATCGCTTCGCATTTTGTACGACGATCAAACCTCTACTCACGCTTCCAGGCGTGAAGAAGGAACTTAACGAAGCATGGCTCGCTGAATTTCTTGCGATATCCGGTATGGTTGATGTTGCCGATGCTTCGCAAACCATTTATAAAAATATCGAACAGCTTTCTCCTTCACATAGTATAACCGTGAAAGAAGGACGAGTGACGCTTAAGAGGTACACTCAGCTCAATATGGAGAAAAAGCTTCGCTTCAAGTCAAATGAACAGTATGTAGAAGCATTTCAAGAGGTATTTCAAGAGGCGATTAATTCAAAAATTCGTACGCATAGGCAAGTTGGAGCACAGCTTAGCGGCGGACTAGATTCGGGCTCAATTGTTGGCTTTGCTGCGAAGTCGTTAGGTGAAAACCGTAAAGAGTTTCATACTTTTAGTTACGTCCCGACAAATGATTTTATTGATTACACTCCTAAATACCAGATGACTAATGAGACGCCGCTAATTAAGCAAACAGTGAATCATATAGGTGGTATCACTGATCACTACTTAGATTTTCATGGAAGAGATTCCTATTCCGAGATCGACGGCTTTCTTGATGTAATGGAAATGCCGTATAAATTCTTCGAAAACTCCTTTTGGTTGAAAGGAATGTTCAAAAGTGCCCAGGAAGAAAATATCGGGGTACTATTGAATGGCGGTAGAGGGAATTTGTCAATCTCATGGGGGTCAGCCATTCCATTTTATGCGTCGTTGCTAAAGCAATTGAAATGGGGAAAGCTTCTTCGAGAAATGCGTCAGTATAGTCTTAAAATAGGTTCAGGCCGCGCAGATGTTTTTTCTTTCGTAAGCAGAGCAGCCTTCCCTGTAATAGACCGACTTCGTCCATTAGGAGAAGCTTATCAATATCCTATGATAATAAATCCGGATTTTGCAAGAAGGACAGATGTTTTTCATAGGCTTTTCAAACATGGTATTGATGCTTCAGGTTGGTTTTTAGCAAAGGATCCATATGAAGAAAGAAGCAGCCATTTTAAAGAAGTATTTCACTGGAATGCTGGCAACACGCTGTCAACCAAGCTTTCATTGCATCATGCGTTATGGAAACGTGACCCTTCCAATGACTTAAGAGTGATTCAGTTCTGTTTATCCTTGCCGGAGGATCAGTATGTTCAAAATGGTATGGATCGTGCGCTCATTCGAAGGGCGACCGAAAAGCTGCTTCCGGATCAAGTGCGACTAAATCAACGAATAAGAGGCGTTCAAGGCGCGGACTGGGTACATCGCATAATCCCGCATTGGCGTTCCTTCACATCTGAGCTGGAGGAATTAAGCAAAGACACTATATTTATGGAATTCGTAGATGGTAATGTCGTAAGAACTGCTTTAGCGAGTATCAATAAAAAAACGCCAGCTCGACCAGAATACGCTATGGATCCAAATTACAGATTACTTATGCGCAGTCTAATTGTTCGAAGATTTTTGAAGAGCATGATTTGAAGGGAGGTGAAAACTATGAAAAAAAAAGAATGGAATAAACCGGTCTTGGACGTCCTTTCCGTACATATGACTGCGGCATCTACGAATGATGGTCCTCTCACTGATGAGGCCTATGTTGCTGGTCAACCAGCAGCATACCCAGGACAACCGCGTTTTACAAGCTAAGCAATCTTCGTACTGGCCGTATATAGAAAGCCCTTATACATTTGGTGTATATGGGCTTTCTAGCTATTATCAAGGAAATGACGGAGTGAGGACATTGTTACTAACAGAAACGAAGATGGTGTACAAAGCATTTGGTCTAACCATTGCAAGCGAGCTTGCGCTGCCGGAGCTATCTAGTATCTCGGGAGAAAGCGAGTCTATCGATATTCAGATCGTTATTGACGGCTCTCTTTCAAAAAAAATAGAAATCATGCCTTATGACTTTGTTGTCGAGAATAAGATCGTAACCGTGAATATGCCGGATGCGGGAATTTTTCGGATTGAAAACGGAAACAGGATAATCCTTGCTCCCAATGAAGGCGCTGATGAGGACTTGATTCGGCTCTACGTGCTTGGAACCTGTATGGGTGCCTTGCTGCTGCAGCGCGGCGTTTATCCTCTCCACGGCAGTGCTATTGCTATTGATGGCAAAGCCTACGCTTTCGTTGGCCACTCAGGTGCGGGAAAATCAACGCTGGCCTCCGCTTTCATAAAAAAAGGCTATTCGCTGTTAAGCGATGACGTTATTGCCGTTTCGCAATCTGCGGCAGATCCTGTACCGCTTGTTATTCCGGCTTATCCCCAGCAGAAGCTATGGCAGCAAAGCTTAGATGCATTTGGGCTCAGCAACGATGAGCTCAGGACGATTTACGGCAGGGAAACAAAATTTTGCATTCCGGTCGAAGCCGATTTTTGCTCAGTGGCATTGCCGCTAGCAGGGGTGTTTGAGCTAACAAAGACGGATGCAACGTCGGTTGGCATTCATTCTATTCCTAAGCTTGACCGTCTGGATATTCTGTTTCAGCATACATACAGGAATTTTTTGGTACAAAAGCTAGATTTAACGCGTTGGCATTTTACACGCTCAGCCGCCCTTGCGACGGATTTGCCCATGTATCAGCTACAAAGGCCGACGTCGGGTTTTACGGCACCGGAGCTGGTCGATCTCATTATAAATACGATTCATACGGGGGATTAGAACATGACAAAGAACCAAGCGATCATCATTCATACTTTATTATTGGAGCAGCTCATTGTACAAGACAGCAACAACATCGTTAGCGATATGGGTGGGGAAAAAGTGGTTTTGAGCATAGAGAACGGCAAATATTATAATCTCGGAATGATGGGCAGCCAAATTTGGGATTTGATAAAAGAGCCTGTAGCGATCTCAGCTGTCGTAGAGGCATTGCTGGAGCAATATGAAGTAGCTAAAGAAGTGTGCGAGGAGCAGGTGCTCTCCTTTTTGTCCCATCTGCTGGAAGAACGACTCGTTCATATTAAAGCTTAGTTAAGCGGTGATATGATGGGAAAGCTGATGAAATTGAGAGTGCTGCTTTCACTGGATTTCAAGACGATGCTTCTATTAATAGAAGCGACCCTTTTATTAGGCTGGGCACGGCTTCGCATACGCTATCAGCCATTTGCCCAAATAGCTCCTTCACTAGGACAATACATGAAAGAAACCTTGACTGAAGCATCGGCGGAGAACAGAGAAACCTTGGTTCGGATCAGAACTGCCATCCATCTGGCCAGCAGGCATACGCCTTGGGATAGCAAATGTCTTGCCCGAGCCATGGCAGGTATGCAGATGCTTAAAAGGCGGGGCATTAGCAGTACGCTGTACTTAGGAACGACAAAGGACGAAACGGGTAAACTGATCGCGCATGCTTGGCTGCGAAGCGGTCCCCTTTATGTAAGCGGAGCTGAAGAAATGCATCGGTTTACGGTCACGGGCATGTTTGCCCAAGCAACCTATTACTAGTTACGGAAAGTGATGAAGCGATGAATCATCTCATGTATTTCTCCAAAAAACTGCATGCATACGGCGGCAAGGTGCTTTACTTGAATCTCTTCGGGATGATGCTTGTCGGATTACTTGACGGAGCAAGCATATTGTTGTTAGCGCCTTTGCTTAGCGTTATCGGCATCGTCAATATTCCGCTGTCATCATTCCCCGGTATTGCGTGGCTAACGGCACTGCAAGAGCTTCCGAAAGAGAGAGCTCTTTTCATTATTTTATTGTTATACGTTGGGCTTGTCGCTTTACAGGGAATAATCGGACGTAATTTAAGTCTTCGGGAAATTCGGATACATACAGGTTTTGTGAATAGCATACGTTTGGAGCTTTACCGTGCGCTGCTGCAAGCGAATTGGGGATTCTTCCTTAAGAAGAGAAAGACGGATCTTATTAATTCATTGACGGGCGAGCTGGGACGTGTGACTAACGGCGCTTTTTTATCTCTGCAGCTAATCGCGTCCTCTGTGTTTACGGTCATACAAGTTGGCATTGCATTGTTTGTTTCGGTCAAAATGACATTGTTTGTTCTAGGCTGCGGATTGGTCATTGCGTTTCTCTCCAGAAGATTCATCAAGCAATCCAGGGTGATCGGAGCCGCAACAACGGAGCTGGCTCAAAGCTACATGGCTGGCATCACCGATCATTTTAACGGGATGAAGGATATTAAAAGCAATTTGCTCGAAGCCTCGCGTTATCGCTGGCTGCTCGGCTGGTCAGAGAAGATCGCGCAGGAAAGGTATGAAAGCTCAAAAGTGCGAAGCAACTCGCAGCTTTTTTACAAGCTGTTCTCGGCTATCATGATCGCCGGTTTTGTATTTGGTTCGGTGATGCTTTTTCAGAGCCAAGGAGGCTATTTATTGCTGATTATGGTCATCTTCTCGCGCTTATGGCCGCGTTTTACAGGGATCCAATCGAATATAGAGCAAGTCGCTTCAGCTCTGCCTGCCTTCAAAATGTTAATGGAGCTTCAAGAGCAATGCTTGAGCAGCAGGGAGCTGCTGGAAGCCGATATATTGGGCGGAGAATCGACTCAGCCGCTAAAGCTCAACCACCAGCTCGAATGCCGCCAGGTATATTTTCGTTACGACCGGCAGCAGCCCGAGTTTACGTTGGAAGCTATCAACCTGCAAATCCCCGCTAATGGCATGACAGCCATTGTTGGTCAATCGGGTGCAGGTAAAAGCACATTAATCGACCTGATGATGGGACTTATGAAGCCAGAGCTCGGTCAGGTTCTTATCGACGGCAAGACGCTTTCCGACGAGGATCTATTATCGCTAAGAAGAACCATTAGCTATGTTCCTCAAGAGCCCTTTCTTTTCCATGGGACGATCAGGGAAAACTTGTTGATGGTCGATCCTAATGCAAATGATGAACAGATGTGGGAGGCTATGAAGTTTTCCTCAGCTGCCGAGTTTGTTTCAAAGCTGCCGCAAGGACTCGATACGATTATCGGAGATCGCGGTATACGTTTGTCAGGCGGAGAAAGACAGCGGCTCGTATTGGCAAGAGCTATTTTAAGAAGGCCTTCCATCCTTATTCTCGATGAGGCGACGAGTGCTCTAGACAGCTTAAATGAGCTTAAAATCCAAGAAGCAATCGAGCGACTGAAAGGCATTATGACGGTTATTGTTATTGCGCATAGGCTTTCGACCATTCGGAATGCAGATCAGGTAATTGTGATCGAAAATGGTAAAATCGTGCAGACAGGCAGCTTCTTGCTTCTTGCAGAGGATAAGAAGGGACTGTTCAGCCGGCTGCTGGGCAACCAGCTTCAGGTAGCTTTATAAAGTTATCTTTACTATACTGATAATAGCAGCTTTTTCATTTTAGGTATGGAATGACAGAATAGGAGGACGCATTTGGCTATTATACTAACCTTGGCAGTATCCGCGCTTCTCTTATACCTGCTGTTTATTTTGCCGACGCAATGGTTAAAAATCGAAACGGTAACCCATCCGATCGGACTAGGGAAGCGAATTTTGCAAATTAGCGATTTGCATGTCGACAGGCTTCGCATTGGTGCGGAAAGCCTTCGGAAAACCATAGAGGACATAAAACCGGATTACATATTCCTGACAGGCGACTACACATACAAAGAGAGCTATCTCCCCCGTACGGGGCATTATCTCAAAATGATTGCGGACTGCGGCGTTCCTGTATTTGCGGTACTAGGCAACCATGATTACGAGCTGCCGCGATTAAAGCGGCTGTTAGAGCTTTTTCACGCGTATGGTATTCGTGTGCTGCGGAATGAGAATGTTACGGTGGACGATTTTCAGCTGGTAGGCATTGATGATGATTGCACTCACCGCAGCCGCATTGCGCCTTCTTTTGAAGGGATCGACAGCGGCAAGCCCATCGTCATCATCACACATGATCCTAACGTGGTGCTGAAGATCAATCATTCTTATGACTATTTAATGGCCGGCCATCTGCATGGAAAGCAGCTGAACGTGCCGTTCTTTTTTGCGTTTAAGCCTAAAGGCCCGCTGTCGGCTAAAGGAATTTACAAAGGACTCCATACGGGCCAGAACGGAACCTTTTATATTTCAAAAGGCATCGGTCAAGCCGGGGTCAATGCCCGGTTTATGGTTAGAAGCGAAATCACGATACATGACCTATGAGGCGTTATGGTCAGAACGGTTATTCTTGTTCGATATTTCTGCGGCTTGCCTGCCGAAAAGCAGCAGGCGGAATGCCTTTAGCCTCAGCAAAGGTTCTTGTAAAATAATGTACGGATGAAAACCCGCAGCGTTCAGCAATGCTTTTAATTGGCGTTGAAGTTTGCGACAGCAGCTGCTCAGCGGCGCGAATTCGCTCATGCCTAACGAGCATGGAAAATGACTCATGCACGCTCTGCGAGAACAGCCTAGAGAGATGCCGCTCCGATACGTTAATATAACGGGCAACCTCTGCGAGGTTCAGGTTCGCTCCGAGATTGTCGCGTATGTACAGCTTGGCGCGGCTGATGAGCATTGCAGCATTAGATGCGGGTAATACCGTTTCCGTGCTGCTGTTCCTCCCGCCAACGATAGTGGAAAAAGTAAGGATCAAGGCGTGCGCTAGCTGAGGGATTAAAGAAATCGGAGCAGCATGACTATCGCCGCTTGGAACGAGCAAAGCGTGCCAAATGTGAACAGTCGGCGAATACTGCTGTTTCTCTGTCCAGATCGGTCCGCTATTTAAGGCTTGATTGTAATAATCGAATTCATCTGGTTTTGAAAGCTTCTCATCAAGTTCAAACGCCACATACAATAAATTCAATTGGTCTACATCCCGAATTTGATGATATATATTTGGACGGGAACAAAACAGAACTCCCTCCCGCAATGGATAAGTGACATGCCCCTCCTCGTAAATTCCACTACCTCCGGTAACGTAGCAAACCTCAAAAAACGAATGTTTATGAACGGTATTCTCGATTAACCCTTGTACCGCTCCCCAATAATAAACATGAATGGTTACGCTATCGCCATGCAGCAAGCGTGCGTACCGATTTAATCGTTCTTCGCTTTTTGGCCAAACATACATATGAACCATCAGCTCCCTTGGCGTAATTGTGCAAAAAGAAGTCTTTGACGGATAAATACGAATTCACCTTATCACATCTATAATTAAAGCATATTCAAACTAATTATAGGATAAGGAGAATCGATATGAACGTCAATGATGATGTACAATTTTACAAGGATAACGGGTATTTGCTGGTAAGAGGCGTGTTTAATGAGGAAGAGGTACTGGAGATGAGAGCGGCGGTCGAGAGGATCATTACTCGCGCAGCTCAGAATCAAGCGGATACGAACCATGCTTGGCAGGGTGATTTCCTTCCACCTGAGCAGTTGAAGAAGCTTGTGCTGAAAGGCTTTCATGATGTTCATTATCATGACGCGGCCTTTACAAGAGCAGTTATTCATCCGAAAATGACAGCTGTTCTGAATAAAATAATTGGCCCCAATGTTCAGCTTCATCATTCGAAAATGCTCGTGAAGCCTCCTGCGAATGGCGCTGCATTCCCGATGCATCAAGACTTCCCGTATTTTCCGCATCATAACCATTCCATGCTGGCTGCCAGCGTGCATTTAGATGACGCGGATGAGGAGAACGGCTGCTTGGCCGTGATCCCCGGTTCACATCTGCAAGGGCCTTTGCCGCATGTGGGCAAACACTATCTTAATCATAAGGAGTATCCGATCTCCTCGGGAACGCTTTGTCCGGCCAAAGCAGGCGATGTTTTGTTCTTCAACTACTTGACGATTCATGGTTCTGATGTGAACCGCAGTGATAGAACGCGAAGAAATGTTTTATTCCAGTATCGTGACGCAGCGGATAAGCCATCGGAGCAGGTTCATTTTGATTGGGGCATGGGCCTAATGGTGAGCGGCGAAAATACGGATTTTCAAAACGTTAAGCCGAATTTTGAACTTAAAAACGTATAGTCACGTCACGATTTAACTTTTCGCATTGACAAAACTAGGCAGGCTTGTTATCATTCAAACATTACCAAGTAAGTCTATATGTATTATTGTATTAAAAATAATTTAAAAAGCAAAACATGCGACCGTAAAAACGGAGGTGTCCTTTTTCCAAAGGATTGCCTCCTTTTTTTATTTTTGATTAAGGAGTGATGAATATGACCGAGAGAACGATTGTGTCACAGCCTTTTGAGATCAATTTAAACGAGCAGCTCATTTTACGGGGCAAAGTAAAGACGCTGGAGGGAGGGGCTGCGAGACCCGTTGTAATTATCGCACATGGCTATAGAGGCTTTCAGGATTGGGCATTTTGGCCAGAGGTAACGGAGCGCTTAGCTGAGAAGGGTTTTTATGCAATCAGTTTTGACTTTGCGCGCGTTACTGCCAAAGAAGCTGGACTTGCGGAGGAGATCGTGGCCGAAGCGAGCACCGTTTCGCAAGAGCTTGTCGATCTTGATGTAATCATACAGCATGTGAAGCAAGCCCTGCTTCCGCTAAGCCATGAAGCGGATGCCAACCGAATTGCGGTTATCGGGCATAGCAGGGCAGGAAGCAGCAGTCTCATTCTGGCAGCGGAGCAGCCAGAGAATGTGCAAGCTGTCGTCGTATGGAATGGCGGATCAACGCCAGCCAGAGGAGCTGACGGGCAAAATGTAACGAAGCTCCAGCAGGTCGTATCGGAGGATTCGGAGGCGAATAAGGAACGATTTGATGTGCTGACGCAATTCAAATCGTTGAGACAGCCGGCGCTAATTGTACAAGGAAGCGGCGATAACGAACGGTTGCTTGCCGTGAATAAGCAGCTGAAGGAGTCGAATCCGGAACAAACCTTTGTTACGATTGAAGGAGCCGATCATGTGTTTGGCGTGCTGCATCCTTATGAGGGAGCCACGCTGTATTTATCAGAAGCTCTTCAAGCGACGGTCGATTTTCTGAAAAAAGTATATTAATTATATTCTAAGTTCATAGAGACGCGGAGCAACCGGGCCTGAACCGGTTGCTCCGCGTCTCTTTCTCTTTTTCTATTGTTTAGTTATTAATATAAAGGGTACGTATATTTGAATGACAGCTGGGGGCTTCGGAAAAATCATATTGACATAAAAGAAAAACCGATGATATATTGTTCTACGTAAAGTGTAGTAATCTCATCGGGATTATATGCTTATTAATTTGGAAGCAATTTGTACTTCATATCATAGAGAATTACAGAGGGGAAGATGGTTGTGTTATGGAAAATAATTTATTAACGGCTATTGAAAACAATTGGATTACCTTGTTGGTATCGGCCATACTTCTCGGCGGCCTTTATTACATGGCCAAAAAACGGGTAGGATTCGGAACACGGGTTTTAGTAGCCCTTGGACTGGGTTTAGTGGCAGGTATTATTTTCAATACCTTTAAGCTGGATACGGAAGGCGTTGGCACAATCGGTTCGATCTATATCAACCTGATTCGAATGATTGTTATTCCGCTTGTATTCGTCCTTGTCATCAACAGTATTATTTCGATTACGAACATTGAGTTTTTACGCAAGCTTAGCGTGAAGACCATTGCTTGGTTTTTAGCGACAACAGGCGTGGCTTCCATAATTGGGCTGCTTGTTGCGTCGGCTATAAGTCCAGGCGCAGGATTTGCATTAACGACGCCTGAAAATTTCGAAGCACGCGAAGTGCCTAGCTTCTTCCAGGTGATATTGGATCAAGTGCCTTCCAATCCAATCAGTGATGCTGCAGAGGGTAAAGTCGTTCCAATCCTTATTTTCGCCTTATTCATTGCGGTCGCTATTGTCAAGATAGGTGCGAAAAACCCGGATTCCGTACAGCCTTTCAAAGCCTTTATTCAATCCGCAACGGTCATTATGCACCAAGTGGTTAAGTTTGTTCTTCGCTTCACGCCGTACGGTGTTTATGCGCTGATAGCAGTTATGGCAGCCAGATACGGCTGGGAAACGCTTGAACCACTTGCGATGCTCATTGCGGTAAGTTATATCGCTCTCATTCTTCACTTTGTATTCGTATTCGGCGGCTTGGTAGCCTTTGTAGCGAAGGTTAATCCGTTGAAGTTTTTCCGAAAAGCTTATCCGACTATCGCCGTTGCATTCACGACGCGCAGCAGCTTTGCTACGCTGCCTATCAATCTGGAAGTAATTACGAAACGCCTTCGCGTATCGCCGAAAATCGCCAGCTTCGTAGCGCCGCTTGGGGCGACGATGAACTTTAACGGCTGCGGCGGCATATGGCCTGCCATTGTATCGGTTTTCGTTTCGCAGGTGTATGGTATTACACTTACCGCAACCGATTATGTGCTGATCGTTCTGGTTAGCGTAATTTCTTCGATCGGCGTTGCCGGCGTTCCTGGACCGGCTTCCATTTCGACAACGGTAGTCCTTACTGCGGTAGGCTTACCGCTAGAAGGTATTGCGCTAGTCGTTGCTGTTGAATCTTTGATCGATATGGGCCGTACGGCTGTTAATGCAACAGGAACGACGGTAACGGCATTGCTCGTAGCCGATTCCGAAGGCGAATTCGATCGCGATGCATTTAATCGCGGCGAAGAAGATGATCTTGAGCTTAATCCTGCGTAATGCTTGCTCTGATGGGACCGTCACCTGCGAATGCTGGTGACGGTCTTTTTCGTCCATCCATAACTGCAATTGAAAAATCAAATAAACAGAAAAAAGCCCTTGCCAAACACGCGATCGAGCGCGGCAGCAAGGGCTTTGGTTCTTTAAGGTTCGTCGTGTACTTCAGGGAACGCATGGTCGTATTCGTCTTCTCCGGGATACTCGCGAGACATTCCGGCATGAAGAGCGCGATTCTCATAGTCAAAGCGGTTGGAAGACCGCTGGTCTATCCGCCAAGGCGTGCTTTTGCCAAGGGATTCCATCCGCAGGTCAGAGCCGTACGGACCATCCGGAAATTCCTCCGGAATCAAGTCATTACGCTGTGATTCAACTGTCGATACATCTGTATATGGCCGGCGATTTTCTTCCATAAATCGATCCATCAGCAGACTCCTCCCAAAATGATATGTTATTACCATTTCAGTGTACCCCGATTAGTCCGTAAAATGCACCGTTCCCACAACAAAGTATAGGAATTGGGCGAGCTCGGAGGCTTCTTCCTCGGTGAGCTTAAACGTATATTCGAGATAGCCTTCCTCTTCAAGATCATCAGGGCCTATAATTGCCGTTTTTCCGAACTGGAGATCGGTTATCAGCTTCTTGCCATAAAAGCGGCTTGTAGACGTGATGGCAAGATCGAAGCGCTTTAAGCTTGGTCCGATAAACGTGACATAGCGGGTTGATGTTTCTTCCGTTGAATCGGACATAAAATCAAAATCAGGCAACAGCATAAGGTATAGCCTCCACTCCATTAATACACTCATTATACAATAACAAAATGCTTGTAATAAAGAAATCATTATGATAGCATGAAGGCAATCGAATCATTGAACGTGAGGAAGCACCTCTTTTGCCCTAGGCAAAGGAGGTGCTTTTTTTTGTTTCCGGATGCCGGTCTGCTTCCGGAATTAGACCTTCTCGTTCAATTCTTTCGCAAATTCATCTATTCATTGGAGGATTGAGGACAACATGCAAATCGTTTTTTTGAACACGTTCGAGAAGCCCGGAGAGGATCTAAATGTCGTAAGCGCGCAGCTGTCTATTTGTGAGAGCCAGGGAATTTGGTCTGTCATGTGGGTAGAAGGGGAAGAGGAAAGCGGAAATCCGCAAACCTGGTTCGAAGGCACTTCCTGGGAGGATATGATCGTTGCATTCCGGCATGGCATTGCCAAGGTGATGGGGGAAGGTTATACGCCGATTATTGACGGCATGTTGGAGGACCGGCGGGGATCCGCTAGCAGCTTCGTGGCCATGCTGCAGTGCTACGGCGAGCTGCACGCTAACCCGGATCTCTTCCAAAAGCTGCGCGAATGGCGGCGTGCCAAAGCGGCTTCCGAGAAGCGCTCGGCTTATCTTGTCGCAACGAACCGCATGTTATGGATGATCAGCGCTTTTGTTCCAAAGACAGCGGAGGAGCTGACGCAGATTCCGGGATGGGGCAGCGCCAAGCATGCATCGTATGGAACGGAAGTGCTCGCGATTACGGACGAAGCCGTCCGGGAGACGGATTTTCCGCTGCAATGGGTCGCCGAGAAACTGGATTCCGCAATCTATACGCAGTGGCTTTACAAACAAAAGGAAACAAAATTTAAAACGCAGATGGACCGCCAACAAGCCAAAAAACATATTTTGGCAGCGGTACAGCAGGGCGTCACTCTCGAGCAGCTCGGAACCGAGCTCGAGCTCTCAAGACGCGAGCTGATGGACCGGATCGAGCAGCTGGAGCAAGAGGGCTACGATATGGAGTCGCTCATTTCCAGGGAGCTAAATGAGGTGCCGGAGGATGAGCAGCAGCTCGTATGGGAAGCGATGTCATTGGTTGGAGACAAATATTTGAAGCCCGTCCTGCAGCAGGTATACGGAACTTCAGAGGCTTCGCAGCTTGATAAGCCGGTTGATGTGTTATATGAGCGTCTGCGGCTTATCAGGCTGCGATTCCGGAGGAGCCTGATTAGTAAGGCGGTTTAGAACCGTATACGAATTCAGAGGTCGTCGTTTACGAAATTTACGAAGTCTCCTTCCAAACCGTTAAGGAGACTTCGTAATGCCGTTTTGATCGGGCCATACCGTATCAGCGAAGCGGATAGCCGCACCTGAGTCACAGGGGAGGCCCGTCTCATAGGAGCGGTTGCCGATTAAGTCAATTGCTTTCTCGCGAAGAAGACGCACATGAGAACGTTCCTCCTTCGTATGCTGGGGACCTTCATGCGCCCGCAGCCATACTAGGATGGCGTTCACGACTTCCATCCCATCCGATAATGCAGTCTCCCATAAGGTCCAGACGCTTTCGCGATGATAGGCAGTGCCGTTAACCGGGTCAAGCCAAGGCTTCTCCTCCAGATTTAATACATCAAAGGGAAGCGGCAATTTCTTAAATACGAAGGGCTCGATTTGCCCGAACGTAAGCTTTCGCCGCACGCCGATCGGGTCATGGAACAGGCGCTGCGCAGCCGTGAAATCGCGATTTGCCTGGTTCCAGTCCTCGCGCCGAATGAGCGGCGCAAGCTCCGCGTAATAGGTTGCGGCAATCGATTCAAATGCATCCAGAATCGGAGGCGGGAAGGCGCCCTTCGTGTTCACGTATTTCCAAACCGCAGTTTTCCACGTTTCGACACCCCAAAGCGCTTTCGCGATTAACGTATCCATCATAATTTCAAATCGTTGATGATCCCACTTGCGGAACCCGGATTTGCTGAAAACATAAGGATGCAGATTGCGGTCCAGAATATGATGCAGCACAAAGCCCAGCGCATATAGGATGGAGGGATCGGGACTTTTAGGGCAGACCTTCCTGCCGATGACAGAATCCAGCATTTCTACAAGTACGGGACCGCAATGGCGGTTATGCATTTCGGTGCCTAAGCGGTTTAATGCCAAGCTGCGCTGCCAAGGGAAGAAGCGATGATAAAACAAAAAGTCAGGTCCCTGGCACCCCATGTTAAACATGGTTTTATGCTCCTCGAGCTGAAGAAGCGCGCTTTCACCGAGCTTTTCAAGCACTAGCTGTCCAAATATGAAATGAGCCCAAACGTTAGGCAAGCCGGCCAGCCTCCATTCCTTAACAATATTCTACAGTTTATGTGAGAAAATTTAGTTCTTTTGGTACATATATTTTTTTTATAGTATACTTGTCCTAATGAATTAAGTATAATATAAATTAAACTAGACAAACCGCGAATTTTGTCGAAAAGGAGCGTATCTTCATTATGAAGGCAGAATACATTAACCCGTTTCTTGAATCCGCAAAAATCGTGATTGAGCAAGTCATTCAAATTCGTCCTGCGACAGGTGAGCTTGGCCTCAAAGATATCAAGTTTGTAGAGAACTATATTTGGATTCAGATTGGGCTCAATGGACAAATGAACGGAGACATTGTATTCGGGCTAAGCGAAGAAGTAGCTATGAAAATGGTTTCTGCGATGATGGGTGGATACGTAATTTCTGAAATCGACGAAATCGTGAAAAGCGCTATTTCTGAGCTCGGCAACATGATTAGCGGAAATGCCAGCACAATGCTGTTTAATCAAGGGGTACGCGTAGATATTACGCCGCCTAAGGTGATTCAATCCGCGCAATCAGCAGGCTTTACCGCGCAAAAGGCGCTGACGATTCCGCTTATTATGGAAGGAATCGGAGAACTTGACATTCAAGTTTTAATCGCATCTTAGCACAGAAATAGCTCCTTAGGGAGCTTTTTTTGCGTCTGATTGAGCAATCAAGTAAACTTGTAAATGGGTGATGTTGGATGTTAAAGGATAAAGTGATTTTCATCTCCGGCGCATCGAGCGGTATTGGAGCGTTAACGGCGATCCGGCTGTCCGAGCAGGGAGCGATTCCCGTGCTGACGGGACGGAATATCGGGAAGCTGAAAGAGATTTCTGCCGCAATTAAAGGCCAAAGCTCGTTCTATCAGATGGACGTAACAGACAACGAGCAAGTTAAGCAGACAGTGGAAGCCGTCATTGCGAAATACGGTAAAATAGATGTATTGCTGAATAACGCCGGCTATGGGCAGTTTGAGTATTTTACAAGCATGCCCGTGGAAAGCTTTGAACAGATGATGGATACCAATTATATGGGGATTGTGCGTTGTACGAAGGCCGTTATTCCCCATATGGTGAAACGCGGGAGCGGTCATATCGTAAACATTGCTTCGTTAGCAGGCAAGATCGGGACGGCGAAATCAACCAGCTATACGGCTACAAAGCATGCGGTGCTGGGTTTTACGAACTCGCTTAGAATGGAGCTGCGGGACCAGGGCATTCAAGTATCTGCCGTAAATCCGGGTCCGATTGATACGCCTTTTTTCTCGCTTGCTGATCCTTCCGGCTCATACGTAAAAAATGTCAGTTGGTTTATGATGAAGCCAGAATATGTCGTGAAACGAATTGTTAGATTGATTGAACGGCGGAAAGCTGAGCTTGATCTGCCGAAAAAGGCTTCACTGGGCATAAAGGTTTATCAATTGCTGCCGCGCACGATCGACCGGCTCTTCGGCGGGATGTTAAATCGAAAATAATAAAGGTTTAATCGAGAGAGGATTAAAGAATGAGTAAGCACACATGGAATGAAATCGGAATTAACGAGCTGCTGGAAAATAAGCTCACCGCAAACGGAATTATAGAACCAACGGACGTGCAGGCAGAGACGATACCGATCCTGCTTGGCGGCAGCGACGTGTCAGCGCGGTCACAGACGGGAACAGGCAAAACACTCGCTTATTTGCTGCCTATGCTTCAAAAGCTGAATTCGTATTCGAACGCGATACAAGGCGTTATTTTGGCGCCGACGCAGGAGTTGGCCATGCAGATCGTTCGCGTGGCGGAAATTTACGCAGAACCGCTGAACATTCGCGTTCAGCAGCTGATTGGCGGAGCGGCGCTTAAACGGCAGGTGGAGAAGCTGAAGCTGCGCCCGCAGCTTGTCATCGGTACGCCGGGACGCATGCATGAGCTGCTGAAACTGCGCAAGCTTAAGCTGAATGATGTAAATAACGTCGTAGTAGATGAAGCGGATCAGGTGTTTCAGCTCGGCTCGACAAAAGAGGTCGAGATCCTGCTGCACGGCATGGGCAAGGGGCGTCAAATCGCATTTTTCTCCGCGACTTATCCCGATCAAATGGCTCGCTTCGAAGGACGCTGGATGAAAAATCCGGAACGGATTCAAATAACGCCGGAGCACCGGGTTTCTCAAACGATCGATAATTATTTTATTGTCAGCGATAAACGTGACAAAACCGATACGGCGCGACGTCTGGTTCGTTTGCTTAATCCGTCATCGGCGCTGTTGTTTCTTAATGATACCGACAATATCTCGAACTGGGAATCGAAGCTGAGCTATGAGGGCTTCACCGTCGAGGCTCTTTACGGAGACGCGGATAAGCAGCGTAGAGCGGCCACGTTAACGCGTTTCCGTGAAGGACGCTGCCAGCTTTTGCTGGCTACCGACGTAGCAGCCCGCGGTTTGGATATTGAAGGCTTGCCCCTCGTCATTCAACTTGATCCCGCTGCAGACGCGGACCATTACGTGCACAGGGCAGGCCGCACCGGCCGTATGGGACGTGCGGGCACGGTCATATCGATTGTGATGCCACAGGAGCTGTTTATTATGGAGAAATTCCGGAAGCAGCTGGGCATAGAGCTGTCTGAGCGGACGATGTTCCGCGGCAAGCTTCTTTCGGAAGAAGAATTGCGAGAAGCAACACGTCCGTTTGCTGCCCGTCATGATGCGAAGCTGGCCGAGCGCGCAGAAGCATCCCAAGCGAAGCGCTCTTTGGAGCGGAAGGAAATACCGGCGGCAGCAAAGGAAGTAAAGGAAACGAAGGAACCGAAGCTTGTTGACGTGAAATCAACCGATGCCGGGTCGAAGCCGAAGCCTGCGCCAAAAGCCGCTCCGAAGCCTGCTCCGAAGAAAGTGGAGCGCAAGCGCGAAGGCAAAAACAAGGGCGCGCCGAAATGGTTGAAAGCCAAACGCGAGGCCGAGAAGGAACAATAAAATAAATTTAATTTGAAAGCTACCCTCTTAAATCGATCTGCCTTTCCCGAAACGTATGGGCGTAGGTAAAAAACGCGGCAAAACCCGCAATCGAATAAGGAGTGTGGCTTTCTTAATGAAAAACACAATGTTGAAAAAGACAGCAATTTCCTCGCTTGCGCTGCTAATGCTTGCAGGCGGAGCGACGTCAGCTTTTGCAGATGGCGGTAGAGACAAAGGGCAAGGCGGCGGTCGTGGCGATGATAATGACCGACAAGAGGACAAGCATGATAAAGATGATGATAAGTATAAAGTAACTTGGCAGTTTGAAGATGAGGACGACTTGAAATGGGCAATGGAATACATTATGCGACTAGCGTCGAAGGGTGTATTTACCGGGTATGAGGACGGAACATTCAAACCGAATCAAAAAATTAGCCGCATTGAAACGCTAACGGCTGCGGTCAGATTGATGGGACTACGCGCACAAGCGGAATCGTCAGCTGAAATGAATACGGATCTGCAATTCAAAGACGCTGACAAAATTGAGAAAAAGTATCCATGGGCTGTCGGTTACGTAGCCGTTGCGCTGGAAAACGATTTGTTCGCCGAGACGGAAACCGAAGTAAAACCAGAGGCAAATGCGACAAGACTATGGTCAACGATCCTTCTTGTAAAAGCGCTTAAATTGGAAAATGAAGCGAAAGCTCTCAACAATACGAAGCTCGACTTCAAAGATGCGAAGGAAATTCCTGCAGGCGCAGTCGGTTATGTCGCGCTCGCGCTTCAAAAAGGGATTATCACAGGCTACGAGGATAAACACGGAAAAACATTCCGTCCGAACCAACCCGTTACCCGCGCTGAGCTAGCTGCTCTATTGGACCGTACGGATACGGAAATGCCGGATCAAGATGCGCAAGCCATTACGGGCAAGCTGAAAGCAGCTCCTGCTGACGGTAAGCTGACTGTGGTTAAAGCGGATAATACGGAAGCGGCTTTGGCCATTGATTCGAACGTATTTATTTTCCGCGATGATAAGAAAGCTCCACTGAACGCCCTGCGTGCCGGTGATGAGGTTCTCGTGCGCACTTATCAAAATAAAGTCGTATTCATAGAAGTGACGAAGCCGGCTCCCGTGGTAATATCCTTCTCGGAGCTTGGAATACTTAATACGCTAACGTTCAACGCCCAAGCGAAGCTTGCAACGATCTCCATTTCGCGCGTTGAGAATTCGCAAACGGTTATGCTCACTTATAACGTGGATGCCAATGTTGCGATTTCCGGTGATGCATCGCTGCTGAAGCCTGGTCAGCTTGTACAGGTTAAGGGTGAAAACGGAACGGCAAAAACAATCGAAATTAAATAATGAACATAAAGCAAAGGGCATCATCCAAAGCGATGATGCCTTTTTTTTCGGCCGATGCTTCATCCATATTCGCCTCATATAGGCACTGAAAATGAACAGATCATTGCCAAAAATATAATTCCGACAAAAACGATGGGAAAAATTAAAATAATCGTTGACATGGCATTCCTTGGGGAATAAGATAGAAAAGTAATCAAAATGTGTTGGCTAACCATTTTGTCGGATAACAAAAGAAGAATAATCTACTGGACCGCCAGAGATTCGATGAGAGCGCAGCATGCGCCCTTGTTGGATCTCCTTTTTTTTATCCACACAAAATTATTCAAGATGGAAATGCACGGAGCTGTTAAGCGCGGTTTCGTATGGTTCAAAGGGATTAAACAAACAAAAAAAGCTCTATGAGCGAAGCGAAAGGGATGTATTCAAACATGAAAAAACTGACAATAACTTTGATTTCCGCAACGGTAGCTTTCTCGGCATTAACTTATGCAGCCGTATCTGCGAAACAAGCACAAGGGATTCAAGCGCCGAAGAACGTACCCGCTGTAACTGCCGCTGGCAAAGAAGAGCAGGCAAAAGCAATAACGATCGTTAACGCGGAGCATAAACAACCGGAGGTAAGGACAGCAGCAGCAACAGCAACGGAGGAACAACAACCGCAGGCTGACACAGCAGCGGTAACGATAGAAGGAACGAAGCCGCAAGAAGAAACAGCGGCTGATGCGGAAGCGCCGAAAGCCAGCGTGGCTGTTGAGAAAAAAGCAGTTGAACAAAAACCAACGACGATCGAAGACTCGGCTGCGAAAGAAGACACGAAGCCAAAAGCAAGCGCGGCTGCGGCAAAAGAAGTAACAAAGGCAACAGTACCGGCTGTTAAAGAAGAGAGCAAGCCGAAGGCTGCAGCAGCTGCCAAAGAGGAAACAAAGGCTGCTCCGGTTGTAAAAGAAGAAGCAAAGGCGTCTGCGTCCCAAACGGCACCCAAAGAAGAGGATAAATCAAAATCCATTAGTTTTGTAAAAACAGAAACCGTTCAGCCTAAAGCTCCAACGGCTTCGAGCCCATCATCAAACTCATCATCATCATCATCATCATCTTCTTCTGAGCAGCCAGCAGCACCGGCTGCAAATGAAGATAAAGCCACGGAAGTGGAAGAAATTTGCTAATCCGATTTTATAACGCGGGGGCCTTCGGTAATGCGGGGACCCCGCAACAAAAGCTGCTGCTTTCGGTGGAGAATGCGTAGTTCGCACGGTTATTACCGCAGAAATATGATGAAATTGAGGAGATAATATGAAAACTAAATCGAACACAGCGAGAAGGCTTCTAGCGCTTCTTCTGTCAGCATTGCTAATTTTGCCTGTTGTTAATGTCGTTAATGCCAATCCAGCGGAAGCTGCAGTACTAAACGGGACTGATCATTTTGATTATTTCAGCAAGGTTTACGAGCACTTGGATGATGAGAATCACGTTTTTCAAACCTTGAATTACGAGGAGCTTGTTAATCTTTTCGATAGCAAGGGCAGCTATGTTGTCTTGTTTGGCGGGGCATGGAGTGAAAGCACGCAGGCGAATATTGGCTTTATTAATCAAGTAGCGAAAGAATATGGCGTAGATACCATTTATAATTTCGATACAAAACTAGACGGCCAAAATTTTGAGATTGCTGACAGCAGCAATCTATATGCGTATAAATATGTAGACGTCATCCATGAATATTTAACAAATCTTAACGAGATCCTCCCTGAAGCAGATACAGTCAGTTACCCTGCAAAGGATCAAGATGGGTCTGATATTACAAAAGCGGTAAAGAAAATCGATGCTCCTTTTCTATTCGTTTACGACGGTACAAATAAACGCATCGTGGATGCTGTACAAACGGAACAGGTTTGGAACGACTATTTGACAAATGGCAATTTGGATCCTGCCAAGGCAGAGGCTTATAAATCGGAGGTAAGACTGGTATTTGATTCTATTACGACGGAAGTGAATGGAATCAAAACGACGAATGACGATGTGATTGATTACTTTGAGTTTTTTAAGACCGCTTATAATAAAAATGCGAATATAGAATCAGCGACTCCAACCAATATCGAGATTTTTAATGACAGCGACCAATCCGTCGTTTATAAATACGTAACCTACGACGAGCTGACAAATCTTTTAGAGAGTGACGGCAATTATACGATTCTATTTGGCGGTTCTTGGTGCCCCAATACGAGAGCGGCCATAAAGTTCATCAATCAGTATGCCAAAAAATATAACGTAGGTACCGTTTATTTATGGGATACGAAGCTGGACGGCGGCGTTGACGTTGCCAAAGAGGGCAATATCCCGCATAAAAACGAGACGCTTCAGGTTAGATCGAATAATCATCCGTACGCTAGTTTATATGTCGATATCGTTAATAACTATCTAACGAATATCAAAACCCAAAACAACGCAGCGACGCCGCCTACCGTCATTAGCTACACGGACGCGAACGGAAATGTCATTAAAGGCGACAGATTGCAGGTTCCATTTTTCTTCCAATACAATAAAAACAACAAAAATGCAGACGGAACGGCTGCGCCGATCCTTGGGCACATCGAATTAATGTATACATGGACGAGTATTCAGCCTGATTATGTAAGCAGCGCAGGTACCGGCATCCACCACAGAAACTACACCAACGCGCTGGACAGCCTTTTTTCAAGAGTGGAAGCCGTGCCAACCGGCCTAACGGCTGTGCCGCCGACGACTTCAGCTCAGCTGGACGGAAAAATTACGGGTACAACGAACAAGGCTTTGGAATATAAGCTCGTATCCGATACGGAATACAAGAGCGTAACAGGCGACGCTATCACCAACCTGGCTCCTGGTACTTATAACGTAAGATATGCCGCAAAAGCCGGTTACAATGGTCCGACACCAAATGCCACAGGAATACCGACTGCCGTTCTCTATAAAGCAGGGCAATCGATTGAAATCGTCGTGCCGGCCAACACGGATCCAAGCAGTCCGATTACGCCGTCGCCGGCTCCGACTTCGTCACCATCGCCTGCGCCGACCACCCCGATAGGCGGTGACAATGACGGAACGGCTCCGACAGCCACCGTGCCTGCAATTGCGGACTCCGCAACAGGGGCATTGGCAGCCAAAGCGTCTGCCACTACGATTTCAAGCTTGGTAGAGCAAGCAAAAAAAGCGGAAGCTGCCGGCAAATCATCGGTAGTTGAGCTAAAGGTAGAAGCATCTGCTGAAACCAAATCGGTTGAGCTGAGCATTCCTAGAAGCGCATTTAACGATGCTGCTTCCAGCACTAACGCCGGTTTGAAACTTAACTATGGAATCGCAACGGTCGTTTTTGGGCCAGAAGCTGTTGACAGTATCAGCAAAGCAGCAGAAACGGGAGATATCAGCATCATCGTCTCGAAAGTGGAGTTGACTGACGAAGGCAAGGAGGTTTTGGGCGACCGCCCGGTTTATGATTTCTCCGTCTTTGCAGGTTTAAGCCCTATCACAACCTTTGGCGGCAGCCCGCTTCAAGTCAGCGTGCCTTATACGCTGAAGGCGGGAGAAGATCCTCATGCGGTTGTCGTATACTATGTTGCCGAATCAGGATTGGAAACGATCCGCGGCTATTATAACGAGTCGAAAGGAACGGTAGATTTTACGACGTCGCATTTCTCCCAGTATATCGTCGGCTACAACAAAGTCAGCTTTACGGATGTAGCGGATACGGCTTGGTACGAGAATGCAGTCGGCTTCCTTGCAGCGAGGGGCATTACAAAAGGCACGGACGAAGAGCATTACAGCCCTAATGCGTCTGTTACGCGAGGACAATTCATTGTATTGTTATTGAAAGCTTACGGCATTACGCCGAATGAGAACGAAGCGAACAATTTCACGGATGCAGGAGATGCCTATTACACGAATTATCTTGGCGCGGCGAAACGCCTTGGCATAACGAACGGCATTGACGGTTCGACATTTGAGCCCAACCGTGAAATTACGCGCCAAGATCTATTCGCACTCCTTTACCGTTCGTTAGACGTGCTGGGAGAGCTTCCGGCAGCAACCGCGAATGTTTCCGTGTCTAGCTTCAGCGATGCGGAACAAATTGCCGATTACGCAAGCGACGCCTTTAAATCGCTCGTAGAAGGCGGCGTGATTGCCGGCAGCGAATCGAAGCTCAGCCCCAGGGAGGTTTCTACGAGAGCCCAGGTGGCACAGGTGCTTTATCATTTGCTTTCTAAATAAGCAGTAATATTACAGGGAAATGGGCGGCCGATGGCTGCCCATTTTTCTCGTTATCGGGATCACGAATCTTGCATTGCATATTAATCGGAGTGCGTCCCGATGAACGCTTGAAAATGGCTTTTTTGATATTAGCCGGATATTTCGGTATGCTGTTTAATAGCGAATACTAAATTGCATTGTTGAAGGTGATAGGATGGAGTCCATTTTACAGGTAAACGGTTTAACCGGCGGCTATAGTCCGAGAAGACCCGTGCTGCATGACATCTCCTTTGAGGTGAAGGCTGGCGAAATGGTTGGTTTAATCGGTCTGAACGGCGCCGGAAAGAGTACGACCATTAAGCATATTCTGGGCCTCATGAAGCCGCAAATCGGGGATGTTCGAATTGACGGCGTGACTCTGGAGCAGGAAACGGAACGATACCGCGCGGCCTTTGCTTATGTGCCGGAGTCGCCTGTGCTATTCGATGAACTGACGGTTGAGGAGCATCTGCGTTTAACGGGCATGGCTTACAGCGTGAAGGACAGCCAATATGAACAACGGGAAGATGAGTTGTTAAAAGAGTTTCAAATGGTACCCAAGCGTAAAGCCTTCGCTTCCCATTTATCGAAGGGCATGAAACAAAAGGTCATGATTATGAATGCGCTGCTTGCGGAGCCGCCTCTATATATCATAGACGAGCCTTTTCTCGGGCTTGATCCGCTCGGTATCCGCTCGTTGCTGGAGCGGCTGGTAGAGGTGAAGCGAAAAGGGGCAGCCATTCTGATGAGCTCGCATATTCTTTCTACGGTCGAGGCGTATTGCGATCGGTTTATCGTGATGCATCACGGTAAAATCGTTGCTTTAGGCACGCTGGAGGATGTCAGGAAAGCGGCTGGAATGGACATGCGAGGCGGTTCGTTGGAGGATGCCTTCTATAAGCTCGTTACTGGGGGCCATGCTTAATGAGCCATGATCGAAAGTTTGAAACGTTGTGGCATCGCCGCGCGAAAGCGTTCCGCGAGGAAGCGTTACCCTATTTTCGCTACATGGGCCAAAGCGGTTTTCCGGCATTTATGTCTTTGTTCATTATATCTTCGGCCATCGGCTACATCGGTTTAATTCGCCACGTTCCCGCCGACTTTCCATTTGCGGTTGTCGGGATTGCCGCTTTAACGCTCGTTCTGTGCTGGAGCCCGCTCCGTACCTGGCTTGCCGCGGGCGATACCGTCTTTTTAATGCCGCGCGAAGCGGAAATGGCTGGTTATTTACGCTTGTCCTTCCGTTATAATACGATTGCGTGTACCTTTCTAGCTGCAGCCGTGTTTCTGTTATACCTTCCCATCTATCTGCAAGGACCGGCCGTTAACGGAGGATGGGCGCTTGCCATTATGGCTGTTGTGATGAAAGCAGCCAATGTGTGGGGAGCATGGAGAGAGCGCCGGATGACATGGCCGGGCATGAGACGCCTGATGCGCCTGATGCGCTGGGCTTTTACAGCTTTGACTATAGCGGCTTGGCTGACAAGCTTGCTTTGGCAGGCAGCTGGGTTTACCTTGCTGCTCGGCGTTCTATACGTCTTGCTTTACCGCCTGCCGAGCAAGCATCGGATGCCTTGGGAGAGGCTGATCGATGAGGAAGCTAGAACGCGGAAGCGCTATTATGTCTTTTTCGGACTATTCATCGACGTGCCAACGCTGCCCTCAAGTATCGCCAAAAGGCCTTATATCTCATGGCTCCTCCGTACGGCGCGCTATGCGAACTTCAATACATTCGTTTATCTCTATACGGCTTCGCTGCTCAGAACGGAAATGGGCGGCATGATTATTCGGCTGCTCCTCCTCGGCTGCTTGATCATTTATTGGTTTGCAGAGGCGGTGTCCTTATCCGGCTATGGCAGCATAATTGTATTTTTTATTTTCATGGGGTTGATTGCCGTTCAGTTAAGCGGCTTGCGCCATGTTCACCGCTATTCGGTTTGGAAGCATGTTTATCCCTTGCCGGAAAAGCAGCGGATCGAGCAGTTTTTGAAGGTCGACCGGTTGGCTATGCTTTTGTGTTCGACGCTGTTATGGCTTTTTGCAGCTTTGCCTCTGGCGTTTGCGGGCATGTTTATGCCTTCGCTCGCTTCGGCGGCTTTAACGCTTGCGTACCTCGCCATACGGCCTGGGCGTTTGCGGAAGAAGCTTATGCTGGATGAGGATGAAGATTGATCCTGCTGCCGGATGTATGTCCGGCTGAAGCCTCATCGCACATGCAGATGAAGCTCTAATCTTATTAAAAAAACCGTGATCGCAGCCTTGTCTTCAAGACAAGCCGCAATCACGGTTTTTTTGGATTGAACGATGTTTATTGCGCGATTAATTCATTAACCGCTTTGAAAATCGTATCGAACAGCTCTTCGAGGTTCTTTTCCTCAATGCAGGAGAAAGCCACTCGAAGATCGGTTTCACCTAGGGCAATCGTCCCGATGCCATATTGGTTAAGCAGTTGAACGCGAACGGCTTCTGCAGAAACGCCGCTCAGCTTCAAGCACATAAAATAGCCGGAGTTAAACGGATAGTAGTCCCAAACGTCGCCGTAGCGTCCGCTGTCGAGAAGATCCTTAACACGGTTTGCTCGGCCTTTCATAATATCGTATTTCTCCGCTTTTTGGGCTTCGAATTCAGGCGATGTCAAGGCGCGCAATACGAATGTTTGCGAAGGATGAGGACCGCTGGAAATGGTTGCGCGTATAATGCCTGTCGTTTTTTGCTCAAGCGCGGCAAGTACGCCAGCCGAGCTCGATGCGTAAGTAATAAAACCTACGCGGAAACCCCAAACGTACTCTTCCTTCGTCGCGCCGTCCACCTTGATGGCAAGAACGCGGGGATGAAGGTCGGAAAGCTTAGCAAATAGGGATTCATGCAGGGAATCCTCAAAAAACAAACCGAAATAAGCATCGTCGGTTACGGCCACGACATTGATTCCGGCTTCAGCGGCATCGCGAATCGCTGCGACGATTTCTTCGCCTTCCTCAGGGCCAGGCGTGTAACCTGTCGGGTTATTCGGGAAGTTAAGCAGGACAATGGCTTTTCCTTTGTCCTTTTGAGCGAGCAAAGCCTCGCGCAATCCGGCGCTGTTAAAGCGGGTTTGATCATTATAAAGCGGATATTCGACGATTTCGGCACCTCGCCGTATACCAAAAGTGAGCTCGTAATTTTCCCAGTTCTTATTCGGGATAACAACCGCATCTCCGGCATCCGCGAATAAATCGGCTACGATGCTCAGGCCGTGCGTCAATGCATTCGTAACGACCGGCGTGCCGAAGCCCTTTGACTCAAGGGACGGATTGTCTTTAATCATCTTGGTACGCCAAGCAGCACGAAGCTCTGGCTTTCCGCCCGGTGGTGCATATTCATATATATCTTTAGGGTTGTATGCAGAGAGGGTATCTTGGATCACCTTGAGATGCATCGGCTGTCCGCCTTCTGTTGCAATTCCGATAGTCGCGTTAAATTTAGTTGCTTTGGTCTTCGCTTCGGCGGACTGACTGAGTATGCCCTCTTTCGGGAAATAAATCGCTTTGCCTAAGGCTGACAACATCGCATAGACGTTCGGACTCTCCGATTTCAACGTCTCGTTTAACTGCTGAGCAAGTGGGTTCATGGACTTTATTCCATCCTTCCGAAATCATTCATTTGTATTGTGTATTAGCAGGCCTGAGCCGTTTTCGCTTGTCGGGTGCTATTATAACATTTTTTTTAAGCTGCAAACCATTCTCAAAGCAAATTTTTTCGTAACTTTAGCCTGCTTGCACAAAAGTTTGCGCCTGTTGTATGATGACGGCATAGATTTGTACAGGAGGTTGCATGATGCTGCACATTTCGCCGGATTCCTTCGTTCTGTTGCCTGCCTTTGCCAAAATCGTATGCGAGCCGGGCTGGCGATGGGCGAGACGCGAGAAACCCATGGCCAATTTCGACTTATTTTACGTGTGGAGCGGTGAAGGGGAGGTTGAGGTTAACGGTACCCCGTACGAGGTTGGTCCGGGAAGCTGTTTTCTGTTTCGGCCAGGCGATTACACAAGCGCGACGCATAATCCCCAGCGGCCGCTGGTATTATCTTATATTCATTTTGCCGTCAATGAAACGATAGAGGCAGTGCCGAACCGGTATAGGCAGCTGCATGACACCGTCGATTTTGAATATATGCTTTCACGTTACGTCAGGCTGTTTCTTGTTCAAACCTATGCGGCAGAGGAAGAAGCGCAGCTCGTTCTGAAGCAGCTGATGATTCATTTGCTCAGAGAGGACAAGCAGCTTCCCGTTGAGAAAAAGGCAAGCAACCAGCTGACGGAGGCGATTCATGAAGTGGCAAACTTCGTGCGCCAAAACCCGAGTATCGCTCACCGCGTTGAGGATTTGGCGATGCGCGCCCAGCTGTCGCCGCGTTATTTTTCAATGAAATTCAAAGAGCTGATCGGCATGTCGGTGCAAACCTATATGATACGCACGAGAATTGAGCGGGCGCAGCATTTGCTTATGCATGCGGGCATGAACGTAACGGAGGTAGCCGATGCTCTGGGCTACCGCGATATCTTTTTTTTCAGCCGCCAGTTCAAGCAGTACACGGGCCGGAGCCCGTCTGAGATTAGATAATCGGATGAACGGAAAAGCCCGCCCCCTCTTCATGATGAAGTGCACCCCTTATAGTAGACATTGTAAAAACACCCTGGTGTTTAAACCGATGAAACTATAGGGGGTGCTTTTCGTTATGGCGAGAAAAGGACAGAAATTTGAGAAGTATAGTTTTGAATTGAAGAAGAAGGCTATTGAGCTACGACATGGAGGTATGACCAAGCAGAGGGTAGCGGAAGAGCTTGGGATCGCAGATATCGGGCGTTTAAAGGTGTGGATGAGGAAGTATAAAGAGCAAGGCGAATATGGACTTATGGAACACCGAGGCAGACGAGTACAGTACAAGGATCAGGAACGTTATCTTAAGCGATTGGAGATGGAGAACGCTGTCCTAAAAAAGTGGTTAGAAATTACGAAGAAGGAGGTATACCAGAGAAGTATCGGCTCGTCTGCGAACTTCGTGAAGGTTTTAGCGTCAAAGAACTCTGTAAAGAAATCGGTGTCTCCCGAAGTGGATTCTACGCATACTTGAAGCGACTGAAAACAGATGAGAATAAGGAGGATAAACAGTTAATTCGTGACACTTTTGAATACTATAGAGGCGTGTATGGGTACCGCCAAATTCAATTGTTCATGTTCCAAGATCATGGCGTGTGGATGAACCATAAGAAGGTTCTCCGGCTCATGCAAGAAATGGAGCTGCGCTCTAGAGTACGTCGTAAATACCATCACAGTACTCGAAGCTGGAACATTGGTGATCGCGTTACGAAGAACATACTGGAACGTAACTTTCAAGCGGAAGCACCCAATCAAAAATGGGTAACTGACGTCACACAGTATCGAATTGGTGATGTTTGGTTGTATCTCTCCGCCATTAAAGATTTGTGTCAGAACGAAATTGTCGCTTACCAAACCAGTCATCACAATGACAAGCAACTTGTTCTACAGACGTTCTCTAAGGCGTTTGAAAAGGAAAAGGACGTGGCTGGGCTGATCGTTCACAGCGATCAGGGGTCCCAGTACACGTCCTACGATTACCACGACATGCTGCCAAAGGTTGGCGCCCAAATCAGCATGTCCAGGCGAGGCAATTGTTACGATAATGCCTCAATGGAAAGCTTCTTCTCGCATTTGAAGACAGAAGCGCTCTATCCTTATGATATTCGATCAGTAGAAGAAGCACAAAGCCGAATTGAAGAATATATACACTTTTACAACAATAAGCGTCCACAAAGAAAACTAAACAAGCTGGCTCCGATTCAGTACCGGCTCCAGCTTGTTAGGTAGGGTCTTTTATTCAGTGTCCGCTATATGGGGTCTTGACCATGAGGGGGCGGGCTTTTTTTTTGCAGTCCGAAATGGCATGACGTGTTTTAGCTGCCTTGCAGAGAACCAAGACGCTCGCCCATGCGCACTTTCTTGCCAAGCAAGCCGTTAGCGCGCGGCGTGAAGTTTCCATCCTCCAGCAGCAGTACGACGGTAGAACCAAACTCGAAATAGGCAAGCTCTTCGCCTTTGAGCATCTCTGGCTTCAGCGGCTGCACATATTGGATGCTGCTCACGTTCATCGCGCCGACCTTAACGACAGCCGTTTCTCCTGTTTGGTGCTGCATATAGGTTATAAGCCGCTCGTTGCGGCTAAGCACCCTGCGCATATGGCGAAGGCCAAAATCATTAACCGGATACACTCTGCCCGCGATATGCTCGCGTTCCACGACGCGGCCGCTGACCGGCGTATGGATACGATGGTAATCGGTAGGGCTTAAATAGAGGACGATATAATAGCCGTTCATGTAATTAGCCGTTCGGGGCGAACGGTTAAGCAGCTCATCGATCGTATAGTCCTGTCCTTTTACGTTGACAATCGTACCGCTGTTTATGGCGCCTGCTCCCGTAATCAGGGCATCAACGGGGCTGACAAGCGAATCCTCGCTTTCATGAACTTCGCGAAGCCCTGGCTTTAACCGTCGAGTGAAAAACTCGTTTAACGTCTTATATTGGGAAAGAGGTTTTTCTGCTTCCTCTATCTTGATGCCGTAAGTTGAAGCAAACCTTGATATAAAGCGGCGGCTGGCCGTTGATTGGGCGAATTTTCCGGTTATGCGGGATATCCATTTGCGCGAGCTTAATTCTGTCATGGAACGAAGCAGCCATTTTATCATACGTGAACCGTCACGTCCTTTCCTGCATGGGGCTATTAGTCCTAACACCCACCACACAGTGTGACATATCCGATTCTATTTTTCAATATGCAGCTGCTTTCCTTTTACTTGCCAAGATAAAAACATAGACGGCTACGGCTGCCAAAAGTGCCGAGAGGATGAATGCGGCAACGCTGACATCGGCTTGCTGCCCTCCTTTGACCGCGATTGCGATGAAGGACCAGATGAAAACTAGGATAAATGCCGGGTCGCGATACGCAAAACCGATAAGGATAGCGAGCAGAGCCGCTGTGACAAGCAGGATAACGGTCCAGATGACATCGGATAAACCGAAGCGGTTCCAGTCCGCTGCGGATAATGCGACCGTGATGTTCACGATGGTTGCCGTGATGATCCAGCCAAAATAAAGGCTGAACGGAAGCCTTACAAAATATCGCTCGCCAGGCGTAGGCGTGTCCTTGTCTTTTCTAACGGCCTTATAAATGTCAAAGAGAGACAGCAGCAGGGCAAGCATAACGAATACGCTGCTCGCCAGTTTTTCGTAATGCCAAACGACTATCCAAGCCGCGTTAAGCAGGCAGCTGATTAGAAACCAAGGGCCGATGCTTTGCGCGATCCTGCTGTTAGCTGCTTGCGGACGCAGCTGATAAGCGACGTAACCGATCAGCAGCAGGTAGATCACGGACCATATCGTGAACGCATAGGGCGCTGGCGTAATCAGCGCAGGATATTTAGCCGATAATTCTCCGGTTGTATTGCCGTTAATCGGCAGCCATTGCGCCAGTCCATTGACGACAAGCATAATAACGAGTCCGATTAGATTTAACCATCGAAAACTGTTTTTCATGTCTATTCCTCCATTTCTTGGAATCCGCTTGAGGCTCTTGTATCATATGTAAACAATCGCGTCCTCTTTTATTCACGTTATGCTGCTTTCAAAAAACGGAACCGGGGTTTAAGGCATCCTTAAATAACCGAACCTGCCAATAGAGGTGAAGAAAAATGATGATGGTCATGATTGGTGCGGCTCTGGCAGCCGGAACCGTCTTTATTGCATGGATTAGCAAATGGAGCAGATATGCATGCCGCATATTCGATGGCCTAGCGGTCGCGGCGTCTTTTTTGTTTTTCGTTACGGCAGCGGATGCCGTAGCGGGGACACTCGTGCATGACACCGTATTTGTAACGGAAGTGCACCGCGTGTTCAAAAATCCGGCCTTTCTCCTAAGCGGCGCTTATCTGGGTCCCTATGCGCTCGCAAGAATAGCCATGCTGCCGGTTCACTTATTCGGCCCCAAATAAGAGCTAACTTCGCCGGTGTTAGAACCGGCGGATAGCTCCTTCGCGAGGCAGAGGCTTGCATAACCAAGCCCCAGTCAATGATTCGATTCGTCCGCTGTCCGCATACGCTGGAGAAGCAATCCGTCCGTGCCGGCATTTGTGCCCCGGATGAACGGCTTCATGAAATAAGCTACATAATTGCCGTAGGCGATTAATTCCGCGTCCGACAGCTCGTCAACCCAGTGAACCCCATTAGGCATAGCTTCTAGAAGCAAAGTGCATATGCCGCCGTAAAGACCGCATGCCACTTGAAAATAGGTTGCGTTTGTCCCGTATGAATCAAAAATCTCCTTATTTTGCATCACATTGTACAAATAGCGCTCATGATCTTCGTACACGAGGAGTACCCCGACCAGATCGGAGCCTTCGAGCTCTGCGTCGCGCGGATCAAGCAGCTGGTGGTTCCAATCCCAGAGCTCATCCGGGTTATCCAAATGATCATGCAGAATTTCGGTCGTGACCTCGTTGACCTTATAAAGGAAACCGATCTCGAAAGGGTAGCGCTCGCCAAGCGATAGTACTTCCTCATGCGGCATCAGGCAGCCTTCAAAGCATAGTTGGCCGAGTCGAACGAAGAAGGTTTGCGCATAAACGGGCTCATAAAGAAATAAGGCGCGGTGATGGTTGACGAACATGGGATAGTTCAGTATCGCTTCATCCAAATAACATTCGGGTGACCATGTGCTGTAGACCGTTTTTGGCTTAAGCAGCGTTCGATCGGCATAAAAGCTGTCGTCGGTCTCCACAATGTAGCAAGCCAGCGGGAGCTTGTCTGGCTGCTCCTTCATAAGCGAGATCGCCATCCACTGCACGACGCCCGGATTCATTCCCGACCCGAGGATGGCTTGCAGCCCGGAGTAACTGTGTTTTTTTTCTTTTAACCTCCAATAACGTTCGATGAGCGTGAAGCCTTCAAGCTCCGTAAGCTCATCCACCTCCGTGCTCTCTAAAGCGGTATTCACGTAAGCAACGGCAAGCTCATTGCAGCACTCAAGCATGCTTAATGTATCTGCCCAAGACGCGTCGATGACTAGACGGGTTGATGTTTGCATCAGATGAAGCTTGAAATTGCCCGCATCCTGCAGGTCAAACTGATGAAACTCAAGCCTGCCCTCCAGCCGAGGGTAATAAGCCTTGATTTCATCGGGCTGCTGCGGCTTTACATCCACGCAGTGGATCTTGCCGTTTGCTAATTCTTTGTGGAGCGGGGCATGTTCATCTTGCACGACCCGGTCCAAAAGAGCCAGCACAGCCTTGCCAACGCCTCCGCTGCTCCCAAGCAGCGTAATAACGATATTGTTTTTTGCCATGATACGATCAACTCCTTTCCGTTGCTGTCAGCATACGCGGACAGCTGCTTGACTGACAGCAGCATTCTTTCCGTGCCAAAGACACAAATTGGATGTGCCGCGGCGAGGAGTGGCACCAGTGGGCTGAAGCAGGGAGGCTGTTTGTATCGCCTCCATCAGCCTAGATGAAGGTTGCGATTATTTCCCGAATTCCAGTATGATAAGAGCAGACTTTGAAGGAGGATTTAACCATGAGTGAGCTTAAGCTTCGATTGCCGGAGGCGGTAATATTCGATATGGATGGCACGCTGTTCGAAACCGATACGCTGCTTGTGCCTGTCCATCACCGCGTGTTCGAAACGCTTCGGGAGGAAAGGCTGTACGTGCATGAAACACCGCCAGTAGAACGTTTGCTTAGCTGCTTAGGGATGCTTCTGGAGGATATATGGCGTCAAGTCATGCCAGACAGCACGGAGGCCGCCCGGAAGAGAGCCGATGATTTACTGCTGCAGTATGAGCTGGAAGGCTTGGCAGGGGGAGAGGGCGAGCTGTATCCCCATGTGGAGGAGACGCTGCGCGAGCTGAAGTCGCGCGGAATTAAGCTGTTTGTGGCCAGCAACGGCCTTGAGGACTATGTGAAGGGCGTCGCCTGTTATAAAGGGATTGACGGGCTGTTTGACGGTCTTTACAGCGCCGGCGAATATGCGACATCCAGCAAGGTTGATCTCGTTGCGCGTCTGCTTCAGGATCATGGCATTCAATCCGCTTGGATGGTCGGCGACCGTTCCTCCGATGTGGAAGCGGGCAAAGGAAACGGACTGCAAACCATAGGCTGTGCGTATGCGACGTACGGACGTGCGGCGGAGCTTGACGGGGCTGATGTTTTGATAACCGATTTCCGCGAGCTTGCAGGACTGCTGGAGAAATAAACGAACAAGCCTGGGCTCTAAAGTATGAATGGGCTGCGATAACCGGTCACATTGTCGATTAGGGTCAATGGCAGAGGGAGCGCGACTGTGGTTCAGGCAAGCTGGAATAACGATTTGATTGTGACCGCCGATCAGCTAAAAGAGATCGTCGGCACCCCGCATGAAGCGGTTGTAAAGAAGAGCGTTTCGCGAATGGAGGACCATATTAGGCACTTCTTGTCCTTATCCCCCCTATTTTTCTTATCGACATCGGATGCTGCGGGACGATGCGATACATCGCCGCGCGGTGATGAGGCCGGCTTCGTGAAGGCGCTGAATGATCACAGGCTTATCTATCCGGAGCGTCCGGGCAATCGCCGGATCGATTCCTTGCTGAATATGCTGGAAAATCCGCAAATCGGCATGGTGTTCCTTATTCCGGGCATGCAGGAGGTGCTGCGCATCAATGGCCGCGCTTCGATTACCCGGAACGCCGAGCTGATCGATAAGATGGAATGGAGCGGTAAAACAGCGGATCTTGCCGTCGTGGTAGAGGTTCAGGAATGCTTCATCCATTGTCCGAGGGCCCTTAAGCAATCAGGGATATGGGATGCGCAAACATGGCCTGCTGCCGATGACATGCCGTCAACGAAAGAGATGTTCAAGGCGCATTTGCAAATGAACGGCTATGACTTGAAGTAGCTTCCCCGTCTAGCCGACTTTAACAGATACAACTATTAAAACACCGGTTAAGAGGCCGCGCATGCGCAGCTTCTTAACCGGTGTTTATTTTTTAGCAGGGATGCTTCATCCGCATGTTAATGAGCGTCGTACTTAAGGCCTGGGCGGTTGTCTGCCACGGCTGCCGGCTTCTCCTTGGCTTTCTTGCGTTTTTTCTGGTTATAGAGCCAGAGCGCGTATTCGAGCGGCCTAATGATAGCTTTGCGATAGACCTCTTTCTCGCCAGCCTGCGCGAATACCTCCCGAGCGGGCTTCGGATTAACCTCAAGCAGCCAAATGCCGCCTTTACGGTCGATTGCCAAATCGAGCGCAAGCTCGCAGAGCCTGCCGTAGTTGAGCTCTAAATAAGCTGCGATCGCTACGCCGAGCTCTTCAGCCTCTTGCTTAACCTGCTCAGCCTTGGACTCGTCACGCAGCCATTCATTCAGTAAATTACTCATCGTTTCGGCATGACCGCCGCCGTGTAAATTAGACGTAATGCTGCCGGCGGCGCCGATTCTGCCCGCGCATCCTGTTACTTCCCATGCGCCTTCTCCGTTTTTTTGGACGAGCATCCGATAGTCGTGCACGCGTCCGCTGGCAAGCTTTATTTGAATGCCCTGCTGGGCAATATACCGGTTGCTTTCTAAATCCCATGGCGCTAAGTAACTGCTTAGGCCGGCTGATGAAATATTTTGCGGTCGGATAATGCGTCTTTCTTGGTCGCGGCCTTGGATATGAAGCAGTCCGTCCTTCCGCTTCTCGATACGCAGTATGCCTCTGCCGCCCGTGCCGTTAATCGGCTTAAGATAAACGAGCGGATATTTCCGAAGGAATTCAGTGACGATTTGAATGTTGTCGACATATTTGGTGGCCGGCAAATAGTCTTTAAAGCGGTCATCCTTTGAAAGGGTGCGGTGAACGGTCCATTTGTTGCGCAGCATACGGTTAAGAAAAGTAAGATGGCCATACGTTTTGCGGAATTTCTTAAGCTGCTCGAAGCGGTAGGTACGCTGGATCCGGCAACGGTCATAGATCATATTCGGAAAAGAGGTCCACCTGCGCGACCACGTTTTCGAGTCTGGCTCGTAGAACCATGCATGAATTTTATTTTCCGTATAATTGACATCCTTCGGCGTAAATACGAAGACGCTAAGTCCTAGCTTTCGTCCGGCGGAAGTCATTTTTTGATAGACGGATCGCTCCTCCAGCAACCCGGCTTCATTGAGGTACAAAGTCAGGATGCCTAGGACGGGCTGTGTCATTCGTGATTCCCCTTTCAAAACGAAGCGTCGGTTTGCCTGTTGGGCCTCTGTGCATGGATACGGCAGTCATGCCTAGGCGGAAGCAAAGTGCCATGCTTGCGGTATTATCGGTTGCAACATTGCAACTGAGCCTGCCTAACCGCTGGATCATGGCCTGAACGAGGGCGCTGCCGATCCCGAGGCTTCTTGCTTCCGGATGAACGACGACCATGCAAGCGGCATCGCCGCCTGCTTCTGCAAAGCCAAAGCCGACGATGCGGCTGCCATGTTTCGCAATGACAGCCACCGCGCCGCAGGGCCGGTTCGATCCTTCTTCAAGCAAAGCGGGGTCAAGCTTGCGGAGCGCATGGATGGTCGATACCGCAAGCCGCTTATCCCCGAATCGTATGGAAAAGCCAATGAGCCTCTTTTGTTCCGCTAACCACGCTTCCGGTGTAAGCAGCTCTAGATCCATGTTATGCGCCTCCCGCTTTTTCTGTTTTTAATCTAGCCAAGTAAGCACCGTAATGAAAAATGCGTTCCAGCGATTTTTTTCGGATATGCGGTTCATCGAATTTCATCGGTTTAGAGTTGGCTTCGAAAAACCACATGTTTCCATCGCTGTCTACGCCTAAATCCATGGACATCTCGCCCAGCAGCTGGCCGGAAGCCTGTTCAATCTGCTTCGCGATCAGAACAGCGGTGTTTTTTGCTTTTATGAGCAGTTTACGCCCCAGCTCTTCATTAAATGAATGAATAAGCAGCTTCTCGGGATCCTCAATCATCCCGCCGCGCGGAACATGGGTTGTAATACTGGAAACGCCGGCAATCCGCGCGCCGATACCGGTGATATCCCATTGGCCGCGCTGGTTTTTTTGAACGAGCGCACGGAGATCGAACCTTCGCTCATTGAAGGAGGCGAGCTTGATCCCCTGCTGCGCAATATAGGCCTCGTGTCCGCGTTGTTTCTGAATACGGCTCCAAAGCTTATAGATCGTAGAGCAGTTGTAGGTGGCGCTTTTTTTGTTCTCTTGAATTTTCAGCCGGTAGGGCAGTTGCTTCTCGGCATGCACCTTAATCGTCATTATGCCTTTGCCGGCTTTTCCGCTCTCGGGCTTTAAATAGAGATAGGAATGCTTTTGCATCATCTGGCCAAGACCCGTTACCGTAATCAGCTTGCGCGTCGTAGGAATATAGGGTTTGGTCCTCTTCGACAGCCGAAGCCATTCGAAGAGATCCCATTTGTTGAAAAATGCCGGGTTAAACAGGGTTACGCGCGGATGCTTTTGGCAGGCAATAATTTTTCGCTTGACCGCAGGCTGGATTTCATCCTCCCGCAGAGGGATCCGATTGTAGAGAATATCGGGAAAAGGAAGCAGCCGCTGCTGCCACGCATCCTCGAGTTCGTTGTAAACAAAGCCTTTGAGGCTGCTTTTTGTGAGCAGCAAATTTTTTACGGTCAGAACATAGACGATAAAGCCCATGGATTGGCCGGTTCGGATGATATCAACAAAGTTGCTGCGGTTGCCGCGAAAAAGCTGAACGTCATCCTCGATGGTCAATATGGCGAGTACGGTTCTACCGGCGCGCTGCTCTCTGGTATCCGAGTCTCCGGGAAGCATACTGTCCATCAGCTATTACCTCCCTGGTCATGGAAGCGGCTGAGGTACATGCAGTGCTCTAAAATATAGGTTAGTGAAGCACGCCCCTCGGAACGCAGCGCCGGATGTTTGAAGATCGAACGGCCGGGCTTGGCGTTAGCCTCGAACATCCATACTTCCCCGTCTTTATCAATGCCCAGATCCAGCCCCAGCTCGCCGAGGCGGTGCGGGTAGTTTCGCTCGATCGCTTCCGAAAGCCTGATGGAGGCGAGCTTCGCTTTTTCAAGCACGGCATCGGCATCCGATCCGAACGTCTTGCTTAACGCTTGCTGCGGCGTCATCAACGAACCGCCGTTTTTGACATGCGTCGTTACGCTGCCTCGGCCTGCTTTTTTGGCTCCGATGCCGGCGGGTATCCATTCGTTATTTCCGTTCTTATGCATATGAAAGCGGAAATCGAGCGGGCAGTTGTCGATTTCGACGAGGCGGATGCCCTGCTGAACGACATAATGAGTCAAGCTGCTGCCGTGTTTGGCCTGAAGCATCCGCATGAGGCTGTTAAAATGAGTGAACCGAAGCAGCACGTTTTGGCTGCCCTTGCGGTAACGTGCGAAATAGCCGCGTTTCGGATGATAAGTCAAGCGGTAGATGCCTGCGCCAAGGCTTCCTGCCGTGGGCTTGAAATAAAGAAACTGATGCTTCTCGAGCATTTCCTTTATTTTCTCGGCTGTAGGACCGGAAACGGATTCCGGCAAATGGTTCAAGGCTTCCGGATCATTATCGAGAAGCTTATAAACATCGGCTTTGTTGAAGAAGCTCCAGTTGAAAAAAGGGATTTTGCGGCGCACGAAGCGCTCGCGCAAAGCGTTAATGGAAGCGGACGTTTCCGCTTTCCGGCTCGGCAGCCGGTTGTAGACGACATCCGGCAGCGGCACGATTTTGCGGTACCAGCCGCCCTGCGAATTGAGAAAGTAGCCGTTTACTGTTTCCTGCTGCCAGTTGATGTCGCTCGGCGTGAAACCGAAAAGGTAAGCTTTGGACTCGCCGGTCATGATAACCTGCTTAATGAACCCGGTGCGCGGACCGAAGGGATTGCTTTCGGAACGCGTGGGGTTATCGCTCAGTATGCCGACTAACGGCCCAAGCTGAACCTCGTTTTCACCGGTAGTAAGCACATATACGTTGCCTGATTTCGGAACTTTAATCGATTGGCGGACGCCAGCGGATAAATAAAGGTGATTGCCGGGCCGTTTCAGCTGCTTGATCTCAGCCACGATCACCTCATTGCCGAGCTTGAGGTGTACCGACTTTTTGCCGGAGAGCTTCAGCTGCTTTAACAGCGGGCTGGACAGATATACGATTTTATTGGATTGCTGCGAGAAATGTACGTTACAAGTTGTCAAACTCATCGATGAACCTCCTGAACGTTGAAAGGCCGTAATAGGTTGTCGGTGCTTGAATGATGAAGACGGCCGTTTGCGGATTCATTGGCTACAAAAGACGGTGATAAGCGCCTAGTCAGAGAGCGTGCATATAAAAGCGGTCTTTCAATCGAAAGCCGCTCGGCCTCTTGGTCGCCTATGATTTGAAAGGAAGAGCGACCAGGCTTGGAGTTCGCTTCGAGCAGCCATAGCCGGCCGCTCTTATCTATCCCATAATCTAATCCGAGCTCGGCAAGTCTGCCGAAATTATTTTCCAGTCGTTCTGCTGTTTGCTTGCTTATTGTATGGATCTGCTCTAGCAAACGTTCGGATTTAGACTTGCCAAATTTGGCAGAAAGGAGCTGAGCGGCTGGATATGCCCCGCCGCCTCCGTGCAGATTGGACGTTAAGGTGCCCGCCTGACCCGTACGCAGCGCAGCTCCCGATACCGACCAGCTGCTTTTTTCATCCTTTTGGATGAGGACTCTCACGTCAAACGGCTTATTATCCTCTCCGCTAAGCTCTAAATAAGGCTGTATTAAATAGGGGGTATGCTTAACGAAGTCCATGATCCATTGTTTAAAAGCCCGATCCTCCGTAAAAGCAGCCGTAAAGGAACGGTTTTGGCGGCTGCGGCCCTTAACCAGGGTAGACCGCTCAAGCGGGCAGCGCGCGACATGGACGATGCCCCTGCCCTGCATGCCTGACGAGGGTTTAAGGATCACACCGCCTCTAAAATGGTCAGCCAGCTTCAGAAGCTGCGCCGCATCCGCCAATGGCTGCGTATGGGGCAAATGCTTTGCCAGCACGGCATGCTCTTTCAGCGCCTCATAAACCTCAAGCTTTGCAGGCAGCGTCCCGTTCAGCAGCCGATAAGGTTTGAGCCGGGCCAGCTTGCTCAGCATGCGGCGGCAGTCCAGTCTTTGGCCTGCACCGGTGAAAAAGCACCGGTCATATACGATATCGGGCAGCGGCACGGGCTGCCGCGTAAAGCCAGCTTGCTCCGAGCGATAGCCAAAGAGCTGCTCCGAAGGCATCTGAAGCCCATCTGCGGCAAATACATAAACATCGATTCCGAACTGCTTGCCTGCAGCGCTGAGCGCTCCATAGAAGGAGGGCTCAGGCAATACGGGCTTTGAATCGCGATCATGGGCTATCGAAGCGACGACAATTCCGAGAATGACCATTCGAGCCTGCATGGGAGCCTCCGTTAAAAGCCCGATAAAAATCGGGAATATTGAATCATCATGCGGACAGACGGGCGAATCTTATTTTCATTCAGAGGCGTATTATCGTTTTTGGAAGGCTTGGAGTTCACTTCGAGCAGCCATACGCGTCCATTCGTATCCATAGCAAGATCGATGCCCAGTTCGCCAAAGTGCGCGGGGATTTGGGTATCCACGCCCTTTGCGATATTAAGAGCAGCCTGTTGGAGCCGATGAACCGCGTCCTGCTTGCTGACCCCGGACTGCAGATTGGATTTTGCAACAGCTTCGCCAACCGTGCTTAGCGTGCCGCCGCGCGCCAAATTCGAGACGAAATGATGGTTCCCGGCCGTTCGGGCTACAATGGACGTGATCGTCCAATTGCCGCTGGCGTTCTTTTGGACGAGTGCGCGAAAATCAACAGGACGTTTCTGAATCTCGATCAACTGCAGCCCCTGCTGAATTTGGTACCGCACCGTTTTCATCTTTACGGATAGGGTCGAGAACAGCTGGAGCAAGCTGGTGTACTGCTGCCTGCGGGTGCCCGCTGCGGTTGCGAACATGGCTTGATAACTGCCCGCTTCGAGTCGGGTAACCCGAATGATGCCTTTGCCTAAGCTGCCGCGAACCGGCTTGAGAAATACGCTGCTGTACCGGGAACACATCGATTTCAGCATCGTGTAGTTACGCAGCAAATGCGATTCCGGCAAATAGCGGACTAAGGACTCATCTTTTTTCAGCGCGTCGAAAACCTCGGTTTTATCCAAAAACTTTTCGTTGAAAACGGTCGTCTGATGCAGCAGTTTTACTTCTTTCATGAAATGTTGTACGCTGGGTCTATTCTCCAATTTCCGCGAGGTAAGACGGTTATTGACGACATCGGGAACAGGCATGGTGACCTTGCGCCAGCCGTCCGAATAAATCCAGCTGTCAAGATAGTCGAAACTAGTGCCGATCTGGTTTGGCGTGAAAAAATAAACGAATGCGCCTTGCGCCGTACAGGCTTCAACAAGCTCCCTGCAAAACATGGTAATGGAACCAAAGGGTTTATCCGGCATATGCGGGTAATCACGGCTGACGAGCACACCGATCAACGGCCCCATAACAAGTGTAGCTGTGCTGGCTTTGTATTGCAGTCGAATGGCTGTGCCGTTTGTTAATCCCATCAGTCTGGCTAAGCTCTGGCTCATTCTCATTCCATCGTACTTTGCGACAGGAATGATCTTCACATGCTGCCGAAAAGCACCGAACTTCAAAATGATGTGCTGGCCTTGAGGAATTTTCCACTGCTTTAAAATTTTTTCGCCAAGCATAAGCGTATCTTCCGGAAGCATGCCGGAGCTGATCACCTGTACGGCTACTTTCGATTTGAGCATCATAAATCTCCTTCCAAGCAGGAGGATGACGGTAAGTGGTTAGCGGCCTTTAGGTGTTTTACACGAATTACTTCATCATATGAGGACATCTATTCCTTTGTGAATCCGAAACGGGCCGGATGCTTGTGCTGTTTTCATTAGCTTTTCCAAAAGAGATTGGGCTTTTCTATCTGTGAGGCGGCAGGATTGATCCAATAGGCTTAATAAAATAAATCTTCATGAATGGGAGAGAGACGGATGAATGTATATGACAAAGCTTATGAATTAGCCAAAGCGCTTAAAGAAAGCGAAGAAGCAAAACTGCTGAAGCTTGCCAAAGAGGAAGCGGAGGCCGATCCCGAGGCAAAAAGCATGCTGGATGATTTTCGCGAGCGCCAAACCTTCCTGCAGCAGAAAATGATGGCCGGCGAAGAGCCGTCCGCCGAGGATATGGAAAAGATGAACAAGCTCTACGAGGTCATCTCGCAAAACCCGCTGATCGGCAAGCTGCTCGATGCCGAGCGCCGCTTCGCGGTCGTGTTCGAGGATGTCAACCGCATAATGTCCGATGTGTTGAAGTCAATCGTTGATTAAGGAAAGACATATAACCTGTCCCTGCTTCATAGAATGGTAATGCGGACAAGATGATTTGCCGCTTAAGACTCTGTGAAGGAGCTGAAGGCATGTTTTCCGGAAAAGCCCGTCATGTATTGTATTTACTTATAGCGCTTGCGATGCTCGTATATGCGCTTCCACGTCTGGAGCTGAGCGCGCCGTGGAGCTTGATGAGCGTATTCGGGCTGGTGTGGCTCTTGTTTGCTTCTTTGATCGTCATCGCGAATGTCAACGCGCTGGTTATGAGCGAAGAGAAAAGGAAAGAGCTGGCCCGCATTAAGAGAGCAAAGGCTCAGCTATGGGAACAGAAGCTGTTGCAGAAAGCGAATTCATCCAGAAGAGCGCGCGGATAGGCTGTGGGAAAGCGGCATAGCGTGTTAGCTAAAAAAAAGAAGATCCGCCGGACAAAAAACCAGCGGGTCTTCTTTTTTTTGTATATGAACATATCGGTCATAGTTTCGATTATTGTATTTCTTTAAATTGAACGAGCTGCTTGACGAATCGGTAGACGGCTTCCTGTTCCTTTAGGCTTAGGCCGTTCATCTGATGAACAACCTTCGTCGCGTAGCCTTCGTCCTCAGGCGAATCTGCGGCATCCGCAGGGGATATGACGTTCACGATTTTCTCCAGCGGCGTTTGAAGCGCATGCGCGATTTTGCTGAGTACGTCGATCGTCGGATTTTTTTCGCCGCGCTCCACTTGTCCCATATAGGAAGCGTTTATGTCAGCGCGCAAAGCAAGCTGCTCCTGGCTTAGCCCTCTTTTTTTTCGCAGCTGGCGAATGTTTTCACCAACAAGCCCCGCAATTTCACTCATATTGTCACCTCAGCCTAACGATAGAACTTTAACAGTCCGTCAACAACGCTTTATAGAGCATATTCAAAAAAGCGACTATAGTCATTGACGAAAAGATGGTCTCTTTACTATAATTGTGTAAAAAAGTATCATTCTACTATTATGATTACCTTTAAAGGATCAATTTACCAATTAAACGATTGGTGGTAGGATAATAGAGGTCGAAAATGTTGACGCGAGGAGGATGGCAAAGTGGTTGACGAATTCGATTTCTTCAGAAAAGTCCGTGCTTATTATAATAATGTTCCCTTCCTTGTCCAATTCACCTACCGCTTATCTCATCGTGTCGATAAGGCTGTTACGGCACGCGGTTCGTTTAGCTGCCGCGTTAATCCGCATACCCAAATCGTTGAATATGTGCTCGATCTGAAATCCGATTCTATTTCCAGGCCATATAGCGAACAGAGCTCTTTTTTGTTTTCCAGCATATATGATGAAATACCGGCGCAATCGATCGAATTGAACCAATTTCTCATCCAAGCGCTGCGTTACCCGCTTCCGATCGAATATGATTGGCAGGCCTTTGTGATGTCCGGCGCGGAGGACGCCGTGAACATGCAAACGATTCAGCAGCTGTTCAAGAAATGGAGATTCAAGAGCAAGGATGAGCAGCCCGTAGACGGAAAGCTGAAGGTCGGGCAGGTGCTGCTGCAATGGCAGCTTTAGGCATGCGACGAATCGGGAGAGGCATGACTTGTACCTTCCTTTCCCTTATAATAAGGGAATAGCTTTGCAAGTTGGACGGAGGAAACAAAGTGGCGCCTATCGGACCCGGTAACGAGACCGGCACGAAGCATGAACAGATTTTGAATTATATCCAAAGCCTTAAGATCGGAACGAAGATTTCGGTAAGGGCGATTGCCAAGGCGCTTAGCGTGAGCGAGGGGACGGCCTATAAGGCATTTAAAGAAGCGGAAAGCTCGGGGCTCGTCAGTACGAAGGAACGGATCGGAACGGTTCGAATCGACCGCAAGCGCCGTGAGGCGCTCGACCAGCTGACCTTTGGCGAAGTAGCCGAAATCGTAGAAGGAAGGCTGTTCGGCGGTGCGGCAGGACTCGATAAAACGCTGCATAAGTTCGTTATCGGAGCGATGGAGCTGGATGCGATGCTGCGCTATATTGACGAGGGCAGCCTACTCATAGTCGGGAACCGGATCGGCGCGCACCGCTGCGGGCTGGAGGAGGGTGCCGGCGTTCTGATTACAGGCGGCTTCGAGCCGAGTGAAGAAGTGATCAAGCTTGCGGACGACCGCGCCTTGCCGATTATCACTTCCCGGCATGATACGTTTACGGTTGCTTCTATGATCAATAGAGCGATGTACGATCGGCTTATTAAACGCAAGATTATGTTGATCGAAGATATCGTAACCTTCAGCAAACCGGCGGATGTGCTTCGGATCGGGCAGTCCGTTCTAGACTTCCATAAGCTCTCCCGCGAAACCGGCTATTCCCGTTTTCCCGTGGTGGATGAGAGAAGCAAGGTTGTCGGGATGATGACGGCCAAGGATGCGGTCGGTTCGCCTGAGGACGGCATCGTCGATCGGGTGATGACCAAGCATCCGATTACGGCTGCTCCGAACATTACCGTTACTTCCGCTGCCCATACCATGGCCGCGGAAGGCATAGATTTACTGCCGATCGTGGATAGGCACCGCAAGCTGCTTGGCGTTGTCACGAGGCAAGAGGTGCTTGATGCCATGCGGTTCGCCGGCAAGCAGCCGGAATCCGGTGAGACCTTTGAGGATCTGATGTGGGCTGGCTTTATGGCAACAGCAAATGTCAGTGCCGCGGGACAAGACGAGCTTGGCTTGGCCTATAAAGGGTCGATTACCGCGCAAATGTCCGGAGCGCTTGGGATGGTGTCGGAAGGGCTGCTGGCAACGTTAATGACGCAGGCTGCGCGCAGAATGATTCGGGAAACCGCTAAGCGGGATTACCTGCTGGAGAGCATGACGACTTATTTTGTAAGACCCGTTCAAATCGACAGCGAAGTCACGATCATACCGAGGGCGCTGGAGCTGAGCAGGAAGTTTACGAAGCTTGAAATCGAGGTCAAGGATGCGCAGGGCTTGGCCGCCAAAGCGATGATGACGGCCCAAATGATTGATCCCTATTAAACGCAGATTAATTTTTAGGCCTGCTGTATAGGCTGAGATTACGAAGTCCGGCAAATAGGTTGAACACGCCGATGACCAAAAAGATCGCGCCAATGACGATGCGAAGGGTAGATTCCCCGGACAAAAAAAGCTGTACCAGAGCAATGAACAGCATCATGACGCCCATGCTAATGTTCATTCTGGCTGCGAATACGGCTCTCGTTCTCGCATCGGAGGAACGGCGCGATTTAAAGCTGAATACGGCTGAAAACACGAGTGAAATAAGGATGCCCGGAACGAGCAGCCATTGCAGAAGTTGATCCAAGAATAAGCAGCTCCTTTATGTTATGTAGGTACAGCAGCAACCCGCTAATAGACAGGCTCTATTGTATCACGAATCATAGGCGCGTGCTTAAGAGGGAGGTTTCACATAGTCCCGGACTTCCACCCATACTTGAAGGATATTATCGACGACTAGAATCGTGTTCACTTCAATCGTATAGTCTTTGTTGTGCACATCCATATAAACTTTCCTTTCAAGCAGCTTCCTTGCGAAACGGGCGTCGGAATCGATCTCGTAGATGCTCCTGCCTAGGAAGCTCTTAAGATCCTCTTTTATACGTTTGATCAGCTCGGCTTCGGTGACTTGATCTAGTCGAGGCCGTTTGGTATCTTGCCCGGCTTCCTTCTCGATGCGAGGGAGCACGCTTTTTATAACGGTATGTTGATTTTTGAATTGGTTTAAGTTCTTTATATCCTGCTCGTACTGCTCGAGCTGTACCTCAAGCTCGCTCTTCAATGTAATTAAAGCCTCGAACCGCGCCACAAAAATGGAATTGTACACAATTGCCCCAATGATCATCCCGAGCGTTAATACCCCTACCATTTGTAATCCTCTCACGAAACGGTCAAACGGCGGCAGACGCATCGCTTATGCGGCTCCCTTGCAGATGAGACGAACCAGCTCCGTACCTAGGTGAGCGCCGAGAAACGCGATGATAATAAAACAAATCTGCTGCGCGGCAGGTGATAATTGCCCCTGCATAATATTGCTTTCAATGACGCGAACCGGATCGATTGAACCTCCGATCGCTGCCACGATCGCCCAGATCTTTAGCCTTGCAGCCGTGTCGAGCATCGTCGTCGCAGGCGGCAGCAGCATAAACACCGAACCGATCCCCGCAAGCGTAGAGCCCCCTAAGACAACGCCGAACGCAATAAAGAAATCAAGTCCCGCTTTGGACAAGAAGTAACTCATCGATATCCCTCCAAAAATTATAGTGACGCTTCATAACGATGCATGCCGTATGCTCTTCTACCATTCTATGGGCGTGTCCACTGCGATTATGATAAAATAGAGTTAACTTATTTGGACGAAGCAGAAAGGATCGGATGCGATGAGCGGTCAGAACGAACAATCTTTCGTGCATTTGCACGTTCACAGCGAATACAGCCTGCTTGACGGCGCAGCTAGAATCCGTGACCTTACTGCAAAAGCGGCAGAGCTTGGAATGAAAGCGCTGGCGCTGACCGATCATGGGGTGATGTACGGAGCGATCCCGTTTTACCGGGCATGCCGGGCACAAGGCATTAAGCCGATTATCGGCTGCGAGCTTTACATGACGACCGGTTCCCGATTTGAAAAAGGGCCGCGCAAGGACAATCCGACTTACCATTTGATCGTGCTGGCAAAAAATGAAGCAGGCTACCGCAATTTGATGAAGCTCAGCTCTATCGGGCATTTGGAAGGCTTCCATTACAAGCCTCGGGTAGATCTGGAGATGCTGCGGAAGCATTCAGAGGGGCTCATTTGTTTGAGCGCATGCCTTGGGGGAGAGGTCTCGCAGCATTTGCTGCATGACCGGGTTGAAGAAGCTCGGAGCAGCGCCCTGCGCTACAAAGATATTTTCGGGGAAGATTTTTATTTGGAGCTTCAGGATCACGGCCTCTTGGACCAGAAAAAGGTAGCCGCAGAAATGATCAAGCTCGCGGTCGATACGGGCATTAAGCTTGCGGCGACCAATGATGTGCATTATCTGCGCGCAGAGGACGCTGCCATGCAGGATGTGCTGATTTGCATCGGAACGGGCAAAACGATTGAGGACGCCGACCGTCTGCGCATGCTGACGGATCAGATGTATTTGAAAAGCGCGGAAGAGATGGCGCTTATGTACCGGCATGTTCCTGAAGCGCTTGCGAACACGATTGAAATCGCGGATAAATGCGAACTGGAATTGACGCTTGGCCGGGCTGCGCTTCCTATCTTCCGGCCGGTACCGGCAGGGATGAGTTCGTCTGATTATTTAATTACGTTATGCCGTGACGGCTTGATGGCCAGGTACGCGGGAATGCCCGAATGGGCGGCTGATGAAGATTTTAGGCAAAAAGCGGAGCAGCGGCTGGAGTATGAGTTATCCGTTATCGACAAGATGGGATTCAGCGATTATTTTCTAATCGTGTGGGATTTTATCCGGTTCGCCCATGAAAGAGGCATTAGAACCGGTCCGGGCCGCGGATCGTCCGCGGGGAGCTTAGTGGCCTATACGCTGCGAATCACCGACGTGGATCCGCTGAAATATAAGCTGCTGTTCGAACGGTTCTTGAATCCGGAACGGATTTCGATGCCGGATATCGATATTGACTTCAATGACGAGCGCCGCGATGAGGTTATTGCTTACGTGGCTGCCAAATACGGGGATGAGCATGTCGCGCAAATCATCACGTTCGGCACGATGGCGGCCAAAGCCGCTGTCCGTGATGTTGGCCGTGCAATGAACGTCCCGTTTCAAGAAGTAGACCGTGCGGCCAAGCTTATTCCGAATCAGCTTGGCATTACGCTGGATGAGGCGCTGAGAATGAGCAGCGAGCTGCGCGAAGCGAGCGAGCGCCAGCCGAAGACGGCAAGCATGCTGAAGATGGCCATAAAAGTCGAAGGGATGCCGCGCCATGCCTCTACGCATGCGGCAGGCGTCGTCATTTCCCAAGAGCCGCTGACTCATTATACGCCGATCCAGACAGGCAGTGAGCAGATTCCTCTTACGCAATATTCGATGGAGAATTTAGAAGCCATCGGCCTTCTCAAAATGGACTTTCTTGGCTTGCGTACGCTCTCGATCCTGGAACGCGCGCTCCAAGCGGTGAAGGAGCAGCATGGCAAAGTGATCGATTTTCATACGATCAACGATAATGACCCGGCAACGTATGCCATGCTCAGCCGGGGAGATACGACGGGTATATTCCAGCTTGAGTCCGCTGGCGTCCGGCGCGTTCTGAAGGAAATGAAGCCGACGGAGTTCGAGGATATCGTCTCCGTTCTCGCTTTATACCGCCCGGGTCCGATGGAGTTTATTCCAAAATATATCCAAGGGAAGCATGGGCTTGTTACCGTTGAATATCCGCATCCGTCGCTTGAGCCTATTCTTGCGGATACCTACGGCATCATCGTGTACCAGGAGCAAATCATGCAAATTGCCTCCTTGATGGCTGGTTTCTCACTTGGGGAAGCGGATTTGCTGCGCCGCGCCGTCTCCAAGAAAAAGCGCGAGGTGCTTGACGAGGAGCGGGCGCATTTCGTGAACGGCAGCCTGGCCGAGGGCTATTCCGCTTCCGAAGCGAATCTTGTTTACGATATGATCGTTCGATTTGCCGATTACGGCTTTCCGCGAGCCCATGCGGCGGCTTACGGCGTGCTTGCCTTCCAGACGGCATGGCTCAAAGCCAACTATCCCGTTCCGTTTATGGCTTCGATGCTTGCTTCGGTTACCGGTAACCAGCGGAAGACGGCCGAATATGTGGATGAATGCCGCCGGATGGGCATTGCCGTTTTGCCGCCTGACGTAAACGAGAGCAGCGTTTCCTTTACCCCGGTGGCTCAAGCCGTACGCTTCGGTCTCGCAGCCATCAAAAACGTCGGAACGCAGGCTATCGAAGCAGTCCTGAAAGAACGCGGCGAGCGGCCGTTCGAAAGCCTTCTTGATCTTTGCAAGCGGGTGGATCTGCGGGTGGTAAACAAACGGGTGCTGGAGTCGCTCATTCAAGCGGGAGCGTTCGATTCGCTTCCCGGGCATCGTGCTCAGCTGCTTGCCGCCCTTGAGGAAACGGTTGAAACCGCGGTGAAATGGCGCAAGGAGCGCGAGGAGCTGCAAATTGAAATGTTCGGTCTCGACGAAATCCAGAATTGGGATGTCGAACTGCCGGATATTCGCCCTTATACGACAAGCCAGCAGCTGGATTTTGAACGTGAGCTGCTCGGTCTTTACTTATCGGGGCATCCGCTGGATGCTGCGGAGCAGCAGCTTGCGCCGTTAGGCCTGGATCGGCTGCTCGAGCTTAGCGACGCGAAGGACGGCGCAATCGCCATTGTGGGCGTGATGGTCGTGTCTGTTAAACCTTTTACGAGCAAAAAAGGCCTATCCATGGGCTTCCTCGAACTGGAGGATCGTATTATGCGCGTAGAGGCCGTCGTATTTCCGACGATTTGGAAGCGGATAGGCAGCAAGCTCGAGAAGGGCGGTTTAGCAATCATACAGGCTACGGTGCAACAGCAGGATGATGATTATAAGCTGATCGTCGAGGATTGCGTGCCGATCGAACATTCGGATATGGATCTCGCGGATCATGTAGGACGGCTCCAAAAGCAGGCGAAAGCACGCGCTGCGCGGACTAGCGGCAGCAGCTCTGCGAACGGAAGATCCGGGGAGCAGGCCGCACCAACCGGGCGAGCCGCTGGCGCAACCTGGAAACCGCGCGCCTTCAAAGACAATCCATTGCCGTCTGAAAATATAATCGGAAATGAGCAAGGGCCGCCGGACTCGGCGGAGCGCAAGCCGCAGCGGGTGTATATCAAAATTATTACGGAAAATGAGCAGCCCGCTATTCTGGAGAAGCTAAAATCGCTTCTTTCTGGCCATTCCGGCCAGCTTGCTACCGTGTTGTTTTATGTGCAGGGACAAAAGTCGATTGCGCTTAGCGACAGCTACCGCGTTCATCCGTCCGCCCAGCTCATAGAAGCAGTCGAGCAGCTGCTTGGCAAGGGCGCGATCGTTGTGAGATAAGCAAGGACCTTTCTACCCTTCCTAAATATCCTGTAAACAAAAGTATTTCGTATGCACGTCAGGGCTTGTACGCGCATATGTTTAGAGATACAAGCGACGATGGCAATGGAGCTTCCGAAAGAGAGGCTGCATATTAAGGACAGTGTCATCTGCTCACGCTATTGTTTCCAAGATAGACGTACAAGCAGTTACGGGAGGGATGAGTCCGATGACAGGAATCGAGAAATGGCTCTTAAAACGAGGGGTATCGATCGACGACGTAACCGAAATCGTCTATGCGCTGCAGCGTCCCTACAATGGTGATCTGACGATGGAACAATGCGAGGAAAGCGTCAGGGCGGTCCTCGATAAGCGCGAGGTGCAATACGTCATGTATACAGGCATAGCTTTAGATGAGCTGGCAGAGCGCAAATTGCTGCCGGAGCCCTTACAATCGATCATGGAAACCGATGAATCGCTGTATGGCGTCGATGAGACGCTGGCGCTCGGCATAACGAATGTTTATGGCATGATTGGATTGACGAGCTTCGGATATTTGGATAAAGTAAAACCCGGTATTATTCGTCAATTGAATGTGAAAGGCGAACGCATTCATGTGTTTTTGGATGACTTGGTTGCCGGATTAGCCGCTGCCGCCTCGGCAAGAATTGCCCATCAGGACCCGAAAGCGATCCGATATGATTTGCCGGATTCGCCATGACTATGGTATCATTATGAGATCATATGGCCTGTTACCGGGATAGCTATGCTTAGTAAGTGAGCTTTGCGGAAGCAAAGTTTTCAGGAGGTACCATGATGTGGACGGTCATTTATATCGCACCAACAGCAAAAATCGCAGATAACATCAAGAAGCGGCTAACGGAGGAAGGGTTTTTGGTGAAAATCCGCTCTGTCAATCTGTCCAAACAGCAATACGAGATACTAGTCCCATCTGGCGAGTTGGAGGAAGTACAAGAAGTATTTAACTCCATTATGCGTCCGTTATGATGGATAGCTCTATACTATTGCGCCTTGAGAGGTGTCACACGTGCAAATAAAGGATTTATTTACGAAGAAGAAATACGCGACAATACCATCGGAACCGCGCAAGCGTGAGGTTCCCGAAGGCTTGATGAATAAGTGCTCCAAATGCGGCACCATTCAGTACAGCAAGGAATTGGAAAAAAACTTAAAGGTTTGCTCCTCTTGCGGCCATCATTATCGCCTTACTGCTTGGGAGAGAATCGCTTTAACGCTAGATGAGGGACATTTGCTTGAATACGATGCGGATATGGAATCCGTCGATCCTCTTAACTTCCCTGGATATGCCAGCAAGCTGGAGCAGCAGAAGAACAAATCTAATCTTCGCGACGCTGTCATTACGGGAGAAGGTACGATCGGCGGTTTTCCGGTTGTCGTAGCCGTTATGAGTTTTGATTTCTTTACCGGCAGTATGGGATCAGTCGTTGGTGAGAAGATAACGAGAGCCATTGAAGCGGCTCATGCCAAACAGCTGCCGCTTCTGATTTTCTCAACCTCCGGCGGCGCCCGGATGCAGGAAAGTATTCTTAGCTTGATGCAAATGGCCAAAACAAGCGCAGCGCTTTCGAAATTTCAAGGCGCAGGCGGTTTGTTTATTTCAATTTTTACCGATCCTACTACAGGCGGGGTTTCGGCTAGCTTTGCGAGCTTGGGCGATTACAATTTGGCCGAGCCTGGCGCGTTGATCGGTTTTGCCGGACGGATTGTGATTGAACAAACGATTCGCCAGAAGCTGCCTGACGACTTCCAAACGGCTGAGTTTAATTTACAGCACGGCCAATTGGATAAAGTCGTACACCGCAAAGATATGAAGCCGACGCTAGCTAAGCTGCTTGATATGCATTGCGTAAAGGGGGAAACATCCTATGGCGGGTGAGCTGCCTTTTGAAAAACCGTTGAATGATTTGCGGCAGAAGGTCACGGAGCTGAAGACCTTGAGCGTGGAGAAGGGAATCGACTTCACGGAAGAGATTTTGGGTCTTGAGCAAAAGTGCAAACAGCTGGAAGAAGAACTGTACAGCGAGCTGTCTCCGGCTCAAAAAATGCATATGGCGCGCCATCATCAGCGTCCAACGTCGCTTGATTATATTCAGACGGTGTTCACGGATTATATGGAGCTTCACGGGGATCGTCTATTTGCGGATGATCTTGCGATCGTCGGCGGCCTTGCCAAGCTGAATGGCGTACCGGTAACGGTTATTGGTCATCAGCGCGGTAAGGATACCCGTGAGAATATTGCGCGCTTTTTCGGCAGTCCTCATCCCGAGGGCTTTCGTAAAGCGCTTAGGCTAATGGAGCAAGCGAATAAATTCAAACGACCGATCATTACCTTTATCGATACGAAGGGTGCTTATCCGGGCAAAACGGCTGAGGAACGCGGACAATCAGAGGCGATTGCACGCAACCTAAGAGAGATGTCCGGCTTCGGCGTGCCTATCATTTGTATCGTTATCGGCGAAGGCGGCAGCGGCGGAGCGCTTGCGCTGGGCGTGGGAAATCGTGTGTTAATGCTCGAAAATGCGATCTACAGCGCGATCTCTCCAAACGGAGCCGCTTCGATTTTGTGGAAGGATGCTTCCAAAGCGGACCAGGCTGCTGAAGCAATGAAAATCACGGCCAAGGATTTGCTCGAATTTGGCATTATTGAAGATATCGTTATGGAGCCGCAAGGCGGAGCCCATAAAGATTTAGCTTTTCAAGCGGAACAAATCAAAGATAAGCTGTGGCACCATTTACAGGAGCTTCTTCCGTTAAGCGCCGAACAGCTAATCGAAGACCGTTATAAGAAATTCCGCAAGGTCGGCCAATTCAAAATTGCGGAGAAGACCCTTGAAGCGCCAAGTCAGCCGGAAGCGAATAACGTCCAAGCAGCAGGCGCAACGGCAGAACCATCCGAACAGCCGGAAGAAGCGACCCCGACCGTTCAGTAAATAATATGTAAAATTGATGATTTCGCTGTACAAGCAGCGGGTTGTCATGTCAGTATAGAAAAGAATATCAGGCAATTTACGGAGGAAACTTAACATGCGCAAAACAAAAATCGTTTGTACAATCGGTCCATCCAGCGAATCACTGGAAAACACGAAGAAACTTATCAAAGCAGGCATGAACGTGGCCCGTCTTAACTTCTCTCACGGAGATTTCGAAGAGCACGGGAACCGTATCAAAAATATCCGCCTTGCGAACGCTGAACTCGGTACTTCGGTAGCGGTTTTGCTTGACACAAAGGGTCCTGAGATCCGTCTTGGCAAGCTGAAGGAAGAGCCTATTGAATTGAACCAAGGCGAAACTATTACGCTTACGACAGAAGAAATTCTGGGTGACCGCAATCGTGTGCCTATTACTTACAACAACCTGCCTAACGACGTAACCATCGGCTCGACTATTTTGATTGACGACGGCTTGATCGGTTTGACGGTAGAAAAGGTTCAAGGAACTGAAATCGTGTGCCGTATCGTTAACAGCGGTCCGATTAAAAGCAAAAAAGGCGTTAACGTACCTGGAGTGAAGATCTCTTTGCCTGGTATTACCGAGAAGGATGCGAATGATATCGTATTCGGAATCGAGCAAGGCGTAGATTTCATTGCAGCTTCTTTCGTGCGTAAAGCAAGCGACGTGCTTGAAATCCGCGAGCTTCTTGAGCGCCATAATGCAGGACATATTCAAATCATCTCCAAAATCGAAAACCAAGAAGGCGTAGATAATCTCGATGAGATTCTTGAGGTTTCCGACGGCTTAATGGTTGCGCGCGGCGATCTCGGCGTTGAAATCCCTGCTGAAGAAGTGCCGCTTGTGCAAAAAAACATGATCAAAAAAGGTAACCGCGTAGGTAAACCGGTTATCACGGCTACACAAATGCTGGATTCCATGCAGCGCAACCCGCGTCCTACCCGCGCTGAGGCGAGTGACGTAGCAAATGCGATTTTTGACGGCACAGATGCGATCATGTTGTCCGGCGAAACGGCTGCAGGACGTTACCCGACTGAATCCGTACAAACTATGGCACGTATTGCTGAGCGCGCGGAAGCGGCTTTGGAATACCGTGAAATGTTCACAAAGCAAGCAAATGCACAGCAAACATCGGTTACTGAGGCTATTTCTCAAGCCGTTGCTAACTCTGCGCTTGACCTAAGAGCAAAAGCGATCATTACATCGACGCAAAGCGGCTTTACTGCCCGCATGGTATCGAAGTACAAGCCAAAAGCTCCGATCATTGCAGTAACGACAGATGAGAAAGTATTGCGCCGTCTATCTCTCATTTGGGGCGTATTCGCGGTACTGGGTCCTGACGCGGATACTACAGACGAAATGTTTGAAAATGCAGTAAAAGGCGGCATGAGCACAGGTTTCCTTAACCTTGGCGATACAGTCATTATTACAGCCGGCGTTCCTGTTGGCCGCGCAGGTACGACAAACCTTATCAAAATTCACCACATTGGCGAGCTTTTGGCACAAGGACAAGGTATCGGAAGCCAAACAGCCATCGGTAAAATCGTTGTTGCCCGTACACCGGAGGAAGCGATCGCAAAAACGACTCAAGGCTCCATCTTGGTCACGGTATCGACGGACAAAGAATATATGCCTGCATTTGAGAAAGCTGGCGCGGTTATTACGGAGCAAGGCGGAATTACAAGCCATGCTGCAGTAGTCGGTCTGAACCTTGGGATCCCGGTTATTCTAGGCATCGCGAACGCAACGGAATTGCTGCAAGACGGTATGGAAGTAACCATCTACGGCGAAACAGGCGTAATCTATCACGGCCAATCGAAGGTACTTTAATTTCAAGGGTACTTTTATAACAAACATATAAGAATGAAACAGAAGCGATGGTGATCTCACCGTCGCTTTTTGTTAATCTAACCGTACATAAATTAAAAAAAATCCAATCTCGGGGAGGTACAAATATGCTTGCCGCTTCCAGCTGGTTCATGCATCCGCTTCGCGTCCGATATCAAGAAACCGATCAAATGGGAGTCGTGTTCCATGGAAATTATGTAACTTGGTTCGAAATTGGACGTACAGAATGGATAAGAAACGCAGGTTATAATTATAAAGATATAGAAGAACGGGGCTTACTGCTTCCGGTTGTCGATTTGCAATGCCGCTATGTTCTTCCTGCACGTTACGATGATACGATACTGGTTTGCACGCGAATAGCAGCATGCACGCCCGTACGTGTTACGTTTGAATCACAGGTAAGAAGGGTAGAGGAATCAGACTTTCAAGCAGCGGAAATCGCGGCTGGGGAGCAGCTGCCTGGAGAACTGTTAGTCGAGGGCGGTACCAAGCATGTATGGGTCAACACCGAATGGCAGCCCGCACGAGTAAACAAAGTAATGCCGGATTTATACCATTTGCTTACGAAGTAGATTGCTTCGCAAACCAAGCCTATGCTTACGAAGTAAGTTTGCTTCGCAAACCAAGCTTATGCTTACGAAGTAAGTTTGCTTCGCAAACCAAGCTTATGCTTACGAAGTAAGTTTGCTTCGCAAACCAAGCTTATGCTTACGAAGTAAGTTTGCTTCGCAAACTTTTGAGGAGGTCCAACCATGTACAAATGGCTGTTGGGGGTTTTTATTGTTGTTCCCGTAATCGAGCTGTGGGGCATTTATCAAATGGGCAGCTGGATCGGCGGTTGGAATACATTTTTTATTCTGATCGCAATGGGGTTGGCCGGAGCCTATTTAGCGCGTGCGGAAGGCCGCAGAGTTTGGGTTGAAGCGCAGCGTCAAATGCAAGCAGGACAAATACCCGGACAAACGATGCTGGATGGACTTTGCGTGCTAGCAGGGGGCTTATTGCTGTTAATGCCAGGATTTTTGTCGGATATCGCGGGCATTACCCTTCTTTTCCCCGTTACGCGAGTTTTCTATAGGCAGCTTATGCTGCAATGGCTCGAGAAAAGGATGCGAAACGGCAATTTTAAGATCGGAAGGTTCTAATGTTTACGCCGCATTTACAAAAGGTTAACATGGAAATAATAGTTATCCTTCATAATGAGACAGATAGGTGTCGTTTCCTGCCGCAGCATTCTTGAAATGCATGTTGGAGCGTATGCTAAAGAAGCAGGTTGATTCCGCAAAATTACTCAGGAGGCGTGAGAAATGACCAAGCTTTTGTCCAACTATGTAAATCGAGATCTAAGTTGGATCGAATTCAACCGAAGAGTTCTCCAAGAAGCTCAGGATCCCAGCAATCCTTTGCTCGAGAGAGCTAAGTTTTTGGCAATCGTTACGAGCAACTTAGATGAATTCATGAGTGTGAGAGTTGCAGGCATACAAATGCAGATGAGAGCCGGCTTGTCCAAAATGGATTTTACAGGCTATACGCCGTCCGGTCTTTGGAAAAGGCTCATTAAACGTACGACACAAATGATTCATGAACAATACCGTACATATAGAGAAGTATTTCGCGGCTTGAGCCGCGAAGGGATATTTATCCGTTCATTCGAGGAGCTCAACGTTTCGCAGACGAAGGCGGTCTCGGACTATTTTCATGAAATCGTATTTCCTGTCCTAACCCCGATGGCCGTCGACCAAAGCAGGCCGTTTCCTCTGGTTCATACCAAAGAGTTGTACTTGGCGGTGCTCTTGAGGCAAGAGGGAGATCGGTCCGAGGAGGAGCCCCTGTTTGCGATAGTTCAGGTGCCGTCCATCCTGCCAAGGTTTGTACCCGTACCCGGAAGAATCAACAGCAAAAAGACCGAATTCGTGCTGCTAGAAGATTTGATCGAGCATTTCATCGATACGTTATTCAACGGTTATATCCCTTTCTCCGTTAATGCATTCCGTCTCACAAGGGATGCGGATATTACGCTGAACGAAGAGGATGCGGAGGATCTACTCGAGGCGATCGAGAAGGAGCTTCGCCGCCGCCGCTGGGGTATTCCGGTAAGGCTGGAGGTAGCCAAGGGCACGCATCCTTATGCGCTCGAGATGCTTACGGAAGAGCTGGAGATCGAAGATAATTTATTCGAAATCGACGGACCGCTTGATTTAAGTTTTTTGATGAAATTCGCGGGCGCTGTTCCAGGCAACGATAATTTAAGGTACGAGAAGCTGGAGCCTGTCTACCCAAGGGAGTTCGATGATACGGACGATATGTTTGAAGTCATCCGTCAGCGTGACGTGCTCATGTACCATCCCTACGAGTCGTTCGATGCGGTGAATGATTTTGTCATGCAAGCCGCTTATGACCCGGACGTATTGGCGATAAAAATGACCTTATACCGCGTCAGCGGCCAATCTGCGCTCGTTCAAGCGCTTGCAAAGGCTGGCGAAGCCGGGAAACAGGTAACGGTTGTTGTAGAGCTAAAAGCAAGGTTTGATGAGGAACGGAACATTGCCTGGGCGCGTCAGTTAGAGAAGGCGGGCTGTCATGTCGTGTATGGCCTGGTCGGATTAAAAACGCATGCGAAAATATTGCTAGTCGTTAGGCGGGAGCACGGCACTCTCCGCCGTTATGTCCATGTAGGGACCGGCAATTATAATGATAGTACGGCTACTTTGTATACGGACATCGGACTTTTTACATCGCATCCGATTATCGGCGGAGACGCTTCAGCCCTGTTTAATGAGGTGACTGGCTACTCTTCCCCATATGAGTGGAAAGCCTTCGGCGTAGCGCCGTCGGATTTGAAAGAAAAGCTATACCGTCTGATTGATCGGGAAAGATTAAACGCGTTAGCCGGTAAGCCGGCGCGTATTATCGCAAAAATGAACTCGCTCTCCAATCAGGAGATGATCGATAAGCTGTATGACGCTTCTCAAGCCGGCGTAAAAATCGTGCTGATCGTCCGCGGGGTTTGCTGCTTGCGGCCTGGCGTGCCGGGACGAAGCGAGAACATTCAGGTCATCAGTATCGTTGACCGATTCCTTGAGCATGCAAGAATCATGTATTTTTATAATGGCGGGGAAGAAGAGGTCTATTTGTCGAGCGCGGATTGGATGACCCGTAACCTGACAAGGCGGATCGAGCTTATGTGCCCTGTGTTTGATTCTACGCTCAGGCAGATTTTGATCAAAATGCTTCATCTTAATATTAATGACAATGTGAAGGCTCGCGAGCTGCAGCCGAACGGCACCTATGAACATATTTCAAGTGTTGATAAGGAGCCGTTCCGCAGTCAGTTCGAAGCAAAGGTTATATCGACGTGGAAGGGACTTGCGTAGCCGTATAGTCAAGGCTCGGCGTTACGCCCCACAGCTTTTTGAATTCGGCTCCAAGCTCTTCAACCTCGCGCCGCTCGACGGCCAGCGTACCTCGCGGCTGTATCGGGCGAAGCAGCAGCTGATTGCCTGACAAGTGGACATTGAGCTGCGCGATGGCCTGCGTTTCTCCGCGGTCAAGCGCAGCCGACAGCTGCAGCAGCGCGCCAAGCTTATAAATGACATCAAGGTCGGATTCGTTGAGCATCTCTTTATACTCGGAAATGTGCTGACGGGCCCGGCTTTTGCTTTTGTAAGAGGCAATGGCCGCTGTCATGATCATCTCCCGGTGGGTAAGTCCGTTTAGCTGGGAGTTAATAATGAGATAGAAAGAATGCCGCGCATACTCGTAATAATCGATGGATGCGCCAATACGGAACAGCTGAGAGGCCGTATCAAGCAGTACTCTGGTTTGCGTCGGCAGCGGATGGTTATAATTAAGCACATCATAAATCTCAAGCGAGATCCGGTTGACCTGAAGCACATGCTGCTTCGGCGCTTCCGGGTGCAAGGCGCTTAAATTAGTGAGACTGTATTTCAGCACATCTTCGAGCTTGGGACGATTGGGAAAACGTGTCGCATGGAACAAGCCGTCACGAAGCCCGGCCCCGCAAATACGGTAATAGGATGCTTTGGCGGCTCGGAAAAGCACTCTCAGAATGGCTACGCCCGGCACGACAACATCCGCACGGTCTTTGGACAAGCCCGGAAGCTTGCGCCTTTTGTCGAGCGGGAGCTTGCGCATTTGATGGAACAGCTCATCGACCTGCACGCTTGTAGCCGGATAGTTATGCGTTTGCGGGAAGGGATATTTATAGGCGGCTTGATGCATTTTTCCTAACGCGCGCACGGTGCCGCCTACGCCCACCAGCGGCAATCCTGCGGTCTCGCCGATCCAAGCCTCGGTACGGGCTGCCTCTTGGACAAGGGTTTCAAGCGCCTTGAGTTCATCGTCGGACAGCATGCCTTTCATTCCGAACCGTTTATTAAGACTAACGCAGCCAAACGGAAAAGAAACGGAACGAACGAGCGCGCGGTTACGGAACAAAGAAAGCTCGGTGCTCCCGCCTCCGATATCGATAAGCAGCCCGTCCCGGATATTCAGCGAGTTGATCATCCCCAGAAAACCGTACGAGGCCTCATCCTCGCCGGAGAGCAATTCTATCTCCAAACCTGTTTCGGTTTTGATGCGCCCAAGGATTTCAGAGCGGTTATTGGCATTTCGAATGGCCGCCGTAGCGACAGCTCGAATATTGCTTGTATGATTATGGGTGCAAATCATGGTAAAATGAGTCAGCGTGTCGATAAGCTCGTCGATCGCTGTACCCGGAAGACAGCCTTTTTCATCAATACGTTCGCTTAATCTGGCAGGCCGTTTGCTGCTATCCGCCACTCGATGAGCACCATTTGCTGTCCTCTCGTATACGACGAGCCGGACTGAGTTGGAGCCTATGTCAATAATTCCGATGCGTTGTCCTGTCATATAGCGCCTCCAATACAGCGAATTTTGCTCGTTATGATCTCTATTTGACATTTTACCACTATATTCGATTCAGTAAAAATAGTTTATGATACGGCTAAAATTGGAGCGAATAGGGAAAAATGCTGCTGGAGCATACGACACGACGTGGTGAAATAATAAGCGAAAAAAATATTAATGATGCCGATAAAGCATTTTTATGTCCGTATTTGTTCACTTCAGTGCCGAAATCATTTATGATTAAAGGCGACGGTACAAAAAACGAACCTTTTATTGTTTACGATACCCAAGTTAAAGGAGAGAGAACGATGACAGCAACTAAAGGATTAGAAGGCATAGTCGCAGCGGCGTCCTCCATCAGCTCGATTATTGATGGCGTACTGACATACCGTGGTATCGATATTGATGATCTCGCTGAAAACGCTACATTTGAAGAGGTCGCATATCTGCTTTGGTACGGAAAATTACCAACTCGTTCTGAACTTGATGGACTGCAAAAGCAGTTGGATCAATATGCAGCTATTCCGCAAGGCGTAATTGATCAAATTAAGCTATATCCTAAAGATACAAATTCGATGGCTGCTCTTCGGACAGCGGTATCCAGCCTAGCGCTGTATGATAGCTCCGCTAACGATATGTCCCCGGAAGCGAACCAATTGAAAGCAATTAAGTTGCAGGCACAACTGCCGACGATTATTGCTGCTTTTGCCCGCATCCGTCAAGGACAAGAACCGGTAGCTCCTAAACAAGGCGTCTCAGTCGCTTATAACTTCCTCTATATGCTTACTGGAAACGAGCCAGCTGAAGTTGCCGTTAAGGCGCTTGACCAAGCACTCGTTCTTCATGCTGACCACGAGTTGAACGCTTCGACGTTCGCGGCTCGCGTTACGGTCGCGACATTGTCTGACATCTATTCGGGCGTAACATCCGCAATCGGCGCCTTGAAGGGTCCTCTTCACGGCGGCGCAAACGAAGCCGTTATGGTGATGCTGGAAGAAATCGGTTCGGCAGCTAACGTTGAAAGCTTTATCAACAACGCGCTTGCAAACAAACATAAAATAATGGGCTTTGGTCACCGCGTATACAAAAACGGCGATCCGCGCGCGAAACATTTGCAAAAAATGTCGCGCGAGCTTGGCAAGCTGACTGGCAATATGGAGCTATACGAAATGTCTGTTAAAATTGAAGAGCTTGTAACGGGACAAAAGGGCTTGAAGCCAAATGTTGACTTCTACTCCGCTTCCGTATACACTACGCTTGAAATTCCGCGCGACCTGTTCACGCCAATATTCGCAATCAGCCGCGTATCCGGTTGGAGCGCTCATATCCTTGAGCAATACCAAGATAACCGTTTGATTCGTCCACGTGCAGACTACGTTGGACCGGTTAATGCGAAGTACATTCCGATCGAGCAGCGCTAATCGTAAATTATGATATAATTGAACGAGAGAGCGAACAGGCCGTTCGTCCTCTCATTCAAAATATAATCGTTTATAGGCGATACATATAAAAGATTATATTACCACATGAAATAATATTAACTTTTATCTGCCTTAGAGGCAGGTACCATTCCAAGGAGGATTTCATTCATGCCACAGTTCGAAAAATTCGCGCTTCCAACAGAAGGCGAGCAAATTACAATTGACAACGGTGTTCTTCAAGTTCCTAACAACCCGATTATCCCTTTCATCGAAGGCGACGGCACTGGCCGCGACATTTGGAAGGCTTCGAAACGCGCACTTGATGCAGCGGTAGAAAAAGCATACAACGGCGAGAAAAAAATCGCTTGGTACGAAGTATTCGCCGGCGAAAAAGCATTCAACGAGTACGGCGAGTGGCTTCCAGCTGATACGCTTACAGCTATCCGCGAATATATCGTAGCAATCAAAGGACCTTTGACAACGCCTATCGGCGGCGGTATCCGTTCTTTGAACGTTGCTCTTCGCCAAGAGCTTGATCTTTACACTTGCTTGCGTCCGGTTCGTTACTTCACAGGCGTACCATCCCCAGTAAAACGTCCGGAGCTTGTTGACATGGTTATCTTCCGTGAAAATACAGAGGACATTTACGCAGGTATCGAGTACCAAGAAGGTTCCGCAGAAGTGAAAAAAGTAATTGAGTTCCTGCAAAACGAAATGGGAGCAAACAAAATCCGCTTCCCTGAAACTTCCGGTATCGGCATCAAGCCAGTATCAAAAGAAGGTTCACAACGTCTTGTTCGCGCAGCGATCGAGTATGCGATCAAGCACGGCAAAAAATCCGTAACGCTAGTACACAAAGGCAACATCATGAAATATACGGAAGGCGCGTTCAAAAACTGGGGCTACGAAGTGGCTGAGCAAGAATTCGCTAACGAAACTTTCACATGGGGCGAGTACGACCGCATTAAAGAAGCAGAAGGCACTGACGCTGCTAACAAAGCACAAAAAGAAGCAGAAGCTGCTGGCAAGCTAATCGTTAAAGACGCAATCGCGGACATCGCTTTGCAGCAAGTTCTAACTCGTCCTACAGATTTCGATGTTATCGCAACATTGAACCTTAACGGCGACTACCTGTCTGATGCTCTTGCTGCTCAAGTCGGCGGTATCGGTATCGCTCCAGGCGCGAACATCAACTACTTGACTGGACATGCGATCTTCGAAGCAACTCACGGTACAGCTCCTAAATACGCTGACCTTGACGTAGTAAACCCGGGTTCCGTTATCCTTTCCGGCGTAATGCTTCTTGAGCACCTAGGCTGGCAGGAAGCGGCTGACCTTATCTATAAAGGTATGGAAGCTTCAATCCACAACAAAACAGTAACATACGACTTCGCACGTTTGATGGAAGGCGCAACAGAAGTAAAATGTTCCGCATTCGCAGACGAAATCATCAAAAACATGTAGTTCATTCCTTATCTTATTAAAGGGGAGTCCCCCCACATCTTTTCAATTGCATCCCTAATCTTTTCTAACTAACCAGGAATGAGTTCCCGCAAGGGACACATTCCTGTTCTTCTCTCTAGGAATGGCATCCCACCGGGCACCATTCCCATTCTTGCTATCGCAAGTGGGGAATGGCGTCCTGTTAGGGACAATTCCCTCACTCGCTCTGAGGAATGGCGTCCCGTAAGGGACAATTCCCTCACTCGCTCTGGGGAATGGCGTCCCGTTAGGGACAATTCCCTCTCTGGCTTTGGGGAATGGCGTCCCGCAAGGGACAATCCCCTCTCTGGCTCTGGGGAATGGTGTCCCGCAAGGGACAATTCCCTCTCTGGCTCTGGGGAATGGCGTCCCGCAAGGGACAATTCCCTCCCAGAAGCGTAAAGCGTGTCCCGCAGGGACGAAAGCGAGCCATGCTCAACAATAGCAAAGACGCGCCTGTCAAACTCCCACGTTCGTCCAATTGGCAGGTGTCCAGAGGGCGCAGCGCCTCGGGGTCCTCCCTTGGAAGGGAGGATTTAGGTGGGTTCGAAAAGCACTTAAGGATTCCAAATGAAAAATGGGGGTCAAAGGGGTCTCCCCTTTAAAATAATGATGGGAGGATTTACACAAGATGGCTATAACTCGTAAAAAAATCACAGTCGTAGGAGCTGGCTTCACAGGCGCTACAACTGCACTAATGCTGGCTCAAAAAGAACTAGGCGATGTTGTTCTTGTCGATATCGCACAACTTGAGAACCCGACTAAGGGTAAGGCGCTTGATATGCTTGAAGCTACTCCGGTACTAGGCGTAGACGCTAACATTATCGGTACGTCTAACTACGATGACGCGAAGGATTCTGATGTTGTTATCATTACAGCGGGTATCGCTCGCAAACCAGGCATGAGCCGCGATGATCTTGTCAACACAAACGCAGGCATCGTGAAATCGGTTTGCGAAAACATCAAAGCTACAAGCCCTAACGCTTACGTTATCATCCTAAGCAACCCGGTTGATGCGATGACTTATGCGGCATTCCAAACGCTCGGATTTCCTAAAAACCGCGTAATCGGCCAATCCGGCGTACTTGATACGGCACGCTACTGCACATTTATTGCGCAAGAGCTGAATGTATCCGTTGAAGATGTTCGCGGCTTCGTGCTAGGCGGACACGGCGATGATATGGTTCCACTCGTCCGTTACTCGAACGTTGGCGGTATACCAATCGAAAAACTGATTCCAGCGGATCGTATTGAAGCTATCGTACAACGCGCACGCGTCGGCGGCGGCGAAATCGTTAATTTGCTTGGCAACGGCAGTGCATACTATGCGCCTGCAGCTTCCCTTGTGCAAATGACGGAAGCCATTCTTAAAGACAAAAAACGCATTATTCCGGTAATCGCTTTGCTTGAAGGCGAATACGGTTATGATAATCTGTTCATGGGCGTTCCGACAATCATTGGCGGCGATGGCATCGAGAAAGTGCTTGAGCTTGATTTGACTGCTGAGGAAAAAGCGGCGCTTGATAAGTCAGCGCAATCCGTTCGCAATGTTATCCAAGTCGTAACTGGCTAAATAACTTGCTGCGCGCAGATAAAATAAATGAATGCGTTTGGGAGGACCCTGACAGAATGCTGCCAGGGTCCTCTTGTTTATTTTTCAAAGCGAAAAAGTCATGGTTTAGAAGGAGGGTTCAGGTTGATCGAACAAGCGAGAGAAGCATTGAAACGGGTATACGGTTATGATTCCTTCCGCAAAGGACAAGAGGATATTATTTCGGGGATTTTGCAAGGGCGCGACACGTTAGCCATTCTGCCAACCGGCGGAGGGAAATCGATTTGCTATCAAATTCCATCGATGCTGATGCCGGGTACGTCACTTGTGATATCGCCGCTTATTTCGTTAATGAAGGATCAGGTGGATGCCTTGCGGCGGGTAGGCGTGTCCGCAGCATTTCTTAACAGCTCATTGGGAGCTGCGGAATATCGCGATGTCATGCGAAAGGCCATGCAGGGCGAATATAAGCTGTTATACGTCGCACCGGAGCGACTTGACGCGCCGATGTTCCAATCGTTGTCGGAGCAGCTTTCCATTCCGCTAATCGCGATCGATGAGGCGCACTGCGTCTCGCAGTGGGGACATGATTTTAGGCCAAGCTACCGCCAGCTTGCAGGCTGGATTGCACGGATGAAGGACCGGCCGCTTGTAGCTGCGTTTACGGCTACGGCAACGACCGAGGTTGCGGCAGACATTTCAGACATGCTGAAGCTTCGTGACCCGAGCGTATTTGTAACCGGGTTTGCCAGACCCAATCTGTCGTTATCCGTGGTTACGGGCGTGGAAAAGAAGAAGTTTCTTGAGAGCTATGTGGCTGGACGCAAGGAACAATCCGGCATCATCTATGCGGCAACCCGCAAAGAAGTAGAGAATGTTTATGAGCAGCTGTCGCGCCGCGGCATTCAAGCCGGCAAATACCATGGAGGCTTATCCGATGCGGAACGGGCCGATACGCAGGAGAAATTCCGGTTTGATGACATCCGCGTCATGGTTGCCACGAATGCGTTCGGCATGGGAATCGATAAGCCCAATGTTCGGTACGTGCTGCATTGGCAAATGACCAGCGACATCGAATCCTACTATCAAGAAGCGGGCCGCGCGGGCCGCGACGGCGAGGAGAGTGAATGCATTCTTTTGTTCGAGCCTGCTGACATGCAGGTGCAGCGCTTTCTGATCGAACAGGGCACTGGAGATTCGGACCGAAAGTCTATACAACTCTCCAAGCTGAATACGATGATGAATTTCAGCCGTACCCAGCGTTGCTTGCAGCAATTTATCGTCGATTATTTTGGCGAAACAGGCGTTGAAGCTTGCGGCAAATGCAGCAGCTGCCTTGACAAGAGCGAGCCTGTCAATCGGACAGAGGAAGCGAAGATGGCACTCTCATGCGTTGGCCGGATGAAAGGCCGCTTCGGGGTAACGATGGCCGCTAAAGTCCTGAAGGGATCGAGAGACAAGCGTCTGCTGGAGTTTGGGCTGGACCGGTTATCGACTTACGGCTTGATGCGTCATTTGCCCGAGAAAGAAATCGCGGATTGGCTTTATTGGCTCGTATCAGAAGGTTATTTAAAGCTGAGCGACGGGCAATACCCGGTCGTTTCTTTAACCGCAAACGCGCTTCCGGTGCTGGAAGGCCGCGAATCGATCATGCAGAGAGTAAGGGCTACCGTAAGGCAAGCCGCATCTGGCGACAGCGCGAGCGCCTCTCCTTTGTTCGATGCGCTAAAGCAGTGGCGCAAAGAAAAAGCAGCGGCGGAAGGAGTGCCGCCATTTATGCTTTTCTTCGACGCTACGCTTCGGGAAATTGCCAATGCGCAGCCGCAATCGGTTGACCAGCTGTTAAGCGTGAAGGGAATTGGCGCGGCAAAGGCGGAGAAATACGGTGAGGAATTGCTCGCAATCATACGATCTTTTGAAGGCGAAGGGAAGACGGCCGCGAAAATTTCGAACGTCCCGCGGGAAGCTTCGGCATTTAATAAAAGTTCGGACGGCGATGAGCAGCCGAGCCATTTGGCGACGCTTGCGCTTTTTACGGCGGGACAGGAACCGGATGAGATTGCAAAAGAACGCGGTTTAAGCAAAGTGACGGTAGAAGGCCATATTATTCGTTGTGCGGATGAAGGCGAGGACGTGGACTGGAGCCGGATTATCCCAGCGGAATACGAGCAATTGATCGTAGATGCCATAGGCGAGCAAGGCACGGAGAAGCTGCGGCCGATCAAAGATGCTTTGCCCGAGGAAGTTACTTATTTTGCAATCCATGGGGTCATGAGCAAGTACGGCTTCAAAGGATAAAAAGGGAGTTCATCTAGATTATTGAAGTCCTTTGCGCCAAGGTGTGAAAATTTCGGGAACGATTCAGATTTAGTTGCGCTTTCCCATGTATAAAAGCCCGGATTGGGAGCGTAGTTATTTGAAAAAAATCTCGTTTCTGATAAACTAATCGATATACACAATTTTGGCAGGAGTGGATCGTTGATTACGCTTTACCAAAACAGGAGGAGTAAAAAAATGGATAATGCAATGTTGTTTTTGCATGTATTAGGTGCAGTTGGCATGGGGTTTTATATCGTGCTGCCTATCATGATCGGCAGAGCCTCTAAGCTGGCCGGCCTTGGACAAGGAGGTCTGGCGGAAGGTTTGCTTTCGGCGAATCGCATCGCTCAGTATTTTCTAATTCTACAGCTGCTAACGGGCGGCTATTTGATGTCGCAAGCCGATTACAGCGTAGCTTGGATGGTGATTGTCATCCTGCTTTTCCTCGGCATAGCCGCGCTGGGCGGAATTATTTCGAAGCCGCTTAAGCTGGTCGTGGCATCTATTCAAGATGGCAAAAGCGCAACTGCGCACATCGGCAAAGCTCGTGTCTTGAGCATCATCGTGTTGGTGCTGTATATTGCGATCATTTACTTCATGATGTTTCCAATGGGTGATGTTTAATTTGTTTTTTGATTATAAAACGTTGTAGGGGGATTTTAACGTGCATGAATCATCACCGCAAATTGTAACGTTTGGCGAATCCATGGCTCTATTTATGCCGCAGGAGCATAAGTCGATTGAACGTGCCGCGACGCTTGAACAAAGCTTCGGCGGAGCGGAAAGCAATGTCGCAATTGGACTTGCACGTCTAGGTACCTCCGTGGGCTGGTTCGGCGCGCTGGGCGATGACCCGTTCGGCAAGATTATTTTGAAGACGCTGCGCGGTGAAGGCGTTGACGTATCGCGCGCGCAGCTCAGCACAGAAGCGCCAACGGGCATGATGTTCCGCGAGCATGTGGCGGGCAGATTGGCTGTCCATTATTTCAGAAAGCATTCGGCGGCAAGTCGGATGCTGCCTGAGGACTTGGACGAGAATTATATTCGGGGCGCTAAGCTGCTTCATGTAACCGGTATCACGGCTGCGCTGAGCGAGGATTGCCGGAAGACACTGCGCCGCGCGGTTGATATCGCGAAGGAAGCTGGCGTTCTCGTCAGCTTTGATCCCAACCTGCGTCTGAAGCTGTGGCCGATTGAGCAGGCGAGGGAGATTCTTTTGCCGTTTGCCGCAGACGCGGATTACTTTTTGCCTGGCTGGGACGAGCTTAAGCTCTTGTATGATACGGATGACTATGAACATATCAAAGGTCAGCTGACGCAGCTGAAAGCTGTGTCTATTATTAAAGGCAGAGGCGATACAACAGTCGTACTGAACAACGGGCAAGAGGAGAGCTTGCCGTTTTACCCCGCCGAGCAGGTCGTGGATACGGTCGGTGCGGGAGACGGCTTTTGCGCGGGCTTTTTGGCAGGCATCATGAAAGGCTTATCTCCCGTGGAGGCGGTACGCCTTGCCAGCATTAACGGTTCATTAGTCGTGCAGATGCGCGGTGACTGGGAAGCTTTGCCGGAGTGGAGCGTCGTTGAGCAGCGGATGTCCGCCAAAGCCTGGGTGGAGCGCTGAAAATGGCTGATGCAATAGGAAACAAGGGGCAGCGCCGCCGCGAGGCTGTTCTGCAGCTATTAAAACAGCAGGGAAGAGTTACGATTCCTGAAATGGTTGAACGCTTTGGCTGTTCGGAAGCAACGGCCCGCCGGGATTTGGAGCAGATGGAAGCCGAATATCCCGTTATCCGCACGATCGGCGGAGCGATGTACGATGGCATGAACTCGGTAAGGGATTTGCCGTTTGCGGAGAAGGAAGGCCTATCGATTCTGGAGAAGGAACGTGTAGCCGAGCTTGCAGCTTCTTTGATCGTGGAAGGCGACGTGATCGGCTTGTCGGGAGGCACGACCAATTTTCTCATCGCCAAGACATTAAAGTCCCGGAAGGGCATAACGGTCGTAACGAATGCGGTTAATATCGCCATGGAGCTCGCGGGAAGCGATATTCAAGTCGTCGTAACCGGTGGCATTATGCGGCACAACAGCTTCGAGCTATGCGGCCCGCTTGGCGAGGGCATGGTAGCCCATTTGCATATCGGCAAAATGTTTATCGGCGTTGACGGTATTTCTGCCGCAAGCGGCATTACGACATATTCGGAGCAAGAAGCGCAAATTGCTAAAGCACTAATTAAGCGTTCGCAAGCGGCCTACGCCGTTTTCGATCATACCAAAACAGATCGCGCTTCGTTATTCTCCATTGCTACCCTTGCCGAGCTGCGCGGTGTTATTACAGATCTCCCGCTTACCGAGGAGCTGGCGGAAGTGATGAAGCAGCAGGGGATCTCGGTATATGTAACGGGCTGACCACTTCCTTGCTTTTACTAATAAAGATGGTATTTCCCTTAGTCGGGAGATGCCGTCTTTTTTCTATATCAATGATTACGCCTGCCCATGCGGATCATTACATTTTATTAATCGTGCCTACAACCTCATTCGTATCGCCATTTACGAAAATGATATGTTGCGTGACCATCTATCCGCAAAATAAAAAGAAAGCACGGGAGGCTTAGAATAGCTTCCGAGCTTTCGATTATGGATTATTTCCTATAGGCTGGCTTCAAAAACAGAACGGCCTTGAACCCATGTTTGTTTGACTTGTAGCTGCGCATCGGTCCATACCAGATCGGCATGCTTGCCGCATGCGATGGACCCTGTGCGGTCGCTAATGCCAAGCTGCTTCGCTGCGTTGCCGCTTGCCAACCGGCTAAGCTGCTCAAGTGGCAAGTTTGTGTGCTCATGCATGTACCGAATCGCGCCGATCATCGTTAAACAACTGCCCGCCAAGGCATTTCCTTCGCGTAAGCGTGCTTCGCCTTCTTTTACGACAACGGCTAAGCCGCCTAGGCTGTACTCGCCATCGGGCATGCCGGCAGCAGCCATTGCGTCTGTGATGAGAATGACTTTGTCCAAGGGCTTCGCGGCAAGCACCAGCCGGATCGCAGCAGGATGAACATGGATGCCGTCCGCAATAAGCTCCGCGGCAATACGGTCATCGGTCAGCACCGCGCCGAGGGTACCCGGCTCGCGGTGATGCAGCCCCCGCATCGCGTTATACGTATGAACAGCCTGTGTTAAACCCGCATCGGCAGCGGCAATGACTTCCTCGTAAACCGCATCAGTGTGCCCGCAAGCAGTGTTGATGCCTTGCTCCGCCAGCCAAGCTATCGTCTCGATCGAGCCGCTTTTCTCGGGTGCAAGCGTAAGCTGGCGAATGAGCTCTGGCCATTTCGTATGCCACTTCTGCATCCATTCCAGCTGAGGCGTTTTAATATAAGCCGGATTTTGGGCGCCGGGCCATTTCTCGCTGATGAAAGGCCCTTCCAAATGCACGCCGAGCAAAATTGCATACGGCATGTCATTGCTTCGGTACTCGGAAACGGCATGAAGCACGGCTTCAATCGCTTCCTTAGAGGCCGTCATCGTGGTAGCCAGCATTCCTGTCGTGCCCTGCGAGGCATGGAATTTCGTAATCGTATGATAGCTTTCTTGGGAGGCATCCATAAAATCAGATCCGTAGCCGCCGTGCACATGAACATCAATAAAGCCGGGAAACAGAAAGCCGCCTTGACCGTCAATAAAGGGAAGCTCCTCTGCAGCAGCGGAGTCGTTAGCCTCGCCAGAAATAATTTGCGCTATTTTACCGTTTTGGACGATAACGCTGCCGGTTGCGACCCGGTCTTCCAAGACAATATTGATATTTCGAATAATCCAGTTTGAAGAGTTTACAGTCATTTAAACTAACATCCTTCCAGCCTCGCGATCAAGCAGAACGATAACGCGGGCATGTGTTTGAAGCAGCGAAGCAGGCACGCTAGTGGTAATCGGTCCCGTCAAAGCTTCCTTTACAATCTCCGCCTTGTCAGAGCCGCGGACGGCCAATACGATGGTGTTTGCTTTCAAAATCGACCCGACGCCCATCGTAATGGCGTATTCTGGCACTTCATCCATCGAAGCGAAAAACCGAGCATTCGCCTCGCGCGTTTCTTTTTTTAGCTTTACCGCGTGAGTGCCGCCGGATAAATTGACATCCGGCTCATTAAAGCCGATATGGCCGTTGTGGCCGAGACCAAGCAGCTGGATATCGACGGGCTGTGATTCCAGCATGGCATCGTACCGAGCGGATTCTCCTTCCATGTCGGGAGCCATTCCGTTAGGCAGATGCGTTTGCGCAGCAGGGATATCGATATGTGAAAACAAATGCTTGTTCATATAATAAGCATAGCTTTGGTCATTTTCAGGCGTGATGCCGACGTATTCATCCAGATTAAAGGTCGTAACCTCTTTAAAGCTAACTTTATTTTCCTTGTACGACTCTACCATTTTGTCATAAATTCCAATGGGTGTCGATCCCGTGGCAAGGCCAAGCACCGCGTTTGGTTTTTCTTTGACTGTATTTATAAATAGCTGTGCGGCATAAGCGTCCAGTTCCTGCTGCGTATCAAACATGAGCATTTCCATGTGTAGGCCTCCTTGATGGATTCGTTAGCTTTAGTTTATATGAGTTTCGACGGAATAACAATATAAAATGATTATAAAAATCAATTAAATGATTGTAAAAATCATTTTTACATTGGACAAATTCTTGCTCCATCGCTAATAGGATAAAAGATAAGTTCATTCAAGGATGGGTTTGACTTTCAATTTACACAATTTAACATCGACCGGTAAATGATGTACAATTTTGCATACATGGGGTGAAGCTCTTTGAACAGGAATAAGCTGCTGCCTGAGCTGGATGGACGTTCGTCGTCCGCCCGCGAGCCGGCAAAACGAGTACAGCGCAAGGAGGCAGCGGCATGGAAGCAGCAATCATAGGCGGCGGCATCGGCGGAATGGTCAGTGCGCTTTTGCTGGCAAGAGCAGGAGCAAAGGTCACTTTATTTGAACGGCAGGAACGCTTGGGGGGAAGACTGGCATTCGAGCAGGATCAGCGCTATCGGATCGACCGCGGACCAACCATCGTACTACTGCCGGAAATGCTTCGCTCCATAGCTAGGGAAGCAGGCATCAGCGATGATGAATATGAGCTTATTCGCTGTGATCCGCTGTATCGGATTCATTTTTCCGACGGCTCGCGCTTAACCAAATGGACCGATACGGACCGCATGTCGGAGGAACTGAACTCGCTCTCAGCCAAGGACAGCAGCGCCTTCCGCCGCTATATGCGGGATATGGAGCCGCTCTTCCAAGAAGCGAAAGAGCATTTTCTAGAGAAAACGTTCCTGCAGCGTCATACGTGCCTCTCTTGGCGGAATATGAAGCTTTTCGCGAAACTGCGCGTTTTTTTGAGCATACGGCAGATAGCAGAAAGTTATTTTGGAGACAAGAGAGTGATCGACGCGTTTTCCTTGCAGGCACTGTATGCCGGCGGAATACCGTCAGGTTCTCCTTCCTTGTATACATTTATTCCCTATGCGGAGCATGCCTTCGGCATCTGGTATATGAAAGGCGGCTTTGCAAGCTTTGCGGCTGTGCTGGAGCGAGCGCTATACCGCGAAAATATTAAGGTTTACACGGGCGCTCAGGGCGCGGTAAGGCAAATCGTAACTGCAAATGGCGAAGTAAAAGGTTTGCTGCTGGCGGACGGTACAAGGCATACGTATGAGAATATCATTTATAACGGGGATTTTCCGCACTTGGCAGGAATGCTGCAAGGAGAAGCTGAACCGATCAAGCAGCGTGAATTTGTTCCATCCTCCGGCTGCGTGCTCGTGTATGCCGGCGTGAATAAGCGTTGGGAAAAAGGAGCTGAAAGAACGACGCATCAATTTGTCATGCCGGAATCCTTGAAGGATAGTCTCCGCGTTATCGCAGCGAAGCAAAAGCTCCCTGGAGAATCGGAGCCATTGCCCGCTTATTACCTGTTTAATCCTTGTGAAATTGACGATGAAGCTGCTCCTCCGGGGGAAACGGTGCTTTATTTTCTAATTCCGGCGCCGATACCGGTCGATCTTCACTCTTCTTATGATTGGAAAAAGGAAAGCAGCCTGCTGGCAGACCGGGTGCTCGCGGACGCAGAAGAGAAATTATTCCCTGGCTTAAGGGATGCTATCGTATGGAAAAAGATAAGAACGCCTCAAGATGGCATGGGCGAAGGCTGGTATAGAGGGGGGAGCTTCGGGATTGCGCCGACTTGGTCGCAGTCGGGTGCGTTTCGTCCGCAGTATGCGCCTTATAACATAAAAGGATTATACAGCGTAGGCGCTTCTATGCATCCGGGCAGCGGCGTGCCGCTCGTGATGCAGGGAGCAAAAATGCTCGTGAACCATTTGCTAGAGGAGCGGGCTTGATCGAAGATTACACTGCCGAAGAAGGGGCAACTCGTGTTTTTATGTTTATTAACGCTTGATATTTGTCAAAGTCATGAAGCTGGAAGCGAGAAACAAAAAATTATGCTATGCTAGAACATAGTCATTTTGCCGGATTTGGTATCGGTTTCTTGGAACAAGCAAGCTTACAGTTGGGGAGCATATCAAACCGGATAAGATATAACATGATAGAGGAGCGAAACGCGGTCTGCGTCGCCAGGGAAGGCGCTGCCCGTTTAGGCTTGGGAGGTACGAGCATGTCAGTGGATCAACAAGCAGCAACAGCGAAGCGCAAGGGGGAGCATATACGGATTTGCCTGCAGGAGCAGGTGAACAGCGTGGGCATCGAAACGGGGTTGGAGCGGTATCGCTTTAAGCATAATGCGCTGCCTGAGCTTTCTTTTAGCGAGGTTAGACTGGATACCGAGTGGTTTGGCAAAAAGCTTGGCGCGCCGCTGCTGGTGAGCTCCATGACGGGCGGGACGGACGAGGCGGGCGCCATTAACCGCCGCTTGGCCGTTGTTGCGGAAGAGCGTGGCTGGGCGATAGGTCTGGGCTCGATGCGTGCTGCCATAGAAAATGAAGAGCTTGCCGGCTCTTTCTCCATCCGCAGAGATGCACCGACCGTTCCGGTCATTGCCAATATAGGAGCGGTGCAATTTAATTACGGCTTCGGGACGGAATCCTGCCGCAGAGCGGTAGAAATTGCGGAAGCGGATGCGCTCGTGCTGCATTTGAACAGCATGCAGGAAGTGTTCCAGCCGGAGGGAGATACGGATTTCCGTCATCTGCTTTCCGCGATCGAACAAGTTTGCAAGGTCTTAAACGTACCGGTTGGCGTAAAAGAGGTTGGCTGGGGGATCGATGCGGATACGGCAGCAGCGCTTGCCGGCGTTGGCGTGTCCTTTATCGATGCGGCTGGCGCAGGCGGCACCTCTTGGAGCCAAGTTGAGAAATTCCGATCCAGTGACGAAATGCGGCGGCAGGCAGCCGAATCATTCGCCGATTGGGGAATACCGACTGCAGAGAGCGTAGTAGAGATTCGGGAGCGGCTTCCGCAAGCGAATATTATTGCGAGCGGCGGCTTGCGTACGGGCGTCGATGCTGCGAAAGCCATTGCGCTCGGCGCGAATCTGGCCGGCTTTGGGCGTGTTCTGCTTCCGCAGGCAGCGGGAGGGAACAGTGCCATATCGCAGGAGCAATTGCTGCAGCAATTCGAACGTATTGAATTCGAGCTGCGCACAGCGATGTTCGGCATTGGAGCGGGCTCCGTAAGTGAACTGAGACAAACGAATCGGCTGCTGCTTAAATAGAGCCGGCAAAGAAAAAAGAGGTGTATCAGAAGCAATAAATCTGCTGCTGCACCTCTTTTTTGCTGCGCGGTTTATTTGATAAGCCCGGTACCTTCAATTTTGATGTCGGCAAGGACTTTAAATTTGATTACGGGATAAATAGCCTGCCACTGCTTCCAAGCGCCATTTCCCGGATGGGTAGCGCGGTAACGCAGTCCAAAACCGATTGGGTCAACTTTGGCCTTCTGGATTTTCTTTAGCAGGGCAACGCAGGTTTTTGCATATTCCCGATTTAAATCTCGTTCAATGGAAGCCCAGTTTGTCTCGTACAGCCCTCTCGGGGCTTCCTCGAATACAACCTTCATTTTAACATGCATTGTAACCGTATCTTCTCCGTCAACCTTGCCAATTTGAAATTTAGAATGCAATTCAGTAATCGCGACGACGAGATCCATTCCTTCGAACATGCCATGCATGGAGGATTTTTTGAAATCCTTGGCAAGCTGGTTGTACAGCTGGGATTCCGAAGGGGATAAAACGAGCTTCACTCTTTTTTTATTGAGTAGAGCCGTTCGATTGATGATGTAGCTCTCCTTGCTGTCCTTCTGAATAACGGGCATCAAGGGATCAAGTCCCTGTTCTGAAGCTCGCCTTGCAAAGTCGGACACGGATTCCACATAGGTATAGGACGATTCTGTACCATCTGCCCCAAAGCTTAGAAACAGCGTATTGCCTGGGTAACGCTCAGAGACGGGCATAACCTGAAGCAGAGTCTCGGCATCAGGCTTGCCAATCGCGATATCGGCTACGCTTTGAATATCTCTTCTTCTTGACAACCATTGCAGTAAATTTTGATAGTCTTGGCGCGCCAGCTTCTCGCCGATTAAAAAAACCTTGCAATGCCCGAAATCAAGCTCTTTGTCGACATAGGCCTTCAGCATGCGGACACCCTCCGCAACGCTTGCGGTATCAATCGTTTCAATTTGCACTTTGGATGCGCCCGGCTCGATCTTAGGCGAAGGCACGGCAAGCTGGAGCGTGAGACGATAAGGTTTTTTCTCGTTATCCGACAAGTCTATCCCTAATGCAACGACAAAGAATCGCTTATCGATATCCTTGAAGCCGCACCCGCCCAGCATGCAAATGGCCGTGATCGTCAGAGAGATTCGGATAATGAGTCTCATGCGGCTTTCGACCTCCTCCTGCTTAACACAAAAACCCATATGACAATGTATAACTCAACGAACATCCGAAAAATAAGCCAATAGGTAGTAATATACATGTTCATTTTCTCATTGGTCATGATGAGGTAGATCATCGTCAGCGACGCGAAAATGCCGACAATGACATAGTTGGATACCGGTGTTTTTGGGCTGTCGATTTCCGGCTTGCTGCCGGGAAAACAGCTCTTGATAAACTCCATCGCCTGATGCCATCCGGACATCGTATAAACGAGTGTTAAATTCAAATAAACGATTAGAAAAAGAAACAATACGCGTTCAATAAACCCGTACTGCATGAGCAGAGAGTCTGCGGTCAGGCTCCAGATGTATATGTATTGGTTAACGCCCTCTGTCCCATGAAAACCGATGGGAACAAAAAACGTAATCAGCATAATCACCGCCCCAAAAAACGGGTATATAAAACGGAATTTGAAACGAAAGTTCGGCGGGAACAGCCGATTGAATACCGAGAGATTGATATAACCCGTGAAAACAAAGGATGCTGCCGCAATGCAGGTTAGCGTAGGCATCGCGGTTACATAATTGGCCACGACATGAATGGCATCCCAATTGAGCTGCGTGCTTCGCGTCGCTTTAAACAATACAAATAAAATGACCGGAGCATTGACGATCAGGCCGATCTCTACGACGAACATAACCGTTAGCGTTGAGCGTGTGGCTGCATAACCGCAGGCAAGGATAAGCATCAATAAGATGATGATCGAGTTCGCATCGGGATTAAAGAAACGATTGATGAGCACGGCATAGGCAACCACAACAATCGTTGTCGCGAACCACCACATAATTCCAAAAAAAATCATGTTGATAAATACAAGCCACTTCGGACAATAGAGCTTTAAAATTTCAGGCAGACCCTTGCCGGGAAAACGGGCCATCGCGCTTGTATACAAGTAGACGAGTATCGTCCCTATAACGATGCCGATAAGCATGGACGATACTGCACCCGTATAACGGTATTGTATTAATATATGCGGAACGTACAGCATCAGATTTATGAAGCTGACGAGGATGAAGTTATAGAAAACATAACGGTTCACTTGATTTTCACCTGCCCTACATCGCCTTCCAACGGCCTTAATTTTCCAAAAATACGCATATACGGTTTACCAAAGCTTCGAAGATTGCAAAGATAGGTGATATAAATAAACATGCCAACGGCGACACCGGAAATACCGAAGAAAATCGAAATGCCAATTAGCGGATATTTCAAAAAACGGACGGCAAAGGAAAGCGAATTTACAGGGATAACAAAATTCGATATCGCCACCACCGAAGTAACGATAATCATAATGCTGCTCACCAGTCCTGCTTGCTGGGCAGCTTGTCCGAGGATAAGACCCCCTACGGTTGTTGCTGTGGAACCGATGTATCGCGGCAGGCGGATACTGGCTTCGATAAGCGTCTCGATCATGAAGAGCATGATAAACACTTCGATGAACGACGGGTAAGGAACAGCGGAACGGCTTCCGGCAATCGAGAAGGCGAGCTGCACGCGGAACAGCTCCGGATTGTAGGAGACGACCGAAATATAGAGTGCAGGCAGGGTAATCGTAAGCAAGATGGATGTATACCTTAGAAAGATCAGAAAACGTGTCATCCAATAAGCATCGTAATCATCCTCTACCGCATGCATGAAATCGAAGAAGGTTGCAGGCAAAATAATAGCAAACATATTCCCTTTCAAGAGAACGATAATTTTGCCTTGGGAAATCGCTTTGGTAATTCGGTCAGGACGTTCCGTAATCAAGACCGTAGGAAACAAATGCTTGCGTTTACCGATTAACAGCTTCTCGAGCTCGCCGGCGGCATGCAGCATTTCAACATTGATCGTCAATAATTTCGAACGGACGTTATCGAGCACGGTAGGGTCGACGCGGCGCTGATCAAACAAAGCGAATACAGGCGTTTTGGATAATGAACCGATGGTATGCTCTTCAACAGATAGGTCCGGAGAGGGATACATGCTGCGAATCAGGTTAAGAGAAATGTTTAGATCTTCGCTTAAAGCAAGCTGAGGCCCCTGAATGGCGCTCTCTACCTGCGTTTGCGGATTCTCAATGCTTATGATGCGAGAGGCATCGAAGGAGTAAATGATTTCATTTGATTCAATCAGCACATTGCCTCTTAGCATTAGCTCCTGCCATTTGGCGACATCATCGACTACGCGATATTCAGGATTCGTTTTCAGCTGGCTCTCAAAGGGGTAGAAATCTTTCGTAAACGGGACGATAATGAAATCGTTTATTTTATTTTCTTCGCATAGTGGTGCGATATAGGCGACTTCGATCGTCATTTCGCTGTTATGCAAGATTTCCAATTTAATATCGACGGCTTCTGCAAATAACAAGCGGATACGCTCATTCATTCCGGTTTCCCCCTTTCTTACATTTGCGAATCGTACAATGGACATATTGGATAAGCTTCCATAGTTTGTGTCAAACCCCAAAAATTATGCCTGGTGGAAACTGTTTTGCGAGGCGGTCGGAATTCAAGTACAATGAAGCAATCGAATTGATTTTTTTGGCTTAGGTTGTTAATGAAGGAGAGCACGAAAATGAAACCATGGTACGAACAGAGCTTCGGCTCCGACTATATGCTGGTCTATAAACATCGCGACTGGGAAAACGCCGCGAAAGAGGTTTACCAAATGATCTCCTTGCTGCAACTCTCCGAAGAAGCGCGGGTGCTCGACATCGGGTGCGGGATGGGGCGTCATGCGTTAGCACTCTCAAGCTTCGGCTATTCGGTAACCGGCATCGATTTATCGCCAAGCTTACTGGAGGAAGCCCGCCGCCATGACCTGCAGGGTGCCGTGAAATGGGAACTCGGCGATATGCGCGAGCTGCCTTTTGAAGCGTGCGCCTTCGATGCGACCGTCAATTTTTTTACCTCGTTCGGCTATTTCTCGAATGAAGACGACAATGTAAAAGTGCTTCGGAATATTCGCAGAGTATTGCGGCCGGACGGTTCGTTTCTTATCGATTTCCTAAATCCGGTTTATGTGGAACAAACCCTAGTGCCCCGATCGGAACGAAGGGATGAAGATACCGGGCTAGTGATCCAAGAGCTTCGGTCTATTGCAGACGGCTGGGTGCAGAAGGAAATTACCGTTTTCCATCCGCAGAGCAAAGAAGCGCCAAGGGAGTATTTGGAAAGGGTGAAATTGTACAAGCTGGAATGGTTTGAATCGCGGCTTGCTGACTGCGGGCTGTCTTTGGAGCAGCTGTATGGCAATTACGACGCGTCTCCCTACGAAGCTTCAAAATCTCCACGCATGATCATGGCGGGAAGGGCGATATAAAGATGGCTGATCAAAGGAAAGAAATACATATGCCGGAAATAGAAGCGGATGCTTCTTTGTATCTCACAGCCTTGCAGGAGGGCTGGCTTCAAGTCAAGGTCCCCGTGCCTTTCTCGTTGAAATGGGTAAACAGCTATCTGATTCCGGAAGTTGAAGGCTATACGCTAGTTGATCCGGGACTAAGAACGGACAACGCAATCAAGGTATGGGATGCCGTCATGAAGCGGCAGGGCTTGCAGTGGAGTAACATTAGAAGGATCGTTCTGACGCACCAGCATCCGGATCATTACGGACTCGCGGGATATGCGCAGGAGAAAAGCGGAGCAGAGGTCTATATGACCCGCAAGGCGCATGCTTATGCGGTTAGGCTTTGGGGAGACGGAAGCGATTTCTCTTGGCAGCTGCAGGCGCTGTATGAGAAGCATGGCATGCCGATCGAAGAAAGAGAGGCAATTGCGGAAAATTTGGAGACGTTTGTGGACATGGTATCTCCTCAGCCTGCGGTCACCTATTTCGAAGCGGGTGAGCCATTTCGGATGGGGGGATTAAGCTGGCTCTTAATCGATGCGCCCGGCCATGCTACCGGACAGCTGTGCTTCTATCAGCGGGAACGCAAATGGATGCTTTGCGGTGATCAGGTGCTGCCGCATATTACGCCAAATGTAAGTATCGTACCCGGTGAAGACGGCGACCCGCTCGAGCAATTTCTCCATAGCCTGGATGCGCTCAATAAGTTCGAGGTTACACTCGCCTTTCCGGGGCATCGCGATCCCTTTGCAGGCTTTAATGAAAGAATTACGGAGCTTCAGCAGCATCATGCCCGCCGACTCGACAAAATGGCGGCGATGCTCGCAGAAGAGCCCCGCACCGCCTATGGCATGTGCGAGGCTTTATTCGGAAGCCGTTTGAACGGCAATGCCCACCAGTTAAGATTTGCGATGTCGGAGACGCTTGCGCACTTGGTTTATCTGGAACGAAAGGCTCGTATTGCATCGTCTGATCATGCGGGCATCTGTTATTTTTCCGCCGTCAAAGGCTAACTGTCACGGAATTCCTGCGGCGTAATACCATAGCGGTCTTTGAATACTTTGATAAAATAGCTCGTTTTCAAATAGCCGACCTTGGCGGCTATTTCGTAAATTTTTTCCGAAGTGGTGCGGAGCATATGCGCGGCGGTTTCCATTTTCAATCTGGAAATGTATTCGCTTATGCCCTCGCCCGTTTCCAACTTGTAAATTTTCGACAAGTAGGAAGGATTCAAGAAGACGTGAGAGGCAATCGTCTGCAGCGATGCTTCCTCCAGATGGCTGGATACGTATTCTTGCACCTTCTGGACGGTGCTGGAGCGGGAGTGCTGAACTCTGCTGCTCATATGGCTTCTATAGGCCTCGAGCACCGAAGCCGTCCACGTTTGAAGCTGCTTTATCGTATGAAAGTGGGGACCGCTCAGCAGCTGGTTGAATTCCGCCCCCATGATATCGGCCATCCAAAGCTTGTTTTTGTGGATCGAGAAGCTTAGGGAGCTGACGACCATAAAATACGTTTCCAAAATATGCTCATGCGATTCGCCCCATTTTTGCTCCAGCTCCTCGAAAACCAGCTTCAGCTTCTCATCAATCGTCTCCCATTGACCGGCCTCCAGCAAATGAATCAGCAGCGGCGGATTATACAAATGAGAGAGGGAATTGGCCTCTCCATGCTGTGGCTCCTCTGTCAGCGTCAATAAGAAACCTCGTTCACTGCCGATGCGCTGCCTAAAGTTAATGAGCGAGAAATCGTAGGTTTCGCGCATTTCATTCGGGAAGGAATCCTGTTTCGTAAGCACAAGCGAGATGGTCCCCTTTAAGTAAAGCTGCACATAGTGCTGAAGCTGCGCCGCTTTTTGCTCGATCAAATGAAGCAGCGAGGATTGATCCGGACGGTTGTCCGTTTTGCTCATGATAGCAAAAACAAAATACCCGTGCTCGTCCTTCGTATGCCAAAGCTTATATTCATCAGAGAAGATCTCTTCCGCGATATTGCAAACCGCATACTCAAGCAAAGAGCTGTCACGGTCGGTTTGCTCGTAAAAATAGTCTTCCATCCGGAGCAGCATCAAGCAATACGGAGAATGCAGCTTAAAGGAAAGGTCCAGCATCTCGAGCTTCTCTGCCAGCGTCTCTTCTCCGTAGGCTTGGCCTTGAAGAAGCGAGAGCAGCAGATGGTTCCGCAAAATAGGTAAATTATCTTTCAGGGAGGTTAGCGCGCTCTGATACGAGCTGATCGCCTTCCAGTGCTCCTCTAGCTGCAGCACGGCCTTCTTAACCGCTTGCAGCAGCTCTTCATCCTCGGCGGGCTTTAGCAAATAGTCGTTTGCTTGATGCTGCAGCGCTTTTTTGGCATATTCAAAATCATTGTAGCCCGATAACAATATACATTTCACATTGCTCCATGCTGCCCGTATCTGTTCGATTAGATCGAGCCCGGAGAGGCCGGGCATATGAATATCCGTGATGACGATATCGATGGGCGTCGCGTTCATAATTTCCAGGGCTCCGGCTCCGGAATGGGCTTGATATACGGAATCGATACCGACGGTTTGCCAAGGCAAATTGCAGGCTAAATCCTCTACCAGATCCGGTTGATCGTCAACGATTAATAATTGGTACATGGTCAACAGCTCCTATAGTTCTATCTAGACGGAATAGTTTTCGTGCGGCCAAGACAGGTATACGGCTACGCCGCCCTCTTCGCGTATGCGGAAGGTGATGGAGGCTTCCTGGCCGAATTGGAAGAGCATGCGCTGCCTAATATTCCAAAGCGCGCAGCCGCTCGTATCATCAGGCGGATTCATAATCTTTTTCTCCAGCTTGCGAAGTGTTTCCTCGGTCATTCCGATGCCGTTATCCTCCACGATAATCGTATGGTAACGGTCATCGCTTTCGCCGGAAATGGTAATGAGACCGTCCCCGTCAAACCTTTCGATTCCATGCAGCACCGCATTTTCTACGATAGGCTGAAGCAGCAGCCGCGGCAGCTCGGTCTCCAGTATGGACTCGGGCACTTGGATACGGTAAGAAAGATGCTGGATATGGAACTGCTGGATCTCCAAATAGCTTTCGACCAGCTGCAGCTCCTCCTTCAAGGAAGCCGTAAGCTTCTCGACCCTCGTCGTATAACGGTAATAAGTCGAGAGATGCATGGCCAGCTTCATAACCGATTCTTTCTTATCAAGCCTAGCCAGACTGCGGATGAGCGCAAAGCAATTGTATAAAAAATGCGGATTGATTTGGGATTGCAGCTGCTTTACATTGGCTTCGCGCCGGCGCAGCTCCTCGACATAAACCTTCTGAATGAGCTGCTCGGTATTGGCGGCCATATCATTAAACCGCTGAAACAAGTAGGTAAATTCATTTTTCGGATTCGCGTTTATCCGGGTAGAATAATTGCCCTCTTGAAGACGCTTGACGCTTCGGATCAGTAAGCCGATCGGCCGCTGAACGTTCCGGTACAGCAAATAACCGGCGAGTAAACTCATAATAAGCAGCAAACCTACGGAGCCGTAAAATAGATTTTGGCTTTTTACGATGGGCTTCAAAATATCCGCGAGCGGAACGTAATCAACTAAATACCAGTCCAGTGTTTTCACATGGGCGGAGGTAACGAGAAAATCGTTGCCGTTAATCGTGACGATTTGATTGGACGCTTCCTGGACGGTCGCTTTTTCAAGGAGTACCTTGATGTATTCGGTCATTTCCTTATCGGCCGTACGATTCTTAATCATGCGTCCATCGGAATGAACAAGGAAGGGATCTCCTTTTCCCGCGAGCTTGAACGTATCCAAATCCTTGATTAAATGCTCCTCCGGGAAGGAGATTTCCACGATGATCCCCGCTTTATCCAGATCGGTCTCCAGCCTCTTTGGCTTGACGATATGGCGTACGAAGCGGTTTTGTTTCATGCTTTGAATCGTCATTTCCTCGTATTTCCAGTTCGGCGTAAATATTTTCTTAATCGACTCCAGATCATAGGAAAGATAGGTATTGGTGGATACGAGCTGCCGGCTGGCAGGCGCCGTAATGCTGTACTGCGTATCCCAGCGCTGGGCAACGTTAAGCAGCCGCAGCCGCTCGAGAATGCGCAGCTTCTCGTCATTGCGCAGGTATGCGTTTTCAATAAGATGCAGGTTTTGCAGCTGCTGAATATGGATATCTTCGCTCAGCAAAAAGCCAAGCGTAGACAGCGTCGTAACGCTTTTATCGATTTCGCTTGCGAGAAACGTAATATCCTTCTGTTTCAACGATTTCATTTCTTCTTTAATGACGCCGATGCTTGTCCTTATAGAAAGCGTATACAAAAGGATGATCGGAATGAGTAAAAGGATGAGTAAGCTAATGATTTTGGTAAAAGTGTTTTCGCGTAAACGCATGCTGGGGCCCTCTCTTTTTGTGAAAATAACGGTACATAAGTCTACAAAGTGGCATGCTTCCAAAGATCGTGGTCTATAGAACAGGAGAGACTGCTGATAAAATTAATCATACAGGAGAGATGATAAAACACAAATCAAATTTTGTTTGGAAAGGGGCAGAACAGTGGAAAGTGCGCTAAACAAACCGCTGCAGCAAGAAAAGGGACCAGAGCAAAAGAAGGAAAAAAGAGCGAGAGAAATATTTAGCCGCACTTGGCCCTTGCATCTCATGCTGCTTCCGGCAGCGATCATTACTTTTATATTTGCTTACGTGCCTATGAGCGGGCTGATCATGGCCTTTCAGGATTTCAAGCCATATGACGGTATCTTTCATTCCAAGCTGGTCGGACTGGAGCATTTTCGTTTCATGTTCGAATATCCGGACAGCAAGCAGGTTATTTTGAACACGTTAATCATTTCAGGCCTCAAAATCGTATTCGGCCTCGTGGTGCCGTTTACGTTCGCGATTTTATTGAATGAGGTCCGTAAAATGCTGTTCAAGCGGGTTGTCCAAACGCTCGTCTATCTGCCGCATTTTATCTCATGGGTGATTCTAGGCGCGATCCTTACGGACATGCTCGGCAGCAAAGGCATCGTCAATCAACTGCTGAACGGACTCGGCATGGAGTCGGTATTCTGGCTTGGCGAAGGCAATTGGTTCCGCTTCACGGTCGTCGTCAGTGACATTTGGCAAAACTTCGGTTTCAATACGATCGTGTTTCTAGCCGCTTTGTCGGGCGTGAATCCTTCCCTTTACGAAGCGGCGGAAGTAGACGGGGCGACGCGCTGGAAGCAGACTATGCACATTACCGTTCCAGCGATGATTCCGATTGCGGTCGTTGTAGGCACGCTGTCGCTCGGCAATATTTTGAACGGCGGCTTCGATCAAATCTTTAACCTCTACAATGCGCTCGTTTACGATAAAGGCGATATCATCGATACGTTCGTGTACCGAACGGCGATCTTGAATGGGCAATACAGCTTCGGTACGGCGGTCGGATTGTTCAAATCCGTTATCGGCTTGGTTATGATCGTGTTCTCGTACCGGATGGCATACAAGTACGCGGGTTACAGAATTTTCTAGAGAACGGAGGAAGGTGAGAGAGCATGTACCACAAAACATCAGGCTATAAGGTATTTTCGATTTTCAATTATGTATTGCTTGCTATCATTTGCGTATCCTGCATCATCCCGCTCGTCCATATCCTTGCGGTGAGCTTGAGCGCAAGCTCGCCGGCTAACGCGAATCTGGTTAAGCTCTGGCCGGTCGGTTTCAACTTTGATGCCTATGCCAAAACGCTGAATAACGATAATTTTCATAATGCGCTGCTCGTTGGGCTTGAACGGACCGCACTCGGTACGATCGTTGGCATGTTGCTTATGATTTTGGCAGGCTATGCGTTGTCCAAGGATGGACGGATATTTAAGAGCCGTTCCTTCTATACTTGGTATTTCCTCTTTACGATGCTCTTCAGCGGTGGTATTGTTCCTTCGTACATGCTCATTCGCAATTTGGATTTAATGAACTCGATCTGGGCGCTCGTTCTTCCAGGTGCGATTAACGTCTTTAATATGGTATTGCTCATGAACTTCTTCCGGGCAGTGCCCAAGGAGCTGGAGGAAGCCTCATTAATCGACGGGGCAGGCCAGTTCCGGACGCTTTGGAGCATTTTCTTGCCGATATCCATGCCGGCACTTGCCACCATATCCTTATTTACGATGGTTACGCATTGGAATTCATGGTTCGATGGCTTGCTTTATATTACGGATTACAGAAAATATCCATTATCGACCTTTTTGCAAACCATTATCGTGCAGCAGGATTTCAATAAAATAAATCCGGATGTCAATGAGCTGAAGCATATCTCGCAGCGCACGGTGAAGTCCGCGCAAATCTTTATAGGCACGCTGCCGATCCTGCTTGTATACCCGTTTTTACAGCGTTATTTCGTAAAAGGCATCATCTTGGGAGCCGTAAAGGAATAGCGCAAGAAAAAGGCATCAATAACAAAATTGTGGTCTATCGGCGCCACAAAGCGAGCGGTATATTGTTTGCAAGCAATATATTATATATCGCAAAGAATAACAAAATATAAATTACGGGGGTAAAGGCATGAAGAAGTGGCTATCGGTCTTATTGGTACTATCATTTATGATCGCGATTGCAGCATGTTCAGGAAATAACAATCCAGGCAATGAACCTGCTCAAACGGAAGAGGGCAATGCAGCTGAATTTGTGGACGGCAAGTATACAACACCGGTTACGTTATCGACCGTATGGGGACTGAACTACACGTCGATCTTTAAAGAAGGCGAAACGATTGAAGATAACGTTCATACTCGTGTTATCAAAGAGAGACTTGGTATCGAAATCAAATACAACTGGGTCGTAACGGACACGAATGACGCTTACAAAACGAAGCTGCGCCTAATGATATCCTCGGGCGAAGAAATGCCTGATATCGTTTCATTCCGCGGCGACTTGGAAACGGTAAACATGCTGATCGACTCCGGACAATTTATGCCGGTAGGCGATTTAGTCGACAAATATGCGAATGATACTTACAAAGCGGGCTTGGAACTTGATCCGACCATTTGGCTGCCGATCAGCCGGGGCGAGGACAAAATGGCATTGCCGATTCTAGATTACGCTTACAATGGAGACAAAGTGATGTGGATTCGTGAGGATTGGCTGGCCAAGCTTAACCTTAAGGCTCCAACAACGCTTGCAGAAATGGAAACCGTAATGGAGGCATTTGTTAAGAATGACCCGGACGACGACGGAAAAGCGAATACACTCGGCCTTGCGACCGGCTTCAAAAACGGATTCTCGAACTGGATGACAGATATCGGATTTGTATTTGGCGCTCACGGCACAATGCCAAACCAATGGAATTTGACGGCAGACGGAACGCTAGAGCATGGCTCCATCAATCCGGCAGCCAAAGCTGCACTGTCCAAATTGAAGGAATGGCTGGACAAAGGCTACATTTCGCAGGACTCTGCGTTGCTTGACGAAACAACGGGTGCCGAGCTGTTTACCAAAGGCGAAGCGGGCATTACATTTGGACCGAACTGGCTTCCAGCATGGCCGTTCCCAGATCTTCTGAACAATGTTCCTACGGCAAAATACAAAGCTTATCCGATTCCAAGCGGTCCTGACAGCAAAATCGGTTCCGCAGGCGGCAACCCGCCAACTAACGGTTATGTTTTCATAAACAAAAACGCAAAAAATCCAGAAGCGATTGTGCATTACTATAACTGGTTCTTCGATAATACGGCGAACCCGCAGCCGGGCAGCGAGTTTGAGAAGGGCTTCGCAGAAGGGTATGATTACGCGACACTTCCTGATGGCTCGATCACAGCAGATATCGCGAAATATCCGGATCTATTTCCGGGCTTGAAGGATCAAACAGCACCGCCGTTATATTACACCCTTACTTATGAAGGTGCTCGTATCCCGACATTATATGCAGAAACACATGTTAAGCTTGCTGGCGGCGCAGAGCCGGTTACTCCTTACGAGAAACAAGAATTTAACACGCGACTTAAAGAAAACACGGACGCAATGAAGGTTGTTATGGACCAAAACTCGATTCGCATGAAAAACTATTATATGGGTCCATTGACTGAAACGATGCAAAGTAAAAACGAGCTTCTTAACAAGCTGCTAAACGAAACATTCAACAAAATCATATACGGTCAGCAGCCTGTAGATTCGTTCGATACGATGGTAGAAAACTGGAAAAAATCAGGCGGCGAGCAAATTACGAAGGAAGTCAACGATTGGTATAATAGCGTGAAATAATGTAAGGACACAACCAAGAGAGGCTGCTTGTGAAAGCGGCCAAACACAATTGACCGAGCGAACAGCCTGTCACGTTGCAGTTTCATCATTGAGCTGTAAGGTGCAGGCTGTTTTTTTGAAAAGAGAAGTAAGCGTTGTTATTATTTTTATTCACAAGGAAAGGAAGTAGAAAACGCATGAAAAAGAGGTTCATCTCGATTATTTGGTCATCATGCTGCTGACAAGCAGCATACCGGCAGTGAGCGCTGAAGTGTCAGTGGCCAGTGAGCCGGAGGCCCACTGAGGAGAGAAGTCGCTGCTTCAAGCTGCAATCCACGGCAGGCGACCAGCTGCCTGACTTTACGGACCGGGATCAGGTACAAACTTACGCCAAAGCACTCTTGAGCAGCTATTAGCCGGCGGATACATAACAGGGTATCCGGATCAGACGCTGTGTCCGGGAATGCCGATCACGCGCGTAGAGGCGGTAACTCTTCTTGACCGATTAGCGGCTGAAGTTTTTAACGAATGTCGAAGTAAAGGGCATGATTCACATCAATGGAGGCGGCGCTAACAGCATCCATTTTATGAAATCGAAGCTGAATAAGCTGGTTGTGGATAGATCGGATGGGAAAGTGCTTGCTAGGCAATGTTGTAAATGAAGATTTAACGACTCCGGACGGCGAGCATACTATTTATATCGACAATGTTGCGATTCGGGAGGTCGCTGCCCCGCCGTTAGTTAAGGCGGATACGACTGGTAATAAAATCGGGCAGCCCCTGGAGCTTAGCTTCGAGGACTCGCCGGACTGGCGCTCCGCAATCTCCCAGCTTACGGTTGACGGCGTCGTTGCCGACTGTGGAAGCTCACGGTAGAAGCGGGTAAAATCAAGCTGGATATCACTCTGTTTCCTGCAATTAAAACTTATGCCATAGCGATATCCGCTTCCGGCTACGGCATCAGCGAAGTTCAGCAGCAGGTGAAGACGGCTGCCGCAAATGTCGCGCTTCACAAGACGGCGGCTGCTTCTACAGGCTCGCAGCCGGCGGCAAACACCATTGACCGAAACAGCAATACGAGATGGGAGTCGGCTCCGGCCTATCCGCAGTGGATTTCCATTGATTTGGGAGGGATATATAAGCTAGAGAGCGTTGTCTTGAACTGGGAGGGCGCATTCGGGAAAGCCTACAGGCTTCAAGTGTTGGTTACGGATAAAGGCTTGCCGCCTTACGGCCCTTCGCTTTATGAAATCGAGATTTACGAATAGCTGCTGTTTCTTGTATCGTTTTGGAAAGCAATAAATAAACAAGAGAGCGTATCCCGGCAGGTCATTTCCTGCAGGTGAGACACTCTCTTGTTTTTCTTTAGGAATAGGTATTGCTCATTATGAATTTATTGTTCTAATAATGATGATTTAATGAAGATTCCAAATATATATTGCGACATATATAAATATATGATACATATTAAATAACGGAAATGACTTCAACATGTGTGCTAATGATCTATTCCGTCATAACAGAGCAGAGGGAGACTGGATTATGGAGAGAGAATTGGCATTAGAGCTTGTAAGGGTTACGGAATTAGCGGCACTCGCATCCGCGCCGTGGATGGGAAGAGGCGATAAGAATAGCGCTGACGGAGCGGCAACGTCCGCCATGCGTTCGATGTTTGATTCCGTATCGATTCGCGGAACGGTCGTCATAGGCGAAGGGGAAATGGATGAAGCTCCTATGCTTTACATAGGAGAGGAGGTAGGCAGCTTGAACGGGCCGGAGGTCGACGTCGCGGTTGACCCGCTTGAAGGCACCGAGATCGTTGCGAAAGGGTTAAATAATGCGATGTCCGTACTTGCTGTGGCCGGCAAAGGCCAGCTTCTCCACGCGCCGGATATGTACATGGAGAAGCTGGCATTCGGACCTGCTCTCGTAGGCAAGCTTTCCATAACGGATCCGATGGATGTGACGCTTCGTAAAGCAGCGGATGGGCTAAATAAAAAAGTATCGGATTTAACGGTTATGATTTTGGACCGGACGCGTCATGAATCCATCGTTAAAGTGCTGCGCAAGGTAGGCGTACGCATCAAGTTTCTGTCCGATGGCGACGTTGCCGGCGCGATGGCTCCGGCTTTCCCGGAAGCGGGAATTGACTTGTACGTAGGCTCAGGCGGCGCCCCGGAAGGCGTAATTGCCGCTGCAGCGCTTAAATGTCTGGGCGGCGAGCTGCAAGCGCGATTGATGCCGGCCGACGGCAACGAGTACAATCGCTGCGTTCAAATGGGAATTGAAGATCCCTACCGCGTCCTTACGATGGAGGACATGATTGGCACGGGCGACGTTTACTTTGCGGCAACCGGCGTCACGCCGGGCGAGTTTTTGGGCGGGGTGCAGTATTTTCCGGACCAGCGGGCAGAGACGCATTCCATCGTGATGCGGGCCAAGACAAAAACCGTGCGTTTCGTGCGCGCTTTGCACTATTTGCCGAACAAATCGTTTCTAAACGGCAATAACTAAAGAAACAGGGCTGCTCTTAAAGGTCGCAATGACCGTTTGGGGGCAGCCCTTCTTTTATTGCAGTTAGTTCACGGTGATTTTCATGGCTGTTTCCTGAAGCTCTTGTGCCATCAGGGCAAGCGCTTGAGCGGATGCTTTGACCTCGTTCAAGGCAGCGACGCTTTCCGTTTTGGTAAGCGATTCGGACACGATGCTTTCCATTTGGTGAAGCGAACCGAAATCTGTTACAAGAAGGAAGTGTAGCTGTATGCCAAGGATTTAAAAAAGCTTCTGTAGTATGGAAAAAAGACCAGCCTGTCACGGAGACAAGCTGGTCTTATGGAATGAGTTCCGGGAGTGAAAAAAGAATCGTATTCGGCTGGAGACGGCTAATTGCCGCCAGGTATGAACTTTTTTAGCCAAGTGCCGAAGCTTGCCGGATTGCGGCTTTGGATCAGAACGACGCCTTCGCCGCGGAAGCGGCAGACAAGGCCTTCACCGCTTGTGATGCTGGACAGCCAGCCCTTCGAGGCTTTCTCGATCGTATAATTCATATAGCCCGGCCATGCAACCAAATGCCCGTTATCGATGATGACTTCTTCGCCGGCGCTCAGGTTCAGCGCATGAATCGCGCCATAGGAGGAGAGGAATACGGTGCCCCGTCCGCTGATTTCTACAATAAAGAAGCCTTCGCCGGACAGGAGTCCCCTGCCTAGGTTTTGCATTTTGGTATTGACTTCTATGCCGCTTGTTCCAGCCAAGAAACCGTCCTTTTGGACGTAAAGCTTGTACGAGCCGTCCAGCTCTATAGCCTCGATATCCCCGAGAGAGGGGGGAGCAAGGTGAACCTCACCTTGACCCCGAACCGCTTTCATCTCTTGAAAAAAGAACGTTTCTCCGCTCAGCATTCTTCCGAGTCCGCGCATAATTCCGCCGTCGGCTGTGCCCTTCAGGTCGATGCTCGGCGACATGGAAACCATGGCGCCCATTTCGGCTTTAACGCTTTCCCCCGGATTCAGCTTCACTTTCAGCATGGCAAAAGCGCCTTTATAAAAAATATCGTAATTCATGAATGAACCTCCTATAGGTTTTGCGAATGCAAAATCCTGCTTCGTAAGGATAGGCTTATAGGTTTTGCGAATGCAAAATCCTGCTTCGTAAACTCCGTTTAATCAAGCGGAGGCTGCGTAACGCCTTCTCGTTCCGCTTGTCTGCGGTGAGCGATCCGGCTTGCGGCCGATGCCGCGATCGCCCCGACGATATCATCCAGAAACGTATGGATTTCCCCGTCGCTTTTATCGTTCAGCTTCACCAGAATTCCCGGCTTCAGCTTATCGATGTATCCGAAATTCGTAAAGCCGATGCTTCCGTAGACGTTGACAATCGACAGAGCCAAAATTTCGTCGCAGCCATAAAGACTTTCGTCATGCTTGATCATATCCTGCAGCGGGGGCATCAGCTTGCCTTCCTCGGCGAGAATATCAAGCTGAATGCCAGTCAGAACGGCATTTTGAACCTCGCGCTTGGACAGAACGGCATTCACATGAACAATACAATCCTCAGGCGTCAAGTCAGGAAAATAATCCTTTTGCAAAAAATGCACGAGCTCGGCGATGGCCATTTTCGTTACTCCGCGTTTGATGAGCCATTCGTCTGTAGCCTCAGCCACTTTGCGGCTATTGAGGGTGTAAATTTCGGGATTGGACATGTTTTTGTTCCCCCTTAGGATTTTATGGACAAAACTGGTCTAAAACAGGGAAGGGCTCGTATACATAGTACTACAAATAAGGAGTTGTACAAAGCCGCCAGGCAAAACTCGATTAGGGAGGAAAGGTCAATATGATTCAAAAAAGATGGATTAGGGGTGCAGTTCTTTCAGGGGTTCTCGTTTTGCCGATTCTTACTTCAGGTTGCGGTTTGTTCTCGCAGGAGACAAGCCAATCTATCGATCCGCCTCAGATCGAGGTAAAGGATGGGACAGAAGGCGCCGAAACCGGACAGGCCGTAGTGGGGGAAGAAAATCAAATGACCGTGTACCTTGAAGACCGCAACGGTTACTTGGCTCCGATCTCAATACCAACGGTGCTGGGGGCCAATGAACAAGCCGGACAGAAGGCGCTCGAAATGATGGTGGAAAACGGTGCGTATGCCAGCCTGCTTCCCGAGGATTTCCGCGCGGTCATACCGCAGGGCACGCAGATTAAATCCTATAAGATCGATAAGGAACAAAAGCTTGCAACGGTCGAATTCTCGGAGCCGTTCAAAGATTACAACGTGCAGGACGAGCGTACGATCGTAGAGGCCATCACTTGGACGCTGACTGCCATGACCGGTATTGAAGGTGTTGAAATCTGGTACGAAGGCGCCAAGCTGCCGGAAATGCCGGTTGACGGTTATCCGTTGGATGAAACGCTGACACGCGCGGTAGGCATTAATATCGAAGCGGCAGAAGGCGTGAATTATGCGCAATCAACGCCTGTTACTCTTTATTTCTCTGCACAAACGTTAAATGACGAGCAATACTACGTACCGGTAACAAGACTTGTCGAGCGTTCGTCCTCTCCAGCGCAAGCGGCGCTTGAACAGCTTATCTCGGGTCCGCTTAACAAAAAAGAGCTGACCAGCGTTATCCTCCCGGATGTGCAAGTGAAGAACATCGTGCAGGAAGGCGATGTTGTGACGGTAGATTTGCAGGACGAGGCTTATCAGGAAGGGCAGAAGCTTCCGACTGAGATGCTTCAGGCGCTTGTTTTGTCCGTGACGGAAAATACGGGCGCATCGACCGTTCAAATCAAATTGAACGGGGAAGCGAATGTAGTTGACGAGGCGAACCAATCCTATAGCGAGCCGGTTGGCCGTCCGCATCACGTCAATGCCATCAAATCTTAATGAAATGACATAAACCCGAATAAAGAGGCTGTTCAAAAGCGAATGCTGATGAACAGCCTCTTTTGTGCTTCGCGCGGGTATGGGCGCCTGTGAGTTAACGGCCTGCAGCAGCAGTGTTTTCTTTTTCGGGCGCTGCGGATGCAATTCACAGGCTACTTTGTTAAAATAGGAAAGATTGTAGAATGGATCAAATTGTTTTCTAAATAATATGAAGCAGTGCTCAGGAGGAAATTAGTATGAGAAACGACGGTCGGCAACCGAACCAGCTTCGGCCGGTAACCATAACGACAGGTGTCAACAAATACGCAGAGGGCTCTGTCCTGATCGAGGTTGGGGAGACGAAGGTAATCTGCACCGCTAGCGTTGAAGACAGAGTTCCTCCCTTTATGAAAGGGCAGGGCAAAGGCTGGATCACCGCTGAGTATGCCATGCTGCCGCGGGCAACGCATTCGCGCAATATCCGCGAAGCGGCCAAGGGCAAACTGACCGGCCGGACAATGGAAATACAGCGGCTTATTGGGCGCGCTTTGCGCTCGGTCGTCGATCTGCAAGCGCTGGGCGAGCGGACGATTACGCTTGATTGCGACGTCATTCAAGCGGATGGAGGCACGCGCACGACATCGATTACGGGCGCTTTCATCGCGCTTTCCATTGCCATCAACAAAATCTCGGAGAAGGTCACATTCGCGAAATATCCCATTACTGATTTTCTAGCCTCGGTAAGCGTAGGCGTCATTCAGGAGAAAGCGCTGCTGGATCTGAATTACGAAGAAGATTCGAAGGCAAAGGTCGATATGAATGTCGTTATGACCGGAAACGGAAAGTTCGTCGAGGTGCAGGGAACGGGCGAGGATGCGCCGTTTTCACGGGATGAGCTTAATCAACTTCTTGCGCTGGGAGAAGAGGGCATTTCGGAGCTGATCAGCAAGCAGCGCGATGTGCTCGGGCCTTTGGCAGCCCGCATTGGAGGTTAACATCCGTGACAAAGCATTCCGTGCTCTCTCATGAGATTATCGTCGTGGCTACCAAAAATGCCGGCAAAGTGAAGGAGTTTGCGCATGCGCTCCAAAAGCTGGGCAAAGAAACCGCGAGTCTGTTGGATTATCCGCAAATTCCGGACATCGTAGAGGATGGCGAGACCTTTGCGGCAAATGCACGCATTAAAGCAAAAACGACGGGTGACGCGCTTGGCGTCCCCGTGCTCGCCGATGATTCGGGGCTGCGAGTTGCTGCGCTTGGCGGAGAGCCGGGCGTCTACTCCGCGCGTTATGCGGGCGAGGACGCGACGGACGAAGCAAATAATGAAAAACTGATTCGCGAGCTTAATCGCATGCATGTGAATCAGAAGCTGGAGGAGCTGGGCCGGCTGACTGACGGCTCGCTGCTGCTGAGCAAGGCGCAATTTGTGTGCGCGTTGGCGTTATATGATCCTGCAACCGGCTTATTCGTTGAGGCGGAAGGCACGGTGGACGGCGTTATTACGGAAAACCCGCATGGTACCGGCGGGTTCGGCTATGACCCGCTATTCTGGCTGCCAAGATTGAACCGGGGTATGGCCGAGCTGACAAAGGAAGAGAAGCAGCAGATCAGCCATCGTGGTGAAGCGCTTAGAAAGCTGCTTCCGCTGCTCGAGCAAGCGTAAGCCCATGAAAGCATAAAGTAACCCCATCCGCATTTAGCCGGTCGACCGGCGTCATGCAGATGGGGTTGCTTATTTTAATATATAAGAATTTCTAAGTTTTCACCTATAAATGTGCTTTTATATCTCCGCGAAACAAGCTTTTGCCGCCTAAGGACGGTGCAGCTGTTAACGCTTGTAACAAGTGAGCGGGGATGGGATGAATTCTTTTTAGCCAATGACGACTTTATACTGCTTCAGCCACAAATTCACTTGATATAAGTAGGCGAACAGCTGCGGGCCGGACATAAGCTGGCCGAACCACGGAATATTGGATTTCGCGGAATCCGATTCAGCGAGTTCCCTGACCTTATTCACGTTAATTAACGGAAGCAGAGGGGAGCTGGGATCGTTCAGCACGTCCAGCAGCAGTCCTTTGACCGCGGCCAAATAATTCGGATTATGCGTTTTAGGGTAGGGACTCTTTTTGCGGGTCAGGACGTCTTCCGGGAGAACGCCGCGCAGCGCTTTGCGCAAGATGCCTTTTTCCCTGTCGCCCGATGTCTTAATTTCCCATGGGATATTCCAGACGTATTCGACCAGCCGGTGATCGCAGAAAGGAACGCGTACCTCTAAACCGGCTGCCATGCTCATGCGGTCCTTACGGTCCAGCAGCGTCGGCATGAAGCGGGTAATATTCAAATAAGACATTTGACGCATTTTGCGGAGCTGCTCGCTTTCGCCGTCCAGATGAGGCACCTCGTTAACTGCCTGCGCGTAACGGTCTCCGATGTAATCAAGAGGCTTGATCCAAGCCGCCACGTCAGGGGCAAGCAGATCAGCGCGCATGGCCGAAGCCAGCGACCAAGGGAATGTATTTGCGCTTAGCGCCTCTTCGCGGTGGAACCAAGGATAACCGCCAAAGATTTCGTCGGCAGCCTCGCCGGAAATCGCTACTGTGGCATCTTTCTTGATTTCGTGGCAGAACAGCAGCAGAGAGGCATCAACATCGGCCATGCCGGGGAGATCGCGCGCGAAGGTAGCTGCTTTCAAGGCGCCGGCAAGCTCAGGCGTATCGAACTGGATCGGATGATGAATGGTACCTAGATGCGTGGTCATTCTCTCGATCCATGGCGCATCGCTGTTCGGCTGGAAGGCATGCGCTTGAAAATGCTTGTCGTTATCGGTGTAATCGACGGAATAGGTATGGACGTTTCCTTGCCCGTTTTCATTGTAATAGTTGACCGCAAGGGTCGTTAGCGCGCTGGAATCGAGTCCCCCGGACAAAAGGGTGCATACGGGAACGTCCGATACAAGCTGGCGCTCAACGGTATCCTTGAGCAGCTCGCGGACATGCTCTGCGGTTTCTTCGACGTTTTGCCCGTGCGGGCGGCTTTCCAACTGCCAGTACGTCACGGTCTTGACGCCCGAGTGATTTACCGTCATGCAGCGGCCGGGCCGAAGCTCGCTGATTTGTTTGTATACGCCATGGCCAGGCGTGCGCGCGGGACCGAGAATGAAGATTTCCGCAAGTCCTTCTGCGCCGACCTCCGGCTTCACGGCAGGATGCGCCAAAATACATTTTTGCTCCGATCCAAAAATAAACAAGCCGTCCTGCTCGCTATAAAATAATGGCTTTACGCCAAGCCGGTCACGCGCAAGGAACAGCTCCTGCTCGGCCACGTTCCAGATCGCAAACGCGAAAATTCCGTTAAACCGCTCCACGCAGGCCTTGCCCCATTCCATAAAAGCGACCAGCAGCACTTCCGTGTCGCAATTTGTCGTGAAAGCTCTGCCTCTGCTTTCCAGCTCCTTGCGTAGCTCCGGCGCGTTATACAATTCCCCGTTATAGACAACAACGTATTTGTCATCGCCGGTATGGCGTATCATCGGCTGTGCTCCGTTTTCAGGGTCAATGACGGATAAACGTCGATGGCCTAAAGCGCAATGCGCTGATATCCACGTACCGGAAGCGTCGGGACCGCGCGGTGCCAGGGTGTCAGTCATCTTCTCTAAGCTTTCGCTTTGCTTAGTCAGATCACGGTTCCAGTCGATCCAGCCCGTAATTCCACACATCGATCTCATTCCTCTCTTTTGCTGGTCTCAAAGTAGCGATAATACCGTTATATGCAGAAAAAAGGGATAAAATGTCTGTCCGACGGGGGATGCTAGGGATGTCTGTAAAAAGTTAAAGACCAGGAAGGAGCAAGCGATTTATGGTAGATAGCGAAGCTGGCGGAGAGGATCGCAAACGATATTACGTGTCCGTCCAGGCAGGGCAAATATTAGAGGATCCGCAGGCTGCGGCCTATGAGCTTGAAATAAGCATGAATGAGCAGGAGCATATCAAGCTGAGGGAGATGTTTGACGAGCTGTCCAGCATGGATGAGGCCGAAATGTTTCATTTTACCCACCATCCTTACGGAACGGCGAGCAACGGCGAAATGAATGCAGGCTACGACGAGCTCATCCAACGAATCTACAAACAGCTATACGAGTATGGCACGGACACGACAAAGCGGCATATCGAGTCGATGCAGCTGCTTTAGACATAGAAGAGGGGCAGCCGCCGCCTGATAGCAGTTTGCCCCTTTTGCATGTACGCGTCGGAGAGGCGAATAGCATAAGTCCTATTCTCTTCTATTAAAACGAAAAAAAAAATGATATACTTCTACAAAAAATAGTGGAGGTTCATTTTTTTGCAAAAGTTAGTTTTTTTCGTCGGAGTAGCAGGCACAGGCAAAACAACCGTAGCTAGGAAGCTATCAGAACGTATCCCCGCTGCATTTCTTGACCGCGATACGATTGGCGGCAGATTTGTAGAGGCGATCTTGGAGCTGAACGGGCTGGACAAGAGAGACCGGGATTCTGAATATTATAAAAAACATTTGCGTGATTTGGAGTACGATACGGCGAAGGACGTATGTATTGAAAATCTGGCAGCAGGACAAAACGTGTTTATGATTTCGCCATTCACAGCAGAGTTGAAAAATAAGCGGTGGATTGAAGAGGTTGTCGGCGCAGCCGGTTTGTCGATGCAGGCGGTTGACATCAAAGTCGTTGTCGTAACGCTGCAGGACATGGAGCTTCAAAAAAATCGTATCGTCGGCCGTCAAACGGAACGCGATCAATGGAAGCTGGATAACTGGGGCGATTTTGAGAAGCGCGTTGAATTCGTGCCTCAGATCAACTGGGACATTCCCGGCTCCTCGATTTTGATATTTGATAATAGCGGTGAGCTTACGGAAGAGAAGTCGGAGCAATTATACGAATTCGTGCAAGAGAATCAGGCGACAATGCCAGTGTAACCCGGCAATCATATAGATGGACATGCAAAAGGGCTGTTCCAAGAGGTGTCAGACATATCTCAAGGAGCAGCCCTTTTTGTGCTGCAAACGGGAACAGAGCAAGACTGTGGCTATACGGATTCAAAATAGGCCGTAAGCTGTTGGCGGAAAGCTTTTGCAGCAGCGTTCAATTCACGTGATTTATGCGTAACCATGCCGTGTGTGACCGTCATTTCATGCGCAAGAGGCAGGGGCAGCAGCGTGCCTGCGGCTACTTCCGACTCGACGTTCGATTCGGGCAAAAAAGCGATGCCCATCCCGCAGCTCACGGTTTGCTTGATCAGCTCGGTGCTTGGGAAGGACAGCTGCTCGGCGATTCCAATCTCCATATTCCGCAGCAGATCGCGGCCTTTGACATGGTAAATGCACTGATCGCCAAAGCTGATAAACGCGGAATCGTCTAATGAACGCCAGCCCTGCTGCTCAAAACCTTCTTCCAAGGCGGGAGCGCAGACCAGCACCAGCTTTTCTTCGACTAAGGGGCTGAATAAAAGGTCATCGCGCTCAGGCGGCTTCGGCACGATGCCTAGATCAGCCCGGTGGTTGGCGACCAGGTCGGTGATATCGTTATGAAGCCCTGGTGCCATGTGGAGCTTGACCTTTGTGAACCGCTTGAGAAAGCCGTTTAGGAAATGAGGAAGATGAGATACGGCAAACGACTCTAAGGCTCCTATCCTTACGATGCCCGAAGGCGAATCCGTGTCAGCCAGAGCATCCTGAAGCGATTGCCCGAGGCTGATGAATTGGTAGGCAAACGGGGCAAGCTGCATCCCAGCTTCAGTAGGTTCGACGCCGCGCGGCAACCGGTGAAACAGCTTTTTCCCGCTTGTTGTTTCTAGATGGCGGATATGCGAGGTTACGGTCGATTGAACGTAGCCTAACCGGTCCGCTGCCCGGCTGAAGCTCTTTTCTTCCAACACGGCGGTAAACGTAATAAAAAATCTTCCTTCCCATGACTCCAGCAACTAGCTTCACCTCTATGGTATCGGATATTGAAATACATATCATCGCAAACATTCAATATTCAAATGGATATCTCTATGTTAGCATGAGATCACATAAAGGGAAATGAGGTATTGTCTATGGGAAATATAAAGAGTCTGAAGCCTCTTGCAGCAGCAATTGGCGGGACAATGGCGATAGCACTTTTGCTGCTGGTAGGCGACGCTGCATCGATATCGCTGTTAATGGCCCCTTTCGGAGCAAGCTGCGTCATTGCTTTCGTGCTGCCGGAGAGCCCGCTCGCAAAGCCTAGAAGCATCATTGGCGGACATATGATCAGCGCGGGCGTAGGGCTTGCCATGCTTGAACTATTCGGGACGCAGCATTGGTCAATCGCGCTTTCCGTCGGTTTTTCCATTCTGCTGATGCAGTGGACGCGTACCGTTCATCCGCCGGCGGGCGCAAATCCGATCGTCGTCATGCTGAACGGAGCGGGTTGGCCGTTTCTAATTACGCCTGTCCTGCTTGGAGCCATAATCATTGCAGGCGCTGCCTACGTTTATCGCAGGCTGCTGGCAGCTAAAGGAGCAGCGGTGAAGCAAGCTGAAAGAAACTAGGCCAAATCGCATACCTGTGATCGAAAACATGTTAATATAGGTACCGCGATAACATGTACGGGACGAGGAGTTACTTCATGAAATCATTCATTATTGCTGTCTTTACATTCATCTTACCCCTAATTTTTCAAATGCCGGACTACACTCCGGGATACTCCGTTTCTTATGATAAAATCGACGGCGTAGGCGCCGTTGCGAGTATACCGGATACTTATCATCCATTGAAGAAAAATAAGTTTGTTGTATTTTTCCACGGGAACTCAGGTCCGGCTAAGATGCTTTGTGACCATGAATACGTGAAATCCATAAACGTCGCTCTGCTGGATGCCGGCTATGTCGTTATCGGTTCGGATTATTCGCTTATTCAAAATTGGGGGAATCCGCAATCGGTTAAAGAAACCGAGAGCATGATCGAATATTATAAAGAAAAAACGCCATGACGCATCGGATAATAAAACCCAAAGCAGTGATCGGGCTGTTTCCTGCCATTAATTTGCGGTACCTGCAAGAAAATAAGTTTATAGATCAAATTGATTTGGCCTACGGTATTACTTATGGCGATAAACCCGGGAACAAGCTGGATGGATACGACCCGTTAAACGATAATGACGGAAATCTATTTAAAAACGTTCCATTTAAATTTTGGAGTTCCAAAGAAGATACGGTCATTGAGCACCGGTACCATACGGAAGCATTTCAAAAGAAAATAAATGAGATCGGAGGGCATGTGGAGGTTATAGAGGTTAACGGGGAACATGGCGATATTTCTCACTACCGTCCCAAAGACGTCGTTGATTTTTTTGATCAATATTAAAATGAAAGAGCCTATCGCGGGATAGGCTCTTTTTGTTCCTAACGATGGAAATATTCATCGGATAAAAGCATAATAACCGGATTAAAGAGAAAAACCCGCCAGATCCCTTTATCTCAAGGGCTTAGCGGGTTTATGTAAAAAATGCTTTGTTTCGATTTAATGGCGTCCCGGAAGAGATTCGAACTCCCGACCGACGCCTTAGAAGGGCGTTGCTCTATCCAGCTGAGCTACCGGGACACAAGAAATAATATAGCACATGCGAATATTTTATTGCAAGCCTAATTTCGAATTTATCTTCTTTTTCTGTAAAAAACAATAAAAAAACATTTTAAAACGGCCGGTAAACGACATTAGTTTTTTCTTTTGACCGTACATGGTATAATCGAACGCAAGATTGTAAGTATGAACAAACGGCGTGACCATAAGGCGGTGTTATCATTACAACTCCCAATGACACACAAGGCGACAACAAGGACAACGTTTATTTGTTCCCTAGCATGCTGGACCATTATCAGGTACAGTTAACCCGTATGCTAGAAGCGGAGCAATATGGGGAGGCCAAGGAGTTGCTGCGCTTTTTGCTGCAATGCCAGGGTGAGGATGCTCGCCATTACGAAGAGTGGGACAGCCTTCTGACATGGCTCGACATGGCTTTCCCTGAGGATGGAAACGGTGACGGCGCTGGATTCATCATGGCTGATCAGGATAAGGAAGAGGACGAGGCGACCTTGCGCGAGCAGCTTCTTAATCCTCCCGACCAGGATGAGGCTTACGTGAACCAAGTGCTCTACATCATGCAGAACCATCCGATGATCGACCAGCAAATACTGGCTCTTGAACGCGCCGCCTATATTCAATCTCCGGATTTGAATGAGACCATCAAGAATTGGCTGGTTACCCAGCAGGTTCATCCAGTCGTGCAGTTCAAGGCCCTGCAATGCCTGCGCAAACGGGGCGCTTCCGGAACGATTACACTGGAGAGGTTAGGGGAAACGGCTGAACTCGAGCTGGAAGATACGCCTCTATCCATGGATGAATTTCCGACTCCGGTTATTCGGATTTTAGAGCGAACGGAGCAGGTGGCGGAGGTCGATGATCCAACATTGCCGCATTTTGCAAGAGAGTTATGGAAAGAAAGTTTACAGTTTTTGTATGGTACGGCTGCTTATCATTGGATGCTGAGAGAAGACGAGGACACGGTCGATTATTTTGCGGCTGCGCTGCATTTAACGCTGCTTCTTACCGTTTACGGCTCGGCGAACGATGACGATATTCGTGATACATACGGCATTACCGAAGGTTTAAGATTCCGTTATGAGCAAGCATGCAAGGCTTTGAGACAGGTTGCTGTCCTGCAGCAATCCAGAGAAGACGATCCAGAGTCTTGATAATCTGGCCCAGCTTGTTTATAATAGAATGGTTTATGAAACGTGAATACTACTGATGCATGAGCATTTTCGGAGGGGAAGGCATAAAATGAAAGCAACTTGGGAAAAAATAGACAAGAACATCGTGTCGATCGACGTGGAGGTAGGGGCGGAGAAAGTCGCTGATGCTCTTGATCAAGCATTTAAGAAAGTCGTTCAAAAAGTAAACGTACCTGGATTCCGTAAAGGTAAAGTGCCGCGCGGCATTTTCGAATCCCGTTTTGGTATCGAGAGCCTGTACCAGGATGCAATTGACATTCTGCTGCCTGACGCTTATACCGAAGCTGTTAACGAGCACAATCTTGAGCCGGTTGACCGTCCTGAGATCGATGTTGAGCAATTCGCAAAAGGCGAAACGTTCAAATTCAAAGCAAAAGTTATCGTTAAGCCGGAAGTTACGCTTGGCGAATACAAAGGCTTGGAAGTTGAATCCGTTGTAGCAGAAGTTACGGAAGAGGAAATTGCGGCTGAACTTGAGCGTCTGCAACAGCGTCATGCTGAGCTTTCCGTAGTTGAAGAAGGCGCTGCGCAAAACGGCGACATCACCGTTATCGATTTCGACGGCTATGTAGACGGCGAACCATTCGAAGGCGGAGCAAGCGAGCGTTATTCGCTGGAGCTTGGTTCCAACTCCTTTATCCCAGGCTTTGAAGAGCAAGTAGCCGGCATGCAAATCGGCGATTTCAAGGACATCGAAGTAACGTTCCCTGAAAGCTACCACGCTGAGCACCTTGCAGGCAAACCTGCTGTATTCAAAGTGAAGCTGCATGAAATCAAACGCAAAAACCTGCCAGCTCTTGATGATGAGTTTGCAAAAGACGTTAGCGAATTCGATACTCTTGAAGAGTACAAGCAGGATCTTGTAGCCAAACTGCAAGAGCGCAAAAACCAAGAGGGCGAGCAAGCTCGCGAAATCGCGGTTGTTGACAAAGCTACTGCAGCGGCAGACGTTGAAATTCCTGAGCCGATGATCGTTTCCGAAACGGACTACATGATCAAAGACTTTGAGAACCGTCTAAAAATGCAAGGCATGAACATGGACCTATACTTCCAGTTCTCCGGCCAAAACGAAACGGTACTTCGCGAGCAAATGCGTACAGACGCACAAAAACGCGTTCTTAACAACCTTGTGCTTGATGCCATTGCAAAAGCTGAAGGTATTGCCGCGAATGACGAGGATCTGAACGAAGAGCTTGAGAAGCTGTCCAAATCGTACAACCGTCCTTCCGAGGAGCTTCGTGAGATTTTCACGAAAAACGGTAACCTTAACAGCCTGCAAGAAGATATTGCACTTCGTAAAACAATTAAGTTCTTGCTTGATAACAGCAAAGCTATTTAATAAGCCATATACGAAAAAATTAAATAATAGCAAGACCCAGGATAAGGCACGTCATTGGTACGTGCCTTATTTTGACCCTACATATGAAATTGTGCTTGTTTTGGAGGCTAATCTCCGTACATATCGAACGGCCGTCGCCGTATAATGTATTATTGGAAAAATGACATCAATACGATGACGTGTTACAATAAGTAAGTAACCAAAGTCATAAACGAAAAGAGGTTGGTCGCATGAATCTAGTACCGATCGTAGTCGAACAAACGAATCGCGGGGAGCGTTCTTACGATATCTACTCCCGTCTACTGAAGGACCGCATTATTTTCCTTGGGAGCGCAATCGATGATGACGTTGCAAACTCCATCATTGCACAGCTGCTGTTTCTGGCGGCCGACGACCCAGAGAAAGACATACATCTGTACATTAACTCTCCCGGCGGCTCCGTGACTGCGGGAATGGGTATTTTTGATACGATGCAATATATTAAGCCTGAGGTGTCCACGATTTGCATGGGCATGGCAGCAAGCATGGGCTCGCTTCTCTTGACAGCGGGCGCGAAGGGCAAGCGTTTTGCGCTTCCTAACGCAGAGGTTATGATCCATCAACCGCTTGGCGGCGTACGCGGCCAGGCATCCGATATCAAGATCCATGCGGATTGGATTTTGAAAACGAAACAAAAGCTAAACCAAATTTACGTAGATCGCACCGGACAGCCTTATGACAAAATCGACCGCGATACCGACCGTGACAATTTCATGAGCGCGGAAGAGGCTCTTGCCTACGGTTTGATTGACAAGGTGATTACAGCACCGGTATCGACGATTTAATCGAAGGGGTGATTACATGTTTAAATTCAACGACGAAAAAGGCCAGTTAAAGTGTTCGTTCTGCGGCAAATCGCAGGATCAAGTTCGTAAATTGGTTGCCGGTCCCGGCGTCTATATATGCGATGAATGTATCGAGCTGTGCACTGAAATTGTTGAGGAAGAACTCGGCAATGAGGAAGAGCTTGATCTTAAGGATATTCCGAAACCGAAAGATATCCGGGCCATCCTGGATTCTTATGTCATCGGTCAAGAATTTGCGAAAAAATCGCTGTCTGTAGCGGTATATAACCATTACAAACGGATTAATTCCGGAAGCAAAATCGAAGACGTCGAACTGCAAAAAAGTAATATTTTGCTATTAGGTCCTACGGGATCAGGCAAAACCCTGCTTGCGCAAACGATGGCAAAGATTTTGAATGTTCCTTTCGCAATTGCGGATGCAACCTCGCTTACAGAAGCAGGTTATGTCGGTGAGGACGTTGAGAATATCTTGCTCAAGCTCATTCAGGCTGCTGACTACGATGTGGAAAAAGCAGAGCGCGGCATTATCTATATCGATGAAATCGATAAAGTAGCCCGCAAATCGGAAAACCCGTCTATTACGCGCGATGTATCAGGCGAGGGCGTTCAACAAGCGCTTCTGAAAATATTGGAAGGCACAGTGGCTTCCGTTCCTCCGCAAGGCGGACGCAAGCATCCTCACCAAGAGTTTATCCAAATCGATACAACGAACATTTTGTTCATTTGCGGCGGCGCGTTCGACGGGCTGGAGTCTTTGATCAAACGTCGTATCGGTAAGAAGGTCATCGGCTTTAGCTCCACAGGCGAATTGCAGAAGGATCTGAAAGCTGGCGAATACCTCACGATGGTACTGCCGGAGGATTTGCTGAAATTCGGACTCATTCCGGAGTTTGTCGGACGTTTGCCTATTATCTCGACGCTTGAGCCGCTAGATGAGCCGGCACTTGTTCGGATTTTGTCCGAACCGAAGAACGCGCTTGTGAAGCAGTATCAAAAGTTGCTTGAAATGGACAATGTGAAGCTTGATTTCGAACCGGCTGCGCTCGATGCCATTGCGAAAGAAGCGATTAAGCGCAACACCGGCGCCCGCGGATTACGCGCGATCATCGAAAGCATTATGCTTGAAGTCATGTACGAGGTGCCATCACGCGATGATCTAAGTACTTGTCTGATTACGGAGCAAACGGTTCAAGAGAAGATCATGCCTGAGCTGACTGCTAAGAAGAGCAAGAAAAAAGAAGAGAGCGCGTAAGCTAGCGTTCAAAATAGAAGGGCTATGAGCCTAAGCGCTACGCTTAGCTTATAGCCTTCCGCGTAACGAGCTTTTGTCGCCAATGACGGCTTTGCCGTTTACGCTTGACTACCGTCATTGTCTCCACCCAGCCGAGCGGCTGTATTGCCGCCAGTCAAAGGGTGGACTTTGACGTTCATGGGAGAGATAAGCTTATGTACTTGCGTCAAGATACAGTGGCGGTTAAAGTCGGTAATCTAACGATTGGCGGCAGTAACGAAGTCATTATTCAAAGTATGTGCACCACTAAGACAGCTGACGTGGAAGCGACCGTTGCAGAAATCTTGGGACTTGAGGAAGCTGGCTGTCAGCTTGTTCGGGTTACGGTCAATAACAAGGAAGCAGCCGAAGCCATCAAAGAGATTAAAAAACGCATTCATATTCCACTTGTAGCAGATATCCATTTTGATTACCGTTTGGCGCTGCTTGCCATCGAGAACGGCATTGATAAGGTCCGGATTAATCCGGGCAATATCGGACGCCGCGAACGGGTTGAAGCGGTCGTAAAGGCCTGTAAGGAAAAAGGAATCCCGATCCGCATTGGCGTCAATGCCGGCTCTCTAGAAAATCATTTGCTAGAGAAATACGGGTATCCTACGCCGGAGGCGATGGTTGAGAGCGCGCTTTTCCATATTGGGATTTTGGAAGAGCTTGATTTTCACGACATCATCGTGTCGCTCAAAGCTTCCGATGTTCCGATGGCCATTGCAGCTTACTCGATGGCAGCTAAGGTGATTAAATATCCGCTCCACTTGGGCATTACGGAGGCAGGTACACTGCATACGGGCACGATCAAGAGCTCGGCCGGTATCGGTGCACTGCTTGCTTTAGGCATTGGCAACACGCTGCGGATCAGCCTGAGCGCCGATACGGTGGAAGAGGTTAAGGTTGCCCGCGAGCTTCTCAAAACCTTTGGACTCATTACGAATGCCGCAACGCTTGTCTCTTGTCCTACCTGCGGCCGTCTGGACATCGATTTGTTCTCCATCGCTAACGAGGTAGAGGATTACATTTCAAAAATCAAGGTGCCGATTAAGGTATCTGTCCTTGGCTGCGCGGTCAACGGTCCCGGCGAGGCACGGGAAGCCGATATCGGAATTGCCGGAGCGAGAGGCGAAGGGATGCTTTTCCGTTATGGAGAGCTGATTCGCAAAGTGCCGGAGGCTGAACTGCTGAATGAGTTGAAGAAAGAAATTGATGAAATCGTACGCGTGTTTGAAGCGACTGGAGAAATCCCGGGCCGGAAGCATCATACGCCTGCTTAACCGATAATAAGGCTTATTTACGTCAGTTATTGACGTGAATAAGCCTTTTTTTATTGCAAATTTGTCTGGCTGGCGGCCACGTTTCCAGAAGGCGCATAATTTTCGGGAAATAAGGAAAAATATTGGTTACACGATTCAGGAGCAGAGGCGGGGGTGAATTTGGAGCGTATCAGTCTAAATCAGCTTGGATCCTTGATTGTATTGTTTTTAATCGGCAGCTCTTCGTTGTTTTATCTGGCGAGCGACGCTTCCAGGGATGCTTGGCTGGCCGTTATTGTGGGAATGCTATGCGGTTTACTCCTGCTTTGGGGGGTGAATTTAGCCTTGTACCGCTTGATGCCGCAAAGAAATCTTATTGAGATTATTTTCGAATTGCTGGGAAGACCCCTTGGCTACATCGTATCTATCGCTTATGTATTGTATTTCTGTTACAAATCGATTCGGAATGTTAGAGAGTTTGGCGATTTAATGATCATGTATTTGCTTCCGCAGACTCCCTTGACTGTGCTGATTATCTTTGTCTGCTTATTGTCCGCCTATACCGTTTTTCATGGCGTTGATGTTTTATTTCGAATGGCGGAGGCCATACTGCCTCTCGTAATAATTATTTACCTTATTCTCTTTCTGCTTTTGACAGGCTCGGGTTTGCTGCATTTCGAGAATTTAACGCCAATACTCGAAGATGGCTTCAAGCCCGTGTGGGATGCAGCGTTTCCGGAGCTGATTTCTTTCCCTTTCGGCGAGATTATTTTGTTTTTAATGTTTTGGAAATATACGGAGCCTACAGGAGGCATGGTGAGCTTTACCATAAAATGTTTCTTGTTTTCGGGTTTGTTCATTACCTTCACCAATATGTTCATTTTGGCAGGCTTAGGGAGTCTTGCGGGGACGGTTACGATTCCCTTGATGCAGATGACGAACCACATGGAGTTCGCCCGATTTTTGGAACGAATAGATCCGCTGGTCGCGCTGCTTCTCTTTACCGGAGTGTTTTTTAAGCTAACCGCCTATTATTTTGGCGCAGTGCTGGCTTTGTCACAAATTATGAAACGGCAGAGCAAATACATTATCGTATTTGTCGGGGCGATTATTTTTTGGGGATCGTTTATGTTTAGAAACTATATGGAGCAGGTGTGGTTCGGCTTTCAATACAATGTAAAATACCATTTCCCGATCTTTCAGATTTTGGTGCCCATGCTGCTGCTCGCGCTGGCAATGATCAAAAAGAGATGGAGTGAAAAGGTGCGAATAGAATGAATGAAGAAATAAAAACGGGAATGGACACCGATGACAAAGACCGGAAGCGTTTGTCCGCCGATTTGGAAATGAATATTAAAATGGTAACCGATGAGCTCGGCACAGAGCCGGATATCATTATTAGACACTTACATATGTTTAAAAGCAGTAAAGCTGCTCTCTTATATATTGCAGGCATGACGGATGCAAGTGCAGTTAATTTGCTGGTAATGAGCATGATTACCGAGCCTCCGCTCGGCAGCGGTGACGGACTGGAGGAATCTCCTTTTCAGAGCTTACTCTACCGATCTCTCGCAATTGGCGGTATCCACAAGATCGATCGTTTAGATGAAGTATTGCTTGCTATGCTTGAAGGCAATACGGTTGTGCTGCTTGATGGCTCTAACGAAGCGGTTGCTGCCTTTACATGCGGCGTGGAAAAACGGTCAGTCGAAGAGCCAAGCACGCAAACCGTTGTTCGCGGACCGAAGGAAGGCTTCACGGAGACGCTCCACATCAACACGGCGCTTATTCGCAATAAAATAAAATCGACTAATCTTTGTATGGAGTACAGAATTATCGGGCATCAAACCCGAACGACCGTTGCCCTGGTTTTCATGAAAGGAATCGCTGATGAAAAAGTATTGGAGGAAGTGCGCAGGAGACTGGATTTAATCGACACGGACAGTATTTTAGAGAGCGGATATATTGAAGAGTTTATTCAAGACAAAACCTTCACCCCGTTTCCGCTGCTTCAAAATTCCGAGCGGCCAGATGCGATTGCCGCCGGCTTGCTTGAGGGGCAGTTTGCCATCGTGGTAGATGGTACGCCGTTCGTTCTGCTTGCTCCCGTTACGTTTGTTAAGTTTTTTCAATCCAGCGAGGATTATTACCAGCGCTATGATATCTCGACTTTTTTGAGAATCATTCGGTTTTTTTCTTTTTTAGCTTCGATGCTTCTGCCATCGATTTATATTGCGATCACGACCTTCCATCAGGAAATGCTGCCGACCCAGCTGTTAATCAGCATCGCTGCGCAGCGGGAGGGCGTACCGTTTCCCGCTTTAGTTGAAGCGATGATCATGGAGATAACATTTGAAATTTTACGCGAAGCCGGCGTAAGGATGCCGCGGATCATCGGTCCGGCCATTTCGATCGTCGGCGCGCTCGTGCTCGGTCAATCCGCAGTACAGGCCGGGCTTATTTCCGCAGCGATGGTTATCGTTGTTTCGTTCACCGCCATTGCCAGCTTCGTTATTCCATCCATCAATATGGGCACGGCTGCCCGGCTCATTCGTTTTTTATTGATGATTCTTGCTGGCTCCTTCGGCGTATTTGGCATTCTAGCAGGGCTGATGATGATTCTGACCCATTTATCGTCGCTTCGCTCCTTTGGGGTTCCTTATTTGACGCCGATCTCGCCGCTCAAGACCAGTAATTTGAAGGATGTTTTCATACGCGTTCCATGGTGGGCCATGAAGAAACGCCCTAGCTTAGATAATAAAGCGGGAACAGTACGACAGGGGACGCCAAGCAGCATATCAGACCATGCGGCTGCACGATCGGAGAAAGGCGGTGAAGGGCAATGACGCAGCGGATAACGAATTTACAGGCCATCGCAATCATTGTATTTGCGATCGTCCCCAGCTCCTTGCTCTATGTTCCCAGCTTTGTCATTCAAATCTCTAAGCAGGATGGCTGGATATCCGTGCTGCTCACGATGGCGGTCTCGCTTCTGCTGTCGTGCGTGATTGGATATATATGCCGGGAAGGTGAAAGAAGGCCGCTACTGGAGTGGCTTCAAAGCCGGTTTGGAAAAGGAATTGCAACGGTTATCGGGCTTGTTTTATGCTGCTATTATTTCGTTACGGCGGCCGTTGTCGTAAGACAATTTTCCAATTTCATGTCCGAACAAACATTGCAGACTACACCTATTTTTATGCTGGCGGCGATTATTGTGCTTGTATCGGGATTTACCGCGTCGCAAGGGCAGGAAACGTTGGCCCGCGTGATTTTTGTTGTGTTCTTGGTTTTTATGCTTTCTTTAGGAGTAAATTTATTTCTCATATGGTGGCAGTTTGATTTGCAGCAATTTCTTCCGATTATAGAGAGCTCGGCCAATCAGTATATCGCCTCGGGCTTCATGCCCCTAGGCTGCCTTTCCGGAACGGCCGTGCTTTTGTTGTTTTTGCCGTTTCTGGAGAATACCGCATCCGCGGTAAAGATTGCGGTCTGGGGAACCGTGATATCCGGCTTGCTCTTTACCCTGGTAACGGCGGTTACGATAGCGGTTTTTGGAACCGAAATTATCAGTGCTATGTCCTATCCTGCATTTGCGGCTATCGGTACGGTTGAAATCGGGCAATTTATCGAAAGAATCGACGTATTGCTGGTATCCGCTTGGACGGCCTCCATGTTCGCGCAGGTTTCGATTTTTATGTACGGCTTCTTCCAGCTGGCTTTTCAAACCTTCAAGCTAAAGGCCCATTTCAGCCATTACGCAGCCGGCGGCATAGGTATACTTGCAACGGCGCTGTTTGCCTGGCCTAACAGTCTCGTCGTAACCGAATTCAGCTATACGACGCTGACCATTTATTTCTTGTTGAACAATTATACGATTTGCTTGCTGATCTGGTGCGGTCTCCGGTGGACGCGGCATAAGGCAAGACCGAGCGAGGGGAGGGTATGAGAATTGCGCGCAGGTTTGGTTTGCCGCTTACGATAACACTGTGCATGCTGATGCTCTCAGGCTGCTGGAGCAGGATTGAATTAAATGAGTTGGCCATTACGTCAGCTACCTCAATCGACAGGAAGGGCGAGGAATGGCTGGTATCCTTCCAAGTGCTTATTCCTTCCGCCATCTCATCCGGGATCGGGATTATGGGCGGCGGCGGCGGCGCTCCGGTTAACGTTTATTCGACGGTTGGGAAAACGATAAAGGAAGCGAACTCGCGCAGTTTTTTTGAGAGCCCCCGCAAGCTTTATTTTGCCCATAACCGTGTCATCGTCATTAGCGAGGAGACCGCGCGTCGCGGCATAAATCCGATATTGGATGTCTATTTGAGAAATACCGATGCCCGGGAAACGGTCGACGTATTGGTTACTTCCGGCAGCGCCCGCAAAATTTTGGAGCAAATGATGCAAATTCAGAAAATTTCCGGCGACGGCATTCGGGAGATCAATCACCTGGAATCCATGTATACCTCCGTTCTGCCGGAAGTGAAGCTGTTCCAGCTGGCCATGAATCTGTCCAGCGATTCAGCGAGCGCCCTGCTGCCAGAGGTATTCTTGTCAGGCAAGTCGGATGTATCTTCGCTGCAAGTGTTCGAAAGCACGACATTGCCGGCAAAAATCAAGCTGGGCAGAGCCGCAGTGATCAAAAAGGACAAGATGGTCGGCTGGTTGTCCCGGAAAGAGGCGCTCGGCGTAGCTTTTTTGCGTAACGACATTAAAAAAACTTTATTGACCTATGCATGCCCAGAGGAAAAAAATAAGCATTTAACGATTCAATTGGGAACATCAGAAACGAAATTGAAGCCTTCATTAACGGATGGCAAATTGAATGTGAAGGTGGACATAAAAGGCAAAGCGGTGCTGACGCAATCAGACTGCAGCTCAATGGATTTATATAAACCGGAAATCGTAGCCGAGCTTGAGAATGCAGCAGAACAGGAAATTCTTCGTTATACGGATGCCGGTTGGAGGGCCTCGCAACGTTTGAAGACGGATGCCGTGGGCTTCGCGGATATGGCGCACCGCAAATACCGAAAGCAGTGGCGGACATGGAAGAAGGACTGGGACAGCGTTTTCTCCGAAATCGAAATCAAAGTGGCTGCCGATGTTACGCTGCTCAATGTGGGATTAAGCAATCAGCCGTTAAATGTCAATAATTTACGTGAGGGCAAAAAGTAAAAAGGGGGGCGTGTCATAACTTTTGTCACAGTTATAATGTCGCTGGCGATTATCGCCTTGTTGTGGGCAGGAATCAAACCGCTTTTTAAACGGGGGCTATACCGTGATTTTGCGCTTTATGCAGTCATGATGCTGTGGTCCGTCTATTTATTTGCTTCCCAGTGGTACGATTGGCCGCCATTTACAATCATTACGGGTCTGACCTTCGTGCTTGCGCCGATCAAGCGTTTTTTTAGCATCATGAGCTGGATGGGTTAGACGTAAGGGCTTGCGAAAAATAACAGCGATAACGGTTATTACCACTTCTCAGGGGCAATACTATCAATTACGCATGTTTAATACGGAAGGGTTGTATTTCTGAGCTCAACGAGCTTTTACTATTTATGACGGATTAAGCCGTTTACGCTTGAAAGGAGCGGGTTACTAATGAGTTTAAGTGTTGTATTGATGTTGATCCAAGTGTTTTTTGCAGTCGTTATCGGCTTGTATTTCTGGAATTTGCTGCGCAATCAGAAGACGAACCGCTCTGCGGTTGACCGAGAATCCCGCAAGGAGATGGACAAGCTTCGTAAGCTGAGAAGCGTATCTCTTACAAAGCCGCTTGCCGAGAAAACAAGGCCGCAGGCTATGCAGGACATCGTAGGACAGCGCGACGGCCTGCGTGCCTTGAAGGCGGCGCTGTGCAGCGCTAACCCGCAGCATGTCATCATCTACGGTCCTCCGGGCGTCGGGAAGACCGCAGCGGCGCGTGTCGTATTGGAGGAAGCGAAAAAGAATCCTTCGTCGCCCTTTTTGCCGGAAGCGAAGTTTACGGAGATCGATGCGACTACGGCCCGCTTTGATGAACGAGGCATTGCCGATCCATTAATAGGTTCGGTTCACGACCCTATTTATCAAGGCGCCGGCGCGATGGGCGTTGCAGGCATCCCGCAGCCAAAGCCGGGCGCGGTTACGAAAGCGCATGGCGGGATTTTGTTTATTGATGAAATAGGTGAATTGCATCCGGTTCAAATGAATAAGTTGTTAAAAGTACTGGAAGACCGCAAGGTGTTCCTGGAGAGCGCCTATTATAATTCGGAGGATTCGAACATTCCGGTATATATTCACGATATTTTCCAAAACGGTCTCCCGGCGGATTTCCGGCTCGTGGGCGCGACAACGCGTTCTCCGCAGGAGATCCCGCCGGCGATCCGTTCCCGCTGCATGGAAGTGTTTTTCCGTCCGCTCCTCGCTGAGGAAATCGGGTTGGTCGCGGAAAATGCGGTGAAGAAAATCGGCTTCGCGCCATGTCCGGAGGCGATCGATGTCGTCAAACGTTATGCGACAAACGGACGCGAAGCAGTAAACGTCATCCAGCTTGCAGCAGGCGTAGCGCTCTCTGAGAAGCGGGACAGCATCGCTGCCGGCGATATCGAGTGGGTCGTGAACAGCAGCCAAATACCGCCGCGTCCCGACCGGAAGGTGCCTGAAGCGCCGCAGGTCGGCTTCGTGAACGGTCTTGCGGTGTACGGACCGAACATGGGAACGCTGCTCGAGATTGAAGTGAGCGCAATACCTTCGGCTGCCGGCAAGGGGCAATTTACGATTACGGGCGTTGTGGACGAAGAAGAGCTCGGCGGCGGCTCGCGGACGCTTAGAAGAAAAAGCATGGCAAAAGGCTCCGTTGAAAACGTGCTGACCGTATTAAGGCGCATTGGGCTAAATCCGCAGGATTTTGATTTGCATATCAATTTCCCTGGAGGCACGCCAATCGACGGACCGTCTGCCGGCATCGCAATGGCAACGGCGATTACTTCCGCGATTAAGGGCATTCCGATCGACAACAAGCTGGCCATGACCGGCGAAGTTGGCATTCACGGAAACGTAAAGCCCGTCGGCGGCGTATTAGCTAAGGTTGAGGCAGCTTTCCAAGCCGGCGCGAATACGGTCATTATTCCGAGAGAGAACTGGCAGGCGATTTTTGCAGACTTGGAAGGTCTGAAGGTTATTCCGGTCGAAAAGGTCGAAGAAGTGTTCAAATACGTGTTTCCAGGCGCCGAGAGTTCCTCCGTGCGGGTGGAAGCGCCTTTTGGAACCGATCTTTTTATCGCTTCTGCCGTTCCGTATTTGCAGGCTGATTCCGTAGAATGATAAACTAGGGTAGACGTTAACAATTGGAGGTGCTGGTGTGGGACCTAGTAAATCGAAAGGTCGTCGGCTGCCCTTGCTTCCGCTAAGAGGGCTACTCGTTTATCCCAGCATGGTGCTCCACCTTGATGTGGGTAGGGACAAATCGGTTCGGGCGCTAGAACGCTCGATGGTCGAAGATCATATGATATTGCTTTGTTCACAGTCTGAAGTGAACATTGAGGAGCCGACGGAGGAAGATATATATAAAGTCGGCACGATTGCGAAAGTAAGGCAAATGCTGAAGCTGCCTAACGGCACGATCCGCGTTTTGGTGGAGGGCGTCTCCCGCGCGGAGATTTTGGATTATTTGCCGAACGACGAGTTTTATGAGGTATCCGTAAAAGAATTGCCGGAGCAGGAGACGGATGATCCTGAGGTGGATGCCTTGATGCGCTCCGTCTTAAACCAATTCGAGCATTATATTTCATTATCGAAGAAGGTTACGCCCGAAACGTATGCGGCTGTATCCGACATCGATGAACCGGGCAGGCTCGCGGATGTGATTACGAGCCACTTGTCGCTCAAAATCAAGGATAAGCAGGATATCCTTGAAACGGTTGATGTCGGGGAGCGCCTGGAGAAGCTGCTCGATATTCTGGGCAACGAGCGCGAGGTGCTGGAGCTCGAACGCAAAATTAACCAACGCGTCAAGAAGCAAATGGAAAAAACGCAGAAGGAATATTATTTGCGCGAGCAAATGAAGGCGATCCAAAAGGAGCTCGGCGAGAAGGAAGGCCGTGCAGGAGAAGTCGAGGAGCTGCGTTCGCAGCTCGCCGAGTCGGGCGTTCCCGAGCTGGTTAAGGAGAAAATCGAGAAGGAAATCGACCGGCTCGAGAAGATGCCTTCGACATCGGCTGAGGGCGGCGTCATCCGCAATTATATTGATTGGCTTCTTTCCTTGCCGTGGAACAAGACAACGGATGATGATTTAAGCTTAAGCAAAGCAGAGGCGATTCTTAACGATGACCATTATGGTCTGGAGAAGCCGAAGGAGCGGGTGCTCGAATATTTAGCCGTTCAGCAGCTGGTCAAACAGCTCAAAGGGCCGATTCTCTGCTTGGTAGGGCCGCCGGGCGTCGGTAAAACTTCGTTGGCACGCTCTATCGCCAAATCGCTGGGCCGCAAGTTTGTTCGTATCTCGCTTGGCGGCGTGCGCGACGAAGCCGAGATTCGCGGCCACCGCCGCACCTATGTAGGCGCGATGCCGGGCAGGATCATCCAGGGGATGAAGACGGCTGGCTCGTCGAATCCGGTGTTTCTGCTCGATGAGATTGACAAAATGGCGATGGATTTCCGCGGAGATCCGGCTTCGGCACTGCTTGAGGTGCTTGATCCGGAACAAAATAACACGTTCAGCGACCATTTTGTTGAAGTGCCCTTCGATTTATCGAATGTCATGTTCGTGACGACGGCCAATGCGCTGCACAATATTCCCCGTCCGCTTCTTGACCGGATGGAGGTCTTGTATATTCCCGGCTATACGGAGCTTGAGAAACTGCAAATCGGCACGCGTTACCTGCTGCCTAAGCAGAAGAAGGAGCACGGCTTAACGGAGGAACAGCTCCTTGTGACCGAACAGGTGCTTCTGCAGCTGGTTAGGGAATATACCCGCGAGTCCGGCGTACGTAATTTGGAGCAGCAGATTGCCGCGGTATGCCGCAAAGCGGCAAAGTATTTCGTATCCAAAGAACAAGCGGAAGCCGTCGAGCCGCTTGAGCTTACAAGCGAGCTGCTGAAAGAATGGCTCGGGCCTTCGAAGTTCCGCTATGGGCTTGCCGAAAGCGAAAATCAAATCGGCGCAGTAACCGGTCTGGCATGGACAGAGGTTGGCGGAGACACGCTTGTTATCGAAGTTACCGTCATGCCGGGTAGCGGAAAGCTAACGTTAACTGGTAAACTAGGTGATGTCATGAAGGAATCGGCTCAGGCGGCATTCAGCTATACGCGCTCGAAAGCGGTCGAGCTTGGCATTGATCCAAGCTTCCATGAGAAAAACGATATTCATATTCATATTCCCGAAGGGGCCATTCCGAAGGATGGGCCGTCAGCAGGCATTACAATCGCGACAGCGCTTATTTCGGCTCTTACTAACCGCTTTGTAAACAAGGAAGTGGCGATGACGGGCGAAATCACGCTAAGAGGACGGGTGCTGCCGATCGGCGGTTTGAAAGAAAAATCGCTCGCAGCGCATCGTGCAGGTATCCGCACGATTGTGTTGCCGAAAGAAAATGAACGGGATTTAGGGGATATTCCCGATAGCGTACGTCATGATATGCAATTTTTTCCTGTCAGTCATATGGATGAAGTGCTGCAGCATGCGTTGCTTCCGGTTCAAACGGAGGAGAAGGCAGGTACAACGATTTTATGAAAATTACACAAGCCCAGTTCGTCATCAGCGCAGTAAAACCACATCAATACCCAGAGGACGCCTTGCCAGAGATTGCTCTGGCAGGGCGTTCGAATGTAGGAAAATCTTCATTGATTAATAAGCTTATTTTACGCAAAAACTTAGCAAGAACCAGCTCGCAGCCGGGTAAAACGCAGCAGCTAAACTATTACCGGGTAAATGACCTGATTTATTTGGTCGACTTTCCGGGCTATGGTTATGCCAAGGTGTCGAAGACGCAGCGCGTGCAGTTCGGGGAAATGATCGAGCGGTACATTCGCGACCGCGAGCCGCTTAAGCTGCAGCTGCTTGTCATCGACATTCGGCATGAGCCTTCGCAGCAGGACCAGCAAATGTATAAGTGGCTGAAGCACTATGAGATTCCAACCTGTATTGTCGCAACGAAGGCAGATAAGATTCCGAAGTCGAAATGGGACAAGCATATCAAGATGATCAAAAAGACGCTTGAAGCAGATCCGCGCGATTCGGTTGTTTTATTTTCTTCGGAATTGGGTATTGGAAGAGAGCAGCTTTGGGAGATCATCACCGAGGCGATTGCTACATGAGGTAGCAAGTGCAGCAAGTTCTTATATAAAGCAGAGGATACAGTGAAAAAGTCGGCTTTCCTCGTGAATTCTACCGTTATTCTGTGAAATATGCGAGAATATCGGGGATGAACGGCAGGAATAAAATGTTCGGATCACGTATAATATACTTAAGCAACAAGACCAGTGTTACAAGACCAAAGCGTGCAAGTTCAAAGAATTGAGGAGATTTTTATGGCTAAGCGGCTAGCCACAGAGTATGTAAATGCCAAACTGCAATTGACGAATGAAGAGATGGCTGAATTTATCCGTTTATTCGAAGAGCAGCAAATTCACCTTCAGGTGTTGGTGCTCGACAATGGGAATCAGGAGCTCGTTCTCGAAGATGTAGCAGGGAGGGAAGAAGTCCGACTGACCTTTGAACGTCAACAAGACTATTATGTATGCGTATTATCTTGCCGTCTTGTTCAACCGAGGCTGACCAATGCCTTGCGAAAAGCGCTTTCGGCTTTCCGCGGCAACGCGATCGTCAACCGAATCTACAGTCATTATACGATGATCTATCATTATAAGAATGGTTCCGTTCACCAAATTGTCGAAAGCTCTAAAACGGGTGACCGAGTCGTGTTCGAATTCAAGGACACGCTGGGGCAGCTGGAGAGAGTCTTCCGCAGCCGTCTGATCGAGCGTGAAATCGGTCTGATCAGCAGCGCGGTCAACGAACTGCTCGATCTCCGCAACCAAACGAAGGAAGCGGATGAAATCGGAAAAATTGATGCTCGTCTAAGCGATCTGACGAGAAAACTGTTCATTTTGGAAGCTTAAGCATTAGGAATAAGTCGAATAGAGAAGCCGCTGCCGCGGCTTCTTTTTTATTTCTATTATTTTTCAACTGGGCGAAGTGCAACCTTTTTTATGTTTTAGCTGTTAGTAGCAGGGTAAAGAACTAACTTAGAGACATCAAACAGGAGATGACAATAATGAATCAAACCAAACGATTCAAACAGTTTGCAATCGGCATGACCTTTGCGATTGCAATATCCTTGACGGCATGCAGCGGAGAGGATGCGAATATGGATCCGGCGCCGCTGCCCGCAACGGAGATGCCGAGCGAGCAGCCGGATACGGCTTCTCAGCCGAGCGCTGAGCCGTCTGAGAAGCCAGGCGAGCCTTTGGACAGCAATGATGGCAAAGCCGGGACTGGCGTGTCTGAGACCGCCGTGCTGATCGGCTCGATTTACGACCTTGCGAAGGAAGGCCAGGTTCCCGGGAGCGAATATGCCGCCCATTTTTCTCTTTATGATGAAATCGAGAAAAAATGGGGCATAGCCGATACCAATGAATCAGCCGGTAAGGGGATGTACGCAACTTACGCGGACAAAGGCATTACTTTTGGTTACAACAAAGGCATGGTCGTGTTTGACGTAAGATCTTATGCAGACAGCCTACATGCGATTACGCTGAAGGATTTGGAGATTGCCCTCGGCACGGCTGATGAACGGACGGTCAGCGGCTCGGATACCATTTATTCTTACGAGGTCAACAAACCGTTTCTGCTGAAATTCGTAATTCCCGAGTCGACGGGACAGGTGGACCATATTTCCGTATATAGCCCTGAAGATGCAAAAAATAATATGGCAGGGTAACAAAGGTCCCGTTGCGGGATAAGCTATTGCGTCATACATTGAAAACGGGGCTGGCGCGAAAAAGTAAATTCCGGTCTTTGAAAAAAAACTATTGCAATTATCGCGGATAGATGTTATTTTTATTCTCGTTGAAAACATTGTTGATGAAAATAATAGGAACCAGGATTCACTCAGGACATAGTTATGTTGCGAGAGATTAATCCCTCGAGAAGTGAATGACGTAGGTCCTAGCGGATGAAATTTTTCAAACATTTTATTCCTAGGAAGGGGGAACCGGAAGATGGAATACTCAACTTTCGGAAGACACGTTGCTGTTGATACTTGGGGTGTAGACTTTGATCTACTGAACAGCGCTGAATTTTTGCAATCACACATGGTAGAGGCTGCTGAAGCATGTGGTGCTACTGTATTGTCGGTTCAAGCAAAACAATTCGATCCTCAAGGCGCAACTGTGCTCGTGCTGCTGTCGGAGAGTCACCTCTCGATTCATACGTATCCAGAGAGAGGCTTTGCTGCGCTAGACTGTTATACCTGCGGTGAAACTGTAGATCCTCAGCTTGCGATCGACTACATGCTCGCTGTACTGAAGCCAAAGGCAACTTATGCGAAGAAGCTTGTACGCGGTATGGGCGAACTGCAAGTGGAAGAACCAAAGATGAAACAAACTGAGCTCGTATAGGAGCTTTAAAACTTATTACTCATAGCGAAATAACCATGGATGATATCCATGGTTATTTCTTTGCATGAATAGGGAATAATGAGACTGTACTTTTCAAATATTATTCATAAATGAACATTATCTGAAGATCTAACTATGCTATAATAATCGATAACATCAATGGCTTATGAGCATAGGAGAAGGAGGCAGGTGACCGCGCATGCACATTATCGCAGTAGGACTGAATTATCGAACGGCTCCCGTAGAAGTAAGAGAACAATTTGCGTTCGCGGAAAGGGATTTGCCGGAGGCATTGATCCAGCTCATTCAGACACAAAGCATAATGGAATGTGTCATAGTAGCGACCTGCAATCGTACGGAGCTTTATGCGGTAGTAGACAGGCACCATCTATGCGGGCATTACATTCGCAGCTTTATGGAAAAATGGTTCAAGCTGCCAAGAGAGCATTTCACTAACCATTTATATATGTATGAGGACGAGAAGGCAATCGATCATTTGTTCCGGGTTACCAGCGGGCTTGATTCGATGGTCATTGGCGAAACGCAAATTTTGGGCCAAGTGAAAAACGCCTTCCTGCTCGCGCAGCAGCAGAAGACCACTGGCACTGTTTTTAATATGCTGTTTAAACAAGCCGTTACGTTAGCAAAGCGTGCCCATTCCGAAACGTCGATCGGCGAATCGGCGGTTTCCGTCAGCTATGCCGCAGTCGAGCTTGGCAAACGGATTTTTGGACAATTCAATAAAAAAACCGTCATGGTTATCGGCGCTGGCGAGACAGGCGAGCTTACCGCTAAGCATTTGTACGCGAACGGCGCGGACCGTGTCGTCGTCGTTAACCGGACGTATGAACGGGCAACTCAGCTGGCTGACAAGTTTAACGGTGTTGCCTGGTCCATGGAAGAAGCGGGAGAGAAACTGCATGAAGCGGATATTATTATCAGTTCGACAGGCTCGGATGGCTACGTGCTAACGCGCCAACAGGTTGCGTCTGCCATGCAGCGCAGAAAAGCGAAGCCGCTCTTTATGATCGATATTGCGGTTCCGCGCGATCTGGATCCGTCGATCGCAGCAGTCGAGAACGTCTTCCTGTACGATATCGACGATTTGGAAGGCATAGTGGAGAGCAACTTGGAGCATCGCCGTCAGGAGGCTGCCAAGATCGAAGCTATGATTGCGGAGGAAATGGAATTGTTTGAGCAGTGGTACAAAACGTTAGGCGTAGTTCCGCTTATCCGTTCACTGCAAACCAAAGCGGCCGGCATTCATGAGGAGACGATGAACAGCTTGACGAACAAGCTGCCTGATCTTGGCGAGCATGAGCTGAAGGTCATCCGCAAGCTTACGAAGAGCATTGTGAACCAAATGATGCAGGACCCGATTTTGCGTATCAAAGAAATGGCCGGTGAGAAACGGGCGGACGAAGCGATGGACATGTTCGTTAAGCTGTTTGCACTGGAGGATGAGCTTGCTAAAACGCGTCAAGCGGAGCTTGAAGCGGCAACAGATACTGTCGCTGCAGCAAAAAAGAAAAATGTTCAACCCCATGCAGCTGCGGCGGTATTAGCACCTATTACAAGATAGAGGGCTGCAAGGTGGAGGAGCTATGGTGACGCAAAACTTTTTATATGATGCGATACTTTATATTTACGCCCTGAGCCTGCTGTTTTACTTCTCCGACTTTATGAATGCAAGTCGGAGAGCGAAACGGATGGGTACAGGGCTGCTTATTTTTGTTTGGGTATTACAGACTGGTTATTTAGTTTCCCGCATCGTGTCGCATTTGCAAATGACCGCCGTAACGGCATTCGAATATTGGTTAGGATTTTCTTGGCTTTTAGTTACGATATCGTTAGTCATCAGCCGGTTTATCAAAATTGATTTTATCGTGTTTTTCGTTAATGTCGTCGGTTTTGCCGTGTTGGCGTTGAATCTCTACAGCAATCCCGGAAACGGCGAGTCGCTGGGGGTATGGAAGACAACAAGAGAGCTGTTATACATCCATATCAGTCTAGTGCTATGCGCTTACGCAGCATTGACGGTCGGAGCCTTGTTCGCGGGCATGTATTTGTTTTTGCACAATCAGTTGAAACGAAAACGATGGACCAACTTTGTTCGCAGGCTGCCAAGCTTGGATATGATTGAACGCTACGGCGACCGGGCTGTCATAATCGGTGTTCCTTTGCTTGCCATGTCGCTTGCTATCGCAGTGACCTCATTGCTCGTCGAAGGACGGCCCTCTCTGCTGCTGGACTGGAAGGTGCTTTCATCCTTTGGGACTTTGATCGTATATATCATCTACGTGTATCAGAGAGCCATGCTGAAGCGGCCTGGACTCCAGCTGGCGCGGCTGTACATATTTTCGTTCGGATTGCTGCTCCTGAATTTATTCTCGAATTATTTTTCCTCATTCCATTAACGGACAATCGAACGAAGCATGGGAGGCAATGCTCCGATGAATGGTTTTTATCCGGTATTTATGCAGCTTAGAGGCAGACGCTGCGTTGTTATCGGCGGCGGCGCCATCGCAGAGCGGAAGCTGCTGGGTCTTCTGGATGCCGGAGCGGATGACGTGTGGGTGATCAGCCCGTTGTTAACCCCCAAAATGGCAGACTTAGCGGCCGAGGGGAAAATTAACAGCTGCCAGAGAGAGTATGAGGAAGGCGACCTAAGCGGAGCGCGGCTGGTTTTTGCGGCAACAAATGATAAACGCGTAAACGCCGTTATTGCTGCCGCGGCGGAGCGGCTTGGCATTTTGGTCAATACGGCGGATGAGGCGGGCAATGGCTCGTTTATTTCCCCCTCGACCTTGCGACGAGGGGATTTGCTGCTTTCTGTTACCGCATCGGGAGCAAGCCCGGCTTTATCCCAGCGGATCAAGAAGGAGCTTGCGGCGCAATATGGCCCGGAATACGAAGAAATAACCGCACAGCTTCGCCGCTTGCGCGAAGCGGTATTTAGCAAAGGCTTGGATGAGCGGCAGCGTCAAGCCGTACTGAAGCTTGCGGCGGAAGAAGCCATGCAGCATAAACGGCATAATATGGACATCGAGGAGTGGCTGCAGAGCCTGCTTCATCGGATAGACAGGGGGCTTACATAATGGAGAATAATCAAGGAAAACGCGTCATCGTTGTAGGGACAAGGCAAAGCGCGCTCGCATTGACGCAGACCGGGCAAGTGATCGACGAGCTGAAAAGGATTAGCGAGAAGCATGGCTTTGATTACGCGTTCGAAGTGAAAAAGATCGTAACCAAAGGAGACCGGATCCTGGATGTCACGTTGTCCAAGGTTGGCGGGAAAGGCTTGTTTGTAAAGGAAATCGAACAAGCGCTTATGGACGGCGAGATCGATTTGGCGGTTCATAGCATGAAAGACATGCCTTACGAGCTGCCGGAAGGATTAATGAACGGAGCGATTCCGAAGCGCGTTGATCCGAGAGACTGCCTGGTTACCCGCCATGGCGGCGGACTCGATGATCTGCCTCAAGGCGCGAGAGTCGGGACGAGCAGCCTTCGCCGTTCCTGCCAGCTCAAAAACGCGAGACCGGATCTGCAGTTGGAATCCATTCGCGGGAACATCGATTCCCGTATCCGTAAGCTGGAAACCGAAGGCTTCGATGCGGTCGTGCTTGCATCTGCGGGTCTAACGCGCATGGGCTGGCAGGACAGGATATCCGCGAATATCCCCGTAGACGTATGCTTGCCCGCTGTCGGGCAAGGCGCGCTTGGCATAGAATGCCGCGAGAACGACAAGCAGATTCGGGAGCTGCTTGGTTTATTTAACGATAAGGAAACCGAGCTTACCGTTCGCGCGGAACGCAGCTTCTTAGGGTCCCTGAACGGCGGCTGCCAAGTTCCGATTGGCGCATACTGCATCATGGGCGAAGAGGTTGAAGGCCAAAACGGCACACGCAATCTGACGATGACAGGAATGGTCGGCTCGCCTGACGGAGCGACACTGTTGAAGGAAGTCATGCAGGGGACTGATCCTGAGCAGCTGGGCAAGGATGTTGCAGCAGCACTCGTCGCACGCGGCGCGGACCGTATTTTAGCTGAAATTGGGGGATGACAAGCTTGGACAAGGGGAAGGTATACTTGGTTGGCGCTGGACCGGGAGATCCAAAGCTGATTACGGTTCGAGGACTGCAATGCCTGGAGGAATGCGACGTTGTCGTATATGACCGGTTAGCGAGCCCTAGATTGCTTCGTTATGTAAAGCAGGGGACGGAGCGGATCTATGTCGGAAAGCTGCCTGACCGCCATACGATGAAGCAGGAGGATATCAACCAGCTTCTTGTAGACTTGGCGCTGCAGGGCAAGATTGTCACACGCCTTAAGGGCGGCGATCCAACGATATTCGGACGTGTCGGAGAAGAAGCTGAGCTGCTTTATGATAACGGAATCGAGTTTGAGATCGTACCCGGCATTACCTCTGCGATTGCCGTACCTGCTTATGCGGGTATTCCGGTGACGCACCGTGATTTTGCTTCATCGTTGTCTATTATTACGGGGCATGAGAGCCCGGATAAGCTTGACCGTTCCATTCATTGGGATAAAGTTACGAATGCAACGGGAACGCTTATTTTCCTGATGGGCGTTGCCAAAATAGGATATATTGCGGATCAGCTGATGAAGCACGGCAAGCAGCCGCAAACGCCTGTTGCGCTTGTGCGCTGGGGTACGCGGGTTGAGCAGCGTACCATTGTGGGAACGCTGGAGACGATCGAGGAAATCGTTAAAGCGGCGAATTTTCAGCCTCCGGCCGTAATTGTCGTGGGCGAGGTTGTACTTCAACGCGAAAAGCTGAAATGGTACGAGAACAAGCCGTTATTCGGCCTGCGCGTGCTTGTGACGAGAGCTAGAGCGCAGGCGAGCGAGCTCGCGGACCAAATCGAAACGCTGGGCGGAGAGCCCTGCGAGTTTCCCGTCATTGAGACGATCGAGCCTTCGGCTCCGGAAGCGGTTGAAGCCCTTCGCGAGAAACTTGAGCTGGCAGAGCAATATCACTGGTTGATGTTCACCAGCGTAAATGGCGTAGAGTATTTCTTTGGCTGGCTTCGTAAATTCCAAATCGATATCAGAAGATTTTTTGGCGCCAAAATTGCGGCGGTAGGCCCTAAGACAGCGGCAGCGCTGGCTGCCCGCGGCTTGATTGCCGAGGAGCTTCCGATGAAGTTCCATGCGGAAGGTTTGCTTGAGCAGCTTAGTCCGCAGCTCAAAGCGGGAGAGCGGGTACTGCTGCCGCGAGGCGATCTTGCCCGCGAAGTATTGCCGCGCGAGCTGAACGCCTTGGGCCTTCTTGCGACCGAGATAGATGTATACGAAACGGTGCTTGCAGAGCAGCAGGATGAGCTCGCGCTCGAATGGATTCTTGAAAAAGAGATACATATGATCACATTCACGAGCTCCTCCACCGTAACCAATCTGCTTGAAGTATTGAGACGCAAAGGGATCACGGATCCGGTGGAGTTTCTTGCGGGAATACCGATTGCCAGCATGGGTCCCATCACGACCAAGACGGCAGTCGCGGCAGGACTAAAGGTAACCATTGAGCCTGAGGATTCGACGCTGGACGGCCTGCTTCAGGCGATCGTGGATTATCAACAAAAACAACTTGCCATGACGGTAAGGGAGGAATAATAAATGATGAGTTTTCCGACAGTAAGAAACCGCAGACTGCGCAAAACCGCCGCACTTCGAAACCTTGTAAGGGAAACGGTGCTGAGCGTTAATGATTTTATTTATCCGATTTTCGTAACGCATGGCCATAATATAAAAGAAGAAATTCCATCGATGCCGGGCGTCTATCATCTTTCGATGGATCTTTTGGAGCAAGAGATCCGCGATGTCGTTGAGGCAGGCATCCAATCCGTACTGCTGTTTGGCCTTCCCGAGCACAAGGATGCTCTTGGCACCTCGGCATATGCTTCGGACGGCATCGTGCAACAGGCTATCCGCGCGGTGAAAGCGTGGGCGCCGGAGCTTGTGGTCGTAGCGGATACCTGCTTATGCCAATTTACCGATCACGGCCACTGCGGCATCGTTCATTTGCATGAGGAATCAGGGATAGCCGAGGTGGATAACGACTCTTCCTTGGATTTGCTTGTCCAGACTGCAGTGTCGCAAGCGGAAGCCGGCGCGGATATTATCGCGCCTTCGAATATGATGGACGGCTTCGTGCTTGCGATTCGCCAAGGACTTGACGATGCAGGCTTCAGCGATGTTCCGATCATGTCCTATTCGGTAAAATTCGCTTCGGCTTACTATGGTCCTTTCCGGGACGCCGCCCATTCCGCGCCGCAATTCGGCGACCGCAAAACGTATCAAATGGATCCGGCGAACGTACGCGAGGCGCTCCGTGAAGCGGAGACGGATATCGCAGAGGGCGCAGATATGCTAATGGTAAAGCCCGCACTTTCCTATTTGGATATATTGAGACTGCTGAAGGATAAATACAATTTGCCGGTTGTCGCTTATAACGTTAGCGCGGAGTACTCGATGGTAAAGGCTGCGGCCGCAAATGGCTGGATTGACGAGAAATCGATCGTCTTGGAAACCCTGCTCGGCATGAAACGCGCCGGCGCCGACCTCATCATCACGTATCATGCAAAGGATGCGGCACGCTGGTTAAAGGGAGAGGTGTAAGCAATGAGTGAAAAGTCGAACCTTAGAAATGACGAGCGGTCGGTTGCTGCTTTCGCAAGAGCGAAGAAGGTGATTCCCGGCGGCGTGAACAGCCCCGTCAGAGCTTTCAAATCGGTTGGTTTAAATCCGGTCTACATGGAGCGGGGGCAAGGTAGCCGCATCTATGATATCGATGGCAACAGCTACATTGACTATGTGGCTTCATGGGGACCGCTCATTATGGGTCATGCCCACCCGGAGGTAGTCGATGCCATTAAACGGACGGCCGAGAAGGGGACAAGCTTCGGCGCCCCTACAGAGCTGGAAACGGTAATGGCCGAGCTCGTTTGCGAGCGTGTACCTTCGGTGGATATTGTCCGCATGGTTAACTCGGGAACGGAAGCGACCATGAGCGCGTTAAGGCTCGCGCGCGGTTACACGAAGCGCAGCAAGATTTTGAAATTCGAAGGCTCTTATCACGGTCATGCGGACAGCTTGCTGATCAAAGCAGGCTCAGGTGTTGCGACGCTTGGACTGCCAGATAGCCCAGGGGTCCCTGAACACGTTGCTTCACATACGATTACGGTTCCTTACAACGATATTGAATCGGTAAAGCTCGCCTTCGAGAAGTTTGGCGAAGAAATTGCCTGCGTTATCGTTGAGCCGGTTGCCGGCAATATGGGCGTCGTTCCGCCATTGCCTGGTTTTCTGGAGGGCTTGCGGGATGTAACGTCAGAGTACGGCAGCGTTCTTATTTTTGACGAGGTCATGACGGGCTTCCGCGTGGGCTACAGCTGCGCGCAGGGACTGTATGACATCAAGCCGGATCTCACCTGCTTCGGCAAAGTAATCGGCGGCGGATTGCCCGTCGGCGCATACGGCGGCAAGCGTGAGCTGATGGAGCTGATCGCGCCTAGCGGTCCTATCTATCAAGCGGGTACTTTATCCGGTAATCCGCTCGCGATGGCAGCCGGCTATGCGACGCTGAGCCTGCTTACGCCTAAAGTTTATGAGCAGCTGGAACGTCAAGCGGTGAGACTGCAGCTTGGCTTTGAAGCGAATGCGCGCAAACACGGCATTCCGAACACGATCAATCGCGTCGGCTCGATGGTATGCCCGTTCTTCACGGATTCGACCGTTATTAACTTTGAATCGGCGAAAACATCCGACCTCGAGAGATTCAAGGCCTATTTTGCCTCGATGCTCGATTTGGGTGTAAGCGTGGCTCCTTCCCAGTTCGAAGGCATGTTTGTCTCCGCCGTTCATACGGATGAAGATATTGATGCTACGATCGAAGCGCATGATATCGCATTTGGACGTCTGTAAGACGAACCGCGTTAATCGTTAGGGAAAAGGCTTGTAAGAGAAGCGGAGCATCCGCCTCAGTATTTACGTTTGGGAGGAAATGACATGCTTGATGGTCATATGAAGAGGAACGGACAATGGCTGGAGCTTGACTGGACAGCTTTACCGGCCATTTCCGCCACTGCAGCCATGGATCCCATTTCGGAAAAGGAACCGGCAGCTTTGCCGGAGCTTGCGCAGCCGCGGGCTGGCAGCCATCCGCATTTAGTGCGGCAGTGGCTGCTGGCCCGTTCCTTTTTTCCGCAGAAGTGGATTAATCGTTTATTTTCGATCGGGGGCATTCAGTGGAACGGCGACATGCTTCAGCTGCTCGCATTCCCACCGGTTGATCCGCGCACAGACGCTGCCTACCGAAATATTCGCCCGCACGCGCAGGCGGAAATGCCGCCTGTGCTTTATGAGGATGATTTCTGCATCGTGCTCGACAAGCCGGCCGGAATGGCCGTTCACGGATCGGTTCCGGGCCAAAGCGGTACCTTGGATGAGGCGGCTGCAAGGCATCTTCTCAGCCAAGGCGATCCGCAAAATGTACGGCATATCCATCGCTTGGACGACGATACGTCCGGTCCTGTTTTGTACGCCAAAAATGACCTGGCCCAGTGGAAACTTGACGAGGCGATGAGAGCAAAGGCCGTCGATAGGCATTATGTCGCCGTGGTGCAGGGGCAGTTGTCCAAAGCAGCAGGCACGATTGATGCGCCGATTGGGAAGGATCGCCACCATCGCGCAAGACGGCGGGTTTCCGGGAACGGGGACCAAGCAATCAGCCATTACGAGGTCGTTGCTTCAAATGCCCGGATGTCGCTCATACGAGTAAAACTGGAGACCGGACGCACGCATCAAATACGGGTCCATCTCAGCCATATCGGCCATCCGCTGGTCGGGGACGGTTTGTACGGAGGCGATACCCGGCTGCTGAACCATCAGGCGCTGCATGGGGAGAAGCTGGTTTTTCCGCATCCTTTGACGGATTTGCATAAGGAAGTTGTTTCTCCTTGGCCGCAGTGGCTGGCAGAGCTTTCAGAAAAGATACATCATCGGTCAAATTGATAGTCATGCTCCTGCCCATCCTACCATATAGATAAGTAGTGAATGTAACGTTAGACCAAGCATTCAGTATGAGAGGGGAGGACTGAGGCGTGTCGGATCAAACGAACGGATTACGCTTTGACGTGTATGAGCGCGTCCATTTGCCCGATGATGTTGCGGCAATTGACGAGCTGGAGGAAATTGAGCTTGTTCCCCGTATTCAGGTGATCGACCAGGGGGACCATGCCGTTCTTAGAGGGCAGCTTCTTCTGAGCGGAGTATACAGGAGTCAAAATGATTCCGAAAACTCGTTGACGCTGGAGCATTGGATTCCGGTCGAAATAACGCTGCCGATGAACCGTATATCACGACTGGACGATATTTCGATTGAAATCGATAATTTTGACGTCGACCTATTGTCCGCTCGCACCTTGAACATTACGGGCGTTTTATCCCTGCGCGGGATTTCTGCCCAGCCGGTTCAAGAACAGGAAGAAATGTGGCGGGAAGAACCGTTCACAGTCGTACATCAGAGGGAAGTATTTGACGAGAGCCCATCGGAGTTTATATTTAATCAGAATGCCGCTAACGAACAGCCGTACATAGCGGAAGAGAATCCTTTTGCTGCGCCAGAGGAAATTCTATACCAGCAGCAGCCGGAACTGTCGGATGAGCAAGAAGCTACGGTGACGATTTCGTCCATAGCATCCGAATCAGGCTGGTCGTCGGCCCAGCTGTTCGCAGCCTCTGAGCAGCAGCCGGAAGAAGAGGAAGCTGAACAAGCCGCCGAGCGGGAAATCACGTTAGCCTCGCAGCAAACCAGCCATGATGGCTGGCTTGCAACGTCCTCGACGTTTGCGGAGGCCGCACAGAATGCGGAGCAGGAGCAGGACGAAGCCGAATTCTCCGCATCGCAGGCAGCGTTTGAACAGGAGCGTCAGGAGCTTGAGTTGGAAGCGACCGAGCCTCCTCCATCGCCTTTTGCAGACGCATCGCCGCTTCAGAGGCCGGAGCCTGAACCGGAAAAACAAGAGCTGCGGATTGCTTTTTCAGGCAAGCAGCCTCAAGACGGAACAGGCTTGCCTGCCGATGTCGGCATACTCACGCTGCTCCAAACGAGCAGGCGCGAGCAGGCGGTCCGCGAGGCTGCCGAGCAGGTTATCGCGCAGCAGCGGGCAGATGAACAAGCACGGGTTCAAGCATCGGGTGACGAGATTGAATGGAAAAACTTATTTCTTGGCAAACGCTCCGAGGATACGGAATTCCGTAAAATCAGAATGTGTATCGTACAGCGGGATGAGACACTGGAAGTCATCGCCTCGCGATACAGCTTAAATCCGAGAGAAATTCTAATTTATAACCGTTTGGATGATTCCAGCGTGTCGGAAGGACAGCTATTATATATTCCATAAGGTTAAGATTGGCGAAAATGCCCTTATTGCTCAAAAAGTTGAGCGATAGGGGCATTTCTTGCGTGTGTTTGGTTGACTCAGCCGTGTAACAAAGGTATGATTAAAGATATATATGCGTTATAACGACGTTGAAGGGGAATAGTATGCAGCAAAGCCTTCAGAGAGTGGAACCGTTACGCTGAGAGGTTCCGCAGGAAGTGACTGCTACGAGTCGCCCCGGAGTTGCCTGAGCCAAGTACGAGCAACCTGTGCTCTACCGAAGTCAGGCCGGCCGCAGCCGTTATCTGTTTGAGTGTCATGCGGATCTTGTTCGCGTGGAACAAAGGTGGTACCACGGAAGCTAAACCTTTCGTCCTTTATGATAAGGGCGATAGGTTTTTTTTGTTTTTGCAGATCGATTTATGGAGGATGGAACGAATGTCAGAAAATCAAACGACAACGGCAATGCCGACAACCTATGATCCGAAGGCAGCCGAGCAGAAATGGTACGATTACTGGATGCAGGGAAAATTTTTCGAGGCAGGCAAACGCCCGGATGCGGAAACCTATACGATTGTCATACCGCCGCCTAACGTTACCGGAATGCTGCATATCGGTCATGCGTTGGATTTTACGCTGCAGGATATTTTGATCCGAACAAAGCGGATGCAGGGGTATGATGCGCTTTGGCTGCCGGGAACAGACCACGCAGGGATAGCGACTCAAACAAGAGTGGAGCAAAAGCTGCGGGAGCAAGGGATCTCCCGTTACGATCTTGGCCGTGAAGCCTTCCTGGAGAAGGTGTGGGAATGGAAGGATGAGTATGCGAATACGATTCGCGACCAATGGGCGAAAATGGGCCTTTCCCTCGACTATTCAAGAGAACGGTTTACGCTTGACGAAGGTCTCTCGAAGGCTGTCCGCGAGGTGTTTGTCCGTCTCTACGAGAAGGGCTTGATTTACCGCGGCAAAAAAATCATTAACTGGGATCCTGCCGCTCGCACGGCCCTATCCGATATCGAAGTTGAGCATAAAGAGATTAACGGGCATTTGTATCATCTCCAATATCCGCTTAAAGACGGATCAGGCTTTATTACCGTTGCAACGACACGTCCGGAAACGATGCTCGGCGACTCGGCGGTTGCCGTCCATCCCGAAGATGACCGCTATAAGCATCTGATCGGCCAGATGATCGTACTTCCGGTTGTTGGGCGTGAGATTCCGATTATCGCCGACGAGTATGTAGATAAAGAATTCGGTTCAGGCGCGGTAAAAATAACGCCGGCCCATGATCCGAATGATTTTGAGGTAGGCGAGCGCCACGGCCTGCCGCAGATTATTGTCATGGACGAGACGGGCACGATGAATGCGGAAGCGGGTCCGTATCAGGGCCTTGACCGCGCGGATTGCCGCAAGCAGCTCGTCAAGGATTTGCAGGAGCAGGGCGTATGCGTCGAGATCGAAGATCATGTGCACCAGGTTGGACACAGCGAGCGCAGCGGCGCGGTAGTAGAGCCGTACCTTTCCACGCAATGGTTCGTAGCCATGAAGCCTCTTGCCGAAGCAGCGATCGCGGCCCAGAAGGCTGGTAAGGGCGTCAATTTCGTACCGGAGAGATTCGAGAAGATTTATTTGCATTGGATCGAAAACGTACGCGATTGGTGTATTTCCAGGCAGCTGTGGTGGGGCCACCGAATTCCGGCTTGGTATGACGAAACGACCGGCGAGATGCATGTTTCCCGCGAGGACATGGCAGGAGATCACCTTAGCCAGGACAACGACGTGCTCGATACTTGGTTCAGCTCCGCGCTGTGGCCGTTCTCGACGCTCGGCTGGCCGGATCAAACGGAGGATCTGAAACGTTTTTACCCGACGGATGTGCTTGTAACGGGCTATGATATCATCTATTTCTGGGTGGCGCGGATGATCTTTACGGCGCTTGAGTTTACGGAGCAGTCTCCGTTCAAGGATGTGCTGATTCACGGTCTCGTTCGCGACTCCGAAGGTCAGAAGATGTCGAAGTCAAAGGGCAACGGCGTTGATCCGCTTGAGGTTATTGAGAAGTACGGCGCGGATGCGATGCGCTATATGATTTCGACAAGCAGCACGCCGGGACAGGATTTGCGTTTCCGCTGGGAGAAGGTTGAGCAAGCGCGTAACTTTGCGAACAAGATATGGAATGCCTCGCGCTTTGCGCTGATGAATCTAGAAGGCGTTGAAGCCGGGGATATTGATATTACGGTTAACCTAGGCACGGCAGACCGTTGGATTTTGCATCGCTTGAATGAAACCGTTCGTGACGTGACCCGTCTAATCGAGAGCTATGAATTCGGCGAAACCGGACGGATCCTGTACAACTTCATATGGGATGACCTTTGCGACTGGTACATTGAATTCGCTAAGCTTAGCCTTTATGGCACGGACGAAGCCGCCAAAAAGGCAACGCAATCGGTGCTCGCGTACGTGCTTGACCGCACGCAGCGTCTGATTCACCCGTTCATGCCGTATATCAGCGAAGAGATTTGGCAGCATTTGCCTCATCAAGGCGACACGATCACATTGGCTGAATGGCCGGTATATGACAAGGCGCTTGAGGCGCCGGATGCCGTTAAAGAAATGGAGCTGTTGATGGAAATGATCCGCGCGGTGCGGAACATCCGTGCGGAAGTGAACGTGCCGATGAGCAAAAAGATTGAAATGCTGATCAAGCCGTCCAGCGAGGCGGAAGCGGCAATCATGTCCCGCAATGAAGAGTTCATTAAACGTTTCTGCGGTACTTCAAGCTTGGAGACCGGCCTTCATGTCAACGCGCCGGACAAAGCAATGACGGCTATCCTAACCGGAGCCGAGCTCTATTTGCCGCTTGCAGGCTTGATCGATATCGAGCAGGAAATCGCCCGTCTTGAGAAGGAGCACCAGCATTTGAACGCTGAGGTGGAGCGGGTCGAGAAGAAACTTGGCAATGAGGGCTTCGTAGCGAAGGCACCGGCTAAAGTCATTGACGAAGAGCGCGCCAAAATGAACGATTATGCAGATAAACGCGACAAGGTACTTGCTAGAATTGCGGAATTGCGCGGATAACGCTGCAAAACGGAAGAAGGTACGATTAGGATGACGAATCAACAGATAGAGCAGCGGCCGGAAGGGCCGCTGCAATCCTACCGGGAAGCGGTGGATTGGATCAACGGGCTTATTCCATTCGGTATTCGTCCGGGTCTTGAACGGATTGAAAAGCTGATGGAGCTGTTAGAAAATCCGCATCGCAGACTAAAATTTATTCACATTGCAGGAACGAACGGCAAAGGCTCGACTTGCGCGTATCTGACCAGCGTTTTGCTGCGCGGCGGATATGACGTAGGAACGTTTACATCGCCGTATATTACGAAATTCACGAACCGTTTTCAATATAACGGCATCGATATAGAAGAAGAAACGCTGCTTCGGCTGGCGAATGAGCTGAAGCCCCATGTTGAGGCGCTTGCGGAAACGGAGCTTGGCTCGCCAACGATGTTTGAAGTATCGACCGCGCTTGCCATTCTTTTTTACGCGAAGGTTACTTATCCCGATTATGTCGTATGGGAGACTGGCCTTGGCGGACGTCTTGACGTGACGAATATTGTGCAGCCTGTCGTAACGGTGATTACGAATATCGGCCATGACCATATGGACCGGCTCGGCGATACCATCGAAGCCGTGGCGAGCGAGAAGGCCGGCATCATCAAAGCTGGGATTCCAGTCATTAGCGCGGTAGCACAGCCTGAGGCGGTTGATGTCATCAAGCGTGTTGCAGCGGAGAAGAAAAGCACGCTTTACCTGCTCGGGGAGCATTTCCATGAAACGGCGCTTTCGGTTCGCGAAAACGAGCAAACCTTCCGCTTTGATAATTTATTCCGCAGCATCGAGCCGTTAACGATCACGCTAAACGGCGCACATCAACGGACCAATGCAGCCGTTGCGGTTATGACCCTTGAGGTGCTGCGCCAATACAATGCGTTAGTGGTCGAAGATGATATTTTGGCAGAAGGACTGAAAGCAGCGGCATGGCCAGGACGCCTGGAAATGGTATCGCAGCAGCCCCGCATTCTGATCGACGGCGCACATAATCCTGAAGGCGCGGAATCGCTCGCGGATGCGCTGGCCAACACATATAAGTATGACCGTTTACATTTGATGATGGGGATGCTGGAGAATAAGAATCATCAGGAAGTACTTAAGCATATACTACCAATAGTGGATACGCTTATTGTGACCGAGCCTGATTTTCGAATGAAAAAAGAAGCCTCTGCATTGGCTGAATTGGTGCATGAAATGCGGCAGCAGCAGCCGGATAAGTATGCTTTTGAGCTTGTAGTAGAACAAAATTGGCATACAGCATTACAAAAACTACAACAGTTAACCGGGGAAACAGACCTCGGGGTCGTAACAGGCACGCTTTATTTAATTGCTGACGTTCGCTCCCGCATTTTGTATGACTCGGATTCTGAAAAAGGTTGGTGAACCGTCTTTGAATACGGCAGAACACGTTCATTTCATCGGAATCGGCGGTTACGGAATGAGTGCCATTGCCCGCGTTATGCTGGAAATGGGCTATAAAGTGACTGGGTCCGATGTCGCGCGTCAAGAATTAACAGAGAAGCTTGCAGCAAATGGTGCCAGCATTTTTATCGGTCATCAGCCGGAGCATGTGAAGGGGGCGGACCTGGTCATTTACTCGACAGCGCTCTCCAAGGATAACGTTGAACGGGTGGCAGCGGAGGAGCTGAACATTCCAGTGCTGCACCGATCGCAAATGCTCGCTAGATTGATGAACGCAGGCAAAGGCATCGCGGTAGCCGGCGCGCATGGGAAGACGACCACGTCTTCGATGATCGCGCTTGTCATGGAAAATTGCGATGCGGATCCTACCTATATTATCGGCGGAGAAATCGTTAATGTAGGAACCAACGCTAAAGCAGGCAAAGGCGAGTATGTCGTGGCCGAAGCGGATGAAAGTGATGGCTCGTTCCTTCATTACCATCCGACACTGGCTATCGTGACGAATATTGAGCCGGATCATCTTGAAAATTATGACGGCGATTTCGGTAAGCTGAAAGCCGCTTATGTACAATTTTTGCAGCAGGTGAAATCGGACGGCAAGGCGATTGTATGCGCGGATGACGAGACGGTTAACGAACTGATACCGCGAGTGTATAAAGGGAATATCAATAAATCGCAGCTGATCACTTACAGTATTGATAACGATGCAGACTATAAGGCGCAAAATATCGTGCTTGGAGACCGTAAGGTATCCTTTACGATGACGCATAACGGAGCAACCCTGGGAGAAGTGGAGCTTTCGGTTCCAGGTCTCCATAATGTGTATAACGCGATGGCTACGATTATTACTTGTCTTGAATCAGGCCTGCACTTTGACAAAATCGCGGTTGCGATTCAAGCGTTTAGAGGCGCTAAGCGACGCTTTCAGGTGCTGGGCGAAGTCAACGATATTTTGGTCATTGACGATTATGCTCACCACCCGACAGAGATCAGGGCGACGATCAGCGCGGCTAAGGCGACAGGCAAACGCATTATTGCGGTATTCCAGCCGCAGCGCTATACGCGTACTTTTTTCTTGTTTGAGCAATTCAGCCGTGCATTTCCTGAGGCGGATGAAGTTATTATTACCGATATTTACTCTCCTGCGGGAGAGCTTCAAATTGAGGGCGTGACCTCGCTTAAGCTGGTAGAGCTAATTAAGAGCAACAGCAATGCCAATACGGTTTATCTTCCAACCAAGGAAGAAGTGTTCGACTATTTGTCAGGACGGGTCGCGCCAGGCGATCTGGTCATCACAATGGGAGCAGGCGACATTTGGAAGGTAGCGGATTCGCTGGCCAAATCGTTGAAATCAAACCAATAAACAATTAATGCCCGGCGGTTCCTTACGGAATCATCGGGCATTTTGTGTTTTTAGCGATAATTGGGGGAATTGAAAAGGCTGAAGTACAGGCTCAAGCGGGAGCGTACGCAAAAGAAAAAGCACCAGTGCGAGTCAGAGCATGCGCAAGTGCATGTGCATGTGGATGAGTATCACGGGAGCGCAGGTTATTTTACGCATATCCTTGCGTGCTGGTAAGCAGTTGGGCGGCAATTGGTGGATATTAATAGAAAGCGATAGCGAATGATTAGATTAGCACTATTTTCAGAAGAGGTTCTTCTACGCTGCATAAACTGCAATGTAAATCTAATATCGCACTCCTTCAACCTGCTATGATGCAGAAAATGCAGCAGAGAGCACTCCAACAGGACGAAAATCAATCGAAACTAAGTATTCTATTGCATAATCTACATTGTAGGTTGAAGGTTGCTGAGCTGCGTCGTATTATGTTGTATAAAATGCAGTGTAGCAAAGGAAGCGTAATGTGGGCTAAGAGGATGATGAAGCTCTAAAGGTATTGAATTTTTCCGAAAGTTGTAGAGGGGAATTCAATAGCGTAAGGCAATCGGTAGCTGGATTTTGCTGGAGCGTGTTAGGTCGGCGTGCAGACAGGTACAGGTTTGTCAGAAACATAAAGGATGTGGCCGGATTTGACTGAAATAGACGCATTCATTGACATTCTTGAATCAAGCGGGACGGAACTTCAGGTGGATGAACTTTGTAAAATAAATTCCTTAATTTCGGGAATGAGTACAAGCCAACAACTGGGATTGAGCGGAGAACTGACCCCTAAAGCAAACAGTAGACTATACCATGCAATGAACCGGATTGTCCTTATACCGGCCGCTAAGGAGCATGTCGCGTTTTCTTATTTTGCTGGAAGGATCGAGCAAGAGCTCGAGCTGGGTGACAGCCTTCTGGAGGAGCTGCTCCAAGCATTGGCTGCGACAGGATATTTGGCTCTTGTCAGTCTAGTAATTACCGTGATAAAACGGGATCGTCTTTCGCTCATGCAGCTGGAAAAGGCCGAGAAAATAATCGATGAGAAGACATTTATGAAAGAAGCAACAGCTTTTAGATATAGAGAGGCAGTCAAGGCAGGCTTCATATTAAATTCGGAAGATGTACTGAGACTGCTGAGTATGAGAGCGTATTCGACTTTGGATTATATTTTAGAAAGTAAGGCAGCGACAAAAGAAGGGTTGGGTGTATTTTCGGAGCCTCAGCTGGGCGAAAAGGACAGAAAAATCAAGCGCGGCTTATATGAAAAGGCAAGTCAAGTCTTATCGGAATCAAGTCGGGCAGACAGTTAGATTTGGGGGACGTTGTGGGATAATAAGAAGGGGATATAAAGGGGCTTTATCGCAAAAAGAGTAAGCACCAATATTTTAGCAAATGACAGCCCGCAAAAGTTCCTCACAGCTTGTCTGTAAATTCTCTTCAAATTATAAATCCAATATTATTATCTTTTCCCGAAAAACCGGATATGCTTCCACTTTGTCCCTTGGGGGCGTTGCTCGCCAGCACCATTCATCGCTTAGACATCAACCTATAGACTTGCTTATTGTGCAATCTATTAGCTGGCTTTTTGAGTAAGCAATTGCTAATTACTTTTCCTTTGTAAGCTAGGGGCCTCGCGAAAATGGGGAGCCTGCGAAACGGATACATAGGTTGCGCAAACCATGTTCGCCGGCAGAGGCAAATAACAGGAAAAATTCCCGTTAATCGTTCTATGAGGATATAGAAGTTTGATTTAACGGGAATTTATCCATCTAAATTCGAGGCTAAATGGCTAAATGAGGCATGATCCACATATTAGCAGGAGTTATTCCAGTTAAATGATCTAAAACCGATAATGGAAAAGAATTAGCAGGAGTTTTTCCTGTTAAATGTATAGTGTGTCGAGACGGTGTATGCTGATTGGAGTCTAGCTCACCTAGAAACGATACGGATACATAGGTTGCGCAACCATGTTCGCTGCCCACCAAAGCAATGCGTGTCTCGCAATGACAAAGGCGCGTTCCCTTCAGTTGTCGCCATACACAGTCGCTCCCCACGAGCAGCCATGATCACCTTACGCAGCCACGCCCCTTACGAGCATTCATGCTCCCATGCGCAGCCGTGTCCCTCACGTGCAGCTTGTGCTCCCCATGTGCAACATCCTCCCTCAAGAGCAGCCGTGTCCCTCACGTGCAGCTTGTGCTCCCCATGTGCAACATCCTCCCTCAAGAGCAGCCGTATCCCCCACGTGCAGCTGTGCTCCTCATATGCAACATTCCCACCTCACGAGCAGCCATGCTCCTCAAGAGCAGCCGTGCCATCAAACTGCCCTCCATGATCAGCCATGCCCCACGCGCAACCGGTCACCACACGCAGCTGGTCCCCACGAGAATACGATAATCGAAGCAGCTCCAAAAAACACAGAAGACCTGCCGTACTCGGTCTAAATCTCTTAAAAGTCTCATAGATTAATACTAGAAGAAAGGGACAAGGAGTGGTTATCGTGACGCAAAAAAACCGGATTACTTACCGTTTCGATCGGAACGGGCAAACCGTTGGCGAAGAAGGGCACCGCATGGATAAACAGCAGGAGGTCCTTGAAAGCAAGGCAGCTGCCACGGCCAGCACGGCACCGAATACGAATACGATTCCGAATAAACCAGCTAAAATGAAAGTCATTCCACTATATCCTTCTACGGATCAGCACGCGATTAGCGAAGTCAGCCCTTGGAACAGTCCGTTTCAAGAGGACATTGCCGCATTGGAGCAGCTGATCCGAAATTCGGATGCAAAGCCGGATCCAGCACAGCCGAAACCGGCGATTCCACCAAAGGAAAAGACATCTGCCTTAAAGCCTGTCGATGTGCCAAAGGCTATGCCAAGCGCATTACCGACCGCGAAGCCAATCGTTAAGCCAATAGAGAAGCAAGCCGCATTCGAGGCAGACGATGAGCCGGACGATAATCAGGCTGCTGGAGATGAAAGCTTTTATTTTGCAAATGATGCGCGTCAGGTTCACCCTCCTTATGAGGAGGAGCTTCTATACGAAGAATCAACAAGCAATAAGCGTCAATATTCTAGAATGAAAAGCAAGGCCGGAGCGCCTTCTTGGTTCAACGTGTTCTTATCGGTGGCGGCTGCGCTGGCTACAGGCGCGTTGTTTGGCTATTTGCTGTTGTCTTTGTTTACGGGGGCGAGCATCTTCCCGAGCGGATCAGGAAACAAGCCCGATTCCGAGGAGGTTACAGGCAGTATTTCGAACGATGAGACAGGCGCTAATACAGTCGTTGGCGAGACGGAAAACACTGGAGAGCAGGCGCCGCCGGCAGCGGGCGATACAACGGATCCCAATCCCGATGCAAATACGGCGATGGCCAGCCTTAAGGGGCTGGATCAGACCTATTATTTGCTGCAGTTCGGTGTATTCAGCAATACGGCGGGCAGGGACGCTGCGCTCGAACAACTGGAGCAGAAAGGTCTAGCAGGAGCAGCAATAAACAGTGCAGCCGATTATCGCGTTTACGCGGGTATGGGAAGCGACCGGAGCAAAGCGCAGGCGATCCGGGGATTGCTGCCGGATATTGATCTATTCATTAAAGAAGTTAGCCTCAACTACCCTGCAAAAATTCCGTTCACGGGCGAATCAGAAGCCGCGCAAAGCTTCTTTGAACGGACAGGGGCAATCGTCCAAATGTTGGATGATTTAACATTAGCGCAGCTGGAGCAGCCAGCTTTGTCTCCCTTGAGCACGGCAGCGGCAGCCGCGTGGCAAGCCGAGCATCAGCAATGGACAGAAAATGCCGCAGCGATGCGAATAGGTATACTAGACGCGGATGGAAAAGCCTATCTTGATCAAATCATACAAGCTATAAATTCAGCTGCCAAATCGATGGAAGCGTATGATAAAAAGCCCTCTCAAGCCCATTTATGGTCAACCCAAAAAGCGGTTATGAATGCGGTCATTGCGCAAAAAGAATGGTTTGCGACCATCAGCGCATTGTAAACGAATAGCTTCATGCGTATAATGGTCTTAGGTGTCATTTCATGGCGAGAGGCGTTGAAAGATGAAGAAAAACGGCTGGATACTTCTCATTTTTATCATACTTGGCTTAATTGCCGGCGCTTTGGTAGCGCAGTGGCTGGCCCCCGTTTCTGGCATCTCTTTTTTAACGAAACCAATCGAAACGACATGGTCTCCCGCTATTGATCTCTATGTACTCAGTTTCAACCTGACGCTTCATTTGCAGCTCAGCCTGTTCAGCATCATCGGAGCTTGCCTTGCAATATGGTTGTACCGCAAAATGTAGAGCAGCGGCTATTGGCCGCCAGAGGAAAGCACGAAGGAGCGCAGCAATAATTTTATGGCATATAACCAATCACGCAACGAAGCGATTAGTCAGCTAGTACTGGCCTCTTCGTCACCGCGCCGGAAGGAACTGGTCGCATCGCTGGACCTTTCTTTGCCGGTTTATATTTTGTCTACTGACACGGATGAAACGATCGAAGCAGGCTGGTCGCCGGCACAAGTCGTCGAGCAGCTCAGCTTAAGAAAAGCGAATGCGGCCATACCTATGCTGCAACAAAAGCAGGAGGATGGAGCGTCAATAATTATTGGCGCGGACACAATTGTCGTGCTGGACGGCGATGTGCTAGGCAAGCCTGCGGATGATGAAGAGGCGAAATCCATGCTGAGGCGTCTTCAGGGACGCTGGCATGAAGTGTACTCCGGCGTCGCTTGCGTGAACTCCGCCACTGGCGAAGCGAAGGTTGCGCACCGCATGACCAAGGTGATGATGAAACCTCTCAGCGAGAACCAGATTGCAAGATACGCAGCTACCGGGGAACCCCGCGACAAGGCAGGCTCTTACGGCATACAAGGCTTAGGGTCAACCATTGTGGAGCGGATCGACGGCTGCTATTTTAATGTCGTCGGCCTGCCGTTATCGCTGTTGTCTGATATGCTGGCGACCTATGACATTGCTGTTTTTTGATGTGTAACATTGGATAAGCTTGCACTAGCAATTCTGCTTATATATCTCCGCGAAACGATTTGTTTGCCGCGGAGGAAGCCATTAGCCGGTTACGTTTGGGCCTAAGCTTTTATGATTTCGATCGGATTTTTTTTCAAGAATTAGGCAGGATATGAATAAACGATTCTTTGAAAAGGCGGGATTGGGACATGTTGCCGCAACCAATGATTTTGCGTGATGTCCCCCATGAAGAACGTCCAAGAGAGCGCATGATGAAATATGGGGCAGAAGCACTTAGCCATACCGAATTGCTTGCAATCCTATTGCGTACGGGCACGCAGCGTCAATCTGCCGTACATTTGGCGGGCGCGATATTAAAGCAATGCGGCAGCTTGCGTAACCTGATGGATATGAGCATGGAAGAAATGACAGCCATACGGGGAATTGGCCCTGCCAAAGCGATTCAGCTTCGAGCGGGCATTGAACTGGGAAGAAGGATTTCGCGCAGTCAGATCGGCGAGGCGGTTATCGTACGGAAGCCGCAGGATGCGGCGGACTATGTGATGGAAGAGCTCCGCTATTTGAAAAAGGAGCACTTCGTATGTTTGTTTTTGAACACCAAAAATCATATTATAGCCCGCGAAACCCTGTCGGTCGGTACGCTTAACGCATCGCTTGTTCATCCTCGCGAAGTATTCCGTGCAGCCATTTCGCGCAACAGCGCGTCTATTATCTGTGTTCATAATCACCCAAGCGGCGATCCAACGCCAAGCCCGGAAGACATTTCGTTAACCAAACGCCTAGTAGAGGCCGGACAGCTCGTCGGAATAGAAGTGCTTGACCATTTAGTTGTCGGAGACGGTAGATTCGTAAGTTTGAAGGAACAAGGCCATATGTAATATAATAAAGCGATGTGGCAATTAGAAGGGAGCAACAACATGTTTGGTGGTTTTTCGAAAGATTTAGGTATTGATTTAGGGACAGCTAATACGCTGGTATTCGTTAAGGGCAAAGGAATCGTGGTAAGGGAGCCGTCAGTGGTGGCCCTTCGTACTGATACAAAAACAATCGAGGCCGTAGGCGAGCAAGCCAAAAAAATGATCGGAAGAACGCCTGGCAACATTCGCGCCGTTCGCCCTATGAAAGACGGCGTTATCGCCGATTTCGAGACGACGGCAACGATGATAAAATATTTTATTCGTCAAGCGCAGAAGCAGCGTTCTTTATTCCCTCGCCATCCAAACGTCATGGTATGCGTTCCGTCGGGTATCACGGCGGTAGAGAAGCGTGCCGTAGAGGATGCTACCAAGCAAGCTGGGGCACGTGAGGCTTATACGATTGAAGAGCCGTTTGCCGCAGCAATTGGCGCTGACCTGCCCGTGTGGGAGCCAACAGGCAGCATGGTTGTCGATATCGGCGGTGGCACGACGGAGGTAGCCGTGATTTCATTGGGCGGTATCGTTACGGCGCGTTCCATTCGCGTAGCGGGCGACGAGATGGATGAGGCCGTTACGCAATACATTAAGAGACAATACAATTTGATGATCGGCGAACGTACGGCTGAACAGCTGAAGATGGAGATTGGTTCAGCGCTGCCGTTTGACCGTCCCGAAAAGATCGAAATCCGCGGACGCGATCTTGTATCCGGCTTGCCTAAGACGCTTGCCATTACATCCGATGAGATTACGGAAGCACTGGCCGATACGGTCAACGCGATTGTAGATGCGGTAAAGGTAACACTTGAAAAATGTCCTCCCGAGCTTTCTGCCGATATCATGGATCGGGGAATCGTGCTTACGGGCGGCGGCGCTTTGCTGCGCAATTTGGACAAGCTCCTGCAGCGTGAAACGGGCATGCCGGTTATCGTTGCGGATAATCCGCTGGACTGTGTGGCGATTGGCACTGGCCGTTCGCTTGATAATATCCATTTATTTAAAGCTAGAAGCTCAGCATCTCGTTCGAGACGCTAAATACGGTCCGCAGGGGAAACGGATATGAAATGGGCAGGTGATCGAGCTGTTTAAGCTAATGCGAAATAAGCGTATGTTTATGCTTATGATCGGGTTTATTTTGTGCATAGCGGTCATCGGCTACTCGCTAAGCGATCGCAAGGAATTATCATGGCCGGAGAAATTTCTAAAGGACTCGGCAGCATACGTGCAGCAATGGTTTTACAAGCCCGCTGGTTATATAGCGGGCTTCTTTGAGGATATCAGTAATTTGCGCACTATCTATGAAGAGAACGAGCAGCTGCGTATTACGGCTGCCGCGTACTCTCGCGATAAGATTAATTACAATTTCATAGAGAAAGAGAATAAACGTTTGCAAGAGGAACTATCGTTCACAGAACGGCAGAAGGAAATGTATAATTACAAATATCTAATCGCCCAGGTTGTCTCTGTTAGTAACGAAGCGAATAATCGAACGATGACGATCAATTTAGGCTCCAAAAACGGTATCAAGCCGAATATGGCCGTGACAACCATCGATGGATTGATCGGATTGGTCAGCTCGGTAACGCCATTTACGGCAGCAGTGAAGCCGATTACTGAGCTAAATGAGACTTCGCCGACGTCTAATTCCATCGCTGTAACGATCTTGGGTCGCGAGAATGAGTCCTTTGGTGTTTTGAGCAGCTATAACAAGGAAACTTCAAGACTCATCATGACGAAAATCCCGGAAGACGATAAAATGACCATCCAGGATACTGTCATCACATCTGGTTTAGTTAATGGTTATCCTAGAGGACTGGTTGTTGGGACTGTGGAATCCTTGCAGCTCGGCGATTTCGGGCTTACTTACACGGCTTCGGTAAAGCTGGCAGCCAGCTTCGATCACTTGACTGAGGTGTTTGTCGTTCAGGTGCCTGAATTGGAGGCAGCCGACAAATGAGCATGAACCGAATTATCCTGCTGATGGTTCTCCTTTTCATCGTCGAGGGAGCTGTGATGCCATGGATTATTCCTGCCGGCTTCGGCCATCGGATCATTCCTCACTTTGTTTTTGTGATGGTTATTTTCTCGGGTCTGTACAGCAAACGCCATCTGGCCTTGCTGCTGGGCGCCAGCTTCGGCATGCTTCAGGATGTTGTTTATTTTGGACATTTGCTAGGGATTAATGCTTTTGTTATCGGGTTAATGGGCTATTATACGGGCGTGCTTCTTGAGCGCCGCCGTTCAACGATCATGATGGCTATCTCCGTTATTGGTTTTGCCTGTATCTTGTATGACAGTGTTATATACTTTATTTACAGCGTTTTTCGGATTACGAATGAAAGCTACGCTTGGGCACTCATTGACCATATTCTTCCGAGCTTGTTCTTGCAGCTGGCTTTTGCGCTTGCTTGTTACGTGCCGGCGAGAAGATTGTTTGAAGGACAAACAAAAGCGAACGCGGAAAAAGATGCGGAATAATATAATCGTTCAGGCAGGATTTTACTAGGCGCATCAAGAATCCATTAGGTTGGGGAGGGACGAACGTGACCGATAGGCAGCATATTATTATAAAAGGTGTAAAAGAAGGTCTCGTCTTCCTTCTCGACGATAAATGTGAATTCGCGACGCTCCTGGATGAACTGCAGTACAAGCTGGAGAAAACGCATCAGCAGCTGCTCACTGGTCCGCTCGTACACGTACACGTGAAGCTTGGCGCTAGGCAGGTCACAGATGACGACAAGGATCGAATCAAAAATGTGATTCGGTCTCAAGGTAACCTAATGGTGCAATCCGTCGAGTCCGACGCTCCTAAGGTTGATTCACAGTCAGGACTGCAGCCTAACCTCCAAGTGCTAACGTCTATCATACGCTCCGGCCAAACCTATGAGCATGATGGGGATTTACTTTTAATCGGCGATTTGAATCCAGGCGGCACCCTTATGTGCACAGGCGACATTTATGTGCTTGGAGCATTGCGCGGCACAGCGCATGCGGGGATTGGCGGACGAACCGATGTGATCATCGCAACATCGCTCATGCGCCCTACCCAGCTCCGCATTGCAGATGTAATCAGCAGACCGCCCGAGGAATGGATGACCGGCGATGCTTCAATGGAGTTCGCCTTCCTGAGCGAAGGACGAATGCAAATCGATAAGCTAGCGCAATTATTCCGCATACGGCATAATCCTATAATGTTTAAAGGAGTGTAGAATATGGGAGAAGCGATTGTTGTAACATCAGGTAAAGGCGGCGTTGGGAAGACGACCACCTCGGCCAACCTGGGTACCGCGCTAGCTTTGCTTGGCAAAAAAGTATGTATGGTTGATACCGATATTGGACTTCGTAACCTAGATGTGGTCATGGGACTGGAGAATCGGATCATTTATGATTTGGTTGACGTTGCCGAAGGCCGCTGCCGTTTAAATCAGGCACTTGTGAAGGACAAACGCTTTGACGAGCTATACATGCTGCCTGCCGCTCAGACGAAGGATAAGGATTCGGTTACGCCTGAGCAGGTTCGCAATATGATTTTAGAGCTCAAGAAAGAGCATGATTACGTCATTATCGATTGCCCCGCAGGCATTGAACATGGCTTTCGGAATGCGATCGCAGGTGCAGACCGGGCAATCGTCATTACGACGCCGGAAAACGCAGCCGTCCGTGATGCTGACCGGGTAATCGGTTTGCTTGAACAGGAAAAAATACCTAGTAAGCTTATTATTAATCGTATTCGTCAAAATATGATGAAATCCGGCGAAATGCTTGATATCGATGAAATTTGTCAAGTTTTGGCTGTCGATCTTGTCGGCATCGTGCCTGATGACGAGAAGGTGATTTCCGCGGCAAACAGCGGAGAGCCGACCGTTATGAATCCGGCTTCGCGCGCAGCTATCGCCTATCGGAACATTGCGCGCCGTATCCTCGGCGATATGGTTCCGCTCATGCTGCTTGATGAGAAAGCGGGAGCGTTCAAACGTTTCCGTAAGTTTCTTGGAATAGGATGATTACGAATTGCTTAACAAACTAAAAAAGCTGGACTGGGGAATTCTGATTATTTTAGTGTTCCTCATGATTATCAGTACGGTTGTTATCCATAGCGCTACCGCAAATTTTCCTAAATATGCGGGTTCAGATACGAGACAGCTTGGTTATTACGCGTTAGGTTTTTTTGTCGCAATCGCGGCAACGCTGTTTGATTACCGAATCGTGCTGAAAAACTGGCATATCCTTTACGGCATAGGCGTGACGATGTTGATTCTCGTATATTTTTTCGGAGCGGTCATCAACGGCGCAAGAGGCTGGTTCGTCATAGCGGGCCAATCCTTCCAGCCCGCGGAAATCGTCAAGATTGTGCTTATTATCGGTATCGCCTATCTGATGGGACGCAGGCAGGGAGACCGGCTGACGGTAATGCATGATTTGCTTCCGATAGCGGCATTCGCTTTTTTACCGTTTATGCTCGTCATGATTCAGCCTGATTTAGGCAATGCGATTATATATCTGGTTATCGTGCTTGGCATGCTGTGGATCGGAAACGTAAAATATACGCATGTTATTGCAGGGCTTGCTGTCGTTGTTGCGAGTTTAGTTTTGTTTGTCACTCTGTTCAACATGTTTAACCAGGAAATTTTTAATTACTTGGACGATAGGGAAATGGGACACTGGCATAAGCGGATCAATACGTTTATCAATCCGGAAACCGCAACGGCGAATGACAGGCATCAATCGGAAAATGCGCAAATTGCCATCGGCTCCGGCGGTTTAAGCGGTGACGGTTATTTGCAAGGAGATATGAAGAACGGCGGCTTCGTGCCTTATCCGTATTCGGATTCGATATTTGTCGTAATCGGGGAGGAATTTGGTTTCCAAGGGTCAGCCATACTCCTGCTCCTTTATTTCCTTCTCATTTATCGCATGATCATCATAGCCTTCAAATGTTATGATTTGCGAGCCTCTTTTATCGTCATCGGGATCGTGTCCATGTATGTCTTCCAGGTGTTCCAGAACATCGGGATGATGATTGGCATTATGCCGATTACGGGAATAACGCTGCCTTTTGTAAGCTACGGAGGAACTTCTCTCCTGCTTAACATGCTGTCAATCGGACTCGTATTCAGCATCAAAGCGCATCAAGAAAAATATGAGATGGCCGATTGAGGCCATCCCGCAGACAAAGCTGCTCCTGAACGGATGTCATCCGTATCGGGGACGGCTTTTTTTGTCGTTGCCGCGTCCGCATACTTGTCTCACTCCCCACATATCCATGTATAAAGAAACAAGCTGTCGCAATGACGATGGAAGCGGGGAGGAAAACGAAATGCCGATGAAGGAAAGCGGAAAGCAGCGGGGGCAGCAGAAAGGCAAGAACGTATCGGATCGATCGTCACGAGATGCGCAAACCGAGGACCTGTACGCAAATTCAACCGTCCCCTACAAGCATGAATATTTTGAGGGGGACGAGCGGGAAGAGCTCGATCCGGAGGTGGTCTGGAAAACAAATCCGAATCCTTGGGCCAGCTGGGGAGACGAAAACGGTTTTATGGATAAAAAGACCTTTGTCAAAGCGCCTGATCTCACGGGCAAAAAGGATCCGGGGCATGGGCCGGGCAAGCATACCTTCCACAAGGAGCTGAAATGGAAGCTGGCGATCGCGCTGCTGCTTTTTGCAGCCGTTTGGGCCATGTTCCGTTATGACAATGAATACACGCTTAAAGGACAAGCGCTCGTTAAACAGGCGCTTGCCGATGAAATCGATTTTGCGGCAGCTGCGGCTTGGTATAAAGAAACGTTTGCGGGCGCTCCTTCCTTTATTCCTATCTTTAAGGATAACGGCGGCTCCGCAATAGGCGCGGACGGTACGGTTAAACTGCCGATTGTCTCTCCCCTGGAGGGGGGGTCGCTTGTGAGAACCTTTGCGGAACTCCTGAGCGGCATCGAGCTGGCCGGAAAGTCTGAGGGGCAGGTTGTGGCTGCCGAGACGGGGCGCGTGCTGTTATTGACCGAACAAGACGAGAAAGGATCTACGATCGTCATTCAACATGCCAACCAGCGCGTAACGGTATACGGGCTGCTCGGCGCAACAAAGGTAAGCGTGAACGACTGGGTTGAAGCGGGAGATCCTATTGGCAATTTGTTAAAGGCAGAGGGAACGCAGCCGAGCTTGCTCTATTTTGCCGTGAAGCAAAACGACCTGTACATCGATCCGGTGGGTGTGATACCGATTGATTAAATGGAAAGGGATTTTATGGTCGGTCCATCCGTTGTTTGTCATCATTATGCTTGGATCGGTCATGACCGGATATTTTGCCGAGCTCATTACGTTGTTTTTACTCGTGCTGGTGCATGAGCTTGGCCATGTATTCGTAGCCTTAGGCTTCGGCTGGACGGTGCGCGAAGTAAAGCTGCTGCCTTTCGGAGGCGTCGTGGAGGTAGAGGAAGCCGGGGGCCTGCCCGCAAAAGAGGAAGCGGTAGTAGCTATCGCAGGTCCGCTGCAAAATGTGTGGATGGGGCTTGCGGCTTGGGGCTGCGGACAGCTGGGCTTGTGGGATCCGGAATGGGCGGCCTATGTGTGGAAGGCGAATTTGATGATTGGCTTATTTAATCTATTGCCGATTCATCCCCTTGATGGCGGGAAGCTGCTGCAAGCAGCCTTAAGCTATACGGTTAATTACTATAAAATGCTGCTGTGGTCCGCCCGCATCAGCATGGTGTTCAGCGCGCTGATGATCATAGCCGCGCTGCTTCCGTGGCTGATGTCCAAGGATGGCATCCAGCTCAATTTGTTGATTGTCGGTATTTTTCTTGTTATGACGAATTGGACGTATTATCGCAGCGTTCCATTTTTATTTTACCGTTTTTTGATGTACCGCGAGCGTATTTCCTTGCAAGCTCTCACGATGGGGCATATCGCAAGTCCGATCATCGTGAACGGAAAACAGTCGATAATCTCGGTAGCGCGTTTGTTTCAAAGGGAAAGATACCATTTGATTTATATGGTGGAGGCGCACAGCAAGGAAGTGAAGGTGCTGCCGGAGCAGAAGATCGTCGAGGGCTGCCTTTCCGAAAATAATCCCAACCGTGCAGTGTCGGAGCTTTTCAGTTAAAATAGATGAAAAGCATACTGGCAGGTGATAGTCGGGAATGAAGCAAATGTTGATGCACGTACATGGAGAGATGCTGCAAACCGCAGTGCTGGAGAATGGCCGCCTAGTCGAGTTTTTCATGGAAAAATCTAAAGCAAGCAGTTTGGTCGGCAATGTCTACAAAGGTCGTGTCGTAAACGTTCTGCCAGGCATGCAGTCGGCATTCGTTGATGTGGGACTAGCCAAAAATGCTTTTTTGTATATTGATGAACTGCTCCACCCGCATTTGGAGAAGCAGCCTCAGCAAAAGCCGCTCATACAAGACCTGGTGAAGCCCGGTCAGGAGCTGCTCGTTCAAGTGATGAAAGAGCCGCTTGGCGGTAAGGGGGCACGTGTGACGACGCATTTTACGCTGCCCGGCCGCTGGCTTGTCTATATGCCGAACGCTGATTATGTCGGCGTCTCGAAGAAAATCGGCACCGAGGGCGAGCGTGCCCGCTTGCGGTACATCGGGGAGAAGCTGCGGGAACAGGAAGAAGGCATCATTCTTCGAACCGCGGCTGCGTCCGAGAGCGAGCTGTCCTTGCAGACGGATGTCATGCAGCTAAGGGAAATTTGGCATAGTATCGTACAGCGGAGCCTGGATGCGAAGCCGCCCAGCGAGCTGCATAGGGAAGCGGGATTAATGCGCCGTGCCGTGCGCGATACCTTAACAACCGATATGGATGAGATTTGGATTGACCATGCCGTCAGGTTTGAGGAAGCGTCGGCCCTGCTGGAGGAAATGACTCCTCAGCTGCGCGGTCGGCTGAAGCGCTATGAGCCTAAGCAAGGCTTATCCTTATTTGATGCGTATCGGGTGACGGAGCAGGTGACGAGGGCTTTCGAGCGCAAAATCCCGCTTACATGCGGGGGGCATCTCATCTGGGAAGAGACGGAAGCGCTGACGGTTATCGATGTGAACACGGGGAAATTTACGGGCTCCTCCGGTTTGGAAGACACCGTTTTTCGCACCAATATGGAAGCGGCCGAGGAAATTGCCAGATTGCTCAGAGTAAGAGACGTAGGCGGAATCATCATTATTGATTTTATCGATATGGAGCAGGACAAGCATCGCGAGCAGGTGATGCAGCGCTTGGTCGAGAAATCCCGCAATGATCAAACGAAATGTACGATTTTGGGCTGGACCAAGCTTGGCTTGATCGAAATGACAAGAAAAAAAGCGCGTGAAAATGCGGTTCATCAGCTATCGGACCGCTGCCCTGCCTGCGGCGCTCATTCAACCAAACGGAATGATTCATCTAAATAATCGTATTTTTCTTAGCGGATCAATTGATATAGCTTGCATAGTATGGTACACTCTTTGGGTGTGTGTCTCGTACCTCGTAAGGAATGAGATGTACAAGTACCGCTCCGATTGGGTAAATAAGCGTATGCGGCGCAAGCTGCGGACCACCTGAATTAGGCGAGTCTTCGAAAATAAGGAGGTGCACCAACAATGTTCGCAATCATCGTAACAGGCGGAAAGCAATACAAAGTTCAGGAAGGCGATGTTATCTACATCGAGAAACTGGATTCTGAAGCAGGCGAGAGCGTAACGTTTGATCGTGTTTTGGCGGTTTCTAAAGGTGACGGTCTTGTAACTGGAACTCCGGTTGTTTCCGGCGCTACAGTAACAGGCAAAGTCGAGAAACAAGGCAAAGGCCAAAAAATCATCGTTTACAAATACAAAGCCAAAAAGAACTACCGTCGTAAGCAAGGTCATCGTCAACCGTTCACAAAAGTAACAATCGAGAAAATCCAAGCGTAAGAGGAATTTCTATGATAACCGTTACTTTTGTACGAAGAGCCGCTGACAGACGGATCGTATCTTTTGCAGTCGAAGGACATGCTAAATATGCGAACCCCGGCAAAGATATCGTTTGCGCGGGTGTATCGGCCATATCGGTTGGTACCGTTAACGCGATCGAAGCTTTAGCAGGAGAAGAGCTGCCTGCCAAGATGAAGAACGGCTGGCTTTCGTCGGATATTCCGACGCTGGCGGACGAAGCTTCTGACGGCCGGATGCAGCTGCTGCTGGAATCGATGGCGGTTATGCTTGACACTATCGCAAAATCATACGGCAAGCATGTCGTCATTCATGAACTTCTTAATGCGTAAGCTTTTGAAGTAGGTTTGCCTGGCAGACCTTAATGTTCATGCTTCCGAAGCAGGTTTGCTCCACAAACCTTTAAGAAGGAGGGAATAACTATGTTGAAACTGAATCTTCAGCTTTTCGCTTCGAAGAAAGGTGTAGGTTCCACGAAGAACGGACGTGACTCGCAGTCGAAGCGCCTTGGCGCTAAACGTGCTGACGGTCAAACCGTATCTGCTGGAAGCATTTTGTTTCGCCAACGCGGAACAAAAATTCACCCGGGAACTAACGTAGGCATCGGGAAAGACGATACGCTTTATGCAAAAGTAGAAGGCGTAGTGAAGTTCGAACGTTGGGGACGCGACCGCAAAAAAGTGAGCGTGTATCCGGCAGTTCAAGCTCCGGTAGCTGCAGCAGTAGAAGCTTAATACAACCTTATATATGCACCAAGACCCGGCCTGCATCGCTAGGCCGGGGTTTTTTTATTTCAAGGCTGATGACCGTAGGACGGCCGCATGATATACTGGATAAGCTAGGAAATACGAAGAAAGTAGGTTTAATCGATGGAACGCTTAACAACGGCGAAATATTACGCAGCGGGTACGATTTTGTTGCCCTGCGCTGCCGTACTTATTTGGCCCACTAAAGTGTGGTTAACTGCTGTCTTTCTTGTTTGGCTTATAGCTGTTGCGACTTACTGGATACGAACGGAACGGAAAGAGCATGCGGAGCGGACTACGCGGACGATACAATCGCTGCAAAATTCTGCCATTCGAACTCTCAATCATCACCGCCATGACTGGATGAATGACCTGCAAGTGGTATTTGGCTATATTAGGCTCAAAAAGCTGGATAAAGCCGCCGAGTATGTGGAGAAAATAAGTGAGCGGATGGCCATGGAGAGCAGTATCTCGAAGCTTGGCGTTCCGTCACTGGTTAGTTACATTCAATCGTTTCGTACGATTTCGAATTCGCTGGAGCTTCAGCTCGTCATTAAAGGCGATATTCATTTAAACGAATTAACGGCAGATGCCGATCAAATAGCCGAAACGCTCATTCATACGATTAACGCATATCGGTTTGCGGCGAAGCCTGGCTATGGTAATGCTGCTGTTCTTACGCTGGAACTATCGCTGGATGAGGATGCGCTAAATGCTACCTTCTACTATGATGGCGAACTAATGAACGAACAGCAATGGAAGCAAAAAATACAACAGCAGTTGGAAGGCGCGCCAATGCAGCCGGTCAACTTCGAGCAGCCATATGCAAAGGTGCTGCTGAGGGCGGAAATGCGCGCATGAACGGGGGCACAACATGTTTGTCGATAAAGCGAAAATATTTGTAAAAGGCGGCGACGGTGGCGATGGTATCGTATCGTTTCGCCGCGAGAAGTATGTCGAGCAGGGCGGACCTGCCGGCGGTGACGGAGGCCGCGGCGGAGACTTGATTTTTCAGGTTGACGAAGGACTTCGCACGCTGATGGATTTCCGCTATCAGAAGCATTTTAAAGCAAATCGCGGAGAACGCGGAAAAGTAAAAAGCATGCACGGAGCGGGTGCTGAAGATACGATCGTCCGTATCCCGCCGGGCACTGTCATCGTCGATGACGATACGCAGGAAATCATTGCGGACATGACGCGTCACGGCCAGCAAATCGTCATCGCAAAGGGCGGTCGCGGCGGTCGCGGCAACATCCGTTTTGCTACGCAAAATAACCCGGCTCCGTACATTTCGGAAAACGGCGAAGAAGGTCAAGAGCGCTGGGTCGTGCTTGAGCTTAAGGTTATGGCAGACGTTGGGCTAGTCGGATTCCCAAGCGTAGGGAAATCGACTTTGCTTTCCGTCGTTTCGGGTGCAAAACCGAAGATTGGCGCTTATCATTTTACGACGATTACGCCTAACCTCGGCGTTGTTGACGTTGGTGACAGCCGCAGCTTCGTCATGGCTGATTTGCCTGGATTGATTGAAGGCGCGCATGAGGGCGTTGGTCTTGGCCATGAGTTTCTCCGCCACGTCGAACGGACGCGGGTGATTATCCACGTCATCGATATGTCCGCTTCCGAAGGACGGGATCCTTTTGAGGACTGGGTGAAAATCAACGAAGAGCTCGTGCTCTACAATGAGAAGCTCGCAGACCGGCCGCAAATTATTGCAGCCAACAAAATGGACATGCCGGACGCCGCGGAGCAGCTTGAATTGTTCAAGCAGCAGCTTGCGGAAGCCAGCGGTGACCGTCATTATGAGATTCTGCCTATTTCCTCGCTAACAAAGCAAGGGATACAGGAGCTGCTGTATAAAGCGGCTGATGTGCTCGATACGGTATCCGAGCAAGTAGAGATCGAAGACGTGAAGGATGTTGCCGAGCGGAAGGTCTACACTTACGAGAAACGTGAAGAAACGACATTCACCATCCACAAGGAAGATGAAGTATATGTGATCGTGAGTGAAGGCATTGATAAATACATGAAGCGGATGAATTTGACGTCCTATGATGCGGTTATGCGCTTTGCTCGTACGATGCGCAAAATGGGCGTCGATGCCGAGCTTCGCAAAATGGGTGCCAAAGACGGCGATATGGTTCAAATCGGTGATTTTGCCTTTGAATTCTTCGAGGGCAGCGATTATAACCCGAATGGTTAGTTGAATAATAACCGAATAAGCAAGAACAGAGACGGCGTAAGCCGTCTTTTCTTATTTACCTATTGCTCCAAGGCGCATCTTTCGATATAATGTCCACTATAGGTGAACAATTGTCTTTTTGAGGAGGACGAATAGTGACTAAACGCTATTATGTCGTTCGGGAGGACATTTTACCGGAAGCGATTATGAAGACGATACAAGTAAAAGAGATGCTTAGCCGGGGTGACGCGGCAACCGTTCATGAAGCGGTTGAACGCGTGGGTCTAAGCCGAAGCGCTTTTTATAAGTATAAAGACGGCGTCTATGCGCTGAATGAGCTCGAACGGGAACGGATTGCGACGATCTCGATGGATTTGGAGCATCGCTCAGGCGTGCTCTCGAACGTGCTCAGCATGGTGGCCGGTCTGGAAGGGAATGTCCTGACGATGAATCAGACCATTCCGCTTCAGGGCTTTGCCAACGTCGTTATTTCAGTCGATATTTCGCAGCTTTCCGGGGAACTGTCATCGTTGGTCGAAATGCTTCGCAGCCAGCCTGGCGTACGCAAAGCTTCGGTCATCGGACAAGGATAACAGGATAGATAATGGAGGGTATATATGAAGCCGGTAAAAGTAGGATTATTAGGTCTAGGTACTGTAGGTACGGGCGTCGTTCGCATTGTTGAAGGCCATCAAGAGGACCTTGCCAGTCAAGTCGGTTCGCCGATCGTGATTGAAAAGGTGCTTGTTCAGAATAAAAGCAAAGCGCGTAACATCGCGATTGATGCCGATAAGCTCACCGAGGATCCGTGGGATATTATCCGTCATCCTGATATTGACGTGATTGTTGAGGTCATGGGCGGAATTGGCCTAACGAAGGAATATATACTGGAAGCACTCTCGCGCGGCAAACATGTGGTAACGGCAAACAAAGATTTAATGGCGCTGCATGGTCCGGAAATTTTGGCGAAAGCGCAGGAGAATCGCTGCGACGTTCTGTATGAAGCAAGCGTAGCCGGCGGTATTCCGATTATCCGTACGCTCGTTGAAGGGTTTTCTTCCGATCGCATCAACAAAATTATGGGAATCGTGAACGGGACAACGAATTTTATTTTAACCAAAATGAGCCAAGAAGGCGCATCCTACTTAGACGTTCTCAAAGAAGCCCAAGAGCTTGGTTATGCGGAGTCTGATCCGACATCGGATGTCGAGGGACTTGATGCGGCTCGCAAAATGACGATTCTTGCAACAATCGGCTTCCGTGCGAACGTAGCGCTTGAGGATGTTTCGGTTCAAGGGATCTCGTCTGTTTCGAAAGAAGATATTTTGTATGCGAAGCGCCTTGGCTATGAAGTGAAGCTGCTTGGGATCGCTGAGCGCCAGGATGATCTGATCAGCATTAGCGTGCAGCCGACGATGGTAAAACAATCGCATCCGATTGCTTCGGTTAACGGCGTATTCAATGCGGTTTACGTATATGGCGAAGCCGTTGGCGAGACGATGTTTTACGGCGCAGGCGCAGGCGAGCTGCCGACAGCAACCTCAATCGTCTCCGATTTGGTTGCCGTCGTGAAAAACCTGAAGCTTGGCGTAAACGGAATGCAGGGAAGCCTAGCTTACAAAGAGAAAAAACTCAAAACGGATGATCAGATCTCATCGAAATATTTCCTGCTGCTTAAAGTAGCAGACCGCGCCGGCGTTTTGGCTCGCATCACGCAGGTATTCGCCGACTTCGAGGTTAGCTTGGAGTCCGTGCTGCAGCAGCCAACGCCGTCAAATCCGGAAGCCGAAATTATCGTCATCACTCATGATGCTAACAAAGCAGCAATTCAAAAGGTACTCGCGACGTTCGAATCGCTGGATGTGGTTCATAAAGTGAAGAGCGTATACCGCGTAGAAGGGTAAGCCTCATGAATAATCGCAGAGTTATTGTTAAGATACCGGCAAGCACGGCCAATTTGGGCCCAGGCTTTGACACGCTGGGAATGGCGCTCTCGTTATATGCGTGGATTGAGCTGCGCGTCAGCGAGCAAACGGAATTTCATTTTTACGGCGATCAAATGAAAGGTTTGCCGAAAGACAAATCCAATTTGATCTACAAGGTAGCGCAGCTGGTATTTAAAGAAGCCGGCGTCAGCGTACCTGAGCTATCGATCTCGATGCACAGCGATATTCCGCTCACGCGCGGACTAGGAAGCAGCGCATCGGCGATCGTCGGAGCACTCGCGGCGGCGAATGCGTTAATCGGTGGACCGCTCTCAGACGATAAGCTGTTCCAAATCGCGACAGCCTTAGAAGGCCATCCTGACAATGTCGGCGCATCCTTATTCGGAGGCATCGTGGTTTCTGCTTGGGACGGGGAAAGGGCGGATTATATCCGTATCGAACCGGACCGCAGGCTCAAGACGCTCGTGGCGATCCCTGCCTTCCAGCTGTCGACGGAGAAAGCGCGTCATGCGCTTCCGTCACAAATCAGCATGGCAGACGCTGTATTCAACGTGGGGCGGAGCTCCTTACTTGTCGCGGCGCTTGCCGGCGGCGATCTCGGTATGATCCGCCATGCCATGAAAGACCGGCTGCACCAGCCTTACCGTGCAGCGCTGATCCCCGGGATGGCGACAATTTTGGAGCACGCGGTGGAATATGGCGCGCTGGGCGTTGCGCTTAGCGGAGCAGGACCGACGCTCATTGCCTTTGCCGAGGATAAGGCGGAAACGGAAGAGACATTGGAACAATTCCTGCTGGATACGTTGAAGCAAGAGGGCATCGAAGCGAAAACGCTGTGGCTGTCGCCATGCGTGCATGGTCCCCAGATTACCGTTGAGGATATCTCGGAGCAGCCTGCCATACCTCTTCCGGACAGAATTAAAGGAGCAGTGTAGCGATGAAGACGATAGCGGTTTTACCTGCCGGCTCCGTGTCAGACGAAGCGGCCAGGCATTTTTTTTACGGCGAAGAAATTAATTGGAAGCATCACAGGCTGATTTCGGATGTGTTCTTATCCACGGTCAATGGGATAAGCGATTACAGCATCATTCCGATCGAGAATACGATCGAGGGCTCTGTAAGCTTACATATGGACTGGCTCGTGCATGAGGTAGATCTTCCGATTCAAGCGGAATGGGTTTACCCGTCTATCCAGAATTTGATTGGACGCCAGTCCGAGCTGCTGGACGAGACCGGAGCCATCGATTGGTCGCGGATCACCAAAGTCATCAGCCATCCCGTAGCGATCGCACAGTGCTTGCAATTTTTGCGCACGCAGCTGCCGCACGCAGCGACAGAGCATGTAAGCAGCACGGCAGAAGGCGTCAGAATCGTGCAAAATAACCCGAATGCCGGTTGGGCTGCGATTGGCACAAAGACCGCTGCCGCGAACGAAAAGCTTGATGTTCTCGCAAGCGAAATAACGGACCATGATAACAATTACACGCGTTTTCTGCTGGTTGGTTCGGAGCCCTATACGGCTCGGAAATCCGATCAGATAAAAACGAGCATATTGATAACACTGCCCGAGGATTATCCCGGTGCGCTCCATCAGGTGCTTGCTGCTTTTGCATGGCGCAAAATCAACTTATCCCGCATTGAGTCGCGTCCGACAAAGAAAAAGCTCGGCAATTATTATTTCTATATCGACATCGACATGGCGCTGGATACGGTGCTTCTGCCTTCTGCTATCCAAGAAATTGAGGCGATCGGCTGCCAGGTTCGCGTGTTAGGCAGCTATCCAAGCTTCACCGAATACAAAAAATAAGGAAATCAAAGGCATTATGCGCTAGAATTTCTGATTTCCGTCAAGCAAGCCGAGTTCACTCCAAGGGGTGGGCTCGGCTTTTTTACTATTTTTTTTGTGAAAGTGGAGACACCTGCCCATATTGTGCATAGGATGTAAGGATTGATAATAGGCATTAGCAGTGCCTGGTTATTTAGAACGTGACAGGAGGTTAACAGCGAGTGAGAATCCATATTGTGAAGAAAGGCGACAGCTTATACTTGATCGGCCAAAAGTATAACGTTTCGCTCGAAGAGATTTTGAAGCTGAACCCGGGCATTACGAACCCGGATGCCATTGAGGTGGGCATGAAGCTGAAAATTCCGTCCGGCCATACGGGAGGATCGGGAGGCGGTATGGACATTATGCATCAGCATATCGTGAAGCAAGGGGATACGCTTTGGAAGCTATCGAAGGCTTGGGGCGTGCCGCTTGCATCCATGATAAAAGCGAATCCGCAGCTCAAAAACCCGAACGTGCTTCTTACAGGAGAGGTTGTAAACATACCAAAGGTAAACGCTATGGATGACGATGCAGGCGGACATGATGCCGGACACAGTGCCGGACAGGGTACCGGGCACGGCACGGCACAGGGTACCGGCGGTGCACACATGCTTCATCCTACATCCATTATGCAAGGCGTTCAGGGCTGGGTCGGAAAGCTTTCCACAGCTCCTATCATCGGGAAAACACCTACCGGTCCCATTGCGGGCAAGACGCCGACGGCTCCCATTGCGCCAACGCCGGTTGCACCCGTAGAGCCTGCACCTGTGGCTCCCGTTCAAGAGAAAAAGCCGACGGCTCCCGTACAGGAGAAAAAGCCAACGGCTCCCGTTCAAGAGAATAAACCGACGGCTCCTATCGTAAAACCCGCAGCGCCAGCGCCGCTTCCTGCGCCTAAAGCTGCGGCCGTTGAACCGGCGAAAAAAGCGCTGCCTATCGAGAAACCGGTGGAGAAAAAGCTTAAACCGATTCATTCGGAGTATAAGCCCAATGTTGATTTGTTCAAACAATACGGCATACCTGCAACGGAGGCCCTATCCTTGTATGATTTGCCAAAAGCTCCCGAAGCCGTATCTCCTGCTGCGCAGCAGCCTGCATACGGCGGATACGGTTATGGCCAGCCAATGACGCTGCCGGCTCAAACGGGACACGGCTACGGTCAGCCGATGACGCTGCCAGCTCAAATGGACCACGGCTACGGATATGGCAGCTGGCAGCAGCCTGTTCCATTCGGAAGTACGGTAAGCCCGCTTGGAGAAGGGAACGAAGCGCCTTTTGATTGTCCTCCGGGAACGGTGTTTGTCGGAAGCTATCCTTCGCCTTCAACGATGCCATTGGGTGCGGGGCCGGATTGGGGTTATGGTCATCCCGGCATTAATCCTCTCCAGCATGACATGAATGAAAACAATCATATGGTTGCCGGAGCTTTGGCGCAGCCGAACCAAGGAATGGTGTCGCCGCTTATGGCGCAGCCGAACCAAGGAATGGTGTCGCCGCTTATGGCGCAGCCGAACCAAGGAATGGTGTCGCCGCTTATGGCGCAGCCGAACCAAGGAATGGTGTCGCCGCTCATGGCGCAGCCGAACCAAGGAATGGTGTCGCCGCTTATGGCGCAGCCGAACCAAGGAATGGTGTCGCCGCTTATGGCGCAGCCGAACCAAGGAATGGTGTCGCCGCTTATGGCGCAGCCGAACCAAGGAATGGTGTCGCCGCTTATGGCGCAGCCGAACCAAGGAATGGTATCGCCGTTCATGGCGCAGCCGAACCAAGGAATGGTGTCGCCAGCTGGCATGGAACCTGACTATGGTTACGGCTATGGCTATGGGCATGGCGGCCATGGAATGGTAATGCCAGCGCAAGCGCATCATGACGGAGGCTACGGTTACGGCTATCCAGCTTATCCGCCTTACCCAGGCTGGCCGCAAACGGCCGGTGCAGGTCAAGGAAACCAAGATGATTGCGGCTGCAAAGGAAACCGATCGGATCAAGTCTCCGCGAAGTTAGCCGACGTTGAAATCGAAAAACCGGCTAAGACGGTCGTCCAGCGGAAAAATGCGAAAAAAGCAGTTATTCGCACAGTAGCTACCCGTTCAAACAAAACGAAAAACCGCGGCAATCAGCCGTGGATTAATCGTTAATAGCCATTGAAGGCAGCCCCAATGCATCTATTGGGGCTGTCTTCTTTTTATAAGCAACGAAATCATTTTGAATATTTATGAAATACTGGCGCATACTATCAAAAAATATAATGAAGGGGTCTTCCCAATGATGGAATTCAGCCTTTGGAAAAACTTAAAGAAGCAGCTTCGAAGAAAGCGCAGACCGACATGGTCTTTAGGAGCTTTTATGCCATTCCTGCTTGCTTGCTGGCTTGTTCTTCCTCAGGAAGAGTATGTTTTTGCCGAACCGGATCAATCTGAGATGCAGAGCATCATACAGAAGCTTGAAAAAGAGGATGGACCGCTTACGGTGGAGGTGCATCGTATTTACGTGTGCGGGGAAGAATCTAAGCCGCTAGGGCGCATGATGAGTAAACAGGTCGTCCAGCTTCTGAATAAACATCCGGAATGGAAGGCGAAGTTCGTGCAAGCGCAAAGCATCGTTTATGTCGAACAGCGCGTAGAAGACCTTTCAGAGCATTGCAAGGCCAATGCTTATATGGGAGTAGACAAGCAGGGGAATCTAAATTTGTATGACGGCGTGCCGAAAAAGGAAAAGGTCGTACGCACCTTCTTTCAACTGGACGTGCGATACATGGAAAGCAGCCTTCCGCAGGATAAACTGGACCAGTTAACCAAAGGGATCCGGATAAGCGACATGGAAGAGTATAACAGCGTGCTTTCGACCTACAGCGATTATGCCGCAACCAAAAATCAAAAAGTGATGAAGCCGGCCTACTGACCGGCGGCAGAACTCAAAGAAGGCCGCGCTTCGCTGCGCGGCCTTCTTTATTTATGTCAATTAGCCGAAATATCAAACGCGCGTTCTCATTCCCCTCATCTTTTGCTATAATGGTTGAAGCAACTTTCAATGAGTACGCTGAGTTAGCAAGTTTTTTTGAGGAGATGGCCTTTTGCGCGTTCTTGGTATTGACCCCGGTTATGCAATCGTTGGATTTGGTTTCATAGATAAAATCGGACATAAGCTTACACCCGTGCAATACGGTGCGATTCAGACGGAAGCCCACACGCCCCCGGAGCAGCGGCTGCTGCAGGTTTACGAGTCTGCGGGCGCTTTAATGGATAAATATAAGCCGGATACGGTCGGCGTAGAGAAATTGTTTTTTAACCGGAATGTGACAACCGCCTTTGATGTGGCACAGGCGAGAGGCGCCATTATTTTGGCGGCTGCGCAGCGGGGCTTGCCAATCGGCGAATATACGCCGCTGCAGGTTAAGCAGGCCGTGGTGGGGTATGGCAAAGCCGAGAAAAAACAGGTGCAGGAAATGGTGAAAGTATTCTTGAAGCTTTCGGCAGTACCGAAGCCGGATGATGTGGCCGATGCGCTTGCAGTAGCGATTTGCCATGCGCATTCCGTAGTCCTGAACCAGAAAATAAATGAGGTGAAACGCTAGTGATCGATTTTTTGAGAGGCAATGTTGTCCATCTGGAATCTGAATATATCGTTCTGGACGTAAGAGACACAGGCTATCGCGTATTTACACCTAATCCATATGCGTTTGCCAAAAAAGAAGAGCCCGTAACCGTCTTTATCCATCATAACGTTCGCGAGGATGCCGTATTGCTGTTTGGATTTGAGACCAGGGAAGAGCAAACGCTGTTCCGCAAGCTGCTCGAGGTATCGGGCATCGGACCGCGCGTCGCGCTGGGTATTTTGTCAGGAGGCAGGCCTGACGCCGTTATTGCGGCCATTCAGCAGGAAAACCTTGCGTTTCTAACGAAGCTTCCCGGCATCGGCAAAAAAACGGCGCAGCGGATGATTCTCGACCTCAAGGACAAGCTGATCGGAGCAGGACTTGACGGCGGTCTGCTGACAGCAGCAGGCGTAGCGCTCGATCTTACTTCGAGCAGGCATTCGGGCCAGGGAGCGGGAACCGCATGGCAGGAGGCAAGAGAGGGCCTTGCGGCACTCGGATACACTGCCGTGGAGCTGGATAAGGCATGGAATGGGTTGCAGCACAGCGTAACGGCAGAAGAGTCTGTCGATTCTTTGATGAAACGGGCGCTGCAGCAGTTGTTTAAAGGGTAAGGGAGGGAGATGAAGGCAGATGGATGACAGAATCATTTCCGCCAACCTGATGATGGAAGATCAGGCGGTTGAGCTCAGCTTGCGTCCCCGCTATTTAGCCGAATACATCGGGCAATCAAAGGCAAAGGAAAATTTGAAGGTATATATTGAAGCAGCGAAACTGCGCAAGGAAGCGTTGGATCACGTGCTGCTTTACGGTCCGCCAGGCCTTGGCAAAACCACGCTGTCGAACATTATCGCCAACGAGCTGGGAGTTAATCTGCGGACGACTTCCGGTCCGGCCATTGAGCGTCCTGGCGATCTCGCAGCACTGCTGACGAATTTGCAGGAGGGCGACGTTCTCTTTATCGATGAAATCCATCGCTTACACCGGACCGTAGAGGAGGTCCTGTATCCGGCGATGGAAGATTTCGCGCTTGATATTATGATCGGTAAAGGCCCCAGCGCCAGATCCGTTCGATTGGACTTGCCGCCGTTCACCTTAATTGGCGCGACTACGAGGGCAGGCCTTCTGTCGGCGCCGCTTCGCGACCGTTTCGGTGTCGTGAGCCGGCTTGAGTTCTATACGATAGACGAACTAGCTTTCATCGTTGCCAGAACCGCCGAGATCTTGAATGTCAGTATTGTCGGCGAGGCGGCGTCAGAGATTGCCATGCGTTCCCGAGGAACGCCGCGTATCGCGAATCGGCTGCTAAAGCGCGTGCGTGATTTTGCGCAGGTTCGGGGCGATGGGGTCATTACACATGATATGGCCCGTTCAGCGCTTGAGCTGCTGCAGGTCGATCCGATGGGACTTGATTTGATCGATTTCAAAATGCTGCAGGCGATGATGACTACGTTTGCCGGCAGGCCCGTCGGCCTCGATACGATCGCTGCAACAATCGGGGAAGAAAGCCAAACGATCGAGGATGTATATGAACCGTACTTGATGCAAATCGGGTTTCTGCAGCGGACGCCTCGCGGAAGGATCGCTACGGATCAAGCCTATCGGCATTTAGGTCTCCCGATTCCGGGGAGGTAGCGGGCCATGAACTTAAAAGGTAATCAAGCTTCTGAGAAGCTGTATGTCATCTATGACGGACATTGCAATCTATGTCTTGCTTCCGTGGCCAGGCTGCGGGAGCTCCATTCCAAGGCGGATTTGCAGTTCATCCAGATTCAGCAATTAGAAGCGGTAAAGGATACTGCCCGGCTCATTCCCCATATTGACCGGTTTGATTTTGGCGCGCTGTATGAGAAAATGCATGTTGCCGATGAACGCGGACAGCTTTTTGCGGGAGCTGATGGTGTCGTGCGCATTTTAAGGACGGTCCGAGGTTTTCGGTGGTTATCCGCTTTCTACCGCATTCCAGGCATGAACCGGATAGCTGACCGTATTTATCGATTTATTGCGAAAAGAAGATACGAATGGTTTGGCTCTACCGAGCAAAGCTGTTCCATTGACGGCTGCGATCTGCCGCAGGACAGAGGGGAGAGAAACAAGCTTGGCAATTAAACGGTCAATTAAGCAATATACGATCATGTTCATAACGATTATTTTGCTCGCAACGGCTTGGACAGGTTCTCCTTCGCAAGCTGCCGTACCTAAGCTGGAAAATATTCGCGTGGCTTTGTTTATGCAATTGCCTGGGAAATATGATGTTACGACGGCTGCGGCAACTTTTTCGTCTGCTGGCGGTATGAGCATTGGCGAACGGCGGCCGGACGGCGTGCATCCTTGGTTCAACGTCGAGGGAGGCGCTGCCGCTCGTTTTGCCGTAGACAGCTTCAAGGTAAAGGTTTACGAATCATCAACCTTTGCTTCAGCGCTAGCGGTTCAAAAGAGGCTGCAGGCATTGAAAGGATCAGCGTTTCTAACCTCGCTTTCCAAGAATGGCGCAATCGTTTATCAAGTCATTGAAGGTACATACAAAACAGCTGCGGAAGCAGCAGCCGCTCAAACCAAATGGACGGGCGATAGCGAATTGGCTAAGCTGGTTGGCGGTTTTAAATCCGTTCTGCAAGGACCGCTTCATTTGGAGAGCGCAGCGTTACCGAATAAAGCGGAAGCTATCGCAGCTGCGAGCAGCTTTGGCGCCGTAGGTCTGGATGCTTTCGTTGCCATACGTTCGACGCAAAGCGGAACAGCCAATTATTCAGTAATGGTGGGCGCAGCAGTGACAGAGGCAGAGCTTCAAATCGTTCGGGCTGCGGCAGCCAAGGCAGCGGGCGGGAGCGCGCTGACGGATAGTGATTCGAGCCAAGCTTATTTAGTGGTGCGGAATGACCACACCGTAAGCGCGAAAGCGGAGAGCAGCTCGGAGCTATATATGTTTGCAGGCAGCGATGCGGAAATCTCGGTATCACCGATTAGCGCAGAGCCGATTAAGCTGACGGAACGCAGCAATCGCAGCTATCGCGGAATTTTCGAGCTCAGCGTGCTTAACGGAAGGATGGCCGTCATTAATGAGCTTCCTTTTGAGCAATATCTCTATTCTGTCGTAGGAGTAGAAATGTATCCGTCATGGCCGGCTGAGGCACTGAAAGCGCAAGCCGTCGCGGCCAGGTCCTATGCGCTGAATAAAGGCTTCGGTTTTCAAATCGCTCATGTTGTGGATACGACCCTTAGCCAAGCCTATTACGGCGTCGGCTCGGAACGCGAGTCTACCATTGCAGCTGTAGAGGCAACGGCTGGAGAAGTCGCTATGTATAACGGCAAGGTCATTGAGGCTTTGTTTGCGGCAAGCGCCGGAGGAATGACAGCCGATGCCAAAGAAATATGGGGCAATGCCGTTCCTTATTTGCAAGCGGTAAAGAGTCCGGACACTTCATCCGAGGTTGGATTGCACAGCTGGTACCGTGTTGTCCTCCCAAGCGGAGCCATCGGCTATGTCCGCGATGACCTGCTTGATGAGACCGGGAAAACTACTGCAGCCGGAAGCTCCATCATGCAAGTCAATACAAATGGAACGAAGGTGCGCAAGCATCCACAAATCCAGGATACAATCCCGGTGGTAGCACAGGCGGACAGCGGAACACAGGTAGTCGTGCTGGAGAAAAGAGTGGAATCGGGTTCTATGTCTTGGGTGAGAGGACCTTATACGCCGCAGGAAATGCTTACGGTTATCAACTCGAAAGTGAAAACAAAAATAAGCGGACCGCTGCGTACCTTGGAAATTAGCAAAAGCGGGGCTTCGGGGCGCGCAACCGAGATTTTGGCTAACGGTGAAAAACTTAGCGTGAGCTATCCGGATATGTTCCGCAGCACATTAGGCGTACAAAGCTCGCTGCCTAGCACTTTGTTTCAAATCGAGGAAACAGCAAAGGTAGCCATGCTCGGAGCGGGTTCAGCAACACGGGCTAAACCAGCAGATTCGGCACCGGTTTATATGATCGGTGCAGGGGGCAAGGTTGCGGAAGTTAATCAGGATAATCTATTTATTCTGGATGGCAGCAAGCAGCTGCGAGCGGCAACGAAAGAGCCTTCCTTCCGGTTTATAGGCACAGGAAACGGGCATGGGGTCGGGTTATCGCAATATGGTGCCTTAAGCCTTGCTCAACAAGGGTATGACTATCAATATATTTTGAAATACTACTACAAAGATGTAACCATCGCTAAGGAATGATTGAATCGATATGAATGTAGAATGGTTTGATTTCGAATTGCCCGAGCGTCTAATCGCTCAGACACCGCTGTTGGATCGGACTGGTTCCAAGCTGCTTGCCCTCAATAAGCAAACCGGCGAGATTTCGCATAACAAATTTACGGATTTAGAGCAGTATGTCGGGGCAGGGGACGTGCTTGTTTTAAATGATACGAGAGTTATTCCAGCACGATTAACGGGAGTGAAAAGCGACACCGGTGCCAAAATCGAGCTGCTTCTTCTAAAGCAGCTCGAAGGAGACAGCTGGGAGGCGCTTGGAAAGCCGGCTAAGCGGCTGAAAATTGGTACGGCGCTGTCTTTTGGCGACGATGGACATGGCAACCCCCTGCTGCGGGCAGTGATTGAACAGGAGGGGGAAATGGGCGGAAGAACGATCCGTTTTCAATACGAAGGGATCTTTCAAGAGCTGCTGGATAGACTCGGAGAAATGCCGCTTCCGCCTTATATCAAGGAGAGGCTGGAAGAACGGGAAAGATATCAGACTGTTTACTCGAAGCATGCGGGTTCTGCGGCTGCGCCAACGGCAGGCCTTCATTTTACCGATGAGTTTCTTGCGAGATTGCAGGCAAAGGGAGTACAGCTGGCTTACGTGACGCTCCATGTCGGACTGGGAACTTTTCGCCCGATGTCTGTCGATTTGGTGGAGGATCATGAAATGCATGCCGAGTATTATGAGCTGAGCGAACAGAATGCGGCCATAATAAATGAAGCCAAACGGAACGGTGCGCGTATAATTGCTGTAGGGACAACCTCATCCAGGACACTGGAGACATTGGCGGCACGCTTCGAAGGAAATGATCTCGAGGCTTGCAGCGGCTGGACTTCCATCTTTATTTTCCCGGGCTACGAGTTTAAGCTCGTCAATGCTCTTCTCACCAATTTTCATTTGCCGAAGTCAACGCTGGTTATGCTTGTCAGTGCGCTGGCCGGGCGCGATGCCGTCATGCGGGCTTATGAAGATGCGATTGCCCATGAGTATCGCTTCTTCAGCTTTGGCGACGCGATGTTTATTTACTAACTAGGAATAGGAAGCGTGAATTGTGGCTGTAAAATATGAATTAATTAAACAATGCAAACAATCGGGGGCGCGTCTGGGACGCGTACACACTCCGCATGGCGTTATCGAAACACCGGCCTTTATGCCGGTAGGCACGCAGGCTACGGTGAAGACGATGAGTCCAGAAGAGCTGAAAACGATGGACGCCCATATTATTTTGAGCAACACGTATCATCTTTTTCTGAGACCGGGACATGAGATTGTAAGAAATGCCGGCGGGCTCCATAAGTTTATGAACTGGGATCGGCCGATCCTAACGGACAGCGGCGGCTTCCAAGTATTCAGCCTAAGCGAGATGCGCAAAATCACGGAAGAGGGCGTGCACTTCCGTTCCCATCTCAACGGGGATAAGAAGTTTCTTTCTCCTGAGGTCGCAATGGAAATACAAAATGCGCTTGGCTCCGATATTATGATGGCTTTCGATGAATGTCCGCCATTTCCAGCGGAGCATGAGTATGTGAAGAAATCGCTGGAGCGGACAACAAGATGGGCAGAGCGCTGCCTTAAAGCACATGCTAGGCCTGATGATCAAGGACTCTTTGCCATTGTACAAGGGGGAATGTACAAGGATTTGCGCATTCAAAGCGCAAATGATTTGACTTCCATGGATTTCCCGGGGTATGCTATTGGTGGACTGAGTGTAGGTGAACCTAAGCATTTAATGTATGATGTTCTTGATTATACGGTTCCCATTTTACCTGCGAATAAACCGCGTTACCTTATGGGAGTCGGATCTCCGGATGCGCTGATTGAAGGGTCTATCCGAGGCATTGATATGTTTGATTGCGTGCTGCCAACGCGTATTGCCCGCAATGGGACAACGATGACAAGCCAAGGCAGACTTGTTATCCGCAATGCGAAGTACGCAGAGGATTTTGGTCCGCTGGACCCAGAGTGCTCATGCTACACATGCACGAATTATTCAAGAGCTTATATCCGGCATTTAATAAAAGCGGATGAGACGTTTGGCATGAGGCTGACGACTTATCACAATTTGCATTTCTTGCTTCAACTCATGCGGGACGTTCGGCAAGCGATCATGGAGGACCGGTTGCTCGATTTCCGGGATTCCTTTTTCACAAGCTACGGCCTGTTCGATAATGAGAAAGGGTTTTGAAAGGGGGGATTTCGATGTGGCAAGCAGCAGGTGAAGCAGGTCAAAGCAATATCATAGGTATGATTTGGCCGTTTGTGCTTATGTTCGCGGTGTTCTATTTCTTACTAATTCGTCCGCAGCAGAAGAAACAAAAACAACGTACTTCGATGCTTAACCAATTGAAAAAAGGCGATAAAATTTCAACAATTGGTGGTTTGCATGGAACGGTAGTTGAGCTTAGCGACGATACCGTTGTACTTCGTGTAAACGATACAACAAAAATGACGTTTGAGCGCAGTGCCATCAATACTATTATTAACTCTGCACCAGCAGTAAATGAATAAGGAATAAACGAAAGAAAACGGCTGACATGCTTGCATGTCAGCCGTTTTCTTTTGCATATTCATTTTTTTAAATTGACGCCGATCATGCCGCCAAAAGCGCCTGTCAGGAGAGACGCGCCGAGCAGCATGGCGCTGTGCAGCGACAGGGAAGCGTTCGATGCCAGAAAACTAATAATAATCACGATCGCGCCATAAATTAACCCGAGCAGCGCGCCGTTATACCAGCCCTTGCTTTCAGAGCGGCGGCCGGATGTAAATCCGCCTGCAAGCGAGGCAAATCCGTGAACAAGCAATGCGTTCGTGGATAAACTGCTTTCTTTCATTCCTGTAAAATGCAAAAGCAGCGAGAGCAGCAAGGCGCCTACTGCCAGCCAAATGATTGAAAAAAGCACTCCAGCAAGCAAAGGCGAAGCAATTAATGGCGGTTTAGCAGCTTGTTTAACCGAGCTCATCCAATTCCCCCCAGCGATTGGTATGTATTACTTATCCATATGGTCAAGCCGGTCAGAATAGTACAACTCTCAGCATGTCTTCAAAGTAATTATTGGCAGGCTTGGGGCATTGCCATATATTCGTGTAATGAATCGGAGTATGATGTTATCCAGCGCTGGTCATGATACCTTTACGGACAGACGGAGCTGACATCAGCTCTCAGACAAAAGTCGAGGAGGCGGTTTCCGCTTGGAATTCTGGAGCCTGTTGATCCGGACGGTGATCATTTATTTCGTGGTGTTTCTGATCATGAGATTTATGGGAAAACGAGAAATCGGTAAGCTATCCGTATTCGATCTCGTGATTTCGGTCATGATTGCAGAAATTGCAGTGATTGTTATCGAGGATATGGATCGCTCCTTATGGAGCGGTATTTTGCCGATGGCCGTCTTGCTTATTATTCAAGTGGGCAGTGCTTTCATGACGATGAAAAGTCGAAAGCTAAGGCTGCTTTTTGACGGCAAACCGAGTGTTATTATTGACAAGGGCAAGCTGAATAGCGATGTTATGCGAAAGCAGCGTTACAATTTAGACGACTTGATGCTGCAGCTGAGGGAGAATAAAATTAGCGCCGTATCTGATGTAGAGTTCGCAATATTAGAAACAAGCGGCAAGCTTTCCATCATACCGAAGGAGAGCTTCAATGCTTCTGAGAATAATGGAATGGATGGGCACGGCGCCGAAGGCCGCGAATCGGAAGGCGCAGATTCGGAACATAAGCTAAAACCGTTCAACCAGACTAAAATTATTCCTTCGAAATATCGTTTCGAGATTTTGCCGATCCCATTGATCATGGATGGCAAGGTACAGGATGAAAGCTTGGAAAAGCTCGAGAAAACCCGATTTTGGCTTAAAAATATACTGCAGGAAAAAGGCGTTACCGATTTCAAAGACGTATTTTTTTGCACGATTGACCATAAAGGAAAGCTATTCGTAGACACGCATGACAAAAAACAGCGATAAAGAAGGGGGGATTCCATTCCCTTTCCTATCGCTGTTTTGTTGTTTGAAGGGCTGTACAATTATTTAAACCAATTTCCGAATAACGGGATGCGCACCATGTCATGGCGGTCAATAATTTTCATGACGACCATTAGCATTAAATAGACGATCGCACTCGCCGCACAGGCCAACAGCAGATTAATCCATTCCATGGTCAGCGGTTGCTGATTCATGGTGAAGCGAGCGGCTGCACCCATAATAATCATCGCTGCGCCTACTTTAGCGAAATCGAGGAGCTTCATGTGGAAGCCGATAAATCGTAATACGCTTATGGCATGCAAGACGGTAACGAGCACGATATTTACGTTTATGGCAATAAGGGCACCATAAATGCCGTAATCAGGATCCGACGCGAGCTGAACGATTAGAAAGAGCTTAACGATTGCTCCGATTAATGTATTGATAAGCGCTGTTCCTGGTTTATTAAGCGCTTGAAGGGCAGCTTGCAGCGGCGCTTGCAAATAAATGAATATGCCAACGGGAGCAATGAGCTGAAGCATCGGCGCTATATCCGCATGGTTATAAAGAATCCGGCAAATCGGTTCTGCGAAAAGAGTCATGATAACGACGAAAGGTGCGCCGGAAACCAGTGCGAGCCTCATGGATTGATGAAGCCTTTTATGAATTAAGGAGTGGTCTCCCCGGGCGGCTGCTTCGGACAAAGAAGGCACCAAGGATACGGCTAGCGAGTATGTTAAGGCCGTCGGCAGAAGCAGAAGCGGAACGATCATCCCCTGAAGCGCGCCATATTGAGCGGTAGCAATGCCTGTTGCAATACCGGCGGCTGCAAGACTGCGGGCAGTGAGAATAGATTCCAGCAGGTAGGAGAAGGAACCAACCAACCGGCTGCCGGTTACAGGGATCGAAAGGCCGAGCAGTCTCCGCAGGACAGGTTCTCTTTTGGCTTGCATTTTAGCGTGATCAGCTTGACTCGCTTCTTCTTGTTTTGTACGGGCCTTATCGCGGTAATATTTCCAAAGCAGCACCGCAAGACCGCCAATCTCGCCTACGACAGCGCCAAGCATGGCGCCGGCAGCGGCCCACTCCAGCCCATATGGCAGGAACATAAACGAAAATGAAAGCGATGCGATGATCCGAAGCACCGTTTCGACGATTTGGGAGACAGCCGTCGGGATCATATTCTGTTTTCCTTGGAAGTATCCCCGGTAGACCGAGGACAAACCGATAATGATGAGCATAGGCGTCATCACCAGAAAGGTTTGGTAAACGCGGGCATCCGGAAGGATATGCGTCGTAATCCATTTAGCGCCAAGAAGCATCACTCCGGTCATGATCAAGCCGAGCAGAGCGACAAGTCCCATAGCTGTCCTGAAGATGTACTTTACCCGGGTAGTATCGCCCTGCGATTCAGCTTCCGCTATCCATTTGGCTACCGCAAGCGGTATGCCTCCGGTAATCAAGGTGAGTAACACCGTAAGAAAGGGATAGCTAAGCTGGTATAGTCCTACCCCCTCAGCCCCTATGATTCGCGGCAAAGCGATACGAGGCACGAAGCCGAGTAGTCTGTTTATAATGCCTGCAGCAAGCAATATCATAGCGCCTTTTATAAATGTTTGTTTGGTTGGATTTTTTTGCTTCGCCATTTTAAAAACCCTCTTCTCTATCATGGAATAGCTGGTCTGCTCCTGCCTGAGCAATCAGACGAAGCTGTGAGACAGGCCGGTACTATCATCTTTATGCTCGGCATGTCCGATTCCATGTCATTCATTTTGCAGATTACGGTTAGGCGGGCAGGAATTTGGCGGGGACACAGCGAATAGTTTCATTAGAAAAGTTAAAACGGCTGAATCAGACCAAGCGGCGGCGCGTTCTGTGTTTAGTTATAGAACGGACAAAAGCATGCAGTTGATCCTAACGTATATGGATGATGTTTTATGTCACAAGGTTGTAGGAGGCGCAGCATGGAAGACGAAGAATTAAGTCGCATGATCGAAGAGCTATGCATCAGCAAAGCAGAGGAATTTCATCTCATTGGCTATGAACATGTAACGGGCCAAGAGGTATGGGAATGCGTAAGCGAGAAATACAAGAAGACGGGCCTGCCCGAACTTCACGAATTAGTGAACGATATATTATCTCTGAAGGTTATGAAATTCATGAATTTCGTGACGATAAGCGCATATAAAGGAACCTCGTTCTAAAAAACTGGGTTTCTTTTTTTTTGACTCGTTTTTACCGCGTCTGTATAATAGGAATATTGAGATCATAAGGGGGATTTAGACGTATGTTCGGGAAGAGAATTATTGCCTTCCTTGCGATCGTAGTCATTATGTTTGGCGTTATCGCTTGGACAAGCCCATCGCTGGTAAAAGATGTAAGGCTAGGCCTTGATTTAAAAGGCGGATTCGAGGTTTTGTACGAAGCATCGCCGCTTGAGGGCGGTGAGGCGGTTACGCCGGAGTCACTGAAAGAAACAGCAAGAAGCTTGGAAAAAAGAATCGATGAGCTCGGCATTGTGGAGCCAGAGATCACGACAGAAGGCACGAACCGGATTCGCTTGCGTTTAGCCGGGGTAGAAGACGAGAATGAAGTTAGAGAGATTCTCGCCAAACCAATCAACCTAACATTCCGCGGTCCGGACGATAAAATCGAGCTAGACGGCAGCGATTTTAAACCTAATGGCGCAGGTATTGGTTATGATAACTTGAGTAAGCCCTTTGTTACGATAGAGCTAAAAGACGCGAAGAAATTCGAAGAAATTACGACACGTTTAACAGGCAAATATTTAGCAATTTATCTGGATGATAAAGAGCTTTCAAGACCGTCTGTTAACTTTCCTATTTCCGGCGGATCCGCTCAGATTTCCGGCGAGTACACGGTAGATGAAGCGAACGAATTGGCAGATATGATCAACCTTGGAGCACTGCCGCTCAAGCTGACTGAAAAGTATACGCAAAGCGTTGGAGCAAAGCTCGGACTTGCCTCTTTGAAGGACACGGTTGAGGCGGGCATTATCGGAACGGTTATTATATTGGTATTCCTAATCATCTTGTTCCGTATCCCGGGCGTAGTAGCAGGCATTACCGTGGTTACTTATACATGGCTGCTGATCGTCGTATTCAATTTAATGAACGCGACCTTAACTTTGCCGGGTATTGCAGCCTTCGTGCTTGGTATCGGTATGGCGGTCGATGCGAATATCATCATGTACGAGCGGATCAAAGAAGAGATTCGAAGCGGCAAGAGCCTGCTGTCTTCCTTGAAAGCCGGTTCGAAAAACTCGTTCCGTACGATTATGGATGCGAATATCACGAACATTATCGCAAGTGCGGTGCTGTACTATATCGGTAACGGCGCGATTCGCGGTTTTGCGTTGACGATGATCTTCAGTATTCTCGTAAGTATGCTGACTAACATTTTCTTGTCCCGTTTCTTGATCATGCTTCTTATCAAGAGCAATCTATTTACAAAACCAAGCTATTACGGCGTGAAGGAGGCAGAAATCCGTGAACTTTAATACAAAAATCCGTTATGATTTTATAGAGAACCGCAACAAGTTCTTTCTGTTCTCAATTACGTTAACTATAGTAGGGATCTTATCTTTGCTTTTCTTTAGCTTGAATTTCGGCGTCGATTTCAAAGCAGGAACGAATATGGATATTTTGGTAGGCAAGGCCGCTACGCAGCAGGATGCCAAAGCGATCCTCGAAAAAGCAGGCATTGAAGGCATCACGCCAACTGTCGGCGGAACGGGTAATGAACGTGTATCCGCTCGTTTTGACGAGGTGCTTACGCAGGCCAAAATCGTTGAAATCCAAGAGGGTTTCAAAGCAAAATACGGCGATCAAGTATCGTCAGAAGTCAATGTTGTATCCCCGGATATGGCACAGGAGCTAGGCATCAAAACGATCTGGGCGATCTTAATCGCCAGCGTCGCGATCATGATCTACGTTATGTTCCGGTTTGAATGGCGCTTTGCGCTGGCTGCGAATATCGCAATCCTGTATGATGCTTTTGTCGTAGTTGCCTTGTTCTCGATATTCCGTCTTGAAGTGGATCTGCCTTTCATTGCGGCCGTATTGACTACGATCGGTTACTCGATTAACGATAAGATCGTAATTTTTGACCGGATCCGTGAAAATTTGCGTTTTGGCCAATTCAAAAACCGCGAGCAGCTTGCGGAAATGGTTAATGCGAGCATTTGGCAGACGATGGCTAGAAACGTGTATACCGTATTAGCCGTGCTAATCGTAGCTGTATGTTTGTTTATTTTCGGAAGCGAGTCCATCAAGCTGTTCGCATTGGCAAAAATTATCGGCCTCTCCAGCGGCGCTTACTCTTCGATCTGTATTGCAAGTCCGCTTTGGCTTCTGCTTAAAGGGAAACAAAAGCCGAAAGCTGCCGTTAAAACGACGGCATAGCTTATGGTTACGAAGCAGGTTTTGCTTTCGCAAAACCTAAGCACAGGCTTACGAAGCAGGTTTTGCTTTCGCAAAACCTAAGCATAGGCTTACGAAGCAGGTTTTGCTTTCGCAAAACCTTGTAGGAGGTAAAAATGTCAACCACACAGCGATATGCAAAAGCGGAGTCCGCAAGCTGGGCCGGCTTATGGGGAAACATGCTGCTGGCTCTTTTTAAAGGCGTAATAGGTTGGTTGTCAGGAAGCAAGGCATTGCTCGCGGATGCATTTCGGACGGCAGCTGAGGTCGCTGCGGGTGTTGCTGCAATATCTGGACTACGGGCTAGCCGACGGCGGAAAACGGATCAATCAGGCGCCGCCGCGGAAACCGAGGCTTTAAGAGGAGAGGCGGCGGCAACGATTATGTTGTCAGTCGTCCTTCTCATCATTGGGCTTGAAATCGGAATTTCTGCGATTCGGGATATATCGGACGGCGTGACGGGTGCTCCGCATTGGAGCTCGGCAGCTGCCATCGTTATCTCTTTAATCGTTCAACAGCTATTTTTTCCGGAGAAGGACCGGTTGACCGGACTCTATTGCTCGGCTGCAGCGTTAGTTGGAGCGAGCGGCGCGATTATTGGCAAAATGCTGGCTATGCCGGCACTTTATTATTTTGATCCGGCCGCAGCGATCGTGATAGCAGTAATTGTTATCATGAACGGCTGCAGAATGGCTTCTGGATTCATTCGTAAAGATGGCCATTTGACAACCGACGAAGAGAATCCGGATGAGCTGATGCAGCTCGTTCAACGGGTTGAAGGCGTCATTACCGTGCAGTCCATGAGAGCTAAGGAGCATGGGCATTATGTCATAGCAGAAATGGTTATTAGCGTTAATCCGCGAATTTCGGTTCTTGAGGGCCAAGAGATAGCGAAACGGGTAAAACAGCTCGTTATGAAACGTTTCATTCATGTCACGGATGTGTCGATTTACGTTGAGCCTTATGATCCTGGTTATCCGTATAAGTCCAATCATGATCCGAATCAGGAGCAGATGCCGACACTGCTGCAATAAGAACAGCCACACAGCAGAAGAGGGGGAAAGCAGCGTGATTCAAAGGAAAACAAGGTGGGCTTTAGCGCCATGGTCACTAACCGACGAAGATAAAGCGAAGGTTCTGGCATCCAAGTTGGGCTTGCCGCCGCTGGTGGCAAAGCTGCTTGTGCAGCGCGGCTTCGATGAACCTGAAACAGCAGAGCGTTTTTTGCGCGGAGGCATGGAGCATTTTCATGATCCTTACTTATTGCTTGGAATGAAAGAAGCCGTTGAGCGGATCAAGCAGGCAGCTTCGGCCAACGAGAAAATACGGATTTATGGGGATTACGATGCCGACGGCGTATCAAGCACTTCGCTGCTTGTGCATGTCTTTCGCTCTTTAAATTATAATTTTGATTATTATATCCCTCACCGTGCTTTGGAAGGGTATGGATTAAACAACAAAGCAATCGAACTTGCGGCCGAAGAGGGCATCAAACTCATTGTGACAGTGGATACGGGCATCAGCGCCGTGCATGAGATTGCCTATGCAAAGCAGCTGGGCATTGACGTCGTTGTAACCGATCATCACGAGCCTCCCGAGCATACGCCGGATGCCTGCGCGGTGGTGAACCCGAAACAGGAAAACTGCGGTTATCCGTTCAAAGGTTTAGCAGGCGTCGGCGTGGCATTTAAGCTTGCGCATGCTTTGCTGGAGCGGCCGCCGCTCGAATGGGCAGATATTGTCAGTTTGGGCACGATAGCCGATTTAATGCCGCTGAAGGATGAGAATCGGATACTGGTCCGCTATGGCTTGGAACGGCTGCGCAGTCATGCAGGGGTCGGTTTTCGGGCATTGGCGGAGGCAGGCGGCATCGAGCTGGATACCATTACGGCTACAGGGGTTGCTTTTGGAATGGCTCCCCGCGTGAATGCAGCCGGCAGGCTGGACCATGCGAAGCGTGCGGTAGAGCTGCTAACTACCGAAGATTACGATAATGCGATTTTGGCCGCAATCGGGCTGGACAGCTTGAATAAGGAACGGCAGCGCGTGGTGGAGAGTATCGTAAAAGAAGCCGAGCAGCAGTGGCAGGCCAAAATGGCGTCGGCTGAGGCGGCAGGCACAGCGTCCCCTCCGGTCATTGTCCTTGCATGCGAAGGCTGGAACGTCGGCGTCATCGGCATTGTAGCCTCCAAGTTGCTTGAACGGAATTATAAGCCTGTTATTATTCTCGGAATTGACGAGCAGACTGGGATGTGTAAGGGCTCTGCGCGCTCGATAGAAGGCTTTGATCTGCATGCGGCGCTTACAGTATGCGAGGATCTGCTCGACCATTACGGCGGGCACCAGGCCGCTGCCGGCATGAGCCTGCATCGTGACCGATTGCCTGCTCTCGAGCAGCGTCTCGGGGAATTGGCTGATGAATGGCTGAGCGCCGACGATTGGATTCCAAAGACAGCCGTAGACCTTGTATGTTCCGTAAGCGAAGCTACGCTGGATACGATTACCGAGCTTTCGCAGCTAGAGCCTTTCGGGATGGGCAATCCATCGCCAAGACTGCTCTTTCCGCGTACGGAGCTGGCAGACCGCCGGACGATAGGCAAGGAATCAAAACATCTGAAGCTGTCGCTCGGAAGCGGGCGCCGTTTATTAGACGGAATCGGCTTCAGCATGGGAATGCTGGCGGAGGGGCTTAAGCCCGGCAGCAAGATCGACGTGATCGGCGAATTATCCGTTAATGAATGGAACGGGCAGCGGAAACCGCAGCTTCAGCTGCATGACATGCATTTTGATCCCGCTGCGGAACCTTTTCCGGAACGCGAGGATTTCGGCAAAGTATATCAGCAGCTCAAGCAGCTCAGCCAGGCGCCGCTCGATGGATTAACCGTTCAATTATCCAAGCAAAGCGGTTTATCCTTGGCGACGGTAGAGCTCATGCTGGACGTATTTGAGGAGCTGCAGTTTATTGCGCGCAGCAACGGGCTGATGAGCGCGGCACCAACGCCTCAAAAAAGGGATTTAGCAAGCTCGGAACGTTATCGTCATGCCAAAGAACAGTTTGAAGCTTCACAGATGTCGTTTGCCAGTCATAGATCATAATGAATAGTTAGAAATGGAAAGGGTTGACTTCAAGTGTCCAATACACAATACAACTTCAAAGATTACATCCGGGTAATTCCTGATTTCCCGCAGCCAGGCATCCGTTTCAAAGACATTACTACGCTTTTGAAAGACGGAGGGGCTTACCGCGCCGTTATTGAAGAAATGCGTGCCGCGGTTCAGCACATGAAAATCGATATTATTGCCGGACCGGAAGCACGCGGTTTCGTTGTCGGCGCACCGCTTGCGCTGGCATTGGGCGTCGGATTTGCGCCGATTCGCAAAAGCGGCAAGCTTCCAGGCGAAACCATTACGGCCAGCTATGATCTGGAGTATGGCAATGATCAGCTTGCGATGCACAAGGATGCGATTTCACCCGGGCAACGCGTTCTCATTGCCGATGATTTACTGGCAACGGGCGGAACGATTGCAACATCGATGAATTTGGTCCGCCAGCTTGGCGGAGAAGTGGTCGGCGCTGCTTTCCTAATTGAGCTTGCTTACTTAACTGGCCGTGAAAAGCTTGACGGTATCGAAGTTTTCTCCTTAATGACATACGAATAAATTACGCGGTATCGACTGTACGCACCTGCACCGCCTGTTACTTCCATCGCATAATGCGGGGAGGCCAGGCGGTTTTATTTTATTAACGTAGGTCTCCGGTAGTTGACGCGGTACTGGTATTACAGGCATAATATTATAAAAACTCGGAAAACGCATGAATGGGATCCGCCAGGAGTGTAATCAGAAAGGGACGTTTCATGGGCATTGAGCATTTACTCGAGAAGGCATCCGCCTATATGAAAGAGCAGGACCTTATACGCATCCAGGAAGCCTATGACTTTGCGGAGCAAGCCCATCACGGCCAAGTGCGGAAATCGGGAGAGCCGTATATTCTGCATCCCGTAGCGGTTGCGGATATTCTTGTTGATATGCAAATGGACGTGCTGTCGATTATCGCGGCATTGCTTCATGATGTCGTTGAGGATACGACCGTAGATTTGCAGACGGTTCGTGCGAAATTTGGCGAAACCTGCGCGATGCTGGTAGACGGTCTAACCAAGCTCGAAAAAATTCAATTTCGTTCAAAAGAAGAGCAGCAGAACGAAAATTACCGTAAAATGTTTGTCGCGATGGCTCAGGACATCCGTGTCATTCTTATCAAATTGGCCGATCGGCTGCACAATATGCGTACGCTCAAATTCCAGTCGGAAGAAGCGCAGCGGCGCATTGCATATGAAACGTTGGAAATTTTTTGCCCCATTGCACATCGCTTGGGTATTTCAGCGATCAAATGGGAAATGGAAGATATTGCGCTCCGCTATTTAAATCCGCAGCAATATTACCGTATTGCCAATCTCATGAAGAAGAAACGCGCGGAGCGTGAACAGTTTATTGAGGATGTCATCGGAAGGATCACGGAGAAGCTTGAGGAAATGGGCATTGAAGGCGATATTTCCGGTCGTCCGAAGCATCTTTACAGCATTTATAAGAAAATGACCGATCGCAACAAGCAGTTTACCGAGATTTACGACCTGCTTGCGATTCGGATTATCGTAGATAATATCAAAGATTGTTATGCGACGCTGGGTATTATCCATACGCTTTGGAAACCGATGCCAGGCCGCTTCAAAGACTATATCGCGATGCCGAAGGCGAATATGTACCAATCGCTGCATACGACGGTTATCGGGCCTAATGGCGAGCCTACGGAGGTGCAGATCCGAACCTGGGAAATGCATCGTACATCCGAGTACGGTATCGCTGCCCATTGGGCTTACAAAGAGGGAACGCTTGTACCAGGCGGCAATTTCGAGGATAAAATGTCATGGTTCCGTGAAATTTTGGAGCTGCAGCATGAGGCGCGCGATGCCTCCGAGTTCATGGAATCGCTCAAAATGGACTTTTTTGCCGATCTCGTATTCGTGTTTACGCCGAGCGGAGAAGTCATTGAGCTTCCTGCGGGCTCCGTGCCGCTCGATTTTGCCTATCGAATCCATACGGAGGTAGGCAACCGCACAATCGGCGCGAAGCTGAACGGCCGGATCGTCCCGCTTGACCATAAGCTGAAAACGGGGGATATCGTCGAGATCCTGACGTCGAAGCATTCCTACGGACCAAGTCAGGATTGGGTCAAAATCGCCCAGTCCTCGCATGCGCGGAGCAAAATCCGGCAGTGGTTCAAGAAAGAGCGGCGCGAGGAGAACGTATCGAAGGGCAAGGACTTGTTGGAGCGCGAGCTAAAGCGTCTGGGACTTGAACCCTCGGCTTGGCTGCAGGACGACAAGCTGCAGGAGGCTGCGTCGAAGTTTGCTTTCAATGATATTGAAGACATGATGTCTGCCATCGGATTCGGTGGAATTACGGCGGCGCAAATCTGTACCAAGCTTACGGAGAAGATGCGCAGAGAGGCGGAGCTGGCCAACCAGCTTGAGCTGACGAGCGAAGTGAAGGAAATCAAATCGCCGGGCAACCGGAAGCCGAGACCGAATCAAGGCGTCACGGTAAAAGGCATCGATAATTTGCTCGTTCGCTTTGCCCGCTGCTGCAATCCCGTGCCGGGCGATTCCATTGTTGGGTACATCACGCGCGGCCGCGGCGTCTCCGTCCACCGGATGGATTGCCAGAACATTCCTTTTGGCGATCAGGGCGAAGAGGGCGAACGCGTCATCGAAGTGGAATGGGAAAATTCGATCGACGCGAATTACAGCGTAGATATCGAGATAACGGGCAATGACCGCAGAGGCCTTTTGAACGAGGTGCTGCAGGCCGTTTCGGAAAGCAAAACGAATATTTCGGCGGTAACCGGACGCTCGGTTAAGAACATGTCGCTCATTCATATCACGGTGCTTATCCGCAACATCGAGCATCTTACCTCAGTGGTGGAAAAAATAAAACGCGTACAGGATATTTATTCCGTCCAACGGATTATGCAATAAACGAATGGCATTAGGAATAAGGCAAGCGGAAGCGCATATCGGAGGTTCTGAAAGCTGTGAAGGTTGTCGTTCAACGGAGTAAACAGGCCAAGGTCGTCATTGACGGAGAAATCGTTGGTTCCATAGATTCAGGTCTCGTGCTGCTGGTCGGCATCACGCACGAGGATACGGAAGCAGACGTAAAGTGGATGGCGGAGAAAGTAGTGAACCTGCGGATTTTCGAAGACGAATCAGGAAAAATGAATCATTCCGTCGCCGATATCGGCGGACAGCTGCTTTCCGTATCGCAGTTTACGCTGTATGGCGACTGCCGTAAGGGCAGAAGGCCCAACTTTATGGCAGCTGCAAGGCCGGAGCAGGCAGAGAAGCTATACGACAGCTTTAACGGTATCCTTCGTACCATGGGGTTAGTCGTGGCAACGGGGCGTTTTGGCGCGATGATGGAAGTAGAGCTCGTTAACTCGGGACCGGTGACGTTAATTTTGGAAAGCGGTATGTAAGAAGGCCGTTGCGGGAAACAATAGACAATAAGCTTTGCAGGCAGATTAAGAAATTTGCGCAAGCTTAATGTGATATTGGAGGAATACCGCGCATGCATCAATCACGCAAAGAGCAAGGCATCGAACGGGTATCTCGAAGACTGCTTCATCCCGACCGCAGAGAAGCGAAAGTCTTTGCTGAGCTTGAGGATGATATTGAAGCGGCTGAAGAATGGGCAGGCTTTCCGCAGCACCCGCGGCGGGATCATCCGAGTCATCTATAGTTGGATTAATTGCCGTCCGGGTGAACAGCTCGGGCGGTATTGCTCATTTAGGGCAAGCAGCCTTACCTAAGTCCGCAAGAAGCAGGCAATCGCCGTAAAAACGCTTTCGAAATTGTAACATTACTGTAATCAATCTCTAACTTTCCTTTAACATCATTAACCTATAATAGAACTCGACCCCCTTTTTAAAAATATATATTACTTTTGGACCTACAAACACGTTTTGTAGGTTTTTTTCTGCCCATTGAACGGGGCTGTTTATGAAAGGGCAGAACGATCTTGACTTTAGCCTTTTGCAGAGGTAAAATTAATCCTCAGTATAGATATCGATTCATTGATGGGACAAAGTAATTCTTTGCGCTATATCCAGAGAGGGACGCCACTAGGCTGCAAGCGTCCTTATATCGGCAGAATGAACAGACTTCCCGGAGAACAGACGGTGAACGGCGGCAAGGCGCAAGCAACAGGCTTCGCGAGTGACGCATAGTAGCTGGACTGCGGATGACGGACGTTAACCGTCTTTGAGCGGGCTGTTGCATAGGATGCAGGCTCGAAATGTGGGTGGTACCACGGGAGATTCACTCTCGTCCCTTATGGCGCAAGCTGTTAGGAACGGGAGTTTTTTGCGTTTTCCGAACTTTAAAACATTGATTACGGGGGCAGGAGGGATATTACAATGGCATTTCAGAAAATGCCGGGCACGCAGGATATTTTGCCTGGCGCGGTAGAGAGATGGCAGTATGTGGAGCAGAAAGCGCGCGATATTTGCCAGCGCTATAACTTCCGTGAAATACGGACGCCGATCTTTGAATCCACGGAGCTCTTTCAGCGGGGGGTCGGTGAAACGACCGACATCGTTGAGAAAGAAATGTATACCTTTACGGACCGTGGCAATCGCAGCCTGACGCTGCGACCGGAAGGAACGGCCGGCGTTGTGAGATCTTATGTGGAGAATAAGCTGTACGGGGAACCGGACGTGTCTAAGCTGTACTATATCGGACCGATGTTCCGGTACGAACGGCCGCAGGCTGGACGTTACCGCCAGCTGCATCAATTTGGGGTAGAGGCTTTGGGTTCCGTTGATCCGGCCATCGACGCAGAGGTTATTGCGCTTGGTTATACCTTCTATACGGAGGTAGGCCTCAAGGGTGTTCGAGTCGAGATCAATTCCGTCGGGACTCCGGCAGTCCGCGCGGTTTTCCGCGAGCGCCTGCTAGCTTTTCTTGAACCGAAGCGGGAGCTGCTTTGCAAGGATTGTCAGTCGAGAATCGACCGGAATCCGCTTCGCGTTCTGGATTGCAAGGTCGATCAAGAGCATTTTACGGACGCGCCATCCATTTTGGACAGCTTGGACGAGGAATGCCAGGTTCATTTTGATAAAGTGAAAATGTACCTTACCGATATGGGCATTCCTTATGAAATCAATCACCGGCTCGTGCGCGGTCTCGATTATTACACGCATACGGCCTTTGAATATAAGGCAGAAGGCATCGGAACGATTGATACCGTCGGAGGCGGAGGCCGCTATAACGGTTTGGTCTCGGAAATCGGCGGACCGGATCAGCCGGGTGTCGGTCTGGGGCTTGGGCTCGAAAGAACGATTTTGCTGCTGCAGCATCAAGAAACGGAATTGCCCGCTTTTAACCAGGTTGACGTTTATGTGGTTGCTCTCGGCGAAGCGGCGGAGCGCGAGGTTACGAAGCTTGTTTACCAGCTTAGGCAGCGGGGAATTCGGGCAGAGCGCGACTATCTCGGACGCAAGATGAAGGCTCAGATGAAGTCGGCAGACCGTCTGCAAGCCCGCTATACCGCTATCCTTGGCGATGATGAACTTGCGCGCGGCGAAATTTCGCTGAAGGATATGGCAAAAGGCGAGCAGCGCGTCGTTGCCCTGGATAAACTCGCTGATGAAATCAATGGTTAATGATCTATCCATAAATATTCTAACTAAACGAGGAGCATGAAAACTATGTTGTTGAAAACACATCATTGCGGACGCTTAACGAAAGCGGACGTTGGTCAAACGGTTATTCTAAACGGCTGGGTACAGCGTCGCCGCGACCTTGGCGGCGTGCTATTTATTGATTTGCGTGACCGTTCGGGAATTGTACAAACGGTATTTAACCCGGATTTCTCCGGCGATGCCCTGGCAATTGCTGACCGCGCACGGAACGAGTTCGTGCTTGCGATTCAAGGTACGGTCGTTGAGCGTGATGCAGAAACGTACAACGCAAACCTTGCTACTGGTGAAATTGAAGTGCGCGTTACGAAAATCGAAGTCATGAATGCCGCAAAAACGCCTCCGTTCCCTATCGAAGACGGCGTAGAGGTGGATGAATCGCTTCGCTTGAAATACCGTTACCTGGACCTTCGTCGCCCGGAAATGCAAAAAACGCTGTTCCTGCGCTCCAAAGCAGCTAAGGTTTTCCGCGATTTCCTAGACGGAGAAGGCTTTATCGATGTGGAAACGCCAATTTTGACGAAAAGCACGCCGGAAGGCGCCCGTGATTACTTGGTGCCAAGCCGCGTGCATGAAGGCGAATTTTTTGCCCTGCCGCAATCGCCGCAAATTTTCAAGCAGCTTCTCATGGTAGGCGGCATTGAGCGTTATTATCAAATCGCCCGCTGTTTCCGCGATGAGGACCTTCGTGCGGACCGTCAACCGGAATTCACGCAAGTCGACATCGAGACGTCCTTCCTTTCGCAGGATCAATTGCTTGCTATGATGGAAGAACTGACAGCTAAGCTTCTGAAAGAAACGGTTGGCGTAGAGCTTGAGCTTCCATTCCAACGTATTACGTATGCGGATGCGATGAACAAATACGGCTCTGATAAGCCTGATCTTCGTTTTGGCCTTGAAATTGAAGATATTACGGATATCGTATCCGGCAGCGAAGTGAAAGTATTCGCAAGCGTAGCGGCAGGCGGCGGTGTTGTCAAAGCACTGAATGCCAAGGGCTGCGCAAGCTGGAGCCGCAAGGAGCTTGACGATCTGCAGCCGTTCGCTGCCCGTTACGGCGGTAAAGGCCTTGCTTGGATCACGGTGAAGGACGGCGAATGGCGGGGTCCGATCGTGAAGTTCCTTAAGCCGGAAGAAATTGCTGCCCTAACCGAGCGCCTGCAAGTAGAAGACGGCGATTTGCTTACTTTCTCCGCGGATAAGAAAAAAGTCGTTTCGGATGTTCTTGGCAACCTTCGTTCGAAGCTGGGCAAAGACCTCGGCTTGATCGACGAATCCAAATTTAAGTTCGCTTGGGTTGTAGATTTCCCATTGCTTGGATGGGATGAGGATGCGAAGCGTTATGTAGCCGAGCATCATCCGTTCACGCGTCCGAATGAAGAAGACCTTCATTTCTTCGATACGGATCCGGGCCAAATCCGTGCGCAAGCCTACGATCTTGTTCTGAACGGCTATGAAGTCGGCGGCGGTTCGATGCGTATTTATAAACGTGAAGTTCAAGAGCAAATGTTTAAAGCACTAGGCTTCAGCATGGAAGAAGCGCAAGAAAAATTCGGCTTCCTGCTGGATGCATTCGAATATGGCACGCCTCCGCACGGCGGTATCGCTTTCGGCTTCGACCGTCTGGTTATGCTTCTTACGGGCCGTACGAACCTGCGCGAAACGATTGCCTTCCCAAAAACGGCAAGCGCGACGGATCTGCTTTGCGATGCGCCTTCCGAGGTCGAGCTTTCGCAGCTTGAGCAATTGCATATTCGCACTGTGATTAAGCCTAAGCAGCCTGTAGCGGCAGCAGCCGCAGCACCTGCTGGGGAAACAAACGAAAAATAAGCATTCAATGCTAAGGAGGCGGCAGCCTGATGCTTCACCAATTTTCACGTACGGAGCTGGCGATTGGGCCAGAAGGGCTTGCGCTAATGAAGGGGAGCACGGTTGCCGTGCTCGGCATCGGAGGCGTTGGCGGCATTGCCGCTGAAGCGCTCGCGCGCACAGGTGTTGGACGGATTATCCTTGTCGACAAGGATGTCGTCGATATTACGAACGTTAACCGGCAGATCCACGCGCTGACAACGACGGTAGGCCAGCCTAAGGCTGAGCTTATGCGCGACCGGATTAAGCTTATTAATCCGGAGTGTGATGTTGTAGCGCTCCGTATGTTCTATACGGAAGAAACCTATGAGCAGTTTTTCGAGTATCCGCTCGATTACGTTGTGGATGCCTCGGATACGATTTCGTATAAGATTCATCTCATTAAACAATGCTTGGAGCGGAAAATACCGATCATCTCGAGCATGGGCGCAGCCAATAAGATGGACCCGACCAAGTTTCAGGTCGTCGATATTTCCAAGACGCATACCGATCCTTTAGCGCGGGTCATTCGTACGAAGCTGCGCAAGGAAGGCATCAAGCGCGGCGTGAAGGTCGTATTCTCGACCGAGCTTCCAATGAAACCGCGCGAGGATGTTACGAAAAAGATCGTTCCGGAAAATGCGCCAGAGATTCGCAAAGCCAAGCAGCCTCCGGCAAGCAATGCCTTTGTTCCGCCGGTTGCCGGTCTGATTATGGTCAGCGTCGTTGTGAATGACTTGCTGGCAGCAGGCGGGATCGAGCTATGAACGAAGCGCTGGCGAAGAAGCTGAGACTGGCGCCGGAGATGAAGGCGCTGGTGCTGAATCCGCCATCTGAGCATTATTTGACAGAGCTGGGTTTAAGCAAAGAAGCAAGCGTCGCAGATGCGGAAGGGCAATATGATTTTGTGCTTTTATTCGTCATGAATTTGGCTGAACTGGAAGAGCATGCGCCGGCAGCCATTCAGGCGGTTAAGCCGGATGGATTGTTGTGGATCACTTATCCGAAGGGCTCCTCCAAGATCAAGACGGATATTAACCGTGATACGGGCTGGAGGCTCATGCTTACCTTTCACGTAGAGGGCGTCGCCATGATTGCCATGGACGATACCTGGTCTTCGATGCGCTACCGTCCGGCAGGCGCCGCCAAAAGCGGTACAGGCCGCCGGACAGCTTCTGCCGCATTGGAAAGCTTGTCGATAGGCAGGGTATCCACGTCTTCGTCGGCAGAGGAGGCGGTGCTGCCGGAAGACTTCGAAGCAGCCTTGCAGGCCTCAAATGCAGCAGAGCAGTTTTTTCGCGGCAGTCTAACGGCAGCGAAAAGACGAGATTTTGTAAAATGGATCACCGATGCGAAACGTGCAGAAACACGTGCGAACCGCGTTGCAGCCTCCGTTGATAAGCTGGAGAGAGGCCTTAAATCTCCATTTGATAAATAGGTAACGAGATATAGCCGTTTCGCGGTTAAAGCTGATCCAGCTTTTCCTGCGATTCGGCTTTTTTCATGGGGAGCCGTCAGCGTTTAAACCGCATATCTGGCGAACAAATGTGCTAGTATGCTATGATCGGTATAACAGATGGCAGAAGGTTGGGGAGCAGGATGGACTTATTTTCTTATCAAGAAGAAGAATTGCCGCGTGCCAGGCTGCTTGCGGATCGTATGCGGCCGCAGACATTAGACGAATATATCGGGCAAGAACATATAGTAGGAGCAGGCAAGCTGCTGCGCAGAGCCATTGAAGGCGATCAGGTGTCCTCCATTTTGTTATACGGGCCGCCAGGCTGCGGCAAAACGACGCTGGCCCATATCATTTCCTTGCGGACGGCTGGCAATTTCGTGAAGCTGAACGCGGTGGATGCTTCGGTTAAGGACGTGCGGGAGGTCATAGACCAGGCCCGCACGAATAAAGCGATGTACGGCAAGAAGACGATCCTATTCTTAGATGAGGTGCATCGTTTTAATACGGCGAGGCAGGATGCGCTGCTTCCAGCCGTTGAGCAGGGCATTATTATTTTTATCGGGGCAACGACGGAAAATCCCTTTCACCATGTGAACGGGGCGCTTTTGTCGCGTTCGACCTTGTTTCAGCTGGAGGCGCTTGGCGAGGGGCATGCCTACGAAGCGATGAGACGGGCGCTGGCGGATCGGGAGCGCGGATTAGGCTTTATGGATTTGCAGGCAGATGAAGACGCGCTGAGGCATATTGCATCGATGGCGGGCGGCGACATACGAAGGGCGCTGAACGCGCTTGAGCTGGCCGCGGTGACAACGCCATCGGAGATGGACGGTTCTGTCCGGTTAACGCTGGAGGTTGCGCAGGAATCCATACGCAAGCCATCGATCCGCGCAGACCTATCGACGCAATACGACGTGTTGTCGGCCTTTCACAAAAGCGTTCGCGGCTCGAGCGATGCCGCGCTATTCTGGTTTTTGTACGCGGTCGAGAAACTCGGCATGGACCCGATGACCTTCATCAGGAGGCTGATCGTGGCATGCAGCGAGGATATCGGCCTAGCCAATCCCCAGGCGATGATTCAGGCGGTTACGGCCATGGATGCTTATCACAAGATCGGCTGGCCGGAAGCGAAGTACAACATCTCACAGGCGATTTTATTTGCGGTGGAGAGTCCGAAATCGAACGCGACAGCAATCGCGATTGGCAATGCCGAGGCGGCAATAGAACGGGCGGGAGGTGCGGAAGTGCCGCTGCATCTGCGGGATACCCACTACAAGGGCGCGACGCAGCTTGGGCATGAGGGGTATCAATATCCGCATAACTTTCCTAACCATTATGTGAAGCAGCAATATTTGCCTAACTCGCTCGGGAACATGACGTTCTACAAGGCCACCGAGCAGGGCATGGAGGATAAAATCAAGCAAAACCAGCAGAAACGGAAATAGCGGCTCGGCAATATAAACGAAAAGGCTGCCCTAGACGAGGATTCCTCGCGGGCAGCCTTTTTGGCATGGTCTCCAAAATCAGATTAAGCGATAGAAAACATAAGGCCGTAATAACCGAAAACCGCCGTTAATATCCCCATTAGGAATGCAGGGATCAGCTTATTGGCACGATACATCCAAAGCAGGCCGGCAGCCATAAGCAGCGCAGCGGCAAACATGAGCAAGCTCTCCAGGTGAAGCGTGAAGTTCAGCGCGATATCAGGGCTGAAGCTGCCTTTGTAAACGGTTGTGAACAAAGGCGACGGAGAAACGGTTTGCAGTGTTTCCTTTACCGTATGCGGCGGTGTCTGTTGTCCTAGCACGCCGGTTGCGCCCAGCACGAGCATCGCAATGACGCTCTCCGCCTTCAGCCAGCGTCTTGGATTGAAGGATGGATTGCTTATTGCTGCTTTTTTGTAACCGAAGCCATTGGAGTAGGCAAATAAAAGCAAAGGCAGGATTAATAAATGCTTAATCAGCAGCATCTGGCCGTAGGGCAGCATCCAGGCGTTCACGTATTCCGGCGTCGTGAATGACATGAGGATAATGCCTGCTAACAGCGTCATGATGACGGAAATGATCGCAACAGGTGAAAACCAGCGCAGAAACGCATGCCAGTTAGCGTCATCCTTGGCAAACCAGCTCGTTACGAACAATATCCCGATCCAGACGCTAACCGCGAGAAAATGGGCCGCATGCGTGAGCAGCCCCCTAAAACCGTAAAGCGATGAAGCATGTCCCGCATAGCCTAACCATACAATCAGCAAAAAAGTAACAAACAACGCTACTTTTGGCATATGCTTGTCGCCCCGGAACGCTTTAAGCCCTAGTAAAAATGCGAGGCCTGCCGAACCGATCGCCGTCCACAGCCAGGCTTTTCCCGTATTGATATCGAGTAATATGCTTTTTAGGATGGAGCCGTAACTCATGTCGAAGTCCTTGCCAAAGACAAGGGCTAACTTATGGATCGGTACATACGACAGAATCGGTATCGCTACTGCGCATGCCAGCAGCAAGCCGTTCGGCACATGAATCGCGGGCCTTCTATCCTCCGGCACGAGGCGCAGCAGCAAGGAGCCCGTTAAAATTGCGAAGCAAATGTATAAAAGGCCTTCGCTGATGTAAATCATTATTTACGCCTCCGCATAAACAAAACGATTGCTGCTGCGGCAATAATCGCCCCTACGATGATAGCGGGGGTATAGTTCGTGCTGTCACTGCTTGGCTCGGAAGCGATACTTCCATCTCCGGCGTTTGTATTCGTATCAGTCGTTGGCGAAGGTGAAGCAGTAGCAGCAGGAGGTTCTGTTGCAGCCTCTGGCTCTTGAGTCGGCGTCTCCGTTGCGGCAGGCGCTTCCACGGTAAACGAATAATCGCCCTCCACAGAATGGCCGTCCGCACCGATAATGGCCCATTTAACCGTATAGATGCCATTAGGCAGGGGAGCGGGTACGGCGCCGCTCATCGTCATTCCCCCGACTTCGACTTTTTCCTTTTCCATTTCCTCGCCGGCGGCATTCACGATTTTGAAATTGCTCAGATTCTCGATCTTGGTGTTAAAGGTCAGCTCTATTCGCTCAGGCGAGACGGTAATCGTCGCATCCTGTCCGGGTACGGCATTTTCCAGTTTGGAATGGGCTAAAGCGACGCTTGGCAGCAGCCACAGCGCGGCAAGGCAGATCAGTAATATTCGTTTCATTCGTAAACCTCCTGCATCGTTTAGTGAAGAGTGTGCAACTCAAGCTGATTGCATTATAACAGATTCCGCGAAGCGGTTGCTTCCCATTAAATGATCAATTCGTTGCGGCTTTATGAACATTTGTTGAAGCGTACTCCCTTGGCCGCATCAGAATTGCAAAAAGCGCATGGAAAATCAATGTATTATGGATAACCAGTGACGAATACACATAACTACAGTCTTTACAAAAGTCTTACCCTGGGGCTTTACCGTTTGAAGCGGCGGCTCGGCATCTTGGAGAGATCCCACATTACACAAAGATCGCCGTATCTTTGTTCCAAAAGGAGGTGCGCCTGCCATCGCAATCTGTCAGTCCTTTTGCGAAGGGCAGGAATTCGTTGAATGACCCCATGCCGATTGGTTTGTCCCTGCTGCTTATTTTTTTGTTCGTCTTTATGAACGGTTTTTTTGTTGCAGCCGAGTTTGCAATGGTAAAGGTCAGAGGAAGCCGCATCGATACACTTGCCTCCGAAGGGCATTCCCGCGCAAGGCTGGCAGCGCATTTGACTGGAAATTTGGACGCTTATTTGTCAGCATGCCAGTTAGGCATAACGCTTGCCTCGCTTGGGCTTGGATGGATCGGAGAGCCGGCAATCGCAAGAGTGATCGAACCTTTTTTTGGATATATCGGCATACGCAGCGAGATGTTCATCCATACGTTGTCTTTTATACTCGCGTTTACCTTTATAACGGTGCTTCATATCGTGCTCGGGGAGCTGGCGCCAAAAACGGTAGCGATCCGCAAGGCGGAATCGGTTACGCTCTTAACCGCGACGCCGCTTATCTTCTTTTATAAGCTGATGTATCCTTTCATTTGGGTGTTGAACGGGATGGCCAATCAATTGCTTCGAAGGTTTGGGGTTGAGCCGGCGACCGAAAAGGATTCCGCGCACACGGAGGATGAAATTCGAATTTTGATGAAGGAGAGCCATAAGAACGGGCTAATCGATAATACCGAGCTAACACTCGTCGATAATATATTCGATTTTGCGGAAACGACTGCGCGTGAAATTATGATTCCCCGCACCGAGATGGTATGCCTGAATACCAGCCACTCGTTAGAGGAAAATAAAAAGCTCGCGCTGGAGCAAATGCTGACGCGTTATCCGGTATGCGAGAACGACAAGGATAACATTATCGGCTTTGTGCATATCAAGGATTTGCTGAAGGATACGCTGCATAGCCTGCAAGATATAAGGCAAATTACGAGGCCTATAACGACCGTGCCCGAATCCATGCAAATCAGCACGCTTCTAAAGCTGATGCAGAAACGGCGTTCGCAAATTGCGATCTTGATCGATGAATACGGGGGGACCTCCGGCTTGGTCACATTGGAAGATATTATGGAGGAAATCGTGGGCGAAATCCAAGACGAGTTTGACGAGGAACGGGAGCCGCTTGAACGCAGGGATGACGCTACCTTCTCCGTGAGCGGCTTGATGCTGATTGAGGAAGTGAACAGCTTCTTTGGCCTCGATATCGAGACGGATGATTACGATACGATCGGCGGCTGGATCTATTCGAAAATCGAAATCCCTCCGGTTAATAACCAACGGGTCAATTACGGCGGCACGTTCGAATTCATTATTGAAGAAACGGATCATCTTCGGATTTCACGCCTGCTTATTCGCAGGATCGATGGACACAAAACAGAACGGGAGGATCAGCATTTCGGGTGATGAAGGAGCATAGGGAAAAAGAAAAGGCTGCCAAGCACACTGTAGAATGTGCTGGCAGCCTTTTTTGTCGCTGATGCTTTTACGCTTGCGTGGCAAGCGCCGAGGCGGAATCGATTTTTTGTACCGTTTCGATCGTGCCGCCGCCAAGGCAAACCGCTCCGTCATAGAGAACCACAGCTTGTCCCGGAGTAATGGCCTTCTGCGGCTTGTCAAAAACGATATGCGCCGTCCCATCCTCAAAGGCCGTTACGGTTACGCCTTGATCGGGCTGGCGATAACGGAATTTGGCCGTGCAGCGGAAGGGCTCATTGCCGTGCTCGGCCGGAACGATCCAGTTCATTCCGCTGGCCGTTAAGCTCACGGAGTAGAGGCTTGGATGCTGCTCGCCCTGTACGACATACAAAATATTGCGCTCCAAATCCTTGTCGGCCACGAACCATGGCTCGCCTGAGCCCGAGCCGCCGATGCCGAGTCCTTGCCGTTGTCCGAGCGTATAATACATTAGACCGTCGTGTCGGCCTTTTTTCTCGCCGCTTTGAATGTCGATCATGTCGCCCGCTTGTGCCGGCAAATAACCGCTAAGGAAGGTCTTGAAGTTACGCTCGCCAATAAAGCAAACGCCGGTGCTGTCTTTCTTCTTAGCCGTATACAAACCGGCTTCCTCCGCAATGCGGCGCACCTCGGGCTTCGGAAGATGCCCGATCGGAAACATCGCTTTCGCAAGCTGCTTCTGGTTCAGAGCGCTGAGGAAATAGGTTTGGTCCTTATTGGAATCGACGCCGCGCAGCAGCCTCGTCACTCCGTCCTCCGTCCGCTCGACCTGAGCGTAGTGCCCAGTCGCCAGATAATCGGCGCCAAGCTCCATCGCCCGCTGCAGGAAGTCGCCGAATTTAATTTCGCGGTTGCACATTACATCAGGGTTAGGCGTGCGTCCGCGTTTGTATTCATCCAAGAAATAAGTGAATACCTTGTCAAAATATTGCCGTTCAAAATTAACGGTATAGTAGGGGATACCGATTTGCTCACATACGCGGCGAACGTCTTCCGAGTCCTCTTCCGCCGTGCAATGTCCGAATTCATCGGTATCATCCCAGTTTTTCATAAAAATGCCGACAACGTCATAGCCTTGCTGCTTGAGCAGCAGCGCCGTAACGGAGGAATCGACGCCGCCTGACATGCCGACGACAACTCTTGTCGAAGCTTTCGGTTTTTCCATTGTAAACACCACCTTGCTCGAATCAAACAACTATCATTGTATCATAGGAAGCAATATTTTTCATGAAGTAGTCAAGCTTTTTGCACACGGCGCTTGCGTGATATGTTAACATATAAGTGAAATGGGAATACAGAGAATTAACAGCATATCAGTCCGAATGATGAATGAACCACTATAAAAACAAATAAAAGAGGTGCCACTTTGAAAATATCGACGAAGGGCCGTTACGGCTTAACCATTATGATGGAGCTTGCGGCTAAATTTGGCGAAGGCCCGACTTCTCTCAAAAGCATTGCGGAGCGGAATCAGCTTTCCGAGCACTATTTGGAGCAATTAGTCGCACCGCTTCGAAATGCGGGACTCGTAAAAAGTATCCGAGGAGCTTACGGCGGTTATATTTTATCGAAGGATCCGGAAACCATCACATCCGGCGATATCATTCGCATTCTAGAAGGACCTATCTCGCCAGTTGACTTTACGGAAGAAGATGACCCGGCTAAACGTCAGCTATGGCTTAGAATTCGCGACAGCATTGCGGAGGTTCTCGATTCGACGACGCTTGCTGATCTTATCAATTTTGAAGATGAGGGCAAACCAGATAGCTACATGTTCTACATCTAAAGGAAGCTGACCTATGAAAATACATTATTTTGACCATGCCGCGACTACGCCCATGCATCAAGACGTCGCCAAAGCGATGCTTGAGGTGATGCAGGGACCAGGCGGCAATTCGTCGAGCATGCATGCTTTCGGAAGAGCTGCCAAGCAGCGGTTAAATCAATCCCGTGACTTGATTTCCGCTGCGGTCGGCTGCAAGCCGGCAGAGCTGTTGTTTACTTCAGGCGGAACCGAAAGCGATAACGCGGCATTGATCGGTGCTGCCAGAGCGCAGCGAAAACGCGGGAAAACGCATATCATTACTTCGGCTGGCGAGCATCATGCCGTTTTGCATACTTGTGAATGGCTCGCCAAAGAAGAAGGCTTCACGTTGACGGTGCTGCCTGTCGACAAGGATGGCTTTACGTCGCCAGAGCAGGTACGGGCGGCAATCACACCGGAAACGGGTCTCATTAGCATTATGCATGGGAATAACGAAGTAGGCACGATTCAGCCTATAGAAGAAATCGGTCGGATCGCTAAGGAAAACGGCGTGATTTTTCATGTGGATGCCGTTCAAACCTTAGGTTGGTTCGAATACCGGCTCAGCGAAATGCCGGTGGATTTAATGAGCTTCTCTTCGCACAAGATCAACGGTCCGCAGGGTGTCGGCGCGCTTTATATTGCTGCGGGCACTTCTCTGGAACCTCTCCAGCATGGCGGGTCCCAGGAAAGAAAGCGCCGTGCCGGTACTGAGAATATAGCAGGAATCGCGGGGTTTGCCGCCGCTGTTGACATTTGTGTGAACGAACGCAAAAAGAAGCAACCTTATATGGACGAGCTTCGTAAGATATGGATAGAATTGCTTCATGAGCATGTCATGGTACCCGTCGTTATTAACGGCAGCGAGCAGAAGCATTTGCCTCATATCGTTAATGTCAGCTTTATCGGCGTCGATACGGAAACGATGCTGATGAATTTAGACATGGAGGGTATAGCGGCTGCAAGCGGCTCGGCCTGCACCTCGGGCGCCCTTGAGAGATCTCATGTGCTGAGGGCGATGCAGCTGCCTGAAGAGCAAATTCTATCCGCTGTAAGATTTAGCTTCGGATTGGGGAATACTTTAGAGGAATTAGAAGATGCCGCACAAAAAGTTGGAACAATCGTGAGGCGTATTCGTAATAACTACTAGGAGGGCTCCGATTAAGCGTGATTAAACTTCAACGGCTTATTGGACTTCCCGTAATCGTCATCCATTCCGGAAAGTTAGTCGGAACCGTTAAGGATGCCTGGTTCGATGAGCATTGGCAGCTAAAAGGCCTAATACTCGATTGTGCCAAATGGTTTGCTTCAACTGTGAAAATAGTGGAGTGGTCCCACGTTCTGTCTTGCGGCGAGGACACCGTTATTATAGCAAATGAAGCAGCGGTCGTTCGGAAGAAGTCGAAGCAATTGCTGCGTTCCTTAGAGACAGGATTGATAAAATTAAAGGATTTGCCCGTCGTTACGGTGCAAGGCATTCAGCTTGGCCGTGTGTCGGATGTTTATTTTTACCCAAATGAGGGTACACAAATAGTAGGCTACGAGCTTACGGACGGTTTTGTTTCGGATCTGATGGAAGGGCGCAAATGGCTGAGAGCGCCTAGTGATCCGGAAAGCGTATTGCTCGGGGAAGACGCGATTATTGTTCCTGCTGTCTGTGAAGCGGAATTGGAGCCTGTCGCAGCTTCCAATTTCAGAGGATAGGGAGAAATTAAATATGATGAGATGTCCGAATTGCAATTCGAAAGATATCGGAAAGATCGGTTCACACCAGTTTTACTGCTGGGGCTGCTTCATTGAATTGACGGTTAACGGTGAGAAAATGTCCGTTTATCAGGTTGAAGAGGATGGCACGTTAAGCTCGCTTGACGACTTGTTCTTCGAAGAGGAAATAACGCAAGTTCACGTTAATTGACGTGCTTTGCTATAAAGTTCAAAGTCAAAGGACGGTCGCTGACCGTCTTTTTTTGCTGTTCACGGATGATTTTCACCGCTTGTACATATACTGAACTAGTTCCGCTTGTCTCGTCTAGGATAAGCCGGAAAAAGAAGGTTCGGGGGTGGGGACGGTGGATCGGTTTACGAAGAACCGTCTGTTCGTATGGCTTGTTTATTTTATATTAGGCTTGCTCGCCATTTATCTCTTGCTGTTGATAAAGCCGCTGATCGTAAGTATATACGTATTCGTTAAGGCTGTGCTTGCGCCATTTATTATCGCGATGATCATCTCCTATGTGTTAAATCCGATCGTCACCATGCTGCATGAGCGAAAGGTTCCGCGGACGATTGCCGTGCTTCTCATATATGCGGTATTTTGCGCAGCGATTGCCGTCCTGCTTGTGAACCTGATTCCAATGTTCATTGAACAGGTGCAGGAATTGAACCATCATGTGCCGGAGCTGTCCATACGGGCCCAAAATATTGTGACGGATATAAACAATACTTCGTTCTTGCCGGAAAGCATCCGCAGCGGATTAAATAAATCACTTGTGCATATGGAGAAAAAGCTGTCCGAAAGCTTGTTTGATTTTGTGAACAATATCGGATCGATGGTGAATGCCGTGTTCATCGCATTCATTATTCCTTTCCTTGCCTTCTACATATTAAAGGATTTTGATGTATTTGAGCGGACGGTTATTACGTACGTTCCAAAATCCCATCGCAAAAATACGGTGCGATTGCTCAAGGATATCGATACGGCGCTTGGCAGCTATATACGCGGTCAGTTTTTAGTATGTATCATCGTAGGCGTTCTCGCTTACTTCGGATATTTGCTTATCGGCATGCCGTATGCCCTTCTTCTGGCGGGGATCGTTGCCATTACCAATGTGATTCCTTATCTCGGGCCTTTCTTTGGAGCGGCGCCGGCGATACTGATGGCATCAACCGTTTCGTTGAAAATGGTCATTCTTGTGGCGGTGGTCAACACCCTTTGCCAAATCCTCGAAGGAAACGTCGTTTCTCCGCAGGTCGTAGGCCGGACGCTCCATATGCATCCTTTATCGATCATTTTTGCCTTATTGGTTGGAGGCGAGATTGCAGGGATTGTCGGCATGATTTTGGCAGTGCCTATTTTTGCGGCCTGCAAGGTGATCATCCAGCACATGTTTGCCTATTACGTGAGGAGAAAGATTATTTGACAGGCAGAGAGGGTGTAGCTATAATTTTAAAATAATCAAGTGTCAAATATAAGGTGATAAAGCGTTGACGAATTGAAGTAAGCCAATGCCCGTTAGCCAGAGAGAAAGCTTCTTCGCACAGGCTGTTAATCAGCATATTGCGTCGGTTGAGAGAGCTTTTATGACGAAGAGTGGCCGAAAGCTCTATTCGGAGTGTGAATGAACTTCACCGGTTGGACCCGTTAATGTCTAATGAAGGCGATTGCGCAGGCTGTTTGCAGCGAGCAATAACCAGGGTGGTACCGCGAATTTATTCGTCCCTGTCTATGACAGGGGCGTTTTTTGTGTTTTATTATGATAAGGGGGCTCCTACTAATGAAGGCTAGTGAAATCCGTGCAAAATGGCTGGCGTTTTTTGAAAGCAAAGGCCACAAAATTGAACCGAGCGCATCGCTCGTACCGCATAACGATCCGTCGCTTTTATGGATTAATGCAGGTATGGCGCCGCTTAAGGCTTATTTCGACGGGCGCATCGTTCCCGAAAATCCGCGGATTACGAATTCGCAAAAATGCATCCGCACCAACGATATCGAGAATGTGGGCAAAACGCGCCGCCATCACACGTTTTTTGAGATGCTGGGCAACTTCTCGATCGGCGACTACTTCAAAGAAGAAGCCATCACTTGGGCATGGGAGTTTCTGACCGAGCCGCAATGGATTGGCTTTGATCCGAATCGCTTATCCGTTACCGTCTATCCCGAGGACGAAGAGGCATTCGCTTTCTGGAATAAGAAAATCGGCCTGCCTGAAGAGCGCATCTATAAGCTGGAAGAGAACTTCTGGGATATCGGCGAGGGCCCTTGCGGACCTTGTACGGAAATTTTCTATGACCGCGGCGACAAGTATGGCGACCTTTCGGACCCGGAATGCTGGCCAGGCGGGGAAAATGAACGTTTTCTTGAGGTTTGGAACGTTGTATTTTCACAATTTAACCATAACAAAGACGGCAGCTACACGCCGCTTCCGATCAAAAATATTGATACGGGCGCAGGACTCGAGCGTTTTGCTTCGATCCTGCAGGACGTGGATTCGAACTTCGATACGGATTTGTTCCGGCCTATTATTGACCGCACCTGTGCAATCGCAAAGGTAACCTATAAAACAAACGAAGAACATGACGTTGCTCTTAAAGTTATTGCCGATCATATCCGTACGGTTGCTTTCGCAGTCGGCGACGGCGTTATGCCATCAAACGAAGGCCGAGGCTACATTATCCGCCGTTTGCTCCGCCGTGCTGTTCGTTACGGAAAGACCATCGGCATCGACCGTCCGTTCCTGCATGAGCTCACTGCGGTCGTTGGCGAGGTAATGGGCGTTTACTACCCAGAGGTCGTGGAAAAACGCGAGTTTATCGAGCGTGTCATCCGCACGGAGGAAGAACGTTTCCACGAAACCTTATCCGATGGACTAGCTATGCTGTCTGAACTTGTAGCGTCGGCGACGAAAGCCGGCAATAAAGAGATTAACGGCGATGACGCATTCCGCTTGTACGACACGTACGGCTTCCCATTTGATTTGACCGAAGACTTCGCGTCCGAGAATGGCATGACGGTCGACCGCGCCGGGTTCGATGCGGCGATGGAAGCGCAGCGCGAACGTGCCCGCGCAGCGCGTCAGGATACGGGAAGCATGAAGGTTCAAGGCGGCCCGCTTGGCGAATTTACGGTTAAAAGCGAGTTTGTTGGCTATAATGAACTGGTAACAGAATCCAAGATTATCGCAATCGTTCAAGACGATTTGCTGGTTGAGCAAGCGGCTGAAGGCAGTAAAGTCGTTGTGATACTGGACCGTACCCCTTTCTACGCGGAAAGCGGCGGTCAGATCGGCGATAAAGGAACGATAACAGGCGACGGCTTCACGCTTCAGATCGAAGACGTAACGAAAGCGCCGCACGGGCAAAGCGTGCATCATGCCGTTGTGGCGGCAGGAACCGCTCGCACCGGGGATACTGTAGTGGCATCTGTTGCAAGAGCTGTACGCGATGATGTGATTAAGAATCACACAGCTACGCATTTGCTTCACAAAGCGCTTAAAGAGGTGCTTGGCGACCATGTCAACCAAGCAGGATCTTTAGTAGAGGCTGAACGTCTTCGCTTCGACTTTTCACACTTTGGCAGCATTACAGCTGAGGAGCTCGTTGATATCGAACGCCGCGTAAATGAGCAAATTTGGCTCGGTACGGCTGTATCTATCGACATCAAGTCGTTGAACGAAGCGAAAGCAATGGGTGCTATGGCGTTGTTTGGCGAAAAATACGGCGATGAGGTTCGCGTAGTTCAGGTGGGCAGCTACAGCTTGGAGCTTTGCGGTGGCTGTCACGTTAGTAACACTTCGCAAATCGGTCTGTTCAAGCTATTAAGCGAGAGCGGAATCGGCTCTGGCGTACGGAGAATTGAAGCGGTAACAGGCAAGTATGCTTATAACTTCCTGGAGAGCCAGCTCGAGCTGCTCAAGCAATCGGCCAGCCTGCTGAAATCGAACACAAACGACGTGCCAAAGCGGATCGAAGCCTTGTTTGGACAAGTAAAGGAGCTCTCCCGCGACAATGAATCGCTGCAAGCGAAGCTAAGCCGCATAGAGGCGGGTTCTCTGGAGCAAAATGCTAAAACCGTTGACGGAATCACGGTGCTGTGCGCGAAAGTCAATGCGCCTTCCATGGATGCGCTCCGCGGTATTGTCGACGAGCTCAAGCTGAAGCTGGAATCGAGCGTGATCGTGCTGGGAGCTATCGCAGACGATAAGGTCAACTTGGCAGCGGCAGTTTCGGCTGACCTGATTAAAAAGGGTTTCCATGCCGGGAAGATCGTAAAAGAGGCAGCTGTGCACTGCGGCGGAAGCGGCGGCGGACGCCCGGATATGGCGCAAGCAGGCGGAAAAGATACATCCAAGCTGGATGAAGCTTTGAAACTTGCGGAAGAACTAGTTCTTAATCAAACAAATGTGATATGATATAAATGTATATCTCATTGAAAAGCGGTTTGGAAAGCGAGGTGCTGGCGATGAGTTCCATGGACAAAACAATGAAATTTAACGTGAAGGCGGAGGGGGTTGAATCTTCTCAAGACATTCTGCTATCGGTACACGAAGCGCTTCTCGAGAAAGAGTATAATCCGATTAACCAGATCGTTGGGTATTTGCTGTCCGGAGATCCCGCGTATATTCCGCGGCATAACAACGCCAGAAGTTTAATTCGCAAGAAAGAACGAGACGAATTAATTGAAGAGCTTGTCCGGTTTTACCTAAACCATAAGAAAGAATAACTATTGAGGCAGGAGCCGGACAAGACATGAGATTGATGGGATTGGATTATGGCGACCGCAACATTGGCGTTGCAGTCAGCGATGCTTTTCGTTGGACCGCACAAGGGACCGGGGTTATTGAACGCAGACGTGACGGAAGCGAATTTGACCGCATAGCCGATTTGGTTAAAGAGCATGAGGTTAGTGAAATCGTAGTCGGCCTGCCAAAAAATATGAACGGTACCATCGGTCCGCGAGGAGAAATTTGCATGGAATTCGCGGAACAGATTAAGCAGAAACTAAACATACCTGTTCACCTTTGGGATGAAAGGCTGACAACGGTAGCTGCCGAACGAACGCTCATTGAAGCGGACGTCAGCCGGAAGAAGCGAAAGCTCGTAATAGACAAAATGGCGGCAACGCTTATTTTGCAAAATTATCTCGATTCTAAAGCGAAAAGGTGAGGGTAAACATGACAAAAGAAGATCTGGAATTCGAAGAGCCGGAAATTATTTATATCCCGGATGAAGAAGGCAATGAAGAAGAATTCGAAGTCATCATGAAATTTGAGGTTGATGGTTCCGATCAGAAATATATGATGGTCGTTCCGCTTACTGGCGAAAATGACGAGGAAGATGAAGTATACGCTTTCCGTTATGAGGAAGAAGGCGACGATCTGAAGCTGTATACGATTGAAGATGAAGAAGAATGGAACATGGTCGAGGAGACATTTAATACGCTCCTTGGCGAGATGGAGGAAGAAAATTAATGTCTGGCACAGAGCATGAGGCTCCTAAGAAGCTGAACAGCCTAAGAACCGCTTTCGGCAATGAAATCGAGCTTGAAACGGATGACGGCAGCGTAGAGGTTTACGATATCAAAGCTGAATTTCAGCTTGGCGATCGTATTTATGCGGCTCTTCAATCGGATCCGATGCGCGGCGAGGAAGACGTTGAACTCTTCCGTGTCATTCAAGTTGGCGGGGAACCGCAGCTGGAAAACATCGAAGACGATGAAGAGTGGGAAGCGGCGTCGGAAGCTTACGATGATTTGTTGTTCGCGACTGACGAGCGCCCGTAACGGCTTCAAGCGTATATGTACTTAACGAAAGAGCGGTTAATAACCGCTCTTTTGTTCCATGTTATGGGGCAATTACTCCAAAGCTTATGGAAACAGCCGTTGATTTACCGATTATGATGCAGTATCAGCTGAGCCGCTAAGTTATGGTCTCAGCCATTTCGCCTGCGCATATCGGCAAAGAGACATATAAGGAAGCAGATAGAGGGGGTCTAAAATTGGACATGCCATCACAGGACCAGTATTCATCATCCGGTCCGAAACGCAGCCGCATTACATTATGGGTGATATTGAGCCTGCTGGGCATTATGATTATCGTTGCCGGCAGCGCAGCCTTTTACGTTTGGAACAGCTTGCGGCCAACCGCCGCAGGAGAAGTGCAAAAGCTTGACATACCTAAAGGAACTTCAGCGAATGAGGTTGCTGATTTACTGGAACAGCACGGCATCATCAAAAACTCATTTATTTTTAAGTATTACTTGAAGCTGAAGGATCAAGGCGGCCAATTCCAAGCGGGTATATACGAGCTTAGCCCGGGTATGGAAAATGACGCGATAATAGCGAAATTGAACGCCGGCGACACCGTTGCAGCCGAAACGATTCGTTTTACCATTCCTGAGGGCTTCACTGTCCTGCAAATAGCAGATAAGCTTGCTGCGGAGAAGCTGATCGACAGAGAGAAATTTATAGGACTAATTGCGTCGCAAAAAACATGGGGCGATGCGGAGGCCGTTCGCTCCATTCCAGATAGCGATAAACTGCATGTGCGTTTGGAAGGATATCTTTTCCCGGAAACCTATGAAATGAAACAGGAAAGCACGGAAGAAGACATCATCAAACGTATGGTATCGGAGCTTGACCGAAAACTTGCCGAGCTGCCCGAGGGATGGATGGACGTGCTGGAGGAGAGAAAAATCTCTTTCCATGACCTTATCACCATTGCATCGCTCGTTGAGAGGGAAGTCGTAGTCGATGAAGAGAGAGCGATGGTAGCAGGCGTCATTTACAACCGGATTGCCGATGGCATGAAGCTGCAAATCGATGCAACCGTGCAGTATTCGCTGGATAAACCAAAGGAACGGCTGTACGAGAAAGATCTGCTGGTCGACAGCCCTTATAATACGTATAAAGTCGAAGGTTTGCCGCCGGGACCCATCGCAAGCCCGAGCTTGAAATCGATTGAAGCTGCGTTGTATCCGGAAAAATCCGAGTTTTTCTTTTACGTGACCAAAAAGGACGGCAGCCAATCCCACTTATTCGCGAAAACCTATAAAGAACATTTAAGAAACATCGAGAAGAGTAACCAAACAGCTGGATAGGACGCAGCTAGATTGATTAGTGCGTTCGCTCGAAGCTTTTTAGGAGGAGCAAGCATGGCGTACAAGCCCGAACTGTTAGCTACCGCCGCATCGATAGAGGAGCTTGAGAGGCTCATTGCAGCAGGTGCGGATGCTTTTGTCATCGGCGAAGCACGCTACGGTACGCGTTTAGCAGGAGAATTTAGTAAAGAAATGATTGAAATGGCTGTGAAGATCGCCAAACCAAAAGGCGTGAAAATCTATGCGGCTCTTAACAACCTAATGGATAACGAAGCGGCGGAATCATTGAGCGAGTACGTTTCAGCGCTGGCCGAAGCGGGCGTAGATGCCTTTGTGTTTGGTGATCCTGCCGTCCTCATGGCTGCAAGAGTACATGCTCCCGGGAAGGCGCTGCACTGGAATGCGGAGATGACATCCACCAACTTTGAAACAGCGAATTATTGGGGCAGAAGAGGCGCAACGCGGTTTGTGCTCGCACGCGAGCTGAACATGGAGCAGGTCATAGATGCGATCAACGGCACCGGCCTTGAGGTTCAAGTGCAGGTGCATGGCATGACCAATATTTATCATTCCAAGCGTTCGCTGGTGGAGAGCTATTTAGAGCATCAATCTGAGCCTGACCGTCTGCCGCAAAAGAATAAAGACCGCGGCTTGTACGTTATGGAGGCGGAGCGGCAGGATGAGCGCTATCCTATTTACGAGGATGCTAACGGAACGCATATTATGAGCTCTGACGACATCTGCATGGTTGAGAATCTTCATGAGCTGTTGGAAGCAGGCATCGGAAGCCTGAAGATTGAAGGAATAATGAAATCAATCGAGTACAATGAAATCGTTGTTCGCTCTTATCGGGAGGCCATCGATTCTTATTTGGCAGATCCTTCGGACTATTCCTTCAATGAGGAGTGGCTGGAAGCCATTCAGCAGGTACAGGACCCGAATCGCGAGCTGAGCTACGGATTCTTTTATAAAGAGCAGGTATATTGATTTTTTATTAGTGTGAAGCGGGTTTTGGTCCGCAAGCATTTGGGAAAATGCTTACGAAGTGAGTTTTGCTTCGCAAAACTTTAGGATAATGCTTACGAAGTGAGTTTTGCTTCGCAAAACTTTAGGATAATGCTTACGAAGTGAGTTTTGCTTCGCAAAACTTTAGGAGGTGCACATCATTGACGACATTAGAGAAAACGACTCCGCGCTATCAAGGCAAACGTCACCGGCTCGATAAACCGGAGCTTCTCGCTCCGGCAGGAAATTTGGAGAAGCTTAAGTTCGCTGTCCATTACGGTGCAGACGCGGTTTATATAGGCGGTCAAAAATACGGCTTACGTTCGAACGCCGATAACTTTAGCTTTGAGGAAATGAAGGAAGGCGTTGAGTTTGCTGCTCGTTATGGGGCAAAGGTATTCGTCGCGACTAATATTTATGCGCATAACGAGGATGTAGACGGCCTCGAGGATTATTTGCGCGCTTTGGAGAACGCCGGAATAGCAGCAATCATCGCAGCTGATCCGATTATTATCGAAACCGCGCAGCGAGTAGCTCCAAAGCTGGAGGTGCATTTGAGCACGCAGCAATCCACGCTAAATTGGCAGGCTGTGCAATTTTGGAAGGACGAGGGTCTGCCTCGGGTCGTGCTGGCCCGAGAAACGAGCTTTAAAGACATTGCAGAAATAAAGAAGCATGTCGATATCGAAATTGAAGCTTTCATACATGGTGCGATGTGCTCTTCGTTCTCGGGGCGCTGCGTGCTGTCTAACCATTTCACCGACCGCGATTCAAACCGCGGCGGCTGCTGCCAATCATGCCGCTGGAAATATGATTTATTCGTTGACGACATGCCGATGTATACCGAAGAGGATGACAAATTTACGATGGGCTCCAAGGACTTGTGCATGATCGAATATTTGCCTGAGCTCATTGAGGTTGGCGTGGACAGCTTCAAAATCGAAGGAAGAATGAAGAGCATTCACTATGTCGCTACGGTCGTTAACGTATACCGTCAAGCGATCGATGCTTATTTTTCGGATCCGGAGCATTTCGAACTGAAGCAGGAATGGGTCGAGGAGATCAATAAAGCCGCGAACCGCCCGCTGAATACAGGATTTTTTCTGGATACGCCTGGGGCAGAGGATCATATTTATGAGCCGGAGGAAAAAGCGGCTCCTTATGATTTTGCAGGAATAGTCGTTGATTACGATGCAAAAACAGGGTTTGCCACGGTTCAGCAGCGCAATCATTTTAAAAAAGGCCAAGAAATCGAGTTCGTTGGTCCGGAAGGCATGTTCTTCAAGCAAACAATAACCGAAATAACGGACATCGATGGCGTAGAAATCGAAGCGGCAAGGCATCCTTTGCAGCATATCCGAATTCGAACGCTAAAGCCGGTTAAAACGATGGATATGATGAGAAAAAAAATCGGGAACAAGTGAAAATAAAAAAGTATGACAGGAGTCTTATTTTCCCAAAAAAATAAGGCTCTTTTTTTTGATTTCTTATAATGAATTGACAAGAATGTGTCGATATAAAATAATATATGGTAATACATATTTCGGCAAGATTCGCTAGAAGCATACGAACTAATTCAGACTTACAATTTTGAAGGCGGTGTCTTTCCCAATGGAAAACCAAGAAGAACAAAAAGCAAAGAAATCGAAGAAACAGAAGCAGGGGTCAGGAGAGAATGGCGCTAACAGCTCGAAATCAGAGCTAAGTATAAAAGCGCAATCAGGAATGAAGGCGTTTTCTAAGGCGGCGAAGGCGGCAACGGTATCCGTAAAAGCAACGAAGCTGTCTAATCCGTTAAAATCAGTAGGCACGAAATTATTTACAATCATTTTTTGCGGCATTATCGCGTGCGTATTGACAGTAGGTCTTTTGGCGTACTCGAAATCGAAGTCCATTATCGAAAACAAGGTTTCGGAAGCCAGTTTTGAAACGATTAAGCAAGTTGCGAATAACTTGGATGTTATTTACAAGACTTACGAGGATCTATCATTGCAAATCTTAATCGATAAGGATTTTCATGAAATCGTAAGGAAGATGCTGGACAGCGCGGACGATTACGGAAAGTTCGAAGCATCGCGTAATTTAAGCGAAAAAATGCAATCCTATGTGATGGGCAACAATACGATTGTTTCCTTGATGCTATTGCCGGTAAATCCGAAGCTGGAGGTAGTCTCTGCCGGTTCCGCTACGAGCAGCACAGCTGAAAGATTAATGAAGACGGCCTGGTTTATGGAAACCGTGGAAAAATCAGGTAAAACCAATTGGATTCCGCCTCAACCGGAAGGTCTAGCGAATTCGAACAGTGTGACGACGATCGGAATTAGCCGTCTCATTAAGGATACGACATCAAGCGAGTCATCCTATGTTTTGCTGATAGAAGTGTCGGTAGATTCCATCGCAGAGCGATACAAAGACGTTAATCTGGGCGATGGCAGCCAAATCGCAATTGTTGACGCGAACAGCAATTACATCACGAATGCAGATCCCGGGATGATCGGCAAAGCAGCTAATATTACTCTTCCTACTGAAGGTGAAAAGGCGCTGCAGGACTCGGTTAAAATGAAAACGAAAAATGAAGACGAAGTTCTTGCTGCCTACAAAACATTTACGGCGATGGACTGGAAGCTGGTAGGAACCGTTCCGGTGAAAGAGCTGGTAAAGGATGCCAAAGCCATTCAAAATATGACTTGGCTTACCGTGCTGCTTGCAGCGATCATTGCGGTTGCGATCGGAATGCTCGTGATCATGACTATTGCTCAGCCGCTGGTCAAGCTTCGGAATTTGATGAATGAAGGTGCAAGAGGCAACCTTACCGTTCGCTCTGTTATGAAAAAACGCCAAGACGAGATCGGCGAGTTGAGTGAAAGCTTTAACCTCATGATGACGCAGATTACAGCATTGGCTGTTCAAACGACGCGTTCTGCTGAGGAAGTTCTCAATACGGCAACCGAGCTCAGTGATGCTTCAAGAAAAACGGCCCTATCCGCCAAGGAAATCGCCGTTGCAACGGAAGAGATCGCCGGAGGGGCGACAAGCTTGGCCGTAGAAGCGGAAAAAGGCACCGATTTAACTAGCAACATTGATGCTCAAATGAGAAAAGTAATTGATGCTAACGAGCAAATGGTACGCTCTGCGCAAGAGGTAGAGAAAGCGAGTGAGCAAGGAACGACTTACATGGGAGTGCTTATTCAAAAAACCGGCATGACCGAAGAAATGACACGCTCCATGGTAGAGAAGGTTGACGCGCTCAAGGAAAGCACAGGCTCCATCGTTAAAATTTTGGACGTGCTGAACAATCTGACCAAACAAACGAATATTCTATCGCTTAATGCTACGATCGAAGCCGCTCGCGCTGGAGCGGCAGGTAAAGGCTTTATGGTCGTTGCGGACGAGATTCGCAAGCTTGCTGACCAGAGCCGCCAGTCCATCGACGTCGTTGGGCAAATTACCGAGAAGATTAGAGGCGAGATCGACGAAACGGTTCATGTTTTGTCAGACGCTTATCCGTTGTTCCAAGAACAAATCGGTTCCGTTAAGGAAGCAAATCAAATTTTCTTGACCGTATCGGGTCAAATGGGCCAGCTTGCGCAAAGGCTCGACCTCGTTACGGACGCGATCGGCCATCTGGACGAATCGCAGGCCGTATTAGCGGATGCGATGACCAACGTCAGCGCTGTAGCAGAGGAATCTTCCGCAACATCCGAGGAAGTTGCATCGCTAAGCTCCGAGCAGCTTAGCATCAGTGACGGCATGGTTCGCCTTTCGGAGAAGCTGGATACCGTATCGCGCGAGCTGAAGGATTCCCTTTCCAAATTTAAGATTGATTAAGGATCGGTTTTATCCATAGAATATCATAGGTAGAGAAGAAGGGCTTTTCAGCAAAAATTGCTGAAGGCTCTTTTTTGTTATTCATATCTAGGGTGACGTTTGAAGGGATGCGATGCAAGGAAATAATGATGATAACGGATTTATTTCACGCCAGGTGATGGGGCGAAAGCGTTATAAAGGAGTTTGGCATCATGGTGAAGCAAAGATTGAGACGCTTAACAGCGGCTGCTTGGTTGATTAGTCTTGTTATGTTCATCTATATCGGCCGATTAGCGTGGCTGCAATTGATGCCCGGGAGCGCTTCGGCAGCGGCGCTTAGTACCGAAACCAGCCGAGGCGGCTGGCAAAGGCTTTCGGTTCAGCAGCGTCAGCGTAATCTGGTGCTTGATACCGGACGAGGTGATTTCTACGATCGGAATGGAATAGCGATTACGGGAGAAACGTATTCAGCAGTCGCATTATTCCCTGTCCGCCGGGATGTCAGGGGACAAGAGCAGGATATATCTGTTCTTAGCGGCATATTAGGGGTATCTGTGGAGCAGCTTCAGCAAAAGTGGGATTCCGTGCGTGAGCCTGTATTTTGGATGGCTGATAATCAAATGCTCCCGATGCGGCTTACAGAAGCTCAAACGGTGAGGATAAAGAAGCTGCCTCTAAACGGCATACGCGTGCTTCCTTATCGGAATCGCTATTTGGCGGGCTTTGAGGCCAAGCATCTCATCGGCTTTACAAGCCAGCATCCGGAGTGGCTGCAGGCTGAACAAGCGGAGGATTTGACCCGCGGGAAAAGAAAGCTGGCCGACCAGGTTGGCGGCTCCGGTCTCGAGAAGTCGTTAGACAAGCTGATGCATGGGGTCGGGGTTACTTCAGTGTCTTATTTTATGGATGGACGCAATGCCCCGATGCATGGCCTTGATTTCCGAATAACGCAGCCTAACAACCGATATTATCCGCTCCAAGCGATGACAACGATCGATTTGCAGCTGCAAAATGAGATTGAGGACTACGTGGATGCCCATGGCATGAAGGAAGGGGCGGTTGTCGTGCTGGATGCCCGCAATGCGGACATTGTCGCGATGGTGTCGAGGCCTCAGCTGAAGCCAGGACAATTCCATAGCTCCGATGGTACGGAATGGTCCAATCACGCATTGAAAGCCGTAGCTCCGGGCTCGGTATTTAAGCTTGTAACAGAAGCTGCCGCATTGGAGGCTGGGGTAGTCGATCCGAACGAATCGTTTGATTGCAGCGGCGAATACGGGAAATACGGCTTATCATGCTGGAAAGAAGGAGGACACGGGCACTTGACGCTAAAAGAGGGCTTGGCGCAATCCTGTAATATTGTTTTTGCCACCATCGCGGAGCGGCTTACCGCAATAGAGCTGAAACGTACGGCAGATTCGCTAGGGATAGGCCGGCAGGCGGGCTGGCATCGCGATAAGGCATTTGGCCCGTTCGCAGAGCCGCTTCGCCTGCTTGAGGAAGAGGAACGCGGTCAACTGTTTGCGCCCATCTCGGTTCAGGCGACCAGTTCGCCTGAAGGGCTTGGCGGAGACGAGGGGCTAGGAGTCGATAAACAAAGGCTTCTGGAGGCTGGCGAAGAAGCAGCGATGCTTGCGGCCGTAGATGGCGGTACGCTCGCACAAAGCGGGCTTGGGCAGCGTGATGTACGGATGACGCCGCTCCAGGCGGCAAATCTAATTGTAACGCTGCTGAATGAGGGACGCGTAATGGAGCCGCGCCTGGTGAGTGAAATCCGCTATGCCAACGGCCAGCGGATGGTGAAGCTTCCCGCACAGCGTGCGCAAGCCATTCGCGGCCGGATTAAACCGGCCACGGCGCATGCGCTGCTGCGCGATATGGCAGCGGTCGTCGACCACGGAACGGGTCGGACGATCCGCCAAGGGCGGTGGGCGGTTGCCGGCAAATCGGGCACCGCCGAAACGACGCGGGCCGGAATCGACCGCAACCACCAGTGGTTTGCGGGCTACGGCCCGATCAAGAAGCCTCGCTACGCGATCGCCGTGCTCGTGGAAAACCAGCCGCCTGGAAGCTCGAACCAGGCGACCAAAATCTTTCGCGGCGTTATGGATATCGCCGCAGGCTTGGCTGAAGGAGCTGACCGTTAGTTGTCAGCTCCTTTTTTTCGCACAGTCAGCTCCGAAAAAGCTGTATCCTTTGTATAAGTGAATCTACAGGTTAGGCACAGACGGTTTAATGCCTGTAGAACTTCAAGCCAGACAATAACGGCCTTACTGTGTAGTTGGTTATTGAGAAACTGGTGCAAGTAGTGTAGTTAGTGCAAATGAAGCTTTTTCCAAAGGCTGTTGGTGTTAGAGTAAATGATGTAATAGTGTAGTAAGTGTTAGTGGAATGATGCCACAGTGCTGTCGCTGCTAGCGAAACCGATGCTACTGCTACAGTGCTATCGGTGCTATAGAAACTGATGCTGCTGGCACAGAGCTGTCGGGGCTAGCGAAACGGATGCTGCTGCCACAGAGCTGTCGGTGCTGGTGAAACTGATGCTGCTGCCACAGAGCTGTCGGGGCTAGTGAAACTGCTGCTACAGTATAGTTTGTGCAGTAGAATGAGCTCAAATTGCGTTTGTGATTGCATACGCTGCAGTTTGTGCAACAGAAATCAATCAATTGGATTCTCAAACTTAGCTTGTAGTGTATTCTATTGCATAAAGTGCATTGTATATTGAGCAGGGACGCTCATGTGAAGGATACATTGTACAAAGTACATTGTATCCTTAAGAGTTGTTTATATCGAAGGTGGTGTGTATATGTTGTATATATCGAAGTAATGCCTATTGAAACTGTTAGCGTGCCTTAGAACGGAAATATAAGTGGTCTAAGAACTGATAATTGTTAGCAACGTTAGTTGCCTAGGCACTGTTGGTGGTCTAGGAATTGTTGATCGTATTGTATACGAACTATTAGTGGTCCACGAACTATCCGTGATATAGGAGACGTTAGTGGCTTTGGAACGGAAATGTGAATTGACTTGGAACTGCTGATTGTTTAGAAACAGTTAATTGCATAGGAACTGCTGAGGTCTGTAAATAGTGGTCTAAGTACTAGTAGTGGTCTACGAACGGTCTAAGAACTGATGATTGTCTAAGAAAAATTGGTGGTCTAGGAACTAATGTTTAAGAACTATTGATGGCCTAGAAACTATAGGAGACCCTGGATCATTCGTGATCTCTAGCGAACGTTTGTTATAAACGCCCACCGTCTAACGACGATCGGGCACTTCTACATCTCCACACCTACATCTCGAAAAAATAATCCCTCTCTACCTTACAAATCCTCAGAGCGAAGCTTTGGTACCATTCGCTTTTTCCTCGCCGCTGCGCAACCTGATGAGCGGCGTTCTCCTTCCATGCTTGAATGGCATGTAATGAATCCCAGTAGGATACGGTAATGCCTAATCCGGCATCACGCGCGGACTCTATTCCCAAAAAACCGCTTTGTTGCGAAGCAAGCTCCGTCATTTTGTCCGCCATGTTTCCGTAACCGTTATCGCCTTCTGTTCGCTGCGAGGCGAAAATAACCGCATAGTAAGGCGGGGCAGGCGTTTTTGCTATTCCGTTCATAGGTCATTCCTCCGATAGGGTTAGTTGATAATGCATGGAAATAAAAAATGAAGCCAAGCCGCCAGCGGCATCGCAATCGCTCTGGCAAGGCTTGACTTCAAAGTTATCAAAGCAGATTAGTCTTTTTTTGTATGACCTTCGGGTTTTATTATCGTTTCTTTGTTGGGCGCGGTTGGCGCCGCATCGTATTCTCCGGCCGGGGTACGAATCCAGCGGTGGAAATAACCTTGATCGTACAAAGATTTTATTAAAATCATAAGGATCGGGGCAAGGATAACGCCGGCTACGCCAAACAAGGACAGTGATACAATCATGAATGCGGTCATGGTAAAGGCGGATACGCCAAGGGAATCGCCGGTAATTTTAGGCTCGAGTATTTGACGAGTTAGCACGACGACCAGAAAAAGAGCCGAAAGCCAAATCGCCAGCGATATTTTGCCTACGATAATTAAGTAAATAATCCAGGGGATAAAAATGGTACCTACTCCGAGCAGCGGCAAGATATCGAATATAGCGGATACGACCGCGATGACGAACGCATTGTCCACGCCGAGCAGCAGGAGAGCGATCAAGATCACGATAAATGTAATGCCGATCATTTTTGCCTGCGCTTTTAAGTAGAGAGCGATACCCTTGAGCACGTTATCGCGAAGGAAAAAAAATGCGGCCTTAAACGTATTTGGTGTTTTATTCTCTGCTGTCTGCTTCCATGTCGTAATTTCTATGCTTAAGAAATAAGCTAATATAATCCCGATCACGAAGTTAAAGATAAAGGTCGAGAAGGAAGAGACATAGCTGATCATATTGAGCATCACGGTTTTACCGAAATTGGCAAGCGTAGCAGAAGCGCCTTCAATTAAATCCTTGGAGCGCTGGACAAGATCCAAGTCAGCCGGAGCCGAGCTGAACCTCTTTTGGATCTCCTCGGTAATATTTGCGATTTGGGCAGCGAGTATTTTTTGGTATTTTGGAAAATTCTCGACTAATTCCGTGCCTTGTTTCGTAACCAGGTAGGCTGCCCCGGAGAAAGCGGCAAGGATAATCAACGTAAAGAGGAGGACCGAGATCCCTGATGCGATCGATTTTTTCATACCCAGCCTGTTCAGGCGTTTGGCCAGCGGTTCAATACATAAGAAGATGACAAAAGAAAAAAATATGGGCGTTGCGATTCGGTACAAATAACTGAATGAATACATAATTAAATAGACAGTGAGAGCAATGAGGGCGATGTCAAAAGCGGTTCGCCAGTACTTTTTGTAAAAGGGCAGCATACGGGTACTCCTTCTTTTTCTATAATCATATTTCCATAAAGATTGTACTATAGTTTTTAAAAAAGCGCCTATTTTTTATCGCGTTATGCTACAATTAAAGCTACTGTTGTTGTTTTGTACCGCTATTCATTCGTCGACTAAATCATATAACGGTGGGGAAAACAAAATGGAAAATTTGCTGTTATGGGGATTATACGTTGCTTCCTTCTATGCGTTTCTTCCAGGACTAATTAGCCGCACATTTGGCTTTCGTGTTTTTAAGAAGGGCCGTGTAGAAAAAGAGATATCATTAACGTTTGATGACGGGCCAGATGAGATTTATACATCCGAGCTGCTTGATTTGCTTGCCCGCTACAATGCGAAGGCGACGTTTTTTGTCGTGGGCTCGCATGCCGAGGGACAAGAAAAGCTGCTGCGGCGCATGAAGGATGAAGGCCACAATATCGGCGTTCATAATTATGTCCATAAATCAAATTGGCTTATGCGGCCCCGAACGGTCAAGCGCCAAATTGAGCGAACCCTTGATATTATAGAGAACGCAACAGGGTCGCGTTCGGCTTATTATCGTCCGCCATGGGGAATCGTAAACGTATTTGATTACGCGAAGCTGGGGCATTTGCAAATTATTTTATGGTCGGCCATGTTCGGAGATTGGCGTATTCGGCTAGGTTCGGAGCGGCTGAAGAAGCGGATGCTGAAGAAGCTTAAACCGGGCGAAGTATTGCTGCTGCATGATTGCGGCATGACGTTCGGAGCAGATAAGGATGCGCCGAGGAATATGCTGTTTGCTTTGGAGGCTTATTTGGAGGAAGGCGTCAAGCAGGGCTACCGGTTTGTCGGCATTGAGGAAATGATGAAGCTGACGGAAGCTGCGAAGTCGATGCATGTTTCCATTTGGAAAAAAGCGATAATTTCGCTGTGGCTCTTATGGGAGAAGCTGTTCCATGTCGTCTTCCGTTTAAAAACGGTTGGCAATGCAGAGGATGCCGCATTCCACTACCGGGTAATCCGGTATACGGGCGAAGACGTCGAATTTGCCGAAGGCGGCCGCGTGGTCAGGGGCGACCGAGTCGCAGAACTGCATTTTGACAACAAAAAATTGTCATCCATTGCCGCGACCTCCAAGTCTCCGGTTGCGACTGGCATTCGCATGCTTCGAGAGGTTGAGCAGGCGCTTCCGCTGCTTGCTAATCAGCTTGCTGCCGACTCCGAGGCTAACGACATCAAAGCCGTGTACGGCGTTACCATGATTCACCGCGGAGCAGATCGCTTAGGTTTTGAAATTTTTCAGCTGCCTGAGGGTTTATTCGCAAAATCGACCCGCATCTACCTGCGTATGCTGATCAAGGTGCTGACCAACACGCAGAAGACGGGAAAAGACAAAAAGAAAAGAGACATGATTTCGCCGCGCATGCTGCTAATGCCCGTTGCAACCATTAGGCGTTATGCAACGACGCAGCTGAACATGATGCAGGATATAACCGATGCGGTAGAACGAACATTAAGCGCGGCAGCCGACGAAGCTGCGCAACTGGGTACGAAAACAACAGCAATATAACGTGGATGAGGGATAAGTTCCCGCAATAAAACAGCTGCTCAGGATTCCTTGACAGCTGTTTTTTAGTATGCGCTTGTATGCTTAAGATTATTTAGAAATTCAGTATCGTTGATTATCTATCTGGAATAGGTTTTACTTTCGCGATATAAAAGATATGATTGTGACAGTATGTTTTCGAGGAGGGGAACCCTTAATGGGGGAGTCGGCATCAGATGAGCTGCTCATCCAGAAAATTGCGGAGCGCGATTCGGCTGCATTAGAGCAGCTCTATGACCGCTATGAGCGTCAGGTGTATTCCTTTGTATTTCGGATCGTGAAGGACACGATGGCGGCCGAAGAGGTCGTACAGGAATTGTTCATACGGGTATGGAATTCAGCGGGACGTCTGCGGACGGACGAATCGGCAGGGAAGATCAGCAGCTGGATGTTTACGATAGCGCGCAATTTATCCGTGGATTGGCTCAGAAAGCAAGGACGAAAACCCTTGGAGGCCCGTGAAGAAGGCGCGCTTGAAAGAGAAGCAGCGCCTCAAACAACGGAACAAGAGGTTGAACAGAAACTGCTAGGCGAGCAAATGAAAGAAGCGCTCGGAGAGCTGAACGAGGACCAGAAGCAGGTCGTTGAACTTATTTATTTTATGGGCTATACGCAGCAGGAAGTCAGCCAAAACCACGATATACCGCTTGGGACGGTAAAGAGCAGGGTCAGGCTGGCGCTGAACCAGCTGCGAAAGAAATTTGAATCAGGAATGAAGGAGGGGGTGAGGCCGTGAATAATCAGCATAATATCAGCTGTGAAGATGTAGAAATGTATTTGCTTGGCGGATTGGATGAAGAGGACAAGCTTGCATTTGAAGCACATTTGTTAGGCTGCAAAGAGTGCCAGCTGAGGCTGGAGGAGCTTTCCGAGGTTTTAGGCATCATGCCGTTAACCGTCCAGCCGGTACAACCCCCTTCAGGAATGAAGGCGCGAATACTTGCGGCGGTTGCTGAGGCAGATCGAGCAAGTGCAGAGGAATCGAAGACGGGTGCTGAAGCATTGACGCAGGTTCAAACAGTCCCGCTAAAACCTGTTGTTGAAATCGTTTCGGCGCAAAAGACGGATAAAAATAAAGCGAAAAGCTGGACGACGCCGACGTTAGCCGCAGCGGCAGCGGCACTGTTGATCATATCAGCTGCTTTATATCAGCAGGTTAATCAATTAAACGGCGAGTCTAATAAGCTCGCGGTTCAGGTTCAGGAACTGCAGCGTCAGCTGGAGGCTGCCGAACAGCCGCCTACCGGCATTCAGGTCAACAGCGTGGTTGCTTTGACGCCGGCCATTCCGGATATCGTTGCCCAAGGACTTGCGACAATCGTCATTGATACCAAAGGCATGCATTTAATCGTGCAAGCGGAAAATTTGCCGAAGCTTACGAATGATGAAGCATTCCAGGTATGGCTGTTGAAGGAAGGCAAACCCGTGAATGCAGGTACATTTCTTACGAATGACGGTACGGGGGCGCTTTATTACACCTTCGCTCCGGATCAATATGATCAAATTGCTATTACGCATGAGCCGGATGCCAAAGGTCTTCAGCCTCGCGGAGAGATCGTGCTTGCAGGGAAGCTGGTTAGCGGCTAACAAGGAAGCATTGCAAATAACGAAAAAAAAGGAATGCAGGCTGTTTCCAGCCTGCATTCCTTTTTAATTATAAAACTACATTTTCATTACGCCGCCCGTGCTGGCGGAAGTAACAAGATGAGCATAACGGGCCAAGTAGCCGCGTTTGATTTTGAGTTCGAAGCCTTTCCATTCGGAACGGCGTTTTTCGAATTCTTCATCGCTGATCAGTAGATCCATCGTACGGTTGTTCATGTCGATCTCGATGATATCGCCGTCTTGAACAAATGCGATTGGACCGCCTTCGGCTGCTTCCGGTGAAGCATGGCCGATGCTGATGCCGCGGGAAGCGCCAGAGAAACGTCCGTCAGTGATAAGGGCTACCTTAGCGCCAAGTCCCATCCCAACGATTTGGGAGGTTGGAGCCAACATTTCCGGCATGCCTGGGCCGCCGCGCGGTCCTTCATAACGGATAACAACGACATGGCCTTCTTTAATTTTGCCGTTAGCGATGCCGTGAAGCGCATCATCCTGGGAATCGAAGCAGATCGCAGGACCTTTGTGGTAACCGCCAACCGACTTGTCCACCGCGCCTGTTTTGATAATTGCGCCGTTAGGAGCCAGGTTACCGAACAATACGGCTAGGCCGCCGCGTTCGGTATGCGGGTTATCAATGGTGCGGATAATATCCGTATCTTGAATTTCGCAGCCCAATACATTTTCGCGAAGAGTTTTGCCTGTAACGGTAATGCAGTCGCCATTCAAAGCGCCTTCCTTCTTGAACAGCTCGTTTAGAACCGCGCTTACGCCGCCTGCATTGTGAACGTCTTCGATGTGATAATCGGATGCAGGAGCGATTTTCGCGAGATGCGGAACGCGCTCAGCCACTTCGTTGATACGTTCAATCGGGTACTCGATACCTGCTTCGTGCGCGATAGCAAGCGTATGAAGAACCGTATTTGTGGAGCCGCCCATTGCCATATCAAGCGCGAATGCATTGTCGATAGTATCTTTTGTAACGATATCACGCGGTTTAATGCCAAGCTCAATGATCTTCATAAGCTGGCGAGCCGCGTCTTTAACGAATTCTTTGCGTTCCGGAGAAACGGCAAGAATCGTACCGTTGCCTGGCATAGCAAGTCCCATGCCTTCTGCCAAGCAGTTCATCGAGTTAGCTGTGAACATGCCGGAACATGAACCGCAAGTCGGACAGCCGAATTGTTCAAGCTCCATTAGCTGATCGTCATTAATTTTACCGGCTTGGTGAGCGCCTACGCCTTCAAATACGCTGGAAAGCGAGATCGAACGGCCATCGGAAGTTTTACCCGCTTTCATGGGTCCGCCGCTGACAAGCATCGTCGGGATGTTGACGCGAAGAGCGCCCATGATCATACCAGGTGTAATTTTGTCGCAGTTTGGAATGCAGACCATGCCGTCAAACCAGTGGGCATTAACTACCGTTTCGATCGAATCGGCAATAATCTCACGGCTGGCAAGGGAATAACGCATGCCGATGTGTCCCATCGCGATACCGTCATCTACGCCGATGGTGTTGAATTCAAAAGGAACGCCGCCAGCTTCGCGAATAGCTTCCTTTACAAGCTTGCCGAACTCCTGCAAATGAACATGACCAGGAATAATATCAATATACGAGTTGCAAACCGCGATAAACGGTTTGTCGAAATCTTCCTCTTTTACGCCTGCGGCACGCAGCAAGCTGCGATGCGGTGCGCGGTCGAAACCTTTTTTGATCATGTCTGAACGCATTCTTTTGGCCGCCATGTAAGTGCCCCCTATGTGCATAATAAAATATAATACTCTCAATTTTATCACAACGGACAAGCGTTGGCTATAACGTCAGACAGTTGCGGAATTATGGCAATTATTAAGAAACCATTAAAAGTTGCTTAAACATTGTGATATTGCGCCAAACGTCAGGACATGCCCGAGGATATTCATGTATAGTATGCTCAAAGGACACAATGTGAAAAACAATCAAGGGCCAGGGGGAGTGTGCTTCTTTATGGAAAGACGGGTATTAATCGTAGACGATGAGCGGGAAATCGCTGAACTCATAGAAATTTATTTGAAAAACGAAGGGTTCGCTACGGAAAAGGCTTATGACGGCGAGCAGGCATTGCTGGCTTACGGGAAAAAGCCGTTTGATCTGGTTATTTTGGATATTATGATGCCTAATATGGACGGTCTGGAGACGACTCGCCGCTTAAGGCGCGACCAATCCGTGCCTATCCTTATGCTGAGCGCAAAGGCCGAAGATATGGACAAGATCATGGGGCTGATGACCGGAGCGGATGATTACATGATCAAACCGTTTAACCCGCTTGAGCTCATAGCGCGCGTCCGTTCTTTGATTAGGCGTTCATATCAGTACGGCAGCCAGGCGGATGGAAACGGCGATACGCGTTCGGATAAGGAGCTGCGGCTGGGGCCGCTGCGCATCAATAAGCTGAGCCATGCCGCCGAGGTCGATGGAAAACCCCTTCACCTAACTTCTACGGAATTCGGGATTTTACACTTGCTCGCCAGCCAGCCGGGCCGGGTATTCAGCGCGGAGGATATTTTTCAGCAGGTATGGAAAGAAAAATATTTTGATTCCAATAATACGGTGATGGTTCATATCAGCAAGCTTCGGGATAAGCTGGAAAAAGAGATTGGCGACAAAATGATCGTTACCGTATGGGGGGTTGGCTATAAAATTGAAGGATAACATAGCTTTGAAATTAGTTTTCCGCACCCTGCTTCATTTACTCATTAGTGCTGCATTAGCTTTTGTTACGGTGTTTTTCTTCCTTTTTTCAGGAATGTACTTCGTTCGCCGATTAGAGCCCCTCGAAAATATAGCCAGAAGTTTTGCCGATTTGTTCGGCGAGGTTTTCATATTAGGAGGAACAGGCATCGTACTGTTCTTTTTGTATTTTTTTATTTTGCAGTGGCGGCTGTTTCATTATTTGGGCCAGATAAACATGACTGTTCGCAGCATAGCGGAAGGCATCTATGAAATGGATTACAAAATTGAAGTGCGCAAACGGCATCTTTTTAGCCCCATGGCTGCCAATATTAATAATCTGGTCGGACGCTTGCATCATGCGCTTGATGACGAACGGAAGGCGGAACAAACAAAAAATGAACTGATTACAAACGTTTCCCATGATCTGAGAACGCCGCTGACTTCGGTTCTCGGGTATTTGGGTTTGATTGAGCAGGACCGGTACCGCGATGAGGTGGAGCTAAGGCATTACGTTCAAATCGCTTACGATAAGTCGCAGCGGCTGAATGTTCTCATCAACGATTTGTTTGAATATACGAGAATGCGTCACGATACTGCAGGCCTGAAAGTGACGAGTTTCAACTTAATTGAAATGCTGGGGCAGCTGCTTGTGCAGTTTCGGCTGCCTCTGCAGGAAGCGGGCATGCTCAGCAAACTCGTGACCGACAAAACGATAGTGACAGTGAAAGGCGACGCAGCGAAGCTTGTCCGCGTATTTGAAAATTTGATCGCGAATGCCATGAATTACGGCAGGGAAGGGAAGCAGGTAATCGTAACCGCACAAGTTGAGGAAGGTGCGGCGATAGTCGAAGTTATTAATTTTGGAGAGCCTATCCCCTCTGCGGATCTCCCTTATATATTCGATCGTTTCTATCGGGTGGATAAATCACGAACGCAGTGGGCTGGAGGATCGGGGCTAGGGCTTGCGATAGCAAAAGGCATCATACAAAAGCACGGCGGTTCCATTACGGTGTCCAGCGATTTGGAGCAAACCTCTTTTAAGGTAACGCTGCCCATTATTCATTAAATATTAAGCTTTTCTTATGGTTTGATTACGTTCTCCTTAAGCTCCGGTCCCTATACTCGGTTGTATAGAAGCGATAGCGAAAGGGAGACAACACCATGCTGATGGAGAGAACATATAAAAGAAGATTTCATTCGTCGGTCATTATGCTGCTCATTGCGGTTTGCGCAGCAGCCTGCATCTTGTATCTGATGTCATTAAAGGGGACACCGGCTGTTTCCGGGCTTCAGCTTGAATCCGGCTCGGCCGTTCTGTTGGACATTCAAACAGGCGAAGTGCTGTATGAGAAAAATGCCGATGAGGCGCTGCCGCCTGCGAGCATGTCTAAGCTGATGACGGAGCTGATCATTCTGGACATGGCCAGCGAAGGAAAACTGGGCTGGGGAGACCGCGTAACCGCAAGCTCCTACGCATCCTTGGTGCCAGGCGCTCAAATCGGTTTTGAGGCGGGGGATGCCTATACCGTCAGAGAGCTGTTTGAAGCGATGGCCGTGCACTCCGCAAACGATGCCGCAGTGGCGCTGGCTGAGCATGTCAGCGGAAGCGAGACGGAATTTGCAGCCTTAATGAACGGCCGCGCATTGAAGCTGGGCTTGTCCAGCCAAACGGTATTTGCGAATGCGACCGGTTTAAGTTCCGAGGATTTGCTTACCTATGCAGAAGCGTCTGCGAATGCGGATACGGTGATGACGGCCAAGGATACGGCATCGCTTGCCGCTTATTTATTGAAGAAATATCCTGAGGTGCTGGAGGTATCGAGCCGCAGCAGCGTAAGGCTTGCCAGCACGTCGCAGAAGCTGCGTACGACGAATCTCATGCTAAACGGGATGCCTTATGCCTTTCCTGGCAATGATGGCTTGAAGACGGGATATACGGTACAAGCAGGATATTGCTTTACGGGGACAGCGAAGAAAGACGGACGACGGCTGGTATCCGTTGTTATGGGTGCCCATACGCCGGAGCAGCGCTTTATTGAAACCGGGCTGCTGTTTGATTACGGCTTTCAGACGGACGGTTTGACGAGTTTGATCGGGCATATTCAAAGCAAGCTGGGTATCTAGACGGGATAATGATAAGAATGTTTCTGGGTTCGGGTCGATCCGGAATGACGCCGGACAATATCAATTATACCCAGGGGAATAATAGTGTAATAATCGTGTGAGATCTAGAAAGAGCAGAGTCCGCTTTTTCTAGATCTTTTGTTTTAATGTCACAAAATCTAACGTAATGAGATTTACTATCCATAATTTGCTGTTTATAATGGAGTTATTACGGTTGGAGAGGTGAAAACATGCAGTTGACGGAACGTGAAAAAGAGAAGCTGCTTATTACGATCGCAGCTGATTTGGCAAGGCGGCGAATGAATCGCGGCGTGAAGCTTAATTATCCTGAGAGCGTAGCGCTTATCACCTCTGAAATTATGGAAGGCGCGCGAGATGGGATGACGGTTGCGCAGCTAATGGAATTTGGAACGCAAATCTTGAAGACGGAGCAGGTCATGCCCGGCATTCCGCAAATGATACATGAGGTTCAGGTGGAAGCTACTTTTCCTGACGGGACGAAGCTCGTTACGATACATGATCCGATTACGCATTAAGCGATAGATACATACGGAGAGGGGAGCTTTGCCATATGATTCCTGGGGAATACCGGACGGCTTTAGGCGAAATTGCGTTAAATGCCGGACGACAAACGAAGCAGCTTATCGTTGTGAATACAGGTGACCGGCCTGTTCAAGTAGGCTCTCATTTTCATTTTTTCGAAGTAAACCGCGCTTTAAAGTTCGACCGTGAAGCAGCGTTTGGCATGCGGCTTCATATTGCCGCGGGAACGGCGGTCCGTTTTGAGCCGGGAGAGGAAAAACCGGTTACGGTCGTAGAGCTTGGAGGAGCGAGGCTTTCCTATGGATTGAATGGCCTCAGCCAAGGAAAAGCAGTAGCGGGAGCTATGCCTGAGGCCGTGAGGGAACGGCTTAATGCGTGGGAGGGCGGCGGAGCATGACGAAGATGGATCGCCGCAGCTATGCGGCCATGTTCGGACCGACAACCGGCGATGCGGTAAGGCTTGCGGATACGGAGCTTTGGGCTGAAATCGAGCATGATTATACCGTATACGGAGATGAATGCAAGTTCGGAGGCGGCAAGGTAATACGAGACGGCATGGGACAATCAAGCGGCGCGCTGCGTGATGAGGGCGTGCTCGATACGCTGATTACGAATGCGGTCATCATCGATCATTCCGGAATCGTGAAGGCGGACATCGGCATCAAGGACGGCTTTATCGTCGGAATCGGCAAAGCGGGCAATCCGGATATTATGGACGGCGTCCATCCGAATATGATCGTCGGAGCGAGTACCGAGGTGATCGCGGCAGAAGGGAAAATCGTAACGGCCGGAGCCATCGATTCGCATATCCATTTTATATGTCCGCAGCAGATTGAGACAGCGTTATCCTCGGGCGTTACGACGATGATCGGCGGCGGAACGGGCCCTGCGACAGGCACCAACGCGACGACGGTTACGCCTGGCGCGTGGCATATGCGCCGGATGTTGGAGGCGGCGGAGCATTTTTCGATGAATATCGGTTATACGGGGAAGGGCAACGCCTCGTTTACTGCTCCGCTCATCGAGCAAATCGAAGCAGGCGCAATCGGGCTGAAGCTGCATGAGGATTGGGGCACGACGCCGGCGGCGATCGATGCATGCCTGCAGGCCGCGGACCAGTATGACGTGCAGGTCGCTATCCACAGCGATACCTTAAATGAAGCGGGCTTTGTCGAGGATACTCTGGCGGCTATCGGCGGCCGGACGATCCACACGTATCATACGGAAGGCGCGGGAGGCGGTCATGCGCCTGATATCATTATCGCGGCAGGCGAGCTCAACGTATTGCCGTCTTCTACGAATCCGACTCGCCCTTTTACGATTAATACGATAGAAGAGCATCTGGACATGTTGATGGTTTGCCATCATCTCGACAGCAGCATACCGGAGGACGTAGCGTTTGCGGATTCGCGGATTAGGCCGGAGACGATCGCCGCTGAGGATATTTTGCATGATATGGGCGTATTCAGCATGATCAGCTCCGATTCGCAGGCGATGGGCCGGGTAGGAGAGGTCATTATTCGCACTTGGCAAACGGCTGACAAAATGAAAAAACAGCGTGGTCCCCTGCTGCCGGATAACGAGCAGAATGATAACTTCCGCATCAAGCGCTATATTGCGAAGTATACGATCAATCCAGCGATTACGCATGGCGTCTCGCATTTGGTCGGATCGCTGGAATCAGGGAAATTTGCTGACCTCGTCATTTGGAATCCGATGTTCTTTGGGGTTAAACCGGATCTTGTGCTGAAAGGCGGAAGCATCGCATTCGCACAAATGGGCGATCCCAACGCTTCGATTCCAACGCCGCAGCCGGTATTCGGGAGGCCGATGTTTGCATCCTTCGGCAAGCTGGTATTCAGCAGCTCGATCACGTTTGTATCGCAGGCCGCTTATGAACGGGGCATAGCAGAGGAGCTTGGCCTTCAGAAGCGGATCGAACCGGTGAAAGGCTGCCGCACGGTAACGAAGAAGGACATGATCCATAATGATGCGACACCGAAGCTGGAAGTGGATGCGGAGACCTATCATGTGCTGGTAGATGGCGAGCATGTTACTTGCGAGCCGGCAGAGGTGCTTCCGATGGCGCAGCGTTATTTCTTGTTTTAAGTTGTTCTAAGAGATAAATAATGCCTCAGAGGCTGGGAGGAGGCAAGCAATAATGAATGAGAGCGTTAAATGGCTGGCCATGCAGCAACTGCTGGATTCGGCCCTGCCGATCGGCGGTTTCTCGCATTCGTTCGGTTTGGAGTCCATGGTGCAGGACGGCAGGATGAATCGGTCCAATCAGCTTTATGCCTATGCAGCTGCAATGCTGCTGCAAAGCTGGGCATGCTCAGATGCCATGGTCATCAAAGCGGTGTACCGCGATGCGCCGCAAGCGGAGTGGGAACGTCTGTGGTCGGTCGAGAGGCTCGTGCATTTGCAGCGGGCCGCATCGGAGACACGCAGCGGCGTGGAAAAAATGGGCCGGCGGCTGCTCCAGCTTGCTGCGGCGATCCATCCGCAGCTGGACTGGGCTCCGCTTTCCGAGGCAATGCGGGCGGGCAAGTGCTTTGCCTCCCATCCGCTTTCGCATGGCTATGCTTGCTGGCAGCTCGGCGTGTCGGAGGAGCGGGCGATTCAAGGTTATTTTTACAGCTGCATCGTAACCTGCGTCAACAGCGCGCTGCGTCTCATGTCAATGGGTCAGACCGAGGGCCAGTTTTTGATAGCGAGGCTGACTCCATTAACCGAGCGGGCAATGACGGTAACCAGGGAGCTCGAGCCGGAAGAGGCGTATTCCAATATGCCAATGGCGGAGATGGCGATGATGAGGCATGAACGCTTATATTCACGATTATTTATGTCATAACGACTAATCTATCCGAAAATGGAGGAATAAAATATGTGCCAAGGACAAGGACATACGCATCAAGAATGGGAAAGCCCGGCAATTGACAGCTCAAGACCGATACGCATCGGCATCGGCGGGCCGGTTGGGTCCGGTAAGACGGCGCTGGTGGAGAGGCTGACGCGCGAGCTTCATACGAAATACAGCGTAGCCGTGATCACAAACGATATTTATACAAAGGAAGATGCCAGAATCCTGTTCAATACGGGCGTTCTGCCTGAGGAACGGATTATTGGTGTGGAAACCGGAGGCTGCCCGCATACAGCCATCCGTGAGGATGCTTCGATGAATTTTGAAGCGATTGAAGAGCTGGAGCGACGTTTTGACCATTTGGACCTTATCTTTATCGAGAGCGGCGGAGACAATCTGGCTGCGGCGTTTAGTCCCGAGCTGGTTGATCGTTTTATCTATATTATCGACGTGGCCCAAGGAGAAAAAATTCCTCGCAAAGGCGGCCCCGGCATTATGCGCTCTGATTTGCTTGTCATTAACAAAATCGATTTGGCGCCTTACGTAGGCGCAAGTCTTGAGGTCATGGAAGCCGATACGGTGAAAATGCGCGGTGATCGTCCGTTCGTGTTCTCCAACTTGTTCGGCGGCGACGGCGTTGACGAGATCGTGAGCTGGCTGACGCATGAAGTCGCCCATGCGCGGGGCACGGAGCATTCCCATGTAATCCAGCTGACCGACTTATCTTCTGGGCATCGGCATACTGCTTCTTAAATGGAACCTGCCAATCATTCGGGGAAGCAAGGCGGCGCAGAGAACGAGCCGCGCATCCGGACGTCTGTGCTGCGTGCAGCCTTCGCAAGCCGGCAAGGACAGACCTATGTCGAGAATAAGTTTCATACCGCGCCAATAAAAATCGCGAAAGCATTTCCGCTGGATGGCCAGCTTGGCGTTATCGTCATGGATGTGTCGCCCGGTTTGCTCAGCGGCGACAGCTATGAGCTAGCTTGGTCTGCGGGACAGGATTCCCATGTCATGATTACCAATCAATCCTACACGAAGGTGCATCCGAGCGAGCCTGACGCCGTCTCTTCGATGCGTCAGTTGTTCGCCCTTGAGGAGAATGCCGTCGTCGAGCATATGCCCGAGCCTATTATGCTTTACAAGGATGCGGCGTTTCGGAACGATACGAAGGTTAAGCTGAAGATGGGGGCCGCTTGGCTGCAGGCGGATGTGCTTTGTCCCGGCCGTTCCCTGCGGGGCGAGCGGTTCGATTACCGCTCCTATCACAATTCGCTTTCCGTTTTTTACGGGGAAGAGGAAGAGCTCATTTTCACCCAGCGGCAGCGGATCGAGCCGGCGCGGCAAGACCTGTCGGCTCCCGGATGCTGGGATGATATGACCCACTCGGCAACCTTTTATCTATTCTCCGATCGCGTGAACGGCACGCATTTAGAGCAATTGCAGGAGACGTTGGACAGCTTTGCTTCGCCTGAGGGCCATCGGATCCTTTCAGGAGCTTCCTTGACTTATCGGTTCGGGGTTGCGGTGTCTGCCGTTTCGACAGCGGCTTGGCCTCTGCAGCAGCTCATGAAGGAGTTGTGGGAGACAGCGCGCAAAGGCTTGCTTGATAAGCCTCCGCTGCGTTTGTTGCAAGGATGATCGTCTTAACCAGCTGTAGAAATTAATCTAGGCCAGCCATAAGGCCAGCCGGCTTTTCTGCCGGTTGGTTTTTTTATGGCTCCAGCCGGGAAAAATCCTGTTATTCTGAAAAGATAATTAGTTAATCTCATAAATGAACGTTATAATATGATTAACTGGTTTCTTTTTTTGAAATAGAGGATAGGTTGGTGATCGCTTGGAAGCTTCAAGTGCGGGAAAGCTGGAATTAATGAGAAAACTGGACGAATCCTTTCGTCAAGTCCGCAGGCAGATCAATGCGGAATGGAATACCTATAACGTGCATGGGCTTGGGATGACCCATGGCAGGATGCTCACCATTTTAACGCAATCGGGCGCCCAGAAGGCCTCGGCATTAGCGGAGCAGCTCTTGATTACGAGCGGCGGAGTGACGGGGATCGCAGACCGGCTGATCGAGCTGGGTTACGTGAAGCGGGAGCGGGGCGAGAAGGATCGCCGAGTGGTAATGCTAGACATAACGGAGGAAGGCTTGAAAGCCGTTAAGCTCATCGAATCGGTCCGCTCCCAATTGATGCACAAGCTTTTTGAAGGCATGTCGGAACAGGACATGGAGCAGGGTCTTCAGCTTTTTGAACATATGAGCAGGAATATGGAATCGGATGTTACAAATTCGTGACTATTTACATATTTCATTATTAATACAAGGTATAATGGTGTAGAATAAAATAGAAATTTGTCGAAATGAAATAAGTTGACAAATTCCGATAAAACAACTAGGATTAAAGGGAATTAATACATTCAATTGTTTAGGGGAGATTACGATGAAAAAGGCTTTAGCATTGGCGGTTTCGTTGTTTCTAATGGTTGCGATTGTTGCAGCTTGCGGATCAAACAAGAATGATGCAGGAAACACGGCGAATAACGGCGCAGCGACGAATAACACAGCAGGCGACAAAGCGGAGAAGAAAAAAATCGCGCTTGTGCTTCCTGAAAAAATTGGCGTAAACAAGTTTTTCGTATTGATGGATGAAGGCTTCAAAAAAGCGGGCGAAGAATTCGGCGCTGAAGTAAAAACAATCGAATCTACTGACCCTGCCGGTTTCGAACAGAACCTTCGCGCAACCGTTGCCGAAGATTATGATCTGATCATTACCGCAACATTCCAAGCAGAGGATGCACTGAAGAAGGTTGCCGCTGAAAACCCGGACAAGCCATTCGCAGTCATTGATACTGTCGTAGATCTTCCCAACGTGCGCAGCGTTAACTTCCGCGAGCATGAAGCAGCTTATCTGATGGGCGCGCTTGCCGGTCTTTCCACTAAAACGAATATCGTAGGCGCTGTTGTTGCAGTTGACGCGCCGCTGCTTAGCAAATATACATCGGGCTTTGAGCAAGGCTTGAAAAGCACGAATCCAGAAGCGCAATTCCTAGTCAACTACGTAGGCAGCTTCGCGGATCCTGTTAAAGGAAAAGAGCTTGCTTTGCTTCAACAGTCCAAAGGCGCTGACTATATCGCAGGCATGGCGGCAGTTGGCGATAACGGCGTATTCGAAGCAGCGAAAGAAAAAGGCTTCTTTACTTCCGGCCAAGATACGGACCGTACCGAAGAGGATCCAGAGCATATCGTTCTCTCGCAATTGAAAGGTACGGACGCGGTAGCTTACGAAACGGTAAAAAGCTTCGTAGAAGGAAGCTTCGCATACGGCGTTGCGGACTACGGCTTAAAAGAAGACGGCGTAGGCCTTACATTCGTAACAAGAGACAGCAAATCTGCGCTGAGCCCGTTCATCGGCCAAGAAAACGTAGATAAAGTAAAAGTGATTGCCGAAGATATTAAATCTGGTAAAATCGTTGTAGTTAACCCGCTAGCTCAATAGAATAACACGCCGGCTGCTACCCATGCAGCCGGTTTGCTTGTTGCTTAGAAGCTTCTTCCTTTAAGGAGGGAGTGGTTTTTTTTGTTTATACGGTACGGCATGGAACGGGGAGGAGCATTAGTATGTTGCTGCAAATGGACAGCATAACGAAATCATATGGAAGCGTAACCGCAAACAGCAATGTTCGGTTTTCGCTGCAAAGAGGAGAAATTCATGCTTTGGTCGGTGAAAACGGTGCTGGAAAAACAACTCTGATGCGCATATTGTACGGAATGGAAAGTCCGACAAGCGGTGAAATCCTATTGGATGGAAAACCGGTTTCGTTTGCCAGTCCAGCTGATGCGATCAAGCATAAAATAGGCATGGTCCACCAGCATTTCATGCTGTTTCCGACATTTACGATCGCCGAAAACATAGTCATTGGCCGCGAGCCCTCCAAGGGAGTAGGATTTGACCGAAAGGCGGCTGCCGCTGAAACGGAACGGATAGGCAAGCTTTACGGCATGCCGGTAGATCCTTGGAAGAAGGTTGCGGATTGCTCGCTTGGCATGCAGCAGCGCGTAGAGATCTTGAAGGTGCTTTATCAAGGCGCGGAAGTCATTATTTTGGACGAGCCGACCGGCGTTTTGACCCCACTTGAAGTAAAAGAGCTACTCATTGCGATAAAAGGATTAGCCGCTCAGGGGAAAAGCTTTATTCTGATCAGCCACAAGCTGCAGGAGATCATGGAGGTTGCCGACCGGGTTACCGTTCTGCGGGACGGCAAGGTTACCGGAACGGTCGACGCTAAAAATACAAACGCGGAAGAGCTGTCACGGCTGATGGTTGGCCGGGATTTGATACATATAACGCGCAATGAGGCCAGCAGAGGCAAGAAGGTGCTGGAGGTTATCAACGTTACAATGAATGGTTTGAAAACAAAGCCGCTGCTGAGCAAGGTGAGCCTGCATGTAGATGAAGGCGAGATTGTCGGCATCGCGGGTATTTCAGGCAACGGCCAATCGGAGCTCATTCAAACGATAGCCGGCCTCATGAGACCGGATGGCGGCGCAATAAAGCTGCTCGGGCAGGACATGACCGGTGCGCCGGTTGGCGCTATCCGTGAACGGGGGCTTGCCCATATTCCGGAGGACCGTTACCAATGGGGCGTTGCAAAGGATGCAACCGTAACGGAAAACGGCTTAATGGGCCATACAGGCAAGCATCAGAAATACGGCATTTTAGACGGTACCGGTATTCGTCAGATGGTGAGCGAATGGGTTGCGCGCTTCGGCATAAAAACAGGCTCGTTAGCTACCAAAGCGCAGTTTTTGTCCGGAGGCAACCTTCAAAAGCTTATCGTTGCAAGGGAGCTTGCTCAGAAAACGCCATTTTTGATTGCGGCCGAGCCTACGCGCGGCGTCGATGTCGGCGCAATGGAAATCATCCATGGAGAGCTTCTCAAAAAGCGCGATGAGAGAGGAGCAATCCTGCTCATTTCCTCCGAATTAACCGAAATATTAAAGCTTTCTGACCGGATTCTGGTGATGTATGAGGGGCAAATCGTAGGCGAGCTTGATGCGGATTCGGCTACCGAGGAGCAAATTAGTTTGTTAATGGCAGGAGGAAAAGCAGTTGGATAAGCTGGTACAAATCGGACGCTCGCTGCTGCAGCCGCTTTTGGCGGTTCTTGTCGGCTTGGCAGCCGGCGCCATTGCCATCGTCATTGTCGGAGGCTCCGTTACGGAAACATACGCTGAAATGTGGAAGGGCGCATTCGGCAGTTTTTATTTCTTCACCAATACGCTAAGCCGCGCAACGCCGATCATATTGATCGGGCTTGGCGTTGCGCTTGCCTTCCGGGCCGGATTTTTTAACATGGGCTCGGAAGGACAGATGGTGCTGGGCGCGCTAAGCGCAGCGGTAACCGCCATCTACTTGCCGGGACCCGGCTGGCTCAAGCTTATCGCTGCAATTGCGACCGGGATTATTTCCGGGGGAATATGGTCGGCATTCGCAGGTTGGCTGGATGCCAGATTCCGAATGAATCTGTTGATAACTACGTTATTGCTTAATTATATCGCGACGCTATTTGCAGGCTACATCGTTTCTTATCCATTGAAGGATCGAACAGGTTCGGCTGCGATGGCCCAGACCGTAATGCTCGATCAGAGCGTATGGCTGCCAAAGCTATTTAAAGGAATGAGTTTGCATGCCGGTTTCATTATTGCTGCTCTCGGAGCGATCTTGCTGTTCTTATTTATGCGTTATACAGTCAAAGGTTATGAAATACGCATGCTGGGCGGCAATCCGCTGTTTGCAAGCTATGGCGGCGTTCAGCGGGGGAAAATGATGCTCATCAGCATGTTTGTCAGCGGTGGCTTTGCCGGCCTGGCGGGCTCCGTTGAGGTGTTGGGCACGCAGTACCGTTATTTGGACGGGGCATTAACTACGCCTGGCTATGCCTGGTCCGGGATAATGGCCACGCTGCTTGCGGGATCCCATCCGCTCGGCACTGCCCTTGCCGCGATATTGCTTGCCGCGCTGCAGACAGGCGGCATGGGCATGGAGCGTAATACGGAGGTGCCTCTCGAGGTATCCAGCATCATTCAAGCAGTGCTCATCTTATTCGTATCTGCCAAATTCACTTATTCGTTTATAAAACGCAAGAAGGCGAGGTCATAATATGGATTTTTTATTAGATGCCTCCTTGTTTGCCTCGACGCTTCGCATGGTAACGCCAATCCTGCTAGCGGCACTCGGCGGCGCAATATGCGCGCGTGTCGGTTTGTTTAACGTAGGTCTCGAAGGCTTAGTGCTGATTGGAGCTTTTTCGGCGATCGTGGGCAACCACTTTACGGGGAACGTATTTGCGGCGGTGCTGTTTGCGGTGTTATGCTCGCTTTTATTTTCGGTATTGTTTGGGTATATGAGCATACAGCTGAAGGCAAATGTCATTGTTGTCGGGATAGCTCTTAACTTTTTGGCTTTAGGGCTGACGACTTTCTCGTTGCGCGCCATCTTTGATGTGAAAGGCGCTTACTACAATAAGGATATGGTGGGCCTGCCCAAATGGGATATTCCGATTCTGAAGGATATTCCATGGCTCGGCGACGTATTGTCCGGCCACTCGCCCCTCGTCTATTTATCGGTATTGCTTGTAATTGTCCTGCAGCTGTTCTTATTCAAGACGGTAACGGGCTTTCGATTGCTAGCCGCAGGCGAGAATCCGACTGCCGCTAAGAGCCTAGGCATCAAGGTCACGCGCATTCAATACGGGGCGGTGCTGATGTGCGGCGTATTGTGCGGGCTTGCAGGCGCTCAGCTGTCGCTCGGGAACGTTACGATGTTTACGGAAGGCATGACATCCGGACGGGGTTTCATCGCGCTCGTTGCAACGATGCTGGGCCAATCGAATCCACTCGGCGTAGCCGCATCGAGCCTGCTGTTTGGCTTTATGGATGCGCTTAGCATCAGGCTGCAGGGCTTTGCCATGCCGACGCATTTTACGATGATGCTGCCGTATATCGTCACGATCGTTGCTATGTTATTCTTTAAGGACAAAGGTTACATGCAGGAAGCGCGCAAATCGAATGAAAGCTCCCGGTAGGCGGAATAGAGAAAATGTACTGCTTATTCGTCATACAAATACATTGCAAATTTAACGGAGGTAAAACGATGCATAAAAAAGCCGATCGTCTCAAAAATGTGAAGGCCATCAGACAAGCAGAGGTTGCGCCGGAGATTGCCCACCGCGTGCCCCCTGGCCAAACGGTCACGGAACGGTTTCCTATCCTGCATGAAGGGGACGTGCCTGTCTATGATTTGAACAGCTGGTCGCTTCGTGTGTTTGGCGAGGTAGAAGAGGAGCGGACTTTCAGCTTCGAGGAGCTGCTTGCGCTTCCGCAAACGAAGGTCTTATGCGATATTCACTGCGTAACCAGATGGTCGAAGCTGGATACGGAATGGGAAGGCATTAAGTTTAAGGATTTGCTGCCTCTGCTTGGCGTGAAGGCGGATGCGAAATACGTTATGGTCCATGCAGACGAGGATTATGATACGAATGTACCGCTTGAGGATTTGCTTCACGATAACGTTTTGCTCGCTCACCGCTTTGACGGCGAGCCTCTGACCGATAAGCATGGCTGGCCGATGCGCTTGCTTGTTCCTCATTTGTATTTCTGGAAAAGCGCAAAATGGATCACGGGAATTGAATTTATGAAAGAGGACCGCGAGGGCTTCTGGGAGCGCAACGGCTTCCACAACTATGCAGATCCGTTCCAGGAACAGCGCTTTAGCAGCGACGAGAACGAAATGCCTGAGGATGAATGGATGAAAAAGGAGTTTGATTAAGCAGATGCTACCTATACTACAAGTTAATCCCGAGGATTTGCCGGAATACGCTGTCGTATGCGGCGATCCGCGGCGTGCGGAGCTTATTTCGCAGAAGCTGGAAAATGTAAAGGAGCTTGCGTTTGCGCGGGAATACCGCACTTTCGTAGGGGATTACAAAGGCGTACGGCTTGCTGTCGTAAGCCATGGCGTAGGCTCGCCGGGAGCAGCAGTCTGCTTCGAGGAGCTGATTCGCGGCGGCGTAAAAACTCTTATACGCGTCGGTACGGCAGGATCGTATTCGGCGGAGCATCCTGCAGGCAGTCTGGTCATAAGCACGGCTGCCGTGCGGGCTGAGGGCCTAACGCATCAGCTGGTGCCGGCCGGTTTCCCTGCGGTCGCCGACAGCGAGGTGACAGAAGCTCTCTATGCGTCAGCGCTGGAAAGCGATGGGATTGTAAAGAAGGGCATTACCGTTACGCTCGACGTGTTCTTCTCCGGAGTTGTGGACATTCCCCATCGTCAATACAAGCAAGCTGGAGCCATTGCCGTTGAGATGGAAATTGCTGCGTTGTATGTCATTGCCACGCTTCGCGGAGCGCGTGCGGGTGCGATCCTGGCATTGGACGGATATGCAGATTCCGATTTGGCCGGCGAATATGATCCGCATACGGATACCGTAGCGAAAGCAGTGGAACGGGAGATCGAAACGGCGCTGCGGGCTGTTGCCAAGCTTGCGGCCGTGTAAAAAACTTGTTGAGGGCAAGGAGGAAACGTCTCGTGAGCAGAACATTGTTTAAACGCGAGTGGCTGGATGGCGATTTGCATCCGCATGTATCTGCTTATTATTTTAAGCAGTGGTCTGATTACTCGATGACCTTTCACACGCATGACGCTATCGAAATTATGTATGTCATCTCCGGGGCGTGCGTCATCGAGCTTGAAGCGGCGGAAGCTAGTGATATGATGCTCAAAAAAGGCGACTTCGTTATTTTAGACGCGAATGTTCCGCACCGGCTCATCGTCGACGAGCGCGGTCCATGCCGTATGCTTAACGTTGAATTTGACTTCCGGATGCGCCATGCGGCGTTTCCCTCTATGCGTCAGCTTGCTTTGGAGGACGAGGATGTGGCTTATTTGTTCACAGCGCCGTCCTCTTATTTATTTCTGCGCGATGCAAGCGAGGTGTACCAAGTACTGAAGAGCTTGGTGCTGGAGCTGGACAGCATGGGCAAACGGATCAATATGAAGGCGGAGCTTTTGTTCGCTCAGCTTCTGCTTGCGATTGCAAGACTGCACAAGGAGTCAGGATCGCAGGGCGTTAACCCTGCGGATCTGTATGTAAAGCAAGCCATTGAATTTATGCACCACAACTATGACCGCGATATTCAAGTGAAGGATATTGCGGCGGCTGTCAGCCTGCATCCCGGATATTTGCACCGTGTTTTCCGGACGCAGCTGGGCAAAACGCTCACAAGTTACTTGACGGAGCTGCGGATGGAAAAAGCGAAAATGCTGCTGATGGAGACGGATATCGCCATTGCGGATATCTGCGATTACGTAGGTGTAGGGAGCAGGCAGTACTTCCATGCGATGTTCAAAAAATATACGGGCTTGACGCCGATTGCTTACCGGAATTCGATGGATACCCATAACTACTTGTAAAATATGTCAGCCTGTTTTGTTGCAAAAGTGATGATTTCTGACACTTGCCGAGACACTTGGTCACTATTTTGATAACGCTTCCGAAATATCGTTGCTAAAATATAGAGGAGATTAAACGAATCTATTAGACGATAATTGGAGGCTGATTGGCATGTCTGCTTTTAAAATTACATTTATAGGCGCGGGCTCGATTGGATTCACGCGCGGCTTGCTGCGGGATTTGCTTTCCGTACCTGAATTCCAAAACATCGAGGTCGCGTTTACTGATATCAATGCGCATAACCTTGAAATGGTTACGGCGCTTTGCCAGCGCGATATCCACGAGAACGGTCTTTCGATCGCGATCCAATCGACGACGGACCGCCGCGAGGCATTGAAGGATGCGAAGTACGTAATTTGTACAATCCGCGTCGGGGGTCTTGAGGCTTTTGCGACAGACGTGGATATTCCCCTCAAATACGGCGTTGACCAGTGCGTAGGCGATACGCTGAGCGCCGGCGGCATCATGTACGGCCAGCGGGGCATTGCCGAGATGATGAACATCTGCCGCGATATCCGCGAGGTAGCGGCGGAGGACGTGCTGCTGCTCAACTACGCAAACCCGATGGCGATGATGACGTGGGCCTGCAATAAATACGGCGGCGTGCGTACCATCGGTTTATGCCACGGAGTGCAGGGCGGGCATTGGCAAATTGCCGAGGCTTTTGGCCTTAAGCAGGAGGAAGTCGATATTATTTGCGCGGGTATCAACCACCAAACCTGGTATATCCAAATCAAGCACAATGGCGAGGATTTAACAGGGAAGCTGCTGGAAGCATTCGAGAAGCATCCGGACTTTAGCCGTACGGAGAAGGTACGGATCGATATGCTTCGCCGCTTCGGCTATTACAGCACCGAATCAAACGGCCATTTGAGCGAATATGTGCCTTGGTACCGCAAGCGCCCTGAAGAGATTAATGAATGGATCGATATGAGCTCTTGGATTAACGGCGAGACAGGCGGATATTTGCGCGTATGCACGGAAGGACGGAATTGGTTCGAGACGGATTTTCCTAACTGGATGAAGGATCCGGCAAATGAATTCAAAAGCGAGCTTCGCAGTCATGAGCATGGCTCCTACATTATCGAAGGCTTGGAAACGGGACGAGTGTACCGCGGTCATTTTAACGTGGAGAACCAAGGAGTCATCGCTAACCTTCCTAACGATGCTATCATTGAGGCGCCAGGCTACGTGGATCGCAACGGGATTTCCATGCCAACGGTAGGCGAGCTCCCGCTTGGCGCTGCGGCAGTATGCAATGTTAGCATATCCGTTCAGCGCCTTGCGGTTGAAGCGGCCATTCACGGCGACGACAAGCTTCTGCGACAAGCGTTCATGATGGATCCGCTTGTCGGCGCCGTCTGCAATCCGAAGGAAATTTGGCAAATGGTCGATGAAATGCTTGTGGCGCAGGAGCAGTGGCTGCCGCAATATACGGATGCAATCGCGGCAGCGAAGAAGCGTCTAACGGAAGGCCCGCTGCTTCCAACGCGTAATTACGAAGGCGCAGCGCGCGTGAAGGTAAAAACGGTGGAGGAGATGCAGCAGGACCGGGAGGCTGCGAACAAGAATGCAGGCGAATCGGATAAAGGGAAGGAGCGCGTCTAACGCGGCGCATACTTCAGTTCAATCGGTTCGAGGACGGCGCCGGGCGGACTCCATGCCGGAGGGCCAAACTTTTTGATATAGCCCAGCGTGTTCAGGTAGTCTTCCACAGGCTGCTCTTCGTCCATCTTACGGAATATTTCCCAGCAGGCGATGACGTCGTTTAAGGCCCTATGGCCGCCGATGAGCGGGATCCCGTAGCGATCCGACATATCCTTGAGGGTATGCGGATAAACATGGCGTGCGCGGCTGATGGTCAACGTATCGATGAAACTGTTCGAAAAAGTCCTGCCCGCGATGCGAAGCAGGGAATGATGCAGAAAACCGAGATCGAAGGCGGCATTGTGGGCAATCAGCACGTTGTCCCCGAGCATTCGGTTCAAGATCCGAAATGCGGTATCCTCATCCATGCCGGTTGCCGTCATTTCATCGGTGATGCCGGTCAGCTCGGTAATTTTGGCCGAAAGCTTGCCGTCATATCGGACCAGGGTGCTGAATTCGCTTGCAATTTCGCCGTTCACGCAGCGGATAGCCGCCATTTCTATGACACGGTCTTTCTTTGGATCCAGACCGCTCGTTTCAAAATCGATGACAGTATAAGATTGTGTTGTCATAGCTGTTTCACCACTTTTTCTAGTAATAAGGTAAAGTTCTATATGCTTATTATTCGCTTAAAGTGATGAATAACCTTTTATTTCACGCATGAAACAAGAGACTGGCACAAGAAAAGGCCATATGCCTTTCACTGTACCAGTCTCTTTTTTGCATATTTTAAAGGAATGGGCACATGCTGAAACCGTGACGTTAGTGGTTGTTGCCCGAAGCGTTGCCTTTTTTATCGGATGTTTTTGTCGTCGTGTTTTTTGTTGCATGACCTTGTTGCTTTGCCATTGTGGAGTCCCTCCTTTACGTTACGATAGCTGTAGTTTGTGATTAATGAATCGGTTGCTATTCGAACAAAAGGGAAGAAGGCCGGTGAAAATCCTGCCAATCCGCAAATGGGATTTTTTCACCGTTTTATTTGATCCTGTTTACATCCAGTTCTGCTTTCGATGTTCGATAAGATCGATCGCGCCTAGAACAATGTGAGCAGCGCCAAAGCCTATTAATGCAACGCCCAGCTGACGGTTTCGTCCAAGCAGCGAAGCTCCAGTCGCCGTAACGGCCGTACCGAGAACGGTAGGGATTAGTCCTTCTTTCATTTCGGTGAACTCCTCTCCGTATTCAAATATTAGGAAGACAACGCTTAATAGGATTGGCGGATTGACGGCTTTTCATGCAGGTAATGTTTTGGGTAGTCTTAAGTCTGGAGCAAAATGTATGGGTTTAAGGAAGTCTGCACAGTCTGCAAACGTTCAGAAATAGAGGATGGACATGCCCATCGTAGGCGTTAGCGTCAAGCTGATGGGTTTCCACTCGGGCTTCATGATGCATGAGCACCTTCAATTCGCTTGTGTACCAATCAAATTCCAATGTGCCTTTGTAGCCGAGTAAACGCGCACCGCGTTTTCCTGCGGCACGACGGGCGAAGAAATTTTGCGAATAGGACACATGCATCCCGGTATCATAACGAATAAGCGCGCTTCCTGAATCTTCGTTCCCCGTGTCTTCGGCGAAGCTGCAATATTTTCCCAAATCATGGTTTAATGAGCTCTCAGGACAAGTATATTTCTCATCGCAATCTGCACATTGCAGCCCTGGTTTTTTATGGCCTTTATAGATCTGCTTCGATTTCATGGCGCATACCGTTACAGGGTTCTGGCCAACCAGATAATTGCTATAGTTGAAATCATGCGTGGCCTTCTGCAGGAACAAGCCTCCGGTAATTTGTTCATCCCTATACCAATTTTGATAATATACATTGCCATATGGAACATTGTTAACGGCTTGGACGTGTTCAACTGTACCGATTCTCCCGGAATCGATAATCTCTTTAGCCAGCTTTACCAAAGGTGTGTTCCGCAAAGGAAATGAGACTACAACCTGCGAATGAGATCCCTCATATCGTCCCGTCCCGTATTTTCAAGTCAAGGCTGTTACCTTAATCGCGAGAACAATGAATTAAAACAAAGAATAGGTTTCCTAGAGCTTCCCATATGCAAGGCTAGTGACTATTTTGAGCAAGAGAGCGCTTTCCTGCTTGGGAGGAATAAAGGACCAATGTGATAAAATGAGTGAAAAGAAAGCGTTATCCAAATGATTCTTCGGGGGATGCAGCAAATGCGGGATGGGACAAGATTGTGGACCAGATTGAACCTTTTTAAAGGTGCGCCGCTTTCACCTGAAAGCAGACTCGGTAAGGATGCCGTAACGGCATTGCTCATCCATTGCTGCTTTCAGTTCGGGGCATCCATGTCAGGGTTGTTTCTTAATTTGTATTTATGGCGGTTAACGCAGGATTTAACGGTCAACGGGATTTATAACATTATCGTGTTTCTGCTGACACCTCCTGCTTTCGCGCTGGGAGGGTGGATCGCCAAACGCCGAGACCGAATGGTGACCTATCGGCTTGGCATCGTAATGATTGCCGTCTTTTATTTGATGGTCGTTATTGCCCAGGAGCATGTCGCGCAATATTACATACTGTTTGCTATTTTTAACGGGATTGCCGCAGGGCTGTATTGGACCGGCTACTTAGTTATTCAATACGATGTCTCGACCGAGGCGAACCGGATCCGTTTCCTGGCGATCAACATGATCGTGTTTAACGCGTCGGGGCTTGCCGGGCCGGCGCTTGCCGGGTTTATCATTCAGCGCAGCGAAGGTCTGACGGGCTACATATTCATTTTCATGCTGGCATTTATAATGTTCCTAATTGCCGCGATTGTCAGCTTCCGCATACCGATGATTCCGTCTCATCACAAGGCGTATTATTTGAAGTTCATGGGACTTGTCATGAACAAGAACCGGCGGTGGTTGAAGGCGTTATACAGCTTTTTTGTGCTCGGGCTATTCCAGGGCATCATGCTGTTTTTGCCTAATATCATGCTGTACCAAACGGTTGGCCGCGAGGATTGGGTCGGATATTTAGGCGTGTTTTTCTCCTCCCTTACCGTCGCTACCGGCTATGTCATCTCAAGGAAAGCACAGAAGGAGCAGGTTCGCAAATACGTGCTGCTTTCTACAACGGGCGTCGCCATAGGCTCGGCGCTGCTGCTTATCCGGGTAGAGTTCTGGTCGGTTGCTTTATTTATGATTTTGTTCTCGATTTGCAATCCCCTTGCGGTCAATACGCTGACGTCTTATTATTACCGGTTAATCGGCACGCTGCCGCTCAAAGGCCAGCTGCGGGTAGAATCGGTTGTCATGCGCGAGCTTTTTCTTAATGCGGGCAGGGTGCTTTCGATCAGCCTGCTTATCTTTCTCGCAAAGGATTTGGAATCGGTCTGGATGCCGATTGTCCTTTTCAGCATGGCCGTGCTGCAATATATATCGGTGCTTTTAATCAAGGAGAAGCAGGGCGCGGAGCAAGAACAATAAGAGCATAATCCTTTAACCTCAGCCTTAAAGAAAAAGGGCTGGGGCTTTTTTTTGTTTTTGTAACGAGAGACCAGAGAATATTTAAAATGAAATACAGAAAAAATTATAAGTATTCATGCCGATAAATCTGTTATTCTGAATGGATGAATAATGGCGGTCGATTTAGAAAAGAAAAGGGGAGTTTATCCATGCGGAGGAAATACCATACCATTTATTGCATGATTACGCTGGGAATGCTGCTTGTGACCGGCTGTATGAGAGGCGAAGATGCCCCTACAACTCCTGATGGATTACCTGACCATGCCATTGCAAAAACGGTAACGCTTACTTTTTGGAGAAATTCGGGAAATAAGGCAGAAAACGCTGCTTATGACCAATTGATATCAGGGTTTATGGAGAAGCATCCATCGATTCGCATACAAATGATGCCGTTCCCTTACAGCGATTATGATACGAAGCTTCGAACCTCGGTAGCGGCCGGCAACCCGCCGGACATTATGGCTATCGACGCTCCGAATCTTGCTTCTTATGCTGAGGCCGGCGCTTTGCTGCCGTTAACCGATCATTTTCAGCGGGACGGCCATATCGAGGATATCCCGCAAACGACGATTGACGGCTACACCTATCGGCAAAATATTTATTTGGCGCCCATGACAGAATCATCGATCGCGATGTTTTATAATAAAAAAATGTTCGAGGCTGCCGGCATCCCGCTGCCCTCGCGTAATCCGGACGAGGCTTGGACCTGGGAGCAGGTGCTCAGCGCCGCCAAAAAAATCAATGATCCAGGCCGCGGTATTTATGGCATTGATCCTGCTCAGGGCTTTCAAAATGCGGGAGCAACCGCTTATTTCAAATATCCGATCATATGGCAATTTGGCGGTGAGGTGATGAATGCGGAAGGGAATACGGCGAAAGGTTATCTGGATTCTCCGGAAACCAAGCAGGCCTTGCGGTTTTATACGGAGCTGTTCACCACTTCCAAGGTGGCTTCCTTTGAATACCCGGTTGATGCTTTTCCCAACCGTAAGCTTGGCATTACCATAGACGGAACATGGTCGCTCGCACATTTAGCGGAAAATTTTCCGGACTTTAAACTAGGCGTAGACTATGATGTAGCCCCGCTTCCGAAGGGAACGAGACAAGCCGTGGCCAATGGCAGCTGGGGACTCGGGATTTCAACGAAAAGCAAATATCCAGAGGAAGCGTGGATATTTGTGAATTGGATGACAAGCTATGAGGGCTTAAAGCTGTACACCAGCATTACGCGGGATATACCGGCAAGGTATTCCGTTGCCAAAGAGTTTACGGAGCTGAACGAATATCCGAAAAATATTTTTGTCATCCAAAACCAAAAGTACGGCAGGCCGCGCCCCATAACGCCGGTGTTTCCGCAGGTTTCGGAGGCTGTCAAAAACCTATTCGAGCAGATAACGCTCGAGAAACGCGATCTGGATGAAGCGATCCAGGATGCGATCGTCACGATTGATAAGGCGTATGCCGATTCAAAAGCGCTATCCAAATAACGATGCCGGTAAATAGAGGGGGCTGCCCATGTTTTTCTCGCTTAGAAGCCGGCTGATGGCGGCTTTCTCCTTGCTTCTTATTGTTCCGTTTATAACGCTTGTATTTGTTCTTAGCGAAGAGTCGACCAAGCTTATCAAGCAGTCGATTGAAACCTCGACGTCGCAGACGATCGAACAGTTCGGTTCGCATGTCAACACCTCGATGACACAGGTTGAGGAAATCGGCAATCAAGTCATGAGCAACCGCGTGACGCAGGATTGGATAACGGCTCAAATGAGTCCTGACAGCAGCGCGGAGGAGCGTCTTCTCGCGAAACAGAGGCTCATGGAATATGTATCTTCATATTCGATAAACAATTCCAGCGGTATATCGATAGGCGTTTTCTCCGATTTAGGAGGGGGCGTATGGACGCAGGATCGAACATATTTGGAACAGGATTGGTATGCGCGGTTTCTGGAGGAGGACAAGCGCTGGACGGAAGCGCATTCCGACCCTGACCAAGCGGATACCATTATGCAAGCCAGATTGGTGAACAGCTATATGCTTCCATTGGTGCAGCTTCAATCCTTTACGAAATCAGGCTTTGTAAAAATCAATTATCCGACCTCGGTACTGCGGGATGCGATCGAGAAAATTAGGTTTGGGAAAACGGGCCGCGCTTTTTTACTCACCTCCGATGGCAGCAGCGTACTGGATCAGCAGCTGCCGGAGGATAGCCTGATGGTATTATCGTCGGGGCTTGCAGAGATTAGTGCAGCAAAGGGCTATGATACGAGCGGCGTGTTTCCGATTAAAAGAGATGCAGAAACTTATTTGTTATTTTACCGTTATTTCGAAGAGCAGGATTGGTATGTCATCGGAGAAGTTCCCGAGAAAGAGCTGTTTGTGAAAATCGAACAAATTCGCCGTACCATGCTCTTTATTAGCCTGATTCTGCTGCTGCTCATTATTCTTGCCGCCTACTGGCTGTCATCGGGAATTACGCGGCCGCTAACATCGATGGCTAGAGCCATGAAGCATGTCGAGCGGGGAGAATTCGCGCAGGCCTTCAGTATGATGCCGGCTGTCCGGACAGGGCACAGCGAGGTTGGTTATGTAACGAGGGTTTTCGAGAATATGACGACCCGGCTTCGATTCTTGATCGAGACGGAGTTCGAGACGAATCTCCGGCGCAAAAATGCGGAATACAAAGCGCTGCTCCTGCAAATCAATCCGCATTTTTTTAATAACACTTTAGAAATTATTAGCGGGCTTGCCGCAATGAAAAAAAATGATGTTTTGATGGATGCGACGGAAGCTCTTGGCCAAATGATGCGCTATTCCTTAAATTTAAACAGTGATTTGGTCAAAGTAAAGGAAGAGATGAACTATATCCGGGATTATCTGTTTATCCTCCAGCTGCGTTACGAGGAAAGGCTTCAGGTAGAGATCGAAGAAGATATGGCTTCCAATCCGCTGCTTATCGCAAAATTTATTTTGCAGCCGATTGTGGAGAATGCCGTTAAATACAGCTTGGAGGAAAGCGGCGTTGCGAAAATTTCCCTTCGGGTCAAAACCGCTGAGGATAGGCTCCACTTGGTAGTGGCAGACAACGGGATCGGTATGGATGCTGAATTAGTCGACCACCTAATGAAAGAGGTCAGCGGCACCGATTCCGTAGACATTTTGAACAGCGGCGGGGACAGCATCGGACTAAGGAATGTCTTATCTCGCTGTAGATTGTATTATGGGGAACAGCTTAGGGTCAGCATTGATTCAAAACGCGGAGAAGGAACGGAGATTCAAATCAGCATACCTGCCGTAAAGGGGTGAGAGACGTGTACAGCATAATGATCGTTGATGATGAAGCAGGCGTAAGGAACAGCATAAAAGCAAAAATCGATTGGCAGGCATCAGGATTCCATATCGCGGCTGAAGCGTCGAACGGGGAGGAGGCACTGAGCCTCTTACAGGAAAGAAGTCTTCCTGATGTGCTCCTCACTGATATAAGGATGCCGCAGATGGATGGTATCGGACTCATTAATGCTTGCAAGCAGTTATATCCGTCTCTCAAAATCGTCGTTTTATCCGGTTATTCAGATTACACCTATATGCAAGCAGCGATACAGGCCGGCGTAAAGGACTATTTGCTTAAGCCCGTAGGCCGCAGAGAGCTGGTTGCTCTGCTTGAGAAGCTCTCTAATGAAATTGCCGCGGAGCAAACCGACGTGCAGCTTCAGCAAACCGAGCAGCGCCAGAGAAAAGAGCAGCTGCTTGCTTTGCAGGAGCAAATGCTGCTTCGGATGGTTAAAGAGGAGTTCTACAGCCTGCTGGTTATAAAAGAACGGCTGGAGCAGCTGCAGCTGTCGGCATTTATCGATGAGCGGCTGCATGTACGGTTTGTTGCGGTAGAGATGCGGGTGCCGCCTGGCAGACTGGGCGAGGAACGCAGCCACATCGATTTGCTTTATATGGCTTTCCAAATGCTGTGCCGGGAAACCGCGGGCATGTATTCGGGCATATATCCTTTCTACGATGCGAGCCATCCTTCCATGATGCATTTTCTGGTGGCTGCTCCCTCGCGTGGCATGGAAGGATCGGATATTACGGATCGGCTGGTTCGCCAAATCAGAATGAATATCCAAAAGTATTTAAGGCTCGACTCAGTTATCGGAGTAGGGGAAACCGTTAACGGCATCCGTCAATTTAAAAACGGATATTCTTCAAGCATGCTCTCATGGAGCCAAAGCACCATTCATGGTACGAATAAGGCGGGCAATCTGCAGGTCCAGGATTTGATTGCGGCATTCTCGCCGGAATTGGAAAGACAGCTGGTAATATCCATCGAGAACGGTGATTTTAAAGGCTATTCGGCACTGATCGAGCGTGTTGTTCCGCGCGGGATCGATTTCCCGATGTTCTCTTTTACGTTTATCGCATCGCGCATTTTGCTTCTCTTTCATTCGATTGCGAAAAAATATGAGGCAGGCGAAGCCGTGCTTCAAAAGCGGCTATGGGATTGCCAGATGACAATCGGCGATTTCCATTCGCGGGAGCAAATACTGAAGCAGCTTGAGGAGCTGGCTCGGCTCGTTATGGATGAAGCGATGAAGACCCGAAGCTCCAGCGGCCAGTCTATCGTAAAGACCATTCAGAAATACGTAGACGACAATTTTGCCTATGAGCTTACATTGGCATCGCTCGCAGGGATGTTCCACCTCAATGAAACGTATTTGTCCGGCCTGTTCAAGCAGCATGTCGGCGTGACGTTCAGCGAGTATTTGACAAGCTTGCGCATGAAAAAAGCGGGTGAGCTGCTCGCGAAAAGCGAGCTGAAGCTGACGGATATTGCCATGCTCGTCGGTATTTCAAGCTCCAGCTATTTCAGCACCTCCTTCAAAAAGTATTATGGCCTCAGCCCTAAAGAATATCGCGAACGTCATCATGCGAAAACCTGAAACTGGCCGGGCAAGACGTTTCTTTGCATTTGCATGAATAGAATGTCATTATGTGCTTTCAGCGCATGCGATGAAGTTTAGCAGCAAACGGCGCACCCCGTCCGGATCGCTAAGCATCGGCAAATGTCCGGTTTCCAGGCTTTCCACCGCATGCGGAGCAAAATGCGAGATCATTTTATCTTGCATAGAAGGACTTAGTTGTTTATCCTTGCTCAGCTTCACATACAGCTTCGGCACGGCTGGAGCAGGCGCATCAGCCCGATCCGTATAGACGCGAACGGATTCGGGGGTGAATTTTTTTACGATCATGGCTGCCTGCTCCTCTGTGAGGTCATTGCATAGTCCGGTTCGAATGGCAGCCTCGGGTGGTCTCGTTCCCATTTTGCGCAGAATCAGAGACATCAGGATTCGCTTGGGCAGAGGGAGAACAGATAAGAAGGAGCCGCCTTTTTTGGGGATGACCGCACCAACGGCGACAATGCCATCCAAACGGTCGTGCAGCCCGGCTGCCAGCTTAAGCGAAAGTACGCCGCCTAAGGAATGGGCCACGATGATAACCCTCCGTATATCCCATTCATCGATTTGTTTTTTTATATGCATAACGTAATCCGCCAAAGCCAGTTCCTTGTCCAATCCCTTCTGTATGCCGCGATTCGGATAATCAATCAATAAATAAGGATACCCGAGACCCTCCAGCACCTTGCTCCAGATTTCGCTGTTCAAGCCTGCCCCATGGATAAATACAAAACCCGGTTTTTCTTGCGCATAGGCATGATTGTTCATGTTTTCTCCCCCAAACTAATTATTCCTCATTGGATTACAGTTTTAGCTTATCATTCAAACAAGACAGATTTTGTCTTATTTAAAAGATAAGCTAAAATAAAGCTACAGAGAGAGGTGATGCTCTTGCAAAAATCACAGCGCCTGATCCAATTAATGATGATGATCAATGCGAGAAAAGCTTTTACCGTGCAGGAGCTTGCCAATGAATTCGGCATATCCAGCCGTACGATCACTAGGGATTTGCAAGAGCTCAGCGAGCTCGGAGTTCCCGTATATTCGGTTCAAGGCAGAGGCGGCGGCTATAGGCTGCTGCAGGAGAGGATGCTCCCGCCGATCAGCTTTACGGAAGGCGAAGCGGTCGCGATTTTTTTTGCGTGCCAATCTTTGGAGTATTTCAGCTCTTTGCCGTTTGGAGAGGGAGCCAGCTCTGCGCTTCATAAGTTTTTTCACTACCTGCCAGCCGATGTGAAAGGCCGAATCGATCGGATGAAAAATAGGGTTGCTATTTACAGCCCGTACCGCCAGATGTCGCCTGACATTCTTCAGACGCTTCTGCACGCGATAATGGACCGCAGTATTGTGACGATCGGATACCGCTCGAGCAAAGGCGTACAGGAGCGAAATATTCAACCCGTCGGGCTTTACGCAAGCTCAGGCTACTGGTATTGTCCGGCGTACTGTTTTTTGCGGAAGGAAATGAGACAGTTCAGGGCTGATCGGATGCTTTCGGCGGTCATGAATCCTACGATGGAAAGCCGGGAGGATATCGAACGGCAGACGCTGCTCGATAAGCCTGAAAAGAGTCAGCTAGAGCAAACCGTGCTCCTGCTGGAATTAACCGAAAAAGGAATATGGCAGTTGGATACCCATGCACGGTTTGCGCCTTATATAAAACGTAATGAGGACGGCACGGGTACGGCTGCAGTTCCAATCGCCGCGGAGGATCTGAATCTTTATGTGGAGTTGATTTGGGCGCTCGCGGAGGATGTGAAAATTATTGGGCCGACCGAGGCAGTTGCGCAGATCAAACAAAAAATGAAAGCCATGTTTTTGATGTATGAGAATGAAAGATAAAAGCATCGCATGCCATACTTAGAAAAGGAGTGATGAAATGAGCAATTCTAACCATCCGCAAGAAAGCGATCTTCCGGCAAAGCTGGCTAAGCCGGCATGGCGCGCATTGACACAGGCAGGGTATATCCGGCTCGAACAGCTTACTATGCTGAAGGAAACTGAGGTTATGAAGCTGCATGGGATGGGGCCCAAAGCTCTCGAACAGCTGCGAACCGCACTAGCCGAAAGGGGACAAACGTTTGCGGACTGACGCTCTTAGCGCGTAAAGCCATCTTCATTCTTAGCAAATGAATTTCATAAAAGGGTAACTAATTGGTAAAATTCGCGTCTAAAAGTGGGAAGAATAAAAACCCAAACGGAGGTACGAATGAAGCCAATTACTATTGCTATTCTGTTTTTTTTCATTGGAGGATTGTTCACGAACGATGCGGCCAGCGCAGATAAACGCAATGTTCAGATGTCATCGGATTTAACGGGAATAATTTCCATAGACCATAGCAGCGGTATGAGCACAGCGCTCCAAAATAATGGCGCAATATGGACATGGAAAGGAAATGAACCGGCAGCGAAAGGCGCAGTTTTGCCGAACGCGGTTCAAATTACGACCCGAAATATCGGCTTAAAAAAAGATGGAACCGTTTGGACCTGGGATAGCGGTGCGGGGAATCGATATTTTAAAGCAAAGGGGATCACCGCAAAGATTAATGAGCCAATCCAGATTGAAGAGCTAAAAGGAATAAAGAAAATCGAATCCGGCTCTATTGGACATTTGGCGCTGGATGAGCGGGGGGAGGTCTGGTACTGGGGGGAAGACGGATGTATGGCTTGGCTGCTTCGCGAGGACGTAAAACCGGAGGCCTGTTACCATTTAAGCAACGATCCATCGGACGCCACCAGGTTCACAGCGCCGCTATTTACATCGATTCCAGCAAAGGTGGTGTCTGATATTGCCGATATGGACATTGAGACAGGCGTCATGTTAGCAACTAAAAAGGGTCATATCTATCATATCGGGGTTTGGGACAATGTTCATATGGGTGAAGTGGATCTAATGATGAACAACATCATGAAAGTGGCTGCCGTCTCAGAGGGCCGGTATGTGGCGATCGGATTAGATAAGAATGGATACATCTTGGGAACCTACCAAACCAAACTGAGTAAGCAGAAAGGTTTCGTTGATATAAGCGCGGTTTTCAATAACAGTATTCCATATCTTGCAGTCCATCAAGATGGAACGGTGTGGTCGGGCCACATTGAAAAGCCGGCTCCGATGATGCAGCTCGAAGGCTTGAAAGGAATTACGCGGGTGAAAGCAAGATCAACGAACTCCGGTATCGCACTCGCTAAGCAAGGCGTGGTGTATCAGTGGGGGACAGGAGAAACGCGATATGATGATCATGCTTTGCTGCCGTTTAAAGCAGCAATCAAGCCGGTCAAGGTTCAGCGGCGCTTTACCGTTATTCTGAATGGCAAAGCAATGAAGCTTGCCGCAGGCCCTGTCATCCTAAATGGGACGACATTAGTGCCAATGAGGGATTTGTTTGAAGCGCTTGGTGCAAAGGTTGATTATGAGAATGGAAATATTACCGTTTCAAGTGGCGATTTGATCATCAAGCTGGAGGTTTATCGGCATGAGGCAGAGCAGAATGGCATAAAAAAGAAGCTTACTGAAGCGGTAACCTATTACAACGGCAAAACCTATATTCCTCTTCGCTTTATCGCTGAAGCGTTCGGCGCTAAGGTGTCATGGGATGCCTCCAGCGGAACTGCCGTCGTTGAGATGCAGTAACGGAACCAGCATTCCGATTAGTTAATGCAATAAAATAAATGAAAAATAAATGATGATCTTGTATAATCAAAACAATTAGTTATTTTTATGCATAAGTTGGTGCTCTGCATGACAGTGCTTCTAGACATGAAGACGGTAATGATTTTAATCGTATTAGGCCATCTATTTTCAGTCCTGCTTATTAGCGCTTACTGGCGCACGCATACCAAAGATCAAATCTTGAGCAAGTTTTTACTGGCGAAACTTACGCAAGGCTTTGCTTGGATGCTGATCGTTGTACGCAATGGCATTCCGGATGTGTACACGATGTCGATAGCCAATTCCCTGCTGTTTATCGGATTTGCGCTTGAAACGGTCGCGATGCTGAGACTGATGCAGGCATTCAACCGTTCAGCGAAAATGCTTTACATTGTCTTGACCCTCGGCGCGATCATCGGTTACCTTTTTGTTATTGTTTTTAATAATCACGAAAATATTAGAATCGCTGAGGCATCGATAGGAACAGCGCTAATTATGGTTGTGCCGGCCTACTTTATGATACGATCCAAGGCAGCATCCTATATTATGAAGCTTATGGGTCTATTGTATATCTTTACGATCGTTTCTCTTATTGGAAGAGCGATAGTCGCCTTGGTCTCCGATCAAACCATCGGCATGTTTACGCCCGGCATTTATCAGACCTTCACCTTCTTAGCGCTTTTTTTGATCATGTTTATCGGCAATATCGGTTTTGTGCTGCTGTTGAAGGAGCAGGCCGATCAAGAATTGATAAGGCTGGCGAACTACGATGATTTGACAGGTATTTTAAACCGACGAACATTCGTGTCGCTGTCCAAGCAAATGATAGACGAGTATGCGAAAAAAAGAGAGCATCTTTCCTTGGTGCTGTTTGACATCGATCATTTCAAAAACATCAATGACACCTACGGACATCATATCGGAGACCGCGCCCTGCAGCAGCTGGTCAAGCGTATCCGCTCAATGCTAAGAGGAACCGATTCCTTCAGCCGCTATGGCGGCGACGAGTTTGCCATATTGCTGCCCGGAGCAGACGAAAGCGAAGCTGATCGAATGGTAGAAGCTTTTAGGCTGGCGACCACGCAGATTCTCATTCCTGATATGGCCAGTTCGCTGTCTATTAGTCTTGGCGTTGTTACGCTTATTCCAACCGAGCAAACAAGGCTGGAGACGCTTTACAAGTTGTGCGATAAAGCTTTGTATGATGCTAAGCACAATGGCCGCAACGGCGCCGCGAGGACCCGATCCGTCTCATTGCCGGGCTGAAGAACCTTCTACAATGCAACTTCTTCCTCCCAATTGCGTCTTTATTTTGACGAAGAAATATTTGGGAGGCCATAGAATGAAACGAATAGTCTCATTATTATTCGTAATTCTTATTATCATAGCCGGATGCGGCAAGGAACCGGAAATGAACGCTGTTACCTCAATCGAGCAGGAATCCGCCAGACAGCAGAACAAAATGCCTAAGGAAATGCCAGGCACCTTCGATTTTATGGTGCGCTTCGGCTATGGAACGGTTAACAAAAATGAAATTAATACTTTTCAAGATACGGTAACCAAAGATTTGATCATGAACGGGACGGCAACGGCGCAAATCACGTTGACCAGGGAAGAGATGCGAAGCATTTATGGCAAAATGAGAGAAATAAACATCATGGGCGAGAAAGAGCTGGGGGCAGCCAATCAAACCTGTGAACGCGTTCCTTATAGCGAAGATATATGGGAAGTCAATATAAACGGCGAAACAAAAACATTAACGTGGACAGATCGATATTGCGCTCAGACCAGTGATATGGAGCAGCTGTTGGAACTGCGGAATTTCGTGGAGCAGATCGTAAAGACCAAAGAGGAATATAAAAAATTGCCTGAATCAGAGGGTGGTTACTTGTAATGCCGGACAACTTTTTGGCAGACCATGCACAAGCGGGAATAGTCATCTTAATCATCTTTAGCCTCGGTTTGCTGTTCGTTGTCCGCTCGAAAACATCTGAACGCCGTTATTATCGCGGACTAGGTTATTCACTTGTCATGATGGCAATCTTTCTCGTTGTGGCCGGGGTTTTACAGAATATAAATGAAGCATCCCATCGGCTCGGGCATTAGAAGGGTAGGTGCCTCATCAAAATAAATATTGTTCAAAAAAAAGGGGCTGATTCTATCATCAGCACCCTTTTTTTTCGTTAACCGGCCAATAAAGTGTCTGCTTAAAGCTCACGCATTTAAGGTGTTTCTACCAGCCCGACAAACAGCAGCATACCGCTTTGCAGGTCTTGGATGGCGAAAAGAAACGGCCGGTTGACCTTCATTTCGAAGCTGCTGCTCGGCGGAGCGCTGCCCGCATCCATGCCAATCAAGGTTACAGCGGCTGCTTCCGTGCCTTGCTCGGAAACATCGACAACGGTCTTATGCAAAATACGGCTGATATAAAGCTTGTTGTCAGCTAATTCGCTGAAGTCCGCTTGGTTTGGATCGAATGGCAGACGCATCCCCATTGCACTTAAGGTGTCGATGAGCTCACGCTTACCCTCAACTCGGAATTTTGGCAGCGCTAGTCGGCCATTCGCTGAGTTAAATGGTTTAGTCCAGAATTCGGTATCCGAGAGCAGCTTCGCGGTGAGTTCCTTTTGGTCCATATGCTGGCTTGGGAGGACGATGAGCATCCCCATTTGACCATCGCCGTATGGCAAGCGGATGGATTGGTAAGCATCCGTTTCGTCATATTCGTAGCTGCCTCCCTGATTCATAAAGGGGATGCGTTGTATTTTACCGTCCGATTTCGTAAATTCATCTTCTATTGTAGCGTCTGGCTCAAACGGTCTCTTCCAAGTCCCGTCAAAATATAGGGCGTTTAACAGCATGAGTTTCGTCATCTCGGATATAGGTTCATCCAGAATCGTTGGAATGAGACCGTTTGTCTGCTTATTAACCCATTTGTTCATTTCCTTCAGCACGGCTGGGTCGTCTAGCTTCCGTTCGTTTAATTGGGCGTCGTAGGCAGCCTTTACACGGTCGAGATAATCCTTTTGGAACGGCCAGCCCTTTTGCAGCCAGAGTGAGTTGGCCATGGACAGCTTGATGCCGGGTCCCGGTTGCAGCAGAAGCTCTCTGAGCTTCTGCTGTTCCTCATTCAACATCTCCACCGACAATCCTTCCAGATGCAATGTCTTCGCGATCTGTTCGCGTGTCTGGCCCGCTGCCCCGTTGAGCGTCATTGACAGCGCCTGTACGATGCTGACAGGGGAAACAATGACGTTTTCTCCTTTTGTTTCATTGATCATTTTTTCCGTCAGCTCAAGCCCAAACTTATTCGTAGCCTTTGCCATCCGCGGATCAATTTTCTCGGCAAGGCGAGCTCGTTCCGGCATTGTAATCGTTTTTTCTTCTGGCTGTCCGCATGCTGTTAACAGCAATATAGCAGACATGGCGATGAAAATGGTTTTGCGCAGCAAGTCATTCCCTCCCATTTTTTGCATGCATTAACCATATCGACGGTCTATGAGGAGCAAAGGTTGCTGAAGCCGATGGCCGTTTTTTTGATGATCACTGCAGCGGGTCGGTAATCATTAGTTATAATTGAAAATTAATACGCGGCTTGGGAACGAATCGTTTAAGATGAAAAGGGAGGAGGAATCCAGGAATGATTACGTTAAAAGCATTAGATAAAAGTAATTGGGAACAATGTATTTTACTTAATCCGAAACCAGAGCAAGCAGGTCTTATTGCCTCAAATCTTTATTCCATCGCAGAGGTGCAATTTTTAGAAGGATTTAAAGCTAAAGCCATATACAATGATGATATAATGATAGGTTTTACGCTGTTTGGGCTTGATCCGGATGATGGGAATTACTGGATTTACCGATTTATGATTGACGGCAGGCATCAAGCACAAGGACACGGTTACCATGCGATGATGCTGGTCATTGATGAAATAAGAAGCGCTAGTGACAGGACGGATGTCATCATGCTTGGTTATAAGCCGGTTAATGAACGAGCTGGAAATCTATATGCAAAATTAGGTTTTAAGGAAGCAGGGTTAGCTCCTTGGGGAGAAATGCTCGCGAAATATCATTTTGAGTAGATGAACGGAAAAGTAAACTCGGAATCGCTGAATAATCACTTGTCTGCAAGCTAACATGCTGTGTATAATATAGTAAATATTTGGTATGTGTGACTGGCGCAGCGTGGAGTACCACGAGGGAGCACATATTAATACGCCGTACGCCTGGGCAAAGTATTTGATCTGTGATCAGATGCTTTTTTTTGTTTGTCAGTGGAACAAAATTCGATGCTGAGGTGAGTACAATGAAAAGTTTTGAAGAGCAGTTGTTTAATCGACCCTATCCAGGAAGAACGTTAATAATCGGTATGGATCCATCCGGTAATCATTTCGTACAAGTCTATTGGATTATGGGAAGAAGCTTGAACAGCCGCAACCGGATTTTTGAGCGGGACTAATCCTTTGTCAGAAACACAGCGTTTGATCCATCGAAGATGGAGGATCCTTCCTTGATTATCTATTATCCGATAAAGGATACCAACGGGTTTCACATCATCTCGAACGGGGATCAGACGGATACGCTGTACGATGGATTGCAGCAAGGCGATTCGTTCGAGAATGCGTTGAAACGCAGGGCGTTCGAGCCCGATGCCCCTCATTTTACGCCACGCATTTCTGGTATAACAGATACGGGCTCGTGCACGTACGGATTATCTATTTTGAAGACGAGAAACAATAATCCCTCGGTTTGCATAAGAAATTTTTATCACTATGATAGCTGCATAAAGGGGATGGGTCATTGCATTCACACCTATCAAGGCGAGGAGGACGGCATTCTGCGGCCATTCGCCGGTGAGCCCTTAGAAGTTCCGCTATTCGATTCTATGGATGAAACCGCGAATTTCTACTGGAATAACTTAAATAAGGATAACCGAATTTCACTGCTTGTGAAGTTCATTCGCAAGGAAGACAATCATGTGGAATACAAAATCGTGAACAAAAATGAAAGATGATCTATCGTAAAGTCCATCTCAACAAAGACGACTCCAATCCATGGGGTCGTCTTTTTTTATGCCCTTTCCCTGCCTCGACCTTCTCCTCTTCTCTATGACGAGTACCAAAAACTTTGAAAGTCCGAACCCGAGCATTGTGAAATAAGTGCGGATTTCTTTTTGATATATTGTTCATGCAGCAGCAATTCAGAGTGCTTTCAACTAGTTCAGGCTAGGGCGGGAGAGCAGAAAAAACGAATTCGGGGGTTGGCCGTGAATAAAAATTGGATCTTTTACACCGTGATGTTCTTGCTTCTCATTGTAACGACAGGCGCGGCGGCAGTGTTCTCTTATTCCGAGGAAGAAACCGCTGATGCGGTATCATACAAGCTTGCAGATGCAGAGCGGCGGGCAGGCGGCATTCTACTAAGCGCCAACAGCATGAGTGTGGATAAGGCGAACGCAATTATCCTTCCCGAATGGAAGGGGCGGAAGCAAATTGCGGAGTGGAAGGAAGGCGAGACGCTTGAATGGTCCGTCGATGTGACAGAGCAAGCCAATTATGAGCTGTCACTAGGCTATTATCCGCTGAAAGGAAACGGACAGCCGATCGAGTTTTTGCTTTACGTAGACGGAAAAGCGATATCCGATCCCTACGCGCCCTTCGAGCTTAATCGCCTGTACTACGACGAGCCGGGCAAACTCAAGCGAAGCGGCGGGAACGAGCTGCGACCGAAGCAGCTTGAAGGAGAGGTTTGGCTCGATACGAAAGTGGCGGCAGCAGGCGAGATGGAGGACGGTCCGCTGCAGCTCCCGCTTACAAAGGGCAAACATGTCATAAGGCTTGAGAATGTAAGGGAAAGCGCAGCCGTTGATTACATCAGGCTGGACAAAGCAGTGACGGCGAAAGCTTATGAAAACTATAAAGCATCACAGGCAGCAGAGGCTTCCAAAAGCGGCGACGAGGCGTTCATTACGATTCAAGCGGAGCATGCCTATGCCAAATCGGATTCCGGCTTATTCCCGACGACGGATCGGACTTCGCCGCTTACGACGCCTTACAGCCCGACCCTGCTTCGAATCAATACCATCGGCGGCAGCAACTGGGATGTTCCGGGCCAGTGGATCAGCTATAAATTCGAGGTGCCGGCGGACGGCTGGTATAAAATAGGCGCCCGTTACCATCAGAATGAAGTGAAGGGGTCCTTTGTATCAAGGAGGCTTGCGATTGACGGCCAAGTGCCTTTTCAAGAAATGAACGCAGTTCGTTTTCCTTATGCTCTAAAATGGGACATTTTGGAGCTGGGAGAAGAAACGGGTGAGCCGTATCAATTCTACCTCACGAAGGGCGAGCATGAGCTGAAGCTGGAGGTTACGCTTGGCGATGTTGCGCCAGCCGTGCAAAGCGTCCAGCAAATGGTATATGACCTCAATCAAATTTACCGCAAGATCGTGATGGTTACAGGCGTTAACCCTGATGTCTATCGCGATTACGAAATTGAGAAAAGCGTGCCGGGGCTTATCCAGCAATTCCAGAAGCTCTCCGCTCAAATGACGGAGGAAGCCGGCAAGCTGGATGAAATGTCGGGCCAGGCTAACGCCGGATCCAGAACGTTGAAATTGCTGGCGCTTCAGCTTAACGGATTTATCGATCGGCCGGACCAAATACCGAAGCGGTTGGAAAATTACAAAACAAACATTACCGCATTGGCAGATTGGATGCTCGGCGCAATGAAGCAGCCGCTGGAGCTTGATTATTTGTACCTGGCTTCCTTAAATCATGAACAACCAAAGGCTGAGGCTGGTTTGTTCGCGCAGGGAGTACATGAAATCCGGGCGTTCGCGGGATCGTTTTTTCAAAATTACGATTCCATGGAGGGCAACGAGCAGGCAGAGCGCTCCATCCAAGTGTGGACCGGACTTGGCCGCGACCAAGCCTATGTGCTCAAACGGTTAATCGATGAATCGTTTATTCCCGAAAGCGGAATTAGCGTCAATTTGAATCTGGTGGGCACATCGCTCGTGACTGCGGTCATGGCGGGCGAAGGGCCGGATGTCAATCTCTTTACGAGCCGCGGCGATACGATGAATCTAGCTGTTCGCGGCGCGTTAACGCCGCTCGACCCGTACGATGAGTTCGCAGCCATGAAGCAGGAATATATGGACACGGCATTCATTCCTTATCAATACAAAGGAAGCACCTTCGCCATTCCGGATGACCAGGAGTTTTTCATGCTGTTTTACCGGAAGGATGTTTTGCAGGAGCTTGGGATCGAGCCACCGCAAACCTGGGAGGAGCTGCTGAAGATTGCACCGGTATTGCAGAACAATAATATGCAGATCGGCCTGCCTTACGAGAACCTGGATGCGTTTCAGCTTCTGACAAAGGGAATCGGAGCGCTCAATCTGTTTCCGACGCTTCTTATGCAAAACGGCAGCGGCATCTACAACGCGGAGGAAGACGGAACCCGTTTTGACGAGCCGCAGGCCTATACCGCCTTTAAGCAATGGACGGATTTCTACAACCTCTATGATTATCCGCTTTATAAGGATGATTTCAACCGGTTCCGTACCGGCGAGATGCCGATCGTTGTTTCAACCTATAAGCTGTACACCCGTTTAGCCGCGGCAGCTCCAGAGATTACGGGCACATGGGACATGGTTCCGATCCCGGGCAAGCAGCGCAAGGATGGAACGATTGACCGCTCGACAGGCGCAACCGGAACGGCATCGATTATTTTGAAGGATGCCAAAAACAAAGACGATGCGTGGGCTTTCCTGCAATGGTTCAACCGACCGGAAATCCAAAGCCAGTTCGTCAGCGAGCTGGAAAATGAAATGGGCGTGCTCGGAAGAAGGGTGCCGGCGAATCTCATCTCGTTCGAATCGACGAATTGGAGCCGGGCCGAGCAAGCGATGCTGACCGAGCAATGGAAACAGGTTCATGAAATTCCTGAGCTGCCGGGCGGTTACTATACGTCAAGAAACATCGATAACGCGTTCCGAGAGGTCGTTTTCCAGATGGGCAACGCCAGAGAAAGCCTCTTCTATTGGAACAAAGACATTAACGAAGAAATTAAACGAAAAAGGTATGAATTCGGGGTGGAGCAATGAAAAAATCGATAACCCAAACGATCGGCAGACATAAGGAAAGCTACTTGCTGATGACGCCGTACATGATTTTCTTTTTGCTCTTTACCATCCTTCCCGTCGTGCTGTCGATCGTGCTTGGCTTTACTTATTACAACATGATCGAGCCGCCGCGCTTTATTGGCTGGTACAACTATATCCGGCTTTTCCTGGATGATGATATCTTTATCGTCGCGGTCAAAAATACGTTGTTCTTTGCTTTTGTCACCGGACCCGTGAGCTACATGCTCAGCTTTTTGGTCGCATGGATGATTAATGACCTGTCCAAGACTTTGCGCTCCATTGCAACAACGGTATTCTACATCCCGACCATCATCGGCATCTCCGTTTTCCCGATGTGGCGGCTTATTTTCAGCCCGGATGCTTACGGATATTTGAACGGCATGCTTATGGGACTAGGGATTATAAGCGATCCGGTCGCTTGGCTGCTGGATAAAGAGTACATTTTGCTTATTCTGATCGTCGTGCAGCTGTGGATGAGCCTAGGCATCAGCTTTCTGGCCTTTGTCGCAGGACTGCAAACTGTGGATCGCAGTTTATATGAAGCGGGAGTGATGGACGGGATCAAAAACAGGTTCCAAGAGCTGTGGTATATCACATTGCCATCCATGATTCCGCAGCTGATTTTTGGAGCCGTCATGCAAATTGTTATTTCTTTTAGCGTAGCAGACGTATCCATTCAGCTTGCGGGCTTCCCGAGTACGGAATATGCCGGTGAAACCTTGGTTACCCACATCATGGATTACGGCAGCATCCGTTACGAGATGGGTTATGCATCCGCAATGGCCGTCGTCTTGTTCTTCATGATGGTATTCACGAACCGGCTCGTGACGAAAATATTGCAGAAGGTCGGAATTTGATCGCAGGAGGACATCCATGTTCACGATAACTACCAAAAAATCCGGCATAAAAGCAAGACGCTCGCTTGCCGGCAACATCGCGATATTCGGATTCGTGGCGCTTCTCGGTCTATTCTCAGCGTTTCCGTTTATTTTCGCGATCATTACATCATTGAAGCCGATTGACGAGCTGCTTCAATTTCCGCCTCGCTTGATTGTCAGGAGGCCTACACTCAATAACTTTACGGATTTGTTCCAGCTGGCCTCCAATATGTGGGTTCCGCTGTCCCGGTACATTTTCAACACGGCGCTTATTTCCATCGTGGGCACGGTACTGCATGTGCTGTTCGCGGCGATGGCGGCATATCCGCTTGCGAAGCATAAGTTTCCAGGAAAAAACCTATTGTTCTCGATCATCGTGATGGCGCTCATGTTCGTGCCCCAGGTGACGTTCATCCCGCAATTCGTACTCATGTCTGAGATGAATATCGTGAACACGTACGCGGCATTGATTCTGCCATGGATCGGCGCTTCGCTTGGCCTTTTCTTAATGAAACAATTTATCGAGCAGCTGCCTGACGCTATCTTGGAGGCGGCGCGGATTGACGGCGCAAGCGAGTATAAAACCTTTTTCTCGATTATTTGGCCCAATTCGACGCCGGCCATTATGACGGTCGTGATCTTTCAATTTATTAATCTGTGGAACTACGCGCCGAAGGAGCTTATTTTTGGGGAATCGCTCAAGGTGTTCCGGATGGCGCTCGAGCAGATCGTGGCCGGCGACCCTATAGCAAGGATGGGGGCAGGATCCGCGGCTGCCGTCATTCTCATGATCCCGCCGATTATCGTATTTGTTTTGCTGCAGCGGAAGGTTGTAGAAACAATGACCTTTGCGGGGATCAAATGATGGAGGTTAGAGGTGGAGTCATGAAAATGAAATGGATGCTGGCTGCCGTGCTGCTTCTCCCCCTTTTGGCCGCAGCACCGCTGACGGTCGCGGCGGAAGCGCCTTACCAGTCTTATGTATACAACGAATGGGATCAATCGAAAGCGGCTCCGGCGAGCTATTTGCCGGAACGCACCTACACGGGAAATCAGCTCGGAGCGGGAGCCTTCAGCGATCCCCAGGATCTGTTCGTGGATAAGAGAAGTGCCGTCTATATCGCGGACACTGGCAACAAACGAATCGTAAAGCTGAATGACCGTTTTGAGACGGTCGCGATCATTGACAAGCTGAATGATAACGGCAAAGAAATGACGCTGGCAGCCCCAACGGGACTGTTCGTTACCGATGAAGGCACGATGTATATCGCGGACAAGGATAACGGGCGTATTATTCGGGCCGGCGCAGATAATAAAGTTGAGCTGGTCATCGAGAAGCCAACCGATCCGCTTATTCCCGAAGGCTTCCAATTCAAGCCGACGAAAGTGGCGGTGGATAACGCGGGACGCATCTATGTGCTGTCGGAAGGACAGTTTTACGGTCTGATGCAGTTTAACAGCAAAGGTCAATTTACTGGTTATTTCGGTAGCAACCGGGTAGAGGTCACGCCAGCCGTCGTGCTGGAGACCTTCTGGAAAAACCTGCTGTCGAAGGAACAGCGCTCGGCAATGATGAAGCTGCTTCCAATCGAATATTCGAACCTTGAGGTAGGTGCCGACAACTTTGTCTACACCACAACGATCATTTCCAAAAACTCGCGGGAAGAAATCAAAAAGCTGAATCCGCTCGGCAACAATGTGTTAATGGGACAGGAGGGCGGAGCCGATTTCGGCGATAAGGAGTTTTCCTTCAAGCAGGGCGTGAAGCAGGATACCTCTTTCGTTGATTTAAGCATCGATGCGGAAGGCTTCATCGCAGGACTAGACCGGACGAGAGGACGTATCTTCGAATACGATTCGGAGGGCAATCCGATTGCGGTATTCGGATCGCTGGGCAATCAAAATGGGACCTTCCTTCAGCCTTCCGCCGTGTCTTATTGGAACGGCGAGGTGCTGGTGCTGGATACGGCGAAGCGCAATATCACAAGGTTTGCGCTCTCCGAATACGGAGGCCTAGTGCGCCAAGCCACAGTGCTGTACAACCAAGGCTTATACGAGGAAGCAGCCGTGATTTGGAAATCGGTTGCGAAGAGAAATGCCAATAACAGCATTGCTTACGTGGGTATAGCCAAGGCGCTTGAGAAGGAAGGCAGCTACGACGAGGCGCTTGCCTATTACCGTCAAGGAACGGATCGATCGGGTTACTCGGACACCTTTGGCCAAGTCCGGATGCAAACCGTACGCAGCAATTTGCCGGTTATCATGACGGTCTTCATCCTCGCAATAGCAGGCTATTACGGCTATAAAGCCTTTGCAGCAGCAAGGAACAAGAGACGAAAGGAGGTTACAAGGTGAGCGCATCGGCGGCAACTCAAACACCGAAGAGACTAAATCCTTTCAGCTCCTTGCTTCATCCGTTTGACAGCTTTTATGCCATCAAGGAGGAGGGCAAGGGCTCGCTGCTTGTTTCGGCTTTTATTGTTCTTGTTTTCTTCATCGCTACGATCTTCAAGAGGCAAAGCACAGGTTATACGTTCAACTATGCAGATCTCAGCGCGCTGAACGTTTGGCTGATCGCGGCAAAAACGATCGTGCTTTATGCCTTATGGGTGGCCGGAAATTGGGCGGTTGCCACTTGGATGGACGGCGAGGGAAAAGCCAAGCAAATTGCGATCGTCAGCGCCTATGCAAGTATTCCTTATGTTGCGGCGGTCATCATATCGACGCTGCTAAGCAGAGTGCTCGTTCAGGAAGAAGGCATGTTTCTAGGCTATATGACAACGATTGCGATGGTATGGAGCGCAGTGCTCATGTATATCGGCTTGCTGACCATTCATGACTATGGCGCGGTCAAGACGCTGCAATCCGTCGCGCTGACATTTGCTGCGATGGGCATTGTGATCTTTCTCACGGTATTGTTTTATACGCTGTTCCAGCAGGTGTATGTGTTCATTTATACGATTTATAACGAAATGTTGTTCCGCTTATGAGGCAGAACATTGATCGGAAAGGGGGGGGCAGCTTGAGATTACGAATATGGACAGCCTTCATGACGGCAATGCTGCTTATTATCGCTTCAACGAGCGGAATTAAGGTTCATTCCGCAGCGGGCACGGCAGTAAAAGCAGCACAAACCGGTGACTTCCAGCGTGTTGCGGACAGCGGCAGACTCACGCTTGATTATAATCCGGGCACTGCTGAAATTAGGGTGACGGATAAGGAGTCAGGTGCGCTTTGGCAGAGCAACCCGGTTGACCGGGACTCGGATAAGCTCGCCAAGGGCGCCAAAAAAATGGATTTATCCGCGCAGCTACTGCTTGATTACGTGGATGATCTAAACAAGCCGTTCCAGCTAAACAGCTTTACGGGCAGCGTCAAGGAAAAACAGCCAAGCTGGAGCAAGGTGCAAGGCGGCATTGAGGTCACTTATGAATTTCCGAAAGCAGGCTTTACCGTACCGGTCCGTTACACGCTTTCGGACGATGGCTTAACGGCAGCCATACTGACAGGCGGCATTAAGCAGCAGGATAAATTCAAGCTGGTTAACATCAGCCTGCTGCCGTTCTTCGGGGCGGCGGGCAGCACGGACGAAGGCTATATGTTCGTGCCCGACGGCAGCGGCGCGCTGATCAACTTCAACAACAGCAAAAGCAGCTATAAAAGCTACAACGAAAGAGTGTACGGCGGGGATCAGGCGCTCGATTATCCGAGCAAAGCCGATCAGAAGGAAGCGATTCGCCTTCCGGTGTTCGGAATGAAAAAGGAATCGTCTGCCTTTATCGCCGTCATTCATCAAGGGGCTTACCAAGCGGGCATTACGGCGGAAGTAAGCGGCAAAAACAATACGTATAACAACATTTTCAGTTATTTGAATCTGATCGAGTTCGAAACCAATCTGCTGCTTGAAGGCACGTTAAACGAGAAGCAGGTAACGCGGGCTTCGCAGTCAATGACAGGCGGCATTGATTATGAGGTGAAATACTTTTTCCTTCATGACGCCGATGCCGATTACGCAGGAATGGCAAGCAGGTACCGCAATTATTTGCAGGATGAGCAGGGCGTAAAGCCAGCGGAATCCAAGACTGCAGCAGACGGCAAATCACTTCCTTTGCTTGTTGACTTTGTCGGCGGCGTGAAGAAAAAAGCGACCTTTCTCGGCATTCCCTACAACACAGTAGAAGTGCTAACCTCCTTTAAGGATGCCGGCCAGGCCGCAAATCGCCTGCTCGATGACGGGATTGCAAACTTGGCGCTGCGGCTTGAAGGCTGGACGGCAGGGGGAGCAAAAGGCGAGGTTCCCGTATCGCTGGACGCGGAGGGAAGGCTTGGCGGAAACAAGGCCTTCAAGAAGCTGGCGAAGGAGCTGGAGTCAAATGGCGTAGCTTTTTATCCGGCTGCCGATCCCGTCAAATTGTATGAAGGCGGAAACGGCTTCAGCAGGTTCTCGGATACCGCAAAAGGAATCAGCCGGGCGCCGGCACTGAAATATGATTACCGCATGAGCGACCAGATGAAAAACAAGGATTTAAAGCGTTGGTACTTGCTGAAGCCAACCTCGGTTAATGAGGCCATTGACCGCTTTACCGCAGCCGCGGCCAAGGCAGGCCTGAAGCATGTATCCTTACAATCGGTCGGTTCGTTTATTTACTCGGATTTCCGGCGCGGCAGCCAGCCGAAGAACGTGACGGGCACAACCTGGGAAAGCGGCCTCCAGAAGGGGCAAAGCAATCTCGGCGGCCTCATGTTCGATCAGCCGAATGCATACACGTTCCCATATGCGCAAAGCTTGTCGGATGTCCCTTTATTCGCAAGCGGCTTTGACACAGAAGATGAGGAAGTACCGTTCTACAGCATCGCGCTGAGCGGAATTCTGCCTGCTTACAGCGAGCCTATTAATCTCTCGAGCATGCCGCAGAAGTATTTGCTGAAATTAATAGAAACCGGAACCTATCCGGCCTATAAGTTTATTGCAAGGGATTCCTCGCTGCTAAGCCATACCGAATTTGATTCGCTTTACAGTGCTGATTTTAATTTGCTTTACGAGGATATGAAGGAGCAATACGATCGTTTGAACGAAGCGCTTGGCGGCCTGACGGGTCTTGCGATTACGGACCATGAGAAGCTGCAAGAAGGCGTATACCGCACAACGTTCGAGAACGGCAAGACAGCCGTCGTCAATTACAACAATGAGATGGCTGCCGTTGGCGCTGAGAGCATTCCGGCGCTAGGCTACCTCATCCGTTAGGGGGTGAACGCATGTTTAGACAACTACGGGCTTTGCCTTATACGAAGAAAAAGGAGCTGTACGGTTTTTTATTCGTACTGCCCTGGATTTTAGGCTTTATCTTGTTTTTCGCAAAACCGCTGTTCACGTCGCTCGTCTTCTCGTTTCAAAACATGGAGATGACGCCCGAGGGGCTGCGCGGCGTGTTCATCGGCTGGGACAATTTCGAGTACGCCTTATTTAAAGACCCGGCCTTCATTAGAGAGGCCGTCAATTCCTTTATCAACATGCTGTACGGCGTTCCGCTGATTTTGGTTTACAGCCTATTCGTAGCTGTGCTCCTCAAACATAAGTTTCGGGGCAGGGGGTTTATGCGGGCGGTATCTTTCCTTCCGGTTATTATCGCCTCAGGCGTGCTGATGCAAATTTTGAAGGAGGATGTATTCTCCCAAGGCATGCGCGGCGGAGCAGAAAGCGTTTATTTGTTCACGGGAGCCGGCATTAACGGTATTCTGCAGGAGCTCGGACTCGGGGCGCAGCTGATTGAAATTTTCAATAACATCATCGCCCGAATCTTTGACCTCACCTGGCGATCGGGCGTACAGGTGCTGCTCTTCCTTGCCGGCCTCCATGCCATACCCGGCTTTTTGTACGAGGCTTCCTCCATTGAAGGCGCAAGGCCTTGGGAGCAGTTTTGGAAAATAACGCTGCCGATGCTTACGCCAATGATGCTGCTGAACATCGTGTACACCATTATCGACACGTTCACGGATTACGGAAACAGCGTCATTCTAATGATTTACAATACGGCTTTCTCGCAGGTCAGATTCGGTTACAGCAGTGCGCTGGCTTGGCTGTACTGCGTATTAATCGCCGTATTCCTAGGCGCTGTCTACCTGCTGCTCAAGAAACGCATCGTCTACATGCAGGATTAAACGGAAAGCGGGGAACTCGACTTGAATGCAATCATTCAGAAAAAACAGCTGAAACGGGCAAGGAAAACCTTATCTTCCATCTTACGTTTCTCACTTCTTGCGGCGCTGGCGTATCAGCTGCTTTATCCGCTCTTGTATATGCTCAGCATGGCGCTCCGCCGTCCAGAGGAGGCGATGGATCCCAGCGTGATCTGGGTGCCGAAGACGTTTACGCTGAGCAACTTTACCGATGCGCTGCGGGTCATGGACTTCTGGGATGCGCTCGAAAACAGCTTGATTATCGGGATCGGCTGCGGGCTTCTGGACGTGCTGTCCTGCGCCTTCGTCGCGTACGGCTTTGCGAGATTCAAGTTTCCTTTCTCGGGAACCCTGTTCACGCTCGTTATTTTGACGCTGGTCGTGCCGGTGCAAACCATTATTTTACCGCTGTATGCCGACATGAAATACTTTGATGCTTTTGGCTTGATGAAGCTGACGTCGATGGTGACAGGCGGACCGGATTCCATCAGTCTCGTGGGCAGCTACTGGGCATTTTTCCTGCCTTCATTGCTTGGAATGGGACTTCGCTCAGGCTTGTACATCTTTATTTTCCGGCAGTTCTTCAAAGGTATGCCGAATGAGCTTGAGGATGCGGCCTACATGGACGGCTGCGGGCCGTTCAAAACCTTTTTTACCGTCATGCTTCCCAATGCAAAAAATGCCATCATCACGGTATTCCTATTCTCCTTCGTATGGCATTGGAATGAGTTTTATATGTCGAATCTGCTGCTCGGCAACTTAAAGAAAAACTTCGCGATCGCGCTCTCATCCCTCCGGGTAGATCTTCAAGCCGTCGTCAACGTGCAGACGATCAGCGACCCGCTTGTCGTGGTGACGCGGATTCAAGCAGGCGCACTGCTCGCGATATTGCCGCTGTTTATTCTTTATTTGGTTACGCAGCGCTACTTCACGGACAGCATCGAGCATGTCGCGATTAAATAATGGATGAGCGATCGGACAGCTCGTTATGAAGGGAGGCGAGGCCCGGGTTTCAGAGTCAATTTTTAGAGGAATGGCCGATTCATAAGGGTGTCATGCGTAACACAAATGAACTTAAATTAGGGGAGGCTTTTTTAAAATGGTCAAAAATATGAAAACATTCGCGATGATGCTGGCTGCTGTCGTAATGCTCGTTACCGTATTGGCTGGCTGCTCGGGCAATAACGGCGGCAATAACAAAACAAACGAAGGCGCGGCGAACAGCGGCGGCAACAGCCCGGAAGCAACGGAAGAGGCGAAGGAAGAAGCGCCTAAGCTTGAAAACGGCAATATTACGATCCTATATCATACTTCCAAAGAGCAATATGACGAGAACAAAGCGGCAAACCCTGCTGCTTTTGACGCCGTATGGGAAACGGTTGCACAGTTCGAACAAGCTTACGGCGGCAAAGTTAATGTTATCGCGGTGCCATGGGGCGACCAAAAGTCCACGCTGATCTCGATGGTTAACGCAGGGGACCAAGTGGATGTCGCGCAGGCGAACGACCAAAACTTCCCGGTGTATCCTTTGAAAAAGATCATACAGCCGCTTGATCAATACATGGATCTGTCGGATCCGTTCTGGAACTCTTCCGTAACGAAAGCATTCTCTTTCGGCGGCAAGCCTTATGCGGCTGGCGTCGGCGCTGCTCCGATCGTCATTTACTACAACAAAACGCTTTTTGACAACAATGGCGTAAAAACGCCAGGCGAGCTTTATAAAGAAGGCAACTGGACTTGGGATACATTCCGGTCCACTGCGCTTGAGCTTACGCAGGATACAGACGGCGACGGCAAAAGCGACCAATTCGGTTTCGGCTGGTGGGATGCCGGCTACCCGCTGATGGTGGCATCGAACGGCGTAACTAACCTTTCTTATAATGAAGACGGCTCGATCACTACGAATTACGATTCCGACAATATGAAGGAAGCTATGCAATTCACGCAGGATGCTCTTCTGAAAGACAAATTCATCGATAAAGACAAAGAAGGCGACTATTTTAACGCAGAGTTCAAAAACGGCAAGCTGGCTATGACGGCAGAATACGGCTTCGGCGGCTTTACGGTATTCAAAAGCGATTATGAGCTTGATTTCGTTCCGGTACCGACTGGACCTAAAGGTACAAAGGATGTTGGCCCAGGCGGAATGTCAGGCTGGTCGATCCCAACGGTTTCGAAAAACCCGCAGGGCGCTGCCGTATTTATCAAAATGATGTCCGAGAACGAGCTTAAGGTAGCAACAGAAAACAACGTGAAGCAATTTGGCCAAGAAAAAGTCGATCAAATGAACGAGCTTGGCACCAAAATCCTATTTGCGCCAATCGGCGTCGAGAAGTATTGGGATGCTAACACGGCTGCATTGACAGGCATCAAGGACGGCACGCCGGTAGGCACATTTGCCGCTACTGCCAAAGCTATGCTGGAAGAAGGCATCAAAATCACACTGACCCAATAAATAGCCTTGCAACTATCCGCCGTCATGCATGCATGGCGGCGGGTATAGTTATAGGCTCGTAGCAAGGAGGAGAATCGTATTCATAATAAGCTTTCAAAAACGGTGCGGCTGGCCGCAATCGCTCTAGCAGCCGCAGTGCTGGCGAGTGCATGCAGCAACAGGAATACGGCTGATCCCGGTGAAACGGCGGCGCCAAGCGCGACAGCCGCAGCAGATCCAGCCGTAACGGCAGCGCCCTCGGACGAAGTGAAGCGGGCTGAGGATCGTCTGTTCTGGAAACCGGCCGAGGGCTGGGTAGGCGATGTCATGCCATTTAGCGATAATGACCGAATTCATTTGTTTTATTTGCAGGATTGGCGCGACGGCGCTCCCGGCTTCCATCCTTGGCATCAGGCTTCGACCGCTAATTTGACCGACTATGACTACGCAGGGGAGTCCATCCCGTTCGGCCAAGAGGCAGACCAGGACTTGGCGATTGGCACGGGCAGCGTCATAAAAGCAGGCGATACGTACCATGCGTTTTATACCGGCCATAATTGGAAGTTTCCCGATCAAGGAAAGCCGAAGGAAGCTGTAATGCATGCGGTCAGCAAAGATTTGAAAAGCTGGACGAAGGTTCCGGAGGATACCTTTTATGCGCCGGAGGGCTATGAGAAGGATGATTTTAGAGATCCCTTCGTATTGTATAACGAGGAGCAAGGCGAATATTGGCTGCTGCTCAGCGCAAGGAAGGAAGGCACGGGCGGCGTCATTGCTTTGTTTGCTTCCAAGGACCTGAGCGAATGGGAGGTTCGCGAGCCGTTATCGGTCGATGCTGCATCCTCTTTCTTCATGCTGGAATGTCCGGATGTTTTCCGGATGAACGGGAAATGGGTACTCGTGTTCTCGGAGTTCAGCGACAAGAAGTCGACGCATTACCGGATAAGCGATTCGCTGAACGGACCATGGGTCAAACCCGAGAAGGATGTATTCGACGGTAGAGCGTTCTACGCGGCCAAAACAGGCAGCTTGGGCGAGCGCCGCTTCCTGTTCGGCTGGGTGCCGACGCGCCAGCTGGAGAAGGACTATATGAAATGGGACTGGGCAGGCAATATGGTTGCGCATGAAATGGTTATCGGCGAGGCCGGCGCACTCGGCATTAAAGTGCCGGATGAGGTCGATCGCTTATTGTCTAAGCCTTCTCCATTAGGGGAAGCAAGGCAGCTTGGGTCGGTAACGAATAAGGATAGTGACTATGGGATGGACGGCGCTGCGGGCGTCAGCGGCATTATTTTCGGGCAGATGCCGCAGACGGCAAAAATTACGGGCAGCGTGCGTTTTGATGAAAAGGTAACTTACAGCGGACTCGTAACAGGTGTTGGCGAGGAGCCGGAGAAGGCTTACGGCATCCAACTGGAGCCGGGCAAGGACCGCATTCGCTATGACGCGGCCGGAGGGGAGACGTTATCCTCGTTAGAGCCTGATGTGCAGGTGCCGGTTGCGTTCGAGCCAAACGTCGATTATCCGTTTACGATTGTAATCGAGAATGATGTAGCCGTCTTTTATATTGGGGATTCCGCATTAACGACGAGAATTTATAAAATGCCGGGGCAAGCATGGGGCTGGTATTCGCGAGGCGGAAAAACGACGCTGACGAAGCTTGCCGTATCCGTTCGAGCGGATTAAGACTGTGTAATTGGAGGGAAAAGCGTGACGGAGCTATATAAGGAGCGGTTTCGGCCGCAATTTCATCTCACACCGCCAAACGGACCGATGAGCGATCCGAATGGCATGGTATTTTTTGAAGGCATCTATCATCAGTTTTACCAGTTTACTGGAAGATGGGGGCATGCGGTCAGCCGTGACCTTATCCACTGGGAGCATTTGCCGCTTGCTCTGGTTTCCGATGAGCTTGGCGATATATGGTCTGGCTGCTGTGTCGTAGACAAACAAGATACGAGCGGATTATTCGGAGGAGTAGCCGGGCTGGTTGCCCTGTTCACCCATTACAAGGACGGCTTGCAATCCCAAAGCCTTGCTTATAGCTCTGATTCTGGAATGAGCTGGACCAAATATGCCGGCAATCCGGTTATTGCAAATCCAGGCGTACCCGATTTCCGCGACCCGAAGGTGCTCTGGCATGAGCCGAGCGGCAAATGGGTGATGGTCGTTTCCGTTGATAAAAAAGTCCATTTTTATTCGTCAAGCAATCTGACGGCGTGGCGCTTCGAGAGCGAGTTCGGCGAAGGGCAGGGCTCCCAAGCGGCGGTGTGGGAATGTCCCGACCTGTTTTGCCTTCCCGTAGACGGGGATGCCGGCCGCTTGAAATGGGTGCTGCATGTCAGCATTGGCGATAACAAAGAAACCGATGGATCGACCGCGCAATATTTTATTGGGGAGTTCGATGGGCAACGCTTCATAAACGATGACGCGTCAGGCGGGCATATCCGTTGGACCGATTATGGCCAAGATTTTTATGCGGCGGTGACTTATTCCGATCTTCCGGAGGAGGACGGGCGCAGCGTTTGGCTGGGCTGGATGTCGAACTGGAAATATCCGTTTGCCGGACCGACGGAGCCATGGAAGGGCGGAATGTCGGTGCCGCGCACGCTTGAGCTTCGGACAGATACCGAAGGTTTGATTGGACTTTGCCAGAAGCCGATTGAAGAGCTTAAGCGGTTACGAACCGACGCGCTGCGGTTTGCGTTCGTCGAAGCGGATGATCAAGCGGTGAAGCTTGACTTTCAAGGCGCCTCTTTCGAGCTGGTCGCGGATATGGAATGGAGGGACGCCCAGTCCTTCGGGCTCCGCGTGCTCTGCTCGCAGTCAGGCGCTGAATCAGCGGCTTTCGGGTATGACACGGAGGGGCAGACCGTTTTTGTGGACCGGATGCATGCCGGGCGGAATGATTTTATCAATCGCGAGGGTGAGCCGTTTGATTTTGGCAAACGGTTTACCGCCCCATACAAGGCAGCGAATAATCGAATCACTTTCCATGCTTTTGTCGATGAATCGGTGATTGAACTGTTTATCGACAACGGGGAGAAGGTTTTTACGGTTTTGGTATATCCGGCGCCCGGCAGCCATGGCCTCGAGTTATTTGCGAGCGGCGGTTCCGCCGTATTCCGGAGCGTTGACGTCTATCGATTAAAATCCATTTGGCATAAATAAAAATAGCAAGCAAGGATAGGTGAGTGGGATGAAAAATACGGTAAGCAAGCAGGATGGGCATCAGGCTTTTATCGCGCAAGCCGAAAAAGCCTGGAGAGAGAATTCGAAAAAGTTGGATGGAACATATCGGCTCCACTATCATATGATGCCGCCGGCGGGCTGGATGAATGATCCGAACGGGATGATTTATTTTGACGGGCATTATCATTTGTTCTATCAGCATGATCCTTATCAAGCGAAGCAAGGACCGATGCATTGGGGGCATGCCAGAAGCAAGGATCTGGTCCATTGGGAGCATTTGCCGGTTGCGCTTGCGCCGTCCGGGGAATACGACATGGGCGGGAATGCCGGACAGGGCTGCTGGTCTGGAAGCGCGGTAGACAACAACGGTGTATTGACGCTCATTTATACGGGCCATGTTGACGGTAAAACGCCGGAAGAGGTGCAGTGTCTTGCGGCCAGCACGGACGGCGTGACTTTCCATAAACATACCGCTAATCCCGTAATCGGCGATTCGCCGGATGCCGAGCGCTTCGGTTTCCGCGACCCGAAGGTATGGAAGCACGGAGAGAAGTGGTACATGATCGTCGGTTATGGCAAAGACGGAATCGGTAAAGGCATTATTTATACTTCGTCCGATCTGCTCAGCTGGGACTATCAAGGAGCTGCGGCCGAGAGCGACGGCACGATGGGCGATATGTGGGAATGCCCGGATCTATTTCCACTCGGAACGGATCATCAGCATGTGTTGCTTATCTCTCCAATGAACATTGCACCGGTCAAAAACTTGTATCTTGCCGGAAATTTTGATTATGACAGCTGCCGTTTTGAGCAAAAGCATGCGGCGCAAATCGATTACGGTTTCGATTTCTATGCTCCGCAAACGCTGCTTGACGATAAAGGCAGAAGAATTATGATCGCTTGGATGAACATTTGGGGAGCAACGATGCCGGAGCAAGCCCATGGTTGGCTTGGCGGCATGACATTGCCGCGCGAGCTTACGCTTGCGGAAGACGGCACGCTGCGCAGCCATCCGGTACCGGAGCTCGCTGCGCTGCGCGGATTGCATACTGCTGCTGCAGATGTCGCTCTGACGGACAATGAGTTTGTAGCGATAAACGGCGTTCGAGGTGATTCGCTCGAATTGGATATGGTTTATGATCTGGCCGTCACGGATGCGTCAGAGGTAGGCGTCCGTGTCCGCTGCTCGGAGGATGGTTCTGGCTATACGGAAATTCGCTATTCCATTACGGAGCAGAAAATTTATATGGACCGCAATCTGGGCGGCGAGGGCGACGGCGGAGTTAGTGAAGCGCCGCTGCCGGTGCAAGCGGACGGACGGCTGCGGATAAGGCTGTTCCTCGATCGTTCATCGATCGAATTGTTTGCCGGCGAGGGTCGAATCGCTATAACCAATCGGGTTTACCCGAATCCGAAGGACACAGGAATTTCCTTTTTCGCCCGAGGCGGATCGGCGAAGCTCGACACGTTGGATGCATGGGAGTTGAGCTCGATTTGGTAACGCAGGATAATGCTAGGACTGATAAAGGCTTGGATGTTGTTGCGCTTGGCGAGCTGCTGATCGACTTCACGCCGCATGGCGTATCCGAGCAGGGGCAGCCGCTATTCGAACAAAATCCGGGCGGTGCGCCTGCGAACGTGCTGGCTGCTTTAGCCAAGCTGGGCCTCGCGACTTCGTTTATCGGAGCGGTAGGCGAGGATGCGTTCGGCCGTTATTTGAAGGATGTGCTGGAGCAATGCGGCATCGGCACGGAGGGGCTGCTGCTCACGTCGGTGGCCAAAACGACGCTTGCGTTCGTCCATCTGGACGCAGACGGCGACCGTTCCTTCTCCTTCTACCGTCAGCCGGGCGCCGACCATATGCTGCATGAGGATGATATCAACCGCGCGCTGATCGATTCGGCCAAAATCTTTCATTACGGATCGATCTCAATGACGCACGAGCCCTCTCGGACAGCAACCCTGAGCACGGCCGCTTATGCGAGAAGCAAAGGGATGCTCATCTCCTATGATCCGAATTTGCGCTTGTCGCTATGGGAAAATGAAGCTGCGGCGAAGGATCGCATATTGGAAGGGCTTCAGTATGCGAATGTGGTAAAGCTGTCGGAGGAGGAGCTTCTGTTCTTAACGGGAACCGGTGATCTCGAGACGGGAACCAAGCAGCTGGCAGAGCAATTCCCATCCCTATTTATGCTGCTGGTTACGCTGGGCGCAGATGGAAGCTATTGCCGGGCAGGCGAGGCAACCGCTTCGCATGCTGGCTATAAGGTAGACGTGATGGATACGACAGGGGCGGGTGATGCCTTCTTCGCAGGCATTCTTTATTCCCTGCTGACTGAACTTGAGGCAGCTGCTCAAAATGGTTGGACTCAGCCGCAGCTGGAATCGATGCTCGCGTTCGCTAACGCAATGGGCGCGCTCGCCGCCACCGGCAAGGGAGCTATCCCGTCGATGCCGACGCTTGGAGCGATTACGACTATCGCGGGTGCATTTGCAAGGTAGACGAGGATGATGCTGCCCCGTGGATGCCGACGGTTGAGGCGAAGCCGTCTATCGCGGATGCATTGACGGAAGAGTAAGGAAAACTCAGATGAACGGCAATAAGAGCGATGTCGCGCTTATTGCTCTTCATCGAGCGTTAGCGAGCGGGAAATGCTATGATTTTTCACTCTATTTGGAAAACGCTTACTTTTCGGTTGGATGCGTGCTGTTTTCTTTATACGGATGAATTAACAGGAATTACTCCCGTTAATTGATCCGTGCTGGCAACGTTGTTTCAATTAACGGGATTTTCTCCCGCTAATTCCAATCGATCTCCTGAAAAGTGGCTGTTTGCTCGAAATTAACGGGATATTTTCCATGTAAATGCTGTTTTCAAACTTAATCGGCAGAATTAGCTGGAGATTTTACAGTTAATTTAGTTTATCAAAGGGATGGCTGGGAGAATCCGATACAAGAGCAGTCAGCAAGAGCAGTTCGTATGGCAATCTGCAAATGAGTCTGCTAACGCAGTCCGCCTGAGTAATTTGCAAATACAGTCCGCCTAAGTAATCCGCCTGAGTAATCTGTAAATACAGTCCACCTGAGCAGTCCGCAGAAGCTGCGTCTATAACGGTTCGATCCGAAGCATGCTTTATTTATATGCAGCTGAAATAAAAGAACTTACTCCTATTAATTAACGGGAATTACTCCAGTTAATTGATCCGTGCTGGCGGCGTTGTTTCAATTAACGGGATTTTCTCCCGCTAATTCCAATAGATCTCCGGAAAAGTAGCAGTTTGCTCGAAATTAACGGGATATTTTCCATGTAAATGCCGTTTTCAAACCTATTCGGCAGAATTAGCTGGAGATTTTACAGTTAATTTTATTTATCAAAGGGTTGGTTGGGAGAATCCGATGCAAGAGCAATCCGCAAGAGCAATCCGCAAGATCAATCCACAAGAGCAACACGCAAGACATTCCGCATAAGGAATCTTCAAATGTGTCCACTGGAGCTCGGTAAGAGCGATCCTCGTGAGCAACCCACAAGAGCGGCCAACCTGATCAGCTTTCCTGAGCAATCTGCAAATGCAGTCCGCATTAGTAGTCCGAATGAGCAACACACAAGAGCAACACACAAGAGGAACACACAAGAGCAACACACAAGAGCAACACACAAGAGGAACACACAAGAGGAACACACAAGAGCAACACACAAAAGCAATTTGCAATTGCAGTCCTTATGAGTAGTGCGAATGAGCAGCCTACTTGAACAGCTCACATGAACAGTCAGCATAAACAGTCCCCAAGGGCGCGGCAGCAACAACTCGGCAGGTGTAAATAAATTTTAATAAATTGTTCTATAAACAGTAGGAGGTTCATAGATGCGTATTAATAGAATAGGTGCGTTGCTATTAACAGTTTCGCTGGTGTGGTCATTGCTTCTTCCGATACATGCCGCCAAGCATATATATGCCGCGGAAGCTGCACCCGTAATAAAAAAGATGCAGGGCTACACGCCCATTTCCGGGAGCTGGGTTACGGAAGGGAATGCGGCGGTTAGCGGAAGCAGCGGACCTGATGCCAATGCATTTTTCATGTCATCGACCGGGGTCAGCTCGTATTTCGAATACGAAGCAACCATCACGGTGGATGAAAATACGCCTTATGGCGTGGGTTCGCTTGTGTTCCGATCGAATGCGGACGGCAGCAAAGGTTATGTCGTTAGCTTGGACCCTAATATGGACAAAGTTAGATTGTTCGATAGGGCGACAAATCAAGACGTAGGCCTGCCCTATGCGCTGGCACTGGAGCCGGGTACGCCTTACCATGTCAAAGTAAGCGGGGATGGCGCGAGCCTTCGCGTATACGTGGATCAACAATTGGCGCTGGATGTGCAAAGTGCCTTTTATTCGAGCGGGAATGTCGGCCTGCATATTTATGATGGAAATGTACATTTTACGGAGGTCAGCACCCGTGAAATCAATACGAATATCACCGGCTGGAACACCAGCAGCGGACAGTGGACGTTGTCGTCACAAGGCTTGGCAGCATCTGCTTCTGAAAATGAGAACGCTTACACGATAGCCTCGACCTACGGGGATGATCTAACCTATGAGGCGGACATTCTCATTCGTGACCGTTACGCCGTAGCAGCGATGCTGCTTCGCTCGAACGCGAGCGGCTCGCAGGCCTATGCGCTGCAGGTCGACCCGAACGCCGGACGGATACGGCTGATCGATTCGAACGGAGATCGTGAGCTCGGCGTTTTTACGGCGGAGCTTGAGGTCGGGGAAATTTACCATGTTCGGATTAAGGCGGAGCAGTCGAAGCTGGAGGTTTATTTTGGCGGCGGTTACGCTCCGAAAATAGCGGTTACGGACCATGCTTATCCGGCCGGTCAGGTGGGGTTACAGCTCTTTAATGGAGCTGCCGTATTTCAGAATATGACGGTCAGCGTCTTTAAAACGAATCTGGGTGGATGGTCCGCGGATACCGGAGCTTGGACGCCGCACTTGGAGGGGCTGAAGGGTGTGAGCACGGGTACAGGGACAGCGTCGCGCATGTCTGCAAGCGCAGCTTCGGATCTGGTGCTCGAAGGCGACGTAACGGTAGCTAACGCTGCAGGCTCTGCAGGCCTTCTCTTTCGTTCGAATGCAAGCGGGAAATCCGGTTACGTAGCGGAGATCAATGCGGCAGCGAACCAAATCCGCTTACTGCGGGCAAGTGACAGAAGCGTCATTGCGAGTTCGCCGCTGACCGTACAAATCGGCAAAAGCTACCATCTTGAAGCGGTCGTGAGCGGTGCTGACATTAAGATTTATTTGGAGGCCTATGCTGAGCCAGCAATATCCGTGCAAAATAATGAATTTTCTAGCGGCCTGGCCGGCTTGGAGGTGACGGACGGAACGGCTTATTTCCAAAATATTCATTTGATGGACAAAGCGGATTATCAGGCCGAGCAATATCGACCGCAGTATCATTTTACGCAGCCAAGAGGGTGGGCGAGCGATCCGAACGGACTCGTCTATTTCCAAGGGGAATATCATCTCTTCCATCAGGATGGCGGACAATGGGCGCATGCGGTCAGCACGGATCTCGTTCATTGGAAGCCGCTTCCGATTGCAATCGAATGGAATGAGATGGGACATGCATGGTCCGGATCGGCCGTTGCGGATACCGAAAACAATTCCGGTTTGTTTAACGGTGTGGCAGGAGGCGGATTAATCGCTTATTATACGTCATTTAACCCGGATAAATGGAACGGCAATCAGAAAATCGGGGTGGCCTACAGCAGCGACAAAGGCCGCACATGGTCCTTCTATGAGGACAATCCGGTTATCGAAAATATTGGCGGCGCGGGAGCGGGATGGGATTTCCGCGATCCAAAGGTCGTTTGGGACGAAGAGCATAATCAATGGGTAATGGTCGTATCGGGCGGCGATCATATTCGCTTTTTCACCTCCGTGAACTTGCTCGATTGGACAGCCATCGATTCATTCGGCTACGGCGCATACGTGCACAACGGCGGCGTATGGGAATGCCCGGACTTTTTCCCGTTAGTCGTTGACGGCGTGAAGAAATGGGTGCTGATGATCAGCACGGGCGCACGGGCCGAAACGAACGGGTCGGATGCGGAATATTTTATCGGCAGCTTTGACGGACAACGCTTTACCAGCGACAATCCTCCGGAGACGGTATTGCGCCATGAAAGCGGCAGAGACATGTATGCTGCCATGACCTTCGCCAATATGCCTGATGGACGCCGGGTAGAGCTCGGCTGGATGTCGAACTGGGACTATCCTTTTGCGTTTCCGACCTCGCCATGGAAAGGACAAATGTCCGTTCCCCGCGAGCTGATGCTTAAACAAAATGAAAATGGAGGCATTCATCTCGTACAGAAGCCCATCGGGGAGCTCGAAACGCTCCGAGGGGATGCAATGTCTTGGAGCAATGAAGTGATCACCCCGGAAAGCGGCAATTTGCTTGCAGGCGTGACGGGATCAGCCTATGAAATCGTGGCGGAGCTGGAGCTGCCAGTCGAACAGGCGGCTGCGGAATTTGGCTTTGGTGTCCGGGAGCTTGGCGGGGAAAAGACCGTAATCGGCTATCAAACCGGCTCCAATAACCTGTTCGTTGATCGGACGGCGGCAGGTAGGAATGATTTTACGGAGCTGTTTCGTCCGGTACAGGAAGCAAATCTTTCTCCCGATGCAAACCGGCATATTCAATTGCGGATATTCGTGGACGAGTCCTCGGTTGAAGTATTCGGCCAAGACGGAACGGCTGTTATTTCGAGTGTGATTTTCCCGGGTGCAGCAAGGGACGGCATGAGCTTTTACGCCAAAGGCGGTGAAGTAAAAGTAGTCTCAATGGATGTATATCCGCTGAAATCCATTTGGAGTGAGGAAGCTGGCGCTGGCGAAACTGGAGGCAAAATGGTAATGGACGCCGGCACGCTGGAGCTGGCAGTCGGCCAGGCGCATCGCCTCTATGCTTCGGTGCTTCCGCATTCCGCGGCCGATAAAGCATTAACATGGAGCACGAGTAATGCTGCTGTCGCCGGCGTTTCCGGTACCGATTCACGAAGCGTTCAAGTAACGGCGGCCGGCGAAGGCAGAGCGGTTCTAACGGCATCGACGCAGACTGGCGGCGTAGCAGGCCAAACGGTTGTAACCGTAGGCAAGCTGCAAACCAATCTTACAGGCTGGCATGCTGCAACCAAAGGAGAGTGGTTAACGACATTGGACGGAATTTCCGGCAGGTTCGATAAGGATTCGAGTTATATGTCGGAGTTCAGCGCGCGCAATTTCACATACGAAGCTGATTTGAAGCTTGATTCCGCCGGCGGCGCAGCCTCCATGCTGTTCCGCGCCAATGCGGACGGATCAAGCGGCTATTATTTCAACATCGACCCCAATATGAAGGCATTGCGTCTGTTTTATAAGGATAACGGGGCGTTTCAGGACGATCAGCTGGTAGCGAAGGTGCCAGCCTTCATTTCGCCCGGAAAAACCTACCGCATTAGAATCGTTGCGAGCGGATCGAATATCAAGATTTATTTTGACGGCGGCAGCGAGCCGATTATAGACGTAAACGACGTGACCTTTGCCAGGGGCTATTTTGGCTTAAACGTTTTCGGAGGGAAAGCATCCTATCAGAACGTGATTGCCGCAGCGGCGGAGCCATTGCAGGAGAAAGTCTATAAAATCGTAAACCCGAACAGCGGCAAGGTGCTCGAGGCTGACAACGGGACGAACGGCGCACGCGTGAGGATTCAAACGGATTCGGGCGCCGAAAGCCAGAAGTGGTATGTGGAAGAGGCAGTTGACGGCACCTTTACGATACGCGGAGCCTTAAGCGGGAAAGCGCTTGACGCATCGGGATCAGACAACGGTTCACCAATGCAAATCTGGCGGAATTTCGGCTTCGGCAACCAGCGCTTTACCCTGCCAGAGAATGAGGATGGCACGATCGGCATCGTAGCCGTGAACAGCGGGAAGGGATTGGATGTGGACAGCGGCCGCACCGAAGCCGGAACGGCTGTGCAGCTCTGGGAGCGGAACGAGTTTGCAGCGCAAAAATGGACGCTGGTCGAGCTTGCTCCGCAAGGAGGCGGTGACGGCAGCGTCGGCGGGGATGAAGGCGAGGGCTCCGGGGACGGAGAAAGCGGCAATCCGGATGAAGGAGGCGGCGACGGAAACGGCAGCAATCCGGGTGAAGGAAACCCCGGCAATGGTACAGTTTCTTCTGATTCGGGCGTTATCGGCAGCGGATTAATAACGACGCTGATGGATGGGCAAGCCATGTCCTTTGCCGCGGCCAAAACCGAACAAACGGCAGAAGGCAGCTTGACAACGATTGTGTTGGATGCGGACGAATTAAAGCGATTGCTTGGGACTGGAAAAAAACATAGCCTGGCTATACATGCCCCAGCCGCGGAAGAGGTTCGCTTAGAAGGCTTGACCGCGGCGGGAATGGATTTACTTAACGTCAGCGGATCTACGCTAACCATTCATACGGCATATGGTATATTTCCTCTTGAAGCAAGCAAGGATTGGAAGAAAAACCTAGCTTCGTTCGGGAGCGCGGTTTCTAGCGACGACATTAAAGTCAGCGGCAGGTTTGGCAAAGCCTCTGAGCAAGTTATGAAGCTTTCGAAAGAAACCGCGGCCAAAGGCAGCTATGCCATACTGGCCGACCCTATTCTTGCGGAGGTATCGCTCAGCTACGGCGATTTGAGCGTGGAGATGTCCAACGCGGGGAAAACCATTATATATTTGGCGCTGCCCGCACAAATGGATCCGGCCAAGCCGGCAACGGCGGCAGCCGTGTATGCAGACGGTTCCATCTCCCCTTTGCCGACGGTAATCGAACGGGTCGGCCAAACCGATTATGCGAGAGTAATCGATTGGAACAATAGCTCGATGTTTACGCTGGTTGCTGACGGGCAAACGTTTTTGGATACGGACAGCCACTGGGCAAAGGAAGCAATCGACAGCCTTTCTTCGCGCCTTATCCTTACGGGGACGGGAGAGCATTTGTTCTCGCCTAAACGCAATGTCACTCGCTCCGAATTTGCCGCGGTTCTTGTCCGGTCGCTCGGATTCATGAAGCCTGTCGCAGAAGGAGAAAGCCGATTCTTGGATGTGAAGGATGGCATGTGGGAGCATGACGCTGTATTCATTGCCGCGGAGAAGGGATTGATAAGCGGCTATGAGGACGGGAGCTTTCGCGGCAGCGCAAGTTTGACGAGGGAGCAGGGCATGGTCATGCTTGCGAATGCGATTAAGCAAATCTTAGGGGATTCGCACATTCCTTTGACTGCCGCCGAGGAAGCTGAAATATTAGAGAACTATAGCGACGGCGAAGCGGCTTCTGTTTGGGCGCGGCCATCCATAGCCTACTTGATTAAGGCCGGCATTGTTAAAGGCGATGCAAGGAAGCAGATTCTGCCTAAGCAGTCCCTATCGAGAGCCCAAGCGGCAACCATCATTCATAACCTGCTGAAGGAGCTATCGTATATTTAAATCATAAGAGCTCTTGATCACGGCCAATGCAATATTGGTCGGGACAGGGGCTCTTTGCTTGTCGGCCGGATGCGGCAAAACAAAAACGAAACACAGTCATTCTAAGAGAATAAGCAGAATAAACAGTCCGGTAAGCGCGGTTCGGCCTGTATCGCTTGATATTCGCATTTATATTATAATAATAGCAGCTAATAAATGGAAAAAAGGGTCTGTCTATGGAGATGGTAACGGTAGTATGCAGCATTTGGATACCCGCTCTGCCGGAGCGGGTGTGGCAGGCAGTAACGGAAGGGGAGCAGCTCTCCTGCTGGTATTCCCCGGGCTCGCCTTGGGAGATCACAGAACTGAAGGCGGGTGAGACGGTTTACTTTCATCATTCACCGAATAAATATCATGAAGGTTTAGAGGTTGTGACCATGCGGGCTGTCATCGAGACCGTCGAAACCCATCGGATTTTTGCTTTGCGTTGGGATCTTGCGCATCGGATCCGGTCATGGTAACGACGTTTATCGTAAAAGCTGAGAATGAGGGTACGCAAGCAACCATCACCGAAACGGGTTATGAGTCAGAGGAACAGGATAGGCCGACTAAGGAAGGTTATGCCATGTCGCTGGAGAACCTAAAAGCGTTTATCGAAGGCACAAAACTGCCCTATTGAGGTTAGATCATGAGGAGGTATTCCTATTGCTGCGGATCGGCGTAATTAGCGCAATAAACCGGTATCCGGTGAGAGGGAAGCGGTTATAGTGAGAAGGATTGGATTGGGAAACGGCTATCCATTGGCAGCGCCCAACTGTATGTGGATAAATACTGTGACCGCTGCTCGATGGTTACGCTGGACCCGGATACCCTGGAACGCGATGGCACCTTATTGAAAAAAATTAACGAAGAGATGAATTTAAACTTCGGGGTGTATGCATCCGTCGAGAAAACGGGAGTAATCCATGCCGGTGATCAGGTGCGGCTGGAGTCACCCTAATGCCTCTATTTCAGTTGGCAGAGAGTGAAGACACATCGTTAAACAATCCGTATTTTGTTTCAAAGCGGTTATCGTTTGGAAAAGGGGATTGACGTATATCGTTGGATAGTCAATTTCGTCATATGCTTCACGAATAGGAAAAGCCAACTGTTCTTTTTTTAATGAAAACTCCGCATTGACACCAATTTTGTTTCCTCGGGCATCCATTCTTATCCATCGGCCTAACGATGCAAGGTATGAAGCATTTAATGCATGAATACAGTAACCTGTACTAGGTGTGTCTCCTAAGGTTAATCTTTGGTAGCAAAAGCCGGTAGGAATCCCTTTGCTTCTTAAAATAGCGCCTAGCAGATTGGATTTCGCATAGCAAATGCCTTCTTTAAAATAAAGAACCTCTGATGCTTTGCAGGTAATTCGCATACTCTGAATATCCCATGAGTGCGCGATTTGGTCACGGACGAATTCAAATGACGTTTTTACAAATTCGATTTCATTGGAAGACGACTTATAGAGTTCATCCGCTTTTTCTCTTATCGACAGATGCTCATAATCGATTTCCTCTGTTGCTGCCAAATAATCTGCAAAGCTATTGGATTCGGCGATCAATTCCACTCCATTTCACCTCAATCGTTTCAATAAGCATAGTAAAGAAGCTTTAGTACAAAATAATTATAATTATGCATTAAATAGTATTTTTATACAATAGTTTTAGAAAAAAATATACAGTTAGATAGGATTGCGAATTCAAAACCAATTAAAAAGTAATATGGAATATTATTGAATAAAATATTAATTATAATATTAGTGTAGATTTCCCCGCATAAACACTTGACATCACACAAAATTAACATTAGTATATGGAGAAAATAAGGGTTGTTAACCAAAATTAAGAAAATAAATATGAAAAATAGTATTACTTTAGTCGTATTGTTTTATTTTTTCGTTCAAAAGTCATAGTTTATTTATGTCTAAAATTGTCTGAATATTATGATAATTAAGACTTTAGTATGACGGTAGGGGGATTCCATTGAATGAAGAGCTGCTGAAACTCGAGCATTTAACGACCTCTTTTCGTATCGCGGACCATTATTATGCGGCAGTGGATGATGTAACGCTAACGCTGAGGGAAAATGAGGTGCTTGCCATTGTCGGAGAGTCCGGATCAGGCAAGAGCGCGCTGGCCTATTCGATTATGGGCCTGCATACGAGAGCGAAAATAGAAGGGAATATTTATTTCAACGGTCAGGATATTGCCCATCTTTCTCCTTCGAGGCTCAATAAGCTAAGAGGAAACGATTTAGGAATGATTTTCCAAGATCCCTTGTCGGCATTAAATCCGCTGATGTTAATCGGCTCTCAAATTGAAGAGGCCATTCTCCTTCATAAGCCTAAGCTTTCGAAGAAGGAAAGGACCAGCAAGGCGATCGAGTTGTTAGCGAAAGTAGGGATACCTCGTCCCGAGCATACCTATGGGCGATACCCTCATGAATTATCAGGCGGAATGAGACAACGGGTCGTTATTGCAATAGCGATCGCCAATGAGCCCAAGCTGCTAATCGCAGATGAACCGACTACGGCGCTCGATGTAACGATACAGCTGCAAATTCTAGAATTGCTTAGGAAGCTGAAGGAGCAAAGCAAGGCAGGAATCATCTTGATTACGCATGACTTGGGCGTCGTAGCCGAAATGGCAGACCGCGTGGCGGTGATGTATGCCGGCCAAATCGTTGAGATCGCCGATATTTATACACTTATTTCGAATGCAAGGCATCCCTATACAAGATCCTTGCTGCAATCCATTCCGACTGCAAATGAAGCGAAGTCGAGGCTCCATGTGATTCAAGGAATCGTACCGTCTCTGCAAAATCTCCCCCGTCAGGGCTGCCGCTTTAGGTCGCGGATTCCCTGGATCGATGAATCCGCGCATGAAGCAGAGCCGGTTATGCATGAGATTTCGCCAGGGCACTTTGTGAGGTGCAGCTGTTACAAGCATTTCCGCTTCTTTGATCCAAAGGAGGAGGATCGTCATCATGTCATTTCTTGAGGTTAGCGGTCTGAAGGTGCATTTTCCAAACCGCGGCGGCATCTTTAGCAGAAAGAGCCAGCCGGTCAAGGCGGTAGACGGTATTCATTTCTCCATGGAGCAAGGACAGACTTATGGACTCGTAGGCGAATCAGGATCCGGCAAGACCACGGCAGGACGGGCGATCATCGGCTTAAACACGATTACATCGGGCAGCATTCTTTTTGAAGGCGAAAAGCTTGCTGCAGGCGGTTTGCAGAGAAATCCGGCATTCCGCAGAGACATTCAAATGATATTTCAAGACCCTTATTCCTCATTGAATCCGAAGAAACGCGTATTGGATATTATCTCTGAGCCGTTGCGGAATTTCGAGAAGCTGTCCGCAAGCGAAGAGAAGCGCCATGTGCAGCAGTTGTTGGAGAAGGTTGGCTTAAGCCCGGAATCGATTTATAAATACCCGCATGAATTTTCGGGAGGCCAGCGGCAGAGGATCGGCATTGCAAGAGCAATTGCGCTAAAGCCTAAGCTGATTATCGCCGATGAACCGGTGTCAGCACTTGACGTGTCCGTACAAGCCCAGGTTCTGAACTTTATGCAGGACATCCAAAAGGAATTAAACCTTACTTATTTATTGATCAGTCATGATCTCGGCATCATTCGGCATATGTGTGATCAGATTGGAATTATGTATAAAGGCCGTTACGTGGAGCAGGGGACGACAGCGGATATTTTCGATAACCCCCAGCATATTTATACGAAACGTCTTTTATCGGCCATACCTGATATTGATCCGACAAAACGCGAGGAAAAGTATTGCTTCCGGGAAGCGGTGAAGGCGGAATATGAACAAGCCTATGCGAAATACTTTGACGAGGATGGCTTGGCTTATCCATTGAAACCAATATCAGAGACACATTTCGTGGCTTTGCCTGAGAGAGGTTGAGGACGATGTGGAGGACAGTTGCCCGAAGAATGATCATAATGGTGCCTCAAATTATATTATTAAGCATTCTTGTTTTTCTGATGGCAAAGGCAATGCCGGGCGATGCACTGACCGGGCTGCTCGATCCGAGCATCGATCCGGCTGCGCTGGATGCCCAGCGAGAGAAGCTGGGGCTTAATAATCCGTGGTATGTGCAGTATTGGGATTGGATCACGAAGGCCGTTCAAGGCGATTTCGGTCAATCGTTCCGCTTTAAAATGCCGGTGTCCGACCTGATCGGCCAGCGGATGATGAATACGGTTTGGCTGTCATTAGCGACATTAATCCTTACCTACCTCATCGCGATACCGCTTGGCATTACGAGCGGGCGATATCATGACACGTGGGCGGATCGATTGATAACGGGTTATACGTACTTAGGCTTTGCGGCTCCGTTGTTTATTTTTGCTTTATTGATGTTATGGGTGTTCGGCTTTCATTTTGGCTGGTTTCCGACAGGAGGAAGCATCGCACCGGGAGTGGAAAGCGGTACTCTGCACTACATCATGAGCAAATTTTATCATTTACTGCTGCCTGCATTATCCATGGCATTAATTACAACGGTAACAACCGTGCAACTGCTGCGGAGCGAGATTATCGACACGAAGCAGAAGGATTTCATTATAACGGCAAGAGCAAAGGGCGCCTCTGAATCCCGCGTGTATCATCGCCATATTTTACGGAATTCATTATTGCCGATTGCTGCGTTCTTTGGTTATGAAATTACGGGTCTTATCGGCGGTACGGTGTTCATTGAGAGTATCTTCAGTTATCCGGGAATGGGCGAGCTGTTCTTGAGCTCGATTTCACTGCGGGATTTCAGCGTCGTTACGGCCTTGGTTCTCTTATATGGAGTGGCGTCCATACTCGGAGCATTAATTTCCGACATGATTTTAAGCATCGTTGATCCTCGTATTCGAATTAAATAAGATTCCGAGATTTTGAGGTGAATGAAATGAGGAAGACAACCGCCCCCATAGGTGCGCATACGCAGCTGGACAAAAGTCCTTCAAGCTGGAGCATTATCTGGCGTGAAATCGTTCGGGACAAGGTCGCCTTGCTATCGTTGGTTTTTCTGGGTCTAGTCATCCTGTCCGTGTATGGCATATCCCTTGTGCTGGACCAGGAACAAATCGTAACGATAGATTTATTCGAGCTGAAGCAGCCGCCTTCTTCAAAATACTGGCTTGGCACCGATTATGGCGGACGCGATGTTTTTGGACAATTAATTATCGGAACCCGCAATTCTTTGTCTATCGGTATTATCGTTACTTTCCTTACAGGGATAATTGGCGTTGTAGTAGGACTCATCTCCGGTTATTTCGGGGGGACGGTGGACAATGTCTTTATGCGATTTGTCGATTTCTTTATGATTTTGCCGACTTTAATGATCGTGATCGCTTTTGTCACGGCGGTGCCCAAATATAGCATCGTATCCTTCTCGCTTATTATGACGGCCTTTCTATGGATGGGGATCGCAAGGCTGATCCGCTCCAAAGCGCTGCAGGAGAAGGAGCTGGATTATGTTCAAGCATCGAAGACAGTAGGCTCATCCCACCTGAAAATTATGCTGTCGCAAGTGCTGCCGAATTTAAGCTCTATTATTATTGTCACGATGACCTTAAATTTGGCGGCAAATATCGGTTTGGAATCCGGTCTTTCCTTTCTGGGATTCGGCTTTCCGGAGAGCACGCCCAGCCTGGGCACTTTAGTCAGCTACGCTAGGGATCCGCAAACGCTAGAGTCTAGATGGTGGATTTGGTTACCTGCATCGTTACTGATTTTGGTATTGATGTTGAGTATAAACAATGTCGGTCAAGCGTTAAAGCGTGCGACGGATGCAAGACAAAGAAAAGGATAATAAAGGAGGAAAACGATGGTGAAGAAGAAATCTGTTTTTTCAAGGTCATTAATCTTACCGTTCATGCTGGCGCTTCTCGTCTTTCTTGCGGCTTGTACTTCCGGCAATGGGAACGAAGCGGGCAATCCGTCACCGACCGACGGAGGGGATAAGCCGGCTCCTACCGAGAGCGAGAAGCCTGCAGAAGAAGATGGCCTCTATTCCATTGATGATTTCAGCAATGTGAAGAAAAATGAGGGCGAAGCGATAAAAGGCGGCTCCATCACCTTCGGTCTTGTATCGGATACGCCATTCGAAGGAACGCTGAACTTCAACTTTTATTCCGGCGACCCGGATTCTCAGGTGCTGGCCTGGTTTGATGAAGGGCTGCTGACATGGGATAAAAACTATGTGTATACGAATGACGGCGCTGCAACGTATGAGGTGTCGGAAGACGGCAAAACGTTTACGTTCACGATCCGTGATAATGTCAACTGGCAGGATGGCAAGCCGGTAACTGCCGAGGACTGGCTGTTTGCCCATGAAGTCATCGGAAATCCCAAATATGACGGGCCTCGTTATGACTCCAATTTTACCAATATTGTAGGGATGAACGAATATCATGAAGGTAAAGCAAAAACCATCTCAGGCATTGAGGTGCTTAGCGATAAAAAGCTTAAAATTACGTACATTGAATCAACGCCGTCCTTGCTGACCGGAGGCGTGTGGTCTTATCCGTTAGCAAAGCATATTTTCGGCAATATGGATGTAGCGAAAATCTCTTCTTCGCCGGAGGTACGCGAGAAGCCGATCGGCTTCGGGCCTTTTAAAGTGAAAAGCATCGTTCCTGGCGAATCGGTCGTCTATGAGAAAAATCCGGATTACTGGCGGGGAGAGCCTGCGTTGGATGAGGTTATTCTGAAAGTTATTAACCCAACGACCATCGTTCAGCAGCTCGAAAGCGGAGGAGTCGATCTTGTAGATTCATTCCCGGTTGACCAATACCCGGATAACGCGAAGATGGCGAACGTTGAATACCTGGGCGCCATTGACCGTGCCTATACGTATATCGGCTTTAAACTAGGGAAATGGGATGCGACGGCTAAAAAGGTAGCTCCTGATGCAAAAGCTAAAATGGGCGATGTGAATTTGCGGAAAGCGATGGCGCATGCAGTCGATAATGATCAGGTCGGCAAAAAATTCTATCACGGGTTGCGCTGGAACGCGACGACACTGATCCCGCCGTCCCATCCGGAATACCATGATGCCACGAATCCGGGGCTTGCCTATGATCCGGAATTAGCGAAGAAGATTTTGGATGACGCCGGATATAAGCTGGACGGAAAATACCGTACCAATCCGGACGGAAGCGAATTAGTCATTAACTTTATTTCCATGACCGGTGGGGATATTGCTCAGCCGCTTGCTCAGTACTATGTTCAGTCCTGGCAGGCGATAGGATTAAACGTTCAGCTGGAAATGCTGGAATTCAATACTTTCTATGACCGTGTCGGCTCTAACGGCGAGGATGATCCTAAGGTGGATGTTTACCAAGGCGCATGGGGCGTAGGCATAGACGTTGACCCTGCAGGCTTGTATGGACGGGACGCCATCTACAATTTCTCGCGGTATGCGAGCGAAGAACAGGATCGTCTGCTTAAAGCAGGCGTATCGGCAGAAGCCTTTGATGTGAAGGTTCGTCAAGGCATTTACAAGGAATGGCAGCAGCTCATGGTAGAAGATGTTCCGGTCTTCCCAACCTTGTACCGCGCCGTGATCGTTCCGGTTAACAAACGGATACTCAATTATGCGATTGGCGATGGAACGAATTTGTATCCTTATCAGATTGCCGTATCGCAGGATAAACCGGTTGTAGCGAAGTAATGGGCTAAGGTGCCAATATTGTTGGGAAAGGGTCCGGCCCGCTGAGGCCGGGCCCTTTCCCAAAGCTATAGTAAGTTAACCGAAAAGATCGCAAGCCGATTGCCCGGGGGCAAAAAGCTGCGATCTTTTTGGTTGGTTGAGTAGTAAGCTATAGCCGTTTACGTTTGTAAAAGACAATGATTGCACAGGAGAGTAGAAGGAGGATCAACGCGATGCCCGTTGCTGCAGCTTCCTTTGGACTGCCTTGAGCCTGTGCCTGGGTCTGCTGCGTGCCCGGACCGCCGAAGCCGCCGCCCATACCGCCTTGCCCATCAGGCCGCTGGCCGCCAAAGCCGCCTTGCATGCCGCCTTGCTGGTCAGGCATCGGCATCATACCGCCACCAGGAGCCATGCCTTCGCCTCCGGGTGACGCTTGTCCATCGGCGCCTGGCGCAAAGGCAGGTGCTTCCGCATCGGCGCCGGCTGCATTGGGCTGTGCTCCGTTCTGCAGCACATTTGGCCGTTGGCCGCCAAAGCCGCCGCCCATGCCCCCACCGCCTAGGCCGCTGTTTCCGCTGCCCGATCCGTCTCCGGAGGAAGGAATTGTGCCGGCAAGCTGCTGTGCGACAGAGCTTGTTTGCGTCTTATTAAAGGAGATGACCTGGGTGATGCCCTGCTCGTACTGTTCATACGTGTAAAAGGAGGAAGGATCGGCCTCGACATAGCTGGATATCATAGCTTTAATCTCAGCGATTCTTGCTTGGAAGCTTTCATCTGCCAAATAACTATCCAGCATGCTTTGTATGATTTCATGATATTTTTCCTTGTAAGCTTCAACCTTCAGCAGCTTATCTACGAGCGGGCGATCTGCTACCGTTCCGGTAGTAGGCTCATCAATCAAGACGCCGGAGCCGCCGAAGCCGCCGAAGGACATATTATAATCCCAAGGCAAAACATTGAATAACCCGTCATCCTCATAAAGGTAATAGTTATGCTTTTTCTCGGACAAATAGCTGTCAAAGTTTCCGGCTACCCCATTGAGTGCGATGAATTTTAAGGCCTCGTCTACATCCAGCACGCTCTCGTAATTTGTGCCGTTGTTCAGTTCATCGAGCATATCCAGCAAAATATCCCCGTTGGATTTCTCCGACTTCAAATCAAGCCCGGTATAGGCATCGATGGTCTCGAGCCAGTTCAGCTCGCTGCCGCTTCCGCCGTTTGCTTTGTAAAGCGCGCCGTAAGCATTGCCGAAGTTGCGTTTAAGGTAGGCGTCGCCAATTTGCTCTACTGCCAAATAAAAGCCCCAAAGCTCGCCGTTGACGTAAACATTCACATAGGAATATTTAGGCGTCGGAAGCCCCATTTGCTCAGCCAGCTCATATGATAAAAATTCACGCATATAAGAGGCATCGCTATAGTTGTTGTTCAAGTTGATTTTGCTTATTCCCTGGAGAGTCTGATTGACGTACTCGTCAAAAGAGATTTTAAAGCTGTACCGGTCGGAATCGGTCATTCTGACAACGCTGTTCAAGCTGAGATTTCCTTTGGTGCGTATGCCGACGTTTTCAAGCTTTTGACCGTTGTATTCTACAGTCGCTTCTTTAAATTCTTCGGCGCTGGCATTGTCCAGCATGCTTTGAAATTCCGTTTCATCGATCGTGATTTTGACATCTACTACTTTATCCTTCGGAAAAACAGTCTCATCAAGCCTTTGCTCATCTGCTGATTGCTCATTTTCGCTCGCGTTCGTGCTCGCGCCCGAGAGGTTGAAGGATGTCCCGCCAAAGGAACATCCGGTCAATCCGATAACCAGGAGAATAGAGCAAAAGCCCAATAAGAAGAATGGAGCCTTTGCTTTCATTGGAGCACCTCCAAAGTATTATGAGACATAATCACCGCTGTAACTGATGAGTACGGCGTTACGTACGCCTGAAAGCTCAGTCAATTGGTTAATAAAGCGGCCGGTTTCGTCGCGAAGACGAACCTCAAGCGTCATTTCGATATTGCCCTGCGTCACTGATTTTTGTTTGACGTTGTAACGCTTCACAAGTGAACCGATTTGTTTATGGACGAGCTGTTCCGTAGCATCGCTGTCACAGTTCACGACGAGCAGGTATGGCGATTCGACGGATCCGCCTTTGACGAAGAAGAACAGAATGAGACCAACAACGACAGAACCGATGACCGCTAGCGTGAAGAAGCCTGCGCCTGTTACAATCCCTGCTACCGCAGCCCAGAACAAGAAGATAAGATCGGTTGGATCCTTGATCGGCGTTCTGAAACGCACGATGGACAGCGCGCCGACCATCCCGAGCGAGAGCACGAGGTTGGAATTAATCGCAATAATGACGACAGACGTAATCATGGTCATACCGATTAGCGATACATTAAAGCTCTTCGAGTAAAGCACGCCGCTGAAAATTCTTTTGTACAGGAGGAATATGAAGAAGCCAAGCAGGAAAGCGACACCAAGCGTAATCAATATTTTGGACAGGCTGATGTCGGAAGAAAAGTTTTCGATCACTGATTTTTTAAGCACGTCGGCAAAACTAGTGGCTGTCTCCGTTGTAGCGGCAGCAGGTGTAGCGGTTTCCATTTTAATAATCCTCCCAAGTGTTGAATTTCAGATGTTTTCGGCAGATCACGTATTTTGAAGCGGATTGCCGGTTAAGGCCTTCGAGCTGCAAAGCGATTTTGATATAAGCGGGAATGTAGGCATCGTATTTGACCTCTAGAATGATAAAGTCATTGTCGAGGGCACGGATAGGCTCCAGGCTTTTGTCAAAAATATCGACGGCATGCAGGCCGGTGCGCAGATCCTTGTCAAAGGTGATCCGTACATTGCCATTGTCGCAGACATAAGGCTCGCGGACGTAATCAACGATAACCTTTGGCCTCAGTAAGTGATGCTTCATTTCATTATGGATTTCGTTCAAAAGCGGCTTGTCCGGCTCTTTCAGCACATCATGGTCACCGGCCATAAGCCTGTCGTACATCTCTCTAGTGAGCGGCTCCTTCACCTTGGCGATATAGTCTTTGAACTTGATTTTTTTCTCGAAATGAATGACATGGTCTTGGCCGTTATAGATCCGGATGCGGTACTTCTTCCGGTCCCGGACGCCGCCCAGCTTCTCATGCAGGGCTTTGTTGTTGATATCGTCAAAGTACAAGCTTCGGATATGGTATTCGCCGGTCGGACCGACATGCTTGTCGGGGTCCATCAAATCCTTCAGCCTCTGGCGGATAATGAAGTATTGATGATAATTAATGAAAAATTTCAATTCGTTGCGATAGTTTAAGTCTTTGTTCATTTCACACCTCTTTACATGTTCAGCGCCCCTGATTGCTTACAAATGCTATTCTACCGGCCTTTACTTATTCTTAACTTAAGGCCGGCTGAAAGATTGCTGAATGCGCGAAATGCAGGTTTATTGTTAAGATATAATGAAGAATAATAGAGATAGAGGAGTGGATATCTTGAAGTTTCGTAAAGACGTGCTAGTAGTGCTCGCTTGCTGCGTACTGTTAATCATAGGCGCAGTCGGAATGGAGTGGCTTCGGACGGATCATGCAAAAAAACCGGCAGCGGTTGTGACCACGTTTAAGGGGGATCCGATGACAAGCCGTGCTTTTACTTGGTATAGCTCGAATTCGGAGGCTGACGCGATCGTGCAAGTCGTGAAAGGCGATGCAGCGAATGATTGGGAAAGTGAACAGGTCTTGACCTTTAAAGGCATGACGGCAACGGTTATTCCCGAAGACGGTAGTTTGAAGCAAGCCGTTCATAAAGCAGAAGCTTCCGGGCTTGAACCGGGAACGACCTATTCCTATAGAGTCGGAAGCGGGGAAGAGAAGGGCTGGAGCGCTGCTGCCGTATTTCAGACGGAAGTAGCAGACAAGGATAAGGTTACATTCATTAACGTAACGGATTCACAAGGTGTCACGGAGCAGGATTTCTCGCTTTGGGGAAATACGCTGGATAAAGCCTTTGCGGCCTTTCCTGAGGCGGCGTTCATCGTTCATAACGGCGATTTGACGGAGGAGCCGTCGGATGAACAGGCATGGACTTATTTATTTGAAAAAGCAAGCAAGTGGGTAACGCAGGTTCCGTTTATGCCGGTTACGGGCAATCATGATGAGGTTGACGGCAATGCGGAGCCGTTCGTTTCCCATTTCAACCTGCCAGACAATGGCGCGGAAGGCTCGATTCCGGGAACAAACTACTCCTATGATTACGGTCCCGTACACTTTGTCTTTCTTAATTCCGAATCAAATATCAAGGAGCAAACGAAATGGCTGCGCAGCGATCTTGAGAATACGGATAAGGCTTGGAAAATCGTCGCAATGCATCAAGGCCCATACGGCGTTAATACCTATAAGAAGGTGAAAGACTGGACGGAGCTTTTCGATGAGTTCGAGGTGGATTTGGTGCTGCAAGGGCATAACCATGAGTATTCAAGATCCTATCCGCTGCGTGACGGGAAAATCGTCGGCGACGGCGAAGCAGCCGTGCAAAACCGCGAGGGTACGGTTTATGTGGTGACGAATACGGCAGGGCAAAAGTTTAATGAGAAGAAGGAGGATAAATTTTACCATAAGGTGCATTTTCAGAACGAGAAGCAAATGTTCGCGGGCATCGTGATCAATGGAGAAACGCTGACTTACCAAGCTTATGATGTGGATGGCAAGAAGCGGGATGAGTTCGTGCTGGAGCACTAAAGTCACGCCTAGGGGCAGCAGCATGCAGCTCTTAACACTTATAAGAGGGCGGCGTATTGAGAAATCTCTTTGTTTTTGGGGATGAAAATGACAACAAGGGCAGCCCGGCATTTGCCTGGCTGCCCTTGTGCTTGGAATAAGTGATTTTTATTGCGGGTGAAGCGGAAGTGAAATCTGGAAAGTCGTACCCTCGCCGGGCTTGCTGATTACCTCAATGGCTCCACCATGGGCATCCACGATCGATTTGGTTATGGCAAGGCCTAAGCCGGCTCCACCGTTTTTCCGCGTTCGTGACGATTCGCTGCGATAGAAGCGCTCAAACAAATGGGGCAAATGGGCGGCTGCAATACCGGTTCCATTGTCCGTGATGCTGATGATCGCCTGATTTTCCCGGCGTTCAAGCTTTAATTTAATTGCGCCGGCTTCTGCATCGGTATGTTGAACCGCGTTAAGAAATAAGTTTAAAAGCACCTGTTTGATCTGATCGGAATGAAATTGGCCGCTTATGGCGGAGGCAACGTCAAATTCTAATTTGCGGTTTCCGGCAAGCAGCTGCAATTGCGGTTCCATTTCTAACAGCAGCTCATCGAGCCGGGCCGTTGACAACTGGAGCTGCGGGGCTTGATCAAGTTTCGCAAGCGCGAGCAAATCCTCCACGAGCCTGTTGATGCGTTTGGATTCCAGCTGCATGCTGTTCAGCGCGCGATGGAGCTGATCGGGATTGTCGGCAGCCCCGCGCAGCAGTACTTCAAGAAACCCGTGGATCGATGTCAGTGGCGTTCTCAGCTCATGCGAAGCATCGGCAACAAACCGGCGCATTTTTTCGGTGATTTTCCTCTCGGTCTCGAAGGAGGCATCTAACCGCTCAAGCATTCCGTTAAATGCATCTGACAAGCGATCGATTTCTTCCTGTCCTTGGCTTGCCGGGATGCGTCTGGTTAGGCTGCCGGCATCGGTTTGCTGGGCGGCAAGCACGACGCGGGATAATGGATTTAACGTACGGCGAAGCAGCGGTAAATAAAGTGCGAGCCCAGCCGCAAGTGCCAGAACGGAAAGCCCTGTGAAGATAGCAAGCTGAGTCATAAGCAGGTGTTTTAGCGAATCGGTTTCCGTGCTTACTTGTATAATCCCCGCAGCTTTATTTGGAGGTCCGGCATTCCGGAAGACGACAAGCTGCTCGACCCCTTCGGCATTTTCTAAAATTTTGTAATTCATCTGCTGGCGTTCTTGGAGCCGGTTCGAAATTTGGGCGTATTCCTCCGCTGACAGGAGCGGGGCGCTCGCCTCGGTATCCTTGGAGACATCGGTGACCGAACCGTCTGAATCAATGAAGACGATCGACAAGCCAGGCTGGTAAAACAGAGGCGAGTCCCGCCGCTCTCTTTGGGGGCGATCCGCTTTGATTTCATCGGCATCCTTATTATCAGGCTCAGGATGGCCGGTATCCATTTCGCCTTTCGTGAACCAATCCATTGGCATGGCCATGATTTGGGTATTTAACGAATCGGCTTTATTTTTAATGATGAAGTCCTTCATAATAATGTATTGAAGAACGCCGATCAGCAAAAGCAGCGCGGCTAAAATAAGCAAAGATCGGGATAAGAGCTGGTATTTGAGCGAGCGAGGGGCAAAAAACCTCGCGACGGCATGCGGAGTTCGGCGGCTCATGGCAAATCCATCCGATAGCCGGCGCCTCGCAGCGTACGGATAAGCCGATGCTCCTTGTCGTTCAATTTATCCCGCAAGGAACGGATGTACACTTCAACGATGTTCTCTTCTCCTCCAAATTGATACCCCCAGACCTTGTCTAAGATGAGGGATTTGCTAAGCACGACCCCGTTGTTCAAAATAATAAACCGAAGCAGCTCGTATTCCGTTGGCGACAGCTCAAGAATCTGTTCCATATAGATGAGCTCTTTGCGGCGGTCATCCAGGCGGAACGGCCCATAGACGACCTCGCCCAGCAAATTGGGGAATTGATTGCGGAGCCTCGCCCCGATGCGCGCGAGCAGCTCGCTGAAGCTAAAGGGCTTTATCAAATAATCGTCTGCCCCGAGCGTTAATCCTTTCACCCGATCCTCGACTTCATCCTTGGCCGTAAGCATAATAACCGCGATGTTATCTCCGGTTGCCCGAAGCGCCGCGCATACCTCAAAACCGTTCATGCCTGGCATCATAACATCCAAAATAACGACATGGGGCTGGAATACGCTCGCTTCCAGCAGCGCGGACTCTCCGTCATAGGCGACGCGAATGTCAAAGCCTTCATTGATAAGACCCAGCTCCAAAAACTGTACGATGTTAGGCTCGTCATCCACAAGCAATATTTTAATTCCTTTGAAGGACGTCATGTGTAATCCCCTTTCACTTAGATACCCATCTATTATCGGCTTTTTGAAGAAAAGATGCACCTGTTTGCCTGCAAATTTCAGCAAACTTTAAGCCGGTAGCGGGGAAAAATAGGTTTTGTGATCATGTGAATGATAAAGGAATGAAAACAAAAAATTGGGGATATTAAAGTGGTGTTTGATAAAAGAAAAGGATGGTGTATTTTGCATGCAGCAAAACAAAAAGGGATGGGCATCAAGTGAAACCAGCAATAAGATCGGAAGGCTTGCAGCAAGGTACATAGTTGCGGCATTATTGTCGATTGCGTTGATGCTCAGCATGCCTTATACAGGCCATGCGATTGGAAAGCATGCCAAGGGACCGGATGTTTATGTCATTCAAGGCATGTTGAAATCGATAGGAAGCTATTCGGGACCGATTGACGGTTATTATGGGGCCTCGACCGTGCGCGGCGTTAAATATTTTCAGAAAAAGCATGGGCTGAAGGCGACTGGCGCCGTGGATATAAAAACACTTAAATCGATTACCTATTCGTATACAGAAATGAAAACATCGATGAAGGCAAAAAGTAAAGCGAAATGGAAAGGAAAAGCGAAAGCAATCGGAAACGGCGGCGCAGGCGGAGGAGCTGGTGGCGGCGCAGGTGGTGGTGCTGGTGGCGGCGCAGGCGGAGGAGCTGGTGGCGGCGCAGGTGCTGGTGAAGGCGCAGGTGGAGGAGCTGGCGGCGGCGCAGGAGGCGGAGCTGGTGGTGGCGCAGGAGGCGGAGCTGGTGGCGGCGCAGGCGGAGGAGCTGGTGGCGGCGCAGGAGGCGGAGCTGGCGGTAGTGCAGGCGAAGGCGGCGGGGCAGGTAAATCCGGCGGAATCGGCGGCGGCCAAGGCGAGAACCAAGGCAAATCCGGCGGAATCGGCGGCGGCCAAGGCGAGAACCAAGGCAAATCCGGCGGAATCGGCGGCGGCCAAGGCGAGAACCAAGGCAAATCTGGCGGAATCGGCGGCGGCCAAGGCGGCAACCAAGGCAAGTCAGGCGGCAATGGCAATCTAGGCGGAGGCCAATCCGAAAATCAAGCGCCGAATGGCGGAAACTCGGGCAACCCTGGTAAGGGCGGCAATCAATCCGAGAATCAAGCACCGAACGGCAGCCAACAGTAGATTTATTATGCGATAAAAAGGGGAGCGGATTATTATCCGGCCCCCTCTTTATTTTTGATTCCGTTTAGATGAATAAATTGCCATTCGTTTAGGCGGAAAACTTTTTTAAAAAAGGAACGTTCAACGGCAATCTGCCATGCAAACGTTCCTTGTTATTATGAATAAATAGCTTCTAAAGATTTTCTTTGGGCAGGTTTAATATTCAAAATCGAGCGGATACTTTGGGCCTGACGCTCAGCATCTTCAATGGATTGGGCTAAGCCTAGCTCGAGGAGAGTCCCGTAAGCAACCATTCCCGTACGGCCCTTGCCGCCCCCGCAATGAAACGCAACCTTTTTACCTTCTTTGTAGGACGCTGCTACTGCCTTGATGGCGGAGTGAAGTAATTCTTCTTGCGGAACGTTAGCTTCATCTCCGAGCGGTACCTTGATCCATTTCAAATCTTCGCCAACCGCAGCGCACTGTTCTGATTCTTCGCGCAAATCGACGACGACTTCAACACCTTCATTATCCACCATGGTTTGAACGTCTTGGGCACCGCCCATATATATACGGCCAGGGATTAGTTCATGATAAGCTTTATTCATAGCAGAGCTCTCCTCGGAATTAATATTCTTTTGATACGTGACTTGTTATTGTCCTTCTTTCACAAACTTCTCGATTCGAGCCTTAATGGCGTTGCGAACGTTACGGAACTGATCCATGATTTCATCTTCGGTGCCGGTTGCTTTCGCCGGATCTTCGAAGCCCCAATGCCATTTCACCACATTCGGATTGGAAATAACAGGGCAGTGCTCATCAGCGTGACCGCAAAGCGTGATTACAAAATGAGCGCGGTTCAAAATTTCCGGATCGATAACATTAGAAGAATTTTGGCTAATATCAACGCCTGCTTCATGCATCGCTTGAACGGCTCTGGGATTCAAACCGTGAGCTTCCAGGCCTGCGCTTTTCACTTCGTATTGTTCGCTGCCGAGGGCATGGAGAAAGCCGTCCGCCATTTGGCTCCGGCAAGAGTTACCCGTACATAAAAAATAAACCAGTTTCTTTTCCATTTTTCCTATCTCCTTTGAAATCATTTAGTGGATGATGCTGAGCCATAAGTAAAGGCCTGCTAATGTAATCAACAGAACGGGAAGCGTTAGTGCGATTCCGATTTTAAAATAATAGCCCCATGTTATCTTCACGCCTTTTTTGGACAGTACATGCAGCCATAGCAGGGTGGCTAACGATCCAATAGGCGTGATTTTGGGCCCTAGATCAGAACCGATGACATTCGCATAGATAAGAGCCTCCCGTAACACGCCATTCGTATTTGTGTTTTGAATAGCCAAAGCATCAATCATTACCGTAGGCATGTTGTTCATTATCGAAGAGAGGATGGCAGCAATGAAGCCAGTGCCGACCGCAGCCATAAATAAGCCTTGATCCGCTGTCCATTGAAACACTTTGCCGAGCTGATCCGTGAGGCCGACATTCCGTAATCCGTAAACGACGACATACATCCCGATTGAAAATACGACAACCGACCAAGGTGCGCCCTTGATGACGGCTCCTGTATGAATAGCCGGGCTTTTCCGGGCTGAAATAATAAATACGATGGCTGCTGCGCCTGCAACGATCGATACGGGAATATGGATAAACTCGCTCACGAGGTATGCAATTAATAAGACGGACAGCACAACCCATGACAGCTTAAACATACGCATATCTTTTATTGCTTCACGAGGCTTTTTCAGCTGGTTAAGATCATAGCTCTTGGGGATGCTTTTCCTGAAAAATAGGAATAAAACCAGCAAGCTCGCACCGACTGCGAACAGGTTTGGAATCATCATCCGGCTCGCGTATTCGGCAAATCCAATGTCAAAGAAGTCAGAGGAAACAATATTGACCAAATTACTGACCACGAGCGGCAAGGAAGCCGTATCCGAAATAAATCCGCTTGCCATAATAAAAGGCAGAATCATGCGGTCGTCGAATTTTAAAGCTCTAACCATGGCAAGGACAATCGGCGTGAGTATGAGCGCAGCGCCGTCATTGGCAAAAAAGGCGGCGACGGCTGCGCCAAGCAGCACAACATAGGAAAACATGAGGTAACCATTGCCTTTGGCAAAGCGGGCCATATGCAGTGCCGACCATTCAAAAAAACCAATCTCGTCCAGGATAAGAGAAATGAGGATAACAGCGACAAATGCTAAAGTCGCGTTCCAGACTATGCCGGTTACGTCCCGCACGTCGTTAAAATCAACAACGCCAAACACCAGGGCAAGTAAAGCGCCGCCAACGGCAGAATAGCCGATATTCAAGTCTTTTGGCTGCCAAATGACGAATAACAGGGTAATAAAAAAGATAAGGGATGCGATAACGAACATAATTCCTCCTAAATTAAATACAGCAGTCGGGACTCGATTTTTTTAACTGTTCCTTCATTGAAGGCAGTACATCTAAGATGCCATGCAGATAAGGTTTATCGTCAACGTTAAGAGAATAATAAATCCATTGTGCTCGTCTCGTCTCATTAACCAGTCCGCCGACTTTCAGCTTCCTCAAATGTTGGCTTACATTAGGCTGCGTTGTTTCAAGAATCGTTACGATATCGCACACGCACATTTCTTGCTCCTTTAGCAGGGCAAGTATCGTAAGGCGAGTCTTGTCAGATAAAAGCTTCAATGTCTCAGCCAGAGCGTCTATTGATTGAACCATGCAAGCACTCCTTTAAAGTTATTTATTGTGAAAAAGATTCTGCTTGCTGACTTTACATAGGATCACGTCTTCTAAAGTATATTATACAAAGCTGATTATATAAGTAAAGTGTTATATGAGTATAAACTTATATAAAAAACGAAAGAAAATTACTTGCAAAATGCAAGTATGTATATTATGATTCTCGCATGAGGTGAATGAATGTGGAAAATGTTCGCGAGCTAGTTCAAATCATGACACGCCGATTTGGATTTCTTAACAAAAATTGCTGTTCCGCTGGAGGGTGCGATATTTCCTTGGTCCAAAGCCATATTCTTTACGAAATCGACCATCAGCATAAACCGTCCATCCAGCAGGTCGCTGAGGCGTTGGGCACCGATATTACTACGTTCAGTCGGCAAGTCCAATCCTTAATAAAAATGGGTTTAGTGAAAAAAGCGCCTGATCTGGACGACCGCAGAGTGTACGTTCTTTCATTAACGACGGAAGGCAAGTATGTGGCGGCGACGATTGACCAGCAAATGAACGCTTATTTGGATGAAGTCTTCTCTCACATGAATGAATTTGAAAAAGAAACGGTTATTCGTTCCATCAAGTTGTTGAATGATGCCATGAGTAAATCAAGCCAATGCTGTACCACCCCAATCGGGTGATTTCTTTTGCTCAATACTTGCAAATTGCAAATAATAATAGATCATTGTTTCCGAATTTAAAGAAATGAAAGCCATGTATGGCAACACCGTCAGCTTGCTGATGTGAATGATAAATGATTTCAATGAGGAGTGAATGTTCATGAACCAAATCAGTAAAGATCAAATTCGTCAAAATGTCCGTACCCGTTACAAAGAAATTGCTTTGCAGCCAGCGGAAATCGAATCCTGTTGTGAGCCAAGTTCCGGCTGCAGCGGATCGCCTGCTAATTATATCGATGTTTCTGCCAAACTCGGTTATTCAAACGAGGAATTAAGCGATGTCCCTGACGGAGCAAATCTTGGCCTTGGCTGCGGCAATCCACAAGCGATTGCGGAACTTCAACCAGGGGAAGCCGTGCTCGACCTTGGCAGCGGCGGCGGCTTCGACTGCTTCCTGGCTTCGCGTCAGGTAGGAGAAACCGGTAGAGTGATCGGCGTAGACATGACGCCAGAAATGGTGAGCAGAGCCCGAGCGAATGCTGCCAAAGGCAGCGATTTTTCGAACACGGAGTTTCGATTAGGGGAAATTGAACATTTGCCCGTATCGGATCAGGCGGTGGATGTTATTATTTCGAACTGCGTCATTAATCTATCCCCGGATAAGCAGCAGGTGTTCGATGAATCATTCCGAGTGCTGCGTTCCGGCGGCCGCCTTGCGATTTCAGATATCGTCACGACCGCGGAGCTTCCTGCGGAAATTAAGAATGATATGGACGCGTTGTATTCCGGGTGCATTTCCGGGGCTTCTTCGGTTGACGAAGTGAAGGCAATGTTAATTCAAAGCGGATTTATAGATGTAGTTGTGGAACCGAAGGATGAATCGAAAACATTCATCAAAGACTGGGTCCCGGGATCTAAAGCCGAGCAATACATTGTTTCGGCTATGATCAAAGCAGTAAAACCATAGTTAAGGTGCAAGTGTAAAATAATCAGGCCTTACCAGCATGGAAGAAAGGGACCTCTTGCGGAGAGGTCCTTTTTATTTTGCGGGCAATCGTCGTTGTCCCACGCCGAAAATGATTAAAATAATGCGCTTCAAGCTAAAAAAACATACATACGCCTTTTTTATGGCCATGCTACGCTAGTTATCTGTACGTTTACTGCGCAAGCCTATGCAGCATTATGAATGATAGGTGTACAGGACAAACAAATAAGGAGGCAAAGTAAGTGGAAATAAACAATCCGATCTTGCCCGGCTTTAACCCGGATGCATCCTTCCTGCGCGTGGAGGAAGACTATTATATTGCAACTTCAACCTTTGAATGGTTTCCGGGCGTTCAGCTTTACCATTCCAAGGATTTGGCGAACTGGGAGCTGCTGCCTCATGCGCTGACCCGCACTTCGCAATTAGACTTGAGAGGCAATCCAAGCTCAGGCGGTATTTGGGCACCGGCGCTTTCTTACGATAGCGGACTCTATTATTTATTGTTTACGGATGTAAAGGGCCGCAAGGGCGTCTATAAGGATTTGCACAATTATTTGGTAACGTCAGAGAGCATGAGCGGACCGTGGTCCGAGCCGGTTTATTTGAACGGCAGCGGTTTTGATCCTTATTTATTCCATGATACGGACGGAACCAAATGGCTGCTAAATATGCAGTGGGATTTCCGGGACGGCCATTCCCGGTTTGACGGGATTATGCTTCAGCAGTACGATCCCATAGAGCAGCGGCTTGTCGGACCTGTGAAGAAAATATACGAGGGCACCGATCTAGGCGTGACCGAGGGACCTCAAGTGTTTAAACGGAACGGTTATTATTATTTGTTGGTTGCAGAGGGAGGCACAGGAATTAACCATGCCGCTACGTTAGCCCGCTCGCGTCAATTGGAAGGTCCTTACGAAACAGACCCGTCCTATCCGATACTAACCACCCGCGGCGTTCCTGATTATCCGCTGCAAAATGCGGGCCACGGCATGGTAGTAGAAACACAAACCGGCGAATGGTATATGACGCATATTTGCAGCCGTCCTTTTGCAGGCACGAAGCTTAACCCGCTCGGCAGGGAAACGTCGATTCAGCGCTGCCGCTGGACAGAGGATGGCTGGCTCCGCTTGGAGCATGAGGGAAAATTGCCTGCACTCACGGTACCTGCTCCGCAGCTTGCGCCGCATCCGTTTCCCGTTCAGCCTGCGAAGGATGACTTCGATGCGCCTAGTCTAAGCTATCACTATCAAACGCTGCGCGCTCCGGCCGAAGACTCGTGGCTCAGCCTGGCGGAGAGGCCTGGATACTTAAGGCTCCGCGGCAGGGAATCGCTGCATTCCTGGCATCAGCAGAGCATGGTTGCGCAGAGATTGCAGCATTTTAGCTGTACGGTAGAAACGCGTATGGAATACGAGCCGGAGCATTTTATGCAAATGGCGGGGCTTGTCTTTTATTATGACGAGCTGGACTATTTTTATTTACGCGTTACGCAGGATGGAGAAAACGGACGGAAGCTTAGTTTGATCACAAGCATTCAAGGAAAATACAGCGAAAATAGAGAGCATGAGCTCTCTGTTGATGACTGGGATATTTATTATTTAAAGGCTGTTGTCAGGGAGAGGGAGCTGCGCTTCTACGGCGCTGAAGACGGCAAGACCTGGCAGCAGGTTGGAGAAGTGCAGGATATAGGCGTTTTGTCCGACGAGTTCGGAGGGAAGCTGGGCTTTACCGGCACGATGATCGGTTTATGCGCACAGGACATCAACGGAACAAAGAAGCATGCAGATTTTGATTATTTTAGCTATGTAACGGAAGTTGAATAATAAGACAAAATAACCAGCCGTTTGGTTTAACTATGCTCTTCGGCGCAGCAATGATCTTAAATTAACGGCATACCGTCCTTAAAAAACTTCATTTAAGCTGTCGGAATTTGATGATAATCTTAGATCAAGGAAACGGGATTGAACAAGATGATGCGCACATCTTACATGAAAATTCCTCTTAAACAGCGGATATTAAAGGGAGGTCAAATGAATATGGCTAAAAAATCATTCTTGCAATTGGTATCTCTTATGTTGGCATTGACCGTAATCTTGACCGCATGCGGCGGCAATAATACGGCTTCGCCAAGCAATAATACGGGCACATCGGAGACTCCGACAGACGCGCCGCAGAAAGAAGTAAGCTTCACGCTTGCTTACGCAACTGGCGACCCGGCAACGAAAAAAGCAATTGAAACGACGATTGATGCCTTTACGGCAAAAAATCCTCATATCAAAATTGTCAACTATAGCGAAACGACTTCGGCTTCTTACTTAGATTGGCTTAAAACCAAAGATGCGGTAGGCCAATTCCCTGATCTCGTAGAAATGCGCGACACCAAAGTATTCGTTGACGCAGGAAAAATCGTAGAGCTTCCGGGAGATCTCCGCAGCCTGTTCTCGATCCTGCCGGAATATGATGGCAAAATATACAATGCTCCTCTTACGGGCACAGCGCCGCAAGGGATTATTTACAGCAAGAAAGCCTATGCGGATGCAGGCGTAACCGAGCTTCCAAAAACATACGATGAGTTTTTAGCGATTCAAGAAAAGCTTGCGGCTACCGGCATTTCGCCAATCGTAGTCGGCGGCAAAGATATTTTCCACATGGGCTTCTGGACAAACTTCTTCTTCATCAACGAGGTTTATTCCAAGGATCCGGACTGGAACTCGAAGCGCACGGCAAAAACGGCAAGCTTCACGGATGCCGGCATGGTTCAAGCGGTAACCGACTACAAAGAACTATTCAGCAAATACGTGGATAAAGGCTGGCTCAGCACGGCTGACAACCAAACAGCTTCCATTCTAGTGAGCGGCAAAGCGGCTCAGCTGTTCTCCGGTCCTTGGATGTTCGGACAAATCGCGGAAGCCGATCCAAGCTTCGAGTTTGGCTTCTACGCCATCCCTGACCGCAGCGGCAAAGTGAATATTAACCAACTGCCTAGCCTTGCAGGCTGGTCGCTATCGGCTGTAGGTGCCAAAGACCCGGATAAAGCAGAAGCGATCAAAGCGTTCATCAAATTCTTCTTTGAGCCGGAGCAATACGGACCTTACCTTGCTACCGTGAACGGCATTCCGACGACATCGGCTGAAGTGACTTATGAAACAGGCGAGCAAATGCAAGAAGTAATGAAGCTGGTTGGCGATTCCGCGGTGAACAAATCGTTAGGCCTGGCGAACTGGTACGGCGATAATGCGATTCCTCCGCAATTCCGCAACTGGTACTACAAGCTTCTTCAGGAGCTTGTATTGGAAAACGGCGACGTAACCGAATATATGAAAAAAGCAGACGCTGAGTACGACAGCAATGTAAAAGCAAATCAACAATAAAGCATGAGTTGTAAAGAAAGAAGGACGGAAAGAGCAGCCTCTGCTTACGCGGAGGTTCTCTTTTTATCAAGAACCTAGGAGGTAGGAGAGCCATGATTGCCCAGCTAAAGAAAAAGAAATGGACAAATTATGCCATTTGGTTTATATTGCCCGCATTTCTACTATATACGGCTTTCGTCATCGTCCCGACGCTGAGCAGCGTATATTTAAGCTTTACCTCATGGGATGGGCTAAGCAGCAATATCCGGTACATCGGTCTTGATAATTTCAAGGAAATCCTAAGCAGCCCAAGGGTTCACAATGCTTTGAAAAACACGTTGATCTTCGCATTCTCACTCGTGATTTTGGAAAATGCGCTAGCCTTGCTGCTTGCCATTTTAGTAGATCAGGTGCGTTGGTTTCGAAACTTTTTCCGCAGTATCTTCTATTTTCCGGTATTAATGAGCGGTATTATTATGGGCTTTATTTGGATGATCATTATGAATTACAACTTTGGCGTTTTAAATCAATTGTTGGATATGACAGGTCTCGGTTTCCTGAAGGCAGATTGGTTGGGAAATCCCGATTTTGCTTTAATCGCGATTATTCTCTCAACCGTTTGGAAGGCAGCCGGTTACTATATGGTCATTTATTTGGCAGGGCTCCAAGGCATCCCGCAGGAATTGCATGAAGCGGCGAGCATTGACGGCGCTAACCGCTGGCAGCAGTTCCGAAGCATTACTTTTCCTTTGCTCGCAGGTGCGATGACGGTATGCTTGATGCTCTCCATGATCGGCTCACTCAAAATCTTCGATCAAATCGCGGTCATGACCGACGGCGGTCCGGGATTCGCAACCGAAACGTTGACGTATATCATTTATAAAGTAGGCTTCGGCGAATTGAGGCAGGGCTTTGGTACGGCGCTTTCGATGGTTCTGTTCCTGCTGACGCTTGCAATCTCCTTGATTCAAATGAAGGTTCTGCGGAAAAGAGAGGTGCAAATGTAGGATGAAAAAAAAGATTAAGGCCAACGAAGTCGTCGTTTTCGCCGTTACGTTTGTTATCGCTGCTGTGTTTGCTTTTCCGATTTACTTTAATATCATGTCGGCCTTCAAGAGCAACGGCGAAATCATGCGCGACGCGATCGCTTTCCCGAAAGGGCTTTATCTGGATAGCTTCAAGTATCTTTTGACGGAGACCCAGTACCCGGCAGCGATGCTTAACAGCGCGATATTAACCTTTGTCTCCATAATTGCCATGGTGCTCGTCATTCCGATGGCTGCCTATGCGATCGAGAGAACGGATTCGAAGTGGACGAACGGCGTGTTCACGTATTTCCTTTTCGGCATGATGATTCCTTTCCAGGTATACATGATTCCGTTGTTCAAGCAGTTGAAGATGATCGGCCTATTCGGAACCCTGACGGGGCCTATCCTTGTGTATATTTCCGGTTCCGTCGGCTTCGGCGTCCTGCTCTATACTAGTTTCCTCAAGGGTATCCCTCGGGAAATCGAGGAATCGGCAGAGATAGACGGCTGCACAAGAACGGGGATATTTTGGAAAATCGTATTCCCATTGCTAGGGCCGGTAACGGCCAGCATGGTAGTTTTGCAGGGTCTCGGGATTTGGAACGATTTCCTGATGCCGATGATGGTGCTGCCATCCGGCCATGCCAAAACGATGATTGTCGAGCTGTTCTATTACGTTGGCGAATTCTCATCCCGTTGGGACATGATCTTCGCGGGTACGACGATGTCGCTTGTCCCGGTACTCATCGCATTTCTTTCCTTGCAGAAGTATTTTGTCAAAGGCGTCTCGTCTGGCGCAATCAAAGGGTAAGCCCGAAATTAAACATCCGCATCTGCCGCACAGCCGGAAGCTCCTCTTGAGGAATTTCCGGCTGTGCCTGTTGCTTGCCGGGCCAGATTAAGGGAACAGCTGTTTCATGTTATGATAAGCACACAAACCATGGGGCGGCGTTTGCATAGGAGGAACATATCGATGAAATCGTGGGGGCAAAGATGGAACAGCGTATTCGTGAAATTTTCGGCGGCATTTATATTAGTCGGATTTATTCCTTTGTTTGCGCTCAGTTATTTCTCCGTACAGACTTTTACGGGACATGTGGAGCGGTACACGAACGATAATCTGCGCCAGATGGTTCTCTATATCAGCTATAATTTGAATTCCGCGTTCAATAACTATAACGAAATCTCTATGCTAATGTACACGGGGCGATATGACGGCCTGCAGGACAGCTTCTCCGACAATCAGACCCGCAACGTAAATGAGTTGCAGCAAATTAATTCCGTTCCGATCGATGCTTTTCTCAAAATGATTATGTACAGCGACCGGTACATCACGAGCGCTTATTTTGTCCGGACGAAGGACAGCAAGCTTTATTATCAGACGAAAGAAAATAAAGTGATCATTCCGGATAAGCTGCCCATAGAGGATTGGCTAAGCACGATGAAGGATGACCCTACCGGACTGATGATTTATCCGACGCATGAGGATTATTATATTTTTAATTCCCAGGACAACGTCATTACGATCGGCAGGAACCTGATCGATACATCCGGTACCCTCACGCGGGAGCCCAAAATCGTAGGCACTTTATTTTTTGATGTCGACGCCAAAATCGCGGACCAGTTTTTGCGCGAGCTCAATTTGGGAGAAAAGGACGAGCTGTATGTGCTTGACGATAAAGAGCGGCCATATTTCAGCAATCAGGAGCTGGCTGCCATCCAAATCCCTATCTCCTCGGAAAACGACCATAGAAAGCTTATTTTAAGCGAGGAGATTCCGTTTATTAAAGGCCGGCTGCTGGTTAAATTCGAGAACGAGGAGATATACAAGCAGCTTGGTACGACCAGCTCAGCGGTTTATATCGCGATCGGCATTTGCTCGCTCGTGCTTATCTTTATGGGCACCTGGTTTTCAAGACGGCTCGCCGCGCCGATTCGAGGGCTGATTAAGCAAATGGCCAAGGTGGAATCAGGAAATCTGGAAATACAGGTCGAAGTGAAAAGCAATGATGAGATGGGAAGATTGGCCCATGGCTTCAACCGGATGGTGGACCGGCTGCAGGCCTTCATCAATGAGGCTTATGTAGCCGAGATTAAGCATAAGCAAACCGAGCTGAATGCGCTGAAGAGTCAAATTAGGCCTCATTATTTATATAATACGCTGGAGGTCATTCGGATGAATGCCGTCCACAGCGATGCGGACGAAGTAGCGGATATGATATTGTCGCTCTCGAATCAGCTGAAATACGTGATCGATTACGGCGAGGATTGGGTGACCATCCAGCGGGAGCTGGAGCATCTTAAAGATTATTTCTATATCATCCAGGTAAGATTTGAAAACAGATTCGAGCTCAGATGCGAGATTTCGGAAGAAGTAAATAGGGAATGGCCGATCCTAAAGCTTTCCCTGCAGCCGATCGTCGAGAATGCGATTCAGCACGGGCTTCGTCTCAAAGGAAAGGGCATTGTGAAAATATCGATCGAGCTTTGGGAAAATAAGCTTGCCGTTACCGTTTACGATGACGGCGTAGGCATGGATAAGACGGAGCTCGATCGCCTTAACGCGATGCTTGGGGATGCAGCGGCCCCTTCCAAAAATGTCGGCGTGAAAAATGTGCATGAACGAATAAAATCGGTTTGCGGAGAAGGCTACGGCGTATCGGTAAGCAGCCGCAAGCATGTCGGTACCTCGGTGCTGATGCTATTTCCGGTGAAGGAGGAACTGACGCATGATACGACTCATTCTGGCAGATGATGAACCGATTATCATAAAAGGATTGCGGAAGCTGATGGATTGGGAGTCGTTCGGCATGGAAATCGTCGGTCATGCCTATGACGGCAACGAGCTCATGCAGCTTATCGAAGACCTGAATCCCGATCTGGTTATTAGCGATATTAGCATGCCGCATCGGTCTGGCATCGATATCATAAAAGAGATCAAGCAAAGAGGATTGCCGGTAAAAGTGATTTTTATTAGCGCATATCAGGAGTTTTCCTATGCAAGAGACGCGGTTGCGTTTGGGGCGATCGACTATTTGGTGAAGCCGGTCGTGAAGATGCAGCTGGAGAGCGTGCTGGGCAAAGCCATTTCATTAATAACGGAGCATAACGAGGAGCAGAAGCGAAAAGGAAAGCTGCAGCTGCTGGAGCGAAAAAGCCGGCATGAGGAAATGCAGGAAGCCCTCATTCAATTAACGGACGGCAATTTGTCGCCCAATACGAAATCCTTTCAAGAAACGGATGCCCAGCTTCAAGGACCCCGCTATTCGGTTATGATCGTCGAGGTTGAGCGCTTGACAGAAGAGACGGCCCGCTGGACGGAAAAGGAAAAGAAGCTGATCGAATTCGCGATTGGCAACATGCTGCAGGAGCTCATAACCGATACCGGTATCGGTTATGTTTTTATGAAGCGGGATCGGCATGTTTGCGTTCTCAGCCATGGCGAGCCGGAGGAGCCGTTCATGCTGGCAGAAGACATGCAAAAGAAAATAGAAATCTTTCTGAAGCTGAAGGTTTCGGCATCCCTCAGCCGGCCGGCGAGCGGGCTGATGAAGCTGGCAGATGCTTACCGCGAAGCGGAGCAAGCGATGGAAATGAAATATTTTGTGGGCTTGAACCGCGTGTTGGGCTTTGTTCCGCAGGAGCAGCAGCATTCCTTCGATAAGGAACTGTATGAATTGCAATGGGAGGTCATCCGCGGGATGACGGCAAAGGCATGGTCCGAGGTACAGGCTGCGCTGGCCGGATGGCTGGATACGATAAAAAACGAAACGTACGGCAATCGTTCTCTTGCCGTATCCACCTGCTTTTCCTCGATGTCGTTTATTATTCAGGAGCTGTTCAAATCAGGCGTGCGATTGTCAGAACGCGCCTTGGACAAACGGGAGCTGCAGCAGCTGCTCGCTTCCTTCGAGACCTTTGATTGGATGAGCACCGAAATTATCGGTTTGTTTGAGAAAACCTACAATGAAATGGACAGCGATTCCGGCAATAAGGACAAAATCGTGCTGGCTAAAATCAAGCAATACATCGATAGGCATTACAGCGAGGAGATTACGCTGGAGTCGATGGCAAGCATGGCTTTCATGAACCCTTATTATTTCAGCAGCTTCTTCAAGAAGCATACGAAACAAAACTTTAAGCAATATGTAACGGAGGTTCGCATGCGCCATGCGGCAGACATGCTTAGTCTGACCGATTTGATGGTCTATGAGATCGCGGACAAGGTTGGTTACAACAATGCCCGGCATTTTAGCGATATGTTCAAAAAAATGTACGGCAAGCTGCCAATCGATTATCGGCAGGATACGAAAAAAACAACGGAATAAGCACGGATTCAATTTGTTAGGCCAATCAGCATGTAGGATTGGCCTGTTGGTCTGACGCGGTTGAAAATCCATTGCAAAACAGCTTTAAATGATATATCATGATATATTATTAGGTTGTGCAGATAGGCTGGAATGGAAGGGAGGGGCTCGCTTTGAATGAAACATCATCTAAACCGATGTACGAAAAAATATTTGAATCGGTAAAAAACCAAATCTTAACGAAGGTCTATGGGGTCGGAGAACGAATCCCTTCGGAGAAGGAACTGGCAGAAGCCTACAGCGTCAGCCGTATTACGAGCAAAAAAGCGCTTGAGCTGCTTACGAATGAGCGCTTAATTGTAAGAAAGCCGGGCAGAGGGTCATTTGTAGCCGATCCTGACACCGATTTTGGGACAGTGGCAGCCTCTTCTGGGGCGCCTGTTGCTGCTTTCTCCACGGAAATGACAACGATAGGGCTCGTCATTACCGATTTTGGCAACAGCTACGGAACAGGCTTGATCTATGGCATGGAAGAAGCGTCAAGGGAACATGATTGTTTTCTCGTCCTTCGCCGATCCTTCGGCGTTCCCGCCAATGAAGAGCTGTCGATTCAGAAGCTCCTTCATTTGGGAGTTGACGGATTAATCGTATTCCCGGCCCAAGGCGAATACTTCAATGAGGAAATTTTGAAGCTGGTTATCGGCCGGTTTCCTTTAGTATTGATTGACCGTCATTTAAAGGGAGTATCCGCAGCCTCAATCAGCACGGATAATGCCGCGGCGGCAAGAAAAGCGACAGCCCACTTATTTGAACTCGGTCATCGCCATATTTCATTTTTGTCGCCTCCGCCAACGGATACGACGGCTGTCGAGGAACGGATTGAAGGCTTTATTCAAGCGCATGCCGAGCATGGGATTGCGGTGGATCGGGGGCTGTGGGTAAATGATCTGACCTCCACGCTGCCGAATTCGTTCAGCGGGAACAATATCGAGCAGGATATCGACAAATTAATGGCGCATTTGAAGAGCCGTCCCGAGATCACGGCCTTGTTCGCGATTGAATATAACATTGCTTTGCTTGCCAAAGCAGCCGTGGAAAGAATCGGACTCCGGATCCCGCAGGATATCTCTATAATTTGCTTCGATAGTCCGCCTACGGGGCTTGGCGGCGGATATGCCTTCACCCACATCAGGCAAAATGAAGAGGAAATGGGACGTTTGGCCGTCGGCCATGTTCTGCAAATTATGCAGGGGCAGGCGGTTCCTAATAAAGTCATGCTAGAAGCGGATTTAATTATCGGTGATTCAACCGATAAGGTACGCCGGTAACACCCCTGACCTTCAGGGGTGTTTTTTTTTGAAATGGTATATCGATTATAATGATATATTAGCTTGTAAAATGTAGAAATAAATTCATATTGACATACACACCATATACCAATATACTCATTTTATGAAAGCGTTTACGGTTAGGGGGAGGAAGCTTCTTTACCCTAGCCAAGATAAATACGAAAAGGGAGGCATGGCAATGAAATTGAAAAAATGGTTCATGAAAGGGACGGCAATGCTGCTCGTCATCGGGCTTATCGCAGGATGCTCGGGTAACAACACAAACCAGAATAATACGAACGGTTCTACGAATGCGGGAGACGGAAATGAAAAAAACGCGAAAGCAGTAGAATTAACCTTCTGGGGAGATTGGGGCGGCGAAGGGCAAGCGCAGTTCGAGACCATGGTCGATGCCTTCAATAAGTCGCAAAGCAAAATACATGTGAAGTATGTGCTGCAGCAGGATATGATCACCAAGTTTTTGACGGCGGCTACTTCGGGCGGCTCGCCGGATATTCTTTTTTGGGACCGCTGGAGAACATCGCTGTATGCGCCCAAAAACGTGCTGCATCCCATTGATGAATATTTAGAGCGCGATGGCATTTCCCGCGATGATTATTTCGAGGAGTCGCTTAAAGAGCTCTCCTTGAACGATAAGCTTTACGGCCTGCCGCTGACAGTAGATGCGCGCGCGCTTTTCTATAATAAGAAGCTGCTTGCCGATGCGGGCATCGAGCCGCCGAAAACATGGGATGAGCTCGCGGATGCCGCAGCCAAGCTGACGAAATGGAACGGAAACAAGCTTGAAGTAGCCGGCTTCTCGCTCGGCGATGTTGGATTGTTCAATATGTATTTGCAGCAAGCGGGCGCGCAAATGCTTACGGAGGACGGCAAAACGAATTTCAATAACGAGCAGGGGAAACAAGTGCTGCAATACTGGGACCGCTTGTTGAACCAAGACAAAGTTTACAAAGTCGGCTTCGAGCAAGGACTGGGCGAAGGGCAGGACGCATTCGTGACCGGCAAGCTTGCCATGCAGTATACAGGGCCGTGGATGCTCAGCACTTATAAAAAATACGGCAAGGATCTGGATTTCGGAATCGTACCGCCGCCAGCGGGACCAAATGGCGATAAAGCAAGCGTCATGGGCGGCTTTGGCTTAGTTATTCCGGAGGGCGCGAAGCATAAAGAGGAATCATGGGAATTTATTAAATGGTGGCTTGCGAACAAAGACAATGCGCTGCTTTGGGCGAAAACCAGCTTGAACATTCCGGGCTACAAGCCGGCTCTCGAAGATCCGTTTTTCAAGGACGACCCGTTCTGGCAGCCATTTATGGAAACGCTGGAGTTTGCGAAGGTACGTCCGAATCACCCGGGGTACTCCGTCATGGAGGGTGATGCTTTGATACCGAATCTCCAGCTGTTTCAGCAGAACAAGCAAAGCATAGAAGATACGCTGAAGAAGGCGCAGGAGCAAGGGGATAAGCTGCTCGAGGATAACCGCGAAGTAAAATAAGCAATATTCGTGAAAACAGAAAGGGAGGAAAACCTCCCTTTCTCCAATTGAGGGGGAGTTCCTATGGCTTCCGTTAGAAAGCTGGAGCGTCATCAGGCGAGGACCGCGTATTTGTTTATTACGCCGACTATGCTTTTGTTTCTTGTGTTTACGGTCATCCCGGTATTTATGGCGCTTTATTTAAGCTTCACCAATTATGATGTGCTGAGCCGCAAGGACTGGATAGGCTTCGATAATTACCGCCGGCTGCTGGATGATGATTTATTGTGGGTAACATTCAAAAACGTATTCTTGTATGCCGTTATTTTCGTCCCTTTTAACATTATCATTTCACTATCCTTAGGGATTCTCATGAACCGGGCTTGGCGCGGCATTAAGCTGTTCCGCACCTTGAATTATTTGCCGACCTTGACATCGTCGGTAGCCGCGGCTACCGTTTGGATTTGGCTGCTCCACCCCGAGTACGGATTAGTAAACGGAATGTTATCCTACATTGGCATAACCGGGCCGGCATGGGTAGCGCAGACGGAAACGGCGATGCTTTCGATCATTCTTGTTACGCTATGGCAATCCGTCGGCTCCAACATGATTATATATCTGGCTGGTTTACAGGGCGTTCCGGATTATTTATATGAATCGGCACGGCTGGACGGCGCGACTAAGCTCGATTGCTTCCGGTTTATTACATGGCCGCAGCTTAGGCCGACGACCTTTCTGGTCAGCACGTTATCCATAATCGGCGCGCTTCAGCTATTTGACCAGGCGTTTGTGCTTACGCAGGGGGGACCTGCCAATGTCACGAAAACACCCGTCTATTTAATTTACCAGCAAGGCTTCAATCAATTGCAAATGGGCTATGCATCGGCGCAGGCCTTCGTTCTGGCCGTGGCGATCCTTATTTTCTCCATCATTAATATGAGAATAACAAAAGCGGAAGAGTCTGTGATATAGGAGGCGAGCAGCTAATGGAAACGATCGGAGACACTCCTCTGCGCAAGGGTTTGATGAAAACGATCTATTATGTCGTTTGCGCCTTGATCGCAATCGTCATGTTTTTGCCCTTTTACTGGAGCGTTTTGACCTCGATAAAACCGGATGATCAAATTTTTGCGATGCCGATCAAATGGCTGCCAACGGATATTACGTTCGAGCATTACAAAAAAGCGTTTACCACTGTTCCTTTTGGCTTGTATTTCTGGAACTCTTTCGTGCTGGCAGCCGCAGGGGTAATATTTAATCTCTTTTTAGGCTCATTGGCGGGCTATGCGTTCGCGAAGCTCAAATTCAAGCTCAGCCAGCCTTTGTTCCGAATTTTATTGGCGGCGATGATGATACCCGGCATCGTAACGATGATCCCGAGCGTTTACGTGCTGCAGCATCTCCCGTTTTTTGGCGGGAACGATCTGCTGGGTTCGGGAGGGCATGGTCTCATGAACTCCTTTTGGGGCATTATTTTGCCCGGCGCTTCCGGCACGTTCGCGGTCTTCTTCATGCGGCAATTTTTCCTGACGCTTCCTACCGATATGCTGGAGATGGCGCGGATTGAGGGCTGCGGAGAATTTAATATTTTTTGGAAAATCTATCTTCCGTTAACGAAGCCGGCGCTTGCCACATTAGGGATCTTTACGTTCCAAGCGGGCTGGAACAGCTTTCTCTGGCCGATGATCGTACTTAACGATCCAACGAAAGCGACGGTCCAAATGGGGCTGCAGGCATTCTCGTACAATTTCCAGACGGATTTTGGCCCGATGATGGCAGGGGCTTTGGTTGCCATTTTACCGATCTTGATCTTGTTCCTGCTGCTGCAGCGTTACTTTGTACAGGGCATTGCTTTCAGCGGAATTAAAGGATAGCGGTTATCGGATAGCGCAGACGGTACATTTCATATCATGACCTAGGGGGAGACGGCAGATGAACAAAACGGCAATCGGTGTATGGGAGAAGCGGGCGGACGAGGCGCAGGCGGCGCTTGAGCATTTTTTCTGGAATGATGAAATCAAGATGTACAATATAGAAACGCCTTGTCCGAACGGCAGCTGCAATACGATATTTCATTACTGGTGGATGGCGCATGCGGTTGACGTGCTGGTGGATGGATGGCTAAGAACTGGTGAGCCGCGGTATGCGGAAAGGCTGCGTATTTTCTATGAGGGAATCTTGGAGAGAAACGGCGGGTCGCTGCCAAATGAGCTCTATGATGACATGGAGTGGATGGCGCTTGCTTGGCTGCGCGCTTATGCGGCAACGGGAGAAGAGACTTATAAGCAAGCAGCCTTGGTGTTATGGGAAGATATTAAGACCGGCTGGAACGAGCATATGGGAGGCGGGATCGCGTGGCAGAAATCCCAGCCCGATTACAAGAATACTCCCGCTAACGCGCCAGCTGCTATCTTGGCTGTGCGCTTGTACCTGGCCTTTAAAGACGACAGCGATCTGGAATGGGCGAAAAAAATTTACAAATGGCAAAAGGAAAACCTAGTCGATCCGGACAGCGGCTTTGTCTGGGACGGGATGAACCGAACGGGCGACGGGGCCATCGATAAAGATTGGAAATTCACCTATTGTCAGGGCGTATTTATCGGCGCCGCGGTTGAATTATTCAGAGCAAGCGGCGAGCAAGCCTATTTGGAGGATGCGATTCGCTCATTTGACGCAGCTGCAGCGGAGCTGGCCGATCCCGTTACGGGGGTGCTGCCGGATGAGGAAACGGGCGACGGCGGTTTATTCAAGGGTATCCTGATCCGATACGCAGCCGAGCTTGCGAAGGAAGAGGGCGGTGACCGCGCGACGCAGCTGCTTCTCGTAAATGCCGAGCAGCTGTGGCTGAACGGCAAAGCGGATGGCCAGGCTTTGTTCAATCATGATTGGACGTCCAAGCCGGAGGAAAACGTATCGCTAAGCGTACAGCTCAGCGGGGTCATGCTGCTGGAGAAAATGGCGGAACAACGCGGATGAACCATGGAAAAGAAGTTGATTTCGTACAGAACGCTTTGATCTGGAATTATTGGAACGAGAGCGCCTCGATCATGAACCAATGGTATCCGCGGGAGGCAAACCCGCCGGGAGAGAACTATTATTACTGGTGGCAGGCACATGTGATCGATGTTTTTATTGATGGATGGAGCCGGACAAGCGACGCACGGTACATGGAGCGCATCGAGGCGATTTACGATGGCATCCTCCAAAGCAACGGCGGTACTTTTCTCCACCATTATTATGATGATATGGAATGGCTCGCTTTAGCTTTGCTCAGGGCGTATCAAACCACCCGGGATGAAAAGTACAAGCAGAGCGTACTAGAATTGTGGGCTGATATTCAGACCGCATGGAGCGAGCAGCTCGGCGGCGGCATGGCGTGGAACAAAGGGCAATTGGATTATAAAAATACGCCGGCAAACGCGCCTGCCGCCATACTTGCCGCCCGTTTGCATCAATGCTTCGGAGACAAGTCCGATCTGGACTGGGCTTTGAACATCTATAGGTGGAATAAGGACCATTTGGTTGATCCCGCTACCGGCTTTGTATGGGATGGAATCAACCGGAATGGCGACATGCAGATCGATTATGATTGGGTATTTACTTACTGCCAAGGGGTTTTCATCGGCGCAGGCGTTGAGCTCTACCGCTGCACAAATGATTGGTCTTTTCTGGAGGACGCGAAGCGAACGGCGCATGCCTGCATCGAAAGGTTATGCAATCCGGAAAGTCTTGTATTGCCCAATGAAGGTATTGACGATACAGGGCTGTTTAAAGGCATCCTAGTCCGCTACTTGGCTGAGCTGCTGCGGGTCGCTCCGGAAATGAACGAGGTTAGGGAGGTTATTAAGGCGAACGCGGCGATTTTGACGAAGCAAGGGCTGGATATGGAAAACGGGCTATGCGGTCCTTCCTGGGATAGCCGTCCTTCGCTCCCTGTCCAGTTAAGCGTTCAACTTAGCGGCGTCATGCTGCTGGAAGCTGATGAGCTGCTGAGACATATGGATTAAGAGAAGTCCCCGCTTAACGGCATCATGCTGTTAGGCGGGGACTTCTTCTTTTTTTAAAATATAGGAAAGTATAAGTTTGAAACTTATACTAAGCCTATATTTCACCGCGAAACGAGGATGTGCCGCCAGAGGACGGCGAAAGCCGTTTACGCTTGTTAGATTTCGTTCGAACCGGTAAAGCCTTGGATGAATTTTCGCGGTGATATCGCTTCGATTTGCTTAAAGGCTTTGCTAAATGCGTAGACGCTGCCGTAGCCGACCTTCTCTGCGATGGTTGTGATCGAAAGCGGCGTATAAATCATAAGATGTTTTGCTTTTTCAATACGATAGCGCATCTGGAATTGATGCGGCGTGAGGCCGTATTTTTGTTTAAACAGCCTTGAGAAATGGAAGACGCTGAGCGTGGCTGTCTTGGAAAGCTCCTCCAGAAGGATTGTTTGGTCAAATCGTTCCATGATGAGCGTTGCTGCCGCGTCAAGCGATTTATGATGGACCCGGCGACGAGACAGCTCGCTATTTTCCAAGCCTTTCATGATCAGATAAATCAGTTTTAAAACGAGTGATTTCTGCAAAATGAAAAAATCCAGATCCCGCCGTTCATAAGCATGGATGAGCTGCTGCAGCGTTTTTAATATTTCCCCGTGGTTATCGACCCGAATGATATCCGGTATTTGCAGGACGGATTCCAGAACGTCTTCGCGAATCCAGCTTTTTTCTTGCTCGCTGCAATCCGCTAAGCTTTTGTAGCTGATGGGCACTTCCTCCAGATTATCTGCGTAAAGCGCGTCAAAGTGGATATGCGGCATCCAGCATTCGCCGACGGATTCCAAAAATTCATGCTCCTTGCCGGGCTTAAATAAAACGATGTCCCCAGGAAGGAGGTCATGAACGGTATCGCTGATCCTTAACGTAAGCTCCCCCTTCTCCAAGTAAAGCAGCTCATAATCGAATATAATGCGCGTTTTTAAACGCATGCCTGATTCACGGTGATTCCAAGCTCTGCGAACATTAGGCGAGAGCTGCAGCATCAATGTTTTCTTAGGATCGGAAAACGCTTCCATTTCATCACTCCAAAATAGCAAGATTGGACAAATAATAACAAGTTGAACTAAAGAAGTTCCAAAAAAATTATGATAACATAAGCAATGTAAACGATAACATGATTTGAATGACCGAATAATAGAAAGCATCTTCTATTATATTATGGCTCGGTTATTACATCAACCGAGGGTTGTCTGTCTTTATTTGAAAAGCTGTACTTATCTGGAAGGGAGCATAAAAACCATGAATAAATTTAACGGTCTAGAAATGGGAATTGGCAGTTTGGCTAGAGTTTCTGACGCACAGACCCGGTCGATAAGCGCGGAAAATTTTAACGGGGAAAAGGGCAAGGGCGGAATGGCAGCGGAGGGAACCGGTGCAAATTGCGCACGGGATCTAGGAATCGGCTGGAAGGTATCTCCTTCGGTGGAAATTGAGGCTGGAGCGACCTTCACTATGGCTGAAATTGACGGTCCGGGAGCGATTCAGCATATATGGTTGACATGCTCTCCGACGCATTGGAGAAATATGATCCTTCGCATCTTTTGGGACGAAGAGGAGCAGCCTTCCGTCGAAGCGCCGCTTGGCGACTTCTTCTGCAACGGATGGCAGGAACGCTGCGACGTGAATTCGCAGCCCATCGCCGTGAACCCGGCGGGCGGTATGAACAGCTACTGGCTGATGCCGTTCCGGAAGCATGCCAAAATGACCGTTGAGAACAAAGAGTCAAATAAGGTCGTACTTTATTATCAGGTCGATTACACCTTGACGGATGTACCGGATGACATGGCTTATTTCCATGCCCAGTGGAGAAGATCAAATCCCGTACCCTACGGCGAAGTCCATACGATACTGGACGGCGTAAACGGTAGAGGACAATACATCGGAACGTATCTGGCTTGGCAGGTAAACAATACAGGCTGGTGGGGCGAAGGCGAAATTAAGTTTTACATGGACGGGGATAAGCAATTTCCGACGATATGCGGAACGGGCACCGAGGATTATTTTGGCGGGGCTTGGAACTGGGAGCAGCCGATCGGGAAGTACTCCACTTATTCGACCGCGTATCTCGGGATGCATCAAGCGATCAAGCCGGACGGATTATATCGCAGCCAGCAGCGGTTCGGGATGTACCGGTGGCATATCATGGATCCGATCCGGTTCCAGAGTGATTTAAAGGTAACGATCCAGGATCTTGGCTGGCGGTCCGGAGGAAGGTATTTGCCGCAGCAAAGCGATATCGCTTCAACGGCATTCTGGTACCAGCTTGAGCCGCATGCTCCTTTTCCTTCCTTACCTGATAATGATGGGCGGGAAGTGATTTGATGCTTGTATGCTGTCTGAACAAGATTCAGATCATAACGGTATTTGTTGCCTAACCCCACTCTCAGGAGTGGGGCTTTTTCCATTTGTCATACAAGGCGCATCACAATTTGCAAAGGCTGCCATGAATACAACATACATGAATTCGTTGAATAGTTATATTTATATATAAACCCATCGTACGTTCGTTTAGCTCTTGAAGGGCTGGAAGGAGAGACGTCTATGAAAGCGGATGCCGTGTTTGAAGGCGGGGGCGTAAGGGGGATTGCTTTTATTGGCGCTATTCAAGTAATGGAGGCTAATGGATACACGTGGGAGCGCTTAGCAGGTACATCCGCCGGCGCAGTCGTGGCTGCACTTCTAGCCTGCGGGTACAGCGCCCGGGAATTAATCGAAATCATGAATACGCTCGATTACTCCCATTTGCTCGGAAGAACATGGATTCATTATGTACCCATAGTCGGTAAAGCAATTCCACTTATATTCCGGTCAGGAATCTACTTAAACACACCGCTAGAAGACAAGTTAACCTATTTGCTGAACCAGAAAGGCGTATCAACCTTCGATGATCTGCCAGAGGGAAAACTGAAAATTATTGCTTCCGATATCAGCAGTGGAAAGATGTTGGTCCTGCCGGACGACCTGTCACGTTATGATATTTCGCCTTCCCAGTTTCCGATTGCCGCCGCGGTTAGGATGAGCACAACCATTCCTTACTTCTTTCAACCGTACCGATTGAAAACGAACCTAAGAAGAAAACCGTCTTATATTCTGGACGGCGGGCTTCTAAGCAATTATCCAATCTGGCTCTTTGATGTGGAGGGGATTCCGCGTTGGCCTACGTTTGGATTCCGGTTATTAGGAGAACATGCGGAAATCCCATTTCATGACGTTCGCGGCCCCTTCTCCATGTTTCGTGCCATGTTCCAGACCATGCTTAAAGCTCATGATCAACGGCATGTGGACAAACACGCCAAAAAACGGACCGTTTTTATCCCGACAGGCCGGGTGACTGCGACTCAGTTCGATTTGAGCGCAGAAGACCGGGACTCGCTCTTTCAATCTGGACAAGATGCAGCTCTCAAGTTTCTATCTGGTTGGGACAGTGAGCAGTACATTTAGGAATATCGAATCTCATATGAACACAAGTAGGAGGCAGTCCGTTTCACCCTGTCCTTATACCGAACCTTAGTCCATATCGAAGAAGCTAATCCCATAAGATGGATGCATTGGACTTTCGTTGGGAAATAGGCTATCATACTCTCGATCAAATAAATAGAGTGATAGATTTGCTCTAATAGGGAGAGGGATAGGGTGAAGCTTCGGGGGAAGACGGTTACGCTTATTGGAATATTGCTGCTTTTTATGATAGGGACTTCGTTGCAGGCGTTTGCTTATGATGCACAGTTGAAATTATATCGGGATGTGCCGGAGAAGGATTGGGCAGCGGAATCGATCTATCGGTTAGTTGCAATGGGTGTCGTAACGGGATATGAGGACGGTACATATCGCCCCAATGCGGCATTAACGAGAGAGGCATTTGTTAAGCTATTGGTAGAATCCGTTAAGCCGGCAGCAGCCAAAGAGAAAACGGCCGCGCTATCTGACGTTCAGAAGGAGCGCTGGTCTTACAGCACGATTAAACAAGCCTATGACGCCGGATGGTTGGATCTATTCATTCAGAATGGCAAATTTAATCCGGGCCAAAGCATAAAGCGGGAGGAAGTAGCGGCATTAACCGCCTTTGCGCTGCTGCAGGACAAATCCGCCGAGGAGAAGCAGCAATGGCTGGAATCGGGCTGGGTGGAGGCGGGCAAGCAAGCGGCTTACGGAGACCGGGATCAAATCGATCCCAAGCTGGCTCCTTATGTCATGAGAGCTTACTCGGATGCTATCATGCAAGGGGATAATAAAGGGCTGTTCCTTCCCAAAAAAGCGCTGACGCGCCGCGAAGCCGCGGTGATGGTCGATCGCTTGATCGGCTTCCGCAGCGAGGGCCATCAGCTTGAAATTTCCGCTTTCTATGCGGAAGCAGGCCCATACAAGAAACAAGAGCGCTTTGCTGATACTGACGAGCTGATCTTCGATTGGGCAAAGCTGAACTACCAAGGAAACGGCATGGCAAACGTCGCCTTTGCGCCGCCGAGCGGCTGGGAGCAGACGCTTGCTGCGGCCGATGCCAGCGGTTCTGAGAAAACAGTGATGGTTTTCGGGAATACGACGCTTCAAAAGCTTGGTGAATTCGTTATCGATGCGGAAGCCCGCAAAGCTTTTGTTTCATCTCTCGGAGAGATTCTAGCAAATCCGGTGTACGGATTTGACCGTGTTGCCATCGATTTCGAGGGTCTCGTTCCTGCTTCCTCCAAAGATTCGTTTACGAGCTTGATCCGTGAGATAAAGGCTGAATTAAGCAGCGAGACCAAGCTGACCGTTGTTGTCCCGCCTTCTTATTACTATGCCGGTTATGATTACAAACAAATCGGGGAGCTGGCTGACGAGGTCGTGCTGATGGCATATGAATTCACGCATGCGGAAAGCGGGCTGCCGTCTGCGCCGCTTACGCTGGTAGGAGATTCCGTGCGGGATGCGCTGTCGCATATTCCAGCTGATAAGCTTCTGCTCGGCATATCTAAGCAGGCGAACCAATGGACGACGAAGGCGGACGGTACCGTGGAATTTTTCCGCTCTCCTTCCATTGCCGCGGTAGAAACCCGGATTGCGAATCCGGATACGACATCGGTCATGCAGCTTCCGTACTTTTTGAACCGCGTGACCTTTACGGATGAAAGAGGCTCGCATTTGCTTTGGTACGAAAACGCGCAAAGCATTCAAGCAAAGCTGCGTTTAGCGAAAGAGATGGGGCTGCGGGGCGTAGCCTTATGGCAGATCAATCAGCTTACAGATGAGGATTGGAGCTTGATCTCCTCCTTTAATCAATAGAACGCGACGAAAAATAGGACATGGCAGCTGAGACGGCTGCCTTGTCCTATTTTTTGGTGTCGAATCTATATCCTTTAAATCAAATAGTTATAAGAAATAGAAATATCAGTCAAACCCGGTTAGCCGCTGCATTGTTTCATACCCCATAGTTATGGGATAATTAATAAGGTAAAGATCACCAGGAATGGAGCATAGCTATGAACAATTTTAGCATTAAGAAGAAAGCGGATTTAGCGCTGCTCTTTTCGGCTATTGGAATACTTGTCGCTTTTCCCTTTCATGATACGTTTGCAGGAGGTCTGCTTTTTTCATTGTTCAGTGCCGCGACGATTGGCGGGCTGGCCGATTCCTTTGCGGTGAGCGCGTTGTTCGGTAACCCATTGCGGATTAGTTGGCCTGCCTGGATGGGAACGAATATTATTTCCCGCAATCGGGAGCGCCTGATCGGCGAGCTCGTTAAAATGGTCCAGAACGATCTGCTGACCATCCCGAATATCAAGGAACGGCTGGATGAATACAACATCGCCGATGTGCTAGTCACTTATTTGAAGCAGCATGGCGGCGAAGAAGGCATTAACGATATTTTGCAGCAGGTGGCGAATGACGTCATTACGACCATCGATTTGCAGGAGTTGTCCAGAACCGTGCAAACCTTCCTGCTCGAGCATGCGGATGCGATTCCGGTGGCGAATATTGCTGCGGATGCGGGCGACTGGACGATCAAGAACGGTTATGATGACCGCATTATCGAATTCATGATCCCGGAGCTGATAAAAATCGTAAAGTCGGCCGCATTCGGTTCCGTTATCGATCAAATTATAAATTCGGCCATCCGCTCCTATGAAGGGGATAAATTCAGACGTAAATTGATTGATTTTACAGCGGGGCTGGAAGCAGCCAATTTAAGCGGAAGATTGCAGGAGTGGCTGGTATCCTTTCTGGAAAAATTCCATTCCGAGGATCATCCGCAGCGCAAGCAGCTCAAAGCATTCATCGCCAATTTTGTTGCGAGACTGCGCACGGACGAACAGCTGCGCGACCGAATCGAAGCGGGCAAAGAAACGCTGCTGGCAGCAGTGAAGGCGGATCTCAAGCTAGACGTCTACATCCAGCGCGGCCTTGAATCGCTTCGCCAAGCCGCGGCGGAAAATGCGGAGGGGCAGCTTGCCCGCTATCCATGGATCAAAGAGAAGGTACGCGAAGGCGTTGCTTACCTGGAGGGAAATGCCGAGCTGCTCGCGCGGCTTGATCAATACGTGAAAACCACGCTGCTGAAATGGATGGAGCAGAAGCATTCGTACATCGGCAAAATCGTTACCGACAAGCTGAACAGCTTCTCCGAAGAGGAGCTGATCGAGCTCGTGAAAGAGAAAGCGGGACGGGATCTGCAGTACATCCGGATAAACGGAATCGGAGTCGGCGCGCTTATTGGCGTCGTGCTGCATCTAGCGACCTTTTGGATAGGAGGGCAAGCATAAATGGCAATGAGAAAAAAAGCGAACCGCAGCTTGATATTGTTGGCGATCTTGTTCGTTATTGCCGCCTGCTGCTTGTATGTGTTCCCTGACCGGTGGTGGACGCGGATGCTGCTCTACACGACCGAAGCCGGTCTTGTGGGCGCATTAGCCGATTTGTTTGCGGTAACGGTGCTGTTCCGTCATCCGTTTGGCTGGAAATGGATCCCTCATACAGCGATTATCCCCAAAAACCGCGATAAGCTGATTGAAGGCGTCGCGAATATGGTTGAGCAGCAATTGCTCAGCAAGGATTTGCTTAAGGACAAGATAAAGCAAATCTCGCTGGTAGAGATCGGGATTTCCTGGATTGACCGGCGCCCAAGCGGCGTGCTCGCCGAGCAAGGCTGGAGACTGGCAGCGGGACTGCTCGCTAAGCTGGACATTAAAGGACTCTCCGTTCAATTAGATGAGAAAGCACGCAAAAGCATAGGGAAAGTCAACCTGTCGCCTTATGCGGGCAAGGCGCTGAAATGGGTCATGGACAACGGGAATTTCCAAAGCTGGCTCAGCCAGATCGTAGAGTTTGCTGCAGAACGCGCGGCAGATGAAAAAACGAAGCTCGTTATACGCGAGCTGCTCGGGAAAGAAAAGGAGAAGTTCGTTAACCAAGGCAGTGTTTTCTCCAAATGGCTCAAAAAAATGGCAGTGGAAATCGCGGAATTGACTAATGCGCTTAATCTCGACGATGCGACAAATGTGCTGTATGAGGATTTGCAGCTGTTGATTAATGATCTGCGAAATCCTAGGCATGAGCTTCGCGTATTGCTGGAGAGCATGGTCTATCAGCTTGCCGACAATATGCAAAACCGCGAGGATGTGTCTGCCGCAGTTAACGAGTGGCGGGATGAGCTGATCGAGAAGGTCTCATTGCTGCCGACGATCGAAGCCGTAATGGGCAACTTGAAGCAGCTTTTGATCACCGATCCCGGGATGCAGCTTGCAGTAAAAGAGAAACATACGGTCAACCAATCCGATATCAAAAATCTGATCAATCAGTTCATTGCATCGTATTGGGAATGGTTTAAAGGGAACGAGGAAACCAAGGGCTGGCTGGAGCAATACGCGCAGAGCTTCGCGGGCAAGATGATTGAGACGGAGCATGCGCTTATCGGGATCATCGTGCGGAAGACATTGGACAGCTTTACCGAGCAGAAGCTGGTGTACTTTATCGAGAGCAAGGTCGAAACCGATCTGCAGCGCATCCGGTTAAACGGAGCCTATATCGGCTCTGCGCTTGGTGCTGCATTTTATCTTCTGTTGTATGGGGTATATGAGCCGTTATTGAAGCTGCTATAAAAAAGAAGGAGTGTCCTGATCACAGGGCACTCCTTTTAAGTATATAAAGACTTGAGTAGGAGAAAATCGTAAGAGGAATTGTATGTTAACAAGGAGAAGCGGGACTATGGATTCTTTGATGAAAGAATTAGAAGACAGGTTGGGCGCAAATGATGATTTCTTCATTCAGCCGGACAAAATTGGCGGGGCGAGCGTCGTATTGATGGGTTTCATCACGTTAATCGATTTAACGAGGACGAAAATTGCCATACATAAAAATTCCGAAAACGCCAGCCGGGAATCTGGATCTGTTGAATCCGTCATGGCTGCGATACCGCAGCATTCACTCTTATACGCGAGACGTAGCCATTCCGATCATTCGGTCGGGAAAAACGACCGCCGTTCAGCATATTGGCTCGGCTGTCATAAAAAACGGAAAAATGGTGGGGCAGATCACTTCGGATGAAACGCTGCTCTTCAATGCTTTTAAAGGCGAGAGCACGCAAGGGAAGATTGAGGTGCTGGATCATGCGAGCGTGCTTATCATAAGCAACTCTCTGGATACAAAAAGCGAGATGAGCGGCAGTAAGCCTATTTTAAAAAGTAAATTAAAATTGAAGGTTGTTATCTTGGAAACAAAGGGGAACCCGACAAGTGAATTGATCAAGCAGGAGCTTGACGCTATGCTTACGGAAAAGTTCAATCAAATGTTTGCCAGGCTCCAAGCGAGCGGCGCGGATATTTTGGGTACAGGGCAATATTTCCGGCATAAAATTCCGCGGGCGCAGTTGAAAAGTTGGCGTACGGAGTATTACCCAAAGCTAAAGCTGGATCTTCAAGTAAATGCGAATATCGAAAATACGGGATTTCTCAATATGCGTTAGCACATCTAGGGCTCTTTATCCATGGGATTGAGGGCTGCAGCGGTGCGCTCGGAAAAAAACAAACAGAACCTTTGTCTAATCTGTTTTTTTTTGATACAATTCACAAGTCTAGTACTTACAATTTCATAGAATAGCTAATATGGTGCTGCCGTGAAGCAAATCTTCGCAAGCAGCTTAATAGGGAAGTTCGGTCAAAGTCCGACGCGGTCCCGCCACTGTATCGCAGAGCTGACAATCATTTTATCCACTGTCCGGTTAGGACGGGAAGGAGATCGTCGAGCGATGAAGCGAAGCCAGGAGACCTGCCATAAAAGTGCTCTAAAATTCTCACGAGGATGGGAGGGAGATGTTTATTCGTGCTTCAGCGATAGGTAATTTCCTATGCTTTCTTACGCACGTAACAGCCCCAACATCTTTCCATGCGGAAGATGTTTTTTTGTTGCCAAAAAAGAACCAAAAGGAGAGAAGACATTGCTTACCTTGAAAACATTCCTAAGAAAAAGCTTGCCTGCCATTTTAAGTTTTGTTTTAATCTTTAGTTTATTTGCGCCCCAAGTCAGTAAAGCCGCAGACCATACCGGAAACGCCGCTTTAAATGAAATGATTGGGAAAACGGTCGATTATTATAAAAATAAAAATGAAACCTTGGAATCCTGGTGGGAGATTGTCGCGCTGTGGGGGGCCGGAGAAAATCTGCAGGACGGCAGCTGGAAGCTGCCTAGCTGGAAGACCATAGCTCCAAATCTAGCAGCTAATGCTGGCGGGACAGACCATGTCCGTTATATATTTGGTCTGCTCGCTATGGGAGAGGATCCGGCTGATGCTTGGGAGACACACCGTAACCTATACAAGGAGCTAGCCGCTCAGCAAAACCCATCGACGGGTGCATTTGGTTCCACGAACAAGCACATGTGGGCGATGCTTGCGCTCGATACGGGCGCCAAGCTGGGCAGCGATGTGGGCGTATGGAACGCAGCCGCCAAACAAAAGGCTTTAGACTTTCTATTAAGCAAGCAGCTTAGCGACGGCGGCTTCGCATTTTTTGGGAGCACTTCTGACTCTGACATGACGGGAATGGGTCTGCTTGCGCTAGGAAACTATCAGAATGACAGCGCCGTGCAGCAGTCGATTGCGAGAATAAAGGCATTTCTGAAAACCAAGCAGTTAAACAACGAGCAAGTCATGTATGGAGCAAATTCAAACAGCATGTCTGCCGTTGTTTCGGGTTTGGCTGCCATTAACGAGGATGTATTGTCTGATTCCTGGATGGCCAATGGCAAAAGCGTTCTCGATTCTTTTGCGCTGTACCAGCTGCAGGACGGCACTTTCAAATGGAATGAAGACGACACTTCAGGCAATGGCATGGCAACCGAACAAGCGCTGATTGCCCTTACTGATATCCAAGCGCTGCAAAGCGTATGGTATCGTATTGCAGAAGCCAAACCGCCGGTTTCGGTAAGCGTTAATGTCGACGGCATCTCGGACAGTATTTATGCCAAGCAAGCCGTCTCGGTTCAGCAATTAAAAAATCCGGCAACGGCGCTTGATGCGCTTAAGACCGCTCTTGATCATGCGAATCCGAAAATCGGCTACAAAATCGTGGACAGCAGCTTCGGTGCTTACGTCCAAGGCATTGATGGCCAAGAAGCGGGCACATTAGGCGGCTGGGACGGCTGGATGTACGAGGTTAACGGCATCGCGCCGCAAGTTGGGGCAAGCGCATACCTGCTCAAGCCAAATGACGAAGTCCGATTCTATTACAGCCGTTACCCTGCGATATCAACTTCAACAGTCGTCGAAAGCGGCGACAGCGATCCGCTTATCGAGGTGGATCTGGTTGGAGACGAGTTCAGCAGCAGTGCGGACCAGGCCGGCAATTGGGCCATCCAAACGCAGGATTCCGGATTAACGGTCCAATCGATTGTCAAAGTAAATGATCAGAAGGCAGCCGTTCATTTCTCCGGGCAAGCAACCAATAAACCGATTACGATTCAAACATTGGCAGGAGCACTGGTAAGCAACCGAAGCAGCAATACGATTACGGTTCGAGTTCCGGTAGCAGCAGAACTGCAAGTGGACGGGATTTCCGGATCGATTTACGCCAAACAACAGGTAACGATTAAAAATACAGCAAAACCGGCAACGGCACTGGATTTGCTGAAGCAAGCACTTGATCAAGCGAATCCGAAAATCAGCTACAAAGTCGTAGACAGCAGCTTCGGATCCTATGTCTCTTCTATTAATGGCCAAGCGGCGGGCAGCCTTGGCGGCTGGGACGGCTGGATGTATGAAGTAAACGGCATCGCGCCAAGCGTAGGAGCAGACGCCTACGAGCTGAAATCAGCCGATGTTGTGCGCTTCTACTACAGCAGATGGCCGTCGATTTCAACGACAGCGCAAATCGCAAACGGAGCTGCAAACCCGTCAGTCGAGGTCACGCTGATTGGAGATGAGTTTACAGAAGATGCGGTGAGCAGTAACAATTGGTCCATTCAAACGGGTAACACGGAGCTTCAGGTAAACACGATCAGCCTAGATAGAAATAAAGCAACGGTTTCATTTACAGGAACAGCTAAAGGCGGAACGATTACATTAAAAGCATTGGGCGCTGCGCTTGTCGGCAATACAGACAGCGATGCAATAGCTGTAGTCGTCCCTCGTGTACTTAGCGGCTCAACGGATCAAACGATTGCGATTAACGGTGATGAAAAATCAGTTCTAATCACAGAATCAGGAGCGGCCCCGCTTACGAATAACGTCAGCCTTACCTTCGCGGCGGCTGCTTTGCCTAAGGTAACCGCAGAACGAGGTAACGCATGGCTGGAGATACCGGTCAATACGGTTGTCACATCGGCATGGAACAAAGTGCTGCAGCTGCCGCAAAATCTTAGCACGACGGAAAGCGGGTTGGACGCTAAGCTGAACACCGCGCTATCTTCCGGCAGCAAGAAGGTGGATGCCATTGCCGTTCGCATACAAGCAGGCGGCCCGGAAAAAATCGAGTTCAACCAGCATGTCACCCTGACTATGAAAGGCCAAGGCGACAAGGAAGCAGGATTCATTGATCAATCGGGCGTATTTACGCCAATTAAAAAATATTCCGATTCGGCAGTGCGGGCAGACGAGGTTTACGCATACAGCCTTAACGGAGATTTGATTATTAAGACGAAACATTTCACCGAGTTTCTTGCTTATTCCGCATCGGCATTAACGATTGGCGGAGGAGGCGGCGGTCTTCCGGCAGTTCAAACGATCACCCTTTCCGTTGAAAAACGTTCATTAAACGAGGGGGATGCCGTTGCTCCTTATGCCGTAACATTGACCGAAGGGGATACGGCGTTCACGGCTCTCAAACGCGCGCTGGAGCAAAAAGGCGTGTCGCTGAATTATACGGGTACAGGCTCGAGCGTTTATATCCAGGCGATTGGCGGTCTTGCCGAATTCGACCATGGAACGGAAAGCGGCTGGATGTATTCCGTAAACGGCGTTTTCCCTAAATCAAGCGCGGGAGCGTACACGCTGAAAAACGGCGATGTATTACGCTGGCAGTATACGAAAGATCTAGGTAAGGATCTTGGCGTACCGCTTGAGCCGGGCGAGCCGGGCGAACAGCTGCCTGGCGAGAAGCCGGATCCAGCTGCCCCGAAATATACCGATGAAGCTAAGATTGCAAGCTGGGCGCTAGCTGCCGTAACGAAAGCGACGGAGCTTGGCTTTATGAACGGTACGAGCGCAGAGCATCCGAAATTCGAGCCAAAGCGCCAGCTGACTCGCGCCGAGTTTGCTGCATTAGTCGTTAAATATGCAGGAGAAGAACCGCTGCAGGCTGATTCAGGCTTTAAGGATGTAAATAAACAGGCATGGTATTACGGTTATGTAGCGGCTGCAAAAGAAAAAGGCTTGATGTCAGGCATTTCCGACACATCCTTTGCTCCAAGCGAGTCCATTACTAGACAAGAAATGGCTGCAGTCCTCGTTAGGCTTAAGGGCTTGGCTGACGCGAATGCGCCGCAAGCTGCAATTAAGGACCGCGATGCCGTATCGGCATGGGCTGTTCCTTTTGTCAATGTGGCTTACCAAAAAGGCTTGATGACCGGTGATAACGGATTATTCAACCCGCAAGCTCTTGTAACGAGAGAGATGGCGGCGGTAACCATTATCAGGGTGCATGAATTGAAATAATGACCAAGCTGTCTCATGGCTAAGCGTTAGCCGTGGGGCAGCTATTTTCATAAAAGGAGCGTGTTCCTAACAAATGCTGACTAGAAGCTTGTCGTATCGATGCTTGCTGCTCTTCATGAGCGGTATCGTATTTCTATCCTATATCGGTTCAGCCTTACTGCTGCCGGAGCAAGCGAAGGCAGCTGATCATTACAATGTAAGCACGGAAATCGATCAAGCAGCAGAGCAAATTTTAAACAGCGGCGTGATCAGCGATTGGGAGGCAGTAGGCTTGGCCCGTTCAGGAAAGCCGCTGCCCGCAAGCTATTTGAAGCTGCTGGCAGATGAATTGAAGGAGAGCGAAGGAGAATTCCGCAAAGTAACCGATGCGGAGCGCATTGCGATTGCTGTCCGGGCTGCCGGAGAGGATGCCGCTTCCTTTGCAGGCTATAATCTTATTGAGAGCATTTATAATCATGCAAAGATGACGAATCAAGGCACGAATGGCCCGATTTTTGCGTTGATTGCTTTGGACGGCGGGAGCTATGACGTGCCTGCGAATGCATTATGGACGCGCGCGAAGCTGGTGGATTGGCTGCTTAGCCAGCAAAACGCCGGCGGCGCGTTCCCGCTATCGGAGCAAGGCGAGGATAATTTGGATATTACGGCGATGGCTATAAGCGCGCTCGCTCCATACCAAGAGCAAGCAAACGTAAAGAGCGCGGTCGCCAAAGCCGTATCATGGCTGTCTTCCCAACAGCAGGTTGACGGAGGGTTTCAAGCCTTCGGAGAAGAGAACAGCGAGAGCGTCGCGCAGGTCATTATCGCTTTGTCGGCCGCGGGCATCAACCCGCTCGAGTCCAGCTTTTTGAAAAAGAACGGGAATCTCCTGACCAGCCTGCTGCGCTTTCGTCAGGCGGATGGAGGCTTTTCCCATGCCGTAGGTCAGCCTTCAAACGAAATGGCGACGGAGCAGGCATTGTTGGCTTTAGTCGCTTATGACCGGTTTGCGGGACTGGAGCCGGCTTTGTTCGATATTTCGGCGGATACGGATATAACCGGCTCGAAGGAGCAGTTCGTGGATAACGGGCTAATCTCGCCATGGGCCTATGATGCGGTATACCGTGTATTCGAGGCTAAAATCATGGTAGGGGTAAGCGGCACGGAGCTTCGGTTCGATCCGAAGAAGCCGATGACGAGAGCCGAGTTTGCAACTTTGCTCATCAACCTGCTGGAGGAGGCACCTGCGCAGGATGCTGCCGAGTCGTTCAAGGATGTCCGTTCCGGCGCATGGTATTACGGCTCGATTATGCGCGCAAAGGAGCTTGGCATCATTCAAGGGATTACGGCAGATACGTTTAAACCGAATCAGGCGGTCTCGAGGCAGGAGACGGCGATTATGATTGCCAAAGCGTTTGAGCTGAAAGGAAATTCGGACCCGCTGCCTTTCCGTGATGCGAACAGCATCCATGTCAGCGCCACAGCATACGTCAGCGCGGTATATGCAAGCGGTTTGATGCAGGGCTCTAACGGAAGCTTCAATCCAAAGGCGGCCGTCACGAGGGAGATGGCGGCTGTCGTGGCGGATAAGCTGCTGCGGCTGCCTGCAGCGTAATCGTAAGAAACGGGAACGAAAGAGCTATGGTCTCTTTCGTTCTTTTTTATTGACGTTTAGCATCTATAACTATGTGCTTAGGAAATTCGAACCATTTTTGCCTAAATAAACATTTATACTGTTCATGTTCTTTATTAAGAATCGGGAGAGTGGTATATTTAATAGGCGGAAAGGTGGTCTGTCCATTCAAAATGATCTGATATGTTTCGACAAAATCGAGGAGGCTTACATTGAATATATTAAAGTTAATTATAACCCTGCTGCTAGGTATGCAGCTGACGCTGCAGCCAGGCCAGTCTGCGTCCGCAAGCGAGGGAAACGCAAACGGTAATACGCAAAACTATTACTTGATAGAGCTTTCACGCTTTGGTATCCATAATGACGGCACGCATCCCGTGGAAACGACGAAAGGGATTAACGAAGCGCTGCGATGGGCGGCCAAAAACGGGAAAACAACGACGTCGCTGCCGTCCGGCACCTATTTGATCGATAAAGCCAGCCGCATTAACATGGTCAGCAGCATGGTCTTTGACCTGCCGATGGATGCCGTGCTGCAGAAGGAAACAAACGATAAAGAGAGCTACCATCTCATGTATTTAGGTTATGGCATTCATGATGTTACGCTCAAGGGCGGCACCTACATGGGGGATAAGGAAACGCATAACTATTCGAAAAAAGACCACAAGTACAGCGCAGGAACACATGAAGGCGGATACGGAATCATCTCGCAGGGCGCAAAAAATGTGACGATTGAAGGCATTAAAGCGGTTAATTTCACGGGTGACGGCCTCTTGCTTGGCGCGCACGGTACGATGGCCATGGACTTGTATGAGAATCATTTTATTTCGGGTACGATTGACGATAAGGGGAAGAATGTTTCGAATGCGAATAAGATCCGTACGAAGCAGCCGCTTACTTTCACCAACGCCATCTTTAAGACAGAGAGAATATTCGAACTAACCAATGCTATTAAGCTGCCCAAAGCTTTCGATATTTTTTTCTATAAAGCGAACGGCGCGTTTATAAAAAAACTTGCGAATGTAAAGGTTAGGGATCTCATTCAAATCCCGGAAGGCGCGACACAGTTTCATCTTGTATTCGACCAAGCGGCTAAGAAAGGCGCTTATGTGGAGTTTTGGAACCGGGCGGTAACCACCAATGCCGTTGTCAAAAATTCCGAATTTGCCTATAACCGAAGACAGGGAATTACTGTCGGGGGAGCAGATAAGGTGCTTATCGAGAATAACACCCTCCACCATATGAAGGGAACGATGCCTCAAGCAGGCATTGATCTGGAGGGCGGATTTGGCGAGAATGGGGACCGCAACAGCAGCATCACCATTAGGAATAACAAGTTTTATAATAACGCTTCCTACGATGTCATTCTTTATGACGGACGCGATGCAATCGTTGAGGGCAACCATTTCGCATCCAAAGGCGTGATCGGCCTTGCCATTTCCGAACCGTTCAAGGGCGCGACGGTAAAAAACAACCATTTTGACGGCACACGAATCATAGCCGCGCATGATGCATCATTTATCGGCAACAAGATGAATGACGCTTATACGACGATAAACGGACCTAATATAAAAATCGACGGAATGGAATTTACCGATTCCATCTTTGCGATCAACTCGAACGTAGCGTTTGGTGTGAGCGTCTCTAACGTTACGATAAATAACAACAATAAAAGTGAATCGGGTTTAGCTCTCTGGGGCAAGCCGATCCATTTGAAGAACGTAACGATTAAGGGCGAAAGCAAGCTGCGGGCGATTTCCGGCGGAGCCGCCGAAGGGTCGATTTTCGATAACCTGAAGGTCGTCGGCTTTAATACGGACTATGGGCTGTCGCTGCCTCCGGGGACATACAACAAATGCGTATTCGAGGGCGCGGCGGGAAGCGGGAAATTTGGCTCAATCAATCTTAGCTTAGCGGGCAAATACGTGTTTGACGGCTGCTCCTTCCAATCCCCGGAGACGCTGCAAACGCTGTTGTTGGGGGATCACCCGAAACTCGATTTGACGGTCAAAAATTCGACTTTCAAGCTGCTGGGCAATGCGCAAGCCATTAGCGTGCAGTCGGCTCAAAACGTGCTGGTGGAAAATAACCAGATCACGGCCGAGAAACTGACCTCAGACAAGACTGAGATTATCCGAATCAATGATTATTGGAAACGCAATGAAAAGCATGATGTTCTCAAAGCCGTCATCCGGGGAAATACGATCAGAACGAACATCGCCGCGATTGGCATCGCCACGTTATACGCGGGCACGGGTGCGCCTGCATATCTCATTGAAAACAACACCCTTTATACGGCTAAGCTGCTTCAAAAGAAAAATGATACCATGAAAAGCAACAGCCTCAATTAATTGCATGCTTCTAGTTAGCAGCCCTGACGAATTGTCGTCGGGGCTTTTTTATGCTCAGGTTCGAATATACGCTATTGGAGAAAATTCACTGGTTTTTAACCGTTTTAGTCTGGTTTTTAAATGGTTTGTTTCATTCTATTCCCTATAATCGGAATGGTATCGCTTACATGCATAGAGGAGGGAGGCTATAGCCAGCTCGTCAGGAACCAACCGAATTTAAAGCGTGAACTCACAATCAGATTTTCAGGGAGGTAAATAACGAAATGCAAAAGTCAGGAATTAGGAACGGGAAGCTGCTTCTATCAAAGCTTCTAAGCTGTATGCTGGTCATGTCACTTCTTATGCCGCTTCATCTAGCTTTCGTACATGCGGCAGATACGACTCTTGCAGCCGACGATTTTAGCAGCTATGAGAACGGGGAATTCACGATCGGCGCAGGCAATAACTGGACAAAAGAAGGAACTGCTCCCACTGTCAAACTTTCAAAAAATACAGTGGCGGGCTCGACATATGCGGAAATTACACATAACGGGACGGGGTCCTCTTATTTCGGACAAAGGTTCGCTGCCCAAAATGGCGGGACGATCATCGAATTCGATGTGAATCTTCCTACTAACAAGGGCGGAACGCTTTGGGTCATGGATGGGAAGGTGAATGCCACCAATGCGGCAGCCCTTCGTTACCAGCTGGATGCAGGCGTTATCAAACGTCATAATGCGGCTGCGGAGAATCAGATTAATTACGATTCCACCCATTGGTACCGTTTCAAAATGGTGTTTAATACGCCGCAAAAAAAATACACGGTTTCCATAACCGATTTGACGACGGACACGACCGTCGTATGGCCGGATGCGTTCTACAGCCCGCGTGAGCGAATCAGCAGCTTCGGTTTTTTCGTGAATGCGGGCGGCGGGGCTTTTAATTTAGCCAATGTCAAGGTCACGGCGCTTGATCTCGCTTTAAGCAGCCTGGATATTCAAGCGGGAGACTATGCTGCGGCACTCGTTCCGCCTTTTGACCCGAAGGTGGACAACTATTCGCTGGAGGTTCCTTTCTCCGTTTCGGAGCTGGCGGTTCATCCCGCAGCTAGCAATCCAGGCGAAGTTTCGCTGAAGGTTGGGGAAGCAGGCGTAGAGAGCGGAGGCGCGAAGCCGGTTGCCTTAACCAGCAGCTCGACCAGCTTTGGCGTGTCCGTCACCTCTTCGGAATACACCGATATATCCAAGACCTATACGGTTACGGTGAACAAGCTGGATAAGGCGCCGAATGTTAATTTTCCGGTTGCGGAGGGAAGAGATTCCAAGGTGCTGATCGGCTGGGAGGAGACTTCGGACCCCGCTTACCGGGAAGCACGGATTTATAAGAAAAACGATGATGATTCGCTGGTTTTGGTAGATACGGTGGCAAAAGGAATGTATATCTCGACGATTAACGGGCTGACGAACGGAACGCCATACAACTTTGTCATCAAAGGCGCATTTGCATATGAGGGCGAGGAAGTAACCGAATCAGCCGGCGTAACGGTGAGCGCTGTGCCAACTAAGCTCGCAGCGCGGCAAATGGAAAGTTTGGACCGCGGCTTGGTAGCCGTCAAGCAGGATGACCATGTGTATGTGGGTTGGCGGATGCTCGGTACGGATCCGACTGCCATTGCTTTTAACCTTTACCGCGATGGCGCTAAAGTCAACGCGAGCCCGATTACGAACAGCACGAACTTTGAGGATGCGGGCGGCAAGGCCGATTCGGTCTATTTCGTCCGGGCCGTTATTGACGGCACCGAGCAGCGCCAATCGGAATCTGCCGAGGTATGGGATACGAATGCGCTGGATGTTCCCATTCAAAAACCGGCAGACGGCGTAACGCCTAGCGGCGAAGCCTACACCTACCGTGCGAACGACGCTTCGATCGCGGACCTGGACGGCGACGGGCAATATGAAATCGTGTTGAAATGGGATCCAAGCAATGCCAAGGATAATTCCCAAAGCGGATATACGGGCAATACCTACGTCGACGCCTACGAGCTGGACGGAACGCAGCTTTGGAGAATCGATCTGGGCAAAAACATCCGGGCGGGAGCCCATTATTTGGATGTGTTGGTCTATGATCTCGACGGCGACGGCAAGGCGGAAGTCACCTTCCGGACTGCGGACGGTACGATCGACGGCGAAGGCCAGGTTATCGGTGATGGGGAAGCCGATTACCGGAATGCAAGCGGGTATATTTTGACAGGGCCTGAATACCATACGGTCTTTGAAGGGGCAACGGGCAAAGCACTTGCCACGGAAGCCTTCGAGCCGGAACGCGGAAACGTGGCGGACTGGGGCGATGCGTACGGAAACCGCGTAGACCGCTTTCTGGCAGCAATCGTTTATTTAGACGGCGAGAGACCGAGCATCATTATGCAGCGCGGTTATTATACGCGGATGGTACTGGTTGCCTATAACTGGAGAGACGGCAAGCTGACGAAGCTGTGGACCTTTGACTCCAAAACCTCAGGGAACGAAAGTTATGCGGGCCAAGGAAATCATCAACTCAGCGTAGCGGATGTCGACGCGGACGGCAGAGATGAAATCATCACGGGCGCGACAGCGATTGACGATGACGGAACAGGATTATGGAACTCGCGGCTTGGTCATGGCGATGCCATGCATCTCGGCGACTTGGATCCTACTCGCTTAGGCTTGGAATTGTTTGCCGTGCAGGAGGATACGTCGGTTAAATATTCGGCAGACGTGAAGGACGCCCGGACGGGCAGAGTATTGTGGGGGCAGCTGCAGACCGGCATCGATACCGGCAGGGGCTTGTCGGCAGATATTGATCCGCGGTATGAAGGAGCCGAAGCTTGGGCCATCGACGGTGCTTGGAATAGCCCAACGGGAGGTTTGTTCACCGCGCAAGGCGAGAAAATAGCCAATCAAATTCCAAGCTCCAACTTTGCGATTTGGTGGGACGGAGATCTCGGCCGCGAGCTGCTCGACCATCAATGGCAGGGAGATACGCTCCGGGTAGGCATTCCGAAAATCGATAAATGGGATTACGAGACGAATCAGCTCGTCAATCTAGAGTCGTTTACGGGAACGTATTCGAATAACGATACAAAAGGGAATCCGGCATTGCAGGCAGATATGCTGGGGGACTGGCGTGAAGAGGTGATCGTGCGCACCGAAGACAGCAGCGCGCTTCGTATCTATACGACTACCGATGCGACGGAGCATCGCATTCCTACGCTTATGCATGATCCGGTCTATAGACTCGGGATCGCTTGGCAGAATACGGGTTATAACCAGCCGCCGCATACAAGCTTCTTCTTGGGTACGGGGATGGAAACGCCGGCACAGCCGAATATTCGCACCAATGAAGTGAAAGCGGCAGGTTTAAGCGTATCGCCTGTAACGGCTGAAATCGCGGTTGGACAGCAAATCCAGCTAAATACCGCTTTTACGCCGGCTGCAACAACGGATCAATCGGTAAGCTGGTCGGTCTATAACGAGGATGGCTCCGCTACGGTGCTGGCATCGATTAATGCAAGCGGGCTTTTGACAGCGGCATCCGTCGGCAAAGTAAAAGTGGAAGCAGCGGCCAAGGATGGTTCCGCAGTGGTCGGATCAGCCTTAATTACAATCAAAGCAGCGATAACAGGAGTTCCAGGCGGAAGCACAACACCGCAGCCTGCTGTCACGGTTGGAAGCGGCAGCGTTAAGCAAACCGTCGCGGTCGATGCATCCGGCAAAGCGGCAGCTGACTTTAAAGCCGCCGATGTTGCGAAAGCAGCGGAAACCGCCGCAGGTAAATCGCTTGTGCTGGAACTAGCGCCGGATAAAGCAGCTTCGTCTGTACAAGCTGCGCTGCCCGCGCAGGCGCTAAAAACAAGCATGGACAAAGCGATTCAAACCGTTGAAGTACGTCTGGGTCTAGCAACCATTTCAGTTGATAAGGCGCTGATCGCGTCATACGTAACCAATGAATCCTCTAAGATAGAGCTGTCTGTTCAGAAAGTAGACGCAGCCGCACTGTCCGCTGAGGTGAAAGAGAAGGTTGGAACGCATCCAGTATTCGACTTTAACCTGACTATAGACGGCAAGAAGGTCAGCGCTTTTGACGGCAGCGTAAAAGTGGAGATCGATTATGCGCCGGCAGCCGGAGAAAACCCAAACGCAATTATCATTTATTATGTAGACGAGCAGAACAAGCTTCATCTCGTGAAAAACGGAGTCTACCAGCCGTCTACGGGGAAAGTCGTGTTTAAGCCAAACCATTTCAGCAAGTATGCTGTTTCACACGTAAATACAAGCTTTACCGATATCGCTCGCGTGAGCTGGGCGAAGGATAGCATCGAATCCCTTGCGGCGCGAGGCATCGTGAATGGGGTAGGCAATCAAAGCTTTAAGCCTGATCTGAAGGTCACGAGAGCGGAATTTCTGAAAATGCTCATGTTCGCGTTCGATGTTGCGGATGAGGGCGCCAAAAGCGAGTTTAGCGATTTGCAGGAGGGAAGCTGGTATTACAGCTCTGTTGCGGCTGCCCATAAACTGGGTATCGTACAAGGCAAGGCCGACGGCAGCTTCGGCGTGAACGACGAGATTACAAGGCAGGATATGGCGGTCATGGCTTATCGTGCCGCGCAGCATCTCAAGCTTGGACTTGGCGGCCAAGCATCGTCCGGCGCATTTGCGGATCAAGCGGCTATCGACGGCTATGCCGTTGAAGCGGCAGAGGCGATGCAAGCAGCGGGAATTATTCAAGGCATGGGAGGCGGAGTGTTCGCGCCGAAGGAGCAAGCGACAAGAGCTCAGGCAGCGGTTATTATTCATAAGCTCGTGAGTCTGTCGAATGGATAAGAATGGATAAGAATGGATTGGAAACCACGCCGCTTTGCGGCGTGGTTTTTTTTTAGATACATAAATTTTCTAGATGAGTGCGGATTTTTTTGCTCTGCGGCGCTTCGATTCGACTTGGGGGCAGGGTCATACGTATAATAGGGAAGTGGAGACTTTTGGTAACGCTTCTGCTTCATATTTGTTCATCATAAAAAGAATAGGATGAATGTTTATGCTTCAACGATTGGGTAGAAGTATTCGTGACTTTCGTGATACATACAAAAAACATCTTATATTCGAATATTTGTTTATGCTGATGACGAGCTTTGTCATTATCCCGATTATCTCGTTTATTTTCAACCGGATTATCCGCATAGTCGGTTCGGGTTCCGTCTTGAACGGCGAGTTCTACAAAATCGGTCTCAGCTATGCGGGAGTAGGCGGTTTAATCGCGATTTGTTTAGTAGCGATGCTGGTACTGTTTATCGAGTTTGGCGTGGTTATCACGATTGCTCAGCAGCATTATTTTGGGAAAAATGTGTTGATCTCAGATGCCGTGCTGACAACGCTGCACCAAACACCCAAGCTATTCGGCTTCGGATTCATCCAGCTGATGTTCTTCCTGTTGTTTCTCGTGCCGTTTATCGATTCGCCGCTGTCTTCATCCTTGTTCGCGCAGTTTAACGTTCCGATTTTTTTTAACAGCCGCATATGGAGTTCTTCCGCTGCAATGCTCGCCTTATACGGGCTTTTGCTGCTTGCTGGATTGTACCTCGTATTGCGATGGATTTTTGTTTTGCATTACATTATGATCGAAGACAAATCGATCCGTGCGGCTATCAAAAGCAGCCTCGTGCTGACGAAGGGCAAGCGCTTATCGATCTTCATCAATCTTTTTTTGCTTAATGCGCTTGTGTTTTCGCTAGGTTTTATAACGATTTCCACCGTCGCTTATTTGCCATCCTGGCTTGACGATAATCTATTGAAAGTAATCACGGATCAATATTCCTTAACGTTATCGACCGTGCTTACCTACATGTTCACGCTGCTGCTCGTGCCGGTTAATATCATCTATCTGACAAGGCTTTATTATCATTTCAACCGGAGTCCCGGCGTAAAGCCGTATGACACGCTTCGATTGGCCAAAAGCCGCTGGTTTGGTCCTCTAGAAAAGCGTCTTTACGCCTATGTGCAGGGAAGAACGCGCACGCGGATAATATATGTATCTGCAGCAGCCGTATATTTGGCGCTGGCGCTTACCGTCAGCTATGCGGCGAATGACAATTTGGTTTATGTCAAATGGAGCGTGCTGTTATCCGCTCACCGCGGCGATTCTCTTGAAGCGCCGGAAAATTCGCTTGCGGCTGTCCGAAGCTCGGTGAAGCAGGGCATCGATGCGGTTGAAATCGATGTTCAGCTGACGAAGGACGGCGTCGTCGTGCTTCACCATGATTATAATTTGCAGCGGATGGCCGGTGTGCCAAAGCGCGTAAATGAGCTGACCTATGATGAGGTTGCCAGGCTGAATATTGGCATACGGGACGGCGGGTTCGGTGAAAGCGAGCGAATTCCGATGCTGGCCGAGGTTCTTGCCGAGGTGCAGGGGAAAGCAAAACTGATTGTTGATCTTAAACCGTACGGGCCGGGCGATGAACTCGCCAATGAAGTCGTTGCTTTGATTGAACAATTCGATATGGTGCAGGAATGTTATATTCAGTCGTTTGACCGGCAGACGCTGCACCAGATCAGGCAGCTGAATCCCGACATTAGAATCGGGCAAATCCTTTATTTTGCGGTAGGGGATCTTTCGCTGCTGGACGTAGATTTTTATACGATTGAGCAGGTCATGCTGACGGAGGCATTCGTCGAGCGCGCGCATAAAGATGGCCGCGAGGTATGGGTGTGGACGGTCAACAGCGAACGTAATTTGAAAGAGGTGCTCAAATTCGAAATCGATGGCATCATTACGGACTTCCCTGCACGCGCGCACAATATGGTTGAGCTTGATTTATAGCAGCTGCACAAACAAAGGAGCGGGAGCACATGACACAGATTGAGAAATATAAAGCATTTATCCTGTCGCTTCCGCCGGGCCGCTTATCCAGAGAGCAGCTGTTTGTCCATGAATTGCTTCTTTATGAGCAGCAGGATATGTCGATATATTACGTTCCCTACGAGTATGTGAATACGCAGGCAAAAGTGATGATTATCGGCATAACGCCGGGCTTCACCCAAATGGAACTGGCGATTCGCGGTGCGCGCGAGGATCTGTTAAGCGGAGTGCCAGCCGATCAAATTGATCAACGAGCCAAGAAGCTGGCGAGCTTCGCGGGCTCGATGCGAAAAAACCTGATAGAAATGCTGGATCAAATCGGATTGCCTGCAGTCCTCGGAATTAAAGGCAGCAGGCTCCTATTTGAAGAACGCAGAGAATTGCTGCATACGACCTCTGCGGTCAGGTACCCGGTGTTCCAGCATGGCAAAAACTATACGGGACACAGCCCTCCTATTTTGAAATCACCCGTGCTTTCGGGTTATGCGGAGCGTATTCTTCTTCCGGAATTGCTGGCGGTAAAGGATGCGCTGATTATCCCGCTTGGCAAGGCAGTCTCGGAAGTTGTACAAGCATTCGCGGAAAAAGGATGGATCAGCAAGGAACGGTGCTTATTCGACATGCCGCATCCATCGGGTGCCAACGGACACCGAAAAAAATAGTTCGAGCAGTATAGGGCTGGCATGCAGCAGCAGGTCTGTCAGTGGTTTAGCCGTTAAAAGCAACAAGAGAGCGAGGAATGATATACGATGCACAGCAAAAAGGTACGCTTCATCACTGCCTTCGCGGCACTTGCCTGTCTCCTTTGGTTATTCGGATTAGGCTGGACGTTAAAGGATTACTTAATCGGAGCATCGGGCACGGCGTCCTTGCCTTCCGAAGCGGAGGAGCCTGCCATACCGACGAGTGCATTGAAAATTGTGGCTCTAGGCGATTCCTTGACGAGAGGAACGGGCGATATCGAAGGCAAAGGTTATGTCGGTTATGTCAGCGATCGGCTGAAGGAAGCGGGCAAGGAGATCTCTTTAATCAATTTGGGCATTAAGGGACTGACTTCCCCTCAGCTGGCGGAGCAAATGAAGGGAAAGGAAATCCTTCGCCAGCTTGGACAAGCCGATGTCATTCTGATGACGATCGGGGGAAATGATCTCTTCCTAGGCGGACAGACCCTCTCGGATGTTTCCGAAGCGAGCATTGAAGGACTGGAGGATTCTTATCTCGCCAGTCTCAAGACGATCATCGCCAATATTCGGGCAGTGAACACGGAGGCGACCGTATATTTACTCGGTTTATACAATCCTTTTAGCGAATTCGAAAATGGGGAGCTGTTGTCGGACGTCGTGAGAGGCTGGAACTTCAAAGCGGCGGAGCTGCTGGCCCAGGACGCTAATACCGTGTTCGTACCGACCTATGATCTGTTCCAGCTGAAAATAAATGATTATTTGTTTACGGATCATTTTCATCCCAATGAAAAAGGGTATCGTCTGATGGCTGAGCGGGTAGCCGCATTGATTGCCGGAGAAGGAGGACAATGACAAACATGAGCGAGATTACGCTATCGGTTCAAGGTCTTCGCAAGGTGATCGGCAAGCGGACCATTATTAAGGATTTAAGCTTCGAGCTGAAGCGCGGCGAGGTATTTGGTTTCTTAGGTCCGAACGGGGCAGGGAAAACGACGACGATTCGGATGCTGGTCGGGTTGATAAAGCCAACCTCCGGGACGATTCATATATGCGGGCTGGATATTGCGAAGCATTTTACGAAGGCGATGCGGCATTTGGGCTGTATCGTTGAAAATCCGGAGCTGTATCCTTTTTTGAGCGGAATGGAAAATTTGCGTCATTTTGCGGTCATGATCAGCGGCATCACGCAGGAGCGAATTGATGAGGTCGTTCGGCTGGTCGGCATGCAGGACAGGGTGCAAGATAAAGTGAGCACCTATTCGCTTGGGATGCGGCAGCGTCTTGGTATTGCGCAGGCTTTGCTGGGTAAGCCGGATGTGCTGATTCTGGATGAGCCGACGAATGGGCTTGACCCGTCCGGAATTCGGGAAATGCGCGCTTTTATTCGGTTTTTGGCAGAGGAAGAAGGATTAACCGTACTCGTATCCAGCCATTTGCTGCATGAAATCCAATTGATGTGCGACCGGGTAGCGATTATTTCGAAGGGCGAGATCATCCGCGTGGATTCGGTCAATGAGCTGCTGTCCAGCGAAGAGCGCCTGGTGTGGCGTTTGAAGCCGCAAGCGTTAGGCAAAAACATCCTAAGCGACCTAACGGTCATTTTAAACGAGACGGAAGAAACGGTGACGACGCCTTACACGGAGCAAGCCGTTGGTGATTGGAACCGCAGGCTGGTGGAAGCGGGCGTAACCGTGCTGGAGATGAATCGCAAGCTGCCGGCGCTTGAAGACTTATTCCTCGAGCTGACAGGGGGCGAATCGATTGATTAATCTCGTTCAAAATGAAATGACGAAGCTGATTGGCAAACGCCGGTTTATGGTCATCTCCATTATTATTATCGTTCTTCTCTCGATGTTTACCTACGCGCAGGCGAAGGAATCGGAGGCGATCAAAGAACGCCTGGGCACGGTGGATTGGCGTACCGAGCTGCAGCAGCAAATCGTCGATATGCAAAACAGGCTGAGCAGCGCGGGACAATGGCGCGAGCAAATGCAAATTCAAATCAAGCAATCGGAGTATTATTTGGAAAACGATGTTAATCCGTCGGAGCCAGGCGCTCCCACCTTTATCAGGGGGTTTGTGCAAAACTCCGCGGAGCTGTTTCTTCCCCTGCTCGTCATGATCATCGCGGTGGACATCGTTTCCTCCGAGCGGAGCATGGGGACGATAAAGCTCCTGCTAACCCGTCCGGTGAGCCGGTTCAAAATATTGCTGAGCAAATACATCGCCCTTATTTTATCGGTATCCGTGGTCATCTTCCTGTTCGGTTTCCTCTCCTACATCGTCTCCGCCATGATGTTCGGAAACCAAGGCTGGTCGGCGCCGGTATTGACGGGCTTCTCTACGCAAGGCGGGGAGCTTGATATATCGGGCGTGCGCCTCGTATCGCAGTGGCAGTATATTATCCAGCAGTTCGGACTGGCATGGTTTATTTCCGTGGTCGTCGGCACCTTGTCCTTCATGCTCTCGATTCTGATGCGAAGCAGCGCGGCAGGCATGGGGACGATGCTGGCCTGCTTGATTTCGGGAGCAATACTAAGCAACATGGTGTCCTCATGGGATTCCGCCAAATATTTATTTATGGTCAATCTCGGCCTAATGGATTATGTCAGCGGCTCGGCTCCCCCGGTCGAGGGCATGACGCTCGGCTTCTCGCTTTCCGTGCTTGCAGCGTGGATGCTGGGCTCGCTGCTCGTTTCGTTTACCGTATTTATGAGAAAAGATATTTATTAAGCTGTTTTCCAGCCGCTTCCAAGTCCTAAAATGCTTTTGCTTCTCATAAGCATAGAGTAGAAGAGGAGCGTGATTTAATGGACAAGGCTGTTCGCAGATATTATCAGCAAAAACAAAAGCAAAAAGAAATAGAGCAGGAGCTGTCAGAGCTGCGCAATGAAATTTTGACGTATTTGACCGAGCAGGAAGCGAATGAGCTGGAAGTCGGAAGCCACAAAGTAAAGATTGTCGTGCAGGAACGCAAAGAATACGACGATAACAAGCTTTTTGAAGCGCTGCCGGACCCCGAGCTATGGCGGCTGCTATCGAAGCCCGATTCGTCCAAAATCGCCAGCTTGCTCAAGTTAAATGTCATTACAGAGGAAAAGCTGAAGGACACCTATGCCACCAAGACGGTGAAGCTGCTTCAGGTGGAAAAGAAGTAAGCTGGATATTAAACGAAAGAAGGACAGCCGAATGAATTCGGACTGTCCTTTTCTATTCCTATTATGAAATTGATTGCCTTGATTCCGTTCTTTGTGCGATACGCAGTTCTGGAATGCTTAGAAATTAACCCCTGATTCCGTTGTAGCCCAAGACTTTTTCCAAGAGCGCGAAACGGCGTAGAAAACAAGCGTCATCACCAATACGATCGATCCGATAACAAGGAAACCGGTAACGTGAGTGCCTGTCGATTCTTTTAATGGACCAAGAATATATTTAGGAAGCAAAAATCCTCCTAAACCGCCGGCAGCTCCGACAATCCCGGTAACAACTCCGATTTCCTTGGAGAAACGCTGCGGAACAATCTGGAACACCGATCCGTTCCCCATACCGAGGCAAGCCATCATAACACTTGTATAAAGAAGCATAACAAGGAATGAATTAGGCATGGTTGCAATCGCAAACGCGCATATTGTAACTACGCTAAACAAAATGGTCAAGAATCGCATTCCGCCAATTTTATCCGCAATCCAACCGCCAACGGGTCTAAAGAAGCTTCCCGCTATGACTGTAAGAGTAACCAAGTAACCGACTTGTATTTTGGTTAAGCCGCCTGAGTTTACGCCATCGCCATACACATCATAGAAGAAAATGCTGAAGTAGCTGGCAAACCCGACAAAACCGCCGAAAGTTACCGAGTAGAATAGGGAGAACCACCATGTATCCGCATATTTAAATACACTGAGGTAATCCTTTAAAGTTTTAGGCGCAGGAGCATTCGGAGCATCCTTGGCTAATATTGCATAAATAATCATGATAGCGATCAAAGGTATAAGTGCCAATCCAAAAACAGTGTGCCATCCGTACGCTGTCGCTATCTGGGGTCCGAAAAATGTAGCTAGCGCAGTACCGCTGTTGCCTGCTCCGGCAATTCCCATCGCCAGACCTTGATACTGTGGAGGATACCAGCGGCTGGCCAATGAAAGCGATACAGCAAAGCTTGCACCCGCGATACCGAGCAAGAACCCGATCGACTGCACTTGAACCAGGCTTGTTCCGCCGAGCCAACCCCAGAGAAGAGGAATAGTGGTAAGCCCCATGCCGATAAGGCCTGCTTTTTTAGCGCCAATTCGATCCGCCAATATCCCCATCGGTATCCGGAAAATGGAACCTCCCAAAATCGGGATGGCTACCATGGTCGCCTTCTGAGTATCCGACAAACCAAAATCTTTGGTAATGAAGAGTGCTAAAGCCCCGCAAAATACCCAAATCATAAAGCTTACATCAAAATAGAGAAAAGATGACAACAAACTTGGAAAGTGACCAGACTTACGAAAACTTTGTGCTTCCATTTTTCATTCCCCCTATAATTAATAAACCTTGGTTTTCTTTCCGGCTAAATCATAGCTTTGGCCGGGGTCATTCACGTTCTTTCGATGCTGGTGCTGTAATCATTTCTTTTTACAACCTCTCTCTTTAATTCCCGGTATTCCCTCCACTTCTCGGTAATCATTAGGGCAAAAAGAGGCCGACTGACAGAACCGCACAAATGCGAATTCTGTTAATCGGCCTCATTGCCAGTGCAGCCACACCGTCGTGACTGACTTTATTAATAATCGATGTAAAATACAAAGCCTACCCGTCTACGATATTGTATGGATAGACTGCAACGCCGGAGCTGACACGTCATTGTGCCGTTGAGCTGTTGAATTCTTATATTGCTACTATAAATTGCTTTTTCGTTCATGTCAATAAACTTAACGCAGAAATTTCTATCACATCTTTTTATCGCCAATTCGTGATCATTTCGTCTCATATCAACAGTTTTATGTTATGTTATTTAACATAGATGTAACCGGCATGGCGAAAGCTTGATCGGGATGGAGGTCATGGTTTAAAAACCCTGTGAATTCTGTCTTGATTCAAGCGTACATGCACGTATAGGCTGTAACCCACATACACTAAAGAACAGACTTCAGTTTGCTTAGAAAAGGCTTCAATTAAGCTTATTGACTAAGCAAATACAACTTGGGGGTGTACGGTTCAATGCCTGGATTATTCTCAGCGATAGCGCTATTCATTAAACAGCTTTCATTGCTCGTCTCTTATGTCAAAAACAACGCGTTTCCCCAGCCTCTCCAAGAGGAGGAAGAAACCAAGCATCTGCAGCTGATGGCCGAGGGCAATCAACGTTCCCGTAACCTGCTCATTGAGCACAATCTCCGCTTAGTCGCTCACATAGTGAAAAAATTCGACAATACAGGTGAAGATCTCGAGGACTTGATCTCGATCGGTACGATTGGATTGATCAAAGCAATCGAGAGCTTTCAGACTGGTAAGGGCACGAAGCTCGCGACATTCGCGGCTCGCTGTATCGAGAATGAAATACTTATGCATCTGCGTTCTTTGAAGAAGACGCGCAAGGACGTGTCTCTTCATGATCCGATTGGCACGGACAAGGAAGGTAATGAAATTACGTTGATCGATATCCTCGGTACTGAGGCTGATGATATCGTGGATAAGGTGCAGCTGAAGATTGAGAAATCGAAGATCTATAAGAATTTAGATATACTCGATGACCGGGAGAAGGAAGTCGTTATCGGCCGCTTTGGGCTGGAGCATGGCGGGGATGAGCGGACGCAACGGGAGATTGCTAAGGAATTAGGGATCTCGCGGAGTTATGTGTCGCGGATAGAGAAAAGGGCGCTCATGAAGCTTTATCATGAGTTTTATAAGGCTAAGAGATAAAATAATTCTGCCACGACAAGTGTTAATCTTGTCGTGGTAGTTTTTATATACAATGATCCCGAGACAGCCACTTAGGCTATACAATTAGTGGACAGGCCGGCAGCTGCGGATACTGATTTGCTTGCCAGTTTAAAGATTGTTCGAAGTATGTAAGGAACTCTTATATGCTAACGATATCAAGCGACCTGTTCGTAACACTCATGTTGGTCTAACCAATTTATCTGGTGATGATGTGGCGCAGCTCGATCTTTTTGAAGACGACACTAAAGAGAGACAACTTACGTCAGCAGTTTATGAAATCCGAAAGAAGTACGGATCCGCGTCAGTTGTATGGGCCCGCAGACAAAACGATGGGGGAACGGCAATTGACTGAAGCGGGAAAGTAGGAGGACACAAAGCATGAACGATCGTGTTCGAATAAAATTGGCACCGTTCCTTACTCCTCAACATGAAAAAAGATTTACCCAGCTGATGTCCCCAATTGTAGTTCAGAATCAGCTCTACACTTAGGATTCAAAGAGATATTATACAAACGTATCAAAACTTCGCTTGAATCCAATCTGAGTTAATCATGCTCTGGAAATGTGAAATTTGTGGTGTTCTAACGCTAAAAGTTCTCGTCAAATTAGTCTCATCTGCCATTTATCGAATAGGAGCCAGAAAGGTTAAACTAAACAAAGGAAAGACCAGAATACAAACAGAGTGCCATATACATGCCCTCCATCCCTTTATTATACTCAATTTTAAGAGATCTCTCAGATCATGGAAGCGCATTCATAACTTAAAGGGATGGGGAGTTAGAAATGAAAGGTTTGAGAAAGCCCGGTAAGTACGCAAATCCAAAATTGAGTTCTGCTTTAAAATGGTCGCTATCGTTGGCGATGTTCAGTACGCTACTAATGCCTGGCTTGACAGCTTTCGCGGAAAAATTGTCTCCCGTGTGCGCTGAGCAGCAGTCAGGAGGACCAGTATGGATCAACGCCGAATGTGTAGATCCATTATATAACCGTCCGGTGATCGACAGCGAAACCGATCTGTCGACGCCAGTACCGCATCGCAAAGTATCAGGGCACTTCGAGGGCACCGACAAAAAGTTTACATTCTATTTTCCTACGAAACGTGAGTGGAAGGGCCGTTTCTTCCATCTGGTGTATCCGCTTCAAGACGAGAACGCCACCGATGTAAGTATCAGCTTTGGTGCGGACAGCGGAGCGTACACGGTGCAGACGAACGGCGGCGGCGGATACCGGGTTGACGCGGCAGCAGCCAAGTTCTCCAAGGTGGTGGCGGCCGAGTACTATGGATCGTGGCGGCGTATATTTGGTTATATTTATGGCGGCAGCGGAGGTTCCTTCCAAACGATCGGTGCTATTGAAAATAGCAAAGGAGTATGGGATGGCGCTGTTCCGTATATCACAGGCGTACCAACTTCCATTCCGAATAATTTCTTTGCGCGGGCCTTCGCACGGTTTGTTCTAGAGGACAAGGCTCAGCAGATCGCGGATACGGTGAGCCCTGGAGGGAGCGGTAACCCATATGACGGGCTTGATGCGGTAGAGCGCTCGGTTCTGCATGAGGTGACGAAGCTCGGTGTTCCTCTGAGAGCATGGGAAGATTATAAGTACGTACTCGGGATTAACGAGGAAGGTCTTCTCGGATTCGGAGGGGTGCTTCGAGGTATAGATCCTACATACGTCGACGATTTTTGGAGCAAACAGGGGTATCTCGGTACGGAACAGTCGGCTCTCGGAGAGATGTTCCGCCAAGCCAAGATCGACCATGTGGCTGCTATTTCCGAGGTAACCCGCGATGCCCATAACGTCCCTACGAGTCTGACGATCGAAAGCGTACCAAAGGTCGAGGCTCCATTCCTTCTTGAGTCCGCGCTTTACGATACGGACGGAACGACGAAGATAGGGACACTAAGAGGTTCATTTGACCCGGTAACAAAGGTTTTCACGATCAGAGGCAGTAATTCGGAAAGCGTTCTTGGTGCCATTGAAGAAGGCGCCAAGCTTCGGATCGACAATAGATTCAATCTTGCGATTCTTTCCTATCATCGGCACCAGGTTCCGAAGAGACCAGGCTACTATGCATGGGATCAGTTCAAAGCAGCGGACGGAACGCCGCTCTATCCTCAGCGCCCAATGGAGATTGGTTCGCTCATATCGAAGAATGTGACAGGCGGCGGCACTTATAACGGAATGATCAATGGCAAGGTCATTATGGTCGTAAACCTGTTGGACGCCGACGCTTATCCGTGGGATGGCGACTGGTACAGCTCCAGAGTCAAGGAGTCTCTTGACAAGAGTTATCAGGACAACTTCCGACTTTGGTACAACGACAATGCGGATCATATCAGCCCAGGACGCACTGCGCGTCTCGTCCAGTATGATGGCATTCTTCAGCAGGCGATTAGGGATGTTAGCGCTTGGGCAGAGAAGGGCATAACACCTGCGCGCTCAACCCGTTACGAGTTGGTCGACGGTCAGATCAAGGTGCCGAATCACGCCGTAGCGAGAGGCGGCATTCAGCCCGTCGTCGATCTAAGCGTGGATGGCGCAGCACGAATCGATATCGACGCCGGCCAGACGGTCACGTTTAAAGCGAAGATTCAAGTGCCGCCATGGGGCGGCAGGGTAGTAAAGACCGAGTGGGATTATTTAGGTACAGGAGAGTTTGAGTCATTGTCATTCGGCAATATATCTAAGAAAAAGGTTGAGGTGACGGTACAATACACCTATTCGAAGCCGGGGACCTACTTCCCGGCGCTGCGGGTAACTTCAGAGAGGGAAGGCGATAAGAACACGCCGTTCGCCAATGTTCAGAACTTGGGACGCGTTCGTGTCGTGGTCCATTAAGCTATAGGATGATCGATGTTTCCTCTATGTGCCTTATGTTATAATGACAGCGTGAAACGATCGAGTGCGTTGATTAATATTAAGTTCAAGGGAAAGCCTGCTCGATGGCTTTCCCTTTTCATCATCATTTTTATTTTTAGCGAGGACGGATGTTCATGTGGTTGATTAGGAAGCTAGGGTCTTTGCCCATTCTGCCGAAGATTGCTTTAACGTTCCTTCTGGTGCTGACACCGCTGTTCTATAGCGGACTTAAGATGAATGAAACGGGATCGGATATCGTCCGTCAAGAGATCGCGAGTTCTCTTTCATCGCGGGTTGAATTATATATGAACATCTTGGATAGCGAATTTGATCGAACCGTTCGGTTCATGCAGGAATATGTGAATGACGAGGACTTGATGAAGCTGAGTACAACTTCGGAGGTTATGAGCGCCACCGAACGGACGTCGGCGGTATTACGTGTAAAATCTCAGATGGACCTTTTGAAGCGGTCCAGCACATTCATCGACAATGCGACAGTTTTTATTCCAATGATGAACAGGGTGGTGTCATCCAACACGAACGCGATCGCCGATTTCGACGATGACTTGTTCCAGGCGCTGACAGAACCGTCAGATCCATTAACGTACCCGTTCCATATTTGGAAGGAGCGGGTATTTATCGTTATTCCGTATGGTTTCCTCGATAATTCCCCCTTGTTTTTGCTTGCGGTGGAGATATCTAACAAGGAAATTACAACTAGACTGGACCAGTTCACTCCGGATGATAGCATGGCTGTTCTGTCGAACAGGCGGATGGTATGGTCGTCATTGGGGACAAGGGCTCCGAAAGTGAGCCAGGAGATGGTCACGCAGTTGTTCGCTACAGAAGCGGAAGCTAACCAAAGGATAGCAATAGACGGTGTGAATTATCTAATTGCCAGCAAAAAATCCGAAATACTCGAAACGAATCTCCTCATGCTGGTACCGTCAGAGCAGGTTGAACAGCCGCTTGAACGGTACCGGAACTGGGTGTTCATCTTATATGGAGCGTCTATTCTGATTACGATTGTTTTCTCGTTTGGCATGTATCGTCTCATCCACCGGCCGATCATGCTCCTAGTCCGCTCGTTCCGTAAAATCGAGCAAGGCCGATTCGATGTTTCGATCGAGTACCCTTTCCAGGACGAATTCGGTTATTTATACCGGCAGCTAAACGCGATGGTACGGGAGCTAAAGCGGTTGATTCAGGAGGTTTACGAGCAGCAATATCGAACAAGGTTGGCGGAATTAAAGCATTTGCAGTCTCAAATCAACCCCCATTTTCTCTACAACACCTTTTTTATTTTGTACCGTATGGCGAAGCAGGATGGAAACGAAAGAATTATGGGACTGACGAAGCATCTTGGCGATTACTTTCAATTTATCACGAGAGATGACACGGAGGGAGCGTCCTTGGCAAGCGAGGCCGCCCATGCGAAATCATATACGGAAATTCAGTCCATCCGGTTCTCTAATCGCATTACGATCCGATTCTCGGATGTGCCTCCGGAGGCGGAGCGGATCTTTCTCCCTCGTTTAATCCTTCAGCCGCTCATTGAGAACGCCTTCGTTCATTCTTTAGAGAAGAAGGCAAGCGGGGGTTTGCTCGAGGTTGATTTCATGATTAACGAGTCCGAGCTGCGAATCCGTGTGGAGGACAGCGGAGGCATCGATGTAGAGAAGGTCGCAAGGCTGCAAGCCATGCTGAACGGTCAACAAGACGTAACGGTCACGACGGGCATGATCAATGTGCACAGACGACTGCAGATTAAATATGGAAGCAAGGCCGGATTGCAGTTAAGCCGCGGAGATCTTGGCGGCCTTAAGATAGTAGTTGTGATCCCCCTTCAGGAGGTTAAACCGCATGCTTAGATTACTTATCGTCGATGACGAACCATTCACCGTAGACGGATTGTACGAAATGCTAGTCGATGAAATGGACACCGAAATAGATATCTACAGGGCTTATTCCGCGAAGGATGCGATAGGATGGCTGTCACGCACCAAGATGGATATCGTTCTGAGCGATATCCGCATGCCAGAGATGGACGGGCTGCAGCTGCAGCAATGGATTCAATCTCATTGGCCGCGCTGCAAAGTCATTTTTTTAACAGGAATCAGCGATATCCAGTACGCGCAGCAAGCGCAGCGAAGCGGCGGTGTCGACTATATTCTGAAGACGGAAGGCGACGAATCCATTATAGGAAGCATACGAAGGGCATTGACTGCCATTCAGGAGGAACTCGTCAACGAAGATATTCTATCCCGGGCGAAAGGGCAGCTGAAGGAGATGCTGCCGATGTTGCGGCGGGAATGGTTCACGGCGATGCTGGAGCAAGGCGATCAGGGAACCGAAATTCTTCGTGTCCGCTTCAGGGAACTGGATACGCTTCTGAGCCCCGAGGAGAAGGTCATGCTTGTATGCGGTCGTGTCGACCGATGGAGTGAAGGCTACAGCATATCTGATCAAACGTTATTGTTGTATGCGATCCAGAATATTGCGGAAGAATATTTGGAACGAGTCGTCATGCTTCCTGTCATGCTTGGAAATTCCTATTTCGTATGGATTATCCAGCAGAGAAACGGTCATTCGGAATGGGAAGAAACGGCCCGTTATATTCAAGGCACGCTTGAGAGCATTCAGCAAACGTGCAGGGAGATGCTGCGTCTGCCGGTTTCGTTCATCTGCCACGAAAGTGAAGTGGATTGGAAGGCTGTTGTTAAAACCTTTCAACTTCTGAAGCAGAATCTGATTCTGGGTCTTGGCAACGGGGAAGAAATGATTCTCCTATTCCGTGGGGAGGAGTCGCATTCGACTGCTTCACCGGAAATTCCCGGCACGGTTTTGACCCGGATCGAAAACGCGATCGAGATGGGACAGGAGCATTTGTTTCAAGAGTTGATCACTTCGCTGTTTCACCGTTTGCCGAATCGATTCAGCATTTATGCGCAAACTTATTATGCGGTCGCCGTCATCTTGCTCAATCTATGGAACAAAACCAATAGAAGCGGCAATGCTGCGGAAGCGGATGCCGAGCCCGCGATTAACAGGCTTCTCGACCTTAACTCGCACAAGACGAAGGAGCAGGCTATACAATTCCTTAATGAAATGGGCCGCAATCTTATAAGCAGCGGTAAGCGGGATCAGGACGAGCGTACGGAACGCATCATAAACAAGCTGAACCGGTACATCGTCGATCATCTGGACAAGGATCTGTCGCTTGCGGTCCTTGCGGATGCCGTTTATCTGAATCCTTCCTACTTGTCAAACTTATACAAGACATGTACCGGAAGGAACATCTCGGATTACATTACGGAGCTCAAGGTGGAGCGGGCGAAGAGCCTGCTTGCGGACTCTCATGCGAAGGTCCAGGACATTGCCGCGGCAGTGGGGTTCGATACGGCAGGATACTTTACCCGTTTCTTTAAGAAGCATGTCGGCTTTACGCCGCAGGAATTCCGTAGCAGACTTACAGTGGAGTAATCGGGATATGTTAAATAGTATGGCTGTCGGAACAAGTCGGCAGCCTCTTTTTTATGGTCATAAGGCAACTCACAAACGAAAGTACAGAATACAAACAGAGTCTCATATCCGCGGGAGACTGGCTCTTATATACTAGGTCTTGAGAGATCTCTTACAACAATATAGGGGGAAGACATGTATGAAACATCGTGCGAGAAATCTGGCTGTATCCGTATTGCTGGTTTTAAGTTTGGTCGTAAGCGCGTGCACATCTAACAACGAATCGACAAACAACGCTAACAATGGCAACTCGCAAGGGGGTTCTTCCGACTCTGGGGCAACATCGGAGCCCGTCAGTCCGGAGGAGTTGTATCTGGGTAAATATGATCCGGCCATCGACGTGTCGACAGTCCGTATCCTTAGCCCTACAGTGAAATTCGCAAATGGCGAAACGATCGACGATAACGTATGGTATCAGGAATACGCGAATAAGCTTGGCATTAAGCTCACGAACGAATGGACCATGGTCGGAGACGAGCCGGGCGGTCAGGGCGAGCAGAAGATGAACGTCTCTATCGCCTCCGGAGATCTGCCGGATATCGTTCCACTGAACGCCTCGCAGCTTCGCCAACTGGCAGATGCAGGCAAACTGGCGGATATGACCGAAATTTACGAGAAGTATGCCAGTCCGTTCACGAAAGAAGTAATGACGTCGTCAGGGCTTGAAGCGCTCGGATCCGCCACTTTTGATGGCAAGTTGCTTGCCATTCCTGCTCCTACGTCAAAAATCGACCAAGCGCAAATGATTTGGATTCGCGCCGATTGGATGGAGAAGTTGGGTCTTGAGGCTCCTAAGAAGATGGATGACGTCTTTCAGATCATGGATGCGTTTGTAAATCAAGATCCAGACGGCAACGGAAAAAAAGACACTTACGGTATGGCTATGGATAAGGATCTGTACGGATTCTTCGACGGGCTGGAAGGTTTCTTCAATAGCTATCACGCGTACCCGCGCCAACAGGGAAAAGGGAATTGGGTTAAAACCGCGGACGGCAGCTATGAATTCGGAAGTATTCAGCCCGAAGTGAAGACTGCGCTTGCCAAGCTGCAGGAGTTGTACAAGAAAGGGTACATCGACCCCGAATTCGGCGTAAAAGATTGGAACAAAGAGAAGGAGCTGATTGTGTCCGGTAAGATCGGTTTGTGGTTTGGCAGTATGTCGGCTCCGCTAGTCGCGCAGGACATAAAGAACAACAATCCGAACGCGGAATTGCTACCTTTCCCGCTTGTGTCCAGCGATGGAAATCTCGTGAAAGCGCAAGTGCCGGGTATTAATCTAAAAACGCCGCAATATCTTGCAGTGACAAAGGATGCGAAGCATCCGGAAGCGCTGCTGAAAATGATTAATCTGTATTTTGAAGTAACTAACGGAAAAATGTACAAGCAGGAAGAAGTCGACAAGCTGGCTACAAGCCCTGTTGATGGAATCGAGCGTTGGATGTATTCCATCTATACGGCAGAACCGGAAAAGAACCTGACTACGCATCGCTTGATGAAGCAAATTTTCACTAGCAAAGAGAAGACAGAAACGGACGTTTCTGTCGAACAGATGGGTGCTTATAGAAGCGTCAAGAAATTTATTGACGGTGACAAGATGGAGACGATTGACTGGGCTTTGAACCGAGTTTTCAGTCCGGAAGACTCTTCATTTAACGTAATAGATAATTATGATAAAAACGGCCAACTTCTTCCAAACGCCTTTAACCAGGTCATGACGGAAACGATGGTGAAGCGGGATTCTACCTTGCTTAAGCAGGAACTCCAGACCTTTACACAGATTATTTTAGGCGAACCTCTCGACACTTTCGACACGTTCGTGGAGAACTGGAAGAAGCTTGGCGGGGTTGAGATGACGAAGGAAGTCAATGAGTTGATGAACGCCAAATAAATACAGCCAGATCCGAATTCTGCCCTCTGCGGGGGCGGGATTCGGTCACATGGGCAAGAAAGGAAGATCCGCCGTGTTGAAAAAAGTGACTGAAGATCGAATAGCAATCGTGGAATCGGCGGCTAAGCCGAGTATTAAGCGGGTATGGAAGTTTCAATTGCCCTTGCATTTAATGATCCTGCCGGGGCTTATCTTGATTCTTGTATACAGCTACGGTCCCATGCTAGGTGCCGTCATCGCCTTCCAGGATTTTAACCCTGCGCGCGGTATTTTTGATTCCGAGTGGAATGGCCTTGATAACCTTCGCTATGTTATGGCATTGCCTGGTTCCTTTCAGATTATCTGGAACACGCTTATCATTGCCGTGATGAAGATCGTGGTTGGTTTAATCGTTCCAATAGTGGTTGCTCTGTTGCTTAATGAAATTCGTAAGGAGCTGTTCAAGCGAACGGTTCAGACTTTGGTGTATTTGCCGCACTTTTTGTCTTGGATTATTCTCGGAGGAGTTTTGATCGATATTTTGTCTCCGTCGAACGGGATCGTTAATCAGATGTTGAATTGGCTCGGGATCGACTCGATCTATTTCCTCGGCAGCAACGACTGGTTTCGCTCCATCCTAGTCACATCGGACGTGTGGAAAGAATTCGGGTTTAATACAATCGTTTTTTTAGCCGCGCTGACTAGCATCAATCCGTCGTTGTACGAAGCGGCCGTCATCGATGGCGCAAACCGGTGGAAGCAGACGATCTATGTTACGTTGCCGGGAATGGCGCCGATCATTATTTTGACAGCAACGCTGGCTTTGGGCCAAGTTCTCAATGCCGGCTTCGATCAGGTATACAACCTATATAGTCCTCAAGTTTATGAAACAGGCGATATTATCGACACATTCGTTTATCGAATCGGCATTGTTGATGCGCAGTACGGTGTTGCGACAGCCGTTGGCCTCTTTAAGTCGGCCGTCTCGTTGATTCTACTTTCGGTGTCCTACTTCCTGGCCTACCGTTTCGCCAACTACAGGATATTCTAAGAGGGAGAGGAGACGAACAATTATGGTAGAACGCTTAACTTTGAGCCGTAGGCTGTTTGTAGGGTTTAATTACGTATTCTTGACTCTCTTGGGAGTCCTGTGCATCTTGCCACTTGTTCATGTTCTGGCTGTCTCGTTCAGCTCAAGCTCCGCGGCTTCCGCGGGATACGTCAAGCTTTGGCCCGTAGATTTCACGCTGGAATCTTATAAATACGTTCTTGGGAAAGAAGAGTTTTTCCAGTCTATCCTTATGACACTAAAGCGTGTAGCCGCCGGGTTGATTATCAATATGGTGTTGACGGTGCTTGTGGCTTATCCGCTGTCTAAAGAGGTTCAAAAGTTCCGAGGACGCACCATCTATGCCTGGGTGTTCGTATTTACAATGCTATTTAACGGAGGGCTTATTCCGTTGTACATGACGGTCAAATACACCGGCATGCTCGACTCCGTATGGGCGCTCGTTTTGCCGCAAGCGGTTCCGATCTTTAATATGATCTTATTGCTCAATTTCTTCAGAGGGTTGCCGAAGGAATTGGAGGAAGCAGCTTTTATGGACGGCGCCGGCCACTGGACGACGCTCTGGAAAATATTCGTCCCGTTATCCGCGCCGGCCTTGGCTACCATCACGATGTTCACCATGGTTTTCCATTGGAATTCCTGGTTCGACGGACTCATCTTCATGAATTCTCCGGATAATTACCCGTTGCAGAGCTACCTGCAAACTGTGGTCATCCAGCAAAACTTTACTTCTGCCAGCCTTGAAACGATAGCAGAGCTGCAAAAAATTAGCGACCGCACGTTTAAGTCCGCGCAGATCTTTCTCGGATCGCTGCCGATTCTACTCGTGTACCCGTTCTTGCAGCGGTTCTTCTTGAAAGGGATCGTACTCGGCAGCGTGAAGGAATAGCAGCATTCTATCAGAATTCGAAGGATGATTATAACAAAAGGAGTTAGCTGCATGACCTACAATTCAATCAGACCTGGTCAGGTATGGCTGGACACCGAGGGCAAACGAATTCAAGCCCATGGAGGATCCATTATTACCGTAGGCGATACGTTCTATTGGTATGGGGAAAACAAAGAAAAGACGAAAGCCGGCAGCGGGATTTGGCACTGGGGAGTAAGATGCTACGCCTCCAAAGACTTATACAATTGGGAAGACAAAGGCATAATCATTCCTCCGGACGTGGACGACATTAATTCGCCGCTGCATCCAGATCAATTTATGGACAGGCCGCATATTATCTTTAATAAGACTACGCAGAAATACGTATGTTGGATGAAAGTCATGAGGACAGATGGGCAAAAATCTACGATCCTGACAGCGGACCATATTCTTGGTCCTTACACGGTCGTCAAAAAAGATATTCGTCCATTAAATATGGGCGCCGGCGATTTCGATTTGGTCGTCGCTCCGGACGGCAAGGCCTATTATTACTTTGAAAGAGTCCATTCCGAACTCATTTGCGCCGACTTGACGGACGACTATACGGATGTAACCGGCTATTATTCTACACATTTTCCTAACGTTCAACCTCCGTACGTGCGGGAAGCGCCTGCTTATTTTAACCGAAAAGGGCTGCACTATTTATTTACGTCCGGAACGACCGGCTATCATCCGAACCCATCGGAAGTCGCTTGCGCGAAAACCTTCCATGGAACGTGGGAGGTTCTGGGGGATCCTCATCCGGACGACCGGTCGCGAACGTCTTATAACTCGCAAATTACGTCCGTCTTTAAGCACCCGTTAAAGAAGGATCTCTATATCGCGCTTGCGGATCGCTGGATACCGAATCTTCCAAAGCTTGTAGGGGATCGTTTTGTGGATGGGACGCAATCCCGGATTGCAGCCGACATTTATAAGTCGATCTTCGACCCGGAGATTGATTATGAGTTGAAAGAAGAAGACAAAATGCCCGTATCGCTCGACTTCGATACTTGCCATTCCGAATATGTATGGCTTCCGGTCCGGTTCGATGGGCAAATGGCCTACTTGGACTGGAAAAACGAATGGAAAGTGGAGGATTACGACTAATCATGACGGCACACACCTATCAAGATTGTTCTTTGTCCCCCCAAGAGCGTGCGGAGGATTTATTGCAACGCATGAGTATAGAAGAAAAAATGGGTCAAATCGTCGGCTATATGCCGGACAAAGGGTCGATTGAAAAGCTGGAGAAGGACTATCCCCAAGGCGCCGGGGAAGTTGTCATGTTATTCGCGGGCGAATTGGAGAATAAGGAATCCGTCGTGGACAAGGTCACCCGCATCCAGGAAAAAATCATGGAATTAAGCGAACACCACATTCCCGCTATTTTTCATCTGGAAACGTTAGCGGGAGCACTGCTCCCGGAAGCGACAAGCTTCCCGCCGGGAATCGGCCAAGCCTCCACCTGGAATCCCGCGCTTCAGAAGGAATTGGCTAGTATTATAAGCAAACAAGCCCGGGCCGTCGGCGTTTCGCATGCGTTTGCCCCGGTGCTGGATATTGGCCGCGATCCGCGCTTCGGACGTCTTGGTGAAACGTATGGGGAAGACCCGGCGTTAGCGGCCGCGATGGGAACGGCTTATGTGTTGGGCTTGCAGAACGATGGGAACCTCAATGAAGGGGTGCTTGCCTGCGCTAAACATTTTGTCGGCTACCATATGACCCAGGGAGGTATTCATGCTGCGGCAACGCCGATTCCCCCGCGAATGCTGCGTGAGGTGTATTCGAAACCATTCCAGGCTGCCATAACCCTTGCAAACATGAAATCAATCATGAATACCTATAGCTCCATCGATGGCGAACCCGTGGTAGGTTCCAAAAGGTACCTCACCGAATTTCTGCGTGAGGAGATGGGCTTTGTCGGCATGGTCGTCTCCGACTACACCTCCATCTCGGAGCTTTATACGAGGCATATGGTTTCCGAGACGAGAACGGATGCCGGTGAATTGTCCTTGAAAGCCGGGATGGATGTGGAATTGCCATCCAAAGATTGTTATAACGACGAGTTAATGCAGCGTATTCAGGACGGGAAGGTCTCCATGGAGATTCTCGATCAAGCTGTCCGCCGCATATTGATCGCGAAGTTTGAATTAGGCTTGTTCGAGAATCCTTATCCGATGTCGAGCGATGCCGTAGAGCGTATATATGGGGATCCCAAGAACAAAGAAACAAGCTTGGAAGCAGCGCGTCAATCAATCGTTCTGCTGAAGAATAATGGCGTGCTTCCGTTACAAAAGTCGGCAAAAAAGAAAATCGCCGTTATCGGCCACCATGCGGCTTCCACGAGATCGCTGTTCGGCGGCTATTCGTATACGAGCTTGTTCGATGCCATGCTGAATGTCGGGAACACGATGGCTGGCGTGGACTTCGAGAAAATTTCAAACCTGAGTGCAGGCGAGTTCGGCGTTGCCAAAAATCACTTCACGTATCCTGGAAGCTTTGTCACGGTCGAGAGTGCGAAAACAGAGGAACTCGTAAGAAAGCACTATCCGACAAGTAATAATCTGCTCGAGCAGATTATTCTGGATTGCCCGAATGCCGAAGTGACCTACGCTTATGGTTACGCTTATGCCGGGGACGATACGTCTAAGCACGATGAAGCATTGGCGGTGGCAGCGGAAGCGGATGTGGTCATCCTTACTTTAGGCGGAAAGCATGGCTGGGGCATGTTCTGCACAACGGGCGAAGGCATCGATACGACGAATATCGGGCTTCCGGAATGCCAGGAAAGCTTCATCCGTAAATTGGCTGCATTGAAGAAGCCGACGGTCGCGGTTCATTTTGACGGCAGACCGATATCGAGCGAAATGGCCGACCAACATATTGACGCGATTGTCGAAGCTTGGAATCCGGGACAATACGGTGCGAAAGCTGTGACGGATATTCTATTCGGCGATTATAACCCGGCGGGAAGATTGCCCGTTTCGGTCGCTTACAATGCCGGACAAGTTCCGCTTTTCTATAATCACGATCATGGATCGAGCTACCATGTCGGCACCCTAAACGAATATACAAGTTATTTGGATTGCCCTCGCGAGCCCCGGTATTACTTTGGACACGGTCTCTCGTATACTTCCTTCCGATATGCGAACTTGACGGTCAGCAAGGAATCGTACGAGCCTACGGAGCAAGTGATCGTCACGGTCGACGTAACGAATACAGGAGAGAGATTCGGCGAGGAAGTGGTTCAGTTCTATATCCGGGACAAGTATGCGAGTGTCGTGCGGCCCGTACAAGAGTTGGCCGGTTTCGTAAGAGTCCCGTTGAAACCGAACGAGACAAGAACGGTCCAATTCCTCATGGATCCAAGTCAATTTGCTTTCCTGGATGCCAACATGATGTGGAAAATCGAAGCGGGCGAAATTGAAGTAATGGTGGGGGCTTCTTCCCATGACATCCGAGAAAAAGGAGCTTTCCGTATTTGCTCCGATTTGTTCATTGACGGAAGAACAAGAGGTTTTTTCGCGGATGCGATCATTCATTCGTTTGAATACGTAGAACGGGAGTAGGATGTGATGAGCATGAATTTTCAAGTACCAGACCCGAAACGGGTAAGGGTTCTCGTGAACACGGATGCCAAGAATGAGGCGGACGACCAATATGCGATCGTACATGCCTTGCTCACGCCCATGTTCATCAACAAAGGAATTATTGCGGCGCATTTCGGAACCGGGCGGACAACGGAATCGATGGAAGAAAGCTACGCCGAAGTGAAGCATGTCCTAAGTCTGATGGGGGATGCGGGTGATGTGCCGGTTTACAAAGGGGCAAATCAAGCGATGCAGGACGAGCGGACGCCAGTCGACTCGGAAGGCGCGCAAGCGATTATTCGCGAAGCGCTCTCGGACGATTCCCATCGGCTCTTCGTCGTATTCCTCGGGCCCTTGACCGACTTGGCATCCGCCTATCTTATGGAGCCCCGAATTGCTGACCGATTGACCGCCATATGGATCGGCGGAGGGCCATACCCGAACGGAAGAAATGAATTCAACTTAAGCAACGACATCCACGCGGCTAACGTGGTTATGAGCGCACCTATTCCACTCTGGCAGGTACCGCAAAACGTGTATAGCACGATGCGGGTCAGCCTCGCGGAATTGGAAGCCAGGGTGAAGCCGTATGGCGAAATCGGTAGGTATCTGTTCGAGCAGCTCATTCAATTCAATGACGACAATGCGCATGGGTGGCCGAGAGGCGAGAGTTGGAGCTTAGGGGATTCCCCCGTCGTCAGCCTCATCCTTGACGATCTGGAGTATTCGGACGGTTTCGTTACGGTGCCCGCGCCTCGAATTACCTCTGAAATGCATTATGTTCACCATCAAACGGAGAGGTTGATCAGGGTTTATCGCAATGTCGATGTCCGATTTACCTTGGAGGATATGTACGCCAAGTTGGAGCTGTTCGCCACGAAACAAGCCGAAACATAAGTGAGAACAGTAAGTAATCCGGAGCCATCGTGGATTACTTACTGTTTTTTAACAGATCGCGTTCGGGTCATAGGAATGATCTTTCTAACGAATAAAGAGGAGGAAACGATATGGAGGAAAATCGTACATGGAATGCCAGATGGATCTGGCATCAAGGTTATCCATGGACTTCGGAACCGGGAGCGCACGAAATGGTGTGGTTCCGCCGTGAATTTGAGGTCGCTGATCCGCAGCATGCAAGGCTTGTTGTGGACGTATCCGCAGACAGTCGATATCGCTTGTTTCTCAACGGGGAATCGGTCTCGGTTGGACCATGCAAGGGCGACCGGTCCACGCATTATTATGAGACGGTTGATCTGAGCGACCAACTCATTAAAGGAACGAACGTATTGGCGGTTCAAGTGCTGCACTTTGCTCCTTCCGGTCCTCACTTGCTAGGAGTCAGCGGACCGCTTTCGGTTCATCGAGCTATCAGCGGCGCCATGATTCTCGAGGGAGAACTGATTGAAGTTAGCGGTCATTCCGAGTTCTTGCATTCGGACGAGAAGTGGACGTGCAAAAAAATGCCGGGCTTTAAGCTTGTGCCGAGCCCGCTCATCTTCTTCCTTGGCGGGTTCGAAGATACGGACGGAAGTGGACTTGACCACGGCTGGGAGCTACCCGGATTCGATGGACATGGCTGGGCGAATGCCGTAATCGTCTGTGAAACCGACGAAAAATTCGGTCAACTGACACCATGGCAATTGGCGCCGCGATCGATTCCGCCGATGCGAGAAGAGCCTGCTTCGTTCAGAGGAATTACGAAGGCTGATGATAGTGCTGCCATCTCTCGCTACGAGGCCATGCTGGGAGGTAGAGGGACAAGTGCCGTAAGAGTGGAAGCGGGACAATCCATCTGGTTGGAGCTGGATGCCGGCGAATTAGTGACCGGATACGTGACGTTGAAGCTGCGGGGCGGCAGGGAGAGTCGTATCAAGTTGCTTTATGCGGAATGTTATGAAGAACCTGAATCCAATCTTCATCACAGAATCAAAGGGATTCGAGATGATGCGGAGAATGGGATCCTTATCGGTGAAGCGGATCATTATACTGTGGCTGGAGTGGGTATCGGACAAAACGTGGAATGTTACGAGCCGTTCGACTTCCGCACATTCAGGTATATCAGGCTCGAGGCTACAGCGAAGGACGAGCCGCTTGAAATCGTGCTGCTATCCTACCGGGACACGGGTTACCCATTGCATGTCGATGCTGCATTCTCTTGTTCGGATCCGGACTACGTATCGCTTTGGGATTTATCTCTGAACACGCTCCGGCGCTGCATGCATGAAACGTACGAAGATTGTCCCTACTATGAACAACTGCAATACACGATGGACACGCGTCTGCAGATGATGTTCACATACGCGGTCAGCGCCGACGATCGGCTGGCTCGACGCGCGTTGTTCGATTATCATAGCTCCGCACTGCCTTCTGGAATGCTGCAGAGCCGCTATCCGTCGGAATATAGGCAAGTCATACCTTCCTTCTCGTTATATTGGATTCATATGCTCTATGAGCACTATATGCATTTTGGAGATCGCGAGCTGATTCGGCGATATGTACCGACGATGACCGGCGTACTGGATTGGTTCCGAAGACTGCTCACGCCGGAAGGGCTCGTTGCTCCGACGCCGCGCGCTTACTGGCCTTATTTCGACTGGTGCAAAGATTGGGAGATTGGAACGCCTCCGGCACATGCCAAAGGTCCGCTCACCCTCCTCAGTCAGATGTTCGCGGCAGCGCTTCGTACCGCATCCCTACTATATGAAGCTGTTGGTTGGCAGGATGCCGCACGCGAGGCGAAGGCGGATGCGAATAACGTGAATGAAGCGTTGCTTCGGCTTTGCTGGAGATCGGAACGCGGGTTGTTCGCGGATGGGCCAGAAGTGGAAGAGTTCAGCCAACACGCGCAGGTGTGGGGAGTCGTATGCGGTGCGGTGAAGGGCGAAGATGCCGCTCGTTTACTGGAACGTACACTTGAACCGCAGGAGGGTCACATGGCGCAGTTATCGGTGCCGGCTTCCTATGAACTGTTTCGCATGTTATCTCGTCACGGATTATATAGGAAAGCCTCAACAGTCATTAATCGGTGGAAAGCCTTTCTGCACTCGCATTTAACGACGCTGCCGGAGGTAACGGATGACAATAACCCTCGCAGCGATTGCCACGCCTGGAGCGCGTTGCCGCTTTCGGAATTTACAAGCGAGATACTTGGGGTCCGACCCGGCGCTCCGGGGTACTCGGCGATCATCGTTGAGCCCAAGCCGATGCAACTGAGCTGGGCCAAAGGCAGCGTTGCCACTCGTCACGGGTCTGTTGATGTCGATTGGACGTTGGATGAGGAAGAGGAGTTCGAATTGTCAGGCACTGGACCGGACGGAATTCCGATTACTGTAGTGCTGCCGAACGGCAAAGAGTTAGAATTCCGGGATGGCGGACGCTTCGAAGCTTCAGTCAAGCTGCAAGCATAATTGAGCAGGAGGATGCTGGTATGAAAATAACACAAGACACGAAGATCGGAAACATATGGTCCAATGAACGGGGACGCTCCGTTATCCGCCAATATACGCCGGAAATCGAGATGGAACATCTCTTCATTATTACCCAAGCGAGTACCCTGGCGGAGTACGCTTCCAATAAACTTGTCCATCCGAATCCTGATGATTGGCTTGCATCTGTCCTCCGGGAACTGGAGGACGTTGATCTTTCGAGGGAGTGGGAGCAAGAAGCCGCTCCTCCTGCCGATTACGAAGATTCGTCTGTAGTGATTGGCAGCGCGGATCTATATGCATTCGACTCTGCAGAAAAGTGGTCGATATTCGAGATTGAGCTTCATGGTCCGAGCCATGGGAATCCATTTATGGACGTTGTGCTCGAAGCTCAATTCACAAGCGGCGAACATTCCGTGAACGTCGGTGGGTTCTATGATGGCGATGGTGTATATCGAATCCGATTTATGCCCCATGCGGAGGGCGTCTGGGTCTATCGAACAACAAGCAACTGCCGTTCGTTGAGCGGTATGGTGGGGCAATTTACGTGCACAGCTCATCTGGAAGGGAATCATGGGCCAGTCCGAGTTGCCGATACGTTTCATTTTGTATACGAGGACGGAACCCGCTATTTGCCGATTGGCACCACCTGTTATGCATGGACGCATCAAACGGAGGAATTGGAAGAGCAAACGTTGTCCACGCTTGCCCAATCGGCCTTTAATAAAATCCGAATGTGCATCTTTCCGAAGTCTTTTATTTTCAACGAGAATGAGCCGCTCCGCTACCCCTTTCCGGGTTCGATAGAGGAAGGCTGGGACTTTACCCGCTTTAACCCTGAATTTTTCAGACATCTCGAACGCCGGATAGCCGATTTGGGCCGGATCGGGATTGAGGCCGATTTAATCTTATTTCATCCCTATGACCGATGGGGCTTTTCCACAATGGCTCCTTCCGTTGATGCCCGCTATCTGAAATATATGACGGCAAGATTGTCGGCTTTCCGGAATGTTTGGTGGTCGCTTGCCAATGAGCATGAGCTGCTATGGGACAAGCCTGACGAGGACTGGGAGCGTTTCGGTCAAATCGTTACCGAGAATGACCCCTATGGACATTTAATCTCCATTCATAATTTTGTCAACGTATTTGATTTATCCCGGCCATGGATTACGCATTGCAGCCTTCAAAAATCGGATACCGATCGTTCCGCGGAATGGAGAAAACAATGGGATAAGCCCATCGTCATCGACGAGTGTGCTTACGAAGGTAACATAAGTCCTTTTTGGGGCAATATTACCGGTGAAGACATGGTGCGAAGATTCTGGGAAGCGGCTCTGCGCGGAGGTTATGCAGGACATGGTGAAACCTATTGCGATCCTGCCGATGTTCTGTGGTGGTCGAAAGGCGGACAATTGCACGGCTCCAGTCCGGAGCGAATCAAATTTTTACGGCAGGTTATCGAGCAAGCGCCTTCAGGCGTCCTTAATCCGCTCTGGACCGAGTTTGAATTTGTAGCCGGAATTAAGGATGAGTTTTATCTCTATTATTTCAGCACCAGACAACCGTGTTATTACGACTTCATGATGAAACCGGGTTACACCTATAACGCTGAAATCATTGATACATGGAATATGACGGTCGAACGAGTTGAAGGAAGCTTCGAAGGGAACTTTCAAATGAAATTGCCAGGTAAACCTTATATCGCAGTACGGTTAGTACGGAATTAACTCTTTGGCATATGCAGAGACAAGCATGCTTTCATGAAGGAGGATCCTTTTGACCCCTATAACGGATACCCGACATTATCATAACCCTGTCATTCCGGGGTTCCATCCGGACCCAAGCATTTGCAGAGTAGGTTCTGATTATTACTTGGTTACCAGTTCGTTTCAATATTTCCCCGGGGTACCGGTCTTCCATAGTCGAGATCTTGTTCATTGGGAACAGATCGGATATTGCCTTACTAGAGAGAGTCAGTTAGATCTAGAGGAATGCGAGAGCTCAATGGGAATTTACGCTCCAACCCTTCGCTATCATCAAGGGCGATTTTATATGATTACGACAAACATGAATCGGTATCAAAACTATTACGTCTGGTCCGAAAAACCGGAGGGACCTTGGTCCGACCCGGTTAGGCTCGATTGGCCGGGGATTGACCCCTCCCTGTTCTTCGATGAGGATGGCCGTGTCTATCTAAGTGGTACAAATGAGCTCGGATCGAACGAGCAGCCGGGCATTTATCAGGCGGAAATTGAAATTGAAACCGGAAAGCTTTTGTCTGAACGGAGGTTAATCTGGGTGGGGACCGGCGCTATTGCGCCTGAGGGACCTCATCTCTACCGGATTCAGGGGAAGTATTACCTCATGATTGCCGAGGGCGGCACTGAATACGGACATATAGTTACAATTGCGCGCGGGGACTCGCCTTTCGGGCCGTTTGAAAGCAATCCGAGTAACCCTATTCTTACGCACCGGAGCACGGGATCCTCAATTCAAGCAACAGGCCACGCTGATCTCATTGAGCTAGAGAACGGCAGCTGGTGGGCGGTGTTCTTGGGCATTCGCCCGGTATCGGTCCCCTTTGTTGGACGGTATCATCACTTGGGCCGGGAGACGTATCTGGCCCCGGTTACATGGTCGGAAGAAGGTTGGCCGGTAATTGGAGATGGGGGAAAGGTCGGGGAAAATATGCCTGCCGGAACGCTCACTCTAGGCGATGAACCGCGTCAGATGGTAATCGATGATTTCGACGGCAATCAGCTTCGGCATTGTTGGAACTTCTTAAGAAATCCGCAAGAGGGGGCTTGGTCCCTTCGAGAACGGCCGGGCTGGCTCACCCTTCACGGTTCAGCAGCGACTTTAAATGATATCGACTCGCCAGCTTTCGTGGGTAGAAGACAACAGCATTTTAACTGTACCGTTTCGGCCCTGCTCAGCTTTGACCCGGTACGAGAGGGCGAAGAAGCCGGACTTACCGTATACATGAACGAGCGATTCCATTATGAGATAGCGCTAACCTATGATCCGGACAAGGGCCGCAAAGTAATCCTGCGGCGCCGGCTAGGTACTCTATGGAAAGTCGAGCAAGAAGCGGCGGTTGAAGGCTCGGAAGTCATTCTGAGATTAGAAGCCAATCCGACTGCGTATTCATTCTATTACGTCGAACCGAACGGAGAGCCAAGAGCCTTAGGCTCCGGCGAATGCTCTCTATTATCCACCGAAGTGGCTGGCGGTTTCACAGGTGTCAATATCGGGATGTATACAACAGGGAATGGTAGAGCCTGCACTGTTCCTGCGTATTTTGACTGGTTCGAATACAAGCCGCTATGAGCTAAAGGAGCGACGATCAAGATGAGTTTTTTTACAGTGACGAACCTTCGGGTGAATTATAGGAAGAATCCATTGGGCATAGACGATATTCGTCCACGGCTCAGTTGGGTGCTGGTCTCGGAGAGGAGAGGCTTTGTCCAATCCGCCTATCAAATCGAGGTAGCTTATGGGGACGATTTCATAGCGGCATTGGTATGGGATTCCGGGAAGATTGAATCGGACAGAAACATACACATTGAATATACTGGTCCTACCTTAAAATCTCGCACGCGTTATGGTTTCAGGATTCGCGTATGGGACGATCAAGGGATGGTATCGGAATGGAGCGAACCTTCGTACTGGGAGACAGCATTGTTAGTTTCGGAGGAGTGGCAGGCAACCTGGATTACGGCGCCTTCGTCGCCTGAAGATACAGATCACGAAGCATGTGACTACGTGCGCTCGGACTTCACGGTATCGGGCCAGATCGTATCCGCGCGGGTGTACGCCACTTCGCTTGGGTTGTACCGGCTGTTCGTGAACGGCGAGCCTGCCGATGAGACGCTGTTTAATCCCGGGTTTACAAGCTATACGAAACGTCTTCAATATCAAACTTACGATGTAACCGCGTTGATCTCCGAAGGAGCAAACACGATCGGTTGCATGCTAGGAAACGGTTGGTACAAGGGGTACTTAGCCTGGGAAGGCCAGAAGGAACTTTTCGGGGCAAGCCGAGCCGCTCTGATTCAGCTGCATGTAACCTTGTCAGACGGATCGGAACAAGTCATCGTATCGGATGGCAGCTGGCGCGCGTCGACCGGACCGCTGCTCCGCTCGGAGCTTTATCATGGAGAGACCTATGACGCAAGACTTACGATCGATGGTTGGTCTTCTCCCGGATTCGATGATCAAGCATGGCCGAATGCTATTATCCATCAGGCTCCTGGCGCCACGATTGTGGCCCAGGAGAATGAGCCTTCTAAAGTGACCGAAGTGCTGAAGCCTGTGGCGGTGATCACGACTCCTCAAGGCGACACGGTACTTGATATGGGCCAAAACATGGTCGGGTGGGTTAAATTCACCGTGAACAGCGTAGCCGGGACCGTCATCACGTTACAGCATGCAGAGGTGTTGGACCGCGACGGGAACTTCTATACCGGAAATCTTCGTTCCGCGAAGCAGACGGTCACCTATATTTGCCGAGGAGGCGGAGAGGAAACGTACGAACCGTATTTCTCCTTCCAGGGTTTCCGTTATGTCAAAGTGACCGGAGTCCCGAAAGAGCAGCTAATGGAACACTTCGTGGGATGCGTCATTCATACGGCTTTGGAACCGACCGGAAGTTTCGCATGTTCGGATGAGCTTGTCACCAAGCTTCAGAACAATATCGTTTGGGGGCAAAGGGGGAATTTCCTCGATATCCCGACAGATTGCCCGCAACGCGACGAGCGATTGGGTTGGACGGGAGATGCGCAAGTGTTCATCCGTACCGCAGCCTATAACATGAACGTCGTTCCGTTCTTCGAGAAGTGGCTGAAGGATTTGGCTGCGGATCAAGAACCTGACGGAAGAGTACCGCATGTCATCCCCGATATCCCAATTGCTGGCCATGGTTCCTCTGCTTGGGGAGACGCCGCCGTTATCTGTCCGTGGACGTTGTATGAGTGTTATGGAGATACCCGCGTGTTGGAAACCCAATATCCGAGCATGAAGGCCTGGGTGGAGTATATGCGGGCGCAAGGCGACAACGAGTATTTGTGGAACACCGGCTTCCACTTCGGCGACTGGCTTGGCTTGGATGCCAAAGAAAACAGCTACACCGGCGCGACGCCAAAGGATTTGATCGCCACCGCCTTCTACGCGTATTCGACCCAGCTGCTGGCGAAGACAGCCGCCGTAATTGGCAATGTCGAAGAAGCTGAACAATACCGCGCCTTGCACGAAAGAATCGTATCGGCATTCCGGGCGGAGTTCGTGACGCCGAGCGGCCGGGTCGCTTCTCCGACGCAGACCGCGTACGTGCTCGCTCTGATGTTCGATTTGCTGGAGGAGAAAGACAGGCCTCGTACGGCGAAAATGCTTGCGGAGAACATTGAAGAGAATGGAACGCGTCTTACGACAGGATTTGTAGGCACGCCGTATCTGAACTTAGTGCTGTCCAGGTTTGGTTATACGGATCTCGCTTACCGCTTACTGCTGCAGCAGGAGTATCCGTCGTGGCTATTCTCCGTAGTTCAAGGCGCTACGACGATCTGGGAGCATTGGGACGGGATCAAGCAGGACGGAACGTTCTGGAGCGACGATATGAACTCGTATAACCATTACGCCTATGGCGCGATTGGAGATTGGCTGTACCGTGTCGTCGGCGGAATCGATCTGACGGAGCCAGGTTATAAGAAAATACGGATTCAGCCCGAATTCGGCGAGCGCTTGACTTGGGCTGACGCCTCATACAACTCGATTCATGGCACCATCGCGGTAGCGTGGAAGCGGATGGAGGGCGGCGCGTTTGAGATGAACTTGACGATTCCGCCGAATACGACAGCCGAAGTTTTTATTCCGGAAATCCATCGTGAGGGTATTTCAGAGAGCGGTATGCCATTGGATCAGATGATTGGTTTAGTTCGCGCCGATGTAAACGGTGAAGGGCATCTCCTTCACATTGGTTCTGGCAGCTACCGATTTTCGTTTATCCCGAATACCTCTTTCCGAGGAGGAATAAAAAAATGATCTTCGATAACTTTAGTTATAAAGTTCCTAGTCAGAAAATGATACGCATCATTACAAACTCAGACGCAAAAAACGAAGCTGACGATCAGTATGCGATTGTTCATGCACTGCTTAGTCCAAAATTCGATAATAGAGGGCTTATTGCTGCCCATTTCGGCGCGTGGAGAACAGAGAACAGCATGGAGGAGAGCTACGAGGAAATCCATAAGATATTGGACCTTATGAACATGAAGAAGGACCATTTGGTGTACAAAGGAGCACCGAAGTCGCTTCCGGATGAGGGAACTCCGATTCCTTCAGCCGGAGCGGAGCTTATCATTAAAGAGGCCATGTCGGATGATCCCCGTCCATTATTCGTTACATTCCTGGGCCCTCTTACGGATATGGCTTCAGCTCTGCTTATGGAACCGCGTATTGCCGAGAAATTAACTGTGATCTGGATTGGCGGTGGAGCGTATCCGGCAGGCGAGCCGGAATATAACTTGTGGAACGATATTCACGCAGCCAACGTCGTATTTAAGTCCAATGTGCCCGTATGGCAAGTGCCCAAAAATGCCTATCAGCAAGTCATGGTTTCCATGGCTGAGTTGGAGTATCGGGTCAAGCCGTATGGAGAACTCGGGAGCTACCTTTTTGAACAGCTTGTCGAATTTGGGCATACCGAAGCCGCCATCAATACGACCATTCGAACCGGGGAATGCTGGTGCTTGGGCGATTCTCCTGCCGTAGGGTTACTGCTCTGCGACCATGAATACCGATATGACTGGGTGCCGGCACCGGAAATTACTCCAGATATGAGATATATTCACGAAAGAAATAACCGTCCAATTCGGGTCTATCATGATGTGAATAGTAGATTTATTATGGAAGACTTCTATGCAAAGCTAGCTTTGTTCAACAAATAAATATCGGACTTATAAGATAATGAATAGGGAGCGGACGGAGGCGCAACCGCAAATCCTCTTCTCATGCAATTTCAGGCGGATATGCTCAATTTGGAAGTATGGACATCGGAGGTTGCGGAGCTATCGGCAATGGGGTCCGTATATTTGGCCGGACTCGGCGTCGGTTTTTGGGCGTCGCTTGACGATATCGTCCGAATAAGTCGGCAAGGGCAGCGATTTACTCCGTCTATTGAGGCGGCAGTTCGTGACCGGCTATATCAAGGATGGCAGGAAGCTGTTACTGCCGTGCTTAGCGGCACAAGTCGGATAGGGAGCTGATGTAGAGGAATCGAACCTTTGTAGGGCAGAAGGATCTGTTTTGAAGATTTATCGATAAGCGACATCGTTTCATAACAGAAATGGGGACGAATTGGGGACGAACTTCTTCCCCAACCGTCCTACGCCGTCCGAACAGATCGGGAAGCGACCGGCGAAATCCCAGTCAGGACAAGGCTTCCGTGGTTTTAATCGGACTGCAGCGTATATCCATTCCATCGCTGGCAGCGATGAGGTCGTATTCAATTAATTACATCGGGTTGTGTCCACAACGTCAAAAAATTCGACAATACAGGGGAGGATCTCGAGGACTTGATCTCGATCGGCACGATTGGATTGATCAAGGCAATCGAGAGCTTCCAAACTGGTAAAGGTACGAAGCTCGCGACTTTCGCAGCTCGTTGTATCGAGAATGAAATACTTATGCATCTTCGTTCTTTGAAGAAGACCCGGAAAGATGTGTCTTTGCATGATCCGATTGGCACGGACAAGGAAGGCAATGAAATTACGTTGATCGATATCCTCGGCACGGAGGCAGATGATATCGTGGATAAGGTGCAGCTGAAGATTGAAAAGTCGAAGATATATAAAAATTTGGATATACTCGATGATCGTGAGAAGGAAGTTGTGATTGGCCGCTTTGGACTGGAACATGGCGGGGATGAGCGGACGCAGCGGGAGATTGCGAAGGAGCTTGGGATCTCGCGGAGTTATGTGTCGCGGATTGAGAAGAGGGCATTAATGAAGCTTTATCATGAGTTTTACAAGGCGAAGCGGTAGATTAGATTGCAATGTAGTAAATTGTAACAGTAACAAGTGTCAAATTTTTAAAGATAGTATTTGGAATCTACGAAGTCGAACGGGTCTAGTTTACCTGTTCGGCTTTTTAATTCTCAAGGTTCCTTTAATCTTGTTTAATTTTGTAGGTTCACCTTGAACTTCTATAAGCAGTATTTTACAAACCACTTTAATAGCTTTTTTACTACAGGAATGATTGTAATGCAAAATCTCTAAAAATTCATTTATAAACGACATATTACGACAGTTTTTTTGGGTGGAAAGTATTAGAATATGAAGAATATATAAAAGGGGATAGGTAAAATGAATTAAATTGAAGAGATTGTGACTTCTTTCTTAAAACTGAATTACGAAAGCCCATAAGAAAACATAAGAAAAAGCGTTTAATGAAGAAGATATAGGAAGTGGCATCCAGTTATGGTTGGGAAATCATCTACTTTGGGATGCGATGAATTTCAAAGCCAATTTTTCCTTCCTTTATGTAGTTCTCCATGCAGCAGCGCTGGCCTCCCAGACTTCAGTGGTCACCATCGCCTCATACTGCCAGAGTAGATCTAGTTCGAGCTGAGGATGATCGTCATCGTAACGTTGCATCTTGCGAATAATCGCTACGCGGCGCGTCTTGGTCCACGTTGTGGCAAGGTAACAAAGGACGAGGCCTTCGATGATCCACTCCTCATCGACGAAAGCTGAAACCAATTCTTACCCTCAAACACAAGTGAGAATTGATGATATAAGGACACAGAATCAGCTTTCGACAACAGGAAGTATCAAAGGTGGAAATATAGATGAATGGAAAAGCAATGGTTGAAGCCTTAAATCAACTTTCAGGCGATGATTTAAGACGTGTACATGTTCTTTGCTGTGATACAGATATTGTAGATATTCTTACGACTAAAATACAAGATATCTTCACACGATCTAAGGATACTGATCACTTCTATATAAAAATGGAAGAGAGAGTGCAGCTGCTTAAAAGTAGAAAAGATGAAAGAATCAGACTTGAGATTCTGCTTGAATTAGCGAAGTGTTTAGAGATTCGTGGTACGTACTTAAATACTGAACAAGCATTTTTTGACTTAGGTGAACAGATTATCGTCCACATAGATCAACTAATGTTGAAGGATAAAAAAGATTACAAAGCATTTAAGGAAACTAATGCTGACTATAGCCTAACCCAAAGCATCGTTCGTTTCCAGCTCGAACAGATACTAAAGCAGATTGGCGATGAACTAGATAAAGCCTCACCTGAAAAGAAAGAGGAATATAGTAATAAGCTAATGGAATTTATCGATTCCTTACCGAATGAAAAACAAGCATTAATGAAAAAACATCTTAATATTGACAAGCTAACAAACGAGACACTCACTCAAATTCTGATTAAAGGTGGAGCAGGCTCATTATTTGTGGTGTTGGTAGAGGGTTTAGGCTTTAGTTTTTACACGACAATTACATCATTACTTGCTTCTACTTTGGGGCTAATTGGAATAACGCTTCCTTTTGGGGTCTATACCATGCTTACCTCTACAGTTGCTATCTTGGCAAGTCCCGTCTTTCTTGTTGGTCTTCTAGGTGGAGGCGGATATCTGATGTATCGGTCTCAAAATAACAAGCTGCAAAAATCACTGTTGCCTATAATAATTCTTCAAATAACATTACAAAATAGCAGTGGCAATGAGAATAACAGATCCTTAAAATCCCTTGTTGAAGAATGGAAAAACGTATACAAAGCATACGAGAAATCAAAGTCAGAACTGAAAGCAAAAGAGCAGTTCCTTCTAGCCTGTAAGCAAGAGATGAATAGGCAGAAAGAAGCAATCAACAGAGCTTCGTTAGAATTACAACATATTGACAGTTCGATCGAGAAAATAAGAGAAGACGTGAAAGCGAAGCTCAACAAAGTAAATGTTGCAGACTTATCCGTTACACCAAGATTCTCTTTTTTAGCCACTGAATATATGGAGAAAAAACATGAGCTCGCTACTTCACATGGTTCTAGACATGTTGATTCAGAGGGGATAGTGGGTTGGTTTAGGCAACAAAAGCAAAATATCACAGCAAAGCTTGATAATGATAACCTGCAAAATATGCTTAACCAACTACTTGATAAAATGGTGGATGAAGTGCTTGGAGTGAGTCGAAACTGGGGGAAGCAAGAGCGTGAGCAGCTAGTCATAATTAAAAATGATCAGCGGCGACTACGGACCGCCAGAATTCAATTGGAACGAAGCCACAGTGATGAGCAGTACAAGAAAGAGCATTTAGATAAAGCTATTTCCCAGCTTGAGAAAGACCGTAGACAATTAGAAGAGCAAGTATATGGCCTATCCCATTTATAGAACCTACATCTAAGGAGATAAGACAGATAATGAAGGGTATCCCTAATCCAGAGTTCTGGACAATGTGGAAACAAAAAGAGTACAAAAAGGCGCTTCAGCTCCCTTTGTATCCACAATCCAAATCCACAGGTATCATCAACCATATTCTGTTCGGGAACAAAGAAAGCTTACAACAAGCCGTAACAACGAGCTCACTAACGGTTGCTAACTTCATTTATGATTACTGTCGCCTAGACCCGACCGTAATGGAAGGTATTGATTTTGCACGAGCCGAAGATTTGTCCTCTCTTTTTACGTTTTCTCAGTTTGCAAATGAGATCGATTTAAGTGGCAACACAGGTGATGTTGCTCAGTTACAGGGCTATGTTGCAGAACGTATGGTTGCAGCAGAATTACAGTCGAAAGGTCACGAGGTGGAGTTTCCAGAAACCTCAAACCAGGCCGGTTATGACTTACTCGTGGATGGGGAGCCATTTCAAGTCAAAAACCTACTTACCACTTCAGGCGTTAAAGAACACTTAGAGAAATATCCTGATATCCCGGTTTATGTTAATGCAGAACTAGCGGATCAGTTTGCAAATAACCCAATGGTCTACGTCACTACGGTTCAGCATGATGAAGTGCTTAAAGCAACGAAGGAAACTTTGATGGCAGGATCAGACTTATTAGATTTTGAAATCCCGTACATCTCTCTGTTCGTTTCTACGATGACACAGTCAAAGAAATTGCTAAAAAGTGAAATTTCTCTCGGGGATGTTTCCATAAATGTGGTGACCGATACAACATCGCGAATCGTTATGGGTAAAATCGGCCAGCATACGGTAGCTGCCGCAGGATTGTTATTATTTGGCCCTGCAGGTGGTCTAGTGGGTAGTGGAGTAGGCGTTATTGTAGGAGCTTCACAAGGCAGCAGAATTTCATCCACGCTCAGGTCACTTCGCGCTCGTACCGAAGAGGTAGAGCTAGACAATGCGATGAAGAATCTGTCTCAAACAGTATCGCAGCAAGTAGACAGAAAGAAGCGACAGAAAGAGAAAAAGTTCAAGCAAATGTCTCAGCACCTTCAGTCTTCAGAAGCGGGTTCTCAAATAAAAGAAGTCTTTAGAGGTAGAGTGATAGACGAGGTTCAGTATTTAGAGGACAAAAAAAGAGAAATTCATTCCATTGCCTCACAGACAAGTGCTTATTCGCCTTTAGAGTGCGTGAAGCCCATGGTCGAAAGAGTGCTTCAAACAGGCGTACACCCTAAACACTATCAAAATGAGCTTCGGAGTGTGATACAGAAGCTGAGATTATATTCAAGCAAGCTTTAACGCTTCAGGGATAAACCTCTTTTTCGAATTGTGAATCCTTAATAAAGGAATGAATCTAAGTATGGAATCAGCAGTCAGTAACAAGTTCGAAGCAGAGCTGCTTCAGCTTATTGAAAGCTTTCAGTCTTTAGATCTAAGTGCAACCTCTGCAGAAGGCTATTACAGGAAAACTGCAGAAGCACTAGCTAAGCAAGTCAGGGAGAAGGAATTTAGGGTCACAGTGGTTGGAGAGTTTAGTGCAGGTAAGTCAACCTTTCTAAATGCATTGATTGGAAAGGATATTCTTCCTCATGCTCTAACTGAAACAACAGCAACTGTTACCTATATTCGAAATGTATCGCCAACCCATCCTGATGTAGATACCATTAAGGTGCATTTTAATGATAGTCAGCGCGAGCCAGTTATCTTTAATATGAAGACAGACCCGGAGGCGCTAAAAACATATACCACAACACAATCTCAGATCAGAGTCGCCCAGGAAATTAAATATGTTGAGGTATTCGTTAATTTTAGACATACGAATGAACCAATTGTCTTCATTGACACGCCTGGTCTTAATGGGGTTGCTGATGGCCATCGTGATTTAACTATGCACGAGATTAAGCAAGCTCATGCGAGCATCTGTCTGTTTCATTTAAGAAGCCTGGCACATAGTAACTTAGAGTTCTTGAAGATCTTGCATAAACATCAACGTTCTTTTTTGTTTGTGCTGAATTTTATTGATGAGATTAAGACCTCAGAAGGTGACAGTGTCGAGCTGAAAATAGCTACATTACGTGAGCAATACTTGAATCAAATAGAAGAACAGCAGGATATTGCTACCTCTACTAGATTTTTTGGCGTATCCGCCTTAAAAGCGTTAGCAGGAAAAGATACATCGATACCTAGGTTATATAACGGAGACCTAAAGGATCTGACGTTGGAAGAGCGGTCGATATTACTATCAGAATCTTTATTTCCGAAGTTTGAAGACAGTCTGTGGTATGACGTGCTAAGTGGAGAAAAAAATCAAGTGTTTCAAACCTCGATCTACCTGAGCTTTAATACTTTGCTTAAGGAGATAATAGAGGAACTGAGGTCTGCTAAGCAGTTTTCTCAGGTCAAGCTAGACGAGAAGGAAACAGATGAAATTACGAAAAGACTTGCTCAGCTAGAAGGACTCACGAAACGCAATTGGGAAAAGCTGAGCCATTATATGACGAGTCGTCAGGCCGACCTTGATAAGATAGTTAGAGCTAAGTTGGATGAGGACCTGGAGAACATTATGAATCAGCTTGGCGTAAACATGCGACAAGACGATTTCGAAGCCTTTGAGCTAGCCATGAAGCAAAATTCGTATAGCAAACAGCTGCAAAACAAGACAAGCATGCTGTCACACGAATATCAGTTGTATCTAACTTCGATATTGGAGGAAATTTATCAAACATCGATTATGCGAGTTCAGGAATACAGTCCTACGGTATCAATCGAAACAAGCCATAAGGGACTCCGCATTAAAGCAGTTAATTTTGATGGTAATGACTACAAGTTTGAAAAACAACTTTCAACTCTCCAGGAGAAGAAAATAGATCTTAAGGTACAACGCGGCGAGATTGTAGATCTACAGCTATCGATTTCACAAGAGCTACAATATATGGAGACAAAGGCAAAGCAGTTGAATGAAGGCATCCTGAAGTCGAATGAACAGCAGCTGATAGAGCAGAGGCGACTTGGCTCTGAACCCAGTGTGAGGACACGGACAGAAACTCGTTATCGAACGGTAGAACGTTCCAAAATTAACCCATTGCGCTGGATTGGTAACAAAACCTATGAAGAATCTTATAACGTAGACGTGCCGGATACAACTGATCGCGACCAATGGCGAAAGCAAAAGGATCAAATCCAGCTTAAATACGCTAAGCATAAGGACGATCTTCAAAAAGAAAGTACACAGCTGCAAATTAGAAAAAAGCAGTTTGCCACGAAGGCTTCCCAGCACACGGACATGCTGCAAGCCATTGACCATAAGTTAAGTCAAATTGAGCATGACCTGAGGCGGAAGCAAATCGAATATGAAGAGGTCCTCATGAAGGCCAAGAATGAGTTTATACGATCGGAGAAGCGAAGGTTGCTTGAGCAAATCAACCAGTTTGTTCAAGACAAGGTAAAGCCAGGGCTTATTGAGTCCATCAAGCTCAATATTGATGAAAATATGTCAGATGTCCGCCAGCAGGTGCAAACTTATTATGAGAAGCACCAAAGTGAAGTGAAGCGTAGGCTTACAATCATGCTTGAGGAAAGCAAGGAGTCCCTTCAACAGCAGGTTGCTCCTTTTGAGACGCTACAAATCACTATCGTTACATTACGAGAGCAATTAGAGCAGAAATACAACAATCGATTAGTCACCTAGGGAGGCATTATTATGGATACAGTTTGGATGAAAGAGCAGTATGAGGACCGTAAGCAAAGAGTGCTGAGCCTCCTTGATAACACTAAGGATTTTTTTGCAAAGAACAATCAACCTGTTCAAGCCCAGGCCTTTGAAACGCTATATAGACATTTAGAGGAAGGTCTTTTCTCTATCGTCGTTGTGGGAGAGTTCAGTTCCGGAAAGTCCACATTTCTGAATGCACTTATGGGAGATAAGTATTTACCTTCCTTTACGAATGAAACAACAGCCACCGTCAATTTCCTCCGGCACAAATCTGCAGGACCAAATGGGTATGGATCGGCTATTTATTATAAAGATTCAGATAAGACACCAGACTTCTCTGATTCGTCTGCTCAAACGATAGAGCGATTTGTTAGCACAAAAAGTGATCTTCAGGTTGTTCATGAAATCGATCGTGTAGAGCTCTTTCTTGAATCGGAGTTTCTTAACGACGGAGTCATGCTAATCGATAGCCCGGGATTAAATGGCGTAGCAGAGGGACACCGAGAAGTCACCGAAAAGCAAATCGAAAAGTCGCATGCCTGTATTTTTATGTTCTCCGCCGAGCAACCAGGCAGAAAAACTGATTTTGAGTTTTTGACGCAGCTTCGTTCTAAGGTAGATACCATTATTCTTGTCCTAAATAAAATTGACGTGGTAAAGGCTAGTGAGCAATCGGTGGAAGATGTCGTTCAAAGTCTTCGAATGAGCTATCGCATTTACTTTCCAGATCAACCGCTACCAGAAATTTGGCCCGTTGGGGCTTATCCAGCACTTATTTCTAGAAGCAATCAAGCACTTTCTTATCGAGGAAAAGAAAATCATTCCGAAGAGGAGAAGCAGCATTATCTGGCTATCTCAAAGATGGAAGCATTTGAGCAGCGTCTGTGGCGATTCCTGGTACAGGGTGAAAAGACACGACAACAGCTATATGCTCCAGTTGACCGGGTAAAGAAATTGCTCGCTGCTCGACAAGAAGAACTTAATGCTTTAAAACAGGATCTATCTGAGACTCAGGATACCCAGCATATCGAACTTGAGATGAATGAGCTGGAGAATGAAATTCGTCAAATTGAAGAGAAGCTAACGGAAAAGAAGCAAGAGCTCTTCGAGGAAATCAATAAGATTGTGAAGGAAACCAAGGAAAGTTTAAAAAGTAAGACCTATACGCTAAAGCAGCGTTTAATGAACGATGTCAATGACTGGACAGATCTTGATCAGGTACAACAGGATGTAGATTCATTCAATAAACGTATTCTACGTCAGTATCATCAGCTTGCGGAGAATGTCCATCAGGAGTTTATGGATGAGTTCTCTGAGCTTCTACGCGGCCGCTATAGAGAATATCAGCTTCAAATTGAAAATGAAATCAGTGCTAAACATGAAGGTATTGAATTCAAGCTAACTGGTAAGTTAGAAGCCGACTCATTCGACTTTCACTTTGGCTTAGACGAGTATCGCAACCGTAAAGAAAGCTTCGAGCGGGAGCTTGAGGAGCTAGAGGCACAAATAAGTGCGGTAACCGATGAGCGGCTGCAAGCAGATGAGCTTCGGAGTAAAAAGGTAGAGCTTGAAACAAAGTTAGATGACACGAAGCAACGAGAATTTACGTACTTAGCTGCGCTAGGACCTCGACCCGGGACAGATCGCCATGCGGAGGAGTTCACGGAAAGAAAATGGCGTGGTGGGATAGGCGGATTTTTTGGTAATCTATTTAAGGGAAAAAAAGAAGTTACGCGTATTTCTTACTATACCGACGATTCAGCTCGTATGGACTATGACGAAAGGGTCCAGAAGATTGAAGATCAATTCAATTTGGAAGCGCGTGAGTTGAAATTAAAAATGGACATGATGAGTGATCCAGAAAAGAGCCCTGAGCAGTATCGTCATGCACTTACTCAGCATGAAAAGATAAATATGAAAAAGCGCCAAGAGCGTGACCAATTTGAAGAAGAGTTCAAAAAGGAATTCCAGAAAAAGCATGCCGCTGCGCTTAGAAAAGTCCGGAATGAAATTGAGGATTATATCGACAGTCTTGAAAAGGATGCCGAAGAGGGATTCATCAAGCAGCTTCGTAGTCAGCGTAATCAGCTTTGTGATATTGCCGTTGACATTATTCAAAGCAATTTACAGCATCTCATCGCTCAAAAACAGCATCAACTAGATCTTCGTAAGCAGCAGCTCGAATCCTCAGTCGAGGAAAAGGAAGCTATCATTCAGCGTTGCGACGAGGAGATTAACGAAATCCAGTCCCTGCTTATGGATGCAATTTCCTTGGCAACTGAACTGGAGTTTGCTGAGGTTGATACCATAGCAACAGAAGAGGTTGCAATAGTGTAATGACGGACAAGGAAGGCGACGAGATAAGCTTATGCATGATATGATCAGAGGATTTAAAGAAATTGCGACTTATTTAGGCGAAGATAGCAGCTTACATTTGCTTGAAGGTCTAGCGGCTCGACAACAATCAGGACAGTTCTACCTTCCTGTTATCGGACAGTTTTCTGCGGGTAAGTCCAGTTTTTTAAATGCACTTTTTGGAATTAATTATCTTCCTACCAAAGGAACAGAGGCAACTGCCTATCCGACCTTTATCTCGCATGGTGAGGATGATCAAAGCTTTATTGAAAAAGTAGACGGAACGATATGGCCAATAGAATTAAAGTCTCTGCAGGAATATCAGCACACAGATGAACTGCCTATCCTGGGTGAGATACGAGCACTTCATGTAAAGCTCCATCATCCTTTACTGGAAAGTGGATTAGTTCTTGTTGATACCCCAGGCTTTAATACGCTTCAAAACTCCCATGAAGAGGTGACCCTGTCCGTTCTGCCGCAGGCGCAATACCTGATGTATGTTATGGGAAAATCACTGACTAATTATGATTCAATGCTACTCAACAAAGTTGAAGAGCTAGGGATAGAAGTCATCTTTGTTCGTACAAAACTAGATGACATCAAGGCATCTGAGGAGAAGGTAGAGGATTTACTGGCTCTGGAGGAGCAACAGATTGAAAAGCGTTTAGGCCAAAAGCGTCCCGTTTTTGGGGTAGCTTGTGATGTAAATGCACTCGAGCGGGAAGAGTGGAAGCAGCGGTTAAACCAAATTCGGCACTTTCTCCATCACGATATTAGCCAGCGTTTACAGGAGCTTTGGGAAGATAGCCTTGAACGTCGTATTGTTACCATAAAAAAGGATTTTACTCGGCTACTGCTTGAGAAAAGGGATCTGGTGCAGGCTGCTGAGGCGGTAAATGGTGAAGCGCTTGTGGACCAAGTGAACTATTTGGGGCAACAGCTTGAGCGAATGGAGCAAAACCACCGTTCAACCAGCAGGCAGTTTCAAAGTGATCTGGCCCCTTATCAAGCACGTATTATAAACGAGGCTAAGGCTTTAAAGGAGCCAGCCCTTACTACTTATGAATCGGAGCTACAGCAGCTACCCGGTATCAGCTCGCTACAAGCCCAAGCTCAGGATGCTGCGTTAAAGCAAATAGAGCGGTATATGAAGCGAGTAGAGACGGTACTGGCTACTAATGTTCAACGGATGCTCGAATTTGGCTTTACTGGGTTTCAGGATCAAATGAAAGATATAGCTGAGCAGTTTCAAAGCAGCTTGAGTCTATCGGCCTCTTTTGATTTGCGCCTTCCGGATGCAAGCGTGTTGGTTCAGAATCGTCAGTTTGCGGTGGAGCAAATCAGTGAGCAGCTAGAGAACTTATCCGGTCTGCTGCTGCAAAGCGACGAAGAACTCGCTAAATATGACCTCAGTAAAGAGCAGGTGCTCTACATGGTCCAAGAGGCCAGTAAGTCCGTGGCGGAAGCCCGAAGAGAGGGAAATGAATTAGCTCCCTACTCCCCTCATATGAAATATGTAGAGGGAGATACAAAGGCATCAGAGATTATGGGGACTATTGGGAACATTGCCGACTGGGCTATGGTTCTCATTCCAGGTAAAGCGGCTGCCAATGTTGTCACTAAAGGATCTAAATTAATTAAGGTTCCTCAAGCACTACAAAAAATAAATGGAACTGCTAAGGCTTTGCAGTCTGCAGCAAGTATTGCAGATAAGGCGAAGAAAACAGCGAAAATCATTGAAAAGGTAGATAAAGCGCACGATTTGCTAACAGCTGCTAAGAACATTCAAGATAAATTGAAAATGAAAACAGATCCTTCGAAGGCGGGGATTTTAGATGCGATTACGCTTGAATTTTGGTTCCGTAAGGCCGGCCAGCTTTTTGATACTCCTCCTCGAACTGAGCTGGATAAAGAAGCAGAAGTCGCTTATTTAAGCAGGAAGCGGGTCCTTGAGAATATGGTACAACAAGCGGTTCAGAAGGAAATGAACCATCTCGAAGAGCTCAGATTGTTACGTAGCCAAGAGGAACGCATGAAAAAGGAAAAGGACCTTCAGCTTCGACATCAGAAGACGCTAATGAAGCAACTGGAAGCTGAACAGGAAAAAGCCAATCGTCAGGCAGCCTTGAGTTATGCAAAGCAGCTGAAGGAGCTCTTTGAAAGAGAGCTTACTCATTTAGAAGGGCAGTTACTTGTTGAACTCGATAAGCAGTATAAAGAAGCTGTACAAAATATCATCATTACTGCGACGATGGAATACCGTCAAAAGATTGAGTCATTAAGAGAGACCCTGATGAAACTCTCGGAAGAAAAGAAAAGCAACGTAAGCAATGAAACTAGCACACTTCAACAGCTGGATGATTATTTGAAGTGGCTGAATGAAAACAAATCTTAGTAGGAGAGGAGGGGTGAACTCCGTGAATTCGATGAAGCGGCTGTTGCTCTCGCAACGACCAGTTTTTGTTGCTGGGATGCTTGGTGGAGAACGATATGAATGGTTTCGAGCCTTAGTTAATCCACAACATCAAAGCTTCATACCAGGTCGTGAGCAAGATGAAGGAGTGGAGTTTCCACTCTTTTTTTTCCCAAGCGAGCATGAAGAGGCGTGGGTGGAATATCAGAGCGGTGCATTTGCTCCACTCTCTACCTCTTCAAAAGAAGCTGATAGCCCAATTGCTGCGAAGTATTTTCCGGTCTCTAAGTACATAGTCCCTGAAGGGTTTATATTTATTGTTCTCTCTCCCTATGGAAAGACCTTTGAGAAGGATGTTAATGCAAGGTTTAATTTTGATTCTGGTGCATGGCGTAAACTTGGTGCTAGACTGCTTTGGATGGACACCTTTCCTTATGCTAAGCTTGATTCCATTGAGCTATTAACCCAGATTAAAGCTGATCTTGGAATGATGGATACAAAGGTATGCTTGATGCGTTCGGGTAGAAAGTACGCTTACTCTGATGTAAGTAATGAAGTAGAAGCATTAAAAGCAGCTGATCAGGAATGGGTTTGTCGTGGATTGTGCAGTGAAACAAAGATTATTGATTTAAATCCTGATCGTAGCGTGTTTACCTCCTTGCTTTACGGGCGGCATGCGTATGTGCCGCTTATACAAGAACAGGTTAAACGGTCAATTGAGGACAAGCAGGAAGTATTTAAACGATATTTTCATGAAGATTATGATCTTACCATCATGAGTCTCCTGACGGCTGATCTTCTTGAGCCTATCTTTGAATATAGCTTATGGCGCAAATCCAAAAAGGGGCTAATCCAGAACTGGAATAAACAACTTCTAAGGCAACTGTTTCCTGTCCTTGAGGATGCAATAAAGGATTTCTTGGAGATGCAACTAAGCGGTATTGAGCTCGTGGATATCTCAAGACTTGTGAACATCGTGCAAAACACGCTTTGGAAGGAAGCATTAGCCTCTACGCAAGAAAATATTCAAGAGCTCCAGCTTCCACCGGGTCTAGACAAGTTACAATACATGGCCGCTATCAATAAGCACAAAGTAATGTATATTGAGGCCTTCCATCAAGCGCTTCATGTAGGAGTACGACGACAGCTGGAGGAATTAATCTTGCGACACTATGCACTATGGGAAAAACTGGCTTAATTGCTTTAACATCAGGAGGGTCTTATGAATATTAAAGGAATGGTTGGTGCAGTGGTATTTGTCTTTACTGCCGCGCTACTTGTACCATTGTATGAATCTTATAACGCAATTGGTTATATTATTGCTGGATTAGTAGGCTGCATAACAGCCGGAATTAGTGTAGTCATTTCTGGAAAATGGACAGTACTGCAAGAGGAGAGGGCGGCTTCAAGATCACTCATTCAGAACACTATTCTTGAGAGTAAAGAGCAGTTTAACGAGCAGCAAGAACGCTTTGTTACCAGCTCAAAGCTTATACAAGAACAGCTACAGAAGGTAATCTCAGAATCGGTTGCCTTTCAACAGCAAACTCTTATGGAATTGAAGGCAGCTGTGAACGAAATGTCTCTGATAGGAGAGAATCAAAAAGATCAGACAAATCGAATTGTAGTTGAACTAGACGGCTTTACAACTCACCTTACGAATTTGTTTGAAGAGCGGATTCAAGAGGATTTAAATGTTATTCGAGAATCAAAGGATCTAATAAGTAATAATCTGTTTCAGCTTCGACAAGAGGTTGAGCAAGCTGAACTTAGACATGAAGCTTACCTAACTAAATTAGAATCCTCATTTAACCGTGTAGCTGAAATGGTTGTGACGAATCAGCAGATGCAAGTAAGTCAATTAAAACAGCATCTACTAGAAACTAAGGCAGCATCTGACGAATATTTCATTGAAACGAAACAGGTAATGACAGAGTATTTAAGTACACAAAAAGGGGACTTCCGTGACCTAGTGGAAGGTATGCAGAGCACACACAGGAATTTAGAGACCTCGGTTAGTAGCATATCCGACATGCTAGCGGCGAACTTAAAGGCGCAAGCTAGCCAACTTAAACAGCACCTGTCTGAGGTTAAGGTTGCATCGGAGGATCATTTGGATGATACGAAAGATGCGCTCAATGACATTCTGAAAGAACAAAAAAGGGAAAGCCGTTATGTAATGGAAGAGCTTCAGAGTACACATAAGTCAATTTTAGAGGAGATAACATCTCAAGGGACACGGCAACAGGCAAATCTGGAATTACTTCAAAGGCTCCAACAAGAAATTATGGATTTGAATCAACAGGATCTGCAGTTAATTTCGAAGCTGATGCAAGAGGTGTAATAGCTGTGGAGCAAATAGATGATACTACTATCCCCTTAACAGCGAAATCAAAGGTTCTCGATGTTCTGCATAATGTGGTGAACAGCTTCTATAACAATGAAAGCCTTCAAAGGAAGATAAGCTTATTAAGTATTCATCCCTCACCCAGTGCTCGAAAAATTGAAGATGATCTCCTAGTCATTGACGATTTAATTGGCAGTATAGAGCGCAACATTAGCTGTGGGAATATGAAAAGAGCTTTTCACTTTCTCCTTCTGTTAAAGAAAAGGGTAGGTGAAACCCAGATTAGAATACAAACTCTTGATTACTATGAACTACTGGTGACTATTTGATAATCGGTAGGACTATCTAAGAGGGCTGTGACAGGAAAAAAAACTGTCACAGCCCATTTTGTATGATGAGATATAAATTCTATTATAGTCCGTAGTTGATTACAAAAAATAGAATTACCTCTTTAAGTGATTCAAATATCTGTAATGCAGTTACTTGGTCAATGGCTCGAAGAGAGATATTACTGTGCTTTTCGCTAAGCGAAATAAAATGAAGAGCAGCATTTGCCTTACTCTTGATGTCGTATAGGATGTCGTTCATTTCTTTACTGCGTTCATTTTTAGATTGACCAAAAAGGCGCTCTAATGTGACAGAATTACCATCAGAGTTCACGGTCTGTCTTGGTAGTTAAGAATCTTTTCTTTAGTAGCACCTCAAGAATAACACGCATGTTAGCAAGTGAGCTCGGAGGATCTATTTCAATCACAGTACGAATTGAGGCTAGACGATTTGAGATATGAACCTTTGTTTCAGGATCTGGAATGCGCCCCAGTACCTGGTCTAAGCCATTTTCTTATTTGAATTGAGATGCATTATTTTCTTAGGTGACTCTAAGGAACTGAAAATGTCTCCAAGTAGTGCTAAGAAATCGGTTATTAATTCGTTGCTTAAAACTTCGTTTTTTGTTTCAAATGGATGTTCTATCCCATTACTCAGATTATAATCGAGTACTCCAAGCTCAGCATAGAGCTCTCCTTGTATCTGATAATATTTATACTCATGTTTAAACTGACTTTCTTCCTCAGTTTCTGCCTGGTCTTGATAGTATTGAGCTCTTTTGTTCATTCCTTCTTCAAGTAGAGCCAGTCTCATCCCACTAGCACGGAATTCAGTGAAACCAACGACACTTAACAAAGTGGCCGCTTTTTTTATTTTATTGCCGGCGGTGGAATGTAGAAGTAAGGTGGCTAAATTCTTGTCATTTATGTAATCAAGTTCTTGTCATCCGACAGCGGCGCTTTTGCTAACCATTGGTTACATCGTGTTGTGTTCACAACCTCATACAGGGGAGGATCTCGAGGATTTGATCTCGATCGGGACGATTGGATTGATCAAGGCGATCGAGAGCTTCCAAACCGGCAAAGGCACGAAACTCGCGACGTTTGCTGCTCGTTGTATCGAGAATGAAATATGGATTACAAAAGCATGCGTTAATAATTTCCAGAAAACGATGTGTCACATTCGCCACATACCTTGCGACATAGGAACCCGAACTAACGGAATCCAATCGCAAGGGGGCGTATAAGATGGCGGCAAGAACAACTAAGAAGGGCAGAATTTCTGCACCATTACACGCGGTAATTATCGAACCCGCTTCGAACGAAAACGATAAGGCGACCGATCGCACTACATTGATGATGGGTATTCCGGGGAATTTCTCGAACGTCCCGCATTGACGCGTTTGCGGGAAGATGTGAAAAAGGGAAGAATCAAATCAGTTATTTGCTACAAGCCCGATCGTTGGTCGCGTGACTTGGCGAATGCGCTTATCGTAACGAAAGAAATCAAAAGCCGTGCGGAAATCCAATTTGTTGAAGTGCATTTTGACGATAGTCCGATGGGAATGTTTTTCTTTCAAATTCTAGGCGCAACTGCTGAATTAGATAAAGCAATTATCAAGCAACGGACTATGGACGGTAGAAAATCAAAAGCAAGAAGCGGTAAGGTTGTCAAAGAAGATCATACTTACGGCTATACGTTTAACAAGGAAAAGGGTACGCGGGAAATCAACGAACAGGAAGCGGAAATTGTACGTTTAATATTCGATCTATTTATTAATCCGCAAAAACTTGCTGAATTGGCGGGTGATAGGAAATATAGTGGTCTTAATGGAATTGCACTTTTCTTAACGGCGCGGGGCGTCCCGACAAAAACACAAATAATGTTCGAAGCGGGTTTGACAAAGAAACGGGCAAGAAATGGTTGGGTTTGGCATAAGCAAGTCGTAAAACAAATCATAGAGAATGCATCCTACAAGGGGGAATTCTATCAAAATCGTTATAATACCGAAGGAATACTAGGCAATAAGTTTCGCGATAAGGAAGACCATGTTCAAATGACGGAACGACCGCGTGAAGAATGGATTCGTGTCCCATGTCCCATTATTGTTGACGAAATGACTTTCATCGTGCCCGTCAATTACTAGAGCAAGCACGAAGAAGAAGCGCAGGTTCATCCAAAAATAAATACTTGCTAAGTGGGCTTGTACGTTGTGGGGATTGCGGAAATACGATGGTCGGACGTAAGTCGAAAAATTGGGGAACATACGTCTTCGAATATTCCGACGTCAAGAATACAGCGGGCGCGAAGCATAAGGGTTGTGGGAATCGTAGCAAATGCGAAATGCTAGATTCCTTTGTATGGGATACGTTCGTAAAACTTATCGTAACACGCGGGCAAGCCGCCGCAACTGTTGAAGTCGAATCGCAACGATCGTTTGAAGAAATCGAACTAGATCGAATTGAAACCGAATTACAAAATATCGTTTCCCAACGTAAAGGTTACTATTCCATGATGTTACAGGCTACGCAAAACCCAAATGGCATTTTTAAGCCCGCAGAAATCGAGGATATGATACGTGAATTGAACGAACGAGAAGAAGGATTGATAAAGGAACGGGACGGACTGGCTTCGCAAATGGAAGCGAACAAGCAAGGTCAATTTTCAGAAGAAATCCTTGCCGTAACGATCGAACAATTTCTTGCGGAAGGTTCTCCCGAAACGTTGACGATTGAACGGAAACAAGAGTTTCTTCGTAAGGTATTCAGTGAAATCCGCGTATATGATAACGGAAGAGTCTAATTTTACAACTTCTAGGCGCCTTATGCGGGCGTCTTTTTAATTTATGGAATGGTAACCCAAAGCAAGCATTAAAACGTACTGTTACAAAAAGACCGGAAGCAGCTTGCCCCCGGTTTTGATCTTCAATATTCAAAATTATAGGTTCTTATCGACGAAATTACCTAATTCCGCAAAGTTTGCATACTCATTTTCTTTTGGCGGCGCGGTATTTGTTACGCCCCAATAGTCGCCTTTTATCGTATCTTCGTCAGGGAACGCGTACAAGTCCAGATCGTGCAATATGCGGTGCATGTAAACCAACGACTGCGGGTCTTGCTTGTCGCGGGCGATCGCAACAAGTGCAGAAAGGTTGCTCATGTCGATTGTTAAACCCTGTATTTCCGTTAGTTCAACGCCAATGTTCCGGTACTTTTGCGCGTTGAAAACTTCCGAAGATAAAAATTCGTACCATGCTTCGTGATTGTCTGGTGTGAAGCGATCAATACCGCCGTCCGTTAATTTCAGATCAAAGAACGCGTGAAATTCTTTCAACGTATTAACCGCGCGGGATTCCGACGAAAATTCCAGAAAATCAACGTTTTGCGGTACTTCTCTAGGCGTTTTCGTTTCGACTTCCGCCGCCTGTACCGTTTGTTCGTCGTTGTTCCCCATCACGTAAGTAACACCCCAGATAGTCAAAGAGCCCACTAGAGTGGCGGCGATTCCTACGCCTATAATCTTATCCTTTAATCTCGTTTTCATATGTCCCCCTAGATGTGCATACGTAGATATATGAATTCTAGTTTACCAATAATTTCATCATCAGGGAATAAAAAAATAATCCGACGCGTTTTAGGGGACGCCGGGCTTCGTGCGAATAGCTTCCTAACTTCCGATTAGGGTACCTCTAGTATATCGCTTTTTGACAAATTTATGGAATAAGCCGTGGTAATATTTATGATCTAATCACACGAAGCGATAATTGTAATACTTCGTCTTTCTCGTTGGACAAGACGGGCTTCGTTCCCGATTAGAGCTGGCGAAAGCATATATCGAAACGAACTATTGGAAAACCACATTGACCGTCTCGGATATTGTTAACGCCGTGAGGCTGGAGCGCAGCTACTTATTCCGCTTGTTCAAGAATGCAACGGGGATGCCTATCTCTAGCTATTTGACCGCATTCCGTGTCCGGCGCGCCTGCGAGTTAATGAAAACGTCCGACTTGTCTATCAAATCGATTGCTTTCTCAGTTGGTTATGGGGACCAATTGTATTTCTCCAAGGTATTCAAAAAAGCAACGTCACTTACTCCAACGGAATATTTGACGCTGCATGGCGCTTATCCGGCTAACGAAACAGCATACACTTTCCGGAAGCTCTATAATACCTAATCAATTTATCGAGGGGTTCGCGTCCACAGCCCAGTTTTTCGCCAAGGCAATTGATGCATAAAAAGTCTTGCGTCATTCGGGAGACAAGCTTCAGATAGATAGCCACGTCATCCGTCAGGAGCGGAACACGGCATTCTCTGCACGTTCTGCTCCCCATTTAGTTGACCAACTTAGCCCGTACGACCAGACTGTCATGAGCGGGCACGACGGGAGAGAATCGTTCCTTATACACGCCGAGCTCCTTGTGCTCCCAGCAGTCATACAGGGACAACGATATTCCCGAAGCATAAGGAAGCCCAATGTCCCAGAACTGCAGCGAAAGCTCTCTCTGACTGTCGCTTAGGTTGAAGAAGCCTATAGCCAGATCTCCATTCGTCAGTACTTTTACCAGCATAAAAACATCGTCCGAATGGAACCATTGCGGTTCCGGTTTGATTCGGTATGCACCGCGGCCTTCAATGTCCTGATTGATTGCAATGAGATCATGGTTCAGCAAAATGTCCTTTGTGGCCTGATTCGCGTTCCGGATATCGCAGCCGATCATAAGCGGAGACCCCATGATGCTCCATAACGAGAAATGGGTTTTATATTCGTTGTCGCTACAACCGCCTATCTTGCTGCCAATAAAATCATTGTTGCTTCCGCCGTACATGCCGACTACGAGCATATCCATATCGTTATGGCAGAAGGAGCCGGTGTAGCATTCCTTATCTAGCTGGGATAATGTCAAGTTTTTAATGGAGTCCCAGTGATCCTGGATATCTCCAGTGGACCGGTACATATGGGCGCCTGATTCGCGTATCCATTGATACACATTGTCTTCCCCCCAATTGCATGCGGAGAACAGGATGTCCCTGCCGCAGTTTTTGAGCGCGAGGCTCATGCGTTTATACATCAGCTCGCCTGAGATATGGCGGGGCTTAAAGCAAAAGTCGTATTTTAAAAAATCTACTCCCCATTCGGCGAATAACCGGGCGTCCTGGAATTCGTGCTCGAAGCTGCCCGGATAACCGGCGCAAGTATGGGTGCCTACGCACGAATACATGCCGAACTTCAAGCCCTTCGCGTGAATATAGTCGGCAAGCGCCCGCATGCCGCTGGGGAATTTGATAGGATCGGCTTTCAAATTTCCGTTCTCGTCTCTCTCTTTCAAGCTCCAGCAGTCGTCGATCACGATATATTCGTAGCCTGCATCTTTGTAGCCTTCCGAGATAAAAAGATCCGCGACATCCCGAACCAGCTGCTCGTTAATATCCCAGGTGAAGGTGTTCCATGAATTCCACCCCATGGAGGGTGTTAGACCAAGCGGTTTGTTAGGATTCACTCTCATTTTCCATCCTTTCATCCCCCTGTCACTGTACCAAGGGATTAGGTTCATGTTGTGTTCTTTTCGTATTAAATCATGTCTACTCTTTCCAGCCTATAGCTTGACGTTGCTTGTATATGGAAAGATGTTGCTTGAAAATTTCATAAATGAAAAAGGGGTAGCTCGAGGCGAGCAACTCCCTATTTTTAAGCGATCTTTCTTCTAATCCACGAAGCCGAAGCCCAGAATCGTAAACCGCTTGCTTTCGTGTCCGGCGGCCATTCGAATCTCGACCCTATGCTCCTCGGATTGCTCCGAACGGTGTAAGATGACGGCGTGGCAGCGCGTCCACTTCACAGTATGAGACATGGCGATCTTCACATGCTGACCGTCGAACCATATATCGGCATCTCCGAAGTCGTCCCTACCGGTATTTTTGTAAACGAGAAGAAGACTCTTGCAGCGAAGAGTCATGATGAAGCTCTCGTTGTCGGATTCGGCTGTATGCATCCAGTTATTAGGGAACTGCGGCGTGCCGAAAGAATGGTCGTCCATCTCCGCGAACTGCAGATCGGAATCGGTTGCGCGAAAGCCGCCTTCATCAATCTTGACCATGTCTGGTCCATTGCGGCGGTCCAGCAAGCGAACGCCTGAGAAATCGTTACCGATTACGGGAGGTAAATCAATGACCGTATCCTCGGAAACCATTACGGAACGATCGGTCTCCGTGAACAGCCAGCTCAGGCAGTCAGCCATAATCGCGTGTCCCGCGTTCGTAGGATGATAAATATCGCTGAAGAAATCCTGCTTGGAAATAACGCGCCCCTCGGCTGGGGTTTTGCGGAATTGCTCCGTCACCGCATCCTTGATGCTCACCATGGGAAGCCCGTATTGCCGACCGATAGGGGACAGCCGCTCCTGCAAATTCCAATCGCTTTCGAACACGCTGAATAGCAGGATAACGGCTGGAGAGTTTTCGGCGGACAACGCTTTCAGGACGAGGCTTTCGTAGCAGACGCCCTCCGTCTCGTCGTCGGCGTCGTTAACGGCAAACTCCACGACGACGATGTCCGGCTGCACGGCTCCGTCTCGCAGGACATCCCGATCGTAACGAATCATGCCCAATTCGGAAGGCGTGCCGCCTACGCCTGCTTTGATCAAACGGATGGCCTCGCCTCCGGTTTGGCCAAAGGTCTTCTTAAAGCTGGCATACGTCAGGTAGGCGTAACAGGCAGTATGGAGCGGATCGGCTCCCGCGCCGTGAGTAATGGACCCGCCGATAAAGGCGAGCGTCACTTTTTCGCCTCTCTTCGCCTTATCGATAGCGGCTTTTAATCGTTTGTTGTTGCCTGTTCCAAGTAACGATTTGGCGATCATCTCGTGATAGGCCCACGAATGCACAGCCATGGGAGTTTCTCTTCCCTGCGGGGGCAATCGGTCTGTCATTAAAAAGCTCCTTCCATAATAGTTAATCAACTTATCATATTACGAAGCGTTCTGGCGTAAAACCTGTTAAAGAATGGTTGTTGGCACGCAAAACCGCAAACTTTGAGTGATCGGCAGGTTGCCCCTTACAATAACCGACAGCTATACTTTGAAGGAGAAAACGCCGGGATTCTTCTTGCGCATCATACTCCATGAAGAGGAGGCAAGCCTGCAAAGACCGATATAACGGAACGGGAGGGCATCGGACTGCGATAAGCGTTCTGCCGGTTAATCGGCAGGAAGCTCTTCTCTCGGTTTTGGATAACAATAAATAAATGATGGAGCGATGCATATATGGCCATGATGCAAATAAGTTTTTTTTCGTCATGCATGAAGAGGGAAGTCACGTTCAACGCGCTGCTACCGCTCGATAGACAGGAAACGGAAGGCGAGGGCGGCAAACCGCTGAAGTCCTTGTACCTGCTTCATGGCTATTGCGGCAGCCACACGGACTGGATCAGCTTCTCGCGTATACGAGAGCTGTCGGACCGGTACCGTATTGCGGTATTTATGCCAGCTGGGGAAAACCGGTTTTATCTGGACGACGAAGAAGGTGAAACGCTGCTCGGCCAATTTATTGGCCGGGAGCTGGTGGAGTTTACACGGCGGACATTCCCGGTATCGCTGGAACGAGAAGATACCTTCATCGGCGGTTTATCGATGGGGGGCTACGGGGCTCTTCGGAACGGCCTGAAATACGCGGAGACGTTCGGCCAGATCATTGCGTTGTCTTCGGCGCTGATCTCTTACAATATCGCGCGGATGCAGCCCGGTCATCATAACGGAATCGCAGGGTACGGCTATTATAAGAGCGTTTTCGGAGACCCCGAACAGGTGCTCGGAAGCGATAAAGATCCTGAGGAGCTGGTTCGCCGTTTGAAGAAAGATGATTTAAGTATTCCGCGAATTTACATGGCTTGCGGGACCGAAGACTTTCTGCTCGATGTCAATCAGAGGTTCCATCAGTTCCTGATTAGCGAGAATATTGAACACATATACAAGGAAACGGCTGGAGCCCATACCTGGGAGTTCTGGAATGATAAGATCGGCGGCGCTTTGGAATGGGCTTTAGCCTAATGTTCAATTGAATGTTGTTTTTAGTTAATACAAATGGGTTTTAATTCCTCTATGGTTTGATAGGTAGAGTACTGCCGAAACAACACTAGACACACAGCCACCTACTGTTGTGCCGCGGAGTGCATCAGATTCATTTAGGCGAAGATACATCTTCTTCATCCAAGAGGGTTTTGACAGCAGATGAACTTCTTCAATTGCTATTTAGAGTAAAATCAGGCAAGCACTATATGCATGACCTTCAATTGAAGGTTATGCATATAGTGCTTTTATGTTAGTGGTATGGCGTTTCGACTTGTTGATGGTTAAACCATCGGAGGAGTGACGGTAACTTTAAATTAGGGGGTGTGTTATTGAGCAAGTTGTAGAATTAGATGTGGCTAAGGAAGCCAGCGTCATTAAGGCTTTTCTACGAAGAAATGAACCGTACGGAACATTGGAGAGTCTTACGCATGAGGAGAGCGGTTTTGAACGACTGGGAGAATTACTAGATGAATTGAAGGTACTCTAGGGCAAGAAGTATTGGGAAATTCGGTCTCTTGCTTCGCTGTAATCGCTGAACTTGGACGGAGAATGGTGTTCGAGCATCGGCCGACAATGGACAATCGGTTGAATTGGGGATCTCGCGGAGCTATGTGTCGCGGATAGAGCGGGCACTAATGAAGCTGTATCATGAGTTTTATAAACAGAAGAAATAATTAAACGAACGACTTGTAAACAAATGTCTCCCCTGTGGAGAGTACTGAAAACGGATACAGAATTTGTAAGGCAGACCGCTGAACACATCAGTGGTCTATTTTCTCGTGAAGAACTTTACCGGCTCACCGCCTGAGCGGACAGAGCTGAGACCCTTCATCAATCTTTATTGGGATTCGAATCAGTTTCCCATCGGAAAACTAATGCTGCCCTGTAGCGGTAACGTTTGCCGACTACAGGCTTATTATTAAGGATTGCATTCCAGTCAAATATGTCTTAACATGAAACTTGAATTAATGTTATTGTCATTGAATTAACGATTATATTAATTCAATATTTCATAAAAGTAAAAACTTCCCACCAAGAACGACATCAATAATGAGAAAGTCGTCTCAAACTCGTTATCGAAGTAGAGCGAAGGAATGTAAGGGCATTGACCCAGGAAAATATGGGAGGGTTAACCGCAAGGGTACATGCGGAGATCCATATGCGATATTAATTTATTTAGGGGGGCTTTCTTTTGTCAGTACATAATTGCAGTTATTCAGGTTATCTTTTGGTGCATTTTATCGGGGAACAGCATGACGGCGAGCAGGTCTATTTCTCCTATAGTGAGGACGGCCTGCATTGGAAAGACCTAAACGCGGGCTTACCGGTTCTGCGTTCCGAACTGGGGGAAAAGGGCGTAAGGGATCCGTTTATGGTGCGCTCGCCCAAGGAGGACAAGTTTTATCTGATTGCCACGGATCTCCGCATTGCGAACGGAAAGGGCTGGTCCGCTGCGTCGAATGCCGGAAGCCGCGACGTTATCATATGGGAATCCGCCGACCTGGTGCATTGGTCTTCGCCGTGGGCAGTCACCCTTGGCGTACCGGGTGCCGGCTGCGTCTGGGCGCCGGAGGCCATTTATGATGAAGCCGCGGACGATTTCTTGGTGTTTTGGGCCTCCGCGACGCAGGAGCCGCAGGAAAATGAGCGGAAACAAAAAATCTATAGCGCCCGTACCAGGGATTTCCGCAGCTTTACAGCGCCTGAAAAGTATATTGAACGGGAAAACCACATCATTGACACCACGATCATTGCCCACAACGGTACCTACTACCGTTTTTCCAAGGATGAGACGACTAAGAATATCCGGGTCGAAAAAGGCACATCACTGGAAAAAGGCTCATTTAACAATCAGCACGTTCCGATTTTGGAGGAATTGTTAGGCGTAGAAGGACCGCAAATTTTCAAGCTGGGCGACCGCGAGGAGTGGTGCCTTATTGTGGATCGATTTGCTGAAGGAAAGGGCTACCTCCCCCTGCTGACCTCCGACCTTGAAGGCGGTGAATTCCGGGTTCTGCCGGAAGGGTCGTTCGATTTGGGAAAAACCAAGAAACGCCATGGCGGAGTCCTCCCTATTACCGCTGATGAATGCAGCCGTCTTCTGGCGGCGTTTGGCGACGGCCATCAGGTGTTGCCCGGGCAATTCGCGGATCCGGACCTTGTGAAGTTCGGCGACCGCTATTATCTTTATCCCACAACAGATGGCTTCACGGGCTGGTCGGGTACGCAATTTCATGCGTTCTCTTCGGCTGACATGCGTATTTGGAAAGATGAAGGCGTGATTTTGGATCTTGCTATGGAAGATGTACCTTGGGCTGTCGGCAGCGCATGGGCTCCGGCCATTGCCAGCAAAAACGGTAAATATTACTATTATTTTTGCGGCAAAATGAAAAGCGGAGAGAGCGCCATAGGGGTTGCGGTTGCCGAGACTCCGGTAGGCCCGTTTCGCGCACAGCCGCAGCCGCTTGTTACCATGGAACAGACGAAGCGTCTTGGTGTCACCATGGGCCAGGCCATAGACCCATCCGTCTATTTTGAGGATGACGGTACAGCGTATCTGCTGTTTGGAAATGCACACCCTGCAATCGTACGGCTCAGCGAAGATATGGTAAACGTAATTGAGGATACGATGAAGAATCTTGTCGGCCTGCACGACTTCCGGGAGGCGGTCACCGTTCTAAAGCGCGGCGGGCAGTATCACTTCACGTGGTCGTGTGACGACACTGGCAGCGAGGATTACCACGTGAATTATGGCACGGCGGAGCATCTTTACGGGCCGGTAACTTACCGCTATCCGGTTCTTGTCAAAAATAAGGACAAGGATATGCTCGGCACCGCTCATCATTCGATTCTCCAGGAGCCAGGCACTGATAAGTATTGGATTGCTTATCACCGATTTGTCACGCCGCTGACCCGGTTTACAGAGGGAAAAGGCTTTCATCGCGAAGTCTGCATAGACCCGCTCACCTTCGGCGAAGATGGGCTGATGCAGCAGGTGCAGTTGTAGAGGATGCCCGCATAACGGGGCGGTTAAACGCTCCCACGCATATAAAACTAAAATACATTATAGTGTACCTGTTGAATTTGCAAAATTTTGAGTGTGAATTCCCTTAGCAGTAAATTACTGTATTTAGATTTGACCGAAACTCTAGATCGATCATTTTTCAAAGGGAGGGATTAGAAATAATGCAAGCTTATTTATTTGTACATTTTAAGGAGAAGAGAACACCGGACGGAGAACAGGTTTACTTCGGAGTTAGTAAGGATGGCTTTAATTGGGAGGAAGTTAATGATGGAAATCCTGTTTTATGGAGTTATTATGGCGATAAGGGCGTAAGAGATTTTACGATTACTAGAACCAAAGAAGGTAAATTTTTTATTTTAGCAACAGACTTAAGTTTGTCTTATGGTATGTTGAATCAGTATCAACATTCATGGGACAAAATATCCAGAAACGGAAGCAAATGTCTTGTCCTTTGGGAGTCTGATGATTTGATTCACTGGTCAGAACAGAGGATGATAAAACTGGGAGATGAAGACTTCGGCTGTTTGTGGGCACCGGATCTTATTTATGATAAGAAAAATGATGATTACGTCATTCACTGGTCATCATCCCATAGCAGCAATAACAATGGAGAAAAGGGAATCTATTATTCCCGAACAAAAGATTTTGTGAATTTTACAGAAGCTAAGGTTTTATATCAGAAAGAAGACAGTGGAGTCATTGATTCTGCAATGTATGAGGAAGACGGAAACTATTATTTATTTTTAAAGAGTGAAAAGAATCCTGCTAGAATTATTCTTATGGAATCAGAGAATATAACTGGACCATTTGAGAAGATAGAAGAATTTGATAATAGCATGGAGTCACTGCAATCAGGAGAATATGAAGCTCCAACAGCAGTTAAATTGGAAGATGGCAGATGGTGCTTATTCTTGGATTTTTATGGATGTTCCGCAGAAGAACAAGGGTATGTTCCGTTCATAGCAGAGAAAATGTCAACAGGAAGATTTATTCGTTCGGATAAATCCTTTACTTTCCCATATGGTTATAAGCATGGTACCATTTTGACGATTACCATGGAAGAATATGAAAGTTTGAAAGCTTATAAAAAAATGCCATCTGAGTATTAGGACCAGGTGTTCCGCATACGAATAAATAAGAAATGCATCTAGTAAATAATTCAGGAAACTGCGGAGTTTATGGTGATGTTCTCCTATAAGACTTATATACTTCTTTAAGCTAAAGGATAGCTTGGTTGGATGTCACACATAAAACAAGATGACCATTTGACTTATCCTATAACTAAGTGAGTTAGAAAAGCGCTAAGGTGTCCGAGACGCGAGCTTCGTCCCTTTTCCGGTTTTTTAGGGGAACGACCTGGATGGGGGAGTGGGGAACTCTCGATGCATCCGTAAACCTGGGGTGCGGAGCTGAATATTGGATGACCGTGAGAAGGAAGTAGTTCTCGGTCTCTTTGGGCTGGAGTATGGTGGGGATGAGTGGACGCAGCGGGTGATTGCAAAGGAGCTAGAGATTTCGTGAAGTTATGTCTTCGTATTGAGAAAATGGCGTTGATGAAGCATTATTATGAGTTTTATAAGGCGTAGACCTCATTCAATTGAAGATTTCTTATGCTGAGGTTTATCTAAAGATTTAAGTGAAATTTATTCCCTCTCCCTTTCCTTCTTTGCTAACAAGCAATCATGTTTAAAAGGCAACGGAGATAATCCGTTGCCTAAGACATCTTCTACTCGAGAATTTCAACACTTAGACTGGGATAATTGGCCTGAAGTTCTGAAATGCGATTCATTAATTGCGTTTTATCAAAGCTGGAAGAGATAATATCTTGATCCGGTCTAAAGGTAACGCTGGTACCTGTCTCCTTTGTTACCCCGATTATTAATAGTTCAGATTGCGGGATTCCATGTTTGTAATCTTGACGAAACACTTTGCCTTCACGGCGAATTTCTACGGACAATCTCTCTGAGAGTGCATTAACCACAGGCATATTAATTCCTTTAAGTCCACCTGGGGCGACTACAGAAGCACTTAAATTATAGTGTCCTATTTCCGTAAGAACGGTTTGTACTGGTGTCTTGTTTGAATTAGGTAGGGCCTGAATTGGAATGCCTCGTCCATTATCAGCCACTGTAACACTTCCATCATTCTGAAGAAATATATTTATTTCGGAACAGTATCCGGCTTCATGCTCTAGTACAGAATTTTCGAGCACAGCCCATAGAAGATGGTTGGGATCGTATCCCTCGTGTTGTTCACCTAGATATGTTCCTGCATTATTTCTTGCTTCATTAAGCTCCATATAATTACTTGTATCAAGCAGGTCGGAAATTGCAGAGAGTAACAAGAGTAAAGGCAGTGTTCGGTGAGGGGGTAGGGAGTATCTACCACCTCGTTCCTCCTGAACTAAAAGGTCGGCTCCAAGTAAAGCTTTAGTGTGGTGGTAAAGTTGCCCGGTAGTTCCCATGTTTAATTGATCTACAATTTCTGAACCAGTAAGTGGTCCGTGCAAAACAGTGGTTAAGATGTCCAATCGCTGCTTATTACCTAGAGCAGCTAGCACTTTTGCTCCCTTATCACTGTCGAGGTCAAGCAATTGACTAACGTTTCTTTGTTGAGGATCCCATCTGAACCCTTTTTGTCCACGATATTGACCGGAATAAAAGATCGCACCTAAATCATTCTCAACTTCTGTTATAGAGCTAACCTTTCTAAAATCATTTAAATGTAACGGTTTGTGTGACGATTGAAGATCGATAAACTGACTTAGAAGTTGTTTAAGCTCATTTACTTCCCCCGTAAGAAAATCCAACTCCATTCCGTAATCCCTAGAAGTATTCAACTAACATCACCTCTTGAAGTTATTTAAAAACGTAATTACGTAACTACGTATATTTTATCATGGGGGTACTCGCTTGTAAATAACATCCAATAAAAATTATTACAAACTGATTCGGATTGACGAAGGTTGAGAAGTTTTGCTTGCTGGGATTAACGTAACGGGAAGGATAGTTAAAAAGAATTAATACAAATAATTTAATTCAATATACGATGGCAGCGGATCGGATGAATGAGCGTGTATCTTATCTGTACCAGCCATACAACCCAGCTGTCCTTCGTCTGATCAATAATGTCATTGAAGCCGCACATGCAGAGGACAAATGGGTTGGCATGTGCGGTGAAATGGCGGGCGATATAACAGCCATTCCGCTGCTGCTTGGGCTCAGTCTTGATGAATTCAGCATGAGCGCAAGCTCCATTCTTCCAACTCGCATCCTGATTGCTAAGCTGAATCAAGAAGACATGAAACAGCTTGCCTCCAGAGCACTGATGTGCCCGACAGGCCGCGAAGTTGATCAATTAGTAGAGGAGATACTAGCATAAGAGAATGTGTGTAAAGCTGTCTGTAATTGCAGACAGCTTTATGCTGTTATTTCGCCTTGAGTCGATTAATTGCCGCTTAAATTGCGGCTTTTTCATATTATGGGATAAAGTTATTGTCAAAACCAAAGTGCGAGCTTCAATCCGTATCGTCCTGAATCGCGCTTACGATAACGCGTGGTAATCCAAAAAGGCATCTTGGAGGTGTCCAAGGTGCCTTTTGGAGGAGATGTTACAAAATCAAGAGATTACTATACCCATTTTGGTGATAGGCCAAATTTTTCATTAAAAGACTAGGGACTATATTTTATTAATATAAGGCTGCATATCATGCTCTAATATCAAATTTGTAATCATTTAAAGGTAGATAGAGTTATGATATGTCAAGCCATCAAAGATGATTTTAATTTGATACAAAAACTTCAGACAGCAAAACAAGAATTACCTAATTAGTTAGACATGAGCTTCCCCCCTCAGCGGTGGAGGTATTTTCATTCGAACATAGAGAATTGGATGTTGGTTATTGTATTATGGATAATAGAACAACTGCCGCAATAGGTAGTTATTAATATAGAACAAGGAGTAGTATATGGCCTGGAGCAAATTGAAACAAAATCTGGAAAGTTTTCTCTGTCCTGCGTTATATGGAAGGGTCGAATACCGTGCAACGAGCTACCGTTATTTACCCGATAAAGCAGGGCTTTGCTATATTGCAGTAGATAAAAAGAACGTACTTAATATGAGCGATACAACTAACTTAATCAGATGGTACCAGACGGAGCTGGAAATCAAGAATGATACAGATATCCAAATTTCTATCAACAATGAAGAAATTGAAGCAGTCAGAAAAGATACCAAGGGGATAGTTCCGGAGGATCGTCTAAAAGTAATGGCAAGAAGTAGAAAAAAATCAGAATTTGCAAAGGAGCTTTTGTTGGCACAGTCATCATTAAGTAAATCGAATTTTATCGTTACAGCTAATAAGTTTTTATCCATTTCTATAGAGGAAAGCATAGAGAGCAATGATATCTTATTGAATATTCTAGCTTTGGTAGACAGACGAGTTGGAAAAAAGCGAATTTTAAATATGACGGAGAAGATGAAGTTAAAGCATCCAATTGTGCAGTATTTTTATGAACTACGGCTTAGTACGTTTTGAAAATAAATTAACTCATTCACCTTTACTTGAGCTACTTTTTCTTGTACTCATTATACAGATATCATGCTCTACGGAGTTAACTTTCATAATAGAACGTGTAAAAAGGCGATCACCGATTTCCGATGACCAAACAACTTGAGCTCAAGTGGTAACGATTCTGTTATTAATAATGAATTTAATTTAGTCTCTGTTTGTTTTTAGAAATGTCATCGTACAATGATGTTATTTAAACAAAAAATCAGATTAATTCCCTGCTATCTTCGAAACTGTTTCGACTCAAATAAAAATATATCAAATTATCTCTACGTTCAATATCCCTTTTGAATCCTAATTTCCTCAATAAACTAATTGACCTTCATTCTCTGGTTCAACAGTTACATCAACAATCGTTAGTTGTCCACAGAAAATAAAGTATTAGACTGAAAAATAAAGTTCTCGGAAAATAAAGTTGTAGATTGAGAAAATAAAGCTTTAGACTTGCGGGTGCTTCATTACGCTAACGGGCAGGTTTGCGTAACCAACGTTTTAGGTATTTTGGTCTGATATGAGTGTATAATTAGTTCATAAAGAGTCAAATGGAGGTTATTTCTTGAAAGAAATTCTCGATATAATAGAGAAAAATTTTATAGATGAAATTTATTTAACTGGTTTCATAGATACAGATGAAACTGGTGTAACTGAATTTACGGCTCTTATGAGATACCTATTTTTCGAATTTGGTGGTCAACTTATAAAGATAGAATCAGTTGAGCAATATTCGAAATTATCAATTTCTAAAGCAGTGTCAGTCCTATTAGAAATTGATTTGGAAGATGTTATCCCTGCAAAATCAAGAATCAGTAATATAATATTTAATAATCCATTAAAAGATAATAAAGTCGCTGAAATCGAGTTTTTTAACTTACAAGTAGATAAACTTAGCGAAATATCATGTGATGCATTGAAAATAATTCTTCTAAATAAACAAGAAATATTCTTGGACCCTTCATTTCTGGGAATCAATATTGGCCCATCAGAAGTTGAAAAATTATGGAGAGATAATCAATCAGTTGACTATGTAATTACTCCGACTCGAATTAATCTTGAAACTTAACAGTCTGGAACTAACCATTAATTGCTATGATTGTTTAAGCTAACGGGTAACGATTGTTCAATACACTACGTTAGCTGGTCTAATGCTCAGCTGCCGTTTCTAATTGAAGTAACGAGCAGGAATATAAAGAAATGGAAACGAGTACATAATTCAGCATCCAAAATAGGTTGATTAGCGTGATTTCAACAACCGAGGATTTTTGTAAGCATCATAAAACTAAAAGGAGTAGCTGTTACTATGAAGGATTTACATAATTTTGTTTCAGATTACACGAAAGATAAGAAACATTTACATCTTGCGATCGGGATTATTAGAGAGGGCGGTATTGAATACTTTTCGTTCAGTAATAATCAAAAGAGAAGTACGATTCCTCCTGAGCATATGTTGTTTGAAATCGGCTCCATAACCAAAGTTTTCACATCCATTCTCTTATTAGAAATGGAACGGGAAAAACTGCTTTCCTCGGATGATATGGTTGGTAAGTTTGTGCCAAACGTTAAAAACGATTATTTGAATAAGATTACCTTGAAAAGCCTTGCTACTCATACCTCTGGTTTACCTATTTTGGCAACAAACCACAATCTGGCTAAAAAAAGATCGAATCCTTATTCAATGTATACCGAGCAAGATTTAACTGCTTTTCTATCTAATGCTGACTACACGGATAGTATTGGTTCATTTGGATATTCCAATATCGGTGTGGGCTTACTGGGGAATATTCAATGCAAGGTGTCAGGAAGCAAGTATGATGAACTGTTGAAAAAATACATAACGAGCCCATTAAAGATGAATGAGACAGCCGTTACACTTGATTCAGAACAGAATAGAAGGTTTTTGAATGGACATGCTTCAACTGGGAAGAGAGTCCCTCACTGGGATCTCTCTATACATGAAGGAGCTGGGGGGATTAAGTCATCGGTTAACGATTTGAGTTTATTTGTCCAAGCCAATCTAAATGATGATAATCCGATAGCCTCTACACTGCAAAAAAGTCATATCCCTATATGGATCGGAAATTCAAACCGTTATTTTGGCTGGGGTGAGGATAAACTTCTAGATAAAGGTATCCTCTGGCATAACGGGGGTTCAGCTGGTTTTAACAGTTATCTAGCTTTCAACAAGGAACTCCGTGTAGGAATTGTATTGCTATCCAATTATTCTTTTTTCTCGAATTCTCTTATGGATTATTATGTTGCTCAATTAATAAAATGGATTACTAAAAAAGAGCCTTCTCAAGGAACTATGATAGACGTTACAGGGTTAAAAATATTTGAAGCCATCCTAAGTAGTGAAAAGTCATGAACTAACGGAGAACGTTAGTTGAAATAGCCGCGGCAGTCTAAGACTTTATTTATCTGGTCTTGGTTCGCCGCTGCTTTTGTTATGGGGTTAGTCTAAAACTTATTTTTTAAAAGCTGACGATCCTTCAATTCAAAAATCGCGTTAATTCAATGACTCCAGTCTAATACTTTATTTTAACGAACATTAGTCCCATTTTTGTATATCCGAAGCTCCGTCCCAATATTCTTCTACATCCTTGACCATATGAATATATTTCGTAGTAAGAAATTGGATGTAGCTTGAAGGAGGAATTGGGCAAATGGAGGGTAATTCTACTGGTTCTATAATACTTACAGGCAATGCGCCAATGATGCAAATGGTTGACAACTTTATCGCTTTTATCCGTGAAGCAAATGAACTTCTTCAGAAGGAATTAGATCTGTCTCCTGCTAATCAATCGGTTACAAACATCATTAGTCATCTTTCAAAACAGTTACGATCCCATTATTTGCCGGAGGAGGTGCAAGCCGTTCTAAGCAATGAGTATATTCGAATGAATCAGCTAAAATTGCAGGATAAGTTGTCAGAAGCCGAATTTCTAGTTGAGCTAAGTGATTCATATCACATTTGCAAATCTGAGGATTTCGTTTTGGATATCGTTACGAGGTTGCCTAACTGGAACATTTACATGGCCTTAGTTAGTCAGGAACTGTCTACTTTCCGTCGATTCATTCGCCAGGAGAGTCAGACAGAGAAGTCGCCGATTGTCTTTGTTGGTAGCGGGCCGATGCCGCTAAGTCCTATTATTCTGCACCTACTCGGTGATATGGAAGTAATTTGTCTGGAAATGGATTCTGTGGCCTATGATGCATCAAGCTCTTTACTCGAGCACATGGGCTTAGAGACTAAAGTGACTGTCGTCATGGAGAATGGATCGGCGTTCGATTATAGCTCTTATAACCGGATATTTGTGGCTAGTCTCGTGAGAAATAAGCGTGCGGTGCTTGAACAAATTAGTTGTACTTCCCCAGATCCTCTAGTAGCTATTCGCACAGCTGAGGGAATGAGGCAAATCATGTACGAAGCGATTGATGAATCGCAGTTGAATAAGCAGGGGTGGCGGATTCTGGGACGAACTTGCCCTGAAGATAATCTGGTCATCAATTCGACTTTGTTTCTAGATCGCTTTAATGCTCCTAGCATACTGGATTGACATAGGGTCGAGTCCACAACGTCAAAAAATTCGACAAAACTGGGGAGGATCTCGAGGATTTGATCTCGATCGGGAAGATTGGATTGATCAAGGCAATCGAGAGATAAAAGCGAGTGGAGAAGGCAGCTGTAGAACGAAAAAGAAAAATGGCTGTACAGGTGTTCAGCCTGTTCAGCCATTTTTCTTCTCGAAGCACAACTTCTGTGGCAATAGATTAATTTGTTTTCCTTACCCCTTTTGAGTCAGTCACTCGTTTGTCATTCGTTCTCGACTGTAATAGATCCAACCGAGGAGATGAGCGTGAGGAGGGGGCCGCCGCCATTGATGTCGCTTTTCCCTTTCGCTGCTCCTGTAATTCGGCCTAGATCGGTTTCTGTTTTAAGACTGTAAGCGAGAGAGCCGGGAAGTTTAGCTGTCAGGCTGCCGACATCTGTTGTCGCTCTAAGACTGCTGCCCTTATCCATTTGGTTAATGCCTAGACGGATGCTGCCGGCTTCCGACTTAACAGAGGATTTGCCCCTCACTTGTCCTTCTTCTATTGTGATGGCACCTACATTGTTGTTGATGCTATAAGTACCGCTCAGCTTGCTCAGATGAATCTCGCCTACACCAGTAGATATTTCGTAGTTTGTCACTGCAGCCGGAAGTTCAACCTTATAATCGATGCTGAATTTGGAATTTCCATATTTCTTTTCGGCCCATGTCCACAAATCAACCTTGTTATCCTCTTTGGATCGGGTTGCAATTTCCATTTGGCTACCTTTCACGTTGACCGATATCTCGGCTTGCTCCAGTAGGTTTTGGAGAATAGCTTTACCGGAATCATTATTTAATGCCCAGATTGTGGCATGCACGGTCATCTTGTCATCGGTACCCGCGAACACCTCAATGTTGCCTACCTCGTTTTTTAATAGAAGAGTTTCTTTCCAATCCAGCTCTTCCCATGCGGCAAGCTCACCTTTGATGCCCATAGTTCTAACCTGCTCACTCCAGTCCAATGACGTGTTCAGCGATGAGCCAGTATTGGAATCGGACGGAGTTGCCGGATTGGCGCAGCCCGCTAGAAGCCCCATTGAACCGAAAGTGGCAAGCAGTATTCTTTTGTAAATTCCCTGCATAATCGTTCCTCCTTCAATTAGCTGATACAGCCTGTTATTCAACCACAAGAATTCGAGGCGACGCTTTACTAATGACTTTGGATGATGCCCATGAGCCGAGTGCGGCTGACAGGATGCTTATGCAGGCCACGGCTATAATGCCGCTCCAGTTCAGAATGACCGGCAATTGAACGATGCCGTAGCTCGAGAGAATCGTTTCTAATAGGACAGGGAGCAGGTAAACGCCTGCTGCTATGCCTAGCAGGGCTCCTACGGCCGCTAGAGCGGTTATGCCCAGTGCGATGGACAATCGGATTCGGTTGGAGGTCATGCCTATCGATTTATAAATACCATAGGTTTTGCTCTCAATCCGGATATTGATGCGGCAGGTGCTGTAAATAATAATAAAGGTCACGAAAATAAAGAACAGTCCCATCAGGCTCATCGGATAGATTAGAATATTAGCGGCTTCCTTGAAGACGGAATCGAGAAGCGTCTGCTGCGTAACGACAGAGGTTGACTCCTTGAATCTGTCATTCAGATCGCGGACGACTGCATCGGCTTGCGACAGATCGTTCACGTTAATGAAGGCGACATCCATATTATTGAAGCCAGGACTAACCGTTCTTACCCCCTCGATGGTCATTCGAGCGGAATTGGACATATTCGAGATCGCTTGATATATGCCTGTGATGATCAGCGATTGTTTCTTGCCTTCGATATACACCTCGATAACATCGCCCAGTTCTTTGTCCAAGCTCCTCGCCACATTCACTCCAATAGCGATTTCGTTCTTTTGGCGGGGGTTATGGCCTGACACCGTCGCGAAGCCAAACTTCTCATAGCTTCCATCCACTACGCTTAAATAGATGCTTAGGGTAGGATCGTTTGTGTTCTCCTTGTTCGGAGCTGGTTCCGAATTGACGATAGCGGTCAGATTGCCCTGCCATCCAAAGTCTTTAATTCGGGAATCGGAGGTCAAGGCCTTCTCGAATTCAGCACGCGGGAAGGTGGATTTATTGATAACCATGGCTGCAATGTTGGCGGAATCATAGCCCCATTTCGCCGCTGTTTGCTGGATCCCAATGATGCTGCTCAGCACCACATATCCTAGCACAAGCACCGAGGATGCCATCAGAGTCAATATAAGCATTAAAGCAGAACCCTTCAGATTTTTGATCAGGTTTCTTAAACCGATGACGGCGATGACGGGCAGATTGCCAAACCCGATCTTACGCGCACCGGCCGAATTCATCCTTGATTTTATTTTGTTGCTTTCCATTTCGGACATACCGTAGCGGATCGCTTGCACCGGCTGCACGGAACGGGCTTTCTTGGCATACAAGACGACGCACAGAAGAACGAGTACAAATAAAAGCAGTCCGACGAGAAGGGCAGCGCCGGTTCCTTGAATGTTGAGATCAGAATGGTCCGTACGAAGTGAAGATACGGAAAGATTGATGATAACTTTGGACAGCATGGTACTTAGCGCCAATCCGGGAATTATCGCAATGGCTGACAGGAAGCCATATTGAATGGCATAGGTGCCGATCGTTCGACGGGAGGTCAGCCCTAATGATTTCAGGACGCCTATCGTTTTGTAATTGGCAAGAATCGCATCGGAAATCGTGAAGCCGATTGTGATTAGCGCAATAAGCATCATGACTAAACCAAGGAAAATCATAACAAAGCCTATAATCTGATTAATGATCAGATAGAAAGAGGAAATGCCCTCGAATTCCATTTTGGATTCCAAGAAAGGTGTGCCAAGCTCGCCCGTGAAGCGATCCCAATAGCCGGTATTCGCGCTGTAATCATCAAAGCGCAATCCCATCAGATAGTTGTCTTCTCCCTCAAGTGCAGTGAGCTTAATCTGATAATCTTCGCTATTCATCCATACGCGTGCCGTGTTCGTAAACGGCGCTCCGTAGGGAACATCAATGACGATAGCGGACACCTTTAGCTCCAAAGGCGCCTTCCCGGTATGGAAGCCAATGGTATCGCCGACGGCAATATTATTAGCGTAAGCCATGGAAGTCGGAACCCAAACCGTGCCCTTCTCCGGTCCGGCGCTTTCCTCGCCCTCTGCAAAAACAAGCTTATCAACGCCAATAGGTAGCTTCGGCATATCCATCATGAATAAATAAAGATTCGGTATATCTTGCTCTTGATGGGTAATTCCCGATAAGGTGTGGTAGCGCATGAGACTGGATACATCGACGCCTGTTTGAGATTCCCACCATTGATGGACAAGCTCGGGATCATGAAGCCCTTTCTCGAAGGTCAGGATTTGGTGGGAGCCATTAGTTTTGTTGTGCATATCGGTAAACAGATTTCCTGTGTTTGAAATGATAATTGTTGCTGTAGCGACAAGCAGGGTGGATAACAAGATGAGCAGTGCAATGAACAGATTCTGTATTTTGCTCTTTTTGAGGTAAGACAAGCTAAGCGTCCAAACGGCTGTCATCATGATTACTCCTTCCCCGAAACGAAAGAAAAGATCATCGACTCTCTGTCCTGGGTGTTCTTGTCATCGAATTTCTCGAATTCAAGGATGCCGCCAATCTTGCCGTCTCTAATAAAGATCAGCCGGTCGGCTCGGCAAGCGGCCTTAATGTCATGGGTAACCATGACGACAGACTGGCCTTGACGGTTCATTTTGGTCAGAATATCAAGAACGGCTTTGCCGTGGTCGTAATTCAAGCTGCCGGTAGGCTCATCCGCGAAGATGATGTCGGGGGAATTGATTAACGCTCTGGCAATGGCGGCGCGCTGCTGCTGCCCGCCCGAGGTTTGAGAGGGAAGCCGGTTGTTTTGGCCTTCAATGCCCATGGCATTGATTAGCTCATGTGCTTTGGCCTTTACTTTATTTTTTTTGTTCCCGGCAATATAGCCAGGCAACGAAACATTGTCCAAGATCGAAAGATCCGGAACCAAGTTGATGCTTTGATAGATATAACCGATTTTCCTGGTGCGAAAGTCGGAAAGTTCTTTTTCGTTATATTGGTCAATGCGCTGATCGCGGAAATATACCTCGCCGGCTGTGACGTTATCGAGCCCGCTTAACAGATAGAGCAAGGTGGATTTGCCTGATCCGGAATTCCCCATAATGACGGTGAACTCCCCTTCGTGAATCTCCAGATCAAGATTCCGAATCGCATGATACTGCTCATTGCCGGTGTTGTAGGTTTTGCAAAGGTTTCTTGCATGAATAATCGCTTTCTTAGCCATCGGTTATCACTCCCAGTTTCTATGTAAGTAATAGTATAGGTCCTCGATCTTTAAAAAAGCTTATCAAGTTATTAATAAACTATTACAGTGGAAACTTAGCATAACGGGAGTGTGAAATGGAACGTAGTTCCTTGTCCCTCCTTGCTCTTGAAAGAAATGGTGCCCCCATGCGCCTCGATGATAGTCTTGCAAATCGAAAGGCCTAGTCCTGTGCCCTCCTGGGCGTAGGTGTTGCCCGCCGTGTTCGCTTGCCCTCTGAAATAACGCTCGAATAGAAAAGGCATGTCCTGCGGCAGGATGCCTCTTCCTGAATCCGTAATGGTAAATTTCAGTTGTGCGGACACAAGCTCTACGCCGATCCGGATGGTATCGCCCGGCGAGGTGTGCTTTAGTGCATTGGATACAAGATTCGTTATGACCTGCTCTATGCGGACGGCGTCAATCGGGATGATTACATTCGGTATGTCCTGGGGCTCGATGTAGGTTACGCCGTTTATGCGCACATAATGGCCAATCGGTTTTAAAATATCCTGAAGGACGTTTAAACTATACTGCTCCTTAGGTTCAACTGAAATTTGGCCCAGCTCCTGCAAGGCATGAATGAGCAGATCCTCTACGAGGCGAGCCATTTTGTCCGTGTTGCTCCGCATCACTTCGACATATTCCATCATCGTTTCTGTATCCGGGCACACACCCTCTAGTATCGCTTCAATGTAGGCTTTTACGGTAGTTAGAGGTGTTTTGATCTCATGAGAGATATTCGTAATCAGCTCTTTCTGAGCTTTCTCCTGATTGATTCTCTGCGTGCTTAAATGCATAATTTCCATTCTCATTTGGTCGAACATGGCATACAGGTCGCCTAGTTCATCCATTCGGGCATAATGGGTTTTCTCCTCGTAATTTCCTTTTAAAATCGCTTCGGAATGGTGCTTAAGCGTATGGATGGGCGAGATAAGGTGGTGCTTGATTTTGTTTCTTACCATAATTAGCATAATTGCTAATATTAGGGAAAATAAAATCGCGAGAAAAAATATAGCAAGAGGAATATGATGGGATTTTTGGCTAAAAACCATGTCTTTAGGCAGGTAAAATAGGGCGTTTCCGGTTTGCGTTCGGGATACTTCGTCTATGACGGGAAAAGCAATTTTAAATAGATTGCCCTCTTGTTCCGCATCATGCAAATCATAGTGCAGAGAAGTACTCAGGTTCAAGCGGGGAGCCGGCATGGACTTGAAGGAGGTGAAGGCAACGGTGCCGTCCAATTCCGCATAGATCATGTCCATTTCACTCAGATTGGACATCGTGCTCAAAGTCTCGCGTACCTTCTCGTTTCTGATATCTCCGCTGTTCTGCTCCAAATAGAGAAGGATGGGGTTCACCGCCAACCGTGCTTGGTTAATGACGTATTTTGGGTTGGTTTCACTGTCATTATTAAAAATATAGAGAAGCAAGCAAGCAATGCATGCGGTCATGATGATAAGAATTGCCATAACGGCTGTTAACCAATTTTTTAACCAAAGGCTCAAAGACATGTGTCATCTCCAATCGTATGCTTAGTCCAGACTGAACTTATATCCTACCCCCCATACTGTCTTCAGATAGGCAGGATGGGATGGATCCGCTTCGATTTTCTCCCGCAGCCTGCGTATATAAACCGTAACCGAATTCTCGTCACCGTAAGATTCATATCCCCAAACCGCATCTAGCAATTGGGTTTTGGAGAACACCTGGTTTTTATGGCTTGCCAAATGATAGAGCAGCTCAAACTCTTTCGCGGAGAGGGCAGCCTCTTTGCCGTCAACCGTTACTTTGTAGGCCTTTTTGTCGATAACGAGATTTCCCAGACTTAGCGAGTCAGGATCCTGCTGCGCGACAGCCATGCTTTCATATCGGCGGAAGTGGGCATTGATCCGGGCTAATAATTCGCTTAATGAGAAAGGCTTTGTCATATAATCATCCGCACCGAAACCAAGGCCAAGGACCTTATCCGTATCACTTCCTCTGGCGCTTAAAATAAGGATAGGGACGTTGCTTTTCTCGCGAATTTCTCTGCAAAGGTCTATGCCGTCTATATCTGGAAGCATTATATCGAGAATAATATAATCCGGCTGCAGAAGCTCCATCATGTGCAAGCCGTCTTTCCCATTCCCTGCGATAGCAGCCTCGAATTTGTTCTTAGTTAGATAGTCCCTTAGAATGCGCGAGATATCCTTCTCGTCTTCAATGATAAGAATAGTCTTTTGTCGATTCATCGTTATTCACCATTTTCAATGTTTGATTTGAGTAGCTTAACGAAAAAAAATTTCAAAATTGGTTATATATCCATTTTTTGTAGGTGCTAAGTATGAAATCGAATGCGGCTGATGCATGTAGGGCTTATATCATGCATTAGCCGCATTGCTCTTGGGGTATTTCAGAAATATTTATTCATATAGATAATATATCAAATTACCAATTGGAAGGTATAAACTATAAGGTTAAAGAAGAAGAGGGCGAAACTTTTGTGTTTTATTGTAAAGCATAAGCGTATTTACTTCGCTTTTGATTAGCCCCCACTTAACTATAACCTATGTTGGAATTCTCCTTGCAAAAGGCAGGATTTATTTTACAAGCTTCTAATCATTCCAGCACACTTCTGAATAAAAACAACAAAAGTATAATTGCGAATGGATAATTTTGGTTGAAATTAATCAGGTATACGCTTTGTATGGAAGCCCTATTTCTAGTCCTTCACGAATTCAGGTAGATAAGTAGAATAAAGTCAAGAAAAGTGTGAAAAGTGCAAGCGGCTTCAATTTTCTCCGACAGGTAACATCATGTTACTTAGCGAACAACTTAGTTAGATTAGTTTAGTATGATTCTAAAGGATGTGAGCATCATGTGGATCAATGTTATTTTACGGAAGATGACGATCTTTCCTAAGCTGTTGTTGACGTTTTTAGTCGCGATCGTCCCTTTGTTTTTCGTAAGCCTTCAAATGAACCGAATGGGGGCGGAAAGTGTTCGGAAAGAGATCTTAACTTCAATGGAATCACGTGTTCATTCGAATATGAAATCGCTCGAAGCAGAGATGGAGAGGATTATCCGGCTTCATCAGCAGTATCTAGTGGACGACGATTTAGCTAAGCTGAGCACAATCTCTTCGATTTTGCCTTATTATGAAGTGATGTTGATGCAACAAAGGGTTCAGGACAAACTTTGGACCCTGAAAAACTCGAATTTATTTATTTCGGAAGCCAAAGCTTATATACCTCTTATAGGCAAGACACTATTATCCCTGACAGACGAGGAAGGAATGACTATAGACGAGGTTGCAGAACTGCAAGATTTAAGCCGTAAACAAGTGTCGCCCATCGTCTATTGGGAAGGAAAGCTTCTCATTAATTCAATCTATCCGAATCCCTCCTACTCAACGAAACCTCCTATCTATATTTTACAATCTGAAATGGATCAAAGAGGTCTACAAACTTTTCTTGGTCACATGATTAATAGCGATGGTGAAGGCTCTCTATTAATTAATGAAAATCAAAAATGGGCTCTGCTTAATGATCCATACGATCCAGCAGTTGATCATGTAAAAGAATTCGTTAAAAGTAAATCGTCGGAAGAGAGCTTCGGCCAAGGAACAGTCAAGATAAATAACAGAGATTATTATGTGACCTTTGAAAGATCGCAGCTGCTAAATATGGATTTGGTTATTTATGTACCGGAGGAACAAATTCTGGGTCCGCTCAACAAGTATCGCACTTGGTTCTGGATCTTATCTGGATTATCCTTGGCTGTCGTAATTGCCTTCTCCTACTGGATATTTCGTTTGATTCATTCCCCTCTTCATAAGATGGTCCGAGCTTTCCGAAGAGTTGAGAAGGGAGAACTATCCCTCTCTATCGCGCATCAAAATGATGACGAATTTCAATATTTATACGGTCAATTTAATAGTATGGTCAGCAAGCTGCGCCTTTCCATTCAGGAGGTATATGAGTCGAGAATTATGGCCCAACAATCTGAGCTTAAGCAGCTTCAATCGCAAATCAACCCGCACTTTCTATATAATACTTACTTTATGGTCCATCGAATGGCGGATGCTCATGACGTTGATAACGTAGTTAGAGCGACTAAGTATCTAGGAGAATATTTTCTCTACATTACCCGTAATTCGAATGATGAGGCATCTTTGATGGATGAATGGAATCATACGATTGCTTATATTGAAATTCAGCAGATGCGCTTTCACAATCGGATCGAAGCTAGAATTACGGATTTTTTACAGAAAAATCATTCGGTTTGCATCCCTCGACTCATTCTACAGCCACTGGTGGAGAATGCTTATCAACATGGGCTTAAATCCAAAATGGCAGGCGGTATCATTTCAATGTCTATGTCACAACAAAAAGATGGAGTCACGGTGATTGAGGTCGAAGATAATGGTGATGAATTAAGTGATGAGGAATTGTTGCAAATTCAGCGAAAGCTTGCTTCGGAGTGGAATAGATCAATTGAGAAGACTGGGATTCTTAACGTCCATATGCGTATGCGGTTGAAATTTGGTGATGCATTCGGCCTCATCGTTTCGAGAAGCATGCTAGGCGGGTTGAAGGTCCAAGTGAAGATACCAACCACCATAACTAATTGACAAGGGGGATAAAGAAATGCGTCGGATTCTAATCGTGGATGATGAGCCTTTCATCGTGAATGGGTTGGCAGGAATGATTAAAGAAGCCGATTTTACGGAACTGGAAGTGTATAAGGCAAACTCTGCTGCTGAAGCGATACAATGGTTCGAGAGGACCTCGATGGATATTGTACTGACTGATATATCTATGCCTGGCATGAATGGATTGGAATTGCAGAAACGTATCGTACAGCAGTGGCCTAGGAGCAAGGTTATCTTTCTTACCGGGTATAATGATTTCTCCTATGTAAAAGAAGCCATACATCACAGAGCGGTGGATTACATTCTGAAGACAGAAGGTGATCAGGCGATTCTGGCAGCGGTGAATAAAGCAATTGAGGAGTTGAACCAAGAAATAGAGAGAGGGGCACAGTTTGAAAAGGCTCAAGCCCAGCTTCATGCTGCGCTTCCTTTTTTGCAGAAGGAATATTTGCTTGATCTCCTTCATGGGGAGTTGCAGCCGAATTCTTCCTTTCAGAAACAGATGAATGAGTTAAGCCTGACATTTGTAGAAAATGATCCCGTATTGCTATTTATAGGAAAAGTCGATGAATGGTCAGAGTATTCCTCCGCGGATAAGGCTTTACTCCTGTACGGGGTACAAAATATCGCGGATGAATATATGAAATCCTCCGTTAAGCTGGAATCCATCACGTACGACAAAACGAGAATAGCTTGGTTAATTCAACCGCTTGCCAGTAATCATGATTTGATGATAGATGAACGACGACTTGCACGTTTTGTCCTAGGAACGGTTGAACGCATTCAACAAACCTGCAAAGAACTGCTGAAATTGAAATTGTCTTTTGTTGTTTCTAGTGAGTGCTGTACGTGGCTCAACCTATCCGATCGTTTCGAAGAGTTAAACAGAGTGATGCGGAGAAACTTCGGCATGGGACACGAACTGCTGCTAACGGATGCATCCGCAGAAATGATCTCCACGGCGCCTCTCAAGGATTCGCAGACAAAAATGCTTCAGAAACAGACGAGTCAGCTGGAGCTCTGTCTTGTTAGCGGTCAGCAAATAGAATTCAAGCGTAAATTAATGGAGCTGATGAACGATTCAGACATTCGATCGGATGCCGATTTGAGGCTAATCGCCTCTTATCAGCTTTTATCTATGATTATGACTTACGCGATGAACGAGGGTTTTTTGAAAGTTGTAATGGAGAATACGGAATTAAATCGTTTGCTGAATCAGGATTCTCAGGGAAATTGGGAAGAAACGATAATCCGTCTAATCGAGATCGGCGATACCTTATTCAAGAATAAAGTCGGAATGACCAACCAGCATAGCAGGAGCTTAGTAACCCGGATTAAAAAATATATCGATGAGAATTTATCAGAGGATTTATCATTAACCCGGTTGGGGGAACTAGTTTCTTTGAATCCATTTTATTTATCTAGGTTGTACAAGCAGTTAACGGGTGAAGGGCTGTCTGACACGATCATGACAGCCCGTCTCGCCGAGGCGAAGAGACTGCTTAAGGATACGAATGACAAAGTGCAGGATATCGCAACAAAGGTTGGGTTCGAATCTGCAGCGTATTTCAACCGGTTTTTCAAGAAATCAACCGAGTACACTCCCCAAGCCTATCGAGAATATTCCCGTAAATAATGATTCTGGTCTGATGTTAATATGTCGTAAAAATAAGTCAAGTGAAGTTGAAATCCTCCAATAGTATACGCTTTCAACCCCACCTATAATTAAAGTAGGAAGACAATTCTTCTCAAAACAGCGTAGGGGGAATATCGAATGAAGAAGATAAGATCGGCTGCTTTGGTTCTTGCAAGCACGATGATGCTCATGACTGTGCTCGCGGCGTGCAGTACAAACAATGAGAAGAATAGTACATCTATTAGTCCGTCAGCAGCAGCAGAATCGACCGCTCCTGCAAATGAGTCTACATCAGTGCCAGCCGACGAAGTAATTGACCCGTTGGGGAAATTCGATCCTCCGATTGAGGTCACCGTTATCCGACCTTACGATGATAATACCAAGTTCGTAGAAGGGGATACGGCGGAGAATAACGAGTGGACGAGAGCGTATGAGGACAAACTCGGCATTAAAGTGAAGTTTGATTGGATCTTGCAAGGCGGGGGGGATCAGTACACTCAGAAGCTGAATGTAGCGATTGCGAGTAATGACTTGGCTGACATCGTTGTCGTTAATTCGAATCAATTGAAACAGTTAGCCGAAGCTGGACAAATAGCAGATTTAACAGAAGTATTCGATAAACACTCTTCTGAATATGTGAAGAAGGTATTAAACGAAGACGGTGGCTTAGCCCTTAAATCGGCAACATTCGATGGCAAGCTGATGGCGATACCTCGCATTGGATCGGATATTGATGAGGTAGCTTTGCTGTGGGTTCGAATGGATTGGCTTAAGAAATTAGGATTGCCAGAACCTAAGACAATGGATGACGTAAGAGCCATTTCCGATGCCTTTACCAACAAAGATCCTGATGGAAACAATAAAGCTGATTCCTTCGGTTTGGCTCTGACTAAGGATCTTGGAAGCGGATTCGGAGGCTTCGAAGGCTTTTTGAATGGCTACAATGCTTATTACAATACCTGGATCAAGGATGCATCCGGCAAGCTTGTTAACAGCAACATACAGCCAGAAATGAAAGTTGCCTTGGCAGAGCTGCAGAAGATGTATCAATCCAAGCAAATCGATAAGGAATTCGGAACGAAGGATGTCACCAAAGTAGCTGAAACGGTAACGTCCGGCAAGATCGGTATGTATTACGGAATGATGTGGACTCCTCTGTGGCCGTTGCAAGGCGGCAAGGAATTAGATTCTTCCATGGAGTGGAAATCTTACGCGATTCCTTCGGCTAGCGACCAGCCGGTTAAAGCGCAAATTCCTTTCCAAGTGCCTCAATATTATGTCGTTAAGAAAAATTCGGAGCATCCGGAAGCGGCTATCAAAATGCTTAATCTTTGGTATGACATTTCATTCGATTCTATGATTGAGCCCGCGGTATATGGCGCAACAAAAGATGGTGTAGAGGCCTTTAAACACGCAATTATAGCAGGCTCTCCTATAACGACGAATATGGATAAATATAAAGCGATTACAAAGGCTCTGGAAACAAATGATACTACGGGAATGAAAGCTAATTTCAAGAATGATTTCGATGCAGTAGCTTCATTCATTAATGGAGATATCAAGGGTTGGGGGATGCATGCAGTCTTCGGTCCAGGTGGCTCCTTCTCCGTCATTGATGATTATGTCAAACGAGATGTATTCCTACGCAATGAATTCTATGGTTCGCCAACTCCTACAATGGGAGAAAAGGGAGGGACACTGGATACGCTGCTTAAGGAAACATTCACGAAGATCATCATGGGAGCATCCTCGATCGATGAATTTGATAAATTCGTAGATAACTGGAAAAAGCTTGGTGGAGATCAGATAACCCAGGAAGTAAACGAGTGGTTCGCTAAGCAATAAACATGAATCAGAGACAAGAGCAATGGGAAGTAAGCCTATTACTTCCCATTGCTGTCTTCAAAAGGATGTGTAGATCAGATGCTATCGAAAAAATGGAGAAGAGAGTTCCCCCTTCACCTGATGATATTGCCCGGGCTCATTCTTATCCTGATATACAGCTATGTACCCCTTTTCGGTTTAACGCTGGCGTTCCAAAAGTTTCTCCCTGGGCGCCCTTTTTTTGAAAACCCGTGGGTAGGCTTCGATCATTTCAAATATGTATGGGATATGCCCAATTCCCTCCGTGTATTATGGAACACGATCTATATTGCAGGCTTTAAAATCATGCTCGGACAGATTGTGCCGATCACCATTGCTTTGTTGCTGAATGAAATACGCAAGGGTTGGTTGAAACGCGGGGTACAGACACTTATTTATTTGCCTCACTTTCTCTCTTGGATAATTCTCGGGGGCATTCTGATCGATATTCTCTCTCCATCACAAGGAATTGTGAATCAAATCGTCAAAGCTTTTGGCTTTGAGCCCATTTATTTTCTCGGCGACAATAGATGGTTTCCGATCACCATCGTCTTATCAGATGTATGGAAGGAATTCGGCTTCAACACGATTGTTTACCTTGCTGCCCTGACTGGTGTGAATCCATCACTCTATGAAGCAGCCGTCATTGATGGAGCAAACCGATGGAAGCAGACCTTAAACATCACGCTGCCAAGCATCCTGCCGATTGTCATCCTTCTCGCAACTCTTAGCTTAGGCAACGTTCTGAATGCGGGATTTGATCAAGTATTCAATTTATATAGTCCATCTGTTTATGAAAGCGGAGACATCATCGACACGCTCGTCTTTCGAGTGGGTTTAGAGGAAGCGCAATACAGCGTGGCTACAGCAATTGGTTTATTTAAGTCATTTGTATCTTTTATCATGATCTCCTTGTCATACTTTCTTGCCTATCGACTTGCTAACTACCGGATTTTCTAGGAGGCTTTTCCATGATACGAATGAGTATCGGATATCGGATTTTTAACGTATGGAATATCGTGTTTCTCGTCTCTCTTTCAATCATCTGCATTTTGCCGCTTGTGCACGTTCTTGCTTTGTCCTTCAGTAACAGCAGTGCTGCCGGAGCAGGTTTGGTCAAACTGTGGCCAGTTGGCTTCACAACAAATTCTTATGAATTTATCTTAAAGAAACCGGCCTTTCTTAATTCTCTTGTTGTAACCCTTGAGAGAGTGTTTCTGGGTACCTTCATTAACATGATGATTACTTTGCTTGTAGCATATCCATTGTCCAAAGAAACGCAAACTTTCAGATTCAGAACATTATACGCATGGTTGTTCGTATTCACGATTCTGTTTAGCGGCGGTCTGATTCCTTGGTACATGACGGTCAAATGGACGGGTATTATGGATACGATATGGGCCCTTGTTCTTCCGGGAGCAGTTCCCGTGTTTAACATTATCCTCCTGCTTAACTTCTTTCGAGGTTTACCAAAAGAGCTGGAAGAATCATCTTCGATTGATGGTGCGAGCCATTGGACAACTTTATGGCGCATCTATGCTCCATTATCAATGCCCGCACTTGCCACCATAGGGCTTTTCACGATCGTTGGCCATTGGAACGCTTGGTTTGACGGGCTGATATTGATGAAGTCGCACGATAATTACCCTTTATCCACCTATCTTCAGACCATACTGGTCAGCATTGATTTGACAAAAGTAAGCGGTGAATCGATGAAAGATTTAAGCGAGGTATCGGATCGAACGGCTAAGTCAGCTCAAATTTTCCTTGGAGCATTGCCCATCTTGCTCGTATATCCGTTCTTGCAGAAATATTTTGTTAAGGGAATCGTTTTGGGCAGCGTGAAAGAATAGGTTAAGACTGCTTGACCGCATCCCGCAAGATGAGACTTCACAATTTAGTCATGAGGGGGAGTCTCCGCTATCTGTTGCGTATATCCGGAAATGGTTATTAGGATAATCCATCATTCATGAAGGGTGTGTTTATTAATGAGAAAAACGCTTGTACGTTTTACATCCATCGTAACAGCTCTTTCTTATATGTTGACCGCGATTACAATTGGTTTCGCCTCCCCGGCTAAAGCTGCTGGCGAGGAGTTTGTAATGGGTATTTTTTATGTTCCTACTTGGCCTTATACGAACGCTACACAATATGATTATATTAAAGATGCGCATATCAATGTTCTGCAAACTTTCTACCCGAATACGAACCAGCCGAGTACGATCTCACAGATGAATGCTGTGTTGGATTTGGCGGCCGACCGAGGGATGAAGGTGCAGGTTTCTGATACGAGATCAGAATATCTGATGGGTACGCGGACGGGGCAGCCACTGCCCGCGGCTTCGGATGCAGATATAGATGCAATAGCTAACTCTTACAAAAACCACCCTGCAACAGCGGGTTATTACATCCAGGATGAGCCGCACGAGTTCGAGTTCCCCAGAGCCGCGCATGTCTATAATCGATTCTTAATGAACCAACCGGATTCGATGTCTAATGTGAATATGTTCCCTGATTCCGGTGTGCCAGGTGGCCCAAGCGAGCACCTTAGCTATATGAAAAAATGGGTGACTACGGTGGGTGCTTCCAAGTTGCAATATTTGTCTATGGACACCTATCCGTTCAAGGACGATGGGAGCATTGGAAGCTACTATTATCAAGATTTGGCCAACTTAAGAGCGGCAGGATTATCCTATAACCTCAAGACAGCAGCATACCTGCAAGCGAATGGGGATAACCTCGCTGGTTATCGCCGACCTAATGCAAACGAGCTAAGATGGAATGTATACAACAGCCTTGCCTATGGTGTGAAAGGATTATATTGGTTTACTTGGTTCCAGCCTGAAATCTATACCCCTAACAACTTCACGACGGCTATTATGGACGGAAGCGGAAATAAAACGGATCTATATATCCCTGCGCAAACCTTAGGTTCAGAGGTTAAAAAGCTTGGACCCACTTTAATGGGACTAACTTCTCGAGATGTGTACTTCAAGGGAACCATTCCCACGGGTACAACAGAGATTCCAGCCAATTACTTCTGGAATCCAACAACAAGCTTTAACCAAATTCTGTCCCATTTTGCTAATGAAGACGGCAGAAGTTATGTGATGGTCGTGAACAGAGATTATGCCAATAGCAGAACGTTAAGCTTCAATTTACCTTCCAAGCCATCTGCGGTTACGGAGGTTTCCAAATCGACGGGTGCGGAGGTCAGCACCAACTACAGTAATACTACAGGAAACATTTCGGCGACATTCCTCCCTGGTGAAGGTAAGTTATATGCGATTTCGTCTGATTTCAACTTGCCTGCAGCGAATGTTAATGATTCCGATGCTGCGATTACCTATTCGGGAAGCAGCTGGCTTCATAGCACAAGCCGGGGAGTTGGTGATTACGCTGATGATGTGCATCATGCAAGTGTTAATAATGAATACTTCGAATATACCTTTAACGGCACAAGTGTGGAGTATATAACGGAAAAGGAAACGAGCGGCGGCAACGTGGATATTTATATCGATAATGTATTCCAACAAACCGTAAGCACATACACGAGCGGGTCTCGTCTCCCTATGCAAACGATCTATAGCAAGACAGGATTGTCTAACGGTCCGCACACCATCAAAGGTGTGAAGAAATCGGGAACATTCATGACGGTCGATAGTTTTAAGGTAACGCCAGGCAGCATGCAGCGCCAAGCTTCCAAGACGAATGATACGTTTGAAGGTATAACGTACTCGGGCACGGGCTGGGGTTATAGCGACGGACGCGGTACTGGGGATTATAAGAATGATCTGCATTATACGACCATGAATAATGATTATTTTCAGTACACATTCACGGGAACGGGTATAGAGTTCTTGACGGACATGGACACCAGCGGCGGCAATGTGGATATTTACATCGACAATGTATTTCAACAAACGATAAGCACCTATAGCACGTCTTCTCACAAAACTCAGCAAGCCGTGTATAGCAAGACCGGACTAAGCTATGGTACCCATACGATCAAAGGAGTTAAGAAGTCGGGAACCTATATGGTGGTGGACGGCTTTTCGGAGCACAAGGGAAGTAATCTGCTAGCAAATTCCGGATTTGAAAGCGGAACCACGACTTCATGGTCAGAGCCTTACGGAGGAACGATTACTACAAATTCCACCAACAAACACTCAGGAGCTTACAGCGCCAAAATTGTCGGAAGAACTCAATTGTTTAGTAGTCCTACGCAAGATGTCACATCTATACTCAAAACAAATAACCGAGGAATTTACCATCTGTCTGGTTGGTTGAAATTGGCCGCTGGAACATCGGATCGGGCGCAGATCGCTATTCGACTAGAGGATGATTTAGGAACGCATTGGGTCAATACAAATTGGAAAACAATTAATAGCACCGAATGGACCCAGAGCTCTGACACGCTGAACATCACTTGGACAGGTAAATTAACGTCAGCGGTCTTGTATGTACAAACTGAAACTTATGGTTATGATATGTATTTCGATGATTTTATCCTCTCCCATTAATGTCAGGCTGAACGTGATTATAAGCTAAGGAGTGGACGGAATTGAACAAAGAGTTTCCTATCGGTATATTCTATATTCCTACATGGGCTGCCACTAATGATATCCAATATAACTACATCCAAGATGCACATATTAATTTTATGCAATCCTTCTATCCCAATGTAGTAGGAATCAACACAGAAGAACAAATGAAAACCATTCTGGATTTGGCTTTTGCCCGCGGGATTAAAGTTCAGGTTTCGGATTCGCGGATGGAGGAGCTAATGACAACAGCCACGGATGAGGAAATTGATGCTATTGCTGGCTCGTATAAGCACCATCCTGCAACCGGGGGTTATTATATCAAGGATGAGCCAAGTCGGGAACAACTCCCAAGAGCCGCTTATGTATACAAAAGATTGAAATGGAATGATCCAAATTCCTTTCCAAACGTGAATATGTTTCCTTCTTCCGGCGTTCCGGATAGCAACCATAAGGATTATTTAGAAGAATGGGTGAGTCAGGCAGGTCCTTCCAACCTTGAGTATCTTACGATGGATACCTATCCGTTCGTTGCTGGTGACGTAATAGGTTCGGACTATTTCAAGGACATGGAAAATTTAAGAGCTGTTGGCTTAAAGTACGATCTGAAGATTGCCGCTTACTTACAAGCAGTAGGGCTTTCACTAGGGGAAACTGTATATCTGCGCCGTCCGAATGCCGATGAGCTGAGATGGAATGTATATACGAACCTAGCCTATGGCGTAAAGGGATTATATTGGTTTACTTGGTTCCAGCCCATAGATCAAGGCCCGGACACCCATTTTACGACAGCGATAATGGACAGTGCCGGTAACAAAACAGATTTGTACGTTCCCGTCCAGTCTTTAAATGAGGAAATCAAGCAATGGGGACCCATCTTAATGGGATTGATATCTCGCAATGTGTTTTTTAAAGGGAAATTGCCGCCAGGTACGAAACCTCTCCCTGTAAATTATTTCTGGGAGCCTGTTGATGATGAGGACCAGATTATTTCGCACTTTGTGGATTCTAGCGGTAGGAATTACATCATGGTCGTGAATCTAGATTCCAGCAATCATAAAACTTTAAGATATCATCTGCCTTCTAAGCCTTCTGTCTTAACAGAGGTTTGTAAATCCACTGGTGCTGAAATTCCTACAAGCTATAGCAGCGTGACAGGAGAACTCTCTTCCACCTTTCTTCCAGGTGAAGGGAAGCTTTACCTCTTAGCGGACGATTAGCATGGCGGATATCTATGATTGGATAGGAATAACTAAGATTATTAATGCTTGTGGCACAATAACGAGAATAGGCGGTTCTAAGATGGCTGCAGAGGTGCTTGCGGCAATGAACGAGGCTGCAGGTGCTTTTGTGGACATCCATAAGTTTCATGCCAAATCAGGGGAGAGAATAGCCGAGCTGTTTGGAGTTGAAGCTGCATGCATTACTTCAGGTGCCTCCGCCGGAATCGCCATATCAGCCGCCTCTTGCATGACTAGAGGAGATGCTGAGAAAATTATTCAGCTGCCTGAGACAACAGGCATTCCTGATGAAGCTTTGATGCTCAAAAGCCACAGAATTCTGTATGATCAGGCACTAAGGGTATCCGGTGCTAAGGTAAGAGAGATCGGTGAGATATCTAAAGTTTCTATCTTGCAGATTGAAGAAGCCATCTCAGATCATACTGCTCTATTTTTTTATGTAGCAGCGGCTGAACAGGTGGAAGGCTCCTTGCCTCTCGCTGATATTTTTAGAGTTACGAGGAGGAATCAAATCCCCATTGTAGTAGATGCAGCTGGGGAACTGCCGCCGATTAACAATGTGACGAAGTATCTAGAGCAGGGTGCATACCTTGTCATTATTAGCGGTGGTAAAGAAATTCGCGGTCCGCAATCTTCGGGTCTTATTCTAGGTAAAAGAGATCTAATAGAAGCTTGCATAGCGAACAGCAGTCCCAACTTTAGTATTGGTCGTTCTATGAAAACAGATAAAGAAACCATTGCGGGTATTGTTAAGGCTGTAGAGTTATTCGTAAAGAAAGATTATGTTCAAGAAATGAGACGTTGGGAAGCCAGGGTATCCAATATCGTAGAGTCACTTTCTCCAATACGGGGTACACACGTGCGACGAGGGTTTCCGAAGGCGCCCGGCGTGCAGCCAGCGGATATACCTAGAGTATTTCTCAGGCCTACCGGCTCCTCTGCGCAAGAGCTTCGACTGATGATGCTGGAACCGGTTATCTATACTAATATACAAGAGGATGAGCTAGTCATTAATCCGCAATGTCTGGAGGATGATGAAGTAGCTCATGTGATTGAGGCAATTATCGCGTTATTAGAGTAGCGGAAGGATACCATACAGGGATTCATTGAGAGCAAAAATCCTGTCTAAGACAGAAGATTCTTTGCTCCTTTATCGGTATTGAATAAACAACTCGAACATACTCAGGAGAGGACGGGAACCATTTATGAAAAGCTTGCAAATCATTGGAAAAGGGAACTACAGGATCATCGAAAGTGAACTTGCTTCTCCTCTGGAGGATCAAATAACCGTTCTTATTCACATCGTATCAACTTGCCCTCGCTGGGATATGAGCATGATGGGCGGTAAAGATATGTTCGACGCATCTAAAGAACCGGAATATCCGCTGCCGCTCGGCTTCCCTGGACATGAGATGGCGGGGACGGTAATCGAGGTAGGCAGTAAGGTGACCACATTTAAGGTTGGAGATCGAGTAGCCGCGCTTGAGCATCTGGTTGATCCCGGAGCTTATGCCCAGTATTTAAATTATCGAGAGCATGAGTTGATCAAGTTGCCGGACGAAATCTCTTGGAAGCAGGCAGTGTCCTTCGAGTTGTTAAAGTGTGTATTGATCGGGCTTCTCCAATTTGGAGATATGCGAGGGAAATCGATGCTTGTATCAGGGCTTGGCCCTGCAGGAATCTTAGCCCTTCAAGCAGCAAAACTGCTGGGGGCTGAAAAGGTAACTGCAGTAGATATAAATAGAGAAAGAATCCAATTTGTGAATAGTTTGGGTATTGGTGATGCCATGCATTCAGATGACCTTGGCGATGATCGATTCGACTTAGGGTACGATTGTGTGGGAGCAGCGGCATCCGTTCAAAGCATGCTTGAACGTATTGATCACCATCTTGTTATATTCGGGGTGTTAAAGGGAGAAGTCCGCTACGCCGATCACTTATGGTTTAAAGGAATAAGACTCGAATCCTACCGGTACCGCAGATTTGAAACAGAGGATCAGGCATTATTGCTAGATCTGGTAGTGAACAAGGGGCTAAACACAGAATGTCTTCAGACTCATCACGTTCCGCTTACTCAATATGAGAAGACCATCTCACTCCTGCAATCACAACAAGCAATTAAGGTTTATGCCTACCCACAGACTGATATGTAAGTCATATTTCTTAGGAAGTGGAGGATTATCATGAAAGCGAAAGCGATCGTATTTACGGGTGTGAACGAAGTGGAATATCTCGATGTAGAGACGCCTGACCCTGGACCAGAAGATGTTGTGATAGATTTAGAGTATTCATGGATTAGCGTTGGTACAGAGCAATCTTTTCTCCGAGGTGAGCGGGTTTCAGGGGAGCAAGTAACGCTCCCGGGGGACGTGCTTCCATTTCCACAGGTTGCAGGATACCAGAAGGTTGGTATTGTGCGGATGGTTGGTGATGGCGTTAGTGGCATTCAACCGGGAGACCGGGTTTTTGCTTCAATAAGCAGAGTAGCAGGAATGGCGTTCGATACGGGAGGCCACGTGAATCCTGCTGTGACTCACTTCAGCCAAGTATGGAAGCTGCCCAATTCAGGTCCTGAAGCTTTGGCTTATGCACCGCTAGTACTCGCACAAGTGGGATACAACTGCGGGATGAGACCATTTGTAGCACCTGGAGAACGAGCCGTCGTCATTGGGGATGGATTGGTTGGTCATTGGGCTGCCCAAACTCTTTCCTCCAGAGGAGCAAAGGTGACGATGCTGGGACGAAGAGATGATAGATTGGCCTTACTTCCTTCGGAAATTCAAGGCATTAATATTCGGACTCCGGGCACGGTGGAAGGTCTTGAAGATTTAACGGATATTCAAGTTGTTGTTGATAGCGTAGGTGCATTACCCGTGTTTCATGCCTTGCGGCCACGAATGAAGCTGAATAGTCACCTTGTATCGGCTGGCTTCCTCGGGAATAATGGCTTAATTGACATTCAAGCGCTGAGAGCTCAAGAAATCACCTTGCATAGTCCTTCCGGATGGACAACTGAGCGAATGAATGAAACGCTAGCCGCTATCACAGATGGAAGACTAACCACGATTCCCTTGATTACTCATTTCTTCTCGGCTTCTCAGGGGAAAAAGGCTTGGCAGCTGATCAAGGATAAATCAGAACCCTTCTTAGGAGTTGTACTCGATTGGCGATCTTCTCAACAAACTGAAGCATTCGTTTTCGTTAAGGAAGAGGAGCTGCCGTTAAGAAGGCAGCCTTTACCTGGAAAACGTGTACGCATTTTCAGTGATGCTGACAGAAATAATCCTGAGGCAATCGAATATGCCGAGGGATCGGATTTTTTGGTCGATTATACAAATGCCTCTATTCGCAGAACGATAGGCAGTCGTATAGCAGATTGGTCCCGACATCCCTTGTATGACATCGTCAGCTTCGACCATACAAAGGTTGAAGACTATAGTAATAAAGCATTTACGGTGTACGCGGAATATGAATATGAACCTGAAGCTTTTGTCCCCGATATCCGGAAGGTGACTAATCGAGCATCGGCTATCATTCCAAGCGTCGTTGATAAACTCCAAGCAGGCGAAGAAGTCATCTACGTCGTCTATGGAGATAGTATCAGCACAGGTGGAGAAGCAAGCCAGAATAGCTTTACTTTTTTTAAACGTTTTGCTGATTATCTATGTGAATTGTACCCCGGGGGAAGCATTCGAATCGTTAATAAAGCGATAGGAGGCGAAACAAGTGAAGGCGGAGCATCAAGAGTGGAAAGTGATGTGATACCTATTCAGCCGGACCTTGTGTCAATCGGATATGGAATGAATGATCAGAACCTGTATGAGCACGGGCTTGGTGTTCCACCTGCGGATTATGAGCGAAATCTTCAACATATAATCGATAAGATCAGAGCATGCGGAAGCTCGGATATATTACTTATTACTCCCTGTGAACCTAACCCATTATGGCAGCATTCAAGTGGAAGGATGAGTGAGTATGTCCAAGTGATTCATCGACTAGGTGATCACTATGGAGTCGGTGTCGCAGATGTAAATAAGTTATGGAGAGAGGAATTAGCAGCGGGGAAAACACCAGAAAGCCTGCTTTTGAATAACATCAATCATCCTAATGATTATGGTCATCATCTCTATTTTAGGGCACTCGTAGACATGATGGGATAGAAATTTGCAAGGAGCTGGCTGTTATTAATTGGACATCAGATTGGATATGGCGCTCTAGGCACGTAAGGATAAATGATTTTGCTTATTTTCGTAAGGAATTCAAGGTTCGTGGGGAATTAGCCTCAGTTCAACTCTATGTATCGGGTCATCACTATTTCCATGTCTATCTGAATGGAGCTAAAATAGGCGGTTATGGAACTCCTGCACCAACAAACCCATATAAGAGGAAGTTCTATATGGAATATGATGTTGGTGATCAATTAAATCAAGGCATGAATTGCATCACTGCAGATGTGCACTATCTCGGTGGCGGCGGACAGAATACTGTGGACGGCCTGCCAGGATTTCGTCTAGAGCTGCATCTCACTTACTTAAACGGGAAGAAACAGGTCGTAAAGACGAATTCGAGCTGGGATACGCTTATAGATATGCCTCATATTACGGGCACTCCCTATCAGCAGAATCGTAGAATATCAGCAATCGAAGATTATGATGCGAGAAAATGGGACGTGGCTTGGCGCTACATTGGCTGGGAGAGTACGAGTACGGCAAAAACATCAAAAGCCAAGCTAACTAAGATCGCTCGTGAAGATTGGCCGATGGTCAGGCAATCTATTCCTGAAGGGGCGATTGAGGAAGAGCTCTCATTAACGAAGCTTAACCTGACTTCTGGGAGCGATGACGAGGAAGTAATGCCTCAGGTGTTCGATGTAGGCAGAATTGTCTCCGGCTGGCCTCGGTTTAAGCTGAAGGGGTTTGAAGGTGCGATAGTTCGATTCAGATACTCCGAGGATTTAGATGAGCAGGGACGAGTAAAGCACAATGTGAGCAACGAGGATTCGGAGCACTATTACGATCAATATACGATGCGGGGTGACTCCCTAGAGGAGTGGCAGCCAGACTTTTCGTACAAGGCTTTTCGATATGTTGAAGTCACGGGTTATCCGTTGCCAATTGAGCCGGGAATAAGTCTTACCGTATGTGTAGCGTACACAGCAATAGAGTACGTTGGAAACTTCCGTTGTTCAGACGAGCATTTAAATAAGATGTATGAAGCATGCATGCGTACTCAGAAGAATAATACGCTAGGGCAAATAGTTGATTGTCCTCATCGGGAGCAAGCACAATATATCGCGGATACGGATTTGCAGGCAGAGGCTTTGCTCTATAATTTCAATTCGCAGTCCGTGATCGAGAAAACTCTAAGTGACTTCGCGGACGCGCAGCTTGAGGATGGCACCTTCCCATTCGTTGCTCCGTCCAACTCCGATAATCCCGATTTCAAGCTCCAGATTCCCGAATGGGATCTGCATTATGCGACACTACTATGGAAGCTTTATGAAGCTTCAGGGGAATTATCACTACTTAGGGCCTACTTCGGAACGCTGCACAGAATGGTCGATTATTTCCTCGGTATTCTTGATTCAGAAACCGGCCTAGTCCCGCTCGATAAAGGCTGGCATATTAGTGACTGGCCTTATCCGTCCGTGGAGCACAAGGGCGAGTTCTTAACCGTTCAGCAGATTAAGCTGCTGCAAGCCATTAGAATAACAAGTGCCGTCGCAACATTAATTGGTGAAGAGAAGAAACTGAGAAGTTATTTGCAGCAAGCCGAACAATTGTCATGTAATATCATCAAGCATCTGTACAACCACGAAACCAAGTGTTTTAGAGATAGCTCGGATTCTGCCCAAAACCATCAAGGTGTGACGGCGATTGCCTTATATGCAGGCGTTGTACCTGATGAGGATAGAGAGCAAGCCATTGCCTATGTTGCGAGTAAAGAATGGGAATGCCGCACCGTATTGTCGTTGCCGCTTCTGCGGATGTTATTCGAGAATAAGAGAGAAGCAGAAGCCTTTGCCATATTAAGCAGCAGGGAATATCCAGGTTGGGGATATATGATTGCGCAAGGAGCAAAAACAATGTGGGAGGGTTGGGAAGACGTCGAGAGCCATTCCCATGCGTGGAATGGATATCCGGCTAGACTCTTTCAAGAATATATAGTTGGCATACGATCAGAAGCTCCGGGCTTCACGAAAGCAGTAATACGGCCGTTTATCCCCGATGAATTATCGTTTGCCGAAGCGTTGGTTTGGACAATACAGGGGAGTTTGTTCGTCCGGTGGGAGAAGACGGTTGGCGGGGGCATCCGCGTAAATGTAAAGATACCTTTAGATGTGCAAGCGAGACTTGAGATCCGATTTGGAAAACAAGAAGTGATTAAGGAGCTAGGGCACGGAGACCAAGAGTTTACTTTGATTTAGATCGCATAGAGTCCAAATACAGGGCTGATCGGAGCATTTGCTCCGACCAGCCCTTGTTTGCAAGTCGGAAGAACGCAAATGGTACAGTCTCATCGACAAGATATACTACGTCAGGTAGTATCCAAAACGTCATAAAATTCGACAATACTGGGGAGGATCTCGAGGAATTGATCTCGATCGGACGATTGGACTGATCAAGGCGATCGAGAGATTCCAAACCGGGAAAGGCACGAAGCTCGCGACGTTCGAGGCCCGCTGTACTGAGAATGAATTACTTATGCATCTGCGGTCTTTGAAGAAGTCGCGGAAGGATGTTTCTTTGCATGATCCGATTGGCACGGACAAGGAAGGAAACGAGACTACATTAATTGATATCCTCGGCACGGAGGCTGATGATATCGCTGATAAGGTGCAGTCGAAGATTGAAAAGTCGGAGATATATAAAAATTTGGATATACTCGATGATCGTGAGAAGGAAGTTGTCATTGGCCGCTTTGGTTTATTTCTAAACTAATCACTAAGACAAACATTTCAATGGATAAAGTGCGGATAACCCTTTCCGAGGGGGAAAGGGTTATTCATTCATTTATTTATTTATTTATTTATTACTTATTTATTACGGAATTCCTGGGGCGTGCTGCCATAATGCTTTTTGAAGATCTTAATGAAATGCGGAGGCGCCAGAATACCTAACTGACTGCTAATCTCGGTTATTTTCAAGTCCGTATGAAGCAGCAGATGTGCGGCGCGTTCCATCCGGATCCGATACAAATAATCACCGATCGTCTCGCTTGTCACAGTTTTGTAGACTTTGGACAGATAGACGGGGTGCAAACCGATGTAGTCCGCAATAGTCTGCAAAGAGATACCTTCTGCAAGATGCTCCTGGATAAACGTCCGGACTTTCGAAGCGATCAACTGATGGGAATCTTCCATCTGATTCGAAGCTTTGGCCCGGATAGCATGGACGATCTTTTCAGCCCAGTCGTAGATTCGTTGTCCGGAGAGTTGGCTTTTCTTCCGCAGAAGAAGGTCGAATTCTTCGCCAAACTGCTCTTCGATGGTACCGTCTTCGGCCGATAACGACAGGCTTAAGGAGGACGAGAGGTAGAGAAGGATCGTGAATAACTGGTCGCTTGAAAGATCAGTTTTTACGTCCCCGATAGACAGGATTCGTCTGATCTTGGCGAGCGCCTCGTCCCAATTTCCCGTTTCGAGCAGAGACGGGAGTAGCGGGGGTTCGTGCAGATTGATAATACTGCGGGGTTGCACGGTCGCAGCCGTATCATCCACCGTAATAAAATAACTCTTGTTCCGTCCAACGTTGCGGTTAATTGCAGATACAGAGGCATGGTACAGATCCGAAAGGGCATCGGGAAAGTTCCGGACACTGCTCAGACAGATGGAAAGCGAGCCCTTCAAATATTTCTGGACATGATTCTGCAACTTAACCGCACAGGAGTCGACTAATGGCAATGCATTGTTATCGGTTGACTTGATCAAAAATACCAGATATCCCTGTTCCGTGATGCAGTGCCACAATTCGAACAGCTCTTGAAATACTTCTTCGGCGATATTGGTGACGGCAAATTCAAGGAGTGAGAGTGAGTGAAGGTCATATCCCGAGAAATCCTCCTCTAACCGAACGACCATCAAAACGAACGGATCGGCTGTTCTGAACGGTAGATCGAGCATTGCTAAACGCTCTTGCAAGACTTCTGGCTGCATGGTTTTTTTCTGAAGCAGATCGTTCAACAGCTGATTTTGGAGTAGCGGTTTGTTCGCATGCAGCGTATGCTTAATGCGCTCGTAAGAGCTGATTTCGGCCCACTCGCGCTCGATGTCCTGAATGGCCGTCTCGACCGAACGAATCAGCTCGCCTACATCGACGGGTTTCAACAAATAATTCATCGTTTGGTACAGGATCGCTTTTTGAGCGTACTCAAATTCATCATGCCCGGACAAGATGATGCACCTAATCTTTCGTGAAAAATGCCGGACGCGCTCGATCAGCTCTAATCCATCCATCTCTGGCATCCGAATGTCGGTAATGATAATATCGACGGCTTGCTTCGTTACAAGCGACAGCGCTTCCTGCGCTGAGTAGGCGCGGTGGACTTCCTCGATGCCGTACTCTTCCCAAGGAATGGTTAAGGCCAGACTATCGACGACAGAGGTTTCATCATCGACGATCAATAACTGGTACATGCGTTAATCCTCCTGTCGTTTTGGTCTGGTCCAGTATAAGGTGACGCTGAGCCCGCCGAGTGCGCTATGTCCGATGTCCATACCGGAAAGCTCCTCGAAATGAATGAGCATGCGTTGATGGATATTCCATAACGCACAGCCCATGGTATCCTCGAGCGGCTGTTTGATTCGCTCCAGTAATGTTTGAATATCCTTATCCGTCATGCCCTTGCCGTCATCCTCAATGGTTAGACGGTACCGATTCTCTTCTTCTCTCCCAGTGATTCGGACAAGTCCTGCACGTTGTTTATTCTCAATGCCATGGATGACGCTATTCTCAACCAAAGGCTGAATCAGCAGCTTCGGGACGGGCAGCCGTTTCATCGATTCCGGAATGTCGATCTCGTATCGCAGCCGTTCCATCCTCAAGCATTGGATCGTGAGATAATTATCGACAACGCCTAATTCCTTCTCCAGCAAGGTCATGGGCTCGTCCAATCTTGTCGTGTAACGGAAATACTCGGCCAGATTCTGTGTCATTGCCGTCACGGCTACGTCATTGCCTAGCCTGGTCATGTTGTTGATGAAGAACAAACAGTTATAAAGAAAGTGCGGATTGATTTGTGCTTGCAGCTGTTTGATCATCGCCTCTCTGGATACGATTTTCTCCTTAAATACCTTCTCGATCAAATCCTCGATCTGTTCCGCCATATCGTTGAAGTTGTCATACAACAAATCGAATTCGTTCCGGCTTACTTTCTTAATGCGGTGAGAGAAATTCCCGTGTTTCAACAAACGTACGCCCTTAAGAAGCGTGATGATCGGCACCTGCACTTTCCGGTAGAGAAAAAGGACGATAACCATCCCCGCCAAAAACAACATGATACAGGCAATATAAAAGAAGTATTTCGTTCTCACGATCGGTTGGAGCGCTTCGTCCAAGGGTAAATAATCCACCGCATACCAGCCCAATGTCTCCGATTTCATGAAATTCACCAGATAATTGGTACCTTCAACCGAAACGACGTCGCTTCCTTCCTGTCGACCCGCAAGAAGAGGGGAAAGCTGAGATAATATTTTGTCCGAATTCCCGGAATTTGTAAGGCGATTATTAATGACGGGATTATCCGGATGAAAAAAGAATGGATCATTGTTGCCGATCATAGCCCTGTCCAGTATTTCCTTAAGGTTATTCTCCGGGAACGTCACGCGAATGGTATAGCCGTTGTAGGATCGATAGGTTGTAAATAGTCTCAGAGCAGGGTCAAGCGTCCACACCCCGCTCGTCACTCCGGTTGGAGGGGAATGTTGACCTGGTACCGATCCGATCCATTGGTTAATTCGGGATGCGTAGATCGAGATTTGATTATCCCAGCCTTCTGAAAAACTCTGGAGATGCATTTTATCCGATAGATCCATCGTAAGCCGCACCTGATCGTAACTATCCATAATGTCGATCGACGGAAGGAGTCCGACCTTGGTGTCCGCCTGGAGAGCTGTTGCCAGCATGTTTAACTGTTTAACATTATGATCCAAATTAATCACAAGAAATCGGAGCCGATTCAGGTTATTGGACTGGATGTCGTCCCGAACCGTCTTCAGGCTGATATTGACCGTATACGTATACATAATCATGACGATAACGGTAGACAGCAGGGTCAGCAGAAGAATGCTGAAAAATGTACGGTATTGTTTGATCATAGTATCGATTCCTTTGCGCGTGTATGCTCTTCATTGTAGGCATCCTTCTGCCCTTTTACAATGCACAGGAAGGGAAAACAAACGCGAAATTAAGATAACGTTATACATGTTTGTATCGCTCTATATCAGAGGATAAAGTCCCTGTCTTACAATGATGGTAACACATCGACTTCAAGATATAGGGGGAAATTATGGAGACAATAATAAAGACCGCAACGGATACCGCTGGCCAGAGAAAGAGGAGAAGAATCGTCCGCAGAAGGGATAGATGGCAATTATATCTCATGTTGCTTCCGGCGATCGTACTCACGATTATTTTTATCTACCTTCCGATGGGCGGCCTGGTCATGGCCTTTCAAGAGTACAAGCCTTACTTGGGCATTATGGGTTCTAAATGGGTTGGCTTAGATCAATTCAAGTTTTTGTTCGAATATCCAGACAGCGTACAGGTTATTTGGAACACGCTTCGAATCGCATTGCTCAAACTCGTCTTTGGCGTGATGTCGACGTTAACGTTCGCATTGCTCCTAAACGAGGTGCGGAAGAAATTCGTTCGTAATACTGTCCAAACATTTGTTTTTCTACCGCATTTCTTGTCGTGGGTTGTGCTCGGCGGTATATTTATGGAACTGCTGGATCCTGAGACAGGGTTGGTGAATCAGATGCTTGCAGCGCTCGGCAGGGAACCGATCTTCTTCCTGGGTGACAACAATTGGTTTCTGGCAACAATCGTTTCGAGCGAGGTATGGAAAGAGTTCGGTTACGGCTCCATCATTTTTCTAGCGGCTTTGGCGGGGATTAACCCAGCCCTCTATGAAGCCGCACAGTTAGATGGTGCCGGCAAATGGAAACAGACGCTGCACGTTACACTGCCGTCCATCATTCCAACCATTGCCGTCGTTCTTGCCCTGTCGATTAGCCAAGTTCTGAATGCGGGGTTTGATCAGATCTTTAACCTGTATAATCCTCTTGTTTATGAAAAAGGGGATATCATCGATACTTTCGTCTATCGGATCGGCCTCATCGATGGGAACTATAGCTTTGGTACGGCAATCGGTTTGTTCAAATCGGTGGTCGGCTTGATTTTAATCGTCGGTGCTTACCGGGTGGCCCATAAAGTCGCCGGATACAAAATTTTCTAAGGAGTGATCACGATGCAAACAATATCATCACCAGAACGATGGTTTCAAAGGTTTAACAACGTCTTAATGATTTTTCTTGCCGTCATTTGTATTGTCCCTCTAGTACATGTGGTTTCGCTCTCACTCAGCTCGAGTGCAGCCATTCTATCGAACAGCGTAACCTTTTGGCCGCAAGGGTTGAATTTCAATGCCTATGTTGTTGCATTGGAGAATCCCAGACTACTGGACTCCGTCTGGGTCTCCATCGAGCGGACTGCTTTGAGCCTGCTGCTGGGATTGCTTGTCAACTGTTTGGCAGCTTACGTGTTATCCAAGGAAGGGGGAAGAGACGGGATCGCCGGGTATAAGGGGTTCGTCGGCTTCTTCATCGTGGCCATGCTTTTTAACGGCGGTATGATCCCGACTTACCTTGTGGTAACGAAAATAGGTCTTTACGATTCCATCTGGGCGTTGGTCCTTCCATCCCTTGTGAATGTCTTTTATTTGATCCTGCTTATGAACTTCTTTAAAGCACTGCCCAAAGAACTGGAGGAAGCCGCTTTTATGGATGGAGCGAATCATTGGCAGGTATTTTCGCGAATGTTCCTGCCGCTGTCGATGCCTGTCCTTGCAACGGTGGGTATGTTCATGGTCGTCAATGATTGGAATGAATGGTTGATGGGGTCAATCTATATGAGGACGGATAATGTTCCGCTGAGTACGTTCTTGAAATCAATTATTGCAGTGCCGATTATCGATGCGAGCAATGCCGAAGAGGTCGCCAAATTGAACAGTCGTTCGATAGGCTCAGCCCAAATTATTATTGGAGCGCTTCCGATTCTCTTCATCTATCCGGTCCTACAGAAGTTTTTCACGCAAGGCATCGTCATCGGTGCGGTCAAGGAATAGCGCAAACCATTTGCAGTCTGATGTTAAGATATAGCTATAGCAAATTAATGATGCGTTATATCAACCTATTGAAAGCGTTTTTATAATTAAGCTTGCAACGACAATAACGAATAGACGGGGGTTAAGAGTATGGGCAAAAAAGGGAGGTTTTTCTCCACAACGCTGGCCGTGGTCGTCCTGACCGCTTCGCTGGCAGCCTGCAGCAGCAACAATAAGGAGGGCAACGGCTCCACATCAAACAACAAAGGTTCTGATTCTAAAGCAAACGCATCGGAGCTGAATATCGTGAACGGCAAGATCGAACCGGCCGTCACGATTACAATGGTTCGTGGCGAGGATCCGACGGCCAAATTCAAAAACAACGAGACGTACGCCGACAACGTGCACACACGTTGGGCGAAAGAAGCGCTTGGCGTAGACATCAAAACATTGTGGAGCTCGCCGAGCGCGGATGGTTCCTACGACACCAAGCTGAAACTGATGCTATCCTCAGGCGAAGAGCTGCCGGATGTTTTCGTTTCCACACAGCCGAATACGACGAACATGTTCATCGAGTCCGGAAAAGTATTGGATGTCGGCGAAGCGTTCGAGAAGTACGCATCGGAGACGTATAAAGCGGCGATGTCCGAAGTGCCGGAGGCATGGCATCCGTTCATGAAGGACGGCAAAAAATACGCTCTTCCGGTTCTGAGACCTACAATGGGTACGCAATCCCCGCTCTGGATTCGACAAGATTGGTTGGACAAATTAGGATTGAAGGCTCCGGCTACTATTGAAGAATTTGAAGTCGTGATGGACGCGTTTGTCAATAAGGATCCGGACGGGAACGGTAAGAAAGATACGGTGGCGCTTGATTTCGGGATGAAAGACGCGTTCCTCGGTTATCCGGTCGGAGATTCCTCGTGGATTTTTGGATTGTTCGGTGCGATTCCTGAACGCTGGTATCCAGGGAAAGACGGCAAACTCCAATATGGTTCCGTGCAGCCGGGTATCAAAGAAGCGTTGGCAAAATTGAAAGAGTGGAAAGATAAAGGCTATATTGCTCAAGACATTGCGCTTCATGACTTCAACAAAGTAGCTGAGAATGTCGCTACCGGCAAAGTCGGCATGCTGGGCGGCGAGAACTGGCTGATGGTATATCCGGGCTCGATGATGCTGGCATCGAACCCTACTGCGATGTATGTTCCTTATCTGCTTCCGAAAGGAAACAACGGCGAAAATATGCGCACGATTGCGAGTCCGTATACGGGCGCGATCCTAATCAGCAAGGACATCTCTGACGAGGCGCTGCAGGCGTTCTTTCATTATCAGAATGCACTATACGAATCGTACAACACCGATGATCCGTTCCTTTTCAAAGGGTTCCAGGAAGGCTACGATTATGTCATTCAGGACAGCAAAGCGATTGTAGATGAGAAGAAAATTACGGGCGGCAAGGTTGCGACGATGAAATATACCATTTCCGGGGCCCAGACGGTATATCCTTCCAAATTGCTAGAAGCAACGCTGAAGCGGGCAAAAGGCGAGGAACTATCCAATCAGGAACTGGCCGCATTCGCTACCTCTGCTATTTTTGGTGCAGATGAAAGTAACCCGTTAGAGAAAATCACAGATCAAGCTACGCTGGTAATTGCTACTCAGACGGATGCAGATGTTCCGGAGTACTTCCAGGGCCCTGCTACACCTACGATGTCTTCCCGCAACGAACTGCTCAAAAAAATGCAGATGGATACGTTCACGGAGATCATCTACGGCAAGCAGCCAGTTGACGCTTTAGATGCATTCGTCGAGAAGTGGAGATCATCCGGCGGCGACGATATTACAAAGGAAATTAACGCGTGGTATGATTCTGTGAAATAAACGATTCGAAGAGGGTCGGCTTCGGTACCATCCGAAGCCGACTTTCTATTTTAAAAGGAGGCTATGCACAATGAAGGAGATTGTACGACAATTCCAGAGTCCATCTAAACGGTTCAGACCGAAGATGAGATGGTGGCTGCCAGGAGCGTTCATGCATAATGATGAAATCAAACGGGAGATCGAGTGGCTGGTGAGCGCGGGATACGGCGGTGCGGAAATTATTGATTTCTTCGCAATTCCTACGGCTGATGTAGACAAGGCAGATTACGGAAAATACGGCTTCGGCTCCGACGAGTGGAACGATCGTATGAAGGCGGCCCTGGAAGTGGCAATTCCACTAGATTTTCAACTCGACTTCACCGTGGGGCCGCTTTGGCCTATCGCAACTCCTGCAATTAAGGATAGAAACGACTATCGATGTACTCAAGGCCTTCACGTCGGCACGTTATCATTTACCGGTTCGTTTAAGGGTCCAATCCCCGCATCCGAAACCGTCGACCTCGAACGCACCTGTAAACTGGTGGCTGTTACTGCGGCACGCAAGCATGTTGGCGCATCGGTCGGCAAACGGATTACGCTGGATTTGGACTCGGCCGTCGATTTGAGCTCCCTGGTTTCCGTTGACGGTTCGGGACACCGGTTGGCATGGACGCCGCCTTCCGAAGGAGAGTGGTGTCTATTCGGATTCTGGAGCCAAACGAACGGTCAAATGAATGACTCCGCGACCGCTCCCGTGCTCGATCACTTCTCGAAGGATTCGGTTGATGCAGTCGTAGGGTATTGGGACGAGCGTCTTTTTAGCGATCCAGTCATCAGGGCTTTGTACGAGAAAAATGCGGGGTGTTTGTTCTGTGATTCCATCGAGCTGAACGCAACAATGCTCGGTGGCATGTATGGTGGAACGCCGATGCCGGTCGCCATCTGGACGCGAGAACTGTTGAACGAATTCCGGATGCGCCGAGGATATCATCTCGCCCCTTATTTGCCGTCGATTTTTATCAGTGGGCTCTATCAATTAAGCGATCGGAACCCGGACGGGGATTCGGAATACGATTTCTCGGACCGATCAGCGAATCACCGTATCCGGAACGACTTCTTTCTTACGTTAACGGACATGTTCCGTGACAATCACCTTCGCGCCTTACGGGAGTGGGCCAACCGTCATAACATGAAGCTCCGTTACCAAACATACGGTCTGCCAACGGAGCTAACGTCCGGTCTTATGGAGGTGGACGTCCCAGAGACCGAATCGTTGGGTTTTGGAGACAGCACGGACGGCTATCGATTTCAATCCGGGGCCGTGCATATAGCGGCACGCGAGATATACTCCATGGAAGTCGGGGCAGTGATGGGATACGGTTATAAGCAAACTTGGACGGGACATGACTTTGGACTGCTGTGGCAGCTTCATCGCGGCTTTGCGGCCGGCGTCAACCAAGCGGTGATGCATGGTATGTCTTACGAATCAGCTTCTGCTGCCGGACATTTTGCTGAGGCATTCCAATGGCCGGGTCTGTCGCTCATGGGGACGATGTTTTCAAACGAATGGGGCAAACGTCAACCGAATTCCCTCCATGCAAGAGATATCACCGACTACATGGCTCGGAACCAGTTCATTCTTCGTTCCGGGACGCCTAAGGTGGATCTGGCGATCTATCGTTATCATATCGACGGTGTCCATCACGGAATGGGGACGGAGCAAACCGTTTACGAGAAAGCAGGATATTCTTACGACTTCGTTAGTCCGGCTTTGTTAGCGTTCGATACGGCATTCATCGGTACATTTGACGGTCACCCCGCTCTTGCTGCTGACGGACCTGCGTATAAGGCGGTTATCGTCGATATGCGCAAAAATACGGATAACGGGGAATGGATGCCCTCCGACATGCCGCTCGAGACTGCGGACCGACTGATCACTTATGCGGAGGCGGAGTTGCCGATCATCCTCGTCGGCGGGGGGCCAGACCGTACGATATCCTACTATGGCGATCGGCAGCGGATGGAGACGGAGGATGCCGAGTTAGTTCAACGGATAGAGCGACTTCGCGCGATGCCGACCGTCTGCAGCGTTCAATCTCAAGAAGATGTAGCCGAAGCGTTGGGGCAGCTTTCTGTTACACCCGCAGCCCGGGTAGACGGCAGCCAACATGTGCTGTCCGTCCGACGCAGCGATCTCAGCGCAAACTACTACTATCTGTATAATCCAAGTCTTGAAGCCGCGTTCGACGGTGATCTCTATTTCATCGGAGAGGGACGGATATATATGCTGGACGCCTGGAACGGTAAGATTCAGGCGATGGAAACGGAATCCGTAGCCGGCGGACGGGTAGCTACAAAGATTCGATTGGCGCCGAATGCGACGGTGTTAATCGTCGTTACGCCTGAGGCTATACAAGAGATAGAGGCAGAGAAGTTGGCTGTACCGACGGTCGGAGAGACCATTGAATTAAACAGTTGGACATTATCCATAGAGAGTTGGACGGCAGGCTCCGTACCAACGGAAACGAAGATCGAGATGATCGAGATGGAACTGGAGGAATTGAGGGCATGGTCGGATATTCCTGCACTACAGGATAAGTCCGGAATCGGTCGATATCGGACATCGTTCCGGCTTGAGGAGTCCGCGGAATCGTTGACAAATGCTGTTCTCGCACTCGGTGAAGTATGCGATACGTTTCGGGTGAGCGTGAATGGACAAGTCCTCCAGGCGGTCAATCAAATCGAACGACGCGTCTGTATCGGTACATTCTTACGAGAAGGGAATAACACCATTGAGATTGAAGTAGCAACGACGTTAAATAACGCGCTCCGGTTAATCGATTCCAAGAGACAACCGCAACCGTATGGCTTGATCGGACCAGTCGTCATTATCAAATAGTTTCCTAAGAGGCCGGCGCAAGCCGGCCTTTTTCGGTGATTTTCGGACGCTCACCTTTAGTTAAGATTCCATTATCCCATCTTTAGATTGAGCTATATCACGTGGTGATGGTGTCTTATAAACTTGGAGTATACAGCTAGGTTGGATTTTATATGACTAATGCTTTCCGGTCTAAAGGAGGATCTAAGATGAGTGAATATCCGTTGCTTCCCGGACATTATTATTTCAAAAATGATGCGTCGATCCAATCGATGATAACCGAAGAATCGCCCTATCAGATCAGGCATCGCCATGATTTCATTGAAATTGCCTATGTCGTGGAAGGGGAAGGCTTGCATTACATCGGGGACAAAATTTTGCGCGCGCGCAGAGGGGATTTGTACCTGATACCGGCAGGGGAATCGCATGTCTTTCAGCCGCGGGACTTATCAGGCAAACTACCGTTACGCATCATGAACTGCCTATACAATGCGGAAAGCATAACCGAGGCAGCACATCACATTCCTCAGAGCTGGCAGGTGTATCATGACGATACCGGTGAATGCGAAACGATATTTGCCAAGATGTTGATTGAACAACAGCACACGGCCATTTCCAGGGATGCACTCGTTTCGTTATGGACGCAGCTATTGGAAATACTCCTATTCAAGTCGGAAAAGGCTCCAATGCACTATCTTGAGAACGATGAGGCTCCGATTCATCAAGCGATACAGCTGATGTGTTTAAAATTTATGAATCCACTCACCCTGCAGGAAGTCAGTGGATTTGTCGCAATGAGCACCCGTCATTTTCAGAGGTTATTTAAATCCTCTACCGGAAGTTCTTTTATACAAATGCTTCAAGATATCAGAATACGTAACGGTTGTGGGCTGCTTCAATATACTCGAATGAGCGTTCAATCGATCGCCGAGACGGTCGGCATTCATGACATGCATTATTTCTACAGGCTTTTCCGAGAGCGTTGCGGCATGACGCCTGCAGCTTTTCGCCTCTTTCATGATCGGAGGGGCACCGCTTAAAATGGCGTGATCGCACATATTTTTTGTTTGCCGGCTTTGATATTTTATAGACATAACGCATCGAAATATTTGAATTGAGGTGGAGCCTTATGAAAATTACCCGATTGAAGACCAACCGCATAATAAACCCACTGGGTTTCTCGCTTGGCAGGCCAAGGCTTTCCTACGTTGTAACGGAGACTGACGCGAAGAAACAGTCTGCCGCTCGATATGAAATCGCTCTGGATGAGGCTTTCTCAAACGTCATCTACGACAGTGGCAAACGGGCGGAGATCGACAGCCTTGCTTTCGATCTGTCGATCGAATTGCTACCGAGAACAAGGTACTATTGGCGCGTGGAAGTATGGGCGGACAACGGCGACCATGCCGTAAGTGATACCGCATGGTTCGAAACAGCATTGCTGGATGAACCGTGGAGCGGAAAATGGATTGTGCCCGATATGGACAAGGAGATTCATCCGGTTCTCAACCGTGTGTTCGAGCTCACTGGACCAATCGCTTCGGCTCGCGCTTACGTTTGTGGGCTCGGTCTGTATGAAATGCTAATCAACGGAGAAAAAGCCGGGGACGAGTATTTCGCGCCGCACTTCAACGCCTACCAGAAGTGGATGCAGTATCAGACGTACGATATAACCGAGCTGCTCCTACAAGGCGAGAACAAGGTGTCAGTCAGTCTAGGCAACGGCTTGTATAAAGGGCGGTTCGGCTTTGACGGTCATTCGGCTGAGCTATACGGCAGCGAATTCGCGCTCCTCTGCGAAATCGTCGTGACATATGCTGACGGGACAACAGCCGTTATTCCTTCGGATACGACCTGGACAGCGGCCAAAAGTAAAGTTATCGGCGGCAATCTGTATGACGGCGAGATCGTTGACGCAACTTTCGTCTCGTCGGAGATCTTTTCAGTACGTGAGGGTGGGCAAGGCTATGACCGGTTGAAAGCGCGACTTAGTCTGCCAGTCGTCGTGAAAGAAGAACTTAAACCCATTACTGTCATTCATACCCCTGCAGGCGAATCGGTGCTAGACATGGGGCAGAACATGGTCGGCTGGATCCGATTCCGCACCAATGCACCCAAGGGCACAGTTATCCGGTTACAGTATGGAGAAGTGCTGCAAAACGGCAATTTCTATCGTGACAACCTGCGTACGGCGAAAGCGGAATATCAGTATACGGCTGACGGCCGGGAAGCAGTTGTTCGCCCGTTCTTCACCTTCTATGGATTCCGGTACGTTAAAGTTGAAGGCTGGCAAGGCGAGCTTAACCCAGATGACTTCACCGGCTGTGTCATCTACTCGGATTTGGAGGAGACCGGCAGCTTCGAGACAAGCAACGAGCTCGTGAACCGGCTGTTTCTGAACGCGATGTGGGGTCAGAAAGGCAACTTCCTTGACATTCCTACGGACTGCCCGCAGCGAGACGAGCGCATGGGGTGGACAGGGGATGCACAGGTGTTCTCCGGTACGGCATGCTTCAATATGGACGCATATGCCTTCTTCAGCAAGTACGGGTACGATATGGGTCGCGAACAAGAGGAACGTAATGGCATGGTTCCGATGGTTGTGCCAGCATCCAACGTGCAGGGCGGCGGTTCGAGCGCATGGGCGGATGCGGCGACTATCATTCCGTGGAATGTCTATCTTCATTACGGGGATAAGGCAATCCTGGAGCAACAGTTTGATAGCATGAAGGGCTGGGTCGACTTCATCATCCGTGCGGACGATGAGACCGGAGGGAGAAGGCTGTGGACGACTGGGTTCCATTTTGGCGATTGGCTGGCATTGGACGGCAGTAATCCCGATTCCCCGATGGGCGGCACAGATACCGACTTTATCGCCTCGGCGTACTACCGTTATTCCTCGTCGCTGCTCGCAAAGGCGGCCCGGGTACTTGGGAGAACGGAGCTCATGGTGTATTACCAACGGATATCGGATGAAGTGAAGGCGGCGATCGAAGACGAGTTCTTCTCGAAGAACGGACGGTTGGCGCTGGATACGCAAACCGCATACGCGGTAGCCTTGTTCATGGACCTGGTCCCCGACGCATTTAAGACGAGAGCAGTCGAGGGGCTGCGCAAGAGGATGAAAATCGACCGGAACCATCTGAAGACCGGTTTCGTCGGCACGCCGTACTTGAACCAGGTCCTGTCTGACATCGGGTGCAACGATCTGGCGTATACGCTGCTGCTTAACGATGATTACCCAAGCTGGCTCTATGCCGTAAAGCTTGGAGCCACGACGATCTGGGAACGGTGGAATTCTATTCTGCCGGACGGGACGATCAGCGGCACAGGCATGAACTCACTGAATCATTACGCCTATGGGGCGATTGCGGAATGGATGTACCGTACGATTGCGGGCATCAATCCTACGGAGGATGCCCCTGGCTTCCGCCATGTCGAGTTGGCGCCGCAGCCGGATTATCGTCTTAAGTGGGCTAAAGCGAAGGTGCAATCGGCTGCAGGGGACTATGTGAGCGAGTGGACTTTCGATGAGGAAGGAAGGCTAACATTCCAATTTACGATACCGTTCAACGCCACCGCAACCGTTCGATTGCCTTATGCGGATTTGAAAAAGCTTATGATTAACGGTCAGATGTGGGAAACGAGCGGGTTGGCCGGCGCACAGCAGGAGGGAGAGGCACGGATCGAACTGGTCAGCGGCAATTACAAATTTCACTATGCACCGACAAAGAGTTATATTAAGCGGCTATGCACGACAACGCCGCTGGTCGAGCTGCTTCGTCATGAAGCGGCGAAGGACATCATTCACAATATTCTTCCTCCCGGTTTATCACTTGACCCGGATACGCTAAGCGTTTCAATTGGAGATGCGTCGTTTCGGGATCTGTCTGCTTACTATCCGATGGAAGCGGAATTACTCGACGATTTGGATAAACAGTTACTTGCTATACCATTAGGATGATTACGAGAACCAAACATCCTTAACGAAAATGGGGAGGTCCGATGAAAACATCCATTCTTAAGTTGAAGAACGAAAATGTCACTTTGACGACTTATCTTCTGGATTCATCGCCTGAAATGCCAAACACGTTTATCCGCCCGGCCATTCTTATTCTACCGGGCGGCGGCTATCGCGCCTGTTCGGATAGGGAAGCAGAGCCGGTCGCCATGGCCTTCCTGGCCGAAGGTTATCATGTCTTCGTCCTTAGATACTCGCTCAATCAGCATGCTGTTTTCCCGAAACCATTAAATGATGCGGAGGAAGCATTGGATCTGATACGTCAGCACAGCGGGGAATGGGGAATCGACCCTAATAAGGTGGCGGTATGCGGGTTTTCTGCAGGCGGGCACTTGGCCGCGGCACTCGGCACGATGGGGAGAGTCAGACCGAACGCGATGATTCTGGGCTACCCTTGTATATTGGCGACGATGGAGGGGATTCTCCCCGCGCCGATACCCGGAGTCGACGAAACGGTGGATGCCGCGACGCCGCCGGCTTTCATTTTCCATACCTTTGCGGATACGCTCGTGCCTGTTAACAATGCTTTGGCTCTCGCATCAGCGATGGATAAAGCAAAAGTGCCTTTTGAAATGCATATTTTCCAGAATGGCGTGCATGGCTTGTCATTAGCCAAGCCTGTTACCTCAAGCGGTTTACGTTCGATGACGGATGCTAATGCAGCCGAATGGTTCGGACTGTGCACCGCCTGGATCCGAAATGTGTTCGGCAATTTTCCCTCTCATGGAGATATCAACTTGAATGAAAATATTGTGGAATACACCGTGGATGTCCAATTAGGCGTACTTTGGAAAAATCCTGCTTGCAAAAGCATGGTGCTGTCAGTAATGCCCGTACTGGAAAACAGTCCCCAGCTGCAGGATGCCATGGGTGTCCCGTTAAAAACGATCATCGAATTCGCCGATGGACTTCTGTCCAACGAGGGAATCGACCAATTGAATGAGAAACTGAAGGCAATTCCCTTACAGCAATGATACGCGATTAGGAGGACACCATAATGGAAAAGAATATCAGCACATTAATTGCAGCAATGACATTAGAAGAGAAAGCCGGACTTTGCTCGGGGGGGACATTCTGGTCGACAAAAGCGATTGACCGTCTCGGCATACCGTCCATCTTGTTGACGGACGGTCCGCATGGCGTTCGCAAACAAGCTGGAGATGCGGACCATCTAGGCCTGAACGAGAGCGTGCCTGCGACGTGTTTCCCATCGGCAGTTGGACTGGCAAGCTCTTGGAACCAGGAGTTGATTGAGCGTGTAGGCCAAGCACTAGGCAAAGAAAGTCAGGCCGAGGGCGTTGCCATTCTGCTTGGTCCAGGCGCCAATATTAAACGATCGCCGCTGTGCGGCAGGAATTTCGAATACTTCTCAGAGGATCCCTATCTGACCGGCGAGCTGGCTTCCGCACATATTGCGGGTGTTCAGAGCCAGGGTGTAGGTACGTCCCTTAAGCATTTTGCCGTTAACAATCAGGAGCATCGCCGCATGACGACGGACGCAGTTGTGGATGAGCGCACATTGCGTGAGATCTATCTCACCGGATTCGAAATCGCCGTCACAAAATCGCAGCCATGGACCGTCATGTCGGCGTACAATCGCCTGAACGGTACCTATTGCTCCGAGAATGAAACCTTACTCAATCTTATTTTAAAGAAAGAATGGGGGCACGAGGGGTTTGTCGTTTCCGACTGGGGCGCAGTAAACGAAGCCGCAGACAGCGTCGCGGCAAGTCTCTCTCTGGAGATGCCGGCGAGCCATGGCGTCGGTCAACATAAAATCGTTGAGGCCATAAAGAACGGGCAACTGTCCGAGAAGGCGTTGGACCTCGCGGTGGAACGGCTTTTAACCGTCATCTATAAAGCCGTGGTTAACAAGAAAGAAAATGCGGTATACGACCATGAGGCGCATCATCTGTTAGCACGCGAAACCGCACGGGAAACGATGGTGCTGCTGAAAAATGACGGCGGGCTGCTCCCGCTCGCAAAACAAGGCAAGATTGCGATCATCGGTGCTATGGCAGAGCATGTTCGCTATCAAGGCGGTGGCAGCTCTCATATCAAACCCACAAAACTAGATAGCATTAGGGAAGAAATCGCAAAATCGGCAGGTAGCGAGACTCAGGTGCGCTATGCGCAAGGATACAATTTGGATAGCGATGACATCATGGATGCCCAAGTCGATGAAGCCAAGCAACTGGCTGAGGAATGCGACACGGCGATTCTTTTCGTCGGACTGCCCGATCGATACGAATCCGAAGGATATGATCGGACGCATCTTGGTATACCTGCGAACCAAGTTCACCTGATTGAACAAATCGCATCGGTCCAGTCGAATATTGTGGTCGTCCTTAGCAACGGAGCACCGGTTGTGATGCCTTGGCTTAGTAACGTAAAGGCCGTACTAGAAGCCTACTTGGGTGGACAGGCAGCGGGTGGTGCGATTGCAGATTTGCTGTTCGGTGACGCCAATCCAAGCGGAAAGCTGGCGGAAACCTTTCCGAGAAGCTTGAAGCAGAATCCGTCGCATCCCTATTTCCCAGGCGAAGGCGACCGGGTGGAGTATCGGGAGGGGCTCTTAGTCGGTTATAGGTACTACGATGCAAAGGATATCGTGCCGCTTTTCCCCTTTGGTTATGGTTTAAGTTACACCACCTTTGCCTATAGCGATCTGTTGCTTGATAAGGGTGACATTTCCGACCAAGATACCGTTCAGGTCAGGGTGAGGGTGAAGAACACGGGTAGCCGCTTTGGGAAAGAAATCGTCCAACTGTACGTACGTCACGCTACTCCTAGTGTCATTCGTCCGGAGAAGGAACTGAAAGGCTTTGCCAAGGTCTCACTGGAACCGGGAGAAGAGCAAATCGTTACCCTTACCTTAAATAAACGAAGTTTCGCCTATTACTGCGCAGAACTGAAAGGTTGGCATGTAGAATCCGGCGAATACGAAGTCCTGATCGGAAGCTCTTCTCGCGACATCGCCCTGAAGGCGATCGTGAATGTACAGTCAACGACTGTGACTGTGCCGACCTTTCACCGTAACACGACACTGGGTGAGTTGATGGCGAATCCGCAAACGGCCCCCGTACTTGCTCAACTGCAAAGCATGGCGCCGCAATCCGAAACGCCTTCAGACGCCGTATCCCCTGAAATGATGGCAGCTGCCATGCGGTATATGCCGCTTCGCGCCCTGCTTCCTTTCACTGGCGGAGCCATGACGGAAGAGACACTTTCCGCGCTTCTCGAGCAATTTAATGCTGCCGTCCGATCGGACAATAAAACGAACAAAACGGAGGAGATAGCCATGACCTTTAACGAGAATAGCAAGCTGGGCGATTTGCTGTCGAGTAAAGCGGCAACCGCTGTGCTGGAGAAACATCTACCGGGCATCTCGACCAATCCGATGGTTGGCATGGGTAAAGCCTTTACGCTCAAACAATTAGCTGGCATTCCGCAAGCCAACTTATCTAATGAAATAATCATGGCCATCGTAGCGGACCTGGCTGGAAACGAGGGATAAAACATGGAAACGAAACGTCATATTGTCATTGTCACTGGGGCAGGCAGCGGGATCGGACGAGCAGCCTCCTTGAGGCTGTCGCAAGCAGGATCGAAGATCGTTGCAGTGGATTTTAATCGAACAACGGGAGAACAAACGGTTGAGCTTATCCGCGAGCAGGGCGGCGAAGGTGTATTCGTTCAAGCCGATGTATCGAAAAGCGAGGATGTTGAGCGCTATGTCAACATCGCCGTTGAAACGTACGGACAGATTGACGCTTTCTTCAACAACGCAGGCGTTCTCCAGAAATTTTCCATGCTGACGGAGATCGACCTGACTGAATTTGACCGTGTCATGGACGTCAATGTACGTGGCGTATTCCTTGGCCTTAAGCATGTGCTCAAAGTTATGGAGAAGCAGGGTTACGGGTCAATCATTAACACAGCTTCAACCGCTGGGATTCGAGCTGAACACAGCATCGCCGTATATTCGGCGAGCAAACATGCCGTCGTTGGACTGACCAAAGCCGCAGCTTTGGAATATGTGAGAAAGGGCATTCGTGTAAACGCGATCTGTCCGGGCGGCGTTGATACGGCGCTGACACAAGGCGTTCCGGCCATGATGCAGGAAAGCGGCTATGTGCCGGAGGAGTTTCCTAACATGCGGATCGGCCGGTTTGCCGACCCTGGCGAACTCGCGGAAATGGTCGTGTTCCTCGCTTCCGATAAGTCCAGTTACATGACAGGTTCCATCATTGCTGTAGATGGAGGATTAACATTGTAACCCGTGACGCGCTTCGCATCCCAAAACAATAATAAGGTCCAAGTCCTGCTCTCTCCAAAAGGGCGGGACTTCTTTATGTAAACAAAGGAGATGACAAATCGTGGAGGCTACGCAGTCTTTAGTGCATATGGAAAAGAAGCAGGAAGTGAAGCATCAGGGTTTGCTGCTTACCGGACTATTTATCGCCATGCTTTTTGGCGCGCTTGACGGTACGATTGTCGGTACTGCAATGCCAAGAATTATCGGTGAGCTTGGCGGCATGGGGTTAATGGCGTGGTTATCGACTTCCTACATGCTGACCTCGACGGTAATTGTGCCAATCGCAGGCAAATTATCCGATCTGATCGGTCGGAAAATAGTGTATGTTACCGGTCTTGGGATATTCATTATTGGCTCAGCTTTATGCGGCTTGTCACAGAATATGACGGAATTAGTTCTTTTTCGGGCGCTTCAGGGAGTAGGGGGCGGGATCATGATGCCCATGGCGATGATCATTGTCGGGGATCTATTTACTGGAGCAAAGCGTGCAAGATGGCAGGGCATGTTTGGCGCCCTTTTCGGACTAGCCGGTGTCATTGGTCCTCAGGTGGGCGGCTGGATCGTGGATAGTTGGAATTGGAGATGGGTCTTTTACATTAACCTCCCAGTAGGCATTATCGCAACGATCATAATCGCTATGGCGCTTCCGAAACATCGTTCCCTTGAAGTTGTTCGCTTTGACATAGCAGGTATGTTGACGATGGTTATCGGGGTTGTCGGGCTATTGCTTGCCTTGACGTTAGGCGGGAAGGATTACCCTTGGGCTTCTTGGCAAATCATCGGTCTATTTGCCGTTTCGTTCCTCTTTGTCCTGATCTTTATTAGGATAGAGACAAGAGCGACAGATCCTATATTGCCGATGCGTTTTTTTAAAGACCGCACGTTTACCTTGATTAATTCGATTGGTTTTTTGATGAGCGTAGGGATGTTTGGCGCGATGATGTTTGTCCCTTTATATATGCAGGGCATTATGGGCTTCAGTCCATCCGCATCGGGTACCATTATGATGCCGCTCACGGTCACCATGATCAGCGCCAGTATTGTTTGCGGACTGATTATTGAGAAGACAGGTATTCGCATACAGATGGCAGCAGGCTTGCTCCTCATGGCAGTCGGTTTTGTCTTTCTTGCCATGATGGGGCTCTACACGAGTACATTAACCGTTACGATCACCATGCTTGTACTAGGTCTTGGAATGGGGATGGTTTTCCCGGGATTAACAGTAGCCCTTCAGGAAAGCTACCCGCAATCCGATCTCGGGCTCGTCACCTCGTCTAGCACCTTCTTTCGGCAAATCGGCGGGACATTTGGAATCACAGTGCTTGGTGCGATCATGAATCTGCGATCCAGTCAATATCTGACCGATCAGCTAATTCCCGCTTTGAACCAAATGCCGGAGAAAGGTCCCGAGGTAGATGCCATTATCTCACAAGCGGACCATGACCCACAGCAGCTTTTCTCTGCCTTGTTAAGTCCGGATACCATCAGCCAAATGCCACACGTGTTTCTGACCGACGTTGTTCCTATCATGAAATCCGCTCTCGTTGATTCTCTTCAAGTGGTATTCCTATGGTCGCTTGGATTTGTAGTCGTTGGTTTAGTGATTTGTTTTTTTCTCAGAAAGATCCATATTACCGAGAAAGCAAGGTCAAAGGGGAATACGTCACATTTTCACTAGGAGTTGCTGTTTACTCCGGATTCCCTAGATGATGCAGAAGTTTATAAATAAGAAGTTATGCGATTATGCGACACCTCGGTAAAGCATAAACGAGCGTGAAACGATAATCGATAACAGAAAAGAGGCGGCCTATTTATAGGCGGCCTCTTTAGCTTTTACAGCAAAGGACTTCCGTTTCTTGCTTCGCCAACAATTGATATTGCTCGCTTGTCTCTAGAATTAGCTTCAAGCCTTCCCGTACAACGAAATGATCATCAACAATAACGTTTCTATAGAGGGTCATTTAGATTCTCCTTCGATGAGAACAGTTTCAACTTTAATACTTGTGCCTTATAAATTAATCTAAACAAGCCCTCCGAACGCTTCGTGTCATTTTATGGCGAAATGGTTAGATCTTATGCCAAAAGTATTACGGTATATCGGAGTGTTGCTCCGAACAATGCTGGACAGGCCTGAACATATTATAGATTAACGAAGTTGAATCGTTCAGGTGGTTTTTGGATTAGCTGGAACGAAAATAAGGAGTTGAACAAGACGGAATCGTGAATGCGAGGTCGTTTTTTTTGTGTGTTATTCGTTAAAATGAACTATTAGTATAATTAGAAATGCTATATTTAATGGGTTTATTTACTCACTACCAATGAATCATTGTTATGAAATTTACGAGTAGTATAAAATGGGATTGTCATTATATTCTAATTGCCATAGGAGGCTGCAGATGACTACAAATCAGCAGAAGGAACCCATCCAGTCGAAAATCGATTTTCTGAACGAAGCGTTTATTCGAAATCCTCATCCCATCTATGCTGAAGTACGCGAGAAAGAACCGGTATCCCGTTTTCTTTTGCCTAGCGGTCATTATGCATGGATTGTTACGACTTATGAGGATGTCGCGGCTGTATTAAATGATTCGCGATTTGTGACTAGCCATCCGGTTGAGGAAGGCGTAGAACAACGGAAACTTCCGTCCCATGTAGAGATTATTTCCCGAAATCTAAGCAACGTGAATGCTTCTGATCACCGCAGGCTTAGGCGTTTGGTTCAGAAGGCCTTCACCCCGAGAATGGTAGAGGAACTTAGGGGACAGATCGTGGAGCTGACCAATGATCTTCTTGACCAAGTACAAGCAAAGGGAGAAATGAATCTGATCCAGGATTTTGCTTTCCCATTGCCTATCAAGGTCATATGCGAAATGCTGGGTGTTCCGGTCGAGGATCAGGATAAGTTCAGTGATTGGTCGGGCGCCATCATGGAAGGGTTTAATAATCCGATGCTCGCCGAACGCAGCGAGCAAGCATTGATCGCATTTATCGATTATTTACAGCAGTTAATTGCTAAAAGACGAAGCGATCTAAAGCAGGATTTAATCAGCGATCTTATCCGTGTCGAGGAAGACGGGGACATGCTTAGCGAGCATGAACTGTATGCAATGATATTTGTTCTGATCATCGCTGGTCATGAAACAACCGTAAATTTAATCGGCAATGGTGTGCTGTCATTATTGGAGCATCCAGAGCAGCTGGAGAAACTGAAAAACGAGCCTGGGCTGATCCATTCGGCGATCGAAGAGATATTGCGCTATGACGGGCCCGTTGAGGTTAATAACGTGAGATGGGCGACGGAAGACGTAGAGCTTCAAGGCAAGCAGATCCGAAAAGGAGAGATGGTGTTTGTCGCTCTATCGTCGGCAAATCGCGACGGCAGTCATTTTACTGATCCCACTACTTTCGACATTACAAGGAAAGTGAATGACCATCTCGCTTTCGGCAAGGGGATTCATTTCTGCATGGGCGCTCCTTTGGCAAGATTAGAAGGGGAAATTGCCATTAGTACATTGCTTCGGCGAATGCCTGCATTAAGATTGCAAACTAATCGAGAGTTATTGGATTGGCGTCATGGCATCATTATTCGCGGCTTAAAAGAAATTCCACTTGTGTTTTAGGGAGGAGAGGAACAAACAAATGTACAAACAAGTGATCTCACTTCAAGATATTACAAACTTTCAAACGCGGTCTGAAGAATTTTTCCCACTACACTGGTACCAAAAGATGCTATCCGATACCCCTGTTTATTATCACAAAGAAACGGATACCTGGAATATTTTCCGATATGAGGATGTCAAGCAGGTGTTAAGCAATCACCAACTATTTTCAAGTGAAGGCTCGAGGACAACGATCGCTGTTGGCGCCAAGAACAAAGAGGGTGCAGCCCCGGACAGGATAAATTTTTCCAACATGGATCCTCCCGAGCATCAAAAGAATCGCTCACTCGTGTCAGCTGCTTTTACCCCGCGCAGCTTGAAAATATGGGAGCCTCGAATCGAGAAAATCGCACACAGGCTTGTAGATAACATGAAGGGTGACACTACTGTCGATCTAGTACAGGTTTTTACAGGCCCCTTCCCTTCTATGGTCATGGCTGAATTGTTTGGCGTCCCCACAAAAGATAGCCATCTATTTAAAAACTGGGTCGATATTTTGTTCCAGCCTTTAAATCAAGAAAATGAACAGGAGATGGAAATTAGGAAGCAGACGGCAGCAAAAGAATATTATCAGTACCTGTATCCAATTGTTGTACTGAAACGGTTAGATCCTTCGGATGATATTATTTCTGATTTATTAAAAGTAGATATAGATGGTCAAAGATTTACAGATGACGAGATCGTTCGAACAACCATGCTTTTGTTAGGCGCAGGTGTAGAAACAACCAGTCACATGTTGTCCAGTAAGTTTTATTCTTTCTTGTATGACGATCCAACCCTATATGAACAATTAAGAAATAACTTAGGGCTCGTACCAAAAGCAGTCGAGGAGATGCTGCGATTCCGCTTTCATATCTCCAAAAGGCACCGCACCGTTAAGCAGGACAACAATGTTTTGGGGCATGAGCTCAAAAAAGGAGAGGTTGTCATTTCTTGGATGAGTGCAGCCAATATGGATGACCGGGTGTTTGAAAACCCCTTCGAGCTAAATATTCATCGCGAAAACAATCATAAACATTTAACCTTCGGAAATGGGCCGCATTTTTGTCTGGGGGGACCGCTTGCGAGATTAGAGTTGAATATCGCTTTAACTGTATTCCTGCAAAAATTTTCTCGTATTGAACCTGTGGAGTCTTTTGTCTTGGAGGACAATTTAGCAGCATCTGCCCCAGGTCAATCATTAGTTCGTCTACCATTGAAAATCTTTCTTTAAACGGATTCACCATCATTATCATTAATTATGAAGCGCTGAAATGAAGATCACTTGAGACAACGAATAGGGGAATGGGGACTAGCCCTTGAACAGAACGCTGTCGTAGTCAACAGCCGGATGCAAACGAATATTTCTGTTTTTTTTGCAGCCGGTGATATTGTGAAATATCCAGGGAAGGTGAAGTTGATTGCGGTAGGATTCGGAGAGGCACCGACGGCTGTTAACAACGCCATGACCTATATCGACCCGGAAGCTAAACTGTCCCCGGGGCATAGTAGTCACATCAAAATTCCACAGTTATCTTAGCGGCAACTATTATTAAGAAAAGGAAGATTGAGCATGGCCAAATACACATGGGTGGATAAAGATACATGCATAGCATGTGGTGCTTGCGGCGCTGCAGCTCCAGACATTTTCGATTATGACGGGGATGGGCTTGCTGAAGTGTTCTACGGTGGAGACGGAAATCGTGGTGTAACTGCAATAGAAAATGACGAACTCATTGATGATTTGCTTGATGCACAGGATGGATGTCCGACCGATTCGATCATAGTTGCGGATCAACCATTCTCGATCAGCTAAACAGGCGTATCTAAACGGACATTTTACAAGTTTAAGCTTATAAAATTCTCCTGATTGGTTACCATTCGAAGATTAAAATAAGAAAAAACAAAGATGCGTCGATAAACCGACGCATCTTTTTCATTTATGTATGATTAATTATCTAGATTGCGTTCTCTATACGGGCTCCAATATGGACGGACATTGGAAAAGCTCGGATTCCGGCTCAACTTGGGGTGTTCTGTGGCTGGCCAGCCCACGGACTATGTGCCTAAATTATTTTCAAAACCAAGAGGAAATACTTAAACGAATCAGGATGTCGAGAATTAATCGTGTTTCTTTCCAAAATTAAATGATTAGTCTATTATTATTTGAAAAACAATGCGGAGGGTTCTCATGCTTAAGGTTTTAGTTGCGGAAGACGAGCCATGGATTAGGGCGGCTATTATTGAAATGGTGGAGAGCATTGGACATGACATAAAAGTTGTTGGCGACGCCACGAACGGCGTAGAAGCCTGGCATATGCTTCAGCAATTGTGGCCGACCGTTTTAATTACAGATATTATGATGCCAGAGATGGACGGATTGGAGCTTGTTCAAAAAATTAATGAACATAAAATACCGATGGCAGTAATTATTATCAGTGGGTATGAAAACTTTCAGTACGCGCAAAGAGCAATAAGTTACGGTGTAAATAAGTATCTCCTAAAGCCAGTGAATAAAGAGGAAATGCGTGAAGCTTTACTTGAAGTGATGGGGAAACTGACCGAAATCGAAAAAATGAATCATCATTTGATCAAAATTCAAACTTATTTCGATACGATTAATGACATTGATTCCACATTGGGCATGAAAAACCTGCTTAAACTTGTAGATGATATCAGAAACTTAAAGCATGCGAATTATGGTGCTTACCTAAGCTTGCTTCGAATTATAGAGTCAAAGATCAGCACCTTGTTAACCAGCATCAACGCTGAGCATACCGTAAAGTCTAACTTTAGTGAGGTTTCCGATCAAGAAATTCGCAGACACTTGGGCAATTTAACGGAGTCTTGGTTTCTTCATCCAGAACGCAATAAGAAAGAACTTAGACAAAGTATTAAATCGGCGTGTAGTTTTATTCAAAACCATTATAGAGATGATATAACGTTAACCCAAATGGCAGAATATTCGAATTTAAGCATCTCACATTTCGGATCCTTGTTTAAAAGGTATACGGGAGAATCATTGATTTCCTATATTAACCAAGTACGCGTTGAAAAAGCGAAGGAGCTGCTTCGTAACTCAGACGATAAAATTTACATTATTGCCGAACAAGTTGGTTTTTCGAGCCAACCTTATTTTATTCGTGTTTTCAAAAATATGACGGGTATGTCGCCGAATGAATATCGGAAAAGTTGGGGGATATAGCATGAAGCAGCTGCTCTATCGTCTGACCTTAAGGCAAAAAATTATTGTAAGTTTTATAAGCATAGCATTGGTTTCTGTTTTATCCATGAATTTTCTCTCAAGCTTCTATTACAGCCGTACGATACAAAAGGATTTTTATAATGTCGCAGAAACCACGACGGAAAGCCTCAACCATCAGATAGAAATATACTTTCAACAGATTGCAAAATCAACCTATGCCATGAATGCAGGTGTACTCATGTACTCAAGCGTGTTTCTGGAACAAGGGGATTCTAGTTTGATTCAGGATTGGCTGAGAGATGATTCGATGAGCCTGGAGAAACGGTCCATGATTAAAGAAATTTTAAGGAAGTACATTTCGTTTAATTATCCGGAGATCGATAACATTTATCTTATGTCGCTGGACCGGAGAGTCCTGCCAACATACGGTGCTTCCAGCGACATCCAATTATCAAATCAACCCTGGTTTTCGCTGCCAATGAGTCCGCAACTGGAAATCATTCCAACATACTACGGTGAGCAGTTATCTTTTCCGGTGCTTGCAGCAGCGATTCCTATTTTTGATGTGGCCGATACAAAAATATCAGGCAGACTGGTATTGCAAATGAGATTAACTGAAATCAAGAACATGATTGGGAACATGCGAATCGGCAAAACCGGTTACATCTTTATGGTTTCATCGGATGGAAAAATCGTGCATCACCCTAATACGGAATGGTTGGCATCTCCAATCGAGGAAACTGGACTCTCATGGCTCTCGCTGGATGAGCCGAATTCTCTCCAAGAGTGGAACGGTGAAAAATATCTTGTTTCCTACAGTGTTTCTGAAGTGACAGGATGGAAGACCATTGCATTGGTACCGCTTAAAGAGATGGCGACAGGTTTGCAAATCGCTCAGAATTCGGCCGTCATCGTTATGGCTTTATTGATCCTGCTTATCATCATTTCTGTGCCGATTATGGCAAACCGAATCACCCGGTCGATGGTTCATTTGAAGAAAGCGATGGAACAGCTGCAGACTGGCGATTTATCCGTACGGGCACCCGTGACGCCAGAACGCGACGAAATCCAGATGCTTAGTTTAAGCTTTAACCGAATGGCAGAAAGGCTGAATCAACTTGTAAATACGGTGTACAGTATGGAGCTTAAGGAAGTTCAAATGAAACTACTGCAGAAAGAAGCGACGATTCAGGCTTTGCAAAATCAAATAAACCCTCACCTTCTATACAACACGTTGGATATCATCAAAAGTATCGCTTTTCTGGAAGGAGTACCAAGAATAGAGCGAATGGCGGAAAACCTCGGATCGTTGTACAGGTTCACAGCCAAACTGGAACAGTCGGAAATCAGTCTTACGGAGGAATTGGAACATCTGAAAAAATATCTGGAGATTATCCACGTTCGGTATACAAAGCATTTCGAAAGTAAGGTTTATGTTGATGACAAATATCTGAATGCAAGCATCATCAAACTCTCTTTACAGCCGATCGTCGAGAATGCAATTAAATATGCGGTTGAGCCCAAAAATGGGAAGGCTGCCGTGATCGTCAGCGCATATCCGGAAGCGTCTGACCTGATTATAGAAATTGGTGACAACGGTATGGGAATCAAGCCAGACATCCTACAAAACCTGAAAGAGCGACTTTCTTCCATCACGCATCAACCGAATCATGGCATGAAGGCTTATGATTCGTTGGGACTTATAAATGTCCACAATCGTTTGGTGCTTTTTTATGGTAAATCGTACGGCATAGAGATTCATTCCTTTCCAGGGAAAGGAACGGTTGTTTCGGTAAGAATTCCGTTCAAAAGAAAGGATAACATTTCGTGAGATTGTACAATTTTTTGGGATAATCAAGGCTCTATAATTAGGATTGTGATGAGAATGAAACACAAAAGGGAGTGTTGATTTGAAGAAAATTTTGAAGGCGGTTACAGTATCGTTCTTGGCTCTCAGCTTGGTCATCGGATGTTCGACCGCAAACCAAGGCGAGAATAAGACGAACGCAGGGTCTACAGCAGAGCCGGATGCAAACAACAAGGAGAAACTTGAAATCAATATTGCCGCTCAATATTGGAGCGGACCGAAATGGGCGGAGAATCACCCGACCATTAAGTATTTGAACGACAAGTTTAATATCGATCTCAAGCTGCAGTTTATTAACGGGCCTGAATACAACGAAAAGCTGAAGGTCATGGCAGCATCGGGTACGCTGCCGGACTTTTATCGGGTCGACGCCGCCACCTACATCGAATGGCAATCCGAAGGTGCCTTTGTAGAGTTAACGGATTTATTGCCGAAGTATCCGAACCTGAATTCGGCGTACCCGACAAGCGAAGCTATGACGGTGTTGAATCCAGAGGGGGAGTTGTACGGGCTTCCGGAAATTTCCTGGACTGTGCGCGATACGGTGCAGATTCGGCAAGACTGGTTGGATAACGTCGGTTTAGAGCTTCCTTCGGCCGAAGAGTTCACAGTCGATAAATTTTACGAAATCGCAAAAGCGTTCGCAAAGCAAGATCCGGATCAAAACGGAATTAAGGGCGATACGATCGGTTTTGCGGGCAACAACTTAGCGCTCCGGAATGCGTTCGGCCTCGCGAACGAATGGATCGAGAAAGATGGAAAGTTGATCCCGCACCAGGCGCAAGTAGAGGAGTATAAAGCTTATCTTGCCTTCATGAAGAAGGCTTACGACGAAGGCGTACTGGATCAAGACTTTGTGCTTCGCAAATCGAATGAAATTGAAGATTTAGTGAAAGCGAACAAGCTAGGTCTGTTCACCTATCACAACAACTACATTAATATCAACACGGAAATAAAGAAGACGTTCCCGGACACGAAGCCGGTTATCGTTCCCATGGCTCCGCCTGTAGGACCTACGGGGCTTCGCGGCAACACTAACATGGCGTTCGGCATGAATAAACAGGTTATCAATGCGAAAGCAAGCGATGCGAAGGTCGAACGGATTCTTCAAATCCTGGATTGGTGGGTCACCGAGGAAGGTACGCAGATTATGAAGAACGGCATTGAAGGCGTTCATTATAACAAGAACGCCGAAGGCAAGTATGAAGTAACCGACCTGTGGGAGCCGGAGATGCCGCGTTTCTTGAACAGCAGCCTCTTTAAACACCCCGGTACCGATTTTAACCTTTACCTCTGGACGGATAAAGCAGAAACTGACCGACATGAAACGTATACGGCACTCGTCGAGGAATATCCGTGGCCGAATGCAGCCATGGGCCTTGAATTCTATTCTGAGACGTACAAGACAAAAGGTGCGGATTTGAACGCAAAGTTTCAAGAGGCTATCTACAAGATCATTGTAGGAGCCCAACCGATCGAATTCATCGAACAAGCTTCCGCCGATTATCTTGCGGGCGGCGGTGAGCAAATCATGAAGGAAATAAACGAAGCAGCAACGAGATAACGACTAACCCGAGTTTCGGTTTACGCAGTCCGCAACTTCCAAATTAAGATTTTGCAAACAGCCCTGTGTCAGGTTCTTTACTGACGCGGGGCTGTTTATCTTGTCGGTTATTTACTCCATCGTTTCTGTGAGAATTCAATTAAAAGAAAGGATAACATTTCGTGAGATTGTACAATTTTAAGGACTAATCAAGGTTATATAATAATTTTAGTAATGAGAATGTAACAAGTACGGGAGAGGAGAGAAGCAAGACAGATGCAACAACAAATGACACAACCGCAAGCAGCAGGCGCCAATTTGATTCCTTCGAAGAAAGCAAAGGCGAAGTACTTTAAACGCGCATTTCCTTTTTATACGATGATTTCACTCGGTTTGCTGTATTTCCTGATTTTTCGCTACGGCCCGATGTTCGGTCTATTCATCGCATTCAAAGATTATTCGCCGTTCCGTGGCGTCTGGGAGAGCGAATGGATTGGTTTAGACCATTACGTTCGTCTATTCACGGAGAATGATTTTATGCTTTTGTTGAAAAACACATTGATTTTGAATGTTTTGGATACGGTAATTGCTTTTCCATTTCCGATCCTGATTGCGATTTTACTAAATGAGGTAAGTAACAAGTATTTTAAAAGTACGATGCAAACGATATTGTACGCCCCGCATTTTTTGTCATGGGTAGTTATTGTAGGGATCACGATGTTGTTCTTCCGTGCTCAGGATGGCGGCGTGAATGTGCTGCTGGATGCTATGGGATTCGGCCGCATTGAATTAATGACAGATCCGAAATATTTTCGTTTTGTTTGGTTATTCCATAATATTTGGCAAGGAGCCGGTTGGGGAGCGATTATTTATTTGGCGGCGATCGCTGGGATCGATCCGGCGCTTTACGAGGCAGCCAAGGTGGACGGAGCCAGCAGATTGCGTCAAATTTGGAGTATTACGCTCCCATCGCTGAAAAACGTCATCTTGATTATGTTTATTTTACGGCTAGGCAGCTTTATCGAAGTCGGCTTCGAGCATATTTTCCTGTTGCAAAACCCGCTGAATCTTGGCGTAACGGACGTTTTCGATACGTACGTTTACCGTCAAGGTCTCGTGCAAGGCGATTTCAGTTACGCAACCGCGATTGGATTTTTTAAATCCTTCGTAGGGCTCGCGATGGTGGTGACCGCTAATACGATCGCCAAGCGGTTCGGTGAGGAGGGTGTCTACTAATGAGTAAGCTTCATTCTAAGGGCGATCGTCTATATACGTATATCGTACATGCGTTTCTGATTGTTTTCACCGCCTCCATTTTGCTTCCGTTGATCTATGTCATCATGACTTCGTTTGCTCCGGCTCGGGATTACTACACGAGAAGCTTCTTTCTTATTCCAAGTTCCTGGACGCTCGAGGCTTATCACTATTTATTGAATAATCCCGGTTTCATTCAAGCATTAAAAAGCTCGATATTGATTACCGTTGTCGGAACTTTCATAAATATTACGATAACCTCTTTGATGGCCTATGGTTTGTCGGAGCCTGGTATTAAAGGGCGATCGGTTATTAATTTTATGATCTTGTTTACGATGCTTTTCTCGGGTGGACTCATTCCGACTTACCTGGTCGTAGATGGTCTTCAGCTTGTTGATACGTATTGGGCGCTGTGGCTGCCGGCAGCCATCGCTCCATTTAACGTGATTGTCATGCGCAGCTTCTTTGGATCACTGCCGTATGAACTAAAGGAGTCGGCACGGATAGACGGATGTGGGGAGTGGAAGATGTTTGCAACCATCATCCTCCCATTGGCGAAGCCCGCAATTGCTACCTTTACTTTGTTCTACATGGTTGGAAATTGGAATACCTACTTCTCGGCAATCATGTATTTGAATGACGATTCAAAATGGCCGCTGCAAGTATTCTTAAGGCAAATGCTCATCCTGAACGACGAGAGAATCGGTCAACTCGCCGAAACGGTATATACGTATACCCCTGCGGCGCGTATGGCAGCGATCTTGATTACGGCATTGCCACTACTCATCATCTATCCGTTTCTTCAAAAACATTTCAACAAAGGGATGTTAATCGGATCGGTGAAGGGCTGATATTTAATTGATCAATGAAGCTGTCCGACTAGTCTGAGACTAACCCGGCAGCTTTTTTTTCTGACAATGCATTAGGGCAGCATCATGGCATATTGAGTATGAGGATGGTTCGAAAGAGATGATTAGAACGGACCACGACGGTTGGAAGGTGAGGGAAAGCGCAACGAAGCTTGCCAATGTTTATGGCTTGGAAAACTTCGATGCTCGCATATATCCGAACGGCTGGCATGATAATGGGTTTGATGATTCGGAGTGGGGGGAGACATGTGCGCGGAAGCCATCATTCCGTAAGAGGCTTGATACACGTTGATTTCTCACATGGTGCGGATGGGTTAAAGCAGCTGCATGTAAGCATTCCGCCTAATACGACAGCAGTGGTCAAACTTCCGATTTCTCGTCTGCTGGACGTGTATTGGAGAACGGAGCTCCATGTGAATATGAAGTGTTACGGGAGAATGGGCAGATGTATGGCGTGAAAAAGATTGCGTCAGGCAGTTATATGTTAAATGCTTAATGCAAAAGGGAAGAAGCTGCCGCTTTAGTCTAAGACTAAAGCGGCAGCTTCTTATTCAATGAAGAGTAATATACGTATTACTTTTGTAAAGAAAAGCCCCCTTATAGATTTCAATGGTTTAACACATAGTGTGTTCATCCATTGTCTGCTATAAGGGGTGAGTTACAGGAATATAGAGTTTATTTTGCTGTTATTTCACATTGATAAAGCGCATAGCCTGTCCATCGCGTGCTTCCACAGAGACATTATCCAGCACAAGGCCTCGGACGTTGTTCGCGATAAAACCATGCTTCCCTACGGCGGTTATGTTCTCTAGCCGGATATTCTCCAGCGGGCTTTCGAGCAGGCCGGTGAGATAGATGGCGTTTCCGGCGACTGTGTCCAGCGTGATATTTTGGAACAAAATATTCCGAATGACGGGGGTTCCCTCATCCGCTGGCAGGGCTTGGTGCGGGTCAAAAGCCAAATCGCCATAGAATTGGTCTACATACAATGCACCGCGGAACCACTGGGTATCTTGAAGTTCAAGGTTTTGGTTGGTGAACGTGCAGTCCCGGTAAGTGATATTCTCAATCACGCTGCCGCGTCCGCGGATGGCTTTGACGCTCGCCACACTGAAGGCATCATGGAACACGCAGTCTTCCACCAACACGTTACGCACGCCTCCGGACATCTCGCTGCCCATTGCCACGCCGAATCCGCTAGTAAAACGGCAGTTGCTAATACGCACATTCTCCGTCGGGATGCCTACCGCGCGGCCCTCGGCATTTCGGCCCGACTTGATGGCGATGCAGTCATCCTGGCTGGCGATGTGGCAGTTGAAGATATAAACGTCGCTGCAGGAATCGGGATCCAGCCCGTCGCCGTTCACAATGCCCTCATACAGATTGCCTTCTTCGTCATACTTGGTGTGAATGCCCACGCCGTTCACGCTTACGCCGTTGCAGTACACAATGTGCACGCACCAGAAGGGAGATTGGCGAACCGTGATGCCTTGCAGGTACACATTATCGGTATTTCGGATACTTAATGCAGATCCCGGCTTGCCTGCAGCTTCCGATAGCTCCTTCTTGCGAAGTTTACTGCCGTTTGCGTCGATTTTTCCCGGACCTGCAATGGTGATGTTGCGCAAGCGACCGCCCGCCGTATCCGGTGTGTTGATAAGGCTAGTGTAGCAGGTTTTTTCCAGTCCCTCCCATCGGGTGTCTATGAGGGGGTAGTCTTTTGTATCCGGGCTGCCAAGCAGCACTGCGCCTTCGTCGAGGAACAACGTTATATCGCTTTTAAGGAAAATAGCACCAGAAAGGAAAACGCCTTCGGGGATATATACGTGGCCGCCTGGGCTGCAAGCATCGATGGCAGATTGGATCGCCTGTGTGTTCAACGTCGCGCCGTCGCCTACCGCGCCATAGGAAGCGATATCAAACACCTGAGATTGGGGTCGTGTTTCCACATTTAGGGTATTGCTTTGCAGCGGCTCACCTGTCGCTACACATGCACGCACATAAATCTCATATTCCTGCGTGGCTGCAAGGCCCAGGAGGGTGTAGTCTGTGTTTTCTGTAGTGGCGACAAGAGCACGGTTCACATATACCTCGTAACGCTCAACGCTGGCGCGGACGGGCTTATCCCACAGAAGCGCTATGCTATTTGCCGTTTGGGACGCAGGCGGGGTGATGAGAGTAAAGGTCGTAATTGTCGATTTTTGTTCAGTGTACATTGTGCGCTCATTCCTTCCCGTTTCTAAATTCTTTATTATCTTTAGTATAAAGCCTCGCTTAGCTCCCCAAATTGTACAATCTTACGAAATGTTATCTTATCTTCTGAGGCCGAACGCGATTAAACCATAAGCGATAAGCGATGGCAGAGATGTCCGATTTCGTGTAAAAGTTCAATTGCTGTATCGCTTCAGAGTTCAACAACTTCCGAATCGTTCAATATTCTTGCAAACGATCTTGTAAATCGGATTGAATCAGATAGGTGTTCAATGGATGAGTGCACACAGCGCGAGCTCGCGAATGAGCTTGGAATTAATCGGTTTTCGCGTATAGAGAAGAGGGTGCTCATGAAGCTTTATCATGAGTTTTATAAGGCGAAGAGATGACAGGTCATTATTAATATTGTTCGAATAAGTTCTTTCATAGGTTACAATGGCCCTGTCTTCATGACGTGGCTTTTATATATTTCAGTGGTCGTTTTAAATCTGTTGGTTGAAAAAATATCACATCAAAGATTGACGCCCTTAAATCCTCGTTATGATAACGCATACAAATATGGTTGACAGGCAAAGATGTTTGGCTATATAATCTAGTTAATCGATTTACTGGAGGTGATTAAACGAAGTGAAGCGGGCCAACATTAAAGAGGTAGCTAATTTGGCTGGCGTATCCTCGGCGACCGTTTCGAATGCATTAAACGGAACGAAGTTCGTAAGCGATGAAATCAAAGCTAAGATTGATACTGCCATCCAGGAACTCAATTATCAGCCTAATATTGTAGCCAAGAGCCTTCGGATGCAGGAATCTAAGATCATCGGAGTATTAATCTCCGACGTTGCGAATCCTTTCTTTTCGGCTGTTGTTAGGGGATTGGAAGAAGAATTGGCTAAAAGCAACTACAACATCCTGCTTTGTAACACTAATTCTTCTATCGAGAAAGAACGCAATTACTTAGACGTGTTAATCGGCAAGAGGGTAGATGGGTTGATTGTTTCCTCCGCTGGAAATTCAGGCGATTATTTCCGCTCGCTCGATAAAACGGGAGTCCCGATTGTCTTTTTAAACCGTTGTCCAGAGTTCATGAACTCTGATGTCATTATGACTCACAATATACGCGGAGCCTATTCCGCTACCGAACATCTGATAAAGCACGGATATGAAAAAATAGCCATTATTACAGGACCTTCTTCAATAAGTACCGGGAAAGACCGTTTGATTGGCTACATGAGAGCGCTTGAAGATTACGACGTCATCGGCCGCGAAGAGCTTGTGAAAGAAGGGGCCTTCACCAAAGAGAGCGGATACGAAAAGATGAAGGAACTAATAGAGCAGGAGATCAAGCCTGATGCCGTATTTATTTCAAATAACTCAATGACGCTCGGGGCATACAAGTACTTAAAGGAAGCTGAAATTGATATTCCAGGTCAGATTGCTGTTTTGGGATATGACGATCCGGACTGGGCAGAAATTGTTGATCCGCCGATTACGACGATAAGACAGCCAGCTTATCAGCTTGGTGTAAATGCAGGGAGTTTAATGTTAGCTAGAATAAAAGAAAAAGACGTTAAAAGGGAAATTATGTATATGGATACAGAGCTAATCATTAGACGCTCATGTGGATGTGAATAGGGACTCGTCAAAAAATCTCGTAAAGAGACAGTCTTTCGAACGAACATTACTGATTGGTGGTAAAGTAGGACGTAAGATTGTTTTTTTTAACGATTTCAGTAAATCGATTAACCAAAAAAACGTTAATTTCGTTAGTTTCAGTAAATTATTAAAATTTCATAACTTGGAGGCAATGACATGAGAATAGCTGTTGGAGGAGACCATGCCGGATTTCCGTTAAAGGAAACGGTTATAAACGCATTAAAAGGATTGGGACACGAGGTTACGGATTATGGATCATTTGACAGTAATCCGGTTGACTTCCCGGATATTACCCGTACGGTATGCGGAGCCGTTCTCTCCGGCGATGCAGATCGGGCTGTTATGGTATGCGGAACAGGGGTGGGTGCTTGTATTGCAGCAAATAAAATTCCGGGCATTCGGGCATCCGTTTGTCATGATATTTACTCCGCTCATCAATGTGTGGAGCATGATGATGTCAATGTTATGTGCGTCGGTGCGCAAATAATAGGACCAGTATTAGTTGCTGAATTGCTCGAAGCCTACATGAATGCTGAGTTTAGCACAGAGGAAGAGTTCCGCCGACGGGTCAGAAAGCTGCACGAAATGGAACGTCAAAGCGGACCATCAGCCTCTGTTCGTTCCGAATAAAACGGTAGTCTTAAGGGAGGTCCATTGACTGTGTCGCCAAAAATCGTTGTAGTTGGAAGCTTAAATATGGATTTGATCGTTACGGCGCCGAAGATTCCGTTAGAGGGAGAAACGATTACGGGCGGTACATTTTGTTCATTGCCTGGCGGAAAAGGTGCCAATCAAGCAGTAGCGGCCAGCCGGTTAGGCGCGAATGTTCACATGGTCGGCTGTGTCGGGGATGACGAATGGGGTCGGGTATTGTTGAAAAATCTGGAACAAGAGAATATTGAGACTGATTATGTAACGATATCTCCAGGTGCAACCGGGGTGGCATTGATTACGGTCAACCAGGAAGGCAATAACAGCATTGTGGTAGCTCCAGGCGCAAACGGTCGGATGACCGTCGAACATGTTCGACGGGCTGAGTCTATCATCAGGCAAGCCGACCTGCTTCTTATTCAATTGGAGATTCCTATGACCGTTGTAGAAGAGGCTGTCCGTTTGGCTAGTCACCACCGGGTGCCGATTATTTTGAATCCTGCCCCGGCAGTTCCGCTTACGGAGGAGCTTCTCCAAAGGATCGATATCCTCACTCCGAATGAAACCGAAGGCAAGCTTATCGTTACCGGCAGGGCCGAGGGGAATGTAGAGGTTGAAGAAATCATATTCAATTTGGTGGAAAAAGGCGTCAGACAGGTTGTAATGACCCTCGGGGGAGAGGGTGTAGCTTATTCGAATGAAGGGCAGATTAAACAATTGAAAGCGCATAAGATGGAAGTCGTTGATACGACAGGGGCAGGAGATTCCTTTAACGCTGGATTGGGTGTTTATTATGCCGAAAGCGGACATCTTGCAGATGCAATCACCTTCGCCCAAGATGTAGCGGCATTGTCCGTAACGCAATTTGGTGCTCAAGCTTCGATGCCGAGCAGAAGGCAAGTGGAACATTTTTCATCAACCAAACCGAGTCATGGAGAGGAACTTGTCGATGAAATCAAATAAAATAACGCTTTTGATCGCTGCTGTTCTTTCAACTGTCATGTTAAGTGCTTGCGGTAATGCGGGATCAGACAATAATGGCACCAATAGTCCAAAAGCGGATACGAATACAGCGGGTGACGGTAAGAAAGTGGAACTGCGGGTTGCCTGGTGGGGCGGGCAAGCACGGCATGATAAAATGAATAAATTGTTTGATCTTTTTGAGGAAAAGCATCCAAACATTTCGGTAGCCCGCGAATTCACTACCGAAAACCAATATGCGGAGAAGATCAATACGCAGGCAGCTGGCGGAAATGCTCCCGATGTCATACAAACCAGCAGCTTCTTTCAACATGACTTCGTGACAAGAGATTTGATGCTTGAGCTTGACCCGCTCGTCGAAACGGGTGATTTGAATACGGCCGATTTTGATCCTGTCGACATCGGCGGCGGTACGGTTAACGGTAAATTGTATGCAATGAGCCTTGGTCACAATATTAACGGGGTTCTACATAACACGGTAATGTTCAAGAATGCCGGTATCGAGCTTCCGAAAATTAATTGGACCTGGGATGAATATGTTGATGCCGCGAAGGCATTGCAAAAATCGTTAGGTGCAGATGCTTGGGCTACGGAAGACGAAGGCGGCGTATATCGTACCCTTGAGCTGTTCGTCCAACAAAGAGGAAAGTCCGTATTTAAGGATAAAGGTTTGGGAATCGAGAAACAGGATCTTATCGACTGGTTTACGTTCTGGGATCAGATGCGCAAAGACGGATTAACTCCTCCGCCTTCCATCCAAGCCGAGCAAGGAGATAAAACCCAGGAGCAATCCATGCTTGCACGTGGTAAAGTAGCCATGATAAGCAAAAGTTCTAATCAGCTGAAAATCTATCAAGGCAGCGCAAAAGATGAGCTCGGCATTGTTAGTTATCCAATGGACCCGAATGGTAAAAAGGAAGTACCGCTCATCGTAGCATCGCTTGGCATTACAAAAAACAGTAAACACCCGAAAGAAGCGGCATTGTTGATTAATTTTGTAGTCAATGATCCGGATGCGGCTGTTATTTTTAAAGGCGAGCATGGGCCACAGGCTTCTAAAAAAATGCAAGAAGCAATCAAGCCGTTATTAGGAGCTCCGGAAGAAAAAGAATACGCTTTCATCGGCGAAATGATGGCTTCCTCGAAACCTTATCCGGCCATGCCTGAAGGCAGCACTTCCGTTCAAAAGCTACTCCTATCCACCAATGAATCGATCGCGTTTGGTAAGAAAACCATTCCTCAAGCTGTTGATGAATTTTTTCAACAAGCAGATCAAATTTTAAACCGTTAAGTAATTTAGCGGGAGCTCAAGAGAGTATGATATTTCTCGAGCTCCTACTCCATACAGAGGAGAGTTCAAGCCATGTCAACCATATTTAACAGTAAACGTTGGTTGTGGATCATTCCATATTTGTTTTTAACGCCTTGGCTGATTGGAATTTTGGTATTCAGTATGATACCCATTCTGACTTCCCTCTATCTTTCTTTTACAAATTACAATTTTGTTTCTTCGCCGGATTGGGTTGGTTTGAAAAATTACCTGACCCTGTTCAATCAGGATCCGCAATATCTTCAAGCTATTAAAGTGACCTTTACGTATGTTCTCGTGGCTGTTCCGTTAGAATTGATGTTCGCATTAGCTCTGGCTTTGCTCTTGAACAAAGGTATCCGAGGACTGGGTGTCTACCGTGCGCTATATTATATTCCTTCGTTGATCGGAGGAAGCGTAGCGATTGCTATTTTATGGCAGCAAGTATTTGGCGAGCATGGAATTGTTAATCAGGTTCTCGGTTATGTAGGGATTGATATGCCAAGCTGGGTAGGGTCGCCCGATTATGCGATTTGGTCCATTATTTTCTTGAAAGTTTGGCAATTTGGTTCGCCCATGGTCATTTTTCTGGCAGGACTCAAACAAATTCCACAAGATTATTATGAGGCTTCGTCACTCGATGGGGCTGGTAGAGTCAAACAATTTATTCATGTCACGCTTCCGATTCTGTCGCCTATTATTTTGTTCAATGCGATCATGCAGATTATCAGTTCGTTTCAGGCTTTCACGCCGGCTTACATTATAAGCAACGGTACGGGCGGGCCTGTGAATTCGACACTGTTCTATACACTCTATCTGTACCAGAACGGCTTTGGTAATTTTCAGATGGGCTATGCCTCCGCTATGGCATGGATCTTGCTGATTATAGTCGCATGCTTTACGGGAATCATTTTTTTCGCATCCAAAAAATGGGTTCACTATGAAGACTAGGGGGGGAGACAGAATGGTAAAAACGTTTGATATTAGAAAACCGCTGCTTCACGGACTAATTCTCATGGGAATCTTGATCATGCTATACCCTGTACTGTGGATGTTGATCAGTTCGTTTAAGCCCACCGAAACGATTCTGACCGATAATTCTTTATGGCCGAGGCAGCTTACTTTTGACAACTTCGTAAAAGGTTGGAAAGGGACGTCCGGTACAACGTTTTCCACTTTCTTTTCGAATTCGCTTTTTATGGTCGTGCTAGCTGTAATCGGGAATATTTTATCTTGTTCATTGACGGCATATGCTTTCGCGAGATTGGAGTTTAAAGGAAAAAAAATAATGTTTGCACTCATGCTGATGACCATGATGATTCCGCTTCATGTGTTAGTTGTCCCGCAGTATATCCTTTTTGATAAATTGGATTGGGTAAATAGCATTTTGCCGATTGTCGTACCCAAGTTTTTGGCAGTCGAAGGATTTTTCGTGTATCTGACTATACAATTTATCCGCTCGTTGCCGAAGGAATTAGATAAAGCGGCCACGGTCGACGGATGCGGACCGATTGGGATCTATACACGAATTATACTGCCATTGACCATGCCGGCTATCGTGACTACAACGATCTTTACCTTCATTTGGACGTGGAATGATTTCTTTAGCCAGCTCCTCTATCTTAGCAGCGTGAAGAAATATACGGTTACGCTGGCTCTTCGGATGTTTACTGACGCGGGAGGAGAAGCAGCGCTTGGTTCGTTGTTCGCTATGTCGATCTTATCGATTATTCCGGTATTTCTGATCTTTGTATTTTTTCAGCGTTATATTGTTGAAGGTATTGCCACATCCGGCATCAAGTGAAAATGGCTCAAAAAAGCTTCCTGCAGCGGAAGCTTTTTTTGTTCAGTTCGATAGACAGGCGTGACCGCTTTGCTGGTTGCAGTGAAGTCCTGGGCTTCTCATAGAGTAATTCGATTTGCCTCATAACGATGCAAGCTGCGATCTCTTGTCACTTAGTGAAAAATCAGCACACCATGTTGTCTGAAAAAATCATGAATGACTGATGTGTTCATCCTCATATCAGGCAGGTCTTCTGGATAATAAATGCCTGGAGACGTTGTTAAGGGAGACCGAATGCAGCATGGCGAAAAGTGAAGCAGTTCCTGCCATCCATCCGGAAGACAGAACGACAGGAGCATGAAGCTCCGTGTTTTTCAATTTGGTAATCGATTGTTGGAGTATTCTTCTGTGATAATTTCACTAGGGGACAGGAGACAATGACAGTGACAAGAACAGAACTGCACAAATTACACATCGTTCAAATGGGGGTCAGTTTAATCCTTATTTTTCTTGAACATTAGAATACGGTATTGAAACAAGAAACAGAAAGCCCAAAAACGCGATAAATGACAGAGCAGCTTCTGTGGAGGAATTGACCCTGACATACAGTTGTCAGGGTAGCCATTGTATGATGGATACATAAGTAAATTCAGAAACCGGAGGTAATTGCAATGACAAATCATAGTTCGAGATTTTATGATTATCATGTATGGGCAAATAAAATAATTTTTAATCGATTAAAGGAGCTTCCGCATCACCTATACAATCAAGAAATTCAAAGCGTATTTTCTTCGGTGTCGAAGGTCATGGCACATATATACAAGGTTGATTGTGGTTGGCTGGATATCCTGATGGGGAAAAGTATGAATGAAGCTTTAGAAGCATCTTTTCAAATCGAGGCGGATGCAGAAGCTAGAAGCCTTGAGGAACTGGAAGCTATGTATGACGATTTGTCCGTGAGATTCAAAGCATGTATTAACGAGCATGCTGATCTTGAGAAAGAGGTTGTCTTGGATAATCCTTACGCTGGAATTCTCAACACCAGATATTCAGAATTTATTATACAAGTTGTGAATCATGGTACGTACCACCGTGGAAATCTTTCTGCAATGCTTCGTGAACTGGGCCACTCCTCTGTAATGACGGAATATGGACTTTTTATGTACCAGGATGAATCAAACACGAGTATCTCAAAAGTTCTTGCCCATTAGGGAAAATACCGGCTTCCGCGAGCATCATGGAGAAGGGGTTAGAGGGTGTGTTACCGGCACATTTACAAATATTGAAATTAAACAATGATATAATGGTGTTATTCCATTATTAAAGGGAGATGTTAGATATGTTTAAACACATCGAGGATTTTGTTACAACTTGGAAAAATGAAACGGCAGCAACGTTGCGTACGCTGGAGACGCTCACAGACGAGTCTCTAAGCCAACAGATAACGAGCGACCATCGGACGCTTGGGCGTCTGGCATGGCACCTTGTACAGACGTTGCACGAAATGCCATCGCGAACGGGATTGTCTTTTGAAGGACCTGGCGAAGATATGTCGGTGCCAGCTTCTGCAGCGGACATTGCGGCGATCTATAAGCGGACCTCGCAAGCGCTCCTTGATGCTTTACAGTCCAGCTGGAAGGATGAAAATTTGCTCATCATGAGCGACATGTACGGCGAGCAATGGGCGAACGGCTTGACGCTGGATATGCTCGTAAAGCATGAAATTCATCATCGCGGTCAAATGACGGTCCTGATGCGTCAAGCCGGCCTTCGTGTGCCGGATCTTTACGGCCCGACGAAAGAGCAGTGGGCCGAGTTTGGTGCACCGGCTCCGGTAATATAGAGTATGACGATATCCCGCTTTGGCCGATTGGCAGAAGTGGGATTTTTAAGCATTTTATCATGAATGAATGATTTTGGAAGGTATAAACTATAGGGTTAAAGAAGAAGAGTACGAAACTTTTGCGTTTACTTGTAAATCATTTGAATTTGAAGTTTTTTAGAGTTATTTGTGAGAGTATAAGAATGTTTATTCTCATATGGTTGCATTTTAGGAGGTAAATTCACTTTCGGCATGCTTCGATTATAGGAAAGCTTCTGACCTTGAACTGGTCGGGGGCTTTTTTGTTTATTTCATAGTGGAAACATTAAGCAAAAGGAGTGGATAGCGAAATAACAAAGGCGGCGCCTCGAATTCGCAAAGCCTGACACGTGTTCGAAATGATCAAGAACCAATAAGGGAAAAACCGTGTTCGTCATGAGTGGATTCTCTAAAATGAGAATATCATTAGCAAAATGTTAGGTGTACTAGACAAGATCAGCATGCTCCGATTATGATAAATCTTATAAAACAGCGTATTAAGCAGCACTCACGAAGATTGATATAGTTGTCATTATGTTGTAATTGGCGAGAAAAGAACATAGGACGGGAGTGACGGTCGCAATGCAGGAATACGATTACGAGTTTGCTGATTTCATTTACTATACGCCGGGGGATCTGGATAAGGAAGGACGTATTTGGCCGGTCCGGGCGGGTCGCTCTTTGGCCAAACCCAACTATAAAGTAGGACCCAAAAGGATCGAGTGCTACAGTCTGCACTTCGTGCAGGAGGGAAAGGTTCGGCTGGAGTACGAAGGCAAGCAGACGGAACTTCAGAAGGACGACGTGTTTTGTTTGTTTCCGGGCCGTACCTATTTCTACGACATGCTGCCCTCCGACAGGCCGCTTCAAATGAGCTGGTTGGCGGTGGATGGCGACAGGGCAAAGCCGTTGCTAGAGTTAGCAGACTTAACGCAAGAGAAACCTTTTCGCAAGAATGCTGTCACCTCACGCGTTAGGGCATCGGCTGATCAAGTCATTCATACGCTGGCGGGCGCACAGCGTTGGAATCCGGCAGGTGCATTGGAGCTTCAAAGCCTCATTTGTGCGCTATTCGCCGGACTGATTCCGGAGACGGCACCTTCCCAAGAGGCTGAACTTGCCGGTTGGATTCATGAATGCATGAAATACATGGAATTGCACGCCTTGGAAGGTATAACCGTCCAGCAGGTAGCGGATTTCGCGCGTGTACACCGCTCCTACTTTACCCATGTGTTTACAAGCCAAGCGGGCATGCCCCCAATGAAGTACATGCAGAAGATCCGCATGGACAAGGCAAGGCAGCTGCTGCTCGATACGGACGCGACGATTACGGAGATCGCCCTGTCCCTTGGTTATCCGAACCTCTACACGTTCACGAGAGCCTTCAAAATTTATTTTAAGGAATCCCCCCTAACGCTGCGGAAGACGATCGGTTAGCCTCGAGAAGGCACTTTAAATTCGAAAGCGATTGAAAGACAGCATTTCCTAAGGCCCATAAAGGAGATTTCTCAATATGAAGCTGTCCACCCTTCAACGATGGATTTCACCCAGTTTAAGTATCCAGGGAAAAATATTCATCGCATTTAGTTTAGTTGCCCTGCTTTCCATTTTCTCTATTTCCGGCATTGTCTATTTGAATATGCGCGAGACCATAAAGGATAACGCGGTTACCTCGGTTTCGGATAGTATCCGCCAAGCGGATGAATCCCTCAATATCATGCTGGAAGAGATCGACCGGCTCAACACCGTGGTGGTGACCAACAAAAACACGGTGATCGATACGCTGCTCAGCCGGTCGGAAGAGATCAGCTATGAATGGTTTCTAGAGCAGAAGCGGATCGATGAATTTCTATCGGTACTGATCGATTATAAACCTTATATTTCTCGGATTGCCGTTGTTGGGCTGAACGGAAAGATATTCTTCACCGGAGGTCCTTGGCTGGACCGGACGATCCTCGGGTCGCCGATGATGGAATATACGCTGGGCAACGGATCGCGCCATGCCTATTTGAAGCAGACGGGCGTGTCGGATGCCATTACCGTAGGCCGCGAAATCCGTTATAACCGCGAGACAATCGGCGTTGTCTTGGTGGATTTAAACTATGATTTCATCAAAAAAACGTACGGAGTGAAGCCGACCGCCGATAGCATGCTGTATGTGCTCGATAAGGAAGGCGGGTTCGTTTATCAGTCCGAATCGGCGCCTTCCTTCGCCCCTTCCATCGAGAAAATCGTTAGCATCAGACAAGAATTCACGGGGCCTGGCGATGCAGCGGAGATGATCATCGCGGGAAGATCCTATACCGTCGTTAGCCGTTCTTCCGAATATACGGGCTGGACCACACTGGCGCTAATACCGATGGATTCGCTGCTTAGTGAATCTGCGAATCTCCGCAAGCTGATGGCTGAAGTTTCGGTGTTTGTCTTGATTGTCGTGTTGATCTGCTCACTTCAGGTGTCCTCCCGGATTACCATTAATATCCGGCGTCTGAAGTCCATGATGATGCTGGTGAAGGACGGGAATTTGACGTTCCCGATGAAGGAAATCAAAACAAAAGACGAGGTAGGGCAGTTGTACCATGTCTTTATCAGCATGGTGGAGGAATTGAAGCGGCTGCTGGAAGGGATTCGAATCAGTGAGAAGGAGAAGCGCGAGGCAGAATTGACCGCACTCCAGGCGCAGATACGCCCGCATTTCCTATACAACTCTCTCAATACCATTAAATATTTGGCCAAGCTGAACGGGGTGCCCAATATCGAGGAGGTATCCGGTTCGTTAATCGAGCTGATGCGTGGGGTTCTAGGCAATTCCAACGAATATCTTACAGTCCGAGAGGAGTTGGACTATGTACGAAGCTATGTCTCCATCGTGAAATATAAGTACATGCAGCCGATTCCGGTGTATGAGGCGATCGATGATGAAGTCCTGCTGGAATACCGGGTGCCCAAGCTTATGCTGCAGCCTATCGTGGAGAACGCCATCATTCATGGTATCGGTCCGCTGGAGGAAGGGGGATTGGTTATGATTCGCGTTTGCGAAGAGAACCACAACCTTAAAATCGAAGTGACGGACAACGGCAAAGGCATGACTCGTGAGCAGATGGATTTGCTGTTGGGCGAGAATAGCAAAGGAGAGGCACCTTCACGCTTCAGCGGCATGGGGGTGCGCAATGTGCATGAACGAATCGCTCGCATGTATGGAGAACCTTACGGTGTGAAGCTGTACAGCGAGCTGGGACGATATACGAAAGTCGTCATTACTTTTCCTGTTCTGCAAGATAAGGAAAAATCCGCTCAAGAGGTGATATAAGCCATGTTTCAAGTACTGCTGGTAGACGACGAACCGCTGGCCCGCAACGATATATGGACGCTAGTGGATTTCCGAAAGCACGGTTTCGAAATTTGCGGCGAAGCGCATAACGGAGTCATGGCCTTGGCGATGATCGAGCAGTCTCCGCCGCATATCGCCATTATTGACGTGAATATGCCCGAGATGAACGGCGTGGAGCTTAATCGAACGATCAAAGAACGGTATCCAGCCATCAAGACGATCATGCTTAGCAGCTTTGACGACTACGATTACGTGCGCGATTGCCTAAAGAACGGTGCCATCGATTATTTACTGAAGCATCGGCTCGACGGCGCAACGCTTATCGCCATGTTGAACAAAGCGGTCCTGGAGCTGCGGCAGGAGGATCGAATGCTGGAGGACCGGAACGACCAAAAGGCTGTGAGCGAACGTATGAATCCCGCTCTCATCCGCAGTTATATTGCCGATCTGGTAAGAGGCGAACCGCAGTCCGCCCAAGAAGTCGAAGTTTTTGCCCGGAAGCATGGTTTATATCCTCAGACGGTAAGTTACGCTGCAGCATCGCTTCAGATTGTACCATTCCTGCTGCTCACGCAATCCTGCAGCGACGTGCAGACGAATCGGCTCGTTCAGCAGGCCGTTGAGATTATGCAGCAGAGTCTGGGCGATATCCAAGAACGTACGGCCGCTTACCTTGAAAACGGACGTTTGGCTGTCGTATTTGCGTTCAAGGAACGAAGCGAGCATGCCGCCGCAAGCGAGGCAGGCCGAATGATGGGCAAGCTTCGCCATGCGCTCGAGCTGTTCCTGAATTTGAAGTGCGAGTATGCTCTCGGACATTTATGCAGCAGTCTATCACATCTTGGAGCGAGCTACGGGTCTGCAGAGCGATCGCTTGACTCATTCCCCACTGCAGAATCGGCCAATCAAGCGAACAGAAGGGGAAGCGGCTTATACGGCCAGCGCGTATCCTTAACCATCGAGGAGCAGAAACAGTTGCTTCTCACGATAGAAACGCTCGATAAGGACGGCATGCAGCGGTTGATTTTATCCGTATTCGATTCGATCAAGGGGCAGCCCGTTCACTCTCATTCCGTGCAGATGATCATCAGCGAGCTGCTGCATATCGCGGATAAAGTGTTGAAGAAATGGCTGCCTCAGATCGACTCTGCGATGGACAGGCTTCCTCCGCGGAGCGAATTGGGCAGGTTAGGAAGCGTCGGAGAGATGGAGCGATGGCTGCAAGCCTTCTATGCCAACCTATTGAGCCTACTCAAGGAGCGGCATGCGGTGGGACCGTATTCTCGGCATGTGTCTCAAGCGATAGGATTTATTCTGGAAAGATATGCGGGCGGCGTTACGCTTGAGCTGGCAGCAGGCGGCATCGGGCTGAATCCATCGTACTTAAGCAGAATATTCAAAGAAGAGACGAAGTCGACATTCTCGGAATATTTGAACCGGGTCCGGATCGATGCGGCGCGAAACCTGCTGGAAAGCGGTCAATACTCGCTCAAGCAAATCAGCAGTCAAGCGGGCTTTTCTTCCTACAACTATTTTTTTAGAGTGTTCAAGGAAATGACGGGCGTGACGCCCCAAACGTATTTGAACGGATTGGGAGGCGGGGGGGCTGAAGCGAAGTTGTAAAATATGTGGAGTAAATAGTCATATTATTATAACTTTATGGGGAAACGGGTGAATTATAATGAGTGGACACCGCTGGCAAACGGTTACAAAATTCGGTGAATAGAACATTGGAGGTCACAGATTCATGCGTAGACAATGGGGAAGAAACGCACTTACTACGATGATCGTTTCCGGTCTGATCCTGACCGGCTGCAGCAACAACAATAACGGAGGCTCAAAGACAGAAAACCAGCCTTCGCCTGCATCTGAAAGCGCTGTTAAAGCGGAAGGGTTCCCGATCGTGGAACAACCGATCAAGCTCAAGATGTTCACGCGAATCGCGCCCGCTAACGGGCCGTTCAATGATATGCCGGTGTTCCAAGACTATGAGAAATCAAGTAACATTCAGGTTGCATTTACCGAGGCTCCTACTGACGGCTTCGCGGAGAAAAAAAATCTATTGTTCGCGTCCAACGAGCTTCCCGATGCGTTGTACCGATCGGAACTCAATCCGCTTGAGACTATTCGCTACGGGACGGCCGGCCAGCTGATTCCGCTGGAGAGTTTGATTGAGCAGTATGCGCCTAATCTGAAAACCTTGATGGAGCAATATCCGGAGATCCGCTCGGGCATTACGACTCCGGAAGGACATATATACTCGATCCCCGGCATCGTAACAACAGGCTCGGCGCGTACGGACAAACGCTGGATCAACAAAGATTGGCTCGAGAAGCTGAACCTGGAAGAGCCCAAAACGACGGATGAGCTGTATAAAGTGCTCCTCGCTTTCCGGGATGGAGATCCGAACGGCAATGGCAAACCGGATGAAATTCCTATGACCGCGCGTAAGGGGGCAGCGGGGATACCTATCTTAAACATGATGGCCGGATCGTTTGGCCTGGATTTGCAGCTAGGCTATAACATCAACATCGAAGACGGTAAGATCAATATTTGGAGCAGCGACGAGAAGCACAAAGAGCTGCTGATGTACTTGAACAAGCTGTACAACGAGAAGCTTCTGGACCAGGAAATCTTCGCGCATACGGAAGCACAATATCTAGCGAAGCAAGGATCGGGCAATGCGGGTCTATTCTTCGACCAGACGAACAACAATTTCTTGCCGATTCAGGATCAATATGTCGGCACCGCTCCTCCAGCCGGCCCGCATGGCGACCAGATGCAAAGCCCGGTAGCGCCGGTGCCACGCGACTTCGGAGCTTTCGCTATTACATCCGTGAACAAATATCCGGAAGCGACGATGCGCTGGATCGATTATTTCTACAGCGACGAAGGCTCCACATTGCTTCGCTTTGGCAGAGAGGGCGAGCATTACGAGCTGAAGGACGGCATGCCGTATTACAAAGAGGATTTTCTGGCAATAACAGGCGCGCAGGGAAAGATGACACCATACGCAGGCGGCGGCGCGCCTCACTTGATCAGCGACAAAGTAGCATCTTTCATCAATCCGCCGCAAGTTCAAGAGGCGTACGCGAAGCTGGAGCCGTACATGCCGAAGATCCGTTATGCTGCTCCGATGTTCGATGAAGAGACCGCTCAGAAGGTTAACATTCTGCGCAACGACATCGACAAATATATCGACGAGCAAAGCACGAAGTTTATCGTCGGCGCGCTTAGCTTTGATAAGTGGGACACATTCCAGGCTACTTTGAAGAAAATGAAGATCGACGAGCTGGAGAAGATTTATCAAGAAGCATATGACAAGATGGAGAAATAATACCGGCTGAACATAGATAAGGAGTGAATGCTCATGAAGAGCGCGCAAGAAGGTGCAGCCGCTCTGTCCCATAGCCAGTTCAAGCGCGGATCCGGCCTGCTCAGGAATATAGCTAAACGGTATGATCTGTACCTCATGCTGCTTCTGCCGATTGCCTGGTACTTGATCTTTCACTACGGTCCGCTGTACGGGCTGCAAATCGCTTTTAAAAATTTCAATCCGGCCAAAGGCATCATCGGCAGTCCTTGGGAAGGCTTCGGCCATTTCGAACGGTTTTTCGACTCGTATTACTTTTGGAGGCTGCTATGGAACACGGTGTCCATCAACTTGTTTTCGCTGCTCATCGCATTCCCAATTCCGATCATGCTGGCGCTGCTTGTTAACGAGATCCGAAGCAAAACCTTCAGCAAATGGCTGCAAAATATTACGTACATCCCCCATTTCATTTCAGTAGTCGTTATCGTAGGCATATTGAACGTATTCCTCTCGCCGACGGGACCGGTCAACATGCTGATCGAGGCATTCGGCGGCACATCGATCCGATTCCTGGAAGCAGCCGGCTGGTTCAAGACGATCTTCATCAGTTCGAACATATGGCAGAACATGGGGTGGCAATCCATTATCTACATTGCGGCGCTCAGCGGGGTGAATCCGCAGCTATACGAAGCGGCCAAGATGGACGGAGCATCGAGGCTGAGACGCATATGGCATGTCTCGCTGCCGGGCGTAGCTCCGGTCATCGTAATCCTTCTCATTCTGGATATCGGCCATTTCATGAACGTCGGCTTTGAGAAAATTTTACTCATGCAAAATAACTTGAACCTGGAATCAAGCGACGTCATCTCCACGTTTGTCTATACGACAGGCATACTGAAGGGAGAATACAGCTACACCGCGGCTATCGGACTGTTCAACTCGGTCATCAATCTCATCCTGCTGCTGATGGTGAACCGGTTTGCGCGCAAGACGTCAGAGACGAGCTTATGGTAAAGGAGGGAACACAGGCATGTCGAAGCTGCAGGCCATAAGAAAAACGTCGGATGAACGGGTGTTCGACGTCATCGTGTACGCGATTGCGGCAGTCATCATTATCATTGTGCTTTATCCGCTGCTCTTTATCGTCAGCGCTTCGTTCAGCGATCCGGCCAAGGTGCTGAATGGAGAAGTATGGCTGCTGCCGAAGGGCGTGACATTGGATGCGTACACGAACATTTTGCACAACGATAAAATCTGGATAGGGTATCGTAATACCATCGTCTATACGGTGGTCGGCACGGTCATCAATATCATCATGACGATACTGGCAGCGTATCCTTTATCCCGCCCAGATCTTCCCGGACGGGGTGCGATCATGGTCTTGATCACGCTTACTATGTTTCTCGGCGGAGGGTTGATTCCAACCTATTTGCTGGTCAAGGATCTGGGGATGGTCAACACCATGTGGGCGCTGATCGTCCCCGGGGCGATCGCCACCTACAACCTGATCGTGATGCGTACGTACTTCCAGTCAAGCATTCCATGGGAGCTGCAGGAGGCTGCCCACATGGACGGCTGCTCCAACTGGAGGCTGCTGGTTAGCATTATATTGCCTCTATCCAAACCGATATTGGCTGTCATGGTTTTGTTTTATGCGGTGGGCCATTGGAATTCGTTCTTCGCCGCGCTGATCTATATCCGCGACGAAGCCCTGCATCCGCTTCAACTTGTACTGCGCGAAATTCTTATGATCAGCCAATCGGCAGCCATCGAGGGCGGCAGCGTCGGACTGGAGGATCAGATCCTGCTTGCTGAGAGCATTAAGTTCGCGGTCATTATCGTCTCCACTTTGCCGGTATTGATCATGTATCCATTCGTGCAGCGGCATTTCGTCAAGGGCGTTATGATCGGATCGATTAAAGGTTAAAACAACCATTACGACAAATCAGCAGGAGGCTTATTTTGAATACGAACGCGAAGATTACGATTGATTGCAGCCGAACGAGCGAGCATACGGTCAACCCTTACTTGTTTGGCCATTTCGTTGAAGACATTCGGGATCATATGGAAGCGATGCTCGCGTTTCCGCTTAAGGATATGGATTTCGAGAGCGAAGCCGAGACGAAGAAAGAGACAGCCGGAAGCTGGTACGCCTATACGAACGGGCGGAACACCAAATATGCGCTGGAGGCGCCTGCCCCGAAGCATTCGGGGCGCGCCCAGCGCATCCGCCTTCTGAGCGATGACGAAGCCTATGCGGGAATCGCGCAGAAAGCCGCGCTCAAAGGACCAGCGGATTACGCGGTTAAGCTTGTGGCCCGTGCCTCCGTCGAGCTGAAGGTCATCATCGTAGAAGCGGTGGACAGGCGCTCGGATGAGCTTCTCGGACAAGTCCGGATCGAACCGGGCAGCCACAACTGGCGTGAGTACGAGGCGCGGCTGTCTATTGCCTGCGAATGCGCCGATGCCGAAATCCGAGTATACGTTCCGGCGGATCACCCGAGGTGGATCGATCACGTATCCACTGGGATGCTTTGGCTCGATCATGTGTCGCTATTACCGGTAGACAGCATCGCCATGGTGAAGCGCGAAGTGATCGACATGACGCGGGACCTGAACGCAGGGATGATGAGGCTCGCCGGCAACTATATCAGCGCCTACCACTGGGAGCACGGGATAGGCCCGGTTCTCGAGAGACCAGTCATGTACAACGAAGCGTGGGGAGGCTGGACCAGCAAATATTTCGGTACGGACGAATTTATTCGGTTCTGCAGGGAGCTTCAGGTGGAGCCCCTCATCTGCGTAAATGACGGATCGGGCACGCCAGAGGAAGCCGCGCAGTGGATTGAATACTGCAACGGCGGCGTCGATACGCCCATGGGTGCGCAGCGTGCAGCGAACGGGAATCCCGAGCCGTATAATGTCCGCTATTGGGAGATTGGCAATGAGGTGTGGGGACAGTGGCAGGTCGGCACTTGCTCCGCGGAACAGTTCGCTAGACGCACGGTTTCCTTCGCGAAAGCCATGAAGGCGGCAGATCCCTCCATCGTGCTTCTGGCCTGCGGCCACTTCGAGCAGGAGTGGAACAAGACCGTCCTCGATCTGGCCGGTGAACATTTTGATTATCTTACCCTGCACTTGTATCACGGCTACGGTCCCTTTGGTATGAACCGGAATACGCCTGCGGAGGATCGGTATAAGGCGATCGCTTCTTATCCCGAGTTTACCCGTCACCACATCAAGCAGACGGCAGAGCATATTCTTGCGGACGCGAAGCACAGCCATGTGAAGCTGGCCATTACGGAATACAACACGATGTATTATCCGAACACGATTCGGAAAGGGCTGCCGAACGAGCATACATTGGGCGCGGCGGTTGCCAATGCAGCTAATCTGAACGAAATGATACGCTGCAGCGATATGGTTCACATCGGCAGCTTCTCCGATCTGGTGAACGGCTGGCTCGGCGGATGCATCCGCGTTGGCGATTATTATGCCGATCAATATTGCGGCAAGGAGCCCGGCTGGAGCGGGTTGCCTCTTACCGTATACGGGACGCCAACTTATGAAGTGATGAAGCTTTACGCGAATCGGGATGTTCGGCATACTCTCCCCGTCGCAGCCGAGTGCGGGAGGTTTACCGTTCCGTCGCTCAGGGAGACGCCAATCTCACTGGACGCGCTGCCTGATCTTGACATAGCGGCCGGCACGAACGAAGACCGCAGCTCCGTATCCGTATTTATCGTGAACCGCAGCTTGAACGAGGTGAAGGCGGTGCTTGACCTGCAAGCCTTCGAGGCTGCGGAAGAAACGATTCTATATGAAATAACGGGAGATTCCTACGATGATGTCAATTCCGTGTTCGAGCCAGAACGGATTTTATGTAAGGAAAGAGTCGTCCCTGCCGAAGAATGGAAGCTCGGCTACCCGCTGCGCCCTACTTCCGTTTATGTACTTGTAATGAAGGAGAAAGAATAGAAATAGGAGGCTCGGCATGACAACAAAAGCATATATCAAAGATTATCCCAGGCCTCAATTCGTGCGTGACAATTGGCTCAGCTTAAACGGCGAATGGAGCTTCCGCTTCGATGACCATAGCGTGGGGGAGAAAGAGAAGTGGCAGGAGAAATTCGAAGAGACCCACAAAATAATCGTGCCTTTTACGTACGAAACCAAAGCAAGCGGAATCGGAATCGAAGAGTTCCATCCGCAAGTGTGGTATAACAAAGCCGTCCACATCCCGAAGGAAGCTGAAGGGAAACGGATTATCCTTCATTTCCAGGCGGTGGATTACGAAGCCAAAGTGTGGGTGAACGGAACGTTGGCAGGCCGGCATCAGGGCGGTTACGCCGCCTTTTCAATCGATATTACACCGTATCTCCTATTCGGGTCCGATAATCAAGTCACGGTGAAGGCGGAAGACAGCAATAGCTGCTATCAGCCCCGGGGCAAGCAGCGCTGGATCAAAGACAATTTCGAATGCTTCTATGTCCAGACGACCGGGATCTGGCAGACGGTATGGATGGAATACGTGGAGGAACAGCGCCTTGACGCTGTCAAAATCACGCCGGATTTCGACCGTTCCATCGTCCGTTTCGATTACGAGGTGCAAGGGGTAGAGGAAGCCGGAGCTGGCGACTTAAGGCTGGAAGCTGTCGTTACGTTCAAAGGCAAGCCCGTAAAACTCGTTAGCCTAGCGATCGACCGGCCTTGCCTGGCCATTGAGGTAGATTTGCTGCATGAGGCGAACGGACCGTGGAAGAGAAGCTTCTGGTCTCCAAAGCATCCGAACTTATACGACGTGGAATTTGTGCTGTATGCGAAGGATCAAGTCGTGGACAGGGTATTTTCTTATTTCGGCATGCGGAAGATTTCCATCAAGAACGGGGAGGTGCTGCTGAACAATGTGCCGATCTACCAGCGATTGATTCTGGATCAGGGATATTGGACGGACAGCCATCTGACTCCGCCAGGCGAGGAAGCCCTGATCGAAGATATCGATCACATCCTGGCGATGGGCTATAACGGCGTACGGAAGCATATGAAGATCGAGGATGCCCGCTTTCTCTATTGGTGTGACGTGAAGGGCCTGCTTGTGTGGTCCGAGATGGCAGCCACCTTCGAGTTTCATGACAGGGCGGTTGATGCGTTCACGAAGGAATGGCTGGAGATTGTGAGGCAGCAATATAACCATCCAAGTATTATTACTTGGGTTCCATTTAACGAATCATGGGGCATCGCATCCATTTTACGCGATAAGCGGCAGCAGCAGTTTACCGAGGGCATCTACCATCTGACCAAATCAATCGATCCTTACCGTCCGGTCATCACGAACGACGGCTGGGAGCACACCGTGTCGGACATTCTAACGCTGCATGACTATGTCGCGTCAGGAGACGGTTTCCTGAAGCGTTATGCCAGCAAGGAAGCGATCGTGACCAATGAAACGACTTGCAATCACTGGAAGTACGCGTTTGCGGAAGGGTATGCATACCGGGGACAGCCGATTATCATCAGCGAATTCGGCGGTATCGCGTTTCAGTCGGACAAAGGCTGGGGCTACGGTGATCAGGTTGTTTCGGAAGAGGAATTCATTAGGCGATTCCGCGGCATCACCCAAGCGATTAAGGACGTCAAATATATTAGCGGGTACTGTTATACGCAGCTAGCCGACGTTCAGCAGGAAATCAACGGGCTTCTGACGGAGGATCGCAAGCCGAAAATTCCATTGGCTACGATCAAAGCCATTAATTTAGACTGAATGAACTTATACAGCATAGGAGTTTAAAACAATCGTTCTGCCGTATTCGGCAGAGCGATTGTTTTTTGCAACGTAAGGCATTGAAATTAAAAGGTCTAGGGATTAATTGCATTAACACCGCAAAGGGGCACTATGTTTTCCTGTAAAAGCTTGGTGGCTGTCCATGGTAGCTTTTAAAGGCATGAGTAAATGAGTACACGTCTGAATACCCGAGCGAAAGCGCGATATGAGAAATAGGCAGAACTGTTGTACTCACTATTCTCATAGCATCCTTCATAATCAGATTCGTCAGGTACCGATGTGGCCGGATGCCGACTTTCTGATGAAAGACGTTCGAAAAATGCGAGCGGTGGATCCCGACATGATTAGCTATGTCTGTTACGGTTATGCCTTCCTTATAATATAAATGAATGTAGTCGATGCTTATAGCCACCCAATCTTCGGTTTGTGAGGAGGCTTTAATCGGCTTAGATAATCGAACGATTTGATTCAGTAAAGAGTAAAACCCTTGCGTTAAGGAGAAGTCATCCTGTTTCACGAGGTGCTTCCATTCAAATGCAAACTGAAAAAAAGATTGCTCAAGATCCTGATTAAAAAAATTTTTGATATAGGGGTGTTTGAGTGTAAGTCCAAGACGGCTTGTGACCAGTGGCATTTGTTTGCCCTCGGCAGCAACCCAAAACATCTTAAGAGCGGGTTCTTCGCAAGGAGTAATGTAATATTCATGAATGCTATTGGGGAATAAAACGAACAGATCACCTCGCGTAAGCAGGGTCTCTTCCTGATTTATACGAAGTGTAACCTGGCCTTCAAGAACGAAGTGCAAGCTATAATAGGCAATAAAACGCGGCCCTATATGATAATTTGGTTTTGCCTCGTTATAGCCTATACGGATTGGTATAACGCCGCTATGCTTCTCCAATGCATTGGGGGTATGATACAAATGCTCCGCGTATTCATGGGTAAACTCTATCATGCAAACGACCTCTTCCGAAGTTAAAGTTGATGAAAGTCACTATCATTTTAACATCGTCAGGCATAGGTGGATAGTAACCCGTCATTCCATAAAAAAGCCTGCAAGCTGGCGCCAAGATCCAAATGGTTCCAGCTTGCTTGCAGGCTTTAGGCCTCGGTTTGGACGGGTTAAGCGTGACAAACTCTGGGCATGGGCATCGTTTCTTTACCCAGTTCAGCCCATACGTATTTTAGTAGGAGTTCTGATTTTAAACTGGCGAAATTCGGGTTATCCCACAAGTTATCAAGTTCGTTCGGATCCTCTTGCAGGTCAAAAATCTCACCGTATGTCTGGTTGTAATAAACCGTAATTTTATATCGTTCATCCACGTACGTTTTCTGATGGATGGTGGTTGCCTCATGCCGGAATTCACAAATGGCATGGTCTCTTGCTTGATCTGACATCCCGAGCCAAACTTCCTTCTGGTCTACACCTGTCATTGCATGAGGTATAGGCAGATTCGAGAAAGACAGGAAGGTAGGAGCAAGATCGACGAGTGATTGAAATGCCGCAGAGGTTTTGCCGGCCGCAACGCGCCCCGGGTACCTCACGATGAACGGCAGTTTCAGCAAATCTTCATAGTGGAAGCCGCCTTTAGCTTGTAAGCCGTGCTGCCCAAAAAAATGGCCATGGTCGGTAGTGAATACGAGTAGGGTATTATCGGCCATACCGAGCTGGTCTAATTTATCCAGAATTGAACCAATATATTTATCCATCATGCTGACCATGCCATAATACACAGCAACCAGCTTTTTCTTGTCCTCTTCCGTCAGCCTGAATTTGTTACCGTACTCGTAGAAATGATGGGATCGGTAACCATGAATGTCAAATCCACTCTCCCGTAAGCCCGAGAAGTCAGGTGCCTCTTCCTGTGTCATCCCAAAATGCGGCGGATTATTATCGTGTTCACCAGGAACCATGGAGGGGATGGTAAGCTTATCGGGGTCATACATCAAATCCCATGGCTCAGGCACCAGGTATTCCGGATGAGGGTCAAAAAAGCTGGACCACAGGAAAAAGCTGTCGTCATTCTGTTTATATTGTTCTAATAAAGCATTGGTACGTTCGGCGATCCAGGTGTTATAGTGGTACTTCTCAGGAATTGGCCATTTGTAAGTCTGGTTTGGATCCATGGTGCCTGTCGGCGGCAAGAAATAATCTCGCCAATTCGTACATCCTTTGTCTTCCATCCATGCAGCATAGTGCTGCCCGACATGCGCTTCATTGGTGTGGTTTCGTGCTAACTCCACATGAGAGAAGCCGTAAAAAGAGTCTTGTTTCGTTTTCCAGTAATCCAAATCCTGAAGTATAGGGTACGATTCGAGCGATGGATATTGTTCTGTTGACCGCAAGGGTTGAAAATGTGCCTTACCAACCAACGCAGTTTTATACCCGGCCTGCTGGAAGTCCTCGCCAAGGGTATGACGATCCTCAAGCAGTTTCGTTCCAAGCGTCCAAGCTCCATGCTGGCTTGGATACATGCCGGTAATAATGGATGCACGGCTTGGCGTGCAGGTAGGGTTAGGGCAATAAGCCCGGCTGAAAGTTGTACCTTCACGAACCAGCCGGTCCAGATTGGGAGTATGGATTTCATTGTTAAATGCGCCTATCGTATTCCAATGCTGCTGGTCGCTCGTAATCAGTAGAATATTTGGTGTTTTCATAAAATCATCTCCTTCCTGCTTCTCAGTATAGTCACTATTGGCAGTAAGAAGGATGACGTAATGTGTGATCTGTATTTGTTATTTTGTAAGGTGGTTTCAAAAAAATGTTTTTATCATTCTGGGATTAAGTTGTAATATTAAAGAGCGAAAACGGTTTAAAAGCTCGATATAATTCATGAATTAGTTTACGTTCATTCCGAAACGGCATAAAGAAAGTTGCAATTAAGAAGACAATTACAGGAAGGCGGTGTTGAGAAGTGGATCGTTCCCAATCGAGTTCTCCACGGTTATTATCTTTATTTTGGAGCTTTCTGAAACTTGCGCCTGTTTCTTTTGGCGGCGGATATGCCACTTTTCCTGCGCTCGAACGCGAGATTGTAACCAGCAGGAAATGGATGAACGAAGAAGAATTGCAAGAAACGCTTTCTCTTGCGTCTGCAGCCCCTGGTGGAGTAGCGATCAATGCCTCTTTCTTGATCGGGTATCGTCTTCGCGGATTGAAGGGATCGGCCGCAGCAGCAATCGGTGCCATCGTACCGACCTGTCTCGTCGTTATCGGCCTCTTTCTTCTTTATCACAAGTTTAGTGACAGCTTGAAGGTAAAAGGTGTGTTAAGAGGCATCGGTTGGGGGATCGTTGCCATGATCCTTTATACCGTTTTTAGGCTGGGGAGGATATCGATTAAAGATACACTTACTTTAGCGGTTGCGATTATAAGCCTTATTCTTCTTTTTATAGAGACTCATCCCCTATGGCTTATAGCCGGAGGCGCTGTATTCGGCGCCGTTGCGACACATGGTGGAGACCGGAGCGTAAAAAGCTTGCAGAAACGCCAATCCAAGGGTGGCGCCGACAGCTCCTATATGTATTTTATTTAAGTAAATCCATCTGGGGGTGAAATCATGGCGGCGTTATTTTGGTTCTTTTTGCAAATGGGATTCGTTTCGTTTGGCGGAGGGTATGCGTTGATCCCTTTGATTGAGAGGGAGTCGGAACGCCAAGTCTGGATGAGTCATGACATGCTTGTAGACGTGATTGCTGTCGCAGGAATGTCTCCCGGTCCCATCGCCGTTAATTTGGGTATGCTTGTAGGCTATCAAACATACGGGGTGACTGGGGCCATTGCGTGCGTGCTAGGTTTGCTGATCCCCTCCATTCTGATGACTGCCGGGATGATTTGCTTCATCACTCGGGATCATAAAAACTACTTGAAGCGCTGCATGTATGGAGTGCAACCCGTTGTTACAGCTCTTATATTTTTTGCCGTTTATCAACTCTGTGCGGTCCATTTATCCGCTAGCTTGTCTTTGAGTGAGCTGCTGCCCGCCATATTGATTGTAGGGGCATGCCTTTATATGTTATTGCGCTTACGAATGCATCCGTTTGCGATTCTCTTATTCTCTGGGATTAGCGGGGCGGCATTCTACGCATAAAAGGTCAGTAGATTAGCTTAAGCTGTGATTAATACCGGAATTAGGTATGGTCACAAATGGGATAGCCGATTCCATTAAAACCGGTATTGGCCGGGAGAGGAGTGAAATAATGGAACCAGGTAAAACCTGCTGCACGGCGGGCAGAGAACAAGTCGCAGCCGGCAAAATAAAACGATTGGCCCATTCTTCCGTCCCGCCATTATCCACTAACGCGCGGGGAAACAGTCAGCTGGTTCGGATTGACGGGGGCACTTTCCGGATGGGGACGGGTATTGCCGATGGGTTCGCGTCGGACGGGGAAGGACCGGTGCGGGACGTGCGTGTCGATTCCTTCCTACTCTCACCGTATGCCGTAACGAACGGGGAATTTGGCTCCTTTGTCGAGGAGACGGGGTACGTGACAGAAGCCGAGCAGTTCGGATGGTCATTTGTCTTCCATTTGCTGGCATCCGAGCGAACAAGGGAGCGGGTCAGACAGATTCCGCAGCAAACGCCATGGTGGCTTGCTGTGGACGGTGCCTTTTGGGCTAAGCCGGAGGGGCCGGATTCAACAATTGATGAACGGCTCGACCACCCGGTAGTTCATGTCACTTGGCACGATGCGGTGGCATACTGCGCCTGGGCCGGGACGCGTTTACCGACGGAAGCCGAATGGGAATATGCTGCGAGAGGCGGTCTCGCGGGCAGGACCTATCCATGGGGAGATTTGTTGAAACCGGACGGCAAGCACATGTGCAACATCTGGCAAGGCAGGTTCCCGGTGAAGAACAATGCCAGCGACGGTTATGTAAGCACCGCTCCGGTGGATGCCTACGATCCCAACGGCTATGGATTGTTCAATATGTCCGGCAATGTATGGGAATGGTGCGCAGACTGGTTCAGCCCCGTCTATCACCGGTTGGCGTCCGCGGAAAACCCATGCTTCATGGAGCCGACCGGCAAACGTGCCATGCGGGGCGGCTCTTATCTGTGCCACCGTTCCTATTGCAACCGATACCGTGTCGCAGGAAGAAGCGGAAATACGCCGGATAGTTCTACGGGCAACTGCGGTTTCCGCGTGGCGGCGGACGTTATTGACGGATAAACGAGGGCAATCGATGGAGGAAATTGTCGGGTGATTTTCATTTATTAATCGATCTCATTACATATGACTCCTACCAGTGATAATTTATGCTGGTAGGAGTCTGTTTATTTTCAGCATGAACAAGCCTAGAATCGCATCTTTAGCGCTATGACAAAATAAGTGCCTTAAACGGACAAAATCAGTCATGTACAATGATCATTATCAATGGGATTTAGGATTATCAGAAGAAGGTGAATGTATGCAGATGCAGAGGCTGAATGCGGGAGGACAGCTTCCGATATTACTGTTATCTTTTATCCGTATGCGCAATATGCGGAAGCGGCATGCCGTGCACATGATCGACAAGAATACTTTTTCGCTATGCGCGGTTACGGCTGGCAGCGGCTTGCTGCATATCAATGAATGCTCGCTCCGGTTTCATCCGGGCGAGCTGTTTTTCTTTGCGCCAGGAACTAAGCTGGATACGGAGCTGCATTCGGAATCGGCCCAATATACGCTCCTGCTATTCCGCCAAATGGCGGTTTGCCGAACGAAAGGGAAATGGGCGGCAGCCCCGTCGGAAGCCGAGGCTTCCTTTATCCCTTCAGGCAAGCTTCGGGATGAGCATTCGGCAGCGTGCATGGAACATGTCTCCAGCTTGTACGCTGATAGCCGGTCTTCACGGACTCAGCCTGCTGCGCTTCAATTGCAGGCTCTCGGTCTATTGCATGCGCTTCTCGAAGCGGGGACGAATCAGCTGGACGAGGAAGAGGCAAGCAGCGGAATGGATGAGAGCATTGCCTACATGTACAAGCACTATGATAAGAAGCTGAACCTGGAAACGTTGTCTGCAATCGCGGGCTTGACGCCTACCTCGTATTCAAGGAGCTTTAAGCGCAGACAAGGCGTATCTCCCGTCGAATTTTTGAATCAAATCCGAATCGAGCGTGCTAAGGAACAGCTTTCGCAGCCAGACAGTACGGTTAAGAATGTCACCGCTTTGGTCGGGTTCGGAAATGAATTTTATTTCAGCAGATTATTCAAGCGGTCTGTCGGTATAACTCCTACTCTGTTCATTAAGAGGAAGGAACTGTCTGTCGCCGTTGTTTCCAACTATCAATATCATGAAAATTTGTATTCCCTGGGTGCAAGCTGCGTCTATGCGATGAATGGATTCAAATCTGAGCTTGTCGGAAGGGAAAGCGAAGCGCGACAAAACTTTGCTCGTGTGGAAAAGCAAGCGAAATACGTCCGGCAAAGGCTATCGGGCGCGATTGGCAATGAAAGCGTGGCGCTGTTGAGGCTGTTCAAGAGAAAGGTACGGGTCCAAGGCATGGTGAACCATCCTCTTAATGAACTATTATATTCTGAACTTGGATTAAAACCAGGCAGCTGCGTACCGTTAAACGAGCGCAACCATGAGTTCACCCTGATAAGCCTTCCGGTCATTGAAACCGATCACTTGCTTATTCACAACCACAACGTTATGCAGAAAGAAGAAAAGCTGGCCAGCTTCGAGCAGACTAATGCTTGGAAAGCGATTAGTGCCGTCCCGCATACAAAAACCTTGTTTATCCCCAATTGGATCGGCATGAGCTGGGCCCCGAACGGCAGGGAACGAATCATGAACGAGCTGTTGGACTGGAGCTCATCAAGGGGAATATTGTATGATTAGGTAGGAAGAAAGACTTTTAAACTTGGGAGGATGGCTGATGTCAAAAAAGATAGGGATTATAGTAGGTAGTTTAAGGGAGAATTCATTCAATCGGATGATAGCGAATACGATTCCTGAACTGGTAGATTCCGCACAATATGAATACATATCTATTGCAAATCTTCCCTTGTACAATGCGGATTTGGATCATGCAGAAGGGCCGGATCCGGTCATGCGTTACCGCGAAGCGATTCAAAGGACGGATGGCATTATTATCGTTAGCCCGGAATATAACTCGGGAATACCGGGGGTAATTAAAAATGCGCTGGACTGGGCATCGACTCCAACTAAAACAGCTGTGCTCATTCGGAAGCCTATTGGTTTGATAGGAGCAACGCCAGGCGTAAAAGGAACGATTTTGTCGCAGCAGCAAATCAGACAAACGTTGGATGCCACCTCGTCGTACGTCTTGCCGAATCAAAAAATGTATATCTCTCAAGTTTTGGATAAGGTTGATCAAGAGAGCGGCAAGCTCACCGATGAAACGACCCGTAAATATTTGCAGCGTTATGTGCAATCGTTTATGCAATGGATAGACCAGGTACAACGACTGAATGAGTAGTATTCTTTCTCATAACCTAAATATTGAAGTATAACCGCTAACCGCAGATGTACATAGAGATCCTACCATAGTTTATTATGGTAGGATTTTTTCGTTGCATAGGTAGATCTAAAGAAGAATAAGACTGGACATTCTTGATTTAGGATCGAAATTCACAAAGCTCAGTACATATTGGCCTTAAAAAATGACAACGCTTTCTTAAGAATGTTGTCTTTTAAACGCTAGGGCAGGAGAGTAAGATTAACACAAAGGAGGATAGCACATGAACTTTGAGACAGATCTGGCAACACCGTTTAAAGCAAAACGCCACCAGCAGCTATGGAAGCGCTTCAAAAAGCAAATTGTGCTTCAATTATTTGTGGGAATGGGCATGGTATTCCTGCTGATATTTTCCTTCACGCCGATGTTCGGGGTCGTGATGGCTTTCAAAGACTACTCGATCGTTACCGGCATCAAGGGGATTTTTACGAGCGATTGGGTGGGTCTTAAATATTTTGACGAATTCGTCAATGATTATCGATTTGGTCAAATTGTAAGAAACACGCTCGTCTTAAGCTTTCTCAAAGTGATCTTCGCGTTTCCGGCGCCTATTTTGTTCGCGATTCTACTGAATGAAGTGAGACATATGGCGTTCAAACGGTTTGTGCAAACGGTAAGCTATCTTCCGCATTTCATTTCGTGGGTCGTTGTGGTAGGCATCGCGTTCTCTTTTCTTTCAGCGGATATCGGGATTATAAACAAGGTGATGGTCAAAATCGGTCTCATTGACATGCCGTTGGATATCCTGACAAATGCGAACTATTTCTGGGGACTAGCTGTCGGCAGCGCGGTGTGGAAGGAGATGGGCTGGTGGACGATTATTTTCCTGGCGGCGATAGCAGGCATCAATCCTGCGCTTTATGAGGCTGCTCAAATCGATGGCGCGGGAAGACTGGCCCGAATTCGACATGTTACGTTTCCTGGCATCAAAGGAACGATTGTTGTGGTGCTAATTCTGACAATCGGCAGCATTCTTGGAGGCGGACTGGTAGGATCCAACTTCGAACAGGCCTACTTGCTGGGCAACGATGTCAATAACCCGACGTCGGAAATCGTACAAACCTACGCATTCAAGGTCGGGTTGGCGGATGGCAGATTTTCCTACGCTGCCGCAATCGATCTGATCCAGTCGATTATTTCCGTACTGCTGATCTTCTCCAGCAACTACATTGCGAAGAGAGTTTCGGGCTCGAGTCTATTTTGAAGACAAGGAGGGCAGTCATTTGCTGACATCTCAGAAACAGAAGGATATGCTGCTGGACAGCGTCATTTACGTTTTATTGTTCTGCATCATGATCGCTACTTTATATCCGTTTTATTACGTACTGGTCATTTCATTCAACCAAGGAAAGGACTCCTTGCTCGGCGACATCTATTTATGGCCCAGAAGCTTTACATTGGAGAACTACGCCACGTTCCTTAAGGATTCCAATTGGTATAATGCACTGTTCGTTACCGTTGCCCGTACCGGAGTAGGAACGCTACTCGGCGTGTTGTTCACCTCTCTAGTCGCTTACGGATTGTCGCATAAGGACCTTCTGTTTAGCAAAGGTTACTTTGCCGTTATCATTTTTGCCATGTATTTTTCGGGCGGACTGATCCCTTATTACGTCGTACTGCGTTCGGTCGGACTTCTGAATACGTTCGGTGTTTATGTTATTCCATCGATGCTTAGTACCTTCTTTTTGCTGATCGCAATATCCTTTTTCCGAGAGATCCCCCTTGAGCTAAAGGAATCCGCATATATAGATGGGGCAAACGAATTCGTAATCTTCTTTAAAATTATTCTTCCGGTTTCAACTCCCCTTCTTGCGACCATGTCGCTATTTCTCGGGGTGGGACAATGGAATTCGTGGCTGGATTCGGCCTATTTCGTGCAATCGGACTCTCTGAGGACGCTGACCTTCAGGATGATGGAAATCATCAACAAGAGCAACATCCCGATTGAGTCTGTAGGTGCCGCAGCCAGCGCGTCCGGCGTCACTAACTATTCGTTGCAGGTTACATCCATGGTGGTATCGATCGCCCCTATCGTTTGCGTTTATCCTTTTTTGCAAAAGTATTTCGTCAAAGGCATCATGCTGGGGTCGGTAAAAGGTTAGTCGATCGTCAATATCGTTATTAAAGCACCCGCTTTGATAATATAAACAACAAAACATGGAGGGGTTTTCTTGATGCGAGGTCAACAAACAAAACGGTTGGTACTGTCACTGTCCATTATCATGCTGCTGACTATTTTGTCCGCATGCAGCGGAGGTAACTCGGGCGAAGGCAGCAATAAGGGCAGCAACACGAGCCCTAATGTTTCGGCCGAGGATCCAGGCGCTGACAATTCGGGCACCGAAACGGCTGACGGCAATCAGGATGTCGAAGAATTGACGTTATTCATTAACCACAGTTGGTACCCTATAAAAGAATGGAAAGGATCGGTGGCCGATAAAATCACGGAAAAAACCGGCGTTAAGCTCAAGGTTACCGTAGCTACGGATGATAAACAGCTGCCGCTTATGATCGCATCCGGCGATTTGCCCGATCTGATTTTCACAGCCTCCGATATTGACAGGCTCTCTAATTCGAACATTTCGTATCCGTGGAATGAGCTGGTCGAGAAGTATGCACCGAATTTTGAAATCGATCCTACGAGGATCGCGATTAATACGATGGAAGACGGCAATTTCTATACCATTCGTAATGCGTTTGCGACTGAGCAGGAATGGGAGACCAACAAGTTTGCGCTTGGTAATGACGGCAATCCGGGTATAGCCGTGCGCGAGGACATTATGAACGAACTTGGCAATCCGGAATTGAAAACACTGGACGACTTTGTAAAGCTTCTGGGCATGGTGAAGGAGAAACATCCCGAGTTGGTTCCCCTCGTCATGGATAAAAACTGGATCGAATCTTATTTCATGACACAGTTTGGCATCGAAGCCGGCTTTGGATCCTGGTATGAAAATGAAGGGAAAGCAGAGTATTACCTTAAACATCCCAAAATGCTTGAATTTTTCAAGTTTATGAACAGCCTATACCGCAACGGATTTATTCTGGCGGAAAATTTCGCACATGCCAACGATCAAATTGATGATGAATACGCGGTCAGCGGAAAGGCCTTCGCGCATAGCCATACGGTCAGCGTTGCGGAACGCGACAACATCTCCACCAAGCAGAACGGTGCGGCTTATACGTTTAAGATGATCCCGAGCTCGCTATCGGAAGAAGCCGTTCGCGTGAATACCGGGGTAGGCTGGTCCGGCACTTTTATTACGAAAAACAACAAAAATCCTGAGAAATCAATCAAACTGCTGCAGTTCCTCGCCAGTGACGAAGGAAAGAAACTTACCATGTTCGGCATCGAAGGCGAACATTGGACATGGAACGAAGAAGGGTATCCGAATCTGAATTATAATACGGCTGACTCCGATTTCGTCAACAGTAACGGCATTAAATGGTGGTTCCTTTATTCGGACGCAATTGTAGAGGGACTTTGGGGGTATGTACCGGGTACGCAAACAACCCAGGCTTTGCTGGAGACGAAGGCGATAACCACGTACAAACCGGAGGTCGGAATGATTCAGGTCAAGGCCGATTCTGAAGAAAAAACGATCAAAACAAAGATTGACGAGATGGTTACCAACGAGAAAGTGAAAATCTATCTCGCGAAATCCGAAGAAGAGGCCGTTCAGAGCTATGAAACGATGATGAAAAACGCCGAGAAGATCGGGCTGCAAAAGCTTGACGCTTGGGCCAACAAAACGTTCGAGGAGAAACAATCTTTGTTTAAATAACGCGGAAAATCCGGTAGGGGGCCTTCTAAACCTCTACCGGATTTTGCGGGCTCATGATACCCTGAAAAGGAACAGACGAGGAAGGATGCGGGGGGTAGCAGTCATGAGCATTGTCAGGAAGATCATTCTAGGATATGTCGTCATCATTTTCATCCCCGTGATCGTATTCGGGATCTATTACTACAACCAAATCTACGGAAACTTAACACATCAGCTCGTCGACGGACGGCAAAAGATTCTCGAACAGGCCTATTCCAACTTGCGGGCGGATATGGTCCGAATTGAATCGGTACATAGGCTGCTTCAGTACAATCCTTACGTAACCGATTATTTGGACGGTATGTATGAAAGCGAATCTGAAAGCGTATATGCCTATCTTAGATACATAAGTCCATTGTTCACCCAATCGATGTTCGTCAACAGCGAAATCGAATCCATCATGATCTATAAACGAAAGGATGAGGTATTCCCGATTGCAAAGCAATTTCTGGATAAAAACGACATGGATCCAGCATTGCGGCCAGCCGTCGATCATTTGAAGCCGGGAAGCGGGATATGGATTCGGCAAGCGGACGGACAATCCGAGCCTTCATTTATTTACTATCAGGACATTTATAATAACTATATCACTGAGAAAATAGGCTTGCTCGAAATCAGGATCAGCCACGAAATGATTCGGAAGTTTTATAAGGCGGCAGGCGCCGGAAACCATTGGAGCGCCTTGCTGTTCTCGGAGGAAGGCGATTTGTTATTCTCCACAGGCCGGCATTCGACTGCCGATAACCGTGCGTGGATGGAATTGATCGCAGGCCGGAATGCCGACGGCTATTTCATCACCCGCAAGTCGATTGTCAATCAATTGTACATCGAGGATTTAGGCGTTCGAGTCGTGGTTACCGGTCAGGTCGAGGACGTATTTCAATCGGTAAGACGGAAGGAAATGTTCCTAATCGCAGCGATTGTCGTTCTTCTCATCGTACTATCGGTTATCTATTATTTCCTCGCTTCGACGATTGCCAAACGTATCCTGCGATTGGCGCGGCATATGAGGACGATTCGCGACGATAACCTAAAAGTAATGATCAACCGTCAGGACAACCAAGACGAGATTGGGTTTCTTACTTCAACCTATAATGCGATGATTAAGCGCATGGATGAACTCATTAACAATGTCCACCGTGCCGAAATCCTAAACAAGGAAGCGGCGTATAAGGTGCTTCAGGCGCAAATCAAGCCGCATTTTCTATATAACACGCTCGAAACGATCCGAATGCTGGCGGAAGCCAACAATGATAAAGAAGTCGCTGACATTTCGTATTGGTTCGGGCGACTTATGCGGTATAGTCTGTCTTCTCAGAAAGACGATACCGTGCTTAGGAGCGAAATCGAAACGGTCATGTTTTATTTGAACATTCACAAGATGCGGGTCCGGGACCGGCTCGACTATCAGTTCGAGATTGCTGCGCAGGCCGACACGATACAATGCCCCCGGTTTATGCTGCAGCCTCTTGTCGAGAATAGCGTCATCCATGGATTATCTGTCCTTCGGCCGGTCCAGATCAAGCTATCTGTCGAGGAGATCGACGGGTATGTCCGCATCGTCATTGCCGACAACGGAGCAGGCATTCCAATGGATAGGCTCCAAGGAATACAAACGCTCTTGATGCGCGGACTCGATGCAAAAGCGATTCCATCTGATGAGGGAGGCTTAGGGCTGTACAACGTGAGTGAGCGAATCAAGGCATTCTATGGCGGGGAGTCTCGTCTTGAGATCGAGAGTGAGCGGGGGAAAGGCACGACATTGACGTTATTTCTATTGAAAAAGGCGGTATCCGATACATGAAAATATTGATTGTGGATGACGAACCGTTAATCCTGCAGGGACTCGTCAAAATCGTCAAAGAGGCCGCCCCCGTCCAAACGGAGGTCATTGCTGGTAACAACGCATACGAAGCGCTGGAGTTAATGAAGAATAATAAGCCTGATGTTACTTTAACTGATCTCAATATGCCTGAGATAGACGGATTCGAATTGATCCACGAAGCTAAGCAGCATGATCTATGTCAACGGTTTATTATTTTGACCGGTTACGATGAATTCGAATATGCGCGTAAGGCGATACGCGCAGGCGTCGTAGACTACTTGCTCAAACCGATCAACAAGGATGAGATTGCCGCATTGCTGCATCAGATATTCAAAGAGCTTCCTACGGATGCAGATTCCGATTATCGACACCATGCGGCCAAAATTCTCTCTTACATCGACAGGAATTACTCGCAGGAACTTTCGCTCGATATGCTCGCGGAATATATGAATCTGCACCCGAACTATATCTGCAGCCTATTTAAAAAAGAAACCGGTGCGACGTTTATCCATTATTTGAATACCGTGCGTATTAACGAAGCGAAAAAACTTTTGGTCGGGATCCGCCAGATTCCGGTCAATATGATCGGCAGCAAGGTAGGCTATGAAAATCGTCATTACTTCAATAAAGTGTTTAAGAAGTATACGGGAATTACGCCGGGCAAATATCGTGAGGACAGATCGAACAATTAACGGAGCAGGAGTGACTAACGTTGAAGTTATTCTACGGGAATGGTGTTATTATTTTTGATACATTGCCTGGAATGACCTATACGATTAAGCAAGCATGATAGAATTTCTCTAATAAAGGAGCGCCTCGGTTGAGGAGAAGGAGACACGATAATGACGGTGAACATGACTGCGGATAATCGATTATGGTATAAACAGCCGGCTTCCATTTGGGAGGAGGCACTGCCCATAGGTAACGGCAAGCTAGGCGGCATGGTGTTCGGGAATACGCAGCAAGAGCGCATTGCTCTGAATGAAGACAGTGTTTGGTATGGCGGGCCGCGTGACCGGAACAACCCAGATTCCTTGAAGCACCTGGAGACGATTCAGAGGCTATTGCGTGAAGGGCAGTTGAACGAAGCACATAGGTTATCCGCGATGGCGCTCTCTGGTGTACCCGAGACGCAGAGGCATTATTTGCCGCTCGGTGATTTGCAGCTCTCCTTTAGTTACGGTGATGAAGGAGATCCGAGTGGATACGTCCGCGATTTGGAATTAAGCTGCGGCATTGCCTCCGTTTCCTATCGCGTGGGGGACACTAGCTTTCGCCGTGAGCATTTCGCCAGTTTCCCGGATGAGGCGCTTGTTACTCGATTGACGGCAAATAAGCCCGGCGGAATAAGTTTCACGGCAAGGCTGCTGCGCGGACGTAACCGTTATTACGATGAACTGGTGAAAGCGGACGAGAGCACAATCGTTATGAGAGGCGTAGGCGGCGGCTCGGGCGGCATAGATTTCCGCATGGCGCTGCGCGCGGCTGCGGAAGGCGGCACGCTATCGATCATCGGCGAGCATTTGGTCGTTAAAGGAGCGGATAGCGTGACGCTTATCTTGACGGCGGCTACCTCCTTCCGGCATGCCGACCCCGAAGCTTACGTTATTCAAACGGGTAAGAAAGCCGCTTTACTCGGCTATTCGGCTTTAAAAAAGCGTCATGAAGAGGACTTCCGATCCTTATCCGGTCGGGTTAGCCTTCGTTTAGTTGATAAATCTGGATCTGATGGCAGCAGTTTGCCAACGGATGAGCGTCTGAAGCAATTCCAGCAAGGCAAGGAAGACAATGGACTTATGGCGTTATATTATAAGTTTGGCCGTTACCTGCTCGTGTCGAGCAGCCGTCCGGGCTCGCTGCCAGCTAACTTGCAAGGCATATGGAACGAGCAAATGCTTCCGCCATGGGATAGCAAATATACGATAAATATTAATACCCAAATGAATTATTGGCCGGCTGAAGCAGGTAACCTGGCTGAATGCCATGAACCGTTGTTCGAGCTGATCGAGCGGATGCGAGAGCCGGGAAGGGTGACAGCCAAAACCATGTATAATTGCGGCGGGTTCGTTGCCCATCACAACACCGACATTTGGGGCGATACGGCACCGCAGGATATTTATTTGCCGGCTTCGTATTGGACGCTGGGAGCAGCATGGCTTTGCCTTCATTTGTGGGAGCACTACGAGTATGGTCTTGATCGGGCGTTTCTGGAACGGATTTATCCGACTCTGCAGGAATCGGCGCAGTTTTTCGAGGAATTTTTGACCGAAACGAAGGATGGCTTGCTCGTGTTAAACCCTTCCGTTTCTCCGGAAAATACGTATGTGCTGCCGAGCGGTGAGTCGGGCACGCTTTGTATCGGAGCTACCATGGACAGCCAGATCTTGTATGAGCTGTTTACGGCCTGCGCGGAAGCAGCGAAGACGCTTGGTTTGGAACCTTCGGAGCAGCAGCGATGGGAACGGATCCGAGCTCGCCTGATGGAGCCGGCAATTGGCAAGCACGGCCAACTCCAAGAGTGGATGGAGGATTACGAAGAGGCTGAGCCGGGTCATCGGCATATATCGCACTTGTTTGCGCTTCATCCCGGGAAGCGTTTTAGCGTGAAGGGTACGCCGGAATGGGCAGCGGCGGCAAAGGTAACGCTTGAACGCAGATTAGCCAGCGGCGGCGGACACACGGGCTGGAGCCGGGCATGGATTATTAATTTCTGGGCTAGGCTGGAGGATGGCGAGAAAGCCTATGAGAACGTGCAGGCATTGCTTGGCCATTCCACGCTGCCGAACCTGTTTGACAACCACCCTCCATTCCAAATTGATGGCAACTTCGGAGGAGCGGCAGGCATAATGGAAATGCTGCTGCAATGTCATGCAGGCTCCATTCAGCTGCTGCCGGCTTTGCCCAGCGCTTGGGCTGAAGGGGAAATTACGGGGCTCCGTGCAAGAGGCGGCTTCGAGTTGGATATTCGCTGGTCCGGCGGCAAGCTAGAGGAAGCGCGTATACGCGCGAATTCAGACCATAGCTGCATCGTGCAAGCGAATTGCCAGCTCTTGGTGACACAGGATGGAGCGGAGCTGCGAGAAACTCGATACGATGAGGGGTTGGCAGCTTGGCAAGCGGCGGCTGGCAGCGAGTACGTGCTTATGGCAAGAAAATAATGGACAGAATCAATATATTGAAACAGAAGAAGGATCCGCCGAGGCGGATCCTATTTTGATGAAAAGATTCCTCTGAAAGAACAAATTTTTTCGTTTAAACACGATATATTTCAGCTGAAATAGGCCAATGAGTTAACTTGGATTTAGGATGGTTACCAGAATTCAATGTATTCATCCCGATCGCTTGCGGTTCCGGTATTGCTTAGGCGTCATTCCCGCGTGTTTCTTGAATACTTTGACGAAATGAGATTGATCATAAAAAGCGAGCCGCTCACCGATACTCGTGATCGTATCTTTGGAATGGTCGAGCAGTTTCTTAGCCTCCTCAATTCGTTCCCGCTGGATGTAGTTCATAAGAGACAGACCTGTTTCTTTCTTGAAAAGCTGAGATAGATAGTCTGGGTTAAGTCCGGATACGTCCGACAACTGCTGCATTGTCATTTCTTCGAACAGATGAAGGTAGATGTATTCCTTGCAGCTGTAAACCGGTTTAGAAACGTTGTTATTCCGGCATTGGCTGACACGCTCGGCAAAATCCACGATTGCAGCAAAAACAACAGTTTCCACAGCTGCCAGATCGTTCAGCTCTTCAATGTGTTTAACATGCAATCCGCAAAGCGTCATGGCTAACTCTTCATACACTCCACCTTGGATAGCCATATGACTGCTTAAGGTGACTCCGCCAATGGCGAGATTTTTCACGTTCCGAAGATGGCTTCGTTTCGAATTGACCTCGCTAATAAAATCTGCGTTGGTTGCTTTGGCCAGCTGTTTTATCAACTCGTTTTTTTCCCCGCGTTTAATTAAATCCAGCATATGGCTTTGTCCTGCATTTCCATCATGGAAAATAGAGTACTCCCGAAGATCGGCGAGTTCCAGATCTTTTTCCTGCTGTTGACCGGATAAGCCGTACTGCAAAGTGGATTCGATTACATCCTTAATGTCTAGTAGCTGTTGATTGATCATCCAATTAGCCGAGACGCAGATATATAGTAATCGCAAGCGGTCCACGAACGGGAGACTGCGATAGTATTCCGTCCATGTTGTTCGTTTTTCCAGCGGTATTCCTTGTTCTTTCCAGAACTCGATGGACGGCTCACTATGATTATGCCGGAGGGTTGGGCCGATGACGATGACGGCCTGACATTTTGCATGACGTATTACTGGAACTACGGCAAACTGCTCCGTGTAATTGGTTTCATGAATGACCGGGCTGCTGAGCTTGGCACCTTTATTTGCTGCCGAACGGAAGAGGTCAGCAGGATCGGAAAGCAAAGGATGATCAGGCAAGCCTGCGGACCAGAATGATTCTTTTTGCAGGTCCGTATTTAATTTGCAGTAAACAGGGAGTCTTAAACTTTCGTGCAGCAGTTTACATATATAATCCAAATCATCTAAATGATCTGACATGCGCATCGATAACACCTCGATATTGTACAATTAATATATCTAACATACCATACATGGTGTCAAATGTATGCCATAATTCTCTTGTAAGTGCTTTCAACTAGAAAGTACTAGGGGGGGAAGTTTATGGCGTCTGAGGAGGTGGCTGGGAAGACGGTCGTCAATGAAGGCGAACATCCGAAGCTTAAATTAAGTGAAAAGATTGCGCTTGTGGTTGGGAGCGCGCCGAATACGTTCCATTATCAAATCATTCAAATGTATTTACTGTTTTTCTACACGGACTTTATGAAAATCAATCCTGCTTTTATAGCCGCATTATTTCTGATTGTTCGCTTTGTTGATGCGCTAATCGCTCCGTTATTTGGCGCTTTGTTGGATAAAATCAGTACACCGTGGGGGAAATACACACCTTGGTTTTTGATCTTGGGGGTTCCTTTCGGTATTTCCGGTTGGTTAACCTTTACGGTTCCCGAATTTGGCGAGACCGGAAAGCTGGTCTATGCCGTTGTGACCTATATGATTTATAGTCTTTTCGCTTCTATCATCACAATACCAAGCAGTGCAGTTATACCTGCCGTGACTAAAAGAATTGAGGAACGAATATCCATTGCTCAGCTAGGCTTTCTGTTCATTTTGATCGGAGCTTTGATTGTCCAAGTAGGTACCGTGCCTCTATATAAAGCATTAGGCGGTGGAGACGATGCCAGAGGTTTCTCCATCTTAATGGCAGCGGCGGCAGTCATAACAATTATTATATCCGTTTTTCAATCGGTTCGAGTGAAGGAAAGATACGTTCTGGCTGTAAATAAAGACCAGAAGCCGCCTTCGTTTAAACAAATGATAAAAGCTACTTTCTCGAACAAATACGCCGTCATTTTATATGTATATTTGTTCGCGGGTTCTATATCTTCTGGTATCAGGTCCGGCGTCCAAATCCATTTTTATAAATATTTTTTCAACAATGAAGGCTTAATGGCGATTGTAGGCCTTGTAGTTCTGATTCCAACCCTCGTTGGGGTCGCATTCAGTCAAAGGGTTATCCGGAGGTTTGGTTTGAGAAATACGGTGCTGGCCGGGGTAATCGTCGGTTTGGTCACATGTCCCGTCTATTTATTCATTCCAGCCGATAATGCGGGTCTCATGATTTTTATTGCAGCATCGGTTCTCACGAGTTTAATTGGCGGGTTTGCCAGCCCTGCCCAGGGAGCTATGATGCCCGCTGCGATCGATTATACCGAATGGAAGAGCGGTCTGAACTTAAATGCATTTATGAGCTCTTTCAATGGATTTATCCAAACCTTTGCAACCGCATTGTCTGGAGCGATTGCAGCCGGCGCGCTGACGGTTATCGGATATGTTCCGGGCGTGGAGCAAAGCGAGGCAACTCTCTTTGGCCTCAAGGTATTGGTAGGGGTTCTGCCCGCCGTTTTCGGCGCATTTGCGATATCCATGTTCTGGTTTGATCTTACGGAAAAGAAGCAGGCCCAAATATCTAAAGAACTTGCAGAAAGAAGGAAAAAATAATGTCCATTCATGAAAACGAAAAAGCAAACAACGTCATTTCGCTCTATGACGGTCTGCAGGACCCCCAGTTCCAAAATCCGTACGTGGATATCGATGAGTGGAGAGAGGAACCCTTACGCCATCGGTACATTCATGGCGGATTTGAGGGTACTGAAACGAAATTTTCGTATTATTTTCCGCTTAAAGAGAACTACAAGGGACGTTTTTTTCAACCGGTCTACCCTGTACAAGGAAGCGAAAACGCAGCCCAAAGCCATATTGAAGGTGTCGACAATAAAATCGGTTTTGCGATATCGAGCGGAGCTTATTTGGTGGAAACCAATATGGGCGGAGCTTCCTCCGACGTTACGCTTGTATATCGGGCAAGCGCCGCGGTAGCGCTATATTCACGAGTTAAAGCGGCGGAGCTGTTCGGACCGCATCGTCCTTACGGTTATATTTACGGCGGGAGCGGCGGCGGCTTCAAAACGATGAGTTTCATAGAAAATACGACCGGCATTTGGGACGGCGCAGTGCCCTTCGTTATCGGAACGCCCATGGCAATTCCCAACGTGTTTACGGCCCGTGTTCATGCCATGAGAATTTTAAAGGATAAATTCCCTGCGATTATCGACGCGCTGGAGCCCGGAGGCAGCGGGGACATGTATGCCGGATTGAATGAGGAAGAAAGACAAGCTCTTGAAGAAGTGACCCGATTGGGCTTTCCGCCTAAGGCGTGGTTTGCTTACAAAGAAATTGGTGACGGCGCGCTTACGGTTCTAGCGCCCCATGTTATGAGAATGGATCCCTCCTATTTCGAGGAGTTCTGGACCGTTCCCGGATACCTTGGGGCTGATCCCGAAAGTTCGGCATCGCATGCGCGCCTTCAATATAAGACGGTAATAACGGAGGTCGTATGGCCGCATAAGCAGGATGCTTCAGGGACCAATGCAGCGAACAATATGGGAGTCGACGAGGCTTGGAAAATGCTGGAGACAGCTGAAGAGACCATCCCTTTCTTTAAGGTGCAAAGCGTCCCGGAAGGGGATGCCTATCTGGATGGAGCGTTTATCCGGATTGTTAGCGGAGAGGCGGCAGGATTGAAGATCCCTCTCGGACGGATCAACGGAAATGACGTCAAGATCGGGTCGGCATTCGGATTTTTCGCATCTGTTCAAAGCCTTGAGTCGGTGAAAGCAGGCGACGAAATCGTGCTGGACAACTCGGACTACATCGCTATTCAAACGTATCACCGCCATCAGGTTCCGTCCAAAGATTTTTCCGTATGGGATCAATTCAGGGATGAGTTAGGCGAGCCTTTATATCCGCAACGTCCGTTTCAAGTGGGGCCGGCCGTTTCTTTCGGAGGAGCGGGTTCGATTCAAAGCGGCCGTTTTGAAGGGAAAATGATTGTCGTACAGACGCTCATGGACGAGAGTGCATTCCCTTGGCAAGCAGATTGGTACCGAACGAAAGTGAAAGAACATTTGGAAGAAAAGCTGGATGACCGGTTCAGACTTTGGTATGTGGATCATGCTTTACACGCCGATACGAGCTCGAACGGTGCGCTCGACGAACTTCACATCGTAACGTATGTGCCAGTGCTGCATCAAGCGCTTCTCGATCTGAGCGCATGGGTAGAACGAGGGGTTAATCCTCCTGATAGCACCAACTACGATGTGGCAGACGGTCAGGTAATCGTTCCATCCAAGGCCGTAGAACGCAAAGGCATTCAACCCGTCATCACCCTGACAGCAAACGGCGGTGAACGTGCAGAAGTTTCCGTGGGTGAAACGGTGTACTTCAAGGCAGAAATCGAAGTTCCGCCGAATACGGGGAAAATCGTTTCTGCCCAGTGGGATTTTGAAGGAGACGCCACCTTCCCAATGGATACGGCAATTAAATACTCGAATGTAGAGGGCACGCAAGCGGTTGTCGAGGCAGCCTATTCGTTCACCAAATCCGGAACCTTCTTTCCGGTATTGCGAGCTGCGTCCAACAGGGAAGGCGGCAGCGACTTATATACTCAAATTCTAAATCTATGTCGCGTTCGAGTCGTGGTCACAAGTTCATAAAGAGAAGTTTAATGTTTGGAAAAATAAAAAAGCTGCCGAGATATCTTGGCAGCTTTTTATTTTCCCTAGAGGGAGAAAGGAGCGCACCGGTGCTGCCGAAGACATTACTGGCAACTCCGACAGTCACAGCGAAGTCGACAAGAAACCAAATTACTTTGTGCAGGACTGCTATTGCGGGAGCGACAGCGTATGGAGGAGAAGTGAACGGTACGGTTGTGAGCAATGGTACAAATTAACTTATGTGTATTTTCGAATCAGTCATTGACTTGTTTGTTCTTTTCTCGGTAAAAAAATATAGCAATGCCAAGAGCGGCAAGATGGTTCCAATGAGAGTTGTGAGCTTCCAGCCCCCATGAGTATAAGACCAACCGCCCAAGGATGATCCGATGGCTCCGCCTACAAAAAATATTGACATGAATAGTCCGTTTAGGCGTCCTTTCGCTTCGCTGCCCAACGAATAAATCGTACGTTGACTAACTACAAGATTACCCGACACGGCCATGTCGAGTGTAAATGCGGATACAAAGAGAAGAATCAGAGCAAGGGTTGAATCGTTTTGGAACAGATGGATGATCAAAAAAGATAAGGCGGCTACAATCATAGCTAGCCCCGTTAACCATTTGTCCCAGCCTTTATCCGCTAATCTTCCGGCAATCGGCGCAGCAATCGCGCCGCCCACTCCAACTAGCGCAAACCATGCAATGCCTCCCTGGGACATTTCAAAAGTATCAGCCAAATGTAAAGGAACGACTGTCCAAAATAGGCTGAAGGCTCCAAATAAACAAGCTTGATATAGTGCGCGACGTCGTAATGCAGGCGTTTGACGTAATATAGCGCCTAAAGAAAGAATTAGTTTTCCGTAGCGTACATTAGGAGACGGCTTGCGCTCCGGAAGAACATACGATAGCAGAACAGCCAATAGAGAGATTACAATGGCAGATAAAACAAATATGGCTCTCCAGCCCCATAGACTGGTAATAAAGCTTGCCAATGGCCGAGCCAACATAATTCCCAGCAAGAGGCCGCTCATTACATTACCGATCACGCGGCCGCGCTGAACATCAGAAGCTAAATAGGCGGCGAAGGGCACCAGAATTTGAGCTACTACAGATCCGATTCCAATAAATAGAGATGCGATCAAAAACAACGGCGCATTAGGCGCAAAGGCGGCAGTTAGCAGCGCGGCAATTGCAACGGTAAGCATGAAAACCGTGAGACGCCGATTTTCAATGACGTCGCTTAGCGGTACGATGAGCAGCAGTCCGATAACGTAACCGATTTGAGTAACCGTCACAATTAATCCTGCTGCTGTAGAAGGAAGGTCAATGGCATCGCGGATAGGTCCTACCAGAGTTTGAGCGTAATAAAGATTGGCGGCGATAAGCCCGCACGCGGCTGCCAACAGAACCATCATCCAACTTGATATACGGCTGTCTTGTTTAGCTTGTTCTTTATGCATCATAACCCTCCTTGAATACTGAACGTTTAGTTTTATAATTATATTTTAAATAATATACTGAACGTATCGTTTTGTAAATAGGCTTTGTTTAGGATTTTATTTTTTGTATACTGAACGTATAGATTATTAATTGATGGATATGAAATATATAACAAGGGGGATTCACATGCAGGGGAAAAGAGGACGTCCGCGCAATATTGAAACGCAAAACTCGATCCTTTCCGCTTCCTATGATTTATTGTTGGAAATCGGCTTTGGAGCGGTTACGGTGGAAAAAATCGCTGATCGTGCCAAGGTCAGCAAAGCTACCATCTATAAATGGTGGCCTAACAAGGCTGCAGTGGTGATGGACGGATTTCTATCCGCTGCGTCTGCAAGACTGCCTGTGCCGGATACAGGTTCGGTATTCCAAGATATTCTGGAGCATGCCACGAATATGGCCCGGTTTATGATTAGCCGCGAGGGCTCAATTTTTCTTGAGATCATAGGTGAAGGGCAGGTTGATACTGCATTGGCGGAAGCCTATCGGACCCGTTATATACAGCCTCGCCGGCTGGAGGTTCATGGTATTTTGGATCAGGGGGTTCGGCGCGGAGAGCTGAAGAAGAATCTCGATACCGCATTATGCACAGATCTCATTTACGGGCCGATTCTCTACCGTTTATTAGTTACGGGGGATAAGCTTGACGATAACTATGTAAGGCAGTTGGTAACTCAGGTCTTTGAAGGAATCCGTTCGACTTAAAACCGCATTTCAAACGACTTACGCCGGTCCCTAAGGGAAGGGAATTTGCAGTTATAGTTTCATTGCAATAAGCACATAACTAATTAGAATCCAATGCGAAGGAGAATCCATTATGAGCGATCAAAACAAACCAAACAGTCAACATGCCGCACCAAAATCAAGCGATCCGAAAAAGCAGGGAAGATCCGCAGCGCAGAAAAAATCGAAATAAAATATGAGTTGTAATCTGGTACTGAACGTCGGATTATTTGGTTAATGCTTTGCTTTTGATTCAAGCATGGTTCGGGTCGTTCTGAAATTCTAAGGTTCGATCCGGACCGGCTATTACATAGAATAGAAGCTATGCTCCACTCGGAACAGGCACTTGTAAAATAGCACTCATATCTAGTATAAATGATGTATGACAGGAAAACTGGAGTGAAACCATGTATAAGGTGCTCTTGGTGGATGACGAATTTATTATACTAGACGGTATTGCCTCGGTCGTGGACTGGGAAGCGTGCGGCACGAAATTGATCGGAACGGCGCAAAACGGCGTGGAAGCATTCGAAAAAGTGAAGCGCGATCCGCCGGATATTATTATTAGCGACATACGTATGCCGGGGATGGACGGACTGCAGCTCGTAGCAGCGGTACGGGAGCTTTATCCGGATATCGCGTTCATATTACTTACGGGCTTTTCCGAATTTGATTATGCGAAGACCGCCATGCAGCACGGAGTCAATCATTATCTGCTGAAGCCATGCAGCGAAGAGGCGCTAATGGAAGCGCTGTCGGAAGTTGTGCAGCGGAGGCGGGAGAAGGATGATAACGACCATTTCGTGCAATCGATCAAGTACGGCCTCGAACGCGTGCTGCCGCATGCGAAGGAGCATTTTCTGAAAGAGCTCGTCACGAACAAAACGTACGGCGTCATGGAATGGCAATATTTCGGCCGGTTGTTCGGGCTTCAGTTCCAAACCCAGCGCGTCCGGCTGCTGCTTACGGAAATTGAAGGTGAGCACGAGTACGAGCATTTGTTTGCGGTCAAAAACATTGCCGAGGACGTGTTCCAAAATCCGATCTTAAGCTCAACGGTGGGAAGCCATGTGCTGCTGTTGATGGAGGACGAGCTGAGCGAGGAGCAATTGTTCGAAAAAATCGACGCGATCCGCTCTACGTTTATGAAGTATTACCATTTGGATCTGACGGCCGCGCTGAGCGAGCCCGGCGAGCTCACGCATGTGAGGCGGCTGTACACGCATACGATCGCCTGCTTGAATCACCGGTTCTATCTTGGGGAGGGCAGCTTAATTACGGAGCGCGATATTTCCGTTCCGGAGGAAGCGGAGAAGCGGGACTTCGAATACGACCCGGAGCGGCTGGCTATGCCGATCAAGGCAGGCCACTGGGCGGAGACTGAGCTTGAGCTGAAACGCATGTTCCAAGAGCTGTCCGAGCTTAGATATGAGATCGAGGAAACGAAATCGTATCTTATTCAAATTTTTATGGAAATCATTCGTATATGCTCACCCGCACAGATGAAAGGTTATATGGACAAGCTGCCGGGTCTGATCGCGGGCAGCACACTGCTGTCGTTCCAGCAGTTTGTCATGACGATCGCCCGCGAAATTACGCTGGACCGTTATGAGCGCAACCGCCGCAAGCAGTCGCAAATGGTGCAAAGCGTGATGCAGATCGTGCAGGAAAGATACAACGACGAAACGTTGACGCTGCAGACGATCGCCGCCGAAATTTACATGAATCCCGATTACATCGGCAAAATGTTCAAAAAGGAAACCGGCGAAAAGTTTACGAATTACGTCATGAACATTCGGATCGAGAAGGCGCTGGAGCATATCGAGCGCGGCGGCGACTTTACGTTCGGGTCGCTGGCGGAAGCGTCCGGCTTCGGCGATAACTATTCGTATTTCAGCAAAATATTCAAAAAATATACCGGCTTTTCTCCTTCCGAATACCGGAAATCGCCTTCATAAATGATTCGAATGAAACACCCTGCATCCGTATTTAGACGGAATGCGGGGTGTTTTTTGTTGGCTTACGAACCCATGTCTGATTTTTTTCATCGGATTTTTAGCAACGGTTTTGAACATAAAGGCATCGGAAATGGACATGGGCATCGTCAGGCGGAGAAGGTATATTAGTAAGCGTAATCATTAATTAATTAACTAATTAACGCGAAGGATGGAGGTTTACCCGATGAAGCTGGAACAACAGCTTGCTGCCAAAAGCGCAAAGGCGAAGTCAAGCACATTATCCTTCATCAAAAAGGAACTCATTCGGAATAAATATGTGTACCTCATGTTGATTCCGGTTGTCGCCTACTATTTGATTTTCAGCTATGCACCGATGTACGGCCTCCTGATGGCGTTTCAAAAGTCTTACAGTCCGATTAAGGGCATCATGGAAGGCAAATGGATCGGCTTTGACAACTTTACGATGTTTTTCGAAAGCTATTACTTTTGGCGGATTATTAAAAATACGCTCATCCTCAGTTTTTATAGTATTGCGTTCGGTTTCCCGGCTCCCATCGTACTGGCGCTGCTGCTGAACGAGGTGAGATTGAAATGGTTCAAGAGCACGGTGCAGACGGTCAGCTATATGCCGCACTTCATATCGGTCGTAGTCGTAGTCGGTATGTTGAAAACGTTCTCGGCTCTTGACGGCGGCTTGTTCAACGTCATTCGCGGCTTCTTCGATCTTCAGCCGGTCATGTTTCTGGCAGAGGCGGATATGTTCAGGCCAATGTACATCTTATCGAACATCTGGCAGGGAGCGGGCTGGGCGTCGATCATCTTCCTGGCGGCGCTGAGCGGCATCGATCCGCAGTTGTACGAAGCGGCGAAGATGGACGGAGCGGGGAGATGGAAGCAATTGATGCACATTACGCTTCCAGGTATATTGCCAACCATTGTCGTCATGCTGATTCTTCGTCTTGGCGCGGTTATGAATTCCGATTTTCAAAAAATATTGCTTATGCAAACAGCGCCAACTTATGAGACCTCCGACGTAATATCCACCTTCGTCTACCGGTCAGGCATCCTGGAAGGCAATTACACGTACTCGACGGCTATCGGACTCATTAACGGTGTCATTAACTTCTCGCTGCTTTTGCTCGCGAACCACATTAGCCGCAAGGTGAATTCCACAAGTCTCTGGTAAATAGGAGGAGCCTATGAAACGCTCAACAGGCGAATATATATTCGATACCGTCAACACGCTGCTGCTATGTCTCGTCATAGCGCTGTGCTTCTACCCAATGCTGTATGTGCTTAACTCATCGGTCAGCGATCCGGATCAAATGCTTCGTTCGCGTTCGCTTATGCTGCTGCCGGAAGGCTTCCAGCTTGAAGCTTACAAATTTGTGTTCAATTATCCGAAGATCTACACGGGATATCTTAATACGCTCATCTACGTTGTGGCGGGAACGGCGATCAACCTGCTCATGACCTCGCTCGCCGCATACGGGCTTTCCCGAATGGATTTGATGGGCAGAAAAACGCTCATGAAGATGATTACATTCACGATGTTTTTTGGCGGGGGCATGATCCCGACCTTTCTGCTCGTGCAAAATCTCGGCCTTGTCGACACGAGATGGGCGCTTCTTATTCCAGGCGCAATCAGCACCTTCTACTTCCTTATTATGAAGACGAGCTTCGAGTCGATTCCGATCAGCCTGATCGAATCGGCCAAGCTGGACGGCGCCAACGATTTCCTTATTTTGTTCCGAATCGTGCTTCCGCTGTCCAAATCGATTCTTGCGGTTATGATGCTTTATTACGCGGTTGATCATTGGAACGACTATGTTGGCCCGATGCTCTATCTGCGCAGCCAAGAGCTATACCCGATCCAGATCGTGATGCGCGATATTCTAATTAGCAGCAGCACGGAAGCAATGGGAGCGGGAGCGGACACCGGCTTTGCGATCGGGGAAAACATCAAGTACGCGACGATCATTATTTCGACGCTGCCGATTATGATCGTGTACCCGTTCATCCAACGATTTTTTGTTCAAGGCGCTTTAATCGGTGCCGTGAAACAATAAATAATTAAACCTATCTTGGAGGCGATTCACTGTGAAGAAAAAAGCGGGGTTAATTCTTGTGAGCTCTATGCTGCTGATTAGCATCTTGTCGGCTTGCTCGCAGAACAACGGGTCAAACACAGGCAATACCGGCAACACCGGCAATACGCCGGCGGGAACAGAAGCGCCGAAAGGCGAAGAAGCGATTTCTGTTATTCCGCTTCCGATTACGGACGAATCGTTCACGATCGAATACTGGCGTGCTAACGACGGCAAGTTAACGGCTTCTTTGCAAAACTTCGGTGAAATGGCCAGCTATAAAAAGAAAGAAGAGCTGACCGGTATCAAAGCGAACTTTACGCATCCGCCGCTTGGACAGCAAAAGGATCAGTTCAACCTGCTGATCGCCACAAAAGATTTGCCGGACGTTATTTACTATAACTGGGCAGATGCTGTCGGCGGACCCGAGAAAATGATCGAAGACGGCCGCATTATCCGCTTGAACGAACTGATCGATCAATATGCGCCTAACCTCAAAAAAATTATCGATTCCGATCCGGACGTGAAGAAGCAAATCGCGCTTGATGACGGCACCATCTACATGTTCCCGCTGCTTAAGCTTGACGCGGTAAAGCTGAACGCGACTTCCGGTCTCGTTATGCGGAAAGACTGGCTTGATAAGCTGAGCCTGAAATCGCCGACAACGATTGACGAGTGGTACACGGTGTTGAAAGCGTTCAAGGAGAAGGATCCGAACGGCAACGGCAAAGCGGATGAGCTCCCTTTCACCGGCAACTGGGGTCCGGGCAATCTGACGAAGCTGCACGACTTCTCACCGGCATTCGGCGTTATCGGCGGCTTCCAAATGCAAGACGGAAAAGTGGCATATGGTCCGATCCAACCTGGATACAAGGATTTCCTTGCGGAAATGGCAAAATGGTACCAAGAAGGACTAGTCGATCCTGAGATTATGACGAACGACGGCAAAGCGTTCGACTATAAAGTGACGAATAACTTGGCTGGATCTTACCAAGGCGGCGTATTCAGCGGCATGGGCAAATTTTTCAACCTGATGAGAGACACCGATCCGAACTTCAACCTGACGGGCGTAGCCTCTCCGCTTGCGACGGACGGAAAATCTTACGCTGCGTTTAACCTGAACAATAAAGTATTGACTTACGGCGAAGCGATTACATCCAGCGCGGACAAAGATAAGCTTAAATATATTGTGCAATGGATGGACTACAACTACAGCCCGGAAGGCAGCGACTTGTTCAACTTCGGTATCGAAGGCGAGAGCTACACCAAAGAAGGCGATACGTACAAATTCACCGACAAGATTACGAAAAACCCGAACGGCCTGACGTACGACCAAGCGCTTGCCTCCTACGCGCTTTCGATTATGGACGGTCCGATCAACCAAGACAGCAAATATTTGGACGCGCTGTTGTTTGACCAAGGTCAAAAAGACGCGAACACGGAATGGATGAAGCAGTCCTCAGATCTGACGCTTCCACCGCTTCGCTTGACGATCGACGAAGCTAGCCAAGTGACTTCCATTATGAGCCAAGTTAACACGTACTTGAACGAAACGATGACCGCAATCATTAACGGCTCCAAGCCGGTTTCGGAGTATGACAAAATGGCAGAAACGATCAAAGGCATGGGCATTGAAGAAGCGGTTAAGCTTCATCAAGCGGCTTACGAACGTTATATGAGCAAATAATAGGTCGTATAGAGACTGTTTACCGGGGCGGCAAAAGCCTTGGCAAGCAGTCTCTTCTTCCAGCTTCGATCACGCGAATTTGAATTTAGAGTGCGCAGACAGCTCCTGAATATGTTATATCTAGTATATGAACGTTGCTAAGGAGGCACTCTCTCTTGATCAAAGGCTATCGGAATTTGAGTATAAAGCTGAAAATATTTTTTATCATCTCTTTAATTATGGTCCTTATCATAACGCTGGCGTTCAGCTCGCTCTATTATGCTTATTCGATTTACGATAAGCAGCTGTATGATAAATCGCACAGACTATTGAATTTATCGTCATCTTCGATTGATATGGAGCTTAAGAAACTAGAATCGATGTCATTAAGCATCATTTCGGACGCGGTCGTTCAACAAAGCTTAAAGGAACTGCTCGTGGACGACTCGGAATATTCCGGTTATATCATCCGCAAGAGAATAACCGAGCGTCTATGGGCGCATATCAGCACATCCGAGAGATATGTGCAGTCGGTTCATTTGGTCGATACGAAGGAAAGGGTAAGCAAATACGGCGGTTCTGTAGAGCTAGTGGGCGAGAAGTATAAGCGAATCAGTGAAATGGCAGCGGCCGGAAAAGGATCTGCGAGCTGGTTGTATCCGGATCGTTCCGATCCGATGCTGATTCTCGTAAGGGAAGTGCGAACATACGAGCCGCTGACGCTAGAGCCGATCGGTTTCCTTATATTGCGTATTAATATCGAACGGATCGTTGAGGATTACGCGGGCATTGCTTCAGAGAGCAGCGATGTGATCGTGAAGTCCGGACAAAGCGTCGTCTATCCATTCCGCAATCTTTCCCCTGAAATTGCTCAAACCGCGCAGCCTTTAAATCAGGCAGACGGTTATGAGATTAAGGATCTGAACGGTGAAGCGGTATTTTTGTCCCAGAAAAAATCATCGTATACGGGCTGGACGTATTACAATGTTGTTCCTTACAACCATATTTTCGAAAAAATCGTTTGGCTTAAAAATACGTTGATTATTGTGTTCACGGCAACGGTTGCCATTGTAATCGTAATCGGATTGCTGTTCGCCCGAAGCTTAACGAAGCCGATTCGTTTGCTTATCACCCAGATGAAGGAAGTGCAATACGGGGACCTGGATAATATGGGCGTCAGCATGCACGGCGCAGTTATACAGCAAATGGACGAGGTTGGATTGCTTCAGCGGACTTTCCGGTTAATGATTGCCCGGATTAATACGTTAATCAAAGAAAATTACGCGAATCAGCTCATTATCAAGGAAACCGAGTTTAAGGCGCTGCAAGCTCAGATCAATCCGCATTTTCTGTACAATTCGCTTGATTCGATCCATTGGCTGGCGAAGAAAAACGATCAAGGACAAATATCAAGCATGGTCGTGTCGCTCGGCTATTTGCTTCGTTCGTCGATCAGCCTGAAACGTAACGTGATTACGATCGCGGAAGAGCTCGAAATCGTACAGCATTACATCACGATCCAAAAGTATCGTTTCCAGCATCGACTCGATTTCCACATGGACGTAGATGAGCGCTATGCGAACGTGCTGATCCCGAAGCTAACGCTTCAGCCCTTATTGGAAAACGCGATTCAATACGGACTCGAGCCGCAGATCGAGCCTTGCACCATTCGCATATACGCGCAGGAAAGCGGGGACCGGCTTGCCATTATCGTCGAGGATCAGGGTCCCGGCATGGATGAACCGTATTTGCGCAAAGTGCTTAGCGGCGAAGTTGAAACAAGAGGTTCGGGTATCGGTCTTAAGAATATTCAAGATCGGATGAGGCTCGCATTCGGAGAAAGCTACGGCATGCTGCTGGAAAGCACGGTTGGGAGCGGTACGAAAGTAATGGTTATGCTGCCGCTGACTCAGGAGGTACAAGCAGGATGAGAGCGACGATACGGGTTTGGATGCTGCTAGGAATGGTTGCGATATTGTTCGGCTGCGGCAAGGCGGAGTCTCATGATCCCGTTCGTTCCGCTGAAGAGAAAATTACGCTTCGGGTGTTCTGGTGGGGCGGAGACTTTAGAAATAACGCGACGATTCAAGCGATCGAAATGTACGAAAAGCTAAATCCGAATGTGAACATTGAGTTCGAATATACCGGCTTTAACGAATATTGGAAGAAGCTTGCGCCGTATGCCGCAGGCAACGCGCTGCCTGACATCATGCAGATGGATGTTTCCTATTTGGCGCAATATGGATCCTTAGATTTACTCGAGGACTTAACGCCTTATATTCAGAAGGGAGTTATCGACGCAAGTCATATCAGCGACAATCATTTATCGGGAGGCAAGCTTGGCGATCGTTTATTCGGCTTAAACTTGGGCGTCAACGCGCTGTACAGCGTCTATGATCCGGAAGTATTCAAGCTACATGACATTGCGCCGCCGACCGAGGATTGGACATGGTCCGATTTTGAAGCGATGGGCGAGCAGTTGAAAGGCAAAGGCGTTTATGTCGGAACAGACCTTACGCCTGAGCAGTATTTTGCCTACTATCTCAGACAATACGGCCGCACGCTGTTTGCCGCTGACGGCACGAAGCTCGGGTATGAGGATGACGGGCTGTTTGTGGACTATTTTGGCCGGATGCAGAGAATGGCTAAGGACCGTCTCATTTTCTCGCCGGATATATGGTATTCCGATGTTCGGTTATCGGATTCGGATCCGTTTTATACGGGAGGAGCGCTGCTTGGCTGGGGGTATTCCAATCATTTTATTACGACGGTTGAGAAATACGGCAAACCGCTGCAGTTAGCGCCGATTCCCGGTCCGAACCGAGATCAAGGCATGTTTCTGAAGCCGGGCATGTTTTTTTCCGTAGCGAAAAACTCGAAGCATAAGGAAGAGGCGGCTAAGTTCATCAGCTTCTTCGTCAACGATCTGGAAGCGAATAAAGTAATGAAGGCGGAACGAGGCGTGCCTGTGTCAGCGAAGGTGAAAGACGATCTGAAGCCTTTCCTGGAGCCGGAGCAGCAGCAAGTATTCGAATATGTGGAGTGGGTGGAGGAGCACAGCAGCCCGATCGATCCGCCGGATCCGGTCGGAACGGGGGAAGTGACGGCGGTGCTTCGCAATCTGTATGATTTGCTGCTGTTTGACAAAATTACGCCGCAATCAGCGGCCGTTGAATTTAGATTGAAAGCAAACGCGATTTTAGCGCGAAATATGAAATAAGGGGATAAAAAAATGAACATTAACGCAAAAGCAAGCGATTTGAAGCAAGTCGTGGGACGCGTGGCGGAATACACGTTCGGCATGGACCTGACATGGGATTGGCCCGGCGGAGTCGCCTACTATGGCGTCAGCCGGGCGTTTGAGGTAACGGGTGAGCAAGCTTATTTGGACCGGATGGTTGCCTGGGTGGATGAATATATCGAAGCGGGACTTCCGGGATGGACGGTCAATACATGCGCGATGGGGCATATGCTGCTCACTTTATACGAGCATACAAAGGACGAGAGGTATGCCGAGCTTATTTTCAGCAAGATCGACTACCTGGAGAATAATGCACTGCGTTTCAGTGACCGGGTGCTTCAGCATACGGTGTCGGCCAAAAACGATTTTCCAGAACAATGCTGGGCGGATACGCTGTTCATGGCGGCGTATTTCATGCTGCGCGCGGGCATCATGTTCGACAAAAAACATCTCATCCACGACGCCTTGCATCAATTTTTTTGGCATATCAACTATTTGCAGGACGAAAACGACGCGCTGTGGTATCACGGCTACAACCATATCAACAAGGATCATATGTCCGGCATGTACTGGGCTCGCGCCAACGCCTGGGCGGCCTATACGATGTCCCGCGCGGCAAGGATACTGCCGGAAAGTTATTTGTATCCTCCAATGATGCATATATGGAGCTCATTGCGCGATCAACTGGCCGCTATCAAGAAATTGCAGAAGGAAGACGGCCTCTGGGGCACCGTGCTTGATTATCCGGAAGCCTATGGCGAAGTGTCGGCTACGGCGGGCATCGCGGCAGCCATGGTCATGCAAGGTAATCCACTGCATGGGAAGTACGTGAAGAAGGCGCTTGACGGCTTACTTACGAACATCGCGGACAACGGCCGCGTGCTGAACGTATCGGGCGGCACCGCCGTTATGAACGACATTGCCGGCTACCTGGGCATCGATAAGAAATGGGCCCAGGGCTGGGGGCAGGGACTCGCTCTTGCGTTTTTGGCAGCGGTCATCGAGAATGAGAAATGAAACAAAGTGAATTGAAATGAGGTACCACTTTTAAGGGAGGCTAAACCATGTTGTTGGAACCAAAATCGAAATTGGTCATGATCGGCGACTCCATAACGGATTGCGACCGTGCTAGACCTTACGGGGAAGGGCTCTTCGGGGCTATAGGCAAGGGCTATGTTTCGCTTGTGGATGCGCTGCTGACGGCAGCATATCCGGAGAGCGGGATTCGGGTTGTGAACATGGGAACAAGCGGCAATACGGTTCGCGATCTGAAAGAGCGCTGGCAGACGGACGTGCTGGATCTGAAGCCGGACTGGCTGTCGATCATGATCGGCATTAACGATGTCTGGCGGCAATATGATCTGCCGGCCCAGACCGAGCAACATGTCTATATTGACGAATATGAGGAAACGCTGGAGGCGCTTGTAAAGCGTACGAGGCCGCAGCTGCAAGGGCTTGTGTTAATGACGCCGTTCTATATCGAGCCGAATGAGGCAGATCCGATGCGCAGGACGATGGATCAGTACGGCGAGGTCGTAAAGAAGTTGGCGTTCAAGTATGATGCCCGGTTTGTCGATACCCAGGCAGCATTTAATCAGGTTCTAGCCCATATTTATCCAGGCACGCTCGCCTGGGACCGCGTACACCCGAACATGGCGGGACATGCGGTAATCGCCCGGGCATTTCTGCAAGCGATCGGATACGACTATAACCGTGGTTTGTAATCCGCTTTATCAACCTTGGCATGCTGACTTTGCTATTATGAAGAAGAATAGTCTATAAGTAGAACATCATACGCCGTTTGATTAGATTAAACATATTGAACCACATCCACTGGATGTGGTTTTCTGTTTATATCTGCCTATTCAATAAACTTCCTTCAAAAGCTCAAAAACTTCTTCTATCGTGAGGCCAAAGGATTTGTAATACGAAGTGTCAATAACCATTTGCTTCAAGATCATTTCATTGCGTTTTTGAAGCATCTCGTCGGACGAGAGTTCGGCTATGAAACATCCTTTGCCGGTTACGGTGTAAATCAAACCAAGACGTTCGAGCTCTTCCCACGCTTTTTTTACGGTAATGATACTAACACGAAGCTCCGTGGCCGCTTGTCGTATGGGCGGCAAACTATACCCGCTCTCTAGTTCGCCCTTGAGAATTTGTGCGCTGATTTGTTCTGTAAGCTGCTGATAGATGGGTTTATCAGATGTGTTCGAAATAGCTATGTTCATTATATTTCCACTTTCTCAAACCGTTTGATGGCAATATGATAAGCGATAATCGTAAATATCGCAAATATCACGATGCCTATGATCAGGATGGAAAATTGCGTTGCCAAATGATCAGCACCAGTTCCTTTGAAAACATCAGACACGAACGAATTCTGTATTCCGAGCCATTCTGCGCCTCCAGCGAACAGCATCGCGGCTGTAATGGATGCAATCGTGGCAGCGCCGTATTTAAACGCTGTCTTATAATACATGGATATAAAGATGATATTGAAGATCGCAACCATGACGAAACATAATCCCCAAAAGCCTAAGGATGGTTCGTAGAAATAGTAGGTCAAATTCGGATATAAGCGAGTACTAATCAAGCCATATAGCATTGCAACAACAATGTGCATTAATTCCAGGATCACAATAACGGATACCTTTGCTTTTACAATGTCTTTTTTTGTTACTGGCAGCATGCTTGTAAATATCAAATCATTCTGGGTTTTATATCCTGCAAACATATTCGGGATCGTGATAAAACAAAAGTAAAGGATGACAAGGAAATATAACCAGCTGGGTATTAGCATTAAGGCGCCTGTCAAGAAGGGCATGAAATAAAAGAAAGGACTTACGCCCAACTTTAATTCTTTCATCAGTAAGTTATACATGCATATCCTCCTTTTTCGAGAAATAGATCATAATCTCCTCAAGATTAGGCACGGTTGACTTTAAATCCAAAGATGGATCAAAGTCACTAGTAGGGATCAAGCCTGTAAAGCCAAATGAATTCGTTTTGTAGGCAATTAACTGGTCTTTTATCAAACCCAATTGATCTTCTCTCCCATTTACCAAGCGATAGGTATCAATAAATTCTTCTTTCTCGGCGCTGTTGATAATTTGTCCGTTATCGATATAAGTGATATAATCTGCACATTTTTCCAAGTCGGTTGTAATATGAGTCGAAAACAGGATGCTGATTTCTCCATCTTCCACCAGTTCCTGAAAAATATCCAACAGATTGTCTCTAGCAACCGGATCAAGTCCGCTAGTTGGTTCATCAAGAATAAGAAGCTTTGCGCCGTGTGATAAAGCAAGGGCCAAGCTGTATTTTACTTTCATTCCGGTTGATAATTCAGCTATTTTTTTGTCTTCGTTCAAATTAAATCTTTTCAGATAATTGTAATAGGCGTCATCATCCCAATTAGAATAGAACTTTTTGATTACGTTAGTTAACGTTTTGATTTTGCTTCGAGTATAGAAATCGATGTCTCCAAATGCAAAGCCAATTTCTTGTTTCAATTCTAGTTCGTGTTCGATCATGTCCTTGCCCAAAATACGGATCTCGCCGCTATCCATACGAATCAAATTCAAAATTGATTTTATAGTCGTTGTTTTGCCTGCACCGTTGGCTCCGATAAATCCCATAATATAACCCTTTTCCAGTTGAAAAGAGATATTTCTTAAATGGAAATGTTTATATTTTTTATTTAAATTTTTAATTTCTAACGCAAGCATATAGCCAACCTCCTTATATATTGTATATGTTGTGCATACACAATATATTACTGGGACAGTTCTTAAGTCAATTATTTTTGTCAAGTTCAGTTGAAACCAGTCAATGATCCATGGACTCAAATCATCACGATATATATATGCGGCGTGCGCGGCGCGATGAAAATGAAACATTATTCCGTTATACGTGTCTGCGTATTTTCTTTGAACTTGATCCAGCGGTTTCCACCTGCATAGCCTAATCCCTATATAAGAATATAATCCATGATGAACAGGAGATCGTCTATGGTTCGCAGATGCATACTCCTGTAATCTTTGTATAAAAGCCTATGAAAGCTTATTTAACTAAGGAGTGAAAGAACGATGAATCAGCTAATGAAACGATTGCCCCGAAAACTAATGATAACGATGTGGGATTTTTCCTGGTACACGATGACGCTGCCCGGAGAGCCATACAGCAATTTGGCGGCTAGATTCGAAGAAGCGGTAGAAAGAGGCTACAATACGATTCGGATATGCGCGATGCCGTTTATGCTGTTTACGGCGGAGGGCAAACGACCTGGCCCATTGAAGTTCGGTAATCTGGGGGAGGTAGGCCAGCGTACCCGCTGGTATAATTGCCGCGGCGGGGCGGAATTGGACGGACATGCCCATCTGCTTGAGTTGTTCAAACAGGCCAAAGCGCATAATTGCTACATTATGCTGTCCTCCTGGGAGTATCAGCAAAGCCCCAGCTTCCTCGCGCATCCAGAGCTGCGGGATATATTAGCGGCGATTCCGCCGGAAGAACGTTTTATGACGATTGCGGCGTCGATGAATCAGCTGATTCGTTTTATTAAAGAGGAAGGCTACGCGAGCCAAATCGTATATGCGGAGCTGCATAACGAGGTGGAATTCGGGCAGTTGACCGCCGTCGGCACGAGCCGCGGCATACCGGAATCCAATACACCCGCGCTTGTCGAAGCCATGCAGCCTTACATCGAGGAGGCAGTTGGCTACCTACGGGAGCAGCATCCCGACATACTGATGACCGCAAGCTATACGCTGAACGAAGCTTATCCGAAAGCCTACGCCGCCCGCAATATGCAGGTCGCGCATTTTCATCTATATATTAAAGGCGTACTCAACGAGCTCATGGATGCTGCAGGTTTGAATGACGATACGACAAGCTTTCCGAATTCCTTTGTCCAAACACTGTTACGGGGGGATGCCCCTTCCTTTGAACAGTGGACGCTGCCTAAGGGCCAAGAATGGAGGATGGAGGGTAATCCTGTAGGCATGAAGCTCATTTATTTGCATGATTGGGCAGATCCGGACAAATGGGATTTGTATTTATATGACCGATACGGCGCCCATAAGCAAGCGATGCTTCAAAAGACCGATTTCCGGTTCGAGGAAATTCACGACTGGGTTCGCCATACTAATATTCCGATCGTCATTGGTGAAGGCTATGTCGGCTATACGCCGCTGCTTGCAGGCTTTGAGGAAGGCCCCGTGGGGAAGTTCATTGCAGAATACGCCCTGCGCAAAGGCATGGCTCTCGGCTTCTGGGGTATGACGCTATGCTCGAATTGCGCGCCGCATCATCCTTTTTGGAATGATATCAGCTGGCAGCGTAAGTGGAATCAGTTTATCACAGATTCGGAGTAACAACTTAGGGGGAGCCGCTAATGAGCTTGAAACTTCTCATCATTGACGATGAGGTTCGGACAAGAGAATTTCTTCATCATCGAATAGCTTGGGAATCGCTAGGAATTACGATGGTCGAGTCCGTTAAAAACGGAATTTTGGCATTGGATATGGCGCGGGACTGGATGCCGGATATCATTCTATGCGATATCCGCATGCCTAAGATGGATGGCATCGAATTTGCCAAACGTCTCCGTATGTTGGATTCGGATGCCAAGCTGATCTTCCTTAGCGGCTTCTCGGACAAAGAATATTTATTATCAGCCATCCAATTGCAGGCATTTCAATTCATTGAGAAGCCCATTAACCCGGGCCGCATCAAGGAAGTCGTTGGCGAGGCAGTCCGTGTTCGCCAAACGGATTTAGATAAGCAAAAGGAGGGACTGAGGCTTCAAGCAAGCTTTGACGAAAACTTGCCTATATTGCGGCGGGAAATGGTTCGCAAGCTTGTTACGGAGCCGCATTCCCCTCATGTATTGCCTGCATTGCTCAACCGGGATACCTTTCTTATTCCTTCGGAAGGAAGATTCACGGTTGTGGTTGCTCCCTTGTTCTGGCGTTTTTCGGATATTCCGAAGGAAGTGCGTATCGTCCAGGAGGAAATTTTAAGCAGCTTATCTAAAAGCGAAGAAATGCTCGAATGGGGCTCCATCGCCGGCTTTGATTCACAAAACTGGCTCGTCATCCTTATGCCGGGAACCTATGGATCCGCTTACATGACAGGCTGGTCGCGGCTGGAGCAGCTAAGGGGAGTACTGCGCCGTATCTTAGGACCCGATATCCAGTTTCACATGGGTATTGGTCATACAGCCGAGCAGCTGTTCGCTATCCCGGATGCTTATCATTCCGCGGTTAATGCAGGTAATTTGCAATTTTACAAGGACTACGGCGAAATCGCATTTCCCTCCGAAAAGCAGGCTGGAGAACCGTTGGATACGGATTGGGAGGAGCTAAAACGGTTTCGCGAATCGGTTCGCAGGGGAGACGTCGAACAAGCCGATAAAATAATACAAGGGCTGACCAAAAGGGCTAGGCAGCGCAAAGATTTAGACATTATGCGGGTGAAAGATGTTTATTTTCAGTTCCTCCTAATCTTACTTGAAATAGCGCTTCAACAGGGCCTGACCGATAAGGAAGAAGGCGGGGGCAGCCGCTATATTTGGAGGGAAATCGATATTATCCCGGACTTGGACCGGCTGCATCGCTATGTGCTGTCGCTTCTTGCATTGTTTGATAGGGAAGAGGGCAAGGGCGGGAGCGGTAAAATGCGGGAGATCGTCAAATTCATTCATACCCATTTTCACGAAAAAGGCTTTGGCATCCAAATGATCGCGGATCATGTCGGCTTAAGCGAAACGTATTTATGTTCTTTTTTCAAGAAGCAGAGCGGACAAACCGTTAAGGAATATATGACCGGCGTGCGGGTAGAGAAGGCGAAGGAGCTGCTAAGGGAGCAAGATATGAAGCTTTATACGATCGCGCAGGCTGTGGGCTTCGCCGATCCGAATTATTTTACGACATTCTTCAAAAAGTATGCGGGATGCACACCGACCGAGTACCGCGAAAGGGTGGGCCAATGATATGACGCGTGTAAAACGTTTGTGGTCGAATCTCGGCATTCGTTACAAGTTGTTCGCGGCTGTTTTGTTCGCGGTGTCTATCCCTTTTATTTTACTGCTTTATATTCATCTGAGCATGAGCGCCAAAGAGAGTAAAGTCCAGGCCGATGTTTCGGCGCTCAGAACCATGGAAGAAACGAAGTCCTATCTCGAATACAAGGCTAATTCCATACATGAAGTGTTGAATTTTATTTCTTTTAACGATGTGATCCAGAACGAAGCAAGCAAAACAAAAGGCTACGACGACGTTAATGAATGGTCTATTGATGCGAGCAGAGTGGACAAGGTGCTGCATCAGTTTCCGTATAATCAGGATATTGAAAGCGTGCGCTTGTATTTGCATGCGGGTCTCGCTGGTGAGGCTGGCAATAACGACTATTTGAAAATGGAACAAATCGCCGATCGGGTATGGCTTAGAAGGTTTAAGGAATCCAAGCGATTCTTTGCATGGGTTCCCGCAACGGTGCTTGACCGAAGCGCGGATGGAGATAAAATTACGATTTTGCGAAAAATACCGGAAGAACACAGCGTTACCAGTTTTTCTGGGCTCGCAAGCGCCCAAATAGCTGTTTCCTCGCTTCGGAGCGTACTCGACCACGTGAAAATAACCCCGAATACTTCTGCTTTTCTTTACAATGAACGAGGAGATCTCCTTAGCGCAAGTACGGCTGCTCAACTGACGGCAAAAGACGTTGAGCAAATGATGCGCGATAAGAAGGAATTATATGAAGAATCGTATAGATGGGGCGAACGTGTCAACTATCAAGGAGAAACCTTGCTGATCGGTGCTACTGCCATCCAAAATGCTGCGATGCGGCTTGTCGTCGTCGTGCCGGAGTCGGATATTTTGAAGACGATTTATCATTCGCGTAACCGGCTGATTTACATCTTTCTCATCATTATTCCGTTTGTCTTGCCGTTGTCGTTTTTTGTCGCGGGATCCTCGACCCGAAGAATGAGACAGCTTAGCCGGCACATGAGAAAAATAAAGGACGGCAATTTTCATGCGGCGCAGCTAACCGAGAGCCGCGACGAAATAGGGGAATTGATTCAAACCTACAATGCGATGGTGCAAAATATCGGCAAGCTGATGGATGAGACCTATCATCTCGGACGTGAAGTGAAAAACAAGGAACTCAAGGCGCTCCAGGCGCAGATCAATCCGCATTTTTTGTATAACACACTTGATTTGATCAATATTATGGCGATTGAAAGCGAAGAACAGGATATAGCGATGGTCGTGGAGGAGTTGGCTGTATTTTACAAGCTCAGTCTCTCCAACGGAAAAGAAATGATAACGCTGGAAAATGAGATCAAGCATGTAGAGGCCTATGTTCATATTCAAAATATGCGCTTTGGAGGCGGCATCGCCCTCTCAATAGAGCTCTCCGATGAGCTTAAGTGCTGCGAGGTGCCGAAGATTATTCTTCAACCGCTTGTGGAAAACGCGATTTTGCACGGCATTCGCGAGAAGGATTCAGAGCAGGGAATCATCACCGTCAAAGCAGAGTCGAAGGAGGGGGGGCTGCTGCTTCATATCCGCGATGACGGGGTCGGAATGGACGAGAAGCAGATGACTGGGGCGATGGTCGGAAAAAGCAGCAAGCGAACCGGCGGCTTCGGCGTGCGGAATATACAAGAGAGGATTGATTTGTTGTTCGGAGCAGATTTCGGACTAAGCTTCGCAAGCACGGTTGGAGAGGGAACGACCGTGACGATTAAATTACCGCTTGAAGCGATTGTCGAATAACAGCATAGGTTTTCGAAGGTTATTGTAACTTTATCCCGTATGTTTCAGATGCATATCGCATTAAACTTATGCCATAGCAGTGAGAAACTTACGGATGGTGATCGCATGAAAAAAGAAACCGTTCCCAAGACGGTGGTGAATGCAGGGAAAGCGGAAAATAAGAATGGAATTACGTTTTTTGGTGAAATCCGAAGGAACTGGCCTCTTTATACGATGTTCGTTCCGATTGCCGTATACTTTTTGATTTTTGCTTATGCGCCTATGGCGGGAATAGTCATGGCCTTCAAAGACTTTAATTACCGGGACGGCATTTTCGGAAGTCCGTGGAACGGCTTCGAGAATTTTGAGTACTTCTTCGTTTCGGGCAAAGCATGGATCGTCACGAGAAACACGATTTTGTACAATGTCGCATTTCTGGGAATGTACACTGTTTTTTCTATCGTAACGGCAGTATTGCTCTCAGAAATACAGAAGAAGTTTTTTAAAAAAATAACGCAAACCTTTTTGTTTCTTCCTTATTTCATTTCATGGGTAACGGTGTCGGCATTCGTATACAACTTCCTCAACTATGAATTTGGAATTATTAATGTCCTATTCAAGAAATTCGGACTGGATGCGATCGATATCTATTCGACTTCCTGGTATTGGTTTATTCTACTGCCCCTGCTTTATGTGTGGAAGTGGGTAGGCTACGGCAGCATTCTTTATCTGGCAGCGATCGTCGGCATCGATCAGGAAGTGTACGAAGCGGCCACGATAGACGGGGCGTCACGCTGGCAAAAGATTACGAGAATTACTTTGCCGTTGTTGAGACCAACGATGATCATCTTGATTTTACTGGGATTGGGACGTATTATGCGGGGCGAATTCGACATGTTCTACCAACTGATCGGGAATAACGGTTCGCTTATGGACGCAACAGATATAATCGATACGCTCGTTTTCCGATCGCTAGTGAATACGCAGGATTTCGGTATGGCTTCGTCCGTCGGATTCTATCAATCTATTCTAACTTTGGTGATTATTCTGGCCGCGAACTATCTCGTCAGACGTTACGATAGAGATCAGGCCTTATTCTAGACGCCATATTATGACAAGCGGGTGATAAAAAATGGGTACGAACAAACTAAATGCTGCGCCGTTATTTTCTTCTTTGGCCTATATCGTCATCGGCATCATTTCTTTAATTACATTCATTCCTTTCGTCGTGCTGGTTGCGGGATCGCTTTCCGCGGAAAGCGTGGTTCTGAAAGAAGGCTTTTGGTTTTGGCCCCGGGACTTTTCGCTTGACGCTTATGCTTTTATCTTCCGATATCCGGCCGAAGTGCTTTCCGCTTACCGCGTCTCGATCATCATCACGGTCATCGGAACGGTGATTGGGCTTCTATTCTCGACAATGGCAGCCTACGTGCTGTACCGCAAGGAAGTGAAGTATCGCAATGCGCTAGCCTTCTTCCTATTTTTTACGACACTGTTCAATGGAGGACTTGCTCCGTTTTACATTCTCGTTACGAAATATTTGGAGCTTAAAAATTCGCTTGGCGTGCTTATCCTTCTTCCTATGTTCAACGTCATGTTCATTCTCATTCTTCGCAGCTTTATTCGAGGCTCCATACCGGAGCCGTTAATCGAATCGGCAAAAATTGACGGCGCCGGAGAGTATAGGATATTTTTCCAAATGGTGCTGCCGCTTTCAAAGCCGGCGCTGGCGTCTATTGGACTGTTTACGGCTCTGGCATATTGGAATGATTGGTGGACGGCTATGATGTTTGTGGACAAAGATCATTTGATTCCGCTGCAATATATGCTCTATAAGATGCTATCGTCGGTTAACATGTCCTCGTCCATGGCTCAGTATGCCGGCGCGATAGACCAGCCGAAGGAAACGTTCAAGCTAGCTATGACCGTCATTGCAACGGGGCCAATCCTGCTCGTGTTCCCGTTCGTACAGAAATACTTTGTAAAGGGCGTTACGATCGGAGCTGTAAAAGGATAAGCCCAGAGGCAGCCATAGAGGCAAGCTTCACTCGGTATGAATCCGCAACTTGGATTGATATAGCTTAATAAACACATTTCAAGGTTCAAGGGGGAATTGAGAAAGTGAAGAAAAAGATGAATTTAGTTATCATTGCATTTGTTATGTTTGCTCTTGTATTGTCGGCATGCTCAAACAATTCTGGCAGCAATGCTCCTTCAGCAAGCAACAATGCGGGTGAAAGCAGCGACGCTGCCATTGACAATTCAAAAGAAGTTAAGCTTAGCATGTATCTCCTTGGGGAAGCACCAAAAGGCATGCCGGAGGTATTGGCGGAGCTTAACAAAAAGCTGAAGGAAGATATCAACGCCACGCTTGATCTCAATTACATCGGTTGGGGCGAAGTGCAGTCGAAATATCCATTAGTGCTCGCATCGGGTGAGGATGTGGACATTATTTTTGCAGCTGATTGGAACTTCTATGTGCAGGAGGCCATGAAAGGAGCGTATTACGAGCTAAATGAAGAACTGCTCAAGAAGTACATGCCGCTTCACATGGCGAAGTTGGATCCTCTTGCACTGAAAGCTGCGGAAATTAACGGCATAACGTACATGGTGCCGACTGCTACGCCTGACCGGAAAGCGAGCGTTGCTCTGATTCGCCGCGATTTACGGGAAAAATACGGCATTGCAGAGATATCCAAACTTTCTGAGCTGGGTCCTTATCTGGAAGCCATTAAGAAGAACGAACCCGATATGATTCCGCTTAATTTGGACAGCCAATTTGATTTGCCGACTCCGTTCCTTTATTTAACGAACGAGAAGCTTGCTTATACGCAGCCGCTTGATTCCGGCAATCCCATGGCCCAAGGCATTGCCTATGACTACGAAGATACTTCGGGCAAAGTGTTTACGACCGTTGAGGAACCATTCCTCAGCGCAGGCAAGTTTGCTGCGAATATCATGAAAGAATGGTACGACAAGGGCTACGTGAACAAAAATCCGTATGCCAACAAGACGCGATCGAAAGATAATTTCTGCGAAGGATTATCCGGCGTTGCGTTCGGCAATTCGCTTGACGTGGCAAGTGTAACGGAACAATGCGCGGAGAAAGGCATCGAAGTCGATATTTTGACAGCGTTGTCGCCTCAAGGACATGCGCCGCAAAACACTTGGTTGAACAACGGACTTGCCGTTGCTGCCAACTCAGATAATCCGGAGCGCGCGTTGCAGGCGATGGATCTGATCATGCAAGACCCTGAATATGTGTATCTGACATCTTTCGGTATTGAAGGTGAAAACTACGTGATTACGGAAGACGATAAAATCGGTCTCCCGGACGGGGTAACGCAGGAGAATAATACATTCCCGGCCGATTCTAGCGGCTTCTGGTTCGTCAACAAGGATCTTTTCAAGCCGATGGCAAACTGGCCGCAGTCGTACGTTGATCACCGGAGTTCCGTCGGCGATAAGCTGAAGCCTCTTCTGTATGCAGGCTTCACCTTCAACAGCGAGAACGTCAAGGCTCAAATCGCGAATATTGCCAACGTATCTACGCAGTACGGCAGTCCGCTCTTTATAGGCGCGGTAAAAAATGTCGATGAGGCTTACAATCAATTAACTGAAAAGCTAAAAGCTGCAGGAATCGAAAAAGTAAAAGCGGATGTTGAAAAACAAACGCAAGAATATTTAAAATCCATTCAATAAGCTGCTTATATATTAGAGAAGGAAAGAACCGGCCAAAGTCATCGGCCGGTTCTTTTTTTCGATTTAGCCTCTTAACTGGCTGCGGTATTCGGTGGGTGAGCGGCCTATCATTTTCTTGAACAGCCGGGAAAAGTAGAACGGGTCTCCGATTCCGATTGACAGGCCAATTTCCTTGACAGAATTATCGGTCAGATCCAGTAATTGACAAGCTCTTTGCATTTTCATACGAAGATAATAATCAATTGGGGAAATGCCGGCAGCATTTCGGAATACATGATTTAAATGCTGTTTGGAAATGCCTGTTTGATCCGCAAGCTCATCCAGACTGAGGCTCATCTCCAGCATCTGCTGCATGTACAAGACTGCACGGTCAAAATAAGCTTGCGATTTCTCTTCCTTGTGCAGCTTCTGCATCAAGCCCAGATAACTGATCATATACCGAGCGGCATGCGATACATGGAGGAGACTCGTATCCGTGTAAGCCCCTGCCGACAACAAGTCATAGCATAGGTGGAAAAGGTCAATCAGCTTCTCGGCATCGGTCGATTGCAAATGAGCGGAACCGCTCCGCAAGCCGCTGGACTGCAGAATGTGTTCAATCTGCTCGCCTTTTAAGTGAAACCAGTAAATGCTCCATGGGTCAACCTCATCTGCGCCATAGGAATGGGGAGTCCCTGAGGGGATGACCATGTAGGTATTTTCCTTTATCTCGATCTTGGCTTCGCTGCCTTGCTTAAACCATCCTTTGCCGCGAACGCAGTAAATGATAATGTAGGCCTCCGTGCCGAGCAATCTCTCGCGGAAGTGGTTAGAAGCTTTGGGGTAATATCCAATATCAGTAATATACGCTTGTTTGATTAACGGATGCTCGGCCATAAGTCCTAGCTGGTCTTGCGAAAGCACAAACATTTTTTCTAAATCGAAACCGTCCGCTTTTTTTTGTATGTTCATGAAAGCCGCTCCTTCAGGCAATTGTTGATGCTTTATGATAAACCTATTTTAGCAGAAAGTACTGACCAATAAAAACAGAATATAATCCATTGATTTCAGAACATGCTTAATGGTTTGGACGTCCGTTATGCTGTAAAGTAAAGCTGTAAATAGCATTCAGGATGTCTCGATCAGAGGTAGAGGAGTGAGTTTAATGAGTCAGAATAATGAACGTTCCCGCGTGTGGGAAGAAGTAGTTGAAATTCCAACGTACGGTGTAGGAAAACCGGATAAAAATCCGATGTTTTTAGAAAAGCGTGTTTACCAGGGCAGCTCTGGCCGCGTATACCCTCACCCCGTTATCGACAAAATCGAAGATGAGAAGCAATTAAAGCCCTATACGATTCTGGTATTGGAGAATGAATATATAAGAATCGAAATCATGCCGGAAATCGGCGGGCGGATTTACCGGGCCGTCGATAAGACGAACAATTACGATTTTGTTTATTATAATCAGGTCATCAAGCCTGCGCTCGTAGGTCTCGCGGGACCGTGGATTTCGGGCGGCATTGAGTTTAACTGGCCTCAGCACCATCGGCCGAATACGTTTGGGCCGGTCGAATATAAGATGACGGAAAATGATGACGGCAGCGCTACGGTATGGGTCAGTGAAATCGACCGCATGTACGGCACGAAGGTGACGGCCGGCTTTACGCTTCATCCGGGAAAGGCGTACCTGGAAATTCATGCACAGCTCTACAACCGGACGCAAGAGCCGCAAACCTTTTTATGGTGGGCGAACCCCGCGGTTGCGGTAAACGACCATACCCAATCGGTCTTTCCTCCCGACGTCCATGCGGTGTTCGATCATGGCAAGCGCGACGTATCCAAATTTCCGGTTGCGACAGGCACTTATTACAAAATGGATTATTCCGAGGGTGTGGACATTTCCAGATACAAGAACATACCGGTTCCTACCTCGTATATGGCCTATAAATCGGATTTCAATTTTGTCGGCGGGTATGACCACTCGGTGCAAGCGGGACTTCTGCATGTCGCCAATCATCATATTTCCCCGGGAAAGAAACAGTGGACATGGGGAAATGGTGAGTTCGGCCAGGCATGGGATAGAAGCCTGACCGATGAGGATGGGCCGTATATTGAGCTGATGACAGGCGTATATACCGACAATCAGCCGGATTTCACATGGCTTCAGCCTTTCGAGGAGAAATCATTCAAACAATACTTCATGCCTTATAAAAATATCGGAATCGTAAAAAACGCGACGATCGATGCAGCGGTAAATTTAGAAGTGGATGCGCAGACGAAGCTGGTAACCGTTCAAGCCTATGCGACATCCGCACTGGAAGGAGCAAAGATTGAGCTTAGCAGCAAGAACAGAGCTTATATCATGGAAACGGCTGCGCTCTCGCCAGGAAAAACGTTTACCGCTTCCGTTCCGCTCCATCCGGATGACGAGGAGCATGACCTGAAGTTGGCCGTTAAAAACGCTTCGGGCAGGCTATTGGTCGGCTACCAGCCGAAAAAACCTCAGATCGAGGATATTCCGGAAGCTGCAAAGCCGTTGCCGGAACCAAAAGATTTGAAGACAAACGAGCAGCTGTATTTGGCCGGGCTTCATCTGGAGCAATACCGCCATGCGACGTTCGAGCCGGAAGCCTATTATCTGGAAGGCTTGAAACGGGACGATTCCGATATTAGAATCAACGTTGCATACGGAACATTACTGTTGAGAAGAGGGCTATTTGCCAAAAGCGAGCAGCATTTTCGGAAAGCAATCGGCAGCCTGACCTGGAGTAATCCGAATCCTTACGACAGCGAAGCGTACTATCAGCTAGGCGTGGCGCTGAAGCAGCAGGGGCGGCTTGATGATGCTTTCGCCGCCTTCTATAAAGCAGTTTGGTCAGCGGCTTGGCAGGACAGCGGATATTTCTCGCTCGCACAAATTGCTGCAGAGAAGGGCGCATTCGAGGAAGCGCTTGAGCTTGTCGACCGTTCATTCATTCGGAATTCCCGGCATTATAAGGCTAGAGATTTAAGAACCTCCCTGCTTCGCCGTCTTGGACGCCTGGATGAAGCAAAGGCTGCAGCCATGGAAACGATAGGGCTCGATATTGCCGATTTCGGAGCGTATTATGAATTGCATTTGCATTATAAAGCGGTTGGGGAAACAGAGAATGCCGAACATGCGCTTCAAGAGCTTACAGGGCTCATGCGCAAGGATCCTCATAATCATATCGCGCTGGCTGCCGATTACGCAGGTTCGGGTCTCTATGAGGAAGCGATTCAGTCCCTTCGGATCATTGCGCCGAACGATGAAAGCGAAGCATACCCGATGGTACATTATGCTTTGAGCTATTGTTTCTCCCGATCGGGTCGTGCGGAGTTAGCGGCGAGGCATCTCTTGGCGGGAGAAAAAGCAGCTCCCGATTATTGCTTTCCCAATACGCTATTTGATCTCACGGTTCTGGAATATATCGTAAAACAGGAGCCTGATGCCGCAAGAGCCCGTTACTTCCTTGGGAATTTTTACTATGACAAGAAACGCCACGATGACGCGGTTGCTCAGTGGGAAGCATCCGCAAAGCTGGATGCTTCATATTCCGTCACCCATCGCAATCTGGCACTGGCTTACTTTAATAAGAATAACGAGCCGGATAAGGCGCGAACTTCGCTAGAGGCCGCTTTTGCCTGCGATGATAAAGATGCGAGAATTTTCTATGAGCTGGATCAACTGTATAAGAAAATCCAACGGACGCCGGAGGAAAGGCTTGCTTTACTGGATCGGTATCCTGAACTAGTGAATTCACGGGATGATTTGTATATAGAATTTGTTACGCTGCACAATACGATAGGCAGCTATGAGAAAGCCCTGCAGCTGCTAGAAATTCGCCAGTTCCATCCATGGGAAGGCGGCGAAGGCAAAACGCTTGGCCAATACGTGCAGGCGCACGTCGAGCTGGCGAAGCTTGCACTCGATGACAGCCGGTTCGCGGATGCAGAGCATTTGCTGAGAAAAGCGCTTGAAAACCCTGTTAATCTAGGCGAAGCGAAGCTGGAGGGGGCACAAGAAAACAACATTCATTACTATTTGGGCTGCGCTTTGGAAGGGCAAGGCAATAAGGAAGCTGCAAAGCAGGCTTTCGAAGCAGCCTCGCAAGGGCTGGAGGAGCCGGCAAGCGCTATGTATTATAACGACCAACCGCCGGAAATGATTTTTTATCAAGGCTTGGCCTGGCAGAAGCTAAATAACGCCAAACAGGCGAAACGCCGATTCAATAAACTGATCGATTATGCCGAGAAGCATGTGTTCGATCAGGTGAAAATCGATTATTTTGCCGTATCCTTGCCGGATTTTCTCGTATTTGAAGAGAATCTTGACAGACACAACGTTATCCACTGCCGTTTTATGATGGGACTGGGCCTGCTTGGCATGAAACGCTTTGAGGAAGCAGCAGAGCAATTCGACCAGGCATTGGCGCTAGACCGCAATCATCAGGGAGCTGCCCTACACAAGAAGCTGGCACAAGATGGAATGAAGAGCAAGTCTATCATTTCTATTCCATAAACATCACTGACGAAGGAAGGAGGGATGCACTTGTCTTCCCGTATTATGACTCCATTAGCGGAGAATTGGCATTTCCGGACAGACCCGGACGGAATCGGAATAAAAAAGCAATGGTATTTGAGCAAACTCGAAGACTCAAAGAGGGTAAAGGTGCCGCATACCTGGAATGTAGAGGAAGGACTCGAGGAGTACCGAGGTACGGCTTGGTACTCTTATGACTTGGAAATTCCTGCGGATTGGGACGGGAAAATGCTGCGGCTGCAATTTAATGCGGCCTACCGCGACGCAACCGTCTGGTTAAACGGCATTCAGGCTGGTCAGCATAAGCATTCCGGCTATACCCCGTTTATTATTGATATAACGGATCTTGCCAGGCCGGGCGCCGAAAACTTATTAACGGTGTCTGTCAATAATGAGAATAGCGATGTGGCATTGCCGATCAAAAATAGCTTTGATTGGACGGATGACGGGGGCTTGATTCGCGGGGTTTCATTGATTGTGACGGGTGAAGCCGCTATTGATTACGCTAATGTAAATGCAAAGCCCCTGTTTAAAGAAGCTGGCGCTAATGACAATAGAGGAATTTTGAACGGCCAAATCAAGCTCTGCGAGCGCGGAATTAAGGCAGATAGGCAGGCCGTTTTAAAGGTCACCGTCGAGCATGAGGGTAAGCCAATTGCGCTTGAAGAATATTCGGCATGCGTGTCGGACGGCAAGCTCCACATAAATGACATAATGATCGATCAGGTGAAGTTATGGCACTTTGACCATCCGCACTTGTATGACATTAAGCTTGAACTCATGCTGGACGATAAGAGCTCGGACGAGCTTACGGTCCATATCGGTTTTCGGGAAATCACGACAGACGGAAGCAAGTTGCTGCTCAATAGGGAACCCGTAAGATTGATGGGCGTGGAATGGATGCCGGGCTCTCATCCCGATAAAGGAATGGCGGAAACCGAAGATGATTTGATTCGTTCCTTGAAGCAGATCAAACACGCCAACTGTGTCATTACTCGTTTTCATTGGCAGCAGGACAGCATCTTGCTTGACTGGTGTGACCGCAACGGATTGCTCGTCCAAGAGGAGATTCCGCACTGGCAGCAGCCGGATGAGCCGGATGAAACCCTACTGCCTATATCCATGCAGCACGCGGAGGAAATGGTGGTTAGGCATTACAATCATCCGTGCATTTACGCTTGGGGAATCGGCAATGAAGTGAATGGGCAATCACCCAAAACGGTTGCTTATATGAAAAAATTAAAATCTTTTGTTGAGATTCTTGATAGCAGCAGGTTTATCAATTACGTATCCAATTCGGTTCATTTCGAGCCGTCAAAGGATGCAACCGGCGCAGGCGATCTATTGATGTGGAACGATTATATCGGTACTTGGCATGGAGAGCTGGACGAGACGGCCGTAATCAGCCAAATCCGTACGGCTTATCCAGAGAAGCCGCTTGTGGTCGCGGAGTATGGCTTATGCGAGCCGGCTTTCGAAGGGGGCGATCCGCGACGCATCGGAATTTTGGAGCAGAAAACGGAAGAGTACCGCAAGCATGGCGGTATTGCCGCACTTATCTTTTTCAGTTTGAACGATTACCGCACGCAGATGGGCGAGGAAGGCGACGGCCGGCTGCGCCAGCGCGTGCACGGAACCACGGATCTATACGGGGTACCTAAGCCCTCCTATTGGAAGCTGCGCGAAACCGCTTCTCCGCTTGCATTACAAGTGGAATGGGCAGAGCAAGCCGAAGCTCTCAAGTTGACGTTATTGGTCCGCAGTGATATCCCGTCTTATTCGGTAAAAGGATACCGGATGACACTGGAGCAGGATGGAACTCCTACCGATCTGATCAGGATCGAAATTCCCGATTTGTCAGCAGGAGAGGAGTGGATAACCGAAATTGTTGTATCTGCTGCGGCAAAGACGAAGGGCGTGAAATTTGAAATATTTCGGCCTACGGGGTTTTCGGTCATGAACGGATGCTTGAAACAGAATGAAATAAATCATTTACGGGAGGCCAAGCACAAATGACAGCATATAACATGAAGCTGGATGGATCGAACAAACAAATATTTCCGGGGAAATTAGGAGTGAATCAAGCGCAAAATCCAAAAGGTGAAAGCTTCGGCTTTACAAATTTTTATATGACCTGGGACAACCAGCCGATTGTGCCGGTTGTAGGCGAGTTTCATTTTTCGCGATTCTCTTATCTGCATTGGGAGGAAGAATTGTTAAAAATGAAGGCCGGCGGCGTTAACATTGTTGCGACATATGTGTTTTGGAATTATCACGAGGAGGAAGAGAACGTTTTCCAATGGGGAGAAAGTCGCAATCTGCGACACTTCGTCGATCTGTGCGCCAAGCATGAGCTGCCGCTTATTCTTCGGATCGGACCGTTTTGCCATGGCGAGGTCAGAAACGGCGGCATCCCGGATTGGGTATTTGAGAAGCCGCTGGAGATCCGCTCCAATGACGAGAGGTACCTATTCTACGCCAAACGGCTATACCGTCAAATTGCGAAGCAGGTGAAAGGGTCCTATTTCGCGGAAGGCGGGCCTATCATTGGCGTTCAGCTTGAGAACGAATTTATGCATTGCGGTGCGCCTCTTGATTCTTGGGGATATAAGGCAGGAGTATTCATGTCTAGCGGCAAAGGCGGTAACGAGCATATGGCTGAACTTCGCCGCCTTGCGGAGGAATCGGGAATAAAGCCTGCATTCTTCACGGCAACGGCATGGGGAGGCGCCGCTGTACCAGAGAAAGACACGTTGCCGATGTTGGCAGGCTATGCCTATACCCCTTGGATTCCAAATCAGCCGCCGAGCGGAGAATATATCTATCGGGACTTGCATGTAAAGCCGTCAGAGGCCGTCAACTACGATACGCTCGAATATCCAGTCGCCTATTGCGAGATGGCAGGCGGCATGCAGGTAAGCTATACGGCCAGACCAAATGTAAGCCCGGAGAGCGTAGAGGCAATGACGCTGGTCAAGCTGGCGAGCGGCAGCAATTTGCTGGGCTATTATATGTACCACGGCGGATCCAATGCGGTTGGCAAGCACGGATACTTGAATGAGTACGGTTTGCCGAAAATCACGTACGATTATCAATCTCCTCTCGGCGAATTTGGGAGAGTAGGCAAATCTTATGATCGAATCCGTTCGCTTGCCTTGTTCATGGAAGCTTATGGCCCGATCATCGCACCTATGGGAACAGTGCTTCCCGCAGGTCAATCGGACATTCATCCGGAGGATATCGAATCGCTCCGTTGGTGCGTCCGGCAGAAGGATGGCTCAGGATTCCTATTCTTGAACAATTTTCAGGACCATTTGGAGATGCCTGACCGTGAAGGCGTCAGGATCGAGCTTGACACGCCAAAGGGTAAGGTCTCGTTCCCGCATAGCGGGACGCTCTCACTGAAACAGGGAACCAGTACGGTGCTGCCTTTCCATATCGAAGTAGCCGGCGTCGATATCATCACCGCTACCGTACAGCCGCTAACGGTATTGGACGGCGGCAAGGAACGCGTGCTTGTCTTTTATGCACATGAGGGGCTTGAGCCGGAAATCGTATTTAACCGAAAGAGTGTTGCCAGGGTTTCTCAGCAAGCTGCCGTGATTATAGAGGAACCGAATGCAATGATCGTCAAGCCGCAAGTCGGCATGCAATATGCTCTTGAAGTAACGCTGGCGAATGGTGAAACGGTGCAGGTAATCGTCTTGACGCGTCGGGAAGCACTTCAGGTTTACAAGTTCAGGATCTGGGGAGAAGATCGGTTGTTTATTAGCGGCAGCCGGCTTTATGTAAAAGATGAGCGATTGAACGCTACCTCCGAAGGCGATGCAAGCTGGAGCATTTCCGTCTTACCTGCCTTGTCCGAAGAAACAAGATTGGATCACGGATTATTGACTGAGCGGCAGGAGGGGCTGTTCCAAACCTACCGAATTGAGGTTGAAGCCTACACGCCGGACATTCAAATAACTTATCCTCAAGAACGAAGCGCGCTTGTCGAAATCGATACCCAGTGGCCCAGCCATATTTCGGATGTCTTTCTGCAAGTGGAATATGACGGCGATGTGGCAGCTGCTTATTTGGATAACCGCTTGCTTACGGATCATATTCATTACGGAGAAGCTTGGCCGATCGGCTTGAAACAGTTTAAGGATGACCTTGAGCATCAAGCGATTCATTTGTCCATTACTCCGCTGCGCAAGGGCACGGTTCACACCTTCGTAAATCAGGCGTTGGTTGAACGCTTTGAAGGCATCGAATTGGCTGTATTCCATCACATACGACCTGTTCCTTACTATCGCTCCGCGCTGTTCAGAAAATTCCAATCTTAAAGATTACTTGAATAAGCTAAAAGGGGTTGATCCGATTGTCATCCAAGATGACAAGGTCAACCCCTTTATTTTAGAAACGCATATAAACGGGTTGCGACGACAAACTGATCTCATTTTTTGGAGTGCTCTAGTTTCCGATAGGCGCGGGGCGAGAGGCCTGACAGCATTTTAAACACTTTTCCAAAGTGGGAAAAGTTCTCAAAGCCGCAGTGTTCTGACACCTGAGTTACACTCCAGTCCGTTTCTCGCAAGAGGAGTTCGGCCTCTTTTACCCGGGTGATGTTGATGTACTGGGTAAAGCCGAAGCCGGTGACTTCCTTGAAGACGCGGCACAGGTGGCCCTTGCTAATAAAAAACTGCTTGGCAAGCATGTCCAGATGAAGAGGTTCCTTGTAATGCAGATTAATGTGGCGGATGATTTCGGTTACCTTCCGCTGGATCGGAGTAAGCTCAACCTCCGGCAGAGCTTTGCGTTTCAGAATGTGGCGAGCTGTGAACAGCAGCAATTCAATAGCCATGTTCCGGATATGCAGTTGATACCCTGGAGGGCATTCACTTAGTTCGCTCAGCAGAGAGCCAAGGAGCTCTTCCACATGCATCCGTTCTTTCAGGTTCAGCCTGACGAGCGGTTGGGCTTCGGCAAAGGGGGCCAGCAGTAGATCCCTATCCTCCTGCGAATATTCCTTAAAGAATGATTGAGCAAAATGCAGAACGATCCGTTCATGATTGGGTTCGCTCCGCTCGGACGTTTTGTGAACGGCGTTGGAGTCGATGAGCACCAAATCACCCGCGTGGACAGGGTAAAAGGAGTCTCTGATAAAATAGTTTCTTTCCCCGCGAAACAGATAATAAATTTCATACGCCATATGGTAGTGAGTGTGATTCATTGAATAATGGCCGATTCTCCGGTCGTATTCGATCCACAACGGATCGCTTATTGAGCCTAAGCTAAGCTTGCCAGGGAGTGATTGAACGGTCATGGAGGACTCCTTTCTCATAAACTTCGAACACCTATTATATCAATATATACGGGGTTTAAGGCATATTTGTGCATAATTGCGGAGAAATCATTCCTATTTTCATGATAATCTTGAAGCAAGAGAATCATTTTTGGCACAGGATAATGAAAACTATACTTTTCATCGTGCAGAGTATACGGAGGAATAAATATGCGAAAATTTGAATACGACGAAAACGAAGTAAAAGAGCTTATAGACCGGGTAGTCCGCAGAACAATGAATATGGATTTCACTTGGAACTGGTCCTGCGGTGTGGCTTATTACGGGATTTGCAAAGCGTGGGAAGTGACGGGAAATCAAGAATACATCGATTTTCTGGTCAAATGGGTGGACGAGTACCTGGAGCTCGGACTGCCGCCTATGATGGTCAACGCTTGTGCCATGGGGCATACGATGCTGACCCTGCATGAAGCCACAGGCGACTCCAAGTACCTTGATCTGGCGCTTTTGAAAGCCGAATATTTGCGAAAAGACGCCATCCGATTCGGAGAAGGCGTGTTCCAGCATACGGTATCCTCCGAAAATGACTTTCCTGAGCAGGCTTGGGCGGATACGTTGTTTATGGCCGCCTATTTCCTGCTGCGGCTTGGATTTAAGCTTGACAAAAAGGAATACATTGACGATGCGCTTAATCAATTTTACTGGCATGAAGAATACCTTCAGGACACGAAGACGAATTTGTTCTATCACGCATGGGATAATGTCAAGGAAGATCATTTGTCCGCTATTTACTGGGGCAGAGCCAATGCATGGGCCGCATATACGATGGCGCAGGCCTATAAAATGCTGAATCCCTTTATGCCTATGTGGATGCAGATCGGAGGGGCTCTCGGTGATCAATTAAGCGCTCTGGTCAGGCTGCAATCACCGAATGGACTGTGGCGTACGGTCTTGAATGATGAGACTTCCTATGAAGAAACCTCCGCCTCCGCCGGTATTGCCGCTTCACTGGTAATCTATGCACACCCGCTGCATCAGAATTATATGGCCAAAGCTTATGAAGGCATCTTGGCAAATATTGATGAAGACGGTTCGGTCCGGAATGTATCTGCAGGTACGGCGGTGATGTATTCTGCAGATGACTACAAGGTGATTTCCAAGAAGAGAGTGCAAGGATGGGGCCAAGGATTGACTTTGGCATTTCTGGTAGCTCTGCTTCAAAATAAGGAAGTTGTCAGTAAAATCTAAGTAGGCGACTACGGCTGTTGGTACAAGCAAGCGGCCAAAAAATTTCAACAACGGATGGAGGCATCAATAGATGCCTCTATTTTTCAACCTGCATTTCATGAGCCTCAGATTGAAGACGATTGAAAGGGGATATCGGTATGAGTATGAAATCGCTGAAGGAGAGAGGCCTCGTCATCGATCCGCGAACCAGAGCTTATCTCGAGCCTACGCGTCTTCTGTGGACCACGAATTCTGGAGACGGCTCCGAGGTGATCCATCCGGAAGGACTGCTTTGCTCGAACGGCGGCCAGGTGACGAAAGAAGCGCCAAACGCGTGCATTCTTAGCCATAAAGGGGAAGCGCCGGGCATACTGCTGGACTTCGGAATGGAGTTGCATGGAGGAATCAGGATATCGGTTGTGGAAGGACGCTTCCCGTCGAGGAACGTTCGGGTACGTATCCGATTAGGCGAATCCGCCATGGAAGCGATGAGTGATCTGGGAGGTCCGGGCAATGCGACCAATGACCATGTGGCACGCGACAGTATTGTGGACGTCGGGCTCCTCGGGACAACCGAATTCGGTACGACGGGATTTCGTTTTGCGCGGATCGATCTATTAGATGAAGGCACGCTCGAGCTGCAGAGCGTACAAGCCGTGTTCCTATTCCGGGATATCGAGTACAAGGGTAGTTTTAGAAGCAGCGATTCGCTGCTGAATCAGATATGGGAGACGGGCGCCTATACGGTTCATCTGAATATGCAGGATTATCTGTGGGACGGGATCAAGCGGGACCGGATGGTATGGACCGGAGACATGCATCCCGAAGTCGCTACGATCAGCGCCGTTTTTGGCGAACACGAGATCGTACCGTCCAGTATGGATTTCAAGAGGGATCGTTCCCCGCTGCCCATGTTTATGGACATGCCGACCTACTCGATTTGGTGGCTGCTCGTTCAACATGATTGGTACATGCAGCATGGGAACGAGGGGTATTTGCAGGAACAACGCACATACTTGACGGGGCTGCTTCGCGAGCTGGCGGGGAAAGTAATGCCGGATGGAACGATCGATGTGTATCGACCGTTCTTGGATTGGCCCGCATCATCCAATCCGGCCGGCGTTACGGCCGGTGTTCATGCGCTTTTTGTGCTTGCGATGCAGGCAGGCGCGCGGCTCTGTAGGCTGCTTGGCGAGGATGAGGTCGTCAAGCTCTGCGAGTCTCTCGAACGGCGGCTGCGCGAAATTGCGCCTCATCATGCTTTCAGCAAGCAAGCGGCAGCGCTGCAAGGGCTTGCCGGGCTGTTGGATCTTTCTGAAGCGAACCGCGAGGTCATTGCGCCGAACGCCCCGAAGGGCTATTCGACATTTTATGGTTACTATATGCTCCGTGCCCGCGCTGAAGCCGGTGACATCGCCGGTTGCTTTGACAGTATCCGCACTTATTGGGGAGGCATGTTGGAACTCGGAGCGACGACATTCTGGGAAGACTTCGATATCCATTGGATGGACAATGCCGCAAGAATTGATGAACTGACGCCCCCGGGGAAAATCGATGTGCACGGTACATATGGCGGTTATTGCTACAAAGGATATCGCCATAGTTTATGCCACGGTTGGGCATCCGGGCCTACCGCTTGGCTGTCGGAGTACGTGCTTGGCATTACGCCGGTGGAGCCGGGCTTTCGCAGGGTGAGGATTAGTCCTAATTTACATGATTTGGATTGGGTTGAGGGCCAGTACCCGACGCCGCACGGCATCATACATGTCAGGCACGAAAGGGAGAAAGACGGAAGCGTACGAACGGAATATCAGGTGCCGTCAGGGGTACAGGTGATCGATTAAAATAGTAAAGATCAATTAGGGTCTACCTTCCGGTAGGCCTTTTTATTATGGTTACAACTAGCAAAAGCAACCAATGACAGCGATCGCAACTAATGACAACTCCAGGTTAATGCCATAAGAATGACAGTGGGCTGCCAATCTGATCAAGCAGGGACTATCGACGGCAATCTAAACCCCTGCCTATGATAGAACTACAAATTCAATCACCCAAGCCAATGTGACAAGGAAACGAAAGGATGGTAGCAACATGCAAAAAAGTATCACAACGAGAGTCTCTGCATCATCGGCTGCAATGTCATCGACAATGACGGGCAGACTTGTGCGGAACCGGTGGCTATATTTTATGGTAATCCCCGGCCTATTGTACTTTCTCGTTTTTAAGTATTGGCCGATGTATGGCATCTTCATCGCATTTAAAGACTTTCAGCCGTTTTTAGGCTTCTGGGACAGTCCTTTTGTTGGACTTAAACATTTCGAACGTCTTTTTAGCGATTCGAATTTTCTTGTTCTTTTTCGAAATACGCTTATTCTGGCTGCATACAACATCCTGTTTTTCTTTCCGCTGCCGATTGTGATTGCGCTTATGCTCAACGAGTTGAGACATGAATTCTCTAAGCGCATCGTTCAAACGCTGGTGTACATTCCTCACTTTATGTCATGGGTCGTAGTCGTGGGCATTGCTTATATGTTCCTGACGACGGAAGGCGGCATCGTGAATGAGCTGCTGGTACGTTTCGGTGGAGAAAAGATCAATTTCCTTGTGAGCAACGATTGGTTCCGGACGATCATTACAGCTGAGGTCATGTGGAAGGAAACGGGCTGGGGAACGATTATTTTCCTTGCGGCATTGTCCGGGGTAGACCCGCAGCAATATGAAGCAGCACGAATGGACGGCGCGAACCGGCTTCGCCAGTTGTGGCATATTACGCTGCCGGCCATTCGCAGCACCATCATTATTCTGCTCATCCTTCGTCTTGGGCATTTTCTCGATACGGGCTTTGAACAAATTTTCCTTATGCTCAACGCAATGAACCGGGATGTCGGAGAGGTATTCGACACCTATGTCTACTCCGTCGGAATCAGCCAAGGACAGTACAGCTTCAGTACGGCGGTTGGTCTATTTAAGTCGATCGTCGGTTTGATCCTTGTCGTTGTATCCAATAATTTGGCCAAAAAATTCGGAGAAGAAGGTATCTATTAGGAAAGGAGCGTTGACCACTATGCCGATCAAGCAGAGCTGGGGAAGCCGAATATTCGATAGCTTGAACATCACACTTTTGCTTATATTTGCTTTGATTACCGTAATCCCGTTCATTTATGTCATTGCCGGTTCGTTCGCTACACAGAAAGAATTGCTGCTGCGCGGGTTCATCCTTTTCCCGACAGATTTGTCTTTGGATGCATACAAGTATATTTTCTCTACCCAAACGCTCACCAGAAGTTTGCTGGTCACCATTTACATTACAGTCACAGGCACGTTGATCAACATATTCTTTACCTGCTTAATGGCTTATCCGTTAGCACGCAAAGATATGGATTTCCGTAAGCCGATCTTAATGCTGGTGGTGTTTACGATGCTGTTCAGCGGCGGGATGATTCCGACGTTCCTGGTTGTCAAACAGCTTGGGATGATCGATACCTATTGGTCCTTGCTTATTCCAGGCGCGATCAGTGCCTTCAACTTAATTATTATCAGGAACTTTTTTCAGCAGCTGCCGGACAGCTTGGAGGAATCCGCCAAGATCGACGGCTGCAACGATCTGGGCATCTTTTTAAGAATCGTGCTGCCTCTATCCATGCCCGCCATTGCGACATTCTCGTTGTTTTACGCCGTCGGCCACTGGAATACGTTTTTTAGCGCGGTACTGTATATTAACGACAATACCAAATGGCCGATTCAAGTGCTCTTGAGGCAGATTGTAATCTTGGCTTCGGGCGGAATCGGAGACTCCGCCGCGATGGAAGCGGATTATGTTACTCCGCCGGATCAAGCGGTGAAAATGGCGGTAATTGTGGTATCTACTCTTCCGATCTTGCTTGTATACCCGTTTATGCAGAAGCATTTTGCCAAAGGGGTATTGCTGGGCTCGGTTAAGGGATGAGGATATAATAGATGAATGGAAAAAGGGAGGATTTAAGAATGAACAGAAGACATCAGAAAAGACTTGTTAAAGCCGGCGCCCTGCTCGCCGCAATCGCATTGTCTGTTACCGCCTGCGGAGGGAAGAATCAAGAAAATTCTCCAAGCAGCAATGACTCGGGCACTAATCAAGGAGCGTTTCAATTGACCATGATGCTGCCCACCTACAATCCGGAGCAAATGCCTGCAGACAGCTCGGTTCTAAAAACGCTTGAGGAAAAGACAAATTCGAAACTTACGGTTTCATGGGTGCCTTCTTCAACCTATACAGATAAACTAAGCGCTACCGTTGCATCCGGCGAGCTGCCGAAAACTTTTGTTGCGCTGGAAGCGAAAGCCTCCTTCATTGTCAATGCTGCCCGAACCGGTATGTTCTGGGAGGTCGGACCGTATCTCAAAAACTATCCGAACTTGAGCAAAATGTCGGATCTCGTATTGAATAACATCTCGATCGACGGCAAGATCTACGGTGTTTACCGTGAGCGGGATCTCGCACGATTCGGCATGATGATCCGTCAGGACTGGCTAACGAACCTCGGCATGCAGGCGCCGAAGAGCATAGATGAACTTTATACGGCCTTGAAAGCCTTTACAACGGGAGATCCGGACAAGAACGGCAAACAGGATACGATTGGTCTTGCAGTAGGCATGCAGGGGAATAACATAGCAGGCTTTAAAGACATTCTGGTCTATATGGGAGGCCCTAATGAGTGGGAGCTAAAGGACGGCAAGCTGATTCCGGCCCATATGACGGAAGCTTACCTGGATACAATGAAGTTCTACAAGAAGCTGTATGACGAAAAAATGATTAATCAGGACTTCGCAATCGTCCAGGACGGCCGGTCTGTTATGAATAAAGGCCAAGCAGGGCTCTGGATCGATAATATGCTGGACGGCAAAAATATCGAAGAAAACATTAAGAAGGTCGATCCGGAAGCTAAAATTAACTTAATCAATCGGGTCTCCGGTCCGATGGGCGAAAGAACCCGCGCCGGTGCCGGTTATCTGGGCATGTACATGATTCCGAAAACGAGTGTGAAGACGGAAGCCGAGCTCGAGCAAATTCTCGCTTACTTCGACAAAGTATCCGAGAAGGATATTCAGAATCTGATGAAATATGGCATTGAAGGGAAGCAGTACAAGATTGAGAACGGCAATTATACTCCCAATCCGGATCCGAAGACGAGGGCCGAAATTACAGACGGCAATCAGTTTATGATTTTGCAGGATCAAGTTGTAAACTACGGAACCGAGCTGGATCAGCTCAGTACAAAGCTTTTCAAGGACAATGCTACGTTCGCCTTGGCTAACCCGGCCGCACCATTTATCTCCAATACGGAAATTGAGAAGGGCAAGGAACTCTCAAAAGTCATTGCGGATGCCACAGTGAAATTCATTATGGGCTCGGTTAATGAGGCTGAATGGAATCAAGCGGTTGACCAATGGCTGCAAAGCGGCGGAAGCAAGGTGATTGAGGAAATGAATGCGGAATACGCCAAACAAGCGGGGCAATAAGGATGCCGAAGCTCGTGAAAATGAGATGAAACGCTAGGATCCGCGTCATGGCTTAAAACGGAGTTTTCTTGTACACTTGAAGTACTTATAAGGAAACGATCCAATGGAGGCATTATGAGATTTCGGTCCTCGTCCTATCTATTGAAGCTAATGTTATTGTCTATCTTGATTGGCACCGTACCCGTTATTCTGCTGGGCGCCTTCGCCTATTACAATTCCTCTCGAACCGTACAGGAGAAAGTAGACGAGAGCAATAAGCTGCTTTTGCAGCAAATGCAGATGCGTACCGAACAAACGCTCAGAACCATTGATAATTCGGCAACGCAGCTGCTGCAGTCGCCTGTCGTCACCCGTGTCTTTGAAAAAAATATATCCAATCATGATTTCCAATTGGTGCATGAGCTGTATAAAGGAATATCGTTGATTCAAACCTACGAGCTTGGCATCAAAGATGTGTTCCTGTTCAGCCTGCACAAGAATTGGATGGTTTCGAGCAGCGGGGTTAACGAATACAGCGCCCCGGAGTTCAGGCCGATGCTTGAAGCTTTTGCCCGGAAAGAGGCAGGTTCCTTCTGGACAAGCGGATCGGAGGATCTTCCGAATTCCTATCAGTCCGTTTACTTTGTGAAGAAGTATCCCTTTAACTCTCTTCATCCGACAGGGATCATCTGCGTCGTATTATCGTCCGATGTGATGAAGGAGCTCGATGCGTTTCTAAACGGTGAGTTCGGCAGCGCGTTTATTCTGGATCAAAACGCCAATATTATCGTTCACCGCGACCGTACCCAGCTTGGAAGCAGCATTTTGGATCAGGCCTACCTAGAATCCTTTGTCGAAGCGAAAGATACTTCCGGGCAATATGCCGCCAAGCGGGATGGAGAGGAAGTGACGGTCACCTTTCGGAAATCTTCTTACAACGGCTGGAGCTACGTATCCGTAACCTCCAACGAGCAGGTAACCGAACAGAATAAAGTGATCGGCTGGTTTACTTTACTTGTATGCCTGATCATCCTGCTGGTCACGCTGATTGTTGCCTGGTTCGGATCCAAGAAGATGTACAGTCCGATTCAATCCATCTATTCCGCGCTCACCAGCATTCCTTCTTTGAATGCCAAGGAGAAGTCAAACGGCGAGCTTCAGGTGATCGGAGACCGCGTCGATTATTTGATCAGAAATCAGTCCTTGATCATGAACGAGCTTAAGGGTCAGCAAATACAGCTCAAGGAATTTTTTATGCAAAAATTGTTTAGCGGTACGATCCAGCCTGCGGATTTTGTGGAGAAACTGAGCTTGTACGGATTGGAAAAGCCGTGGCCTTCCATGTGCGTCGTTGCCATTCAAATCGATACGCTGAAGGATACCAGATATGAAGAGGCTAACCGGGATTTGCTCATGTTTGCCATCAGCAATATCGTCGGCGAGCTTGTCCTGTCCGAGCAAAGGCTGGTGCCGATTGTCAAATCGGATTGCCAAGTGACCCTGATCGGCTCTTCGAAAGAGGGGCAGGACTTTAAAGAGCAGATTTTTAACCTGTCCGACGAAATCCAAAAGGCTATATTTCAATACTTGGAGATTAAGGTGAGTATCGGAATCAGCCGTCCCATCAGCTCGTTCGCGGAAACCCAGCAGGCTCTCCATGAAGCAATGACCTCGTTAAAATATAGGATAGGACTGGGACAAGAGTCGATTTTGTTTATAGAGGACGTGCAGCCGCAGAAAAGCAACCTGAACCGGTTTCCGAATGCTGGGGAGCAAGCCTTGTTAGATGCGATTCGGGCCGGGAATTTGGAGCAATCGGAGATGGCTTTGACGCAATTTATCGGAGAGCTGTTCCAGCCCCATGCCCAGCATCGGGACTATCAGTTATCTTTGCTGAGGCTTCTGATCGACCTCCTCAAATTCGGGCAGGAATTGTCTATCCCCATGGACCGGATCACACAGGATGAAGCCTCCTTAATTCAGTCTTTGTTCAAGCTGCGGAATGTACAGGAGATTGAGCATTGGTTCTGGTCCATATTTGTATTTCCTTACATTCAGGAATTAGGCACTCGGAGGGATTCCCAATTCAAGCATATTTCTGAAGCCGTAATCGATATGGTCAAAAGGGAGTTTGATTCAGGGCTCACATTAGAGGAGTGTTCTTCCCGCATCAACTATCACCCTCACTATGTTAGCCGTGTTTTCCGTCAGGAGACTGGCATTAATTTCGGCGAATATTTATCGCAATATCGAATTGACACGGCTAAGAAATGGCTGAAGGAGTCAGATATGAAAGTAGTTGAAATCTCTGAGCGATTGCAGTACAACAACTCCGCTAACTTTATTCGCTCCTTTCGCAAAATGGTAGGCATGACGCCGGGACAATATCGTGAAGAGGGCTAAAGAGGCCTGGATAGTCCGGGCCACTCAAATAGCGTTACAGGCACTTACGCCTGTGGCGCTATTTTGCGTCTCGCGGTTAAGTATGCAGTTATGATAGACTGGATAAAATCCTTCAAAAAATAAGGAAGTGTTAAACAATGAATTTCGAAACGGTTATGCAGGAGCTTGAAGCTCTTGGCAAGGAACGAACCAAGAAAATTTACGTATCCAATGGCGCTCACGAACCTCTTTTTGGTGTAGCTACTGGCGAAATGAAACCCATCGCCAAGAAAATTAAAAAAAATCAACCTTTGGCGGAGCAGCTTTACGCTACGGGAAATTACGACGCCATGTACTTTGCCGGCGTAATTGCAGACCCAAAAGCAATGACTGAAGCTGATTTTGAGCGTTGGATTGATGCGGCTTATTTTTATATGCTTTCCGATTATGTGGTGGCAGTGACCTTGGCAGAAACAGATATTGCACAGGAAGTTGCCGATAAGTGGATTGCAAGCGGCGAAGAGCTGAAAATGTCAGCGGGCTGGAGTTGTTACTGCTGGCTTTTGGGTAATCGACCGGATGTGGAATTTTCGGAAAGCAAGCTTGCCAATATGCTTGAAATCGTGCAAAATACGATTCACGATTCTCCCGAACGAACCAAATACGCTATGAATAATTTTATTTACACGGTGGGGGTGTCCTATTTGCCTCTCCATAATAAGGCGGTCGTGACCGCAATGGCGGTAGGCCCAGTAGAAGTCAACCGGGACAAGCCAAAAAGCAAGTTTCTACTCGCTTCCGAAAATATTCAAAAGACAGTAGATAAAGGGAGAATTGGTTTCAAGCGCAAATATGTAAGGTGTTAAACGATTGCTTCGCCACTAGAATTAAAGACAGCAGCAATTTAATCAGTGCAAAATACGCAGCCTCTGCTCCAGTGAGGCTGCGTTGTGCTATCTATTACTTGAAAAGATATAAGTCACCTGGATTTATTAACAATCAACTGAAAAATAGTTAACGTGGAGGCATTGCATGTATAAATCCAAGCATGTGAGAAATGGTGAGCTAGCCATACATTATTTTGACTCAGTAGACAGCTCTGATCTATCAAAGACAGCATTAGTTGTTTGCCCCGGGTTATCTGAAACTGCCGATGAGTATCTTGATTTACTTGAAGTTGTACAGCCCAGAAGGAGCGTTATCCTTTCATTCCGGGGACGTGGAGAAAGCGGGACACCCAGCTCCGGATATGGCCTCGACGAGCATATCTCTGATATTGAAGCGGTTGTGCAAGATGCCGGACTCGATCAATTCCATTTATACAGTTACTCACGTGGCGTTTCTTATGCATTGGGGTATGCATTAAAGCATAAGTCAAAAGTTAAATCCATTATGGTTGGGGACTATCCGCCAGAGCACAGGGCAATGGATAAAGAGTGGCCGGAAGATTACATAAATAACTATCTCGTTCCATTTAACCGAACTCAGCAAATTAGACCGACAGCTGTCAGAGGGATACAAAGGGAATCGCGGCAAATCGATATTAAAGGAAATTTTGATATACCTGTTTTAGTTGCGCGAGGTCTGCTTGAAGGCTCACTAGTTACGGACTCTGATATTGAGCGTTATAAGAGTATGTGCCCAAAATTAATGATCAAGGAATATCCAGCTTCAGGCCATGGTCTTAAGGGGCAAGACAAAGAAAAATTTTACGGTGATATTGTTGAGTTTATTAACAATCATGTCGGATGAAAAGGAACCGATGTAGAGTGACACTGCATGGTCAAAGGACAAGAACATACATCCATGAAGCTCCGCGCATAGCGCGGCTTTTTTATTTTTGTGATGCCTCATTGAGGACAAGAGCTTCCACTTTTAGGAAAAGTAATTAATTGGAAATACTACCTTGACAGTCATAGTAATGTGTCGTATTATAAAAACATGGAGGTTGATTACATGAGCGAGAACAAAATTACATCCGACCTGCTGCGCGGACATACCGATACGATGATTTTACGGCTCTTATCCGAAGCTGACCGCTACGGCTACGAGATCGTAAAACTGATTGCCGATCGTTCGGACGGCGAGTATGAATTAAAGGAAGCCACGATGTACTCGAGCGTCCGGAGGCTTGAGGCCGACGGTGATATCGAGTGGTATTGGGGCGATGAATCACAGGGTGGTCGGCGTAAATATTTTAGGATTACCGGAAAGGGCAAAGATGCTTACGCCCGCAACAAAAGCAATTGGGAGTACGCGAAGCGCGTGCTTGAAAACTTATTATAAGGAGAGATGATGTTATGAATCAGAAATTGACGAATTATTTGAACGGCGTATTTACGCCATACGATGGAGTAAAAAGCGTCTCCGAATTAAAGGCCGACCTGCACTCCGATTTACAGGAGCGGTTCCGTGAGCTCAAAGCTGAGGGCAAGAACGATGAAACAGCGTTTAAAATGACTATTGAGAGTATCGGCGACATCGAGCAAACGATCCTGGAGGTCGCCAACCTCTCCCGCTCGCTGGAACGTCAGGTGGTGACGAACTTTAGCGGAAGCAACCTGGCGAAAAGCGACTTTGCAGGCGTTACGGCCCACAAAGGACAGTTTAATGGCAGTGCGTTGCACGGTTCCGACTTTTCGGGCGCAGATTTGACCGGCAGTTCGTTTAAGGCCAGCGACGTACGCGAAGCCATTTTTGACGGCGCGAATCTGACGGACTGCAGCCTATCCGCTCTTGACCTGACAAATGCAAGCTTCAATAAGACGATCCTTGTACGAACCAATTTCAGCAAGTCGGGGCTTGACGGAGCCAAATTCACAGGAGTAAGACTGACCGAAGTGACGTTAACGCTGACCGATCTTAGAAGAACGATTTTTGAAGGTTGTTTATTTGATGGGGTTGACTTCAAACATTCTGATCTGAGCGGGCAGTGTTTTGACGGACAGACGTTTATCGGCGTGAAGTTTGACAAAGCGGCATTAACCGAAGCTTCGTTCAAGGGCGCTACATTTAGAAATGTTTCTTTCCAGCCTGGGTTTGCTTTAACGAATAAGTACTATCGTATGATCAAAACCATCTGCTTTGACGGCGCAACGATGGATAAACTGACCTATGCCGCTCTTAAAGGCATGGATGTCGATCTATCTAAGGTTACCGTAATTTAAGGGGGATAATATTATGCCCAACAAATCAATTAAAGTAACAGGGCTCCAAAAGTCCTATAAGGATTTACAGGTTCGTTGCTGATAATTGAAAGCGTAGCGAATGAGATAGCGGAATAAACTGGATGAGCAAATTATGCTCTCCAGTTTTTTTTTGTTTTCGGCAACTAGCATAAATAAAAGCGATAACAACTTAGCAGGATTGCGAGTGTCTTTATTTTTTAATTCCTGGAGTATTCATCAAATTTGGCCTGAATTTCCTTTAAAAACGTATCAGCAGCTGCCGAAAAGACCGGATGCTTTTTCCAAACCATATTTAAGCCAGATTCAAGTCTTGGCTCTAGAGGTTTGAAACAAAGGTTACTATCACTAGACGTATTTACTATTTTATCAAGAGTTATTGCATAACCAATGCCTTCTTCAACCATAATCGCAGCATTATACGCTAGATTGTATGTAGCCACAACGTTTAATTTATCAAAATCACTACCAAACCAATCCGCAAATTCATTTTTAGAAAATGTCTGCTTCATAGCCTGTCGTGAACAGATAAGCGGAACATTGATTAAATCTGCTGGTTGAATGGAATCTTTGAAAGCAAGAGGACTGTCTTTCCTCATAACAACGCCCCAAACATCTTTAGCCGGGATATTAATATAATTGTATTTTGAGACGGCTGCTGGTTGAATTAAAATACCAAAGTCAAGGAGTCCCTTTTCAAGCCGTTCAGTCACATCATCTTCGTTTCCGCTGTAGAGGTGATACCGTATATTTGGATAGCTTAACTGTAAGTCTTTTACTACGCGGGCAATATGTTTCATGGCGTCTGTTTCCCCACCGCCGATATAGACATCCCCACTTACTGTTTCTTCCATGGATTTGAACTCTGCATCTAATTTATCGACCATATCAACGATTTCTTCTGCTCTCTTTCTTAAGAGCATTCCTTCATCTGTAAGTAGGATACTGTGGCTGCTGCGAACAAATAGTTTTTTTCCCAAAGCTTGTTCAAGATCTTTCAATTGTCTAGACAAGGTTGGCTGTGTAAGGTGCAAAAAATCAGCCGCCGCCGTAATGCTGCCTTCTCTTGCAACAGTAAGAAAATAACGCAAAACTCTAATTTCCATTAAAGGCAGTCCTCCTTTGTTCATACTATACAAGTTTAAGAAATGCTCATCAAGCATATCTTGATATAAGATATAGGTATTTGTTATGTTGAAAAAGCGCGCTAAAATAAATATAAACAGTAATTATGTTAATTGAAAAGCTGAAGGGAATGATGAAAATGGATAAGAAAATGGTTTGGTTTGTCACAGGTGCCGGTCGAGGTATGGGCGCAAATATCGCGAGAGCTGCTTTGAGCGCCGGACACAGAGTAGTGGCTACCGGCCGTAATACAGATGCGGTGGCAAAAGCGATCGGTGAAGATGAGAATGTATTCGTTGTCCAATTGGACGTTACCCGTCCTGATGATGCACAATCCGCAGTTATGACTGCTGTCGACCGGTTCGGCACTATCGATGTGCTGGTCAATAATGCCGCACACTTCTATGGGGGCTTCTTCGAGGAATTGACCTCTGACCAAATCGAGCGTCAGCTGCAGGTGGCGTTGCTCGGCCCTATGAACGTTACCCGGGCTGTTTTGCCCGTCATGCGCAAGCAGCGTTCCGGTCATATCATTTCGATCTCCTCAGGTGCAGGCATTTCTGGATTCGAGTTTAATTCCGCCTATTCTGCCTCGAAATTTGCGCTTGAGGGGTGGATGGAGTCGTTGGCTCCTGAGGCAGCAACTTTTGGCATTCATACGACCATTGTGAACCCGGGCTTTTTCCGTACGGAATTTCTTACGGAGACGTCGTCGACTTACGCTAAGCTGTCCGTCGAGGACTATGCAGAACGCAGAGCTAGTTACATGGCATTTTTTAATGAACAGAATGGGCAACAATCCGGTGATCCGAACAAGCTTGCCAAGGCACTCCTCATGATTGCAAGCGAATCGCAACCACCGCGGCGCTTCATCGCAGGCGCCGACGCGATAGGCATTGCAGAGCAGAAAATTTTCGACCTCCAGACGCAGATCAATGCCTACCGTGATCTCTCGACATCCATGGCATATGACGACTAAACGAAATCAGTTGCTTGTCTATATTTTAACCTTGGGTGTATTTAGTATCTTGAATACCGAGATGGGCGTAATCGGAATTTTGCCTCTGATAGCGGACCACTTTCATGTCAGCATCTCCACCGCAGGGTTAATCGTGAGTCTTTTTGCGCTTGCAGTTGCCGTCTCTGGCCCAATATTGCCTTCATTGTTTTCGGGCATGAACCGCAAGAAATTGATGCTGCTTGTGCTTGGCATATTTATAGCAGGCAATCTTGTCTCCGCTATCACAACAGACTTTATGGTGTTATTGATTGCACGTGTCATTCCGGCTTTTTTCCATCCTGTTTATTGTTCATTGGCATTTACCGTCGCAGCTTCGTCCGTCAGCAAGGATGACGCTTCGAAGGCAGTAGCCAAAGTATTCGTTGGTGTGTCTGCAGGGATGGTGCTTGGCGTACCTGTCTCAAGTTTGATTGCAACCGCCACTTCGCTTGCTCATGCGATGTTGTTCTTTGCTGCCGTAACGACAGTCGCATTCATCGCCACACTCCTGTTTGTACCATCGATGCCTGTTAAGACAAGGGTCTCTTATGGTACTCAGATACTCGTATTAAGAAGATCCATGACCTGGCTTTCCATTGCCGCAGTGATCTTTATGAACGGAGCCGTATTCGGGGTGTACAGCTACCTTTCCGAATATCTGAAAACCGTGACCAATTATGCCTGGAACACAATCAGTTTGATGCTATTCCTATACGGTGCGGCCAACATGGTTGGAAATATGATTGCAGGGAAGCTGCTTACAAAACATGCATTAAGAACAGTAATGTTTTATCCATATGCATTGGGAGCAGTTTACATCATGCTTTTCATCATGGGACAGTTCAGTGTGCCAATGGCCTGTATTATTTTGATTTGGGGAGTATTGGGTGGCATAGGAGGCAACATTACTCAATATTGGATTGTGTCTGCAGCGCCAGAGGCTCCTGAATTCGCGAATGGACTCTTTCTAACATCCGCCAACTTGGGCACAACGATTGGAGCGAGTGTATGCGGACTATTCATATCAGGATTAAGTACGCAATACGTCGTACTTGGGGGAATCCTGTTCCTCCTATTAAGCATCGCTGCAGTTTATCCAAGGATTTCTAACTACAGCAATTACCATAACCATTCAAAAATGAATTAGGAGGATAACATCAAGATGAGAAAAGTGTTAACGTTGCTTCTCGCATTGGTGATGGCCTTCGCACTTTCAGCTTGTGGCGGTAAAGATGAGTCCAGCTCCAACAAAAATGATAATGCAACCATTAACAGGACCACTATTCAAGCAGGTACGACTGATGGAACGAATGACCCGGTTGGCCAACCTTCTGCATCACCGACTGTAGATCATGACGGTTCGCCGGATGTAAGGATCAAATTGATATTTGATAATGAGGAATACATTGTAAAAATGTATGATAATCCGACAAGCCAGGATTTTTTGTCAACGCTCCCGTTGACACTCACATTTAAGGAGTATGGCGGCTTCGGAAAATTGAGCATTTTGGATAAAGGATTGATTACGGAAGATGCACCGTCAGGAAGCGATCCAGAAGTTGGAGATATCGGTTATTACGCTCCATGGAAAGATGTGAACATGTATTATACAGACTGGAATTATTCGAGCGGACTTATTAAATTAGGGAGGATCGAATCCGGCCTCGAAGAGTTTACAAAAAAGCTTAAAGCTATGCATGATGATTTTACGGTGAACATTCAAAAAATGAACTAAATGACTTCCTTAAATCTTTTAAAGTTAGTGATGAATGTCGTCTCGAAACTAATATTAAGTATCGCAGCGATTTATTCCAAGATGTTTCATGTACAGTCGATTGGAGGTTTCCAATAATGCAAGATAAGCAGGTAGCACTTGTCACAGGGGCAAATCGGGGAATCGGATATGAATTGGTTAAACAATTGGCTTCAATGGGGTTCAAGGTCATTTTGACTAGCAGGGATCCAAGTAAGGGTTCTGAATCGGCGGAACAACTTGCCGAGACTGGATTGGATGTTTCTTCCGTCGTCATGGATGTCACAGATCAAGAGAGCATCCGTCTAGCAGCAATGACCATTACCGAGACCTTTGGCCGATTGGATGTATTGATAAACAACGCAGGCGTATATTTGGATGAGAATGCTAGGTTATTAACCATGGATCCTGCGATTCTAGAGAAAACGATGTCCACAAATTTCTTCGGCGTCTACCTGTTATGCGCACATTTATTCCACTCATGGAAAAGCGGGGATATGGAAGAATTATTAATGTTTCCTCGGAATATGGAGCCATGAGTGCCATGTCGTCCGAAGGCGCAGGAGCGTACAAGATCTCCAAACTTGCAATGAATGCATTGACCCGACTGACAGCAGCAGAACTAAGAGGAGATATCAAAATTTTTGCAGTCGATCCGGGCTGGGTAAGCTCGGATATGGGAGGACCCGCTGCTCCGAGAACTCCGAAACGTGCTGCCGATCTGATCCTCCAATTAGCGATGAAGGGTTCGGAAGGAACTCGTGGCGGGTTCTTCAGGGATGGCAACCAATCGATTGGTGAAAATAAAGCCATCGTATATTTCACCAAACTTCTTTTAAGATAATTAACACTTTTGAGTAAACCGTTGATATATCAACAAAGTCCGCTGTTTTAACCATTGAATGAACGCTTGATAAGCATATAATAATAGACATGAGTTGATTAAACTGCTTTAACCGTTTAATCACTTCTTGTCTAGTTTAGTTAATTGATCGGGGATATTGCACCAAAACTTGTACAACTTAAGGATGATATCCTGTTTGACGATGTATGGTAACGCAGTGAGCTGTCTCCTCGTGAACGCAGCCTGATTACAGTAGCTTCTCTAATAACAAGCGGGAATACGCAGCAACAGGGCTTCCATCTAAATAAAGCGAAGGAAAATGGTCTTACAGAAGAAGAGCTGATTGAGGTAATCACAAATTTGGCCTTTTACGCTGGTTGGCCCAAAGCTTTGTCTGTCGTAATGGTAGCAAAAGAAAGTTTTTGAAGGGATGGAAAAACGAAATGGCAATTGAAAACAAAGTGGTTGTAATTACAGGAGCAAGTTCAGGAATTGGGGAAGCTACAGCTAAGCTATTAGCTCAGAAAGGCGCAAAAGTTGTACTTGGTTCAAGACGTGAAGAGCGTTTAGTAAAATTAGTTGAAGAAATCAATTCGAATGGTGGTCAAGCAGCGTATCGCGTCACAGATGTTGTTAATCCAGATGATAATCAGCAGCTTGTTCAACTAGCTAAAGACACTTTTGGTGGTGTCGATGTAATCTTCTTGAACGCTGGACTAATGCCTAATTCACCGCTTTCCGCATTAAAAACTGACGATTGGAACAGTATGATTGATGTTAATATTAAAGGTGTATTGAATGGTATCGCCGCAGTATTGCCTACATTTACAGCAAAAGTCTGGACATATCATCACTACTTCATCAGTAGCTGGGCTTAAAGCTTATCCAGGCGGAGCGGTTTATGGCGCAACAAAGTGGGCTGTTCGTGATTTAATGGAAGTTTTGCGTATGGAATCTGCACAAGAAGGTACTAACATCCGGACAGCAACTATTTATCCAGCAGCGATCAACACGGAATTGTTGGATACGATTACTGATAAGAATATATCAAAAGGTATGACTGCGTTGTACGAACAATATGGTATTTCACCTGATCGAATTGCCAATGTTGTTGCATTCGCGATTGATCAGCCAGAAGATACGAACGTTAATGAGTTTACAATTGGACCAACAAGTCAACCTTGGTAATATTTAAAAGATATGATGAAAGCATAGGCTGTCGAGAAGATTCGACAGCCTTTTTGCGCTTTTTGTGTAAGGTCGGTTCAGAAATTAGAGGAGGAAAAAATTTATGTCGTTAGAAATTTTACAAGCAAAATTAGAATTAAGAGAATTAGTTGATGCTTTTTCAAATTTGGGAGATGAAAAAAGGCTTTCAGAACAAATGCTTTTATTTACGCCTGATACTAGATATATGGTTTACTTCGGTGGCCAATTGGTGTCTGATGTTTCTGGAACAAAACAATTAGAAGAGGAGTTCACTAGTCACGCTTCTATTGTAAAACGCTATTTCTCCATTAACGCACAACACATTGTGAAAGTGGATGGCGATACTGCAACAGGCGTTTCGTACTCTCAAATGAAAATGGTGAGAGAAGAAGAGGGCAAAGAAGTTATCACAGATTATAGTGTTAAATATGATGATATATATGTACGTCAAAACGGAACTTGGTTAATAAAGGAACGTACTGCTCACTTTTCAATTATAGAAGCAAGAATATTGCAAGGCTAATTTGATTAATACTTGGAAAAACATAGCTTAAAGAAACAAAGTGATTATCTCTGGTCGGCATAAAGAGCGTCTGGAGGAGACGATTAAAGCGAATCCCAGATTTAAATGTCTTATTTAACAACGCCGGCATCATGATGACAGATAACCCGGCGGGCGTGATAGACGAAGATGTTTGGTTTGATAAAACGATACTTGATAATTTCGAGTTAAGCTAACAGGACACGTTAGTATAAAAGGACGCCCAAGGGCCGGTGAACCCAAGGGCGTTTTGTGTTTTGATAACGAGCGATTTAGCATATTTCGTTTTCTTTATGTTTATCGGAATTCTCAATGTTAGTCGGGTTCATTGACACGGCACGTATTGTGACATCTGGGTGTCTGTTCCTAATTTGTTTTTTTGCATCAGAAATACTTGAAGCCATGACATACTCATAATAAGTTACACCGTTTACTGGATCTTGATACTCGACAGTAAATTCATGTTGATCATCCATTTTCGTATCCTGCCTTTCATGAAGCGTTTGTAATTACTTTGTCTACCAGCCCGTATGAAGAGCCCCTTCACTCAGTAATCGACCCGATATTTTTCCTCTAGGAATGAGAACTTGTTGCTTTTAACAAACGTGTTTTGGCGAATATTCACGCATTCAGTGGTCTCTAATGTCTCACGAGGGGATGTATTTCTTAATTCTTTAAGCCGATCAACAACTTCTTCGTCAATTGACACGGCTTCGATTTCCTCGCCGTTAACGAACGTAACGGGAATGTTGTGAGACATTTCGATCTGCTTTCTACCATCTGAGTAAACTAGACTTACTGTAATGATTCGTTCTCCGCATTCAATTGCGTCCTCTGTATAGATTTCCAACAGTACATCTTGGCCCTTTGACAGATCCGGCATGATGGATTCGTTCTCAGCGTGACCGTTGAGATTCGGTAAGCGATGTACTCCTTCTGGCAGTTGCACGTTTAATTGCAATTCTTTGTAGCCCAAAAGATCATCGGACAACAGAATCCAAAGGTGGTTCAATCCTTCTTCATTTTCCATGATGGATTTCGCTAACCTAGTTTCCAAGATCATTTTTGTTCTCCTCTTAGAAGCATTGACACAGAATCAATAACTTTTTGCTTAACCTCTGCTGAGATTCGAGGACTTAAGGAGATGACGACATCCTCCGTGATTTGATGTGTTTCGTTTTCGAGCAGTCTATTGGGCTGATAAAGATGCAACTGATTGCCGATTTTCTCAATTTCCTCAATAGACAGGGATTTTAACTTCTCTTGGATAACTCCTAATGTTTCACCTGTTCTTGTCAGTGTGATAATAGCTCTTAGGTACTGTAGATGTTTGTTTGTGTACACACGTTTATTACCGGATAATTCGAGCGAAGGGATCATTCCGATTTGGGTATAGTAGCGTACTGTTCTTAGGTTCATCCGGGGGTCATCTTTCTGAATAATGTCAGCAACCTGTTTTGCGGTATAAGTTTCCATGTTTCCTCCTGGATTACATTTTACTGACTAACATACAGCTAGGTGTACTGGTTACAGTTTACTGTAACGTATTGTGAATAGTCAAGATTTCCAAACAAAAGACGCCCAATGGCGGTGAAGCCAAGGGCGTTTTGCATTTATTACTTGTCGTTCGTAATAGTAAAGTAGGGAACTGGTTAAAAACGTCTAACATTTAAGCCATATTACTATCCATAACTGAACCACTGAAATGAAGCTCGGTTACTGTCGGGTCGTTGAAGTCGGTAATCGGCGCAGGACCACCGTCATCACCCGAAACAATAAATCCATTAGCCACGCCGGCTGCTCCGGTTAAATAGTAATTGTGTGTTCTACCTGAAATTGCCGAATCCGTGCATGAAAATGAGGTTGTGGCCGTACTGGTCATCGTTGTACCAGCAGGCGCATCGAATGAGATTTGCGTTAGATTCCGAGTATCCACGACTGTACAGAGACGTGTTCCGGTAAAAGGGGCATCACGCCAAATGCTAAATTGCATTTGTTGTGAAATAACTGTGATTTCAGGGCCAGCTTCGGGGATGGTAACGCTAAAATTCCAAACGATTGTCGCTCTTAACTCTGCGCGGTCATCCGAATCAATACGACTCAAGGTTATGAACGATGAGCTTATAGGAATTTCCGGACCGAACGCAGCGGGCGGGGTTGGGAGCGTAAACGTGGCAATAGCAGGACCGCCAGGCACCATTGGGTTAGGAATCTCTAAAAAATCGTACCATTTGAGCAAACGTCTCGGTATCGGTCTGCGTCTAATTTTCTTCTTTGTTTTTTTACTGACGATAAACACGTTAGATTGGAAAGAGTTAATAATCTTTGCTTCTTTTTTACAACTTTTTATCTTTCGACGCGGTTTGACACAAACCAATAAAAGCACCTCCAAATGGATTTGTGTATACTATGTCGGGTTTCTATTAAGGGGATGTATTACTGTCCTATGACTACTAAAATTGGGTTGCTATTAGTAGTTTTTAAAATAACCCATTCGAATAACCAAATCGATTGGTAAACATCTAACTTTGATTATTTCGATAATTTGTTATTGATTTTACATAACTGGTAATTCGATGTGGGAAGTTTATGTGAATGCCAACAATAGATGAATGGATAAATCGATAACAATGTAGTTGATACAAAGTTATCAGGAGGTGACAAGAAAAATTAATGTCGGTGAAAAGGAATACTTTTTATGTTGCATTATCCAGATTTGTACCTGGGACGATCCTATTGAAGGGAGTCCGCTATTAATCGATATCATGAGTAAGATGGGATTTGATGCTTCGGGGCTTAAACCGGAAATCATGCAGGGGAAATTAAATGAAACAACGTTAAGCTAATAGACCATGGAGTCGAATTTGCTCTGATTGCAAGAGTATTTGAGGAGCAGATTGCCTAATTGCATCTGCTCCTTTATTTAATATCTAATTGTTAAATTAATGAATTATTCCACGGCCTTTTGCGTAAACAGAACCAGCCGATGGCCTTACGAAAAAGCGATTGTTAGATATCAAGTTTACGGGTTCCGATCCACTTCACCATTTCAGGATCGCGATGGGAAAAGAACAGGCTCTGTTTCGTATCTAGCGTAGTTATCGATTCCATATCCTCTTGGCGTAACTCAAAGTCAAAGATATTGAAGTTTTCGATCATTCTTTCTTTACGAACAGACTTTGGAATCAAAACAACTTCTCTTTGTGACAACCAACGTAAAACCACCTGAGCAACGGATTTATTATATTTTTGAGCGATAGATACCAATACCTCATTCTGGAACAAGTTATTTTTCCCTTCAGCAAAAGGCGCCCAGGATTGGATCTGGACATTGTTTTCTTTCATGAATTTCGCACTTTCGATTTGCTGATTGAATGGGTGCGTTTCAACCTGGTTTACGGCAGGAACGACTTCATTATGAATAATCAAATCGATCAGTCGATCCTCGTGGAAGTTACTAACGCCAATTGTCCGGACCTTTCCTTCACGATACAATTCCTCCATAGCACGCCAAGAACCAAACACATCTCCATATGGCTGATGAATTAGATACAGATCCAAATAATCCAATTGCAATCTTTCCAGTGATTTTTCAAATGCTCTTTTAGTGCTCTCATAACCAGCATCTTGAACCCATAGTTTCGTAGTGATAAATAATTCCTCTCTTGCCACGCTGCTCCGTTTGATGGCCCTGCCAACTGCTTCTTCATTTAGATAAGAGGCAGCTGTATCAATCAGCCGATAGCCTACCATAATGGCGTCATAAACGCTTTGTTCACACTCATTTTGATCTGCAATTTGAAAAACGCCAAAACCGAGCATAGGCATCTCAACACCATTGTTCAAAATTACTTTTTGCATATTAAATCCTCCTGTTTCATGGAATTATTTTTAAAGTGTTTCCCAGAAAATCTCATCGTACCCCTGGGTCATGATTTTATTATGCATTCCAGTAACAAAGAACTGATATCTAATTTGTCTTAAATAATTGCCTAATCCTCTCAACCCCATTCCTTATTAGCAAACTAATGGCGTATGTATGGTTTTCCTCCTAAGGCGGACATAAAGCGACTGAAGGATATTTATGAGCAAAAAGATACGAATACAGATCAAATCCTCGTTGGGACATCCACTTAATGAAGAGTGATATCCTACTATAATCCTTGCGTAATTAATCGGACAAGCTGACGTTGTTTTTATAACTAACGTTGGCTTTTTTATTTTTCCAGAAACTTATTGCGGGAGAAAAACGGGACTATAGTGGTTTCGTCCCCCCAGCTTCATTGATTGCCCCATCCCGGATGCCTCGTGGCATCCTATACAATGAAGCTACAAGACGGGAGGAGATGGAAGCATGAATAAAAATCGGATCGGAGCTTATTTGTTTAGCTTTCCCAGCTTTTTTCTAACAGTTGCTCTCGGCATATATCCAGTAATATGGGCCCTTCGATATATGTTCTACGATTATCGGGGCTATGGTACGCCCAAATTTATCGGACTTGGCAATTTTGCGCGGGTTGCGCGGGATACCGAGTTTTGGCAGTCCGTTGCGAACACCTTCGTATATGCTGGCGGGAAATTAATTATTACGCTGCCGTTATCGCTTATCTTGGCAGTTATACTGAACCGCAAGCTGCGCGGGCGGCATGCCTTCCGGGCGATATTTTTCCTGCCGACGATCTTCAGCGCATCGGTTATGTCCATCGTATTTTATATTGTGTTTAACTCTTACAACGGCATTATTAATCAATATCTGCTAAAGCTGAACATCGTCTCCGGACCAATCGACTGGCTCGGCGCAGCTTATGCGATGCTGACGATCGTTATTATTGCCGTCTGGGGGGCTGTAGGAAACTATATGCTGCTTTTCATTGCCGGACTCCAGAGTATCCCCGAAGACGTTTATGAGGCGGCGTCGCTGGATGGCGTGAATCCGGCACAGCGCTTATGGTATATTACGATTCCGATGCTGGGGCCTGTGCTGCAGATGATTATTATGCTGGCCATTACGACCTCGCTTAAAGGTTATGAGAGCATAATGGTATTGACGGAAGGCGGCCCTTTCGGCAAAACGGAAGTCATGTACTTGTACCTGTACAAGCTATTTTTCCCGATGACAACGACGGGTTCCTCCGTTCAGAACATCGGATACGGCAGCGCTATCGGCTTCACGACCGCCATCATCGTTGGTTTGGTGACATGGCTCTACTTCTGGATGTCGAAAAAGCTGAACAACGTTTATTAAGGGGGAAGGATCATGACTATTCGTAAAATGCTGATCAGAATGCCGATTTGGATACTATTGCTGATCACAGCGGCGCTAATGCTGTTTCCTATCGTCATTGCGCTGCTCGGCTCCTTCAAAACGAATCTAGAGCTGACGACGGGGGCGACGATTTTTCCGGTAAAGTGGCAATTCCAGAATTATGTGCAAGCATGGAATCAAGCCGATTTTTCCGGATTTACGTTTAACAGCCTTTATGTGGCCGTTTTTGCAACGTTGGGAACTTTGCTTGTATCCGCTATGGCAGCTTATGCTGTCGACCGCGTTGCTTTTAAAGGAAAGAAGCTGATTATTTTTCTTCAGTCGTTTACGTTGTTCATATCCATCGGAGCCGTCGTGCTGCGGCCTCAGTTTGATCTGATGGTGTCGATTGGTTTGCAGAAATCATTATGGGGTGTCATAATCATTATCATTAGCGCCCATGCAACCGCATTCTTCATGATCATCGGCTTTTTCCGCAGTATTCCGAAGGATTTGGATGAAGCGGCGCTCATTGACGGCTGCAATTTCTATTCTATTTTCTGGAGAATCATATTGCCTCTGCTCAGGCCCGCTTTAGCTGTCGTAGCGCTTTTCTCCTTCCGGAACGCATGGAACGAATATATCCTGCCGCTTGTTTTCTCGCTGTCGCGGCCCGATTTGCAGACACTCCCGGTCGGTCTGGCCAACCTGAGATACGGTGCAGGAGCCGCAGTTGAGAATCAACTGATGCTTGCAGGCGCATGTATCTCTATCCTGCCGCTTCTTATCGTATATATTTTCGCTAACCGCTCCTTCATGCAGGTAACGGTCGGCTCTGTCAAGGGCTGATAATCTCATATATTGAGGCGATAGACAACATGAAACGTTTATTGAGAAAGATGTCGCTAAAAAAACGGCTTTGGGTCTCGTTTGTTTTTCTGACCGTCGTATGTATTTCAGCCACGGGAACTTATGTTTCCGTGTTTTTTTCTCGTGAAATGGAAACGCAGGCAACGAAGACAAGCCAAGATACGTTGAACAAAACGGCGCAGGTGTTCGATGAGCGCTTGCGCAATATCGTCGTTTCGATCTCCACGCTCATGATGGGGGAACCGTTTCAAGACACGATGCGTGATGTTCAAGCAAATAACAGTCAAGAGTACTTTAAAAGGCTCTCTCAGCTGCAAACGCCTTTTGCTCAAATGATGATTGCCGAGCAGTCGATCGACTCGGTATTGGTGCATACGCCTATTGGAGATTTTTATCCAACGGAGAGCAGGAGAAGCAAGGTTGACTTCACGGATTCTTCGTTAAATGCTTTGATCCTGGGCACGGAGAATCGGTGGAGCACGATTTGGGTGCGGGGCCATGCCGAGGAGCTGTTCAGCAGGGGCAATCCTGTTATTTCCTTAATCATTAAGCCTTTATTCGATATGTCGCTGCCTGGCGTTTATGTCGTCGTGAATATCCGGGAAGATCTATTGCAAGAGCTGATACAGGCTCATTTGCAGGAGGGCAGCCTCAGGCAGCTCGTTGTTGACCGCAACAGCCGGGCGGTCTTTTCCTCAGCGCCCCTCATCCCGGGGACCGACATGAAGCTGTACGAACGGATCGGCAGCAGCGAAAGAGGCCACTTTGAGTATGAATCTAAGAGCAGCGGCTCCAATCTGGTTAACTATGCGGCGCTCGGCATGAATTCCGACTGGATGCTCATCGGTTATCAATCCAAGTCGAAGCTGCTGGCTCCCGTCCAGCATATGCGCTGGACGATTTTAACGATAATGGGCGTCTGTGTCGTACTTGCTCTGGTCATGTCCAGCATGCTGTCGGAGCTTTTGCTTAAGCCGCTGTTCAAGCTGCGTAACCTAATGTTTAAGGTAGAGCAAAATCATCTCGATGTCAGGTTCGAAAGCGTATTTGAAGATGAAATCAGTCAGGTTGGCCATAAGTTCAACCGGATGCTTGAACAGATCGGCGAATTGATCGGAGAGGTCAAGGCATCTGAGCGGGAGAAACGAAAATCGGAAATTAAAGCGCTTCAGGCGCAGATTGATCCTCATTTTTTGTACAACACGTTAAATACGATTTATTGGAAAAGCGAAATGGAAGAGCAGCAAGCCGTCAGCAGGATGATCGTTTCTCTTTCACAGCTGTTCCGGCTGGGACTTAACAATGGAAGAGAGATTACAACGCTCGGGCAGGAGCTCGAACATGTCGCACAATATTTGAATTTGCAGGCAATGTGTTATCCCGATTTGTTCCAATATGAAATACATTCGGTGGATGAGAAGCTGAAGGACATTCCCGTGCTCAAAATCCTGCTGCAGCCGCTTGTGGAAAATTCGATTTTGCACGGCTTTCAGGAGCTCCCTCACCTGGGGAGGATCCGGATTGAGGCTGCTGCTGCTGACGGATTGCTGACGCTGACCGTGACTGACAACGGCATCGGAATGGATGCGGATCGTGTCCTAAATATGCTGAACGGGCTGGAAACGGAGCGTACGAGCTATGCCCTTTCCAATGTACGTTCCAGACTTTTGCTCTACTACGGCTATAAAGCTTCGATGGAGCTGGAAAGCGTGCCGGGCGTGCAAACGTCCGTTAAGCTGATTATCCCTATACAAGAGGTGATGAATGAATGAACGGGATTACGATCTGTATAGTGGATGACGTAAAAACAGTAATAGACGGCATCCTGAAAAAGATCCCTTGGTCAGATTACGGAATAGAAATCGCGGGCACCGCCTCTAACGGCAAGGACGGTCTTAGGCTGATCCGGGAAAAGCATCCCGATATCGTGCTTACCGATATTCGTATGCCGCTCAGCAGCGGAATCGATATGGTTCGCGAGCTTAAGGAGACCGGGGAGCATGCGGCCAAGATCATTTTTTTCAGCGGATATTCCGATTTTGCATACGCTCAGGAATCCGTGCGGCTCGGCGCGTTCGATTATTTGCTCAAACCCTTCACGAAGCAGCAAATTATAGATGTGGTGCTGCGCGCCAAAGCCCAGATTGAAGCGCAAAGGCTGGAGCAATTGGGCCGAATGGAGCTGGAAAGGAAGGTAAGGGAGAGTTTGCCTTATTTACGCCAGGAGTATTTCCGTCTGCTAATCAGACATGACGAGCAGCCTGAGCGTGCTTATGATAAATGGGAGTTTCTCGGCATCGATATGGGAACCCGCGGTTTCATAGCCATGTCCGTACAAATTGACGGGTTAATGAATGAACGCTCTCCTTTGCCTGTACGCGAAGTAGAGCTTACCCGTTTTGCCGTTCAAAATATTTTGGAGGAAACCATTAAGAAGCTGGTGAAAGGGATCGTGTTTCGCGAGCATTTGGGCCAGTTCGTCATTGTGCTGAATCTGGACGAGGAAGTCGATGTGCTCGCTCTCGCCGAAGCTTGCAAGGACAACGTAAATCAATATGCGAAACGGGCTATATCGATTGGGGTTGGTGCGCAGGTGGAAGGGATCGCAGAGATCGCGCATTCCTATGAGCAAGCCAAAACGGCGCTCAGCTACCAGTTTTATTCCGGCAGCGGCTGTATTATTTCGTATAGCGATATTGAGAGGCAGGGCCACATTACACCACATTATTCCGCTGACAAGGAGACGGAGCTTCTATACTGTCTACGGTCGGGTAACCGGGAAGGGATGGAGCGGCTGCTCGATAGCATATCCGAGGAATGCCTGCGCTATCCGGCTCCGCCGAATCCCGATGTAATGACGAATTTATTTTACGGATTGGCATTCTCCATGTACCGCGTCATTGCTGAGAAAGCCGATCCCAAGCAGCGCATGTGGCTCGATGACCGTTTGAGTGCCATGAAAAAGGGCCGTTATCTATCAACCGATGAGCTGATGGAAGATGTGAAGCAGCTGGGACTGACCGGCTGCGAATGGCTCCAGAAACGCCAGAAAAACGATGTTGGCCAGCTGATTCATCAGGCTCTGACATATGTGCGAAGCCGGCTTGGAAACGACTTGACAGTGCAGGAATGCGCGAATGTCGTGCATCTTAGCCCGAGCTATTTCTCCAACATTTTTAAGAAGGAAACGGGGATGACGTTTATGCAATACGTAACGTCTGCGCGAATGGAGAAGGCAAAGGAGCTGCTTCTGGAAGGCATGCAGGTACAGGACATCACCTTCGAGCTCGGCTACAAGGACAGGCCGTATTTCAGCGAGCTGTTCAAAAAACATACGGGTGTAACCCCTACGGAATTTCGGACCAAATATGAAGGGGCCGGCCATTTCGGCGAATCAGAGTGATTTTCCCCTCCCAGGATCGTGTTTTTGTCCTTCATGGCGTGACGCTCTTAGGTGCTACAATGGGGACAGCAAGGTGAACCGGATGGGAAGCGCCGGTGGAACACCGTTTGCTAAACAAAGGGGAGGTACAACAGATGAAGAAAAGGTTTCTAACGAAGAGTACGCTTTTGGTCTGTTACTTGCTAGTCTTTGCTTTGATGCTGGCGGCATGCTCGACGGGTAATGAGTCGAATGCGGAGCAAGGCAAGGAGGAAGGCAGCAGCGCTGCCGCTAAAACGAAAATTGCCTATTGGACGATAGATCGGCATGATATGGATTATATGCAGCAGCAGGTGGATACCTATAATGCAACGAACCAGGATAACATCGAAGTGGAAATGAAAGTTATGGCGGATAATTACAATCAGGCGGTGGAGGTTGCGTTTGCGAGTAATCAGGCGCCAGACATTTTCCGGAGCGGTGATTTTCAGAACTATGTGAATAAAGGTTATTACGCCCAGCTTGATACGCTGCTAAGTAAGGAATTCCTGGCGAAGTTCGACGGCTTGCTGGTTGAAGATATTTATACAAAGGACGGCCACGTCTATACGCTTCCGAATACCGGACAGTTCTGGCGGTTGCTGTATAATGTGGATTTACTAGAAAAGGCGGGCTTCACTGAGCCTCCGAAAACGCTTGATGAGATGGTTGAATATGCGAAAAAAATAACGGAACAAGGCAAGAGCGAAGGCGTTTACGGCTTTGCAAGCAATTTCAAGAACGGTTCGGGCTTTACGCGTCCGGCATATGCATCGGGCTCGCTCGGCTCGGAATCCAGCCATGAGGGCTTTAACTTTCAAACCGGGGAATTCGACTTCGGTATGTATCGCGACGTTACGGAGGCACTCCGTCAAATTAAAGTGGACGGCAGCATGATTCCAGGGGCTGAATCGCTGGACATCGATCCGCTGCGCGCGCAATTCGCGCAGGGAAAAATCGGGATGTACGTGAACCATTCCAGCGAGCCGGCAGTGTATACATCGCAATTCCCGACGGACATTCGCTGGGCATCGACTCTCGTACCTACGAAGGACGGCGAAATTAACGGCGTTACTTGGGTCAACGCAGGCGGTTATATCGGAATCAGCGCTAAATCGGACAAGCAGGAAGCAGCTGTGAAGTTCTTGGAGTACCTATACGCTACAGAGCTTCGTTCGGAATATCAGGAGAAAGGGCTTGGCCTCTCCGTTCTTCCTTATGTTAACGAAGTGGCAGGCAAGCCTGAACTAGCAGGTATAGAAGGCTTTCTCCCTACGAAATATGACGGTATCTATCCGGCTACACCTGTGTCAATCACGGAGACGAAATTGGAAGGCAAGAAGTTCAGCGATGTTTTCATCGAATATATTTTGACGGGCAATCAGGAGCTGGACACCGTAATTGAGGATTTGAACACCAGATATGGAAAGGCGCTCGCATCGGCCCGCACGGAAGGGCTGACGAATATCCAGGCTAATCCGTCATTCAGTGCCAAGAGTCTTCAGGGATCACTCGGCGAATAGCCGATCCGTTGAATGAGAGGCTGCCTGCAAGGGCAGCCTTTCTGTTTATCGTTAGAGGAAGGTAAACAGAAAGGCTTGCATCATTATTTGGGCTTGAGAGAGGAGAAGATCAGTTGGATCATTTGTTCTTTAGAGCAGAGCAAAGACGCGAATGGGGCGAGAGCTTCAAACGGCTTTTTCCCGAGAAGGCATCGGAAGCGATTGTGGAGGCAAACCGCTGGTGCGAGGGAAGCCACTTTAATTGGAAAAATACCGAGATCGACATGGGGTATCCGATCAATTGGCTTTATAATCCGACCGGCGATAAGGAGTTTACGTGGGGGATTAACCGCTTTAAGCATCTCCGTTCGCTAGGTACCGCATACGCCTGTACCGGCGATGAGAAATATGCAGCCAAAGCCTTGGAGCATATTATGGGGTGGATTGATTCCCAGCCATGTCCGCGCGGTTTGCAGGCAGAAGAAATCACCTATTTTCAAAGGCAGGGCCCTTGGCGCCTGCTGGAGACGGGTCTGAGGCTTCGCCAATGGGTTTACGCCTATCATTTTTTTCATGGATCGGAAAGCTGGACCGAAGACTCGGAGCAGCGGTTTTTCGAATCCGTGAAGGAGCATGGCTGGTTCCTCTCGATCTATACCGCAAGCCTGGAAATCAACCACTCCATCATGCATATGATCGGTTTGCTTAGCGCAGGACTTACCTTCGAGTCATGGGGAGAGAGCGCCGGGTGGCGCAGAACGGCGACCGAAAGGCTGGAAGAGTGCATTCGCGTACAGGTTCTGCCCGATGGCGTTCACTCAGAGCTTACGCCTCACTATCATATGGTGTCGCTTGAGCTGTTTGTCGATTGCGCAGTTATGCTGAAGAAGCGGGGACTCGCGTTCTCGAAGGAATATGAGAACATTTTAGCGGGGATGGTGCGATTCGCGCGCTGCATGACGAGACAGGACGGCAGCATGGCACCATTCGCAGATTCCTATGCCAGCCATCCGCCTGACCTCAACGCGGCAGCCCTTTATTATAATGATCCATGCTGGATGCTTACCGAGCAGCTGTATGAGCAATTTTGGACGGTCGGTCCCAAGAAAATCGTTGAGCTGCTTGAGGGTAATGATGGCAGGGTGCAAGAGACTTTTGCTGGTGGTGAGAAGCTGCCTTTCGCTTTCCCGAATGCCGGATATTACGGACTTGGCAACGGCGAACAGAAGCTGATTTTTGATGCTGCCGCGTTAGGGGGCCCGCATGGTCATGCGGATGCTCTCTCCTTCGAATGGTGCGCATACGGCGAAGCTTTGTTTGTGGATCCGGGGACGTATACCTATATGGAGACTCCTTGGCGCCGTTATTTCAAAAGCACGTCCGCGCATAACACCGTCCTTGTGGACGGGCAGGATCAAACGCCTTATTTGCGTACGCAGCGGTGGGGAGAGCCGGAAGCTCGGGTAGTTTTGAAAGCTTGGGATCCCGAAAAACAGATGGTTTGCGCGGAGCATGACGGGTACGCGGGCCGCGGTATTATGCACATGCGTGCCTTGTGGTTTCTAGCCAGCGGCGAGTGGGTCATCTATGACCGCTTGACGGGAACGGGAGGACATACCTATCAGCATCGTCTGCACAGCAGGCTGCTGAATTGGAATGTGGAAAAGCTGATGGAGGAGCATACAGCCAAGTTTTACGTAAGCGGCAGCGGATTGGCAGGCGGGGCATCGCCGCTGGGATGCGAAATGCTTGTTTTTGGACCAGAAGCGTTGGAGTTTGACGTGGAGGACAGCTGGGAATCGGTCCATCCGATGACGATGCAGCCTCTTAAAGTGCTTCAGGGATTGCTGACATCATCGTATGGCGCTTGGTTTATTACCGTGCTGAGACCGCACCGCGGCAGTGGTGAAATAAAGCCCGCAGAGTGGAGCGTCAGCACGGATGAGCTAGGCCATCCTGTCCTAAGCTTGAACCGGACGGGAGAAATAACCCGGTTCCAAATGCCGATATGAAAATCAAAGAGGTGAAAGATATGGATGAAATGAGCGGATTTATTACCCATTATCTGATATCGGGACCGCTGCTTACCGATTTTATAGCAGACAAAGCCGACAAAAACCAGATCCGCTATGAGCAGTATTTAAGATCGATCGTCGCTGAAAGGAATAAACCGGCACCGTCCGATAACATAAAAATCGGTGATAAGAGCGAGCTGGGGCTGCCATGGGAATATTACTATCCGGGAAGCGGATTTGTGAATATTATCCAGTTTTCGGTGACGCCGAAAAAGGTAGAGCTGCTGGCAGCAACCGGACTTGTCGCGCATGAAGACGTGGAGATCCGGGCGATTCTTTGGACATATACAGCTGTGGATGTATGGCTTGGCGATCAGAAGATCTGTTCCGTCACCGAGCCGGTTTATAAGCCGATAAAGAAGAAGGAAATAAAGCTGGCCCTCAAAGAAGGCTACAACGCTTTGTTGATCCGCATGCAGAATTTGGCAGTCCGCGACACCAGAAATATATTTGGCATTCAATTATTGGAGCATAGGGAAAAAGTAGCGCCTGCACTTCCTGATGCTGAACACTCGGAGCCGTTCCTTGCGCTGGACCATTGGCTGTCCGGCATTGAAATGAAAGGAAACCGTATATCCTTTCCGGCAGATGCGCCTTGTAAAGTCTATCTGACTTATGATGACGCGAGCAATGACAAGGATTGCGTTGAAGTCAGCGGCAAGAGCTATGCGGATGTCAAAAGCGATATGGTCATGGCTGTCGTTTATGGTGAAATCCAGCATAAAAAAATGATCCGCAAAATTGAATTGCTGCAAAACAAAAAGCCTGTATACCGCCAATCGGCATCGTCAGATGAAATTAGAAGGACTATGTTTGAAGAGCTTTCTTTAATGGGCGCGGAACCTGCGTTTCAGCCGCTGCGCTTTGGCCTATTTTATGTGCTGGCGCGCTGGCATTTGGGAAAGAAAGCTGTACACGATGAGGCTCATATTAATCAGGCGCTTGAACAGATAGAGAGAAGGGAAGATTGCTCGGACTTTTTTCTGGCAGGACTTCTCCGCCTGATGCAATCGTTTTCGCTGCCGGCGGCCTTATCCGCAAAGGCGGAACAAACGATTCTGAACTACCGGTATTGGATGACGGAGGATGGTTCTGACGGCATGTGCTTCTGGAGTGAGAATCATGCGCTGATGTTCTACATTTGCGCATTCATGGCAGGCAACCAATATCCGGCTAAAATATTTCCAAGGTCGGGCCGCACCGGCCTGCAGGTCAGCGAAGTAGCGAAAGACAGGATACGGCAGTGGCTGACGGATATAGAAGAATACGGCTTTGAAGAGTTTTTAAGCGCCGATTATATGTGCGTAACATTGGGCGCTTTATTAAATGTCGTTGACTACATGGAAGATGAAGAATCCGAAAGAGCAATCCGGTTGATCGATCTCATGCTGAAATCATTTGCCTGTCATACCTTCCGCGGCTCCATTATTGCGCCGCAGGCGAGGATATACCGTTCCGTTATTTTACCGTTTACCCAGTCTGCCCAAGCTTTGATCCATCTGCTAAATCCCGGGACTCCGGTAGGGAACAGCGAATGGATGGCCTTTTTAATGAACAGCAAGTATCGAATGCCTCATCATTATGCAAGTCTTATGAACGGGCCATTAGAGATGGAATATCAGACCGGAAACGCTTGGGTTAAGCTGGAAAAGCAGCAGGATTATATGCTGACCTCCGTGCAGTCGCCGAGATACGATGAGAAGCTTTCATTCTGGGAAAATATTAGCTTTGACGATTCCGCAGACATCGAATCCAATTTCTATATTAAATCATTCAACGAGCGATTTCACGGAACATCGCGCTTTGAACCGGGAGTGCAGGGTTATCAGCAGCATATGTGGTATGCAGCGCTTGATAATGATACGGTAGTGTTTACCAACCATCCGGGAGAGATGGCGGATGATGGCGGCATGCGCCCCGGCTACTGGTATGGGAACGGCATCATGCCGGCAATCAAACAACAGGGCAATTTGCTTGGCGTTATTTATGACATCGGTGAAGACCATCCGATCGCATTTACCCATCTGTTTTTTCCGGCTGGCAAATTTGATTCCGTTTCGAAGGATGGACAATGGCTGTTTGGGCAAAAGGACGGCGGATACGTTGCGATATGGTGCAGCGACGTGATGGTGCCTCATAACGACCGCCTGATCGATTGCGAATACCGTGCATATGGAACCAGGATGGCGTATATTTGCCAGTGCGGCTCAACAGAGGAATTTGAAAGCTTAGGTCATTTTAGAGACTATTGTCAAACGCTCTCACCTGCTTTCGATCATTCGAAACTTAAGCTTTCTGCTTCAAATGGATATACTCTCGCCTCGATCAGGAGCGAAAACAAAACTCAATATGTATAGGATTTACGGAATTGACAAGGAATCAACAAAGATTGGAATACAAAGGAGGACGCTGCAATGAGCAGATTGAATGTATGGGAAAATGCCGAGCCGGGTGTCAAACGAAAAATATTTACTCCGGGCCAGACGATCATGATGATGGAGGTTCACTTTGAGGAGGGAGCGGAGGGTTATTTGCATAGCCATGTGCACGAGCAGTTTTCTTACTGTATGGAAGGACAGCTGGAGTTTTCAGTCAACGGAGAGAAAGTCGTCGTATCGGCAGGAGAGACGATCTACATTCCGAGCCTTGCGGAGCATGGCTGCCGCGCCCTTCAGAAGAGCAAACTGCTGGATACGTTTACTCCGCTGAGGCAGGACTTAATCGATAACAAAGCGTAGTTAATTATACCGCATCAACCAGTTATAAAGTGGAGCAGTTTGCTACGGCAGCTGCTCCTTTCATTTTTTAGCTAACTTTATTTTACAAGATTCTCTGGCAATCTTCATATTTAAGGAGTGTTCAGGATATCAAATGATTTTACTTTTATTAGCTTGGAATCCCAGATATCATCATTTGAAACACTTTATAAAGTGAATTTCACGGATTGACCAATCTGTAGTTCTTTGTAGTCTTGAGTAAAGCTGATTGGCTTTGATAATTCGATGGAGGAGATTTCTTACCTGGAGGAGGGCGTGCTGCAGGCAACCATCGTACAGAAGCCGTTTAATATGGGTTATTTGGCAGTCAAAGCGGCTCTTGATGTAAGCGCGGGTAAAAAAGTGCTGCCGATGATCGATACGGGATCGGAAGCGATAACGAAACAAAATATGTATGCCGGCGACAAACAGAAGCTGCTGTTTCCTTTTGATGAGAATTAGGTTGTTTGAAAAAATGCTTTCGTTATAGATAAAAATACTATTGGGTTTATTTCTATCTTGGTCTATAATGAAGCAAGTTTACACTTGACCCCTGATTCATCATTTTGAAATAGTTTAGGAGAAAATATAACGATGTCTGCAACAAAAAAGTATGACCGCTTAAGATTAGTATTGCTGTTAGGTGCTTTTTCAGCTCTTGGCCCGCTTACGATTGACATGTATTTGCCATCATTCCCGCAAATTACCGCTGATTTTGGAACCAAAGCTTCTCTTGTTCAGCTTAGTTTGACAGCATGCCTCATTGGTTTAGGTTTGGGTCAAATGATTATGGGGCCATTGAGCGATGTCCATGGGAGACGCAAGCCGATTATTATTTCGCTTATTTTCTATCTGCTTGCTTCATTCGTCTGTGCGGTTTCCCCGAATATATATTGGTTTATCGCTGCGCGCTTTGTTCAAGGCTTCGCTGCCTCTGCGGGAATTGTTATCTCCAGAGCCATCGTACGCGATTTATACAGCGGAACGGAATTAACGAAGTTTTTCTCCATGCTCATGCTCGTAAATAATTTGTTTCCTATGATTGCGCCTATGGCTGGCAGCGGCGTGATCTCCTTTACAACGTGGGTAGGCGTGTTTTTCGTACTGGCCATTGTTGGTTTACTGCTCGTTATTTTGGCAACGATGAACTTAAAAGAGACCTTGCCTGCGGAGAATCGGGTATCCGGTAACTTTGGAGAGCTGTTAGCCGGTATTCAAGCTCTGCTAAAAGATCGGCAGTTTATCGGCTATGCGCTTGCACAAGGCATTATGATTGGAGGCGTATTTGCTTACGTGTCGGGAACTCCTTTTGTATATCAAAATATTTACGGAGCATCTCCGCAGCTGTTCGCGCTGTTGTTCGCATCCAATGGAATAAGCTTAATTATTGGTTCACAGGTCGTTGGACGGTTCAGCAAATCGTTCTCGGAACGCAATTTTGTTATTCTTGGTTTGCTGTTGGCTTGTACGGCCAGCTTTGCAGCCTTGCTCGTTATTTTATTGCACGGTCCTTTGCTGGCATTAGTTATTCCGTTGTTCTTCTTTGTGGCGTCAATCGGTATGACGGCAACCGCTTCTTTTGTTCTGGCGATGGGTTCGCAAAGCCAAAGGGCAGGCAGCGCAGCCGCCCTGCTTGGCTTGCTGCCTTTTGTGATTGGAGCATGTACTTCACCGCTCGTCGGCGTTGCCGGAGAGTATTCCGCGGTACCGATGGGGATCATCATCTTGTCCACCAGCCTGCTTGCTCTTTTCGCTTTCTTTGGACTCGCCCAGAAGCCGCAAAATAAGCTCACGAATAACCCTATGGCATCAAAAGCAAGAACATAGACTGACTTAACAAAAAACCAGTGAGATCAAACCCTTGATCTGACTGGTTTTTTAGTTAATTTAATGAACCCCAATGGTATCCGTTGACAACGTTTACAAAGTAGTTCTATAATTTAAGTGCTATTTATGAAACCCATTTCATAAACAGCAGATCCTATTATAATTACGTTTTTTGCCTCCATCTATACTTATGAAGAGTGAACTATTCGATCAGCAATTGGACTAAAACATTGCGTTTAAAAAGGAAAGGATAGGGATTTATGACGTATACGCTAGGGAACAACATTGGGGAACAAACGATAGCAGGCAACGCTCGGCAGGGAACACAGCTTCGTTACGATGCGAAGAGCTTCATCATTGGGGAGAAAAGAGTATTTCTGAACATCGCGTCCATTCACTATTTTCGCATGCCCAGGCAGGAATGGCGGGAAGTGCTGGTTAAGGCAAAGCTTGCCGGGATGAATTGCATCGATACTTATTTTGCTTGGAATGTGCATGAACCGGAAGAAGGAAAATGGGACTTTAGCGGCGACAACGATTGCGGGGCCTTTCTTGATTTGTGCTCTGAGCTGGGGCTGTGGGTCATCGCGCGGCCGGGGCCGTTCATATGTGCGGAATGGGATTTCGGCGGTTTTCCTTATTGGCTAAAAAACAAAAAAAAAATTCAGTTCCGAACGGACAATGAAACTTATCTTCGGTACGTTTATCGTTACTTTGACCAGATTGTTCCGATTATCCGTTCTCGTCAAATGACGAAAGACGGCACCGTTATTCTAGTGCAAGTCGAGAACGAATACGGCTATTTGGCCGAAGACGCGTCAGGCCTGTCCTACATGAAGGGCCTTCGCGACGGTTTACTGGATCGTGGCATCGACGTTCCTTTAATCACCTGCGAGGGAGGCTTGGAAGGAACGATAGAAGGAGCAAATTTCTGGTCGGGCGCGAACTCCCACTACGATAAGTTAATGCGCAAGCAGCCGGATGTTCCGAAGCTCGTGACCGAGTTTTGGACAGGGTGGTTCGAGCATTGGGGAGCGCCGGCGGCCACACAGAAGACGTCTGATTTGTACGAGAAGCGGATGATGGAGTCGATTCGTGCAGGTTTTGACGGCATCAGCCATTACATGTTTTTCGGAGGCACCAATTTTGGCGGCTACGGCGGTCGAACCGTAGGCAGCAGCGATATTTATATGGTTACCTCCTATGATTACGATGCTCCTTTGTCGGAGTACGGAAGAGTTACAGCCAAATACCGCATGGCCAAAAAAGTGTCTCTGTTCACGCTGGCGCTTGGCCAGTTTTTGCTGGAGTCGGAGCCGATGGACAATGTCGAGGCGCGATGCGGGGAAGGAGCCAGGCTTCAAGGCAGACAGTGGAACGGGCAAAAGCTTTGGTTTGCCGAAAGTATCAAGCAGGAGAAAGAAATGTTTCAGATTACGCTCGAAAGCGGACGAACGCTGCCGGTGTCGATCAAGCCGGGGCAGATCGTTCCGATTCTCGAACGGATCGAAATTTGTCCAGGCCTAAAGCTCACATGCTGCGGTTTCCTGATCGGGAATGACTTGATTGGCGAAGTTCAAACCATTGTATTGGCGGGTGACGACGGCGGGCGTACGCATATCGTATTCGAAGCCGATCAATCGATTCATTTCGATAACGCAGGACATATCCCGCATGAGAGCAGCCTTGACGGAAGAACACTGCGTTTGGACGTATACCACTTCCAGGCATCTCAGCGCAATAGGGTCAATGTCGGCGGGCAGCTCATCGAGTTGATTGCGTTAAACGGCTATATGTCCGATCGGGCATGGAGGCTCCATGGAGATGGGGTCCGCTGGGCTATCGGCTGGGAGGATATGGACTTAGGCGCCGATGGGAGCGTTAGCGGGGTAAGCGGCGGCTGCGACAGCGAACCGTTCTTTTTAGGGGATTGGGGCCATAAAGGCGGCATCGGCCAAGGCCAAATGGGCACAACGACGGTACACAGTGCCGGCAATGCCTTCAAACCGCTGCTCTCGCCAAGCTTGTCGGAGTGGAAACGGAAAACCGTAAATCTTCTGTCGCTCGGGGGAGGCAAACAGGCCGAACGTCCGCGCGGATTTGCGGAGCTTGGTCTGGCATTCGGCTATCTTATTTACAGCAGCGAAATTGACTGTGATCGGGATCAAGAAAACACTCTCGTTTTCTCCGCCATACAAGATTCTGCGCGTTTGTTTGTAAACGGATTGGAGCAAGCGATGATCCGGCAGGTCGGCGCGGTGTCCGCGCACATGCGGTTATCGAACGGACGCAACAAGATACAACTTCTTGTGCAGCATATGGGCAGTCTCAATTTTTCCCCTAATTTAGGTGAAGAAAAGGGGATTTTCGGGCCGGTATATTTGGACGGCTCGACCGTCGAGCTTCGAAGAGGCTGGTACTGCGGGGAGGAGGCAGTCCATTTGGACGAGGTACATAACCATCCATTTGCTTCCACGCTTTCGCGATCGTTCGAGCTGTCGGAAAATGACGGGGCTATACTAGTCGGAGCTTTAAGCAGCGGACTTCGGATTAACGGTAAAGAGGTTCCTATGGATGGTTACCAGAATTGGTTTGCTTACCACGCAGTCGACATTTCCGGTTATTTAGTGAAAGGCAGCAATACGATTGAAATGCCGGTAACCCGAACGCCGTTGAATCGGCTGGAACTGCTGACGTATAACAGGTCACGCGAGCTGAAAAACTGGTCGGCTATCCAGCTGGATGAAGCTTCGGAGTTCGAGGCAAGCTCAGTCGCCATCGAATCCGGACCAGCATGGTATCGCAGCATGTTCGATCTTCCTGCGATTCCGGAGGACGTTAATCCCAAGCTGAAGCTCCGAATGACGGGAATGAGCAAAGGCTATTTGCTTCTGAACGGCCGCAATCTGGGGCGCTACTGGCAAATCGGTCCTCAAGAAGATTACAAAATTCCGATGGCATGGCTGAAGGAAACGGGCAATGAACTGATCTTGTTTGATGAAGAGGGCAGACGGCCGGATTCGGTACGTATCTTCTTTGACGCGCAATCGGAGCGGCGCTGGCAAACGCTGAATGAAGCGTAATTTAGACACTATAGCAGGGGCAGGAACGATCGTTGAAGCGACGAGCCTGCCCCTTCTTAGCAGCGAAATTTGTTATGCCATTATATAAAATGTCTGATTTTGCTATAATGGGCACAGACTTGAAAGTAGGAAGGAAGCGTTAAGCGTGAAACAAGTCACGATATATGACATTGCCAAGGAGGCAAAAGTATCGATTTCGACGGTATCCCGAGTATTGAACGATACTGCTCCGGTAAGGGGATCCACCCGTGCGAAGATTGAAGAACTAATTCAAAAATACAACTTTCAGCCTAATGCGATGGCCAGAAGCCTTCTTAGCAAAGAAACTGGAATTATTGGCGTGATTGTGCCCGATCTGACCAATCCCTTTTTCCCGGAAGTGTTCGCCGGAGCAGAGCAGGAGGCGCAGCAGTCTGGGCATACATTCCTGCTTAGTAATACGATCGGCGATTATGCTAAGGAATCGGAGTATCTCAGCATTCTGCGGGAGAAACGCGTGGACGGGATTATATTTTTGGGGGGGAGGATCAATTTAAAAAACTGCGAGGAGCATCTGGTGCAAGAGCTCGTGCAGTGTGCCAGCGTCATTCCGACTGTATTAGTCAATGGAGCTTTGCGGGGCACCGACTTGGTCAGGGTAGCCACGGACGAGTCTGCGGGCACCGCTCTCGCGGTCCGGCATTTGATCGAAATGGGGCATACGGAAATCGGCTTCATCGGCGGAGAAAGCCATATGACGACGACATCTATCAAGCTGCGGGCATTCCGGAAGACGATGAAAGATGAGGGGTTGAAGATACGTGAGGGATGGCTGCTGCCGGACAGCTTCTCCATTGATTCGGGCAAGCGTCAAATGCTTAAGCTGCTGGCCATGAAGGAGAGGCCGACTGCCGTGTTCTGCGTCAATGATTATACGGCGATCGGAGCGATCAAAGCGGCTACGGAGGCCGGACTGACGATTCCGGACGACATATCCATCGTCGGATTTGACGATATACCGCTGGCGAACCATTTTATCCCCGAGCTGACTACCGTTTCCCAGCAGGCGCATGAGCTTGGGAGGACGGCTGTTAAAGTGCTTAAAGCGATGATGAACAATGAAAATGTCAAGAAGCTGACTTCGCTCGAACCGCAGCTTATCGTTCGGCAAAGTTCGGGTTCCCGGAGGGGATAATTCCTCCGCGGCGAACATAAAAGTGAAGAGCTTCTTTCAAGAGCAGCAGCCGGATTGATCGGGTTGCTGCTCTTTTGTTTATTAAGGGTCTGATGAGATGGCGAAGGCTTCTTCCTCTTAATACCATGATACATATTTGGGATAATTAAACTTTAATATTGACCAAGGATTGGAAGCGAGCTATAATGAAATGGGTTTCATGAAAACCCTTACATAAATCTGCGAGTGGTCAGAACGGCTGTTTTTTCGAAATGAAATTTTTCCTAAATCATTTATATAATGGCAGCTGCCACTATATAAAATTACATTCCGGGGAGGGTAGAGCCGCTTTTTTTTACCGCACCGTCTTGCTTTTATTCGTTTAATCATTCATTAAGGGGAGTGTGCTGAACAATGAAACAGATGAAAAAAATGAAACCGATGTTGATTGTTTTATTAACAGTCGTTTTGATGATTATTTCTGCATGCAGCGGCAACAACGGAGGAAACACGCCGGCCACCGAGGCACCGGCAAGCGAGACGCCGGCTGAAACGGCTGCACCGACCGAGGAGCCTGAACCGCCGGCCGCTGATTTGGGAGGCAGAGAAATTCGCATTTCGCATTGGTGGGATGCAACTCCTGTCGGAGATTCGGAAGCGGACGAATTAGCCCGCGAAAGAATCAAAAAGGTGGAAGAAAAATACAACGTTAAAATTAAGTATCTGAATACGGAATACTGGTCGACTTCAGAGAAGCTTTCTTCCTCTGTCATGGCCAACGATCCTTTTGCAGAAATCGTCCGCCTGCCTGACGGGTTCATCTGGGGGCTTATGCACGGAGGATTCCTAACGCCATTGGATGATGCCCTCAATAATACGCGCATTGCGCAAGACGTAGTCGAATCGATGCGTTTTGGCGGCGAGAATGTATTCGGCCTGGAAGGCTGGTACAACGCGAACGATTCCGGTATGTACTACAATAAACGGATTTTCAAGGAAGCAGGCTTGAAGGATCCGCAACAGCTGATGGACGAGGACAACTGGAATTGGACGACAATGCTTGATGCCGCGAAAAAACTGACCGTTGACAATAATGGTGACGGAAAGGTTGACCAATATGGTTTGGCCGGCGCGCATTATATTTTCTCGGAGCAGCTGATCACCAGCAACGGCGGCCTTATCTACGATGAAGTGAACAAAAAAGCAAGCTTTGATTCTCCTGAATCGATGGATGCGCTTAATTTCTTGTATGAGCTGTATAACACACACAAGGTCGTGAAGGAGAACGAAGGAAATGACTGGGAGGATCCAGCGAAATATTTTGCTGAAGGCAACATTGCTATGTATCCGGGCGGACTATGGGAAATCGAGGGACGCCTGCAAGACAAGATGAAGGATGAATGGGGATACGTTTACTTCCCTAAAGCACCTAATGCAGCAACGTATACAGATCCGCTCGGACAAACCGCTGCCTATGTTATTCCAAAGGGAGTCAAGGACGCGGAAGCCATTGTGAAGATCTGGGAAGAATTGCAAGATTTCGATAACTATGAAGCAAACCGCAAGCTGTGGCTTGAAAATGTGCTGCCGGATGAAACTTCCATCGCAAATGCCATGAATGAAGCGGGCAAAGTTCAGCGGGTAATCGGCGGACGATTCGGAGGTCTTGGCGTTAAGGAACAGCTCGACTCTGTGACAGGTAAGTTCATTAAAGGTGAAATTACGCCGTCGACGGGTGTCGCTCAAGTTATTGGGCCCGCGCAAGCCGCTTCTGAAAAGGTGCTGCGCGGTGAGATCGAAGAGAAGAAAGAGTAGATTCGCCAAGCATTATAGGTAAGCAATCAGACACTGCCCGGTTTTCCGATTAAGGAAGACTGGGCGGTTGCTGACAAAACAAGATTCCGCTAGTTTGCAAAAGGGAGGGAATGAGGTGAAAATCGCCTTTTCCAGAATGACCGTCGCTTGGCTGATTGTCATCGCTATGCTGATCTCGATATTGGTTTTCCCTGCATATCAGTCCGACGCATCCGGTACTAAAGCCGCGACAAATACAGAAGCCGATGCAGAGAGCGGCCAGAACTCCTTGACGAACGTATCAGAGAACAGCTACGAGCATTATTTGCAGCAGTACGAAGATGAAGAACGGCCAAATGAGGAGATCGTGATTCGAGGGGCGGATTTTACAAGCGCTAATGAAATGAACCCCGAAATCGTTGGAGAGCTGGGTGGAATATCGGGCAACTTCGTCAAGACGGCGGAGAGCGGTTCGATCGGGTGGGAACTCGAGGTACCGACAGCCGGGTTATATCATATCGCCATTAACTATTTTCCGATAGAAGGCAAAAGCTCTGCCATCGAAAGGGAGCTGTTGATCGACGGAGAACTTCCGTTCACCAGCGCCAGAAACCTGACTTTTAACCGTGTATGGAAAAATGGAAGCGATCAAATCATGCAAGATAATCGGGGCAACGAGCTGCGGCCGCGCCAGGTCGAATCGCCTATGTGGCAGGAGACGCTGTTTAGAGATACTGAGGGATATTTCGAAGAACCGTATCTCTTCTATTTCTCGGCTGGCAAACACACGTTGACACTGGTGTCTTCCAGAGAGCCGATGGCGATCGACTATATTAAATTGTATCGCTACGATGGGCCTGCTGCTTACGAAGAGGTGAAGGCATATTATGCGTCTAAGGGTTATAACGATACCAGCGGGCACCTGATCAAAGTACAGGGCGAGAACGCCGCGCTCAAGTCATCGCCGACTTTATATCCCATCCCGGACCGCTCTAGTCCGGCGACAGAACCTTATGACGTATCGAAGATCAGAATGAATACAATCGGTGGAAACAACTGGCGCGTGCCAGGCCAATGGATCGCATGGGAAATTGAAGCGCCGGAGGACGGATTATACCGCATTGCCATTAAGAACAGGCAAGAATTGTTACGGGGCATTTATTCAACGCGCTCGCTATGGATTGACGGGAAAATCCCGTTTCAGGAAATGTCGCAAATTCCGTTTTATTACGACTCGGACTGGCAGATGAATGTGCTCGGCAGCGAGGAAGAGCCTTATTTATTCTATTTGACCAAAGGAAAGCACGAGCTGAAGCTTGAGATCAGTCTGGGCGCGATCGCACCTCTGATACGCCAAGTAGAAGCAAGCCTGCTCGAAATAAATGCCATGTATCGAAAAATCTTGATGATTACCGGTAACGTTCCAGATCCTTACCGTGATTATCAATTAGATAAACAAATTCCCGACATGGTAGAAGTGTTCCGGAAACAAAGCGACATTTTGTATGCCGTGTCGGAAGAGCTGGTACGCCTGACGGGCGAAAAAAGCGACAAAACCGCCGTGTTGAACAAAACGGCTTATCAGCTGGCAGATTTGGCCAAAAAACCGGAATCGGTTCAGAAGCGGCTGGCTCAATTCAAAATCAATGTAGGCAGCGTGGGTGCCTGGATTCTCCAGGTCAGAGAGCAGCCGCTCGAAATCGATTATTTAGTCCTTGCATCGTCTGACGTAAAGCTGCCTAAAGCGAATGCTTCCTTTGGCAAGAAAACCGTTCATGAGGTATCGTCCTTCTTCCATTCCTTCATTGAAGATTACGATACGATAGGAAACACGGCCGATGATAAGCAGTCCATAACGGTATGGGTTGGAACGGGGCGCGATCAGGCGCAAGTGCTGAAAGCGATGATTGACGACACGTTTACGCCGCTTACCGGAATTGGCGTAAATCTTAAGCTGGTCAATCAGGACGTGCTGCTTCGCGCGTCGCTTGCGGGCGAAGGCCCAGACGTTGCCATGCAGGTCGGAAATGATGTGCCGGTCAATTTCGGCATGCGGAACGCAGCGGAGGATTTGACGAAATTCCCGGACTACGAGGAGGTCGTAAAGCAATTCAGAGATAGCGCGACTGTTCCTTACCAGTTTGAGAATCAAGTATTCGGTCTGCCTGAACAGCAAATCTTCAATATGCTGTTTTACCGGAAGGACATCCTGGAGGAGCTGAATTTGGATCCGCCGCAGACGTGGGAGGATGTATATGCGATGATCCCGGTTCTGCAGAAGAACCACATGGATTTCGCTCTTCCGATTGCCCAGGCGACGGGTGTCCCCGTGCTGGAGGCGAACCGTGCTTATGCGATGCTGTTGTACCAGATGGACGGATCGTTCTACTCGGACAACGGGGCGAAGAGCGGTCTCGATACCGAGATTGGACTCAGCGCATTCAAGAGATGGACCGACTTCTATACCAGCTACAAGCTTCCGCTGATCTTCGATTTTCCGATGCGGTTCAGAACGGGAGAAATGCCGGTTGGCATACAGGATTATACCTTCTATAACTATTTGACCGTGTCCGCGCCGGAAATCAAAGGCTTATGGGAGTTCGTTCCGGTTCCAGGCATGGAGCAGCCGGACGGCACCATTCGCCGGGACGTAGCCAGCAGCGGAACAGCCGCCATCATGCTCAAGCAGGCCAAGAACAAGGATGCGGCATGGGAGTTCATGAAATGGTGGGTAAGCAAGGACGCGCAGGTACGCTTCGGCAGAGAGATGGAAGGGCTGATGGGCGCCGCGGCACGTTATCCGACGGCCAATATCGAAGCGCTCAAAGAGCTGCCGTGGCCGGCGCGCGATTATATCAATCTCGAAGAGCAATGGCAATGGGTGCAGGGTGTGCCGGAGGTGCCGGGCGGTTATTTTACCGGCAGGCATCTCGACAACGCGCTGCGCGAAGTGATCAACAACGGCACGAATACAGCCGACGCCTTGTATGACTATGTACAGGAAATCGACTATGAGATCTCGGAAAAACGTAACGAGTTCAATTTGGACGGAAAGGACTAGGGAGGGACTCTTTTGCAAAAAACGAAAATCGCTGACGAGATTATGATGCAGCCAAAGGGCCGCTCTGCCGGCTTGCAAGGGAAGTGGGAGCTGTTCGTCAAGGACATAAAGCGGGATCGGCATTTATACGTCCTGCTGGCTCCATATGTGTTGTTGTTCCTGTTATTTACCGTGCTCCCGGTCGTCATATCGATTTTCTTCAGCTTTACGCATTTCAATATGCTGGAGCCTCCGCGCTGGATCGGCTGGGAAAACTATTCCAAGCTGTTGTGGAACGATGACGTATTCCTGATCGGGCTTAAAAATACGATGATCTTTGCCGTTATTACCGGACCGGTCAGCTATATCGCTTGTTTCGTCTTTGCTTGGCTCATCAATGAGCTTAATCCGAAGGTCAGGGCATTCATGACGCTCGTGTTTTTCGCGCCGTCGATATCGGGCAACGTTTTCTTTATCTGGCAATTTATTTTTTCCGGCGATTCGTACGGCATCATGAACGGATTCCTGATGAAGATCGGAATCATTTACGAGCCGATCCTGTGGCTGCAGAATCCGAAATACATGCTCACGATCATCATCGTCGTCCAATTATGGTTGAGCCTGGGCACCAGCTTTCTGGCGTTCATTGCCGGCTTGCAGACCGTTGACCGCACGCTGTACGAGGCGGGAGCGGTGGACGGAGTCAAAAACCGCTGGCAGGAGCTTTGGTTTATTACCCTTCCTTCGATGCGGCCTCAGCTGATGTTCGGCGCCGTCATCCAGATTACGTCCTCCCTTGCGGTAGCGGACGTCGCCATGGCTCTAGCGGGCTTTCCGAGCGTGCAGTACGGAGCTCATACGGTTGTTACGCATTTGGTGGATTACGGCACGATTCGGTTCGAAATGGGTTATGCGTCGGCCATTGCAACCGTGCTGTTTATTCTAATGCTGGGCTCGAATCTGGTCGTTCAAAAGTTGCTGAAGAGGGTGGGGGAATAGGCGGGATGAAGCTGGCCATACGTCTCAATAAAAAAGTGAACCGCTCTTGGCAGGTGGATATCATGCTGCTTCTTTTGCTGGGCGTGTTCGGTGCCTTTATGGCAGTACCGTTGATTTATGTCATCAATAATGCGTTCAAACCGCTGGATGAGCTGTTCATATTCCCGCCTACGCTGTTCGTGAGGAATGCGACGTTCGATAACTTCGCGGATTTGTTTCAAGTTATGAAAAACTCCTGGGTGCCATTTTCCAGATATATTTTCAATACGTTTTTTATTACGGTGGCAGGAACCGCAGGTCATATTCTGCTTGCCTCCGCGGCGGCTTACCCGCTGGCCAAGCACAAATTTCGCGGTCATAAAATATTGTTCACGGTCATTGTCCTTTCGCTGATGTTTTCTCCGCATGTGACAGCCATTCCGAACTATATGATCATGTCCGTCTTGGGATGGATTGATTCGTATCAGGCTGTCGTCGTTCCAGCGTTCGCTTTTCCGCTCGGCCTCTATTTAATGAAGCAATTCATGGAGCAAATACCGGACGCGCTGCTGGAAGCCGCGAAGATCGACGGCGCCAGCGAATACCGCATTTTCTGGCAGGTCGTCATGCCGCTCGTCAAGCCTGCCTGGTTGACGCTGCTCATCCTGATGATGCAAATGCTGTGGGGAACGGATGGAGGCAGCTTTATCTACAGCGAGCAGCTTAAGACGATGCATTACGCCATGGGGCAAATCGTTCAGGGCGGTATCGCCCGTGCAGGGGTAGGAGCCGCAGTTGCGGTTATTATGATGACGGTGCCGATCGTAACGTTTGTTTTGTCTCAAAGCAATGTGATTCAAACGATGGCTTCGTCCGGCATGAAGGACTAAAGCGATGGAGGCGTATAGGTTTGATAATAAAGCGATCGATTCTGATCCTGACGGCTTTGATGATTATCGCGAGCCTAATTCCTAAGCCGGCTCACGCATCGCCGTACGAGGGATATACCTATTCGTATTGGGGAGATGCCGTTCAATCGCCGATCGCTTATCTTCCTTCCAAGGCGATAACGGGTCAGGAAATAGGCATTGGACCAATGGCGGCGCCGAGCGATATGTTCGCGGCGCCTGACGGCAATCTGTATGTTCTGGATTCCGGTAACGGACGGATTGTTGTGCTTAACAGCGAGTGGAAGGCGATCCGCCAAATTCAAGGCTTCAACAATAACGGCAAGCAGGATAACTTCAATATGCCGGAAGGCATCTTCGTTAGCGGGGCAGGTCATATTTATGTGGCGGATACCGAAAATCGGCGCGTAGTCGTATTAGACAGCAGCGGAGCGTTCATTAGAGAAATCGGCGCTCCGCAGTCGGAGGTACTCAGCGACAATTTCGAATACTTCCCGCGCAAGGTGATTGTCGATAAGGCCGGCCGAATCTATGTTGTCGCCAGAGGCGTCTTTGACGGCATCATCGAATTCGACAGCGATGGCGATTTTACCGGCTTTATAGGTACGAATCCCGTGCAATTCGATCCCGTTGATTTGTTCTGGAAAACCGTATCGACAAAAGAACAGCGGGAAAAAATGATCCGTTTTGTCCCGATTGAATTTAACAATGTGGACGTAGATACAGACGGATTTATCTTTACGACTACAGCTGACAAGCAAACTGCAATTCCCGTTAAAAGGCTGAACCCGTCCGGCATCGATGTGCTTCGCATAAACGGAGCATGGGGCCCGATCGGCGATTTCAGCAGGGAGCGCTCGGCTTTCATCGACATCGATGTCAGCGGGAACGGCGTGTACCGGACGCTTGATTCGACTCGGGGGCGAATTTTCACTTATAACGAGGATGGCAATTTATTGTATGTGATCGGCCAGCTCGGCAATCAACTCGGCACGTTCAAAACACCGATCGCGATTGAAAGCTTCGGCAATCGAATCTTTGTACTCGATCGCGATCTGGGATTGATTACCGAGTTTACCGCGACCAAATTCGGAAGCCTGGTTAACGAAGCGAACGGCTTGTACAGCATGGGGAAGCACGATGATGCGGCAAAGCTGTGGGAACAAGTGCTCAAGCTTGATGCGAATTACGAAATGGCCTATGTCGGAATCGGTAAATCGATGCTGCGTCAAGGCGAATACAAGCAAGCCATGACTTATCTGAAGCTGGGTAACGACAGGGAATATTATTCCAAAGCGTTAACGAAATTCCGCAGGGAATATATGCGGGAGTACTTCGGGACCTACATGACGGTTGTGATCGCGCTCATCCTGATCGTAATGGCCGTGCGCCGTGGCATGAGGATAAGAAAGGAGGGCATGAAACAGGATGCAGTTTCTCAAGGACGCTAAGTACACGCTGCATGTCGCTTTTCATCCCTTTGACGGTTTTTGGGATCTGAAATACGAGAACAAAGGAAAGCTTAGAATCGCGCTTGCCATCTTGTTCGGCGTGACGGTTATGATGATACTGAAACGCCAGTATGCCGGCTATGTAGTCAACTTTAATTACCCGCTTGATTTAAACAGCATCGACGAGTTGAAATACATCGTCCTCCCGTTCCTGCTCTGGTGCGTCGCGAACTGGTCTTTGACCACGCTGATGGACGGGGAAGGGAAATTCAAAGAAATTGTCATCGCCACAGGCTACGCGATGCTCCCTTTAATTCTAATCTATCTGCCCAATATATTGCTCAGCAATGTCATTACGCTGCGCGAGGCTTCGTTCTATTTTTTGCTGGAATCCGCGGCCACGCTGTGGTTTGTTTGGCTGTTGTTTATCGGGACGATGACGGTCCATCAATACACGGTTATGAAGACGATCATGACGATGCTGTTAACCGTCGTGGTCATGGGTGTCATTATCTTTTTGGGTCTGCTGTTCTTCAGCCTGATTCAACAAATCGTTTCTTTTGTTTATACGATCTATCAGGAACTTTCATTGCGAGCATAAGAAAGGGGGCCAAGCGGTGAAGCGGAGGCTTGCGATCATTATGACTGCAGTCATTATCGGCTGCTTGCTTATAGCCCAAGGCACCAATTTCGCGGAACCTGCATCCGGGGCGGTGTCCGTATCAGAGGCAGGGGCGGAATCCGCGCCGGGCGACGGACAGACTGCCGAGGTAACGGCAGCGGGTAACAACTCCGGCAAGACGGCGAGTGTAACCGAAGGTATGGAAAATGCGGCCGAGAATGAATTTTTGATTTTGTACGTCAACAATGCAACGACGGAAATCGCGGTTCAGGATAAGCGCAGCGGGGCGATCTGGTATTCCAATCCGCAAGATCGCGAAGACGACAAGGTCGCAACCGGCTACAACAAAGCGAAGCTGAACGTGCAGGTCGAGATCACTTATTTGGACAGTGCGGGAAATTCGTTAAAGTATGACAATTATACGCACAGCGTCCAGAACGGCCAATATGTCATCGAGAAGGTAAGCGGAGGCTTGAACATCGTTTATACGCTTGGGGAAGTTAAAAGCGATATCGACGCTATACCTAAGTATATAAGCGAGGAAAGATTTCAAACTCTCATCCTCGATAAGATCGAGGATTCGGGGGACAAAAGAGAAGTTGAAAAGCGTTTTAAACATAACGAGCAAGAGAAGCGTTACGAAAGAAGAGACTCCTCCTTAAAGGGCGTCGGACTAAAGAAAGTCACCGAAGTTTTCGAACAGATCGGATACGGCGAGGAGCAGAAAGCGATCGATAATGCTGCGTTTGGCGAAGCGGCCGCCGGCGAACTCAACGTTAAGATCCCTCTCCATTACCGGCTTGACGGAGAACAGTTGAAGGTTACGGTGGATTCGGGCGGGGTTGAATACCCGGAATCGATGAAAATTCAAACGCTGTCCCTGCTGCCGTTTTTTGGTGCAAGCGGACTCGAGGACGAAGGCTATACGCTCGTTCCCGACGGCTCGGGTTCACTGATCCGCTTTAACAATGGAAAGACGTACGCCAATCCGTTCCGTAAAGAATTATACGGAACGGATGCATCCATTAGCCAGCGCATTCGAGTTCAGAATGATGAAGCTGCGCGGTTGCCTGTATTCGGGATGAAGTACGAGGACCGGGCATTTGTCGGTATCATTGAAGAGGGAGATGCGGTTGCAGCCGTCGAGGCAGACATAAGCGGCAGGCTGAATGTCTATAACACGGTGTCCTCCAGCTTTAAGCTCCGTAACCTGGAGGAGGTTACCCTGACGAACGGGTGGCGCTCCAGTACGGTTAAGAAGTTTCAAGCAGCGCCTTTCCAGGGCGATATTAGTGTTCGCTACGGATTTCTCGGCGCCAAGGATGCCAGCTACTCCGGCATGGCCGCGCATTACCGCGATTACTTGATCAAGCAAGCGGGTCTAACTAGGCTGACGGATGAAGAAAGCGTTCCGTTCTATGCCGAGTTTATAGGAGGCATACCGAAAAAGAAATTTTTCCTGGGCATTCCTTATAACGCCTATGAGCCGCTTACAACCTTCGATCAAGCCGAATCGGTATTGGACCAAATGATGGATCTGGGAATCGGTAACATCAAGCTGCGTTATACAGGTTGGTTCAACGGAGGCATCGTCCATGACGTCGCGAAATCCATTACCGTCGACAAGAAGCTTGGCGGAAGCAAAGGATTGAAAGAGCTAAAGGCTTATGCCGATGCCAACCGCATCTCGCTGTTTCCTGACGCAGCTTTTCTTGAAGCAGCTCCGAACGCGGACGGTTTCAAAAAATCGCAGGCTTCCCGGTTTATTACGGGCAAGCTGGCGCATATTTATCCGTACAGCGCTGCCGACTTCAGAGAAGACGACGAACAGGAGCCTGGTTATGTGCTAAGTCCGAAGTCGCTGCCCAAAACGGTAGACGGATTTATGGCCGATTACGAGAAGCTTCAGCTCACCGGAGTATCGCTGCGCGATCTTGGCAGCAAGCTGAATTCCGACTTTAACCGTGCCAATGTCATCGATCGCGAAGAAGCGAAGGTTATCGTCAATGAACAGCTGCAGCAATTGAGCGGCTCCGTCAAAGAAATATTGGTGGAAGGCGGAAACGCCTATGCGGCTGCCTATGCGCGGCATATCGTGGATGCGCCGATGACAAGCAGCGGCTTTATCATTACCGATGAAACCGTTCCTTTTTTTCAGACGGTGTTTCACGGTTACGTAAATTACGCCGGAATGGCCTGGAACATGGCGGACGATCAAGATTCTGCGTACAACTTCCTGAAGGCGCTCGAAACGGGCTCCGCTATGCATTATACATGGTTTCACGCGAATTCGTCGGCGATCAAGATGACGGAGTTCGATCACTTGTATTCCGCCGATTACCGGCTTTGGATCAATGAAGCGTCTCAAAAATATCGCGAACTTAACGATGTTCTCCATGATGTGCAAACCCAAACGATTGCTGATCATCGAATGCTGGCGGATGGCGTGTATCAAACGACGTTCGAAAAAGGCAAAACGATTATCGTCAATTATAACGATACAGCATCGAATGTGGACGGAATTTTAGTGGGGGCGAAGGATTATTGGGTTGGAGGTGAAACGCAGCGATGAGGTTCAAGAAGCTTTCGCTTGAACAAAAAAACAGATATTACGGGCTTTATTTCATACTTCCCTGGTTTGTAGGCTTCTTGTTCCTGTTTATGATTCCGCTCTTATCCTCGTTGCGGTACAGTTTAAGTAATCTGCAAGTTACGGATGAGGGCTTCAGTCTGGAGTTTATCGGGTTATCGAACTATCGGGAAGCGTTGCTGTCACACGAATCGTATGTCAGGATATTGACGGAATCCGTGATGAATATTGCGGTCAACACGCCGCTCATTATTATTTTTAGTTTATTTTTTGCGGTTCTGCTCAATCAGAAGTTTAGAGGACGGGTACTCGCCCGGGCTATCTTCTTCCTTCCGGTTATTCTGGCATCGGGAATTATCGCCAGTATCGAGAATGGAGATTTGATGCAGTCCGTCGTTCGAAGCGCGAACGACACAACCGGCGGCGGTTTGTCCGTTATGAAAAATTTGGAGCTCACCGTCATCCTCGTTGAATCGGGGATAAATGTTACCTTTGTCGAGTACTTGACCGGGGCAGTCAGCCGAATCTATGAGATCGTCAGTCAATCCGGCGTCCAAATTTTAATTTTTCTTGCAGGGCTTCAGTCGATCTCACCCTCCTTATACGAGGCAGCCAAGATCGAAGGCTCGACCGGCTACGAGGCTTTTTGGAAAATTACGTTTCCAATGATCAGCCCGTTGATCCTGACGAATCTGGTCTACACGATAATCGATAGCTTCATCAGTGATGAAACTAGCCGGCTAGTGGTAGATACGGCATTCAAAAGCTTCGATTTTGGTCTCAGCGCCGCGATGGCTTGGATGTATTTTGCCGTCATTGCGCTTGTATTGTGGATCACGACGTCGATTGTGTCGCGCAAGGTCTTTTACCAAGATTAGCGGGTTAGGCGAATGCTTACGATGTATGTTTGCTCTGCAAACATTGAAGGTCAATGCTTACGAAGTATGTTTGCTCTGCAAACATTGAAGGAGAGATTACATGAAGACGGAAACGGCAGTACAACAACGGTCAACGAGAGAAGCGCGGATACAACGCTTGGCATCCGCTGCCTATTGGGTTGAATTCGCTAAGAAATGGTTATGGGTCATCGTCCGATTCGTGCTTATTTTCGGCATTTCGTTTGTCATCGTCTACCCGATTTTGTTGAAGCTGTCGATTGCGTTCAAAAGTATGGACGATTTATACGATTCCGCTGTCATTTGGGTGCCGAAGGCGTTTACGCTCGATAATTTCAAGCTCGTGTTCCAAGCGATGAACTATCCGCGCGTTCTGCTCAATACGTTATTTCTTTCCTCCGCGGTTATGCTGCTCCAAACGATAACCTGCGTGCTGGCCGGATACGGCTTTGCGAGAGTGAGGTTCAAGGGAAGCGGCCTTTTGTTCGCGGCAGTTATTTTTACGATTCTAGTGCCGACCAATACGATTATGATTCCGCTCTATTTACATTTCAAAAATTTTGATCTGTTCGGATTGATTGAGCTCATCAAGGGCGAGCCCGCCAATCTGATCAACACCTACTGGCCGTTTATCATTTCTGCCGCACTTGGCATGGGCGTGAAGACAGGATTGTACGTTTATATTTTTCGCCAGTTTTTTAAAGGGATTCCGCGAGAAATTGAAGAAGCTGCTTACGTTGACGGCGCCGGCTATTTTTCGACTTTCAGAAGAGTTATTTTGCCCAATGCCATCCCTTCGATGGTGACGGTCATGCTGTTCTCCTTCGTATGGCAATGGAACGATTCCTTCTTTACGAACATGTATTTGAATGAACCGAAGGTCATGTCTTCGATGATGGCTTCTTCCGGTTATGCAATCGCCACTTTCCTTAGCGGAGGGGAACAGGCGGCAACGGCATCTTATGTTCAGGATCCGTTCTTTATGTCCATGATGATGAATACCAGTGTCCTGATGGCGATACTGCCGCTCATTATTTTATATTTGTTCGTGCAAAGACATTTTGTAGAAAGCGTTGAACGTTCAGGATTAGTAGGTTAGGAGAGGCGGATGAAAAGAAAATTGATAGTCATCACACTTGTTGCCTTTACCTCAGTGCTCGGTTTGTATTTCGGATTTACGTCGGGAGGTTCCGGCAGTTCTAGCAGCTCCAATAGTTCCAACAGTTCCAATAGCGTGAAAAAGACAGAGGTGCCCGTGCAGCAGCCGGCGCCTCCGGACGCCAATGTATCGATCGACGAATCGGTCCGTTATCAAACGATTGATAACTTCGGCGCATCCGACGCTTGGTCTATGGATCCTCTGGGCAAACATTGGACGGAGGAAAATAAAAACCGGGTCGCCGACCTGCTTTTTTCGAGGGAGAAAGGGATCGGACTATCCGCATGGCGTTTTAATATCGGAGCAGGCTCGAATGAAACGGACCAGACGATTATTCCCGATCCGTGGCGGCGGTCGGAAACGTTCAAGAAGTCAGATTCCGGCGATTACGATTGGAGCAAGCAGTCGGGCCAGCAGTGGTTTCTAAAGGCGGCCAAGGACCGCGGCGTCGATACTTTGATCGCATTCGTGAACAGTCCTCCGGTCTGGATGACGAAGAACGGACACGCCCAACCAGACCCGGACGTTGGCTCCACGAATCTCAAAGAGGACTACGAGGATGAATTTGCGACCTACTTAATCGATGTATTGGAGCACTTTAAACAGGAAGGCCTGACGTTTCAATATATAAGTCCCATTAACGAGCCGACTTGGGATTGGAACCGCGCGCAGCAGGAAGGGAATCGCTATAACAATGAAGACTTGAAGCGAGTCATTCTCGCATTGCACCGTCAACTGAAGGAAAGCAGCCTCGATGCGCAAATCAGCGCTCCGGACGGCGTGGAAATTACTTCTCTGCTGGATGACGAATATTATCAAATGTTTGCGGGCAGCGGGCAATATACGAGCGGGTCCAATAACCTGGGAACAGGGAAATACCGGGAATATATAAAGGATTTGCTCGGTGACCCCGAGCTCAAGGAAGCGATCGGCAATAAAATCGCTTCGCATTCCTATTGGTCCGATTACAGCAAACCGGGAGACGACCGGCTCGTCAAGCTGAGAGAATTGCTCGATGACAATTTGAAAAAATACAACGCTGAGGCTAAATATTGGGTGTCGGAATATTGTATTCTTGGCGATTACGGTCCCGGCCGCGACCTCGGCATGGATCCCGCTTTGTATGTGGCCAGAACGATTCATTTTGATTTGACGAAGGCGAATGCGGCCGCATGGCAGTGGTGGACTGCGGTGTCCAAGGTGGATTACAAGGACGGCCTGATCTATACCGACTTTAATGAAGCGGGAGACGAGCAAAATATTTTGACATCCAAAATATTGTGGGCTCTCGGCAACTACAGCAAATTTATCCGTCCCGGCGCGGTGCGCATTGCGCTTACGGGGCTGGACGAGGGAGCCGAAAGCGAGCTGCTTGGCTCGGCTTACGTACATGCAGAAGAACAGACGGTTACGGCGGTGTTCGTCAACAACAGCGAAGAGGATAAGCGTATTCAGCTTTCGTTGAAAGGCATGGACCAGAGCAAATCCATTGCGCTTATGGAATCGTACATCACGTCGGCTGGCCGCGATCTTGCTCGGGGTGAAGATATTACGGTTCAGGACGATCATTCCTTCGAAGCGGTTATTCCCGCGAAGTCGGTCGTCACCTTGACGGGGAGAGGGGCAGACGATGCAAGGTAATAGCAAAAGCGATGAAGAAATGGTACAGTTAGATCAAATAGCGCTTACGGTATACAATATCGATAATGTGCGGGGTAACTGGACTTTGCCTGTCAAAGGGGAGAACGGAACGACGATCATATGGCAATCCGGAAGCCCGGAAGTCATAACGGCGTCCGGAGAAGTGACACGTCCCAAGCCCGGCAGCGGGAATGAATCGGTAAAGCTTACGGCGACCCTCTCCCGAAACGGCGTCACTGCGGAGAAGGTGTTTCAGGCAATGGTCCCAGCGAATCCTGCTAAGGAAGAGTTTGCTAGTTACCTTTTTTTGTTCGTCGACGAATTCGGTTCCAGAGGATATTTGCCGCTCGAAACGTCGGATCAGCTGCATGTCAAAAAATAGATACGCTTAGGGAGCCGCATCTTTGCGGCTTTTTTCATTTTTACGAAAGTGTAATTTGCGAAAAAAAAAGACCGATTTTTATATCGGCCTTGGTCAGATAGAAACTCTTTTTAGACGAAAAACGAATTTGCGCCTCTATGGATAATACTTCCGTCTGACATACGAACGGAATCATCGTTATATCCAACAATTGTTGCGGCTGGGCGAATCTGCATACCGTTTTGCATTGCTTTGATTATCGCTTTTTCAGCAATGGCAATTTCAAAATCTTTGTCCGTAATTAGTCTTTGGCCTTCTTGAAGTTTAATTTTCCCTTGCATTTAGACATGCCCTCCACGGTTCTATTTGTTTTTTGTTCTAATGTCAAATGATACATTAATTACTTCATATAATGCAATGGAAGCGGATGTAATTGGGAAAAGTTTTTCAGATTAGGACTAGAAAAAATTGCAGCTATACGCTTTTCAGCTTGGAAAGCGGCCGTTTTGGTCGGAAAACCATAAACATAAGTCGTTATACCGAAAGCGGACGGAGGATGGAATTCGGTAAAATAAAATCGGGATATTAGACTCATTAGGGAAATTGAAAGGGAGAATGCTGATATGGCAGAACTGAAGGTAACTCATCTAACCGCGGAATACCGCCGTGAGCTGCTCGGGACGGATGTTACTCATCCGCGCATGAGCTGGCATATTGAATCCGACCGTCAGGGGACCTCGCAAAAGGCTTATCGAATCCAGACGGCCGGGGAGAACGGGAATTTCAATGAACCGCTGTGGGATTCTGCCCTTTGCGAGTCGGACAAGAACGTTCTGGTTCCGTACGATGGTCCCTCGCTTTCATCCTGTACCCGGTATCTGTACCGGGTGAAGGCATGGGACAATTTCGGGCGGGAGTCTGAATGGAGCGAGCCGGCGTGGTGGGAAACGGCGTTCTACGACTCGAAGGAATGGGTGGCGCAGTGGATTACGCCTACTTCCGAATCGATCGATCCGCAGGCAGAGCCGGCATTCTTGCTTCGTAAGCCGTTCTCGCTGAAGGGAGCGGAAATCGCTTCGGCGCGCATTTATGTAACCGCTGCCGGCGTGTACGAGCTTTACCTCAACGGGGATAAGGTCGGAGACGACGAGCTTGCGCCAGGATGGACAAGCTATCGCTCCCGACAAGCCTATCAGACTTACGATGTGTCGGCGCAGCTTCAGAAGGGCGACAACGCGATCGGAATTATGGTAGCCAACGGCTGGTACAAAGGGCGGCTGGGCTGGGAGAACAAGGCCAATCATTACGGCGATCGCCGTGCTGTTCTGGTACAGCTGCATGTTAGATACAACGACGGAACCGAAGAGGTGATGGGATCCGATCCAACTTGGAAAGCCTCGACGGGAGCGATACGATTCTCCGAGATTTATGATGGAGAAACGTACGACGCCCGCATGGAGCAAAATGGATGGAGCGAGCCGGGATTCGACGATTTGTCTTGGGGCGCTGCCGAACGGTTGGAGCTTTCACTCACGCATTTGGTCGCGCAAGAGAATGTTCCGACACGCGTGACGCAAACGCTGAAGCCGCTGGCTGTAATCGTTACGCCATCCGGCGATACCCTGCTGGATATGGGCCAGAACATGGTGGGGCGAATCCGCTTTAACGTCTCGGCGCCGGAGGGCACGGTAATTAAGCTGACCCATGCCGAGGTTTTGGACAAAGAAGGCAACTTCTACATGGGCAACATTCGCACCGCCAAACAGTTGGTCACTTTCATCGCCAAAGGCGAAGGAACCGAAACCTATGCGCCGCATTTTACATTCCAAGGATTCCGTTATGTCAAGGTGGAAGGCTACCCGGATCAAGAGAAGGGATTGCCGCCCGAAGCATTTACCGGCGAAGTGATTCATTCCGATATGGATCAGACGGGAGCGTTCGAATGCTCGGATGAAATGGTGAATCAACTGCAGCGGAACATCGTGTGGGGCCAGCGGGGCAACTTCCTCGACGTTCCTACGGACTGCCCGCAGCGAGACGAACGCCTTGGGTGGACAGGCGATGCGCAGGTATTCGCCGGGACGGCTTTGTTCAATTACAACGGCGGTCCGTTCTTCACCAAATGGCTGCGTGATCTGAAGGCAGACCAACTGGCCGACGGCCAGGTTCCATTCGTCGTGCCAAACATTATTCAAGGGTATTCGTCAGCTGCTTGGGGCGACGCCGCGACAGTAATTCCATGGGCGATGTATACGAGTCTGGCTGACAAACAAATTCTCGCCGAGCAATACGACAGTATGAAGGGTTGGGTGGATTTCATCCGGTCCCAGGGCGACACCGAGCATATCTGGGACACTGGCTTCCATTTCGGAGATTGGTTGGCCTTGGACGCCAAGGAAGGAAGCTATATGGGCGCCACTCCGAACCACATGGTAACGGCGGCATATTTCGCACTTTCCACGCGAATTATACGGGATGCCGCCAAAGTGCTTGGCATCGAGGAGGATGCCGCTTATTACGGGGAGTTGGCCGAGCGGATCGCAGCGGCGTACCGCGATGAATTCATCACGCCGAACGGTAGGGTCGCCGCCCGAACGCAAACCGCCCATGTGCTGGCTCTTGTCTTCGATCTTGCTGAGTCGAAGGACCGCGCAAGAATCGCGCTCGACCTGAACGAAATGATCGTGGAAAACAACTATCACCTGACTACCGGTTTCGTTGGAACGCCTTATCTTTGCTTCGCGCTCTCGGATAACGGATACCATGAAACGGCGGTTAAGCTCCTTCTACAGAAAACGTATCCTTCCTGGCTCTATTCCGTTTCCAAGGGAGCGACCACGATTTGGGAGCACTGGGACGGGATTAAGCCGGACGGCTCGTTCTGGAGCGATGACATGAATTCCTTCAACCACTACGCCTATGGGGCGGTGGGCGAATGGATGTACCGCAAAATTGCCGGTCTTTCGCCGGATGCGGAACAGCCGGGCTACAAAAAAGTCCGGATCGAGCCCGACTTCACAGGCGGAAGGCTGAGCCATGCCCAGGCGTCGTACGAATCGATGTACGGGACTGTGGAAGCCGGATGGACGTTTCATGACGGACAAATCCGGGTCGAGGCCGTCGTTCCAGCCAATGCAGCCGCGTCGATCCTGCTGCGCGGAGCGCATGCGGATGAGATAAAAGGCAGCATAAAGGACGAAGGAATCTTATCTATCACACAAGAAGCAGAAGGAGTCCGGGTAGAAACAGGATCGGGCCGTTACGTGTTCACATACGCAAGGACGGATTCTACTTACCGGATTTACACACCCGATATGCGGCTAAGCGAAGTCGTTCAATGGGAAACGGCCAAACAAATCCTGGACCGACATGCGCCGGGTTTTTCCGGTAATTTGAATCATTTTGCCAACCTGCCTCTAGCAGCGGCAGCCAACAGCCCCATGGGTACTGCCATTTCTAAAGAGCAATATGAGGCCATCAGCCGGGAGCTCTCCCAAATCCGTGAGTAAAGGCGGAGACGTCTCCCATCCTTTGGCGTGTATCGCAAATGAAATAGAAAAGATATAATACAAAGAAAGTCAACCATAATAAAGGAGGAACGGCGGCATTGCGCAGAATCAAACCGGTAGTCAACTCACTACGCTTCAAATTTTTTGCCGCCGTTCTCGTTATTTTCATTCCTCTGGTTACTGTTCTTATCGTCAATAATTACTATTCCGTTGACGTAGTCCGAAATCAGGTGGCGCAATCTAACAAAAATATGTTGAGTCTTTATAAGGACCAGATCGACCGCAATCTCGAAGAAGTGGACAAGTACCTGGCTAATACGTTGGAGAGCGATTTGAACGTGCTTGATCTCGAATTTCCCAAAGAGAAGGACTTGGATCGCTATAACATCGCAAAAATTTCCCTTTTTAATATGATTCGCGAGGATCTCGGCTACTACCCGATTCTGGATTCATTTTTCGTCTATTCCGAGATCAACCGCGACCTGATCGTGATACAAAACTCGTTAGATACTTTTGAAGCACGCGAGTCGGCGCGGAACGAAATGCTGGAAATGATTAAACTTAACGCCAATTCAATCGATTACGCACGCTGGCATCTCTGGGAAGGCAAGAACGATTATTACTTATTCCATCTATTGAAGTCCGGCAATGTGTATATGGGGGCTTGGATGAGCAGCGATAAATTGATGGTGCCGCTCAATCTGATTGATCTGGGCAAATCCGGCGTTGCGCTTATTACGACGGACAACGACGAGCCTATCAGCCATAAGAACCTGATTCAGGACAAGGAAATCAACTTGGAATTCCCGGAAGAATCCTATACCATCACAGGAGAAGGCAAGGATCAGTATCTCGTGATGGGCGAGCCTTCCACGCAGGGCAAATTTAATTTAGTGGTTGCAGTGCCCGACAGCACGATCCTTCAGAAGCTTCCCTATCTGCAGCGGATCTCATCTTTCATCTCGCTGGCAGCCGTCCTATTTCTGTTTCTCTTCATCTTTATGATGAGAAGAGTGTTCCTGAATCCGGTCAAGCGGATAGTCATTGCTATGCGGAAGCTTCGGGACGGCAACTGGGATTCCAGGATGGAGCAGGTGCCGACCTCAACGGAGTTCGAAATTGTAAACGAAACGTTCAACCGCATGATCACCGAGATTCACGATCTTAAAATTAACGTGTATGAGGAAAAATTAAACCATCAACGCGCGGAGCTGCGCCATCTGCAGCTTCAGATTAATCCTCACTTTTTTTTGAATTCGCTCAATATCATTTATAATCTGGCGACGGTAAGGGATTTTGCCCTGATCCAGGAAATGACCAAATGTCTGGTGTCTTACTTCCGGTTCATGTTCCGAAGCAATTCCTATTTTGTGGCGCTCAGGGACGAGCTTGCCCACACGGAAAACTATCTGAGGATCCAGCAGCTTCGATTCCCGGATATCTTCCAATACCATGTCGAGATGCCCGATCATCTGCTCGATACGGAGGTTCCACCTTTGATCGTTCAGACCATGGTGGAGAACACGATCAAGTACGCGGTCAACATGGAGGAGCTGATCCTGATATCGGTTGAAGTCTGCATAGAAGAGACCGGAAGAGATTCGCGCCTTGTCATTCATATTAAGGACACGGGTCCCGGGTTTCCGAAGGAAGTGCTTCAGCGGCTTGCGTACGAAGGGGAACCTGTCAACGAGACCGGGGAACAGATCGGGATTTGGAACGCTAGGCGCAGGCTTCGCTTGCTGTATGAAGACCAGGCGGATATTGATTTCTATAACGAGAACGAAGCGGGAGCCGTTGTGCGGATTTCCATTCCCATAAAGACAAAAGATCCTTGAGGTGATGATTCATGTATCATGCGTTGCTTGTTGACGATGAAGTCCACGCGGTGAGAGGACTGCAGGCGGGCGTTCAATGGGAGCGCCTGAATGTAGGGTCTGTGTATACGGCGCATAGTTTGAAGCAGGCACAGGAAGTTTTCCGTTCCCAGTCCGTGCATTTAATGGTTTGTGATATCGAAATGCCCCAAGGGTCGGGATTGGAATTGGCCGCTTGGGTCAAGGAGCATTATCCCGATACCGAGACCATTTTCCTGACATGCCATTCGGATTTTCAATTTGCCAAACAAGCCATTCAACTCGACAGCTTCGATTACTTGCTGAAGCCCGTTGATTATTCGGAGCTTGAATCGGTGATCGGCAAGGCGTTCGATAAGATGGCCAAAGCAAGGGAGCTGCGTTCCTTCGAGGAAACCCATCATCATTACAGGCAGCTATGGGAATCGCATCAGCCGGTCGTGGCAGAGCTTTTCTGGCAGGACCTGATTCATCGGAAAATCCCTTCAAATCCGGAAGCGCTCTGCGGGCACTTGCGGAAAGCTGGGCTCGCGTATTCCGAAAATATCCGTTTTCTGACCGTCTACACCCGTGTCCAGCGCTGGCACAAAGAGCTGTCGGAACGGGATCAGCGAATCATGGAATATGCCCTTCGCAATGTGCTGCAGGAAGCCATGGAAACAACGCCCGGCACGGCGGTCATTCCGGCAGCTAACGGTTCTTTTCTGACCGTGATTCCTTTGGAATTGCCAGTGAACGAGGGGGAAACACGTGAGAATTGCGATGCGTTCATCCGCAATTGCAATCAGTATTTGTTTTGCGATATCAGCTGTTACGTCGGCGATCGCGTGCCGCTTTACGAATTGGCCGGCATGCTGCGCGCCCTTCAACAGCTCGACGAGAATAATGTGACCCAGATCAACCGGACGTTCATCCTTAGCGAGTCCAAAAAAAATGGGTCAAGGCTGGATCCGGCTCCTCTAGCCGGATGGGCGGAATGGATGAAGCAGGGCGCCCGAGATAAGCTGTCGGAACAGGTATCGAAGTATTTGGAATCATGGAAAGCTTTCGACGGCTCTGTCGATGCGCAAGCCCTGCATTCCTTCTACCAGGACTTCCTCCAAATGATATTTTTCGTCCTTCAGTCGAAAGGTCTGCAGGCTAATCGTGTATTCGCGCAAAATCTGCTGACGGACAAGCCGGAATCCGTGCTTCGCTCGCTGGCATCCCTGCAGGAGTGGGTAAGGTATGTCATCGAAGTCGCGATGAACCACATACACGCCATAGAAGAAAACTTATCCGTCGTGGACAAGGTTAAACGTTTTATTGCGGACCAGATCGGACAGCAGGACTTATCTCGGGAAGACATCGCTAGACATGTTTATCTCAATCCGGACTACTTGTCCCGAATCTTCAAGAAAGAGACGGGAATGTCGCTTTCGGACTTCCTTCAGCAAAGCAGGATCGATTACGCGAAGGAGCTGCTCGCCAATACCGGTCAATCGGTCAGCGACATAGCGGTCACTTCCGGGTACTCGAATTTGTCCTACTTCTCGACGATCTTCAAGAAAGCAACAGGAGTGAACCCGGTGGACTATCGCAAGCGGACGCAGCAAAATTAGGATTTGAGCCGATTCCGTACCAGCGGAATCGGCTTTTATCTTTTATGGACCCGGAGATGGTCGGAATTTTGAAAGTGGGAAGTCGTTTTTTTGGTAAGCGGCATGATGTCCTGTCCCTTAGAATGAGAATATAACAACAGCAAGAAAGAAGGGGACAGCAGATGGTACAAACAGGATGGACTCCGTTTTTCAAGAAGCTCAAGCGTTACCGGGCCTTGTTTTTGATGATGATTCCAGGGATCGCTTACCTCATTATCAACAATTACCTGCCAATGTTCGGAGTCGTCATCGCCTTTAAGGACATCAACTATGCCAAGGGCATACTCGGCAGCGATTGGGTGGGGTTCAAAAACTTCGAGTATCTGTTCAAGACGGCGGATGCTTTCATCATCACCCGCAACACCATTCTTTATAACGTATCATTCATTATTCTTAATACGGCAATGGCCATCGCGGTTGCGATTCTGCTCAATGAGGTAAGAAGCAAGCTCTCGGCCCGTTTCTATCAAAGCGTCATTCTTCTTCCGTTTCTGATTTCTATGGTTATCGTAGGTTATCTAGTACTCTCGATGCTAAGCGCTGAGAGCGGTTACCTGAACCTGAATCTGCTTCCGATGTTCGGAATCGAGCCGATATCCTGGTACTTCGAACCGAAATACTGGCCTTACATCCTAACCATCGTTCAGATCTGGAAGTCTACCGGATACCTGTGCGTCATCTTTCTGGCAGCGATCATCGGCATCGACCACGAGTATTACGAAGCGGCGACGATCGACGGCGCGACGAAATGGCAGCAGATCCGCACCATTACGGTACCGCTCATAGCGCCTACCATTACGATCATGACGCTGCTGGCGATTGGGCGCATTTTCTACTCGGATTTCGGCTTGTTCTACCAAGTGCCGCTCAACTCCGGTCCGCTGCAGCCGGTTACGGACGTTATCGATACTTACGTTTACCGCGGCCTCATGACGCTCGGCGATATCGGAATGTCATCCGCAGCCGGTCTGTACCAATCCTTGGTCGGATTTATCCTGGTCCTGCTGTCCAACTACATCGTCAGCCGACGCAACAAAGAAAACGCCTTGTTCTAAGCGGAAAGAGGGAAAATGACTATGAAAACCAACGATATGAACCAGACCGTCGTCCATGCGATTTTCATCATTCTTGTAGTGCTGTGCCTGTTTCCATTCGTACTGCTCATCATGTCCTCGTTCACGGAGGAAAGCGCGATCGTAAGTAACGGATATTCGTTCTGGCCGAGCGAGTTCAGCCTGGATGCTTATTCGTACCTCTGGATACAGAAGGCGGCAATGTTTAATTCCTACGGGATCACTATCCTGATCACGATCATCGGCACTTTCGTCGGCCTGCTGATCAGCGCCTTGCTCGCGTATCCGTTATCCCGGCGGGACTTGCCGATGCGCAGCATCCTAAGCTTTCTGGTGTTCTTCACGCTCCTGTTCAACGGAGGCCTTGTGCCGACGTACCTGATTTATACCGAAGTTTTCCACATGAAGAATACGCTGATGGCCCTAATTATTCCCGGTCTGCTCACCAACGGTTTCTTCATCCTGCTGATTCGGACTTTTTTCGCCAATTCGATTCCGGTCCAGATTATCGAGTCGGCTTATATCGACGGAGCTACGGAGTTCAAGATTTTTTACCGGATGGTGCTGCCGTTGTCGCTGCCGATTCTAGCGACGATCGGCCTCATGCTGACGATCAACTACTGGAACGACTGGTTCAACGGCCTCATCTATATCACGGAGCCGGAACTGTTCAGTATCCAGAACCTGCTCAACCGGATGCTGGTAAACATCCAGTTCCTACAGCAGAATAATCTGGGCGGACAACAGATGGCGGCCAACCCGCCGATGAACTCCGTGCGGATGGCAATGGCCGTTATCGGAATCTTGCCGCTGATCCTAATTTATCCGTTCTTCCAGAAATATTTCGTCAAAGGCCTCACCATCGGGGCGGTCAAGGGTTAATGCCAGGATAAGCCAGTTCCGGGCCTTTGCGCCCGGTTGGTATAGATTACAGCTGCAGTGCCAACATAATCTAGGGGGAAAATACATGCCAAGAAAGTCAAAAGCCGTAACACTTCTGCTCTCCGTTCTGCTAATCCTGTCACTGCTCGTTTCCGCTTGCTCAGCATCGAAAAATTCGGGTAATAATGCCGGTTCTTCCGATCCGGCTGCCAATGACGGCGCAGCAGCCACTTCCTCATCTAACGAGAAAGAAATGGAGTTGACGATAGCGTTCATCGGACTCGGGAATATGAATGAAGTCGCTCTCGTTGAGGAACAAATCAGCAAAATTACTAAAGAAAAAATTAACGCAACGGTCAAATTGATGCCGATCGACATTGGCGCGTGGGTACAGCAAGTCAACCTGCTGCTTGCAGGCAATGAGCCTCTAGATCTTCTTGTTACTTCTTCTTTCTTCAACTTCAGCTCGCAGGTAGCCAAAGGACAGCTGCTGCCGATCGACGAGCTTGTGGAGAAACACGCACCGACCATTAAAGATACGATGGAATTGGCTATTTTCAACGCAACGAAAGTCGGCGGCAAGAGCTATGGCGTGCCGAGCGTGCGCGATACGGCGGCCGACCACGGTTTCGTGGCCAGAAAAGACTTGATGGACAAGTATGGCCTGACGTTCGATAATGTAAAAACGTATGCGGATCTTGATCCGATCTTCCAGAAGATCAAAGAGAACGAGCCGGGGATGTATCCGCTGGTTCAGCGTTCCCAAACTTTGGGGATTGCGGCTGAAATCGTACGCGGTTACATCGATACGCTGGGCGATACGCCAGGTATCCTAATCGTTGAGAATCAGGATCTGAAAGTCGTAAACCTCTACGAACAGCAAATGTATAAGGACGCTCTGCAGCTTGCACGCAAGTGGTACCAGGCTGGATACACCATGCCGGATGCCGCAACGACGCAGGAAGGCAATAATAGTCTGTTGAAAGCGGGCAAAGGCTTCAGCTACCTGTCCAACATGAAACCGGGCTTCGAAGCCCAAGAGAAAACGGTTAACGGATATGAAATGGTGGCTGCCCGATTCGTGCCTCCGATTTCCACATCCGACTCCGGTACGGGATTCATGATGTCGATCCCCAAAAATACACAGGATCCGGATCGCGCAGCACAGCTGCTGAACCTGCTCTATACCGACAAGGATATCGCTAATCTGATCGCCAACGGCGTCGAAGGCAAGCATTACGTAGATGCCGGCAACGGACAGATCAAAGCGCCGGAAGGCGGAAGCAACTACGTCTTCAACCAATGGCAAGTCGGCAACAACGCGCTGGCTAAAGTATGGGAAGGCACGGCGCCCGATATTTGGGAGCAGACGAAGGAGTTCAACAATTCGTCGACCTTCTCCAAAGCCCTTGGCTTCTCGTTCGATTCATCTCCTGTGAAGACCGAGATCGCTGCGGTAGCCAACGTAAACAACCAATACAAGGCTGGTCTGGAGTCGGGCACGATCGATCCCGCCAAGCTGGATGAATTCATCAGCAAGCTGAAATCTGCCGGCCTCGACAAGATCATTGCCGAGAAGCAGAAGCAGCTCGATCAGTGGGCGGCAGAAAACAACGTGCAATAACCGGATTCCAATAACCGGATATAAGGATTAGCAAGTGAAGGCTCTCTTCGTCGAAACCATGTTTCGGGGAAGGGGGCCTTTTATAACGGGGATAAGAGATATTTTTTGAACGGCTAAGCGTTAACACCCCGCGATCCTCTGATCGCGGGGTGTTTTTTGTGCCCCCAAAAGGAATAACGAACGCAAGGCCTTCGTCACCTTTTGGGGACATTGATTATATTTTGATGCGGAGGATCGCTGCGGCGTACGGCGGCAGCGGATAAACGCCGTCATCGCATCTGAAATCCGAATCCTTGGGCGACACCGATTCAGGCCGGTCGATCGTATTCGCATCCTTCGGATTCCTGGAGGTCAGTACCGTTTGTATGCCTTGCACCGGAACGGTTCCCGCGCCGTGAATATGGATTTCCGTCTCCAATAGATAAGGAGAAGGATTGACCAGCTTGATAATCAGTTCGCCTGCTTTACGGTCCAAAGTCGAAACGGATGTAAGATATGGAATCGGCGCCGACTGGTACTCGTGGATGAGCTCGCCATTTAGGAAACACTTTACCGTGTCGTCGACGATAGTCGCCTGCATGTGCTGCCAATCCGCTTCCCGGACGGCGATCTTTCGATTGGGCGCCAATTTGACGCGGGACCAGCCGACGATGCGTACCAGACGGCTTTCTCCATCCGGATCCAATTCCCATAGGAGATAATTCTGCTTGTCCCATGGCAGATGCCGGTCCAACAGGCGAAGCCGGATCCCTTCCGAACCTAGTATCGCTTTGATAGAAACGTCATACTGGCTCCAAGAAGGATCGCCGATCAACAACGTGCCATGGAACTCCCTGCACTGCGGCTGACTGCCGGATAAGCGGTTCAGGCGCAGCAATGTTTCGCTGCCGTTGCTTACGACGAGATCCTGAATCCGGTCAAGCGCCTTCTCCTCGACGCCCAAGCCTCCGTAAAGGCCGGCCGGACGGCTTTCTGTAGCGACATGGCTATCTACCACGTACTCTCCGCGATGCTCGCCGAACATCTTCTGAATGTGAAAGGAAGGCGTGCCGTACACTTTCGTTCCGTCAAAATAGATCAAGCTGGGATCCCATACGGTATGATGAATATTGGCGAATAGCGGGGCATACGACGACATGGTGACCAGATCCTGATTTCTTTCCATGCCCGTCATAAAAGCCGCCTCGCTGAGCGCCCCGAGCAGGGTGCCGCTCTTATTGTCGACGATCATCGCATATTCCCCGACATAAATCTTGGGTCCGCTGCGGTCATAATGGTCATACATGTCATGGTATTGCTGATAGAAATCGTTATCCGCGTAGAAGTGCTCATCCACGATCTCAACCGGCAGTCCCTTCGTCTCCGTTCCCACTTCCCAATGCGTGTTCCATATGGTCACGATTTCCGGATATTTCTCTTTTACGGCTTCATAGAAAACCCGGTATCTGAGGTTATATTCGGGTCCGAAATTTTCGTTGCCGATCTCCAGATATTTCAGTCCAAATGGTTCGGGATGGCCGTTCTTGGCACGCAAGGAACCCCAATAGCCGGTGACCGGCCCGTTCGCGTATTCGATGGCGTCGAGCATATCCTGCACCCATTCGGACAGATCCTCCATCGGGATCATTTCACCGGGCCTGCCTTGGCAGGTCAACCCGCAATTCACCACGAACATCATGTGAAGTCCCATATCTTCGGCCATCTGAAGATACTCGTGATAGCCGAGGCCGTTTGTCGTGCGGTACTGCCACAACGTCCAATGAGAGGTCCTTTCGGATAGGTCTCCTATCGTTTTTTTCCACCTGTATGCGGTCTCGACGGAGAACCCTTCCACGAAACAGCCTCCGGGGAATCGCAGGAAGGAAGGCTTCAACTGCTGAAGCATGCCGACCAAATCGGGACGCAGCCCATTCTTTCTATGAAGGAAGGTGGTCGCGGGGAACAAGGAAACGAGCTCCAGCCAGAACGTGCCCGCTGACCGGGTGGAGAACGCGAGTATCGCTTCTGCGTCATCCCCGTCGCTTTCCAGCGTCAATTCATACTTCCGCCATTCCCCGGAGGTTAAAGTAACCGAACCGGAGGCATAAATGTTTCCTGAACGGTCTTCCAGGGTGATCTCCAGTTCTCCCTGGTATCCGTCAGCTTTCTTCCCATAAAACGAAAGGTTGTACGTCTCCCCGGACCGAACGGGAATACCCCAAAATCCGGTATTGCAGACGGATACTCTGCCGTGCGGAACGGACGCCGCCTCAACGCGCAGGGAAACCGGATTCGTTTCGTTCAGCGGAAGCGCGTCGTCGAGTTTGATTTCAGCTTCGCATCCTTCTGGAATCTGCGTATACCAGCCTGGAATGGGATCGGTATGTTCAAAAGGCGAGACCCAGCCGGCCGGAGAATGAAGCTTGCAATTTTCGACATGGCATCTGTCCGGAACCAACGTATCTTCGAAAGACCGGTTACGGATCAGCTCCGCGTAGATCCCTCCGTCTCCGGCATGGCTGATTTCTTCGAAAAATAGTCCGTACAGGGTTGGGCTTACCGGAAAACGGATTTTATCCGCATGAATAGTTACATTGGCTGATTTGCGCATGTGCAGTCACTCCTTTTCGGATATCTAAAACTGCTACCATTATAGAACAATACATTTTTCAAAGCTTTCAATATGGCGACATTGCGTTTGTGTTTTGATGACATGCCGAAATGCTGCGGAAGTCAGATTATCGAAAGCGGAAAGTCGTATTATTGGTGGGTGTTCTGCCGGATAGTTCATTAGAATGAGAATCAAAGCAAGAGTATAGAAAACGATTATACACAGCAAGGCAAAAAACCAGAACAGTAGGGAGATCAATGAACATGACCTTTACCGAGAAGACCCGCATTGGCACGATCTACAAAAATGAAGCGGCCCGCGGGATTATCATGCGCCGGATACCGGCGCTGCACACGGCTGCGCCGCATATTGCGTCCCTCTTCAAGAGCCTGTCCCTGGATCAATACTACCAATTTAATCAAGAAGAGCTTTCGCAGCCGGATTGGATAGCGGAAACGCTGTCCGAGCTGGCTGATATACCTTATGAAGTGTTAACCGGAGAGCCGGAACCCGAAATGATACCGTCCGCCGATTACGAGCCTGCCGGTGTCCCGTCCGCTTCCGCTGTCGTTCAGGCGCCTGCCCAGGCCGAACAATGGGGCGTTTACGAAATCGAGCTTAAGGGCCCAAGCCACGGCAATCCTTTCACGGAAGTTTCCCTTCATGCCGAGTTCAGTTCAGGCGACAAGACCGTCCGAATGGGGGGATTCTACGATGGAGACGGGATCTACCGCATTCGCTTCATGCCGGATATCCAGGGTGACTGGAAGTTCCATACATCCAGCAATGCGCGGTCGCTCGATGGGATTGAAGGATCCTTCCGGAGCGTGGAGCCTTCCCTGGGCAATCACGGCCCTCTGCGTGTAAAGGATACTTTCCATTTTGCCTACGCAGACGGAACATCTTACATTCCTGTGGGGACAACCAGTTACGCATGGACTCACCAAGGGGACGAATTGGAGGAACAGACGCTCGAAACGTTGAAAGCCTCCCCGTTCAATAAGATGAGGATGTGCGTATTTCCAAAATCGTACCTGTTCAACGAGAACGAACCGGTCTATTATCCCTTCGAAGGATCCTTGGCGGAAGGCTGGGATTACACCCGGCCCAATCCAGCATTCTTCGAGCACCTCGAGAATCGGATTGCCGATTTGGACATGCTGGGCATCGAGGCGGACCTCATTCTGTTTCATCCTTACGACCGCTGGGGCTATTCGGAAATGCCTCCGGCAGCAGACGACCGTTATCTTCGCTATATCACGGCACGGCTTTCCGCATACCGCAACGTGTGGTGGTCGCTGGCAAACGAGTATGATCTAATGTGGTCCAAGGAGGAGGACGATTGGGAGCGGTTTGCAAAATTAATCAAAGAAAACGACCCGGCCGACCATCTCATTTCGAACCATAATTGCCTAAGCTTTTACGATTATAGCAAGCCGTGGGTCACGCATTGCAGCATCCAGCGCATCGACGTCTACAAAACCTCGGAGGCAACGAACGAATGGCGCGAGAAGTGGAAAAAGCCCATCGTGATCGACGAGTGTGCGTACGAGGGAGATATCGATCAAGGCTGGGGCAATATCAGCGGAGAAGAGATGACCCGCCGTTTCTGGGAAGGCGCGGTTCGCGGGGGATACGTGGGCCATGGCGAAACCTATCTCAATGCGGAAGAAATTCTATGGTGGTCCAAAGGCGGTAAACTGACGGGAACGAGTCCGGATCGGATTGCTTTTCTTCGCGGAATTACGGAAGAAAGCCCAGGAGGCGTGCTCAATCCGCTGCCGTCCGACTGGGATGTGCCTTGCGCGGGAATCAAGGACGAATATTACCTGTATTATTTCGGATTCAACCAGCCTCGTTTCCGGAAATTCAACCGCAAGCCGGGAATCCGGTACCAGGTCGAAGTGATCGATACATGGATGATGTCCATAGAGAAGCTTCCGGGTACTTATGAAGGTTCTTTCCGAATCGAGCTTCCGGGGAAAGCATACATGGCTGTGAGACTAACGAGGGTTAACACGAAACACGAATGAAAAGGAGAACCAAAATGAAACAAATCAAAGGTGTTAACCTAGGGAATTGGCTTGTTTTGGAAAAATGGATGAATCCCGTGATGTTCTTCGGAACAGAATGCGAAGATGAGACATGGCTATGCAGAACCTTGCCCCATGATATAAAGGTCGATAGATATACCCAACACAGAGCTACCTACATTACGGAACGTGACTTTGCTTATATTGCAAGCAAAGGATTAAACACTGTACGCATCCCCGTTCCCTATTTTATCTTCGGAGATGTAGAACCATTTGTAGGCTGCGTAGAGTATCTAGACAAGGCATTCAACTGGGCAGAGAAATACCATCTCCAGATTCTGATCGACCTGCATACGGTTCCGGGGAGCCAGAATGGTTTTGACAACGGCGGAATTTGCGGAGTGTGCAAATGGAGCCAGAATCCGGAGGCAGTGGAGTTTGTGCTGACACTGCTCGAGCGTCTGGCGCAGCGCTATGGAACTAGGGATGGATTATGGGGCATTGAGATCCTCAATGAGCCTATATCCGAAGAAGTGTGGAATCTTGTCAATATACCCGATCGCTATCCGGCAGTCGATAAGGAAGAGGCGGAGGGCTCCGGTCCGGTACCGAGCGAGTTTCTGCGAACCTTCTATGTTGAGGCGTACCAAAGAATGAGGAAGCATTTACCGGAAGATAAGGTTATTGTATTCCATGACGGGTTCCGGCTCCATGAGTGGAAGGACTTCATGAGACAAGAGGAGTTTGTAAATGTTGTTCTCGATACGCATTTGTATCTGATGATAGCAGAAGCAATGGGCTGTGAGAAGAATTTGGATGCCTACATCCATTACATCGATAATAACTTCGCTAAAGATGTTGCCGAGATGCAGGCCTATTTCCCGGTCATTGTTGGAGAGTGGTGCCTCTTCAACAATACCGAGGGCCTGAAAGAAATGAACGAAGAAGAGCGGAAGCACCTTTATTTGAAAATTGCTAATGCACAACTGCAAGCTTGGGAGAAGGGGCAGGGTTGGTTTTACTGGAGCTACAAATTACTGTTGGATACGGTCGGCGATTCAGCTTCAGAAGGCTGGGACAGCTGGGATATGGGCAAGAGCATTGAGCAGGGGTGGCTGCCTGATCGGTATTGATACGCAGAATGCCGGTATCCATTTCACATGCCGAACGCCTATTTCGTCTCTGTAGAGAGCAATGGAAGTTAATATGCGAGCGGTAATGAATAGTATAAAACAGAAACAGATGCCTGAACGCAGGCATCTGTTTTTTGGTTTACAGAGTTGGATGGGTAACAGCGCCCAGCGCCTCCATCGATTTTACTAGATTATCTCGAAACGTTTCGAGATAACGGCAGCTATTTCTGATGAAAATTGGAAGAGATCACTCTTCCAGGTCTCGCATACGGTGAATGGTCGCCTCATGTTGACCATGCTTTCGATCAGGCGGGAATTGTAAACGGATACATTCCGAAAAAAAAGGATTGATTTCGACGCGACCATGTTGTAATATTTGGTTTAAGAAAAACGTTTCGATAAACGAAAATGGAATTGAAAGTGCTATTACTAGGATAAAGTGGTGAATTACGCTCATATCCACTGTATTCCTCGAAGAACAATCATAATATTCGCTACTAAATCGAAACGTTTCAAAGAAAGGCGTTGTAAATCTCATCAATGTAGGGAGGTTATGTTCCGATTGGAATGTAAGCGCATTCAAATTAACGTTTTATAAGAAGAACCATAACAGGAGTTGGGCTAAATGTATGTCATAACAAGACTTAAGCTTCATGGTGGAAATATGCTGCGGGAGATTTTAAAGAACAAGGTTCTGTTTTTTATGCTTTCACCCGTCATCTTATATTTTATTATCTTTCACTATTTAGTCATGCCAGGGGCATACGTGGCGTTTGTTGATTTCAATATCAGCAAAGGCATTTTCGGAAGTAAATTTCTAGGTTTAGAAAATTTCGAATTTTTAGTTAAAACCGGGGATCTTTGGAACATTACCAAAAATACGCTGCTTTACAATTTTGCTTTTCTCGCTCTGGGGAACATTATTCAAATTGTTTTTGCGATTATGCTTTCCGAAATTTCCGGCAGGTGGTTCAAAAAGATTTCTCAATCCGTGCTTTTGCTGCCGCATTTCATTTCCATGGTTATTGTCGGCGTGTTTGCCTACAATATGTTCAATTTTAATTCAGGCTTTATTAACACGATGATTACCTCATTAGGCCTGGAGCGCTACGAATTTTATTCCGATCCTGATATTTGGAAATACATCATCGTGGCTTTTAAAATATGGAGCGCAACCGGCTATGGCATGATCGTCTACCTAGCGACGATTACAGGCATTAGCAATGAGCTTTATGAAGCAGCTTATATGGATGGGGCCAGCAGATGGCAAAGAATTCGCTACATGACCTTACCTATGCTAAAGCCAACGTTTATCTTACTGCTGCTGTTTGGTCTTGGCGGAATTCTCAAGGGCTCATTCGACCTGTTCTATAATCTGATTGGCACAAACTCGGTGCTCTATCCGCAAACGGACATCATTGATACGTATGTCTTCCGCAGTCTGGTTGGGCAGTTCAACTTCTCCATGGGCGCAGCAGTAGGCTTCTATCAATCCTTATTCGGCTTAATCCTCGTGTTAACGGTTAATCTGATCGTTCGTAAAATCGAACCGGACAGCGCCTTATTTTAAAATGGGAGGTGGATAATATGGGGAATAAAAAGAAAGAAAAAGAAGATTACGGCAGTATATTCATAAAAGTAATCAGCTATTTGTGCATCGGCTGCTTCGCCTTGGCTTGTCTGTTCCCTTTTGTGCTGATGATCTCCTCCTCCTTGATGAATGAGCAGGAAATCATTCACGAAGGATACAAGCTGATCCCGAGCGAGCTTTCCATCAAGGCTTACAGCATGCTGATCAACAACTCAACTGCGTTATCGAAAGCTTATGGCGTAACGATTTTCATTACGGTTGTCGGCACCGCCTTAGGATTGTTCATGATGTCGATGGCAGGTTTTGTTCTTAACCGGAAGGATTTTAAGTATCGTAATTTCTTCTCCTTTATGATCTACTTTACGACGCTTTTTGCCGGGGGATTAATTCCAAGTTATATCCTGATGGTCAAATATTTGCATCTAAAGGATAGCTTGTTCGCTATGATTTTGCCCGGTGTAGTAGGAGCATGGTCGATTTTCCTTATGCGGAATTTCATGAAAGCGATTCCCGATTCCTTGTATGAGTCGGCTACGATTGACGGTGCTGGCGATTTCCGTATCTATTGGCAAATTTTTATCCCTCTGGCGATTCCGTCACTTGCTACCGTTGGTCTTTTTGCGGCGCTTGGTTTTTGGAACGAATGGTATAACGGCATGCTATACATCCAGTCGCCTGACAAATTCCCTTTGCAATACTTTTTGCAGCGCATGATCAACCAGACCAATATCCAAGCCCTTATTAATCAGGGCGTGGTCATCAATACGGCGGAGTTGCCGACACAATCTATTAAGATGGCTACTGCTGTACTGGCTACGGGCCCAATCATCCTGTTATATCCGTTTGCACAGCGCTATTTTGTATCGGGACTTACGATTGGTGCGGTTAAAGGTTAATAAATGCCCCTTACTAAAGGAGTATCTATTATAGAAGAAAAATCGTAACTAAAAAAGGGAGGCAATACAATGAAAAGTAAAACGTTTTCGATTTTGCTACTGGCTTTTGTTATGCTGACGAGCCTACTTTCTGGCTGCACATCTTCAAATGAAGAGAATACGCCATCCACAGAGCCGGCAGCTTCTACGAACTCCAGCGGTGTAGACACTTCCAAAGAGGTTAAGCTGGTTTATTATTTATGGGGTTCTGAAGGCATTGCCAATAAGGACATTCTGGCAGAGATCAACAAATTGCTTAAACGCGATATCAATGCGACATTGGAGGTCAAGTATATTGACTGGCCGGATATTGCGACGAAATATCCATTGCTGTTCGCCTCTGGCGAGAAGTTTGATATGGCTCACGCGTCACCTGGTGCCGCAGTTTCCTATTATACGCTGGCCGGACAGGATGCGCTTGTAGATATCACGGACATGCTTGATAAGGTTGCTCCCACTCTGAAGGCAGCGATCCCTGATGAAACCTGGGCAGGCTCGAAGTTCGACGGCAAAATCTACGGCGTGCCTTCTTTGTACAGCGAATACACACCTGCTGGTTTTGGATACCGCTCCGATCTGCTGAAGAAATATGGCATGGAGAAAATCAGCACCATTGAGGACATGGAGAAATACATGGACAATGTACTAGCGAACGAGTCCTATCCGCCAATCAACGGCAATGCTAACGACGCCTTCAACATGTATAGAATGCTGGTCGATACAACGGATGAGTGGCAGAACGCGCCTGGCATATCTTTAACGGAGCTTAATCTCGTTACAAAAAGCCCAGAAGATTATAAAACCGTATTCCACCCGGCCTTCACCCAAGAATTTGAAGATTGGGCTGTGAAAATGCGCGAGTGGTCGGATAAAGGTTACTGGCCGAAGGACATCCTGTCCTCGCAAGTCGATGCCGGAACTAATTTTAGAGCGGCTAACTCAGCGGGTTACCTTACTCATGCACAGGACTGGATTGGCAAGTATGGATCGGACATGAAAGCTCAGCCGGAATCGGATCCTTATTTCTATACGTTCGCTGAAGCAGGCAAGAAGATTAAACGGAAAATGGGCGTAGAGAACTCCACTGTGATCAGCTCGAATTCTGAAAATCCGGAACGCGCACTGATGGCAATTGAAAAGTTCATGACCGATCCGGAATATTACAATTTGATTCAGTATGGCATCGAAGGCCGTCAGTACATCATTGAAGACGGCGTTAAGAAAACGCCGGCCGGTTTTGACGATAAAGTCGACGGCGGAGGTTTTGCAGTATGGTCCTTACGGAATGATAAATATAATTTGCGCATGGATACGGAAAACCCGGTTCGCGAAACCTTGTACGCAGAATGGGATACCTTCTCCATCAACGATCCGTACATGGGATTCAGCTTCGATTCATCGAAAGTGACGACGGAGATTGCAGCTATTTCTAACGTGAATTCACAACTGGGCATGCAGCTTATGCTCGGAAAAACAAGTAAAGATCCGAAAGAAGCGGTCGCTGATTACAGAAAACAGCTGCAGGCAGCTGGAATTGACAAGGTCATTGCTGAAGTTCAAGCACAGCTTGCCGATTTTGAATCTACTAAATGACGTACGTATACTGAGAAACCGTAAGGGAGCTATGTTCATAGCTCCCTTATCTATGAATGCTAAGAATCTATAAGTTTCATACTTGTTTGGGTATAGCATTTCGACAGGATTACGGCAACAGCCGTTTACGTTAATTAAGTAAAACTTTAGTTTCGGACGAGGGATTTCCCTGATTCTGAAGTGTGGGGAGACATGACAGAGATGGCTACGATTAAAGATGTCGCTAAAATGGCAGGTGTATCGATATCGACGGTCTCGTACGCCTTGAATAATAACACCAAAGTAAGCAAACCTACGAAACAAAAAATTTTAGAAGCCGCTCGTGAATTAAATTATCAGAAAAATGGAATCGCTTCCGATTTGAAAAGAAACAGTACGCGTACGATCGCGCTTATCGTGACGGACTTGGCAGGCCCGCATTATTCGGAGTTGGTGAAAGGCATTCAGGAAGTTACCCTGTCCAAAGGTTATGACTTGCTGGCTTGCAGCTCGATGGGAGAGGGATCGTCCACCGCAGTAAAGTTTTTGATGGAGAAGCGAGTCGATGGCGCGATTGTATTGGCCTACAATATTAGCGAAGACATCATTATGCAATCAGCCCGAAAAGAGTTTCCAATCGTTCTGCTTGATCGGAGAGTAGATAACGAATATGTTGTCAGCATTGAAGTCGATAACGAAGACGGCTGCAGCATGGCTGCGGAATATTTAATTGAACAAGGACATCGGGATATTGCTTACATAGGCGGAAAAGCGTTAGACCGTCTTCATACGATGCGGGTTAACGGATATGAAAGCGCATTGCGTAAGCATGGATTGGACTGGAATGGACAACTGCACCAATTTGGGGTCTTTAACCGGGATAACGGCTATAGTATGACCAAAATGCTTATCGCGCAAGGAAAACTGCCAACCGGCATTATGTATGCGAACGACGAAATGGCAATCGGCGGAATGAAAGCGTTCAAGGAGCATGGCATCAAAGTGCCGTCCGATGTCTCGGTCATTGGTTTTGACGATATTGAATTGGCGCAGTATGTCCGGCCTTCTCTCACGACTGTTATGCAGCCAAAATACGAACGCGGTGCATTGGCCGCCCATGTGTTATTTCAGGTTCTTGAAGGTAAAGAGGTTGATCAGTTTTATAAATTCCCAACACAATTGGTGATTCGCGATTCTGTTCAAAAAAGAGACGAATAAGAATAATGTAAATGGCTGTCTCAAAAGGATATAGGAAGAATCGATGCATTCAAACGATACGAAAAAGATTGAAGGAGAGGATTTCGAAGTGAACAAACCTTCCTATCGAGCAGCTTTTATCGGCTGTGGCAGACGTGCGCATGAACATGCGACCGGCGTACAAGCCGACAGCAGGTGTGAGGTTGTCGGATTATCCGATATCTCAACTGCATCGGCTGAAACGCTGAATGCCGAATTTGGATTTCAAGCTAAGATCTATACGGACCACAAGGAAATGCTTGCGAAGGAGAAGCCTGACATCGTTCTAATCTGTCTTTGGACTCCTCTGCATTTAGCGGTATTTCGTGATTGTGCGGAAGCCGGCGTCAAAGCCGTACTATGTGAGAAACCGATGTCGGCGACCTGGGGTGAATGCCAAGAGATGGGCAGGATCGCCGAAGCGACGGGATGTCAGCTGACATTTTCTCTTCAACGCCGTTTTGCAAAGGGGAATCAAACCGTGCGGCGCCTAATAAAGGAAGGGAAAATCGGAGAAGTGCTTCGAATGGATCTCTATTCCCCGCCAAATTTGCTGGATTGCGGAATCCACACGTTTGACCAGGCAATAAGCTATCTTGATGAAACCTCAGCCAAATGGGTGCTTGGAGCAGTCGATACCACCGAAATATTTAACTGGTTCAACGTACCTTCAGAATGCGGGGCGTCAGGACAGATCGTATTCGCAAACGGTGTACAAGCCAATCTCTATTCCGGCTCCATCGATACATGGGAACCGACTGAGGATATGACGAAGATCTGGGCCGGGGTACGAGTGATCGGCACCGAAGGTTTTATCGAAGTCATGTGGGACGGGCAAATGGTCAGGGGGGTCAACTACGGGGATCCCTCTTGGAAGCCTGAGATGGAATTATCCACGATGTCCGATCAGATGAAGGGCTATGTCCAACATGCGATCGATTGTTTAGAGACAGGCGAAGAACCTGAAGTATCGCATCAAAAGGCACTTCGCGCCTCTGAAATAATATTTGCCGTGTATGAGTCGGTTCGCCGTAATGCGCGCGTGGAGCTGCCGCTTACCGGCGTAACAGACAGCCCATTTATCACTATGCTTGCGGACGGCCAATTTACGAAATAAGGAGCGAACCTAACAATGTCGAGACCTAGACTTGCATTAATCGGAATCGTTAACGAAGAAGCGAAGCAGGACTTCTGGGGGACCATGCAGCGCGTGGCTGAGATCGGATATGACGGGATCGAAGGCGGAGCCGAGCTGCTCAAAGGAGATGTAAAGGCTAATGTAGCGCGGTTCCATGGATTGGGTCTCCAAGTTGCGACGCACAGCGTCAACAAGGAACAGCTGCGCGACGAGAAGGAACTCGATAAAGTAATTAATGAGGCTCACGCATTACAAACGAAGGATGTCACCTTCTGGTGGGATGTTGTAGATACGAGGGAGCAGCTGCTTCGCGATGCTGAATTGTACAATGCAGCAGGTGCTCGTTTTGCAGCTGAGGGGCTGAGATTTTGCTATCACAACCATGCCCATGAATTCCAAAGAACATTCAACGGCGTTTACTCCTTGGATATTTTAGCAGAGCACACGGATTCCCAAAATCTCTATTTCCGTCTGGATGTCGCCTGGATTACGATTGGCGGCGCCGATCCGGCACATATCCTTCACAAGATGGCGGGCCGTGTACCGGCTATCCATTTGAAGGACATTTACGGCACTGACGAGATCGGAAAGTGGACTGCGGTAGGAACGGGTGTAGTGAAAATTAAGGAATCCATTGATGCGGCAAAGGAAATCGGAGTGGAATGGATGACTGTCGAGCAGGATCAGCTTCGCAATCTTACGGGTATCGAGACTGCGACTGTCAGCTATCTGAATTTGAAAGAGAAGGGCTTGCTTTAATTTGGAAAAAAGGGCTGCCTGCAAAGGTCAATAAAGACCTTGTAGGACAGCCCCTGCCGATTACTTAATGCCTGAAATGGCATAATTCTCGATAATATGCTTCTGGAAGAAGATGAATATAATGATAATCGGCACGACCATAAACGTAGAGCCTGCCATTTGAAGCGCATAGTTGCCGCCGTATTGCCCTTTCAGCAGCGACAAGCCGACGGACAGGGTGTAAAGCTTCTCATCATTGGCGATAATGAGCGGCCATAGGAAGCTGTTCCACCCGCCGATAAAGGCGAGAATGCCTTGTACCGCGAGAATCGGCTTCGAGATCGGAAGCACGATCTGCAGGAAGGTACGGAATTCACTCGCCCCGTCAAGACGGGTCGCTTCAAGCAGCTCATCCGGAATGGTGGACATAAACTGACGGAACAGGAATATGCCGAAAGCTCCGACAAGGCCAGGCAGCACGACGCCGATCATCGTATTCGTTAGGTGCATCTCATTCAGGATCAAGTAGACCGGAATCATTGTAACCTGACCCGGAATCATCATCGTAGCGAGCACGATATAAAACAAGTTATTGCTGCCTTTGAATTTATATTTCGCAAAACCGAATCCGGCCATCGCATTCATGAATAAGCCGATAAAGGAGAAGATGACGATAATGAGCGTATTTTTTAAATAGACGCCAAAGTTCATATTCTCGAACAAGTTTTTAAAGTTTTCTGTCGTGAATCGCTCCGGCAGCAAGGTAGGCGGGATATTTTGAATCTCGCCCTCCGGCTTGAAGGCAGAAAGGATCATCCATACGAAAGGAAGGATGACCAATACCCCGCCGACCGCGAGGCATATGCCCAGTATCCACTTGAGCGCTTTTTCGCCGTTTGAGGCGCTTGACGCTTTAGTTTGCGAACTCATCCATTACACCTCCGTTAGATTATAGATCCGTTTCTTTGTTCTGAAATCTGAATTGAACCAGCGTAATAATAATGATTGCGATAAACAGGACGAACGATCCCGCTGCCGCATATCCGAAGTTGCTGAGCTGGAATCCGTTGCGGTAAATGAACAACGCTACGGAGGTCGTGCTGTCGAGCGGGCCGCCGTTTGTCATAATGAATGGCTCCTCGAAAAATTGCAGCCAGCCGATCATTGTCGTGATCGATACGAAGAAGATCGCGAAGCGAAGCATCGGAATTGTAATATGGATAAGCTGCTTCCATGTGCTTGCGCCATCGAGCTGGGCTGCCTCGTAGTAAGATTTCGGAATGCCTTGAAGAGCAGCGATAAAGATGATCATATTTAGACCGATCCCTCTCCATACCGCCATCAGAATAAGCGATATCTTGGCCATGATCGGATCTTGAAGCCAAGGGACGGTAGGCAGATGGATGGAATCGAGTGCAAAGTTAAGCAAACCAAATGCAGGGTTGTAGAGAAAACCCCATACGACCGCAACGGCAACAACGTTCGTAACCGAAGGCATGTAATAAATCACACGGAAAGCTTTGAACGCACGATTTGCGCCGAAATTAATCATGATCGCTATAGCGAGCGAGCATAAGATGACGAGGGGAACGCCGATAATAACGTAAAACAACGTATTCAATATGGCTTTCACAAAAACAGGATCGGCCAGCACATCTACATAGTTCTTGAATCCGACGAAAGAAATATTGGACCAGTCAGCGAGGCCCGCCAAGTCCATATTCGTAAAGCTTATTATCAAGGCTACGAGGATCGGCAACAATGAGAATAAGGTAAGTAAAATAAGCGTTGGTGCGATAAAAAAATAGGGTGCCTTGCTCTGGGAGATTCCTTTCATATACGACCCTTCCTTTGCTATGAGCGCCTGGCTTCATCTATTCCTAATGGAACCGGCAGCGGCTCCGTTTCAGGAGCGCTGCCGACACCAGCGATCATTATTTATTCAAAATTTGCTCTGATTTAGCGTTGAAGCTGTCCAGTTCCTTCTGTACGTCTGCGTTGCCTCGATAAATTTTCTCGAATGTGGTAAGAACGCTTTGGGCAATTTCTTCCCACGGCTTAATAACAGGCATTGGCTCCGAGTTATTCATTTGCTCGCCAATGACTTTCAAGTTAGGGTCGGTCGTCAAAGCTTCGTCTTCCCATGCTTTTTTCGTGGAAGGAAGGGAGTTCGACAGCTCAAGCCATTTTAATTGCGTTTCAGGCTTGCTCATGTAAGCCAGAAATTTCAAAGCTTCCTCTTTGTGCTCTGTATATTGGAAGACAGACAAGTTTGAGCCGCCCAGGGAAGATAAGTTGTTCTCTTTCTTAGGAAGAACGGCTGTAGCCCATTTGCCTTTAAGCTCAGGTGCTTGGTCATTGATCAGTTTAATCATCCATGGGCCGCTTATGAACATTGGCAGAATGCCATCGCCCTTGAACGCAGGAATGATGTCCATGCCAAGATCAATCGGCGCAGAGCCGTCTTTGAAGAAGCTGTTCAAGTAGTTGACCGCTTCAACAAACTCCGGTTGGTTGAATAACGGCTTATTGTTCTCGATAAGCTTCGAGCCGTTTTGACGCGCAAACATGAATAGAAGCGATTGTTCATTTACATCAAGGCTGATGCCGTACTTGTTTTTGCCGCGAGCTTTAAGCTTGGTTGCTGCATCCTTCAGCTCGTCCCATGTTTGCGGCGCTTGATCATAGCCGGCTTCCTTCAGCAGGTCTGTACGGTAGTAAAGCACGCGAGTGTCGATATACCAAGGCACGCCGACCGTAGCATTTTCGTATTTGGTCGTTGAGATCGATCCGGGAAAGAAATTCTCTTCAGCCAGCTCCGGATATTGCTCGACGTATGGAGTCAGGTCCAAAAGCGCCTTGGCAGAGCCAAATTCAGGTATCCAAGTCGTACCCATCTGAAGCACGTCCGGTCCTTTCTTGGAAGCGACAGCCGTCAACAGCTTATCATGCGCCGTATCCCAAGGAAGCGCCTGTACATTGACTTTAATGTTAGGATTCTCACTTTCGAATTGCTCGGCAATTTTCGGCAAAGCTTTTGCTTCTTCACCCATGCCCCATACGTTGATCGTTACTTTGCTGTCAGCGGCTTTGTCGTTGCCGTTGCCTCCGCATGCAGTGAGTGCTCCGATAAGCAGCATTGAGCTGGCCAGTACGGTTGCTACCGATTTTTTAAACATAAATTATTCCTCCCGAGTAAATGATTCTAGTAAGTACTATGCAGTGAATATGTGCAAGTTATGCACGAAGGCGGATGTCGTTTCAACCCTAATGCTGAACAGGACAAGCAGTATGCCGCTAACACACCTTATGAAGCAAAAACGTTCGCCACATATATTTAGAATTTCTTTTTATGTGGTGAAACGTTTCGATGAGCAAAAACCATTCCCCATTTTTCACTTTCAACCAGACTGTAATTGTGTTTCGAAACGTTTCGACCTCATTATAGATCAATCTGTAATCGTATTCAAGCCCTTTTTTTAAACGAAAATAGGATATTAATGGTAAAAATAATGCTTTTTTCTATCTAAAACAGTCATTGACGACTCATTTTTAATTGTTTATAATCCAAATTAGGCATCAATAGAAACGTTTCGATTGTATAAAACATGAGGTAATAACCATCGTTTTTTTGTAAAGATGAACAGGCCTGCAAACATTAATGATTAGAATGATAGCTACGATGGATACAACGAGGGAGGAACACGGATATGGTGAAGCAACCTGCGGATCTTCTAAAGCTCATGACGCTTGAGGAGAAGGTTGGACAGCTGCTGCAGCTGGCGGCGCCTTTCTTTCAAGGTGCGGATGGACAAATAACTGGACCGATGGCAGAGATGGGCATAACGGAGGATACGGTACTCAATACGGGTTCGGTGCTCGGCTTAACAGGGGCAGATGATGTCATTAACGTCCAGAAGCAGCATTTGGCGTCCAATCGTCTAGGAATACCTCTGCTCGTTATGGCGGATATCGTCCACGGGTACAAAACGATCTTCCCCGTTCCGCTGGCGATCGGCTGCTCGTGGGATTTGGAGCTGGCTGAGCAGAGCGCGGAGATTGCTGCCAAGGAAGCGGCGGCAGCCGGGGTTCATGTCACTTTCGCTCCGATGGTCGATCTCGTGCGCGACCCAAGATGGGGCAGAGTGATGGAATCAACCGGTGAGGATCCTTATTTGAACAGCGAGTTTGCGAGAGCATTCGTAAGAGGCTTCCAAGGGAAAGATCTTGCGAATGATGTCAGCCGCGTCGCTGCCTGCGTGAAGCACTTTGCTGCATATGGAGCTGCGGAGGGCGGACGCGACTATAACACGGTCGATCTATCCGAGCGTCAGCTTCGCGAGTTTTATTTGCCTTCCTATAAAGCGGCGCTGGATGAAGGCTGCGAAATGGTTATGACCGCATTCAATACGGTAGACGGCATACCGGCTACTGGCAACAAGTGGCTCATGCGTGATCTGCTTCGCGGCGAATGGGCATTTGACGGCGTCATGATCTCCGATTGGGGCGCGGTCAAAGAGCTGATCCCGCATGGCGTTGCGGCAGATGAGGCGGAAGCGGCGATGAAAGCGCTCAGGGCGGGCGTAGATATCGAGATGATGACGACATGTTACGCCGAACATCTACAGCACCTTGTGGAGTCGAACGAAATGGACGAAGCGCTGATCGATGAAGCTGTGCTGCGTATTCTGGAGCTTAAACAAAAGCTTGGATTATTCGAACAGCCATACCGCGGCGCAAATGCGGAGCTTGAGCAGGAAATCGTGGGCTCTGCAGCCCACCTGAAGGCTTCGCAAGAGCTGGCGCTTAAATCATGTGTTCTCTTGAAAAATAATGCTGTTCTCCCGCTTGGACGCGATCAGAAAATCGCATTAATCGGTCCGTTTGCGGCTAACGGCGATATTCTTGGTCCATGGTCTTGGCTTGGCTCCAAGGACGAGGCTATTCAGCTGGCAGCTGGTATCGGAAGCAAGATTGATGCGTCGCTGCTGTCTGTGACGGAAGGCTGCGGCATCGAAACGGCGACAGATGAGCAGTGGCAAGCGGCGCTTGCAGCGGCGAGCCATGCGGATGTCCTTGTGCTTGCGCTTGGTGAGCATTCCGATATGAGCGGGGAAGCGGGAAGCAGGTCCAATATCCAGCTGCCGAAGGTGCAACTGGAGCTGGTTGCCAAGCTGAAGCAGCTCGGCAAGCCGATGGTCGCAGTCTTATTTAACGGGCGACCGCTTGATCTGCACGGCGTTATCGACCAAGCAGACGCGGTGCTGGAAGCTTGGTTCCCAGGTACAGAGGGAGGAGCAGCTATTGCTGCGCTACTGTTCGGTGAATCGGAGCCAACCGGAAGGCTGACGATGTCATTTCCTTATTCCGTCGGCCAAGTGCCGGTCTATTATAACCGGTTCAATACCGGCCGACCGCAGGGTGCACCGGATGCGCAGGTGAGGTACGTATCGCAATATTTGGATATACCGAATGAGCCGCTGCTGCCGTTTGGCTATGGGCTTGGGTATACAACCTTTGAATACAGCGAAGCGGTGATGGCAGCGGGTACGATGAGTGCCTCGGAACCATTGCATGTAAAAATAACCGTGACGAACACGGGGGCTCGCGCTGGCGAGGATACTGTGCAGCTGTACGTGCGGGACATGGCGGGCGATGTCGTTCGTCCGCTGCGGGAGCTGAAAGCATTCCGCAAGGTTATGCTGCTGCCGGGCGAGAGCAAAGAAGTCTCCTTCACTCTGGAGGAGAAACAGCTGCGCTATTATCATGCTGATCTTACCTTTGCCAGCGATCCTGGCGACTTTGAACTTTATATCGGTCCTAATAGCCGGGATGTAACGGCGCTTAAATTCAAACTAAGCAAGTAGAAAGGCAGTGGGAAGCATGGAAGCTGTAATCGCTACGCTTAAGGCGATGGATTTGGTACAGATAAAAGCGGGAGACCTGACGTTTGATTTTCTAAACAGCGGGGATCTTTCGAGAGCCGTTCATCAAGGAACGATGCTGAATCAAGTGGTGTCGAGTTCTGTTGACGGTTCGCTTAATAACATTTATTTGCGCATGCACAGCGCAGAAGGCATTGCTTACGAGCCGCTGCTTGGCATTCGTTCAACGAGCCGCATGTCGGCTGCTGGCGGACGCCTGCTATGGGAGGGGACCGCGTTCGGCGCCATCTCCTACCGGATTGTTTTCACCGCGACAAAGCATGGCATCTGGTTCTGGGATGTAACGGTTGATTCGCAAGGAAGCGAAGCGATGATCGACATCATTTATGGTCAGGACATCGGACTCGCCGATATCGGCGCGGTACGGACAAACGAGGCTTATATGTCGCAGTATGTCGATCACAGGGCGTTTAAAGACGAGGAACAAGGCTACGTGCTGTGCTTCCGTCAGAATCAGCCGATGCAAGGCGGCGCCTTTCCTTATATGCAGCATGGCTCGATTACGGGAGCGGCTGGCTATTCGACGGACGGGTTCCAATTCTTCGGCCTCAGCTATAAGGAAACGGATGTGCCTGAAGCGCTTGGCAAGCCTAAGCTGGCGAATGAAGTATACCAATACGAATTCGGATATGCAGCGCTGCAATCGGAACTTACCCAGCTTAAGGGGGAAGCGCGCTTCGTATTTTACGGCTTGTTCAAGGCGAATCACCCTTCTGCTGTCGATTCGTTGGCATTCGGCGGGGAAGTTCAGAGCGCTTGGGAAGAGGTTGAACGCACCAAAGAAGCTGATCTTGCAGTTGATTCTGAGCCTGCAGTTAAAGTTGAGTTCGCAGCATCCATCGGTTCACCGTTACGTACGGCATCGATGACTACAGCGGAGATTGACGCCTATTTCCCTCTCCGTCATCAAGAAGAGTGGCAGGATGGCAAGCTGCTTTCTTTCTTCACTGACAGCCATGAGCATGTTGTGCTGAAGGAGAAGGAGCTGGTTGTTGAGCGTCCGCATGGTCATATTCTGATGTCCGGCGGCAACGACAAGATGACTGAGAACGTAATGACGACAACTTCATATATGTACGGCATTTTCAACTCGCAGCTGCTGACAGGCAATACAAATTTTCATAAGATGCTTACAAATGCCCGCAGCGCTCTGAATACGCTCAAGACATCGGGTCAGCGCATCTATGTAGAGCTTGAAGGGACGTACCGCCTGCTCACGATGCCTTCGATGTTTGAGATGGGGTTCAACTATGCCCGTTGGTATTACAAAATGGCAGATGATACGCTTATGATCACGAATTTTACGACAGTCGATACGCCTGAAGTGCGTCTCCACTTGCGTTCGGTTAAAGGGAAGGCTTATCGCTTCCTCGTTACGAACCAAGTGTCGATGAATAACAATGAATATGAGCTTCCATTCCATATGGAGCAAACGGATAGTGTGCTTACGTTTAAAGCAGACCGTGAATCGATTAGCACTTCCGTCTTCCCTGATCTGCAATACCGGATGACTGTTGACGGAGCGGACATGACAGCAGGCGATGAAGGTTTGCTTATCAGCGGCGTTAAGCCTGGGGCAGCGTCGTTAGTGGTTCTTTCGCTTGGCGCGAGCGCAGAGTGGACAATCACCATGCAAGGACTCTTGCGCGGTGAGAATCTGCCGCTCGCAGAACGGAAAGCGGAGCAGGAGATCGAGCGCTACCGTGAGTTTTTCCGGAATGTGATGAACGGCTTCCGCTTATCCGGGGAAGGAACGGCTGATGCTGCGGCTGAGCTGGACAAAGTGAACGCATTGGCATGGTGGTACACGCACAATATGCTCGTCCATTATTCCGTTCCGCATGGCTTGGAACAATACGGCGGCGCAGCGTGGGGAACGCGCGACGTCTGCCAAGGGCCGACGGAATATTTCATGGCGATGCGCAAATACGAGCAGGTTGCGGAAATTCTTAAGACGGTTTATTCGCATCAATACGAGGATGACGGCAACTGGCCGCAATGGTTCATGTTCGACCGGTACTTCCGCATTCAGCAGGAGGAGAGCCATGGCGATATTATTGTCTGGCCGCTGAAGGTGCTGGGCGATTATCTCGCTGCGACGAAGGATTACAGCATTTTGCAGGAACGCGTTCCTTATACGGTACGCCACAAGGGTGAATTTACGGCGGAATCGGCAACGCTGCTTGAGCATGCGCTGAAGGAAATTGCTTATATGAAGGATCACTTCCTGCATGACACGCATTTGTCTTCGTATGGCGACGGCGATTGGGATGATACGCTTCAACCGGCAAATGCGCAGTTGAAGCAGTATATGATCAGCAGCTGGACCGTAGCGCTGACATATCAGGTTATTGCGCAGTTTGGACGGGTGATGGAGTCCGTAGATGCGGTGCAGGCAGCTGAGCTTACGGAGCTGGCATCCGCGATCAAAGAAGATTTCAACCGATATATGCTTCAGCAAGAAGTTATTCCGGGCTTCGTCTATATGGAGGAGCCGGGCGATGCGAAGCTGATGCTTCACCCTACGGATACGACTACAGGCATTCAATACCGACTGCTCCCAATGACGCGCAGCATGATCAGCGAGCTGCTGACGGAGGAGCAAGCGGCGGAGCATTACCGCATTATTAAAGAGCAGCTGTACTGCCCGGATGGCGTGCGGCTCATGGATCGCCCTGCGCAGTATGCAGGCGGCGTAAGCACGAACTTCAAGCGGGCAGAGCAGGCTGCGAACTTCGGCCGTGAGGTTGGCTTGCAATACGTGCATGCTCATATCCGCTATGTAGAGGCAATGGCGAAGCTGGGCAAGACCGATGAAGTGTGGCAAAGCCTGCTCATGATTAATCCAGTCGGACTGCGCAACGTCGTGCCAAATGCAGAGCTGCGCCAAAGCAACTCGTATTTCAGCAGCTCTGACGGTAAGTTCAATAACCGTTATGAGGCGCAGGAGCGCTTCGGCGAGCTTCGGGAAGGCACGGTGCCGGTTAAGGGCGGCTGGCGGATTTATTCAAGCGGCCCCGGCATCTATATGAACCAATTGATTTCGAATGCACTCGGCATTCGTCAATCTGAGGGCGAGATGGTCATCGATCCGATTCTGCCTGCCAAGCTTGACGGCATGCAATTCGAATTCATGTGGAACGGCCTGCCGGTTACCTTTGCCTATCGCATCAGCGATGCAAAACAGATAACAAAAGTAACGGTTAACGGCAATGAAATGCCGCTAATACCGTCGGCTAACCGCTATCGTACAGGCGGTATGCAATTGCCAGGCGAGCAATTGAAAGCAAACCTGAATACGGTATCCAACCGGATAGAAATTTTTATGTAACATGCAGACTGGCGGTATCCAAGAACCGCCAGTCTTTGTGCTATAATGAACGGACAATGATAGATAGGAGCGAGTGCTGTGGTTAGTATTAAGGATATCGCTAAACAAGCGGGGGTCTCGATCTCGACGGTATCTTACGCGCTTAACGGCAGCCCTAAGGTGACAGATGAGACGACGGCAAGAATACTTGCTATCGCCAAGGCATTGAACTATGTCCCGAACGCTGCTGCAAGATCGCTCAAGACGAGGGAAACGAAAATTATCGGTGTCTTTCTTACGGACTTCAGCGGCGCGTTCTATGGCGATCTCCTGCAAGGAACGAAGGAGATTTTGACGCAAAAGGGCTATGACCTTATTGTGTGCAGCGGTAAGCAGTCCCATCGTATGCTGCCTGAGCGGATGATCGACGGAGCCATTATATTGGACGAGACATTCGGCAGCGAAGAGCTGCTGAGCTATGCAGACCGCGGGCATAAGCTCGTTGTGCTGGATCGGGAGCTTTTGCATCCGAATATCAATCAGGTGCTGCTAGACAACAAGGCGGGAGCTATGCTGGCGGCGGAATATCTTATCGAGCAAGGTCACCGAACGCTTTACGTCGTAACGGGACCTAGCGGCTCGTATGATTCGAAGCAGCGGCTGCAGGCAGTCACGCAAGCGGTAGAACGGACAGCTGGCGTTAAGCTGACCGTAATCGAAGGCGACTTCAATAAGTCGGCGGGGGAGCGGGCAGCCGCGAGAATCATGGCAGAAAACAACGGAGATTTGGTCTCCGCCTCTGTGTTTTGCTTCAACGATGAGATGGCGATCGGCATGTTTAATTATTTGGCGGGGAACCATCCGAACATTCGGATCGGGGAACAAATTCATATCGTCGGATTCGATAATATGGAGCTGGCTTCGTATACGCAGCCGCGCCTATCCACGATTGATTATTCGAAGCGCAAATGGGGCGCGCTTGCTGCCGAGCAGCTGATCAAGCTTATAAGCGGCGATTCGGTGGAAAATGAACGGATATATGTTACGCTAATCAAAGGTAATTCAGTCAGTACGGCGAAATAAAACCAAACATGCGGAGCTGCTTGCCGTGCTGAGGAGACGGCTCTTCGAGCAGCTGTCCGCGGACGGCGATGCGATCGTCGCCAACGAATGGACACGCCGTCAACTGCTGGAAGGCGCAAAGCTGGGCGGGACATGAAGAAGACAACAGAATTCCCTGTGCCTCGCGTTGTGGACACGATACGATGTCACTTCAGGCACACAGGACATAAAATCCTGCGGTGGGTGCTTCGTGAAAACTGTTGAACAATCAAGGATTTCCAGGTCTCAAGCGAAGCGTTAGTGCATCCAGCAACACATTAAATAGAGTTCCAGCCAAGGCCGAGTGATATTCAGGAACTTCTCCTGATTGTCGCCCGGCTTTTTCTCGTTCTTTTACCCGATAAAAAGATTTATGCTCCATGAAATCCGAATCGACTTTCGTGAATGGAAATTTTGTATGAATCAACCGTTTAGAGGGAGGAATCGGGAAGCTTATTCGTGAATACATCATAAAATGGGAAAAAATGAGAAAAGGCGAACGAATATGACGGATTACAATAAAGCGGCAGATCCTCATCAGGTGAAAGGGCTGCTGAAAACGAAGCTCTATTTGCCCGATAGTACCCCATCTCATATAACGAGGAGCAGGCTGAATCAACTACTTGAACGTTCACTGGACGCTCGTCTCACAACGGTTGTCGCGCCGCCCGGATTCGGCAAGTCAACGCTTGTGAGCAGTTGGATTCGGCAAGCCGGGCTGAAGAGCGAGGTGCTGCTCCGAAAGCTGAATACCGCCGTTTGATTGTATTGCGACAAGCTATCATAATCTAAAATCGATGGGGGTCATTTAATTGGCAAATGAAATTCGTGTCGGTCTGATCGGCTACGGTTATGCAGGCCGGACCTTTCATGCGCCGGTTATCTCTTGCGTTCCGAGTTTATTGTTAACAAAGGTCATGGAACGCAAAAGCAAGCAATCCAAGGAGCGATATCCTTGGGTTGAAGTCGTTGATGATGTCAATGAGCTATTTAACGACAATGAAATTGATCTAGTCGTCGTAGCTACCCGAGTACGGATTATTTCACATTTGCGCGGGACGCCCTACTTGCAGGTAAACATATTGTGGTCGAGAAGCCTTTTACAATGACTGCTGAGGAAGCAGATCAACTTATTGCATTAGCGAGAAAAAAACGGAAGATGCTTAGCGTATTTCATACTAGGCGGTGGGACGGGGATTTTTTAACGATAAAAGAACTGCTTCGCCATGGAAGTCTTGGACGAATGATGGAGTGCGAATTCCGGTGGGATGGTTTTGATCCCGTAATGAAACCTGGGAACTGGCGAGAAATCTCAGCGCCGGGAACAGGTGTTTTTTATGACCTTGGTATTCATTTCATCGATCAGGCCTTATGTTTATTCGGGATTCGGAATAGTATTGAAGCAGATGTCCAGATTCAGCGGGAGAACGGGCTTGCTGCCGATTTTTTCGATATCACATTGCGGTATAATGATAATCTCAAGGTCATTCTCAAATCTTCCCGTTTTAAGCGGGAACCGGGTCCTGGATATATGCTGCACGGCTCGAAAGGTTCATTCATTAAATATGGGAGCGACCCTCAGGAGCCGGCACTGATTGCTGGCGGCACTCCTGATTCCGTACGGGATTGGGGAAAAGAAGCAAAGGAATTCTGGGGTAAGCTGAACGCTTCCATAGGCTGGCTTCATATCGAAGGCAGAATTGAGACTCTTTCTGGCAATTATGCGGATTTCTATCGGAATGTATATGAACATATTGCCGGTAATGAGGAGCTCGAGGTAAAGCCGGAAGAAGCAAGAACGGCGGTTTGGTTAATGGAATTGGCGTTAAAGAGTCATAATGAAGGCAGATCGATACCCGTTACACATTAGCGAGAGGGAGATGAATATGTTTCCATTCAAAACAGCATTAAACGCCTCTACTTTATTCCCATTTCAATTGGATGTTGAACAGCAAATTCAGGTGGCAGCCGAGGCGGGTTACGAGGGCATTGAGTTATGGGTAGGCGATATTCAAACCTACATAAAAAAAGGGGGGACCACCGCGCAACTGCGTTCGAAGATGAATGAATCCGGCATTCGGCTTGTAAATGCCATCGCCTTTTTTAAATGGGCGGATTCGGACGAGGATACTCGGACTCAGGGCTTCATGCAAGCCGAAGAGGAGATGCTCCTTCTTGCGGAGCTTGGCTGTGAGGCCGTCGCTGCTCCTCCATTCGGCCATGTGGAAGACGTAACGCTTGATCAATTTGCTTATTACTTCTCCAAGCTTTCCGAAATGGGACATAAAATCGGGGTTGAACCTTACTTGGAATTTTGGGGCAGGGCAAAGAAACTTTCAACCCTTTCCGAGGCCTATCAGATTTTGGCTAAAAGCGGACTTAAAGATGCGAAGATTTTACTGGATCCTTTCCATATGTATACTGGCGGAAGCGATTTTGAATTATTGAAAGAAATAAACGGATCCCATATCGGAATATTCCATGTGAACGACTATCCTGAGAGTCCGTCCTCTGATGTCATTCAAGATAAGGAAAGAGTGTTTCCGGGGGAAGGCATAGCGCCCTCAGCCAGACTCGCAAAACTTTTATTTGACGCAGGTTACAGAGGCTTCTTGTCCTTGGAGCTCTTCCATGAGAACTATGGACAACGAGATGCATTAGAAGTAGCAGCGTATGGCTTGAAGAAAATGAAATCAGCATACAGCGTATAATTGGTAACCTAACCTTAGAAAATTATTTTAAGTAACGGCTTGAACATCAAAGAAGAACCCCTCCAATCGGCGAGCCTGCGCCAATTGAAGGGGTTCTTTTTGTGCTTATGATCTATTGCTGGCTTCATTTGTTGATTTCATTATAAATCGACCGGTTCGCGCATTATATCTCCCTTTGTTTAGTTCTCTTATCTTTTATTTGCAAGATGGAGAGGAGACTAATAAGCGAATCGTTACCGTCAAAAAAATCGGCCAAACCGGTAGGAGGATCTATTTTCTTAATCCTAAGGATGATAAAATCAAATGAAAATCCTGTGTAATTAAACGAGGGGAAATTCATGAATAACCGGAGACAATTATTGTTAGATAGTGCGCTCACTCTAATGACAGAGCAGGGTTACGCGAATACAACGATCCAAATGATACTCGATGAGTCAGGCGTTTCAAAAGGAACCTTTTATAAATTCTTTAATTCTAAAAATGATTGTATTGTCGCGATATTAGAACAGCAGCTGCAAGAGGATCTTATCATTCGGAAAGACCTAGAAAATAATGACTATGCTTCTGATTTTGATTTGCTGGTGGATCAAATCGCAATACCCATGACTTTTCCGGAAAAACAACGTCTGATGGAGTTATTTTGGACAGGGCTATATTCTGGTGAATTTGATACGGCCAACCTAACCAGGAGACAGCTGAAATGGTTATCCGAACGCCTGATTCAGTTGTACGGGGAAGAGATAAGGCCTTATGCTTACGAAGGAGCGATTCTATGTTACGGGATGCTGCATCAAATCGCGAATACGCGGAGGAACTTTCATGAATGTCTGCCCTTATGGAAGGAAGTTGTACCAAAGGTTTTGAACTATGTCGAAGTATTGCTGAAAACGATGCAGGAGAGGCATGAGCATATTATAGATTTTCATACCTTATCACTTATTGGCTCCAATGGGAATATGAAGATTTTGGATAAAAAAACGCTCATTGATGAACTGCAGGAGTTTAATCGTACCGTCCAGAAATCCAAAGAAACGACACAAACAAAGGAAATAACAAAAGGACTGCTTTCTTTATTGAAAGAAGACGAGTTGAATGCAGCAATGCTAGAAGTAGTATTGAAGGCGTTTCAAAAACAAATGGAATCTAACGAATTCCATTTAGAGGCAAGAAGGATTGCCAAAGATTGCTGGTGGCATTTGGAGCAAATAAAGGATAAGCAGAGGGAAGATTGAAGAAGCGCAGGAGCTGGATACGGTTAAATAGAGCGGTCCGCCCGTATAGGGGAGACCGCTTTTTTTTTATTGTCTCGTCTTAATGGACATCTTGGTGCTTGTCGGGCGATGGTTTAAAATTTTAACAAGCTGCTCTTGCATATAAGAAGGAGAATGGACAAACCCGTTATCGATCCAGTGAAAGATCAGCCCAAGCAGCGCGTGCAGAGAATAGATCACAAGAAGCTCTTGATCCACATCGGTATCTTCATAAACGATCTCTTCCATTAATATTTGTTTCAAGGAAATAAACATTTTTTCTCTGAGAATAGGGAGTGCATCGCTTTTTGCCAGAACGCTGTAGATGTTGGAGTGCTGGGCGATGTGATCAAAAATCATGATCGAATTTGCATGCAGCTCGTGCGGGAAAAACACAGTTGCTTTTTCATAAGGCGCGCGGAAGGATTGAAGCAAATCCTTGATCAATTCGGTAATCATATCGCCGAGGAGTTCCTCTTTGTTCGCATAATTGGCATAGAAAGTCCCTCTGTTATAATTCGCATGTTTGACAATATCGGTTATCGATATAGAGGTAAACGACTTTTGGGCCATAAGCTGAAGCAGTGCTTCTCTTAAGGCCGTTTTGCTTCGAATGACTCTGGGGTCTGGAGCAGAGACGGGTTTATGCATCTCGATAATCCTCCTATATATCTGATTTACATTTCCATTCCTGTTTGTTGTTTACTCATCAATTGAACGCTTTTTAATGATTGATAACTTTTTCTTTCAACTTTATAGTGAACCTAACAGATGTTTGTTACTCAACATGTGTTTATTCTAACACAAAAAATGGAGGCATGACGGATGAAACTTTTCGGAAAAGTCGCGGTTGTAACAGGGGCAGCATCGGGTATGGGAAAGGCGATCGCAGAGCTATTTGCTGAAGAAGGAGCAAAGGTCATCATTTCAGACCTTAATCTTGAGAACGCCAATAAAGTTGTTCAGGGAATCGAAGCAAAAGGAGGCCGTGCCATTGCGGTTGCTGCCAATGTTGCCGTGGAAGAGGATGTTCAGCGGCTGATCGATAGCTGCGTCAACGAATTCGGCACCGTGGATATTTTAGTGAATAATGCGGGAATTATGGACAATTTCGTTCCGGCAGGGGACCTCACGGACGAGCTTTGGGAAAAGGTTTTTGCCGTCAATACGACCGGTCCTATGCGGACTACACGCAAGGTGCTTCCAATCTTCACGGAAAAGAAAGAAGGCGTCATCGTAAATATTGCCTCGAATGGAGGATTATTCGGATCCCGTGCAGGCGCCGCATATACGGCTTCGAAGCATGCCGTGATCGGATTCACGAAAAATGTCGGCTTTCAATATGCAAAACTCGGTATTCGATGCAACGCCATTGCGCCGGGCGCCGTGAAAACGAATATCAGCGCATCCATTACAGAGCCGAATCCATTCGGCGTGGAACGCGCGTCGAGCGGAATGGGGATTAACCCGCGTTTGGGCGAGCCCGAAGAGATCGCAAAGGTAGCATTGTTCTTGGCCTCCAATGAATCGAGCTTTGTCAACGGCACGACGATTGTCGCAGATGCTGGATGGACGTCTTACTAATACCGTCCTGCTAATTAAAGAAATCCAATCAACCACGGGTACAAAAAAAGACGACTCCCCTTTTAGGATAAGGGGAGTCGCCTTTTTTTTAGGCTTCTTTGGCAATGGCCAATTTCAACTTCGCTTTGGATTCTTCTGCGGCGGTTTGATCCGAGCGTTTGATAAAGAAGGAAAGCAGCAAGCCGATTATGCCGATCCCAACGATTACGAGATAAGCGTCATTTATACCCTGGATGGAGGCTTCCGTAATCATTTGCTTTTGCGTTGCGGCCTCTGTCCCGCCTGAAGCCATTAGATCTTGAAGATGAGTTGTGGTACGATTCGTCATCACGGTCACGAGCAGGGATGTGCCTACGGCGCCGGCCACTTGTTTAATGGTATTGGAGATAGCCGTACCATGCGCGTTCAGTTTGGCCGGCAATTGATTTAAACCGGCTGTGGTGATAGGCATTAAGAGCATGGCCATACCGAAGCGGCGACCCGTTGACATGAGAACCAGATAGCTATAGCTTGTTGTGTCGGTCAAGTTTATAAAGCCTAAAGTGGTGACGATCGTAATGGCCATTCCAACGATGGAAAGCCATTTTGCGCCGAACCGATCGAACAGCCGTCCAGTGATCGGCATCATAATACCCATCAGAAGCGAGCCGGGGAACATCAATAAGCCGGACTCCAGAGCCGTAAAGCCTCGGGCATTCTGCAGATAAAGAGGAAGCAGCATCATATCCGCATACATCACGATCGTAACCGCGATATTAATGACTGTGGTTAAAGAAAACATGCTGTATTTGAAAGCGCGAAGATCAAGGAGCGGATTTACGGAAACCAATTGCCGCCAAGTAAACAAGACAAGGGAAAGGATCCCCGCAATAAGCGACACGAGCACCTCCGCGTTCGACCACCCCTCGCTGCCGGCACGGCTGAAGCCGTACATCATAGCGCCGAACCCGACGGTGGAAAGGGCTACGCTTAGTACATCAATTTTGGCATGGATTCGCTCTGACACATTCTTCAGATAAATAAACCCGCAGATGATAACGAGGACGACTAACGGAATCATGCCGTAAAACATCGTTTCCCAAGGATAATTTTCTAGGATGTAACCGGCAAGCGTTGGCCCGATCGCCGGGGCGAAAATAATGGCGAACCCGACCATACCCATAGCGGCTCCTCTTTTGTTTGGGGGAAACAGCGTTAGAATGACATGCATGAGCAGCGGCATAATAATACCGGCTCCGGCTGCCTGAATCAAACGGCCGGTCAGCAGGACAGGAAAGCTCGTCGCGAGCGCCGATACGATTGTGCCGGCAAGAAAAATAAACATCGAAGTTTGAAAAAGCTCGCGTGTGGTAAATCGCTGCATCAAATAGGCCGTGATCGGGATCAAAACCCCGTTAACCAACATATAACCCGTAGTCAGCCACTGGGCCGTTGCAGCCGAAATATTAAAATCAATCATTAGTTCCGGGACAGCAACGCTCATGACGGTTTGATTCAGCGTCGCAAGAAAGGCACCCAAAATCATAATGAACAAGATCGGTCCCTTTTTTATCGAACTGCTGTTAATTGCCATACTTTTACTCAACCTACTCCATCCTTTCAATTCTTCTGTCTATACTTAATTTACACTGTGTTATATACTTAACAGTGTATAAATTAGATTATAGGCAGAATTAATGGGTTTACAAGCGACATAAATCGAAAAAAGTGTAAAGTAGTTTACAGTAAAAGTTTTTCTGTCGATTATCTTGAAGATGTTATACGAATGCTCTGAAATTGTAGCTTATAAAATATAAACGAATGGAGAAGGACATGGATAATACAACGCCGCGAACAGATCCTCGAATACTCCGGACACGCCAATTGCTGAGAGACGCATTTATTGAGCTGCTTCAGGAAATGGATATCGAAAAAATATCGGTAAATCGCCTGGCAGAGCGCGCCACCATCAACCGTGTTACGTTTTATCTGCATTACCGGGACATTCCGGATATGCTGGAAAAGATGGCGAATGATATGATCGAAGACATTCATCAGGTTTTGTACAATACGCCGCAGAATCCGAAATCGGCAGAAGAAACGGATTGGCCGATGCTGGTGAACCTGCTAGAGCATATTGCCCAAAATGCGAAATTCTACAAAGTCATTCTTGCGATAAACCGTACTACGCTCTTTTCTGACCATCTGTTAAAGCTGCTAGCGGAATTGGTTACCGAAAGGCTGAATAGCAGGGAGAACGAGTCGCTCCTTGCAAAAGCAAGCATTCAAAAGGACATAGCGATATGGTACGGTTCTTCTGCTTTGATCGGTACCATCATTGCATGGCTTCGCAATGACATGCCGTATACGCCGCTTTTTCTCGCCAAACAATTTTCTTTGCTGCGGTCAATATCACGTTAAGGATAATCATTTAATCAAAGCAGCACATCCCTACGTAAACTACTAAACCCTTGAGAATCAAGGGTTTTTCTATTGGAAGAACGGAAAACATATTTACTTCTTACAGTAACGTCTATAGTTTGTGAGGTTACAACCAGCCTGAATACCCGACATAATAGATCAAGAAGAGGAGTGAAGCTATTTATGAAAGCGTTTGCCGAAAGCGTATCCGCTAAAATGCTTCACCGTTTATCAAGGGTTGGCCATTATGCTTAAAGGGGGAAAACAAGAAATGCGAAAAAAGCTAAACGCTGTATTAGCCATCATCTTGTGCATCGCGATCATTGCGCCTCAAGGCTGGGGAGTTTCAACTGTAGACGCCGCGGCGCCGGGGGATACGGTCATGAGCAGCAGCTTCGATACTGGAACCGATGGTTGGTTTAAGCGCGGAAGCGAAACCGTAACGCAAAGCACGGCAACCGCCCAAAGCGGAGCAGGGAGCTTGCTCGCTGCAGGCCGTACCGCGACGTGGAACGGTCCAGGAATCAATGCTGCTAACGCTTTGCTGCCAGGTGCAACTTATGACTTCTCCGTTTACGCCAAATTATTGGAAGGTACAGCCGGTTCGGCAGCCGTTGAGCTGACGGTCAACCAAGCGGGTTTGCCGAATGGCGATCCTGAAGCTTATGCCAAAATTGACTCGAAACAGGTAACGGAAGGCGACTGGGTTTTGCTGCAAGGACAATTGACCGTAGACGCCAGAGTGACCGGCTATCAAATGTACGTGCAATCCACCGATAATGCCACCGTCGCTTATTACATCGATACCTTCGAAGTCAAGCTTGTCTCGCTGCCCGATTCCGAACCGACGCCGCCGGACGAACCGACAACCCCGATACCGGCGGGAACCGTCGTCTTGTCCCAAAATTTTGAAGACGGCAAAACCGGCGGCTGGGAAAACCTGTCCTGGGGCGGTGCCGGAACCGTTGAGGTTTCTTCGGCTTATGCTTACGAAGGCACCAAGTCGTTGAAATTCAGCGGACGGGCTTCGCGCTCAAGCAGTCCTTCCATCAACCTGACCGGCTTGATGAAATCCGAACAGGTTTACGATGTTTCCTTAAAGGTCAAGCTTGGCGAAGGGAGCGACACGCTTCATCTCGCATCGAAAGTCGATTCCCCGCTGCTTGATAACAAATACCCTTGGCTGATCGGCAACACAGAGGTAACCTCTTCCGATTGGACCACATTCGAGCTGAAGAACTTTGAGGTCCCGGCGAATACGGCTGAGCTGCGCATTTGGGTCGAATCCGTTACCGATTCGACGTCCGCGTCGGACATCTACATCGATGAGGTTGTGATCAAGGATGTAACGCCGGAGACGATTCCAGATGAAGAAGACGTGGATCAATCCGGCGTCCAGGCCGATTATGAGGATGGGCAAGGCGCTTGGGTGCGCAGAAGCGGATCCGGCAATATCAGTGTATCGACAGCTGACAACCATTCTCCGGGCGGCTCCAAAAGCTTGCTGACTACTGTAAGCCAGCAATATGACGGACCGCTGCTCAGCGTGCTTGGCAAGATGCACAAGGGCTACAAGTATAACTTGTCCGCATGGGTGAAAATGGCAGCCGGCCAAACGCCTACCGTACTGCGGATGTCCGTACAGCATGGCGAAGGGTCCTTCACGAACGTCTCCCAGAACACCACGGCAACGTCCGATCAATGGGTGCAGCTGAAAGGTACCTTCACCGTTGCGACTACGCCCAGCGTATTGAATGCTTATATCGAAGCGGCAGATAGCATCAGTGACGCTAGATCGTTTTACATGGACGACTTCGAATTGTCCTATGCCGGCCCTGTCGCAGGACCTATGCCCATCCAAACGGACATCGATCATTTGAAGGAAGTCTATGCCGATTACTTCAAGATTGGCGCCGCGGTTGAGCCGCCGCAGCTTGAAGGCGACGTTCATGAGCTGCTGGACTACCATTACAGCTCCATCGTTGCCGAGAACTCGATGAAACCGCAATCGCTGAACCCGTCGGCTGGCGTATGGAATTGGTCTTCGGCAGATAAGATCGCGCAATACGCGGTAGACCATGAGTTAGACTTCCGATTGCATACTCTTGCATGGCATCAGCAGGCTGCAGAGTGGATGTTCAAGGATGAGAATAACGAGCCGCTTGCAGCCACGCCTGCGAACAAGCAGCTGGTGCTCGAGAGATTGACCGCTTACATTCAAACCGTAACGCGCCACTTCAAGAACATGGGTGCAACCATCCATGCCGTAGACGTCGTGAACGAGGTAATTGACGAAGGACAGCCGGATGGCATGCGGAAGAGCGAATGGTTCCGCCTGACAGGGACAGACTTCATCAAAACAGCGTTTACCGTCGCGCGCCAAGAGCTTCCAAACGCGAAGCTTTATATTAACGACTACAATACGCAGGATCCGAAGAAACGCGATTTCTTGTACAACTTGGCGACAACGCTCAAAGCCGAGGGCGTCCCGATTGATGGCGTGGGCCACCAGACTCATATCAATATCAGCGGACCTTCCGTACAGCAAATTTCCGATTCGATCAAGAAATTCGCAGAAGCCGGCTTTGACAACCAGCTGACGGAGCTGGACGTCTCGGTCTATGCGAATAACAGCACAAGCTACGAGACGGTTCCGGAGGATCTTCTCGTTAAGCAAGGCTATCGTTATAAAGAATTGTTCAAGGAACTGGTTCGTTTGGATGAAATGGGCATCACAGCGGGCAATCCGGAAGGATGGATCAGTAATGTTACGCTTTGGGGCATTGCCGATGATCATACTTGGCTTCATAACCGTCCAATCCAGAGACAGGACGCACCATTCCCATTCAACATGCAATACCAGGCGAAATATGCATATTGGGGTATGATCGAGGCGGTTAAGACGCTGACGCCTTCCAAACTCCCTGTAACGGCAAAAGCAGTGAATGCAGCACAAGGCACGCCGGTCTTGGACCATGCCACAGACCTGGTGTGGAATATGGTGCCGGCCTTGCAGACCGAGCAATTAGGTACGCTTGCGGCTGACGTGAAGACCTTGTGGGATGCGCAAAACCTCTATGTTCGCGTAGCGGTTAAAGACACGACCAATACCGCAACGGATCAAATCGAGCTGTTTACCGACAACAACGGCATACAGAAGCTGACATTCCTGCGTAACCACGCATCCATGACTGAGGTAACGGGCGGTTATGTTCTGGAAACGGCAATCCCGCTGAACGGAACGCTTGGCAAGCAAGTGAAGTTCGATGTAAGAGTTACCGACAAGGGGATTAACGACGGTACCGAACAGGGCGGTAACGGCGTGATCGTCTCCTTGAGCGATGTGCGGAGTGCACAGGACAGCGATAGTCAAGGTTATGCCGTACTGACTTATATCGCGGCTGCCAAATTGGCGAGCGCTGCCTATGGAACGCCTGCGATAGACGGAAATATGGACGATGCATGGGCTAATGCGGTGGTTTATACAACCGAAGTGTTGGTGGAGCAGAACAATGGGGCCTTAGCAAAAGCGGATTTCCGCACCATGTGGGATAAGGAGCACTTATATGTTTACGCCGTCGTAACGGACAGCCTACTGAGCGATGCCATCTCCAATGATTGGGAGCAGGATTCGGTCGAGATTTTCGTTGACCAAAACAATGGAAAAACAGCCAGCTACCAAGATGATGACGGCCAGTACCGAATCAACTACAACAACGTGAAGACGGTCGGCGGCCATGCAGCAAATGACAATTATACGTCCGCCGCCAAGCAAATCTCCGGCGGTTACATCGTGGAAGCAGCCATCTCGCTTGATACGATTACGCCGGCTGGCGGAACCTTGATCGGGTTCGATTTCCAGGTGAATAACGATCAAGACGGCGGCACGCGAGACAGCGTATTCACCTGGAATGACCCGACAGGCCAGTCTTACGCAAATACGTCGAGATTCGGCGTCGTACAGTTTGAGGAGCAGCCCGGACCGGGATCCCAGCAAGGTTCTTCTTCAAGTCAAGGACCGGCCGTTCCGGCCAATGAGGTCACTGCGACTATGGATGCCAATGGTAAAGCAACGGCAAGCATCGGTCAGCAAGCTTTTGCCGAGGCATTGAAAGTTGTCAAAGCCGGGCGAATCGGGTTCGAAATCAAAGCGCCGAACAACGCGAATACGATCGTTGCCAAGCTGCCGGTCGGTCAAGTGCAGGCCGCGGCCGAGGCTGGTGTGAAAAGGATCCAGATCGACACGGGCCTTGCCAAGCTGGAGCTTCCGAGCTCGTTGTTCGCAGGCTCGGATCAGACAGCCGAAGTCGCCTTGAGCGTCAGCAAAGTGGATGCAGCCGAGCTGTCCGAAGAGAATCGCAGCAAGGTTGGGAACAACGCGGTGCTTGACTTCAACCTAAGCGTAGGCGGGGAACAAATCAGCCAATTTGGCGCGAACCAATCGATTCATGTCTCGATCCCCTACACGCTGAAGCCGGGAGAGAACGCAGGGGCAGTTATGATCTACTACATTTCGGATACCGGCAGCCTAGAGGTGATCAAAAACGGACGTTATATTCCGGCATCGGGTACGGTTGAATTCGATGCCAAGCACTTCAGTAAATACGCAGCCGCATACGTTCAGGTGAGCTTCACCGATCTGGATCAGGCAGCATGGGCCAAAGACAGCATCTCCGCCTTGGCTGCGCGGGATATCGTAAAAGGCATATCGGCTGAATTCTTCGCGCCGAAGAAAGCAGTTACCAGAGCCGAATTCGTGCAAATGCTCGTCCAGACGCTTGATTTGCAAGCGGATGGGGCGAATCAGCCTTTCAGCGATGTCCAGGAAGGCAAATGGTATTCCGATGCCATTGCGGCGGCTTACCAACTCGGCATTGTCAAAGGTAAACAAGATGGAACTTTTGGGGTTCAAGACCTGATTACGCGCGAGGATATGGCGGTCATGACGCATAGAGCTTTGTCTGCGGCGGGGCTTGCATTGAATCGGGATAACGTGTCAAAAGTGTTCGCAGACAGTGCTTCGATTGCTGATTACGCGCGCGAGTCCGTCTCGGCCATGCAGCAATCCGGCATTATCAATGGCATGCCTGACGGCAGCTTTGCTCCGAAGGCAGCCGCTAATCGGGCACAAGCAGCGGTAATTCTTTATCAGCTGCTTCGTCAAATCTAAATATAAAAAAACGGATGCCTCTTTCCTAAGGAAGAGGCATCCGTTTTTTAAAGACAGTCAGTCACGAAGCTATTTTTTTATGAGCTGCAAGAGAAGCGCTTGCTCCTCCGATAAGATAAACTCCTCCTGGGGCCAAAATTCCTCCTCTTCGTCTCTGCCGAAGAGACGGAGGATCTCCTTCCATACCCCTTTTTCCATTGCTTCCGAAGCGGAAATCATGATCTTCACGGCAAACACCTCCTGCAATCTTTGTACGTGTAATTACACTTATCTATGTGAAAATAAACATCGTCTTATTCATACTAGGTTCGGTTTATAACGAAAAAATAATTCTCGAATTCAGTCCAAGACAGTGGTTAAAATTTCCTTATAGAACTATACTATATATAATTTTGGGAGGAAGGTGAGAGGATGAAAAGGGTGCTTCTTCTAGGTGATTCCATCCGAATGGGCTATGAGCCGCTTGTGAGAGAGGCGTTGAAAGAGAAAGCGGAGGTTGTCGCGCCGGCAGAGAACGGCAGATTTGCCAAGCATACGCTTTGGGGCGTCAATTTGTGGATAAAGGAGCTGGGAAAACCGAATATTGTCCATTGGAATAATGGATTATGGGATTTGCACCATGAAGCGCCGATGGTAGAAGCGCTGACTTCTCTAGATGAATACTTGGAAACGCTTAAACGAACAGCGAACGAGCTTCAGCGATCGGGTGCGCGAATCATATTCGCCACTACGACACCGGTGCCGGCAGACGCGACGGGGCGCAGCAACGCCGAGATTGATTTATACAACGCGGCTGCAGCGAGGCTGATGGACAGCATCGGCATTGAAGTCAATGATTTGAATCGGCTCGTCAAACAAGACCTAAACGAAAATATATGCGAAGACAAACTGCATTTATCCGAAACGGGCAACCGCAGATGCGCGGAACAGGTTATCGAGCACATACATAAATATTTATAAATGGTATACAGATACCATAACCATAACCGTAAAATGGCAGCCCGAGCCTGGGAAACAGGCGCTGGACTGCCATTTTTTACTACGTTTTTGCCAATGCCGACGGCGACAGCCGCTTACGCTTGAGGGATATTGCTTACATCATCGCATCGGTCAAAAAACTCCGTCTGCAGCTTTAAGGAGTCATGATCATTTTTGACGGTATGGATCGCTTTGGCAAAATTAGCCGCACAGAACGAAATGTATTCTTTGCCGTACGCAGCCGATGAAAGGGAGGGATCACCCGCGATCTGATTCGGGAACTCCATATACCAGTGAATACCTGCGGACAGCTTATGTTCGGTGAGCGGGCGTCCGCGCTCCATGGATACCCACTCCCCCGGGTTCAATCGATCCATATGGACCAGATCAGGGTTCATATGAAGGATTTGGGAGGTTTCCATATGGTCGGCATGGCCATAATCGTCTGGCGTTTCATAGCTTTGATCGAGATGCGCCAGCTGATCGGCGTTTAATTCCCATAGGTTATACGCATATACGACATAATCCTTCCTTTCATCCAGCATCGTCTGCACAAAATAGCTAAGCAGGTTATTGTTGCCGCCATGCCCGTTTGCCAAGACGATCTTATGGAAGCCGTTTCGCCTGATTTCCTTGCATACTTCCTGCAAGAGGCGCAGCTGGAGCTCGCTGCTGAGAGCAACGGTGCCCGCATAATGCCTGACCTCGGATACCTGGCCGAAAATATAATATGGAAATAGGACGAAGGGTTCGATTTCGGCGGATTTTTCAGCGATTTCACGCGCGATCATCATATCGGTACCAAGGGGCAGATGATCGCCATGCTTCTCGAGGCAGCCGATCGGCAGCACGCATACCCGGCCGGTCGATTCGAGAGCGGCCTCAAACTGCTTGACGGTTAAGTTTTCCCATAACATGGAGTTCGTCCTTTCCCCGTTAAGCTTAATTTGGCACTTTCGATAGATAGACGGATATAATCGATTGAAGGTAGCCTAGATCTGCTTTCATCCGCTTTTTTACTTCCTCGTTTAACGAACGGTCCGCGTCAATCCGTTCCATCAGCTTGCTCATCTTTTTCAAGCTTTCTTTGCCTTCTTTGCTGGCCGCCTGTTTATCTTTCCATGCTTTCTCAAGCTGCTCCAGCTCTTTCTCATACTTTTTGCCGTCTGGCATCCCGTAAAAAGGAACATAGATCGTTTTGATCTTGCGCTGCATCTCGGAAACGATCGTTTTCAAGGACAACAAAGGATTTTTATCGGGTACGATGGCCGGCTTGCTGTAAAGGCCCGCCAAAAGCGCCTTGTCGTATTCATTCTCGAACAATGATTCGAATTCGAACAAGGCGGAGCCGGAAGCGCCGACAGCGATAGAGTCGTTAATTTGATTCAGGAGCATTTCCTTCGTTAAGCCGAGATTCGTTCCGACTCCGATGACGATCAATGCCTTGTTGTTCGCGAGCGCCACGGAGTTAAGCGAGTCAGCGGCTACCGAAGTGGCATCCGGATGATAGGACATAGGGAAGAGCTGATCAATATAATTTTTGGCTATCCAGTCCTTTGGCTCCTGATGCATAAATTCCGGTCCATTCAAGTAGTTCGGCCATACGGCGGCGGACACCCGGATATCCGGCTTAAGCTTTTTCGCTTCGGTGGAGATTCGGTAAACGAACTCGTTAATCGTATTTTTTCTTAAATCAACCCATTCGCGCCACAGCACATCGCCAGGATGCAGGTCTATCGGATCGGCGCCGTACTGCTGCTTGAACAGATCCCGCGTATAGGAGTCATAGCCGAAGTCGTTGGTGTAATCCCCGGCATCGGGATAGCGGATATAATCCAAATGCAAGCCGTCAACATCGTATTTTTGCAGCAATTCCTTGTAAATTTCCGAAATGAAATCTCTTACTTCAGGCCTTGCCGGATTGAGAAAATAGTACTGCGTATTGTAGAGCGGAACATCCTGGTAATCATAGCCTTTTCTGCTGATCATGGACCATTCGGGCTTTAAGGCTTTGACTGGACCGACTGCGGTCCCGACGCCGACCAGGAAGTTCTCGACCCAAGCATGCACCTCGATGCCTGCTTTATCCGCTTCTTTCATATATGCATCCAGCACGTCGAAGCCGCCGTAAAGCGGATTTTGAGCGGCAAGCGGATGGCTTGTCGGGTAAATCGTGAACCCGTTCCACCATGTCTCAAGGTAGATGGAGTTGATATTTAAGGCATGCAGCTTGGCGATATGCTGCTGAACCTGCTCCAGATTCGTTTCCTTCGGACGAATCCAAATGGACCGGTGATCCACGGCACGTGATTCATAACTCATGAAGGCGGCTTTTTCAATCTGTTCGTTCAGCGTGGCAAAACGTTCCGTAAAAGAAGCGAAATCCCCCTGCGCGATCGAGGTCTTCAATTCTTCGATGCCTGCTTGCGCGGATGCGATTTGCTGCTCGATGCCGCCGTAGTTAACGTCAAGAAACTGCTGCTTGGAGAGCAGAAGCTTTTCTTCCGCAGCTTCAATGCCTAATTGCGCTTTATCCAGGTAGGATTCGGGAGTGAACAGAAAAAGCGCCTGCTTCTCGCCTGGCAGCAGGATAAAGGTGCTGCCGACGGATACTTGCTCGTTCAGCCAGCCCGCTTTGACGCCGTGACCCGACAAGACATAGCCGCCGGGCGGAATGCTGGAATTATTGCCTCCGACATGCGACACCTTGCCGTCCGCATTCACAATCACCTCATATCCCCAAGGGTTTGTTCCGGTTGATGCCCCATAGCTGCTGTCGTAAACAATCAGCTGGTCCGCTCCGCGGTTACCGGGGAACGGCGCATTGCTTCCGTCGTCCCAGCCGCCCGGATTATCTTCTCTCGATTTGGGATTTAAGGCGTCGTACGCTGTTTTGGAGGCTTGAATCAGCACTTCATTGCTCGTATTCAATTCAACCGCATCCCCTATCTGCACAGTTCCGTTTAATTTATTGTAGAACGGACTTTCAGCCTGAATGGAAAGGACGTATCCGTCCGCGGGAATCGGCGAGCTATTATCGACCCAATTGCCGCTCGCATCCTGCATCATGGCGGATATCCTCGTTACCTTACCGCCTTCGACCGTGATATCCATACCCCACGGATTCGTATTTGTGGCTGGGCCGTAGGCCGGCAAATACAGAACGATATCCGCTGCCCCTCGTCCGGCATTGACTTGCGTGATCGGTACGACCTCGCCGTTTAGAATGAAATATTTGCTCGGAAAAATAGGGATAGGGAAGTTCGCGGTAATCGAATCGCCGATTTGTAAGCGATCGATCAAGGCTGCGGCGCTTCCCGTCCCGGATAATACATATCCATTGGAAGGAATATAAGTGCCTTTCGTGCTGCCTGCGTATTTTGCGGTGACAATATCGTTAGTGATGATGGCTTCCATTGTTTGAGGGAGCGGGGGCTTCGTCGTACTGCCATAGTTTCGGGTGAAGATGGAGAGCTTGCCGTCTTCTCTCTCCTGATCAATCAGGTCAACCCTGTGAGTGGATCCATCTCCAAGCGTGATGGAAGGAGGGGGCGATGAAGCGGACTCGGAAAAAGCGGTAGATGAAATGCTGATTAGAAGAAGGGGAATACAAAGAACGAAATGAACCAATCGTTTTCTCATCATGGCATACACCTCGAATTCTAATTTGTAAGCATAAAACAGAACGCTGACCGCTCACCGCCTCTCGGATGAAGTAGGCTGTTCATGATGGATGATCTCTAGCAGTAGTGTAACAGCAAGCGGAGCGATTTTCCATAAAATAAATAAAAAGAGGATTTTATTTTTAATTTGGTTCTACAGCTTCATGGAATCCGGCCAATGCGTCTCGATGCCTTGATTCGTAATCAGGGTTAGAAAAGCGTTCAGATGTTCCTTATTCTCGCGGACCTCATGCGGGGTGACTTGATTCATCATGGAGTAAGCAGCTAAATAGCCGGCAGCTTCCCCGATATTCCATTCCGTCGGGTGAAGCCGGTAACAGCCGTTCGTGATTTGGGTCGTTCCAATATTTTTGCAAGCCGGGAGCAGATTTTTCACCCGGATCGGCAGGAATGCTCCGAGAGGAATCTCGTAGGGCAGGCTGGGAATAAAGAAGCCGCGGTTGGATTTCGTGGTGGTATGAAGATCCAGATGATAGCTTCCGACCCCTACGCTGTCCTCATACCGCTTTATGCCCTCGGTTCCCCGAATTTCAAGGCTTACGTCATGCTCCGTAATGGTGTAGACCGCTTTAATTCTGCGCGATTCCCGGATATAGGGATGCTTGGCGATGCCGTCTTCGGTACCCAGCACATCCCCGCGAAGCCTAAGGCCGGGATAGCCTTTGCCGCCATCCGGCCGGGGCGCCTCGGTTTGCAGCCAATAAACGAGCGCCAAGCTTTGCTGGCGCGCTCCCTTCAGATGCGTTTGTCTTTCTTCCTCCGATACGCCATAGATCGGTCCCAAATAATAATCGTTTTGTGCCCAGTTAATTAAGGTGATGTCGCTTTCAAGAAATCCTTCCGAAAATAAGGAACGGTCCAAGATGCGCCGGTAAGTCCAGAACGGCATCGGCTCCTTGCCATCCGGTAGGAAGACGATCTCTTTATCGATGCTCGGGTCATGTATATCTCCCATTTTCCAGCCGAACAAAGGAAACCGCGAATGCGCGGGTATGAAGCTCCGCCAAAAGTCATATTGCTCCGGCTTTGCAATCGTGAAATTTCCGTTCTCGATATGATCGAGCGCAAATACATACGTAAAAGACTGCATATCGAGGGCATCGGCAAAATCGAGCGCGTGCGGCTCCCCGGTCTCGCTTTTGGCTTCCGCACCTGAAACGTATTCAACCCCGGCAAGGGGGAGAAGGTCGCCGCATTCCGTCGCATCGAGATAGTAGGAACCGTGCAGCTTCTTGATTCTTCCATCCGCATGCTTGATATGGACAGTATCAATGCGGTCATCGTTCGTTTCCGCGGATTCAACCTGCCAGCCGAGAAGAAGAGTGAGGCGTCCGCTGCTTATGTAGGGAGCCAGCATGGCTTCCAGTACATGAAGCGCCGCTTTCGGCTCATGGCAGAGCCGGCTGACCCAGCCATTGCCCGGATTCAAACGCTCGTTATTTTTGGCGGTATCCGTTAACGGGTAGTTTTCCTTGTAATAGCGCCGGATACGGTCGCGGAACTCGCGGTAGGTGCTTGTGCAGCCAAAGCTCTCGATCCAAGGATGCTCATCCGGTGGAACCGCCTGACTGGTCAGCTGTCCGCCTATCCAATTCGTGGCTTCGGTTAAGATAACGTTCATGCCAAGCTTTGCTGCGGACAGTGCTGCCATGCAGCCGCCTAGCCCTCCGCCAACAACGATAACGTCTGCTGTGCCCGATTGATTTTTCATCCCGTTCCCGCCTTTCTAGACTTGAAATGAAAATTTGCTATATCGTATCATGGGATAGAGATTATATCCACTTATTATGATAAAATTAAAAAAAATATCTTTTTCTTATCGTTGGCGGATGGGGCGCTTCAGTGTCCATCTCGGAACATTATCCTATCGTTTGCCAGTGACGATGGGGCAGGGGAGGAAATAGGATGACTCAGGATATCAACATGCAATGGATTACGGCGATTTGCGATCATTACGAAATAGGTCGACCTGTAGGCGAGCTTAAGCCAGTCTCCGGAGGCTTGCTGCACCGGATGTGGGAATTGCGGACGACAACCGGACATTTTGCATTGAAGCTGTTGAATCCTGAAATTATGTCCAGAGAAGGTGTCATAGCGAACTATATGCTTTCGGAGCGGATTGCGGCAGCAGCGGCCATGGCGGGTATACCCGTCGTTTCGGCAAAAAGAGTTAACGATAATCCTCTTAACCAGATATCGGATACGACCGTTATGCTGTTTGATTGGATCGACGGTTCCGTTCTGGCTCCTAGCGACTGTCGAACGGAGCACGCAAGCATGATCGGAACGGTGCTGCATAACATTCACCATATGAATTTCCGGGAGCAGCCTGTCCCTGTCTGGAAATCCTTTGGACCGGAGCATTGGAAATCGTTAGCCGAGGAGGGCATCCGGAAAGGGGAGCGTTGGGCGCAGCAAATCGACAGCGGACTTCCGGAACTGCTGGTATGGAACGAGCGCTTTGTCGGCGCGAGCAGCGTGTTGAATCAGAGGCTGACCGTCGGTCATCGCGATTTAAATCCAAAAAACGTCATTTGGAAGGAGCGGTATCATCCCTATATTATCGATTGGGAAGCGGCAGGTCCGACAAATCCGACGATGGAACTTCTAGATGCGGCTTTAAGCTGGAGCGGGCTCGACGCCGGCCAAGTGAATAAAGAGCTTTTTTTGGCGATGATTAATGCCTACCGAAAAGCGGGGGGGAACGCCCTGACTAACGTGGAGGAGGGCTTCTACGGCAGGATGGGCGGCATGCTCGATTGGCTGGAGTACAATATGAGACGATCGCTCAGAACCGATATTTTCGGAGAATCGGAGCAGCGCTTAGGCACCGAGCAGGTACAATTGACCTTCTCATCCTTAAAGGAGCTCGCTGCCAACATCGAGGTTTGGTCTGAATGGGTGAACCAGGGAAATTAGGGATGCAATCCAACGATCGAATGTGCCGCAAAAAATGTATATTATTGTTGTATTGCGCCATTCCTTAAACTATTCTGTAAGGTAAGTATACTTATGAAGCGAGCTGATAACGATGAAGACGGCCGGTCAAAAAATCAATCAATCGAATACACTCTTATTGATTTCAAGTATTTATACATCCTTGACAAAAGCGGAGAAAAAGGTGGCCGACTATGTCAAATCCAATCCCGAAGAAGCCGTCATGGCGACAGTTACGGATTTATCCGAGCAGGCAGGGGTAGGGGAAACGTCCGTTATCCGGTTTTGCCGCAAGCTTGGCTTCCGCGGATACCAAGAGTTCAAGCTTTCGATTGCGCAGGATCTCGTCAATGTGCCTTCTTACTCGAACGTAGAAATCGAGGAAGCAGACGATACGCTGACGAAAGCCCGGAAAATTACGCTTCGCAACGAGATGATGCTGAAAAACACGCTTGATCTTATTAACCCCGCGGATTTGGATCGGGCCGTGAAACGGATGCTCGCCGCGGATAAAATTTATATATTCGGCGTAGGTTCTTCAGGAATCACCGCGCTCGATCTTCATTACCGTCTGATGCGCATCGGTATGAATGTGGAGGCGCATAGGGACTCCCATATCATTGCGATGTCCGCTTCTCTTGTGAAGAAAGGGGATGTCGTGTTCGGCATATCGACCTCCGGAAGCACGCGGGATCTGGTCGATCCGATCCGGCAGGCTAAAGCGAACGGCGCAGACGTGATTTGCTTAACCAGCCATATGCGTTCTCCCATTACGGCGCATGCCAACACGATTTTATTGGTGCCTTCCCGGGAAATGCCAACCGAAGGCGGATCCTTGTCCACAAAAATAACGCAGATCCATTTGCTGGATATTTTGTGCACGCTGCTTTCCCAGAAGAAGAATAATGCCTCCGAAGCTCTGGAGAAAACGGCACGCTCCGTTGTAGACAAACTTTATTAAAAACAAACGTAATTAAACAAAAGGCAGGTATCGCAAAAAAAGAAGGAACTGTCCACATGGCTTAACAGCCAAATGGCAGTTCCTTTTTTGTTTTAAGAAATCAATCGTTTACTGTCCAGCCTCATCCTGCTTTTCCGCGGCGAAAGATTGAATGCTTTCTTTGCGGCGTTCGTTTTTGGCTTCGATCGTATTTTTCTCGTCAGCTGATATTTCATCCGCAAATTCGTTTAAGTACTCCTCTGCCTCTTGCAAATTAGCTTCCGTATTGTCAATATGCTGCTGCAAATGTACGGCATTATCCGCACGGTTATCTGGTTTTGCCAATGTAATCCCTCCTCTCCTCGCAATAATACTTTGTTAAGATGACCCAAATCATATTCGGTTATGCCAACAAAGTGTAATCAAAAGAATGATTCAATTTTCTGACAATAAGAATAAAGGCATTTTTCTCTAATATATAAATTAATAGTGGAGCAAATTTCCATGATGACCCCATTTAAAAAGTATTCCTATGAAGGAGGAAGAATCACATGGGAAACGAATATTTTTAAGGTCTACGTTCACAAGCAGCAGACGTTTAAAAAGGATCTTTTTTTCACGAAAAATAAAATTGTTGAATATTTCCTCCGATAATGATATCTTGTGATCAGGAAAGGAAAGAACTTCCTGGCAGCAATGATTGCAGCGCAATCCGAACCAACCAGACAATCACATAAAACGCAGCCGCAGACCTTCCAAACACAATGGGCAAGCATGCATCGATGAGGGGTTAGAACTTGAACCGATAACGGGGAGGGATGACCAGAATAAAGCCAAATCGCAGCAAATGTAAGGTGAGAGCGTGCTCTTGCATTTCATCCATTGGAGGGGTAAAGCTATGCGAAAAATGAAATTATTGGCTGTGATTCTATTGGCGGTTACGCTCGTTTTTGTATCGGCATGCAGCAAAGGCTCCGGTAACGGAAATGAAACGCCAACAAATAAACCCACGAATGATGCGACTCCCGAAACGGCAGCTCCGACGGAAGCGCCGCCAGCGGTCGAAGAGCCTGTGATCGACATGAACGGCGAGACGCTGAAAATTATACACTGGATCGACGGTCCGTCCGAGGAAACGCCGGAAGGCGCGGCTACTCTGGAGAAGTGGCGGGCTGCCGAAGAAAAATATAACGTGAAAATCGTATGGGAAAAGGTGCCTTGGGGCGAAAACATAAAAATGGTTACGAATGCCGCGCTTTCCGGCGAGTCAGCAGCCGATATCGTGCCTTTGGATTACTATTTCGCCGTGCCGGCCATCAACCAGGGATTGTTTATGCCCGTAGATGATTTCTTCGATTTTGACGATCCGAAATGGCCGGAAGGCTTGAAGCAGCACGGTTCGGTAAACGGAAAAATGTACGGCTTTACCTCCAATATCAATAACGCCTCCGGGATCTACTACAACAAAACATTATTTGAGCGGGAAGGCCTGCCCGATCCCCATGAATTAATCGCGCAAGACAAATGGACATGGGACGCTTTCCTCGACATCGCCAAAAAAGCCACAAAAGATACGAACGGCGACGGCGTAACCGACCAATGGGGCATGACCAATATCGCGGGCAATCTGTCCCGGATCATCATCCATTCCAACGACTCCGCATTTATCCAGCAAAAAGACGGCAAGCATGTTTTCAATTATGACGATCCGAACTTATTAGAAGCTCTTCGCTTCTACAGCGATTTGTTTAATGTGCATAAGGTCGTCGCTCCCAACAAAAACGAGAACTTCGAGGATTATAATGATTCGCAGACGATGTTTAACTCCGGCAAAGCAGCTATGGTAACAGGCGAGGTATGGGAAGGCGCAACCAGAACGACGATGACGGACGAACAAGGCTTCGTTTATTTCCCGAAAGGGCCGAAAGCAACGAAATGGCAAGGCAGCATCGAAAATTACGTGCAGTTCTATATTCCGGCAATCGTAAAAAGAGCAAAAGAAAAAGCCTATATCTGGGAACAGATTCAAATGTGGGATCGAGTAGAGCCGATTAACCGCGAGGAAGCGGAGAAACAACTGCTTGCCGATGAAAGCGACATTGAAGTCATGCTCGATTCACTTAAATACGCACAGCCGATCTTTCTCCCGCTTGGCGGAGCTTTAGGCGATATTTCCTATTCGATTGCGAATCGGGGCGAGTCGCCAGAAACCGTGCTGGAGCGCAATAAACAAATCGCCCAAGATGCGATCGATAAAGAACTGAATACGCAAGCACCGGCAGCGCAGTAAAAAAGGAAACGTTTATAAAGCAGCATCGCAGGGAATCCCGACGAGGGATTCCCGTCCTTTTATATGGACGGCCATTTGAAAAAGAAAGAGGGGTTCGCATGCTGAAGGTAACCAGGAAGACAAAGAGATGGATCGGCGCCCTGTTGGCCCTGGTCATGCTCGTGATAATCGTCTCCATCGTTCCTGCGAGCCGATCATCAGGCAGCGATCACGTATTGGGGACGGTCCAAGCATCTTCGGATCAAATCGAGAAGAAGACAGCCGTTCTCGCTTCGGCGGGCAATCGCTATGAGGATTATGCAGCGAAATATGCTAACGAGCGGCATCCTTCCGGCACGCAAAGGATTGAAGCAGAGTCTTACGCCGCTTCCGATGGCATGAAGATTAGCGCTATGGAAGATTACGAGGGTGCTGCGACACCTGTCGTCGCAACGACAGATTCGGGAGCTATCCACTGGGATATTGATGTGCCGGAAGACGGGTTATATCATATCGGCTTGCGTTATTTTCCGATGGCGGGTAACACGTCCCCCATAGAAAGAGAACTCCTCATAGACGGGAAGGTTCCTTTTGAGGAAGCTTCGAGGCTCGTATTTTCGCGGGTATGGCGCAATGAGCTGAACATGCTGGAGCAGGATGCCAAACAGAATGATTTGAGACCGAGACAGGTCGAAAGCCCGCAGTGGCAGGAGCGAATATTGCGTGATGCGGAAGGTTATTACAGAGAGCCCTTTTCCTTTTATCTATCCAAAGGCCAACATCGAATTTCACTCGTTTCTCTTAGAGAACCGATGATCATAGACTATTTGACGCTTTTTCAACAAGAAGTAATCCCCACCTATGCGAGCATAGCGCAAACCTACCAAGAGCTCGGTTATGAAACGACGAACGGCTTGTTTATCAAGTTTCAGGGCGAGGACGCCGCGTTCAAATCGAATCCATCCTTGTACCCGCTTAACGATCGTTCCAGTCCGGGAACGGAACCCTATCATGTATCGAAAATTAGAATGAATACGATCGGAGGCGTCAATTGGAAAATTCCCGGCCAGTGGATTTCGTGGGAAGTAAATATTCCGAAGGACGGACTCTATGAATTCGGTCTCAGGTATAAGCAAAATACGGTCAGAGGCGTCAACGTAGTGAGGGAGCTGGCCATTGACGGGAAAATACCCTTCAAAGAGGCCGACGCTATACCGTTTCGTTATAACGGGGCATGGCAAATCGGAACGCCGGGCGTGGACGGAAAACCGTTTTTATTTTATCTAACGAAAGGGAAGCATCAAATCAAGCTGGAGCTTACGATGGGTGACTTGGCGGAAACGATCCGCATGGTGCGCTCGAGCATCCAGCAGTTGAACGCTCTATATCTCAAAATCATCATGATTACTTCCGCTTCGCCAGATCCTCTCCGCGATTACGAGCTGGAGAAGAAAATCCCCGAGCTGCAGAAGGTGTTCGAGGAGCAAAGCGATTTGCTTACCGCCGCAGCGGACCGGATGGATGAGATGGTCGGAGGAACGAGCGCCAGCACCACCATACTGAGAACAACCTCCTATCAATTGAAGGATCTAGGCAGCCGCACCGAGACGTTAACCTCGCGGCTTAAGAGCTTCAAGGACAATGTTACGGCGCTCGGGACATGGCTGCTTACCGTTAATCAGCAGCCGCTTGAGGTCGATTACTTATTTTTCAAATCGCCGGACGTTCCTCTTCCGAAGGTAAGCACCGGAATGATCGGCAAATCCGTTCATGAGGTTATGTCGTTTGCAAGATCGTTTTCCGAGGATTACAGCCATATCAGCAACGAAAAGAAAGATGATAAGGCAGTAACCGTATGGATTGCGGCAGGCCGGGACCAGGCGCAATTGCTTCGCTCCATGATCGATAATTCCTTTACTCCGCAAACCGGCATATCGGTCAATTTGCAGCTTGTCAATCCTGCGGTCGTTCTGCCTGCGACGCTGGCAGGGAAGGGTCCCGATATTGCGTTGACGCAATCGGATGTCATTAACTTTGCGATGCGAAACGCGCTGCAGGATTTATCCGCTTTCCCGGAGTTCGATAAGGTGCGAGAACGGTTCATGGGCAGTGCTTTTGCCAGCTTTGATTATCAGGACGGGGTTTACGCGCTTCCGGAGACGCAGTCGTTCCCGATGCTGTTTTATCGCAAGGATATTTTGGAGGAGCTGAATCTGGACGTTCCGCAAACGTGGGAGGATATGTACCGGATCATTCCCGAGCTCCAGAAGCACAACATGGATCTGGCCCTGCCGCAAAATATCGTATTTGAATCGATGCTCTACCAAAACGGCGGACGGTTTTATCAGGAAGACGGTATCGCAACGGACCTGGATTCGGCGATCGGCATTGAAACGTTCCAAAAGTGGACGGAGCTCTATACCAACTATAAGCTTCCGATCGAATTTGACTTCATTAACCGTTTTCGGACAGGCGAAATGCCGATCGGCATCGCGGATTACACGACGTTTAACTTTTTGACCATTTTTGCTCCGGAAATTAGAGGCCAATGGAATTTTGTGGCGGTACCGGGAACCCGGGCGGTAGATGGTACCGTACGGCATGACACGATGAGCACGGCGACAGGAACGGTCATGTTTAAAAACGCCAAAAATAAAGAAGCCGGCTGGGCATTCATGAAATGGTGGACGGATACGGAAGCGCAGGTTACGTTCGGACGCGAAATGGAGGCCATACTGGGCGAATCTGCCCGCTATGCAGCGGCAAATTTAGAGGCTTTGCAGCAGCTTCCTTGGTCGGCGAAGGAATTGAACCAGCTCGTTGACGAGCTCGAATGGGTCGTCGGAAGGCCGGCTGTTCCGGGAGGCTATTCGCTGGACCGCCATATTTACAATGCCTTTTACGAGGTGTACACGGAGGGAAGCGAGCCGCGGGAAACGCTTGAAAACTATGTCAGGACGATCAATCAGGAAATCACGATCAAGCGTGAAGAGTTCGATTTGCCGACGAAGTAGAAGGGAGGGCTCCAAATGATTCCACTCGTCAAGAAAACCAAGCTTAGGCTGGGAAACGGAAAACCGCGGCCGCGGTTGAATCACACATGGAAGGAAATGAAGAAGAACAAGGTCATATATGCCATGCTTGCGCCGTTTTTCCTCATTTTTTTTACTTTTACCGTCCTTCCCGTTTGCTTATCGCTGCTGGTCAGCTTCACCAATTTTAATATGCTGGAGTTTCCGCAATGGGTAGGCTGGCGGAATTACGCCCAATTATTCGTCCGGGACGATGTTTTCCTTATTGCCTTGAAGAATACGTTGATTTTTGCGGCTATCACGGGACCTGTCAGCTATATCGCATGTTTTGTGCTTGCTTGGATCATTAATGAGTTTCCTCCCAAAATCAGAGCCTTCGCGACGTTAGTCTTCTATGCTCCGGCTTTGTCGGGCAGCGCCTTTATCGTGTGGACGCTCTTGTTCAGCAGCGATTCCTACGGTTATATCAATGCCTTTCTCTTGAAATGGCATTTGATATTGGAACCGATCCTCTGGCTGAAGACACCGAAATACATTCTACCGATCATTATCGTCGTGCAGCTTTGGCTCAGCCTCGGAACGAGCTTTCTTGCATTCATCGCAGGTTTGCAGAGTCTCGACAAGACGCTGTTCGAGGCAGGAGCAATCGACGGCATACGCAACCGCTGGCAGGAGCTTTGGTTCATCACGCTGCCTTCGATGAGGCCGATGCTCATGTTCGGCGCGGTCATTCAAATTACGGCTTCCTTCGGCGTTGCGGAGGTGGCAACCGCTTTGGCAGGCTTCCCCAGCGTCAAATATGCGGGACACACAATTGTAACGCATTTGATGGATTACGGCTCCATTCGGTTTGAGATGGGCTATGCGTCGGCTATCGCGACCGTGCTGTTCGCGATGATGCTCGGTTCCAATCTCATCGTGCGAAGGCTGCTGGCGAAGGTCGGTGAGTAAGCGTGATCCCTATTAGCTTTAAGAAGAAAAGAGTCAGCCGTTCATGGACGGGCGATATCGCCTTGTTTCTGCTCCTGGCAGCGGTCGGTTATTTTATGGCCATGCCGCTGGTTTTTGTCATCAGCAATGCCTTCAAGCCGATTAATGAAATTTTGAAGTTTCCACCGGACTTTTTTGTCAAGAATCCGACGCTTACGAACTTTACGGACTTATATCATTTGCTTTCAGGCTCGTGGGTACCCTTTACCCGGTATATCTTCAATACCTTTTTTATCGCGATCGTCGGTACGGCCGGTCACGTTCTGATTGCTTCGCTTGCGGCGTATCCGCTGGCCAAACGGAAATTTCCAGGCAAGGGCATTCTCTTCTCGATCGTAGTCTTGTCGCTCATGTTCTCGGCAACGGTCACGCAAATCACGAATTACATGACGATGTCGTGGCTTGGCTTTCTGGATACCCATTGGGCGGTTATCATTCCGGCAATCGGCTCCTCGCTTGGGCTCTATCTCATGAAGCAGTTCATGGAGCAAATTCCGGATGCGCTGCTGGAGGCTGCGCAAATCGACGGCTGCAGTGAATTCCGCATATTTTGGAGCGTCGTCATGCCTGTCGTCAAGCCCGCATGGCTTACGCTCGTTATCTTCTCGTTCCAAGGCCTGTGGGGAGCGGGCGGAGCGGCGGGCTCCATGTACATTTACAGCGAGCAGCTCAAAACGATCGATTATGCGTTAAGCCAGATTTTGGCGGGAGGCATCGTCCGGACCGGTCCTTCAATGGCAGCAACGCTGCTGCTGCTAACGGTTCCGATTCTCATCTTTGTGCTGTCGCAGAGCAGTGTTATTCAAACGATGTCAACCTCCGGCATGAAAGAATGATGGGAAAGGGGAGGCTTACGATGAATCGATTTAGTAAATATCTACTGCTCTTCCCTCTACTGCTGATAATGGTTGGCATTTCAGTGCCGGTACACGCTGCGCCGTACGATGGCTACAACTATTCTTGGTGGGGAGATCCCGAGCCGGCGCCCGTGCCTTATTTGCCAGTTAAGCAAATCGGAGGGGAACAGTTAAACTCGGGACCGTTCAAATCGCCGGAAGATCTATACGTTACACCTGACAATCATATTTACGTAGCCGATACAGGGAATAACCGGATCGTCGTACTGAATGAACAGGCAAGCGTGATCCAAACGATCGATACGTTTGAGAACGGCGATAAGGCGGATGGCTTCTCCGCGCCGCAGGGGATCTTCGTTCATTCAAACGGACATCTTTTCATTGCGGATACGGGGAATAAACGTATCGTCGAACTGACAAAGGAAGGCGGACTGGTCCGCGTGATCGGTGCGCCGGAAAGCGAAGTGCTTGGAGACAGCTTCGTATATGAGCCGATTAAATTGGTCGGCGATTCGGCAGGCCGGCTCTACGTTGTAGGCAAGGGCGTATTTAACGGCATCATGCAGTTCGATTCCGGAGGGGAATTCACCGGATTTATGGGTGTCAATAAAGTGCGTTACAGCGCCGCGGATTTGTTCTGGAAGCGTGTCATGACGAAGGAGCAGCGTTCGAAGATGGTGCTGTTTATTCCCGTCGAATTCAACAACGTCGATATCGATAACGAGGGCTTCATTTACGCGACGACAAGCGAGGAGTTTTCGGATGCGCCGGTGAAGCGACTGAATCCCTCCGGGACAGACGTATTGAAGCGAACGGGCTACCATCCTCCGAAAGGGGACGTCAGGTTCCGTATCGGCGGCACAAGATCCGGGACGTCCGCGATCCAAAGCGTCTCCCTTGACCGGAACGGCATTTACAGCATTTTGGACAACACGCGAGGACGGATATTTACGTACGACCGGGAAGGCAAGCTTATGTATATTTACGGTCTCCTTGGCGAACAGGTCGGTACCTTTAAGACGCCGTCCGATATCGACATGCTTGACGACAAGATGATCGTGCTCGATAAAGGCTTGAACCAGCTTGTCCTATTCGAGCCGACCCGCTACGGGAAGGTGATTCGGGATGCCGTCATTTTTAACGATACGGGCGAGGAAGAGAAATCGGTCGAGAAGTGGCGCGAGGCGCTGCTTTTAAACAATAACCTGGAAATCGCTTATTTAGGAATCGGGAAAGCGGAGCTTAGGCAGGGGAATAATTATGAAGCGATGAAGCATTTCGAGCTTGGCATGCACCGTGAATATTATTCCCGGGCCTTCGAGCGCTACCGAAAGGATTTCATGTGGGAGCATTTCGGGAAAATCGCGGCAAGCGTAATCGCCGTCGCGGTTCTGCTCATAACGGCGAAAGTATGGATGAAGAGAAGGGAAACAGAGCCGGGAGTCGCCGGGATGGGGTGGTATACGATCTTCCATCCGTTTAACGGTTTCTGGGAGCTGAAGTTCGAGAAAAAAGGGAAGGTTTGGTTCGCGCTCTTGCTGCTGCTCGTTCTTTCCCTTCTTTACGTCATGAAGAGGCAGTTTACCGGATTTATTTTTAATCCCAGCGTTAATGCGGAGAGCGTCAATTTGCTCGATGAGATCAAGTTCATCGTTCTCCCGTTTTTTTTATGGTGCATCGCCAACTGGTCCATGACGACTCTGATGGACGGCGAAGGGAAATTCAAGGAGATCGTAATGGCGACTGCATATGCGCTCATACCGGTCATACTGATGCAAATTCCGCTTATCTTATTATCCAATGTGATTACGGTCCAGGAGGGCTCTTTCTACCGCTTGCTGGAATCGCTCGGATTCCTGTGGTTTTTCGGCTTACTGTTTGTCGGCATGCTTACTGTTCACCAATATACGGTAGGCAAAACCGTCATGACGATGATTCTGACGATGATCGTGATGGGCATCATCATTTTCCTCGGCTTGCTTTTCTTCAGTTTGGCGCAGCAGATGCTTTCCTTCGCGGCTACGATCTATAAAGAAGCGATGTTCAGATTAGGGGAGGGATAATGCCATGACGACTCACAATATTTTGCGGAAAGGGATGGCATTGTCCCTGCTGGTTGCCATGCTTTCGCTGTCAGCCTGCATGGCTGGCTCGTCCGAAAACGCCGAGATCCCTGCTGCTGTAACGGAGCCTTCCGATTCGGATAACGGTATACCGGATGCTTCACTCCGAGCCATGGACGCGTCGGCCCATGCAGAGCCCCGAATCGACGGACTTGATCCGGCGCTTGAGAACGACGAGCTTCGGCTCTATATCAGCCGGACAACGGCAGAGATTGCGGTCCTTGATAAACAAAGCGGTCAAATTTGGCGGTCGAATCCGGACAGTGCGGAGGATAAACTCGCTTCCCCTTACTTAAAGGGGAAACTAGCCTCGCAAATTTCGTTCGTCTACCTGACGCAAAACGGACAGAACAAGGATTACGACAGCTATAACAACAGCGTGAAGTTTAAACAGTTCGAGATTAAACAATCCGATGCCGGGTTAGCAGTCACGTACCTATTCGGAGATCCCGAAAAGGGGCTTGAATCGATTCCGCAGACGGTGGGCAAGGAACGGTTCGAGGAGAGATTGCTGAAGCGCTTGGAGGATCCGGCCGATCAAGAACAGCTGAAGGTCAGGTATAAATTTAATGAAGAGAAAAGCCTGTACGAGCGCCGGGAAATTCCAAAAGCCGTGATGAAGAAATTGCTGGCCCTCTTCGAAAAAGTGGAATATACGGAAGAGGATCTTGCCATCGATAACGGCGACGCAGGCAGCGGAGAAGCTGCGCAGGCGGCCAATCCGAAATTTTCGGCAACGGTTTACTATACACTGGATGGCCGTGACTTGATCGCTTCCATCGATACGGCATCCCTTACGGAGGATACGCCTCCTTATCGCATCCATTCGATCAGCTTGCTGGAGAATTTTGGCGCGGCAGGGCGACAGGATGCCGGCTATATCTTTGTGCCCGACGGGTCGGGCACGCTTATCCGCTTCAACAGCGGCAATATTCAGGCACAGCCCATCCTGATCCCGATATACGGCGAAGACAGCTCGATCTATGTAAGGGAGAAGTTCAACACGCTTGAGCCAAACCGGTTGCCGGTATTCGGGATGAAGAAGAACGATGCGGCCTTTCTCGCCGTAATCGAGGAGGGAGATGCCCTCGCCAAGCTGTCCGCGGACATAAGCGGGCGATTGCATGAGTTTAATACGGTTGCGGCCCAATTTCTTATTTTGCCTAAGGATGAGGTGCGTCTCAGCAATAACGAGATCATGCACAAAACGCCGAAGGAAACGTATAAGGGTAAGCTAAAAATCCGTTATTCCCTGTTAAGCGGGGATCAGGCGGATTATTCCGGAATGGCAGCCAGCTACCGTGCTTACCTTGAGAAGACGCATGGACTGACCAAGCTGAAGGCGGAGGGAGATACGCCGTTTTATCTGGAGCTTACCGGCAGCATTCCGAAAAAGAAAAACCTGCTCGGCTTTCCTTACGAATCGCTGGTCCCCCTTACGGATTTGAAGGAAGCGGGCAATCTCGTCGATCAGCTTCGCGACAAACAAATTCAGAATGTCCGGCTTCGATACGATGGCTGGTTTAATGAAGGCTTAAACCATACGATCGCATCGGAAATCGAAATGGATCGCGTCATTGGAAGCAAAGACGAATGGAACCGCTTAGCGGAGAAACTCCTGAAGAGCGGCGGCGGATTTTACCCTGATGCGGCGTTCCTGCATGTGTATAGCAATTCCGGGAAATTCAGTCCGAACAAAGACTCGGCACAGTACATCTCCCGCCGGTACGCGAAAATATATGAGTTCGACCGTGCCGCTTATTTTAAGCATAACGAGCTGTTGTCGCATTATTTGCTAACGCCTAGAAGGCTCGCCTCTACGGTGAATGGATTCCTGTCGGATTTCAAGAAGCTGAATCCCGGATCGATCTCCTTAAGGGATTTGGGCTCCGAGCTTTATTCCGATTTCCGCAGAAATGCAGAGGTGACCAGAGAAGACGCGAAGCGGATCGTCACAGCCCAGCTTCAAGCCATTTCATCGCAGTCGCCTGACATTTTGGTCAACGGGGGAAATGCCTATGCGCTTCCTTACGCATCGCATATTCTTAACCTGCCGCAAACGAGCAATGAATACCAGCTGGCCGGTGAATCCGTACCCTTTATCCAAATGGTGCTGCACGGCTATATCGAATATGCGGGAAAGGCTTACAACACCGCAGATGACCAGCAGGTCCATTCGAATGTGCTGCGATCGCTCGAGACCGGCTCAAACGTCTACTTCAACTGGTTCTATGAGGAACCGTCCGTATTGAAGGAAACCAGGTTCAGCTATCTTTACTCGAACCATTACGAGCAATGGTTCGATGAAGCTGTTCAAGCCTACGGCGAGGTAAACGAAGTGTTAAAGCAGGTTCGAGGACAGAGCATATTGAAGCACGAAAAACTGGCGGAACGCGTCTACAAAACCGTATACGAGAACGGCTTAACGGTTTTCGTCAATTACGGCGGGGCTGCTGCCGCTGTCGAAGGCGTGACGATCAAAGCAAATGATTACTTGGTTAAGGGGGGATAAGGATGTCGAAGAAACGAACACTCAGCTTGGAGCGCAAAAAAGAAATTTACGGCGTTCTATTCGTAACCCCCTGGCTGTTAGGATTCCTTCTGCTGATGGTCATCCCGTTTTTCCAGTCGCTTCAATTCAGCTTCCATAAGCTGACGCTTAACGCGGAGGGCTACTCCCTCCAATACGTGGGCATTGAAAATTACCGCAATATCTTTTTTGTCGACGCATGGTATGTCCGTACATTGACCGAGGCTGTAACGACGATGGCATTGAACGTGCCGCTAATTATTTTCTTCAGCTTATTTACCGCGACGCTCCTGGCGCAGAAGTTTAGGGGAAGGATGCTTGCAAGGGCGATCATTTTTCTTCCCGTCGTATTGGCTTCCGGAGTGATCGCCAAGCTGGATAACGGCAATTTTCTTGCTCAAATGATCGGTTCCGCCTCAACAGACTTGGAGGGCAACTATTCCGGACTGCGAAGCATCGAGCTGAGGCCGCTGCTGTTCCAAACGGGTCTAAGCATGGATATCGTCGACTATTTGACAGGCGCGGTGGATCGTATCTACCAAATTATCAGTTCTTCCGGCGTGCAGATTCTAATCTTTCTTGCCGGACTGCAGTCGATTTCTCCTTCTCTCTATGAGGCGGCGAAGATGGAAGGCGCCACGGGCTATGAAGCCTTTTGGAAAATTACGTTTCCGATGATTTCTCCGCTTATTTTAACGAATGTGGTCTATACCATCATCGATTCCTTTTACGACAATAACATGACGCAAATGATTCAGGACGCCGCATTCGGAAGATTGGACTTTGGCGTAAGCTCGGCGATGTCTTGGATTTATTTTCTTGTTATATCGATCATTCTGGTCATTTCAACTTACCTGATCTCGAAACGGGTTTTCTACTACGACTAAGGGGGAGTAGAGCTATGGAAGCGAAAACGAAAGCAGGCAAACGCTTCTCGGCGTCAGCCGCGGCGCGGGCCGTAACAAGCTGGTATGAACTTCATAGTCCGCTCGAGAAAGCGAAGCATTGGCTGTGGGTGATCATTCGTACCGTGCTCATTTTAGGGATCTGCTTCATCATTGTATATCCCATCATTACAAAGCTGTCTATCGCCTTACGCGACAAGCAGGATATGTTCGACGCGACGGTCGTATGGCTGCCCAGGCATTTTACGCTGGAAAACATCAAAACCGTTATGGGCTATCTGAAGTATCCGGAATCGGTAACCAATACGCTGATCCTTAGCATTGGCACTTCGCTGCTGCAATTAACCTCCTGCGCATTGGCCGGCTATGGCTTTGCAAGGCTTAAGTTTCGCGGCAGTTCGATTCTGTTCGGAATCGTAATCTTCACGATCGTCATCCCGCCTCAAACGATTATGGTACCGACCTATTTACATTACCGTTTCTTCGATGTTTTTGGCTTATACCATCTCTTTACGGGGAAAGACGGCGTTAACCTGCTGGAGAGCTTCTGGCCGTTCTTCATCTCGTCGGGCCTTGCCATGGGCTTGAAAAACGGCTTGTATATTTTTATTTTCCGGCAATTCTTCCGTTCGCTGCCGAAGGATTTGGAGGAGGCCGCTTATGTGGACGGAGCGGGCATTCCCGGGACCTTCCTGCGAGTCATGCTGCCGAATGCGGTGCCCGCGATTGCAACGGTCATGCTGTTCTCATTCATATGGCAGTGGAATGACAGCTACTTTGTGAATCTATTCGCGCCGAATTACACGCTTCTCGCAAGAATGCTGGATTTGCTGCCGGGTGCGGTTCGTCCCGAATATGTCGGGGGCATTTCCCATACGTCGCTTTATTTGAATACGGGAACGCTGCTCGGGATTTTACCGATTTTTATTCTTTATTTATTTGCGCAGCGTTACTTCGTTGAGAGCGTGGAGCGTACGGGATTGGTTGGGTAACGATGATCCGGCTACAGGACAAACCATAAGGGAGTGCTGCAATGAACTATGCCATAGGAGTAGATATCGGAGGAACGAAGATTCACTTTGCGCTTGTCGACAAAGCCGGAAGGATCATTCGCCATGAAATCGTACCTACCCTCGCAGGACTGGGGCCTGAGCATGTCATGCAATCGGTGTTAGGCGGCATCGACAAATTGATCCGGCAAGGCGAGGAGCAAATCGCCGGGATCGGCATTGGGAGCGCGGGTCAGATCGATTTTGCGACCGGCACCGTTTCGTTTGCTGTAGATACGCTTCCGGGCTGGACGGGGACTCCCATCAAGCAAACCGTGGAGCAGCGTTTCGGTTTAACCGTATATGTCGACAATGACGTGAATGTCATAGCGATTGCAGAGAAATGCTTCGGTGCGGGCCGGCAGTACGAGCATTACGTATGCCTTGCGCTCGGTACCGGAGTCGGAGGGGCGGTCGTGGCTGACGGCCGGCTTATTCGCGGAACGTCGGGAGGCGCCGGCGAGCTTGGTCATTCCTCGGTCCAATTCGACGGCCCCCGCTGCAGTTGCGGCAATTATGGCTGCATTGAGATGTATGCTTCCGGCACCGGCATTGCAAGGGTTGCGCTTGAGGCGCTTGGCGATGATGATGCCTCTAACACGCGCGGCCTGAGCGCCATAGAGGTTCTAGCGGATTGGACGGTTGGCGCCCCTTATGCCGTTCGTGCTATGGGGGTGGTTATACGCGCGTTGGCTTCAGCCATAAGCGGAATCATACACACCTTTAATCCGCAGGCGATCATCATTGCCGGTGGGGTGGCGGAAGCGGGTAGCGCATTTTTTGCAGCATTAGAGAAGGAAGCTGCAGCGAGAACCTCTCCGGGCATGTGGAAGGATTGCCGGATTGTTCCTTCGTATACCGGTGCAGGCGCAGGTGTGATCGGTGCAGCCGCACAAGTGTGGCATTATGCCGAGGAACGCTCCGGAAAGCAGGTGTCGCTATGATCAAACCGTTAATTTCCAGCTTAAAGGATGGCTTTATCGTTTCCTGCCAGGCGCAGGAGCATGAGCCTTTGTACGGCTCGGATATCATGGCGGCAATGGCGGCCGCAGCGGAAGCGGGCGGAGCCTCGGCCATACGCGCCAACACGCCGCAGGATATTTCCTCCATCAAAAACAGATGCAAGCTGCCGATTATCGGGCTGTATAAAAAACATTATCCCGACAGCGATGTCTACATTACTCCTACACTGCGAGAGGTCGATCAGGTCATCCGGGCAGGTGCGGATATCGTGGCGATCGACAGCACGTCAATGACGAGGCCGGGCAATGAGAAGCTTGACCGGCTCATTGCCGAAATACGCAAAAGCTTCCCAGACACCTCTATTATGGCGGATATCTCGACCTTTGAGGAAGGAGCCATGGCCATGCAGCTGGGGGTAGACGTCGTATCGACGACGATGTCGGGCTATACGCCCTATAGTCCGAAGCTGCAAACCCCAGATTTTGAGCTGATCGGGAAGCTGTCCGCGCTCGGGCAGGTGCCTGTCTTCGCGGAGGGGAGGATATGGACGATCGAGGAATGCCTGCGCTGCTACGAGGCCGGCGCGCATGCCGTCGTGATCGGGACTGCAATCACAAGGCCGCAGGAGGTCGTCAGACGTTTTGTCACCCGCATCAAAACAAAAATGCAGGTACAGCATGAGGAGGAAGCGAGAGGGAACAATCGCAATGCGGCGCACTCCTACGCCAAGGGGAACAATCCGCAGGAATAAACTGGTCCTATCAAATGATAAAGGGGAGTTATGTACGATGAAAAAAGTAAATATCGGCGTGATCGGCGCAGGGTCCATCTCGGAGATTCATCTAAATTCCTATGTGCGCAATCCGGAAGTCAACCTCTATGCTATCTGTGATCTAAATGAAGAGCGGGCAAAAAATAAGGCGGCTGCACGCGGAGCGCAGAAGGTGTTCACCGATTACCGCGAGCTGCTTGCCGATCCGGAAATCGATGCGGTAAGCATTTGCACCTGGAATAATTCGCATGCGGAAATTAGCATTGCCGCTGTAGAAGCCGGCAAGCATGTGCTCGTGGAAAAGCCGCTTTGCAGAACCGTCGCAGAAGCGGAGCGCATCCAGCAAGCGGTTAATAAGAGCGGGAAGGTATTGCAGGTTGGTTTCGTGAGGCGCTACGGCTCGAATACGGATATCTTGCAGCGCTTCATCAACGCGGGCGAGCTTGGCGACATTTATTATGCGAAAGCGACCTGCCTGCGCAGGTTAGGAAACCCGGGCGGTTGGTTCGCCGACAAGGAACGCTCGGGCGGCGGGCCGCTCATCGACCTTGGCGTACACATCATCGATTTATGCTGGTATTTGATGGGAAAGCCGAAAGTGAAATCGATCAGCGGAAATACCTATCGGCAGCTCGGCAATCGGGCGAATATTCAAAATCTGGCTTTCTATAAAGCCTCGGACTATGACTCCAGCAAAAATACGGTTGAGGATTTGGCCAACGCCATGATCCGATTCGAGAACGGCGCGTCGCTGCTGGTTGACGTAAGCTTTACGCTGCATGCGAAGCAGGATGAGATCAGCGTTAAAATATTCGGTGACAGGGGCGGGGCGGAAATCGAGCCGGGGCTTTTTATCGTTGGCGAGAGGCATGATACCATCTTGAACATTACGCCGCAGGTTGACCAGCTCGGCTTCGATTTTACTAGCGGTTTCCAAAATGAAATCAACCATTTCATCGACAGCTGCCTCGGAAGAAAAGAAACGCGGAGTCCGGTCGAGGATGGGCTCGAAGTGATGAAAATGCTATGCGGCATTTATGAATCGGCGGAGAAAGGCCAGGAAATCCATTTCAGCTGAGCGAGGGCTTCTCATGAAAAATGCTGTTCCTCCGGGTGTAAGCCGGGGAACAGCATTTTCGATTCTGAGTTGGCTGGTGACGGGTGTTTTATTATAGGGACAAGTCGACTTCGAACATCCGGTTCCAAGGAAGCTCGGCTTTTAATCCGGCAGCGTTCTTTTCCGCTAATTCACCTAAATAGTCGCTGCAGAAGCGCTGCAGATTTTGCGTAACGAGCTCCGAAACTTGCCTATGGATTGCCCCTACATCGAAGTAGGTACCGCCGAGCTCCGGCAAGTGACGGGCAGCTTCCTGCCGCACGATCGTTTGATAGCCCCAGTCTTCAATCAGGCGGTAAAGTAAAAAATGAGAGCTCATGCAATCGCTGTGTTCAAGGCGGTTGCCGTCTTTGCGGTAGTAGGAAGCCACGATGGCATGCGAGATGACGGTTCCAAGCGTATTGCCCGAAGTATTCCAGCCAGCGAAAGCTGACAGTCTGGAAATCAAGCCTTTTTTGGACAACAGCTGCATGAGGGCGTGATCTGCCCCGTTGCAAGAAGCGACATCCGCCAGCGCAACCATATGTTCCTTGCGGGAAAGCGCCTCGATCGCCGTGACGAATTCAGCAATATTTACCTCCGAGAAATAAGAACGGTGACGTTCACGATATACATTCGGCGATTCGGCCACATCCTTCGAAGACACGGGAGGGGAGTGGACCATGAGCACGAAATCGGCCGTCCGAGAGGAGTCTCCCATATAAGCGCCCCCAGAGGTTAAGTGAGATTTAACGCTTTCGTTCAGGCTGCGGTCTTCATATTTCGGAATAATGGCCGGTCCTAGCGTGGAGGAGTAACGGACGAAAACTTCAGGCTGATAATTTTTGATGGCGCAGAACACCTTTGCGAACAAGATGCTCCCGATCTCATCGGCCCCAGGATAAATCAGCACGTTATCCATGAGATTGCATTGTTCGGCTTCTACAAGAAGCTTGCGCTGCTCCATGGGGCTGAAACCGTATTTCGCATTATCGTCAAGAGGAATGACGAGATGATCGATGAGGCCGGACTTTACCAGGCGAATGACCTGTTCATTGACTTGAGCGTTAACTTCCCTGCGCTGAAGAAAATTTTCCAGTATGGAGGCTGGCACATCAAGCGGGAGCTGCAGCCATTCGCTGCTTTCTTCATCGGTTAGCGTCTCTGAGGCCTGCTTGTCTTTTAACCAGCCGTACCTAAAAATAGAATGGCCGTAATGCGCGTAGTAGTCTGGCTCCTCGTCGCTGCTGTTGTATGCCGGGGCTCTCATGATTAAATTGAAGGCATAGATGCGAAGGGCGGGGTTCTGCAGCTTCAATTTCTGGAGAAGGCCGAGTCGTTCCGTACATTCCTGAAGTGATAATTGATGAAGACGGGAAGGCACGATTCCGCCGTAAACGAGCATATCCACCGAAAGAATCAAATAGTCGGCATCGGAGGTTTCTTGCAGCAGCCAATCGCGGATATCTTCAAAGCGAGCGGGCGTTTTCTTCCTGCCAAGCCGCTCATTCGGGGGTGCCGCGAGCGATAGATCGCTGATGGCAGCAATCATTTTCGGGAATTTTGCATTGCAAGGACGTTCGTCGAGCGGCAGATAGACGACTTTACTCATACAATGACCTCCATAATGGATAGATGAAGAATTAAGCCTATTATACAACAATCCTGACAAATGGAATATTTTTTTATTAAAATAAATTTAAATGGATATTTTCTTTAATTCGGTCATAAAATCGTATATCTTATACTACCCGGATCACAGGGGAATAGGGCGTGTGCAGCCGGTTTTTCTGTGGAGATAAGCAGTGGAATGAATCATAATGGAGGAAATATCCTAAACAAAACTATTAAATAAAAAAATATTCCGTTATATCTGAATTGGTGGTACACTACAATTGAAATTGGGAAAAGGAGGTATAATCGATTGTCCACTTCATCCAGGGGATCATTTGTCAAGCAAGCCCTCTTTGGTCCAAGCATCCAGATCGATCCTGCATTTGCTTATTATCAGCAACGGTCGCCAGAGAGCATCGCCCAGGAAATCGAGCTTGCGGGATATCAAAGCGTTCATTATTTTGTCGTAAACGAGCATGTCATACAGAAAGAACTGCTGCTGGCGTTCCGGCAAAAAGGGATCCCGGTATGGGCAATGGTGATCGGAAACGGTACGTTCTCTACCGAGCGTTTTCCGGAGGAATGGCCATCCTGGCAGATGAAGCTGCTCAAGGAACCGAATGACGGCTTCTGGCGGTTGTCTCCTTTTAGCGATGGATACGTGCAGTGGAAGAAGTCGGCGCTGGCAAAGCTGGTGACGGACTATCCCTTTGACGGGATCGAAATTGCCGAGCCGTATTTTCCGGAATGGGGCGGGATTCAAAGAGGCGTTTATGGAGATGTCGGACCGCTTGCGCAAGCCGCGTTCAAAGCGCGATACGGAATCGATATGCCTGATTTTACAAACGCTGACGCTCCCGGCTACTACCTTCGCAATGTTCAAGCTTACCGCAAATGGGTCGACTTTCGCGTAGAAGCCGTCAATGGTTTTATAGATGAAATGATCAATGGGGCAGGTGGCGTCCGCGAAGCCAGACCGGATATTGCTGTTGCTACTTGGTCGCTCGCTATCGCTGCGGGACCGGACAGCCTGGAGCGTCTCCGGGAAGACCAAGGCCTGCACGCTCCGTCAATGATAGAAAAGGTACGGCCGGATATACACTTTTTGCAGACGCATTGGCCGGATTGGACGCGGGGAGACCTGCCGGCGGATTACGTTAAAGGCTACCATCCATTCGCGGACCAGATCAGGGAGCTGTTTCCCAAGCTGCCATTAGCTGTTCAAGCCGATATCGGTTCTGCGCGGCACATGGTCAAAAGCAGAGAATGGCTGAAGGCATTCAGTCAAACGGTTTTTGCGCTTGGGTATGCGTCTTGGACGGCTTACGAGTATCATACAGGCGGATATATGTATGAAGAGAAACCTGTTCCGATGCTTGCCGAACGAAAAAGCGGCCATGAGATTGTGATTTCGTTCAATAAACGGATCGATGAGCATTCGGCTAAAATTGCTTCGTGCTACAAAGTTTGGGACGGCGGAGACCTTCTGTCCACGACTTGGGACACTATCGCGGTTGACGGCAACCGGGTTATTCTTCGATCGGGGATGCTGCCTTCTAGCCCGTTCGTTCTGGAACTGAATGCGATCCGGGATACGCCGGAACGGCGGTTATTCAAGGAAAAACCAGCGAATGCCATTCGAAATGGGACGAGGCTGTCCATTCCGGGAGCGTTATAAAAATGAAATGGGACGGACATAGCTGTTTGGAGCCATTTGCCTCAATCCATAACCATGGGGAGTGAAGAGGAACAGATGAAAACGATTCGAATCGGTTTTATTGGAGCGGGAGGCATTGCGCATCTTCATGCAAGCCAAATGCTGGCCTTGGAAGGCGTGGAAATCTCGGCGGTTGCCGAGCCGAACGACCAGTCGGCTTTGAATTTTCTGACCTCCTTCGGTCTGGTGAATACCCGAAGGTATGCGAGCCATATCGAGATGCTCGAAGATAACGGATTGGATGCCGTTATCGTTTGCTCTCCGCATACGCTTCATTTTGCCCAGGCGCTGGATGTTTTGAACGCTGGCTGCCATGTGTTAATTGAAAAGCCGATGACCTGCTCCTCCCAGGAAGCGGAGCAGCTGATCAAGGCTGCAGAAGTACGTTCGAAGCTGATTCAGGTTTCCTATCAACGACATTTTCAACCGGAGTTCATTTATATCCGCCAAGCGATTGCAGACGGGATAATTGGCAAGCTAGTCTCGGTCAACGCGACGCTGTACCAGGATTGGAAGAGCAGCCAAGCCGGCACCTGGAGACAAAATGCGGCTCTTTCCGGAGGCGGTATGCTGATGGATTCCGGCAGTCATATTATCGATGTTCTTCTGTGGACGACCGGGCTGAAGCCGGCGGAAGTGAAAGCGACGCTCAGCACGCATGGCGCGCCGGTTGAAATTGATTCTTTTACGAGTATTCGCTTTGAAGAAGGCGCTATTGCCGCGCTGAACATCGTTGGATATGTACCAGGCTATAAGGAGTTCTATTCCTTCTGCGGTGAATTAGGGGTGATATATCTCGAGAACGGCAGGATCGAGGTTTTGACGTATAAGGATGGTTCCCTTCCGGTTCAGCTGCCCGATCAAACAACGAATCAGGATAAGAGCTTTATTGACGCTGTCAGAGGCGAGCACGAGGTCATGGTATCGGGAGAATATGCAAGAAAGGTGATTCAATTGACAGAAGCGATCTACCGTTCTGCGGCTTATCAAGTGTGACCCGTGTGCACTCTCATAACGATAAAGCAGGTGAAATGATGAAGCAGAGACTGGTCTCCGACCTGAAGGACGGTTTTATTTTGTCCTGCCAGGCACTCCCGAATGAGCCTTTGCACGGTTCGCGCATTATGGCGGCTATGGCTGCGGCGGCAGAGGAAGGAGGGGCAGCGGCGATTCGGGCAAACACGCCAGAGGATATTCGTGAAATAAAACGAAGATGCTCGCTGCCCGTCATTGGTTTATATAAAAAACAATATGAGGACTCGGATGTCTACATTACGCCGACGATTGTTGAGGTGCGGGATATTGTAGAGGCCGGCGCAGAATTCGTCGCCGTAGACTGCACGAGACTGCCAAGGCCGGGAAACCAGACATTGGATGACCTCATTCGCGAAATTCGCTGCGCTTTCCCGCAAATTCTAATCGTTGCAGACGTATCGACCTACGAAGAAGGGGTCCATGCGATTTCGCTTGGTGTGGATATCGTATCAACAACAATGTCCGGGTACACACCGCACAGTCCGCAGCAGGATGGGCCGGATTTAGAGCTTGTCGGGAAACTGTCCCGGCTAAGGAAGGTTCCGGTGCTCGCGGAAGGCAGGTTATGGAGCATTGAGCAGTGTTTAAGCAGCTTCGACATTGGAGCACATGCCGTAGTTGTCGGTACAGCCATTACGCGGCCGCAAGAAATCGTTAAGCGGTATGTACAGCGTATTTGAAAAGAAGAAACGGCCGCAAAAAATGAACGCTATTATCCTATTTTCCATGAGGAGCGTGATTATTGTGAACATTAGCTTGAGTATGTGGAGCGTGCATAAATTATGGTATGAGGGAAAATGGGATACGGCCGATTTTCTTGGCTTTGCCTCCGAAGCAGGCGTTACGGGAGTGGAACTGCTCAGCTGTTTTTGGCGGGATAAGGAAAAGGATATCCCATTGATCGATGAAGCGCTGCAAAAGCATGGCTTGAAGGTCGCCTGCTTCAGCGCATGCAATAATTTCGTCACGGCGGACGATTCGCAAAGGGAGGCGCAGCTGAAGGAGGTCACGGATGCCGTCGACGCCGCCGTCCATTTTGGAGCCAAGGTAGTCCGGGTGTTCTCGGGTGATCTTCCGAACGATTCGATATCATTTGAACAGGGCATGCAGTACGTTATTGATGGACTAAGCGCGGCTGCCCGCTATGCCGAGCAAAAGGGTGTGACGCTTTGCTTGGAAAACCACGGTTTATTCGCGGGACGCAGCGATCAGGTTATGTCCATCATTCGAGAGGTCAACTCCCATGCGCTGCGCAGTACGTTCGATACGGGCAACTTCCTGCTCGTCGGTCAAAGCTCAAGCGACGCGATCGATGAGCTAAAGGGTTTTGTCGGGCATGTACACGTAAAAGATTTCGTGCCAGTGCCGGAAGGCACGACAGGAGCGGTCATACGGGCGTTAACGGGGGAGCTGTTTCTTGGCAAAATAGCCGGGGAAGGCGCAGTCGACCTGAAGTACATTTTCGGGGAGCTAAAAAAATCAGGTTTCGACGGGTGGCTTACCGTGGAATTCGAAGGCGACGAGGAGCCGCGGCATGGATCGATGGAAGCGGTTAATCATGTTACCCGCATCGCTGCGACTCTTTAGGCAGGTCCCATAACGAAATGAATAGAAAGGAGCTGCATACTTGGACGTACATTTTCTTGGCACCGCCGCGGCGGAGGGCTTTCCTGCGTTGTTCTGCCGCTGCATACATTGCCTTAAGGCAAGGAAGCTTGGCGGCAGAAACCTGCGAACAAGGAGCTCCGTCCTCATTGACGGGGTGCTCAAGATCGATTTTCCGCCGGATACGCTTCACCATGTCCTGCGCGACGGCATCGATCTGGGCCTGGTAAAGGATTTGTTCATTACGCACACGCATCTGGATCATCTTCGCGCGGAGGATTTGGAAATGAGACTGCCGGTTTATGCGCACGGGCTTGATGCGCCTCTGCAGGTTTACGGCCATGATGCCGTTATCCGCAAGTGCCGAGATGCAGTTGGAAGACCGGATGCGGAGCGTTTGGTCCTGCGCAGAATCTTACCATTCGAAACCGTGGATACGGGAACGGCAAAGGTAACGCCGCTCCCGGCAAACCATGACCCGGACGAAACCTGCCTGCTCTTTGTAATTGAGAAGGACGGCAAGCGTATCTTTTACGGGCATGATACGGGACTTCTTCCCGACAATACCTGGACATGGCTGGAGCAGACGACTTTGGACCTGGCCATTCTGGATTGTACGAACGGCCATTTGCCGTTTACCGGAGGACATCTGAATAGCGTGGCGGTTCTTGGAATAAGGAATCGGCTAAAAAGCAAAGGAATTCTCGGCAAGGACGGAAAGGTTGCCGTTACCCATTTCTCCCATAATATCGGACTGCTGCATGACGACCTTACACAGTTTTTTGATCAAGAGCAGATCATCGTTGCGTTTGACGGCATGAAATTGCAGCTATAATACGGATTCTTAATGCAGGGTCTGAATGGAGTGATCGAAAGCTATGAAAGCCTCCGAACAGTACTACTTGTCATATAGTCATCATTTTGATATTGAGAGACAGCAGTCGATTGACGAGGGCAAAAATATCGGCGCGGCTATGGAAGCCAGCTATGCGAAGCTGGCTTCTATGCAGCCGGATGATCCTCAGCGCGAAGAAATGGCCGCTGCCTATCTGGATGAAATGGCAAGGCAGCCCTTGAGGGCTGACTTCCCGTTTGCAGAGCCTTCGACCCTGCCGGAAATTCAGAAGGAACGACTGGACGCAAACCCAACTTCCAAGCAGCCTATTCCGCAAACCGATCTGGCGGATAAGGTTTACGGCGCATGGCTGGGCCGTTCTGCAGGCTGCTTGCTGGGGCAGCCGATCGAGGGCTGGCGCAAGGATCGGATTGCGGGTTTGCTAAAGGAGACAGGAAACTTCCCCGTTCATTATTATATTTCTTCCGAGATCGACCCGGAAATCGCCAAGAAGTATGGCGTCACGAACGAAGGCGGCTCCTACGGCAATGATTCCGTAAGCTGGATTAATAATGTGAAGCATATGGTCGAAGACGATGATATGAACTATACGATCATCGGGCTCGCCGTCGTGGAAAAATACGGCTATAACTATTCGCCGGATGACGTGGCGGAGACTTGGCTTAACCTGCTGCCGCTGCTGCGTACCTGCACGGCCGAGCGGATTGCCTACCGTAACCTGGTTAACCGGATGGATCCTCCGCATTCCGCTGCCTATCGCAATGTATACAGGGAATGGATCGGAGCTCAGATCCGAGTGGACTTGTATGGCTACATCAATCCAGGAAACCCAGTGAAGGCAGCAGAAATGGCATGGAGAGATGCGTCGATTTCCCATGTGAAAAACGGTATTTTCGGGGCGATGTGGGTCGCCGCCATGCTGGCTGCAGCTGCCGTCACGGACAACCGGCAGGATGTCATACAAGCCGGGCTCGGCCAAATTCCGTCTCATTGCAGGCTTGCCGGCGATATCCGTTCGGTACTGCAATGGTACGAAGAGCTTGTCCCTTTCGATACGGTTGTAGAGCGAATCCATCATAAATATGACGAGAGCAATCCCCATCACTGGTGCCATACCATCTCCAATGCGATGATCGTGGCTGCCTCGCTGCTGTACGGCGAAGGCGAGCTGGAAGCGACGATCGGTCTGGCAGTCCTTTCGGGCTTTGATACGGATTGTAATGCTGCTACCGCTGGCTCGATCATCGGCATGCAAAAAGGCGCGCGCGCACTGCCGGAAAAGTGGGTAAAGCCGTTGAATGATAAAATCCGGTCAGGGGTAGACGGGTTTGGAATCGTGCCACTGTCCCAGCTGGCGGGAAGAACGATGAAGCTGATTAAAAATAATCCCTATATCGAATGGATGGATTAGGCTTACACTCAATGGATGCGGGTATAAAAAAACCTCCTGACAGGAGGTTTTTTTATGTCTGTCGTCCATTATTTCTTTTTTTGGGCATGTATGATCCGCCTCCACCTCGCTATTTAAAACCAATCCATAAAAAATTTAAGTAAAATGTAGGATTTTATAAGATTACGTAGTTTGTCTGTAGTATTTATGTGAGATTATCTAACTCACATCTAACAAATGTGGTGGATGAGATGGGGAGGAGGGGCCAATGATCATATTCCGACAGGTTGAAAAGCATTTCGGTGATTTCCATGTGCTCAAGGATATTAATCTCCAGATTGAGCAAGGGGAAGTTGTCGTAGTGGTGGGACCGTCCGGTTCCGGCAAAAGTACGCTGCTTCGTTGCATTAACCGTTTGGAAACCATCACAAGCGGCGATCTGGTCATAAACAGTTACACCGTCCATGACAAGAAGACGAATATTAACAAGCTAAGGCGGAATATCGGAATGGTGTTTCAGCATTTCAATTTGTATCCTCATAAGAAAGTCATCGATAACATCACATTAGCGCCTATGAAAGTGCTTGGCCTGACGAAGCAGGAAGCGGAAAAAACAGCGATGTTTTATTTAGAGAAGGTTGGGATCGCGGACAAGGCAGGCCAATATCCTTCTCAGCTATCAGGAGGACAGCAGCAGCGTGTTGCCATTGCCAGGGGACTTGCGATGAAGCCGCAAATCATGCTGTTCGATGAACCGACATCCGCCCTCGATCCTGAAATGGTTGGTGAGGTACTAGATGTCATGAAGGCGCTTGCAAATGAGGGGATGACAATGGTTGTTGTCACGCATGAAATGGGTTTTGCGCGGGAAGTAGCCGACCGGGTCGTGTTTATGGATAAGGGACAGATCATCGAGGAAGCAGTGCCCGATGAATTCTTTTCCAATCCGCGCGAGGAACGGGCACGCTTATTTTTAAATCGTGTATTAAATCATTAGGATAAAGGGGAGATTCGAAATGATGGCAAAGAAATGGTTGACCGTTACCTTAATGATGATGGTGATATCGGTATTCGTATTAGCTGGATGCGGGGGCGAGAAAGGCAACAACCGTTCAGGATCAACGGATGGGAACACCGAAGCGGGCTCCTCTTTGCTCGATACGATCAAAAGCAGAGGTAAGCTGGTTGTCGGAGTTAAATACGACACGAAGCTTTTCGGCCTTAAAAATCCAGCGAACAACGAAGTCGAAGGGTTCGATGTGGATATAGCAAAAGCGCTGGCGAAATCCATATTAGGAGACGAGACGAAGCTGGAGTTGAAGGAAGTGACTTCGAAGACCCGGATTCCGATGCTGGATAACAATGAAATCGATTTAATCATTGCAACGATGACCATTACGGAAGAGCGGAAAGAACAAGTCGATTTCTCAGAGGTATATTTTAAAGCAGGACAGTCATTGCTCGTGAAGAAGGGAAGCGCGATTCAAAGCATCGACGACATTTCAAAAGGAACAAAAGTACTGGCCGTAAAGGGCTCCACCTCCGTAGACAACATTATAGAAAAAACGCCGGATGCAACCGTGCTTGAATTTGATAACTACCAGGATGCCTTCGCCGCACTTAAAGCGGGTCAAGGCGATGTATTGACTACGGATAATGCAATCCTATATGGAATGATGGCACAAGATGCCGGATATGAAGTGGTTGGCGAGCCGTTCACCGACGAGCCGTACGGCATTGCGATCAAGAAAGGGGAGACGGCGCTGGTAGATGCCGTCAATGAAGAGCTGGCAGCGATGAAGTCGAGCGGGGAATACAAGAAGATCTATGAGCACTGGATCGGGGAGGCGCCGTCCGAGTAGCAGATTAATTAAAAAAAAGACGGGTGGCTGCGGCCGCCCTTCTTTTGAAATATAACCATTTATAGGCTTCACAAGTATGAATAAGCTAATATTTTAGTGCGAAACGAGCTGTTGCAGCCAATGGACGGCAACAGCCGTCTATGCTTGCAGGTCAGATAGCAAGGGGGATAAACCATGCCGGATTTCTCGATCTTAACCAAATATTTTGGCCTCTACATGGAAGGCTTTATGAACACGATTTATTCCAGCATTATTGCGCTGCTCGGCAGCTTCGTGCTAGGGACGGTCATTGCCGTATTTCGTATTTCGTCCATTAAGCCATTGCGATGGGGGGGTACCATCTATGTTGAATTTATCCGCAACATACCGCTCCTGCTCGTTGTTTATATTTTTTTCTGGGGTCTGCCCGCGCTCGGCATCACGCTCAGCGGATTTGTCTGCGGAACAATCGGGCTAACGGTATACACCGCAGCCTTTATAGCGGAAGCCATCCGGGCAGGAATCCTGTCCGTGCCAAAGGGGCAGACGGAAGCGGCACAGTCTTCCGGTTTAACGTATGTGCAAACGATGAGACATGTCGTTCTTCCGCAAGCGATCAAAATTGTCATTCCTCCGCTTAGCAACCAGTTTATCAACTTAGTTAAAAATTCATCGGTGCTCAGCGTAATTGCTGGATTGGATCTCATGTATTTCGGTGACCGGATCGCCAGCAAAACCTATGCCACCTTTGATACCTATATTTTTGTAGCCGTATTTTATTTGGTGCTGACTCTTCCATTAAGCTACGCAGCGAATCACTTGGAACGCAGACTAGCTAAACATGGTTAGATAGGAGGAGAACCGATGGATTTCGCCAATGCTTTTTCAATCGAAAATTTGAGATTTATTTTAGAAGGCTTTTACATGACGCTCAAAGTAGCGTTTCTCTCTATTATTTTGAGCTTTGTACTAGGCTCTATCGTCGGAACCATTCGTTATATGAAAGTGCCCGTTTTATCGCCGGTTCTTGGCGTTCTCGTAGAATTAGTACGCAATTTGCCGCTGCTTCTGATTATTTTTTTCGCGCGCTTCGCGCTGCCGGATATCGGCATTCAGCTCGGTCCGGTGTACGCCGCGATTGTGGCTTTGACATTATTCGAAGGCGCTATGATTTCCGAGATCGTTCGCAGCGGCTTGAATTCCATCGATAAGGGACAGATTGAAGCGGCGCGCTCTTCAGGGCTTGGCTACCTGCGCACGCTCTGGCATATCGTTCTGCCGCAGGGGCTTCGCCGCATGGTGCCGCCGCTTGTAAGTCAATTTATTTCATTATTGAAAGACACGTCTTTGGCCGTTGTCATTTCACTGCCGGAGCTTATGAATCAATCGAAAATTGTCATCGGGCAAAGTAATAGCTATGTCATTCCGGTTCTCCTATTTGCCGCTGTTCTGTATTTTGCGGTTAACTATGCCTTATCCTTAATTGCAAAAAGGCTTGAGGCCAAAATTATTTAACGGATGGCATCGTCACAGAAAGAGGATTGCCGAAGCAGATAGAGGAATCGAGGGGCTGACTTCAAGAGAAGTCAGCCTTTTTGCGTATATGAAAATAATATTCCGTTGTTTACAATGATGGATACAGGGAGGGGATTACTTGCAAAGATATAGGAATAACGTCGGAATGCAAATGTTACTGGTGGCTGTGGTGACGGCGATCGCAGGCGAATTCAAGATAACACCCTTTAGCGGAGAAGTATTTCGCATTGGTCTCGGAAGCAGCGCTTTTCTGCTGTGTCTGTTGTTAATGCGGCAGCTGCCCTGCGTGTATACAGGAGTGGTTACGGGAATTACGGTTCTTGTTTTCCGATCAGCCATAGACGGATTCGTTTCTTACGATACGTTCATTCTCTATGTAAGTCTGAAAACCCATTTGTCAGCGGCGCTTTATTACATCGTTTTCGCAATCGGCATGAAGCGGATTCAAGGTATTTTATCAGAAGGCCATCCGCTCCTTTTAGCCTGTTTGATATCGCTAATCGATTTTGTATCTAATGAAATAGAGCTGTTGACCCGCAGTATTCTATTTGATTTGGCATATCTATATAAGGGACAGTTGATGTTGATCCTTGCAACCTCTGTAGTACGAAGCATTTTTGTGGTAGGAATGTACAGCAGTATGATCATCAGTCAAATGCGGATCGTCCATAACGAACAGCAAAAACGGCTGGAGCAAATGCTTAATGTCGGATCAGGCTTGTACGGAGAATTTTTTTATTTGAAAAAATCAATGGATACGATGGAGCAGATCACAGCCCAAAGCTATGAATTGTACGGGAAGCTGAGCGTCGCCGGAGAAAAGGACATTTGCCGTTCCATGCTGAACATTACGCAGCAGATCCATGAGGTGAAGAAGGACTCCCAGCGGATTCTATCTGGTTTGCTTAAGCTGTTTAACCGGGAAACGGCTTCCGACATGACCATTGCGGAAATCGTTATTTTTGTCATCCAGTCGAATTCCGGCTATAGTAAGATGTTAAAGAAGGAGGTTCATTACGAAAAAAGGATAGACACCAACTATGCTACGGCCCACTATATTCCGCTGTTAACCGTGCTTAATAATTTGGTTTCAAATGCAGTGGAGGCCATCGAGTCCAAGGGAACGGTCCGGATCAGGGTTTATGAAAAGGAGGATGAAACCGTATTGGTCGTTTCCGACACGGGAACGGGAATTGCAGAGCAGAATAAGGAGGTTATTTTTGAACCGGGATTTACGACTAAATTTAATGATGAAGGATGTGCAGCTACCGGAATCGGTTTGTCGCATGTTCGCGATATCGTTCATTCATCAGGCGGAAAGCTGAGACTGCAAACCTCCAGCCCGTCCGAAGAAACAACCTTTGTTGTGGCTCTTTCGACCCATACACTGAAATTAGGGGTGTGATGACCGATGATTTCATTTGGTATTGTGGATGATGATGCGGCCTGCATACGAATGCTGCAAAACATCATTGAGAAAAGCTGGCTGGGCGAGGTCGTCGTTACGGCGGAAAATGGAAGCGATGGGGAACAAGCCGTACTTGGTGCGAATCCCGATGTCCTGCTGATTGACCTATTGATGCCGGATCAAGACGGGATTGAGACCATAAACCATCTAAAGCAACGGGGCTATTGCGGTAAATATGTCATGATCTCGCAAATCGAAAATAAAGAAATGATTGGCAAGGCATACCAGGCTGGAATCGAATTTTATATTCATAAACCGATTAACAGGGTAGAAGTCCAAGCGGTTTTGTCCAAAGTGAACGAGTATTGGAAAATGGGGCACTATTTGAATGAAATCAAGGATTCGATGGCAAAGCTCAGCAATCTGGATACGAACTTTGGGAATAGCCAGAGAAAACAGACGGTTCGGGAAATCATTCAGCCTATTTTCAGGGATATGGGAATCGTCGGTGAAATCGGAAGCAAAGACATGATTGAAATCATAGAACATCTAATTCATCATTGCCAAGTAGAGTCGCTTCCTCCGCTAAAAGAATTGTATGAGATTGCCGCCCGTACCCATCACGATCCCGTGAGAGAGGTTAAGGCCGTGGAGCAGCGGATTCGCCGTGCGGTAATGTGCGCTGTTTCAAATCTCGCGAACATTGGCTTGGCGGACTACGGTAATCCTAAATTCGAACATTATGCGCCGCTGTATTTTGATTTTCAAGATATCCGTTTAAAAATGAAAGAGATCGATGAGAAGCTGCAGCCGGGAAAAGGAAAGGTCAATATCAAAAAGTTTCTGCAGGTGCTTTACTTAGAAGTGCTTGATTATCGAAGAAGTCCGTCGAATAAATAAACAGAATTAAAGTAGATTTGGAAGGCGCTGCCGACATATTAATGAAAATGTTACAAAGAAATGAACCGGCCCTCTTAACAGAGGCCGGTTCATTTCTTTGTTGTACTATATTTACGGAGCATGAATGAATCCTTTTTTTTTCTAAACCATGCGAATAGGCAAATGCCGTTGAGAAATAAAGACCAAGTGGATGGGTTATTCTTGCGGGAATTGGACGGTTACAATTCCGATCATCGGATTTATTCTAGTAACATCATCATAATTCGAAAAGCTTCAGGTGCCATGAAGTTGAAATGGTTAGTATTGATGAACGACAAAACGGGAAACATTAATTAGGAATGGATGGAGATCATCATGGGGAAAGAGAAATTTCGGGTTGCTGTGGTGCAAGCTGCTCCAATTCTTTTTGACAAGGAATCCGCTTTCCAAAAAATAGAAAAATATTCCCTTGAAGCGAGGCAGCAAGGAGCAAAGCTGCTCGTATTCCCGGAAGTGTTCCTTTCCGGTTACCCAAGAGGGCTGACGCTCGGTACCCGCGTCGGAAGCAGGACGAGCGGCGGGCGTGAAGATTGGAGCAGGTATTGGGAAAGTTCGATCGACATTCCTGGCGAGGATACTGATCGACTAGGCGAAATCGCCAATGAAAATGATTTGTATCTCGTTGTTGGGGTAGTAGAGCGAGATCAGGAATTCAGCGGATCGACATTATATAATTCAATTGTTTATATTGGTCCGGATGGAGAAGTGCTTGGTAAGCATCGCAAGCTGATGCCTACAGGCGCCGAACGGTTACTTTGGGGACAAGGTGACGGAAGTTCGCTTACCGTTATCGATACTCCGTTTGGACGCATAGGCGGACTTATCTGCTGGGAAAACTATATGCCGCTGGCCAGAACGGCAATGTACGCAAAAGGAATCGATATTCTCATTACACCTACAGCGGATGCTCGCGCTACCTGGCAAGCAACGCTTCAGCATATTGCATGCGAAGGCCGATGCTTTGTTTTGTCCAGCAACCAGTTCGTGACGAAATCGACCTATCCGACCGATCTTGCGGGCTACCTTGATATCGAGCAGGATCCTGATGTATTGTGCAGGGGAGGCAGCGCCATCGTCGGACCATTAGGAGAGTATCTCGAACAGCCGCTATATGACCAAGAAGGGATTATATATGCGGATCTGGATATGTCTCTGGTTGCACAAAGCCGATTTGACTTTGATGTGGTTGGACACTATAACAGACCAGATATTTTCCAACTGGTTGTTAACGAAACGAAAAAGGATATCGTCGTTTTTAAGAACTGACTTTGGGAGAGCATTCGATAACAGAAGGGGGAGAAGCGGTATGCAAGTACCGGTAAGCGTTTGGGTTTTTTCGGCAATCATCGTTGTTATTTTATCGTGCATTACGTTTTGGATTACGAATAAAGCGTATTCGAAAAGATGGGAAGACCATGACGACCGGATTGATGGTCAATAAAGAAATACAGCCTATCTCTAATAAAGAGAAGGGCTGTTTTTTTGTATAAGGAAAATTCATTAACTGCTGAACACTTCTAGCGCTTCGGAAAATGCGCGGATTCCGATTGGAATCTCATCAAGCCTAGGTTTGGCAAAGCTAAAACGTACATAACCCGGCTCTGAGCCGTAAACGCTTCCCGGTACGAATACGACTCCTCTTTTAACCGACTCCTCCAATAATTTGGAATCATCGATGCGCTGGTTTATTTTGCACCATAGATTTAATCCTCCCTGCGGAGGCGTAAAGGTTACTTTATCTTGGAGCGTATGCTTTAACGAATGAACCATTAATTTTTGTTTTTCATATAAAGCTTGCTGCAAATGAATAATATGCCGATCAAAATGCTCGGATGTTAACAGTTGTTCCGCGACCCATTGGGATACGATGCTTAGTCCAAAGTCCATTTGCTGCCTTGCGTCAGTTAAACGGCCAATGACCGTTTGGGGGGCAATCAACCAACCAATCCTAAGCCCAGAAGCAGCCACTTTAGAAAGCGATCCGATGTAAAGGACAATTCCGTCCGTATCCATCGACTTAAGCGATGACGGTACAGCACCGCTAAAGGAAGTTAAACTGAACGGGTCGTCTTCAACGATAGGAACTCGCAATTCGGTGGCAACCTGAAGCAAACGCCTGCGTTTATCTTCGCTAAGAATGGTCCCGGTAGGATTCTGGTAATTTGGATTTGCGAATATCATGCGAATTCTATGCTGCCGATAAAGACGAATAATATCATCGGGATCGATGCCGTCATGGTGGACTGGCAATCGGAAAATACGCAAACCCGCTGATTGGAACATAGGCAAGGAATAGCAATAAGAAGGATCTTCGATCGCGACGGCATCCCCGGGCGCTAACAGGCATTGGGTAATTAAATATAATGACTGCTGCGATCCGGACGTAATCAGAATGGAGGATTCCATGGTGTTGATGCCGTTGTACTCCTGTAAGGAACGAACAAGCGATTGCCTTAACAGATCGTAGCCTTGGGGATCATCGTAACCAAGATGCTCTTGAAATCGCTGTTTTTGCAATAAATCGGATACCACTTCGTTCGGAAACAGATCAGAAGATAATTCGCCGCTGGCCATATTAATCACCGATTTATCGCTTTGCGTGACCTCTCTGATACGCCTCATAAGCGGAAGATTCGGCAGGAATGTCCCGCCTTCCGTATATTGGCGCCAGTTGGGGGTTTGCATCGGTGAAATGCCCCACTTTGTCCGGCTTACGTAAGTGCCGCTGCCCACCGTACTCTCTACCATACCGGAAGCGCGTAATTCTTCATAGGCTTGAATGACCGTGCTGCGATTCACGCCTAGCTGCTCCGCTAGTTTTCTTTCGGATGGCAGGATGCTGCCGGGCGGTAACTCGGCGTTTGAAATTCTACGTTCAATATGTTCAACGATTTGCTGATATAAAGGTTTATTATTCGAGCGATCGGGTTTCCACATGAGCTTTCAACGCCTTTTATCAGAATAGGTATGGAGAAGGTTTGATTCAAAATGATGTCATTGTTTCTTGATTCGGCATTTTCACCTATTGGTATTGTAGTCATATCCTTCATAAACTTAACGTACCTTATCCGAAAATTAATGTAAAGATTAAATGGGTGTTACTTAGAAATCAGCTTTTTGTTATGCAAGCTATATGAACGAAGAAAGGGTGAAAACCAGTAGGGAAGCGCGAAGGCAGAAACAAAAAAATACAGGAGTTAGAAGCGAGCCTAGGATTCGATCTCTCAAAACGATAATAGGGAACAGCATTTAAATTAGATGGAAAATCTCCCGCTAATATTTCATTTTATTGATATTTACGGAGTTTAACTGGAAAAACTCATGTTAATCTCGATCGATAGGCCATTTTTTCTGAAGAAGTCTTGTTTTAACGGGAGAAATTCCATCTAAGTATGGAGCGGAGAGCAGCATGCAATTTTTAACGTGAGAAATTCCTTGTAAATGAGAAGGAGATACGGATAGAATCAGCAGAAAATCATTTGGTGCCCCTATAACGGGTTAAAATAAAAAAGAATAGCCATTCCGCTAAGGAATGGCTATTCCAATCGTAATCCTCCGCTTACCTCATCACATAATCCGCTAACACGCTTTGAAGCTCATAAATATTAAGGCTTTTGTTGAATTTTTTCTCGACAGGTGCTGCCGTCCCGGAAATCCAAATTTTCAGCTCCGCATCCATATCGAACGTTCCAGCGGTCTCGATGCTGAAATGCGTGATGCTCTTGTAGGGATAGGAGTGGATTTCCACTTTTTTTCCCGTAATCCCTTGCTTGTCAACGAGGATAAGCCGTTTATCCGTAAATATAAACAAATCCCTAATCAATTTGTATGCTTTCTCGAACCTTTCCGTGCTGCCCAGCAGATGCTTGAATTCTTTGTTTACATCATCCATCTTCAGCTCGGAAGCATTGCCCATCAATCCGTCAAGAAACCCCATTGCTATTCCCCCATCGACATTTAGTAGTCCACCAATGTAATTCTATGAATAGGCCAAGATTCCTTTATCGAAACCGGGATCCTTTTTTTCGTGCTTATCTAATCAAGAAGTCAATTTTATCGTAAAAAAGATCAAAATACCGTCACATCGGACATCCTCGTTTTCTTTATAATGAGGACAACTTCAAAATATACTCTTAGGAATTCGAGGTGCTTGTAATGGAAACCACAACACGGGCGGCTGCAAACCAAAGCTTAGCTAAGCCAAAAAAAGTGCGCTCGCTGGAAAGCGGGGAGACGTTTGCGGGCTGGCTGTTCGTCGGACCGATGCTCATTGGCGTATTTATTACCGGGTTCGTTTTCAACTTGAAGTTCCCAATCGCGGACCTCTTAAACAGAGCCGTGATTGGGAACTTTTTTATTATCCCTGGCTGCCGTGCAAATCTATCGAACCAGCTCAATGAATCTGCTGGCCGCGCTGGAAAGCGGCATGTTACGCATAATCATGATTCCTACATGCGTAGGCGGCAGCTGCACATCTAATTGAATTTCGAAGAGAGAGCCCTCTTCCAGCTCATTCGATACGAATTCTCTGGTTACGTATGAAATTCCGAGCCCTTTCCGCGCAAATTCGATAAGAAGCTCCACGCTTCCGACCTCGATTTCAGGCTTGAGCGTATATCCGTAGTTTTGAAATAATTCCGTTATGGCCATGCGCGCCCGGCTGTTGCGAGAGAAGAGGATCACGGGATGCTGAAGCAGCATATCGAGCGTTAAAACCACATCCTTCAGCTCGGCATAACGGGCCCCCGCTACGAAGCAATCTTGCAGCTTGATGCTCTCCGTCACTTCAAGCTGCGAATCGACGATCGGCATACGAACGACGCCCAAATCAATTCTTCCCTCCTTCAAGAAAGTAATGATTTCCGGAGTCGTTCCGTGATTCAAGTGAAGCTTGATGCCGGGATGATGACGATGGAAATCTTCCAAATACGGAAGCAAATAATGCTTGAACAGCGAATCGCTTCCGCCAATACGCAGCTCGCCGCTGTCCAGATTTTTGAGCGCCGCCATTTTCTCTTCGGCCAGCGAGATAAGGATATGGGACTGCTCAATATAGGAATACAGCATGGTGCCCTCTTGCGTAAGCGTAACGCCCTTTGAGGTCCTGAAAAATAACGAAATGCCGAAGCTGTCTTCCAGCTGTTTGATGGCATGGCTGACGCTCGGTTGGGTGAGGTACAAAGCTTTGGCAGCCTTCGTCAAACTTCCCGTTTTCGCAGCCCAATAAAAAACCTTGTACAATTCATAATTATTGTTCATAGACATGGTCTATAGCTCCTGTGAAATATATTAATTACTTGTATGGTTCCTAATCGTATTATAGTGGAATTAAGAAATAGAAACCAGAGCTTGCGGAGAGAGGAAGAAGGAGAATATTATGCCTATAACAAAAACAATTGATCAATTAGCTATCGATACGATCCGAACCTTGTCCATCGATGCCATTAACAGCGCCAATTCCGGACATCCAGGATTGCCGATGGGAGCAGCGCCGATGGCGTACGCCCTTTGGTCCCAACATTTAAATCACAATCCCGGCCATGCCAAATGGTTTAACCGCGACCGCTTCGTTCTATCTGCGGGCCACGGTTCGGCTTTGCTGTACAGCCTCTTGCATTTGTCCGGATACCAGGTATCGCTCGAAGATTTAAAACAATTTCGCAAGCTGAACAGCAAAACGCCGGGACATCCCGAATTTGGGCATACGGATGGCGTTGATGCGACAACCGGTCCTCTTGGACAAGGCGTTGCGATGGCTGTCGGAATGGCAATGGCCGAAGCTCATCTCGCTTCGAAATTCAATCAAAACGGTTTCCCGGTTATCGATCATCACACGTATGCGCTTGTCGGAGACGGTTGTCTTATGGAAGGAATTTCTTACGAGGCAATGTCCATGGCAGGACATATGAAGCTTGGAAAATTAATCGTATTGTATGATTCAAACGACATTTCATTGGACGGTGCGCTTAATCTTTCTTTCGGCGAAAATATTCAAAAAAGAACAGAATCAGCGAATTGGGAATATATACGGGTTGAGGACGGAAATGATGTTGCAAGCATTTCCGCAGCGATCGCGGCCGCGAAGAAAAATGATTCGCAGCCGACGCTTATCGAAATTCGGACGATTATCGGTTATGGCAGTAAGGTGGCGGGAACGAACAAAGCGCACGGCAACCCGCTCGGCAAAGAAGAAGCAAAGGCAACCAAGGAAGTTTACGGCTGGGCGTATGAGAATGAGTTCGCCGTTCCGGAAGAAATCAGAACGCATTTCGAGCAGCTCAAACAACAGGGTGCGGCCAAGGAAGATGAATGGAACCAATTGTTTGCTTCCTATAAGTCACAGTATCCTTCGCAAGGCAAAGAGCTTGAGCAGGCTATTGGGGGTACCGTATTGCTGGATGCCGCGGACATTCTGACGTTTGACGCATCCAAAAGCATTTCGACCCGCGTAGCGAGCGGCCAAGCTATCAATCATTACGTGAAAACCGTGCCTTCGATATTTGGCGGCAGCGCGGACTTGTCACATTCGACGATGACGGACATCTCGGGAGAGCAAACATTCGCCGTAGACTCCTATTCGGGCCGCAATATCTATTTTGGCGTCCGTGAACACGCGATGGGCGCTGCCGGGAACGGCATGGTGCTGCATGGCGGCGTAAAACCATTCGTGAGCACCTTCTTCGTATTCAGCGATTATTTGCGCCCGGCGATTCGTTTGGCCGCGCTGCAGAAGCTGCCTTTGATTTACGTATTCACCCATGATTCGATCGCTGTCGGCGAAGACGGACCTACGCATGAACCGGTAGAGCATCTGGCTGCGCTGCGAACGATTCCAGGACTTACGGTGATTAGGCCGACGGATGCCAACGAAACGGCAAGCGCATGGGCATATGCATTGCAGCAAAATGAAGGTCCGGTAGCTATGGTGCTGAGCAGACAGAATCTTCCGGTATTTGAATCGACCAAGGCCAATGCGGAAGACGTAGCCAAAGGAGCGTACATCCTCACGGAAACCAACAATCAGCCGGATATTATCCTGATCGGCACAGGCTCCGAGGTATCTCTTGCGGTAAGCGCGAAGGCTGAGCTGGAGCGGGATAACATCTCTGTACGCGTGGTTGCCATGCCGAGCAGAGAATTGTTCGACCGTCAACCGGATGCTTACAAAGAGAGCGTTCTTCCTGCTTCCGTAACGAAGCGTATAGCGATGGAAGCCGGAATTTCGTTAGGCTGGGACCGTTATGCGGGATACGGCGGTAAAGTATTGTCGATTGATACATTCGGCGCTTCAGGCCCAGGTAACGAAGTCTTGGAATACTTTGGATTCTCCACGGAGAATGTCGTTCGCTTGGCGAAAGAATTACTGGTATAAATATAAATGAAACATATAAAAAATTGGAGGTAGTTAACCATGAAATTTTTTATCGATACTGCGAATGTAGAAGACATCAAAAAAGCTTATAAAATCGGAGTCTTGTCCGGCGTAACAACGAATCCGTCATTGGTTGCCAAAGAAGGCGTGAAATTCGAAGACCGCATTGCCGAGATTTTGCGGGAAGTGCCCGAGGTTGAATCTGTTTCTGCAGAAGTAACGCCTGATGCGATTACGGCAGAAGAAATGATCGAGCAGGCGAACGAGCTGATCAAAATCAACAATAGCGACAAAAACATCACTATCAAGCTGCCGATGACGCTTGCAGGTTTGGAAGCTTGCCGTTACTTGACCAAAAAAGGCGTGAAAACTAACGTGACGTTGATTTTCACGGTGAACCAAGCGCTCTTGGCCGCTCGTGCCGGCGCTACCTATGTTTCTCCTTTCCTTGGCCGTTTGGACGACATTTCGGAAGACGGCGTGTTGTTGGTCTCGAAAATCGCTGAATTGTTCCGCACGCATAACCTGGACGCGCAAATTATCGCCGCATCCGTCCGTCACCCGGACCACGTGACACGCGTTGCTATGGCTGGCGCGCATATTGCAACGATTCCGTTTACGGTTATCGAACAAATCTCCAAGCACCCTCTGACCGATCAAGGGATGGAGAAATTTGCTGCCGATTGGAAAAAAACTACGCTTTAATTTTGAGCGGGATATGAGCTTTGCAGCTTCATAAGCGAGTCAAAAGCAAATATCATCAGAAACGCATTCCAATGGAATGCGTTTTTCTTTTGGCGAGAGGAAGGATTGCCATTGCGGACGGGGTGTTCCAGCTCCGGCATTTGCCGCGGAACCAGCTGTGTTTCTATTTTGGTGAATCATTGTGGGAATTGCGCCACTGGGTAGGCGTTACGCCTACAAAGCGCTTAAACACGGTCGCAAAATGCTGGCTTGATTGATAGCCTAAACGATGTGAAATATCCGTTACCGAATCTTGGAATTCCACAAGCTGACGACAAGCTGCTTTCACGCGAAGCCGCTCGACGTAAGTAATGGGTGGCTCCCCGGAAAATTCCTGAAAGGTCCGATAGAAATGGGAAGTGCTGACGCCGGCGATTGCGGCAAGTTCTTCTACGGATGGACGCCACTCCGGTTCATTGCCCATTCTAACAACAAGCCCGTTAAATTGGTGCAGCAGATCTGGTGCGATTGCATAGGTGCCAGCGCTCGGCTGAATTAAGGCAAGCAGAATATCAAGAAGGGCGCTGCGCACAGCGGTACTTTGGTGAGGCCCTTCAATAATTAGCGCTTTTTTTAATTTTTTGAATGACTCAACGGGAGGCAGTCCAATTTGCATAACACGAGGCAATCGTGAAAGCGCTTTGTCCATATATATGCTTTCTTCCGGAGCCAATCGAAGCCAGCCCTCCTGGTGAGGAGCGCTAATGATCAACCACCAAAATTTGCAGGGCTCTATCACGTTGAAGCCACCACGGTGTTTCTCACCGGGACGTGAATGGAACAAATCGCCTGCCTGCGTCTCATAAAGTCCGCCTTCTAGCTCCCAGCGCGCTTTTCCCCGCTCAATCAGGACGAATTCATAGCATCCTGGATGTTCATGCTCGTTAAGCGGTAACGCTTTACGCAATTCATCGCTTCCAAGCATGACAAATTCCGGTACGAGACGGATGCTGGGATCCATTGCTGTATTGTATGTCCAGCGGGCGCTTCGCTTTAATGAGTTTTGCTCTTTTTCCAATGAAGCTTGTCTATCCGATTCTGCATGAGGTTTCGCCATGAGGAGTTATCTCCCTTATGTTTCTATATGTGTTCTATGTTTCTTATCCTACTTCGTAATAACATGAACGTCAAAGGGTACCTGTGGAGGGTAAGATGATATCAACCACGAATAAGGAGGCATTATCAATGACATTGCAAGCCGAACGTTCTTACCAAATTACGCAGAAGGATAAGGAATTATTTAACAGGGACGGGTATTGGATTAGCCCAAAACTAATTGACGACGAGCAAATTGAGCGGCTGCGCGATGCGCATAATCGGATTTGGTCAGGAGAATATGACGGCGACGGACTGCCGATGAACCATTTTCGGCTAAGTGACAATCCGGACGCGCTGCGTAAGCTGGACAATGGCTGGTGGATCAATGATGAAGTACGAAAAATCGTAACGGATCCGTTGGTCGGCGAACTGTCGGCAGATTTGCTGGAGACAAATGAAATCCGGTTATGGCATGACCAGATCATATACAAACCTGGTATTGGCGATAAGATTTCCGGTGACGGCAATGTAGGATGGCATCAGGACTACGGCTATTGGCAGTGCTCGGATACGCACGATATGATTACGGTCTGGATCGCTCTTCAGGACACGGACTTGTCGAACGGCGGTATGATGACGATCCTTGGATCCCACAAGTGGGGACTGATTCCAGACAGCGACTCGTTCTTCAATCAAAACCTGGAGGAGCTGAAGCTGAAGCATTCGGGAGACCGTGATTGGGTGGAAGAGCCTTGTATCCTAAAGGCAGGTCAAGCAAGCTTTCATCACGGACTTACTTTCCATGGCTCGGGACCAAACCGTACGAATGATCCCAGGCTGTCCGTCGTAGCGCATGTCATGAAAGGTGGCACCGGCTATCGAGCAGGGATACAACGGCATGACAACATCCGTTTGCTAGGCCCGCGTCCTATTCATGGCCAAGCTTTCGCAAACGACTACTTTCCAATTTTGTTCAAAAGATAGCAACGAGGCTGCCGGAAGTTTTTCGGCAGCCATTTTTATGTCTTGGAACCGTGTCGCTCCTTTACCGTCGAACAGAAGAATAAACGAATCGATAAAGAAGTGTAGGAATTAATGATGAACTGGAGCTATAATTGAACTAGAAGTCAACACAGATGATTACTCTACCGTCAGACTTGAAGGAGCTTAAGCAATGAACCTGCCATTATCGCAATCAAAGCAACAAACCGTAAGCTTGAAGAAATTATGGTCTTTTTTTCTGCCGCTGGGTATTTCGGCAAGTTTAGTCACGATTTCACATGTTATCATTAACAGTACGTTAAGCAAGGCCGCTGACCCTGAACGCATTATAGCCAGCTATGCGGTTGCGATGAGTCTGCTTGCTATTACTGAACGTCCGGCCGTGCTGCTGAGGCAAACCAGTTCCGCGCTCGTCCGGGACAAACGATCATTTATTTCAACGCTCACGGTTGCGCAGCTTGTGTTTGCCAGCATTATGGCGTTAGGTATGATCATCAGCTATACTCCGCTTGGTACTCTTATTTTTAGAGGCGTGTTCGGAGTCGGCGAAGACAACGTCCAGGATGTTATTCATGTATATAAAGTACTGATGTTCGTAAGCTTGTTTTCCGGTATTCGCTGCTTTTACCAAGGCGTTATTATATATAATTTAAGGACGAAATGGTTAACGATCGGTATGGCGATTCGGCTGGCAGGCATGTATGCGCTCTCTCTTTATTTTATTCATACAGGGGTTACCAGCGGGACCGTAGGTGCGTTTATTTTCCTATTCGGAATGATCATCGAGGCTGCGGTCAGCTTCTTGGAAGGACGTACACTGGTCCGAAAGATGCCGGAAAAGCTGGAGAACCATACAATAGAAAAGAAACGGCATGTTTTTTCCTTTTACAAGCCATTGCTGTTTTCTTCGTTTATTTCGGTATGGATCGGACCCGCCATCAATGCGATGCTGGGGAAGACCTGGGATGCCCAGCTGGCTATTTCTTCTTTCGCTATCGCGGCTAGTCTTGTCATGCTGATTAGCAGCTTTTTTAGTTATTTTCACCAGATTGTCATTAATTTCTATCGGATCGATCCGGTTGCAGTCCGGAAATTCGTTCTGATGCTTGGCTTCGTGCCCGCTCTATTGATGGGGTTGATCGCTTACACGCCTGTAGGTGTTTTTTTGCTGGAGCATGTCATTGGCGTGCATGGACGGCTGCAAGCGGAGAGCATACGGGTGCTGCAGGGCTTTGTGCTGTTTGCTCTCGTTATGCCTTGGCTTGATGTCTTGAACGGACTTGTGCTCGTGCGCGGGCAAACGAAGCTCATTATCGGTTCCCAAATTGCCAATTTGAGTTTCACCTTTACCACGCTGCTCGTTTGCATCGCGTTATCGCCGGAATGGAACGGAACGATAGGGGCTTTGGCCCAATCGATCGGCATGGCAGCGGAGCTTATATTTGTTGCGCTGGCGCTGCGGTTTATTAAACCATTGGCTCCCGCTTAACGTTTGTTTTGGGCGGCAACATCGCTTTTCTTTTCGTGAAAAAAGTCATCGTTACCGGGATACCGGCAGCGATGACTTTTTTGCTTGCAGTTTGAAGTCGAAAAAAACAGCCAAAGCATTAAAAAAGCAATCTCAGTCAAATCCCGGGGCATTTTGAGCAACGCTGTCGAAAGCTATTTGCCTCCAAATATAATAATATTAAAGCAGTTTCAGTTGGCCTATGCGTTTGACGGCGTTTACTTGTAAAGGTGTGAGAGAAGTGGATCAATGGAAAATTCCATTTATCCAAGCGAAAGTACTGGATGAATGGATAACAGCCTTTTACCGCGTGGAAGGAATGGAGCTGCCTATCGTTGGTTTTCACTCGCATCACGAATATGAAATTTATTATTTTTCAGGAGGGGAATGCAGGTATTTAATTAATAATCAGATTTATGATTTACAGCCCGGCGATATCATCTTACTGGACGGCTTGACCTTGCATAAGCCTAATCCGCGTTCGATTCCTACGTATACGAGGAGTATGCTTCATTTTTCGCCTGCTTGGTTGCATGAGTTGTTGAGTGTTCTCGGAGCTTTGAAGTTGTTGGAACCCTTTCATAACCTTAACAATTGTTTGCTTCGAACGGGGAATGATGAATCGGGGAAGTTTGTCGAGGGGCGCATCAAGCGTATCGCTGGATTTCTAATCCAGATAGACGAAGAGATGAAGCGAACTGGGCAGAAGAACGAGCTGCTTGAAGCGGAATTGAAAATGGAAGTCGTGCAATTGCTGCTAGGCATTTACAAAATGGCACAAAAAGAATTTACGCATGTGCGGAAAAAAATGACGGGAAAAGAACAGCATGCCGAAGCGATTTCTGCTTGGCTTAAGGCGCGCTATACCGAAAAGATAAGTTTGGATCAATTGGCTGCGGAATTAAATCTGAGTAAGTATTATGCATCGCATGTTTTTAAAGAAACAACCGGCTTTACGGTGATGGAATATGTAATGGGATGCCGGCTGAACCAGGTGAAATATTTGCTGGAAATAGAGCCTGACCAATCTCTGACAGAGGTTTCCCGTGCAGCGGGTTTTGAGAGCGTGTCGCATTTTAGCCGTTATTTTAAAGAAAAGATCGGGATCACGCCTTCCAGCTATCGTGAAAAAAAACGTATGCGAATGAGGGACGGCGAGCCTTGAATGACCTTCAAGGAATGAGTCTCATAGGTTAAGCACTATTAATTGAAAGCGGATACAAAATGGACATTAAGCAGCAAATCGATATTTTTGGATAAATCTAAGTGAGGAGAATTCATGATGAAAAAAGTGAGAATCGGAATTATCGGCATAGGTGCGCAAGGCGGGCTTTACGCTGGATTTATCGCAGACGGTAAAGTGAATAACATGGTTATCGGGGCGATTTGTGATATTGACCCGGGAAAAAAGGCAATGTGCGTGAATAAGTATCCTGGCATTCCTTTTTATGATCATTACGTGGACATGCTCGATAGCGGCAACGTTGACGCGATTGTAACCTGTGTTCCGCATTATCTTCACCCCGAAATGGGCATCGAGGCGTTAAAGAGAGACATCCACCCTCTGGTAGAAAAACCGGCTGGTGTCTATACCAAACAGGTACAAGAATTGAACGATTTTGCGGCATCTAAACCTGCATTAACCTTTGGCATTGTGTTCAACCAGAGGAGTAATCCGCTTTATCAAAAAGTCAAAGAGATGATTGATCAGGGTGAAATCGGTGAGATACGCCGGACAAACTGGATGATTACAACCTGGTGGAGACCGCAGGGTTACTACGAGCAAAGCGCGTGGAGAGCAACATGGGGCGGTGAGGGCGGCGGTGTACTCGTTAATCAAGCACCCCATCAATTAGATTTGCTCCAATGGATTTGCGGTATGCCAAAAAAGGTTTATTCCAATGTGAAGTACGGATACCAAAGAAATATCGCTGTCGAAGATGAAGTAACCGCAATGCTCGACTACGGGAATGGCGCTACGGGCGTATTTATTACTTGCACACATGACGTGATCGGTACGGACCGCTTTGAAATATTAGGAGATAAAGGAAAAATCGTCATTGATGACAGCAAAAAAATTACGATTAAACGACTGAATAAACCGGAGTCTGAAATGAGTTCCACCATGAAATGGGAAGATGTCATGAAAATATTTATGGGTCAAGGCCTCTCCGAAATATACGAGGAAGAAGTGCTGGAATTTGAAAGTGTCTGGGGAGCTCAGCATATCGCTGTCCTCGACAACTTCGCTGCAAATATCGTTGACGGCACACCTTTGCTTGCGCCTGGCACCGATGGAATCCATGGTGTGAGGCTGGCGAATGCGATACATCTTTCAAGCTGGTTAGGCAAAGAAGTAGAAATTCCATTTGACGAAGAGCTGTTCGCGGCTGAATTAAACAAGAGGGTGGAAGAAGAGAGAAAAACACCGATTCATAAATAATGCAGTTTAAAAGGAGGACAAGACCAAATGGAAAAAGGTAAAATTGGCGTTCAAATGATGATGCTTAAAGGAAAAGCCGAAGAGCTAGGCGTTTATGAGACGATGAGAAAGTTAAATGAACTGGGATACCGCTGCGTAGAAGTATCTCAAATTCCGATGACGGAAGATAATGTAGCCGCGTTTAAACGGTCATCTGAAGATTTCGATATCAAAATAGCCTCACTGTCTGCCGCTCTGGAGCCGATGCTGCCGGGCATGCCTGGCGAAACGCTAACCAATGATTTTGAGAAAATGGTGAATGATTGCAAAATCTTGAATTGCAGCTACTTACGCATCGGTATGCTGCCGTTCCATATCATGAGTGATAAAGATAAAATCATGGCGTTTATCGGGAAAGCCGAAATGATGGCGGAGAGATTAGCCAAGCATGGCATCGAATTATATTATCATAATCACCATATTGAATTTGCGAAATATGATGGCGAATATTTATTGGATCTGATGAAAAACAATACCTCTAAACTTGGTTTTGAGTTAGATGTCCATTGGATTCAAAGAGCAGGCTTAGATCCGATCACGTTGATCAAAGAATACGCGGGCCGTATCTCGTTGCTGCATTTAAAAGATTATCGGGTAGGGCAGATGAATGTGGATGAAGCAGACTTCAAAGATATGCCGAAGTTTTTCCAGCGGTTCACCAATGTGATTGAATTCGCGGAAGTCGGTGAAGGAAACCTGGATATGAAAGGAATTATTGATGCTGGCCTCGAAAGCGGCGCAAAGTATTTTTTAGTGGAGCAGGATGAGCTTTACGGGCGCGATCCCTTTGATTGCTTGAAAATTTCGGGCGACAATTTAAGAGCTTTGGGCTATTCCGATTGGTTTTAAAAATCGGCAAGAGCCGCTGTTTAACCTGCAAGACCCTACGATTTCACACCTAGGGTCTTGTTTTTTTGACCTTATGTAGGTAAAGAAAAAAATTTTTTAGATTTGAAAAATTTGTTGGATGCTTTAAGAAATCTATTTTGTTCTACTATTACTAACCACAAAAAATTACAAATTTATCTCAATTTAGATCCATGTTTTCCTCCGGAGAAAGCCCTTACAATTAGGATGCGGCTTACTTAAAAGGGGGAAAGAATACATGATTCGCATTTGGAAAGGGATAAGAGCCGGAGCTTTAATGATTGACCGAATCGTAGAAACATTTGCATTAAGCGCATTAGCTGCGATGACGTTAATTGTAACGATGCAGGTGATTACACGGAAAGTGTTTAATTTCGTGTTCTTCTGGTCGGAGGAGGTAACCCTATTGCTTCTGATTTGGTTTTCTATTTTGGGTATCGCGATTGGTTTTCGAGAGAAGCTGCATTTGGCGATGGACTCCTTCACCAATTTATTCCCTGCATCATGGAATAAGGTGCTCGACAAGATCATTGGAACCTGTACCTTTCTGTTCGGGGTGTACCTGATCATTTATGGCTGGGATTTCACTGTTATGATGCATGCCAATACATTTGCAGCGACAAAATGGCCGGTAAGCATGATGTATGTCGTAATGCCGATTACAGGTATAATGGTTTGTTTTTATTCGCTCCTGGATCTAATCGGCGTGAACACCGTTCGCTACAAAGAGCTTGGGGAGGCGGGAGGAGAATGACAACAGCAACAATAGCCATCATTATCCTGGCTGCCAGTTTTGTCGGATTGATCCTGCTCCGATTTCCTATTTCAATGGTACTCATCTTATCTTCGTTGTTTACGGCTATCTATCTGGATATTCCTCTTGCAGTCATTGGCCAGCGGATGGTACAGGGGATGAATTCATTTTCATTGCTGGCTATTCCATTCTTTATTTTAGCTGGACAGATCATGAGTGAAGGCGGGATGGCGCTGCGGTTAATAAATCTGGCGCAGTTGACCGTCGGCGCGATTCGCGGCGGTTTGGCAATGGTTAATTGCGTGGCATGCATGTTCTTCGGGAATATTAGCGGGTCAGCTGCTGCCGATGTTTCTTCTGTTGGATCCGTAATGATTCCTGCGATGAAGAAGAAAGGCTACGACGCTGATTATACGGTCGCCGTTACAACAGCTGCAGCCATTCAAGGCGTAGTCGTGCCGCCAAGCCATAATTTGATCCTATATGCTCTGGCTGCAGGCGGCGTTTCGATCTCAAGTTTGTTTCTTGCCGGTATTGTTCCTTGTCTTGTCTTGCTAACAGGTTTAATGATCACGTCTTATGTTATTGCTAGGAAACGAAAGTACCCGAAAGGTGAGCCTGTTGCACTAAAAGAGGTCCCCCGCATCATAAAGGACGGATTTCTTTCCATGATGACAGCCGTTATTATTCTAGGCGGCATTTTCTCAGGCTGGTTCACGGCAACGGAATCTGGAGCGTTAGCCTGCGTCTACGCTTTTATCCTAACCTTCTTCGTTTACAGAGATATCCCGTTATCACATATCAAGACGATATTTCTGAAAACTTTCCGGACGGTAGCCATGGTGCTTTTCCTCATTGCAACATCGAATGCCTTTGCATGGGTGTTAACCTATTTGAAGATTCCTTCACTTATAACAGAATCGCTCCTTGGCTTTTCCGATAGCGCGGTCGTGATTCTATTGCTTATTAACATTCTTCTGCTAATACTAGGCGCACCGCTGGATATGGCCCCTCTCATTCTGATCATGACGCCAATTCTCTACCCGGTTGTGACATCGCTGGGTGTGGATCCTGTACATTTCGGCATTATCCTCATTCTTAACCTGGGCATCGGATTAATCACGCCTCCAGTCGGTACGGTACTTTTTGTCGGCTGTGCAATTGGTAAAGTATCCATCGGTCAGGCTTCGAAGGCGCTTATTCCGTTCTTTCTTGTTATGGTTGCGGTCTTGTTATTACTTACGTATGTTCCGGCAATTACGATGTGGCTTCCGAATTTAGTCAATGGATAACGAAGAACAAAATAATACAAATCTAAGCAAAGTTTATCCCATTACGCTTAGAAGACGCTTTCATTACACTGAGATTAGAACAAAAAAAGGATATAAAGGGAGGCAAACAAAGATGTTGATGAACAAAAAGCTTACAGGTTTCATTTGCATGGCCATGATGATCACAATGGCTCTAACTGCATGTGGTGGCGGCAATAATGCCGCTAGCAACGCGGGAAACAAAAAGGATACCGAGGCCGAGAACACACTGGCTGCTGCGACGGAAGGTCCGAAGTACAATTTCCGGCTAGCTGAGACGCACCCGGCTGATTACCCAACAACCAAAGGAGATATGAAATTCGCTGAGCTTGTTAAGGAGAAGTCTGGCGGACGTATAACCATTGACGTATTCCCATCAGCACAGCTAGGTGAGGAAAAATCAGCAATTGAGCAAGTGCAGCTAGGCGCAATCGAGTTTACCCGGGTTAGCAGCTCGCCGCTTGGCGAATTCAATAAAGAATTTGGCGTATTCAGCTTACCGTATATTTTTGACAATGACGATCATGTTTGGCGTTTTCTGCTTGGCGATGCGGGAAACCAATTGTTAGACAGCTTGTCATCCTCAAGGTTGAAAGGTTTGGCTTACTATAGCTCAGGCTCTCGGAGCTTTTATTCAGCAAAACCGCTTACATCGTTGGAGGATCTGAAAGGCTTGAAAATTCGGGTTCAAGAGAATCAATTAAACATTGCGATGATTGATGCGCTTGGGGCGAGTGCAACACCAATGTCCTATGGAGAGGTATATAGCTCATTGCAAACAGGCGTAATCGATGCTGCTGAGAATAACTACCCTAGTTATTTCTCAAGCAAACACTTCGAAGTTGCAGGGCATTTTATTCTTGATGGTCATCAGCGTGTACCGGAAGTGCTTATGATGTCCAAGACCGCGTGGGACAAATTGTCACCAGAGGATCAAGCTATTATCAATGAAGCAGCTCTTGAATCGGTAGCCTTCCAACGCGAGGAATGGGCCAAATACGAGAAAGAATCGGAAGAGCAAGTACGTGCGGCAGGTGCTACCATTACAAAGGTTACAGACGTGACACCGTGGCAGGAAGCCGTTAAACCCGTCATTGACGCTAATCGTGAGCAATATAAAACGATTCTTGATGCGATTGATGCTGCTCGTTAATAACAAAGCTGCGGCTAGAGATGCTTTAGCTGCGAAAATAAACAAAGAGGCTCCGAGCGGGCCTCTTTTTCGAACGATTTGCAAGATATCGCCGGTCAAGTGACGTTATTCTGGAGACTAGTTAACACAAGAAGGTGGAAATTGAATGCCGTCATGGAAACAACGTTATGAATCTATCCTTCATATCTTTCTTCTTCGCAATCACTCACTCATGACGAAGTTATTAGTTTTCTCAGCGCTGTTGGTTACATTGCCGATGTTGTTTGCTGGCCTTATTTCTTACCGTCAATCCTCGCATGTATTAGAGAGAGAGACGCAGGACTACAGCCTGCAGATTATCGATCAGGTTCAGCTTTATGTGGAGGACTACCTGCGTGACTTTGAAATCAACACACTCAAAATCATTAATCATTCCGACACCGTGAGCTTTCTGAGAATGGGGACACGAGAAGAAGTCGAGCGGAGCGATATCGTCAAAAGCATACGTAATTTATTGAAAAATTCAGCTTATTCACGGTCCGATATTCTCAATATCACGATTATTCTCGACGATATTCAAGTTGTCGATTCTGCAGATGAAGCGGATGATAAGTCATTATATAGTCTTAGAAGCGAATATTGGTATCCTTCGATCCCGCAGAGCGGTGAACCTAAAATCATTAGCCGGCTTATCGAGTGGCAGCAAGAAGAGCTGGCCGTCATCTCCGTCATGAAGAGGATCGTAAGTCCTCAAACCTTGAAGCCAATTGGCATGCTGATCATTGATGTGAACTACAAGCGCGTGCAGGATGTTGCTTACAGAGTTAAACCGGGTAAGATCGGTTATTTGTCCATTATCAATGAACAAGGGCATTATGTGTATCACCCTGATTTCTCACTAATCGGGAAACAAGCTAATGCTAAGGATGTACAAGGGATGCAGCGTAAGAGCAGCGGCTCTTTAATATCTGTTGATAAGGCTAAAAATTTATTGACATTCAGCCGCAGCGAATTATTAAAATGGTATTTTGTTACTTCTATTCCCTATGACGAGCTGATGAGCGGGAGGGATTATATAGGGAGAACCATACTGTTCACAACCATAGTATTCATGTTGGTTGCCTATGTATTTGGCATTGGATTTGCTTCTAGCCTGGTTAAGCCTATCAAACGCTTGCATGAATATGTAAAACGTGTGGAGACGGGTGATTTTTCCTGTAAGGTTTCTGTCGATTCCAAAGATGAGATCGGTTTGCTGTCACATGGCTTTAATAAGATGGTGGAGAGGCTTTCCAGACTGCTTGAAGAAATCTATTTCTCTAAATTGAAAGCGACGGAATTGAATTTGCGTCAAAAGGATACGGAATTGAAGATGCTTCAAGCGCAGATCAATCCACATTTTCTCTATAATTCTTTGGACACGATCCGAGGTATGGCGCTTCTGTACGATAGGGATGAAATTTCTGTAATGGCGGCTTCTCTCGCACGGCTTTTGAGGTATAACGTGAAAGAGGAGGCTCCTCAGGTGACGGTGCGGCAGGAAGTGGAAATCGGAGATATTTATTTGCGAATCCAAAAATTCCGGTTTGAAGAGAAGCTGGATTACCTTGTGGATATACCGGATTGGGCGCTGGATCAAAAGATAGCAAAGTTCACCTTACAGCCCTTAATAGAGAACTGTATCGTTCATGGGCTTGAGCCTCGTTCGGGAACGACGCATATTGTCATAAGTGCCGAAAGATCGCCTGACAATGGAATATTTACTCTTTTGATAACTGATTCCGGTCCAGGAATTCATCCAACTATGCTGTCAGAATTGATTCGAAAACTCGATCTGCGGGAGGGAATCGAATTGACGGGCAAGCACATTGGTCTTATGAATGTACATCGGCGTATTCGTCTTATCCATGGCGATGATTTTGGATTATTCATCGTAAGTCAGCCAGGTGAAGGAACAACGGTTGGAATTAATTTGCCTCTACAAGCAGCTTCAAAGGGAGGTAGTTGAATGCATAGCATTCTAATCGTGGAGGATGAGAGATGGGTACGCACCGCATTAAGAAAGACAATCGAGAAAACCGAGCTTCCCTTTAAAGTCGTTCATGAATTAACGAACGGGATGGAGGCGATTGATTGGCTGAGCCAAAATAAAGTAGATATAGTTCTAACGGATATTCGGATGCCGGTGATGGACGGGCTGGCATTAATAGAGGAAATACAGCGGCGCAAGCACATGACACGAGTCGTTATTGTCAGCGGGCATGACGATTTCACTTACGCTCAGCAGGCCATACGGCATGGTGCTTTTGATTATATGCTTAAACCTGTTGAGACAGACAGTATGGCTGCTTGTTTGCAGAAGTGGTTGGAGAAACAGGAGAAGGGGAGAGCTTCGAAGCCAGATAATCAACCTATGGATTTAAATGAAATTTCCCCTATCGAGCGAGTCATCCGTCATATTGCTAGCTTATCCGTACCAGATCTGCCAATGAATGAAGCTGCCGCGATGGTGCACTTGAACGCAAGCTATTTCTGCAAGCTGTTCAAACAGCAGACAGGCCATAATTATACCGATTATATGACTGGTATCAGGATGAAGGAAGCGACAAGATTGTTGGAGAAGACTTCGCTGCGTATTTCAGAAATAGCTGAACGGCTTGGCTATGCGGATCTTGCTTACTTTAGTAATACCTTTAAGAAAATAGTGAGTGTAACACCGAGTGAATATAGGAAGACAAGAATTTAAACCAAAATAATACAAAGTAACACAAATATATTACATATATTTTAAATTAATATCTTTATAGAATGAAATTAAGAAAGAAGGAGGGGGGAGAGTACATAGAAGATATCGAATCGGATGTTTATTTGTTTCAATATGAAAGCGCTGTATCGAAAGAAGAAACGGAATAACGCAATCGAAAACAATTTAAAAATTGAAGTAGAGTGAGGGGACGGAATATGACTAAATTCTCAAAACATACTAAAAAGATTGTACAATCGATGCTTGTTGTTTCATTGCTATCTTCTCCGTTTGTTATGACACAGGCAAGTGCGGATGCCGGCGGCACGACTCAGCCTGAAATCACTGCTCGTGCAAAAAATGTGCTTTTGATCAATGACAAGAGATACAAAGATTCAAATGATAACGGTAAACTGGATCCTTATGAAAACTGGGAGCTAACTACAGCGGAGCGCGTGGCCGATCTCCTTACTCGCATGAGTGTGGCGGAGAAAGCTGGCCTTATGCAGATCACCTCTAATCCTAATGCCACCACCGTCAACGATTTCATCCAAAATCGTAACATCCGCTACTTCATCTTACGCGACAACCCTACTGCCTTCAATATAGCCACACGGAACAACACGTATCAGGAGATCGCGGAAGCCACACCGCTGGGTATCCCGCTCGTATTTACCTCCAACCCGCGGAACTACATTGCAGAATCTCTCCAGTTCGGTTTCCAAGAGGCCTCTGGACAGTTCTCCACTTGGCCTGGAGCTTTGGGCATGGCGGCAACACAAGACGAAGCCCTTAACCGCGACTTTGCAGAGATCGCCCGCGAAGAGTGGCGCGCGTCCGGCATCCGCAAGATCTACGGCTCCACAGTTGAGGTCGTGACAGAGCCGCGTTGGCGCCGTATCAGCGAATCTTTCGGAGAGAGCCCGGAGCTAAACGCGATGATAGCCAAACAGCTTGTCCTAGGCTTCCAAGGGGAGGAGATCAACAGCGAGTCTGTCGTCCATACCGTCAAGCACTTCCCGGGTGACGGACCTGTATTACGAGGTCTGGACCCGCACTTACCGCACGGCAAATTCACGCTCTACCCGACGGCTGGAAGCTTATTCAAGTACCAACTTCCGCCGTTCCAGGCTGCAATTGACGCAGGGGCGAACTCGATCATGTCCTTCTATAACGTTCCTAACAACGAGATGAGTGCCGATCAGCTCCCGAAAGAGCTTTGGTACTCTGAAACCGAGCAGTTCGAACAGGTGGCAGGTGCCTACAACAAGGGCCTTATCACCGACCTGCTGCGGACCGAGTTGGGCTTCAAGGGCTACGTGAACAGCGATAGCGGCGTTCTGACTAACATGGCTTATGGCGTAGAGACTCTGTCGATTGAGGAGAAATTCGCTAAGGCGATCCGCGCCGGAACGAGCATCTTCTCAGACAACAACAATCCAGCCGGACTCATTTCCGCGGTTAACACAGGTGTGCTCAATGAAGAGGAGCTCACCCCTCATTTGACGCTTCTGCTTACGGAGATATTCAATCTCGGACTGTTCGAGAACCCGTACGTTGACCCGGCTGCGGCCCAGGCGATCGCCGACTCATCAGCAAACCAGGCACGGGCCGACGAGGCTCACCTCAAGTCGGTTACGCTCCTGCGCAACAATGAGGGTATGCTGCCTCTGACCGACGCAGACCTCGCTACTACAAAGTTATACGTGGAAGTTTTCAACGGTACCAGCAGCGCCGATCAGACCACTTCAATGAAGGAACTCATCGCCAAGGAGGATCCGTCGGTGAAAATCGTGAACACACTCGAAGAGGCAAACGCCGCCCTCGTGGTGTTACGGCCACGAGCATACGAGTACCCTGACCTCTCCACGGTGGAGATCCAATTGAATGAGCTCACCCGTATCGACGTGGAAAAGGTTAAGCAGATCGAGGCGGCCGTTCCGACTGCCCTCGTGATCAACATGACCAATCCGTGGGTTATCAACGAGGTTGAGCCCGGCGCTGCAGCTGTCGTGGCAACCTACAACGTCAAGGCTGAAGCCCTGCTCGACGTGCTGCGCGGACGCTTCAACCCTACAGGTAAGCTGCCGATCACGATCCCAGCTAACCAAGAGGCAGTATTGAACAACGCACCGGACGTACCAGGCTACGCCGAGACGTTCGACTACACCTACACGAATGCAGTTGGCGACGACTACACGTTTGGTTTTGGATTATCTTACAATCAAATTGATACTTCGTTAACCGGAAAAATTGCGGTTACGGAAGGTACCACATTCAGCTTGAATTACGGTTTGAGCAATGTAGCGAAAGGTGCTACCGGGGGCATTGCTGCTCAAGATATGACACTTAATTTTGATCCAGAGCAATACGAATTTGTTAAAGCAGAGTCATTGAAATTAGGCTTATCCGTCGCGAGTCACAAGCAAATCGAGCCAGGGAAAGTGAAGATTTTACTCGCAAGCTTAGGAACAGACAATGTGATAAAGACAGATGGTAATCTACTTCGCATCCAACTTAAAGCGAAAACAAATATCGTGTCGGCTAACGCCATTGCATTATCAAATATCGTAGTTTCTGATGGTAATGGAGTAACCATGAAATTGCCTAACGCTTCGCAAGGTTTCTTTAGAGTAGACTTTAACAATTCCGGCAAGGTGGACATTGGCGATCTGGGCATGATGGCCGTTGCCTACGGAAAAAGATCAAGCAGCGCAGATTGGGTTCAGTATCAGGTATTCGATCTTGAAGCCGATGGTAAAATTGACATCGTCGATATTGCTACGCTAGCACAACAAATCAACTAATTGTAAAGGCAGGGGGAGAGTGCAGCTCTTCCCCTCCTCTTACCGAAAGGGTGGGTCTTGGAGTGAGACGAAACTTACTGTTATTTAACCTAACTTTATTGATGAGTATCCTGTTTTTGTTCCCACAGGCTTCTTTTGCTGCTGCTACGCCATCGTTTTCCTTACAGATAAATAACAAGCAGGTGACGCTAGGTCATGAGATTCAGGTTACCGTTAATGGAATGAATTTAACCGATGTCTATGCGTTTGAAATAAATCTTGATTTTGACCATACGATGCTGAAATATAAAAATATGACAAGCAGTATTTCAGATGGCTTTACGGTTGAACTTAAACCGAATGGCAATCATCTTCAATTCGCATTTACGAAGACAGGTAAAAACCCCGGTGAGAACGGAACGGTAAATCTTGCAAAAGTAACGTTTGAAACGATCCGTGCAGGAAACCCTGCGATCCAGTTGAAAAGCTTACAGCTTGTGGATAGTCAATTGAACGCAGCTGTTTTTCCGGCAGATGCAAAGGTAACGGCATCGATCGTAAGTGCTATTCCGGGAGGAAATACAGGAAATCCTACAGAGGTTATTCCTATAATTCCGCCAATAAATCAACCAGGACTAGCAACATTAACCCCTGATGTAAAGCTGGACTCTGTAACGAAAATAGCAATCGCAGCCGTAAATGAAGCCGATTGGGATCAAACCGTTCAGCAGGCAACACCCAATGAAAAAGGGGAAAAAACGATACAAATAATAAGCAAAGAAGTGCCTGGTGCGAACCACTATGAACTGCAATTACCGACTAGAGCTTTCGCAAATAATGGAAATTTAATTCGAGTTCAAGTTGTTTCACCGCTTGCGACGGTATTGGTGTCCAATCATATGTTTAAAGCAGGTGAAATATCCGAAAATAGAGTCGGGCTGAGGGTAGGGAAAGCCGATGTCCGTCAACCGGAACAAGGGGTATGGAAGCAGATTGGTGACCGGCCTGTTGTTGATATTAGCTTGCATGCTGGCGGAAAAACTATTTCCTGGAGCAACCCGGATGCTCCCGTAACAGTAACTATACCTTACACGCCGAATGAGGAGGAATTGACGCATCATGAGCATATCGTTGTGCGGTATTTGTCCGAAGAGGGAGAAGCAGTTCCGGTACCAAACGGCAGATTTGATAAGGTAACGGGTACTGTGATTTTTTCGACAACACATTTTAGTCAATATGCAGTAGCCTTTGTTCAGAAGACATTTGATGATATTGTTTCTTTGGAATGGGCGAAAAAACAAATTGAAGTACTGGCCTCCAAAGGGGTTATCAACGGTGTATCGGACAGCGCATTTGATCCTGGTCAGCACGTTTCTCGCGCCGACTTTCTGGTCCTGCTCGTTCGGACATTAGACCTCGATGTCAGTAAGGGAACGGGAGTTCAATTCTCGGATGTACAAGAGAACGCTTACTACAGTGACGCTGTGAAAATTGCCAGAGGGATCGGGATTACACAAGGCAAAGGTAATAACTTATTCATGCCGCATGAGCCGATCACAAGAGAAGAAATGATGGTATTGACAGAGCGAACGCTGCGAATGGTCAAACAAATGACAATAGATGCGCAGGAAGTACAACTTCATCAATTCAGCGATTACGAAGCGGTATCGGATTATGCTGTGAATAGCGTGGCCGCTATGGTTAAGCTGGGGCTGGCTCAGGGATTTGACAATGCGTTTCATCCAAAAGCAACGACAAATAGAGCCCAAGCGGCTGTTTTGATGTATAACATTTACGCCTATTTGTATAAGTGAGTACAGTTAACTTAAACAGACCTGATGCTGCCCAGCAGCTTCAGGTCTGTTTTTGCATGAGTAATAATCTTATTGTATGCTGCGGTATTCCGTTGGCGTTATGCCTTCAATTTTTTTGAAAATACGTGTGAAGTATCCGGAATCATTAAAGCCGACGGCACCAGCGATATTGGCAATCGTATCTTGAGCGTTTTTCAATAACCGTTTCGCTTCATTAATTCGGATTAAGTTTTGGTAGTCCGTCAGGGTCATTCCTGTTTCTTTTTTGAATTGTCTCGATAAATGTGCGGGATGAACAAAACAATGCTGCGACAAGCTATCCAAATTCAGAGGCTTGCCCATGTAAGTGTTTAAGTGCTCCATGGCTTTCTTGATCAAAGGGGAATAGCCCGAGATCGCGTTATGATTCACTAATTCGCAATATTCATTGCTCATGAGTGCCATTAAAGTATCGTGGGATTCAATTTTATCAGTACGCTCGATTTGCTTGGAAAATTTTTCTGAAATTTTGTGCAGGAAAAATGGCTGCACTTTTCCGTTTTCTGCGGCTATGCGTAATAACGTATTAAAAATGATTAAGCCGTTTTTCATGGCTCTGACCGGTTGGTTCGGGAACCTGTCGGAGAGATCGTACATGTTTTTCATTTTTATCATCAAATCGTTGATAAGCTCAGTGTCGCCAAGTTCTACAGCATGCATGATTTCTTTCTCAAAACGATATTTGTGTTCGATTAATTCGACATCCTGTTCATCAGGCTGATAATAATTAGAATCAGTGATTGATTTTTGATGCTGCTCTACTTGTTTTTGTCTTGCGGGGACAACCTTCATCGGAACATGATAAAGCGTCTCTGCTTTATCGAGAATGTTGGTAATACTTTGTACTTTGGAGATCCCCAGAAGCGTCAATCCTCTAAAAAATTCTTCTAACGCAAATCGACTGTTTTGTTGAATGTTTAGTTTACTCGTATCCGGGATTTGTAATAAGAATGGGCCGTTTACCAAAATGAGAGTGCCGTTATTGCTGGTTTGAAAATTTCGAGCTAAGTAGGAGAGTCCCCAGTCGTTCGTATAGAGGCAGCATTGATCAAGTCGCACCGCTTCCTTGCAAAGGTGTTGAAGAGTTTCTTTCTGTTCTTCAAAAAGAAAATCCAACAGTTGGTCATGCTCATGAGCGAATAGGGTAGAACCGTCTTTGTCTAACACTAAAGTATTAATACCCGTCAAATGAAAAATGGTCGTACTGATCGGAGTGATTTGGAGAAAATCATGTCCCATGTTCAATTGTGTCTCCTTGACGCTAATTTAGTCCTGAATATGCTAATACAGTACTTATATTTGTAAGCGCTTTTAGTATAAACTTTAACTTACAGAAACACAATAAGGTACACAAAAAGGAGTAGAGAGATGCTATATCCCATTATTAGTGATTCCCGTGCCATTATTGATTTAAACGGCATTTGGAAATTCAAGCTGGATTCCGGAAAAGGTTTTGAAGAGAAATGGTTTCAATCTTCGCTTAGCGAAACGATGAATATGGCAGTTCCTTCGTCTTTCAATGATGTGGGTGTAACCGCCGATATTCGTAATCACGTAGGCTGGGTATGGTATGAGAAAGAATTTACAGTACCGAGTATCTTTAGGTCCCAGCGAATCGTGCTGCGGTTCGGCTCGGCAACGCATACGGCAAAGGTTTATGTGAATGGAGAGCTCACGATGGAGCATAAAGGCGGTTTTACTCCTTTTGAGGCCGAGCTTAGCTCAAATCTGGTCGGAGGTTCAAACCGTGTAACGGTTGCCGTAAATAGTATCGTGGACGAAACAACGCTCCCGATTGGGATCTACACGGAGAAAGATATTCCCGGCGTAGGCAAGGTTGCTCGGAATCAGCCGAACTTCGATTTCTTTAATTATGCAGGAATTCATAGACCAGTCAAAATTTATTCGACTCCCCAAACGTATGTCAAAGACATTACGATCGTTCCTTCAATAAATGAGAAGTCAGGGATTGTGAACTATTCTTTGGATGTTGTGGGAGAGGCTGGCGTTAGAGTTAGCGTATTAGATGCAAACGGTGCAATAGTCGGGGAAGCCGGCGAAGCGCAAGGCGAAATCAGAATCGCCGATGTGAAGCTGTGGGAGCCGCTTAACGCTTATTTGTATAACCTTAAAGTAGAGCTATTAGACGGCGATCAAATCGTTGATGTATATTTCCAGCCTTTCGGAGTCAGAACGGTTGAGGTCATCGACGGAAAATTCCTGATTAATAATAAGCCGTTTTATTTCAAAGGATTCGGCAAGCATGAAGATACCCCTATTCACGGAAGAGGCTTTAATGAATCGGCCAATGTTATGGACTTCCGATTAATGAAATGGATCGGAGCCAATTCATTCCGTACGGCACACTACCCTTATTCGGAAGAGCTGATGAGATTAGCCGATCAAGAAGGCTTAGTCGTTATCGATGAGACTCCTGCTGTAGGACTTCATTTGAACTTTATGGCCGCGCTGTTTGGGGGAGGTCCAAAAAGGAATACTTGGGCTGAACTAAAAACGCAAGAACATCATCAAGAAATAATTAAAGAGCTGATTGCCAGGGATAAGAACCATGCTTGCGTGGTCATGTGGTCGATTGCGAATGAACCGGCTTCTGAGGAAGAAGGGGCATACGAGTATTTTAAACCGCTTGTTGAACTGACTAAAGCCATTGACCCGCAAAATAGACCGGTAACTATCGTCACGCATTTAATGTCAACACCCGATACATGCAAAGTAGCAGAGCTTGTTGATGTACTTGCATTAAATCGGTATTACGGTTGGTATGTGGATGGCGGGGATTTGGAAAATGCGAAAGTGAATCTCCGTATGGAGCTGAACGGATGGCGCGAGCGCTGTCCAAACAAACCGATTGTGATGACCGAATATGGCGCTGATACGGTTGCAGGACTACATGATATCGATGCCGTCATGTTTACGGAAGAATATCAAGTTGAGTACCTGCGTGCGAATCACGAAGTGTTTGATGAATTCGATAATTTCGTCGGCGAGCAGGTGTGGAACTTTGCCGATTTTAATACAAGCCAAGGATTTATCCGTGTGCAAGGGAACAAGAAGGGTATTTTCACAAGGGACAGAAAGCCCAAATACGCAGCCCACGCACTGCGCGAAAGATGGTCGGCCATTCCGGATTTCGGTTATAAGCAATAATAGCGATTGGCCTTGCACCATGTAATGAACGTAAATGTAAACTCGGGAATTCGGATAGATGAAGGCCGCTGGCTAACGTCTGTCCCGTCCCGAGATTTTGTACCTACTCGGGGGATAAGACATGGAACAAACTGCGAAGCTGTTGGAAAAGACGGAGGCTCCGGCCGTTCAAGGCGTTAGAAAGTTCGGGATCAGAGATAAAGTCGGCTATATGTTCGGAGACGTAGGAAACGATTTGTTTTTTACATTAATAAGCGGTTATTTAATGTTGTTCTATACGGATATTTATGGCATATCCGCTGCGACTGCCGGCATGATTTTACTCGTGGCTAGAGTACTGGACGCATTATTTGATGTGGCATGGGGGGCTTATGTCGATTCAAGGCCTGTCGGGGCAAAAGGCAAATTTAGGCCTTATCTATTATATAGTGCAATTCCTGTAACCGCTTTCGGTGTTCTGACCTTTACTTATTTTCCGGTTGCCGCAGGCTGGCAGGTTATTCTCGCAACGGCAGCCTACATTATATGGGGCTTGGCTTACTCAACGATAAACATTCCCTATGGTTCTTTAGCATCCGTCATCACATCAGATCCTGTGGAAAGAACGTCACTTTCTACATTCAGGACGATGGGTGCGATTATAGCCAATGTATTTATAATGACTGTGGCGCCGATCATTATATTCGGCAGCGGAAAAACGCCTACAGCAAGCGGATTTGTATCGATAGCCGTCATTTGCGCAGTGCTTGCAATTATTTGTTACTTAAGCTCTTATCGGCTAACGGTAGAAAGAATAAGAACAGTTAAGCCTGCCTCTGAGAAAGTAAACTTATTGATAACTGTAAAAGGCTTATTTAAAAACAAAGCACTGCTCGGCATCATGCTCGCTTCCTTCGGAATGATGGTCTCTTTGATGGTGGTATCCGCAATAACGCCTTATTTGTTCAAGGACTATTTCAAATCGCCGGGATTAATCTCTATTGCTGGTTTAATTGGATTGGGTTCTGCGCTCCTTGCCATGCCGCTCGTCTCTCCTTTGGTCAAGAAATACGGGAAGAAAGAGACGGCCGTCATCGGCTTAAGCATTGCGGTAATGATTAATTTCATTATGTTTATTCTTCCTTTAACAAGCCCCTATGTGTATATCGGTTTTTACTTTGTTTCAAGCTTTGGCATGGCTTTCTTAAATATCTTGGTTTGGGCGATGGTCTCGGATTGCATCGATTATCAGCAGTTCATTACAGGCAAACGCGAAGAGGGAACCGTCTATTCCGTCTACTCCTTAGTTCGTAAAATTGGTCAAGGGGTTGCGGGAGGACTCGGCGGATTTGCGCTCGTTGCCGTCGGATATAATTCCGGATTGCAGATTCAAACGGAAGAAGCAGCGAGAGGAATAAAGAGTTTGATCACACTGATTCCCGCGCTTGGCTCTCTGATCGCGTTAGTTGCCATTGTATGGATTTACAATTTGTCGAAGCAGCGTTTGGTCTGGTTAAGTGAGCAATTAAAAAAGAATAATCAGCTGTAGAGAATATTTGATGACGCATACCATTGTCCGGGGCATAGCCTCGGGCTTATTTGTTTTGGTTTGGTTTGGGATACGAATCGAGGGTTTATCCATGCATGAAAAAGAGTCAATTGGGAATTTTAAGCAAAGAAAGTATAGAAGGCGGTGTTTTGATGGATAGTGATCTCATGCAAACCAATGAACCGTTGGCTGCTGACCTACAAGAGAATATCCATAAAATGAAACAACGAATGGGTAATAGTACAGATGTCATTGTCCGTGAAATCAAACTAGGGATGATGGATGTAAAAGCTTGCGTCATCTTTATTGACGGGCTGATTGATTCAAATGCAGTAAACGATTTTGTTCTGGAATCACTGATGATAAAAAACGATTATTTATCATCCGATGAATTAAAATCCGATGGAAACGTTTTGCAATACTTGAAAGATTATCTTTTAACAACAACGGGAGTTAAACATGATGTAGTTGATTTTAACGGCATGTTTCATTCGATGTTGTCTGGAAGCGTTATTTTGCTGATGGATGGTTATTTATCCGGATTTTCAATCAGCATGAGCGGCTGGAAGGAGCGCGGAATTACAGAGCCAACCTCTGAAACGGTTATTCGTGGGCCTAAGGAAGGTTTTACGGAAAATTTGAGGGCGAATACGGCCATGATCCGAAGGAAGATAAAATCCCCGAATTTGTGGTTGGAAACCATTCAAATCGGGAGTTTGACACAAACAGATGTAGCGATTCTGTATATCAACGGAGTTGCTAACGAGAAGATAGTAGATGAAGTGCTCGCGCGGCTAAAGCGAATCGACATCGACGGCATCCTTGAAAGCAATTACATAGAAGAGCTGATTCAGGACGAAGCGAAGACCCCGTTCCCGACTATATTTAACTCGGAGAGGCCGGATGTGATAGCGGCTTCGCTGCTTGAGGGTAAAGTGGCTATATTAGTTGACGGCACTCCTTATGTACTTGTCGTACCTGCCTTATTTGTTTCCTTTATACATTCTGCGGAAGATTATTATCACCGTGCGGATATCGGTTCACTTATACGGCTATTACGTTATTTGGGGATTTTTATCGCCCTATTTGCGCCGTCTATCTACGTTGCCGTTACCACTTTTCATATTGAAATGATACCGCGCACACTTCTCGGGAGTTTGACTGCCCAACGCGAAGGCGTACCATTTCCGGCATTTATCGAAGCCATGCTCATGGAAATTACTTTTGAGATCTTACGTGAGGCTGGCATTCGAATGCCTAGGAATATTGGACAAGCGATGTCCATTGTCGGTTCGATCGTTCTTGGAACTGCCGCGGTCGAAGCGGGACTTATTTCTCCGGCAATGGTCATCGTAGTCTCCATAACCGCAGTTGCGAACTTTGTTATTCCATCGAATGATATGGCCATATCGATCCGGTTAATGCGGTTTCCTTTTATTTTCTTGGGCGCTTCTTTTGGACTATATGGCATTAGCTTGGGATTCGTAGCCCTGGTCCTTCATTTAAGCAGCTTACGTTCGTTCGGCGTTCCCTATTTAAGTCCGTTTGCGCCATTTGACCTGCAAGGCCAGAAGGATGGCTTATTGAGGGCGCCTATTAGGTCCATGATTTTTCGGCCGAAGTTAATAGCTCGTCATAATCTAATGCGGCAGCGCGTGCGTCCACCAAAATAAAAGCGGATCAGGCCAAGCGGCGTATTCGGAAGGGAATAGGATGAAAAGAAAATTAGCTGTCATTTTATTGCCTGTTTTCTTATTAGCATTTGTAACAGGCTGTTGGAGCCGTAACGAATTAAATGAATTTTCGATAGCTGCCGGGATATCCGTCGATAAACCGGGGGATATGTATGAGGTAGCCGTCCAAGTTTTAGAACCGAAACAATATGCTTCTAATAAAAAGGGGGGAGGAGGGCAATCTCCCGTCATCCTTTTTAAAGCGAAAGGTTATTCCATTTCAGAGGCACTGCGGAAGATGACAAAGACGAGTCCAAGAAGGATACACTTAGGGCATTTACGCATACTCGCAATCGGTGAAAAAACAGCAAGAGAGGGTTTAAATGAAATTATAGATTTTTTTAGAAGGAATAGGTACTTTCGAGCAGACTTTGACATCGTCATAGCAAAAGGCACAGCTGCTGAAAATATATTAACGGTGATGAGCCCAATTGATAATGTCCCGGCGGCGAAGGTATTTCAATCGATTGAAACCTCAGAAGATTATTTGTCGTCAGCGGCGGGAGTGAAATTGGATGCCCTCATTACCACCTTGTCGAGCACGGGTAAAAGTGTGGTATTACCTGGTCTCAAAGTAACCGGCAGCTTGAAGAAAGGCAATTCTGCGGATAATTTAAAGACGATAGAGCCCTCCAGCGATATTGAACTACTGGGGCTATCCGTATTTAAGGATGACAAACTCATTGGCTGGCTAAGTCAGCAGGAGAGCCTAGGCTTCAACTACATCACTGATAATGTAACCCATTCAGGATTAGTCACCGACTGCCCGAGCGGAAAGCAAAAAATTACGTATGAGGTCATGCGCTCTAAAACGAAGATCAAAGGAAAAATTCAGCAAGGTGTACCCCGGGTTGAACTATTCGTTCGAACAGAGATGAACATTGACGAGATCGCCTGCCATATGGATCTAGCAAATCCGGCCACCATTGACGAACTTCAGGAGGATGCATCGAAGTATCTTGAGCAATTGTTGACCAATACGATCAAAACAGTGAGAACCAAATATAAAACCGATATCTTTGGTTTCGGCGAAGTTCTGCATCGAGCAGATCCAATAGCATGGAGAGAGTTAAACGATAATTGGGATAAGAAGTTTGCCGACCTCCAAGTTGCGGTTAAGGCTGAAGTGAAAATCCGGAATATGGGCACAGTCATTCATTCGATGTCAAAAGTAGCTGGAAAGGAATGATAAGACATGCTAATTGTTTCGAGCATGATCGCTCTGTCAACTTTGATTGCGTGCATTGAGGTTCCACCTCTTTTAAAGAGAGGGCTAAAAAAAGAAGTAATGGTGTTTCTCGTTTTTTTGTTCATCTGTATCCTTTTAAGCATAGCCCAAGGACTGCATGCGAAGCTGCCCAATCCATTGCAATGGCTTACTATCGTATATAGACCTTTGAGTGAAGCGGTATTTCATCTATTAAATTAACTATAACTGAGGGGGCGTGCGGAGGTATGGAGCATCGAAGCGCGATTTCGACCAGGCAGCTTTCAATATTGGTCATCATGAATGTAACAGGTACTTCGATACTTACGATACCTTCAATTCTTGCGATGGAAGCCAAACAAGATGCTTGGTTAGCTGCAATTCTGGCGCTCTTCCTAACGCTGCCCATACTTTTTTTATACTTGGCCTTACATAAAAAGCATCCTATGAAAAATTTAACCGAGATTTTTGAAGCGGTGTTGGGAAAATGGGTTGGAAAGTTAACTTCCTTGCTATTTATTATGATTTATCCTGTCTTATTAAGTGCTCTTACTTTAAGGGGGATGGGAGGATTTGTTCAGGTTCAAACGATGCCAGAAACACCAATCGGAGCGATATACATCATTTTTATTTTAGTTGTCATATACGCGGTGAAATTAGGGATAGAATCCATTTCCCGCACTGCCGAAATTCTGGTGGCCATAAGTCTTTTCATGCTCGCCTTTATGTTTATCACTCTTATACCCCAAATCCATATTGAACATTTATTACCCATCTTCGAAGGAGGATTTAAACCTGTCATAAGAGGCGCAGTCCCATTGATGAGTTTTCCGTTTTTAGAGCTCGTGCTCTTTTTGATGATCTTCCCTCATGCAAACGAGCAAGCAAAGGTTAGAAAAGCTCTTTTATCAGGTGTTTTTATCGGATGGTCGCTGTTGTTCTTGATTACGATGCTTGCGATTCTTGTATTAGGCTTAGAGATTACATCGAGCGAAACCTATCCAAGCTATACTTTGGCAAAAAAAATCAGCATTGGAAAATTTTTCGAACGGGTAGAGTCAACGATTGCGTTCGCCTGGTTTTTCACCTGTTTTATTAAAATGTGTACTTATTTTTATCTGATCGTTTATGGTTTAGCACAAACCTTAAATTTAAAAGACAGTAAATTTTTAATAATTCCGCTTGGTATTCTAATTGTGAATGTTGCTTTGCTTGTTATACCGAATTCAAGTTACATAATTAACTTCAGTAGAACCATTTTTCCGTTTTTTAATCTAACGTTTGGATTAGCCATGCCGTTATTTTTATTGGCGGCCACTCTTGTTAGGGGCTATGCGAGAAATGAATAATCGTATTCCTGCTTCGTTAATCACCTTTGGGAGGTGGAGTCGCGGATCACGAGCTCAGGCTCTAAGTATACGGTTTTGAGTGATTCCGGGTTTTCAATAAGCTCGAGAATGGTTGTTGAAATGACGGATGTTATCGTATCGATGGCTACGCCGACAACGGTCATCGGCGTTTCAAGGTCTTCCATTTGAGGCAGGTTGTCATAACTGACTACGGAAATATCCTGCGGAACGCGAAGTCCATGCTCTCCTATGGCCCGAATGATGCCGCGTGTCAAATCGATGCCGCCGCTGATGACGGCTGTAGGACATATTGTTTGATCCAGCATTGTACGTGCGGCCATGTAACCGTCGTGAAATTCTAAGCCGTTCATGTGAAGCACGGCGTCGTTCCTGACCTGTAAGCCCAGACGGATCATTTCGTCGCGAAAAGCTTCGATCTTAACGGTCTGCAGTGGATCTTGCGAGTTAGGTTCGCCGATATAGGCGATATCCTTATGACCGAGTTCAACCAAGTGACGTACGGCAAGACGAACGGCTTGGCCACGGTTAACGTCAACGGCAGAGTACGGTGTGTAGCCTGCAGCGCCATAAGTCAGAATGGGGATCTGCAGCGGATTTAACTTGTTGAAGCTGGAAATACTATCCCTGTCCCCAAAGACGAGTATAGCGTCTACTTGGTAACGACGGAAGATTTCGATCGCTGATTCTAAATGGCTTATAGAAAGCAAAGTGACGTAGCCCTTTTTTTCAAGTTGCTCATTGATCTTTGTAATCAGGGATGAAAGGGCGGCGCGTTCAATGGATGGCCATACGACGCCAATCGCTCCGCTTCTTCGGGAGACGAGGCTTCGGGCTGCGATATTGGGTTGGTAACCCATTTCCTTTGCAATAGAAAGTATATGCTGTTTTGTTTTGTTCTGTACGAGCGGGCTGTCTCTCAATGCCTTGGAGACAGTGGAAAAACTGACGCCGGCTCGGTCTGCGATGTCTTTAATGGTTACCATGGATTCCCTCCGGAAGGCACTAGTCCGAGTTCTAATTTATGTCGTTCACTTTATCATAGAATACATTTTTTGCAAATGAAAGCGGCATATTTTTCGTATAGACAGCAATGGGATATTCGGATATCATAAAAATAACAACGTTGTTAATTTGCGATTAAAGGTGGTTTTATAGATGTTAGAATTACAAAATACCGTATCTGTCGTTATCGGTGGCAATGGCGTGTTAGGCAGTGCCATGTCTGCTGCGCTTGCGGAAGCAGGATCAAAAGTGGCGGTCGTTGGCAGGGACATGGAGAAAGCTCGGCTCGTTTGTGAGCAGATCGAACGGAATGGCGGTATCGCGATTCCTTTGCAGGCGGACGCGACTAAAAAAGAGGAACTGCAGTTGGTTTTGAATATAGTGCTTGAATGGGGCGGCCGTGTGGATACGCTTGTTAATGCCTCGGGGACGAATAGCGCGACACCGTTTTTTGATCTCGAAATGGAGGAATGGGACCGAATTATGGATGTTAACCTCAAAAGCGTAGTTTTGGCCAGCCAGGTTTTTGGTAAAAGGATGATTGAGCAGGGGGATGGCGGCTCCATAATCAATATTTCTTCCGTATCCTCTTCGCCTCCGCTGTCTCGGGTATTTACTTACTCGGTATCGAAAGCTGGGGTAAATAGTGTAACCCAATATTTGGCCAGGGAGTTCGCTCCGAGCAAGGTAAGGGTTAACGCCATCATTCCTGGCTTCTTCCCGGCAGAACAAAACAAAAAAATCTTATCGCCGGACAGAGTGGAATCGATTATGAAGCACACGCCAATGAACCGCTTCGGAGATCCGGAGGAACTTAAAGGAACCATTGTTTACTTGGCCTCGGCAAAAGCATCATCATTTGTCACCGGAGCGATGATCCGTGTTGACGGAGGGTTTGGAGCGATGACCATATGAGTAATTTACTTCGAAGTTTAGTCGAAAATACACCTTTACCGAAGCTGGTGAAGATTCGTCAGTCGTTTGATGACACCATACTTGAGGATCCAATCGGAGATTTGATTGAGCGGCTGCGTACGGCCGATTCCATGACCGGGATTACTGCAGGACAGAGAGTTGCGGTGGCCGTAGGCAGCCGGGGAATTTCCAGAATCGATGAGCTCACAAAGACCGTTATTGACGAATTGAAGAGAATCGGCGCCGAGCCTTTCATTGTGCCATGTATGGGAAGTCATGGGGGAGCCACGGCAGAAGGGCAAACCGAGGTGCTTGCCCATCTAGGCGTAGACGAGGAGCGAATGGGTTGCCCGGTCCGTTCATCGATGGAGGTCGTAGAGCTTGACCGCCTGCCGAACGGCTTGCCGATTTATTGTGACAAAATCGCCGCTACGGAGTCGGATGCCATCATCGTCATTAACCGCATAAAGCCGCATACGGCTTTTCGAGGGGCGATTGAAAGCGGCATGTTTAAAATGATCTCAATCGGATTGGGAAAGCAAAAAGGAGCAGAGGCATGCCATCAACTTGGCTTTAAGTATATGGCTGATAATGTACCCGCAATGGCACGCGTGATGATCGAGAAGCTTCCGATCCGGTTTGGAGTGGCTGTCGTGGAGAATGCGTACGACCAAATCTGCCGGATTGAGGTTCTCGGAACGGATACGATGGAGGAAAGAGAAAAGGAGCTGTTAATTGAAGCGAAGAGCCGACTCCCGCAAATTCTATTCACGGATCTGGACGTTCTTGTTATTGATTACATCGGTAAAAACATTAGCGGAGACGGAGCGGATCCGAATATCACGGGCAGGTACCCGACGCCATATGCGCACGGGGGGCCAGAGGTGAACAAGATGGTTGTTCTCGATCTGACGCCAGAGTCACAGGGTAATGCAAACGGAGTGGGCACAGCTGATTTCACGACAAGCAGATTAGTAAGTAAAACGGATTGGCCTGCAACCTATGCCAATGGACTGACCTCTACGGTTTGTGCGCCGACAAAGCAGGCGACTACTCTTGAAAATGATCGCGACGCGATTAAAGCGGCGATCAAAACCTGTAACATTTTGGATTACACAAAGTGCAAGCTGGTTCGGATTCGCGATACGCTGCATCTTGGAACGATTGAAATTTCCGAATCGCTGCTTGAGGAAGCAAAAAGAAATCCACGCATCGAGATTTTGGAAGGACCTTACGAGTGGACGTTCGACGAGGAAGGATTTTTGCCAAAATGAGCACGGATGCAAAAATTGTAATAGCCATTGATATCGGAACGACGAGCACGAAGACGTTGGCCGTCGACCTGACAGGACAGATCCTTGGAAGCCATTCGATTGAGTATCCGCTGCACACTCCGAGGCAAGGGTATGCCGAACAGGATCCCGATGTCATCTGCGAGGCTGTAATTGATAGTGTTGGTCATGTTATGAAGAAAGGCGGTTTTCAGGCAGGGGAAATACGGTGTGCTGCCTTTAGCTCAGCCAACCACAGCTTGATTCTGCTTGATGCGAATGGTCTTCCGCTCACACCGAGCATTACTTGGGCTGATCAGCGCAGCGCAGCCCAGGCCGAGCGGTTGATGAATGACGGAACGGGATTATCGGTCTATTCGCGAACGGGCACGCCGATCCACCCGATGTCGCCGCTTGTCAAGCTGATCTGGATGAGGGAGGAGCGACCGGATCTATTTCATTCCGCGCATCATTTCGTCGGTATAAAAGAATATATTTTGAATAAGTTATTTGGAATTATGATGATGGATCATTCGATTGCCAGCGCTACCGGCTTATTTCATCTCGAAACGTTGACATGGGATAAGGAAGCTTTAATACTGGCGGGTATTCGTGAGGATCAACTGCCACGGCTTGTTCCTTCGACGGAGCGAATCAATGGACTGAGCAGGGAAGCGGCAGAACGGATGGGACTTGGCACGGACACGCCATTCATTATCGGGGCACAGGACGGGGTATTAGCCAATCTCGGGATTGGCGCAGTGGAGGAAGGTGTGCTGGCAGTGACGATTGGCACAAGCGGAGCAGTGCGGACTACCGTAAAAAAGCCTACCTTCGATGCAGATGGGAAGCTGTTCTGCTATGCCTTGACAAAAGATCATTGGATTGTAGGCGGGCCTTCCAACAACGGTGCTATCGTAGCCAGGTGGATCTCGGATCGCCTCTACCCCGGTAAGTCTTTAGATGAGGTGCTACCTATAGCTGGTGCTGTGCCTCCGGGATCAAACGGCCTGCTGTTTCTTCCTCTCTTATCGGGAGAACGGGCTCCTTTCTGGGATGCCGAGGCCAAAGGCGTCATGTTCGGATTGACGCTCGCGCATAGGGAGACGGATATGCTTCGCGCTGCAATGGAAGGTGTTCTGTTTCAGATTACGGCAATCGTATCTTTAATGAAGCAGGCTGGTGAAAAGCCTAAAGAGGTCAGAGCATCCGGAGGTTTTGCACGTTCGGCCTTATGGTGTCAAATGATGGCCGACATGCTGGGCGTGCCCGTACGGGTACCCGAGTCCGTAGAAAGCTCAGGACTTGGAGCCGCTCAGCTTGGATTATACGCGATGGATGGCTGCCGCGGCACGCTTCTGAGGTGGAAGGAGCAGGAGGGCAGTCTCTATGAACCTGATTTGACCAATCATAAGCTCTATCAAAGAATACTTCCGCTATATTTAAGCTTATACGATCGATTGAAAGAGCCTATGAGGGAAATATCGAAACTGCAGCATACGTCGGTTGGATGAATTTAACGGAAGGCGGTGTCAATACGATGCATGATAAATACAGCAAGCTGCAGGCGATTCTAACAGAAATGGAATCGGTTGTGGTAGCGTTCTCCGGAGGCGTAGACAGTACATTTCTTCTGGATGCCGCAATAAAAACACTGGGAAGCGAGCGGGTCTTGGCGGTCACAGCCGATTCGGAAACCTATCCGACGGAAGAACTTGAGGAAGCGATCCGGCTGGCGAAGAGCATTGGCGCGACTCATAAGGTGATCGAAACGTCTGAATTAAGTATTCCTGGATACAAAGAGAATAATGCAAACCGTTGTTATTTTTGCAAAAAGAGTCTATTCGAGCATATCGAGCCGTTCATCAAGGACGGAGCTTACCGCTATATCGTCTACGGGCTCATCGCGGATGACATGAATGAGCATAGGCCAGGGGTTCAAGCGGCGAAAGAACGAGGCGTGCGGGGGCCTTTGCAGGAAGCCGGACTTTATAAGGAAGAAATCCGTGATCTCTCTCGTGAGCACGGACTGCCCACTTGGGATAAGCCGTCATTCGCTTGTCTTTCCTCCCGGATTGCCTACGGCGAGACGATTACGATCGAGAAGCTTGGACGTGTTGGAGAAGCTGAACGCTATATTCGTTCACTAGGTTTTGGGCAAGTACGGGTCAGGAGTCATGGCGATATCGCACGAATCGAAGTAGAACCGAGGGCAATGGAGCAGCTCATTAGCCACGCATCCAGCATTTCAGAGCGATTGAAAGAGCTTGGATTTATCTACGTTGCGATGGATCTTTCCGGTTACCGCAGCGGCAGTATGAATAAAGTGCTTGAACTTGGGGGCTCGGCGATATGAATGAGTTTGAGGATCTTGGATTTTGTAAGCTGGATGTGGGGCGCAACGAGCGGACGGGACATCCGGAAGTCGTTTTTGGGCAGGGAAAGACAGTGGATCAGGTTGAAACCATTTTCTCAAGGCTCGTTGAAATTCATGGCAGGGCGCTTGTCACCCGGGCAACGGCCGAGATGGCGGAGCGAGTGATTGCAAGGTACCCTGAGGCTCGTTATGATAGTGGATCTCGACTTATCTCGCTGGGTCAATCGGCACGCAAGCTCCCAGGAAAAGTGGCGGTTCTGACCGGAGGGACTTCGGATATACCGGTAGCGGAGGAAGCGGCAGGGACAGCGGAATGGATGGGCTGCGAGGTTGATCGTATCTTTGACGTCGGAGTCGCAGGAATCGATCGGCTTCTTAGCCAAAAGGAACGCATCCGGGAAGCGTCTGTTGTGATTGGGGTAGCCGGTATGGAGGGCGCCTTAGTCAGCGTTGTCGGAGGACTTGTGCGCAGACCGGTTATAGCAGTACCTACTTCTATCGGTTATGGCGCTAATCTTCAAGGGATTACAACGCTACTTGCCATGATGACCTCCTGCGCCGCCGGCGTGACGGTCGTCAATATCGATAACGGCTTCGGGGCAGGGTTTCAAGCAGCAATGATTTTACAATTGGTAGCGGAGGGCACTTAGGATGAGGACGGTTTATTTGGATTGTATTTCTGGCATCGCAGGAGATATGGCGTTATCCGCACTCGTGGACCTGGGTGCAAATACGGATTATATTATCAGCCATTTATCGAAATTACCGATCGATCCTTTCACGATGGAATTCGTAAAGGTGGACCGGAGAGGCATAACCGCGAAGTGGTTGAAGCTCAGCTTCGATCAAAGTGAGCATAACGGCGGACACGATCATCACCATCATGATCACACAAATGAGCATCATCATGAGCATTCGCATGCTCACGCACATGACCATCATCATGAGCATTCGCATGCTCACGCACATGACCATCATCATGAACATTCGCAGACTCACACACATGCTCATCATCATGAACATTCGCAGACTCACACACATGCTCATCATCATGAGCATTCGCATGAGCACAGAAAAGCATCTGACATTATGAGAATGATCGAGATTTCAACATTGCCGGATCGGGTGAAAGAGAGAAGTTTGTCCATCTTTCGCTTAATCGCTGAAGCGGAGGGCAAGATTCATGGTGTGGACCCAGCCGATGTCCACTTTCACGAGGTGGGAGCGATGGACTCCATTTTGGACGTGATTGGCGTTTGCCTTGCACTGGAGAGCCTAGATGCCGGAAAAATCATCGTTTCTCCCGTACCAACGGGAACGGGCAGGCTGCGCATGGCCCACGGCTTATATCCGATACCTGCTCCCGCGACGGCAGAGCTGCTGCGCGGCGTTCCATTATCTGAGTTCACGGCGAAAGGGGAATTAACAACGCCGACCGGTGCCGGGATCGTCAAAGCGCTGGCTTCAAGCTTTGGTCCATTGCCCGCAGGAACGATTGATCGAATCGGGTATGGCGCAGGTACAAAAAATTTCGATCATCCGAACGTAGTCAGAGCTGTTTTATACCAGCAAGAGCAAGAGAAAAGTTTTAACGAGACGATTGTCGTCCTCGAAGCGCAGGTAGATGATTCAACGGGGGAGACGCTTGGTTTTGCCATGGAGAGGCTGTTCGAAGCCGGAGCTCTCGATGTTTATCATACGCCGGTTTATATGAAAAAAAACCGTCCCGGCGTCCTTGTCACCGTTCTATGCCATCCGGCAACCAGCGCGCGTTGCGAGGAGACGATGCTTGCAGAAACATCGACTTTCGGAGTACGCAGGAGCGAATGGCAGCGCAAGGCGCTTGCACGCCGTTGGATTCAAGTGGAAACTCCTTTCGGATCGGTAAGAGTGAAGCAGGCTCTAGATGGAGAAAAAATCATTCGCCAATCTCCGGAATATGAGGATGCGGCTCAAGCCGCAAGAACGTACGGCATTCCTCTCGAAACTGTCTACAGCGAAGTCTATAAACAGCTCAGCGAATAGGAGTAGGGATACTAGTGGAGTTAATAGGTTTGTTAGCATTGTCTATATTGCTGGGTCTGCGCCATGGCATAGATTTGGACCATGTCGCAGCTTTAGCTGATATAACAGGAGGCAGCTCGGGCTCGAAGAAAGAGAGGATGAAGCTGTCTCTCTGGTACGCGGGCGGGCATGAAGCGGTCGTTTTCGTGCTTGGCTGCAGTATTCTTTTATTTGCTTGGACCGTTCCGATTTGGGTCGATCACTGGATGGGCAAGGCGGTAGGCATTACTTTGATCTTTATGGCAATCCTTATTTTGATTGGAAGAAGAAATGGGAGCGGTGTCTACTGGAGCCGCGGGATTGCTATATTTCAGAAGCTTAGGCGGAGAAACGGCGAGCCGTTTACTTTTACGCGCCGGAATGTATTTACGGTCGGAGTCATCCATGGCATCGGTGCGGAAACGCCAACGCAGCTTCTTTTGTTCACCACGGTCGCGGGAGCAGCCGCAGCGAACCACGGTATGCTTGCGGTAGCCGCGTTTAGCATAGGATTGCTTCTCTCACACGCACTTATAGCGATTGTCAGCCTTTGGTTTCATGATCTTGTCAAAAAAATTCAGCCGCTGCTTCCGGTTACGATGTATGCCGCTTGTTTATTCAGTCTTGTTCTCGGGGTAAGCTATTTGCTGGAGTAAGTGCGGCCATTTTTAACAACGTTGTTATTGATAGGATGCCTGTCCTTCTCTATATATGCAATTAAAAGATGATGCTCATTCTCATTTGAAAAAAGGGAGAGAAAGTACTTGAATAAACAACAGATTGGTGTTATTGGCCTCGCTGTCATGGGGAAAAATCTGGCATTAAATTTGGAGAGCCGTGGATTTGAGGTTGCCGTCTTTAATCGATCTTATGAAAAAACAAAAGAGTTACTTGCAGAAGCTGAAGGCCGAAAGCTATACGGCTATGAATCTTTAGGGGACTTTGTCGCTTCGCTTGCGCTGCCAAGGAAAATCCTGTTGATGGTTAAAGCCGGGAATGCGACGGACGATACGATTAAACAGCTCCTTCCATTCCTGGGTAAAGAAGATATTATCATTGACGGCGGCAATTCGTACTTTGTTGATACACAGCGTAGAACGAAGGAGCTGGAGGCGTTAGGCATTCGTTTTATCGGTTCAGGCGTATCCGGCGGTGAGCAGGGCGCATTAGAGGGACCTGCGATTATGCCTGGCGGAACCAAGGAGGCCTATGCGCATGTTGAGCCGTATTTAACTGCTATTTCTGCCAAAGTCGAAGGCGTGCCATGCTGTACGTATATCGGTCCGGACGGAGCGGGCCATTATGTCAAAATGGTGCACAACGGTATCGAATATGGAGACATGCAGCTGATTTGCGAATCTTATCATCTGCTGAAAGACGTAATCGGCGCGGAGCCGGAGGAGCTTCATCATATTTTCAAGAAATGGAACGAAGGGGAGCTGAACAGCTACCTGATTGAGATTACGCAGGATATATTCACGAAGATTGATCCGGAAACGGGTAAAAGAGTGGTTGATGTGATCAAGGATTCTGCCGGTCAGAAAGGCACGGGAAAATGGACGTCGCAAAATGCCCTGGATCTTGGCGTTCCATTGCCTGTTATCACGGAGTCCGTGTTCATGCGTTATTTATCATCTCTGGGAGAAGAGCGCAAGAGAGCCTCGGTGATGTTTGACAAGCCTGTTGTATCGAAATATAGCGGAAACCGGGATGATTTCATAGAGCTAGTGCGGAAAGCGCTGTATGCAAGCAAAATATGCTCCTATGCGCAAGGTTTCGCCCAAATGAAAATGGCTTCTGATACTTATCAATGGGACTTGGATTGCGGCAGCATTGCCATGATATTCCGCGGTGGCTGCATTATCCGTGCGCAATTCCTTCAAAATATTAAGCACGCCTTTGATAACGATGCGAATCTTCCGAATCTGCTCGTAGACAGTTATTTTAAAAATATCGTGAATGACTATCAGCAAGCCTGGCGTGAAGTGGTTGCAGCCGCGGCGCTGAATGGCATCCCTGTACCGGCATTCGCTTCGGCATTATCCTACTTTGACGCGTACCGCACGGAGTATCTCCCGGCAAATCTGCTTCAAGCCCAGCGCGATTATTTCGGAGCCCATACGTTTGAGCGTATTGATAAAGACGGCAGTTATCACTATCAATGGAATAGCTAAGAAAAGGGGAAATGAAAATGAGTACACAAATGGATATGAGCTTGGTTGATCTTCGGCAGACGGTTGAGCGCTTGGCGCTTAGCACGCCCGTCACCGATATGCATACGCATTTATATGCGCCTGAATTCGGGAGTTTGCTTTTATGGGGCATTGATGAATTACTAACCTATCATTATTTGATTTCGGAGAGTTTCAGGTGGTCGGAGGAAGAGTACGACCACTTCTGGTCTATGACTAAGCAGGAGCAAGCGGATTCGATATGGAAATTGCTTTTCCTTGACCATTCACCGGTAAGCGAGGCAGCTACAGGATTTATAACGATTCTCAAACGGCTTGGACTGGACGTATCCTCTCGTAACCTTGACGATTACCGCCTAGCGCTTGAGAAACGCACGGTGCATGAACAGGTCGATACGGTCATGCAAATCGCAGGAATCGAGAAAATCGTGATGACTAACGACCCGTTCGACCCAGTAGAACGTCCTGTCTGGCAATCAGGGAAAGGTAAAACGGATCCACGGTTTTATGCAGCGCTTCGAGTGGATTCACTGCTCAATGATTGGCCTCATGCCGTGAGTGAGCTTCAAGGTCTAGGTTATGATGTACAGGCGGAGTGGACGGAACGGACGAAAGAGGAGACCCGCCGATTTCTATCGGAATGGATCATTCGCATGGATGCGCTCTACCTTGCCGTGTCCATGCCGGGTGATTTCACATATCCTGCCGATGATCATCGAAGCAAAATGATAGATGAGGTTATGATTCCGGTATGCCAAAAACAAAATATTCCGTTTGCTCTCATGATTGGCGTTCGGAGAAAAGTGAATCCGTCACTGGGATTGGCAGGCGATATGAGTATGCAGTCCGACGTGTCGGCAGTGGAAGCGTTATGCTGCCGATATCCGGAGCAGAAGTTTCTTATTACGATGTTGGCAAGAGAAAACCAACATGAACTGACGGTGCTTGCCCGCAAGTTCCGTAATCTGATGATTTTTGGCTGCTGGTGGTTTCTTCACATCGAATCGATGGTCGAAGAAATGACGAGATTCCGCTTAGAGCTTCTTGGGACTTCGATGATTCCGCAGCATTCTGACTGCCGCGTCTTCGAGCAGCTGATCTATAAATGGGAGCATTCCAGAAGAATTATCGGGAACGTGCTGGCGGACAAATACGAGAAGCTGCATCACAGCGGTTGGACCGTAACGGAAGAAGAAATACAGAGAGATTTGGATGATATGTTGAACCGGAATTTTTGGCGTTTTCTTGGCAAGGAGCAATAACAGGCAAGGGATGGATTCTTATCCGGACGGGCGCAGCCGATGGCTGCGCCTTCTATATGTAAAGCTGTTTAGAGTTAGCAGAATCATAACCGGAAAAAAGCTTTTATCGCGCAAATTATTTTCGAATTAGAAAAAATATTGCCCTGTATTTGAATTTCGTGCTCCCTATAATCAAATCATAGACGAACCGTAAACGCAGCTTTCCATCTGATTTTGAAAGCGCTTTAAAGGTTGAATGTCTATTACAATTAAGGGGGAAGTTGAATGGTTAAGAAATGGTTGAAGAGCTCTGCAATCGCATTAACGACAGCGGCAATGCTTCTGTCTGGCTGTTCCTCATCAACTGGAACAAAAGACACAAACACCGGAAGCAATGGGGGGAGCAATAAGGAACCCGTCACGATTAAGGTTCATACGTGGTACAACCTTGAAAACGAGAAATTCGATGTTGTGAAGAGCGAATTCGAGAAACAGTATCCGAACATCAAAGTTGATTTCATCTCCGCGGGGGATAATAATTCTAACGAACATGTGAAAAAAGTGGATTTGGCCGCAGCTTCAAACGAGGACATGGACGTCATCATGTTCTCTTCGCCCGCACACTACGTACAGCGGATCGCAGTCGGGATGTTAGAGCCTCTTGACGATTATTTAAATAATGAACAGCTCAAATTTGACGATGAATATGCCGTCAATACGCAAGAGAATGGCAAGTATTATGGACTGCCAGGTAAATCAGTCAATTTCTTCGTGGCTATTAACGAAGACCATTTGAAGGAAGCAGGACTGCCGCTTCCGACAGACTGGACTTGGGACGAATATTTGGAATATGCCAAGAAAATGACCAAACTGGGCGGCGAGAAAAAACACTATGGAACCTACTTCCATACGTGGACGAATCCGTTTGCGATGCTCGGATTAGTTAGCAAGCTAGAAAACGGCTACTTGGTCACGGATGATTACAAATCAGCGAACATTTTGAATCCGGCTATGCGTAAGTCGCTGGAAATTCGCTTGCAAGCAGAAAAGGATCAAATTGCGACGCCTTACGCCGAGGTGCTCAGCCAAAAGATGAACTATCGGCCGCAGTATTTCACGCAAGCAGCAAGTATGATAGCGACGGGCACGTTCTTTATTCCCGAAGTAGGGGGGACGGACAAAGTGCCGGCGACGTTCAGAACGGTCTTTGCGCCGTATCCGAAAGTGAATAAGGAAGACCCTATGACGACTACGATCTCATCGGATTATGTCACGATGTTCAGCAAGTCGAAGCATAAAGAGGAAGCCTATACGTTTATCCGCTGGTTTACGACGGAAGGGCTTATGGTACAGGGGCGAAATATCCCATCCTGGAAAAAGGCCAATATGGAAGAAGCGCTGGATAAGATTATCTCCGCGACAGCTAATCCTGAAATGATTGATAAAGAATCAGCATTGAACTTTCTTAAAAACAGCGTGATGATCCCAGCGAAAAACCCGCCAGCGTATTCGGCGGAAGTAGAAAAAGTGATGCAGGAGGAGTTCGATCGCATGATGCTGCAAGGACAGGACATCGATAAGACGATGAATGCTGCACAAGAAAGAATTCAAAAGGTAATTGATTCGAACCAATAACCGATAGAGTTCAAATTGACGAACATAGTAGTTGCCCGGGGCGAAAAGGTGATTCTTACCGCGTGATGCGGGGAATGGCCTTTTCGTTCTACAAGGAAATGCTTTATCGCCAAGCTGTCGAATTTTGCGCAAATTATTTCTGAAAGAGAAAAATTATTGCCCTGTATTCGAATGCAGTCCTCCCTATAATGAAACCATAGACGAACAACATGAGGTGATCAAATTGGAACAAGTGCTGCATGAAACCGGAACCGCGAAGAACAAGGTTCCCCTTAAAAAACGAAAGAAATTTTTGCAGGACACATTAGCCGGGTATTTATTTATCGCGCCAATGTTAATTACGGCCACCGTACTCACAATTATTCCGATTATACTTTCCGGGATAATTAGCTTTACCGATTGGAACTTTATTGCGGGTTTAAGCAATATCAAATTTATTGGATTAGATAACTATACAAAAATGTTTTCGGACGAGAATTTTATCCGGTCGTTAACCAACAATTTTGTTTTGATTCTAGTCATTCCGGTTTCCTTGTTTATCTCATTAGCCTTGGCCGTCCTCATCAATAAAGCAACCTACTTTAAAAATGCTTTTAAAGTCATTTATTTCATGCCTTTTATATCGAGCTTTGTTGCCGTAGCCGTCCTGTGGCGGGTCTTATTCCATCCAAGCAGCGGACCCATTAACGGATTCCTGATGTCGCTCGGGATTGATCATCCGCCGGCTTGGCTGGCAGATCCGAGCTTTTCGCTTATATCCGTCATGATTATTATGGTGTGGGCGGGGATAGGCTTTGAAATGATTATCTTTATGGCGGGGTTGCAAAACATTCCAAGCGACCTCTATGAAGCGGCTGACATTGATGGCGCAACGAAAATTCGCCAATTTTTCTCGGTTACGATACCTCTGCTGTCGCCAACGACGTTCTTCCTGCTCATTACCGGCATTGTCGGTTCCTTTAAAGTGTTTGATCTGATTATGATCTTAACGAATGGCGGGCCTGCGGGATCGACGTCAGTTATCGTGTTCTACTTGTATGAAGTCGCTTTTATTCAATTGAAATCCGGATATGCGTCGGCGATTGGCATCGCACTTCTTCTCTTAATTCTGGCAATCACCGTTATGCAATGGATCGGCCAGAAGAAATGGGTAAATTACTAGGGGGATTCCTATGAGCTCGTTACGTGTTAGCCGTATTATTGTTACTTTATTAATGAGTGCCTGTGGGATCATGTTCGTCATGCCATTCCTGTGGATGCTCTCCGCTTCTTTTAAGCCGGAGCTTGATGTGTTGGCTTATCCTATTCAATGGATTCCGGAAAATTGGAATATCGTTGAAAATTACCGGGAAGTTTGGTTTGGCGCGCTGCCCTTTAGCTTGTACTATTGGAACACGATCAAGATTACCTTACTGACAACCGTTTTCTCTCTGATTATTTCAGCTATGGCTGCATACGGTTTTTCGAAAATATCGTTCAGAGGGCGCGATTTGCTGTTCATCGTTATTCTCGCGACCTTCATGATTCCGAGCCAAGCAATCTTAGTGCCTCAATTTATTATGTACCGATGGTTAGGCCTATTTGACAGCCATACCGGCTTAGTGTTATTAAGCGGTTCCTCCGTGATCGGAACTTTCCTTCTTAGACAATTTTATATGAGCATTCATAACGAAATTATCGAGTCGGCGCGCATAGACGGTGCCAACCATTGGACCATCTTTGTTCGAATTACGCTGCCGTTAGTAAAGTCTGCATTGGCTACCGTAATGATTCTGCGTTTTATATGGACATGGAACGATTATCAGAACCCGTTGATCTTTCTGCGGTCAGACCATTTATTTACGCTTCAGTTAGGGATGACGAAATTTTCCGACGTGAATGGAGAGTTTTATTCGCTCATGATGGCAGGTGCCGTATCTGCAATCCTGCCATTGCTGATCATCTTCATCTTCGGTCAAAAGCATGTTATTGAGGGAGTAGCTTCAGGGAGCGTCAAAGGATAGAAAAGTGAAACCAGGGGGAAACGATATGATTAAGAAATGGATGACGAGTTCGGCCATCGTATTTATGGCTGCGCTATTATTTTTGGCAGGCTGTTCCTCGTCAATGGGAACTAATGGAACAAATGCCAGTACCGATAAAGACAAGGATGGAAAACAGGTCACGATTAAGGTTCACACTTGGTACAATCTAAAAGCTGAAAATTTCGAACCCGTGAAACAGGCATTCGAGAAGCAGTATCCGAATATCAAAGTCGAATTCGTATCGGCAGGAGATAACAATGCTGCCGAACAAGTGAAAAAAGTCGACTTGGCCGCAGCCTCGGGTGAAAATATGGATGTCATCATGTTCTCACAGCCTTCTTTTTACGTGCAGCGGGTTGAGCTCGGCATGATCGAGCCGCTAGATGATTATTTGAACAAAGAAGGAATCAAATTTGAGGATGAATACACCGTCAATACGCAAGAAAATGGCAGAATCTACGGTCTGCCAGGTAAATCGGTCAATTTGTTCGTTGCGATTAACGAAAACCATCTGAACGAAGCAGGACTGCCGATTCCGACAGATTGGACTTGGGACGAGTATCTCGACTATGCCAAAAAATTGACAAAACTCGGCGACGGGAAAAAACGGTATGGCACGTATTTCCACGGCTGGACCAATCCGTATGCCATGATTGGCCTCGTGAACCAGTCCCAAAACGCCTACCTTGTCACGGATGATGGCGAGACCGCCAATATTATGAATCCGAATATGCTTAAATCGCTGGAAGTGCGTTTGCAAGCGGAGAAGGATAAATCGGCAACTCCTTACGCCGAGGTAGTTAGCCAAAAGTTGAACTATCGTCCTCAGTATTTCAATGAAGACGCGAGTATGATCGTAACAGGAACGTTCTTCCTTCCCGAGACGGGGGGGACAGAAAAAGTGCCGGCTACTTTCAAAACAGTGTTTGCGCCATATCCAAAAGTAAATAAAGAAGATCCGATCACGACCTCCGTCTCAGCAGATATATTGACGATGTACAGTAAGTCGAAGCATAAAGAGGAAGCGTATACGTTCATCCGTTGGTTTACAACGCAAGGGCTAGTTGAGCAGGGCAGAAATATTCCATCCTGGAAAAAGGCCAATATGGAAGAAGTTTTGGATAAAATCATCGCTGCAACGTCTAACCCTGAAATGATTGACAAGGAATCGGCGTTGAGCTTTTTGAAGAATAGCGTGATGGTTCCCGTCATAAATCCGCCAGCCTACTCGGCAGAAGTGGAAAAAATGATGCAGGAAGAGTTCGATAAAATGATGCTGCAAGGCCAAGACATCGAAAAAACGATGAATGCGGCACAAGAGAGAATTCAAAAGCTGATTGATTCGAATTCATAATCGCTTCCATGGGAAAATATGATGCATTGGCTTTTAATGGATAGAAGTGAATAGTTTACTAAGCTGGAGCAGCCTTTACGGTGCTCTAGCTTTCGTCAGTTTTTAGGGAAAGGAAAGCGTGGAATGAAAATCAACTTCTTGAGAAAGCTGTCGCTTAGACAAAAACTGATCATGACATCCATGGTTTGTTTGATGATTCCTACGCTTGTCATGCTATATAACACAAGCTTGTTTTCGCAACAAATTATACGCGAGCAAGCATTGAACAGCGCAAATCAGTCGTTAAGTATTATTCAGTATCAAATTCACGGCATGATCGAAGAAATGGTTGAAGTATCGAATCGAGTTCAATTCAATGATGAGCTCAAGATGCTGCTTCAAAGCCCGGAAGATCCGTTAAATACGATGTCTGTTACTGCCCTGCTGGAACAGATGGGGAATGCAAGACCGGATATCCGCCTTACTTTGCTCACAAAGGATGGACGTTATTACTCCAACTATTCTTATTACGAGTTTGATCCTTCCTCATTTCGCAAACTGCCATGGTTCAAAAGCTTATCTGGATTATCGCCGTTTGAAACCATGTATTTGGGTGTACAACCCAATTATTTGAAATTTCAAGCGGAAGAAGATCCGTATGTGATCATGACAGCCCGCGCTTTGACTGGTTATTCCGCGGAACCGTTCGCCTATTTGATTGTTAGCCGCTCGGAAAATACGGTCAGCAATATGATTGACAACCTGACCGAAGACATTTATTTATTGGATCAGAATCAACGGATTCTGTCCTTCCGCGACGAAAGCTATATCGGCAAAAACTTCAGCAGCCTGATGTCGGCTAGGACAAACGTATCACCTGAGATGATTAACATAGCAGGAGAAAACCAAATTTTTGTTTCGCTGCCCGTTCAATATGCCGATTGGTCATTGGTTAGCTTGGTCCCCTATGAGCAATTAACCGACAAAGTGAATCGGATATACCGATCGGGCCTGCTGCTGCAAATCTTGTTTGCTGCGGGGTTTCTGCTTTTCCTCACCTATTTACTCCGTAAATTCACCAAACCGATAAAAATTTTAGGCGATGTAGCGCTCAAGGTAGAGTCGGGTGACATGCAAATCCGATCAAACGTGAGGGCGGGGGATGAGGTAGGCCGACTTGGCAAATCTTTTGATCATATGCTCGACCGCATCTCGGAGATGATCGAACGAATAAAACTGGAGCAAGAGCTTAAGAGACAAGCGGAACTTGCAATGCTGCAAGTACAGATTAATCCGCATTTCTTATTTAATGTTCTAAGTTCGATCCGATTAAAGCTTCTTTTGAAAGGCGATGACGAGAATGCCGAGCTGGTCGGTTCGTTATCTTCACTGCTGCGGGCTACCCTCTCCTCCCAGCAGGAGTTTGTTTCTTTGCGGACCGAAATCGAAATTACCCAGCAGTATATGGAGCTGATGAACTTTTCGCTGCGGCATCAAATCGAGTCAACGATCGAAATCAATGCGGAGCTGCATATGGAAACCGTTCCAAGATTTATTCTCCAGCCTATCATTGAAAATTGCTATAAGCATGGTTTTTCAAAGGGGGGCGGTATCATTTCTATCCAGGTGGAAAAGACGGAAGAAGCCTTACGCATTACGATTAAGGATAATGGCGCCGGTATGAGCGCTGAAACCTTGGGCCGCATCCATGTCGGCTTAAAGCGCAGTAAGCTGCAAATCATGGAGAGATATGACCGAAACGAAGGAACGCCGGCGGGGATAGGGCTTACGAATGTGTATGATCGGCTAAAATTAATATATGGCGATTATTTTCAGATGATAATGGAAAGCGAATATCAAAAAGGGACGACGGTTCTATTCATTTTCCCCGCTACCATGATGGAGGGAAAGCAAAATGTATAAAGTAATCATTGCAGATGATCACATGCCGGTTCTTGAATATTTGAGAGCCAAGCTCCCATGGGAAGAGCTGGGATTAGAACTAATTGCAGCCTGTTCGGATGGGGAGGAAGCACTCCAAGCATGCAAGAGCCAAACGCCTGATATCTTAATCACGGATATCGGGATGCCTATCATGAATGGTTTAGAACTAATTGAAGAAGCACGTAAGCTAAATCCGGGTCTCAAGACGGTTATTTTATCCTGCCATGAAGAATTCCATTTTGCACAGCAAGCGGTAAAACTGAATGTAAATGATTATATTTTGAAAGAAACGATGCGTATCGAGCAGTTATCGGACATTGTGAGCCAGCTCATTTTGACGCTTCAAAAGGAAAAAGCGATACAAAACGACCATCAAAAGCTGTTGGCAGCCATCTCGCATGGCCTCTCCGCGCTAAAAACAACCTTTTTACAATCGCTGATTGACCAGCCGGTATTGGATGAGACGGAGTGGGAGCGCAGAGCCGAGAATTTGGGGATTCTATTAACAGCCGGCCGCCGCTATTTACCTGTGTTATGCAAACTCGAACGCTTCTCGGATGTAGAGGATCGATTTGGAGGAGCGCATCAGGTCAGGTTCGTCGCGGAAAATGCATTAAATGAAGCTGTTCAAATCACCGATCATATCGTGTTAGCCCAAAATGAGAGGACTTTTTACATTCTCTATCCTTATCCGAAGACGATAAAAATTAATGTAAGGGATGGGATAACCGATGATCTGCAGAGGGTTCAAAAATTGTTCCTTCGCAGCCTGAAAATCGGGGTCTCTTTTTATCTGGGCGAAGCCTTTGATTCCATGACAACGTTAAAGAAACAGATTAGAATGCTGCAAAATATCAAAACGTTACGATTCTATTCGGGGGAGCATCGCATTCTAAATGCGCAGCACGCGGAGCCGACGGAGGAGGAACTATTCGTACACTACAGCGAGGCCGTAAATGATATGAGAAAGGGTATTCAATCCGATGATACTGCTCTGCTGAAGAGGATGGTCGATAAGTGGCTGGAGCATATAGAACGGCAAAGATATCCTGTCGATTCCGTACGCGGCTGGGTGCTGAAAATCGTGTCTGACATCGAACTGAAATACTCGGTCATGCATCATTTTTTGACTAATTACAGTGCGGAATTGCTGCAGCGAAAAATTTATGCCATAGATACGTTGGATCATCTTGGCAATTGGTTTTTGCAATTTCTGCATGAGAAGATGGACGCAGTCAGAGCGAGCAAGGATCATTCCATACGCAAAGAAATCGCGGAAGCGCAAAAATATGTTCGCATGCATTTAAACGAGAAAATCGTTATGGATGAAATGGCCAGAAGATTAAATTTAAATCCTACCCACTTTAGCCGCATTTTCAAAAAAGAAACCGGAGAAACCTTTGTCGAATTCGTTACCAAATGTAAAATGGAAAAAGCCCGGGAGCTGCTGGATAAATCCAATCAAAGCATTGAACAAATCTCGCAAGAACTTGCTTATGACAATGCCAGTTATTTCAATAAATTATTTCGTGCACACTCCGGGATGTCGGCGAATGAATACCGCAAAAATATGTAGATTGCTTCTTGAAACGCACAAGAAATGGTAACGCGCGATTAATTCTGTGAAAATGTTAATCCTAAAGGTGTATTTAGCTGTGATATAATTTTGCCCAGAAGATGAATGTTGGGAGTTTAACCCAACATGATGTGCTGGGAGGTACTCATGATTAGAGAAGGCATGCCATTCAAAAGACTTTTTACCGTAATGGTTTTGGCGTTTTTTCTGCTCTGTAACGGACCGATTTCTATTGTCTCCGCGGGAGAAGCCGGGGCTCCGAGTGATTTGAAGATAAAACTTAACGGCGAATTGGTGAAGATGACAGACCCTGCTTTTATACGGGACGGAAGATTGTATGTGCCTATGGCTCGCATTGCCGGGTTGTTCGGAGCGAATTTTAGTTGGGACGGCGTGAATGAGGAAGTAACGATATATACAGCATTAGGGGATACCATTGTTCTTGGTAACGGTGTACCCGTAGTCTATTTCAACGAAGGCCGCTACCGGATGGATGCGGCTCCGATCTTGACGGACGGCAGGCTCTATGTTCCTCTGCGTCAGCTGTCGGAATTGCTGCACGCTAACGTGCAAATGAATACAGAAACAGATGTCATCGAACTCACAACGGTGCAGCCAGCCGTTATAACGAAAGAGTACGGATTGGATGATATAAGCAAGGAATTTGGCAGCAGCATGCCCGAATTATTGAAGAGGAACGGGCTGGATGGCAAAGCAACCGACAAACCGGGAACGCAGCTAAAAGTCGTTATTCCTTCGATCTTCAATCATCCGGTAAAACCGTTCACGGAATCGGACCTCATGCTGCTTGCCAAAATTACGATGGTTGAAGCCGGTTATGAGTCCTATGAGGGTCAGCTTGCCTTAGCCAATGTCATTTTAAACAGGGTAAAGGATACAAACTTCCCGGATACGATCCGCGACGTTATCTATTCAGGGAAGCAGTTCCCGCCAGCCCATAACGGTTTGCTTGACAAAAGTAAACCTAATGCAAGCGTGCTTCGCGCCGCCAAGGATGCCTTGAACGGCAAGAACAACGTGGAGAATGCGGTCTATTTCTTTAACCCCAATATATCCAAAGGATCGTTTTGGTCCAGCCTGGATGTCATTGCGACAATCGGCCATCATCGTTTTGCAAGATAGGAAGATTGGAAAGCCCGCTATGGCCGTCAGGCCGCAGCGGGCTTTTTTTCTTGAACGCGGAATGCTTGATTTGGTTTCCCCTTAGCGAATGGGATCCGGAAACAATGAGCTTACAATCAAAGATAAGGTTTGACGGTATAAGGCATGGGCCGATTGTACATCACCCAAATGTCCGCCAAAGTAAAGATGAATAACGCCGTGAAGCGGGGCCCAGAACATACGCACAACGGTTTCGGTGTCATACTGGCCGGAAATCAATCCATTTTCTTGCGCATGGCTGACCATGGTCAATAATTGACGCATGGCGGTTACGGTGCCTTGCATGCTTCCCTCATCCGGTTTAAAATCAGCGAAAGCTCCTCCGAACATCAGCTTATAATAGCTGGAGTAACGCTGTCCGAACTGCCAATAGGCTTCGCCTATATTCCGTATATACTGAGCCGGATGGGCAGCTTGCGGCGTCCCCTCGAGTACATGGGCAAGAATTTTGCAGCCCTCAAGATAAAGCTGCTGAGCCAATCCTTCTTTATTGACAAACAAGCTGTAAATAATTTTCGTCGAGCAATCCATTTTCTGTGATACTCTGCGCACGGTTACGGCTTCCGGTCCCTCTTCTTGTAAAAGCGCTGCCGCAGCATCAATAACAAGCTTGCGGAGATTCTCATTATTTTGCAAACGGACTTCTTGGTAGGTTTTTAACTGTCGTGTGTTCGTGTTCGCGGAGGAATTGTCTTGATCGCTCATACTCATCACCTTTGGTTATCGTGTTTTCATTGGGAAACGGAGTTTCCGAGTCTCATATCAGGAATTTTATATCGTAACCGGACCCTTGTCAATGTAACGTTGGGAGTACTAAAAAGTTCATGTTGACTTTCTGAATAAGCAATAATACAATGATACCAATCGGAAACACTGTTACCAAATAAGATGATTCCTCGGTTCCAAGAGAATCGAGAATTACGCATGCAGCATTGGTAACAATGTTTCTTTTAAAAAACATTGTATCTAGCGAGGAGAGATGAGCGATGACGAATAAAGGGAAATGGGCGCTAATTACGGGGGCTTCTTCTGGGATCGGAGAGCAATTCGCGCGGCAGCTGGCCAAACAAGGAAGCCATGTAGTACTCGCGGCCCGGTCGAAGTCGAAGCTTGAAAGCTTGGCATCCGAACTCCAAAAGGCGTATGGTATCAAAGCCGAAGTGATTGTAGCGGATCTTGCGAAAGAGGGGGCACCCAGCGAGTTATATCAGCAGTGTCAACGTTTGAATGTAGATATCGAACTGTTGATCAACAATGCAGGTTTTGCTACGCATGGTTTGTTTGAACAAGTATCAGGTGAGCGCCAACATGAAGAAGTCATGCTAAATGTCGCTGCCGTTGTCGATATGACCCACTTGTTTTTGCCGAATATGCTGCTCAAAGGCTCTGGATCGGTCATTAATGTTGCTTCAACCGCCGGTTTTCAGCCATTGCCCTATATGGCCGTATACGGGGCGACGAAAGCTTTCGTCTTGTCGTTTACACAAGCATTATGGTGGGAAAACCGCGATCGCGGCATAAAGTTTTTTGCGCTTTGTCCCGGTTCGACGGATACCGACTTCTTTAACGTCGTAGGAACGGATGAAGCCTCTGTCGGAAAGAAAGACACACCGGAAAGAGTAGTGGAGGTTGCCCTTCGGGCTTTGGAGGAAGGAAAGCTGTTTGTCGTACCGGGCATGCAAAATTATGTTGGGGCGCAGTTATCACGGTTCATTACGCGAAAGCAAGGTCTCCGGCTTGTTGGAAGCATGCTTCGACCGCGCAGTGAATCCGTTACATATAAGAATAAGGTTAATCAATCTGATCTTGCAGGAAAGAGCATACGCTGAATACAATAGGGGCGGAGAGGCAACGATGGTGACTACCTTCATTGCCCCTCGCACTTATCCTATTTCGTTATCCTCGATATATTCACGTGCTTTATCCAGCGTATTGCCGATTTCACTTGCATCATGTTCGAGCCATTCCACGGCTTCGTCGGGTCCCATGCTGCCTTGCATGACCCCTCCGACAACATAATCCAGCTCATCCGATGCCTTATCGATATCGCTTACTAATGATTCCTTGTCATTTTCTTTCATTTCTTTTGTTGATTTGCCGCAGTGAATGCACAGATGATCCAGTAAATCCTCGACAGGGATCTGGCTTACCCCGTTACAGCCGATGCAGGTAACCAACGTCGTCTTTTCATTGAGCATTCTTATACTCCTTCCAAATCATGAATATCATGCTCAACAACGTGCTTCCAGCCGCTGCCCATTATCCAGGAAACCTCTACATGCAGGTTAGATACCCTGCGGACTTTGCCTATTTTTGAATCTTTGGGATAGCCTCTCAACCGTACGTTATCTCCCTCTTTCATGGTTCATCTCCGCCTCCGAATCCTATTAATTTGGGCTGTCGCAGCAGACCGGTATCGGTAAACTCCAGAGCAGTCACGCGGCAGGGAAACGGCACACTCAACCAAACGACGTCAGACTTTTTCATGCCTGCCGACAATTCCGGAAAAGGACAACTCCCGCGATGAGTTCGCATGAATTGCTCAAGCACCTGTTTGGATGCGTTGTCCAAGCCGGAGACATGGCCGATGTACCGATCCTCGTAACGCAGCACGAGACTGGATACTTTTTTATCCCTCAGCTTCACTCCGACGACATCTGCGACGATCCGTACTTCTTTCCGCTTTTTAAACCAATGATTATGTTTCTTGCCTTCGACGTAAGGGCTGTCCAAATGCTTAGAAATGATGCCTTCCCATTCCCTGTCATTAACCCAGTTCCAAAGGGCGGGTCCATCATAAAACAGGTCACTGACAAACAGCCGCGGCTCCTTGTTCGGGAATTTGGCGGCAAGACGCGCATACCGCTCCTTGAAAGGGAGGGACCTTATATCTTCTCCGTCGTCATACAATAAGTCGAACATGACGTAAATGAGGGATTCGTCATATTTTCTTTTGCGGACGCCAAGCCGGACGCGTTGGAAATTCGGCCTTGTACCATCGAAATACGCGATTTCTCCATCCAAAACCGAAGCGCCGATGTTGATTGGCTTCAAGAGATCGACGATTTCCGGAAAGGTACTGTTTCGGGGCTCCATCCGTTTCGAAAAAAGCTCGACGCCGTTTCTGCCGTCCAGCCGTACCGGCGTGCGCACGCCATCCCATTTAATTTGATACCCCCACTCCGGACCAACCGGTATATCTGGAGAGGTTACAGGCGCCATCGGTACAGAAGGAAGGAGCATGTTCATGAGACATGATCCTTCGCATTCTTCGCGGTGCGCTTTCTTTTTGGCGCAGCCGCAGGCGGGGTCATCTTGGTAGCGTCTAAGCTGGCTTGCAAGGTAGCCAAGAGATCAATCACGTTAGAGCGTCCTTCTGCGGCAGGGGAGGATACGATATCGATGCTTTCCTCGGCCATCTTTTGCTCGATTAATGCAGTTAACGCTAACCGGTAATCATCCGTATATTTTTCCGGATCAAACGTCTCGCTGAGCTGCTCCACAAGTGCTTTGGCCATCGATAATTCCTTTTCGTTCACCACGCTTACGGGAGGTAAATTAGGAACCTGGGTTAATGAGCGGATTTCGTCCGGAAAATACATCGTTTCTAAACAAATACAGTTTCCGACCACCCGGATGGCAGCCAAGCTGCTTTTGCTTCGGATGGATATTTTGGCAATGCCGATCTTCCCCGTTTGTTTAATGGCCTCAAGCAGCAAACTATATGCGCCGGCTCCAGCCATGTCAGGTGATAAGTAGTAGGCTTTTTGAAAATACAGCGGATCGATATCCTGTAAGTCAACGAAATCTAATATTTTGATCGTTTTAGCGGATTCATCTTTAATGCTATCGAGCTCTTCTTCTTTAACGATAACGAACTTGTCTTTCTCATACTCGAAACCTTTCACGATTTCATCCGGGCCGATTTCCTTTTCGCAGTGCCGGCAAGTTTTTGCGTAATTAATTGGCATCCCGCATTCCTTATGCAGGCTTCGAAAATGTATATCTTTATCCTCGGTGGCGGTATACATTTTTACCGGCACATGGACTAATCCGAAGCTGATTGCGCCTTTCCAGACCGTATGCATGTCTATCACATCCATTTTTTCTTTTAGGGTGCTCTGGGCGGTAAAAAGTATACGGCTATGAAATATATTCCGTGACATCTAACGATCTGGATGCGCGCAAAAAAAATCCCCTGCAGCTCTAAAAAGAGGTGAGGGGAACTGGGTCTTTAACTGCGTCTTCATCTACACTTCAATTATGATGGGCAGAATCATCGGTCTTCTCTTTGTTTTGGCGTATAAATATTTGCTTATCGATTCCTTGATTCGATGCTTGAGAATAGACCATTTCCCGTCATTTCCGTTTTCTTGAAGGTCTCCGATCGTTTTAATTACTAACTGGCTGACTTCACCCAACAGGGCTTCGGATTCTCTCACATAGACGAAGCCGCGGCTAATGATATCAGGTCCCGATAGAATGGTCCCTTCGGTTCGGCTAAGCGTAATCACCACCACTAGAATACCATCCTCGGCGAGGTGTTTACGGTCTCGTAAGACGATATTTCCGATATCGCCGATCCCGAGCCCATCGACAAGCGTATTTCCGGCTGTGACTTTGCGCAGCTGCTGGACATTTTCGCCTTTGATATCAAGGACATCACCGTTATTTAAAATGTAGATATGGTCGCTTTCGACGCCTACGGATTCAGCCAATTGCCGGTGCTGGTACAGCATTCGATATTCTCCGTGAATGGGAACAAAAAACTTAGGTTTCATCAGCGTTAGCATAAGCTTAAGTTCTTCCTGGCTGCCATGACCGGAGACATGCATTCCTGAGGCAGCACTGGACCCATGGATGACGTTTGCGCCAAGCAAATAGAGATGATTCAGCATGCTCGCAACGTTTCTTTCATTGCCGGGAATGGGGGAAGACGCTAAAATAACCGTATCTCCAGGTGAAATTTCGGTATGCGGATAGGTGGAGCTTGCAAGGCGGGAAAGAGCGGCCAGCGGCTCTCCTTGGCTTCCCGTACACAAAACGGCTACTTGCTCTCTCGGAAGCGAATTGGCTTCCTTTGCCTCAATCAGCATCCCATCGGGTATGTTGATATATCCGAGCTCCTGCGCAATCGCCACCACATTGACCATGCTTCTGCCGAGCAGCAGCAGCTTGCGGTTTGTAATGATCGCGGCATCAACTACCTGCTGCAGGCGATTAACGTTGGAAGCGAAAGTCGACAAGAAAATTTTGTTTTGCGCTTTCTGGAACACTTCTTCGATCCGTTCTCCGACCAATCTCTCCGAGGGGGTAAAGCCCGGCCGTTCGGCGTTCGTGCTCTCAGATAATAAAACGAGAACCCCTTTTTCGCCAATGCCAGCCATTCTGTGAATATCGGGAAATTGTTTGTTGGAGGGCGAGAGGTCAAATTTAAAATCTCCGGTATGAACGACTGTTCCCTCTGGGGTGTCCAATACAATCCCAAGGCAATCAGGTATGCTGTGGTTCGTTCGGAAAAAAGAAAGCTTCATGGCGCCTAATTCGATTAAAGAGTCAGATTGGATTTCATGCAGCGTCGTTTCTTTGAGACGGTGCTCTTTTAGCTTTCCTTTAATTAAACCGAGCGTCAAACGCGTGCCGTACAAGGGAATGTTCAGCTGTTTTAAAATATAGGGAATACCGCCGATATGGTCCTCGTGCCCATGGGTAACCACCAAAGCGCGTACTTTATCTTTATTGTCCAAGAGATACGAAATATCAGGGACAATCAGATCGATGCCTAGAAGGCTTTCGTCCGGAAATTTCGAGCCGCAGTCAATGACGACAATATCGTCCCCATACTGTACAACATACATATTTTTGCCGATTTCATACACGCCGCCAAGGGCGAAGATCGAAAGCGTATCCGATTCTATGCTCATCTTATTCACTGTTTGTCCCTCCGGTACAATCATCATTAAGCTTTTCAAGTAAAAGTTAAGCTTAAAACTCGGATTATTGTGCCATTAATGCCATTGTTATATGCAGCTTAGGCATGCCATTTTGATTTCATTTTACTGCAAGGCGTATATATATAGAATTTGTTAAAAAGCAAGAAAGGGCTGAATCTCGTCCCGGCACAGGTTACAATGAAAGCAGCCTGCGTTGTCATTTTTGATCAAGGGAGCTAGAAAACGAAATGGAAACGATTCGAGAAACCGTAAAACAAGATAAAAAGATAGGAAGGTTTACAGCCGTAATAGAGGTTTTCGGCGCTTCCGCAAAACTCGGATTAACATCCTTTGGAGGACCGGTTGCGCATCTTGGTTATTTTCATAATGAGTATATCCGCCGTCGAAAGTGGATGGATGAACGAAGTTACGCGGAACTTGTGGCGCTGTGCCAGTTTCTTCCAGGACCCGCAAGCAGTCAAGTCGGCATTGGAGCAGGAATCGTAAGGGCAGGTTGGTTAGGAGGTCTGGCGGCTTGGCTGGGTTTCACGCTTCCTTCGATCCTTGCGTTAGTGGCGTTCGCTTTCCTAATTAAAAGCTATGACATCGGACTCATGGGTTGGATCCATGGATTGAAGATCGTAGCTGTAGCCGTCGTCGCCCATGCCGTCCTTGGGATGGGGCAGAAGCTTGCGCCAGACCGGGATAGGGCAACGATCGCGGTGATGGCAGCCTCGATAATATTATTTTGGCAGACGGCATACTCCCAAATCATCATTATTGCTGCAGCCGGGCTTATCGGGCTATGGCTGTACCGTAAGAAAGCAGCGGAAGCGGCTCCTGTATTGAACATAACGATCAGCCGTTCCTTTGCCGTGGCCTGTCTCGTTCTCTTTTTCATGCTGCTAATTGCGCTGCCTCTTCTCAGACAAGCGTCAGATCTCGAATGGCTGGCGATGTTCGACAGTTTTTACCGTACAGGTTCTCTTGTATTTGGCGGAGGCCATGTGGTTTTACCGCTTCTCGAGCACGAAATCGTTTCCGCGGGATGGGTAAGCAAGGAGGATTTCCTAACAGGGTATGGGGCCGCGCAGGCCGTACCGGGGCCGCTGTTTACGTTTGCGAGTTATCTCGGAACCGTTGCCGGTGGCTTACCGGGTGCGATTATTGCGACTACGGCCATCTTTCTTCCGGCGTACCTCCTCGTTGCCGGCGCTCTTCCTTTTTGGAGTGTTATGAGGAACAGCCCCAAAATCCAAGGCATGTTAGTCGGAATTAATGCTGCCGTTGTTGGTATTTTACTAGCGGCGCTGTACGATCCTTTATGGACGACGGCGATTATGGAACCGGGTGATTTCGCGCTGGCCGCCATTTTGTTTGTTATGCTTGCCATTTGGAAGCTGCCTTCTTGGTTGATTGTTATTACGGGATCGGCAGGCGGAATCATGCTTGGATTCCTTTAACGAGGTAACTTTCAATGGCTGAGAGGGGACTAATCTTGTACCGCGAACAATCAAAACAAAAACGAGTACCGTCTTCTAGAGACGGTACTCGTCAGGCTGTCGAGAAAGTCTCGACAGTCTTCTTTTTGTTTAATTAATTTAACACGACACCGCGTTAATACAGTATAATTATAGTAATTAAAACGAACGGATGGTGTCGTGATGCTGCGTACTAATCGAGATAAGCAACAAAATTACGAATTGGTTTCCATTGAGGAGCTAGTGCCCTCTGATCATATGCTTCGCAAGATCGATAAGCACATCGATTTCACCTTTATCGATGAGAAGGTTCGCCATCTTTATTCGCAGGATAACGGTCGTCCAGCTATTGACCCGCTTGTTCTCTTCAAAATGATCTTTCTAGGCTATTTCTATGGCATACGTTCCGAACGCCAACTTGAACGTGAAGTTCAGACTAATTTGGCTTATCGTTGGTTTTTAGGACTTGGGCTAACCGATCGCGTTCCAGACCACACCACGATCAGTTGGAATCGTCGTACGCGTTTTAAGGATACCTCTGTCTTCCAGGACATCTTTGATGAGATCGTGCTGCAAGCCATCTCTCACCGTATGATTGGCGGCCGTGTGTTGGTATCCGACTCCACGCACGTGAAAGCGAATGCGAATAAAAACAAATATACAAAAGAGCAGGTTCAGCAGAACACAAGGGATTATTTGGATGAACTGAACTCGGCAATTGAAACCGACCGTAAAGCGCAAGGAAAAAAGCTCTAAAACCACGAGAGGAGGTGAACGAAGACAAGGAAGTGAAGGTCAGTACAACAGACCCGGACAGCGGATATATGTTTCGGGAAGGCAAGCCGGAAGGCTTCTTTTATCTGGACCATCGTACCGTCGATGTGAAGTGCAACCTCATTACTGATGTTTTCGTAACCGCAGGAAATGTTCACGATTCCGTGCCGTACCTCTCTCGATTAGATCGTCAGCGTAAACGTTTTGGTTTTGCAGTTGAAGCAGTCGCACTTGATTCTGGTTATATGACGACCCCGATTTGCAAGGGACTTGAAGACCGCAACATTTATGGTGTTATTGCGCACCGCAGATTTCAACCGACACAAGGGTTATATCCCAAATGGAAATTTACATATGATGCCGAACGGAACTTGTATATTTGTCCCCAGCAACAAAAATTGCCTTACCGAACGACAGACCGACACGGATACCGACACTATGCTTCGGATCCGAAGATCTGTGCAGCATGTCCCATGCTAGAAAAGTGTACGCGCTCACGTAACAAGCGTAAGATCGTCACCCGGCACATCTGGGAGGACAGTAAAGAGCAAGTACGATTAAACCGCTTAAGCAAGTCGGGCAAAAGATTGTACCGAAAACGAAAAGAAACGATTGAGCGAAGCTTCGCGGATGCTAAACAGCTCCACGGGTTTCGCTATTGCCGGTTGCGCGGGTTAAACAACGTAATGGAACAAGCGTTGATGACCGCCGCCGTGCAGAACATGAAGAAGATCGCCCTCCACTTGGAACGGAGGGCGTGAGAGGTTTAAACCCTCTGTTTCTCACGAAAAGAGAAGATAAAAAACAAAAGAGAAACCCGTCGTTTTGAAAAAACGTGGGTTTCTCTACAAGCTGACGAGTACCGTCTTCTAGAGACGGTACTCGTTTTTTTGCTATGGCCAGCACCAGTTTGCCTGGCCTTCGTGTTTCTCTTAACAGCCCTGCTAGGGCTGGAACGTCATCCGGTTTTACCAGTAAGGCTTTCATCGAACATATCGATGATGATTAGGAAATGCTCCGCTTCCCTAAACACGTGATCCGCCAGCAGCGGATGGATGATGCTCTTAATCCGGCAGGCTTCAATTAAGTCCCGCGCCGTTTTCTTAAAGTCGCGAAGCGATTTAACGGAAACCCGATTTTGATCAAGAAATTGGTCAAGGAGCGGGACCGTTTGCGATTGAGGACGCATGGACTCCAAATCCTTGGCTTGAAACAGCAGTTGGTCGAATTCTTGACTGAAGTTATTGGCCTGCTCAACCAGCTGCCGTTCTGATGGATCTAACAGATGACTAATAAATTTGGCATGGTCGGCCATGATTCTCAGGAAGAATACATTCTCGTCTATGATCGCGTCAGGCAATGGCTCCAATCTGCCTAGATTTAATTCCGCTAACCGGTTCCTGAAATAATTGGCTTCCCTGCTCACGTGATCCACTAGCAATGGAAAGTTGTTTGCGCCGGGAAGCTGGCAGGTCAGAATCAATCCAAGCACCTTTCTCTTGAAGGCCCAAATATAGGACACGGCAGTATGGACTTCTTCATTAAATCTTCTGATTACGGCGGGATCCGTTCCCATCGTGTAGGCATTGGCTTTATTTTCTATCGTTTCAAAAATGGCGTAGAATTGATTCGCTTCATTTATCAGCTGGGTATCTTCGCATCGGAAGCCCAATCTCAAAAATAAGGAATGCTCCTTCATTATCCGCGACCAAAATCTTACTTCCTCTAAAGACCGTGCTACAAACGGATCTGGCAATGATATCATCTCCTTCGAGTGATCATACTCCAAATACTGTATGACGGCAGGCCTTCCCGTATTCTTTTTGGCTGGTTTTAATGCCTTACTCGTATGTAAATAGCTGCCGGGAAAATCCCGGCAGCCTGCTGCTATGATTAACGATGGTACCGCGTCAAGCTGCGAAGAAATTAATAGCCTTTGCCGTATCCGCCGCCAAAAACACCGCAGCTGCACGCTATAATGACCAACAAAATGAACAATACCAGGATCATGCCAACATTGTTATGAGCACCGCCAATAAAACCACTCATTATCATTCACCTCCCAAAGTTCTGAGTACCCTGTAGATTATGTATGACAGGCGCTTTGCGTATGGACGTTTGTACCGTAATGACACCAGCCTAGACAATGATCTTCATACGGTGGTATGTGTTAGAGAGGGAAATTAACTAATAATTTAGCGAGTTCAACTAAAAATAAGGGTGTGATTAGATAAACTCATTGACCATTCGGGGATGTGGTGTTAAATTAATGGGCGAAGGTACTTGCCGATTTCGGTTTGTTTAGTTAGTTTAGTTCGGTAGAGGTGAAATGATGGCCTATTGGAAAAATATTCGATTTCAAACGAAGCTGTTTGCCTTATTTATTTTACTGAGCAGTATCCCGACTCTGCTCCTTGGAACGATCGCTTATAAAAAATCATCCGATATGTTTCATAATCAGATGGAGCAGGATCTAAATGTAATACTCACGCAGGCTAACAACGCCATTGAACGCCAAATCAGCGACTTTGACAGGTTCACCATGCTGCCCTATTATCTGCCTGATATTTTTGATTTTCTCAATAAGCCGTATATTTCATCAGAGCAATGGGGGTCCGAGGAAATTAAGGCTCAAAGAACGATGGCTAGGCTGATGAGCGCTTATCCGTCCATTAATTCATCGATAAACGGCTTGATCATTTTCGGAATGAACGGTTCGATGAACGGCTATCGCATTGATGGAAATTCTACGTTAAATGGGGATGAGAAAGCAAAAAACAGCATGTGGTACAAGGAAGCGCTGAAGGAACAAGGGGGCTTCGTCATAACCGGCGTGCGGGAAGTGAAGCATTTCAACGGCGATTCCTTTAACGCCATCATTGGCTCCAGGCTATTGATGGACGAGGATTATCATCCGCTTGCCGTCATGGCTATTTTTATTTCGCCGAATTTCATCCCGAAGATCGTTCGCTCGCTGAATCTCCCGACCGTGGAAGTAACCGTGCTGGACAGGGACCGAAAGCTGATTTATGCGTCTGACCCTTTGCTTGCGGAACAGCTCGGTTCAATCGGACGGGAGCTAAAAAAAGGAAACTGGGAAGTCGAGGCTTCGCCCAGCCGAAGCGGAACGAAATACAGCGGCGTGTTTCAACAGAGTGAGTATTTGGGCTGGAAGATCTACATGGGCGTCGATCGCGACGAAATGATGAAGGGCAGCCGCTCAATACGGAATTTTACCGTTATTATCGTGATCGCGCTCTTCTTTATCGCAGCGGTTGTATCTTGGCTTTTGGCTAGAGGACTTTCTAAGCCGATCTACAGACTGATCAAATCGATGCGCGCGGTGGAAAAGGGTAACTTCTTCCTTCCCGCCTCGTTGGAGCGCGAAGATGAGATCGGCCGGCTGGAATCGAGTTACGGCAGAATGGTTCATCGGCTGAACGAATTGATTCAGTCGATTGAAGAGAAGGAACGACAGAAGCGCCATGCGGAGCTTTATGCCCTCCGTGCCCGGATCCAGCCGCATTTTCTATACAATACATTGAATTCCATTCGAATGCTTGCGATTCTTCAGCAATCCTCGCAAATTGCCAAGCTCATTCAATCGCTTAATAAGCTTCTCTACGCCAATATGAAATTAGACAGTGAGCTCGTTTCATTAGAAGACGAGATTTGTATCCTGAAGGATTATGTCCTGTTGATGGATCTGCGTTATACGAACGTGTTCGAGGTGGAATGGCAAATTTCCGGAAACGTCCAAGCTGCGTCCGTGCCTCCAATGCTGCTCCAGCCCATACTTGAGAACGCGATATTTCACGGTGCGAGAGGGTTGGAAAGGAAATTGCAAATCACGGTATCGGCCAAACTATCGTCTGATCAACGCATGTTAATCATTGAAATAACGGATGACGGCGCCGGTTTTCAAGAGGGTTCGCTTGCGTTAACCGAAGATAGGGAGGATAGCGCCGATTCGAAACATATCGGACTGCGAAATGTGCGGGACCGCATTCGCCTGCGATTCGGGGACGAATATGGTTTGACTGCCGAGCGGCATGATGGACAGACCCGTATTTTTCTAAAGATGGCGTATAAACCAATGGAAGTGGAGGGGTAAGCCGTGTGGAATCTGCTCGTTGTCGAAGATGAATCTATCGTCCGGCTCGGACTTCGCTACATGGTCAATTGGGAGGACTGCGGAATTAATTGGAAGGCAGAGGCATCGAACGGTGAGGAAGCCATAGGGATTATAGAGAAGGAAGACATCCACATGGTCATGACGGATATCAGAATGCCGGGGATGGACGGTCTTGAGCTCGCCAAATGGATTAAAGCGCAGAAACCGGAGATCCAGGTCATTATTTTAAGCAGCTATGACACGTTCTCTTATGTCCAAGAAGCCTTGCGGATCGGGGCAGCCGATTATTTGCATAAACCGACGATGGATGAGAACGAAATCGCGGCTTCGCTCCGGAAAATAGTCGCTCGTCTGGAAATAACCGAGGAAACGAATTCCTATCTGACGGAAGAAGAAAAAAATGATTACTTACTAACGCTGTTGGACAAATATACGTTCCCGGAGCATCCGGTTGTGCCGGACCTAGACCCAAGCTTCTTCGTATCTGGTTATTGGCTGACGATCTTCCGGAAGCGGGATGACGGGCTGCCGGTCATCGAAGATGCCGATAATCTACGGTTTCTGTCTACCCAGTACCTTATTGATGAATACGTAGCCAAAGAATGGGGAGGCGTCGTGTTTCACCGCAGCTTCCGTGAAATCATATGGATCGCTCCAGCGATGACAAAGCTAGGGCAGACCGAGAGAAGCAAATACTTGGAGAACTTGCGGCAAAAGGTATTGGAGCTGCTGAACGTAGCATTGATTTATTCAACGAGCCCTGCGTATAACGCGATGATTCAATTACCCGAAGCCTATATGGAAGCGCTTCTCCAATTCCCGGTCAACAAACAAAGCGATAACCTCATCGTGCGCAAGGCAAAAGAATTTATGGATAAAAATTTGCTGGAGGACATCACGTTAGTTAAAGTAGCGGAAGCGATCCATGTAAGTCCCGGCTATCTAAGCCGGGTGTTCTTAAAAGAAATCGGCGAAAATTTCATCGAATATATTACCCGCAACAAACTGGAGTATGCCCAGAAGCTGCTGCGGGAATCGAATCGGAAAATATATGAGATTGCAGCTGACGTCGGGTATATGAATCCTCATTATTTTAGCAAGCTGTTCAAAGAACGAATCGGCGTAACACCGCTGGACTACCGTAATCAATAAGCATTACGCAATGATTTGAATCTCTTATGCCCATCTGAAGAACACGGTGGCCATAAGGGTTTTTTTTATGGCTGCCGTGCCGGAAAGCAAAAAAACGTAGGAAATGTCATCTATCGTCTAGTTACGCCGGCGTGAAGCAGGCTTTCTCGGAAATCATGTAAAAATAGTAGACAAAAGAACCGTTTACCTTGCTACCGGGAGCTAGACGGATTCCTTAGAATAAGGAATAAGAAATAATTGAAAGAAAGGAAATCCAAAACCATGGGACGTAAACTGGAACAGGTATTAGAAACGGAACGCTGGGGGAAGTTGGAGCTCCGTCTTTACGGGCCGTCCGAAGGCAATCCTTATTCAGATGTAAAATTAAATGCGCGTTTCCATTACCGCCACCGAACGGTAGAGGTAAACGGCTTCTATGACGGCGAAGGACAATATTGTATCCGTTTTATGCCTGACACTGAGGGGATGTGGACCTTTGAAACCCAATCTAATGTGCAGGAACTAGACGGGATTGAAGGCAGCATGTTATGTACTTCACCCCAGCCAGGCAACCGCGGGCCCGTGCGGGTGGATAAACAAGTTCATTTCGCTTATGCGGACGGAACGCCTTATTATCCTTTTGGAACGACTTGTTATGTTTGGAACCATCAAGACGAACAAATAGAAGAGGAAACGCTAACAAGCCTGAGAGAATCCAAAGCATTCAATAAAATTCGTATGTGCGTGTTTCCCAAGCATTATGATTATAACCTTAAGGAGCCAGTGTCGTATCCGTACGAGGGGTCACTTGAAATTGGATTCGATTTGACGGCCTTTAATCCGGTTTACTGGCGTCATCTTGAACGCCGAATCGAGGATTTGCAGCGTCTGGGCATTGAAGTGGATCTGATCCTCTTTCACCCTTATGACCGCTGGGGCTTTGCTAATATGAATCCGGAAACGGATGATAACTACTTGCGTTATGCCGCAGCCAGACTGTCTGCTTTCCGCAATATATGGTGGTCTTTGGCCAATGAATTCGATTTGATGCAGGACAAATCCATGCAGGATTGGGATCGGTTTTTCCGTATCATCCAGGAAAATGATCCTTACCAGCATCTGCGCTCGATTCATAACTGGCATCATCCCGGCATTCATTACCGGAGCAATTTGCATTGGTACGATCACGGCAAGCCATGGGTGACGCACGCAAGCATCCAGCATCATGACCTTCATTTTGTTACCGAATGGCGGGAGCTGTATAAGAAGCCTGTCGTCATTGATGAATGCAGGTATGAAGGGGACCTTAATCATGGCTGGGGAAACATTACAGGCGAAGGAATGCTTGAATGTTTCTGGAGAGGTACAGTCCAAGGCGGATACGTGACGCATGGCGAAACATTCCTCCATCCCGAAAATATTATTTGGTGGTCGCATGGGGGCAAGCTTCACGGGGAAAGCCCGGAGCGAATACGGTATCTCCGGGATATTATCGAGCAGGGGCCTCAGCTTGGAGCAACGGCAATTGATTTTCAATGGGATACGGCCTCCGGCGGTGTGGATGATGAATATTACCTGGTATATTTCGGTACGAGCAGGCCCGCGTATCGAATATTGGATCTGCCGGAAGGAATTAAGTTCGCAATCGACATCATCGATACATGGGAAATGACCGTCACACCGTTGGATGGCCAATATGAAGGACGCTGCCGCGTCGATTTGCCGGTTAAACCGTATCAGGCTTTACGAATCGTAAAAGCAGGCTAAATAGAGGGGGAAATAGCAATGAAAAAAAGATTATCTGTATGGTTTACGGTATTGCTTGTCGCGATTATGGCTGCCGGATGCGGGTCCGGCAATAACAATGGGCAGGAAAACGTCTCGGCAGGCGGCAGCGGAAGCGGCCCAGCCGAGAAGGTTACAATCTCGTTTTGGGCGATAAACCAAGGCTGGGAATGGCTGGAGCCGGCTATCGAAGATTTCAAGAAAGAAAACCCTGCGATCGACGTTGAGTTTACGCAGTATGAAGTAGATCCGATTAAAGAAGCACTGAAGGTCGCCGCGAGTTCCAAAACACTTCCGGAAATGTGGTTTACATGGGGAGGAACACTCGGTTCCTTTTACCCGGAAAACGGAATGACGATGGATTTGACACAGATCGCCGAAGATCATAAATGGTCAGAGATCTATAACAAAGCCGCGATCGAAATGACCACATACGGAGGCAAAGTATCCGGGATACCCGTACATTTGAATGTACTTGGCATGTGGTATCCGAAGAGCGTTTACGAGAAGGCTAAGCTTACGCCGCCTGCAACCTTCGCTGATTTTGAAGCGCAGCTGAAAACATTGAAAGACATCGGCGTAACGCCGCTTGCATTCGGGAGCAAAGGAGGATGGCACACAATGCGCTTGACGGAGCAGCTGCTTGAGCACTTTGCAGGGCCTGAGCTGCATGACAAGCTGAACGCTCTCGAAGCTTCCTGGAACGATCCGTCCGTCATCCAAACCTTTGAGAAAATCAAAGAATATACGGACAATGGGTACTTCCCAAGAGGATATTCCTTATTGGATCCAACGGAAGCCGAGAATTTAATCTATCAGGAGCAGGCCGGCATGATAAACGAAGGTACCTGGTTCGACGGCGTCATAAACGGTCAAGGGTTCGACAACACCAAATATGACGTGTTTAAATTTCCTACCGACCAGACGCCGCAAAGAGCTTCTGTATTTGCAGAGATGTTCCAGATCAACGGAGGATCGGACACGGCAAAGCAGGAAGCGGCAGTTAGGCTCGGAGAGTATTTGACAAGCGTGGACGTCGTCAACAAATATATTGAACAATACGGCACGCCGGCTACGTTAAATGTTAACGTTTCCGACAAAACACCGCATCTAAAAACGCTGTTGGAAACGGCAAATTCGGGCGGCTTCCTTATTACGGACCAAGCGCTGCCACAAGAAGTCGCCCAGAAACTATTCGAGGCGCAGGATAAGGTTGCGCTAAAGGAATGGACGCCGGCGCAAGCCGCAGAAGAAATGGAAAAAGCCGTTCAAGCCTATAAAAGCAAATAGCCATAATCCAGCTATTCAGTAAGGATGGATGCGGAGCGGCCGAACGGCTGCTTCACGTCCACATTAGAAAGGAGCTTTGCAAGTGGCAATTAGGGTACTTAAGCCTTGGCTGTTTATCATGCCAGCCCTATTGATTTACTTGACGGTCATTTTTTTTCCTGCCATTTATACCTTTTATTTGAGTTTCTTTAGCTGGAACGGGGTAGCCCCGCACAAGGATTTTGTAGGAATTCAAAATTATGTTGATCTCATTATGAATGATTCTGTTTTCTTAAGGGCGCTGAAGAACAACTTACAATGGACAATCGGCTCGCTCGTTTTCATCATGGGAACCGGCCTGCTACTTGCCCTTCTGCTGAACCGGAAAATGAAAGGCCGCGTTTTATTTCGAGGCGTGTTCTATTTCCCCTTTGTATTGTCAGGCATTGTCGTCGCCTCGGGCTGGGCTTGGATGTATAACCCTACGCAAGGCTTTATTAATAAAGTGCTGGAACTAGCGGGACTGGACAGCTGGACACACGCTTGGCTTGCTGAACCAAAGACGGCTTTGTATGCCGTATTCGTAGCTGCCTTATGGCAGGGTGTAGGTCAGCCGATGGTGTTGTTTCTGGCAGGTCTCCAGACGATTCCTGCAGATCCATATGAAGCCGCAATCATAGACGGAGCGAAAAAATACCAGTCCTTTTGGTATATCACACTCCCGCTGCTGAGGGAAACGTTTGTCATCGTGATTGCAACGACCATGATTGCATCGATGAAAGTATACGACATTATTTACGGGATGACGGGCGGGGGACCCGCTGAAAGTACGCAGGTTTTATCTTCCTGGATGTATTATCAAACTTTTCGATTCGCCAATATCGGTTCAGGATCGGCCATTTCGCTATTCCTCGTACTGATTACGATGGTCGTAATCATCCCGTATGTGCTGTATACAACAAGAAAATCGCATTTGTAATCGGGTAAAGGATGGTGAATAAGCTTTATGGAAGAAATACGCGTTCATCCGGTTTGGAGTGCTTTAAGATACCTATTTTTGATTTTGCTGGCTGCGCTCTTCTTGATCCCGGTTGTATTTATCGCTTTCACGGCGCTTAAATCGAAGCCGGAATTGTTAACAAGTCCTTTCTATGCTTGGCCGAAGCAGTTTCAATGGGATAACTTCGCCAAAGCATGGGACAAAGGAAATTTGAGCATGTATATGAGGAACACTATTTTCATTTGTTTAGTCAAAGTGCCTTTAGGGATTGTAATAGAAGCTCTTGCCGCTTATGCGTTAACAAGACTTAAATTTCGATGGAGCAACTCGCTATTCGCTTTTTTCTTGGTGGGCATGATGATTCCGATGCAGGCAACGCTTGTACCGCTTAATATTTTTTTAAACAAAACGCATTTGGTTAGCACGTATCCCGGAATTTTTCTCGTCTATGTCGGGTTCGGGATCCCGTTTGGCATCCTGATTTTACGCGGATTTTTTCGCACGATTCCAAAGGAGATTGACGAAGCGGCACTGATTGACGGTTGCGGGGATCTGAGCAAATTTTTCCGAATCATCCTGCCGTTGTCCATTCCCGCGATAGCGACTCTTGTTATTTTCGATTTTATGGCCACTTGGAACGAGTTTTTGCTCGCGCAGATATTCATTACCAAAGATTCGATGAAAACGATAACAACGGGTTTGATGTCATTTCGGGGCGAACATGCGACAGACTATACGCTGCTTAATGCAGGGGTCTTGATCTCGATTATTCCGACATTGACGGTGTATTTAGTGTTTCAGAAATATTTTGTCTCAGGCTTGGCAGGCTCGGTGAAGGGTTAATGAGAAATTAGGATTATTGCTGCTGGTTAAAACGGATTTGGTTTATTACGGCCTCAGCGTAAGCTGGAGCTGGATCGTAATAACGTTGAAATTTATCAACTCCCTTGCTTAGCAAGGGAGTTTTTTATTTGCTTGTTCTTTTTGACAGAAGAACGGCAACAGCAGGTGTGGGAGGCTGCAAACTTTCTTTATTAGAATAACTGAACATCTCCATAAAAAAACCGAATAGCATTTTCGCTTTCCATGAATTGACTCTAAAGTTACGGTGTTATATTATGTGACATATAAAGCAATTCCGTTAGTAAACAACTAGATTTAAGTGTCATATAATTTGACGCAAAGTATTTATTAGCTAATAGATGATGAGGAGTGTTTAGATGAAATTATTGTTCATTATTGCAGGGATGCTGTCTGTGGCTAATTATAGCAAGGTCGAAGACGATTGCATGAGTAAACTTAATGAGGCATTCGTTGGGGATGAACGGTATTGGAAATCATAATAAGCCGCGCATTATCTATTTGTTTCTAATCCGCTGCTAGAATCATAACCACTTGAAAGAGAATATAATCGATGTTCAAAACCGATGGAGCGGGAATGGGTAAAAGGTGTTTCCAACAAAAAGGGAACACCTTTTTGTTGTTCAGCAATACTCGCCGCTTTTTCAGGTTGAAGTGAGAGAAGAGCATCATTACATTAAAGCTCGGCCGAAAAATATGGGAAGTAAAGTGACACGACGGAAATTTTAATACTTTAACTTCGTTTCGACTGGAATCGATTTACAGTTTAAAACGTTTTCATAGTGGAAAAAAGCCGAAAACACGAACAATAGGTCGTTCAAAATAAAATTCATACGCTATTTTATTATAAATGTTAAATTACCTCACAAAAAACCATTGAGATATTCGGCAAAATGCGGTAAATTAGTGTTAAGTAATTTGATGTGAGTATATATGACGTAAGTTTGATAGCTTATCTTAGTGATTAATGGCCTGATTTATGATGCTTAACTATTTAGGAGTGTGAATGGGATGAAGAAGAAGCTGGTTTTGATAGGTAACGGTATGGCGGGTGTAAATTGTATCGAACAGATTTTGAAGCTGGTCCCGAACCGGTATGACATTACCATCTTCGGAAGCGAACCTCATCCGAACTATAATCGAATCATGTTGTCATCAGTTCTGGCAGGCGATGCGGATATGAATGACATTGTTATCAATAGTTGGGACTGGTACAGAGAAAACAACATTATCCTCCACGCAGGGCATACGGTAAGCAGCATCGACACGAAACGTAAGATCGTAAGCACGGAAAGCGGCATTCAAGTGCCTTACGATGATGTCATTATTGCAACCGGCTCGCTGCCTTTCATGCTTCCGCTGCCAGGTGCGGACAAAAAAGGCGTTATCGCATTCCGCGACATTAAAGATTGCGAGACGATGATGGAGACGGCGAAAACGTACAAAAAAGCGGTTGTTATCGGCGGCGGCTTGCTGGGGCTAGAAGCAGCGCGGGGACTGCTGAATCTGAATATGGAAGTGTCCGTCATTCATAGCAACAAAATTCTGATGAACAGACAGCTGGACGAACCGGCTGGGATCATGCTGCAGAAGGAACTTCAGGAGCAAGGTATGAAATTCCTTCTCGGCAAACATACAGAGAAGATTTTGGGGAAAGAGCGGGTAACGGGTCTAAGATTTACGGACGGCTCCGAAGAGCGTGCAGATCTTCTCGTTATGGCAGTCGGCATTAAACCTAACATGGCGATGGCCAAGAAGAGCGGCATTGAAGTTAACCGCGGGATTCTCGTCAACGATTTCATGGAAACCAATATTCCGAATGTTTACTCGGTTGGCGAATGCGTGGAGCATCGCGGCATTTCGTACGGACTAGTCGCGCCATTGTACGAGCAAGCCGACGTGCTTGCAAAGAAATTGGCGGGCCTAGAAACGGACGGCTATCACGGTTCTGTCGTTTCTACGAAGCTGAAGGTTTCGGGCGTGGATGTGTTCTCGGCGGGTCAATACTTGGATGATGTGGATACACGCGCTGTTCGTGTGCAGGATGAGTTCGGCGGCGTATACAAGAAAGTCGTCATTCGGAACGGAAAAGTCGTCGGCGCTGTTTTGTTCGGCGATATAAGCGACGGCGCGCGTCTGTTCTCCATGATCCGCAGCGGTGAGGATGTTACGGGGAAAGAAAAAGAAATTTTGCTCGGCTCGGGCGGATCGGCTCCTTCCAACAATGATTTGATTGCCTCGATGAGCGATGATGAGATTGTTTGCGGATGTAACGGCGTTTCCAAAGGCGCAGTTGTAAATGCGATCAAAGAAAAAGGATGCACGAGCGTTAATGATATTAAGGCGTGCACAAAAGCTTCCGCTTCTTGCGGCGGCTGTAAGCCGCTGGTTGCAGATGTGCTGACCTTCGTGCTTGGCGCGGACGGCGTTAAGACGGTCAAAGAAGGCATTTGCGGCTGTACGACGCTTAGCCGTGATGAAGTGGTGGACGGTATCCGCGAAATGAAATTAACGACTTCGAAGGAAGTTATGCACGTAATGAATTGGAACAATCCGGAAGGCTGCTCCAAATGCCGTCCGGCCTTGAACTACTACCTCGGCATGGTGTGGCCGGAGGAGCATGAAGACGAGCGTGAATCAAGATTCGTTAATGAAAGAAACCATGCCAATATTCAGAAGGACGGCACGTACTCCGTTGTTCCAAGAATCTACGGCGGGGTAACGACAGCGCAGGATCTGAAGAAAATTGCTGATGTAGCGGTTAAATATGAAGTGCCGTTAGTGAAATTTACAGGCGGACAGCGGATCGATCTACTGGGCGTGAAGAAGGAAGACTTGCCTTCGATGTGGTCGGATCTCGACATGCCGTCGGGTTACGCCTACGGTAAAACGCTGCGTACGGTTAAAACATGCGTAGGATCGACGTTCTGCAGATTCGGAACGCAGGATTCGATGGCTATGGGTATCGAAATGGAGAAGCGCTTCGAACGTTTGAGCACACCGGCGAAATTTAAAATGGCCGTATCCGGCTGCCCTCGTAACTGTGCGGAAGCGACGATCAAGGATTTTGGCGTCGTTGCGATAGATGGCGGATGGGAAATTCATGTCGGCGGTAACGGCGGTACGAAAGTAAGAGTCACCGACCTGCTCGTTAAGGTGAAGACGGAGGAAGAGGTTCTGGAATGGACGGGAGCGTACATGCAGTATTACCGTGAAACCGGCAAATATAACGAACGTACGGCGGAATGGGTTGAAAGAATCGGCCTGGATACGATCAAGGCTGCCTTGGAGAAGAAAGAAGACCGATTGGCGCTTGTCGAACGCATCGAGCATTCACTCAGCCTGACGCAAGATCCATGGAAACAAATTGTGGAGACCGATAAATTGCGCACAACATTCGAAAATCTACCTGTACCGGCAGTGAAATAGAAAGGGTGGCATCAGCATGAAACAAATTAAAATCGGACATATTTCGGAGATCGAGAGCATGCGCTCAAGAGTAATCTCCATCGGAGATTTGGAAATTGCATTATTCAAGCTTTCGAACGGTGAAATCAAAGCGATTGAAAATAAATGTCCGCATAAAGGCGGCAAGCTATCCGAAGGAATCGTATGCGACCATCATGTTTTTTGCCCGCTGCATGATTGGAAGATCAATCTGAAGGACGGACAGGTACAGGAGCCGGATGAAGGCTGCGTTGTATCCTTCAAGGTGGAAGCAGACCCTGAAAGCGGCGATCTATTTCTGTATGTGGAAGATACAGCTTATAAAGCATCCTAAGGAATTCATTCGGGGAGATTGGACCAATGGCAATGAATCAAACAAAAGCACTTATCTATTCGACGGTCGCGATGACCGTATCATTCATGATCTGGTCGGTATTTCCGCCCATTGCAGGACAGATTCAGGAGCTTTTTAACCTGAGCACGCTGGAGAAGAGCGTATTGATTGCAACCCCCGTATTGCTCGGCTCGATCATGCGGATTCCGATGGGTATTCTAACGGACCGCCACGGCGGCAGGAAAGTGTTCACGCTCACGATGCTGTTCTTGATTCTGCCTATGGTTGCGGCGGGATTCGCGGATTCTTATGTTTGGATGCTGATATGCGCCTTGTTCATCGGCATGGCGGGCACCACCTTTGCTATTTCTCTGACTTTTGTATCCAGATGGTATCCGCCGCAGCGTCAAGGATTTATTCTGGGCATTGCCGGCCTAGGCAATTTGGGGGGAGCGGGAGCGAATTTCCTGCTTCCCTCGATTTCAACGTCATACGGCATATCTTGGGTGTTTTTTAGCCTGGCAATCGGAATAGCGGTTATGGCATTGGTGTTTCATACCTTTACCAAGGATGCGCCAAAGCCGGCCGAACCTAAAACCTTGAAACAATCCTTGTCCGTTATGAAGGATAAAGCAACTTGGCGTTTGTCGTTCTTTTATTTTCTGACCTTTGGCGGTTTCGTTGCTTTCAGCGTTTACCTGCCAACCCTTCTTAAAGATCTATTTCAGTTAAGCGCTTTCGACGCAGGTCTTCGAACTGCCGGTTTCGTCTTGGCGGCTACGTTGATTCGGCCGGCGGGCGGCTATCTGGCAGACCGGTTCGGCAGCAAGAATATACTCACGGTTGTCTTTTTCGGGATATTGGCCGCCGCGCTTGTCTTGTCCATTACGCTTGAGAACTTTGTTAATTTCAGCTTTCTATGCTTGTTCATTTCCTTGCTTCTTGGTTTAGGCAATGGGGCCGTGTTCAAAATGGTGCCTGAAGTATCTACAGGGAACACAGGAGCGGTTACGGGCATTGTTGGCGCAGCGGGGGGCATCGGCGGATTTTTCCCTCCGATTGTGCTCGGTATCGTCAAGGACGCGACCGGCCAATACAACTTAGGATTTATTTTTATGGTCATTTTCGCCCTGGCATGCTTAATCCTTAATTATTCTGCACTGAGGCCGAAACGAACGGGAGTCCAGAAAAACATGGAGTATTCCGCATAGCTGCCCGGCACCTGCAGTGCAAGCCGGAAAACCGGAAATGCAAACGGTACGGTTCTACTAAAAAAGACAGCAGCCGTTTCAATTTAATTGGAGGTTTAATGATGGCGAAAAGAAAATTAGTTGTGATCGGAAACGGGATGGCAGGCGTACGCTGTGTCGAAGAAATTTTAAACATCGATCGGGATGCTTTTGAAATTACGATTTTCGGCAAAGAGCCTCATCCTAACTACAACCGTATTCTGTTGTCCAAGGTGCTTCAGGGCGATACGACCATCCAAGATATCACGATCAATGACTGGCAGTGGTATAAAGACCATCACATCCAGCTTTTTACGAACGAAACGGTAACGAATGTGGATGTTGACCGCAAGAAAGTCATGACCGAATCAGGGAAGAGCGTTAACTATGACGAGCTGATCTTTGCAACGGGTTCCTTGCCCTTTATGCTGCCGTTGCCGGGAGCGAATAAGCAAGGCGTTACCGCTTTTCGGGACATCCGCGACTGCGAAACGATGGTCGAAACCTCGAAAAAATATGAAAAGGCCGTCGTTATCGGCGGCGGCTTGCTTGGACTTGAGGCGGCCCGGGGATTATTGAACCTAGGCATGAAGGTCGATGTCGTTCATATTTTTGACAGCATCATGGAAAGGCAGCTTGACCGAACGGCCGCCAAAATGCTTCAGAAGGAGCTCGAAAAGCAAGGGATGCGTTTTTTGCTTGAGAAGCAATCGGAAGAGATTATCGGACGGAGCCGAATAGTCGGGCTGAAGTTCAAGGACGGAACGAAAACGGATGCAGATCTGCTTGTCATGGCTGTAGGCGTCAGACCAAACGTACAGCTGGCTAAGGATGGCAAGGTCGAAACCAACCGCGCGATCGTCGTTAACGATTACATGCAAACAAGCGTGCCGAACGTATATGCGGTAGGAGAATGCGCGGAGCATCGCGGCATTGTTTACGGCCTCGTTGCACCGCTTTATGAGCAGGGTAAGGTGCTCGCGAAAACCATTTGCGGTGTGGAAAATGAAGGCTATCACGGTTCGGTGCTTGCAACGCAGCTGAAGGTCTCGGGCGTAGACGTATTCTCGGCTGGCGAATTTATGGACAGCGACGAAGTCAAATCATTGAAATGGATCGACGGTATCCGCGGCACGTACAAAAAAATCGTCATACGCGATAATAAGATTGTAGGCGCGGTTCTGTTTGGCGAAATCAGCGAGGGCACGAAGCTCTTAGGAATGATTAAGCAGCAGACGGATATCTCCGTCTATGAGAAGGAAATGAACGGAGCCGGCGTACGCGGCCAGGAATCGGGGGTTGCCGCAATCGCGGCCATGTCCGATAAGGAACTGGTCTGCTCCTGCAATGGAGTTACCAAAGGGACAATTATGCAGGCTATCGAAGAGCGAGGCTTGCAAACGGTGGATGAAGTGAAAAAATGCACAAAGGCATCCAGCTCCTGCGGCAGCTGTAAAACGATGGTGAGCAGCATTTTGGATTATGTGCATCTACACGGCTTCGGCCAGACCGCGGAGAAAGAAACCGTTTGTGCCTGTACGACGTTTAGCCATGACGAGCTGATGATTGAAATTCAGAACCGCCGTTTTGCTGATACGGCCGAAATCATGACCGCATTGGATTGGCAAACGGAGACAGGGTGTGAAATATGCCGTCCTGCGCTGGATTATTATGCAGGGGTTCACGGCACAGCCATGCCAAATGCAGCTGAAAATAAGCCGTCAGGCATGCAAGCCGACGGTACTTATGCGGTTATGCCGAAAATGTACGGAGGCCTAACAACCGCGGAGCAGCTGAGACAAATCGCTGACCTTGTCGACAAATACGGCATTCCTGTTGTGAAACTGCTGGAAGGTCCGCAGCTTGGTTTGCTCGGTATTGCGGCAGCGGATGTATCAGCCGTCAGATCAGAATTGGCAATGCCGGATAGCGGACCGACATACGGGAAGACCGTAAGCGCTGTGGGAACATGCAGCGGCATCAGCTATGCTGCCGACGCGATGCAGGATTCCATCGCTCTCGGCGTTGCCTTGGAGAAGAAGCTGGAGCAGGCGCAATTGCCGCAAGAAATTAAGATTGGCGTATCGGCAAGCCCGCATGACCGCGCGGCTTCGCTGTCGAAGGATATCGGGATCGTTGGGGTGCCGGGCGGCTGGGAAATGTATGTCGGCGGCAGCGGCGAACGGCTGGTAAAGGCGGGACAATTGCTTTGTACGGCTGCTACGGATGAGGAACTGCTGACGCTTGCGGCTGCCTTCCTTCAATATTACAGGGAAACCGGACATTTCGCGGAACGGTTGTCGCAATGGATTGAACGAATGGGTCTGCTGCAAATCAGGGAAGCGCTGTTCGATCCGTTTCTCTTGAAATTATTAGGAAACCGCATGGAGGAGAAGCTCGCAGCTTCGCCAGAGCAAGCAAATCAGCAGCCGACAGCTGCAGTGACAAGGTGATCAGATGAAACCATTAAAGGCACTAACCGATAACCCGGAAATCGAAGCTGCTGCCGGACATGATCATGTCATGGATACGCAATGTCCTTTTTGCAGCGTGCAGTGTAAAATGCAAATCGTGGAGCATTTCGGCAAGGAGCGCAATACCTATACCGTTCTTCCAAAGCCCAACGCGGCTTCGGAAGGGCGGCTATGCATCAAAGGGATGAATGCATACCAGCATGCACTGAGCGGCGAACGTCTCTCCTTTCCAATGGCTAAGGTCAATGGGGAATTCGTTAGGGTCAGCTGGGAGGAAGCCTACCGGCTCATACAATCCAATTTCACGCAAACGGAGCAGCGATACGGCAGCAATGCCATAGGGGTATACGGCGGCGGATCACTTACCAATGAATCCGCTTATTTGCTTGGGAAATTCGCGCGGGTCGCGCTGCGGACCAAATATATCGATTATAATGGGCGTTTTTGCATGTCCGCAGCGGCATCGGCCGGCAATAAGGCATTTGGAATGGACCGTGGCTTGACGAACCAGCTGTCCGACATTCCATTGGCACGCTGCATCATACTGGCAGGGACGAACATTGCGGAATGCCAGCCTACGCTTATGCCTTATTTTACGCGGGCAAAAGAGAACGGGGCATTCATCATCGCGATTGATCCTCGCAACACGGGTACGACCGAGCTTGCGGATCTTCATTTAAAGGTGAAACCGGGGATGGATGCCGCATTGGTCAACGGCATGTTAAAAGTGATCGTGGACGATGGTTATGTGGATGAAGCTTTTGCCAAAGAGCGGACGAAAGGCTTTAGCGAGTTGAAGGAGCATCTGGCGAGTGTTGACTTAAACGATATCGCTGAGATTACGGGAGTTCCGCTCGAGCAAATTCGCGGGGCCGCTGAAGCGTTTGGCAAAGCGGCAACCGGCATGGTGTTTACCGCAAGGGGAGTAGAGCAGCAGACTGACGGGTATATGGCCGTGCGCAACTTCCTGAATATGGTGCTGATTACCGGGAAGATCGGGAAGGAAGGCTGCGGCTACGGAGCGATTACCGGGCAAGGAAACGGTCAAGGAGGCAGGGAGCATGGGCAAAAGGCGGATCAGCTGCCAGGCTACCGGTTGATTGAAAATCCGGCTGATCGCGCCTATATCGCAGAGGTATGGGGTGTGCTGCCCGATGAATTGCCTGAAAAAGGCGTCTCAGCCTATGAAATGATGGAAAAAATCCATGAAGAGGAGATTCGTGCGCTGTTTGTCATGGGCTCCAATCCGATTGTGTCCAATCCGAACGCCAACTTTGTGGAGGAGGGACTGCGTAAGCTGGAATTCCTGGTGGTAGCCGACATGTTCCTCTCGGAGACGGCGCGGATGGCGGACTTGATTTTACCGACTTCCTCGTATTTGGAGAACGAAGGGACTTTAACGAACCTGGAAGGGCGTGTCCTATTACGGGAAGCGAGCCGGGAAGTTACGGATGAAGTGAAGCATGATTGGGAAATTCTTTGCGGCATTGCCGAGGCTCTCGGGAAAGAGTGGTATTTCTCCTATACGGCCGCGGAACAAATCTTCGAGGAGCTTCGGGTTGCTAGCCGAGGGGGGATTGCTGATTATTACGGCATTACTTATGATCGGCTGCGGAAGGAAGAAGGGGTTTATTGGCCTTGTCCAAGCCTGGACCACCCTGGAGAGAAGCGATTATTCGAAACGGCGTTCGCGCATCCCGGAGGCAAGGCAGAGCTCGTTGCGGTAGAAAACCATTTTCCTGCGGAGCAGGTCAGCGGGGAGTTCCCGCTCTATTTGACAACCGGCCGGGTGCTCTCGCACTATTTGACGGGCGTACAAACCCGGAGGAGCCATACGCTGGCGGCGCGCAGCTTTGAATCCTTTATGGAAATTCATCCGAAGACGGCACAAAAATACCGGATCGAGGACGGCTCGCTGATCAAGCTGGAATCGAAGCGGGGAAGCATCGTCGTCCGCAGCAAGGTGACGAGGGAGATTCGTGAGGATACGGTATTTGTGCCCATGCATTGGGGCGATATTCAAAATGTCAACAAAATTACGAATCAAGCGCTCGATCCGACCTGCAAAATGCCGGGGTTTAAAGTATGTGCGGTTAACGCAAAGCCCCTTGTCGAATCGATGTAGAAGAGACTTCGAATGGTGAAAGTGAAAAGCCGAAACCCCAAGGGATCTAGTCCTTTGGGGTTTTTGTGCATCGCGGGAATGACACGGCATCAGGTCACCGATAACCGTTTCTTCCCGATGCTTGGTTATTTTGATTTAAGGCGGCGGGCTGCGTCCAGCCGTGATCTTTTGCGGGACGTTTTACTTTTCACTCTTGTTTTCTTGCTGGGCATGCTAGATACAAATGCTTTCGGTCCCATCAATGATCCTACCATTTTGAATGCAGGCTGTATTTGTTGAAAGATGCCCCAAAATTGTTGGACTTTCCCCATGATTGACATAATTCCGTCAAACCCGGATAACCGTGACGGCGCCTTGATTTCGTTTTCCAACGTTTGTGCAGATGGGAGTTCTGCGGGTGCCAACATGTCGGGATCGCTGATTGGTTCGCTTGTAGCAGGAAGAACTTCGCTTGTACGGACTCTTTTCTTTCGCTTCACGTGTACCACGTTCCTTTGCTCTATGATGTCTCCTCGCTAATTTCCATTAGCTAGTCAGATAAGGCAGGCCCGCAAAATAACTGCTTCATTTCAATCTCTCATTCAGTGGAGGCCGCCTTTATTCCATAAACATGCTCACGACGGAGTATAGTGTAGATTATGTTTGATTGGAGCAGCTTGTTTGTGTGTTTGTGACCGTAACCGTATTTCAATGTCATATGACTATTTAAGAGATTTAGAAATGACGTTACCGGAAGATTTAGGGTTCTTTTATTGGCTCCGTTATTTATTGGTTTGAAGGAAGTCCTCATCCCATTTATATCTCTCGTTGTAAACACTCATAACCTCTTCGTATAAAGGACCGAAGCTTGATTTTGGATAGCTTTGAATCATGCGGTAAAGCCGCAGAAAACGGTCTTTGGGAAGCTTGCGCGCATAACGCAGAACCAAATAAGGATAAAGCGTAAGGTATCGCTTCATACGGACCGCGGCGCCGGCAACGCCGACCAGAATGCTCTCGCCATGCTCCATTTTCAAAATTTGCGCTTCATAAAGCAAAATATACCGGAAAGTATTTTCCTTGAGCAGGTCTCGCCTGATCTTTGCAAGCTCGCCGATATATTCGACTAGATCGGGATTAAAATGGTCCATCAGCAGCGGTTCCAGCATGAGGTCCATATCCTTGCGCAGCACAAACGACTGAAGCAGCAGGATTTGCTCGATCCGAAGCTGGTCGGTATGAACGAGCGCCCCGATTTCGCGCAGCATTTCGTAAGCGAGCGGTTTATCGCCGTTATGAAACACGGCAATGGCGGTTTCCCGGTCATTGGCGAGGCCGGCTATGAGGGTGTAAGCCTCTCTGTGAAATAATTTTTCAAGTTCCAAGCGCAAAAGTGCAGGGTTCGACCGTCTCTGCATCGTCCATAATAGAGCGAGCAGCGCCGTGCCCCCTATTGCAAGCAGGGTTGTCTGCAACGCAGACCCGCTCAGCACTAAACCTACAATAGTAATGAACAATACGATGAACCTTGATCTCCAGAACGAGCGGCGCAGCGCAGAGGCAGCCCGTTCCTCTGCCGATTGCAGGGCGAATTTGCCGCATACAGGGCATTCCGATTCACCCAGTACGGTAAAATAATTGCAACGGCGGCAAATTTTAAGCTTATTGTAAGGATAGCGTGTTTTAATATAGGGAGTAAGCCGTACCGGCAGCTTCATCGTCATTCGCGATCACGCTGCCCGCCGCTTTTTAGAATAGAAAAGACCAGCTTGTTCAACTGCTCTGGAGATGGGGCCTTTCTCCGGCGCGAGCGGTAGTTGAAAATGCTGATCATGACAAAAAGAAACAATAGCCCGAGACTGACGTATGTAACCATATGCTGTTCCTCTCTTACAGTAAAAGTGATTTGTGGAAATCTATCAGGTATACTTAATTTATAGTATACCATTTTACTGGGAGCAGTAACTAACAGTGACTATTGGACTAGTAGGATAGATCCGTTCGTCCCATTGCAAAGGAGTACAAAAATGATTCGACTTAAACGATTTTCACGACAACTACTATTCGCTTCCGCCGTTCTTCTGCTGCCTTTCGGCAGTTATTCCACAGTGAATGCGGCGCAGGGAGCTTCTCAAATCGACGCGGTGCTGGTGCTCGATGTCAGTCATTCCATGAGCGCAAGCGATCCTGGCAAAATCGGCAACGAAGCGATGAAGATGTTCATCGACATGCTCTCGACGACGGGCGACCGGGTCGGCATCGTAGCCTATACCGATGAGATACAGCGCGAGAAGGCGCTGCTTGAAATCCAGTCGTCAGCGGATAAAGAGAATTTGAAGGGCTTCATCGACCAATTGAACCGCGGCGCCTATACCGACGTATCCGTCGGAGTGAAGGAAGCCGTACAGATTTTGGATGACGGGGCTGACCCGGGCCATGAGCCGATGATTATTTTGCTGGCCGACGGCAATAACGACTTTAATGAAGATTCAGGACGTACAAAGGCCCAGTCCGACGCCGACATGGAGAAAGCCATTAAAGAAGCGAATGACAACGATGTTCCGATCTACACGATCGGGCTGAATGCGGACGGAAAATTAAACAAGGAAGCGTTGGCCGAGCTTTCGGATCTGACCGGGGGCAAATCGTTCTCGACCAACTCGGCGGATGATCTGCCGCAGATCCTTAGCGAGATTTTTGCCAGCCATCTCGACTTGAACGTCGTACCTGTTGATTCGATTACCGCGGACGGAAGTTTTCAGAACGTGAAAATTAACGTTCCCAACTCGAATGTATTGGAAGCGAACATTTCCATCATGTCTTCGCAGCCCGTCGAGGCCAAGCTGATTGACCCATCAGGCAATGCCGTTTCCATTCCATCGGATGAAATTCTGCTGTCGAAGTCGAAGAGCTATTCTTTGATTAAGCTGTTAAAGCCGAGCGAGGGCGATTGGACGCTGCAGGTAAAAGGCGTGAAACGCGATAATATCGATATCAATCTCATCTTTAACTATGATTTGAATTTAGCCATGGACCCGCTTGCCAAAACGGCTTACTCGAAGGGCGATTCCGTGAAATTCAGCTCTTACTTGGTCAGCGGCGGTCAAAAGCTGAAGGATGAAGCGCAATACAGCAACATGAACGCGGTTTTGCTCGTTAAGGATTTGGACGCAGGCACAACCAAGGAAGTACCGATGGAGAACGCAGGCGATCATTTCGAGGGAACGTACAAGATTGAAGACGAGCATGATTATGAGGTCAAAGTAAAAGCGGAGGAGGAAAGCTTCTTCCGTGAAACCGATGCGGTGACGATTACGGCTAAGGCAGGCGGAACGGGACAAACGGCCCCGACCGAACCCGCAGGCGAAGCTAAGAAGCCTTTCCCGACCGTACCTGTTATTCTAGGCGCGTTAGGTTTGGCCGCATTGCTCGCAGCGGCATATTTCCTTTTACGGGTTCTCAAAAAAGCGAACCGCGGCTTTGTCGGTCAGCTTGTCATTGAAATCCGGGACGAGAATACGGGTGACAAAACATCGCCGCAGTACAAGAAGCTGTCCGCCTTCAAGGGCAAGCTGCTGCTTCACCATTTGCTGCAGCTGGCGCCAGAGCTGAAGGAAACGGAGAAAGTCGTCTTTAAACCAGGGAGCAATGACCGCATCATCCTGCAGAACGGCTCCTCTAGCACGATCGAGAAGTCGGGGCGTGCAGTCGATGCGACGCGCGAATTGGAAATGAAGAGCGGAGACCGCATTACGGTTTCGCTCAAGCAAGTGGACAAAACGATTTTTATCGAATATCTCGTATAAATAGAGCCCTGGAGGGAATAAACCATGAAACCGATCGTAAGAGAACATATACAGCAGCTTGACGTTTCGCTGGGCGGAGGCATTGTCAGCGAGAAAATCCGGGTGGATACCATCGATAACCCGATTTTGATCATTGGACTCGGAGGTACCGGCATTGATGCGCTGCTTCGCCTGAAATACCAGATTAACCGCCGCTTTAAACTGCCGGAGGATCCGATCTCGAAGAGAAAACGCGATAAGCCTGACAATGTGGAATTTCTAGCTTTCGAAACGAATGAGCAGGATCGCAATAAAAAGTATAAAGGCATCGGCCTCGACCCGATCAATGAGTTCGTACTGCTGTCCAACGCCGAGGTGGGGGGATTGCTGCAAAACCGCAGTATTTTGGAGCCGTACATTACCGATTGGCTTTCCCCGGAGCTGAGCATCACCGATGGGATGAACGGCGCGGCAGGCGTTCGGCAGGCAGGACGGCTGCTGCTGTTTACGAAGATCAACCAAGTCGTGCAAAGCATCGACAAAAAAATCAAAACGCTGTCGGTCGGCACGAACAAGAAGCTGATGGTGTTTCTGCTCACCGGCTTATCGGGCGGAACGGGCAGCGGCTGCTTCCTTGATATTTCATATATCGTCAGAGGCATTATCGAGCGCGACCACGGGGCTGCAGGCATCGACAGGGTTAACACACTGGGTTACCTTTTCACGCCGGATATTAACCTTTCAAACAAAAGCTTGAGCGACCATACGCGCGAGTACATTAAGAAGAACGGCTATGCGGCGCTGAAGGAATTGGACTATTGGATGAACGTGGACAGCCGGGGAGAGCGGTTCAAGCAGCAGTACGGAAGCATACTGTCCGTTAATTCGCCGCTACCGCCGTTCAATCTCTGCCATCTCATCTCGGCCACCAATGCGGAGGGCAAGCTGCTTGAAAATGCGTACGATTACTGCATGAACGTAACGGCAGAGAACATTACCAACTTCATTTCGAGCGAGGAGAAACAATCCGGCGAGGAATTCGCTATCCATGACTATATCAGCAATATCCGGACGAACATCGCCCAAATGAACAAGATGTACCCGGCTAACTACGACTACAACATAATCGGGGCTTCGTCGGCGGTGCTGCCTATCGAGGAAATGACGACTTATTTGGCTTACCGGCTGTTCAACAAGATGGACAAAATGTTCGAGAAGGCGCCATCCCAGGATGATGTGGAGAAGTTTGCGCGCAAGCTCGGCATCGACCTCGAAACGATGATGAAAACCTTCGATTCACGCGTGCCGGAGCCGCTTCCCGGCTTTGAGAACAGCGAGCGCCTTAACTATGCTAACGTGGTGAAGCTGCAGGCTGTGAATATGGATACCGAGCTGGAGCAAAACTTTCTGGCCCGCGCGCGCGAGGAATACATTAAGGCCAAAAAACAGCTTCCCGGTGAAATCGTCGGCCAATTTACAGATCAAATCCGCCGTACGTTCCTGCATCCGGAGCAGGGGCCGTTCTACGTATCGCGGCTCCTTTATACCGAGAAAGGCTTCTGCCTGCTGAAGATGCTGCTCTCTTATATCGAGACGCTTCGCGAGGGATTGCTGCGGCTTCCGAGAGAAATCGAGGCGGCCAGAGAGCAAGCCGAAGAGCGCATGGGCGACGCAAAGAGCGCGTTCGTCTCGAAGGACAAGAAGAAAAACAACTATATTGAAGCGAAAATCAATGAGTACTGGCTGCATGCCGACGTGGAGCGCATGGAGCAGTTAATCGAATTTTACGAGGATCTGCACCAGCTGCTTAACAACGAGAACAACCGAATCTACAATGTGTTTACCGAGATCTTGAACGTGCTTAATACGATCTTTGCCAAAAACGGCGATCTGCTCACGAACGGGGAAGAGCAGGCCGACCATAAAGGTAACAAGACGTATTATTGGAATATCGTCGGGGTGCCTGATATTTCCGATGTCATCAGCCGTTTAATGGACAAGAAGGACGGCGACGATCTGATCCGGGACTTTACGCAGGAGCTGCTCGACCATTCCAACCTATGGGTGAAGGAACAGGAAATCGATATCGTCAGCTCGATCTCGGAATTTTTGACCGATAAATTCGGCGATCTCATTACGAAGTCGATGGAAGAGTTTCTTGTCATGAAATACGGGAATGACGAGTCGATCGAGAAGTTTGTCGAGCGCCATATCGCTAGCAAGCTGGACGAGGAAGCCGTGCCGGTATTCCACCTAAGCAACAGCTCGGGCAATTTGCATGTGCCGTCATGGGGATTTGTATCGGTGCCCGTGCAAGCTCCCAGCATTTTGCGAGGCATTCGTAACTACCAAAATAACTCGATAGGCAAATCCCATTTCACGATCAAGGAAAGCGAGGTCAAAAACCGGATTTTCTGGCTGAATACAAGAAACGGCGTGCCGCTGTTCGTTTATACGCCGCTAAAGGTGTATGAGGAAAGCTATGAACGGACGATTATGGATAAGGAAGGCATCGGCCGCCATTTGGTACAAACCGACCGCAACAATTGGACGTATTTGCCGTCTCCGATCCCGGAAAAGTCTTGGGGAGATACGTACGTCAATCCGCGCGTGCAAAGCTATAACGCAAGGGTTCGCGCTGAATTTGCCAAAGCGGAAAGCTTCCGCATCATTACGGAGAAAGGCATTGACCAAAACACGAGCAGCCGCTATGCGGTTCGCTATACGAAGCCATTCCAGCTTTCGGATCTATTAAAGCCTTTCAATATGCAGCTGGACGCGCCAAAACCGAATTTAGGCGAGGTTAAGAGAGCTTTGGGAGAGCTTAAGCGTCTCCTTTCCGAAGGATTGGAACTCCAATCGACAAAAGATATATTCGGAAGCTTCTCGGAGGAGCTGGCACAGGAAAACCTGATCCGCTCGCCGGAGCAGCTAAGGCTTGTCCGAGAGGAGCTGGCGAAGTACGAATCGATTTCGGCCAAAGCAAACGAACTTGAGCAGCTGCTCCTGCTCCATCAGGGCGAGGAGAAGTGGTTCGATCAATTTATCGAGGCTCTGTATACGGATACGATTTGCAAGAAAGGCGCGCTTTACGTGTATGACCGAGATCCCGAGGAGGAAGCGTGGTCGCCTTTCGCTAATTTAATGAAGAGCAGCAGCTATGTCGAGCATGAGGTGTTCGAGAGCTTCCGCCGCCTTGACGAGAAGAGCCGCAGCACGCTTATGCGCAAAGCATCGCGTAGAGTAACGGAATTGACGGCAACGGAGGATACCACGCTTCTGCTCAATAAGCTGGAAGAATTGTTTGGCCAATTCCTGGATGCGCGCGAGCGTCTCGAATACGAGAAGGTGGAGCTGGCGAACGGCGAAGAGCTGCACCGGTTCTATAAGGAAATGACATCAAAACTAAACGAAATCCGAAGAAAGTTGAAATAGATATGAGAGAAATGCTGGATCGATTCGCGGCCGATTACTCGGCCGCCGAGCACAAGCTAAGAGGCCTTGAGGATGATCAGAGCAGCATTCATTATCCGACCGTATTTCTGTTCATAGGCGAAGAGGCTGGGCATGCGATTGAACCGATGATGCGTTCGAACGAGCTGAAATGGGATAATAATGCCGGTGTAATTTACCTGCACGTATCAACGGGTGAAGGCCCGTCAGGCACCGGGAAGGGCCAGCCGGCCAGCACGGCGCCAGCTTACGCCGAGGCCGGCAAAAGCCGGCCGGCTTCGAAGGTCATCCATGCAGCGCTGACAGGACTTATTGCCAATCAAGGAGACAAGCGGACCGTACGCAAGGATATCGCAGCCGCCTTCCGCGAGGAGGGACGACATCTGATCGAGCTCAACCGGTCGCTGCGGCAGGTAAGCGACACGATTGCGGATTACGGCCGTTTGTATGCCTCCTTCGACCGGCTCCACCTCGCCGTTATTACAAGGGTGGATGATCCCATGAACATTCTAATTCCGGAAATTTCGCTGCTTGCGCAATCCATTTTTCTGCAGCTGTTCAAATCCGTTCAAATGGATTTGTACGCCCTGATTAATGAACGGGAGCAGTCGGAGACGTTCGGTTATGCAGGCGCGGCGGGAATAAGCTTCCTGCGCGAGCTTGAGGGGATGCAGCGGCCGGATTATTCGTTTTCCGCGATGCTGCAGGTTACGGGAGACGGGCTCGCCATTCCGGTCGAGCATAGGCCATCTCCGTTATTTGATCTCGTCTATCTGTTATCCGACCGTAACGAGCGGGGAATGACGTCGCTAAACGGCATGCAGGATAACTATGAGATGATTTGCCATATCCTGCTCCTGAAGAACAGGAAGCGGAAGGATGATCTCCTTCAATCCAATGACGGAAGCTATAACAATTCTTCCTTCCGAAACAGCTTGATGGCTGAATCCGGAAGGCAAGGATTCGTTTCGGCCGGACTGGCCAAGGTGAAACGTCCTACTTACGCGATTGCATTAACTGTGCTGTATCACTTGTTCGAGCTGTTCGCTGCAAGGCTGCAAAATGCACCTGAGCTGGGCAGCAAGGAGAAACAGGCGTTTTTTGGGCTCGATGACGCGGCGCTGGAGACACGGGTTGCCCAAATCGTTCCCGGAGAGGATAGGCTGGCTGACATGACGGGACTCTTAACGAGCGGCATCCGTTTTGAACAGCTGCGCCGCATGTCCCTGCGTGAGGCGGAAGAAGCTTTGTTCGGCGATGGCTGCAAAGTTTTCTTCCGCAAGCATTTCACCGAAGCAGCCGCTATACGGCTGGGCGAGTTGAACGCGGCGGAGGAGCTGCGGCGCAGCATAGCCCGAAACAGCAAAGAGCAGCCGCGGATTTGCTTCTATCAGGTGTCCGAGTGGACCGACGAGAATGCGGATGGCAGCGTACTGAACTTGGTACGCGCCCGTATGCGCGATTTGGCCAGAGAAATCGCTCTTTCGGTCGAGGAGCTTGACCGAACCGGTGAAGCCCGCGTCGAGGACCTGAAATTTCAAAGGCTGCCGTTTATGGATAAGCAAAATGTACGCTCTTTTATTCGGGCCTTTTTCGACACGGTCTATAAGCAAAAATGGCAGCTGCTGCGGCTGGAGACAGAACTTGCCGTGCACCAAAGGCTCGTCGCCTCCCTGGAACGGCTTCATGAGGGCTACCAAGCGAAGGTGCAGCGTATGAATGTGCTCGGGGGAGAGCTAAAAGCGGCATCCCTGCAAAGCATTCGCCTCTCCGATGATTATATCGGGCAAAATGTTTTTGAGTATTACGGACGCGTCACCGAAGGCGTTATCAAGGAATTGGAAGAAAAGCGCGGCGAGTCGGTGCTGTTCGAGGACCGGTTCGTAGGAAACGCGGCTGAGCTGGCGGAGCTGGGGGACACTGTCCTCTTAGAGCGTTTGACCGACGTTTGCCGCAAGCATATCCTAACGACAGAACCGTTCAATCAGAGTTTCGAGGAGGAGCTGCTGCTTCGGGCGAACGTTTCCGTGGCCTACAGCAACCGCAAAGCCTTGTCGAGGGATGAGCTGTTTCAGCAGCTGTACCGGACGCTTGAAGATAATGCGGCCATTAATATCCGGCTGCTCGACTATACCCACGAGCATCGTTACGAGGAAAAGTATTTGTTCGGCGACCGTGAGAGCGAGTTTATCCGCTTTGCATTAGGCGTTGATGAAACGACGCGCATCTATAAGCTGGGCTGCGTGCACGAGAAGCGCAGCAGCGGAGTTGAAAAATTGAATTTAATGGGCGGCTTTCATTTAGAAGATTTGATGTATTACAGAAACGGCAAAGTTTACTATGAAACCTATTTGCAGAACGGGTATGAATTTCATGCGCTGGATCCAGCCTTTCTGCCGGAGCTGCGCTGACCGGCATACATTGATCATTGCAGCGGTCCATTAGCAAGCGGAAAGGGTGCTTCATCATGCAGCGGAAAATAAATCTGCTTCTACTATTGTTCAGTTTAATCGGAGGCGCATTGGGATTTGCAATCGGCGAATTTGTGCTGGGCATGCTTTCAGAGGGCTGGCCCCGCTTCGTTGTTGTCGGCCTCTATTTTGGAATCATCGCTTTGTGCATAGGTCTGGCCTGCCTGATTGCAGAACTCCTATCGCCCCGCTTAAACGGGGCTTCGTGGCGTCAGCGCTATACCGATTTATCCTGGAAGCTGCTCGTACCGGCAACGCTGGCGCTGCTCTTTGTTGTTGGCGGGCTGGTCCAGCTATTATACGGTCTTCAATTCGGCGGCGCGAAGCCGGTGAAGGACATCGTGCTTGCGATCGATAATTCGGGAAGCATGCTGGAGACCGATCCGGATAACGAGCGGTACGCGGCCGCGAAGCAGCTAATCGGCAATATGGAGAGCGATAACCGTGTGGCTGTGGTCGTTTTTAACGATACGGCGGAGCTGCTTCAGCCATTTGTCAGCGTGGGCACGCAGGCCGAGAAGAACCAAGTCAATGCGGCGATCGATGCGCTCGAGCCGACAAACGGAGGAACGGATTTTAGCCTGGCCTTGGCGGAATCGATGGCGACGATCAAGAGCAAGGAAAACGGGGGACGCGGCACGATGGTTATCCTGCTGTCGGATGGTTTTAGCGAATCCAGCATCGAGCAGCAAATCGCGGATTACCGGGAGCAGCAAATTGCCGTGAACACAGTGGGTCTCAGCGTTGTAGATGCCAGAGGAGCGGCATTGCTGCAAAATATAGCCGATTCAACCGGCGGGGGCTACTATGACGTGACGGAAGCGAACGGCATCTCGCTCGTATTCCAGAATATTTACGACAAGCTGGATAAGCAGACGCTCCTTACGGAACGGACGGGCAAGGCGGCAGACAGCGGCTTTTACACCTTGCTTCGCCTATTATCACTGGCCATTATCGGCGCGGCAATCGGCGTGTCGCTCGGACTGCTGTTCGATAATCGGCATTTGGCGGTAAGCTTTGGGGCAGGCGGCATCGTTGGCGGCTTGCTGGCGGGCTTTATCCTGGATTTCGGCTTATCCGGCGATCAGCTCTCGGACGCGTTCTCACGGTTAGCGGCAGTGCTCGTGCTGGCGGCAATCATCGGATTATTCACGCTGGTTGTTCCCATTCGGGACAACAACACGCCTAAGACGCGCGGAGGCGGAAGAAAAAGCGGCATCGCTGGCCGTTCCTCCTCCGGTATGGGAGAGCGAACGAAGGATAGCCGCAGCCATGGATTTTAAACGATGCGGGAGGCGGATTTAAATGCAGTATACGGATGCAGAGGACGGTTCTCCAGCCATCAGCGGCTTGACTCGCGTTATAGAGGAGGACCGCTGCACGCTGCGCTGGATTTGGCCAAGCGGCATAGAAGCGGTATACATTGGGAAAGCAGCTGCCGAACAGGCAGAGGACAGCAATAGAAACAGCGAGCAATTGAAGCTGTATACGAAGGCGGAGTATAAAGCGAATAACGGCTATCACAGCCGTATAGAAGGCGTCGGCATCTATGTCTTTACGGTGTATGCCTGCCAAGAAAGCAGCGACGGTCCGCAGCTGATTGTTCAGCCTGGCCGCGAGAACCGCATCGAGATCAGCGCGGGCAGGGCAAAAATCCATTATTCGGTTTCAAACAAGAGCAGTTTGTTCCGCAAATTCAAAACGGTTCAAATTCAAGTGACGACTGAGGTTCCGATCGCGAAGGACGTGCTTTGCTACGTCAAAAAGCAAGGAAGTTATCCCGCGAACAAAGAAGACGGCATGTTATATCCGTTTGTCGCCCCCTTTGCGGCAGGCAAAAACGTTTTGCCGCCCATCGAAATCGGCAAACAGGATTTTATTCGATTGTTTTTCACCGACGGTCGCACCTACGGGCAAATGTACGAATTGATTTCAGTATAAAGGAGGAAGATCGCATGGGCATTTTCGATCTTTTCAAAAAAAAGCCGGAAGCGAAGCAACGTCCGTTATATTACGATATTGTCTGTCCCTACTGTTTTAGTAAATTCACGCCGGAAGAGGTCGTTTTCCGCGCTGCCCATTCCCGGGAGGACGATGAGGATTACGCGCTTGGGGAAGACGAGGAGCTGAACAAATACCGCGAACGCTTTGGCCTCGATTCCGTTCATGATATGGAAGCGGTGCTCCGTCCGCAGGACGTGCCGGAAGAGCACCGGGTGTATTCCGACCATGTGCTGATCGGACTCAATGACCGTTACGGCGAGCTGACACGCAGAAGGCTATGCCCGAAATGCCATAACGAGCTTCCGGTAACGGCAGGCAAAGTGCCAAGCAACATTATTTCCATTATCGGCGCGTCGCAGGTTGGCAAATCAGTGTATATGACCGCATTAATCCATACGCTGCAGAACACGACGGCGGACCATTTCAATGCCGCCTGCATGCCGCTCAACGCGGAGATTAGCCGCAAGTTCCGGACGAATTACGAAGAGCCGTTATTCGAACGTGGCGACTTGCTGGCCTCTACCCAGAAGGAGAAGATGCAGGAGCCGTTTATTTTTCAATTCGTATTCAAAGATGAATCCAAGCCGCCGCTCACGCTCGTATTTTTTGATGTGGCGGGCGAAGGAATGGTCGAGCAGGATTACTTGGGTCTGCACGGCCAGCATATTAAAAACTCGGCAGGCATCCTGCTGATGGTTGATCCGCTGCAAATCCGCTCGATACGCGAGAAAATCAGAATCAATCTGGGCGACAAGCCGGGAGAATGGGTCTCCCAATATGACGAGCCGCGCGATGTCGTGCTGACGATGTTCGGCGATTTCATTGCCTATCAGGAAAACAACAAGACGGATATACCGACAGCGGTCGTGCTGACGAAGAGCGACATGCTTCATTCCCTGAAGGATGAGGATGGCGAATACATTAAATCCAACAGCAATATTTTCAATAATATGGTGCACCGGAATTATTTTAACCTGACGGAATTTGAAAATATCGATGGCGAAATCCGCCGTTTCATCGAGAAGGTTGACCGGCCGTTCAAAGGGACGATGGACGTCTATTTCAAGGATACGGCTTATTACGCGGTATCCGCTCTCGGCAGCAATCCCGTGGATCAGAAGCTGCAAACCGTCGTTAGCCCGATCCGAGTGGACGAGCCTTTCATATGGCTGCTGTATAAGCTGAACTACATTGAGGGGAGAAGAGAATAGTGCGCGATTTCACGCCCCGCAGGATGATCCAGCAGCAGATGTACGCACGGGAGAGACGCGGTATTTTCAGATCCACGGAGGGCTATGATACGGTAGCGAGGTCAAACGGTTTAGATCCTGCTTTTATCAAAAAAACACTGCATCCGTTTTGCATATACGATGCGCCGGCCGAGCTGACAGCTCGCGGCGAGAAGAACGAAGCTTTATATCCAGAGACGATGCATTTGCTCCATTTGGAAAGTGGCGACGTCGTGCTGGGACGAAGCGTCTATCAAGCCGCGGATTTTACAGGTCTTCGCAGCGCGTTTTTTACGCATAACTATATAATCCCGGCGGGTTATGGCAGCGAGTCCGCAAATGAGTATAAAAGCTGGCTGCATGCCGCGTTCGCGGATGGCTATGATATCGAAAACGGCACGGAGTTACCGGAATTAGCCGTCCTGCCTGTCCAGGCAGCTTCTGCGGTTAAACCGTCAAACCGCTCCCTCTTGGCGCTTTTGAACATTGGGGAGAAGCCGTTTAAGCAGTTGTTGTACGCGGTGATGTCGGCAATCAGCGGCAAGAAGAAGATTTACGTTGCCCTTGACGTTCCGGTTGCGCAGCTTCCGGACAAAGCAAAGCAGCTGCTTACGGTGCTTTATGCGAGCTTGCCGAACGCTTACCGCAAGCAGCTTGGGTTTATCACGTATGCTAAGGAGCCTCAAAGCCGCAAATCGGTGCATCTCACATTCGTGGAGCAGGGAGGCCTGCGCCAAGGCGACCGCAGCATCGAAAAGGATTATACGTTTGATTTCGCGAGCGGACGATTGATGAATGTCGAACTAGACGGCACAGAGCAGCCGTTCTTGGATTTCGCATGGGACAACTTGGAGCAGCCTGAGCGTACGGACCGCTTCTTTCATTTTGCGGGGCAGATGCTGGCAGGCATGGAGCCGGAGCGTCAGACCGCAGCGGCCAGCTACCACCAGCTGTGCGTAATGTACCGAATCGAAGAAGGCGACGAGACGCTGTATGAAACGCATAAAACGGCTGTGCTTCGCGGCTTGCTCGAATATTTGCAGCCTACCGGCGCGCTTCATTCCAAAATCCGTCTAAATGATTTGTTTCTCTCCCGATTCGATTACGAATTTGACCGGGTACGGCAGGGCATAGTGCCAAATGCTTTCATCGTGGACGTCTTTAAGGATTACTACTTAATTGAGAACTCCAATATCGAAAGCAAGCTTGTCACTTATTTTATCCATGCGCTCAACCATGCGGTTAAGCAGAACGAGCAAGAAACGATTGATTCCGTTTATGCGGCCATAGAAGGCAATCCTGCTTTAGGCAGGGCTTTTTTTGCCAAGCTGATGGCCGATTCCAGGCTCACGAGCAGCCTGCTAATTCCTTTCTTGGAGAAGAAGCTGGAAGAAGCGGCGGGCGTAAAAAGCATGCTGGAGTTGATTGCGCATTGGGTAAGCGTTCAAACAAGGCTTTTTGATTATGAACCGTTCCATGATCTTGCCCGCAGGCAGCTGTTGTCAAAGCTGGACCGGGAGCGCTATTCGATACCGGGGGTAAGCAAAGCTTTAGCGCAGCTGCGAAGGCTGGAAGAGGAAGCGGGCTTACAAATCAGGAAACAGCCAGCACATGATTACGAAGATCTGTATGGGGAGCTGGAGCTGGCTGCTTATCGGGCCATGCTGGCCGAGCTTCAATTGGACAAGCTGACCAAAGAGCAGCTCGGGCAGGCTGATTTCCTTAGCTATAAAGACCGGCTGCAGCGCTGGAACGGACAGCTGCAGGATCCGCGCCTAAAGTCTGCAGCTTTCGAGCTGCTTGCGCTTTATGAGAGCCTGATGCTTCCGGAGCCTGCGTCTGCCTTATTCAGCCGGCTTTCTGCAGCGGAGATCGACCGCGTGCAGCAGGCTGTACGCCAGATTTTGGCGGGGCGGCTGGAGCTTGCCGATGCTCCGCGAATCGTGCTGGCCTTCCTGCACAGCTCGGATTTGGATTCGGTAGATTATGAGGGGTTGCTCAGCTATTTGCAGAGGAATGCGCCGAATAAGGAAATCGTATATCAATTTCTCCAATGGTCAGAGAAGCATCCTGACTTTATAAGACCGAAAGGATTCGTGCCGGCCTATTCAGCGGCGGTTATCGCTTATTTTAAAAACCATGACCGGGACGCATTCAAGAAACGCGCGAACCGGAAGCAGTTTTTCGATAAGGCAGGCCCTACCCTGGCAGCAGTGTACAAACAGGCGGAGCGCGAGCTATCTTCGCCTTTTGCCAAGTTTTTTCGCCGGAATCGCAAAGCGACGTTAATAACGACTATCGCGGGCTTAGGCGTTATTTTTCTCGTCTCGGGCATCATGCTTTCATTTTCCGGGAAGGATGCTTCGAATGATGAAGGAGCGGCTCTGCCCGAGGTATCGCCTACGGCTCAAGCGGTAGTCAATGAGCCGGAAACGCTCGTATACGCGGAGGAAACAGCGGCGTCCGAAGGTCAGGAAGCTGCGACCTCCCTCGTGTTTTTGTTCAAGAATGCAGCTTCGTGCGCGCTGTTTGCGCCGAGTTCAATATCGATAGAGCCGCCTGGCGTTGAAGCGGCGGAATATACGGAGCTGAAGCTCATGCCTGATTGCGGCACTGAAGCAAGCGATGCTTCGCCAACGCCGGATCCCGAAGCAACGGCAGGGACGACGGAGCCTTCGACACCGGCGACGGTTCAACCTACGGAAACGCCGCTTGCAGATCCCGAAGCTGCGCCTAAGCCGGAAGGCTATGCGAGCCGGGTTGCCGTCGACCTCGGGAGGCAGGCCGATATTCCAGCCGACAGCATCATCCGAATCGGAGATGATGAATATAAGCTGACGACGCTGCAGGTTATTGATAAATAATAAGGATAAAATGAAAATGAACCTTGGAGTATTCCGAGGTTCATTTTTTTTTTTTTTGCGATTGCAATCGCTCCTAAAAATCAGCGTTTAACTCCGCGGCTCCCATCGAAGCTCGGGACTCGTTGCGCATGCGCACTTTGAATTCCCTCGGCGAGCAGCGATTATGCCGCTTGAACAATTTATAGAATTGGGCCATGTTTGAGATACCTACCTCGTAGCCCACATCCATAATGCTTAGTTCGCTAGTCAGCAATAAAAGCTCGGATCGTTTGATCCGTTTATAGTTGATGTAGTCCAAGAATGAGACGCCCATCGTTTTTTTGAAGTATTTGATGAAGTAATGATAGCTCAAATTAAGCAATTGACATGCATCTTCGACGCAGAGTTTATCCTGCAAATGGGTGTTGATATAATCAAGCACCGGTCTTAAGCGGTTTAATTCCGTTTCCTCTGTATAGTTCAAGATGTTGCGGCTGTCGCATCTTAACAGCAGCAGCATCAATCGCTTGATCGTAGAGCTGATGGCGATTTCGTAGCCTCTCATCCTTGTTTGCGATTCTTTGAAGATTTCTAGGATGAAAGCATACGTTTCACGTTTGGCCGATTCATTGATGTCAAAAATATAATTTAACTTCTCCAGCGGCTCGGTCTGTTCCGAGAAGCAGTAGAGGTACGGCATGGTGCTCTGGTCAAAATGTTTCCCCAGATCGATCTGGAACACGACGTAATGCAGCACGCCAGTTAGCGGCTTATGGGAGCGGTGAGGCTGGGATGCACCCAAAACCATAACGTCGCCCGGGCCAAGCACCACGTAATTATGTTTGCTTTGCACGCCTAAGTGCCCTTCTATGACAGCAAGAAACTCTACTTCTTTATGGTAGTGCCAGGGATGCTTCTCAAGCGGGCTGCAATGGTGAGCCTCCAGGTGAAGCTCCCATATTTTTAGAAAAAGCAGCGGGTTCTGATAAATAACCTCTTCATTGATTGCTTCAGCATGCGTGTCGATGGTCTTTTCTAATAAGGGCATGTGCAATACCTCCTAATTGGAGTATATCACTTTTGGACAAGTATGTTCATGATAATCATCTCTAGAACGCGTCTTTTTGGAATGAATATAACAGGAGGACATTTTTGAATATAAAAGGGGCATGATAAGGTATTTTCTTAGGCGCTCGGCTTTTCTATACTATGATTAGTGAAATCATGAAGGAGAGTGCTCGGATAATGATAAAAGTAACAGTATGGAACGAGAATCGCCATGAGAAAAAAAACCCGCTTGTAGGTGAAATCTATCCGGATGGCATTCATGGCGCAATTGCAGGTTTTTTGAAGGAAGCCGGGTATGAAGCCGGGACGGCAACCCTGGATGAGCCGGAGCACGGTTTGACAGACGAGGTATTAAACCATACGGATGTATTGATTTGGTGGGGACATCTCGCGCACGGGGAAGTACAAGATGAAGTTGTCCAAAAAGTACAGCAGCGCGTACTGGACGGCATGGGCCTCATTGTCCTTCACTCCGGTCATTTCTCGAAAATCTTTAAAGCGTTAATGGGTACAAGCTGCGATTTGAAATGGCGCGAAGCGGATGAGAAAGAACGGCTTTGGGTCGTGGCGCCAAGCCATCCGATCGCTGCAGGCATAGGGGAATTTATCGAGCTGGAAAAAGAAGAGATGTACGGCGAGCACTTTGATATCCCTGCGCCGGACGAGCTGATCTTTACAAGCTGGTTTGAAGGCGGAGAAGTGTTCCGCAGCGGCTGCACCTTTACGCGAGGAAACGGCAAAGTGTTTTATTTCAGACCGGGTCATGAAACCTATCCGACGTATCATAACAAAGACATTCAACGCGTCATTACGAATGCCGTGAAATGGGCACAGCCCGTGGACCGCAATCGCCCTGTCTATGGAAATGCTCAGCCGTTAGAAAAAATAGCAGCAAAATAATTTTTCATAATTTATGAAGAAAAGAACCGGACATCCTATTAGATGGCCGGTTCTTTTCTGCAAAAACATACAAAGCTCGCGGTTGCGCCGCTTCTCCGCTTATTTTTCTATAATTTCATCCATTTCCGACGAATGTTCGTTGGCGGCGCTTTTAATTTCCTGATCGAGCTTGCTTTCGCCTTGTATCTTCGTGGCGGCCTGAATTTGCTGCTCTAATTGCTCTTCGATTTGTCCAATCCCATGCGCTTCCTGGTGTTGTCTGCTTGTCGTCATTTCCATTCTCCTCCGCAATCGATCTTCGCCTAAAGGCTAACTTTTATCATTCGTTATACACTCCGGTCTTATGCGTACAGAGTATCTATCTTTATCCCGTGTCATTCACCCGTGATGGCAAGCATACATTTAATGAAAAGCAGGACGGGCTGCTATTCCACTTCAAATAAGGATGATCCTCTGTGAAAAAAAATAGACGAGACCTGCTTAACGAATTATTTTTGCGCCGTTTTTTCAAAAGAGGCATTTTCATTTTCGCGGGATCGGTCATCCAAGGGTTTGCCATGGGCGTATTCCTGTTCCCTCATTCCATACCCTCCGGCGGCGGCGCGGGCATTGCGGTGCTGCTAAACTACTGGTTTCAGACACCGATGAGCATTGGTTTATGGCTTACCAATTTTATATTTCTAATTTCTTCGGTCCATTATCTCGGAAAAGTCAGTGCCGTCGGCACGATAATAACGATTACGATCACTTCCGTTTCGGTAAATGTTTTTGAAATATATGCCGCTTCTCCTTTTACGAATTTATGGAGCGATCTCCTGGTCGGTTCGGTAATCCTTGGTTCCGGCGTTTCGATTCTTCTAAAACAGGGGGTTTCAAACGGAGGGATCGGGTTTGCTGCATTGGCGATTTCAAAATATAAAAATATCGATCCAGCAAAGGTTTTGTTTGTAATGAATGGGAGCATCATTATTATTACTTCTTATGTGATTGACTGGGTGATCATCGTACAGGCGGTCCTGTGCCAATGGATAGCAACGAGAATCGTAAGTTGGCTGCTTCATGCGTCGAACCCAAAGTCACCTTTATATACGATTGCTTGGCGAAAAAAAAGCTGATTGCTTGACCGTGGTTTTCCGCCTAATTAGCCATCTGCAGGCCGACTTACCGCAGTGAATGATTTGATGCATAGTTTGATTTTTAATCGTGAATCATAATTTATGTTAACGGAATAATCAACGTCATCACTGCAGAGAATTGAGGCGATACGCATGGCCGAGAAGAACATCCTTGCTTACTTCAAAAGCCCGGAACAAGCGGAAAAAGCATTAGAGCAGATAAAAACTTTAAAGCTCGCGGACAGCTCTATTGATAGATTTGACGGATATCCTGGAGATGGCCTTGACCATATCGAAAATCCCGTAACGAGCGACTTTCCGAGTCTCGGAAGCTTGACGCTTGGCGGCGATTTCTTGCCTAACGCGGGCATCTTAGCTGCGGCAAGCGTCAGTGCAAGCGGAATGAGCTCAGGCGGCGAAGCTAACGAAATAACGGGACGCGATATCCTGCTAACCGTCGTCATCGAGGAGGAAGATTTCGAAAAAGCGATGGCGATCGTACAGAACGAAGGCGCCTTAGTCTAAAATGAAAAAGAGATGTTCCATGCGCTGGAATGTCTCTTTTTCATTTGGATGCTCCATTATAAACCCATCTAGAGGAGAGCTCGCGATTATGGAAAAGACGAAATCCAGGAAGCTGAACATTACGTTCAGGAGCGATATGAGACCGAGAGAATCGAAGGAGGTAAAAGAAAAGGAGTCGAAGCCTGAGAGGGGTTCAAGAGGCCGCATTTGGGAGTTTATTGCGCTCGCCACAATCCCGATCGTGCTCGTATTTGGCAATTCGATGCTTGTGCCTGTACTGCCCGTCATGCAAAAAGAGCTTGGAATCAGCAAATTCCAAAGCAGCTTGATCATATCTATTTTCTCCTTATCCGCTGGGATTTTCATTCCGGCCATAGGTTATTTATCCGATCGCTTCGGACGGAAGGTCATCATTATCCCCGCACTGATCGTATACGGCGCAAGCGGGATTTTGGCGGGGTTTGGCGCCATTTGGGATTCCTACCCGGTCATTATTGCAGCTAGGGCGATGCAAGGACTTGCGGCTGCCGGAACGGCACCGATTGCCATGGCGCTTGTAGGCGATTTATACAACGGGGGAACAGAAAGCAAAGCGCTGGGCTTGATTGAGGCATCAAACGGGGTAGGGAAGGTTCTCAGTCCCATTATCGGCTCATTGCTTGTTTTAATCGTGTGGTATGCCTCTTTTTTCGCTTTTCCGGTGTTTTGCGCGGTGTCGCTGTTGGCCGTCATTTTTTTGATAAAAGAGCCTAAACATGATCAAAAGCAAGATTTAAAGACGTACATCCATAAAATCGGACAACTATTCCGTGAAAAGGGAAGGTGGCTGACCACTTCTTTTTTTGCAGGTTCATTGGGACTTTTTATTCTGTTCGGCGTACTTTTTTATTTATCCAACACGCTTGAAGAAAAACCTTACAACATTAACGGCGTTACCAAAGGGCTAATATTAGCCATACCTTTGCTCGGGATGGCGATCACCTCGTATACCACAGGGAGCTTGATCAAAAAGAATGGCGTTTTGATACGCTGGCTCATGAATATCGGGTTGGTTGCCATGACCGTTTCTCTTGCGTCCACGATATTCTTTTTTAAAAACATTTACGTATTTATTGGTCTGTTAACGGTCAGCAGCATCGGAACCGGGCTGCTTCTCCCCTGCTTAAATACGATGATTACCGGCGCCGTAAAGAAAAGCGAACGCGGTATGATCACTTCTTTGTATAATAGCCTGCGTTTCTTAGGCGTGGCGGCTGGGCCTCCTTTATTCGGTTGGATGATGGATAAATCGGATCGCATGATATTTATTACGGTCTCTGCCTTATCTTTCATTACGCTCGGTTTAGTGTTCTTCCTGATCAAACCCCCCGCGAAATTATCGGAAGAAAAGGACGGGTAACTTTACGTTATTGTCAATAGGCACGAGCCAAGGAAAACGCGCATAGGATACCTCATCAATCGATGACATTCATTATTAAAGAATTGAGGAGATCCCATTTGAAAGCTAAAGTTTCCCTTTATACCGTTTGGCCCAAAGAGTTGTCTGATCCGAGCGGGCTTCGCTGCCTGTCGGAATTTGAAGCCGGTAACCGCGCTGCATGCCAGGCTGTTGGCCGCGGTCAAACGATGGTCATTGATAAAGGCCTCGGGAGAAATTCGTTTATGGATTTAATGGAAACAGCCTCCGATTATATGGATTGCGTAAAATTCGGCTTTGGGACGGTCCCGCTTTATCATTCAGAACTGTTAATTTACAAAATTAATTTGGCCAAACAGTATGGTATTACGGTCATGCCGGGGGGGACGCTTTTGGAGACAGCCGTTCAGCAAGAGGCTGTTCCGGACTTCTTCCACGCTGTGTGTACGCTTGGTTTTAACGGCATTGAAGTATCCGACGGCACGATCGAGCTGACACGCCAAAAACGAACCGAACTGATACTGGAAGGCAGGAAACACGGTCTTAAGGTTTTCACCGAGTATGGCAAGAAGCTGTCGGGGTCGCTGATTGATGCCAAGCATCTTGCGCAAACGCTTGAGAGTGATCTTGAAGCAGGCGCCGAGCTGGTAACGGTTGAAGCTCGCGAATCGGGTGTGGGCGTTGGTCTATTTGATGAAAATGGCGAATGCCGTAAGGATATTTTAGATGCCATACTGCGGTTTATCCCGGATACGAAGCGTCTATTGTGGGAAGCGCCGCTGAAGCACCAACAGGTGCTGCTGCTGCAAAAATTCGGTCCGGATGTGCATTTGGGGAACATTCCGACAAGCGATGTGCTTGCTCTGGAGACGATGAGGCGCGGTCTTCGTCAGGATACATTCGAGTTCGGGGTGAGGGAAAAGCAGACGAGGGAATTTGTATATATGATTTAATAAAATTAACATACCATAAATGAGGAAACCCCTGTTCGCTGGGGTTTCCTTAAAGCGTTTTTACATAATCCTATCCCTGCGGCCATGCCTGCGAGAGCATCCGGCTTATCAGGGGAGAAAATACAATTGACAAACCTAAGCGAATCAAATAAAGTAATTTATGTAAACGTTTACGTCAGAACGTATACGGAATGGTTTTTAAAATAGAATGACGAGCATAGGTGTGAAAATATGAGCGAAAATAAAAATATAAGCATTAAAGACGTGGCTAAGCATGCCAATGTTTCGACGGCTACCGTATCGCATGTCATCAACGGCACGCGATTTGTATCGGAGGATACGAAGCGGAAGGTACATCAAGCGATGAACGATTTGAACTTTCGGATTAATTCCGTTGCGCGATCCTTAAGGAGCCGCAAATCGCATGTCATTGCCTTTCTGGCGCCGATCCTGGCCTCGGAAACGTCGAATTATTTCTTTATGTCGGTTGCCGCGGGCATTCAGAGCGTACTGAAGCAAAATAACTACCATCTCGTGCTGAGCGATTCGCATGAGGAGGAAAATTTTGAATCGGAAGAGATACGGATGATCAGCTCCCAGATGATCGATGGGCTAATCATGGCGCCGTCGAGCAGAGAGCTGGATTACGAGCCCTTATTCGGGGATTACCCCGTCGTTTATTTGGATAGAGTGCCCGATAACAGCGATAGGGACTCCGTTGTAGTCGATAACAAGACCGTATCGAAGGAGGCCGTGCAAATGCTGATCGACAAGGGGCATAAACGGATTGCCTATTTATCAGGACCGCAGACGCTTACAACGACGGAGGAACGCTATATAGGTTACATCGAGGCATTGTCAGAGGCGGGTCTGCCGGTTGAGCAGGCGTTGATCCAGATGGGTGAGGTTTCGCTCAACAGCGGTTATCAGCTTGCGGATTCCTTGCTAAAGCAGGATCCCACTGCTATTTTCGTATCGGATAACGTTATGGCAATGGGCGTAATGGCCTATCTGCAAGAAAAGAAACTAAGCATACCGGAACAGATAGCGGTTATTGCGTATGATGAATTTCAGTGGACGCGTATAACCTCCCCGCCGCTCTCTGTCATAGAGCAGCCCGCCTTCGAATTAGGCGTAAAAGCGGCCGAGGTGATGCTGGAGCGGATAGAAGACGCGACGGCTCCAAAGCAAGAATATCGTCTAACGGCAAAACTGATAGTCAGGCAATCGAGCTGACTATTCTTTTTTGCTTGTTACGTAAACGTTTGCGTAAACGATTTAAATTATAAGGAGGTGATGCTTTCTTCTCATAAAAGGTTTTTGCGGAACCGTTTCTCACAACATGGCGTTCAGAAAGGTATGGAAAGCTTTAAACAGGAGCCGAACCTACATTAATATGTTAGCGCTTACATAACGGATTCTTATTTAAAGTGATGCTCGCAGCTGTAGTACCGATACGATTCTAGGAGGCGTAAGGATGAGGATTGGGAAAGGCATTACGAAGCTTTTTGTTTGTACGCTGGCTATATCATTATTCGTACCCGCATTATTCGCACCGCCCAAAGCAGAGGCGGCTGCAACGAAAATCGCCGAATGGAAGCTGGACGAGGGGAGCGGCAAGCTGGCGAAGGAAGAAGTCAGCGGAACGAATGACCCGATTAATTATGTATTCAACAATGCGGTTTACAAGCCCTCGAGTGATCCGATTTGGCGCAGTGATGGCATTTCGGGTAAGACGCTGCTATTCGACGGGTATTCAAACTGGATTACGCACAGCGCTATTTCCACTCCTGCAAACGCGATGACGGTTGAAGCTTGGGTAGCCCCGCGCGCTTATGAATGGGGAGACGGAGGCATTCTGTCCGCGGTGGTAGATCAGCAGAATAAATCGGCTAATCAAGGCTTTATTCTTGGCGTATTCCGGCACGGCACATGGTCATTCCAGTTCGGGTCCGGGGGCGCCTGGCATGAAGTATGGTCCTATGAGGCGCTGCCCAAAAACGAATGGTCGCATATCGCGGCAACGGTCGACGGTACCGCGGGCACGATGAAGCTGTACTTGAACGGAAAACAGGTGGCATCGAGCGCAATACCAGCAAACACAACGATTTCCCATTCCTCAAACAATCTGCTGATCGGGAAAAATAACCAAAGCACGCCGCTTGCCGTTTTCCCGCTCAATATGTTTAACGGACTTATCGACGAAGTGAAGCTTTACAATGGCGCCTTTACGGCTGCCGAGGCGCAAACTGCATATGACAGCCGGTTATCGGCGCTAGGAGGCAATCTTCCGACGCCTAATCTAAGCTTTGACCGGAGCGTATATGACGGGGATAAGCATCGGCCGACCTACCATGCCATTGCGCCGGGCCATTGGATGAATGAGCCCCATGCGCCGGTCTACTATAACGGACAATACCATTTGTTCTATCAAAATAATGCGCAGGGGCCTTATTGGCACAATATGCAATGGGGGCATTGGGTCAGTGACGATATGGTGCATTGGCGTGATCTTCCGCCGGCTATATCTCCTGAACTGTTCCAGGTCGATCCTGACGGCGATTGGACGGGAAGCGCCGTCATCGACGATTTCGGCAATCCTACTTTATTTTTTACGGCTGGCAACGATTCCAAGCCCTATATGGGCAGTAACCAAAACGTAGGCGTGGCGAGAAGCACCGTCCAGACTGACGGGGACAACGACTTGAAGCGGTGGGTTAAAGAATCCAAGCTGGCGATTACGCAGCAGTCAGGCCAAGGCATCTCTGGAGAATTCCGCGACCCCTATGTATTCAAGGACGGCTCCACTTGGTTTTTGCTGAACGGTACGGGTATTGCAGGACAAGGCGGAACGGCAGCGGTCTATTCGACGACGGATCCGAATTTAATGAACTGGACCTATCGCGGTCCTTTATACCAGGCTAATATGACGAATTATCCGTTTTTGGGGCCTGTATGGGAGCTTCCGATTATTTTGCCGCTAGGCGGCGGAAGGCATTTGTTTGCCATTAGTCCCGTAGGGTCAGGCGCGGATGTGGAGGTTTATTACTGGATTGGGACCTGGAACAGCACGACCGCGAAATTTACGCCTGACAGCCCGGCTCCGCAGCTTATGGACTTTGGCGATTTTCATTTTACTGGACCGAGCGCCTTTACGGATCCGGTAACGGGACGGAATATTATGTTCACGGTTGCCCAGGGCCAAAGAACGTCTCAGGAGGATTCCGATTTTGGCTGGGCGCATAACGCGGGTTTGCCGGTGGAACTGCAATTGCGCCCGGACGGCAAATTAGGCATAAATCCGATTTCTGAATTGCAAAGCTTACGCGGACAGCAGCTCTTGAACATTACGACGGATACAAGCTTTGCGGCCGCAAATACAGCTCTCTCATCGATAACCGGGGATACGCTTGAAATTGAACTGGAAATTGCCCGAGGTTCGGCGGACAGCGTAGGTCTCAAGGTGAGGAAATCGCCAAACAGCGAAGAAGAAACCTTGCTTTATTACAAGAACAGCAATGACGAATACGGCGTCGATCGGACGAAAACGGTTGCCGGCAGCAATAAGGGCGTGCAGAAGGGCACTGTCGATATCGGCAGCGAAAACGTCAAGCTTCGCGTTTTCCTGGATAAATCGATGGTGGAGTCTTATTTAAACGGCTTGAAGTCGATCACGACACGGACGTATTCGTCACGCAGCGATGCGCAAGGGCTTCAGCTTTGGGGAAATGCGAATACAAGCTCCATCACGGTCAAAAGCCTGAAGGTTTGGCGGATGAAATCGGCCTATGAGCCGGTTCCCGTAACGGGCGTAAGCCTTGCTCCGTCTTCGCTGGAGGTTTTGGTCGGCGGTAAAAAGACGCTGCAAGCGGTGGTTGCACCGGCCAATGCGACGAATAAAAACATCATCTGGACGTCCAGCCAGCCTTCCGTTGCGACGGTCGTAAACGGCACCGTAACAGGCAAAATGGCTGGAACGGCGGTCATTACGGCAAAAACAAGAGATGGCTCAAAGCTTGCCACGCGAAGCGTTACGATCGTAAACGCCCCAACGTCTGTCAATTTGTTTAACGGCGGCTTCGAAGAAGGCGATTTAAGCGGCTGGATCGTGGAGAGCGGTACAGCATTTTCTAACACCGCGATTACGAACCAAACGACTTTTTGGGGGACTCAGCCTTTTAACCAAACGGGAAGCTATCATCTATGGGGACATTTGAGCGGGGGAGACGCGTCGACAGGGGTCATGAAGTCGGAAGTCTTTACGCTGGGCGGCAATGGCCAAGTGAGCTTTAAAGCAGGAGGAGGCTCGGATATCGATAAGCTCTATGTCGCTGTTTACCGGGCATCGGATAATAAGGAGCTGTACCGAACGAGCGGGCCGGGCAGCTACTGGGATTGGCAAAGCAGCAAGGGCACGACGGAAGCCTATACGCGAAGGAGCTGGGATGCAACGGCGTATATCGGCACCGCTATGTACATTAAAATCGTGGATGAGCGGACGGATAACTGGGGGCATCTCAATGTCGACGATTTTATCGTTCCGGTTAAGCCGGCGGGGAATGCCGCAGGCATTCTGGAAAACCACGATTTCGAGAGCGGCGATTTAACGGGCTGGACCGTTGTCAGCGGCAATGCGTTCAGCGCCGCGGACGTAATAAACGACACTGGCTGGGGCTGGGGCGGACCGTTCAATCAAAATAAAAGCTATCATCTTTGGGGGCATAAAGATGGCGGAGACGCGCAGACGGGCGTGTTGAAATCGGATAACTTCGTTTTGGGCGGTTCCGGGGCCATCGACTTTTTGGTTGGCGGCGGCAATGACATCAGCAATCTATATGTTGCTTTGGTGAGAGCCTCCGACGGAGCGGAGCTGATGAAAGCGACAGGAAGCAATAATGAAGCCTACACGCGCATCAACTGGAACGCTTCGGCGCATGTCGGTACGGAATGCTATATCAAAATCGTCGATCAGTCTGCCGGAGGGTTCGGGCATCTTAACGTGGATGATGTCAATGTGCCTACGCTGGTGGAAACAAGCGAGCTGGCGAACCATGATTTTGAAAGCGGCGATCTAGCGGGCTGGACGGTCGCAAGCGGGGATGCCTTCAGTGCCGCGGATGTCACTTCCGATACGGGCTGGGGCTGGGGCGGACCATTCAACCAGAACGGCATTCATCACCTTTGGGGCTTTAAAGCTGGAAGCGACGCTCAGGTTGGCGTATTGAGATCGGCGGATTTTGAGCTGGGCGGCACGGGAGCCATTGATTTCCTGATCGGGGGAGGCAATGACATTAGTAATCTGTACATTGCTTTGGTCAGGGCGTCCGATGGAGCTGTGCTAATGAAAGCGACGGGCGCCAGCAATGAAGCTTACGCCCGAATGAGCTGGAACGCCGAGGATTACGTAGGCACAACCTGTTATATCAAATTGGTGGATCAGGCGACCGGAGGCTTCGGCCATCTAAACGCAGACGATATTCATGTACCGGTTGCGGTGAACGGATAGCGTAAGGAATAAAACTGGAGAGAGGCGGCTGTTCGTCCAAGGGACGGCCATCCTCTACTCTAGTGAAGCGATTGGAAAACGGAAAAGAAGCAGCACCTTTACGTAAACGTTTACGCGAGAGAATAACTATTTCTGGGGGTAAGCACACGCATGCGAAAAAAAGCATTGAATCTGGTGATGGCTTTTATTATTATCTTTTCATTGTGTTATCAGGCAGCGCCTCAGCCATCGGCATCGGCGGCGGGCTCGAATCCGTTGACGGCCGAGCAGCTCAGGCCTTTAATCCATTATACGCCCGAGCAGAATTGGCTGAACGACCCGAACGGGCTCGTGTATTATGACGGGGAATACCATATGTTTTATCAATATAAGCCCTCGGGCAATACATGGGGGGAGATGTTCTGGGGGCATGCGGTCAGCAAGGACTTGATCAATTGGGAAGAGCTGCCGATCGCTTTATACCCGGATGAGCTTGGCCATATGTTCTCAGGCAGCGTCGTCGTGGACTGGAATAACACGTCAGGCTTCGGAGCTAACGGCAAACCTCCGATGGTGGCGATGTTTACGCAGGAATATTCGAACAAACAAGTGCAAAGCCTCGCTTTCAGCAATGATAACGGGAGAACATGGACGAAATATGAAGGGAATCCCGTCATTCCGCAGCCGTCCGAGCTTACGGTATTTCGTGACCCTAAGGTCATTTGGCATGAGCAAACACAAAAATGGGCAATGGTCATAACTGCGGGGGACCATGTCCGTATTTATTCCTCGCCGGATTTAAAAACATGGAAGCATGAGAGCGATTTCGGATCATCCGAAGGCTCCCATAACGGTTTTTGGGAAACGCCGGATTTGTTCCCGCTGGCTGTCGACGGGAATCCGGATGAGATGAAGTGGGTTCTTTCCGTTAGTCTTTCGGAAGGAGCGCCTGCCTTCGGTTCCGGCATGCAGTATTTTGTCGGTGAATTTGACGGTGCGGCATTTACGAATTTGAATCCCTCGGAGCAGGTGCTTTGGACGGATTACGGCGGTGACTTTTATGCGGGGATGACTTTCAGCGACGTGGAGGGCCGCCGCATTTGGCTGGGCTGGATGAATAATTGGCATTATGCGCAGTCCATTCCTTCCGCCGGCTGGCGGGGATCCATGACGGTGCCAAGAGAGCTGACGCTTGCGAGCAATGCCGGCGCAGGCATTCGAATGAAGCAAATGCCGGTTGAAGAGCTGCAGGAACTCCGCCTTCCGCCGCTTGCGATTGAGCCACTTGACGTCATCGACGGAAGCATCAAGCTCCCCGAAGGCACAGGGGCTGCGTATGAGATCATCGCGGAGTTTGCGGTAGACAAGGACGCTGCCAGCCGCTTCGGTTTCCATGTTCATTCGGGTGAAAACCAGAAGACGGCCGTTGGCTATGATACGCAGCGCGGCAAGCTGTTCGTGGATAGGACGCAATCGGGCATTACCAGCTTTAATAAGGAATTCGGCCAAGCCGTGCATGAAGCGGATTATTCGGCGGGTGAAACGTTAAAGCTTCATCTTCTTGTCGATAAAACCTCGGTAGAGTTGTTTGCGGATGATGGTGCCGTCATATTTACCGACCTGCTATTCCCGGAGACGGGAGAAAATGAAATCGAGATCTTTGCGGAAAACGGGACCGCGCAGCTTCAATCGCTTGCGGTTTATCCGCTAAAGGCAGCAAACATCGGTAAAACCAATGAAAAGCCGATGTCAGCAAACGAAATTCCGAACCCCGATTTCGAGAGCGGCAATTTAAACGGCTGGACGGCCGAGGGTGATGCTTTTTCGAATGCGAATGTGGTAACGGATACGGACTGGGGCTGGGGCTGCTGCTTTAATAAGCAGGGCACCTATCATGTATGGGGCGCCAAGACGGGTGACGCTTTAACCGGCACATTAAGCTCAGCGCCGTTTGAGCTGGGCGGCTCCGGCGACATCAGCTTTCTGATTGGCGGCGGCAACGATATTAATCAGCTGTACGTCGCGTTAGTCAGGGAGGAAGACGATCAAGAGCTGATGAAGGTTACGAACACGGAATGGAAGGATGACGGAACGCTTAGGCGCGTTCATATGAATGCAGAGGAATTTGTGGGACAGCAGGTATATATGAAGGTTGTCGACAGCCACACCGGCGGCTGGGGACACATTAACGTCGATGACTTTCAGGTGCTGAACGCCCCGGAAACCATTGAAAACCCCGACTTTGAAACCGGAAACCTAACGGGCTGGACGACAATCGGCACGGCGTTTGCAGCGCCGGTATCCGATGTGCCCGTCTTCTGGGGAAGCACGCCGTTCAATCATCATGGCGTTTACCATGCTTGGGGCTTTGCGGGTGCGGAAAACCCTGACTTTTCGGACCGCCGGACCGGGGAAATGAGATCGACTACCTTCCGCTTGGGAGGCACTGGTAAAGTAAGCTTCCGCGTTGGCGGCGGCGAGGATTTGGATAAGCTTTATGTGGCGCTCGTTAATGAAGCGGATGATGAAATTTTGTTTAAAGCGACAGGCGGTTCATCCACTTTGGGCGAGGGCTATCGCCAGGTTGAATGGAATGCCTCGGATTACTTGGGCCAAAAGCTGTATCTCAAGGTCGTTGACTATCATACTGGCGGCTTCGGGCATATCAACGTAGACGATTTCTCCGTATACAACACCCAGCCGATCATCCCGCGGGAGCTGGAGAATCCGGGCTTTGAGTCTGGTGACTTGACGGGCTGGACGGCAGACGGAGACGCATTCTCCGGCGTGATCACTAATCAAGCAGCCTTTGGCGAAGACGCGGCGGCATTCGGGCATGAAGGAGAATTCCATGCTTGGGGCTTGTCGGGAGGAGCAGAAGGAACAAATGCGAATAAACGGACGGGTTCGTTGACCTCCCATTCCTTTATCCTGTCCGGGACGGGTAACATTGAATTTTTGATCGGGGGCGGCGAGGATTCCGAGCTGCTGTACGCGGCACTCGTCAGAGCTTCCGACCATGCCGTTCTTATGAAAGCGACAGGCACGAATTCGGAGAAGTATACGCGTGTCGCGTGGGATGCTTTGCCTTATTTAGGCGAAGAGCTCTACGTGAAAGTCGTTGATGAAAGCAAGGAAGGACATATCAATTTCGATGGCATCAAGGTTAGAGGAACGGGCCTTCTTGGAAGCTGGAGCTTTGACGAAGGTCAGGGAATGACCTCAAAAGATGCGGTGCGCGGTATAGATGACAACGTTCACTATGTATTTAATAACGCGAGTTATAAGCCGTCCACGGAGCCGCTTTGGAGAGACGGGATTACAGGGAAAGGCTTGCTGTTTGACGGCTATTCCACCTGGCTCGAGCGGCCAGCCGACCAAATCGCGAAGCCTGACGATGAGATCACGATCGAAGCGTGGGTAGCTCCCAGATCCTATGAATGGGGCGATATGGGCCAGCTGTCCGCTATCGTCAATCAGCATGACAAAGCTCGCAAGACCGGTTATATCCTTGGAATGGGACGCCATGGCAAGTGGTCCTTTCAAGCAGGCATTAACGGCGAATGGTCGGAGGTGTGGGCGGCAGCGGATAAGCCGCTTAACAAGTTTGAATGGTCTTATATAGCGGCGACATACAGCAAAAGCGTAGGCAAGCTGAAGCTGTATTTGAACGGAGAGCTTGCAGGCGAACAGGCCGTTTCCAGGAAAATGCCTATTGCGCCGTCAAATAGCAGTTTTCTAATCGGCAAAAACAACACGGGAGCCGTTATTAACGGCGTATTCACGGCAAACATGTTTAACGGCTTGGTAGATGAAGTAAAGGTTGGAAACACCGCGCTCGGGCCGGAAGAAATTGCTCTCCGCTATGCTGCTGCGGCAGACCAATTCGGAAATGCCGGGGCGCCTGAGCCGGAGCTTGATTTTGACCGCAGCGTTTATGACGGAGACCGTTACCGGCCTCAGTACCATTTTATATCGCCGGGGCATTGGATGAACGAGCCGCATGGCCCGTTGTTTTTTGAAGGAAAATACCATCTATTTTATCAGCATAACCCGCAGGGTCCTTACTGGCATCAAATTCATTGGGGGCATGCGGTAAGCGAGGATATGGTTCATTGGAAGGATATGCCGGTTGCTCTTGCGCCGGATGGGGGTTCTGTCACGCCGGACGGCGTGTGGTCGGGCAATGCAGTGGTGGATGATAACGGAAATCCCGCTTTGTTCTTCACGGCAGGAGACGATCAAGCGGTTCCTAATCAGAACACGGGACTTGCCCGCAGTACCTTTGCGGAGGACGGAGACGCCAATCTTGAAAAATGGATCATGGAGGACCGGGTAGTCACCAAGCAGGAAAATAATCTTCCGGCAGAAGAGGGGGAAGTTTGGTTTGGCCAGTTCCGGGATCCCTACGTATGGAAGGACGGGGACATGTGGTATCAGCTTGTCGGTTCCGGCATTAAGGATGTCGGAGGAACGGCGCTGCTTTATTCTTCTCCCGATATGGTGAACTGGACGTATGAGAATCCATTCTTCGTCGGGGATTATAAGAACAGGCCGGATACGGGACAGGTGTGGGAGCTGCCCGTACTGCTGCCGGTAGGCAAAGACGGGAACGGCACGCAAAAATATGCCTTCTTCATTAATCCGTGGTTTGACCATTACAGCGAGCACAACGTGAAAAACGTATTCCACTGGATCGGTACCTGGGATAAGGAAGCGAACCGTTTTATTCCCGATCAGGAGCAACCGAGCTTGTTTGATTTCGGCGAGCATTTTACCGGTCCGAGCGGCATGGTGGACGGACAAGGGCGCTCGATCCTATTCAGTATTGCGCAGGATCGGCGCACAGAGCAGCAGCATTATGATGCCGGCTGGGCTCATAATGCCGGCTTGCCGGTCGTGCTGTCGCTTCTGGAAGACGGAACTCTTGGCGTAGAGCCGATTGAAGAGCTTAACTCGCTTCGCGGCGATCGGCTGATTGAAATAGCTGATTCTGGGGTTGAAGAGGCTAACTCACGGCTTAAACAGGTAAAAGGCGATATGCTCGAAGTCGTTCTCGAAGCGGATTTATCGGACGCGAAAGAGTTCGGCATAAAACTGCGCGCGTCTGCCGACGGACGTGAGGAGACTCTTCTTTCTTATAACAAAGAAAACGGCCGGCTTGAGCTGGATCGCAACAAATCCAGCTTGGATCCGGATATTGCCAAAGGGATCCACGGCGGTGAAATGGCTTTGGATGAGGGGCGTCTGTCGCTTCATATTTACTTGGACAGTTCTATGATCGAAGCTTACGCGAACGGGAAAAACAGCATCACCACGCGCGTGTATCCGAGTCTTTCGGATGCGCTCGGGCTAGAGCTTTGGAGCAAAGACGGCGAAGCGAAAATCGTAAAGCTTCAGGTATGGGAAATGGAATCCGCCTATGGTGAAACGGTTGAATCCTATTGGCCGGCGGCAGAGCCGGCTGCGGAAAGCGTGAGCGGGCTGGCTAATCATGATTTTGAAAACGGCGACTTGTCCGGGTGGATCATCGAGGAGGGCAATGCTTTTACGGATGGGCATGTGACGAGCCGGAACGACTGGGGCTGGGGCGGTCCTTTCAACCAAGCCTTTGACCGCCAAGACACGGGTCGCCATCATTTATGGGGCTTCCATCCAGACTATGGCGACGATGCCGTAGGCAAAATCAAATCGGAGACATTCACGCTTGGCGGGAATGGAGCCATTGATTTCTTGATTGGCGGAGGCAGGGATATCAACAAGCTGTATGTTGCGCTTGTAAGAGCCTCAAATGATGAAGTGCTTATGAAAGCAACGGGACATGACGGCGAGCAGTATCGAAGAGTGAAGTGGGACGCTGCAGCTTATAAAGGCGAAAAGCTTTATATTCAAATCGTTGACCAAAGGACCGGCGGCTGGGGGCATCTCAACGTGGATGACGTAAATGTTCCGGCAGCTGCTGCCGATCCGGATCCGTCAACTGGAGGAGAAAATCCGTCAACCGGCGGAGTTACGGATGCGTTTAACCAAGCAGCAGGGAAAATTACGATAGAGGCGGCAAGCATTCGGATAGAAACGGATGCAGAGGGGAGAAGCGCAGCCAAGGTCGAGCTTTCGGAGGCACAGCTTGCGGGCGGGCTGAAAACCGCCGCCACCTCGGTAAACAGGCAGCTTATTATTGAAGTGCCTGCGAATTCTGAGAATATGCTGGCAGCAGCCTTGCCTATGAAGCCGTTAATGGAAACGCTCAAAGCGCAGCCGGGCACCGTTGTTACAGTCGTATATGGCAGGCTGACTTACGATGTGCCGCTGAAGCTTCTGCTCCAAACAGCAGCGAATGAACAGACCGGAATGCTTTATATTTTAATGGGACAAACGACGAAAGACGAAGCTGACAAATTGAAAGCATCAGCTGAGCAAACAGGCATCACGCTTCTCTCGGCGCCAGTCGAATTCAAGCTAATGCTGGAGTCGGAAGGGGCATTTACGGAGCTGTCGGACTTTGGTTCCCAGTATGTAACCCGCTCAATAACGATAGACGGCGCATGGAATGCGGCGGATGCAACGGCGCTTAGGTTTGATCCCGTATCAGGAGAGTTTGCCTTTGTTCCTGCGGTATTCAGGGCAGTAGAAGGGAAAACGTCGGCCGTGCTGAAACGAAACGGCAACAGCATATACGTTATTGCGTCTGCTGCGAAATCGTTCGGTGATATTGCCGGGCACTGGGCGGAACAGGATATCGAGCTGTTATCCGCCAAGCAAATTTTAAAAGGCAAGTCAGAAGCTAGCTTCGCGCCGCAGGATACCGTTACGAGGGCAGAATTTGCCGCGCTGCTTACCCGCTCGCTTGGTCTTGCGGACGATGGGAAAGCCACGGTTTCGTTTACGGACATCAAGGAAAGTGAGTGGTTTGCAAGCGAAGTCGCTGCAGCAGCCCGGTTCGGACTTATTCAAGGGTACGGGGATGGATCATTTAAGCCTCGCGAAAACGTCAGCCGCGAAGAAATAGCCGTTATGCTGGCTAGAGCAATCGCCTTCGCAGGAACAATAAACGGCGAGTCCGAGGGTGGCAAGACGCTTGGAAGCTACGCAGATAGCCAGAAGGTTAGTCCTTGGGCAGTCCAGGCCGTATCGGATCTTCTGGCGAAGAAACTGCTGCAAGGGAGGAGCAATGGCTTGCTCGACCCTAAGGGAGCGGCTACCAGGGCGGAAATCGCCAGCCTGCTGCATCGCCTATTAAAGGCTGTTCAATTTGTAGACTAGCAAACAGCATCGATTACGTTTACATTAATAGAGTCCATTATGCCTGCGAAGGGGCGGCATGCCGCTTCTTCGCAGGCAACGGACGAATAAAGGAGGGTGAACATGAATTCGAAAATTTTACCGATGCAGTATCCGCTCGTCACGTCATGGCAATGGCAGGCGAATGCGTTCGCGGTATTAGACAATTATCCGGAAGCGGAGCCGTGGATCATGAGCCATTTCATCCAGCTCCAGCTTACTTCGAACTTTGGCAGCTCCTATGTGGACTTCTACCGTACGCCGACCTTCGAGTTTTGCCCGTGGCTGTTTCATCAGCACTTGAAGCGGGAAACCGTAAGCTATTTTAATGCTGACATTTGTTCTTTTTTCGTAGACAGCATTAATATGAACAACTATATTTACGGCGTATTCGATCAGGCTTATTTTTTGCAGGGACATGACCGTTTGCCTCATGACTTGTTCATCTACGGCTATGACCTTGAGCGCCAAGTGTTTCATGTCGCCGATTTTACGTTCACGGGCAAATATTCGTTCGCGGAGGTTGCTTTCACTCAGATGGAAAAAGCATACCATGCCATACAAGGCGGAGATGATTGGCTGTATCTCGGAAAGGGAGGCTTGTCTTTAATTAGCTATAATGACTCGCTAGGCTACGAATTTCGGTTAGCGAATGTAATTGAACAGCTGGAGGGCTTTTTGTCGGGGACAAACAGCTTTGAGAAAATGAGGGAAATGACTTACCGTACCCGGCCCTGCGTTTTTGGACTGGAGGTATATGACAAGCTGATCGAGGATTTAGTCAAAATCAATCGCAAGGAGATGGAGGCAGATTACAGGCCGTTCCATGTGATCTGCGATCACAAGGCGCTTATGCTGCGCCGTCTAATATTTTTGGAGCGGAACGGCTATGTGGAGAGCGGAACAGGCTTGTATGAGCGCTATAGGGATGTAGAAAATGATGCGCTGCTTTGCAGAAACCTGTTGATCAAATATACGTTAACGAATGATTCGTCAATTATCGACAAAATGATAACGAATGTAAGAAAAATTATAAAGAATGAAACTGAGATAATTGAAATCTTATTATCCAAGCTGGTGTTACGCTAGTTCACGAACGGATAAATAGAAGGAGCGTGAAGCATGAGTAAGCTAACCATCGTGAAGGAAATGATCGAGTTGATCGGGCAAAAGGCGAATGGCTTGCCGGAATCGGCTGAAATCCATGCCGAAACGCCGCTGCGCGAAGTGTGGCTAATGCTGGAATCGGTTCAGATCGTTGAATTGATCGTACAGTTGGAGACGCATTACGGCATTTCCTTGCCGGATGAGCTGCTGGGCCACATCGACCATAACGGATTAACGGTAGCGAAGCTGGCCGAAACGATTGAAAGGGAAGCGTTCGCGCCGCTTACGTCACGTCCTCGCCCAGAGGAACGAAATCTTTAGCATTAGCGGCATACACCTTGAACCGGTAGTCCTTGCTTTTAGACCGTACGGCCTTATGATCCGCATACGCAGAGTTTGCGTGTCCCGCCATTTGTTTGAGCATGTGGTATTTCGACCGCCAAAGCAGGCGCAATTGGGAGCGGTACTTCGTAACGGCGTTTATTTTGGCTTTTAGATTGCAGCGCCGCAGTGTTATCCATTTGGCATACAGCCCTTCGGCAAGATCGCATTCCCAGCTCAAGTCCTTGTGAAAGGATAGATAAGGCAGGTCTTCGTAGTAAAAGAAAGGAATTCGTGAGCGATCGGCAGTCCTGAGCCGAAATTGTTCGGCAGACGCCCGTACCAGGCAGTGGTCGACATGCCGTCCGATTCCAAGCGGCACATATACGCCGTCATAGTTATCGATTGGTATCTGCTTCAAAAATACAGTTACAATCTCTTCCATCACCTCGGCTTCATTCCTCCAGTCTGTCTCGAAGAGATCCTGCAGCTTACCGTAAATCGGGCTGCCGTCTTGCTTTTTCCGATAAATGCATTCCAGAACGCCAAGATGAAGGACGCTGGCGCCGATTGCTTCCGCAGCATGAATATCCTCCTGCTTACGAATATCCATTGTTTCCGTTCCGAGTCCGAATTTTTTGTGCAGGATTCTGGCCAGCATCGACAATTCCGTACCCATTCCCGTGAAGACAGTCGCAATAGTTACCCGATTATGATTTTGAATAAGCTCATGGATATAGTCGCCGCATGAAATCACGGCATCATCTAAATGTGCAGAAATAAATAAATAATGTTTGTTCATAAGGTCACTCCTTTAATTTTTTAATGCTAATTATATACTAAAATAACTTTATATGTGAAAGTAATTATAATTAGAAAGGAATTGTGAATATGTTTAATGATATAAAAGAAATTATTGTAAAAATTAAAGAGGATAATGCGCTGGGCATCACTCTTACTCCCGCTAGCGATTTGATCAATGAGGTCGGGCTGGATTCCCTGCAAATGATCAATTTCATTCTCGAGGTCGAGGATCGGTTTAACGTTGAAATCGTATACGAGGATTTGGATTACAGCTGCCTGCTTTCCATTGAAAGCTTTATGTCTTTCCTGCAAGGCATGGAGAAAAAGGTTGGCTAACATATTGTTTGCCGGTACCTTCGACGCGGAATCGTATTGGAGAGACGAGTCTTTGGCGCGTTTGCCCGCCCTTCGGGATAGGGAAAACGAGCGAATCGTCCTCGCGATGGATGAGCTCTTGTTTCCGTTATGCGGCAGCGGAGATGCACTATTGACCCGATTTGCTATGGAAGAGTCCCACAAGGCTTATTTAAGCCAAATCGGCTTCACTTTCATGCATTTCAACTTGAATGGGAAGGATGCCGAACCGAATCTTTTTAAAACGCTGGCGGTCAGTGAAGACCGGGATGAGAACTACGCGGCTTACCGGTATTTGTCGCCTTTCTCGATCGTGCCTTATACCCATGCGGCTGCAGCCAAATACGGGTATAAGAGCGAGCTGCCTTCCTTGGAGGCAGTGAAAAGCGTCAATTCAAAAATCTATTCGACGCAATTATCGGAGAAGCTGCTTGGCGAGACCCGGGGAAAGCCCGTTTATTCAGCCGAAGAGCTATCGGTTTTTGGGCTGGAGCTGCTAGAAAAGCATGGATCAACGCTTATTAAGGATCCTTATGGCGTTTCCGGAAAAGGCAATATGCTGATTCAATCGAAGACGGCCTTGGAACGAACGGCTGCCTACATCCGCAAGCAGGAAGAGAATGGCCGCAGCGTCGCATTTGCCCTGGAGCCTTACCTGGAGGTGGAGAGAGATTTCTCCTGCCAGTTCGAAATCATGCAGGGCGGCGCCTTCCGGCTTGTCAGTCTGCAGAAAATACTGAATAGGCAATTTGCTTATTTAGGCTCAGTATCGATGGAGAAAGAAGAGCAGAATACGCTGGAGAAGAACGGGTATTTCGATATCATGGAGCAGGCGGCGTGGAGTCTGTACCGAGACGGTTACTTCGGGCCGGTATGCATCGATTCCATGACATTGCGGGACGGGACGCTGGAGCCGATCGTCGAAATTAATGCAAGGCAGTCGATGGGTTTTATTAATCACCATTTGGACCAAGTGCTCGGCAGAAATGGAAAAAAAGGCTTGTTAACCTTCCGTTCGGTAGGCTTTCGCGAGCGGGTTGATTACGAAGGATGGTTGAACGAGCTGAAGCGGCAGGACATTTTATATCCGAATCAGATGGGCAACGGAATTGTACCGCTCTCTTCGGCCGCCCTGCTCGCTAATGCGCCAGCGCCGGATCGCGAAGCAACGCCGGAGAGCGGAAGCTATTACAAAGGCAGGCTTTATATGAGTATCGTCTCCGATGACGACATGGAGAGAGAACGTTATTTGGATCGTTTGAGGCTTATTTTCGAGAGGAAAGGGGGGAAATGGCATAGCTAATTTAGCTTATCGGACGGTTACCCTCCTCGGGTCAGGCAACTCGCTTGGCGTTTATGTGCCGGTCATGCAGCTAAGCCGCCAGTTGATCTGCAGAGGCATCCCCTCCGAGGTCAACGTGCTGGAGGATCTGTATCTGGACCGGATTAAACAGAAGGTGCCTGCCTACAAAAAAGCTTTCCATGACAGCTTTGCCGTAGCCAGAAAGGGAGCGGAGTTAGCACGTGATATTTCCGATTGTCTCGATTCCGTGAAAGTTGATTTGCTGCTATCGAAATGGAAACAGGAGGGGAGAACCCATTTCATCGCGGCGACCGGTTTTTGGCTGCCGGTTATCGAGCTGTATCGACGCAGGTCGAAAGAGCTGCGGCTCCACATTGAATTTCTGCACTTGGATGCTGCCGAGACGCCTTCTTATTCGGTGTACCGGGAGTGTGATGAATCCTTCAAGCACACTTGGTTTTACGGCCGGGAAGACGAGCCCATGACAAGAAGGATCGCGATGACGGACGGCACGCCCGCGGCGCTCCATCAACGGGAGGAGCGGTATATCGTTCATGGGGGAGGTTGGGGAATCGGCACGTATCAGTCGGCCGCGCAGGAGCTGCTGCAGGCGGGCAAACGGCTGAATGTCCTTGCGTATTACGACGAAGACATGAAGCCCCATGAGCTCATTCAATATTACCGGAACGATCCCGCATGGAGCCCGTGGGTAATGGATGAATCAGGTCGCATGCAATTTCCGCCGCTTGCGAGGATCGAGACAGGGAAAGCGCCGCAATACGTCAATCACGAGCATTATCCGCCGCTGTTTGACGTGATTCTCCGCTCTGCCGCGATCATAAGCAAGCCGGGAGGCTATTCCTTGATGGAATCCATGGCTGCCGCGACGCCCTTCGTCTTTTTGGAACCGTTTGCGAAGCATGAGGCGAGCAACGCAAGCTACTGGATTAAGCAGGGCTTTGGGATAAGGTACGAGGACTGGAAAGCGGAACATTATGCGATGGATACGCTCGTTCGTTTGCATGAGAACCTTATGCGGGCAAGAGACCAATTGATCGATTATGGAGGGGAATACGATGCAGCCCAAAACGACCAAAACCTTTGATGAGCGGGTTTTTAATGACTTGAAACGAACGATTATGAACATGTCCCGTGCCAGCCGTCTGCGGGAAGGCAACAGCCGCTATGCGATGGAGATTCCCGAGGATATCGGAATAAAGCTGAACAACGGCTGCAACCTGCGCTGCAAGCATTGCTACGAATGGAACGAGGACGGTTTTCACTGGGCGATGGCTAAGGAAGACCAAAAGAAAGAGATTGATATCCCGCTCATCGAAAAACTGCTCGAGTTTACCCGGGAGAAAAAGTCCAAGCTTTACTTATGGGGAGGAGAGCCGCTCTATTACAGCAAATTTCCGCAGCTGGCGGAGCTGCTGGAGAAGGACCAGCGGACGGTTACGATATGCACGAACGCTATTTTGCTCGAGCAGCAGCTTGATTCGCTGCTTAAGATCGGAGAAGGCCTCGTTGTCCTTGTCAGCTTGGAGGGCTTTGAAGAGGAAAATGATGCGATCCGGGGCAAAGGTACCTATAGTAAGGTGGTTCAAGCGGTCGAGAGGCTGCTGGAGCTGCAGAAACAAGGCATTTTTAAGGGGAAAGTGTCCATCAGCCTGACCATGAACGATGCAATGATTCCGAAGCTGTTCTCCTTTATGAAGCATTTCGAGGAGATGGGGGTCGATTCGGTCTACTTTGTTTATCCCTGGTACATCTCCCCTGAATCTGCGGCAGATATGGATGAATTGTACGTGAGGGAGTTCAGCTGGCTTCAGCCGGTCGAGCCGCAGCACTGCAGCTGGCACTCCTTCACCTATCATATTTCGCCGGAGAACATCGAGTCGCTGAAGGACGAGGTACGGCGCATTTCGGAGCATACCTGGAGCAGCCGAATCCGGTTTATGCCTGCCCTCGAGCAGGATGAAATCAGTGATTTTGTCCGGGGCATCCAGAGGACGGGCATGAAGAAGAAGGAATGCCTGGCCATATCCACGAGGATGGACGTGCTGCCGAGCGGAAATGTCACGCCATGCAAGTTCTTTCCGGAGCTCGCCGTAGGGAATATCTCCGAAGCGCCGGTGAAGGAGATCTGGCACGGGGAAAATTACGGCAAGCACAGAGAGCTGTTATCCTGCGGTTTAATGCCGGTCTGCTCGCGCTGCGGGCTGCTGTATCATTACGGTCGGTAATTCTAACTGCTGAGGATTGGGGGAGATGGAATTTTGGAAGCAATCAAGGTCGAGCAATTAGCAAAAAGCTTTACTTACTACACGAAAGAGGTTGGGGTCATGCACTCCCTCAAAAACCTCTTTTATCGCAAATCTCTAACAAAGCACGCGGTGAAAGACATCTCCTTCTCTATCGCCAAGGGGGAGATCGTGGCTTTTCTCGGGCCGAACGGGGCGGGAAAAACGACGACGCTAAAGATGCTCTCCGGCATTTTGCATCCAACGGGCGGCAACCTTTCCGTACTTGGCTACAAACCCTACGAGAGAAAAAAAGACTTCAAAAAACGCTTTGCCATCGTGATGGGTCAGAAAAGCCAGCTTTGGGCCGACCTGCCAGCCGCCGAATCGATTCTGCTGAACCGTTATATTTATCAGGTGGAGGAGCAGGCCTACCGGCGTACGCTTGACGAGCTGGTCGAGCTGCTTGACGTGAAGCATGTGCTTAATGTGCAGGTCAGGCGGCTGTCGCTCGGCGAGAGGATGAAGATGGAGCTGATCGCGGCGCTTATCCACAAGCCGGAGCTCCTTTTCCTTGACGAGCCTACGATCGGGCTCGATGTCGTGACGCAGAAGCGGGTAAGGGAGTTTCTTGCTTATTACAATGAGCATCACCAAACAACGATTATTTTGACGAGCCACTATATGAAGGACATCGAGGATTTATGCAAAAGAACGATCATCATCAACGACGGCAGGCTTGCTTTCGACGGCAATTTGAAGCAGGTGCAGGACGCGGCGGACGGTACCAAGATCGTAAAGCTGAAATTCCATTCCTTCGTGGAACCGGAGAGACTCGAACCGTTCGGCGAAGTCCGGCAAACGGACGGTTATCAGGCGACGCTCGAAATTGCCAAGGAGAAGATTAACCCGGTCTCTAAAGAGCTTCTCACGATTTTGCCCGTGGAGGACATTACCATCGAAGAACGGCCGATCGAAGAAGTGATTGTATCGCTCTATGACAGGAAGCTGTCCGAATGAGCACTTATTTGAAGTATACGCGCGTGTTCAAGCTGGGCGTGCAAGCATCGCTGGAATACCGGCTTGATTTTGCCTTAACCTTAGTCAGCGCCTTTTTTCCCATTCTGATCCAATACTATATTTGGACAGCAGTCTATGGGCAATCGGAGACGGGGGAGTTTTTTGGCTACACCTACGGGGAAATGATTTTGTATACGATCGTGGCGGCCATCGTGACCAAAATCGTATCGACGAATATGGATCATGTGATCGCATCCGATATTAAGGACGGCGCGCTGAACAAACATCTGGTGCAGCCTGCCAACTATTTCGGACTTAAGCTGTTTTCCATGCTTGGGCAAAAGATGTTTTTTCTAGGCACGATGCTCGTTATTTTGTTTATGACGCTGCTGTATTTTACCGGCTTGTATGATGTTCGGATTCCGCTTGCGAACTTGATTTGCTTTGTAGCGGCTATAGGCTTGTCTCTCATTCTCGGTTTCCTTATCTCGTACACGATCGCCGCTATTGCCTTCTGGCTTTCCGAAATTTCTTATTTTTTTGAAATGACGGGTTTGTTTGTCATTATTCTGAGCGGGGGCGTATTTCCAATCGAGGTGTTTGGCTCTACGATGAATGCGATACTGAGCTATTTACCATTCAAATACACGATCTATTTTCCGGCAAATGTCATCAATGGCAAGCTGGCGCTTCATGAAATCATGAACGGATTGCTAATGCAGGGTTTCTGGATTGTCATGATGCTGATTGTGTCGAAGGCGGTCTGGCGAATCGGTTTGAAAAAGTATCTTGGCTTGGGAGGCTAAATGTTGAAGGCATGGCTTAGCACGCTCAAAAGCTATTTCATCATTTATTTGCGTTTTATTAAAAATTGCTTCATTGCACAAATGGAATACCGAACGAACTTTGTGCTTGGCATTGCGGTAGAAATCGCCTATCTGTTCTCTAAACTCTTGTACGTTATTGTCGTCTATAAGACGGACCTGCACATCGGCGATATCACGCCTGACGGTATTTTGATGTTTGTTGGCACCTATACGATCATGACGGGTCTGTATGCAGGGCTGTTCTTTACGAATTTTGTCCGCATTCCCGACTATGTGAGGACGGGGGAGCTTGATCTGCTGCTGGTCAAGCCGATTTCCCTGCAATTTATGGTATCCCTCCGCTATATCGATCTGGGAATGCCGATTCCGAATCTCGCTGCCGGCATTACGATGGTAGCCATCGGCTGGAACGCGCTCGGCATACCCGTAACATTTTACAATCTATGCGTATTTGCTCTGTATCTCGCAGCGGCGCTGATGATTACGTACGGCTTGATGATTATCCCGGCGCTGCTGTCCTTTTGGTTTGTCAATACGGGAGGGCTGGCCGGCATTTTTTATGCGATTTGGGATGCGAACAATATGCCGATGCCGATTTATTCCCGTCTGATCCAGCGGATTGGCGTTTATGTTCTTCCCTTTCTCGTCATTACGAATTTTGCTCCGATGACCGTGATGGGACAATTGGATAAAGGGCTAATGCTTTGGGGAGCGGCTGCTCCCATACTGCTGCTGGCTGCGGTTCGTCTCGTTTGGAATAAAGCGATTAAAAATTACAGCAGCGCAAGCGGCTAAAAAAAGAAGGGAGCAGATCATTTGATACCGTCGTGGCCGTTAACCGGAATTAGGCTTGGATGCGTCATTTGCAAGCAGTCGCTGTGCGCGGAGGGCAGCGATCTGGTCTGCAAGCCATGCGGCTTCCGTTATAAGCAGGAAGAAGGAATCGCGATTATGCTGGCGGAGGATGAGGCGCAAGGAGCAGCACATAAGGAAGCCGTGCGGGAGGTATTTGACTCAATAAACCGCTCGCTGGAGACGAAGGGTCTATCCCGTTTTTCAACGTTTATCAACTGGGGTTACGCTTCCCTGGAAGAGGAGCGGGCGGGGTTCCAGGTCGTAAACGGCAGCTTTATCCGTTTACTGCATGAAATTATCGGAGGAGCGGATGTTTCGGGTAAGGATATCGTGGAAATCGGCTGCGGCAGGGGAGGCAATATTAACGAGCTTTGCAAAAACTACGGCGCGGGCAGCGCTGTCGGCATCGATCTTGCGCCGTCCAATATTGATTTCTGCCACAGAAACAACCGCTATGAGCAGGCCTATTATTGCGTAGGGGATGCAGAACGGCTGCCGATTCAGTCTGAATGCTGCGACTGCGTACTGAACGTGGAATCCTCCCATCTTTATCCATATATCGATCGTTTCTTTGCGGAGGCATACCGGGTATTGAAGCCGGGAGGAACGTTTATCTATGCTGATATCATGAATGCCGCCGATGTGCCGCGTTATGAGAAAATCTGGAAGAGGTTGGGTTTCCGGATGACCATGAACCGCGATATTACCGCAAACGTCCTGCAGTCCGGCGAAGCGTCGCTTGGCAACCGGATTCAAGCGCTCGGAGGCTCGTTCGTAAGCGATGAGGGGACGATGGAGTGGCTGGAGGCGCCTGGAACGCAGAAGCATGAGGATATGAAGGCAGGCAGGCGATTGTTCAAAATCATGCATTTGGTCAAAGAATTGGATCGCAGCGAAGATAGGCTGCCGAAGCAGAAGGGAGCAGTCCGCTATGAATGAAATGAAGCGCCCGGCTGACAGCGCGTGGGCATGCCCCCGATGCAAACAGACGCTTGAAAAAAGGGAGTTCTCCTTGTATTGCGGGGTATGCTTGCAAGGCTACAGGTTAGCCGAAGGCGGGATACCTTGTCTGCTTTCAAACGGAGCAGGCCGGGAATCGGATGAGTACTGGGAGCAGAAGGAAGCCGTGAAGGAAATGTTCACGTCGTTTAATCGGGCACTAGAGGAGAACGGAGTCTCCCGTTTTTCTTCGTTTATGAACTGGGGATATGCGGAGGCGACTGAGGGCGGATGTTCCGCTAAAGGCGTAAACGAGCAATCGCTGCGGCTGCTTCGGGAAATAATGGACGGAGTGAAGGTGCAGGGCAGCGACGTTCTGGAAATCGCATGCGGCCGCGGCGGCAACGTACGGTCGCTTTGCAAAAGCTATCAGCCACGCAGTGTGGCGGGCATCGATCTGACCGAGGCGAATATCGCCTTCTGCCATGCAAGCAACCGCTATGAGTACGCTTATTTCTGCATTGGGGATGCGGAGGAGCTGCCCGTCGCGGATGAATGCTTCGATATTGTGCTAAACATAGAAGCCTCTGATCTTTACCCGCGAATCCGGCTGTTTTATGACGAGGTGTTCCGTATCCTGAAACCGGGAGGAATGTTTGTTTATGCCGATGATTTGGATGCGCGGAAATTTGAGGAAGGCGAGCGGTATTTGGAAGAGCTCGGTTTTGAAACGGTTCGCTCGCGCGATATTTCGGAGCAAGCTTTGCTGGCAAGCGACTTGGCCAGGGGGAACCGGATAGCCGCGCTTGATGGAGCGATCGCAAAGGATGACGCCATATGGGGAACCATGGGTGTACCCGGAACCTCCTTGTATGACGATATGCGTACAGGCAAGAGAAGATATAAGATTTTGCATATGAAAAAAAAGGCGTGAAGTGATGAAGGCTCCCATTTTCACCATAGCGGACAGCAGCGTCTACATCCCGGATTCCCGTATCCGGGTTGAAGAGATCATTCATGAGCTAAGCGGGATAGGTATCGCCATGCGTCAAAACGCAGAAGAATGCAGAGAAAACGGCTTCGAGCAGCTGCCGCTGGAGCAGTCGTACAGCTTGGAGCAGATGATCGTTAGCGTTTGCGCACCGCTTCTGATCCGTGCCAGACAGGAAGGTACGCGGATAGCGGCAATACTTTTCTTCTGCGTTACGAATTCCGGCATAAAAGCGGAGGAACTGTTTGCCGGGCTTCTGCAGGAATTCGTGCCAGAAGCGCCGCCGGTCCTGCAAATGGAGGAATACGGCTGCGCTTCTTTTCATTTATCGCTTCATTTGGCGAAAGCTTTTTTCGCGGGTACGGCCCGGGATGACGAAGCAATATTGTTCGTTACGGCAGATAAAGCGAGGAATGCACGCGAACGCAGCGATACCTTTATGTTGTTTGGTGATGCGGCGAGCGCCGCGTTATACCGGAAGCCCGCCTCAGGAGGGCAGCAGGTACTGGCTGGGGGGCTGAAAGCGGACGGCATTGCCTACGATGGCTCCCCTGAGCAGATTAAAATGTATTTTTCCACGTTTTATTTGTCGGTCCGTCAAGTCGTGAATCAAGTTATGCGTGAAGCAGGGGTAGGCGTAACCGAGCTCAGCCTTGTTTTTTGCACGAATCTGGGACTGGATACCTGGCGTATCCTGGCAAAGGTTTTGGGCTTTCCCATCCAGCTATTTTACGCGGATACGCTTGGAACTGCGGGTCATCTGCATAACACGGATATTTTGCTTAACGTAACGGATGCGGTTCGAAGAGGAAAGCTGCGCAGGGGGGATATTTATTTGGCTATTACCGTTGGATTCGGAGGGTATTACGGCTGTTCCCTGCACCAATACGAGTAACTGCGCAAGAACGGAGGCGTTCGAATCGATGAAAACGGAATTAGAGGTTACGACCCTTTATTCGGATATCGCCATCACCAGGGGCCGTCCTTTAGAGGATGAAATCTCGGCCTGCCTGGAAGCAAATTGCCATTGGCTCTCTGGCTTGGATGTGTTCCTATACTGCCGGAATACGGAAGCGGATTCCCTTGTAAGCGCGTGTGCCAAAATGAGAAGCAAGCTCAAGCTTTCGCATGCGCTGCCTCTGACGCTCGCTCATTCGGGTCCTATGGCGCTTGAACACGCGCTTAAGCTGCTTGGCTGGCTGATGTCCGGAGATGGTTACTCCCGCGCCATCTGCATCTTGACTGATGGTGAATGCAATGAAGCAAGTTCGGTTTCCGCCAGCCGCCGAAACCGGCTTTCTATTCTCGAAATAAGAGCGAAAAACGGCGCGGGGAACTCGCGAAAAAATAGTCTTGACGACTGTGAATGAAAGCGCTTATAATCAAGACAAACGATTACGTAAACGTTTTTCTGTGATAATCATTTCGAAAAACAGAAGCAAAAGTCAAATTCAGGGGACTTGTATGGGGGTTACGTAAACGATTGCGCAAGAGTGGAAGGTGGAATGGAAAATGATGACGGCAAAGCCGGAGGTTCTTCAACAAGAAAAGGGGAGTACGAAAACGGCACAGGGCAATCGGACTTGGGTGAAAATCAAACAGAACTATGAGCTATACCTGTTTTTGCTCCCGGCGGTGCTAATCTATCTGATCTTTAAGTATTTCCCGATGTACGGCGTGCAGATCGCCTTTAAAGATTTTCGGGCAAGCAAAGGAATATGGGGCAGCGAATGGGTCGGTTTTGAACATTTTATTCGCTTTTTTGAAGCCTATAATTTTTGGCCGATTATGGAGAATACGATTTTGCTCAGCTTGTATTCGTTAATATTCGGTTTTCCGATTCCGATTATCGTTGCGCTGATGCTTAATCAGATGATGGCAAAGCGGTACAAAAAATTCGTCCAAACGGTCATCTACGCGCCGCATTTTATTTCAACGGTCGTGCTAGTCGGGATGCTGGGCGTGTTTCTATCGCCGAACAGCGGAATCGTCAACCATGTCATTACGTTTTTTGGCGGCGAGCCGATTCTGTTCTTGGCAAACGAAGGTTGGTTCCGGCCATTGTATGTGCTCTCCGGCATTTGGCAGGAAACGGGCTTTGCGACCATTATTTATCTGGCTGCCTTGGCCGGCGTTAATCCCGAGCTGCACGAAGCGGCCGTCATGGATGGCGCAAGCAAATGGAAAAGGGTCAGGCATGTGGATATTCCGGGCATTTTGCCTACGATTATCATTCTGATGGTACTGGCGCTCGGAAATGTGATGAGCGTAGGCTTCGAGAAAGCCTATCTGATGCAAACGGATTTGAATTACGCAGCCTCGAACATTATTCCAACCTATGTTTATGAGCTCGGTATTCAGAAGGCGCAGTACAGCTTCTCGGCCGCGATTGGCTTGTTCAATGCCATCATAAACGTAGTGCTTCTAGTAACGGTAAACCGGTTAGCCAAAAAGCTGACGGAAACAAGCTTGTGGTAAGGAGGAGAAAGCCATGAACACGCTGTTTAAACGCAAAACGAAAGGCGATGTCGTTTTTGACATCATCAATTATTCGCTTCTGACCATCTGCATGCTGCTCATTTTGTATCCGCTTTATTTTGTATTCATTGCCTCGTTCAGCGATCCCAACCTGATCTATTCGGGGGAAATATGGCTGTTTCCGAAAGGGCTGACGCTGGACGGTTATGAACGCATTTTCGCGGATTCGACGATTTGGATCGGATATGGAAATTCATTGTTATATGCGGTGGTTGGAACAGCCATCAGCGTGAGCATTACCCTGATGGCTGCGTATCCGTTAGCCAGGAAGGATCTGATCGGACGGGGTCCGATTATGTGGTTCTTTATGTTCACGATGTTTTTCGGCGGCGGTCTCATCCCGACTTACCTGCTGATTAAGGATTTAAACATGATCAATACGATCTGGGCGCTCGTCGTGCCAGGCGCTGCGGGTGTATTTAACATCATTATCGTGCGGACTTTTTTCCAGAGCACGATTCCCGACGAGATGCGAGAGGCTGCTTTTATCGACGGCTGCTCGAACACCAAGTTTTTTCTCGGTATGGTTCTTCCGCTGTCTAAACCGATAATCGCGGTTATGGTGCTTTACCATGTGGTCGGATTCTGGAACGGTTTTTTCGATGCCATGATCTATTTGAACGAGGAATCGAAATTCCCGCTGCAGCTCGTGCTCCGCAATATTCTTGTCCAGAACCAAGTTAACTCGAACATGATGATCGACGTGGAGTCTTATGCCGCGAAGCTTAGGGTAACCGAGCTTATCAAATACGGCGTCATTATTATTGCTAGCTTGCCTTTGCTTATATTGTATCCTTTCTTGCAGCGTTATTTTGTTAAAGGGGTTATGATCGGCTCGATCAAGGGCTAAGAACGGCGCAGCCGTTATCCGCTTGATTATCTCCGTGTTCCGTACTACCGCGGATCGGACTCGGTTGATGATAAATAAATAGATACAACCACTAAGGGAGGATCACCAAAAATGAAAAAGACAGGGTCTATTGCAGTCAGCTTACTTTTGACAACCGCCATGATGCTTTCTGCATGCTCAAGCAACGAAGGAAATAAAGAAACGAATAAAGGGAATACAGGCAACGGCAACGCTGCCGGCGAAGAAGCAAGTTTTAATAAGGAAGGCTTGCCTATCGTCAAAGACAAAATTACATTGCAGCTCGTTTCACCGAAAGCGGCGCTTGCGCCGGAATATAATGAGATGGAAATTTTCAAGCGCTTGGAAACCGACACGAACGTGCATATCGAATGGAATAACATCCCGGACACGGATTACGTGGAGAAGAAAAACCTGCTGCTTGCGAGCGGGGATCTGCCGGATGCGTTTTACGCTTCGCAATTTTCCGATTTTGAACTGATTACGTACGGCGAGGACGGAACGATTATTCCTTTGGAAGATCTGATTGAGCAATACGCTCCGAATCTGAAGAAGCTGCTTGAGGAAAGACCCGATATCAAGGCTGCAATCACGGCTCCGAACGGACATATTTACGGACTTCCGACCTGGGAAGAAAACGAGCTGGGCACAAACCCTTTTTTCCACGTCATCAACAAGCAGTGGCTCGACAAGCTGGGCTTGAAATTCCCGGAAACGCTTGACGAATATACGGAAGCGCTGGTCGCGTTCAAGACGCAAGACCCGAACGGCAACGGCAAAGCCGATGAAATACCGCTCAGCTTCATGCATATGCAGTGGTGTATGGACATAGCCGGCTTATTCGGAGCTTTTGGCCTGCCGGACAATCTGGAACACCGCATCGTACGCGACGGAAAAGTAATGTTTACGGCTACGCAGCCGGAATACAAAGAAGCATTGAAATATTTTAACGAAAAATGGTATAAACAAGGCCTGATCGATCCGGAATCCTTTACTCAGGATGCGCCGCAATATTTGGCTAAAGGCAAAACGCCTGACCCTACGCTCGGCTCCTACGTATGGTGGGAAGTCGAAGAGGTTGTAGGCACGGCTCAGGCCGCAAACTACGCTCTTGTGCCGCCGCTTACCGGTCCAACCGGCAAAAAGACGATTGGCAGAGGCAATGGCGGAGGACCGGGCAGAAACGCCTTTGTCATTACGAAGGATAACGAGAACCCGGAAGTGACTATGCGTTGGATCGACCAGCAATATGAGCCTTACATGGCAGCACAAATCCACTGGGGCCCGATCGGCATTATTTATGAGAAGGATGCAAACGGAAAGCTTGTGAACCTGCCGCTTGAAGATGGCGTTTCCATGGGCGAATTCCGCCAGAAGGTTGCACCAAACGGCGCAGGTGTCATTACCAGCGAGCATTTCAAAACCATTGTCGATATGGAGCCGCGCGCTCAGCAGCGGAAGAAGGATTTGGAGCAATACTACGAGCCGTTCATGGAGAAAGAAAACTATCCGACGATTTTCTTCCTGCCGGAAGAGCTGGATACCATCAATCAAATCGAGCCTGAGCTGATTAAATTCGTAAATACGCAGCGCGCTAAATTTATCGTAGACGGCATGAGTGACAAAGCATGGGACAGCTATGTGAAAACTGCCGAGGATATGGGACTTAGCAAGCTGATGGAGCTCTACCAAACCGCTCTTGACCGTTACAACGAAGAAGTTAAAAAATAAAAATAGAGGATAAGCAGGCCGGGGCGCATGCCGCTGCGGCCTGCATCCGCTTATACACCGATAGGAGGAAATAGAATCATATGGAGACTAATTACGACAATCCACTGCGTCCGCAGTTTCATTTTACACCCGCAGCCAACTGGCTGAACGATCCGAACGGGATGGTTTATTACGAAGGGGAATACCATTTGTTTTACCAGCATCATCCGGAGAGCACGATTTGGGGTCCGATGCATTGGGGCCATGCGGTAAGCAAAGATCTGGTTCATTGGGAGCATCTTCCGATCGCGTTATATCCGGATCATAACGGGACAATCTTCTCGGGTAGCGCGATTGTCGATTGGAATGATTCGAGCGGCTTTTTCGACGGGAAAGCCGGACTCGTTGCTATATATACGCAAACGGAGATGATTCCGGATTCGGATCTGTCCAAGCAGCGGCAAAGCCTCGCTTTCAGCAAGGATAATGGGCGTACTTGGATTCCCTACGAGGGGAACCCGGTACTCATCGATGAGCGCTGCGCGGATTTCCGAGATCCAAAGGTGTTCTGGCATGAGGAAACGAATCGCTGGATTATGGTGCTTGCCGCCGGAGACCGGCTGTTCCTTTACCACTCGCCTGACTTAAAGGACTGGGCGTTCGCAAGCGAATTTGGGGGGAAGGATGGTTCGCATGACGGCGTATGGGAATGTCCGGATTTATTTGCACTGCCGGTGAAAGACGGGGATGATGCCAAAAAGTGGGTAATGATCGTAAGCATCGGAGATTCGGAGAATTGCCCGGAAGGATCACGTACGCAATATTTTATCGGCGAGTTTGACGGAGTTTCGTTCAAGAACGACAATCCGGCAGAAAGCGTCCTCTGGCTTGACCATGGACGCGATAATTACGCGGGCGTGACCTGGTCGGATGCCCCTGACCTAGAGTCGAAACGGATGTTTATCGGTTGGATGAACAATTGGAAATATGCTAATTTAATTCCGACGGATGATTGGCGCGGCGCAATGACGCTTCCGCGTGTCCTATCGCTGAGACAGGATGCGGAGGGCGTACGCCTTGTCCAGACAGCCGCTGCCGAACTTGAGCAGCTTAGACTCGGCACCCAAGAATGGAACGATGAGCCGATCGAGCCGGGAAACAGCCTGCTCAGCGGCTTGACGGATGGACTGTACGAATTAGAAGCGGAATTCGAGCTGGATACGGCGGAAGAATTCGGGTTTAAAATACATGCCGGCGAGAAGCACGAGACAGTAGTCGGTTACGAGGTTGCTGGCGGTAAGCTGTTCATAGACCGTTCGAACTCAGGTATCATAGATTTTCATTCTGATTTCAGCTGCAGGCATGAGGCCTCGCTTAAGGCAGAGGACGGCGCCATTAAGCTCCAGCTTTGGGTAGACCGCTCTTCCGTAGAGGTGTTTGCGGATGAGGGAGGACTTGTCATAACGGATCAGTTGTTCCCGCTTGAGGGCAGTCATGGAATGGAAGTATATGCAAAGGGCGGAACGGTAAATCTTCGTTCGCTGCGGATTTATCCGCTTAAATCGATTTACGCTTCAAAAGCGACTGAGGCTGTAGGCCAATAAAGCCAGGCTAATCGGGAGGACGGATGTTCATGAATGAGGATAAGCAGGAACAATCGACGGGGCTTGAAGCCCATTGGCAGCTGGATGAGAAGTACGGCGCCTTTGCGGCAGACCTGGTGAGCGGGCAAACGGATGAGGTGTCTTACGCGCTGCTTCAGCCAAGATTTACGGAAGCAGCGGACCCGCAGTGGCGTCCCGGCATTTGCGGCGGCGCTCTGCTGTTTGACGGGTATTCGACGTGGATTACCCGTCCCGCGGAAAAGGCTCCTAAGCTGAGTGAGGCGTTTACCGTATCGGCATGGGTCGCTCCGCGTTCATATGAATGGGGAGTGGAAAAGCGCCTCTCCGCTATCGTCAATCAGCATGATCGCGAAGCGGCGGAAGGTTATATTTTAGGCATGTATAGACATGGCTCATGGTCGCTCCAAATCGGCATCGGAGGAAGCTGGCATGAGCTCTGGTGCCATCACCGGCCGCTCTTGAAGCAGGCTTGGTCTCATGTTGCCGCAACGTTCAGCCACAGCGAAGGCGTCATGAGGCTTTATTTAAACGGAGAACAAGTTGCCGAGCAAGCGACGCCTGCGGGCAGAGCAATGGTTCCGAGCACCGAGGATCTGTTGATAGGAAATAACAACCAGGCGTCGGTTCTCGCGGAGGCGTTCCGTCATAACATGTTCGATGGTCTTATGGACGATGTGCGGATTTACTCCCGGGCTTTGAGCGTCGTACAGATTGCCGCAGCGTACAAGGCGGCCTTGCACCCGCATGGCGGAAGCGTACCTGTCATCCCGGAGGCGGATATCCGGCTCGACCGAACGCCACTGCTCCATGACAGGCATCGACCGCAGTATCACGCGAGCCCGCCGGTTCACTGGATGAACGAGCCGCATGCGCCGATTTATTTTAACGGAAAATATCATTTGTTCTATCAGCATAATCCACAGGGACCCTATTGGGCACAGATTCATTGGGGCCATTGGGTAAGTGACGATATGGTTCACTGGCGCGATCTTCCAATCGCGCTTGCGCCGGAGAAAGGGGCCGTCGATCCGGACGGCGTATGGTCCGGCAGCGCGGCTTATGATGAGAACGGCATCCCTGCTTTGTTCTTTACGGCTGGAGATGACAGTGCATCCCCGAACCAGCGGGTTGGACTTGCCCGCAGCCGGTTTCTCCAGGACGGCGATAGCGATTTGGTCAACTGGGAAAAGCATCCTAAACCGTTGATCGTACAAGAGAAAGGGCAGGGCATGTTCGGCGACTTCCGGGATCCGTACGTATGGAAGGAAGGCGGGCTGTGGTATTTGCTCATCGGCTCAGGCACGGACGGCCAGGGAGGCACGGCACTTGCCTATACATCGGATAATATGATCGATTGGACTTATCATGGCCCGTTTTATGTCAGTGACCCCGAGAAGTACCCTGAACTCGGCAATATGTGGGAGCTGCCGGTACTGCTGCCGCTCGGGAAGGATGCCTCTGGGAGCGAGAAGCATGTTCTGCTAATCAGCCCGCTCGGCCTGGGCGCTGACGTCGAAGTATTCTACTGGATCGGATCGTTTGACCGGAAAGAAGTAAGATTTGTTCCCGAAAACGAGGAGCCTCAGCTGATTGACGTTGGCGATTTTCATTTTACCGGGCCAAGCGGAATGGTGGACCCGAGAACAGGACGCAATATTATTTTTACGATTGCGCAGGGCGAGAGGACGCCGCAGCTGGATTACGATTCCGGCTGGGCACATAATGCCGGTCTGCCGCTTCATATCTTCTTGCGGTCAGACGGGCGGCTCGGCATCGAGCCGATTGCAGAGCTTGAAACGCTGCGCGGGGAGCAGCTTTGCGAAATTTCGGATACGACGCTGGCTGAGGCGAACCAACTGCTGGAGCAAGTACAAGGCGATATGCTCGACATCCGTATCGCATTTGGCGCAGACGAGGCCGCGGCGGAACGCTTAGGCGTCTGGGTAAGGCGATCCCCATTGGGGGAGGAAGAGACGCTCATCTACTACGACCGTAGCAGGGCTGAGCTGGGCGTAGACCGCTCGAAGACCACGCTGTCCCAGGAAGAGAGAACGAAGGGCGTACAGTCGGGCAATCTGGAGCTTTCGGGCGAGGCTTTGCAGCTGCATATTTATTTGGACCGTTCGATGGTCGAGGTCTACGCGAATGGTCTAAAAAGCTTAACGACGAGGGTTTATCCAACCCTAGAGGATGCGCTTGGCCTGAAGCTTTTGGGTGACGGTCAACGGAAGATTAAATCGTTAAGCGTTTGGAAGATGAAATCCATTTACTCATAACATAAAAGCTTTGTTTTTGGCTGCCCTTTTTTTGGGCAGCCATTTAAGCGATGAACAGGCAGAGGAGACCGAGAAGATGCGTATTGGAGCAATCGAAGCAGGAGGAACAAAGTTTGTATGCGGAATTGGCAGCGAAAGCGGGGCCATCGAGGAACGGATCAGCTTTCCTACCGAGCATCCAGAGCGGGTGATGGAGCAGGTTATCGAATATTTCAAAGACAAGAAGGTTGAGGCGATCGGCATCGGTACGTTCGGGCCGATCGACATCGATCCGCTCAGCGAAACGTATGGCAGCGTGACGACTACGCCAAAGCCAAGCTGGTCGGGCTTTCCGTTTCTTGAAACGCTGAAGCGTGAGTTTCGCGTGCCGTTCGGCTGGGACACGGATGTGAATGCCGCCGCCTACGGCGAAGCGGCGTGGGGGGCTGCCAAGGGACTCGACAGCTGCGTTTATTTCACGATCGGAACGGGAATCGGATTAGGCGTTTATTCGGAGGGCAGGCTCGTGCATGGCCTCGTGCATCCGGAAGGCGGGCATATTTTGCCGAGACGCCACCCGGATGACCGTTTTTCAGGCCATTGTCCATATCATGGGGATTGTTTGGAAGGACTTGCGGCTGGCCCAGCCATCGAGAAGCGCTGGGGCGTAAAAGGCAGCGAGTTAGGGGCGGATCACCCGGCATGGGCGATGGAGGCGTATTATCTCGGTCAAGCCGTAACATCGGCTATCCTCATGCTTTCGCCGAAAATCGTCATTATGGGCGGGGGCGTGATGCAGCAGAAGCAGCTGCTTCCGATGATTCGAGCAGAGGTCGGTAAAAATTTGAACGGATATGTGAATGCGGCTGCGCTCCAGGCTGGAATGGACAATTACATCGTCGCTCCCGGTCTCGGGGACAATGCAGGCTTATGCGGTTCACTCGCGCTCGGGTTGGCCGCTTTGGAGCATTCAGGACAATCTTAATCATTCATATCGTTTGACGGCTAAAGAACTGCAGGCAAAAATGCCCGCAGTTCTTTTTTTTTCGATAGATTTATAGTTTTTCAAAGGACTTCCCCCTACATTATGCTCCGCATAACTTTATGCCTTACGGGAAAATATAGAAATGGTTATGTAGAATTTGGCAGGATATCTAGATTTGGTTAGCTGAGGCGGGAAATCATGGATTTAAAAAAATTAAGCGGACTTCAACTCTTTTATATCATGATTGGATTCGAAATCGGAAACACCATCATTTTTGCGATAGGAGCCGGGGCTAAACAGGACGCATGGCTGGCTATTTTGACTGCGATGTTTTGCGGTCTGCTCTTGATGGGAATTTACGTGAAATTGTCCGCGTATTATCCGGATGATTCCTTGATACAGATGCTGCCCAAAATCATTGGCAGGTTTCTTTCCTATCCCATTATGCTTATTTATATCTTGTATTTTACCTATCTTGCCAGTACGGCTTGCAGGGATTTCGGCGAACTCATCGTGTCTACGATTCTGACGGAAACCCCATTAATTATCGTAGTGGGGAGTTTTATGGTTCTGATGATCTACAGCTTACGCGGGGGGACCGAGGTGTTTGGACGGATGGGCGAAATGGTGTTTCCGGTTTACATCCTTGTGTTGGTTGCGATGTGGGTTTTAATGGCGATCAGCCTGGATCAATTCGACCTGAAGCGGCTTACCCCTGTTCTTGGTGAAGGGATATATCCGGTTTTAAATGAGGTATTTCCTTATCCCAGCCCATCTATTTTAGCTTTTCCGTTTGGCGAAACCGTATTAATTACGATGTTCTTCCCCTTATTAAAAAAAAAAGAAAATGCCAAAAAAGTAGGGATGGCCGTGATTCTTCTCGGAGGACTATTGCTGTCTATTAATTGCATAATTATGATTTCGGTATTAGGCCCCAATATTTTCGAGCAGGAGTATTTCCCGCTGCTTTCCGCTGCACGGATGGTTTCGATCGCAGACTTTCTGGAGCGCTTTGATTCCCTCATTATATTGATGATGGTTGCAGGCGTTTTTTTTAAGGTTGGCGCTTGGACATTAGGCGCATCTATTGCCATAGGTCAATTATTTAAACTAAAAAGCAACAAATCCATACTGCTTATTCTCGGTGTAATCATTGCCCCTTTGTCGGTATTCCATGCACCGAATTTCGTAAGATTCTTGGAAATAGGGAGAACATTTATAGATCCCTATTTACATGTGCCGTTACAAATCGTAATCCCTTTGTTACTACTCAGCATCGCATTTGTGCGTAAAAAATTTCAAACCTAGTTTTTTTTGTGGAGGCGGTTTTCTTAATGAAAAAAACGAATGAGGATTGGGATTTCCTTACCGGCGTTCTACATGAGGATTTTCAGATGGTAAAGGATAAATTTGTACGGTCCGTGGACTTCTCTTATCGGGAATTCGAAATAAACGATACCCATAAAGCCGTCGTTTTTTATCTTGACGGTCTTATCAATCTGGATCGCATAGATCTGAATATACTGACTCCATTGATAAGCAGCAGCGATAGTATTTGGCAAAGCCCCATAGGTCTTCAGGATATTGAGAAAAAGATTTTATCTGCGTCAGTTGCTAGCGGAGAATCGCTGCAGGAAATCATGGACCACGTGTTAAGCGGAGGAACGGCCTTGCTCGTCGATGGCTTAGCGCAAGCGCTGCTCATAAGCGAAAAATCATGGGAAAAAAGATCGGTCGAAGAGCCGACAACCGAAGTAGTCATTTATGGTCCGAGGGAAGGATTTACGGAGGATATACGTACAAATGTGAGCTTGGTTCGAAGACGCTTAAAAACAGCGCAATTAAAAATGGAAAGTATAAAACTCGGCGAGCTCTCGCAAACCGAAATTATAATCACCTACCTGGAAGGTATTGCAGATGACTCCATACTCAAGGAAGTCCGGAGCAGATTGGATCAAATATCTATCGATGCCATTGAGGACAGCGGTTATATTATCGAATTAATTGAGGATAATCCCTACTCTGTTTTTCCTCAGGTTCTGCAGACGGAGCGGCCTGACCGGCTGGTCGGAAATTTACTCGAAGGCAGAATCGGCATTATGGTCGATAATACCCCGTTTGCCCTGATCGTGCCAATCACCTTTTTTCAGCTTATGAATTCGACCGAAGATTATTATGAGCATTTCATATTGGCTTCGACGATTCGCTGCTTGCGTTATTTTTTTATATTCGTTGCTCTGCTGTTCCCATCCATTTATGTAGCCGTGACTTCGTTCCATCAGGAGCTGCTGCCGACAAACTTGTTGTTCAGTGTAGCATCCGCCAGGGAGTCCGTACCTTTTCCCGTATTTATTGCGGCTCTATTGATGGAAATATCATTCGAAGCCTTAAGAGAAGCCGGACTGAGATTGCCGCGTGCGATCGGCGGCACGATCAGCATTGTCGGTGCGTTGGTTATCGGACAAGCGGCCGTACAGGCAGGAATTGTCGGAGCTCCGTTAGTTATCGTGGTATCGATTACCGGGATTGCATCCTTTATGTTCCCAAGCTATAGCCTGACAGGCGCGATCCGCTTACTTCGTTTTCCGATGATGTTTCTTGCTGCATTCCTTGGGATGTACGGCATATTGCTCGGCGTTTTTCTGATCCTAAGTCATCTCGTCCGGCTCCAGTCCTTTGGCGTCCCTTATTTGTCGCCGCTTGCTCCTTTCAACTTCAGCGATCTAAAGGATGTATTTGTGCGCGTACCGTGGTGGTCCATGAAGAAACGGCCGAGCGACACCGGGAAAAAAAATCCGATCCGCATGGGGAGATGGCTGCGGCCGCAGCCTCAAAAGCGAAAAAAATAGAGGTCAGGATAGGGGAGGCTGTGCCCAGTGAGCTCGTTAAAAAACGTAATACTGTCGCTAATCGTCATTCTATGTCTCACAGGCTGCTGGAATCGGGTGGAAGTGAATGACATTGCTGTCGTTACCGCGATGGGAGTAGATAAAATTGACGGCAACAGGATTCGTTTATCGCTTCAAATCGGAGTACCGGCAACATTTGGAGCAGCCGGAAATATGAGCGGCAATGTAAGGAGCACATTTAACGCTTCGGAAACTGGCGTAACATTATCGGATGCCTATCGGAGAATTCAAGAGAAGCTGTCGCGAAGAATTTTCCTTTCGCATAGCAGAGTTCTAATCATTGGAGAAAAATCAGCTAAGGACGGCGTTTCGTACATCATTGATTTTTTTGCCAGATATCAAGAGCCGCGCGTAAATGCCCTAATCGTATTTACAAACGGCGAAGCCTCCGAATTTTTGAAAAGCAAACCTTTATTAGAGAAGGTTCCTTCCGAAGAAACGAGAGAGATCATGAAACAAGGCATTGGCCTAAAGGTGTCCATAAAAGATTTTTGGGATATGCTCATTTCGGATGGAGTAGAGCCGGTAGCCCCACGATTTAAATTAGTACCTTTAGATTCAAAAAATGATTCAGGCCAAGAAAGCTCTGCCTCTCAAATCGTCCAAGCCATATCAGGGGCCGCTGTGTTCAAGAAAGATAAATTGATCGGCTGGATGAATGCTTCCGAATCCCGGGGGATACTGCATCTTCGAAACGAGCTGGATCTAGGCGTGATTACAGTCAACATTCCCGAGGAAAAGGGGGGCGGCAAGGTAAGCGTTAAATTTATAAAAGCGGATACGGACTTTAACCCCTATTTTCAAGACGGCCAATTAAAAATGGCGGTTAAATCGCGCTCTAAAGTAACTGTGCTGGAAAATGCATCACCGATAAATCTTTCGCAATCCAAAGAGCTGGCGTATATTGAGACCAAACTGGAAGAGAGTATTAAGCAGCGGATGGAGCTGGCCTTAGCGAAAGCGCAAAAGCAATTTCGTTCGGACATATTCGGATTCGGAAGAATCGTTTACCAATCCTATCCGAAACAATGGAATAACAGCTACAAAGAGAAATGGGATACGGTATTTCCAGATCTAGAGGTGACCATTAAAGCTAAAGTGAGCATTAAAAGAATCGGTCTCAGCAAAGAAACAAAGTAGCCGATACGCCAAATGTCATTTGTTGACTATTGATACGTTCCTGGATCAGGAGAGGTAAGGCATGCGCTCTCCCTGTAACGAATGGGAGTGATGCCTGTTTCTCGCTTGAACATACTACAAAACTGCGCATCCGTAGAGAATCCGCATTCCATTGCGATAACCGAGACTTGCATTTGTGTGTGCCGCAGCATCGCTTTGGCATGCTCAATTCTTCGCTCCAAAATATATTGAATAGGCGAAGCGCCGACCTTGATTTTGAATAAATGACGAAAACGGTCATAGCTATAACCCGATTGGGCTGCCAACGCGCGAAAATCAATTTTGTGCATAAAATATTCGTTTATAAAGGTCTGGGCGTATTGAATGACATCCGTTCGGTATTCGGTTACTTGTGAAGGATGGGCTCTTAACAGCTCTAAATATAAGTGAGAGGCCAGGTTATCCAGCATTTGTTTATGGAAGGGTTTCTTGTCGCGAAGCTCATATGCGATAGCGCGCATTAGCCTGCCCATGGGCAGGCTGGAAGTCTCATGGTAGATTCCTTCTACCAAGGGAGGGTATACGTTGCTGGCGAAACCGCAAAACATGACCTTGGATTGCCATTCATGGCGTTCTTCATGAATAGTGCAGGGGTTGATAATCGCGTAATCCCCGGCATTAAAGGAATAATCCGTTTCTCCTATCCGGGTATGTCCTTGTCCGCTGACATAATAGACCAGCTCATAACATGGATGATGATGAGGCGCAATCCATTCATTTTTCATGCGTGTAGCTTGATAAAAGAAATCAAACGAAGCAGTCATCAGACGCATCTCCCGTCAAGTTAGCCAAATCGTGATAAACGATAACCGAATAAGGCTACTGTAATGATTAAATTATTTATAAAATGAATTCATTATAGCATCGCTTGAAAGCCAATTCATTATATGGATGGAGGATGTTGTCATGGATGTGCAATTTCCGGTATTGTCAGCGGATGAGCTGGTCCGTAAGCTGGAGGCTCCAAAAGGAAAAGTCAGAATGGTGCTGGATACCGATACGTTTAATGAAATTGATGACCAATTCGCTGTCATTTACGCGCTCCTTTCTCCGGAGAAGATCGAGCTTCAAGCGCTTTACGCGGCGCCGTTCTTTAACGAGCTGTCGACGGGACCCAAGGATGGCATGGAAAAGAGCTTTCAGGAGATTAACCGCATTCTAAAGCTAATGGACAGGGAAGATATCCCGGTGTACCGCGGCTCGGAAGCCTATTTGCCGGCGGCTTATTCTCCCGTTCATAGCGATGCGGCTGCTAATTTGGTGGAGCGGGCAATGGCGTGCAAGCCGGATGATCCGTTATATGTCGCAGCCATCGGAGCGATTACGAATATCGCAAGCGCGATTCTATTGGAGCCGAGAATAATCGAGCGGATGGTCGTCATTTGGCTGGGCGGTAACGCATTGGAGTGGCCGGATACGCGAGAGTTTAATTTGGCGCAGGATATCCACGCCTCGAGAATACTGCTGGACTGCGGCGTGCCATTGGTGCTTATACCATGCATGGGTGCGGCCTCGAATCTGCGAACGACATTATCCGAGATTCGGGATTATGTGAAGCCTTCGGGCGAGATTGGTGAGTACCTTTACGAAACTTACCGAAACTGCAAGGAGAATCATTTTGCTTACTCCAGGGTGATTTGGGATATCTCGGTCATCGCTTGGCTCAATCAGCCGGGCTTTGTTCCCTCACGACTTACGCAAAGTCCAAGACTGGCAGAGGATTTCCGGTGGAGCATCGATTCCTCCAGGCATTTGATACGCTGCGCAAGCTATATTGACCGTGATGCGGTATTCCATGACCTGTTTTCCAAACTGGCCAATAGAGAGGGAAGGAATCCCAGCATTAATGATCAATAATCGTCATTTTATAAAAAGCGATGCCCGGCTATTTGCGCCGAGCATCGCTTTTTTTATCGTATCTGTTATGCATCTATACGGCTGGAAGCCGCTAATTGCTTTGGCGCCGCGGAAGAAGTTCTCCCGACAAACTCCGTATCTACCGTAATTTTCGTTTTGATCGGATCATGAAAGGCGATGGCGTTGATTAGCAAATCGACGGCAAGATGAGCCATTCGCTCTTTGGCGACATGTACGGTTGTAAGCTCGGGCGTGATAATTCTGGACTCCGAGATATTATCGAAGCCTACGACTGAAACATCCTCCGGAATATGGTATCCAAGCTCCCCAAGCGTCTTGATCGCGCTGATCGCGATATAGTCGCATTCGCAGAAAAAGGCGGTAGGGAGCGGGTCTCCCGCTTTGAGGTAATCCGTAAGCTGTTGTTTTAACGCCTCCTGCGAAGAAAGTATGGTAGGCGCTACGGAGAAGGTGCAGCTTTCGTCAACGCGCAGGCCGTTTTCATGCAAGGCGGCATCGAAGCCCCGTTTCCGTTCGTCGAAATTATGAATGCGTACATTCGAAGCGATATATCCAATGCTTCGATGCCCGATGCCGCACAGATGAGCCCCCGCTTGATAGGCTCCCATCACATTATTGATCCCGACGAAATGAACCGGAAGCGTATCGAAGCAAGTATCCATAACGACGAGCGGCACCGCAATATCATGACTAATTTGGGCGATTTGGCTCTGGTTTAAATTCGTTCCGAGCAGGATGACGCCGTCGCTGCGCTTCTCCTCAGCCAAAGCCCTAATCTTCTCCCCATAGTTCTCATGCTCGACAGACGCATAAATAAGAGAAAAACCGTTTTGACCGCACCGGTCTTCAATATGGTGGATGAGTTCGCGGAAAAAAGGCTGTTCATAATACTGTTCCAATACGATGCCCGAGTTGGCAAAGGCAAGGAACGTTAAAGATTTCAGAGCGGGTTCGGCTGCAGCAGTCTTGGTTTTTGCCGCATAGCCGTTTTCATCGGCAATTTGCAATATCCGTGCGCGGGTTTCCGCGCTTATGCCTGGTTTTCCGTTCAATGCAAGCGATACGGCTGCTTTCGATACGCCTGCGAGCTTTGCTATATCTTCCATTTTCACGGTTATATATCCCCTAACGATTATTAGTTGTTTAGTACGTTTAGTTTAATAAAAATAGCGGAAATATGCAATGGGAGGACTCTTATTTTGTATAAAGTTTAGTTTTCGTGAAGATTTAATAACTAAACGTTTAATAAAATATGTCCGATGAACAAACCTTTGCTAGGTTTTATAAATATTGCTCATATAGGAGGAGGGAGATTCGCCAAGCACCTTCTTGAAAACGCGGCTGAAATAATAGGGATTGCGGTATCCAAGCTGTTCGCTGATCTCAGAAACGTTGAGGGAGCTATTTCTCATCCATTCAATTGCTTTGCCCATCCGCAATCGCGCATGCGTCTCGACGATCGTTTGACCTGTTTGTTCCTTGAACGCGGCAGAGAGATAGCTGTAATTGAGCTTCATGTAACCTGCAAGGCTGGCGGAATCAAAATCTTCTTCGCAGTGCTGTAACAAAAAAGTAATCACTCGGCCGGCGACGGTGTCGGCTTTGCCCGTGTGCTTTTCTTTTTCCTGCTGCTTCATCTGCTTCTGCAGATCGAGAAACAATTGGCATACCCGCAAACTCAACTGCATCATGCCGTGTTTGGCGGGAATGAAGTAATCGGCTGCCAACGCTTGCAGGCGCGCTTCCAATACGGAATGAAAAGGAGAGGTTCCGTGTTTTGGCATTTGAATCAAGTAGTGATAATGATCCGGCTGATAATAATCAATTTCCGGCAGCGGCGGGTGTTCGCGATACGTAATATTTTCGTCAGTAGGCACGCTGAAGTGAATCCAATACCAGGTTGTTCCCGGAACGGTTAAGGGGAGACCCCAGTGATGTTTTCCTTTTTTCAAAAATAAATGTTCGTTTTCTCTGACAAAATACTCCGTTCCTTCCTCAATAACCTGCATGCAGCCGTGGACGACAAATAGAAAAACGTCATAGCCCGCCGTGCGGTCGGGGTGCGTGTAGAGGGAGTCGGTTCGGTTCATTCCAATATCCCTGACCAATGGCATGCGATCTGCGCTCAAATATAGGCTGCATTCCAAAATGATTCCCTCCCCATGATTAAAATGATCGGCGTCTGCTTTCAATTGATAACCTAAAAAAAAGATATGAAACCTGTGGATTCGTGCATTTTTCTTTGTATCTATAGATTATATGATAATCTCACCGAACAAAAAAAGGGAGGTTTATCATAATGACGCACATGAAATTTCATGAGTTCGCAGCTGGCGGCATTCAGCTTGCCCCAGGCCCGCTGAAGGAACGATTTCAATTAAACAAAAAATATGTCATGAGCTTGACCAACGAGAATCTTCTCCGGAATTTTTATTTGGAAGCGGGATTATGGAGCTATAGCGGAAACGGCGGAACGACCAGCGCTACAACAACGAGCATGGATGGTCCAGAAAATTGGCATTGGGGATGGGAGTCGCCAACCTGTGAGCTGCGCGGCCATATGATGGGACATTGGTTATCTGCTGCTGCCCGTATTTACAAGCAAACGGACGATAATCTCGTGAAGGCCAAAGCCGATTTTATCGTCTCTGAGCTGGCAAAGTGCCAGGAAGCCATCGGGACCGGTTTTTTGGCCGCTTTTCCGGAAACCTATATGCACCGGATCGTGAGCGGCAAATGGGTGTGGGCGCCGCATTATACGGTTCATAAGCTGTTAATGGGCCTCCATGAAATGCATGTGCTGGCCGGAAATGAGCAAGCGCTTAGGATGATGGCTGCTTTAGCGGATTGGTTCCACCGCTGGACAGATTCATTTGACCGCCAGCAAATGGATGATCTGCTTGATTTGGAAACCGGTGGAATGCTGGAGACTTGGGCGGAGCTGTACGCCTTGACGAAGGAGACGAAGCATCGGGATTTGATCGATCGTTACGATCGGCGGCGATTCTTTGATGCGCTTCTAGAGGGACAGGATGTATTGACGAATAAACATGCCAATACGCAGATTCCGGAAATTTTAGGCGCTGCGAAGGCATGGGAGGCAACAGGAGAAATACGTTACCGTCATATTGTCGAGGCGTTCTGGAAGTGCGCGGTAGAGGATCGTGGTTATCTAGCCACAGGTGCCGGAGACGATGCCGAGCTTTGGATGCCGGGAACGGATATGACACGGATGGGTGCCGGGCAGGAGCACTGCGTGAATTATAACATGATGCGGTTGGCGCATGTGTTGCTGCGCTGGACAGGCAATCCGATTTACGCTGATTATTGGGAACGAAGATTCGTTAATGGCGTTCTCGCGCACCAACACGGGGAAACGGGGATGATTGCGTATTTTCTCGGAATCGGTGCGGGAAGCCAAAAGAAATGGGGTTCTGCCACGCAGCATTTCTGGTGCTGTCACGGTACGCTGGTGCAAGCGAATGCTGCTTACCAGGAGCAAATATTTCTGCAAGACGAACAGGGTATTGCGATTATGCAATGGCTGCCCTCCACGCTGTCGGCGGTCGTAGATGATGCCATCATTCGTTTATCGATCAGGCAGGACGGGCAAAACGGGCTGTATCCTCTTCAGGCATGGAATGTAGAGGGGATGACAGCAATCACGAAAGTCGATGTGCCGCCTATGCCGGTGCACCGGCCGAATAGCTTCATCTATGAAGTCAAGCTTTCGCTTGCTTCCCGTAAGCCTTTCTGTTTGAAGCTGCGATTGCCTTGGTGGGTGCATGGCAATACATTGATTTCAATCAACGGCGTGCAGCAGCAAGGGAATTGGCAGCCGTCATCGTATGCGGAATTGCACAGGGAATGGGCGGAGGGGGATATTGTACGCATAGAGCTGCCGAAGACATTAACGGCTGAACTGCTTCCGGGCGAGACGGAGATGTACGCATTTATGGACGGGCCAATTGTCTTGGCGGGTCTGGTGGAGGAGGAGAGACGACTTGTCGGCAAAAAGGATCAGCTAGATTCATTACTTGTTCCGGATCGGGAACGTAACCACAGCTGGTGGAATCCAGGTTATTATCGTACCAAAGGGCAGGATCGCGGCTTTCGATTCATTCCGTTGTATGAAATAAAGGATGAGACTTACAGCGTATATTTTCCGATCGAGCCGCGCGAGGGGGAGTAATCTTCTTGGCGGTGGATTCGCATGGATCAGCCCTGTCCTTTAAATGAACCGTTTTAAAGAAAAGGCTACGCGCAGCGTGGCTTTTTTCATGCCGGAAAACGAGAATTTTTCATTGTGTTTCCGTGCTGCCTATGATAAGCTCTGAAAGAAATTAAAGGTCTTTAATAAGTTCGGTATGTTCGAAACATGCGAGAAAAACGAAGGGATTTTTAACGATGAATAAACAAATGCAAGTACGCCAGAAGATTAACAAATCGTATGCCATGCAGTTGGCAACCATTTTTTTGGGATTTATTATTTTTGGCATTTCAGAAAATATTAAAGGGCCGGCGATTCCGCGCATTCAATTTGATTTCATGCTGGATGAGATGCAGCTTGGAACGCTATTGTCGCTTAATGCGCTTGGGTATTTGATTGCTTGCTCCTTTACGGCGATTTTAACGCACAAGCTGGGTATCAAAGCCGTGAGCATTATGGCTTTCGGGTCGATGCTGCTATCGGGAATTTTTATTTATTTCTCCCACAGCTATCCCGTTTTTTCTTCTTCATATTTCCTCATGTATATCGGCAACGGAATGCTGGAAATTGCTTTGGCCATTCTCGGCGCGCGCATTTTTGTGAGGAACACCGGCACGATGATGAACTTATCCCATTTCTTTTACGGGCTTAGCTCGACTGTCGCTCCCATGGTTGCTTCCGGATTAATGACAGTAAGTTTGTTCGGGCATGCGGTCGATTGGCGTGAGATGTATCTGATCATGCTGTGCCTGTCTGTACTGCCGATGATCCCGGCTTTTTTAAGTAAATTTCCGGGCGATGATTTATCCAGCGAAGATCGGATTCCTCTGAAAAGCTTAGTGCGTGATCCGGCTTTATGGCTTTTGGTGCTTATCCTTTCGTTTGGCGTCGTATCGGAATTGGCCGTAGGCGGTTGGCTGGTCAATTTTCTGGAAAAAGCTTATAAGTGGGACAGCGTGTCCGCATCCGGCATGCTCTCCGTATTTTTTCTTTGCTTCTCGGCAGCCAGGCTTTTACTTGGTCCGGTGACGGACAAAATCGGATTTAATCTTTCACTCATTATTTTCTCAGCTTTCTCGGCCGTATGTACTTTTATTGCCGTATTAGGCGGTGAATCATTGGCCTTTATGTTCGCTGCGGCAGGCATTGGCATAGCGCCGATCTATCCCACCGTCATGGCTTTTATTGCCAAAAGATACCCGCGCGGAAGCGATACCGCAATTACGTTTACCGTTACTCTGATGGGGATCGGCAGCGTCATCGGCAATTATGCGATCGGCGCGATCACCAAAGGGATTAGAAACAGCTATGGCGCAGGAACGGAGCTGGGTTTGCTGAGGGGGCTTCAAGCCGGTTATGGATTTATAGGTTTATGCGCTTTGATTTGTGCGGTATCGGGCTGTTTCTTGTACCGATATTTGAAGGTGCGCAAAGAGCTGATTTAAAGTCGGCAGGCATAGGTGAAAAAGAGCAGCCCATCCTGATAAAAAGGAAGGGCTGTTGTAATTTAAAAGCCTGCCATCATGCGATGGAGCGCAAGACGCTGCAGTCCATGCAGGTAATCTTCTTTCCAATCGCTTATGACAAGCTCCGGAATATGGGTATCCGGGACGTATTTTGCACAATGTACCGCGATCTTATCGGCATCGGCTCTGCTAATATCTTCTTTGCAAAAGATAACGGCATGCGGGTTAATGATAGATACTAATGCTGCGACTAATCGGCTCATCGCATCGATCATATCGTCTCCAAGCTCATTTGATATGCCAAGCTCCTGCTGCGCTTGGCGCGATTTTCTGACAGCTTCCAGAAAATTGTACCGATCATATTGCGGCACGAAAGAAACCTCGCCCGAAAAAAACGTGCTCCCCCTAATGACATCGCCATTAATCAATATGCCGGCTCCCGGGCCGTTTTTCCCTAAATAGAGGTAGGCCAACGTCTGGTCATCCGCTCTTCCGCTCAAGTCGTGGTACCCTAATACGGCTGCATTCATATCATTTTCAACGACAACCTGCAGGTTGAAGCGTTCCTCGCAGCAGGCTTTCGGATCAAATTGCGAAAATTTATCATAAGCAGGTATGAAAAATATCGTTCCGTCTTTCACAGATCCAGGTACGCCTATGGCTGCGGATTGAATGGTTGGATAACGGCTGACGACCGTCTGCAGCTGCGCGGTGAACGCCTCTGGACCCTCCTCTAAAACGCTGGGCAGATTCAGGGTATCGACGGCTTCCCCCCTATAATTGATGACGGAATATACCGTTTCATCTTTTTCCAGGTAAACGCCTAAACCATAGCGATGTTCAGCATTCAATGCGTACCTTACCGGTCTTCTTCCGCCGCTTGAATCATCGATTCCGGCCATAACGGCTTCGCCGCTTTGTTCCATCTGCTCTAACGCCTTGCTAATGGTTGGGAAGCTGATATCCGTCCGTTGGCTGATCTCTGCTTTTGTTGCATGACTAAGCTCTAACAGCGTTAAGCGGATTTGGCTGTGAATGGCCTGATTCATTCGTTTTGGTGTTATAAACGGCTTTTTTATCACATTCACCACCAAGTCAAATTAATATCCTAAATTGTACAGCATTTTATAGGAAATAAATAATGGGCTCTTGTCGCAACGCAACGGGACATGTCGCATTTTTGCTATTATCCAATTTCGACATATTTCTTCAGATTACCTTCTTATCGGGAAGCGCGTCCTTATTGCGGGTTATCGCATTCTTGTTGTTGCGCTTGCGGTTTTGTGTCAGAATAAATGTTATATAGCAGCATGTATTTATTTTTGTTTTCGTTTATTGACGGTTTTCGCTGCTTCTATGTCATGAATCAAAAAGGTGGAGATAGAATGTTTGCTTCGCAAAGAAGAGAGAAGATCGTAGAGTGTCTACATCAAAAAGGGCAGGTTGTCGTGAAGGAGCTGGCTAAGGAAATGAACGTATCGGAGGGAACGCTCCGTACCGATCTTCGTTTGCTTGAGGATGAAGGCATTATTGAACGGACCCATGGCGGCGCCGTTCTGGTGAATAAGAAAGCGGTGCATCGGGGGGACTCCTTCTTCACGCGCAGCGAGTTAAACTATCCGGAGAAGAGAGCGATCGGGATGCAGGCGGCCCGGCTCGTGTCCAAAGGACAGTGTATTCTTTTGGACGCAAGCTCAACCGTGCTGGAACTCGCTAAGGCGCTTGCGGACTGCGATTATTTAACGGTAGTAACCAATGGGCTCGATGCCGCGATGATCTTGAATCAGAACCCTAGAATCAACGTCATCCTGATCGGCGGCGTTCTGCGGTCGGGCTCAAGAACGGTAGAGGGCGTACTAGGTAAAAATGTGCTGGATGGCATCCATGCCGACTTGTTTTTTACTTCGGCAGAAGGCGTCAGCATCGAAGAGGGCATGACAGACTTTAGCTTATATGAAGCAGAGTTGAAAAAACGGATGACCGCCAATGCGAGAAAAACCATCGCGCTGGCTGACCACACGAAGCTTGGCAGACGTTCGATCGCGACGTCCGTTGAAATGGCTCAACTGCATACTCTAATTACGGATGCGAAAGCGGATAAATCGTATTTAGAGAAAATCAAGGGCGTTGAAGTAATGATAGCCTTCAATAAATGACAGGAAATGAGCCGTCATATGACCGCATTTCAAAACGCCGGCAAAAGCATTCAATCGTTGACATATGAAGACAAATGAAAGGAAAATAGAGGAGGGATGAACAGGGGGGATTTGCTTGAGACTGGACGGTATCGAAGGTTTTATCATTGATTTAGACGGGACTGTTTATAGGGGCAGCCAGGCTGTCGAAGGAGCGCTGGAAGCCATCGCCAGCCTAAGGAAGCAGGGGAAAAGAGTTGTGTTTCTGAGCAATCGAGGAAATATTTCTCGGGTGATGTGTCAAGAAAAGCTGCTGGGTATGGGGATCATAGCGGTAGCGGAAGAGATCCTATTGTCTTCAAGCGTAACCGCGGGGTATTTGAAGATGAACGATCCGCAGGCAAAGGTTTGGACGCTTGGCGACACTGGATTAAGAGAGGAACTGCTGTCTTGGGACATCACCTTGGCAAATATCCCGGAGGAAGCCGATAAACTGGTCATTACCTTGCATGAAAATTTGACCTACAAAGAACTCAACCTGGCTTTCCGGGCAGTTCGCGGCGGGGCGGAGATTATAGCGACCAATGCGGATAAATCCTTTCCGGGTGAAGAAGGAGAGTCGATTGACGTCGCCGGGATGATTGGAGCTATAGTCTCGGCAACGGGAAAAGAAGTGAAAACCGTCATTGGCAAGCCTTCGCCGGTCATGGCGGAAGCTGCGCTCCGTACGCTTGGGCTTCCGCCTGAGAGCTGTATCGTTATTGGCGACAGCTTGCCATCGGATATTGCTCTAGGGAAACGGGCAGGAATGAAAACAGCTCTCGTTCTAAGCGGCTCAACGAGCCGACAGGATGCGGAATTAGCGAAGGAGCGGCCGGATGCAATATGGGATTCGATTGCAGAACTGGCTTCCTTATTAGAACCGAAGGAGGAGCTTGTATGAATGAAGGGTTAGCCGCAATTAGAAAAGAAGCAGCAAAGGAAAAGGGAATGGATCTCCGGGTGCTCGATATGGGTCCCGTTGTATTGGAAGCGGGGGCTGTCGAGCAGATTACGCCTTATCTCGAAGCGTGCAGGTATACGAAAGTGATCATCGTTGCGGATGAGACGACTTTTTTAATTGCAGGGCAGTCACTTGAGGCAGCGATTGCCAATGCCGGCATTGCTGTACATGTCACCTTGATATTACCCAATCCGCAAGGGGATGTCATTGCCGACGAGGCATCATTGGTGCAATGCATATTGGAAATAAAGTCGCAGTCTGCCGAAGTGGTTGTTGCCGTCGGCTCGGGGACGCTGCATGACATCGCCCGCTTTTCCGCTTACGCAACGAGCGTGCCCTTTGTATCGGTACCCACGGCGCCTTCTGTGGACGGCTTCAACTCCAAGGGGGCTCCGGTTATCCTTCGCGGAGAGAAGAAAACGATTCAATCGATCGGCCCGTCAGCGATTTTCGCGGATTTGAATATTTTGGCGCTTGCACCCCCAGCGCTTGTTGCTGCCGGATTTGGCGATATGCTTGGTAAATTCACCTCGTTATTTGATTGGAAATTCGGCGCTATGACTGGCGGAGAGCCTTATTCGCAAGCTGTGGCGGATATAACCGAAAATGCCCTGCTCCAATGCGTAGAGCAAGTCGACGCGATTGCAAAACGGACGCCGGATGGCATTAGAATCCTGACTAATGCATTGCTCACATCCGGCTTCGCCATGCTTTTATTCGGCCAATCCCATTCTGCATCCGGTGCCGAGCATCATCTCTCGCATTACTGGGAAATGGAGTTTCTGCGCCAGGAAAGAAGACAAATTTTGCATGGCGCTAAAGTAGGCGTTGCTTGCGCGGAAATTTCCGCCCTCTACCACCGGTTAACCAATGAACCGCTGCCTTTCTTAAAGGCTGAACAGCAAGAAGCAGCACGGCAGCTTATTGGTCAGGTTCCTAATAAAGCGGCGATCCGTCAATTATTGGCAGTTGTAGGCGGGCCGTCGGAGCCAAGGGACTTAGGCATAGATGAAGCGCTGCTAGAGAGAAGCTTGCGGGAAGCTCATCATATTAGGCCAAACCGCTATACGCTGCTGCGTGCGTATAATGAAGGCAGCTTGTAACGCGAGCAAAAAATAGGCTTATCCTATGTCCTTAGGACATGCGGATAAGCCTATTTTCTTATTTCGTCCAAAGACAAACCATTTGCAATGTTTTACAATATCGTTATAGCTGCATACCCATAAAAGGAGCTGTTCGCAAATGAAAGGAATTCATAATCCCATCGTGCCAGGCTGGTACGCTGATCCCGAAGCAAGAACCTATGAAGGAAAGCACTGGATTTATGCGACTCGTTCTTATACGGAGTATACGAAGCAAATGAATTTGGATGCGTTCAGCTCCAGTGATTTGATTCATTGGGAGAAGCATGAAGGTATACCATCGTAGAATCATTGGGGACAAGGAAGCAGGAAACCGAATGCTGTGCATAGACCGAATGAGCACGCAAGCGATTGCTTCGCTTCTGGAATGGTACTATAATTTTTCTTAGGCAATCGTCGACTGAAAGGGAGAGAGCTATGTGCAGAAATATTAAAACCTTATTTAATTTCGAGCCTCCGGCTACGGAAGGGGAAGTGGAAGCAGCTTCTCTGCAATTCGTAAGAAAACTATCCGGGTTTAACTCGCCCTCGAAAGCGAATGAAGAGGCGTTTCATCTGGCTGTGCAGGAAGTAGCCGCGGCTGCGCAGAAATTGTTAGACGCCTTGGTAACGAATGCCGAGCCGCGAGACCGTGAGATCGAGATTGAGCGTGCCCGTATAAGAAATGCCAAGAGATTCGGTACGGCTGAATCTTGATCATAGAATGAGAAATGAACCTCAGGTTGCACTGAGGTTCATTTTTTTCCACTCCAAATGAGCTCGCCAGACCCTCTTCCAAAGCTCATCCCGCTCTAAGCTGCTGTAGTTAACGAGCTTTTCTCCGAAAATATCCGCTAGCACCTCAAGCCATTGGGACTGAATTTGGATTTCTGCTTTCACAATGCCGCTTTTCACGCGTTTCTTCCAAACACAACCTCTAAGCTCATGTCCTTCTGTTTCATTTCGATTCCGAATTAAAAAAACATCATGCCATGGGGATGCCGTTGAACGGCTGTAATGCTCATGCTTAGGAATGAATTCATCGATATTTAACACTACGGCAGGGTCAAAATCTACGCCGACAAAGGAAGCGAGGGAGTCATGCTCGATGCGCCAGCCGTTAGATGCCACGCTGGATCCCGTTACTTTATAGAGATATGGAGCTTGCGGATAGGTTCCGAATTGAAGCGGCAAAGGCTCAAAGGGGAGATCGCCGAGGCCGGCATCAATGATCCATGTTTCATCTTCAAACTGTTCATTCATCAAGCTAACCGTTAATCCCAGATGAAAGGAGTTAATACAAGGCTCAGAGCCTATTGGCTGAACGCCCGCTCGATGCATAGAAACCTTATAGCCGAGTGATTGGAGCAGGAGGCTGAAAGCTCCGTTAAGGTGAAAGCAGTATCCGCTTCTGCCGTTTAATATGAGTTGTACGGATTGTTCCCTATCTATAGCTGCAGGTTTGCGGCCGAAAATATCGAGAGTTTGCCAAGCTAGATTTTTTACATGGGCTCTGTGCAGCTCAAATAAATAGTATTTCGTCGGAGCTTCGACGTCTGTGACACCGATTCTGTTTAAATAAGCTTTTATTTCCGCTTTCGTTAATGGATTCATCCACTCTCACCTCTGCTATTCAAAATCATTGCCGAAGCTGCTGCTTCATGCGTCTTGAATAACATCGTAAGCTTGAACGGTCCGGCAAGCAATATAGAATTGGATCAACTGTACGGGTACAATTGATCTTTTATGGAAGAAATATGATGACAAGCATTCGTTCATAGCGATTAGCTATTGTATTCTTGGTTTTGCTGGATCACATGTGGGGAAAGGAACGGCACCGCATTCTGCTAATTTTAATAAGTAGTAGCACTCTTCGCGAAACATATGGTCAGGCATGAGAGGATTTATTCGGCTTAGCAATTCGGCGCTTAATTCGAGCTCTTCAATTTCGTTTAAGAACATCATAAAGACGGACATTTCCATATTGACGTCGATATGAAATCTTGCCAGAGAGGGATAGTGTTCTCGCATCGTCCTCATATATCCGGTTAGTTCAATTGCTTTTAAATAAAATTCGTTAAAATGTTGTTCGAATCGTTTACTCTTTTGGATTAATCTTTTTTCCACGCCATCGAGATCCATAGCAATCGCCGAAGCATGCCCGGCTGCATCAGGCAACCATAACAAATCATGGTGCAAGGATGAAAAATGGGGTACGGGTTTTCCTTCATATAATGCATTCAGTATTTTGATATATTCTTCAAGCTCATTGATATAGGGCTTGATCTTCCATTAATTTTCCTCCTTTAAATGCACCCATAAGACCAAACATATGATTCAAAACAAGCGAATATGAAAAAGGCCCCTAGAGGTTAGGAGCCTTTCCGTGAAATTCGATTAATTGCTTTTAACTCCTAGTCCGTTCTTTAGGAATCATTCTATCCGGTTTGTCTTTCTTCCATTTCCTATTCATGATCCATGTTACGCAAAAAATCAATGCAAGAAAGCTTAGGCTGATAAAGAAACCAGGCCGGCTTTTATGGTGAAATAACGTGCCAATGACTGCTAAGAGTACAAGACTTATGCCGGTCCAGCATTTTATTCGGCCCCAAACCGTTTGGGTTAATAATTTATTGGATGTGACCAGAATGAACATCCAATTGTACAGCAGCATTAAGCCGGCAGCCGTCGTCATGTACTCATAGATTTTATCGGGCATTAACAATGCCAAGAGAATCGAACCGAATGAAGCCAAAGTGGTCATGCCAATCGCATAATAAGGCGTCTTTTTTTTGTTTTTGCCGAGCATGGCGAATATGGGCGGCGCATCTTTATTTTTCGCAAGCGTGACTAATATGGTTGTAACGGCAAAAAGGGAAGCAATCATGGTCGAGAAGCCGGCGATGATAAATACCGCATTGAATAAATGAGGTACAAAAGCTATGCCATACCCTTTTAGAGAGAAAACAAACGGGCTTTCAATGGCGCTGATCGCATGCCAGGGCGTCAAGCTTAGCGCAAGCAATAGAGATGCCATGTATAAAAACGCCAGCAGGCCGATCATAAGTCTGCCTGCTTTTGGCGCTTCCTTAGCATTTTTAAGTCGTAATGCCATAAGTCCCATGATTTCAATCCCGCCAAACGAATAGAACGCATAGATCAAACACGACCAAGCCCCTCGCAATCCCGTAGGGAAAATAGGAACAGGCCATTTGGGCGCATACTTGCCATCTCCGAACCATCCGATAAGCGCGCTTATTGCAATCAACAGAAAAGCGACAATAGCGGCTAACTTTAGAACGGCAAACAAATGCTCTGCGCGTTCGAAACCTTTTGTTCCGATTAAAATAACCCCGATACCAAATACGCCGTATACGGCTGCAAAAATCCAAATGGGAACACCCGGAAACCATAAACGGGTAAAGAGAGATAAGGCTGCCATTTGGCTCCCCATGATTAACAGCTCAGAGGAAAGATAAACCCAACCGCTGCTGAAACCGGCCCATCGCCCAAAGGCTTCAGCGGCGTATGCGCAAAAAGATCCCTCTTTTGGATCCGAGGCGGTCATGCGCGCTAAAAGATCAAAAACGACAAAAGTGCCGATGGCGGCAATAATAAAGGCAGGTATGATTGCAGGTCCGCCTATGCTTATTCCAACGCCCGTTCCCAAAAAATAACCTGTACCAATCGTACATGCAACGCCCATTAAGGAAAGCTGCCACCATTGCATAGGTTTTTCTTTTGTTTTCAAGTTAAACCTCTCCCGCTATGTTCGTTAAAACCCATCTGACACTGGCTAGCTTATATTATCTCTAACCTTTATATTTATACATTTGTAATTTGATTTCCGAAATCACATGGACGAATAGCAAAAAATGCGACGCAACTGGAGGAGAGAGGAATGGCAAGCATGATTGAACAATAGAATAGTACAAGCTTATTTATAGGGAGTGTACAGGAATGAACCTATTGTTTGGTTATGTGTTTTTGGGTTTATCTTTATCTGCACCGATTGGGCCAATAAATGCTGCCCAATTAAATGCGGGAATTAGACGGGGGTTTTGGCATGCCTGGCTTCTGGGACTTGGCGCTTTGATTGCGGATATTATTTATATGCTTGTCGTCTTTATGGGGAGCGTCCATTTGGTTAAGATACCGTTCGTGCAAGTGTTTTTATGGTTATTCGGTAGTTTCATCCTGATTTACACGGGTATTGAAAGTCTGAAGAGCAGTCGAATTCCAGTATCGGAGTTTAGAAAGCAAAAAGAAGAAACCTATATGAAAGCTTTTTTGTCCGGCTTTTTATTGGCGCTGTCAAACCCAATGAGTATTTTGTTTTGGCTTGGCATTTATGGTTCCGTGCTTGCGGATACCGCCACTAAATATGATTTGAAACATTTAATTATTTATAGCTGCGCAATTATTTCCGGTATTTTAATTTGGGATGTAACCATGGCCGGAATAGCTAGCTATGCCCGAAAATGGTTAACTGACCGCGTGCTTAAATCCATCTCTATCTTATCAGGTTTATCCCTTGTCATTTTTGGCATACACTTTGGATATAAAGGAATTCAATTTTTATTCACCTAACAGTCTGTCTGTATTTGTTGCAGGAATTAAATACAAGTATTTATACATATGATGTTTTGAAGCATTTAACGAGGTGAGAGGAGACATCATCGTGAACGAACAGGTGCGATACTATAAGACCTTCGTTAGTCCGTTAGATCCATGTCCGCCGATTCGCATAAAAAGCTACAGCACGCCGCCGCAATTGTTTATCCCGTTCCAGCCGCCGAATCTTCCACAATTCACCCCCTTCGAAGCATTAAAATACGGTACCCTTTGGCCGCAGCTATATAGTCCTTACGAAACTAAAAACGTTAAAGCGGAAGAAGGTGATTAAAGGTGTCCATCGTATTGAATGAGGAATATTACAAGCTGCTGCATGAATTGCAGGCTGTTGATTTTGTATTAGTCGAGCTGAATTTATATTTGGATACGCATCCGATGGATTCGAATGCCATACAGCAATACAACCAATATGCGCAGCTCAGGCAGCAAATTGCCCACCGTTATGAGTCACAGTACGGGCCTTTGAGAAATTTCGGACAGAGTCTCTCCAGCACGCCGTGGTGTTGGAATGATGCGCCCTGGCCTTGGCAGGTTTAAATGGCACGGCTGGATAGCTCTTATTTTGGAGGAGGTGCCGTAGATGTGGGTATATGAGAAAAAGCTGCAATATCCGGTTCGCGTCAGCAAATGCGATCCTTTAATGGCTAAGTTTTTAATGGAACAATATGGGGGTGCCGATGGGGAGCTCGCAGCGGCGCTTCGTTATTTGAACCAGCGTTACTCGATTCCGGATAAAGTCATTGGATTGCTTACGGATATTGGCACAGAGGAGTTTGCGCATCTCGAGATGATCGCCACCATGATCTACAAGCTAACCAAGGACGCGACGCCGGAGCAGTTAAGGAAAGCGGGCTTAGGCGATCATTTTGTCGCTCATGACAGCGCCTTATTTTATCAGAATGCGTCCGGTGTGCCGTGGACGGCTGCCTATATCCAAGCGAAGGGCGATCCGATCGCGGATTTGTACGAGGACATCGCTGCGGAAGAGAAAGCGCGTGCGACTTATCAATGGCTGATCGATTTGACGGACGACGTGGACTTGCAGGACAGCTTAAAGTTCCTTCGGGAGCGGGAAATCGTGCATTCGCTGCGGTTCCGGGAAGCGGTCGAAATACTTAAGGAAAAGCGGGATGAAAAGATATTTTATTAATGATTCGCCTTTCTACAGTCATGTTTGACTGTGGGGAGGTTTTTTTATTTTCAATCCATTACGTGTGCAGCAAATGCGTTCACATCTTATCTCATTTTAATGACGCATCTTGACATCGATGGAGGATCGGGATATAAATAAAGTATGTTTATAAAGTGTATTTATTAAATGACTTTAATAAGGAGGGCCATGGTGGAAAAAGGCAATGCAAATTTAATGAAAGAAATAAACATGAATAATCTGCGTCGTGTGTTGAAGCAGGTAGGAATAGCAACAAAGCCCCAACTTGCTGCAATGACGGGGCTTAGCGTCGTAACCATCAACTCGCTTGTGAAAGAACTGCTAGATTTTGGAGAACTGTTAGAAGATAAATCAGTTCCCTCGAACGGAGGGAGACCGGCTTTAACTTATCGGTTCAATTATGATTTCAGTCTCGCGCTAGCTATACATTTGAATGAAAAACAAGGCAGCGACGTCATTTTCGCATCAGTGGTTAATTTACGCGAGGACATTTTAATGAGAGAAGAACATGTGATCCAAGTGTTCGATCTTCATCGTTTCTTAGAAATGATCGATCGTATTCTTTCCTTGTTCCCTTCCATTAAATCGATCGGCATCGGAATTCCCGGACAGGCCATAAATGACAAAATTGCAGTGACCAGCCATGAAGAGCTGCAAGGCATCAGCCTGTTGGCAGAGGTACAGTCCAAATTTAGTTTGCCTGTGATTTTGGAGAATGACGTGAATGCTGCCGTTAGCGGTTATTGCTTCAAAGAACAGTTAAGCGAGAATCAGATCGTATTAGGTGTTTATTTTCCCGAGAAATCTCCGCCGGGGTTAGGCATTTTTCTGGATGGAAAAATTGTAAAAGGGAAAAACGGCATGGCGGGAGAAATCAAATTTCTTCCCATGGATATCGACTGGAAAAAAAGGTTATCCACAGAAGAATTCATAGAGATCGTTTGTAAAGTTATGCAAACGCTCCATGCTGTACTTGCGCCGGATCAAATCGTGATTTATCGCGAAAATTTAGAAGAAAGCGCCTTGCTTCAGGCATGGGAAAATTTTATAGCAAAATATAACCTTCCATCGCTCCCTGAAATTAGCGTATCCCATACGTTTATCAAGGATTTCGAAGAGGGCATGAAATGGTTAGCCTTACAGGAGCTAAACCCGTCAGCTCTGAATTTCTAGTTAAGTGGCCTATAACGAAAAGGATCACTCTTGGATAGGCAGACAGAGTTATTTTACATTTAAAGGAGTTTACTTATGGCAACATGGTTTTTAATCATCATTTATCTTGCGTTTATCAGCTTAGGGATTCCTGACTCGCTGCTTGGCGCCGCATGGCCGGTCATGCATACTGAAATCGGGGCATCGTTCGAATCGGCGGGATTGCTATCCATGATTGTATCAGCCGGAACCATACTATCCAGCTTGTTCAGCGGCGCCATTATTGAGAAGTTCGGAACAGGCAAGGTGACTTTAATCAGCTGTATCTTGACGGCCGAGGCATTGCTGGGCTTTTCATTTTCTCCTTCATTGTTGTGGCTTCTGATTTTGGCCATCCCTCTCGGACTTGGAGGAGGAGCTGTCGATGCAGGGCTCAATAACTATGTAGCCATACACTATAAAGCCCATCATATGAGCTGGCTGCATTGTTTCTGGGGTGTAGGAGCGACCATGGGACCGCTGATTATGTCCTACTTTATTGCGAATCAAAACTCATGGAGACAGGGCTATCTGCAGGTCGCGATGATCCAATTTGGTCTCGTAATCGTCTTGCTTGCGACGCTTCCATTATGGAAACGAGTAGCCTCCCTAAAACAGTCTTCCGAATCAGCCGGAAAAGCCGAACCGCTCAGCCAAAACATGGTAACGCAAACCGAAACGATGAGGCATACCAATCTGCTCCGCATAAAAGGCGTTAAGCCGTCGCTCATTGCCTTTTTATTTTACTGCGGCGTTGAAGCAACGGTCGGTTTATGGGGGGCTAGCTACTTGGTCGGCTCGAAAAATATATCTGCAGAAACCGCTGCAAGTTGGATATCTTTGTACTACGGCGGAATTACGGTGGGAAGGCTCATAACCGGATTCATAACGCTTAAAATGAACAATCGCGTACTTATTCTGCTCGGCCAGCTCGTTGCGCTTACGGGCGGTCTTATACTATTGCTGCCATTGCCGGACATATTCACTCTCATTGGATTCATTCTTATCGGCTTAGGGCTTGCACCTATCTATCCGGGTCTGCTTCATGAAACGCCGGAACGGTTCGGAAAAGAAAACTCTGCTAAATTGATGGGCTATCAAATGGCAGTTGCCTACACAGGCACTACGCTGCTGCCCCCTCTTTTTGGTCTCATCGCTTCTTATGCAAGCATTTCGTTGTTCCCGGTATCCGCACTGGCCTTTATTCTTTTCATGCTGATCAGTTCAGAGAAAGTAAACCGAACATTGAAACAAAGGTCTTTATAGAAATATCCGAGGTGAATTTCATGATTAAAGTATTGATTGTGGATGGTGAAAGCAGGGCAAGAGATATCATTAAAACGTTTGTTCAATGGGAAAAGCTTGGAATGGAGCTAGTCGGGGAAGCAGGGGACGGACAAGATGCGCTTCGCCAAACGGAGGAGCTGCATCCGCATGTCGTTATTACAGATATACAGATGGCAGGCACATGCGGAGCTGGGCTGCTGCAAACCCTGTATGAACGCTATCCTCAAATAAGGACGATTGTCGTCAGCGCCTCTACTGATTATCATTACGCGGCGGAAGCACTTCGATACCGAGTTTTGGATTATTTGCTTAAGCCCGTCGATCGGATAGAGTTGAATACCGTGCTTTTAAACTGTAAGAGAATAATCCGTTCAAAGAATAGGATTGGCATAGAGAATATCACCTGAAAAGACTTTTCCATATCGTAAAAATGATTTACTTATGGAGTAAGTATTTGGTAAAATTTAGATGAAAAACAAAGGGAGTGAAAGTTAAAATAAATCATGGCTGAGGGAGCGGATTCGGATGTTTAAGACCAATATTATGAAACAATTTAATATGACTAGAGAAACCCTATTGAAATCGATTCGTGATATTTCAGAAACAGATGCCGATGTTATGCCTAACGGATTTAATAATACGATAAGATGGAATATAGGCCATATTCTTACTTCTGCTGATCGAAGCTTTGTCATTGCAAAATTAACGGCAAAACTTCCGCCCCATTACAAACCATTATTTTTAACCGGTACTACTCCGAAAAATTGGACAATTGAAGCTCCGTCCTTACAGGAATTATTATCACAGCTGGAAGAGCAAAAACAAGCGATGCAGGAAATTTTTTCGGATCGCTTAGACGAAAAGCTGGAAACCCCTCTTAAATTGTCCTTATATGAAGGTTATGAGCTTGATTCCATTGGTGAGGTGTTGAACTTTTTTGTTTTTCATGAGGCCATGCATCTAGGGTACATCAATGCATTGAAGCGTACCATACAAGGCAATTGAGTTAACGGAGCAGCAGGAAAAGGAGTTTTTTATAAAGGTTAACCTCCCCGATGCGAGCATAGTCGCGGGGAGGTTTTTTTGTGATGTCATTTTAAATAGAATGGCGCCTACAAAGTTCCTTAAGCTGAAAGCTGAAAAAAGAAAAAAAGTGCGGAAATTCAATAGAGGAATGACGGATACGTGAAAGTTAAAAAGGCTGTGTTCCTCTATCATATTAAATAAGAACGACAGCTCAAGAAGTGCAGAAAATTAAATGTTGACGGGGGTATGTATTCGAATGACGATCGCAACGGGCATTAATATTTTTTCTGTGTACAGGGAACTAGGCGAGGATTACTTTGGCACGCTGGAGAAGGTCGCCGATGCAGGGTACGTGAATATTGAACTTGTCGGATTTAACATGAAGACCTTTACGCGTTACATCGACGAGATTCCAATGGAATCGGCTAGGGATAAATTCAAAGAGCTTGGCCTGAAGGCGGTTTCTGTCCACGAGGGCACGGCCCCGGGGCAAGAACTGATTTCCCATGATTGGGATACCATTATGAAGTATTATGCAGGTCTCGAGTGCGAAAACATCGTACTCCCTTCCGTATGGATCAAAGACCGTGAGGACACGCTGCGTACCGCCGAACAGATGAACAGCGTCGGGAAGAAAATGAAAGAGGGCGGCTTTCAGTTTTATCTGCACAACCATGCCCATGAATTCAAAAAAATCGGCGATCAAACGCTGTTCGACCTTCTTTTGCAAAATACGGATCCATCCTATGTGAAATTCGAAATTGATCTGGCGTGGGTGATGCGCGCAGGCATAGATCCGATTGCCGTTCTGGAGAAGCTTGGAGATCGCTGCGATATCGTTCATCAGAAGGATTTAAGCAAAAATCTTGCGGGCCAGCTTAACATTATGGAAGCGATGCAGCAAGGCGGCGACGAGGCTCTTGAACCCTTTGAGGTCTACCGGAAATATATTGGGCCCGGTGATTTCGTTGATCTCGGAACGGGTATCTTTGATTTCGCCGCGGCCTACGAGCAGATCCGCGCAATGGGACATATCCGTTATGCGCTTGTCGAGAACGAGGGAGAGTCGGAAGACAAGATTGGCAGCATCCGCAATGATTTAATCGTGCTTCAGAAATATGTTTAGACCATAAGGAGGAGAGTTTAACATGAACAACGGAAAATTGAAGATCGGAATTATCGGATGCGGAGGCATTGCCAACCAAAAGCATATGCCGTCGCTAGCCAAGCTCACTCATTTGGGCGAAATGGTTGCCTTCTGTGATGTCATAGAAGAGAGCGCTCAAAAAGCGGCCAAAAATTTTGGCAGTGATAACGCGAAGGTATACACCGATTACAAGGAATTGTTAAAAGATGAATCCATCGATGTGGTCCATGTACTGACCCCAAACCTTCAGCATTCCTACATAACGGTAGATGCGCTCGAGGCAGGCAAGCATGTCATGTGTGAAAAGCCGATGGCGATCAATTCCATAGAAGCTAAAAAAATGGTGGATGCCGCAAACCGTACGGGTAAGAAGCTGACGATTGGTTACCAAAACAGGTTCAGGAACGATTCCCAGGTGCTGCATAAAGCTTGCCGCGAAGGCCAATTGGGTGACATCTATCTTTCCAAGGCGCATGCGGTTCGCAGAAGGGGCGTTCCTACATGGGGCGTATTCCTTGACAAAGAGCAGCAGGGCGGCGGACCTTTAATTGATTTGGGCACGCATGCGCTCGATTTAGCCTTATGGTTTATGGACAACTATAAGCCGAAATCGGTGTCGGGTTCCGTATTTTACAAAATGTCCGATAGGTTCGAAGGCAATATGATGGGCCCTTGGGATCCGGAAAAATATCATGTGGAAGACTCCGCGTTCGGATTTATTAAAATGGAAAATGGCGCTACGATTTTCTTGGAATCGGCATGGGCGCTAAATACGACCGACGCAAGGGAAGCCATGACTACGCTTTGCGGAACGGAAGGCGGAGCAGAAATGAGAGCAAGCTCGGTTTTTGGCAAAAGCGATGTCATCTTTAACAGCACCAAGCATGGCCAGCTCGTAGAAACGAAGCCTTCCATAAGCGGCGGGATCGCCTATTTCGGTCCAGGAGCAGAGGAAGATGGGTTGAAGGAGGCAAGGCAGTGGCTTGAAAGCATCCTAAATGATACAGAGCCGCTCGTTAAACCGGAGCAAGCCTTGGTTGTCACGCAGATTTTAGAAGCTATTTATACCTCGGCGGAAAAGGGCAAGGTCGTAGAATTCGAATAGACTCCTCGCAGGATCCGTCGATAGGGAATAGAAAAGCAGGCCTTTCCAGCACTTGGAAAGGTTTTTCTGCACTCGTATGGGAAATCGCTTATCTTTTAAGGAGCGGTCTCCAGCTAATCGTGGTATAATGCTCATTGTTTATTTGTCTGGCATAAGGAGGCATTCGGGCACTTGAAGTTATTCAATCGTTCGTTATTTAACTCACTCCGCTTTAAGCTGGTAGCAGGACTTATGCTCATCATGCTGCCGATGGTATCATTTCTAATTTATAACAACTATTATTCGATGGATGTCGTGCGTAACCAAGTGGCGCAATCCAACGGCAACATGCTAAATCTATACATGGGTTTAATCGATACTACGCTGCTGGATATCGACAATTACTTACTCAAATTCGCCGCGGAAGAAACCGGCTTATATATACTCGACCGTCTGCCCGAGGTCGATGATGATTTGTACAATCTGGAACGGATTTGGCTTTTTACGGAGCTGAGAGACAATGCCACCTATTACAAGGCATTGGATTATTTCTTCGTATATTCTCCTTTGAATAAGGATTTGTTGTTCGCGCCAAAGCTGACGGGCTCCGTTTATACGAATAATGATACCGTCAAGGAAGACATTTCCGGGCTGCTGGGTGATGAACAATCCATGAAGAACTATCCATACGATACATGGACCGTCCTGCCTATGGACGGGCAGAATTATCTTTTACATATTATTAAAGCCGGCAACTTGTACATAGGTGCGGGCGTTAACGCGGATGATGTGATGGGCCCGCTTGATCTTCTTGATCTGGGCACCGAAGGCAGATCGCTGCTGGTGGACGGAAATAATGCCCCCCTCCAGGACGCGGCCTTCTTTAAAGAACATGAAATCGATTTATCCTACACACCCCATACCTACCGGTTGAGCGGCGCTGAAGACCAATATCTCGTAATTGGCGAGGAGTCTGGCATTGGTGAATTCGGACTGGTAGCCGTCGTTCCCGACCAGAACATATTAGAAAAGCTTCCTTATTTGCAGAGGATCATTTTGCTTATTGCAACGGGAACGATCCTGATCCTGGTGGTTTCCGTTTATTTTCTGCGCAGAGTCGTTTTATTGCCAATCAACCGGATCGTCGTAGCCATGCGCAAAATCAGAGAGGGCTATATGGAGGCAAGAATACCGAATAAACCGGCTTCCAATGAATTCGAGATGATGAACGAGACGTTCAACAGCATGGTTTGTGACATTCAGCAGTTGAAAATTGACGTTTACGAGGAACAATTGATTAACCAGAAAGCAGAGCTTAAGCAGCTTCAGCTTCAGATAAACCCTCATTTTTTTCTGAACAGCTTAAATATCGTATATTACTTGGCCCAGGAGAAGAAATACGGATTAATTCAGGAACTCTCCTTCTCTCTGATCCGCTACTTCCGATTTATGTTTCGCAGCCAGACGGATTATGTTCTGCTGCAGGACGAGCTAAGCCATACCGAAAATTATTTGAAAATCCAAAATTTTCGATTTCCCGGAAGCTTGACTTACGCGATTTCCGCCGAGGATGAGCTGCGAGATTGTTACATTCCGCCGTTAATCATCCAAAGCTTTGCGGAAAATACCATCAAACATGCGATTAATACGGATGATCCCACTCATATCGCTATAGAGATCGGGAGAAACGATAGCATTCCTGAAGATAGGATGCTCATCCGAATTCACGACACAGGCCGAGGCTTCTCGGAGGATGTGCTGCAGAAGCTCCATCAGGAGACGAACCTGATGAATGAAGAAGGCGAGCATATCGGAATCTGGAATGTGAGGCGCAGATTGCGTTTGTTGTACGGAGATAAGGCTGGCATTGCTTTTTCTAACGAAAATGGAGCTGTTGTGGAAATGATCTTGCCTTTATCGAGAGAAATGAGGTAGAGAGAATGTACCGATTATTAATTGTTGATGATGAGGCCGTTATCGCGAATGGCATTAAATCGAGCGTCGATTGGCAAAAGCTGGGCATAGTAAACGTATCCATAGCCCACAACCTCCGGCAAGCCAAGGAAGAATTCGATAACCAGCCGTTCGATATGATGATTTGCGATATCGAAATGCCGCAGGGAAACGGACTTGAGCTCTTTGAGTGGGTACGTGAGCAGTATCCGCAAACGGAGTGCGTCTTCCTGACCTGTCACGCCGACTTTCAATATGCCAAGAAAGCGCTTCAGCTGGGCAGCTTCGAATATCTGCTTAAGCCGGTTCCCCATGACGAATTGAAGCTGGTGATGACGAAGCTCATCGAGAAGATCAGAAAGGAAAAGGAATCGGCTACGAGGGAGAACGAGCGTTTTTGGCAGGATGTGCTCAGTCAAGCGATTCCCTCGAATTTGGATAAAATGATGGAGGTCATCGGAAAGCAGAAGCTTCCGTATGGCAGGGACATGAGGTTTTTACCAGTCGTTATCAGCATTCAGCATTGGGAAAAATCACTAACGGCACGGGATTCGCAAATTATGGAGTACGCGCTGCGCAACGCCCTGGAAGAGGTCGTTATTCAACAAGACAAGACCGCACAGATCGTAAGAATTAATCCGGACCATCTGCTGATTGTTTTCACGAAGGACCAGTTGCCTGCTGAAGGGTGCGATTATTTTTTTAAGGAAATTAAAGATCGCTGTAAGGCTTTTATCGAGGTATGCAATCATTATTTGTATTGCCATCTCTCCTGCATGATCGGCAAGCCGGTACAGGCGCATGGCGTACGGAATATGGTCGAAGACTTAATGGCGTTCAAAAAAAACCAAGTGAATTGCGTGGACCGCGTGATCTTCATCGATGAGCGGATGAAGAAAGAATCCCAAATCCCGCTGCCGCCCATGAATGTATGGTCAGAGCTCATCAAGCAGGGGAACAAGAAAAAGCTGCACGACGAGTCGCAGCAATTTTTGGATTCATGGAAGCGCATCGAGTGCTTGGGAACCAAGGGACTGCAGCAGTTTTACCAAAGCTTTCTGCAAATGATCCTGCATACGCTGCAGCAGCAAGGGCTGCGCGCGGATGAAATTTTCTCGGACCATTTGCTTCCAGAGCGGATTCTGTCTGCGACACGCAGCGTGAAGGATCTTCAGGATTGGGTGAGGGATGTATTAGAGAAAGCGCTCGTTCACATTCAGGGACTGGATTCGAATGAAACCGTCGTAGAGAAGATCAAACGGTATATCGCGCTTCACATCGACGAGGAGCTTTCAAGACAGTACATCGCAGACTATATAGGGTTAAGCCCGGATTATATCGTTAAATTGTTTAAGAAAGAAACGGGGCTATCAATATCCGACTATATTTTGAGGGAGCGGATCAATCTGGCGAAGGAGCTGCTGTCCATGACGGATACGACCATCAGTAACATAGCGCTTACGGTTGGTTTCTCCAACTTTTCATATTTCTCCACGCTGTTTAAAAAAGAAGTTTCGATGACACCCCAGGATTACCGCAGAGGCTGTTGTCTATCACAATAAAACGGCGCCGTTAGAGGATTCAACGCCTCTGACGGCCATTTTTTTTACTCTTTCCGTCATGTCGGAAACTCAAAAGCTGAATGTCGGATTATTAATAGTTGGTGTATTTGCTTTGCGATAGTATTAGACCAAGCAATAAAATAATTAAAGCTAAAGGTGGTCGAGACCCTTGCAAGCAAATACCGAGACGTCAACCCCCGTTATGAAAAAGGTCTCATTGAAGATGGAGAAGAAAGCAACGTTCGCATTGGAGATGAGAAAAGTAAAGAAATACCGTGCATTGGTGCTGATGGCGCTTCCCGGCCTGCTGTACCTGCTGATTAACAACTATTTGCCGATGTTTGGCATTGTCATCGCGTTTAAGGACATCAATTTTGCAAAAGGCATTATGGGAAGTGATTGGATCGGTTTAAAAAATTTTGAATATTTGTTTAAAACGACAGATGCTTATATCATTACAAGGAATACGCTGCTGTACAATATCTCCTTTATTTTATTGAATACCGGAATCGCGCTCGCCTTAGCCATTATGCTGAATGAAATTCGTATACGTTTCTTGTCCAGAATGTACCAGACGCTGATCCTGCTTCCTTTTTTGATTTCCATGGTTATTGTAGGCTACTTGGTGCTTGGTTTTCTGGATGTTGAAAACGGGTTCATGAACAAGACCCTGCTTCCTTTCTTGGGCTTGGATACCATTTCTTGGTACAGCGAAACGAAGTACTGGCCATGGATCTTAACCATCGTGAGCGTATGGAAGGGCGTAGGTAACTTATGCATCATCTATTTAGCAGCAATCATTGGAATCGATAGCGAATATTATGAAGCGGCAACGATTGACGGCGCTAACAGATGGCAGCAAATTTTGAAAATAACACTCCCGCTCGTTACGCCGGTGATCACGATTATGACCTTGCTTGCCATCGGCCGTATTTTCTACTCCGACTTCGGCTTATTTTTCCAGGTTCCGCTGAATACAGGCGCACTGATGCCGGTTACGAACACGATCGATACGTATGTATACCGCGCCTTGATTAACCTAGGCGACATCGGGATGTCCTCCGCAGCCGGCTTATACCAAGCGCTTGTTGGTTTCATTCTAGTAATCGTATCTAATGCTGTCGTAAGAAAATATAACAAAGACAACGCGTTGTTCTAGAAAGGGAGAGATTATATGCAATCATCCGGCAAGCTCTATCAATGGGCCATCAACATCGTCATGCTGGTATTCACATTCTTTTGCGTCATGCCGTTTTGGCTGTTGTTCTCCGCTTCCCTAACCGACGATATGGAACTTGTTCGCAGCGGATACGCCTTTTTTCCAGATCAAATAAGCTTCTCCGCATACGGTTATTTATGGAACAGCTCTTCGGAAATCATCCGGGCTTACAGCATCACGGTCTTAACGACGGTGATCGGCACGGCACTCGGATTGACGCTTACGGCGATGGTGGCTTATCCGCTTTCGCGGCTCGAAATGCCGTTCCGCAACTCGCTCGCATTCTACGTCTTTTTCACGATGCTGTTTAACGGGGGCCTTGTACCGACCTATTTGCTCTATACTAATTATTTCGACTTGAAAAATACGATGCTGGCTTTAATCATACCCGGCTTGCTAATGAACGGATTTTTCATTATCCTGATGCGTACTTTTTTTGCGAGCTCGATTCCGACGGCGATTATCGAATCGGCTTACATCGACGGCGCGAAGGAGTGGAAAATTTTTTATCGCATCGTATTGCCGCTGTCAACGCCGGTGCTTGCGACGGTTGGCTTGTTTTACACCATACTGTTCTGGAACGACTGGTTCAACGGTTTGATTTATATAACGGACAGCCAGTACTACAGTCTTCAGAACCTGTTGAACCGAATCCTTCTGGATGTACAGTTCTTGCAGAGCTCTACGCAAGCAGGCAGCCGAAGCGCTGAAATCGCGGCTAATATTCCTCTTGCATCCATGAGGATGGCGATGGCCGCGATCGGGGTAATCCCGCTGCTGATCGCCTATCCGTTCTTTCAAAAGTATTTCGTCAAGGGCCTGACTATCGGCGCTGTTAAAGGGTAATAGAGAAACAAACGAACATGGGGGAGCAGGATGAGATTGGAAAGAAAAGCATTCAAGACGGCTGCGCAGCTGCTGCTTGCAGCAAGCCTGATGTTTACTGGCTGCGCATCGGAAGAGAACCGTTCCGCGGGTAACGCCGCGGAAAGCGGAAACCAATCCGTTAAGGCTGCCTACGAGGTAACGATGGTTTACCCGGCGAGCGTAGAACCAAAGGATTTGCTGGCCGTCCAGGATGAAATCAATAAGATTACGAAAGAGAAAATAAATACATCCGTAAAGCTTGTTCCGGTCGGTTGGGGAGCATGGCCGCAGCAAACGACGCTGATGCTGTCTGGCAACGAAAAAGTCGATTTAATCGTCAGCGGTCTTAACACTTACAGCCAGCAGGTGTCCAAAGGTCAGCTGCTGGAGCTTGACGGATATCTGGCCGAACAGGGCCAAGGGATCAGGGGAGCGCTTGACAGCCTAGATCCGGATTTTCTAAATGCCGCTAGAATCGGCGGCAAGATTTACGGCGTCCCGAGTATCCGAGATTTGGCAGCCGATTATGGCATAACGATGCGTAAAGATCTGATAGAAAAGTATCAAATCGATACAACAGCCATTCATTCGCTGGATGATTTGGACGCCGTGTTTCAAACGGTTTTGGAAAATGAGCCAGACATCGTTCCAACCGTGAAGTACGGGAACTCTATTATCGATACATATTTAAACAGCTATTTTGATAATTTAGGAGACGGCTTTGGCGTGCTTCCGGGTTATGACAATGGACTTAAAGTCGTCAATATGTACGAGGCTCCGGAATATGCCAAGCTGCTAAATACAGTGAGAAGATGGTATCAAGCAGGCTACGTTGCCAAGGATGCGGCAACAAGTACGGAGACGCAGTACAACTTGGTGAAGGCAGGCAAAGCGTTTTCGTTTATTTCCCATATGAAGCCAGGCATTGAAAACCAAGAATCAAAACTGACAGGCACCAAGATGGTGTCGATCCATTTGAGGCCTGCCGCGAGTATGACGTATAACATTACCTCTATCATGTGGAGTATCGCGAGAAACTCAAAAAATCCAGAACAAGCAATGATGCTGCTAAACCTGATGTATACCGATAAAGCTTTGATCAATTTATTTGATTATGGCATTGAAGGAAAGCATTACGCAAAGCTATCAGATAACATCATCGATTTCCCAGAAGGCGTAGATGCGTCAAATTCGGGATATAACCAGCAGATGGGATGGATGTTCGGCAACCAATTCCTGTCCCATATTTGGAACGGGGATGATCCAGAGCTTTGGGACGAGCTTGCGGCATTTAACAAAAACGCTTTGAAGTCGAAGGCGCTTGGCTTCACATTTAATGCCGATGCGGTCAAAACGGAGATTGCCGCTGTAATGAACGTGTCAAACCAATACAAAATCGCGTTGGAAACGGGTACGGTAGACCCTGCGAAGCAGCTGCCGGAATTTAATAAAGCGTTGAAGGCTGCGGGAATAGACAAGATCATTGCCGAGAAGCAGAAACAGCTTGACGCTTGGGCGTCGGCAGGAAAGCAATGACGATACGATGAAAGGGCGGTGCAGACATCCGGATGCACCGCCCTTTCTATATAAAAAGACCAAACGAAAAGGCAGTTTTGCAATTGGAAACGATTTTGAAACCCATGTTTCATATACATCGGAAAATCGAAAACAAGATGTCGGAAATATGAAAGTGAGCTGCGGCATTTTCATCTATTCTACTAAGTGTACACGCTTTCATTAAAAGAAACCGGGAGGTCACATCAATGAAAAAGAACAAATATGCAGCTAAAATGTTTTTGTTATTGGCGCTTGCAATGACCATGCTTATTGGCGCTTGCAGCAACGGAGGCAGCAATGCAGCAAGTTCCGGGAACGACGGAGCCGTTTCAGAAGGAGAAAGCGGCAGCGCCGGCGGAGAATTAAAGCCTGTCGAGCTAGTAATGGTATTTCCCGCAGGCGGGGAACCGAAGGATATGAAGCTGATTTCGGAAGCGATCAACAAATTGACGAAGGAAAAAATCAATGCGACCGTCAAGCTGATTCCGATCGGATTTGGAGCTTGGACGCAGCAAAAAACGCTGATGATGTCTGGCAATGAGCAGGTAGACCTGATCGTAAGCGGACTTGGAACATACAGCCAAGATGTGGCCAAAGGGCAGTTTCTTGAACTCGACGGCTACTTGGCTGAGCAGGGCCAGGGGGTTGCGGAAGCGCTTGATTCCCTTGATCCTGCGTTCTTGAACGCAACAAGAATTGACGGAAAAATATATGCCGTTCCGAGCATCAGGGATTTGGCGGCAGACTATGGAATTACGATGCGCAAGGATTTAGTTGATAAATATAACATCGATACGGCTGCGATAAAATCGCTGGATGATCTGGACGCTGTATTTAAAACGATTAAAGATAATGAGCCGGGTATCATTCCGACAGTCAAGTACGGAATCTCTATTCTGGATATTTTTGTAGGCAGCTTCTTTGATACCTTGGGTGATGGATTTGGCGTACTGCCAGGCCATGATAACAGCCTCAAGATCGTGAATATGTATGAGACGCCGGAATATGCGGAAATGCTGAATACGGTCAGAAGGTGGTATGAAGCAGGCTACATTGCCAAGGATGCCGCTACTAGCACCGAGACGCAATACAATTTGGTTAAGTCCGGCAAAGCCTTCTCTTTTATCTCCCATATGAAGCCCGGCATAGAGACCCAGGAATCGAGAACGACTGGCAAAGAGATGGTGTCAGTACACTTCAGACCTGCAGTTACTGCGACGTCTAACATTACATCCATTATGTGGAGCGTCGCAAGAAATTCGAAGGATCCGGAGAGAGCGATGATGCTGCTTAACATGATGTATACCGATAAAGATTTCATTAATCTGCTGGATTACGGGATCGAAGAAAAACATTACGTGAAAGTATCCGACAATGTCATCGATTACCCGCAAGGGGTAGATGCAACGAATTCCGGCTATAACCTGCAAATGGGATGGATGTTCGGGAACCAGTCCCTGTCCTACATTTGGAACGGGGATGACCCGGAGCTGTGGAATCAGCTGGCGGATTTTAACAGAAACGCTATAAAATCGAAAGCGCTGGGCTTCACCTTTAATGCCGACGCCGTCAAAACGGAAATCGCGGCGGTGACGAACGTTCAGAATCAATATAAAATTGCTTTGGAAACAGGAACCGTTGATCCCGTAGCCAAGCTGCCTGAATTTATTAAACAGCAAAAAACAGCGGGCATTGACAAGATCATAGCAGAGAAGCAAAGACAGCTGGACGAATGGGCTGCAGCTAACAAGAAGTAAAGAAACGACTAACCCCTTGTTATGACGTAGAGTCATAACAAGGGGTTTTTCATGATTTGTACCGGCAGGATGAATAATTTTCCTTTGAAATATTGATATTAAAGAAGTTAATCAATCAATAACAAAGGAGACTTAACATGCAGCAGCAACCGCAAAGCAACACAAATTTACAAGGTACAGGTACGCAGGCATTCAATCATGGAGGTCACGAGCTTTTTGATATGCATGAAGTATTGTCCTGTTCAATCGGCATGTTGGATCAATTTATGATCTTCAGGCAGTATGTACAGGATGTCGAGTTGCTGGACATATTGGATCGTCAATATAACTTTACCCTCTCCCAATACAATCTGACAGCGGAGTGTTTTGCCACAGGTCAAAAGCCAAGCCAAGAAACGTCAACGTATATGATCAAAGAAATAATCGAGCCCCTCTACGGTTTACAAGCGACTCAGCCGAAAAAGCCCAATCAATCATTGGCGGATGTAAAAGACGCAGGCATCAGCGGATATATGATTGGACTAGTGAAATCTCATGCTTCACTCTTGGCAATGGCCGCGGTTGAAGTTACGAACCCTGTCGTACGCCGGGTATTGGCTTCGCAAGTGCAAAACTTTATCGAAATGGCCTATGAATTGTTTATGTATCAAAATAAACGTGCCTATTACCAGGTGCCGCAATTGGCAGCCAATGACATGCAAATCATGATTAACGCGTTCGTACCGGCAAACGGAATGCCGCAAATGCCGGCAAATACGGTCCATTAAATGGGCATATAAGAAAAGGCCGCCAAATGGCGGCCTTTTTTTAATACCGGGATGAATTAAAGCCGGTTGATTCGGTACTCATAATTGTTTTTGCACAGCTGCAGCAGGTCATATTTTAACCCCCGCTTGGGTTCGGTTAGGATAAACTGCTTTTCTCCTCTTTTTTTTAAGGATGTATACACCTTTTTTCGGTCGCAGATGCGACTTGCTATGATTTCATCAGGCTTCGCCTCGGCATATCTAGTGATCATAAATTGGTCGCCGGAGGCAGCATCGTTCGGTTTTTCGAGCGCAAACATCTGAAAGTCGCTGAGCATGCCTGCTTCGACTTTTGCAACAAGCGCATGGGAGCTGCCGAAGTAGATGACATCCTGATCGATAACGGCTTCCCTGTCTACAATTTGCTTGTCTGCAGCTTGCTCCAAATTTCGGATACTGATGAGCATTTGCTGTGCTTTTTCAAATTCCATCTTTGACGCATAAGTCTCCATCCGGTCATACAACGTTTCAATCAGGCCTTTGCCTCGATGGGCGAGCAGATCCGAGGCTTGGCGAACGTTATTCAAATAACTCTGCTTCGATATTTTGCCTTCGCACACGCCGCTGCATTTCCCGATATGGTAAAGCAGGCAGACTTGCTTGGGCATGGTTTTACAGGTTCGAAGACCGTAATGCTCCGTTACAAATTCAAGCAGCGCATCACGAAACCGGGCGTTTTTGAAGGGACCCAAACGGTGTATTTCCTCTGGTTCAGCGATTTTCTGATGACGGCTGCGGTTCCGGTAATACACATCCAAACGCGGAAGCTCGTCAGCTGTCAGCTGCAGATAGGCATAACCGCTGTTATCTTTTTTTAATGCCCGGTTAAAGGGAGGTTTATGGATTTTTATTAAATTATTTTCGAGGAGCAAGCTCTCTGCTTCATTATTAACAAGCACGACTTCAATGGACGCTATTTCCTGTACGAGCTGCTTAATTCTGCGATGGGTATGGTTTTTCGTAAAATAGGAACGCAGCCGACTTCGCAGGTTTTTGGATTTTCCGACGTAAAGGATGCTGCCTTCTTCATTTTTCATCAGATAGCAGCCGGGGCTTGACGGGTATTCGGCGGCTTTGAACAAGAATGACATCCAGCATCATCCTCCTTATCAAACTCATTGGTATGGAAATATTTCATCCGACACTATTCGACATCCATGTGAATAATTCCTTGTTTTGATAATAGGAGAAATAGACGAAGCAATGAGGAGGCTGCCCTCAGCAAAGGGCTGTCTCCTCTTGATGTGTAACATGTATCCTTATTCGGACGGGCTAGGCTTGGCTTACGGCTGCCTCGGTGGTAATCATCCAGCGTATACCGAATTTGTCTTCGATTTGTCCGAATAGAGAGCCCCAGAAAGCAGGCTCCAAAGGCTGATGGATTTGGCCGCCGGCCGCTAATTGATTAAAGGCTTGCCGTGCTTCTTCTTCTGAAGCGAATACAAGGTTCAAATGAACGGCATTACCGCTCTGGACAGGTTCAAACACAGAGTCTGACATAAAGAAATTGACGCCTGCGGCATTGAAACAGAGGTGAATGATTTTGTCTTTGAGCTCCTCGCGTGCGTCGGGAAGCTGGCCATGCGTCATAATGGAATTGATTTCTCCTCCAAGAGCCTGTATGTAAAATTCGGATTGTGCTCTTGCGTCCTCGGAAATGATGTAGGTCGTGTATTTTGCCATTCTAAACATCCTCTCTTTTTGGGTTTGTAACGATAATCCAATCGTAACATATAAACCGTGATGCGGTTTCTTATGGATTGCTATGATTTATTAATGATTTTTTCATAATCCAAAGAGATCGTAAGCATAAAAGCGATATGAAAAGAATGCATAGGATGTAATCGGTTAAATGATTCCGCACTACTCGAAATTTAATCAATTTAGACCTATATGATTGTTTACAATGCCGGAGGAGAGGAGTAAGATTCAAAACGTAATCTATTGCCGTATTATTTCATGTAATATCCTTAATCGCTGAGTTCTGAAAAAGAAGCGGGGGAACCATCGAGCAAGATCATGCGATCTTGTCTCAGGGGTGAATCACTTGGTCATGCCAAGCGTAGGGCGACTTTTGCGCCCGAATCCGTCAGCTAACCTCGTAAGCGTCCAAAAGAGGAATTTATCACGAACGAACCGAGCTATTTGGGTAAAGCCGTGGGAAAGTCCTTACTTTCCTGCGGCTTTTTTTTGTGTTCCATGCGGCAGTTAGCTTGTTATTTTATTTCATGGGTTGGAAAAGGGGAAGTTATGATGGTCAGCAGATTTAAACGGTTGTTAATCGGTCGTCCGATGAAAAGCTCGGAAATTGAAGGCGAAAAGCTTAGCAAGCTTAAGGCGCTTGCCGTGTTATCATCCGATGCTTTATCTTCGGTCGCATACGGGACGGAGCAAATTTTAATTGTGCTGATGGTTGCCGGCTTTACGGCGGTTTGGTACTCTATTCCGATCTCCATCGCTGTACTGGGTCTTTTATTGGTGCTGATTTTATCATATCGCCAAACGATTTTCTCTTATCCTACCGGCGGCGGCGCTTATATTGTCGCGAAGGATAATCTCGGCGTTTCTACCGGGTTGTTAGCAGGCGGCTCGCTGCTTGTCGATTATATTCTGACGGTTGCGGTCAGCACTTCCGCGGGTACGGATGCCATTACGTCCGCTTTTCCGTCGCTGCATGATCACCGGGTCCTTATCGCATTAGTGATGATCGCGCTTCTGACCCTTATTAATTTGCGGGGAATCACGGAGTCGGCTTCCGTGCTGGCCATGCCGGTCTACCTGTTTGTGATTGCTATCTTTATCCTGATTATATCCGGCATAATCAAATATTTGGCAGGCGGCGTACCGGCAGCAGCGCCTGAGATGGGTGCCGCGGTTTCGAACATAAGCTTATTCCTATTATTGAAGGCTTTCAGCTCAGGCTGTTCAGCGCTTACGGGCGTAGAGGCGATGTCCAATGCGATTCCGAACTTTAAGCAGCCGGCCGAGCGCAATGCGGCGGCTACGCTAATCATGATGGGGACGATTCTGGGCGCAATGTTCATCGGCATAAGCCTGCTTGCGTATTGGTACGGTATTATTCCGAATGAGAAAGAAACCGTTGTATCGCAAATTGCGAATGCGACATTTGGCAGAGGCGTCATTTATTATGTGATTCAGGGCGTAACGGCGCTCATTTTATTTTTGGCGGCCAATACGGCTTATGCGGCATTTCCGCTGCTTGCCTTCATGCTGGCGAAAGATAAATATATGCCGAATATGTTCATGGCGCGGGGCGATCGTTTGGGCTTTTCTAACGGCATCATTATTCTGGGCGTTTTATCCGCGTTATTGGTTATCGCCTTTCACGGCAATACCGAAAATTTAATTCCGTTATATGCAGTGGGGGTATTTATTCCGTTTACGCTTTCCCAGCTGGGCATGATGGTACGCTGGGTGAAGCTGAAGCCTGCCGGCTGGCTCTCGCGTTTCATCATTAATACAATTGGGATGCTGACGACGCTGGCGATTACCTTAATTTTTATTTTCACGAAGTTTAGCCACGTTTGGATGGTATTTATCTTCCTGCCGCTCGTTATTTTATTGTTTTATGGGATTCACCGCCATTACCGCAACATGTCAGACGAACTGCGGATCAATATGGCGATAGATAAACCGGTTATTAAAGGGAGCACGATCGTGGTTCCCATTGCGGGTATAACGCGTGTCGTCAATCATTCCCTTAGCTATGCCAAATCTTTGACGGATAATGTCGTTGCCGTGTATGTTGGATTTGATGACGAGGATATCGAGCGAATGGAAAAGAAGTGGGAAGAATGGAACCCCGGCGTCCGGCTCATTGTTCTCCGTTCCAGCTATCGGAGCATCATTAGGCCTTTAATGCGGTTCATTGATACGATTGAATGGAAAACGGCAGAAACGGATCATATTACGGTTCTTATCCCGCAGTTTATTACGAAGCATTGGTGGCATTATTTACTGCACAACCAAACGAGCTTAATGCTTCGCGCATATTTATTTACGCAAAAGGACGTAGTCATCGCAACCGTGCCATACCACCTGCAAAAATAGGATCCGCACTATGCTGCCGTTTAGCTGCAGGATCGATACGTTTGCAAATGAAAAGCCCGCCTGTAATAGGAGGGCTTTTCGTCGGCTGATTAGAAGTTGCGCCCGCCTAATTGTTGTTCCGCGATTTGAACCAGTTTTTTCGTGATGTATCCGCCGATTGATCCAGCGTCGCGCGTGGATAGATTACCATTGTATCCATCTTGCGAGAACGAAACGCCAAGCTGCTGCGCAGCCTCTGTTTTCAATTGATCAAGTGCTACTCTTGCTTGCGGTACAACCAATGTATTCGATCTTCTTCTGCTCATTACAATCACTCCTTCATGGGATGTGAGGTTATTATGTGGTGTGAATTGTAAATGTATACAGAGATACGGTCAGAATTTTCAATTTTTTTTCGAAATGTTTCAAGACATCGGTAAATGGAAGAAAAACCCTGAATTTTATGAAAGGAGAATAGAATGATGCAAGGTGAAAATGTCTACCTGCTGCCGATGGCAGTGAGCCGAACCTTGGTTAGTGGATGGAACAAGGAGTGAATAGCAGGGATTATATGACAGAAGGGAGAGCCGTTAACGGTTATTTCCATTCCATAAGGAAAAGAAATCCTTTTTTAGGGCTTAAGCCTGTTTCGAAAACCGCATACCGCGTTTATTATCCTAATAGAATGAACTAATATAACCAGATAAGGGGAAGTGATTGTCGATGAAGAAAATGGTCATGATGATGTTCAGTTTTGCGTTGGTATTTGTTCTAACAGCAGCCGCAGGGGGGACGTCGAAGGTTGAAGCAGCTACAAATAAAGAGTATCTCGAAATTTCCAAGAACGTTTTGTACTACGGAGAAGTGAAAGACGGTATGCCGCATGGAAAAGGAACAATGACCTGGTATCAGACGAAGTCATATGCGGGTGATTGGGTTAACGGCAAACGGAATGGGTTAGGTAAGTATGTCGCTAATTCCACTAGTGATCGCAAAGAAACAAAGATTACATATGACGGCGCTTGGAAAAATGACCAAAAGGTTGGAAATGGCGCCCTGTACACAAGAGTAACAGACTTTGACGGTGAAGTGGAGTACCACAAAATTCAGTTCGGTACTTTCGCCAATGACCGATTTGCAGCAGGCTATTCCGTCGCCCATAGTGAAAAGGATCCGGTATACAGCTTTAACTATAAGGATGCTAATCTGAACCTTCAAATCATGGGCACGAATGTGAATATGAAGGATGCTTGGAAAAACGGGAAATTTACGACCATTCAATACATGAAAGGCGACGTCGCGAAGCACTATGACGTGAAATTTAACGAAAACCCTTCTTTGGTAAAACAAAACAAAGCAACGCTTGAGTTTTTGATAAAACTTCAAAATCAAATCAATCCGCATTTAGTCAAATTTGAGGCTTTGGCGAAGCGCGTGCCGCTAGCTTAATCCGAAGCGGCAAATGCAAGCAGATGACTCCGTTAACAACGGGGTCATCTTTTTTTATTCCCAGCTTCCTGAGCTGTCAAGTACCATGGAAAAATGGTACTTGGTGGATGTAATTGAGTTGTGTATAGTTGAATGAAACGAAGTCGTTCAACGAAAGCAATCAAACCGTCGATTCAAGGTTAGCGGGAAGGTGAAGAGAAGCCGTGAAGCAAATAACGATGACGAATCGAGAGCTTTTAAGGAAAGCGGCAGTATTAAGACAGCATGAAGCATACGCCTATCAGGCGGCTTATTACTTGCTTGAAGACGAAGCGCAGGCTGTCCGTGCGGCATCGGATACGCTGGCGGCTTTGCTGCGGGATGAATCCTTTTTTGCATTGTACCCGGAGCTGCAGAAGCAGCAGGTCAAACGTATGGCCATCAAGCACTCCCTGCAAACCAAAGCATCCGTATTACAACCTTCGCCGTAATTCACTCCTTCTGTCCATATTCCTGAAAACAAGAAACCTCTGCCAAATTTTTTTCATTCTTCTGCTGTTTCTTATACTTTTCATTATTTTGGCAAGCACGGCATTTGTGCTATATTTGGATTGGAAGCGAAAATAGTTAAAGGAAGCCAAATGGCGTAGCATTTTTGGCGGAAGGAAGGGGCGCAGCGGCGTGATCATTGATCTGACGCATACGATAAAGACGGGGATGCCCGTTTACCCCGGCGATGAAGAGACCCGGTTGGAGCATTCCCGGCAATTTGGCAAGGATGGCTTCAATAATCACCAGCTGTCCGTTAATATGCATGCGGGCACTCATATCGATGGTCCCATGCATTTATTAGACGTTGTGGAGTACATCAGTGAAATATCGGCAGAAAACTTTGTCGGCGACGGCGTGCTGCTCGATGTAAGCGGAGCAGCCGAGGTTGCTTATAAGGCCGAGTATGAAGACATCATTAGAGAATCTCAAATCGTTATCCTGCACACGGGGCACGGCGAGCGTTATGGCCAGCCGGAGTATTTTACCGATTACCCCATTTTAACAGCGGAATTTGTTCAATTCCTTATTCGGAAAAAGGTTAAGATGGTTGGTTTAGACACACCTTCACCGGATCATTCTCCCTTTGACATCCATAAAAGCTTATTTCGCAATCACATTTACATTATTGAAAACTTGAAAAATGTAACACGCTTGCTCGGTGTTAAAGCATTCGAAATTATTGCGCTTCCGCTCCGTATTCAAGCGGATTCTTCGGTCGCAAGGGTTATAGCCAGAGTAACGGAGTAAGCTTGGTTATACGCCGTCGCTAGTTGGATAATGATGCAGTGACGGACATGATACAAAATGGAGGAAAATGCGATTATGGAAATTATTTACCACGGACATTCCTGTATTCAGATGATTGAAGGCGATAAATCACTTATTATTGATCCCTTTCTTCGAGGCAATGCCTTAGCAGTGACGAAGGCGGAAGAAATTAAAACGGATGCAGTCCTGCTGACGCATGCGCATATGGACCATATTTTGGACGCCGACCTGATCGCCAAAAACAATGATGCGCCAGTCGTTGCGATTGCGGAGCTGGCGGCTTTTATGTCTTGGAAGGGCGTCAAGACCATCGATATGAATATCGGCGGTACGGTGGATCTAGGATTCGCCAAGGCCAAAATGGTACAGGCCTTCCATTCTTCGGGCATTGTGCTGGCGGAAGAAAAAACCGTGATTTACGGCGGCATGCCAGCCGGTTTTATTGTGAACATTGCGGGAATAAATGTCCTTCATGCGGGAGACACCGCTTTGTTCAGCGATATGAAAATGATCGGTGACCGGCATGCGATTGATGTAGCGTTCATTCCAATCGGAGACCATTATACGATGGGAGTGGAGGATGCGCTGCAAGCAGCGGAGTGGTATAACGCGAAGCTGACCGTTCCCGTTCATTACAATACGTTTCCCGTTATCCGCCAGGAAGCTGAAAGCTTTGTTCAGCAGCTTCAAAGCAAAGGGATGAACGGGTTGGTACTGAGCCCGGGAGAGGAAATAACGATATAATCAACATTTTTGGCAAGTTGTATGACGAGCATAATGTACACTTGTTCATACGATGAAAGGGTGGTATGGAAATGGGATTCGTAAGCCTTTTGGAAACGGTAGATGTAAATACAGGAGAACGTACGGTCTTGGCCGAATTCGATTATTTAATTGAAGCGCCGAATTGGACGAAAGACAATAACTATCTGATTTATAACAGCAAAGGCCTTATTTATAAATTTGACCTCGCAACCCGCGAAAGCATCCCAATTGAAACGGGATACGTCAACCAAAACAACAATGACCATGTGCTTTCACCTGACAATAAACGATTGGCGGTCAGTCATCATACCAAGGAGGATGGCCAATCACGCATTTACGTGCTTTCGCTTACCGGCGGTCAACCGGTCCTGGTTACCCCGATGGCTCCTAGCTATTTGCATGGCTGGTCGCCTGACGGCGCCGTACTCGCCTACTGCGCAGCGAGAAATGGCGAGTACAACATTTATACCATTCCTGCAGGCGGCGGGATGGAGACACAGCTCACGGATGCTCCAGGCCTTGATGATGGACCCGAATACTCGCCAGACGGCCGCCATATTTGGTTTAATTCGACGAGAACGGGCTTGATGCAAATATGGCGGATGAATCCGGATGGCAGCGACCAGAAACAAATCACGTCTGATGAAAGCAATAATTGGTTTCCGCATGTGTCGCCGGATGGGAATTCCATCGCTTATCTGGCCTACCGCAAGGGGGATGTGGCTCCGAACGACCATCCTGCAAACAAAAATGTTGAGATTCGCATTATGGGAAGCGATGGAGGCCCATCGCGTACCTTGGTTAAGCTGTTTGGCGGGCAAGGGACCATCAATGTAAACTCTTGGTCGCCTGACAGCCGCTGTTTGGCCTTTGTCAGCTATCAATTGTAGGGGCTAGGCTTATGTCGAAAGGTGTTGCTACAAACGGACGAAATACGACAAAAAAAGTGTTTTATGCTGTTGCATAATCGCAGCTTTTGACTATATATCGGAAATCACAAGGATACTGTATCTTTTCACGCGTAGGTGAAGGAACGGGATTTTTGTTGATAAAAAAATTTTATTCGACTTCGTACTTCGACAGAGTTTTATTATCCGCGGAGATATACTTAACTGGTACTATTTCATTGACAGCGGAGGGTTGCTCATGATTAATTCAAATTTTAAAAAAAGAATTGTATGGTTCATTAACAGCGAAATCGAGCGCGTGCTAATCAACCTAAAGACTGGGGCAGTTAACAAAGAAAATGCCTTAGGCAGCTTTAGTACCCTTTATCAGATCGCTTCGTCGACGAAAGATGCTGATTCGATGATTAATATCTGCGAAATCATTGAGAAGGTTAGGGAATCTAATCATCGAACGGGGTTATTTCATTTTACGGAATACCGCCAGGAATCTTTTTATTGACTCATTTTTATTTTCATAGGCGATTTCAGAGAAAAGAGACCGGGCAGGGTCTTTTTTTTTTCTGAAAAATTTCTCATAGTGATTGTGATTCAGAATCTCCTCATTGGTTAAGTATAGTTAAGCAATTCAACAACCAGTCGAGAGGAGCACCACAAATGAATAAAACGAAAAAGAATAGCAGCCTCACTAAACTGATTTTCATTGCTTTGATGAGCGTTACCGTCGTCTTCACCGCATCTGCATGCAATAATGACAACAACGTGGATAATGCAAATGGTAACGTGATCATAGAAGACGATAACAATGCTTCAGGCAATACAACCGCTCCGGAGGCCACTGCCGAACCAGAGGCTACCGATGAGGTCAGCACTCCTTAACAAAATACCGATAATAGAAAAAGGCTTCTGTCTAGCAGCGCATAACTTATGTTATGCACGGCAAGACAGAGGTTTTTTTGCGTTTTTCCATAGCTGTTTCTAAATTACTAGAAAACACGCCGGTTAAGAAAGGCAGAATCAATAAAATACAATGCGAAACGTTAATTTAATGCAATGAAAAGGTGTGCTAATTTGGTACACTTGAACTAGTAGGTCGTCACGCGTAGGACTTCACAGGAAGAGGGAGAGCGAAATGAAACGGACCAGTATACGATACAGGCTCATGGTTTTAATGATTTGTTTGACGACGCTGCCCGTATTGACGGTCACGTGGATAGCTATGAATAATACGCGAAGCTCGGTCGAAAAAGAAATCATCGATGCCAACCGCTCCCGTATGATGTCTGCCGATCAATATTTGGATGAGCTGATCCGGCAAATGAATGTTTTATTTTATTCGCTTCAAGTCAATCAGCCGTTGATCGAGGGTTTAAACGCAATCGATATCCAAAGCGGAAGCGGACAGTTTCGGACGCAGAAATATATTCAAGAAACGTTAACGAATGCTTTTTATGCAAATTCAAAAAAAATAGATGAGCTGGCATTGTATACGCATCGAAGCCAAAAGGTTTATTCGGTCAATTATGCGAGCAGCGGCTTAATCTATTCGCTAGATATAACGAAAGGGAACTGGAGCCGCATGCTGCAAACCCCAATTACGTTGTATTTCAAGGAATCCGGGAACGGGATTTACGCCTTCCACAGCATGAACCGGTTTGCTGACCAGCAATTGCTCGGCGGGTTATCCATCCGCATGAACAAGGAAGTGTGGAAGGAGGTCAGCACGATATTAACTTCGGAAGATGACAGCTCTTTTTTCTTAATCAATGATGAGGGGGAGCAGCTGGCTGCCTCGCCTACGGAGCAAAGCTTTCACGCTATACCCGGTATCCAAAGCTTGAAACATAACGGTTTGATAAACAAAGAATTGGAAATCAAGAAAACCGACAGCCACTTTATATTTATCAAACGGGTGGATGACGGCGAGCTTACTCTGATTAAAGCTTTACCGATCACGACGATTACTGAGAGCGCTAACAATACGGTTAGAGCAGGCATTATGACAGGTTTGCTGTTTGCGCTAGCCTCCATTTTATTGTCCATTATGGTGTCACTCCGAATTACCAGGCCGATTGTCAGCTTAGCGAGAACGATGCGAATGACGCCCGTCCAGCAATTTGAGCTTACTTCGGTACGCAGCCAGGATGAGATCGGGCTGTTGGAGCGAGGATATAATTCCATGATGCAGCGGATGAAGGAGCTGGTAGAGAACGAATACCAGAAGGAGATCGAGGTAAAGAACGCGCAGCTGATGGCGCTGCAAGCGCAAATTAATCCTCATTTTTTAAATAATACTTTGAATTTAATAGGCGGCATGGCATTGGTGAAGGGCGCGCCGGAAATTTATAAAATAACGAAGGTTATCGGCGATCTGCTGCGTTATTCGATAAGCTCCGGGCATGACGCAGCTGCCTTGGAAGAAGAGCTAAAGCATATTCGCAATTATTTATTTATACAAGAGCAGCGTTTCGCGGGACGCTGCACGGTTACCATCGATTACGACGGCGCGGATCACGCTCTTCAGCTTCCGAGGTTTACGCTGCAGCCATTGGTTGAAAATGCTTTTGAGCACGGGCTGCAGGCGAAGGAAGGCAGCTGGCAGGTCCGGATCCGGTTAAAGGCAATCCGAAAGCATATGGTTATCCTGATTGAGGATAACGGAATGGGTATGGATCAAGCGCGGCTGAAGCAGCTGCGGTCAGAACTAAATGAAGGATTAGCCATAAAGCATGATCGTCCGGATGAGGAAAAAGATATGCCGAGAATGCGTAAAGGAATTGGCCTGAAAAACGTGAATGCAAGACTGAAATTGCATTTTGGCGAGCGCGCTGCAATGCGAATATACAGCAAGCTAGGAAGAGGAACCATATTTGCGCTGAAGCTGCCATTGTCAATGAAGGAGGAACATCATGCATAACGTGCTTATTATTGATGACGAGCCATGGGCAAGAGAGGTAATAAAATCTTTAGGTGAATGGGAGCAGCTGCAGCTTGCGATCGCCGGCGAGGCAGAGGATGGCAAATCGGGGCTTCGATTCATTCAGGAGCATGCACCTCATATCGTCGTTACGGATATGCGCATGCCCGGCGTGGATGGCGTCGAGCTGTTAAAACAAATCAATGAACAATTTCCTCTCCTTAAAATTATTGTCATGAGCGGCTATGACGACTTTATGTATTTAAAACAGGCTATAAAGTCGCGCGCAGTGGAATATTTGTTGAAACCCGTAGATCCGGTAGAGCTTAATGACGCTTTACGGAAATGTGTGGAGGAGCTGAACGCTTTGCAGAAATCGGAGGAAGGTCCGCATCGGATATTGCCGCTGCTATTTTCAAGCGTACCTCAAACGGATCGATATTTAGCGTTAAAGCAGCGTGCGCTCGCCGCTTTATTTGAGCTAAACAAACCATCAGTCCTGCATACGCTGGGCAAGATAGAAGCTTTAGTGGCAGAAGCTTTTCCCGAGGGCTTAAAGGCGGAGCAGCTTGAACGGCTGGAATTAGATTTTAAAGCTACACTCGAGCAGTACCTGGCCGATTATGAATCTTTGGGAAGCGGCAGCCTAGCAATGCTTCAAGAAGAGCAAGGCCGCCTCAGCGTCAGCCTCACGGAGACAATCGGCAGAATCGGACGAATGTACAGCGAAGCGATCGATAGGATGGAGGCTCTCCAAAAAACAAAAGGAAATTTGGTTATCGCAGAGGTGAAGGGTTATCTGGATAAGCATTATTTAGAGCCGATCGCGCTTGAGAGCGTAGCCCATCAATTTTATGTCAGCAAGGAGCATCTAAGCCGAAGCTTTAAAGCAGCCGTAGGGGAGAATCTGACGGAATATATCATTCGCAAACGGATGGAGAAGGCAAGAGAAATGCTGCTTATGCCGCATGTCTCGATTAAAGAGGCAGCGCGGCTAACCGGCTATACCGAGCTTCCTTACTTCCATCGCGTGTTCAAAAAACATTTTGGCGTCACGCCTGGCGAGATGCAGAGCGGAAAATAACAACGGTGCACGATCAATATTATGCAATATATAAGCCGATAATCATCTGTAATGCTTGCAGCTTCCTGCCTAACTATACTTAAGAGGCAGCCAACCAAACAAACATGGGAGATTCAAAATGAAGAAAACGCTTTCGTTAGGTCTCGCAAGCCTCATGCTTATTCTGTCGTTGTCCGCTTGCGGTTCGAACAACACGTGGAGCAGCAGCGAAGAGACAAAAACGCAAAAGGTTGAATTGAAGGTGCAAATCGGGTCGCCAAGATTTAAGGAGCAGTTCGAGAAATATTTCGAGCAGTTCAAAGCGAAAGAGCTCGCCGAGAAAAATATTGCCGTAACCATTGATCTGGAAATGCCAAACCCCGATCAAGCGAAACAGGTGCTACAGGCAAGGCTTGCGTCAAACGATGCGCCAGATATCTTTGACGTTCATGCCAATGATTTGAGTGCGTATGATAAAGCCGGATATTTAGAGGATCTTACAAGCCAGCCGGCTGCTGAAACCCTTTACGACACGGTTAAATATACGGTCATGAATGACGGACGGATCATTGCGCTGCCGCTTGAGAGCTTGGCATGGGGTTATCTTTACAACAAAAAGATATTCAGAGAACTAGGCCTAACGCCGCCGCAAACGCTTGATGAAATGAAAGAGGTTGTAGAAAAATTGAATAAAGCGGACACGAAGCCGTTCCTGCTAGCCTTTCAAGAATCATGGGTTCCGCAGCTTATGACTGCTTTGACTTTAGGCGGGATCGTATCCTCGGAGCATCCGGATTGGATCGGGAAAATGAATAAAGGCGAAGCGTCCTACGCCGATGTAAAGGATATTTTTAATATCATTGATCTCATCACGGAAAATGGTACCGCAAAACCGTTCGAGGTCGGAAATGAAGCGGGTTCTGCCGATTTTGCAGCCGGCAAGGCAGCAATGTGGGTGCAGGGGCCTTGGAACGCGGAAACGATCCTAAAAGTAAATCCGGAAATGGAATTTGGCGTTGCGCCGCTGCCGGTAAGCAATAATGCGGCAGGCACGATGATCAATCTATCGACCTCTACAACGTTAGCCGTATCGAAAAAAAGCAAAAACAAAGAAGTAGCGCTGGATTTGCTCAACTATTTCTATGATGAGAAGGATTCCTCCGCGTTATTCCAGGAGCTTAAATTTAATCCGGTGTCTACCGTGCATCAGTATGAAGTGTTCCCGTGGGTGAATGAAGCATCCGAATACGTGGCGCTTGGCAAAGCCTATCAGGATTTGAAGCTGCCAAACGGCGTGACAGATGAACAGGCCAAATTGCTTCAAAGCTACTACGCCAAAGAGGTTACGAAGGAGCAGTTTATTAGCAGTTTGGATAAGGCATGGGCCACGGCAATCAAAAGCACGCATTAATCCAGTTCGATCAGCGGTCATGCTGAAAAACCGCCGGAGCACACGCTCCGGCGGTTTTTGATTTAGGTTTCAAGTAAGAAAAGGTACCGCATTATTTCACTTGCAGCCTGATTACATTCCAAGACGCTTTGCCCAGCACGGATGTTACCGCACCATTGCCGGCTTTTGCATTTCCACGGTTGTGAGGCACAACTTGTCGGGGATTTGCTTTCGTGTTGCTTGCCTTTAAATCGTCATTTTCCAGAACGATATGCTCGATCACGCTAACGTTCCCGAAGCTGCGAACGTCAACATTTAGCTCCATGCCGTCTGTTAAATGGCGGTTGACAGCGAAGATCGTCACTTCGTTTTTCTCTTCATTGAATACGCTGATCGCTTCCAAATACGGAACATCCGTGAAATCCTTCGAATCGTATTTAGGCGAAGTCGTAATCGGCTGCAGCACCGTGCCTCTGCCGTAAATCGAAGCGTGCATATAAGGATAGTAGGTTGTTTGCAGCCAGAGCGGTCCGCCGTTTTCTGTCATAATCGGAGCAATGACATTGATTAATTGAGCTATGCAAGCCATTTTCACACGGTCAGCATGCTTTAGTAACGTGATGATGAAGCATCCGACAGCCAGCGCATCCTCATGCGTATACACATCCTCGAATTCCGGAGGAGCTACCTGCCACAACTCCTCAGCCCGGCTGGAACCGATGGAATTCCAAACATTCCATTCATCGAGGGACAGCATAAGTTTCTTTTTGCTCTTCTTTTTAGCTTTGATATAATCGCAAATAGCCGTCACATCGTAGATGAACTGATCCATATCGAGCGACTTCGCAAGGAAATTGGACGAATCATTTTCATTATTATTGTAGTAGGTATGCAGCGATAAGAAATCGACCTGATCATAAGTGAGATCAAGTACCGTAGCCTCCCAATCGGCAAAGGTGCTCATTCCGCTTGATGAGCTGCCGCATGCGACGAGCTCAATGGATGGGTCGACCCAGCGCATCGCTTTGGCTGTTTCGTTCGCAAGTCTTCCGTATTCCACAGCGGTTTTTGCGCCGATTTGCCAAGGGCCGTCCATCTCATTGCCAAGGCACCACGTTTTAAACTTATGAGGCTCTTTATAGCCATGAGCGATTCTTAAATCGCTGTAATACGAGCCGGAAGGATGATTGCAATATTCAACGAGGTTTCTTGCCGCATCAATCCCGCGAGTACCGAGATTGACCGCCATCATAACCTCCGAGCCGACAAGCTTCGCCCAATCGGCGAATTCATTCGTGCCCACTTCATTGGTTTCCGTCGTCCACCATGCGAGATCGAGCAAACGTTTCCTCTCCGATTTAGGGCCGACGCCGTCCTCCCAGTTATAACCGGAAACAAAATTGCCTCCCGGATAACGGATGATCGGAACATTCAAGGAACGGATCGCTTCCAGCGCATCTTGGCGAAAGCCGTTTCCATCGGCGGTAGGATGGCCAGGCTCATAGATCCCGCCGTAAACCGCTCTTCCCAAATGCTCGATAAAGGAACCATAGAGTCTTGGATCTACCTCGGAGACGGAAAAGTTTTTATCGATTAACATGGTTGATTGAATAGTCATAAAAAAACAACCTCCTAGTTGAATTAATTAATAAACTAATTCATAATTGTTAATATTCTATATCATATTTATCATAATAACGAATTAGATTCAATATGATTCCTCTCAATTGTTTTAGGATTAACTAAATTACTAATTGTAAAGCAGGTGAGTATTCATGTATTTATCGACTGATGCAGAGTCGCTGCGCGTATACGAGGCACTGGCGAGCGAAGTTCGCTTGCAGATTATTGACTTATTAAATAAGAAAGAAATGCATATCAAAGAGCTCGCATCCGAGCTGTTTCTAAGCAGCGCAATCGTAAGCACGCATGTTAATAAGCTTCAGAAAGCGGGGCTTGTCGGCTGCAGGATGCGCAGGATCAACGGCGGGACCTATAAGTACTGCTCCTTGTCTGCAGAGTATCTCCAAATCAAGCTTTCCCGAGTTACGCCCGCCTCAAGAAAATTCAAGGAGGTTTCCGTGCCGATTGGCCATTATACGGATATCGAGGCTTCGCCTACCTGCGGACTTGCCTCTATGGAGAAAATGATCGGGCATTACGACAATCCCGCTTATTTTTTGGATCCGGAACGCGTCCATGCCGGCATCCTATGGTTTACCAGAGGATTTGTCGAATATAAAATACCTAATTATTTGTTTAAGGATCAGCGGGTAGAGGAAATTGAGATTTCGATGGAAATTGGCTCGGAGGCCCCGTATATCAATGAAAATTGGCCTTCGGATATTCAATTCGCAATCAACGGGATTGAGCTTGGCACATGGACAAGTCCCGGGGATTTTGGCCGGATGAGAGGACGGTTTTCCCCGGAATGGTGGGAAAACGATGTGAATCAATACGGTTTGATGAAGGTACTGAGAATTAATAAATTCGGTTCGTTCATTGACGGACTGCAAATATCCGATACTACGATAATGGATGTGCCTTGGGACAGCACCCAATGGACTTTTCGAATATGCGCGGAGGATACTTCGCAAGGGCGGGGCGGACTTACGCTGTACGGAAAAGGATTTGGCAATTATGATCAAGATATCGTCATTCGGAGCTATTATGAAGAGCTGGACGCAGAAAGCAGCAAGACATAGATAATGATTTAGGAGGTATAGATATGAACATTTCATGTCGCGTTCTCATCGTAGATGATGAATTGTTAGTCAGGCAGGGGATTAAGCACCTGCTGAATTGGGAGCATGAGGGCTTTCAAATTGTCGGTGAAGCCTCTAACGGAAAAGAGGCGCTTGAGCTGATCGAGCGTTTGGAGCCCCATATCGTCATTACGGATATCGTAATGCCTGTCATGGGCGGTGAGGAGCTGACCCGTGCGATAAAATCAAGGTTTCCGCAAATCGAAGTCATTATTTTGAGCAGCTTTGGCGAGTTTGATTACGTGAGGTCGACCTTCCAGAGCGGGGTAGCCGATTATATCTTAAAGCCAAAGCTTGAGGCCTTTCAGTTATTGGATATTGTGCAGCGCACAGCCCGGAAAATTCCTTCATTGAAGCTTGTGGAATCGGATGATGACGGCGGGTTGTCGATCCATGCGATGCTGGACAAGCTCCTGTCGGGGTACGAAATGGATACGCAGGATACAGCGCTTGCAGAGGCTTTTCCGTATAACCGCTATCAACTGTTCGGCGCCGATTTAAAGCAAATCCAAACCAAAGGCAGAGATCAGAGCAGCGATTCACGGTGGCTGGACCGAATGAAAGCGGAGCTTGAAGCGGATCTGCCGCATGCCGTTTATGTTCACCTGCCCACCGAACCGAATATGGTCGTTTGGCTGATTAACTTGGATCAAAGCGAGATGGCTGCTTTAGCCCATACGGCGCGCAGGTTGGCTGCTTGGACGAGGGCGCAGTTTCCGGAGATTGGCTGGACGTTAGGCGAATCATTTTCCGATTTGAGCCAGTTGGGCATGTATTATAAGGAACGTTTCCCCAAACTGAATGCTTATCGTTTCTTTCTCCCGGAATCCCAGCAGTTGATCGTTTTTGACGAGCTGCCGAAAAGCACGGACGAAGTACGGGATTTTAATATGAATCATTTTTCCGAGCTGATGAACAGGCGGCAATTTGACGAAGCGTTCGGAAAGCTCCTTGAGCATGTGAACGGTCTCGCCAGCCAATATAAGACGGATGTGTTCGAATTTAAGTCTTTTGTAGGCAATGTGATTTTCAACATTACGATTTTGCTTGGCCGGCTGGAGTCCGATATGAAGAAGCTGGAGGAATCGAAATATAAATACTTTAAGCTGATCGGAGATACGACCCATGCGAGTGAGGCGATCGCGCTGCTTAATGCTTTTATAGATGAAGCAAACGATGTGATCGGGAAGAGAGGCGCCGCAGGCAGCAATTCAAACATGACGCAGCTGCTTCATTTTATTCGCGAGCATTATGCGGAACCGCTGAGTCTCACGGAATTAGCCAAGCATTTCCATTTTAACCCGTCCTATTTATCAAGCTATTTCACCTCGCATAATAAGGAGGGCTTCAGCGAATATTTGAATAAGATCAGGGTGGAGAAAGCCGCAGAGCTGCTGCAGGACGATTCATCCTCGATTTCTGAGATCAGCGGCATGGTTGGTTATTCCGACCACAGCTATTTTACGAAGGTATTCAAGAAATTAACGGGCTTGTCGCCAAGCCATTACAGAAAACAATACACAGGTAAGAAGAGGGATTAAGCGATGAAAGGTTTTTTGGATAAGTTCAAGTATCACGGTCTGTTTATTAAAATGTTTATGGTAACGTTAGTCAGCATTATCACGGTATCGCTGCTGACCTCCCTGGTTACGATTCAAATGTCCGAGAAGCTGTTTATGAATACCTTCGGCATTACGAACTCAAAGATCATCAGCCAAATCCAAGCGAATTTTGAGTCATTTAATTATTCGGTCGTTACGGCTTCCAACAACGTTCTGCAGAACGGGGCAATAAAAGGATTTTTGACAAATCCAGAAATGGACACCTTAGCTTCGTTAAAAAGCTATTATCAAGCAAGTCAGCAGATGGATCGGATTCAATCCAACGTCGCTGCCTATCCGGTTACGATGACCATTACGGGAATCAATCGAAAAAGCCATTCAACGGACAGCTATTATTGGCCAAATTCATTGGAGAAGCTGAGAAAAAGCCTGTTGACGGTTAACACGCTCATCAGCCCTAAGCGCCTGATCTACCAGCTGGATAAAGAAAATTTAACCGGAGCTTCCAATGAGGATCCGGTCATCGTCGCTTCAAGAGCGTTAATGGAGAGGACGAGCGGCAATCAATACGGGATTCTTTATTTTGCTATAAGGGAAAGCGACTTCAAGCGATTTTATGCAAGCTTTACGAGCAGCGGCAATGACGTTGCTATTTTGGATCGCTCCGGCATGGTTGTCTCAAGCAACCGTACGGATCTGATTGGCAAAGAACAGCAGGATCTGCTGAGCTATGCGCAAGAAATCGAGAAGCAAAAACTGAAATTTAAAGAAGTCAGCGTGATGGGGAAAAACAGCCTGGTGCTGTCCGAATATTTACCCGTATATGACTTTTATTTGGTTAATTTCATTGATAAGCAAGAAGTGCTGAGCGAGATGGTCGATTTCAAGACAGTCGCGCTTATTTGCGTTGCGATCGTGCTTGCCGCTCTCATCATTGTTTTTCTAATCTCCAGGCGGTTAACGAAGTCCTTGACCCTCCTTGCGAGGCAAATGCCCCGTATTGCGGAAAATAACTTCGACAATTATATAACCGTTACGGGCAGTTACGAAATCAAGGAGCTTGGAAAAGCCTACAACTACATGCTGGATGAGTTGAACGATTATATCCGAAAGCTGATCCAGACGCAGAAGGATCAACGCAATGCTGAACTCTCCGCTTTGCAAATGCAGATCAATCCTCATTTTCTTTACAATACGCTCGCTTCCGTCAAAATCCTTGTCCAGCAGGGAAACAAGGAAAAAGCGGCTGCTACCATCAATGCGCTGATATCGCTGCTGCAAAATACGGTAAGCAATATTAGCGAGACGATCACCGTAGCCCAAGAGCTCGTCAATTTGAAAAACTACGTTTTCATAAACCATGTAAGGTATGGCGAGCAAATTGCGGTCAATTACTTTATTGCCGAGGACTGTTACGGTTACCACATTCCCAAGCTGATCATCCAGCCATTTATTGAAAATGCCTTCTTCCATGCATTCCAGGAACGAAGTGAAGGCCATATATATGTTCTTGTTTCACGCGAGGAAAATGCGCTTGTGTGCGAGGTCGTCGATGACGGCGTAGGCATGGAGGGTTATGATCATGAGAATCCTGCACACCGCTCGATCAGTTCAAGCCACTTTTTCTCGGGCATTGGGATTCGCAATGTGCATGACCGGCTCAGGCTGCTGTACGGAGACGAATTCGGTGTTGCTATCGTAAGCAATATCGGTGACGGAACAAGAGTGAAAATCAAGCTGCCTCTTCATAAAACCTAAAGAAAGTACCAATTAACAAATTAATTTCTAATTACATATTTGCGGGGGGAAAGGTAACAATAGAATGACAAATCCGCACAAATATTTTGCTAACGAGTCGATTTAATGAATTGTTATACTGATTACCGTTAGCCGGTAAATGTGCTTAGACAAAGCTTAAAGGGGTTGAATGGAATTGAAAAAACTACTCGCAGTTATGCTTGCCAGCTTCGTTTTGCTGACAGCATGCGGAAGCAATGAGAACGCTGCACCTGAAAATGGCGGTACGGCCGCTGAAGGCACGAAAGAAATTACAGTATGGGCATGGGATAAAGCTTTTAACATCGGTGCAATGGAACGTGCAAGCGAAGCTTACAAAACTAAAAATCCCGATTCCGACCTGAAGGTCAACATCGTGGAAAACGCACAAGCCGATATTATTCAAAAATTGAACGCAGGCTTGAATGCAGGAACGACAAAAAGCTTGCCAACTATCGTATTAATCGAAGATTACCGTGCGCAAAGCTTCCTGCAAGCGTACCCGGATGCTTTCTTCGAATTAACGGATTTCATTAAACCGGCTGATTTCGCGGATTACAAAATCGGTCCTACAAGCGTAGACGGCAAGCAATACGGCGTACCGTTCGATTCTGGCGTAGCCGGCTTGTACGTAAGAAACGACTATTTGACAGAAGCAGGCTATAAAATCGAAGACCTGCAAAATATCGACTGGAAAAAATTCATTGAGATCGGTAAAGCAGTGAAAGAAAAAACGGGCAAGGCATTGCTTACGCAAGATCCGAATGACCTTGGCTTGATCCGTATGATGATTCAATCGGCTGGTTCATGGTACCTGAAGGAAGACGGCACGACTCCGAACCTTGCAGGAAATGAAGCGCTTAAAGAAGCGTTTGAAACCTACAAAGAGCTTATGGGCGCTGACATCGTGAAGGTTACTTCCGATTGGAGCCAGTTTGTCGGCGGTTTCAACAGCGGTGAAGTTGCTGCGGTTCCGACTGGTAACTGGATCACGGCTTCCGTTAAGGCAGAGGCTTCTCAATCAGGCAAATGGTCAGTCGTTCCTTTCCCTAAGCTGACTAACAACCCGAATTCCGTAAATGCTTCAAACCTGGGCGGCAGCTCGTGGTATGTCATGAACGTTGACGGCAAAGAAGCAGCGGCAGAGTTTTTGAAACAAACCTTCGGCTCCGATGTCGACCTTTATCAGAAGCTCGTGACGGAGATTGGTGCGATCGGTACGTTGAAAGCTGCGGCTGCCGGCGAGGCTTACAAGCAAGCGGATGAGTTTTTTGGCGGACAAAAGGTTATTGAGGATTTCGCGAAATGGACAGAACAAATTCCTAGCGTGAACTACGGCATGCATACGTACGCCGTTGAAGATATCCTTGTTGTGGAAATGCAAAACTATTTAGGCGGCAAGGCAATTGACGATGTGCTCAGCGACGCGCAAGCGCAAGCTGAAACGCAGGTCAAATAAAACAGACCATACGGCTATGAATTAAGACCGGGGTCTTCTCTTTCTCCTGCATTGCATTTGCTTGATCCGGCTACAGGAGCTGGGGAAGACCCTTTGTTTTATTCCCGTAAAGAGAGGGGTTAGGCTAACGTGAAAGCAGCGAAGCCTGGCGTGAGAATTCGCACTAGAGCTAATTTGACGGGTTGGATGTTTATAGCACTGGCGGTTGTCATGATTGCGGCGTTTTATTTTTATCCGATGATACAGGCGCTACTCTTATCGTTTAAATCAGGTAAAGGCATGAATTTGAAATTTACCGGTATAGACAATTATGTTCGGCTTTTTAGCGATAAGACGTTTTTAACCGCAGTGAAGAACACGTTTATTTATTTGATTATTCAAGTCCCGGTCATGATCGTACTCGCTATGTTTATATCCGTATTATTAAATGACAGCAAATTGAAATTTAAAGGATTTTTCCGTACGGCCATCTTTTTGCCTGCCGTTACCTCGCTCGTAGCTTACTCTGTCATCTTTAAATATTTGTTTGCTACGGAAGGCTTAGTCAATAAGCTGTTGACGAATCTTCATTTGATCGCAACGCCAATTCAATGGATCACGGATCCGTTCTGGGCGAAAGTAACCGTTATTATCGCAATCACATGGCGCTGGACAGGCTATAACATGATATTCTACTTGTCCGCGCTTCAAAATATTGATCATTCGATCTATGAAGCAGCAAAAATCGACGGCGCCTCTTCCACGAGACAATTTTTCGGAATCACCGTGCCGCTGCTTAAGCCGATCATTTTGTTCACGTCTATTACGTCAACGATCGGTACCCTGCAGTTGTTCGATGAGGTTGTCAATATTACGAAGGGCGGACCAGGCAATGCGTCCATGTCCATCTCCCAGTATATCTATAACCTGTCCTTCAAATATTCGGCCGATTTCGGTTATGCGGCCACCGTTTCGTATTCTATCGTTATCATGATCGTCATCTTGGCGTTCATTCAGTTCAAAGCGGCAGGTGATAAAAATGGATAAGCTCAAGCGTGTTTTGGTCTATATTTTTCTGAGCGTGCTTGCTTTCGTTTCGATCTTCCCGTTCCTTTGGATGATCATCAGCGCTACGAATAAATCAGCTGACGTAACCAAAGGAAGATTGCTTCCCGGCAGCCAGCTATTTGAAAATATCAATCAGTTGTTCAGTACGGTGGACATCGTGCCGGCATTGCTAAACTCCGCAAAAATTTCAATCACGACGACGGTTCTCGCCATGGTGATTGCTTCTTTAGCGGGCTACGGCTTTGAAATTTACCGCAGCAAGGCAAAGGATGTCGTGTTTAACATCCTGCTGCTTTCCATGATGATCCCATTCGCGGCCATTATGGTACCGTTGTATCAAATGTTCGGGGGAATTTCGCAGATCATTCCGTTCATCGGTTTGGACACGTTGTCAGGGGTGGTGCTGCCGACCTTTACGACCGCTTTCCTTATTTTCTTCTTCCGTCAAAACACAAAAATGTTTCCGCGGGAGCTGCTTGAAGCCGGCAGGATTGACGGCCTGAATGAGATTAGTCTCTTCTTCCGGATCTATGTGCCAACGATGAAGACAACATACGCCGCAGCCGGCATCATCACGTTTATGTCGAGCTGGAACAACTACTTATGGCCGCTCATCGTTTTGCAATCGCCGGAGAAAAAGACGGTCCCGATGTTGATTTCCAACTTAGGATCAAGCTATTCCCCGGATTATGGTATTATTATGACGGCGATCGTCATTTCGACGATTCCGACCGCGCTCGTGTTCTTCTTAATGCAGAAGCATTTTGTAGCGGGGATGACAGGCTCAGTGAAATAGTTAAACGAAAAGTCAGGCGGCTGCGCGCTTCTTACGCGGCCCCTGGCTTTTAAATAAATTTAAGGGGAAAAAGCAATGAATAAGATGAAGCCGAGTATAAGCTGGCTCACTGACGTGAGCATATTTGCCGTGAATCGATTGCCAGCGCATTCCGATCACCGCTACTACGAGACGATAGAGGAAGCCCATGCGGAAGCGCCAATGGCAATGCGCCATCCGCTGAACGGGAGCTGGAAGTTCAGCTACGCGGTAAAACCCGCGGACCGTCCCGAACATTTTCACCAAGTCGATTATGATGTGAATGCTTGGAAAGACATTGAAGTTCCCGGACATATTCAACTGCAAGGCTATGGCAAGCCTCAATACGTAAATACGATGTACCCATGGGACGGTCATAATGACATACGCCCGCCGGCTATTCCGGAGGATCATAATCCGGTTGGCAGCTATGTGAAATTTTTCTCGGTTCCTGCCCATATGAAGGGCAAGCCTGTCAGCATTTCCTTTCAAGGGGTGGAATCGGCCTTTTATTTATGGCTGAACGGCGAATTCGTCGGATACAGCGAGGACAGCTTTACGCCTTCAGAATTTGATCTCACTCCGTTTCTGGCAGACGGTGAAAATAAACTAGCCGTAGAGGTCTATCAACGGAGCACGGGCAGTTGGCTGGAGGATCAGGATTTCTGGCGTTTTTCGGGAATTTTCCGCGATGTATATTTATATACCGTTCCAAGCATCCATGTACGCGATCTATTTGTTCACGCGGAACTGGATAATACCTATTCGCAGGGAAACCTGTGCGTGGATTTGAAGCTATCCGGAGCTCAGCCGTCCAGCATACTTATCGAGTTAAAAGATGCGGACGGACATACCGCAGCGACAGTCAAGTCGGAATCGGTTAACGGAGACCATTTGTCTATTTCTCTTGAGGCTGGCAAAGTTACGCCTTGGAGCGCAGAGAAGCCATATCTATACATGATGTATATTTCAGTATTTGATGCAATGGGTAATCTTGTCGAGGCGATCCCGCAAAGAGTCGGCTTCCGTACCTTTGAGATGAAAGATAAGGTCATGCATCTCAACGGCAAACGGATCGTTTTCAAGGGAGTCAACCGGCATGAGTTCAACAGCCGCAGAGGCCGTGCGATAACAAAGGAAGATATGCTGTGGGATATTGCAGCAATCAAACGCAACAATCTGAATGCTGTCCGCACCTCCCATTATCCGAATCAGTCGTTATGGTATGAGCTTTGCGATATTTACGGAGTTTACGTCATCGATGAAATGAACCTGGAGACGCATGGCTCATGGCAAAAGATGGGCGCTGTCGAACCGTCCTGGAATATCCCGGAAAACAAGCCGGAGTGGCAGCCTATCGTTATGGACCGGGCCATTTCCATGGTGGAACGCGATAAGAACCATCCATCGATTCTGATCTGGTCCGTCGGCAATGAAGCTTATGCCGGGGAAGTGTTGTTAAACGTATCGAACTACTTCCGCGAGACGGATCCGAGCAGGCTTGTCCATTATGAAGGCGTGTTCCATAACCGGAAATATAATGCGACCAGCGATATGGAAAGCAGGATGTATGCCAAACCTGCGGATATTGAGCAATATTTGAACGAAAATCCAGAGAAGCCTTATATCAGCTGTGAGTATATGCATGCCATGGGCAATTCGGTTGGCGGCATGCATAAGTACACGGAGCTGGAACAGAAATATGAGATGTACCAAGGCGGCTTCATTTGGGATTATATTGACCAAGTCATTGTGAAGAAGGACCGTTACGGCAAAGAGTTTCTAGCCTTCGGCGGTGATTTCGACGACCGCGCGACGGATTACAATTTCTGTACGAACGGCATCGTATTTGCGGACCGAAAGGAATCGCCCAAGATGCAGGAGGTTAAGTTCTTATACCAGAATATCAAGCTTATTCCAGACCGGCATGGCGTGAAAGTAATCAATGAAAATCTGTTCGAAGGCACGGATGCCTATGAGTTGGTGATCGCGCTGCATCTTGAAGGCCAAGAAATTTTCCGAAGCAAGCTGGCGGTTAACGTCGCGGCGCAATCGGAAGCTTATGTGCAGCTGGAGCTGCCAAGCGCAGACGAGCCGGGCGAGTATGCGCTCCATGCCTCTCTTCAATTGAAAGAGGGCACGCTCTGGGCGGATGCGGGCCATGAGACCTCCTTTGGACAATTCGTGTTTGTAACGGAACGGAAAACGGCACAATCAGAGCCAGCTGGGACGCTGAGAGTCGTTGAGGGCGATGTGAACATTGGCGTTCATGGCCGGGATTTCAGCATCATGTTCTCGAAGCAAGCGGGAACGCTTATTTCCTTGAATTACGCAGGCAGAGAGATGATTGCGATTCCGCCGGCTCCTTTATTTTGGCGCGCGACTACCGATAATGATAAAGGCTTCTCGCTCGGCTTCGATTCCGGCGCTTGGTTCGCGGCGAGCCTGACGCGCAAATGTATCGGCGTAGAGTTATCGGAACAAGCGGGAAGCGCGACGGTTACCTTCCGCTACAAGCTTAGCATTAGTGCTGACGTGCTTGTTACGGTTGCCTATAAAGTGCTTGCAGACGGCAGCCTGAACGTGAAATCGCGTTATGAAGGTGCAGAAGGACTGCCTAAGCTGCCGATCTTTGCGCTTTCTTTCAAGGTCCCGCCAGATTATTGCCATTTGGATTGGTACGCGATGGGGCCGCAGGAAAACTATATCGACCGGGCATTCGGAGCGAGGCTTGGCGTATTCCAAAATGACGCCGCCGATAATGTATCAGGCTATGTGGTTCCTCAGGAATCCGGCAACCGCACGGGGGTACGCCGCGTCAGCATCAGCAATGACTATGGCCAAGGCATTCGGATAACGGCTCCTGCAACGAAGGCTGTCGAGTGCAATATCTCGCCGTATACTGCTTTCGAGCTGGAGAGCGCTTATCACCATTATGAGCTGCCCAATATTCACTACACCGTAATAACGGTAGCAGGCAGGCAAATGGGCGTCGGCGGCGACGACAGCTGGGGTGCGCCTGTCCATGACGAGTATTTGATTCCGGCGAACCAAGAGCTGGCATTTGAATTCAATATCCACCGCTTGTAAGCCATAACGAGTAAGCAGGGTAAAATTTATCAAGAGATAATTAAATAAAGCACTGTAAAATGAAAGACCGTTCCCTATTATACTTGTGTATAATAGGGAACGGTCTTTGTCTTTGTTTATACGGACTTATGCATGTTATGATAAGGTGAATTAACGCTTTGAGAATGGAAGGGAGATTGTCGTCATATGTTTGAGCATTTGGTATCTTTTAAATTTAAAGAAAAATTGTCCGCCAGCAAAGAAAAGGAGCTGCTGGATGCGTTATATTCGCTGCCGTCGCAAATTCCGGGAATTGTTCAATTGACAGCCGGCAATAACGAAACGAGTGAAACCGGCAATATCCAAGGCTATACGCTCGGGCTTCGGGTAACGTTCACCGATAAACAGGCTTTGCTCGATTATGGCCCGCATCCCGCGCATCAGAGCTTCGTGAGCTTGCTGGACGGAATTCTTGATAATGTGATCGTTATTGATTATCCGATCGTTTAAAGGTTGTCTTCGATAACGAAATTCGAAAATGAAGCAGACAGGGTGAAAGTATGGCAGACAAGGAAGAATTGGTCCGGTTCGGAGTATCCTTCCCGGCGCCTTTAATCGATCAGTTTGACCGATATATCGATGAGCAAGGCTATACAAACCGATCCGAAGCCATTCGCGACTTGGCTAGGCGGGCCTTGCTGGAGCCGGATCGAATGAACGGACAGGAGCATGTGGCGGGAACGATCGTGCTCGTCTACGACCATCATGCTAGCGATCTTCCGGTCGTGCTGATGGAGGTACAGCATCGCTTTCACCATGACATCATCTCCAATATGCATGTCCATTTGAATCACGATCAATGCCTGGAGGTGATCGTCGTAAGAGGGCAGCTTGCGCGTCTGCGGTCGCTGCATCAGCAGATTCAAGCGCAGAAGGGCGTCATTTATGCCGAGCTTTCAGTGACCTATGCGGACAAGCATGATCATGGCAAAGAGCATACGCATGATTGATCGTTGGGGAATGGACAATCGATAACCCGAGGCTGTGAGCACAAAAAAGTGCTTACGGCCTTTTTTGACTTTCGAGCTTGAAAATAGGGTGAAATCGCAAGTGTATCGTGTTACAATATCACATAACCGTGTTACGAAACATAACGCAAACAGGAGGATTGAAATGAGAAGATTTTATTCCATTGCTGCATTTGCGCTCGCAGTGCTCCTGCTTGCAGCAGGCTGCAGCACGGCAAAACCGGCAGAGAGCTCCCCGCCAACGGATGAACTTGTCGTTGCCATCGGCGCGGAGCCGGAAACGGGCTTTGACCCCACAAAGGGCTGGGGCCGGTACGGTTCGCCGCTTTTCCAGAGCACGCTGCTGAAGCGAGATGACCAGTTAAATATCGTAAATGATCTTGCGACAAGCTACGAGGTTAGCGAGGATGGCAAGACCTGGACGGTAAAGCTTCGCAATGATGTCGCCTTCTCGGACGGAGAACCGCTAACTTCCGAGGATGTTAAATTTACCTTCGACACGGCCGCCGGCAACGGAGCGGCCATTGATTTGAAGAACTTGGCAAGCGTTGAGGCTGGACAAGATGAAGTGGTTTTCCGGCTCAAGAAGCCCCAATCCACATTTGTATATTTTCTGATCACAACAGGTATCGTTCCTAAGCATGCATACAGCAGCACTTATGCGGAAAACCCGATCGGCTCCGGCCCGTTCACGTTCGTGCAATGGGATCGCGGACAGCAGCTGATCGTAGAAGCGAACGTAAAGTATTACGGCGCAAAGCCTGCTATCCGTAAGCTGACCTTTCTATTCTTAAATGAAGATGCGGCTTTTGCGGCAGCCAAGGCGGGCAGCGTCGATGTGGCCTACATTCCTTCCGCGTTTAGTCATCAAGAGGTGGCGGGGATGCGGCTCGAAGCGGTCAAGTCGGTCGATAACCGGGGAATCGCCTTTCCATATGTGAAGGCTGGCGGCAAAACGGATAAGGGCTATGCGATCGGGAACGACGTTACGGCCGATCGGGCGATCCGTGTAGCGGTCAACACCGTCATTGACCGTCAGCAGCTGGTCGAGGGCATTTTGGAAGGGTACGGGTCTCCAGCTTTCACGGCGAATGACGGTCTTCCCTGGTGGAACGAGAACACCGTGATCAAGGACAACGATGCGGAGGCAGCACGGCAAATATTAGCCGATGGCGGCTGGGTAGACAGCGATAAGGACGGCATTTTTGAGAAAGGAACGCTTAAAGCGGAGTTTACGCTGCTTTATCCTTCCGGAGACGTCACCCGTCAATCACTCGCATTGGCGGCCGCCGATATGGTAAAAAAAGCCGGCATTCAAATTAACGTCGAAGGCAAGAGCTGGGATGAGATAGAAAAGCAGATGCATGCTAACGCGGTCCTGTTAGGATGGGGCAGCCATGATCCGCTGGAAATGTTCAATCTTTACAGCAGCGCATTTGGCGGCGTCGATTATTACAATACCGGCTTTTACAGCAATTCGAGCGTAGATAAGCAATTTGAGCAAGCGCTTGATGCCCGTACCGAAGAAGAAGCTTTGTCCTTTTGGAAAAAAGCGCAATGGGACGGCCAAACAGGGCTGAGCGTGCAGGGCGACGCGCCATGGGCATGGCTTGTTAATATCGATCATCTTTATTTGGTAAAGGATGGGCTCGACATCGGCAAGCAGCGCATTCAGCCTCATGGACACGGATGGCCGGTTACGGACAATATCGAAAGCTGGAGCTGGATACAGTAGAGAGCGGGAAGAGGTTCAGGCATGATTCAAAGCATTGCAGTTTTTATAGGCAAAAAAATGATACGTCTGTTTCTTTTGCTGGCCTCGGTCAGCATCATTACCTTTGCGCTTGTCGCCATGTCGCCCATCGATCCCGTCCAATCCTATATCGGTGCGGATGTGATGCGTGTCGGCGCTGAGCAGCGGGAAGCGATAGCCGCATATTGGGGGCTTGATCGGCCGTTTGCCGAACGATTCTTAAAGTGGGGCGCTGCTTTGCTCCAAGGAGATATGGGAACTTCGATGATTTACCGGGAGGCCGTAACCAAGGTAATCGCGGAGCGATTCATCCATTCGGCCTTGCTGATGGCGTTCGCTTGGATGCTGTCGGGCGTCTTAGGTTTCGCAGCCGGGGTAGTCTCGGCATTAAAAAGAGACACTTGGTTCGATCGGATGATCACCGGTTTTTGTTATACGCTTGCCTCGACACCGGCCTTTTGGATCGGGCTGCTGCTCATGATGATTTTTGCGGTATGGCTGGGGTGGCTGCCTGTCGGGCTGGGTGTGCCGGCGGGGATGCCCGCAGGGAGCGTCACGGCAGGGGACTATATCCGTCATATGATTTTGCCCGGGATCACGCTGAGCGTAGTCGGGATTGCGCCTATCGCTTTGCATACGCGGCAGAAGTTGATCGATGTAATGGATAGCGACTATATCTTGTTTGCCAGGGCGAGAGGCGAGAGAGGCGCAGGCTTGTTTTTTAGACACAGCCTGCGCAATATTGCGCTGCCTGCGATCACGCTGCAATTCGCTTCATTCGGTGAACTGTTCGGTGGAGCGGTGCTCGCCGAGCAGGTATTCTCGTATCCCGGGCTTGGGCAAGCAACAGTAGAATCCGGACTGCGAGGCGATGTGCCGCTGCTTATGGGACTCGTTCTGTGCAGTACGTTGTTTGTTTTTACTGGAAATGCCCTAGCAGATTACTTTTACCGCATGGTGGATCCGAGGCTGCGGCTGGGGAAGGAGATGCGTAGATGAATCAACAAGCCTCCATTCAAAAAAAGAACAAGCGGCAGCGCTTCAACGAACGGCAGCGGACGCTTGCATCCGCGGCTGCTGCGGCAGCCCTGCTTGCAAGCATTGGAATCGGCAGTTGGCTGCTTGGCGCATCGGGGCTCTCCGTTCAGCTGGCAAGCCGTAACCTGCCGCCATCTTTTGCCCACCTGTTCGGCACGGACTGGCTGGGCAGGGATATGCTCTCCCGAACCGTAAAAGGGCTTGCCTTAAGCATTCAGGTTGGGTTGCTCGGTGCGGCATGCAGTGTCGCAATCGCTGCCATCATGGGGCTTATGGCAGCAACGCTTGGCCGGACCGCGGATCGAATGATCACTTGGCTGATTGATGTGTTCTTAAGCGTTCCCCATCTCGTCATGCTTATTCTTATCGCATTTGTTTGCGGAGGCGGACTGAAGGGAGTTGCGATTGGCATTATGCTCACCCACTGGCCAGGCCTTGCCCGCATCATCCGCGCAGAGGCGCTGCAGCTGATGTCCGCGGAATATGTACTCGTTGCCCGAAAGCTCGGAAGCTCCCGCTATGCCGTTGCGACGCGGCATTTGGCTCCGCATTTGCTGCCGCAATTGCTTGTGGGATTCCTGATTCTTTTTCCGCATGCCGTGCTGCATGAAGCGGCCGTAACGTTCCTTGGCCTAGGCATGTCCCCGCATCAGCCGGCCATTGGCATCATTCTTTCTGAATCGATGCGTTATTTATCGAGCGGCATGTGGTGGCTTGCCGTATTCCCGGGAATAGGACTGCTGCTCACGGTTAGAGCGTTCGATACGCTGGGCAATCATCTCCGGAAGCTGGTTGATCCCCGCAATACCCATCTTTGAGTGCTATGCATTCCGCTTGTCATATCAAATAGAAAGGAGGGAAGCCCGTGCCCTTGTTAGAGGTAAATAAACTATCGATTTCGTTCATGCAATACACGAAGGGAAGCCGGCAGGATAAGGTCAACGTTATCGAAGAGCTCGACTTTGCGGTAAACGAAGGAGAAATCGTTGCGCTCGTCGGAGCAAGCGGGTCGGGAAAAAGCCTGCTCGCCCATGCGATCATGGGCATTCTCCCCAAAAATGCCGTTATGTCCGGCAGCATCTCCTATGGCGGGGAGCCGCTCGACGAAGCTAGGCTGAGAGGCTATCGAGGCCGTGAAATCGCCTTTGTTCCGCAATCCGTCAGTTATTTGAATCCGCTCATGCGGGTAGGCAAGCTGCTGCGGACGAAGGAGGATGGAATGGAACAGCATAGGGAACGCAAAAGCTTATTCGAGCGTTTTCGTTTGGGTAAGCATGTAGACCGGCTGTTTCCCTTCCAGCTCTCGGGAGGCATGGCCCGCAAGGTGCTTGTATCGACGGCTGCGCTTGGCCGTTCGCGGCTCATTATTGCGGATGAGCCGACTCCGGGCATGCATCCGGGCGATGTCGAAGAAGCGCTGAAGCAATTCAAGCTGCTGGCCGAAGGAGGCTGCGCCGTTCTGCTGATTACGCATGATATTGAAGCAGCTGTTCGAATCGCGGATAAGGTTGCCGTTTTTTATGCGGGAACGTCAGTCGAACTTGCTCCAGCCAGTGATTTTAATGGAAGCGGCGAGCGGCTGAGGCATCCGTACAGCCAAGCGTTATGGCGCGCGCTGCCCCAAAACGGTTTTGTTCCGCTAGCGGGATCGCAGCCGGCAAGAAGCTTAGCTCAAGCAGGCTGTCACTTTGTTGACCGCTGTCCTTCCGCCGAGGAGCAATGCGGCACGATTCGGCCGGAGCCTCGATCCATTCGAGGCGGGATCGTGAGGTGCCTGCATGCGACTTGAAGGCAGGAATCTTAGCTGGCGATACGAAGGTGGCCCCTGGCTGTTTACGGATTTCAATCTCTCGCTGCAGCCGGGAGAAACCGTTGGGCTGACCGGTCCGAGCGGAAGCGGGAAAACATCGCTGGGCCGGCTGCTGGCAGGTTATGCGAAGCCAATCACGGGCGAGGTAACCGTAGCGGGCCGAAGCAAGCAAAATAGCGGCTATGATCCGGTTCAAATGATATTCCAGCATCCGGAGCGCGCGGTCAACCCAAGATGGCGATTGGCTAAAACGGTGGCGGAAGGCTGGTCTCCGGACGTTTCGCTGCTTGAAGCGCTCGGGATCAGAGCAGATTTTCTGCAGCGCTATCCGAACGAATTGTCGGGCGGGGAGCTGCAGCGCTGCTGCATCGCCAGAGCCCTCGGGCCGGGTACCAAATTTCTGATCGCGGATGAAATGACGACGATGCTGGATGCGATTACGCAGGCTCAAATCTGGCATACCGTGCTCGATATCGCAGCGGCCAGGCAAATCGGTTTGCTGGTCATTAGCCATGATCATGCGCTTGTGAACAAAATATGCGATCGGACGGTGTCATTCGGATAAATGCCCCGTATCATTTTGCATAAAGGCCAAACACGCCGGATATGTTCTTAGTCTTGTTTTTCCATTAACCGGCGCAGCTTGGACTCGGTCGACGACTCCGGCGCCGGCGTATAAACGCTGCATCTCAAATCGGATGGACCCTGCACTTGAAAAGAAGTCAGGTGAAACAGCATTTTCCCCACCTTCGCATGCCGAAATTCAAGCAGCACATCCGGAGCGGAGCTGACCTGGCTTTGCTCCCAAAGATATTGAAACTCCGGATGGCTGCCTTTCATTTCCTCAATAAACCGCTCATACCAATCATCCTGCACATATTGGCCGTAATAGGCGCGAAAGATGGCAAGATAGCCGCCTACAAAATGCTCCCAATTTCCCGCAAGCCTGCGAAACTCTTTCCGCGTAAATAACAGACGGATCATATTTCTCTGCTCTGGAGGAATTTGTTCGAAATCCATAAATACATGAGAGGCAGCCGCGTTCCAGCCGACAATTTGGCAACGGCGATCCGATATGATCGTTGGACAAAAACGCAGCTCCTGCAGTATGCGCTTGAGTGAAGGCGTCATTTCAGAATGCTCCTCGTCCATCGCAGGGGCGATATGTCCGGACCCTATGGCAAGGGCATATAAATATTTTCGCTCGTCTTCATTCATTTGCAGGGCGGCAGCCACGCAATCGAGAACGGAGCCGGATACTTTAATATCCCTGCCCTGTTCGAGCCATGTGTACCAGGTTGGGCTTACGCCGGCAAGCTGCGCAACTTCTTCTCTGCGTAAGCCGGGTGTCCTTCGCCGGGTGCCGGAAGGAAATCCGGCCGCTTCTGGCGAGATTTTGGCGCGCTTTGATTTTAAGAACGAAGAGAGAGCCTGCAATCTTGTTTCTTGGTTAATCATTCTTGTCATCCCCGTTCTTCCAATATCGTGGTACTCATTATACTATAATAAACTACAACTTGTAATAGGATAACTTCTATGACAAACTACAATCCATAAAGGAGTTTGCGAAGGAGGATTCACGATGGAACGAGTCGTAATTACAGGGATGGGCGTTATCTCGCCGCTGGGAAACAACGTAGAACAGTTTTGGGACGGATTAGTAAACGGGAGATCTGGTATATCATCAATCGATTCTTTCGATACCAGTAAGCATAAATCGAAAATCGGAGGCCTTGTGCGGGATTTTGACGCAGAGGCGCTGTTCGGCCGGAAGGAAGCCCGCCGCTTGGATCGTTTCAGCCAATTTGCGGTTGCAGCGGCTGAACAGGCACTGGGGGATGCGTCACTTGCAATGGACGATACGGATCGTGAACGCGTAGGCGTTTATGTAGGCTCCGGCATCGGCGGCATTCAAACCTTGCTCGGCCAAGCCGAGCTCTTGCATGAGAGAGGACCTGAACGGGTAAGTCCAACCCTTGTCCCGATGATGATTGCAAACATGGCCGCAGCCATGATCAGCATCCGTTTCGGCACGCAGGGTCCATCCATGGCTCCGGTAACGGCATGCTCCATCGGGAATACGGCGATCGGGGAAGCTTGGCGGCTTATCCGTTCAGGCGGCGCGGATGTAGTCATCGCAGGTGGCGCGGAAGCGGCCATTACGGATATATCGCTTGCCAGCTTCAGCAACGCAACCTCCGTTTCGACCCGAAACGAGAAGCCGGAACAAGCAAGCCGTCCCTTCGATGCCAGCCGCGACGGCTTTGTGATGGCTGAGGGTGCCGGCATACTTGTGATGGAGTCTTTATCACATGCGCAGCGCAGAGGCGCCCGTATTCATGCAGAGGTCGTCGGCTACGGCGCCAGCTCAGATGCCTATCATATGGTAGCCACGCATCCGGAGGGCATTGGTGCTTACCAAGCTATGAAGCATGCTTTGCGGGAAGCGGACCTAGCGCCTGATCAGATTGATGTGATCAGCGCGCATGCCACCAGCACGGAAATCGGCGACCGTTCGGAGACCGCGGCAATCAAAAAGCTGTTTGGCGAGCAAGCCTATCGCATTCCCGTGACTGCGAACAAGTCGATGACAGGTCATATGCTCGGCGCAGCAGGCGGAGTGGAAGCGATCGCTTTGGTGAAAAGCATACAGGCTGGCATGATCCCGCCGACAATCAACCAAGAGTCGCCTGATCCCGTTTGCGATCTCGATTACGTGCCGAACCAAGCGCGTCAGGCGAATATCGTAGTCGGCATGTCCAACTCCTTTGGCTTCGGCGGCCATAACGCGGTTATTATTTTGAAGAAATATGATGCGGAAAACGAGTAAGGGTTTCCAATATTTAAGGCAAAACAGCAGATCTTCGAGGGAGAAGCAGTCCCTAAGAAGATCTGCTTTTTTGTGTGTGAGCACAGGGAAGTCGGATGATGCGGAATCGTTTCAGCCGCAGGAGCAATGGGTAATAGGGAAGTAACCTATTGAAGAAGGTGATCAAATGGCCAGACATAATCGGTTTATCAGATGGTGTATTTCCATCATTTTAATACTGATCATTATTTACTTGGGATCGCGCGTCGATTTTATTTTCAAACCAGTGCTATCGCTTTTCAGCATGATTATCATTCCGCTTATGCTGGCGGGGTTTTTCTATTACTTGCTGCGTCCGCTCGTCAATATTATGGAACGGCGAAAAGTTAATCGAACTTTTGCGGTTTTACTTATTTATTTGGCCTTTGCCGCTATCTTTGTCGTCTTCAGCATAGGAGTATGGCCATCGCTTCGGACACAATTGTTGAATCTGCTTGAAAACGCGCCTACGCTGTTCATCACCTTAAGCGAGCAGGTGGCGGAGCTGGAGCATAATAGTTTTATTTCATCCTTCCTGCCGGAGAACGCTAATCCGTTAACCAAGCTGACCGAATATTTAAACAAAGGCTTTACGCTGTTAACGGACTATTTCTCCGGCATGCTCACGTTCTTCTCTAACTTTGCGATTGCACTCGTTACCTTCCCGATTCTTCTGTTCTATATGCTGAAGGAGGGCGGGAAGTTTGGCGAACAAATCGTCAGCTTTATTCCCAAGAGGTTTCGCAAGGACGGAACGGAAGTGATGGAGGATATCGATCATATGCTGAGCAGCTTTATTGTCGGCCGTGTCATTGTGAATCTGGCGCTTGGCGTATTCATGTATGTCGGCTTCCTTATCATTGACCTGCCATATGCGCTATTGCTGACGGTTGTCGCAGTCATTTTGAACTTTATTCCTTTTATCGGATCATTCCTGTCTTCCGTCCCGATCGTAATTATCGGATTCATCGAATCTCCTTCCATCGCCATCTGGTCGATTGTTATTATTACGTTATCCCAGCAGATTCAAGATAATTTAGTTGCGCCATACGTCTTCGGCAAGCAGCTTGATATCCATCCCATGACGACGATCGTGTTAGTGCTTGTCGGCGGGGACATTGCAGGCATTCTAGGGATTTTGCTAATTATTCCGGTTTATTTGATCCTAAAAATTGTATATTGCAGGGTGTATGAGATTTTTTTCAAGCAGCTATGGGAAAATGCCTGACATCTATCTGACATAAAGGATGCGTATTGCAGCTCCTTTTGGTATAATGACCTCGACTAAGGCAAATTTACCGAAAGTACGGTGGCTTGAATAATATGGGAATCAACGGATTACAGGGAAAACGGGTTGTCATTGCCGGATCGCGGAAAACGGATGAAATGGGCTTGATCATAGAGAAGCAGGGCGGAGTTCCTATCATTCGCTCCTTGCAGGGATTAACGATGTTTGAAGAGGAACAGCTGGAAAAACCGCTGCGCAGTTTCGTGGAGCTGGGCTCGGACTGGGTTATTTTGACGACGGGACTGGGCTCGGACAGCTTGGTTGCCGCCTCTGAGAAGCTGGGGCTCGGGCAAGATGTGCTTGCCCGGCTATCCGAAGCGAAGATCGCGACAAGGGGGTATAAAACCTCAGCGTTTTTGAAGCGGAACGGGCTTAAGGCGGTCGTCAGCGATGATGACGGAACGATGCAGGGGCTCATAGAAAACTTGTCTGACTATGATTTTTCCGGGCAGCGCGTTTGGATCCAGCTTCATGGTGAACCAGCGCCGGAGCTGGTAAGTTTTCTTGAAAGCAAAGGCGCGTCGCAGGTGGAGTCTGTGCTGCCATACAGACATGTTCCGCCAAGCGAAGAGACCTTGGCAACGCTTATGGAAGAGCTTGCGGAAGGATCCGTCGATACGGTGTGCTTTACGACGGCGGTTCAGGTGCATTATTTGTTCAGGCATGCGGTCGCAGCAGGTCGCAAGGAGCAGCTGTTGGCATGCTTTGAGCAGCAGGTTGTCGCTGCCGCGGTAGGCAAGGTAACGGCTGAAGCGCTGAAGGAATACGGCGTGAAACGAATGGTTGTTCCGGAAATCGAAAGAATGGGTGCTTTGATCATCGAGATTGCCCGTTATTTTGAGCGGGAATGAATGAGAGAGGGCTGACCATGCGGCAGCCAGTGCTCGGATCATTTCCAAGCTTTTCTCCAAACTAAATAGCTGTCGAATAGGGCGACTTTGTTCCCGGCGTTTATGCCGGAAGCAGCATCGCCCTTTATTTTGCTCGATGGCGGGATGCAAGTTATCGCGACAGCAAAAAAAAGGGATCAGGCAGGCGCAGCCGCTGCTTGATCCCTTTTGTTTATGAACGATAAGCACAAGCTTTAAAGCGGGCGAAGCATTTTATCCAAATGCTCGAGCGGTCTTTCAAGGTTATGCTTCATTAATCGCGCTGCCGCTTCGGAATCGCGCGCTTCCAGTGCCTTGATGATTGCTTCATGATCATCGACGGCAGCTTGGGACTCCCAATTCGGCCGCTTGATGAAGATATATTTATACCTTCTGATATGCATTTGCAGGGAGGAGCAGAAGGATGAGATATGGGGGTTATTCGCGATAAGCAAGATCGTTTCATGAAATTCCTCATCATATTCCATTGCTTCATAGAGCTGCTCGTTGTTCACATATTCGTTGAAGCTGGCATTGATTGCCCGAAGCTGGTCGATATGCTCCTGCTGCACATTTTGAGCTGCGAGTTCCGCAGCTAATGCTTGAAGCGCCGTAAGCGGAGCATACAGCTTGAGGATATCATCTTTCTCCAACGTCGTTACGCGTGTTTCCTTGCCTGGAAAGGTTTGGATCAGCCCTTGGACCTCGAGCAGCTGAAAGGCTTCTCTTATCGGCGTGCGGCTTACGCCAAGCGCTTCGGACAGCTCGGTATCGTTCAGCTTTTCTCCAGGCTGGAGCGTGCCGTCGATAATCCATTTTTGCAGCTGGCTCAAGGTTCGCTCTTTGGCAGATAGTCTGACAGGGGATGAATAGTCGGTTGGAATAGGCAGCGGAGACCCTCCTTGTATGATGTGGATACCTTATTAGCGAATTAGAAAATATATCAATATATAATATATCGCAGAGGAGACCTTGGACGCAAACGACCGGGCACATGATCTTTTGTTGCTTTTAACCGAAAATGGAAATATAATATGCGATATATTGCATATCACAAAAATCATACCTATTCAGGAAGGAGCGTTGTCCATGCCAAGCACCCAAGCTTCCCTTGCGGCGCCGCCGTCTGTTACGAAGACGATATACCCGCTCTTGTTTGCGATTAGCTTCGTTCATTTGATTAATGACACGATTCAATCGGTCGTTCCGGCATTATTTCCGATCCTAAAGGATTCGCTATCCCTCACCTTCGCGCAAATCGGATTGATCTCGTTAATGATCAATATAACGGCAGCCATGCTGCAGCCTGTCATTGGCATTTTATCCGATTCGCATCCGAAGCCGATGCTGCTCCCAATCGGTATGCTGTTCACGATGGGAGGCGTGGCGGCGCTTTCCTACGCCACTCACTTCTGGATGGTGATGGCCGCGGTGATGCTGATCGGTATCGGTTCTGCGGTTTTCCATCCGGCATCCGCGCGCGTTTCGTATTTAGCTTCTGGCATGAAAAAAGGAACGGGACAGTCCATTTTTCAATTTGGCGGAAATATCGGGCAGTCGCTTGCGCCCATCATGACGGCCGTACTGTTCGTGCATACGGGTCAGCGCGGGGTCATCTGGTTCGCTCTCGTCGTTTCGGTCGGGATCTTTATACAATTCAACGTAGCAAAATGGTACGGCAAACAGCTTGCGCTCGCACCCGCCGTTCAAAAAAAGGACACGGCTAAGCCCGCCTCGAAACTTAACGTATCTGCGGGTAAAGTCGTCTTTGCGATTACGATCCTCATGATTCTTGTTTTTTCTAAAAATGTATACATCGCCGCGATCAGCAGCTATTATTCCTTTTACGCGATGGCTCATTTTGGCCTTTCCGTCAGCCATGCGCAAATGGTGCTGTTCGTCTTTCTCGCCGCGAATGTCATCGGACTGCTGCTTGGCGGCGTGCTGGCGGATAAATTCAGCCGGCGCAGCTTAATCTGGTTTTCTATTTTAGGGACGGCGCCGTTTGCGCTGCTGCTTCCTTATGCGAACTTAACCTTTTCGGTCATTTTAATCTTCTGCGCGGGGCTAATATTGGCTTCTGCCTTCTCCGTCATTTTGGTTTATGCGAACGAGCTGCTTCCGGGCAGGGTCGGCCTTGTCTCGGGTGTGTTTTTCGGAATGGCATTTGGCCTTGCTGGCATTGGCTCTGCGATCCTCGGCAATTTGGCGGATGCCATGGGCATCGAGTTCGTTATCCGCTGCACCTCGTATTTGCCGCTGCTCGGTATGCTCACGATCCTGCTGCCTTCCGATCGGAAAGCCGCGGAAAATAAGTAGCTCAAAACGGTATAGGGGAACCAAGGATTTTGAAGCCGCTGGATGAGCAAGGTGAATAAGGTAAGGCAGGCTCCTTCAGACCAGGAGCCATGGGAGGACGTTTTTTCTCACTTGGACAATTTCCGCGTTGTCCCCGCACACATACAATAATGGTGTATAGCCTAATCGGTGCTGGAAGGGGAGTAGCGCTGTGAGTAAGCGGACTTTAATGGTGGTGTCGCTAGTCATTTACGTATTGCTAGCCATTATATTCGTGGTTTTGTCTATTTTCGATTAAACACATAACAGCGCAAGGGCTGCCACGCGAGTAGAAGAATCTACTTGGGGCAGCCCTTGTTTATAGAAGTAAGCTATTGTTGTACAAGCGTCTCCTGGCTAAGCTTCATTTTACGGTAATCCTTTGGAACGACGCCCTTTGTTTCGCGAAAAATACGTGAAAACGTTTTGTAGGAACCGTAGCCGACCTCGAGCGCGATTTCGGCGACACTCATATCCGTAGAAACAAGCAGGCTGCACGCATGCCGCAGACGCAAATCATGGAGGAAATGAACAAATGTCTGCCCTGTTGTCTGCTTAATTACCTCGCTGATCCGGGAAACGCTGAGGGAAAAGCGGCTTGCAAGGTCCGAAAGCGCAAGCTCGTCCTGATAATGGCGATGGATATAATGAATGATTGGCCAAATGGAGGCGCTTGACCTCGGCGCATGCCTCGAGATATCCGCTAGAGGCTCCTCTTTCCGGCGGTACCGGTCGAAGCAAACCAAGATTTCCTTTAGCTTTACCTGCAGCATCGTGCGGCGCCAAGGCTCTTTCCCCTCATACTCTTGAAACATCTCCTCGATCAACTGCTTCATCCGTTCATTGCCGGCGCCGCTTAGCTGAGCGAACGGAGGCAGCGTATTCTGGTCAATCAGATCCAATAAGCCCTCATCTTGGCCAGGCTCCATCAATAAATCCATGCTGAACATACAGTTATACAAGACCAAGGTGCTTCCGGGCTCCGTAAAGAGCTCATGCACCTGATAGGGCAATACGAATGTAAACGTGCCTGGCAGCATTTGATGCCGGGCATCGTTGATAGATTCGGAGCCTCTGCCGTCGACGACATACGAGAATTCCAGAAAGTCATGACGGTGCGGACGAAAGCCGTGATAGAGACGGTTCAAGCTGATGTGGAGTGGCGAAGAGGTATTCATATTTGGATACGTTTTCAGATAATCAGGTATGTAAGTCATGAATGGTTGATAACCTCCGAAAAACTGAGACATTTAACGAAAAACGAGCACGATTTCCAATCCCGTTTATTCTAACATAAATAACGAGAACGAGCGTTAGCAAAATCAATGCTTATAAAACGGACTTTGTCTTATAAAAAACGTAGGAGGAATCTTTATGTCTACAGAAAATAAAACAAGAATAGGTATGATCGGCGCGGGTAATATCGGCAATGTCCATGCAGGCGAATTTTCGAAGCTGGGCGATGATTGCGTCATTACGGCGGTAACCGATCTGGATTTGGCGCGTGCGGAGAAGCTGGCGAAGCAGTACGGCATTGAAAATGTAATCGCTACAAATACGAACTGATCGCGCGTTCGGATATCGATGCCATTATTATTGGCGTACCTAACCAGTTTCATGCCCCGCTGGCCGTACAGGCGCTGGCTGCAGGCAAGCATGTGCTTTTGGAGAAGCCGATGGGCATCAACAGCGAAGCCGCTCGCCAAATTTTGCATGCTGCCGAAACATCGGACCGCGTGGTTATGGTTGCGCATCAAATGCGTTGGGAATCTATCGCGATGCAGATCAAAGAGCAAATCGAGCGGGGCGAGCTTGGGAAAATCTATTCGGCAAAAACCGGCTGGTTCCGCCGCAAAGGCATCCCGGGCTGGGGCACATGGTTTACGCAAATGGACCAATCCGGCGGCGGTCCGCTAATCGATATCGGCGTTCACATGCTTGACCTTGCGCTATACTTAATGGGCAATCCTAAGCCGGTTTCGGTTTATGGTTCAACCTATGCAGAATTTGGTCCAAACCGCAAAGGCATCGGCACATGGGGTACGCCGGATTGGGACGGGACTTATGATGTAGAAGATTTGGCAACCGCGCTGATTAAAATGGAAGACGGCAGCACGCTGTCGCTGGAAGTAAGCTGGGCTGTACATATGGATACGGACAATTCCCCGTTCATCCATGTGATGGGTTCCGAAGGAGGAGCCAGCTACCGCGGTTCCGAAGGCAAGCTGCTTACTGAAAAATTCGACCGTCCTATTGAAAGCGTGTTGAGCAAACCGGATAATGACGAGGGAGAGCGTGCGCGTTTGAGCCGCCACTTCCTGGCGTGCATCCGTGAAGGCAAACAGCCGATTACTTCCGTGCTGTCAGGCTTTACGAACAACCTGGTGCTTGATGCCATTTATGAATCTTCCCGCACGGGCAATGAAGTAAAGCTGGATTGGAATTTAAAGCAATAATATTCGATATGAAAATAGAGGAGGTCATGAAATGCTGAGAGGTTTAACCGGCGCAGGGCTTGGACGCATTGAGAGCGATGAGCGCCTCATCGAGCTTGCTGGCGCATACGGCTTCCAAGCCGTGGATTTAGATGCGGGATCGCTTATCGAACGCCATGGCGTAGAGAAAGCACGCGAGCTTCTAGCGAACAACGGCTTGGTAATCGGATCGATCGGTCTGCCTGTTGAATGGAGAACGACCGAAGAGGCTTTTCTTGAAGGTTTAGAGAAGCTGGCAAGCGCTGCTGCGGCAGCGGCGGCTCTAGGCTGCACAAGCTGCTGCACTTATATCCTGCCGTCAACGGATTTAAAAGCAGCGCGTTTCATGGCGCTTGCCACGCGCAGGCTGCGTACCTGTGCGCAAATATTAGGCGCTTACGGCATTCGGCTTGGGCTGGAGTTCGTTGGACCCCATCATTTGCGCACTCGCTGGGCGAACCCGTTTATTTGGACGCTTGAGGAGACGCTGGAGTGGATTGACGCGATTGGCGAGAGCAATGTCGGCTTGTTGTTCGATGCTTATCATTGGTATACGAACGAGTTGACTACTGCGGATATTGAAGCGCTCCGCGCCGATCAAATCGTGCATGTGCATATCAATGACGCGCCAAACGTTCCTGTGGAAGAAGCGCTCGATAATGGCCGCATCTATCCGGGCGAAGGGGTTATTGATTTGGCGGGATTCCTGCAGTCGCTTGCGAAAATCGGCTATAAAGGAGCCGTATCGCAGGAGATTTTAACGGCTGAAGCGCCAGCGCAATCACCGGAGGAGCTCATTCAGCGCTCCAAAGCCGGATTTGACAAGGTATTCGGAGCAGCTGGCTTGTAAAGGTATAAGCGGGTTTCTCCATTCTCGATCGAAATCGTTGTAGGCATCGGCTGGTGCTTACAACGATTTTTTTGTTTTTCGTTTTTTTGCGTTCCGGCACCAGGCAAGCGCTAATTTCCATATGAATTTTTATGAAATCTGATGGGTACTGTACGAGAGGTATATTCCGTTATGATGGATAATAAGCGTTTTTTTATAATATTAAGTCGAGAGAGATAACAGGAGACCAACAATATGAGCTATGGGTCAGAGCAAGGACATCCGTTGAACCTTTGGTATAAGCAGCCGGCTTCCCGGTGGGAAGAAGCGCTGCCGGTCGGCAATGGCCGAATCGGCGGCATGGTATTTGGCGGCGTGGATAAGGAACGCGTTCAATTAAATGAAGATACGTTGTGGTCGGGCTTTCCGCGCGATACGAACAATTACGAGGCATTGCGCTATTTAAAGCGCTCACGTGAATTAATCAAGGAAAAACGATTCGTTGAAGCAGAGCAGCTTATAGAAGCGAAAATGCTTGGGACGAATACGGAATCCTACCAGCCTATGGGCGATTGGTACGTTGAGCAGCATTTTTCTGCGAATAATAGTCGGCCGGAAGATTATGTCCGCAGACTTGATATTGACTCAGGGATCGCTTCTACGCGGTTTCAAGTCGGGCAAACGGAATTTATGCGCGAGCTATTCATAAGCGCGGTCGATCAGGTGATGTGCGCCAGGTATGAAGCGAACGGCGATCAGAGGCTGGAGCTTACGGCTTCGCTGCAAGCATCGGTACAGTACGCTCTTTCTTCTGCGTCAGGCGAGGCGATCGTCCTGCACGGACGCTGTCCGAGCCATGTGGCTGACAATTACCGGGGCGATCATCCAAGAGCGGTACAGTATGAGGACAACCGAGGCATTACTTTTCAGGCTAAGCTGCAGGTCATCGTTGACGGCGGTCATGTAACGATTAGCGAAAATAACCAACTTAAGATTCAGGGCGCCCGTACGGCTATTTTTCTGCTCAGCGCCGCGACGAGCTTCGAGAAATTCGATCAACCGCCGATCAAGAGCGAGGCGGAGCTAAGCGAAAGAAATAACAAGGTGATTACTGCGGCATTGAGTTACACCTATGATCAGCTGCGAGAGAGGCATATTCGGGATCACCGCGAATTATTTCAGCGGGTCAGCATCGATTTAGGTCAAACGCCGAATGCGCTGTTACCGACAGACGAGCGTCTTGAAGCGTATAAGCGCGGCGAGCAGGATCCCCAGCTTGAAGCTTTGTATTTTCAATATGGCCGATATTTGCTCATGGCCAGCTCCCGTCCCGGGACACAGCCGGCGAATCTTCAGGGAATATGGAATGACCGGGTGCAGCCACCTTGGAACAGCGATTATACAACAAATATAAATACGCAAATGAATTATTGGCCTGCCGAGCTGGCTAACTTGAGCGAATGCCATGAGCCTTTGCTTAAGCTGATCGACGAGCTTAGCGAGACCGGCGCACGCACGGCAGCCATTCATTACGACAGCGCGGGGTGGGCAGTGCATCACAATGTCGATCTTTGGCGGACATCGACACCGACCGCAGGCCATCCGAGCTGGGCCTTCTGGCCGCTCGGCGGCGTTTGGCTGACGCAGCATTTGTGGGAGCATTATTTATATAATCCGAATGAAGCTTTCTTAAGGGAGAAAGCTTATCCCCTCATGAAGGGAGCGGCGCTATTTTGTTTGGACTGGCTGCAGGAAAACGAAGACGGACAGCTGATGACGTCGCCTTCCACGTCGCCTGAGAACAAGTTTTTGACTTTGCAGGGCGAGGCAAGCAGCGTAGCGGAATCGTCTGCCATGGATATTACCTTAATCGGTGAGCTGTTTGATCACTGTCTCACCGCGGCGGGGCTGCTGCAGCTGGATGATTCCTTTGTTCAGCGGCTGGAAGAGGCAAAGCGCAAGCTTCCTCCGCTGCAGATTTCTCCAAACGGTTTATTGCAGGAATGGCATGAGCATTTCGAAGAGCATGAACCCGGGCATCGCCATGTCTCGCATCTGTTCGGTTTATATCCGGGTACGACCATTAATTCAGAAACGGCGCCAGAGCTCGTGGAAGCAAGCAGGCTGTCGCTGGAAAGCCGGATACGGAGCGAAGGAGGCCATACGGGCTGGAGCTGCGCGTGGCTCATTAACCTCTACGCGCGGCTTCAGGATCCAGAATCCTCGTATCGCTTTGTTCATACGCTGCTCGCGCGCTCGACGCATCCGAATTTGTTCGATGACCATCCGCCGTTTCAAATTGACGGCAACTTTGGCGGTTCGGCCGGTATCGCCGAGCTGCTGCTGCAAAGCCATTTGGGCAGCATCGAGCTTCTGCCGGCTCTGCCTGCAGCTTGGCCGAACGGCTCTGTCAAAGGCCTCAAGGCAAGAGGCGGCTTTGCCGTTGAGATCGAATGGGCTGTCGGAAAGCTGGCAGGAGGCCGGATTTATTCCACCCATGGATCGGAATGCAGACTGCATTCCAAAGAAGCTATCCGAATTCAAGCCGCGGATGGCACCGTCATTGACGGTTCCAAGCCGTTCAAGACCGCTATTAACGAATGGTACAGCATCATACCTGCAACTATAGAAGGGGAGTAACCTTAATGACAACGAATACGCATTTCCCATTTCAAAATACAGAGCTGCCGCTGGAAGAACGGGTATCCGACCTCGTTTCCCGGTTCACGCTCGATGAGAAAATTGATTCCATGGTCCAGTATCAGCCTGAAATCGAACGGTTAGGCGTTAAGCCTTACAAGCACGGAACGGAAGCCGCACACGGCATGGCTTGGCTAGGCGAAGCGACGACGTTCCCGCAGCCGATCGGGCTGGGCTGTACTTGGAATCCCGTGCTGCTCAAAGAGGTAGGCTCCGTTATCGGCGATGAGGCGCGCGTCTATTTTCAGCGCAACCCGGCCATTAACGGCTTGACCCTTTGGGCGCCGACCGTCGATATGGAGCGTGATCCGCGCTGGGGACGGACGGAGGAAGCGTACGGGGAGGATCCGAAGCTGACTGGCGAGCTGACGGCATCGCTCGTGCAAGGCATTCAAGGCGATCATCCGCTTTATTTCAAAGCCGTAGCTACCTTGAAGCATTTTATCGGCAATAATAATGAAATCAATCGCGGCAGCTGCTCGGCAAGCATTGACCCGCGCAATATGAAGGAATATTACCAAGCCGCGTTTAAGCCTGCTTTCGTTAAGGGCGGCGCGCATTCCATGATGACCTCGTACAATTCGGTTAACGGCACGCCGACGATTTTGCATGAAGACGTGAACAAAGTGGTAAAAGAAGAATGGGGCATGAACGGATTCATCGTAAGCGATGCGGGTGATCTTCTAGGAATCGTTAACGATCATAAATATTACGATTCCTATAAAGATGCCGTTGCGCATTCCATCAAAGCGGGAATCGACAGCATTACCGATGACAAGGAAAAATCATGCGCCGCCATTCGCGAGGCTTTGGCCGAAGGGCTGCTGACGGAGCAGGATTTGGACAAAGCGCTCATCAACACATTCCGCGTTCGCTTCCGCCTTGGCGAATTCGATCCGGCCGAGCAAAATCCATACGCGAATATGCCGGAATCAAAGCTTTGCGCGCCTGAGCATGGCGAGCTGTCGCTGCAGGCTGCACGCGAGTCCATCGTATTGCTGAAGAATGAGAATAAGACTTTGCCTTTGGACAAAGAGAAGCTCAATCACGTAGCCGTAATCGGACCGCTTGCCGATGTTGTTTACCGTGACTGGTATTCCGGTTCTCTTCCGTATAAAGTAACGCCGCTTGAAGGCATCCAAAGCAAGCTGAACGGCAAAACGGTCTCTTACAGCAGCGGAAATGACCGCGTCGTATTGAAATCAGCGGCTAACGGCAAAGCGCTGAGCGCTTCCACCGACAATGAAAGCCGTCTGCAAGCGGGCGATTCGGATGAAGCAGGCGAAACGTTCGAGATAACCGATTGGGGCTGGGGAAGCTTTACGCTAGAAAGCAAGAGGACCGGCAAGCTGCTGACAAGCGCCGATGACGTGAATATCGCTGCGGCAGCGAGCGAAGCCTTCGGCTGGTATGTGAAGGAAGTATTTAAGCTGGATGAGCAATCCAATCATCAATTCGCGATTCGCACATGGAACGGCAGACTGGTTACCGCTCGGAGCGGCGGCGCGGATTCGCTTCAAGTGACGGAGGCTGCAGAAATCGGTGCAACCGAGCTGTTTACGAAAGACGTGATAGCGGATGGTATCGCTGAGGCAGTAGCCGCAGCCAAGGCAGCAGAAACGGCAATCGTCGTCGTGGGCAATAATCCGCTGATTAACGGCAAGGAAGAAATTGACCGTCCGAGCCTTGATCTTGCCGCTTCTCAAAATGAATTGATCAGCGCAGTGTACGCCGCGAATCCAAATACGGTCGTTGTCGTTATCGGGAGTTATCCGTTTACGCTGAATGCGGTTAATGAACAAATTCCGGCGATTATCTATTTGTCTCATGCAGGGCAGGAGCTTGGCAACGCCATCGCAGACGTTCTATTCGGCGATTACTCCCCTGCGGGACGCCTGAATATGACCTGGTACAAATCGGAGGAGCAGCTGACAGATCTGATGGATTATGATATTTTGAAGGGGAAAAGGACGTATTTGTATTTTGACGGAGAGCCTTTGTATCCGTTTGGCTATGGTCTCAGCTATGGTTCCTTCCAGTATAGTCCGCTGGAAATTACAAACAATGCCGTAAGCATTGACGGAAGCGTAACGGTTCAGCTTCAAGTGACGAATACGTCCGGCTTGAAAGCCGATGAGGTTGTTCAGTTGTATGTCCGTACGGAAGGCTCGAGAGTGGCGCGTCCGCTGAAGAAGCTGGTCGGCTTTACGCGCATTACGCTGCAGCCGGGCGAGACGAAGGATGTTCAGCTCATCGTTCCCGCGGAAGAGCTTGCCCTCTGGGATGTCACGCGTGACCGCTTCTGCCTGGAAGCTGCGGAGTATACGTTCAGCGCAGGCAGTTCCTCCGCTGACGTGAAAGCTTCTGCCTCCATTCGGATCGATGGCGAGATTATCCCGGCGCGCAATCTATCCCAGCAAACCCGCGCAGAAAATTATGACGATTACGCCAATGTTTATTTGGATGAGAGCAAGGAAGGCGGCACGGCGGTAAGGCTGTCGCAGGCAGAAGGCTGGATCAAATTCGCCGACGTCGACTGGTCGAACGGATCCGCCGTATTCGAGGCCCGCGTCAGCGGCGGCGAACAAGGCGGCGAGCTAACCATTCGAATCGGCGGATTGGATTCGGCGGTTATCGGCTCTTGCCCAGTTGATGCGAGCAGGGAGCAAGAGTGGCAAAACGTTCGAATCGAACTGCCGGACGCGAAGTCCGATGGAGATTTGGTTATCGGCTTAAAGGGAAGCGTGAAGCTTAGCGGATTCCGCATCCAAGAATAGACTAGATCCGAGCGACGAGCGGAGCTGTGCCATAGGCCGAAAGAGGCCCTTGGCACAGCTCCGTTTTTTTGCTATTTACGTATGTTAGGCCGCGGTTGCTTTTTTTGGAAGCCTTCTTTATCCTTAAAAAGAGCAATTACCACCGGCAGAGGAGCTTAACGTCGTGAAGAATGGAATCGAAATCAACTTATACAAGGACTGGATTGATACGGTAAAAGAAATATTTCGGGGTTCGGGCCATCCTTTTCCGGAGGGAGTCAGCGACAGGGAGGCAGACCTCGCTTATTTCATGCAAACCGCGCAATCGGCGGGGGAGGCGGAATCGCAGCTAGAGCAGAATAAAGAGCGTCTCGATTCGCTTCAGCAGATCATTTTGGAAAATTTCCAAGCGGTGATCCTCCCGGATATTCGCACCAAAACAAGCTATTCAGGCGATGATTTTGTATTTAAATGGGTTTACAACAAAGGCGAGCATATCGTCGAACAGCTTTCGTCTTACCGTATTCCGCTCTAATCAGAGCGGTTTTTTTAATAAAGTGAAATTGCGGACAGTAATGTCTAATTTTTATATGATAAAATAACGAATAAGCCATGTATGAATGCAACTATACCCGCTTTATAATATAGGATGCTTCAAACTGAGATTAAAAAAGTAAACGCTTCCTTGGTGAAGGAGGAGCAGCCTATATGATGATGAGCATCAGAGCGCTTGCACTTAAAATGAACAATATTCGTATCAAAAAAAAGCTGATTTTTTCGTTTATCCTCGTCGTATTCGTGCCTGTGCTGATCGTTGGTGTTTTTCTGACCGTTGCTTTTCGCCAGAACGTGCTGGATCAAGCGACCCAGCAAATTACGAATAACGTGGAACGGGTAAAAAAACAAACCATGGATATCATTCGCATGCCGATTGGGATTTCAGATAAGCTGCTTGTCGACAGCCGCTTAACGAACGTCGTCAATACGCATTACAATTCCACCTTTGAAGTCGTGAAAGCTTTTTGGGAGTATCGGGATTTCCGCGATTATATTGCGCAGTATAGTGAAATCTACAATATTCGCTTCTATACGACCAACATGTCGATATTAGACAATTGGGAATTCCTGAAGCTGACGGAGACGACAAAGGAACTGCCTTGGTATCAATCAGCCATGGAACATGACGGCATTCATTGGGCCTATATTGCTGATGAGACGAAGGGCGGACGCAATTATTTGAGCCTCATCCGCAAGATTACGTTTCCTACCTATCGGACAAGCGGCGTGCTGGTTATCGGAGTCAATCAAGATGAATTAAATGCGATGATCAGCCAAGAGCCCTTTGATACGATGATTATCGATGATAACGGTTATATGATTGCGGCTAAAAACCCGAAGTGGGTAGGCAAGAAGATCGATGAGCTTGACTTTGCCAGCCAATTGACGGATAAAGCGGAGGGAACCTACGAATTTAAATACGAAGGCAAGCCTTCCAAAATCGTCATCGAGGATTTGCTTCCCGAATCCAGCCATAACGGACTGAAAATCGTCTCTGTTTTTACGATTGACAGCATCGTAAGCGGGGCTAACCGCATCAGCTTGCTCGGCTTCGGCATCATTATGCTGAGTCTGGTTATCGCTTTCATTTTGATCTATATTTTTTCAACCATTTTGGCGAAACGGATGCTTGTGTTGAACAAGGATCTGAACAAAGTAGCGATGGGCGATCTCAACGTGATTTCCCATGTGACGGGCAATGACGAAATCGGCATTTTATCCAAGCAATTTAATAACATGGTGGTCAGCATCCGGGGCTTGATGGACGAGGTCGCCGATTCGCACATGCAGCAAGCCCAGCTTCAGCTCAGGCAAAAAGAGATTAAGCTTAAGATGATGGCCAGCCAAATCAACCCGCATTTCCTATTTAATGCGCTCGAATCGATTCGCATGAAGGCACATATAAAGGGCGAGACCGAAATCTCTTCGATCGTTCGCATGCTGGGCAAAATGATCCGCCGAAACTTAGAAATCGGCACGAGAAAAATCGCCCTGAAGGAAGAGCTGGAAACCGTGCGCTGCTATTTGGAAATCCAAAAATTCAGATACGGGAATGAACGCCTTACCTTCCGCCTGGAGATCGATCCAACCGGGCAGGAAACTGAGATTCCGCCGCTTATCATACAGCCGCTTATCGAGAACGCGGTCGTGCACGGTTTGGAAAATATTGCGGAGGGCGGCTTTGTCTTGTTGACGACGAAAGTAATCGATCAGATGCTCCGCGTAGAGGTCTCGGATAACGGCGTGGGGATCAGCGAAGATAAAATCAAGCTAATCAATGCCTCGCTTCACGACATGGAAGAAGAGGAAGAATATCGTATAGGATTGCGGAATGTCCATCAACGGCTCGTTATGATTTATGGAGACGGTATCGGCTTGAAGATTGAAAGCGAGCTGGGAGCCGGAACAAAAATCGCGTTTGAAATTCCGATAGGGGGTCATCCTTATGCATAAAATATTGATTGTCGACGATGAACCAATGATCCGGGAAGGGCTGCAAACCTTGGTCGATTGGAACAAATACGGATTTAAGGTCGTGGGAATCGCTTCGAACGGAAGAGAAGCGGTAGAAAAGCACGCATCGCTTGCACCCGACTTGATATTAATAGATATTCGCATGCCGGGTATGGACGGGCTTCAAGCGATAGAGGAAATAAGAAAAACAGACGGCATCTGCCATTTCTTGATCTTAAGCGGTTATGCGGAATTCAATTACGCCAAGCAGGCGATTGCGCACAATGTGGACGGTTATATTTTGAAGCCGATTGACGAGGACGAACTGGAGAGCAATATCGAGCGAATAGCGGGCCAGCTCAAAAATAAATCCGAGCAGCTGCAAAATTCGGAGCAGACGACCGTACTGCTGCGGGAGGAAATGCTTCAGCAGCTTGCAGCCGGGAAATTCGATCCAGAGGCTGCCGGGAGCCAAGACCTAAAAGCCTTATTGGGGGAACCGGCAAAATATTATCAGCTGCTGCTGATCGAGCTGTACAGCCGGGAGCATTCCCTGACCATGAATGCCACGCTTAAGAAGAAGCTTTCGGAAATCGTGACGCAAAAGCAAATCGGTTGGGCCTTCTCAGCAGAGCCGTACGTAGGCATATTGCTGAAGGACTATTTATTGCAAGACGGCTCGCAAGAGCAAATGAAGCTTTGGATAGAAGAATGCTGCGGTCCAAAGGTTAGATTTGCTGCGGTTGCCAGTGATCCGGTACGCGAACCGAAAGAGCTGCTGCATTCTGTCCATTCGGTGAGAGGCCTGCTTAAACAGCGTTTCATGCTGCAGGGACAGCATATTCATTTCACTGCCGAATCTGCTGATGCGAAACAACCGGCACCCGAGCAGGAAGAGGAGCTGCCGATCGATACGCTGGCGCAGAAGCTTTATTACATGATTGATATCGGGAGCAAGGACGGCGTAGATAAAGCCATTCAAGAGGCATCTGATCAAATTTGCGCACGGGATATGTCGGAGCAATTCGTAAAGTCAAGCTGGGCGCAGCTGTTGACGATTGTGCTGAATAAAGCAACGATATCTAACCCGCAAGTTTCGATGCAGGAGGATCTATCCCTGATTACCGCGCTGTATCTTGCCCATCACTATCAAGAAATGATCGTTCAGCTGCAGCAGCGCTTGTTGGATCTGACCGCAAAGATCGGGAAATCCGACAGTTTGTCAGTCATGAAGCAGATGACGGATTTTATTGAACGCCACTACAGCGAGAATATTAAGCTGGAGACGCTGGCTGAGCTATTTAATTACAACAGCGGTTATCTGGGCAAAATGTTCAAAAACTATACCGGCGAGCATTTCAACACGTATTTGGATCAAGTGCGCATTCAGCATGCGATCGAGCTGCTGCAGGAAGGTCTTAAGGTTCATCAAGTCTCAGAACGCGTCGGCTACGCGAATGTCGATTACTTCCATAGCAAATTCAAGAAGTATAAAGGCGTTTCTCCTTCTTCCTTTAAGAGTATATCAGGCAAATCGATTTCTGATTAGCTTATGGCTGCGATTCGATAGATAGCTAAAGTCCACTAACGCCTATACCGCCATGCTCATGGAGCAGCCGGCGCTAAAGGCGTTATTTTTGCGTTTCACCTTTATAACCGTTGGTTATGAAAGCGCTTGAAAGTACGTATTTTGATATGATTTTAGAGCTAATTTATCGGGTTTAAGAGAGCGGCCCTCATCGTTTATGATAAGTACAGATAAGAGAGGGTAAGCTACACATACAAAGAGGAAGCTTACGAACGACGTTTTTGCAGGAAGCAAAAACAATAGGAGGAGCAGCGATGAAACCGCTAACAGAAGGTAGCCCGAAAATTGGGACGACAACCAAAAAGAACCGATTCTGGTTCAAAGCATTCCAGCAGCGTTATTTGTACTTGATGTCATTGCCATTCGTCATCTGGATATTCATATTCAGCTATGTGCCGGTATGGGGCTGGATTACCGCTTTTCAAAATTATAAACCAAAAAACTCTATATTGGATCAGAAGTGGGTAGGGCTCGATAATTTCATAGAGTTGTTCCAGGACGAAAGATTCTATATCGTTTTGCGGAATACGCTTGCCATGAGTACGATGGGATTAATTGTAGGTTTCACCGTACCGGTTATCTTCGCATTATTGCTGAATGAGATGAGGGGACAGTTCTTCAAGCGTTCCGTTCAAACCATTTCTTATTTACCTCACTTCGTATCATGGGTAGTTGTGGCGGGGCTCGTATCCAAAATGCTGTCGACTGACGGCGGTGCCATCAACCAATTACTGATGTACCTGAACATTATTGATGCGCCGGTACAGTTTATGGCCAAAGGCGAGTGGTTCTGGAGCATTGTAACACTTTCCGATTTGTGGAAAGAAATGGGCTGGAACTCGATCATATTCCTAGCGGCTATGGCAGGAATCGATCCAGAGCTTTATGAAGCTTCAACGGTTGACGGCGCAGGCCGGTTCCGTAAAATGTGGCATATCACGCTGCCGGGTATCCGGACAACCTTTATGGTGCTATTCATCCTATCGATCGGCCATTTGGTAAGCATTGGCTTCGAAAAACAGTTTTTGCTAGGCAATCCTCTCGTATCCGATTACTCAGAGGTGCTCGACCTGTATGCGCTCAAGTACGGTATTCAAATGAGCCGATATTCGTATGGTACGGCCATCGGTATCTTTAACTCCGTAGTCAGCATCCTATTAGTGTTTATCGCTAACGGAATATACAAACGAGTCACCAAAGAATCAATCATATAGGAGGAAACGCATATGCAAGGAACTATCAAAAGAAATACGGGCGACAAAATATTCGATATCTTCATCTTTGTATTCATGACGATCGTTGCAATCGTAACGTTATATCCGTTCCTCAACGTACTCGCTATATCATTTAATGATTCTGTGGATACGGTAAGAGGCGGTCTAACCATATACCCTCGTGAATTTACGTTGAAAAACTATGAAACGATATTCGGTTTCGACGGGTTGCTTGTCGGCTTTAAAAACTCCGTATTGCGTACCGTAATCGGTACAGCAATCGGCGTACTATCCGCATCGATGATGGCTTACACGCTTAGCCGTCCCGATTTCCAAGCTAGAAGATGGATGTCAGTCGTATTCGCCTTGACGATGTATTTCACGGGCGGCCTGATTCCAGGCTTCCTGCTTATGAAAAATCTTGGCTTGATTGGCACTTTCTCAGTTTATATCATTCCTGCACTCCTCAGCGTTTGGAACGTGTTCGTTGTCCGTTCCTACATTGACGGACTACCGTATGCGCTGCAAGAGTCGGCCAAAATCGACGGCGCGAATGATTGGACCATATTTTGGAAGGTTATCCTTCCGCTTTGCCAGCCTGTCCTCGCAACCATTGCCTTGTTTATTGCAGTCGGACACTGGAACTCCTGGTTTGACACTTACTTGTTCAACAATCGGAGTCCAGAGAACACGACGCTGCAGTACGAACTGATGAAGGTGCTGCTGTCCACGCAAACAGGCAGCAATTACCGCGACCCGAATGCGCAGCAGGCGATCGCATCGGTTTCACCTGAATCCATTAAGATGGCGATTACGATTGTCGTTACCGTTCCAATCCTGATGGTATATCCTTTCCTGCAGAAGTATTTCGTGAAGGGTATGACGCTTGGAGCTGTAAAAAGCTAAATTTGGTAGTAGCAGGTATCCTGTTATATACATGTTTATCACGTACGTACAAGAAAAAAGGGAGGCTTTCCAGCAATGAAAAGAAAGATGCAGATGGCACTAAGCTTAATGTTGGCACTTGTATTCGTATTCGTCACCGCATGTGGTAACTCGAATAACGAAGGCGGCACGAACAACGGTACGACGAATGAAGCGACCAATTCGGCAAACGAAGGCGCAGCGGCTGAACCGATTACCATTCGTGTAGCATCAGGAGACAACAACGCGAACTGGGATGACATGCAATCCGATGTTGGTAAATTTATTCAAGAAAAAACAGGTATCACGATTAAACAGGAATTTCCTGTTGGCGGTACCGATTCCGATATGTTCGCACTTATGGTGGCAAGCGACGATTATCCGGACCTTGTTATGCCAAAAGGCAGCGCAGGCAAATTGGTTGATGCCGGCGCAATGATTGACCTTCGTCCATTGATCGAGGAGCACGCGCCAAACCTGAAAAAGGTTTACGGCGAATACTTCAACCGCCTTCGCTGGAGCGAGGATGACGATGCGATTTACATGCTTCCGCAAGACGGTGTGGGACAAACGTATTTTGAGGCAGGCGGCGGCTTCCAATTGCAGCACCAAGTGCTTGAAGCAGCAGGTTACCCTGAAATCAAAACCGTTCAAGATTATGAAGCAGCAATCAAAGCTTACATTGAGAAAAACCCAAAAACGGCAGACGGCCAACCGACAATCGGTATGTCGCTTAACGGCGGCGAGTGGCAAATTCTGATTTCCGTAACAAACCCTGCATTCTATGCTACAGGCGCTCCTGATGACGGTGAATTCTACGTTGACCAAGAAACGCATGAAGCGATCATGCACTACCAACGTCCAGAGGAAAGAGAATATTTCCGTTGGCTGAACCACATGAACGATATCGGCCTTCTTGACAAAGAAAGCTTCGTTCAAAAATACGATCAATACAAAGCGAAAGTCGCTTCGGGCCGCGTTCTTGGTCTAATCGATCAGAACTGGGACTACGGCGATGCAGAAAACGCTCTGAAAGCAGCAGGCAACTTCAAAGCGACTTATGCCCGTTTCCCTGTAACGTTGAATGAAACGTTCCAAGATCACTCGTTCCAAGGCACGGGCTACCTCTCCGGCTACGGAATCGGTATTACGAAGAACGCGAAAGATCCTGTACGTTTGATCAAATTCCTTGATTACCTTGCTTCCGATGAAGGTCAGGTACTCGTTAACTGGGGTATCGAAGGCAAACATTATAACGTAGAAGACGGCAAACGTGTCATTCCTGCGGAAGTTCAAGCTCAAAAGTCTAATGACAATAACACATTCAAGAAAACTACGGGTATCGGCAACTATTTGCTATCCGCCCGTTACGGTGACGGCGTGAAGGATCCATCCGGTAACTACTATACAACGACATTCCCTGAGCAAATCCAAACGGCTTACTCCGAAGAAGACAAGAAGACGCTTGCGAAATACAATGCGACGACGTACAAAGATCTGTGGCCTGCTGATGACGCATTCCCAGAGCGTAAATACGGCGCAGCTTGGACGCTTCCTTTCGAAACAGGCTCCCAAGCAAACGTTATTTTCCAAAAAACGCAAGATATTATGAAAAAACGCATTCCAGAAGCTATTCTTGCTAAACCAGCGGACTTCGACAAAATTTACGATGCCTTCCTGAAAGATCTTGAAGATGCAGGCGTAGAAAAATTGAATGCCGAGTTTACAAAAATGGTGAAAGACCGCGTAGCGCTTTGGTCCAAATAGGTTTAAAATAGGCGAGAAAGGAGAGAGCTCATTTGATGAGCTCTCTTCACTCGTTCTCAATATGCGTAGATTGAAAGGAGAAATACAATAACATGATAAATAATAAACTTCCGAAAATTTGGTATGGCGGCGATTATAATCCGGAACAATGGGACGATGAAACGATGTCGGAGGATCTTCGCATGTTTAAGCTTGCGGACATTGATGTTGCGACTGTTAACGTATTCTCATGGGCCCGGATTCAGCCGAGCGAAGAATCTTATGATTTTACGGAGCTGGATAAAATAATTGACCGGCTGCATGAGGACAATATTTCGGTCTGCCTTGCTACGAGCACGGGGGCCCATCCTGCCTGGATGGCTAAGCGTTACCCTGATGTTACCCGCGTTGACTATGACGGCCGCAAGCGTAAATTCGGCGGGCGCCACAATTCATGTCCTAGCAGCCCTACATACCGAAAATACACGAAGCTGATCGCCGGTAAATTAGCTGAGCGGTACAAAGACCACCCATCGCTTGTTGCATGGCATATTTCGAATGAATACGGCGGTTATTGCTACTGCGACAATTGCGCCGACGCTTTCCGCATATGGCTTCAAAAGCGCTATAACACGATTGAACAATTGAATAAAGCATGGTATACGAGTTTTTGGGGACATACGTTCTATGATTGGGATGAGATTGTACCTCCTAATGCGCTAAGCGAGGAGTGGGGAGGCAACCGCACCAACTTCCAAAGCATTTCGCTTGACTACCGCAGATTCCAATCGGATGCTTTGCTTGACTGTTATTTAATCGAATACGATGAAATTCGCAAGCATTCGGCTAATATTCAAATTACGACCAACTTAATGGGTACTTATCCGGAGCTGGATTATTTTAAATGGGCAAAGCATTTGGATGTAGTTTCTTGGGATAACTATCCTTCCATAGACACTCCTGTTAGTTTTACGGCTATGACGCATGCGCTAATGCGCGGCCTTAAGAGCGGCCAGCCGTTTATGCTGATGGAGCAAACGCCAAGCCAACAGAACTGGCAGGCCTACAATGCCTTGAAGCGTCCCGGCGTAATGCGACTTTGGAGCTATCAAGCGGTCGCTCATGGAGCGGATACGGTCATGTTCTTCCAGCTTCGCCGTTCCATCGGCGCCTGCGAGAAATACCATGGCGCAGTCATTGAGCATGTCGGGCATGAGCACACGCGTGTTTTCCGCGAATGCGCAGAGCTAGGGCATGAGCTTACCAAGCTTTCAGACAAGCTTCTCGATTCACGGATCGATGCGAAGGCTGCGATCGTTTTTGACTGGGAAAACCGCTGGGCCGTCGAGCTTTCGAGCGGACCTAGCATAGCGCTTAAATACGTAGATGAAGTCCATAAATATTACGACGCGCTGTTTGAGCTAAATATTCAAACCGATATGATCAGCGTCGAAGAACAGCTCGACCAATATGACTTGGTGATCGCTCCGGTTATGTATATGGTTAAGCCTGGCTTTGCCGAGAAGGTTGAAGCATTCGTTGAGCGGGGTGGTACGTTTATTACCACTTTCTTCAGCGGCATCGTCAATGAAAATGATCTGGTAACGACGGGCGGCTACCCGGGCAAGCTTCGCAAAGTCCTTGGCATTTGGGCGGAAGAAATCGACGCGCTACTCCCGGGCCAACAAAATCAAATGGTTATGAAGAAGGTAGACGGCGCTCTAAGCGGCACTTATACATGCAGCTTGTTATGCGATTTGATTCATTCCGAAGGCGCGGAGGTTGTTGCGGAGTACGGCTCTGATTTTTACAAAGGCATGCCGGCAGTTACCGTCAATAAATTTGGCAAAGGGGAAGCTTGGTATATCGCTTCCAGCCCTGACCAGCATTTCCTTCAAGCGCTGCTTGGCAATCTTTGCAAAGATAAAGGCATTGAACCGTTACTGGCAGCGCCTTCCGGCGTGGAAGTTACGCGCAGAAGCAAGGACGGCAAATCGTATACCTTTATTTTGAACCATAACGCAGAGGCCGCAGAGATCGAGCTGGGCGCTCAGCCGCGTCCCGAATTGTTGACGGGCGAGCCTGTTAACGGCAAGCACAACCTTGCTGCGAAAGGCGTTATGATCATTGAAGATTAGGTTTTGCCTAGAAAATTCGATCGAAACAAGCTCTCCTGCTGGGTATTTGGCATATGCTGTAGTTATAAGCCCGATGTGAGGGGAGCAGCGCTTGTGTCGAAAAAACGGCAGCGTTATTTATTGAGTATACTTGTGCTCGTATTGTATGTATTGCTCGTTCTTTTATTGCTAGCGATTTTAATTTGAGAAAAGGATTGTCCTAGACGAATGTTCGTCTGAGACAATCCTTTTTTTGCTGGAATATTGCTTCCTGCTATTACAAATAATGAACGAGAAGAAAGTAATGCGGATACGGAACCTCGAGCTTATGCCTAACGAGATACCGTGCCGGAAAAGGAGGATGGCGCAGTGGCTGCAAAAAGCAAAAGCCGAAATAACTACAAAAAAATGGCGATGTCGCCGAAGGAATATCAGTCTTTCGCGAAATCCATGGAGCCGCCAAGATCTATTTTGGGAAATTGTTTGAAGGCATTTGTTTTTGGCGGAGCAGTATGCGTGCTTGGACAAGCCATTCAAGAGCTTTACGTTCATTTGATGGGAATGAGTCAGGAAGCAGCAAGCAACCCGACGGTGGCGACGCTTATTTTAATATCCGTTATACTGACGAGTCTCGGCGTGTATGACAAAATCGCGCAATGGGCCGGTGCCGGTTCCGCTGTTCCCGTTACAGGTTTTGCGAACTCGATGTGTTCGGCTGCATTGGAGCATCGAAGCGAGGGCCTTGTGCTCGGCGTCGGCGGAAATATGTTTAAGCTGGCGGGATCCGTCATCGTATTTGGTACAGTAGCTGCTTTTTTCGTCGGAATTGCCCATCTCATACTAGGTACTGGGGGTCAGTAATATGCTGCGTGGGAAGCAAACGTGGTGGTTTGAGAAGCGCCCGGTTATTATTGGCGAAGCAACTGTGGTCGGCCCTGACGAGGGAGAGGGGCCGCTTGCGGCTGATTTTGATCTTGTTCATCCCGAACTTGATATGCAGCAGAAAAGCTGGGAAAAGGCGGAGAGGCTCCTGCTTGAGCAAGCATCCGAATTTGCCATACAAAATGCAGGCATACAGCGTGATCAGCTTCAATTTTTTATTGGCGGAGATTTGATGAACCAAATCATAAGCAACAGCTTCGCGGCTCGCTCGCTTGGTGTACCCTACATCGGCGTTTTTGGCGCCTGTTCAACATCGATGGAAACTCTTGCGCTCGCTTCATTACTCGTGAATTCCGGAGCAGGTACGCATGTGCTTGCCGGAACATGCAGCCACAATTGTACGGCGGAGAAGCAATTTCGTTATCCAACCGAATACGGCTCTCAGAAGCCGCCCACGGCACAGTTCACCGTAACGGGGTCAGGCGCTGCTATCGTCGCTGCTGAAGGAAACGGCCCAGTCGTTGAATGTGCAACAATCGGCAAAGTCATCGATTTAGGAATTACGGATCCATTTAATATGGGAGCAGCGATGGCGCCGGCCGCTGTCGATACGATACAAGCTCATTTTAATGATACCGGCCGTACGCCCAGCGATTATGACTTAATTGTAACGGGAGATTTGGCTGGAGTAGGTCATCCGATTGCGAAGGAACTGCTCTTGAAAAACGGAGTGCCCATGAATGATACGGTCTTCAGCGATTGCGGCCTGATGGTATATGACGTGCAGAAGCAAAAGGTGCAGGCTGGGGGAAGCGGCTGCGGCTGTTCTGCTGTAGTGACCTATGGGCATTTGCTTAAACGAATCAAAAAGGGTGAATTAAAGCGAATTTTAGTTGTTGCTACTGGCGCCTTGCTGTCACCGCTCTCGTTCCAGCAAGGGGAGAGTATCCCTTGTATCGCGCATGCTGTCGCCATTAGCGCAAAAGGAGGGTAAATCAGTATGATTTTTTTATGGGCCTTTCTAGTCGGCGGGGCTATTTGCGTGATCGGTCAGCTCATGTTTGATGTGCTGAAGCTGACGCCGGCGCATACGATGGCGACGCTTGTGGTTATCGGGGCCATTGTTGACGGCTTTGATTTATATGAGCCATTGGTCAAGTTCGCAGGAGCGGGAGCCACCGTTCCGATCACAAGCTTCGGCAATGCGCTCGTCCACGGGGCATTGACCGAGCTGCATAGCCAGGGGTGGATTGGCGTCATTTCCGGTATTTTTAAAGTTACCAGCGCCGGCATCTCTGCAGCTATAATTTTCTCCTTTCTGGCAGCGCTTGTGGTCAGACCAAAAGGATAATAAATATAGGACATAAGTTGGAGGATCCTGTGGGATCTTCCAATTTTTTTTGTAGCGAAAAAGTTTGTGCATGGGAAAGGAAGTACTGTAAAATAGTAGTATTGAGTAGGTACTTTAGCGTTATTTCGGGAGGTAATGAAATGGATATTCGTCCTGCAGACATGCAATTATGTGCTACGATTCTACGAAACTTAGAAACTTGTATCCTTGGCAAACAGGAAGAAATCCAGAGATTGCTCATCGCCGTTATTGCAGGTGGACATGTTTTGCTGGAAGATGTGCCCGGCACAGGCAAAACGCAGCTCGTTAAAGCGTTGGCCAAATCAATCGGAGGTCAATTCCGCCGTATTCAATGCAATCCTGATTTGCTTCCGACTGACATCACAGGCGTTTCCATTTATCATCCAAAGCAGGAAACCTTTATATTTCGGCCGGGTCCGGTCATGTCTAATATATTGCTAGCCGATGAAATAAACCGAGCGACAACCAAGACCCAATCAGCGCTGCTTGAAGCGATGGAAGAGGGGCATGTAACGGTGGATGGAGATACATACGAGCTTCCCCGGCCATTCGTTCTGCTTGCCACTCAAAATCCTATCGAGTTTGAAGGCACCTACACGCTTCCCGAGGCGCAGCTTGACCGCTTTATGATGAAGCTCTCGCTTGGTTATCCGAGCGAATCCGATGAGCAGCGAATGGTGCTATCTAATGAAGGAATACATCCATCCGACCGAATTGAACCGATGATCAATATATCAGATATGATTCATATTCAGGATCAGGTGCTGCAGGTGCATATCGATGAAGCGTTAGGAAAATATTTGGTAAGCTTAATTAGAGGAACCAGGGAGCACGCGAATGTCATGCTTGGCGCAAGCCCTCGCGCGGCGCTGGCTCTCGCAAGAGCGGCTAAAGCGAGTGCGTATATCCAGCAGCGTACATTCGTAACGCCAGACGACGTAAAGGAGCTGGCGCCCCATGTTCTTTCCCATAGGCTGCTGCTTCGCACGGAGGCTAGAATGAACGGGCTTAAAGCGGAGGACATCATCGAACAGGTGATCCAGTCCACGAAAGTGCCGGTTCGGCTAGAGCGATAATCGATGGCAGCGGCTAAATCTTCGAAGCTGCGCTGGCAGCTTGTCGCCGTTATTTATTTGACCAGTCTTTTTTATTTTTTGTTCCAAGGCGGGAAAACCGCTATGATGCTTTTCATGATTTTAAATCTATTGCTCATTTATTTAGTGCTTGGGCGCTGGAGCGGCATAAACAGGGTGACGGGAAGCAGGAGCTATTCGGTACCGAGTTCGAATGCGCTTGAGCAGTCCTTATCGGCCGGAAGCTCGCTTGAAGTGAATCTTACCATGAAAATACCAGGCTATTATCCGCTCCCTTATGTCATTGTAAGAGATCAGCTCCAGCGTCATAACGGACAAAAACTGGCTTTCGAGACCTCCTTCGTGCCGAATTGGAAACGATCGGGACAGGTGGCGTACCAGACCCCTCCGCTGCTGCGCGGAGAATACCGATTTACGCACACGCAGTGCTTGTCTTACGATGTATTCGGTTTATTCGAACATTCGGGTCAGTTTGGCACGGAAACGGTGTTCAACGTGCTTCCCCAAACGGTTCCGCTTAGGCAATGGAATGGGATCCAACGCGGGATTCGGGGTCCGTACTCTCATGCCATTGCTTCCCGTTCCGCGAAGGAGACGACCCAAATCAACGGCGTTCGGGAATATTTGTACGGCGACCGTTTATCGCGCGTGCATTGGAATGCGACGGCGAAGACGGGACAATGGAAGTCGAAGGCTTTCGAGCGTGAGTCATTACCGCGTACGGTCGTCATTCTTGACCGGCATGCGGGCGGCTATAGCGGGGAATTGACAACCCGCTTTGAATTAGCCGTATCCGCGGCTGCTTCATTGCTGGAGAATGGTTTAAAAGACGACACGGCAATGGGCTTGCTTTCCGTTGGCGAATCGTTGACCATGATTCCTCCTAAGTCAGGCGTGGATCAACGTAATGTGATGATGAGACATCTTACTTTTGTCAATGCGGATGCGCCACGGCCCATGTATTCCTCTCTTAAGCAGGCGGATACGATTTTAGAGCCAGGCAGCTTTGCGGTCGTGATTTCCCCAGAGACCGGTGCTGACGTGATTAAGAGCATGGAGTGGCTGACCCGAAAAGGAATTACGCCATGTTTGCTCCATATCTCATCCTCTGTTGACGCAAAAAGCCATAATACGTCATGGAAGCATGTGATGCGCGAGCGAGGCTGGCCAGTATTCGAAATTCGGCAGCTACAAGAGCTCCCAGCTGTCTTAGAAGGGAGCGGTACTGCATGAAGCGCAGCATGAAATCAATAGGCCTCTATTTTGCTAAGAATTGGTTTGATAAGCTTAGATTTATTTTTATTGCCATCATTCTATCCAATACGATTACGATTTTTGAAGACTTTTGGTGGGAGGAAACCTTCTCCATTGCTTATTATACGCTGTTTGCCGCAGTGGCAATCGATGTTCTGCTGCCGGTTCGGATGAAGCTCCTGAAGCTGCTGCTTCAAGCGGCAGCTTCGATCGTGATTACGTCCCGGCTGGCGCAAATGGATTGGCTTATCGCTGCTCCGAAGCGCTGGGAGGAATGGATTTGGTGGCTCCAAGTCCATGCGGCGCAGCTAAATCCATTCATTTGGATCAGCTTGGCTTTGCTTCTATTATATATTCTGTTTGGCATATGGACGGCCACGCGGATCCGGATGTTCGGCTTCGTCGGCGTAAGTATCCTTGTCTTGACCATTGCGGATTCCTTTACGCCAATCTGGCTGTGGGATGAAGTAGGGATGGTTGTGTTCTTAGGTTTGCTCTGGCTTGTAGCCAGCCATTTGGCGAGGCTGCAGCGTGAGCATCCTAGCAGTTGGAGAGAACTGGCCGAATATCCGCTGCAATTAATTTTGCCGATCGCGCTCGTGCTTACCGTATTGATGACCGTCGGCCTAAACATGCCTTCCATGTCGCCGCTTCTGCAGGATCCCTATACGATCTGGAAGGAAGCAAAAGGGGAGCAAGTGCAAGTATTTCTTGGCGATAAAGGAACGGATACGATAACGCCGAACAAAACCGGAAATGCGAGCTCTGGTTACAGCCGCAACGATGATCAGCTTGGCGGCGGGTTTGAATTCGATTATTCGCCGATGATGACCGTCACGACCTCGCATCGCAGTTATTGGCGCGGAGAATCGAAAGCCGTCTATACGGGTGTCGGCTGGATGGATGTTGATTCGGCAACAGGAGGTGAGGTACTTGTTACCGTCCCTAAGGGCGAGGCGCTCACTTCACTCGATCCTCCTCCTGCAGCTGGAACAACCAAGATCGATCAAATCGTTACGATGATTCGAAAGGATGTTTATCCGGTCTTGTTCGCGGCTGCTCCGCTGACGAGCGTAAACTGGATGGATGAGGATACCGCATCCCTTCCTTCTGGCTTAAGATGGGAAGCCTCCTCCGGCGAGCTGCGTTTATTGAATTGGTCCATGAAAAACCGCAAATATCCGCAGACCTATTCCGTCACCTCTTCGGTGCCTGTCATTGATGAGGCACTGCTGCGGGAGACAACGGCGGGCTGGCCCGATCAGGAAGCCGCGTCGAGAAATGCTTATTATTTGGAGCTTCCGGAAACTTTGCCGGATCGCGTCAAGCAATTGGCAGAGGAAGTTACTGCAGAGGCCACGAACGATTATGACAAGGCCAAATTGCTGGAAGCTTATTTGAGGCTCAATTTTACTTACAATAACCTGCCTGATGAAACCAAGCTTACCGGATCGTCGCAAGATTTCGTGGACCAGTTTCTTTTTGAGCTCAAAGAGGGCTATTGCGATTATTTCTCTACTTCTATGGCGGTCATGGCAAGAAGCTTGGGACTCCCAGCCAGATGGGTTAAAGGCTTCGCTCCAGGGGTCCTGCCGATTAGCGATTACGGACCACCGGGCGGATTTACGGATGAGAATATTAATCCGAGCGGCTCCGGTACTTATACGGTACGGAATTCAGATGCCCATTCCTGGGTTGAGATTTATTTTGACGGATTTGGTTGGATTCCGTTCGAGGCAACGGCCGGTTTTACTTTCCCTTATACGTTAGCGGAAGATCAGGCTGAAGCTTTGCCGGATGTCGATACAGAAGAAAGCGATGTTGCTGCAGTAAGCAGCACCGAAAGCTCATCGAACTCGAAGCTGTGGGTTTGGAGCTCTGCTGTAATCTTGTTCATTGCTGCGGCCGCTTGGCTATTCATTCGGCGCGACAAACTTGTTTTTGCTTGGCGCAAGCTGCGGCACGGCTCGTATACTTCAAATGACCGCATCGTAATCGAGACGCAAAAACTGCTCCGTGTATGCAAGAAGCGAGGGCTGGAGCGCGAGGAACATGAGACGCTGCGGGAAGCGGTAATGCGCTGGTCTCAGAGCCAGAAGCGCCTGCGAGATGATTTTAGAGCGGTTCTAGACCGGTTTGAGCAGGCAAAATACAGCCCGTCCATGGCTTCATCGGAAGAAGCGGATCGATTTGTTGTTAAAGTAAGATCGTTAATCGATCAATTAAGTTGATTATCGGATTTTGTCGTTTGGCATGAAAAAATACCGCTTGCCTGTGAAATTGGCAGCGGTATTTTTTGCAACTAATTTGGTTTGTATGGTATAGTTTCGTAAGATAGCAGGCAGAAAGCAGAGGGATATCCATTATGTTTGAACGGCTGTTGCCGCATATGCGCGTTAATACAGTTTATGAGATTAATTTAGATGAGCTGCATGCGAGAGGCGTTCGCGGCATCATTACGGATTTGGATAATACGCTCGTCGGTGCCAAGGTGGCGTTAGCTACGCCTGAGCTTGTGCAGTGGCTTGATTACGTGCGCTCACGCGGGTTTCAGGTTGTGATCGTGTCGAACAACAACGAAACCCGTGTCGGGAAGTTCGCGGCACCGCTGAATATTCCATATATTCACGCTGCTCGCAAGCCTGCTGGAAAAGCGTTCAGGAAGGCGCTCGGGGTACTAGGCCTGGAAGCAGATCATACAGTCGTTATCGGCGATCAAATGCTTACCGATGTGCTTGGCGGCAATCGAATGGGGCTTTACACGATTTTGGTTACGCCGATCGCTCCGTTAGATGAAGGTATCATGACGCGAGTGAACCGCCGGATCGAACGTTTTGCATTAGTGCGCTTGAGGAAAAAAGGGTTATGGTATGAGGGGGAAACAAAGTGATGGAACAACAGCTTAGTCAGGCATCTGGTTCATGCGCGGGCTGCGGGGTGGCGCTTCAGACAAAAAGCTCCGATTTGCCGGGATATTTGCCGGAAGCGGCTATTGGGCGCGAACCGGTGATTTGCCAAAGATGCTTTCGGATTCGCAATTATAATGAAGCTTCATCCGTTGCGGTCGACCAGGATGACTTCTTAAAGCTGCTTGGCAGCATTGGGAACACGGACAGCTTAGTCGTGCATATTGTCGATTTGTACGATTTCGAGGGAAGTTTGATCTCAGGCTTGCAGCGGTTTGTCGGGAATAACCCGGTGCTGCTGGTCGTCAACAAGATCGATCTGCTGCCGAAAGCGATGAACGTCAATCGTCTGAGAAACTGGGTACAGAAGCAGGCGAAGGAAGAGGGCTTGCGCACGGTGGATGTCGTTCTGTGCAGCGCGAAGCGCAACATGGGCTTCGAGCGTGTCATTGAAGCGCTTGAGCAATACCGCAACGGCCGCGACGTTTACGTGGTCGGCGCAACGAATGTCGGCAAGTCTACCTTAATTAACCGGCTTATCCGCGATTACAGCGATATGGAACGCGAATTGACAACATCCCGGTACCCGGGAACTACGCTTGATGCCGTTCATATTCCACTTGAGGACGGAAAAGCGATTATTGATACGCCGGGTATCGTATATACCTCGCGGATGACGGAGGTCGTACCGCGCAGCTTCCTCGGCTCTTTACTGCCGGACAAGCCGATCAAGCCGCTTGTTTATCAATTGAATTCAGGCCAATCCCTGTTTATCGGCAGCTTGGTACGGTTTGATTTCGTTGAGGGCGATCGTCAATCCTTTACGTTCTATGTGTCCAATGCGCTCAATATGCACCGGACGAAGCTGGAGCGTGCGGATGAGCTATATGCCGATCACCGCGGGCAATTGCTCGGCGGGCCATCGCTCGAAGAGCTGGAGACCATTCCGGCTTGGACAAGACATTCACTGCGCGTTAAACGCGGCTTAAACAAGGATGTGTTCATCTCCGGTCTTGGCTGGATTCAGGTGAATGGCACAGGCGGAGCCGTCATTGATATCTACGCGCCAAAAGGCGTAAAGGTCATGCTTCGCGACTCAATGATTTAACGACATGGGACTCGGAAGGGGAATTCTCTGTGACGAACGCGGGCGCAGGAAACCGGATCGACAGCAATACTTTATTATTCGGTGTAATCGGCAATCCGATTAGACATTCGAAATCACCGATCATGATGAACCGCGCCTTCCGGGAGACGGGAATCAACGGCGTATACGCGGCATTTCACGTAACCTCAGACCGCGTCGGGGATTTCGCGGCAGGCGTACGGGCAATGGGGATTCGCGGCGTTAACGTCACGATACCGCATAAGCTCGATATCATGTCGGCGCTTGATGAGATCGACCCGAGCGCACAGGCAATCGGCGCGGTAAACACGATCGTCAATGACGACGGACGGCTCATCGGCTACAACACGGACGGAATAGGTTACGTTCGTTCTCTAAAAGAAGAGGCGGAACGCGAGCTTGCGGGCAAACGAATCGTCGTGATCGGCGCAGGCGGCGCTGCCCGTGGAATTATTTTTGCCCTCGCCAATGAGATGCCAGACCGCATTACGATAGCAAATCGTTCCGTTGAACGCGCCAAGGCGCTTGCGGATTCCTTGCACGGAAAAGTCGAGATCAGAGCAATTTCAATGGAGGGGCTGCAAAGCGCCTGCACGGAAGCGGACATCGTGATCAATACGACTTCCGTCGGTATGTTCCCGAATACGGATGAGACACCGATTGATGCAAGCTGGCTTAGGCCGGGTGCGGTAGCAAGCGACTTAATATACAATCCCTTAAAGACGCGATTTCTTCACGAGGCCGAGCAGCGCGGCTGCCGTATCCATGGCGGTCTTGGCATGTTCATTTATCAAGGCGCGTATGCCTTCGAATATTGGACAGGACAGCCTGCCCCGGCAGCGGCGATGCGTGAGACGGTCTTAGCTTCTTTGCAAGGCTGACCGATATTTTTTAACTCTTATTCAATAATAAACAGACGAAACATCGAGATGAAAGAAGGAACCATTATCATGCTTACAGGTAAACAAAAACGTTATTTAAGATCGCTTGCCCATCATTTGACCCCTATTTTCCAAGTGGGTAAAGGTGGCACAAACGACCACCTCGTTCGCCATATCGAAGAGGCTATCGAAACACGCGAGCTCATTAAGGTTTCCGTGCTTAACAACTGCCTGGACGATCCTAAGGAAATCGGCGCGGAGGTTGCCGCGGGAGCAGGAGCTGAACTTGTACAGGTCATTGGGAAAACGATCGTCCTCTATAAGGAATCAAAAGATTACAAACAAATAGAGCTTCCAAGCGCTGCTCGCAAGTAAAGCCTGAGGATGGATCGGAGCTAATGCCGGATGTGGTTTTTACCATAAAGGGCATACTAAAATACCGCAGCGGTTTGTGAGCTCTGATCCGGCTTGACGAATGGAGGCGTTCAACGAGTGAGCAAGATAGGCATAATGGGCGGCACCTTCGATCCCATCCATATCGGCCACCTGATTGCGGCGGAAACAGCGCGCGAACAGTGTGACCTGCACGAGGTATGGTTCATTCCGTCTTACGGTCCTCCGCTTAAGGCTAACGAGCCGGGTGTTAGCGGAGAGCGTCGCTACGAGATGGTTTGCGAAGCCATCAGCAGCAACTCGGCTTTCCGCGCACTAGATATCGAATTGCTTCGCGGCGGTGTCAGCTACTCCTACGATACGGTTAAGGAGCTGCAGAAAAGAAATCCGAACGATTCTTTTTCGTATATTATCGGATCGGATCGGATTAATGACCTGCCGCAATGGTATGAAATCGAACAGCTTGCTTCCCGTATTTCATTTATTGGTTTGGAGCGTCCCGGGGATCCGATTAATCTGGCCGCGCTGCCGCGTTACTTGCAGGAGCGGGTTAAGCTTATTCATATGCCGGCAATCGACATTTCTTCTACGGCGATACGAAGCCGTAGAAATGCCGGGCAAACGGTTCAATATTTAGTGCCGGATTCGGTGAACAGCTACATGAGGAGGTACAAACTGTATGAATCGTGAGCAAATGATCGAAAAGGTAAAAGCAGAAATGCCGGAGCGTAGATGGCTTCATACGCAGGGCGTCATGGAAACGGCTGTCCTGCTGGCAGAGCGATTCGGCGAGGACCCCGTGCGAGCGGAGCTTGCTGCCATTTTGCATGACGTAGCCAAATACTGGCCGACAGAGCGCATGCAGCAAGTCATACGCGAGCAATCCTTGCCCGCCGAGCTGCTGTTTTATGATAAAGAGCTGTGGCATGCGCCGGTTGGAGCCTGGGTGGCTGAGCATGAATACGGCGTAACGGATGCCGAAGTGCTCGATGCCATCCGTTATCATACTTCTGGACGCAGGGGAATGTCGAAGCTTGAGAAGATTGTGTGTCTGGCGGATTATATGGAACCAGGGCGCGACTTTCCGGGCGTGGATACGATACGCGATCTTAGCGGGCAGTTTTTGGATAAGGCGCTGCTGGCAGGGTTTAATTCTACGATTTTCTTCTTGTTAGAAAAAGGGAAACGAATATTTCCGCTAACGGTAGAAGCGAGAAACGGTTTATTGGAATAATTATATTTAACAGGAGGCTGAGCTATGGCGGTACATTCAGATGAATTGCTTCAAATTACGGTTGCAGCGGCAGAAGACAAAAAAGCAGTGCGGGTAGTGGCTTTGAATCTAAAAGAAATATCATTGGTTTCGGATTATTTCGTTGTTTGCAGCGGGAATTCGGATACGCAGGTACAAGCAATCGCAACCGAAATTCGCAAGCAAGCCGAAAAAAGCGGAACCCGGGTTCGGGGAATCGAAGGCATGGATTCGGCTAGATGGGTACTGATCGATCTCGGCGACGTGATTGTTCACGTATTCCACCGCGACGAGCGTGAATATTACAACATCGAGCGGCTTTGGTCCGACGCGAAGGTTGTGGAGTTCGCATGAGTTTCGTAGCCGGTACGACTCAAACGTTAAGGGTGGCACGCGAGGTGTCGCCCTACGGGTATTTTTTGAGCGACGGGGAGTCGGATGTGCTTATGCATTATACCGAGCTCGTGGGCTCTAAGCCTAAAATCGGCGATGATGTAGAAGCTTTCCTGTTTTATGACTCGGAGGATCGTTTGGCCGCCACCATGAAGAAGCCATTGCTGCAGCTTGGCGAGCTTGCTAGACTGCGTGTCGCGGACGTTCATCCAAGACTTGGCTGCTTTCTAGAAATGGGACTTGGCAGGCAATTGCTGCTTCCTCTCTCGGAACTGCCGGAGAGCATCGACTATAGGCCTCTGCCTGGCGACGAAGTTTTCGTTGTCATGAAGCATGACAAAATCGGAAGGCTCGTTGCCAAGATCGCATTCGAGGAAGAACTATCGGAGCTCGTATTTCCTGCGCCCGAGAGCTGGAATAACCAATGGGTTGAGGGCTGGGTAACCAAAACACTTCAGCTCGGTTCGTTTGTTATGATCGACGGAGGCGTTGTAGGCTTTGGCGTCTACGGTCTGATTCCAAGCGCTGAACGTATTCGTCCGCTTCGGCTCGGCGAACGCGTGAGCGCCCGGGTCACCTTTATTCGCGAGGACGGCAGAGCAAACCTGTCGATGGCGCAGCGTAAGGAAGTAGGACGGATTGAGGATGCCGATCGGATCCTCGCTTTCTTGAAAGAAAGACCAGGAGGCGGCATGCCATACTCCGACGAAACGGATGCCGACATTATTAAACAAAAATTCGGAATCAGCAAAGGCGCATTTAAACGCGCGATAGGCAAGCTGATGCGTGAAAGACTCGTAACGCAGAAAGGCAGTTGGACATATCTGGCGGAAAATCCGCAAGCTGAAGCGACGGAGCAAGCGAGCGCTTCAGGAACCGAAGGTGAAGGGACTGATGGGCAATGACACGCTCATACGGACAGTTTGCAACGGTATATGATCAGCTGATGGAGGACATGCCTTACGCGGATTGGCTGGGCTTTGCAAGGGCAAGCTGGTCGCGTTACGGGATGCCGGCGACCGTTGTTGACCTTGGCTGCGGCACAGGGAGTCTCTCTATTCCGCTGGCCCGCTCGGGCTTCCATGTCTATGGCATTGACCTCTCCTCTGATATGCTTTCCGTTGCCCGCAGTAAGTGGGACGAGACGCCCCAGTTAGTGGCAAGGCCGCGGGCAGGCTCCCTTCGGTGGCTGCAGCAGGATATGCGCGAATGGGAGCTTCAGGAGCCTGTTGACGCGGTGATTTCGTTTTGCGATTGTCTAAATTACTTAACCGAGGAAGACGATATTGAAGCAGCTTTCCGTGCAACTTACGAGGGCTTGCGCAGCGGCGGTTCCTTCCTGTTTGACATGCACCCTCAAAAACAGCTTATCCGTTATGCGGAGGAGCAGCCCTTTGTGCTGGATGAGCGGGATGTCGCGTACATATGGACCTGTGATTTCGATGAGGAACGCTGTGAGATTGAGCATCACTTAACGATTTTCTCGCGGGACCCGGATTCGAAATTTCATAGGTTCGAGGAATCGCATGTGCAGCGTGCCTATGATCCCGATTGGATCGAGTCTGCCTTGCGGCGTGCCGGCTTCCAAACGGTAGACCGGTATGCGGATTTTGAGCTGCGGCCGGCGAACGGCGATTCAGAGCGTTTATTCTTTGCTGCTATCAAATAATGACTTATGCTAAACATAAACAAAAAGGGCGATCCTAAAAGGTAATCTTACCTTATAGGATCGCCCTTATTTATCGGCTGCTTAAATGATTTTCGGGGGATACCGAACATTTGCTTTTCCTCAGCGTATTGTTCCCTCCCGAATCCGTGCTCAGAATCTTTTATTCCCTGCCTGCGGGCTCGGAAGCAATCTCATAGTCCAATAGGAGAGAGCCGGCTTCGGGGCCGCATAAGGGCTGTAGAGCTTCGTAAATGCATTGGAATGCTCCTGCGTGTCCGGTTCAAATGCTTAGCGGAACTTAAAGGGATAGGATGAGGTATGGATGACCATCTTCCAGTCGGATGGGGAGTATAGGGTTGACGATAAAAGAAACCTCGAAAGCAACCATATCTAGTATTTCGCAAAAAATGTCGTTTTCTGCAGCTGATTGTAATATTTTATCAGGAGAGTCTCGGTGAACGAGAAGTGCTATCAGAATCTTCGAATCGCATGCTTGTATAATGCTAGATATTGTGTCTCTTAACCCGTTTACTCGCGAAGCGCATCTTTCAAACGGCTGTTCATTCCGGCCGCAGCCGATGCTTTTCGCACGGAATCCAGCTTCATTTTCTTCAATTGACCGGCCATTTGAGCATGGTCATTTTCGAGCTTTTCGATATAAGAAAGCAGCTCAGGCACCGTATATCCGGCGTCTTTGAACAGTTTCTCTACGGTTTCACGCATTTGACCTGCCGTTGATTTTATGTTCATGGGTCCCTCCGTAATAGCAATAAAATGTCACTATCACATCATATCCGCATCTGTTAAAATAGTCGAGTGCGCCAAAAAAACAGATTAATATTTTCTCCATAATTTTCATTGACTACTCCTATATATTGATGTAGAATCAAAAACATCAACTACATATTGATGTGGATTGGTGCTTTCAATGATTACCATCGGTAAACCTTGAACCGGCGCAGCTGACGGATTTGCTAGTCAGAAGCGCTTTTTGATTGCTTGATTTCAGTAGGGGAGCGAACGTGCTATGCTAGTTGTCTATGATTCCAAAACAGGTAATGTCAAGCGTTTCATTAAAAAATTGAATATGCGGGCAGTGCCAATCGATGAGAAGGCAGCAGTGGACGAGCCGTTCGTGCTGGTCACGTATACAACAGGGTTCGGCCAAGTACCAGAGAAGGTCACTTCTTTTCTGGAGAACAATGCGGACATGCTTCGCGGCGTTTCTGCCAGCGGCAACCGAAACTGGGGAACCGGCTTCGCGAAAAGCGCGGATACGATCTCCCAAAAGTATGATGTCCCCGTGATTTTGAAGTTTGAATTGTCAGGCACGAATCAAGATACGCAACATTTTGTCGAAAGGGTGCGAACCATTGAAGCATATTGAACTGAATAACGAATTGATGCAGCGCGGTGCAGACGGATTTTACCAGCTGGAAAAAGATAAAGAGGCTGTTGCTGCATTTATGGAAGAAGTGGAAGAGAAGAGCGTGAAGTTCGATTCCCTCAAACACAAGCTAGATTACTTAATCGAGAACGATTATTACGATAATGTATATGAAAAATATACACATGAGCAGGTTGAGGCTGTATTTACGTTAACAGCGAACAGCGGCTTTGAATTTCAGTCCTACATGGCAGCATCGAAGTTCTATAAAGACTATGCGATGAAGACCAACAACAAAGCGCAATACTTAGAGCAATACTCCGACCGTGTAGCGATCGTTGCTTTGCACCTAGGCGAAGGCGACGCAGCAAGAGCACTCCGCATCGCTGAAGCGATGATCGATCAACGCTTGCAGCCAGCTACTCCCACCTTCCTGAATGCGGGCAAGAGCCGTCGCGGTGAGATGGTTTCCTGCTTCCTGCTTGAAATGGACGACTCGCTTAATTCCATCAACTACGTTTTAGGAACATGCATGCAGCTATCCAAAATCGGCGGCGGCGTTGCCGTCAACCTCTCGAAGCTTCGCGGACGCGGCGAGCCGATCAAAGGCGTAGAAGGCGCTGCAAAAGGCATCATGCCGGTACTTAAGCTAATGGAGGATGCATTCTCTTACGCAGACCAAATGGGTCAGCGCAAAGGCTCAGGAGCTGGTTATTACAACATCTTCGGCTGGGATATCATCGAGTTCCTAGATTGCAAAAAAATTAACGCCGATGAGAAGGCGCGTATCAAAACGTTGTCTATCGGACTAATTATTCCGAATAAATTTTATGAGCTCGCAGCTCAAAACAAACCGCTATTCGTATTTGGTCCGCATTCCGTTCAGAAAGCATACAATAAGCATCTCGATGACATGGATATGGACGAGATGTACGAAGAATTGCTCGCTAATGAACTGGTAACAAAGAAAAAAGTAATGAACGCACGCGACATGTTGACAAAAATCGCTTCGATTCAGCTTGAATCAGGCTACCCATACATCATGAACAAATCAAATGCTAACAGCGTTCACGCGCTTAAAGATATCGGATCGATCAAAATGTCCAACCTTTGCACGGAAATTTTCCAGTTGCAGGAGACTTCAGAAATAAAAGATTATGGCTTTGATGATGTTATTCAACGCGATATCAGCTGTAACCTTGCTTCACTTAACATTGTTAATGTTATGGAGCATAAGAAGATAAAAGAGTCCGTACATGTGGGCATCGAAGCATTGACGACAGTCAGCGATTTATCTAATATCGATAATGCCCCAGGCGTTCGCAAAGCAAACGAGGAGCTTCATTCCGTAGGACTTGGCGCGATGAACCTAAACGGCTACCTGGCGAAAAACAAAATCGCATACGAAAGCGAAGAAGCAAAGGATTTTGCCGGCGTTTTCTTTATGATGATGAACTACTACTCCCTTGAGCAAAGTATGGAAATCGCCAAAGAACGCGGCATTACCTTCAAGGATTTCGAACGTTCCGAGTATGCGAAGGGAACCTATTTCACTCGTTATGTAGAAACCGATTACCGTCCAAAAACGGATCGAGTCAAGGAATTGTTCGAGGGTATGGAAATCCCTTCACCTGAGGATTGGGCAGCTCTAAAAGCAAAAGTACAAGAGCACGGTTTATACCATGCGTACCGCCTTGCTATTGCGCCGACACAAAGTATTTCGTATATCCAAAACGCAACATCGAGCGTTATGCCGATTGTCGAGCACATCGAGACACGCACGTATGCGAACTCAACAACCTATTATCCGATGCCGTATTTGGCACAGGAAAACTATTTCTACTACAAATCAGCTTACAATATCGATCAATTCAAGCTGATTGATCTCATTGCTGAAATTGGGCAGCACGTAGACCAAGGTATTTCATCGGTGCTGCATGTAAATAGTAATGTGACGACTCGCGAGCTGGCGCGCTTCTATGTTTACGCTGCACAAAAAGGGCTCAAATCGCTCTATTACACAAGAACGAAGCGGCTTTCCGTTGAGGAATGCACGAGCTGTGCCGTTTAAGTTTTATTTTAATTGATGCTTACGTAGCAAAGAAGGAGCTCATCAAATGAAAGCAGTAAACTGGAACCGCCCGGATGACGATTTCACATTAACATTCTGGCAGCAAAATGTAATGCAATTTTGGACGGATGAAGAGATTCCGTTGTCGGACGATAAGATGGATTGGATGGAAATGACAGACGCTGAGCGCACGCTTTACAAAAACGTGCTCGGCGGTCTTACGCTGCTTGATACGATTCAAGGCGGTATCGGCATGCCGAAAATTTTGGAGCATGTAGATGGCTTGCAGCGTAAAGCTGTGTTGTCCTTTATGTCGATGATGGAGCAAATCCATGCCAAATCGTACAGCAGTATTTTCACGACGCTAGCATCCGGCGAAGAGATCGATGAGATCTTCGTGTGGGTGGAGAAAAACGAACAGCTGCAGAAGAAAGCGAATTTGATTTCTTCCTGGTATTCGAACATTACGGGCCCGAGAGAGCTTTACAAAGCGATGGCTGCGTCCGTATTCTTGGAAAGCTACCTGTTCTACAGCGGCTTCTTCTACCCGCTTTACCTGGCTGGTCAAGGCAAAATGACGAGCAGCGGCGAAATTATCGATTTGATTTTGCGTGATGAGAGTATTCACGGCCTGTATGTGGGCGTTCTTGCGCAAGAGCTATTCCAAACCTTTAGTGCCGAGGAGCAAGCAGCTCTTCAAATCGAGATTTATGCGCTGTTAAATGAGCTCTACGAGAACGAGATTATCTACACCGAGCATTTGTATGCTCCCCTCGGCCTAGCTGAGGAGGTTAACGTTTATGTGCGTTACAATGCGAATAAAGCGCTTATGAACCTTGGCATGGAGCCGCATTTCCCTGAGGAGCAGGTAAATCCGATCGTGTTTAACGGCATAAGCACACATACGAAGCAGCATGACTTCTTCTCAAAAAAAGGAAACGGTTATGTCCGTACGATTCACGTTGAGCCGTTGAATGATGATGATTTCGTATTCAACTTTTAATAAATCCTAAGCTTCATTCCATGGCGAAGCACCTATAGCCATAACAGAGGAACCCCCGCATAACGCGGGGGTTCTTTTGTTTGAACAATGTCACAGACTGGCCTCTATGGTTGAAACACTGAAATCCCTTCCAAGAATTAGGTAAAAATAACTAATGCAGTTAAAACAGCCTACAACAAGAGAATCATATTCATGTCATAGCATAGGAGCTTTTGTCGAAGTGGTTGTAATAGTATTATGAATATAATAAATATATATAAGCGAGGGCTTGTAAGGACGCTGCCGGGCAAAGGAGGGTAAGGGATGAGGCATGCGTCGAGAAGCGAACCTCCAAAAAACAATCCAACCGAGGTGTAACCATGTTACGTAAACTTACCGTTATCGGGCTCGCTGTTGTCTGTACGTTGTCCTTGTCTTTAAGTGCAGCGGCAGCCGACTCCAAGGATAAGCCGCAAGCAAGCACGATCGTTTGGCCGGAAAAGCAAGCGCTTCCAAGTTTTTCGAAAATAAAACAGCTGGAAGTAGCGGATATTTATGATGCGCCCGGAGACATAAAAATATTGATGGCGACGCTTCAGGGTATTGTTAACCGTGCCGAGCCTCGCATTTATTTGCTTGAAAACAAAGAAGAAGGGGCATTCACCTGGCTGAATGACCTGGATGTTACTTACAAGGTGAGGGACGATTACTGGCAGATCGTCCGTACTTACAAGAAGGAAATCAGCGGAATCATCATATACGATCCGAAGGTGCCGGACTCCGTCAATGTAGCAACGACTTTGGCCGGATTGAAAAATGCTGTAGTCGCAAGTCCTGAAATTGCGCAGAAACTGCAGGCCGCGCCATACGACTTGAAAGTATTGGATGATCTGCAAGGGAAATTCAAGGATAGGCTGGATGCTTATACTTGGCAATACGAGAACCTTTGGAGCCAAACGACGCATCGGATGCTCGTTGGACTTAATCCGGAAACCTCGATCAAACTTCCAGAAAATCAATCGGACTTGTTCAAAGTTATCGACGAAGATAAGACACAGGAACGAGATGGGAATAATAGAAAAGTGTATGATCTCGACCTAAGCGCGAGTCTTGGCAAAACGGATGTTTATCTCCGCTTTGAAGATGCGTTTACGCAGGACGGCTGGGGATCTGCCGTCCATCAGGTTACGCTTAAAGCTGACGGGAAGACCGTAGCGGAATTCATTCCGGGCACGCCGGAGGAAGAGGCTTTCTTATATGATCGGCAGAGCTCGCAGTTATCTACGGGCAACGGAGGTCATCGGTTCGCCGATAATGGCCGCTACTTTATCTATAAATTCACGCCGCCTGCCGGTACGAAGCAGCTAACGGCCTCCGTGGATATGTGGAATCAATACAAAGTGTCCGCAGGCAATGTTCAACCGGTGTCCTCTGAACAGAAGGAGCCTTACGGCTACCTGCGTGATTATGCGGTTGCGAACAATGCGATGGTGTTCTGGCTCGATTCCAACGTGCCGAAAGAAAAAGAACTTTTCCAGAAAATCCTCTCGGGCGTGAAGCCGGGTACGCCTTATCTAGGCTGGTTCAGTAACGATACAGAAGGAGAATTCAGCGGCGTTGAAATCACGTCTAATTATGGCGTTTACGTACTCGCTGCCGACTGGTTCAGCAACCTGACAGTATTCTCCGGCACCAAAGCGAATGCCGTGAAAGCGAAGACGGTAAAAGCGCCTAAGCTGGAGAACAAGATTTATGTCACGTACACCTTCAGCGAAGGCGACAACTTCCAGTATAACCAGCATAGAATGCGTATTCTATGGGATGATCCGAGCAGAGGCAAGGTGCCGCTGAACTGGACCTCCAGTCCGCTTCTCTACGATGGCGCTCCTGCGATGCTCAATTATTACAGGGAGACCGCTACGGATAACGACCTGCTTATCGCGGGACCGTCCGGCGCGGGATACTTCTATCCGAATGCTTGGCCTGCAAAATCATTCGCTGAGTTCCTGAAGCAGTCGAATTCGTATATGGAGAAGACCGGCATGACGATTCCTTACGTATTGAACCGCATTAACAGTGAAAATATACCGCTCAGCGAAGCGCATGCCGCTGCTTATATCAAGGAATATAAGCCATCTGGGATGTTCCTGAGCTGGGAAGACCGCCATGGCGTAGAGATCGTCGGCGGAAAGCTTCCCGTCTCGACGATTCAAGGCATCAGCACGGTGAAGGACGGCGAGAAGATTCTGGCCGATGCCAAAGCGAAATGGGACGGGAAATCGCCGTTGTTCATCTCCTTGGGCTTGCTTGCTTGGAGCATGACGCCGTCCGATATCGCTCAGCTGCAAGCGTCGCTCGGGCCGGAGTACGAAGCAGTTCGTGCAGACCAGTATTTCTCGTTGATTCGCAGCGCGAACGGCCTGCCAGCTAAGCCATAACAAAGTTACTGTAATGATAGAGAGGACACCGCTTGTATCGGTCGTCCTCTCTCTTAATATGAATAATCGCTCCTGTCCGGGATAATGTTTTCGGGCATAATTTGTTTTTAAGCTCACTTGAAAAAAGGACAGCAAACATATATCATATATAACATAACAAATATACAGAATTTTTGGTGAAAAACATGAAAAATGAGAGAATGCCACTGTATCAGCAAATACAGGATTATATTAAAGAGCTCATTCAATCCTCTGGGCTAAAGCATGGTGACCGGATTCCGACCGAAAAGGAGCTCATGGAGCTTTTTAACGTAAGTAAAATTACGGTCGTTAATGCTTTGGCGGGTTTATCCAATGAAGGCTCGATTACCCGCGTTCCCGGAAGAGGGAGCTTCGTGAATCATGCGAAGGCGGAGGCTCCCGATGCCGGACGGCCTGCGGCCCATCTACATGAGCAGCGGGAAAATGGATTAAGGGAAAAGATCATAGGAATCGTGATGCCGACCATTGAGGATTATTTTTCGATACGCTTGATCGACGGGATGCAAAAGGGTTTGCTGGAAAAGGGTTACCGATCCGTAATCCAATTGACCGGGGGCCAGCTGGAGAAAGAAAAAGAGGCCATAAAGCTGTTTGCGGATATTGGCGTTGAAGGTCTGCTCATTTTCCCGGTTGACGAAGGTCAGTATAACGAAGAGATTTTAAGCATGAAATTCAGCGGGTTCCCGTTTGTCCTGATCGACCGTTTCTTGCCTGGAGTGGAGACGGATTACATTGCGTCTGACGGACGAATCGGCACGCAGCTTGCGGTAGATTACCTCTGGGAGCTGGGACACCGGGAAATCGCTATATGCTCCGATTCGCCGCTTCAGACGGTTACCGTTCAGGAACGGATAGACGGATATATGAACGCGCTAAAAAACAAAGGCGCGCTAATTAATCCCGCGCATATCATTACGGAATTCAGCTTGAGGACATCGGATGATGTTCAAGCTCATCCTTTGTTCAGGTATGTCAAAAACCGGATGGCTACCGCATATATTACGTTAAATGGCAAGCTTGGCGCTCACATTCATCAAATGGCTGAGCTCGCAGGGCTTAACGTGCCTCGGGATTTATCGATCATAACGTTTGATGATTCGACCGCGATTATGGAAGGAGTCACGAATTTCACCCATATTAAGCAGTTCGAGCATGAAATCGGTTATCAAGCGGCAGAGCTGCTGCTTAACCGTATAAACGCCGCGGGAGAGCCTAAGGGGAATTACAGCAAAATATTAATTAAACCGGAATTGATTACCCGCCATACGACTAGTGCATGCAAATAAGAATATGAAGAATTAGAAGAGGAAGCAAAAAATAGGCTGTTCGGTCTGTCATTCAACATGACAAACCGAACAGCCTTTTTTCATTGAACTCGGGTCATCAGGAAAAGATGCGCGACTTAGCGAAGGATTCAAATTTTCGATGGAGAGAAAAGATATCATGATGATTAATAATATTTAATATATATTGAATATATTAAGTCTATTTTAATTCAATATTCGACAAAACTTTTCAAAAAAACTAATCGGAAATTGATTGAAATAGGATGAAAGTTAGTGGAAAAATGCTTTCATTCTCTTTTTAGTGCTTCAGAATCAGCTTTTCACCCTTTATTTGTATAGATTTTAGAAATTCACAACAACGCGGATATGTTTAAATGTCTATAAAATTATATTGAATATATACATACTAAACGTTATACTGAGAAAGAAAAAACAAACCTTATTCTTATCTATATCCGAAAAATATGAAAAACCGGCAAGGAGGTCTTGCGTTTGGCCAGAGATCGAAGGGAAGAAAGAACCGGTTTTCAGGAATCTGCTCCTTATCGCGCTTCATACGACTTGCAGACTGATTTCATTATGGTGTATGGGATCGACGATACGATGCCGGAACGGATCCGCCAGTGGAAGGAAAAGGGCTATATCGTTCATTTGATGACGGGCGTGGCGTGGGGGAATTATCAAAGCTACCTGAACGGTGAAATTGACGGACGGGACCACTGGGATGAGGCGCAGACGGACAGAAACGGGGATCCCATCCTGCACGGCGATTCGCCGGATATTCCTTATATGGTTCCTACTCTTTCTTATACGAATTTTTTGGCAGGGCCCATCCGGCTTGCGGTAGATGCGGGCGTGGAAGCCATCCATTTGGAGGAGCCGGAGTTTTGGGTGAACGGCGGCTATTCCGAGGCGTTTAAGCGGGAATGGAGACTGTATTACAGGGAGCCTTGGTCAGCTCCGCACGCGTCTCCGGATGCGCAGTTCAGAGCTTCGAAGCTAAAGGCGTACTTATACACGCGCAGCCTTGACCGCTTGTGCGCTGAATTAAAGGAATATGCCTTAACGACGCATGGCCGGGATTTACGATTTTATGTCCCGACGCACAGCCTGATCAACTATACGCAATGGAGGATCGTCAGTCCGGAGTCGCAATTGATCGATCTCCCTTCCATTGACGGCTACATCGCACAGATTTGGACCGGTACGTCACGGACGCCTAATGTCTACCACGGGGTAAGGAAAGAAAGAACCTTTGAAACCGCTTATTTGGAATATGGCATCATGCAGGAGCTGGTCAGAGGTACGGGGCGCCGGATGTGGTTTCTTCATGATCCGATTGAGGACAATCCGAGCTATACATGGGCGGATTACAAACAAAACTATTTTCGGATCGTTACCGCATCTCTTCTGCATCCCGCCGTTTCGCATTATGAGGTGTCCCCTTGGCCGAAACGGGTTTTTGAAGGGAAATATCCGTCGGAGGACGGAACGGGGAAAGAAGGCTTGCCGCCGGCCTATGCAACGACACTGTTGAATGTGATGCATACGCTTGGGAACATGGATCAGGAGCTGGAGCAGATAGATGAAACGATGCAGCAGGTCGGAATTTTAATTGCCGATTCGGCTATGTTCCAGCGCATGAGGATGGAGGCACAAGCGCCTGAGCAGCTGATCAAATACGACGGTACCAACGCAGAAGCTTTCGGTCTGGAGGGGGATACGGAGCTGCTCGATTTCTCTCCTTTCTATGGGCTTGCGCTGCCATTGCTCAAACACGGCATTCCGGTTCGGCCAGTTCAGCTGGACAATGTGCGGCGGTTTCCTCATTACTTGAACGGCTATCGCGTACTGCTGCTCAGCTACGAATTTATGAAGCCGGAATATCCCGACCTGCATTTCGCTTTAGCCGGATGGGTCAGAAACGGAGGCGCGCTGGTGTATGTCGGTGACGACTCCGACCCGTACCACCGCATTCGCGCTTGGTGGAATGAGAGCGGTTCGAACTATGATTCTCCGCGTGAGCATCTATTTGAACAGCTGGACCTGCAAGGAGCAGGGGACGGCGTATTCCGGGCAGGCAAAGGCGCGGTCGGATACCTAGCCGTCGCCCCCGATGAATGCGCAAAATCGGTTGAAAGCGCCGCTGCCTTGCGCAGGATGGTATCGGAGACGATTAAAGCACTCGGCGATCCGGATTTTCAACTGCGGCCAAAGCATTATTTCCAGCTTCGGCGCGGTCCATATATCATTGCCGCCGTTCTTGATGAGTCGATCGCGGAAACGCCGTTGACGATACCGGGCCCTGTGGTCGATTTGTTTGACCCGGCGCTCGCCGTACGGAATGAAGCAAGAATCGAGACGGGCGAACAAGCCTTTTTGTTTGATTTGAAGACAGGCCGGCCTGTTGACGGTACCGTCGAATGCATTGCGGCATCATCTAGGATCGAAGCGCTCGCCTTAAACGAAACGGGATTTGAATTCCAGGTAAAGGGCCCTGAAAATATACGGGCGGCGGCAAGGTTCTACTGTCAGCTTCAGCCAGTATCAGCCGTGCTGGAATACCGCGGCCAGACGGAAATGATTCCGTATGAGTGGGACGCAGCTTCGGAAACGGTTTTGCTTCATTATTACCATTTGAGCGATACGGACGTCACAGTGAAAGTGAAATTTACAGGCTGATCATTTTCTGAAAAAAGGAGACAGGATATGCCATATGAAATCGTTAGGCCGGAGCAGCTGAAATCAATGATAAACGAGTGGAAGGATCAAATTTATATACCGCTGGAGGAGCTTCGCGTTACGGCATGGGTGACGCCGGAGCCTGTACCCTTTGAAGAGCGAGAGTCTGGACGGATGACGGAGCTCTCGCCCGGTGACCGATGGGGAAACTTGTGGGACTGCGCGTGGTTTCATTTTGCAGGCAGAATACCTGAATCGGCCAAAGATGCCAAGATCGTATTGCTAATCGATATAAACGGCGAGCTATGCCTTGTAGACGACGAGGGCTCACCCGTACAGGGCTTGACGAACATTAACTCGGAATTCGATTATTCCCTGGGCTTGCCGGGGAAACGAGTCGTTCATGTGAGTGAATCGTCTACAGGCGAGGAAACGATTGACCTGTGGGGCGATGCGGGCTGCAATGATTTATTTGGGCGATTCCGCAGCGGCACGCTGAAGGAAGCCGTTATCGCCGTATGCCGCGAGGAAGTCCGGCAGCTCTATTACGATGCTGAGGTACTGCTTGAAACCGCGGAACGGCTGCCGTCAGGCTCGGCGCGGAAAGAACGGATCCTGCAGGCGCTGCTCGAGGTCTCTCTGCTGCTGACCGAGCTGACGGATGAACGCGTCGGCAAAGCGCGGCAATTGCTCGGCGATCAGCTAGCGAAGCGGGGCGGCGACCCGGTGCTGAAGATCAGCGCGGTCGGCCATGCGCATCTTGACCTTGCTTGGCTTTGGCCGATCAGGGAAACCATCCGCAAGGGCGCGAGAACATTCTCAACGGCGCTGCGCATGATGGAACGTTATCCTGACTATATTTTCGGGGCGAGCCAACCCCAGCTCTACGATTGGATGAAGAAACAATATCCGAAGCTGTACGAGGAGATCGGGCAGCGCGTGCGGGAAGGGCGCTGGGAGCTTCAGGGCGCGATGTGGGTAGAATCGGATACGAATGTGCCAGGCGGAGAGTCGCTTGTCCGGCAGATTTTGTACGGCAAGCGGTATTTCCAAAAGGAATTCGGTCAAGAGATGAAATCGCTGTGGATGCCGGATGTATTCGGATATACAGCAAGCCTGCCGCAGCTGTTGAAAAAATCAGGCGTCGACTACATGATGACGCAGAAGCTGTCTTGGAGCGTGTATAACAAGCATCCCCACCATACTTTCCATTGGCAGGGGATCGACGGATCGCAGGTGCTGATGCATATGCCGCCTGAAGACACCTACAACAGCCCGGCTGCGCCGCGCTCGATCGTTAAGGCGGAAACGGAATATTTGGATAAAAACGTGTCGGATCACTGCCTTATGTTATTCGGAATCGGCGATGGAGGCGGCGGCCCGGGGGAAGAGCATTTGGAAAGGCTGGCCCGCGAGAAAAACTTGCTCGGCTTGAGTCCGGTTGAACAAACGCCGTCTTCGGTTTTTTTCGAGAAGCTGGATGTAGGAAAGGATCGCTATCAAACTTGGCGCGGGGAGTTGTATCTGGAGAAGCACCAAGGTACGCTGACGAGCCAGGCACGGAACAAATGGTACAACCGAAAGCTGGAGAAAGCGCTGCGAGAGCTCGAATTTTCCGCGGTGCTAGCGGGAATAACGAATGGACACCGGTATCCTGCAGAGGAGCTGGAGGAGATTTGGAAGGAAGTATTGCTGTACCAGTTCCACGATATTTTACCGGGCTCCTCGATTAAACGGGTGTATGACGAGTCGCTAGAACGGTACGCGATATTGCTGGAACGCGTCGAGAACATGATTGCTGAGGCCTACGGAATGTTGGCCGGGCAGCTGCCAGTGGAAGGGGGAGGCAAGCAGCTTGCCGTCTTTAACTCCTTGTCTTGGGAACGGAATGAATGGATGAAGAAAGACGGGCAATGGATGCGCGTATGCGTGCCGCCGATGGGCTGCGCCACTGCAGAACCGCTTGCAGTTTTGGAGGCATCGGCCGAGTCAGCTGCCGCGGCAGAAGTGAAAGCGGCAGCATTGCATCCGGAGCTGCAGGCTAACGCTTCGAAGCGTCAGGTGGAAAACGATCTTTTAGCCATTACCCTAGCGGCAGACGGCACCATTGCTTCGATTTATGATAAAGAGCACCGGCGAGAAGTTATACAGCAGAACCACCGGGCCAACGAGCTGCGCGTCTATCATGATTCAGGCGATGCATGGGATTTTCGCCAGGATTACCGGCAGACCGGCGGCGCGGTACTGCTGCCGGAAGAAACAGCCGAATTCACGGACGGCCCCACGGCAGGCTTTATCCAACAGTACCGATTCGGGGAGTCCGCGGTAACGCAAAAAATCGTGCTGACCCAAGGCAGCAGAAGAATCGATTTCGTAACGGACGTCGATTGGCGGGAATCAGGAAAGATGCTGCGAACATCGTTCCCTGTAAATATCCGCGCAGATCACGTCAGCTGCGAGATTCAATTCGGCTACTTGAAGCGGCCTACGCACCGCAATACCATGTGGGATTACGCTAAGGATGAAATTTGCGCCCATCATTGGGTGGACCTTTCGGAACCGGATTACGGAGCAGCGCTGCTTAACGATTGCAAGTATGGGCACCGCGCGGAAGAAAATGTCCTCGACCTGAATCTATTGCGCAGCCCATCGAGCCCGGACCCCGAAGCGGACCGGGCGAAGCATACCTTCACCTATTCGCTCTACCCGCATAAAGGAGACCATGTACAGGCTGAGGTTTACAAGCGGGGCTACGAGCTGAATATCCCGCTTCGGGCAGTCGATGTTCCGCAATCCGGAGAATCGGGCAGCCTTCCGGCAGCGCAGGCGTTTCTGCGTCTGGATCACCCGAACGTCATGGTGGAAGCCGTGAAGAAGGCCGAGGACGGAGATGATCTCATCGTCCGGATGTACGAAACGGCCGGAACGAATGTGCAAACGCCGCTTTACTTCGGATTCCGTGTCGAGAAAGCATGGCTGGCTGATTTAATGGAGGAAAAAATCGAATCCATACCGGTAGACGGCGGAAAAGTAGAGCTTACTTTCACCCCGTTTGAGATCAAAACGCTGCGATTGACGCATCAAGCTATGATTCTTAGGTAAAGGAGGTACGGCTTATGACAGCATCTCTGCTGTGGAAGAAGGTCTGGCAGCATAAAGTGTTTTACTTGTTTTTGCTGCCCGGCCTCGTCTGGTTTTTTATCTTTTCTTATGTCCCTCTATTCGGTATTCAGGTGGCTTTCCGGGATTATACCTTCTCGGGAGGCTTCACCGGAAGCCCATGGGCCGGGATGAAATATTTCCAGCAATTTTTCGACTATTACAAGTTCGAAGAGATTCTTCGCAATACGGTCATCATCAGCTTCTTGAAGCTGGCGATCGGTTTCCCGATGCCGATTGTGCTGGCGATTCTATTAAACGAGGTTCGCAGCCTGAAATTCCAGAAAACCGTGCAAACGCTTTCCTACCTGCCGCATTTCGTTTCCTGGATCGTCGTCGTCACCCTGATGCAGCGCCTTCTTACGTTGAATGGCGGTCCGGTCAATGAGGTGTTGATGGCTCTTGGCATGAAGCCTATACAATTCCTGTATAACACCTCATGGTTCTATCAGGTCATCGTCGGTTCGGAAATCTGGAAGAGCATTGGCTGGAACTCCATCATTTATATGGCCGCGATTGCCGGCATCGATCAGCAGCTGTATGAAGCAGCCAAGATTGACGGAGCGAACCGGTTCAGGCAAATTTGGCATGTGACGCTGCCGGGTGTCCGCAATATCGCGATTATTCTTTTCATTCTATCGATCGGAAGCTTGATGAGCGCCGGATACGAGCAGCTTCTCCTTCTAAGCGGACCGGCTACTGCCGGTATCGGAAGCGTCCTGGACGTGCATGTCATTCAGTCCGGCATAAGCGAGGGCAGGCTCAGCTACGCGGCTGCGGTGGGACTGTTCCAAAGCGTCATTGGCTTGATTCTGATTCTGACGGTCAACCGTATCGCTCGCAAAGCCAGCGACGTATCCCTCTTCTAAAGGAAGTGACGAGATGAAACGCCATTTGTCCATTTTCACGCTATGCAACTATATTTTTCTGGCTTTGGTCGGATTTTCGATGATTTACCCGTTCATTTACATTCTCGTTTACTCGTTGAACGACGGGAAAGACTCGATGCTTGGCGCCTTATATTTCCTGCCGCGCAAACTCACGCTGGATAATTACGCGGAGGTGTTTGACAACGCCCGCATTTGGAAGGCGTACAAAATCACGTTGATGCGGACGCTTCTAGGCACTTTCCTGCATGTGGGGCTAAGTACGTTGATGGCGTACGCCTTGTCCAAAAAGTCGCTGCCGGGGAGATCGTTTTTCGCTTTCTATATTTTCCTGCCGACCATCTTCAGCGCGGGTTTCATTCCGTTTTTTATCACCCTTCAAAAGCTTCATTTGATCAACACCTTCTGGGTGTACGTCATTCCAATGCTGTTTAACTTCATGCATATTGTCATCATTCGAACCTTCTTGCAAGGCATACCCGAGGAGCTGGAGGAGTCGGCGCGGATTGACGGGTACGGAGATTTTCAGATTTTCATGCGCATCATTTTGCCGCTTTCGGGTCCGGTGCTTGCGACGATCTCGTTATTTATCGGCGTCGCCCACTGGAACGATTGGTTTACGGGCGCCTACTACGTGTCGGATAAAGATTTGATTCCCGTACAAACGCTGCTGCAGGAGATGCTGACGCAAGCGGAGGCTTTATCTTCTTCCATGCAGCGATCGTCGCAGCAGGGCGGCCAGACCATCAGCGGCAGTGCGGCCGGATCCACGCCGGAATCGCTGCGGATGGCACTGCTCGTTATTACCGTTTTCCCGATCCTTTGCATCTATCCGTTCTTGCAGCGGTATTTCGTAAAGGGTGTCATGATCGGCTCGGTTAAAGGATAACGGTCCGCTCCAAGGACTTTATCATATAACGTATCTCGAAATGGAGGGTTAATATGAAGAAGATTTGGTACAAAGGGGCAAAAGTTTTACTGGCAGCGGCACTATTTACCGGCGTTTTGGCAGGCTGTATGAACAAGGAGGAATCCGAAAACGAGGGTGCCAACGGGGGCACTACGGGAACGAAGGAAGTCACGCTGAAAGTCCTTCATAACTGGAACGGTTCCTCGGGAGCAGAGGTGGACATGACACCTGTAGAGAAAGTCATCAAAGAGAAGACCGGGGTCACCGTGGAATGGGAATATACGACAGGCAGCGAAACCGAGAAGGTGAATGCGATCTTCGCTACGCAGGATCTGCCCGATATTTATACGGGTCCGGCATGGGGCGGTGAGCTTGACGGCATGATTAAAGCGGCTAAGGAAGATCAGCTGGTCGACCTTTCGGATAAGCTCGACAAATATCCGAACCTGGCGAAGTCGATCGCCAAAGAGAACGTGCCGCCTGCATTGTACGAGAAGGGTATCGATGCATATGACGGCAAGAAATATTTGCTGCTTCAGAACCAGCCTGCTACGGATAAGGACGGTACGGATTGGCTGTACGGTTTCTACGTGCGCAAGGATATCGCGGCGGCTATCGGCGTCGACCCGCAATCCGTCAAAACGAAAGACGAGTTTTATCAATTTCTGAAGAAGATCCAGGATGCGAACCTTAAGGCAAACGGCCAGCCGGTTATTCCGCTCGGGGGATTCAGCAACGGCTGGGCCGTGGGCATCGCCAACACGATGTTTTATGGCGGCGCCGGCTATGTTGACAAAGGCGACGGCACACTCGAGAACAGCTTCTTCTCCAAAGGGTATGACGAGTATACGTTGTATTATCGCAAGCTGCTGTCCGAAGGGCTGTTGGATGCGGAAGCGTTCACCCAAACGGATCCGATTGCAAAAGAGAAAATACTGCAGGGACGCGTCGCGGTTCTTGCCGCTCATTACCCCGCTATTCTTGATGCCACCAAGGAATACGTCAAGGCGAATCCGGGCAGCGACTACGTGCCTGTAGGTCCATTGGAGCGGGCAGGCGCGGAGCCTAACCGTCCGGTCGATCTGGGGATTCAAGGCAATAACGTAACGGCGATTACGAAAGCGTGCAAAGATGTAGACGCCGCGCTGCGTCTTCTGGATTATCTCGCTTCCGATGAGGGCTTCATGCTCGTTCGTTACGGCGTTCAAGGCGTGCACTGGGATATGGAGAACGGCAAGCCGACAGCGAAGAAGGAATGGTTCGATAAATTTGCGGCTGATACCTCGGGTAAACTGCTCGCTCGCAAAAACGAAGGAATCGATATCGGTTTCAATTCCATGTCGGGGATGGATCGCATTAATTCCGTGGCAGGCGGCGATATCTGGCTGGATCAAGAACGGATTGCCGCAATGGATAATGCCCGTAAAATTTTGCGTCCGGACGGCATCAAGGTGATTACCGCCTATAATCCGGGTGATGTTATCATCAAGTCCGAGCAGTGGGAGATGCTGAAGCCTTCGATGGACAAAACAGGCGATGCATGGAAAGAAGCGGTGTACGCGAAATCGGATGAAGCGGCGCTGAAAATTTTGAATGAGCTCCGCGACCAAATGCGAAAAACCGGCTATGAAGAGGCAATGAAGTTTACGAATGACAGCCTGAAAGGCAAAGAAGTCGTTTTGATGCAGATGCCGAACTGATTTGGGCTGCTGGGGGAGCGGTTCCGCTCTCCCTTTAATTATGCAGACAGAGGAGATGTTTACAATGTCCCACCCTTTTAGGCCACCCTCCGTACCGCTCATTACGGTAGATCCTTACTTCAGCGTTTGGTCGGCGGCGGATCAGCTCTTCGATGACCATACGAAGCATTGGACCAACAAACGCAACAGCATGGCCGGACTCATCCGAATCGATGGCAAATCACGCCTATTTATGGGGAAGGTTGAACTGTCCGAAGATACAACTAATGAAGAACCGGCAGCGATGCAGCAAACAAGCTTGAAGGTTGAAGCTTTAACCAGCACGTACACGTTTGAAGCGGACGGCATTGAGCTGGAGGCGGTATTTGCTACCCCGCTGCTTCTTGATGATTTGGATGTTTTATCAAGACCGGTTTCCTACATGACGTTCCGTGTTCGTTCGATAGACGGCAGGCCGCATGATGTCCAAATCTATGTCGATATATCCGCTGAATTATGCGTGAATACGACGGAGCAAGCGGTCGTCTGGTCGCGCCAAACCAGTAATGGAAAAATCGCTGCCATGCGTATGGGTACCGTCGAACAGCCGGTTTTAGCGCGTACCGGAGACGATACGAGAATCGATTGGGGCTACGTATATTTGGCAGCGCCTCAAACGGGCAGTCTTGAAACCGCGATTCATTCTTACCGGGTGAGAAAGCAGTTTTTGGAAACCGGACGCCTGCCGCAGCAAGACGAGCAATCCCATCCGCGTGCCGCAGCGGAAGATACGCCTGTTATGGCTGCCGTATTGGATTTCAACCAGGTAAATGAACGGCAAGATTCGCAATACGTGATCGCAGCATACGATGACATTCAATCGATCGAATATTTTGGCAAGAGATTGGATGCTTATTGGCGCAGGACGGGGTTGACGTTCGAGGAAATGTTGGTCTTGGCCGTAGAGCAATACGAAGAGATCCAGACGAAAAGCGAAACATTTAACCGGAAGCTGGCGGCTGAGAGCGGAGATGCGGGCGGCGACAGCTATACGAATTTGCTGGCGCTTGCATACCGGCAATCCATTGCGGCACATAAGCTGGTCAGCGATGAGAACGGTGATATTTTGTTTTTCTCCAAAGAAAATTTCAGCAACGGCTGTATCGCAACCGTGGATGTCAGTTATCCTTCAATCCCGTTATTTTTGCTCTATAATACCGAACTGGTTAAAGGCATGATGAGACCGATATTCAGATATGCGGACAGCGAGGCTTGGAAGTTTAATTTTGCGCCGCATGATGTGGGATGTTACCCGAAAGCGAACGGCCAAGTATACGGCGAGAATGAGCCGGAAAACCAGATGCCGATCGAAGAATGCGGGAATATGCTCATTATGGCCGCTGCGGTTTGTTTGTATGAGAAGGACGCGGGTTTTGCGAGAGAACATTGGGAGCTCTTAACGAAATGGGCCGGTTATTTAAAAGACAACGGAATGGATCCGGAGAATCAATTGTGCACAGATGATTTTGCAGGCCATTTGGCGCATAATACCAACCTTTCCGTAAAAGCGATCATCGGGATCGGCGCCTATTCCCTCTTATGCAAAATGCTAGGGGAGAAAGATAAGGACGCTTATTATGAAGCGGCCGAAGAAATGGCACTTAATTGGTCGAGCAAGGCGAACGCAGGCGGTCATTACAAGCTAACCTTTGACAGTACGCCGGAAACCTGGAGTCTAAAGTATAATCTGGTTTGGGACCGCCTTCTTGGGCTTAACCTTTTTCCTGAGCATATAATCGAGGAAGAGCTTCGCCATTATATCGCCAATCAAAATAAGTATGGTACCCCGCTTGATAGCAGGAACACGTATACAAAGCTGGATTGGCTCGTGTGGTGCGCATCCTTGGCGAAGCCCAAAGCGAATTTTGAACAGATGATTTACCCGATTTTGCATTTCTTGAACGAATCGCCCAGCCGTGTCCCCATGACCGATTGGTATGATACGTTAACGGGCGAGCAGTTGAACTTTCAGAATCGCTCCGTCGTCGGCGGTCTTTTTATTCGATTGCTGCAGCCAGTCTCGACATAACATGCTGCAGTAATCGTCGCTCCTATCGTTCTAAAAAAAGAACCCCCGCGTCTACAAGAAAGCTTGTAGACGCGGGGGTTCCTGCTTATTCCTGCTCCTGGTCGGCAGCTTGCTTGGCAGACTCTTCAGCCGGTGGCTTTTCTTTCACGTATTGATCCTGATCGCTTCCCCAAACATAGTCATAGTTCGTAATGTCGGGTTGATAGTTATTTTTATCGTTTTTGTTATCCAACATGATCACTCCCTTCCAGTTTCTTTTCCGGGTAGTATGTGTTGGAAAAAGGATTGACACAACATAGGTTTGATGTTAATATTTCCCTCTCAAATCTTGTGCGGAGGTAACAGGCGTGATAAAAGTCCATGGTTTAAGCAAAGCCTACCAGGTTGCAAAACGCTCGTCGGGCGTTAAACAAGCGGTGAAAGCATTATTCAGAAGGGAATACAAAATCGTGGAAGCGCTTAACGATATTTCCTTCACGATTGAGCCGGGCGAGATCGTCGGATATATCGGGCCGAACGGTGCGGGGAAATCCACGACGATTAAAGTCATGAGCGGGATACTCGTGCCGGACAGCGGCACTTGTACGGTTATGGGGTATACGCCTTGGAAGGACCGGGTTGCCTATGTGAAAAATATCGGGGTGGTATTCGGCCAACGTTCCCAACTGTGGTGGGATGTTCCGGTCATCGATTCGTTCGACCTGCTCAGGGATATTTATAAGGTGCCCGAGCAGGAATATAGAAGCACGCTGGCTTTGCTTACGGAAACGCTGGAGCTGCAGGAAATTATTCAGATGCCGGTTAGGCAGCTAAGTCTTGGACAGCGGATGCGCTGCGAAATTGCGGCTTCCTTGCTGCATAGTCCAAGCGTGCTGTTCCTGGACGAGCCGACCATCGGTTTGGACGCGGTGTCCAAGATAGCCGTTCGCCGCTTCATCCGGACAATAAACGAAGAAAAAGGCGTTACCGTTATTTTGACGACGCATGACATGAACGATATCGAAGCGCTGGCGAATCGAATCATTCTTATCGGCAAAGGGAAGCTGCTGTATGACGGCAGCCTGAGTGCGATACGCAATCAATTCGGCACGCATAAAACCATGACGGTCGTGTACAATCACCATCCGGAGCCGCTGCGGTTGGACGGAGCGGTGGTGGAGTCCTGGTCGCCCGAGCGGGCCGTGCTGCGCGTCGATACGGCGGAGATCGTCATAAGCGAGATCCTGATCCGTTTGTCTGAGCAGGTTGATCTGCTTGACGTGACGATCGACACGCTGCCCATTGAAGACATGATCGTAGAGCTGTATAAGGAGCATCAAATATAATGCGGGCCTACGTCTCGGTTTTCAAGCTGCGGCTGAAGAACGGATTACAATACCGAACCGCCGCGCTTGCGGGGATCGCAACGCAATTTTTCTGGGGCTTCGTCATCATTATGGTATTTGAAGCGTTCTACAGTAACACTGCCGTCCAAACTCCGATATCACTGTCGCAGCTTATCACCTACGTGTGGCTGCAGCAGGCTTTTTTGGCCTTTGTCATGTTATGGTTCCGTGATAACGAGCTGTTCCAGCTGATAACGACGGGCAACATTGCCTATGAGCTTTGCAGGCCGAATGGAATCTACGGCTTGTGGTATGCCAAGCTTCTTGCGCAGCGGCTAGCGAGCGCACTTTTGCGGAGCCTTCCCATTTTGGCGGTTGCCTTCTTCTTGCCGCAGCCTTACCGGATGCCGCTCCCATCAGACCCCGCGGCTTTTGTTTTATTTATCATTGCATTGCTGCTCGGGCTGCTCATGATCGTTACGCTCTCCATGCTGATGTATATCTCCGTATTCGTGACGCTGAGTCCAGCCGGTTCGCTTCTCATGTTCGGCGTAATCGGGGAGTTTCTGGCTGGCATGGTCATCCCGGTGCCGCTTATGCCTTCTTGGCTTCAAAACATTGTCTACGTGCTGCCGTTCCGCTGGACGGCAGACTTTCCTTTCCGCGTCTATTCCGGTCATATCTCCAAGGAAGAAGCGCTGATCGGTATCGGCATCCAGCTCGTATGGTTCGTTGCTTTGTTAAGCCTTGGCAGATTCGCAATGGCCAAAGCATTAAACAAAGTCGTCGTACAAGGAGGGTAGCCCATATGAGTTTGTATGGAAAATATATCGGTATCCTATTCAAATCACAAATGCAATACAGAACCTCGTTTTGGCTGCTGGCCTTCGGGCAATTTCTTGTGCCGTTTACGGTATTTGCGGGCTTGTATTTCATGTTTGAACGCTTCGGACAGATCAAGGGCTGGAGCTTCCACGAGGTGGCTCTTTGCTTCTCGGTGATTCATATGGCGTTTGCCATTAGCGAATGCTTCGCCCGCGGCTTCGATTCGTTTTCCAGCTTGGTCGGCAACGGCGATTTTGACCGCTTGCTTGTCCGTCCGCGCGGCACGGTGCTCCAGGTGCTCGGCTCGAAGTTCGAATTCACCCGCGTTGGCAGGCTGCTGCAAAGCGTAATTATTTTAAGCTGGGCAGTCAGCAGGCTCTCTATCGATTGGACGGTTTTCAAAATACTCACGCTCCTGTTGATGGTCGCGAGCGGCGTATTTATTTTTACGGGAATCTTTATGCTTGCTGCGGCAATGTGCTTCTGGACGGTTCAAGGGCTAGAGATTGCCAATATATTCACGGACGGCGGCCGGGAAATGGCGCAGTATCCGCTTAATATTTATCAGAAATGGGTAAAACGATTTTTCACGTTCATTATTCCGTTCGGGTGCGTCAATTACCTGCCTCTGCTTTACCTGCTGGGCAAGGCGCCTGGGCATGCGCTGCCGTATATGCTGTCACCGCTTGCTGGCATCCTTTTCATCATCCCCTGTCTGTTAGTATGGCGTTTTGGTGTTCGGCATTATCGCTCGACGGGTTCTTAGATGATGACGATTTGGTTACAGCCGAAGGGAAAGCCGTCAGATGTGGTAAGCTATAACGAACGGAGATCATAAAAGCAAAGGGGGCTGCGCCTTGAAATCCATAGCGATCCGAGAGCTTGCGGCACAATTTTCATTAGAGGTACTGGCGGGAGCCGACCAGCTGGATCGGCAGATTGTTAAGGCAAGAGCCTACCGTCCAGGTCTCGAGTTTGTCGGTTATTTCGATTTTTTCCCGCAGGAGCATATTCAAATTTTGGGCAAGAAGGAAATTACGTATTTACATAGCTTAAGCGAGGCTGAGCGAAATCATCATATTGGCAATATCGTCAAATATCATCCGCCGTGTTTCGTTGTAACCGCTGGCCAAGAAGGATTGAAGTATTTGACCAAATATTGCGATCAGGAAGGCATCCCGTTGCTGCGGACAAACGTTGTGACGGCGCAGTTTCTAGGCATGCTGGATGCGTATCTCCTAAAGACGCTGGCACCGGAAATTTCCATTCACGGCATCTGCTTGAACGTGTCGGGCATCGGTATTTTGCTCCGCGGCAAATCGGGCATCGGAAAGAGCGAAACGGCGCATACCTTGATTCGGCGGGGCTCCAGATTGGTTGCGGATGATATCGTCGTGCTGAAGAAGCTGAGCTCGAGGACGCTGCTGGGCACGCATAACGAAACGACGAAGGAGTTTCTTGCCCTGCGCAGCATCGGGCTGATAAATGTCGTAAGACTATACGGAAGGCAAGCCTTCCAGGATGAGACGAGAATCGTGCTGGATATTGAGCTCACCAAGTGGCGGGACAATGAGCTGAACAATGATTTGGAGCTTGAGCCTAAGTTCACGGAATATATGGGCGTGCAAATACCGCATATCGAAATTCAGCTTCAGCCGGGAAGGGACGTTGCGGGTTTGATCGAAGCGGCAGCGAACAATTGGTACTTGAAGCAGCAGGGCTACAGCGCCGTGGAAGAATTCATGAAAAGGTTGGAAGTGGAATAAGCTCTATTTAGCAAGAAGCCAAATTTGGCACAAAGGATGATTAAAATGTAAACAACTATCCATATCCTTGCAAAACATGATACACTATGAGCAGAGAAAGCTCATCCTAGCGCACAAGTCCTGATACAACCGAAGGAGGAAATCGCGTGGAAAACTGCTCAATCGTAACAAAGCCTGCGCTGCATTTGGCGGGAATTAGCTATTGCGGTCCGTATTCAACCTTTCCGGATGAAGCGATCAGGCTGCAAACCGAGTTTTTGACACGCAAGCATGAGCTGAACGACTTAGTCAAATCTACGGTGCTGTACAGTCCGTATTTCGGAAATGAAGTGTTTGCTACCTACTGGGCATGCTGCGAGGTCCAGCATCTGGAGGAAGTTCCGCCAGGCATGGTTCAATTCACCATTCCCGAGCATCGTTACGCGATGGTCGCCTGCTCGAACAAAAGAATAGGCGAAGGATATGAGCTGCTGCACGCTTGGATCAATGAGATGCAGCTAGAGAAGCAGGAAAATGCGGTATCTCTGGAAATATTTTATATTGATGAGCATCATTTGGAGGAAGAGCCGGTCGAACTGCTCATTCCGCTCAAAGGATAACCTATATGAAGTGCTTGCGCGCAAATGAAAGGCGTATGGAATGGCTGACATTCGATACCCCTCATTTTGCGAAGGCAGGCATTTTTTGTTTGAGGAAGCGAGAGGTTGACGCCGTGAATGGATGGTTGGGTAAGGATGGTTTACATACGCAAAAAAGACCAAGAATTCCGTTGCTGCGATTTGGGCTGTTAGCCGGCTTAATAAGCGGAACGGCTCTTGGCCTTGCAATGAAGCTGCTGGGTAACCTGACCGGAACGGCAATCTACGTGCTTCTTTTGAATGTGGATTTTATACAATGGCTGCCGCATCCTATGACCGAGCTGGCGGAATTTGCCCTGCATTTGATGGTTGCCCTGCCGCTGGGCATTCTTTTTTTGGTTTTGCTGCGGATTTGGAAATCTCCGCTCGGACTCGGATTGGGAATGAGCCTAGCCATTGCTTGCTGTACCTGGATACCTCTGACACAGCTGTCGGAGCGAGTGCCATCCTCGGCTGATACTACTGCTTTGCTTTGGTGGATAACAGGCCATCTTATTTATGGCGCAGTACTGGCCGGTTTTGGATACCTGTGGATTAAGAAAGGATGGGTTAAAGAATGGGCTTCCCCTTATATCTCGTAGATGCTTTTACCAAGGAACGCTTCAAAGGAAATCCGGCTGCAATCTGTTTCTTGGAGCAGCCGCAGTCAGAAAGCTGGATGCAGCAGGTAGCTGCGGAAATGAATCTACCGGAAACGGCTTTTGTAGTTCCGGGTGAAGGGAGCTATGGCTTGCGCTGGTTTACGCCGACCGTAGAGGTGGATTTATGCGGTCATGCTACGCTTGCGACAGCGCATATCTTATGGGAATCTGGCCGATTGCCTCATGGGGAGACGGCACGTTTCATGACGAAAAGCGGGCTTCTGACGGCAAAACTCGGTGGTGATTGGATCGAGATGGATTTTCCTGCCGAGCCGCCGGAGGCCGCGGTTGCGCCAGAGGAGCTCGTTCAAGGGCTTGGACTCATTCCGCGTTATGTTGGCCGAAACCGGATGGATTTTTTCGTTGAGGTAGACAGCGAAGAGACGCTGCGAACCTTGCGTCCGGATTTTGGGCTGCTTGCAAGGCTGGATGCACGCGGCGTCATCGTAACGAGCCGAGCGTCAGGCTCGCTTTATGATTTTGTATCGCGGGCATTTTATCCAGGCACCGGATGTGATGAAGATCCTGTAACGGGATCCGCCCATTGCGCGCTAGCGCCTTACTGGGCGAAGCGCCTTCGGAAGCAAGAGCTGGTCGGCTACCAAGCCTCCGAGCGCGGCGGTATCGTAAAAGTAAAACCGGAGGGCGAGCGTGTTTATTTGTCGGGACAAGCCGTGACGGTGCTTCAAGGACAATTGGAGGAGTGAGACCATGCTAATGATGAAGCTGCCTAAGGAGCAGAAGGAGCAATTGGCCGCGAGCATTCAGAACTATTTCGAGCTGGAGCGTTCAGAGACGATCGGTTCGATCGCAGCGGAGCAGCTGCTTGATTTTATGATACAAGAAATCGGGCCGCATCTGTATAATCACGCGATAAACGATGCGCGTAAAGCGGTCCTCGAGCGCATGCAAACACTGGAGGACGAGCTTTACGCGCTGGAAAAGCCGATTGTCACAAAGCGTTGACGGTACCTTGCTAAAGACTGCCTTCGAATTGGATGGCCCGGTATTCGTATCGGCCGATATCTAACCGGCCAGGCGGCAAATACGTATTTGTAAGCGCGTCGGTTCCTCCGGCCGGAAGCGTAACGCTGCCGCCTGCGCCGTTCATATTAATAACGATCCAGAACGTTACGCCGTCGCCTCTTCTAGGCGCTACGACCGTACCGGGTGTCACATCTGTTCGCAGGGTGACCCCGGCTTCTTTGCAATAACGGTCGATCAGCTTCTTCAGCATGGCATCCCCGTTTTCGCCCAGCGGCATCGAGCCCAGCAATACTAGCTTTCCGCGGCCGTATTGCCGTTCCGTCAGAAAGGCAGCGCCCGGAGTCAGTCCGTCTGCGACCGACCCCACAGCTGTGGCATTCCATTCCCGCGGTTCGAATAAAGAGCTCCACATCCCAAGCGGGGCCGTGCAGCCGAAGGCTTGACCCATCGCCCCTGTATCATCCATGGGATAGGTGTACACCGTCTCGACGCCCGCTTCCATCTCCAGCATTCCGAGCGCGGCATCCGTTGGAACCGTATGCTGCTCCGTTCTTCCACCCGTTAGCGGGCCTGCGATCCAGATTCCGCCTTCCCTGACGAAAGCGAGAGCCCGTTGCATATAATCGGCGGATACATACGGCATAAAGGGCGTAAGCAGAACGCGATAGCCCTCTAAACCGGCGCCCTCCGTCAGTAAGTCGCGATGAATGCCCATATGAAGCAAGCGCGTATAAAATTCGGTCATTAAACCCCGGTAATTCAGTTTACGCATAGGCTCTGTCTTAAAATAGGCTTTCGCTCGGTCGGAGAAGCCCAGCGCTACCTCGGCCTGGATCGGCTCGCTCGCCTGCAAAATAGGCTCCAGCTCGTTTTTGGCTTGGGTCACCTCCAGCACGTTCGGGTAGCCGATGGTGGGTTTGCCCCATGCGCTTAATACGGAACTGTGCAATTGCTCGCACCCCGCGCGCTGCTGTCTCCACAGCCAATAGCAAAAGCCGCCCGCGCCAAGCGCATAGGCTGCAACGGCTTCCGCCCGGACGTAGCCGCTTGGATGCGGAACGGCATAGTTCTCCAAGGAACCGCTGAAAGAGGGGCTTGTCTCCATGATCCAGTATGGCTTGCCGCGCTTTACGTTTCTCCACAAATCGCAGTTGATCAGATAAGCGGGGAAATGGGCTGCCGATGCATAGGTATCATAGGAAGCAAAATCCAGATGACGGAACAGCTGTTCATTGTCCACATGAAAGGCGATGCTGCTGTTATGCGTAATTGGCGCATTCGAATATTGCCTGATGATATCGGCCTGCTCCTTGGCGAAATCTGCAATCCATTCCATTGAAAAGAGCTGATACATCGTCTTAAGCGAGGAATGATGCAGAAAAGGGACAGGGCCGGGCTGCGGAATTTCTTCGAACGCCGTGTAGCGCTCGCTCCAAATTTGCGTTCCCCAAGCATCGTTCAAATCCTCGATATCGCCATACCGTTCCTCCAGCCAGCGATGCCATAGCCCTAGGCAGCTAAGGCACATGCATTCGGACACATGCGCTTTGAATTCATTATCCAGCTGCCAGCCGATGAGCCCGGGCAGCGAACCGACCTCACGCGCGATATGTTCCGTGATAATAGAGCTTCTCTTGCGAAAATAAGCATTATTCGTACAGGCATGCTGCCTGGAGCCGTGTCCCATCGTTTCCCCGCGTTCATTTACATACATGCGTTCCGGGTGGCCATGCGACAGCCAGATAGGCGGCGTGGCTGTTGGCGTGCACATGATGGTTTCAATGCCTTTTTCGTAAAGCCGCTGAATGGTAGAGACAAATAAGCTGAGGTCTATCTTTTCTTCCGTTGGTTCTAGGGTCGACCAAGCAAATTCTCCGATCCGAACGACATTGATGCCTGCCGCAAGCATTTGGTCCATATCCTGCTCCAGCACATCCTGCTCCCAGAGCTCCGGGTACCACGCGGCCCCGTGATAAAGTTTTTTACTTCGCATGCCGACCATCCTCTCCCTCTCATTTTTACTACTGTAAGAAACGTGGGGATTACCTGCAACCAGACTTTATTGGCTTGCCTGACATGGGCTTTAAGATAGTTTTGCCGGCTTTGCACTTTCTTGCGCGGCATCGCAAAAGTCCTTATAAACCGGGCGCCAAAATGTCTGATTGCCGGAAAATGACCGATCTTTGCATAATGGGTGTACACCGCCGACGAGGCGATGAACGACATCCGGAGGTGAACGATTATGAAGCAGGTTGCAGCCCCAAATGTAAACAAGCCATCTTCCGGCTACCGGCCGAACGTGCTGCGCAGGCTGCAAAAGGACAAGTGGCTTTATTTTCTGCTGCTGCCAGGCTTGCTGTATTTTTTGCTCTTCAAATATGTTCCAATGTGGGGCGTGCTGCTCGCCTTCAAAAACTATCAGCCTTATACAGGCTTCTGGAACAGCGAATGGGTGGGCGTGGAGCATTTTCGGTTGTTTTTCTCGAACCCTGAGTTCTTCATGCTTCTGCGTAATACGCTGCTCCTATCCTTTTATAATTTATTGTTTTTCTTCCCGGCGCCTATCATTTTAGCGATACTGCTGAATGAGGTGAGGATCGCTTTCTTCAAACGCTCGGTTCAAACGATGATTTACGTGCCGCATTTTATTTCCATGGTTATCGTAGCCAGTATGACTTATGTATTTTTGACCACGGCAGGCGGTCCGGTCAACGAACTGATTTATGCGTATACGGGTCAAAAAATCGAGTTTTTGGCGAGTCCGGATTGGTTTCGTCCGATTATTATTTTGCAGACGATATGGAAGGAATGCGGCTGGGGAACGATTATATTCCTCGCGGCGCTCGCAGCCGTCGATGTCGAGCAATATGAAGCGGCGATCATGGACGGGGCTAACCGCTGGAAGCAAATCTGGCATATTACGCTGCCGTCAATCAGCAGCACGATTATCATTTTGCTCATCCTTCGGATGGGTAACGTGCTTGAGAACGGCTTTGAGCAGATTTATCTGCTGCTTAACCCGCTCAACCGCGAGGTCGCCGAGGTATTCGATACTTACGTCTACATGATGGGGATTACGCAGGGGGCTTTCAGCTACAGTACGGCGGTCGGCTTGTTCAAATCGATTATCGGCGTCATTCTCGTGCTTGGAAGCAACTATTTGGCGAAAAAATTCGGACAATCCGGACTCTATTAACGGGCCCGGAGAGAGGGGGAAGGCTTGTGGCGAAAACCTATCGAACGGTTTCGGGTACGATTTTTGACGTAGTTAACTATCTCTTTTTGGGCTTGTTCGCCATTGCGGCGATTCTGCCGTTTATTTATGTCATTTCCGGCTCCTTTGCGACGGATGCGGAGCTTACGAAACGCGCGGTATTCCTCATACCGGAAACATTCTCTATAGCAGCCTACGAGTTTATCTTTTCAACCAATACGATTCTGAAAAGCATCGGGGTATCGATGTACGTCACGATTATCGGAACGGCGGTCAATTTGTTTTTCACCGTTACGATGGCTTATCCGCTCGCTCGACGCAGCTTGATGGGACGGAATGCGGTCCTTAACCTGGTTGTTTTCTCGATGCTATTCGGCGGCGGGATGATTCCGACTTACCTGGTCATCCGCGAGCTCTCCCTGTTGGATTCGTATTGGGCGCTTATTTTGCCGGGAGCGATCAGCGCGTTTAATTTGATCATCGTCAAAAACTTTTTCCAGGAGCTCCCGCCAGGGCTGGAAGAGGCTGCAAAGATCGACGGCTGTACGGAGCTTGGCTTGCTTTGGAGAATTGTGCTCCCGCTTTCGAAGCCGGTACTCGCAACCTTTACGCTGTTTTATGCGGTAGGGCATTGGAATGATTTTTTTGCGGCGCTGCTCTATATCAACAATCCTGAAAAATGGCCGCTGCAGGTGCTCCTCCGTCAAATCGTGCTGCTGTCGCAGGCAGCGGCAGGCGACCTGAATTCCATGGATCCGAATTTCGTCAAGCCGCCGGACCAATCGATCAAAATGGCCGTCATCGTCGTTGGTACCGTACCTATTTTGATGGTCTACCCGTTTCTCCAGAAGCATTTTGCCAAAGGCGTGCTGATTGGATCGATCAAGGGTTAAACCCGGTAACCTCCGGCTGCCGGATGGGGATTGACCGAAGGCAGCCGGTTTTACGATATAATACAAATATCTAAGGGAGGTACATGCATGAAAGGAACTCGGAACAAAGGGAAGAAATGGGCTTCGCTGCTGCTGGCCGGAACGCTTGCCGCAGGTACGCTTATCGGTTGTTCGCAGCAAAATAACGGAGCGGATAACGGGGTGGCCCCTGCGGCATCCCCGGATACGGCGCCGACAAACGGAGGCAGCGGGGAAACCGCTCCGCTGAAGCTGAGCATCATGCTTCCGATTTTCAAGACGAACTATCCGAAGGATGACAGTCCGGTTGCGGCGGAGCTTGAGAAGAGCACGAATACGGACATTCATTTCGAGTGGGTGCCGAATGCATCCTATGTGGATAAATTCAATATCACGCTGGCATCGGGCAAGCTCCCGACGATTATGTATGTGCCGGACGTGAAATCGCCAAGCTTCGTGAATGCAGCCAAATCGGGCGCCTTCTGGGAGCTGGGCGGCTATCTCAAGGACTATCCCAACCTAAGCGGAGCCAATCCCGTTATCTTGAACAATTCCACCATCGAGGGAAAAAATTACGGCATTTACCGCGGCCGCGCGCTCGGGCGAAACGGCGTTTATTACAGGAAGGACTGGCTGGATAACGTAGGGCTTACCGTCCCGGAGACGATTGATGATTTTTATAATATGTTGAAAGCGTTTAAAGAGAAGGACCCGGACAAAAACGGCCAGGCGGACACATACGGCCTTGTGCTTGTGAAATGGACCGGCCAATGGTCCAGCGGCTTCGATAACATAAAATTATGGTTCGGCGCACCGAATAAATGGGGTGAAATGGATGGCAAGCTTGTGCCCGAGCATATGACTCCGGAGTATTTAGAGGCTTTGAAATTTATGAAAAAGCTGTATGACGAGAAGCTGATCAATCAGGATTTTGCGATTATGGATTCCGCAAAATGGACCGATCCGCTCGTCAACAATCAGGCTGGCGTCATTATCGACGTCATAGACGGCGCTGCCCGCGTCGATGACAAGATCCATGCGGCGCTTGCGGCGGAAGGGAAGGATCAGCCGGATCAGCATTTCATGGATGTATTCAGCGGGGTGAAGGATGCGGAAGGCGTGCTGCATACGCTGCCGACCTCAGGCTTCGCAGGCATGCTCGCGGTGCCGAAATCGTCGGTGAAGACGGAAGAGGAACTGAAGCGTGTTCTGGCATTCATAGATCAGCTGAACGCGCCGGAGCTGCAAACGATGCTTGGTTACGGCCTCGAAGGAAAGCATCACACGATCGAAGAGGATTCGGTCGTCATGAGCAAGGATACCGTGCTTCTGGAGTCGGAAGTAGAGGGACTTAATCAAATGCTGACCTTTATTCCGGAGGACCGCTCGAAAAAGGTGAAGCAAACGCCATTGAGGCTGAAGCAAACGGAGCTGCAAAAGGAGAACGAGAAATATATCGTCACGAATCCGGCAGAACCGTTCATCTCCCAGGTTTACACCGAAAAAGGCGCGCAGCTTGATAATATATTAAACGACGCGCGCATTAAATTCATCGTTGGTCAGCTCGACGAGGCGGGCTTTGCGGCAGCCATCGAGCTTTGGAAGAAAAACGGCGGCGATGATTTGATCAAAGAAATGAATGAGCTTTACGCGGCAAGCAAATAAACAGCGCAGTATAATAGACAGAGTCCGCTTTGAAAAAAGCGGGTCTCTGTCTATTGGCATAATCCGAAAGAACTAGGAAAGAAGGAAAATAAGGTCTTGTTCATTTCCTCATTGCGATATATTCTTGGACAATGGAATTGAATGCGTTTACATTAATAGGCTCATGATGGGAAATACATTTCAGATTCGGTTGGTGAGAATATGCTGAAGGAATTGAAATCAAAGCTCATAGCTGGCAAGAAAACGAAAAACGGCACGAAGCGCCGCTTTTACAGAAAAAGCTTAATCATGATTTTGCTTGTAGCCAGCATTCCTGGACTGATAACCGGCGCGCTTGTGTACGGAATCGCAGGCGGGCGGCTGGAGAGCGAGCTGCTGCAAATGCACAATAAGCAAATCGAGCAGAGAGCCCGAAACATAGATACGCAGTTGACGAATTTGGAGCTGACGCTTTCGCATTGGGCTTTTGACTCGAAATTCGATTACAGTCTCGAAAGCCGCAACTTCGTCCAAGACTTCGAGAAGGCGAGAGATATTTCGAAGACGCTGCTTGTCATGCAGGGCTCGAATACGATAAACAAGACCGTACAGCTTTATTTGGGCGGAGACAAGGAGCCTGTATTATTCGAGCCGGAATACGCTCCTCTTACGAATAAGCAGGATCGTGAGCTTTACGAGGGATTGCTGGATTCCGATAAAGTAACGTACTGGACCGAAATGTCGTTTGAACCTCAGCGTCCCGATAACAAGGAGCTTACGCTGGTTCATTATATCCCAGGGGGAAGCTTAAAGCCGTTCGGAGCGTTAATTATCCGTCTCGATAAGGAAAAGGTTGCAGATATGCTTCGCACGATGACTCCGTATGACGGGGGCGAAACCTTTTTCCTGCAGGACAACGGATCTCTGTTTGCGTCTACGGGCAGCAGTACCCATGAATCGTCCTTCGTTACTGCGCTAAAAGCTGAAATCGCTGCAAAGGGACAAGCAGACGGTTCCTTTTTCCTCGACTGGGAGGGAGCAACCTTCACCGTGACCTATGGCAAATTTTCAAGAATCGCAGACAGCTGGACATATGTCTCCGCTTCTCCGATTACGAGCATCACGGAGCCGGTCGTATTTATATCCAAAATCATTTTTACGGTTAGCCTTAGCGCTTTGCTGCTGGCTGCGCTGCTCGCTTGGTTTGCTTCGCGGACGATTTATTCCCCTGTCAACCGGCTGTTGACCCTGCTTACCGCAGGCAAATCGCTGCCGCAGGAGCAGGGCGATGAATTCTCGCTGATCGAGCGCCAATGGCAGCATCTCAGCAGGGAAAGCACGGAGCTGCATTCGAAGCTTTCGGAGCAGCTCCCCTATGTTAAGGAAAGTTTTCTGCATCAGCTGCTGCAGGGCTACTTGTTCGCTTATTCGGAAGAGGATTTGCTCGGCAGGATGGAACGTTATAAATGGAAGGTTGATCATCACCGGTTTATCGTCGTATACATGCAGTTAACGGGAATGGCCAGCCTGGAAGGAAAGTTTAAATACGGCGACGAGGGTCTGGTCACGTTCGCGGCAGTTAATATGATCGAGGAGTTCGCTTCGGAGCATTTCGAACAAAGCAAAACGATAAATTTCCATGATCTCGCCGCAGGACTGCTGTTGATCGTGCCGAAGGAAACCTCCTATGCCGAGTCGCTTCAGACGTTTGGCACAGAGCTCACGCATGCGGTCAATCATATTTTGAACATGCGCCTAACGATTGCCGTTAGCGAACCGACGGATGCTATCGCCGACATCCCATTATCCTTTGAAGGGGTGAAGCATGCGGCGAGCCAGCGAAACGTCGAAAACGAGAATCAGCTGATCGATATCGGCAAGCTGCACGCGGAAGGCGCTGGCAGCGATGAGCCGCAATATCCATTTACCTTGGAGAGGGAATTCATTCAGGCACTGAGAACGGGGCAGGAAGCGGAAGCGGACGAGCTGCTGCGCGCTTTTCTTGAAGCATTATCCTGCAAAGGAGCAAAGGCCATTGATGTGCAGCAGGGCATGCTCCACCTGCTTGGGAGCGTTCAGCATGCCATCATGGTATCCGGCATACAGCCGACAAGGCTGTTCAAGTGCGTGAATCTGTATGAGCAGCTCTCGCAAATACGCGAGCCGCAGCTTATTTTGACGTGGTTTCAAGAACGGGTGTGCTCGCCGTTTATGAAAGAGCTCGGAGGGCGATCAGACGCTCAGGTGAAAAGGCTGATCGAGCACGCGATGATTTATATGCAGCAAAATTTCATGAAGGACATTTCCCTCGACAATTGCGCGGACCATATTGGCGCCAATCCGTTTTTCTTAAGCAAATCGTTTAAGCTGGTGACGGGGAAAAACTTTATTGATTATTTAACCGGCCTCCGCATGGAAAAGGCAAAAGAGCTGCTGCGCGAATCCGGACTCAAAATAAATGACGTCGCCGAGCAGGTCGGCTATCAGCATAGTTACTTTAACCGGATATTCAAAAAACTGGAGGGAATGACTCCTTCGAGATACCGTGAGCTGAGCCAGGCGAAATAAAGGCCAGCAATAAAGTGCAAAAACATAAAAAATGTGCAAGCCTGCATACGGCGGCAAGCAAAAATGTCTCATTGTTAGCAAACGAAAGCCTCAGTAGGATAGGTGGTACGCTTCAAGCAAACCCAGCTATTCTAAGGAGGCTTTTTACGATGTCATTACCCGTATCCGTTAAGCTGCATTGGTTAAAAAATAAGGTGACGGCCCCGGTAGGCGTAACCTTTGGCATTCCATGGAAGGAAGGGGTTTTGAAACGGGAGGAAACGCTTGTCCTTCGGCAGGAAGAGACCAATGAAAAGGTCGCGATGCAAAGCTGGCCTGCCGCCTATTGGCCTGACGGCAGCGTCAAATGGTCTGCGCATACCGCTGTCTCCATGGCATCCGGCCTGGGCGGCCTAGAGGTCGTTAAAGGAAACGAGACGGAACCGGGCTGTTCCGTTACCGTGCGGGAAACCGATGAATCTATCGTGCTGAATACCGGTGTCATAGAGGTTGTCGTGCCTAAGCAAGGCGATAAGGTAGTAGACCGAATCCGCCGAAACGGGGTTTTGTTATGCAGCGGTGGCAAGCTCGTGTCGATCAGAGAAAGCCGCAGCGCTGTTTCCGGCGTCAAGACGACCCGGGAGGAAAGCTTCACCTGCAGCTTTCATAAAGCGATCGTCGAGCAAAGCGGGCCGGTAAGAGCCGTGGTTAAACTGGAAGGAAGGCATCGCTCGGAATCCGGTACGAGGCAGTGGCTCCCGATTTCGCTTCGCATCTATGTCTATGGCGGGCTCGAAACGGTCCGGATCGTTCACAGCTTCCACTATGACGGCAATCCCCATACGGATTATATAAAAGCTTTAGGCATCTCGTTCACCGTTCCAATGAGAGGACCTTTATATAACCGCCATGTCAGGCTTGCCGGCGACAGCGGTTTTTTTAGCGAATCGCCGAAAACCTTGCATACGAGGCGTACGAAAGGAAAGTACAGGGAGCTTTTCGAGAAGCAAACAAAAGGCGGGCAAGTAGCTTTTGATGCCGAGGAGGATCAGTATTTTCTAGGATTGCTGGATGATTCGGCTGTGTGGGATGATTTCAAACTCGTGCAGCGCTCCGCCGACCATTACGGGATATGGAAACGAACGAAGGCCGAGTGCTGCTGGATCAAGGCGGCAGAAGGAAAAAGGGCGGGCGGCCTCGGTTATGTCGGCAGCGAAGGAGGCGGCTTGGCAGCCGGATTGCGGAGCTTCTGGGAGAAGCATCCATCCGGTCTGGAGATTGGAGGCAGCGCAGGCCAAGAAGCTAAGCTGACCGTTTGGTTCTGGTCGCCGGACGGGGATGCGATGGATCTTCGTCATTACGACACGGAGACGCATGTCGAGTCCTCCTATGAAGGAGCGGAAGAGCTGAGAGCAACGCCGTACGGAATTGCCAATACGAGCGAGCTGATGCTCTGGTGCACCGCGGAAACGCCTAAGCCGGAGCAGCTGCTAGCCATGCAGGAGCAGACCGCCGCGCCAGCGATGCTCGTCTGTGAATCAGATTATCTACATGAGACCCGCGCGTTCGGCTTGTGGAGCCTGCCGGACCGCAGCACGCCTTCAAAAGCGCATTTGGAGGATCAGCTGGACGGTATCATCGCATTCTACCAGGCCGAGGTCGAGCAGAGGAAATGGTATGGCTTTTGGGATTACGGTGATTTCATGCACAGCTATGATCCGGTTAGACATGTGTGGAATTACGATTTGGGCGGCTGCGCTTGGCAGAATACCGAGCTGGCGCCGAACATGTGGCTGTGGGTCATGTTTCTCCGTTCGGGCAGGGAGGATATCTTCCGGCTTGCGGAAGCGATGACAAGGCATACGAGCGAGGTGGATGTCTATCATTTTGGCGAATATGCGGGGCTCGGGTCGAGGCATAACGTCGTTCATTGGGGCTGCGGCTGCAAGGAGGCGCGGATCGCCATGGCGGGGCTGCATCGTTATTATTATTATTTGACCGCGGATGATCGCATCGGAGATCTTATGGACGAGGTGAAGGATGCGGATTTCTCGACCGTAAGCCTGGACCCGATGCGTGCCTATTTTCCGAAGGACGAGCACAAGACCCATATCCGGATCGGGCCGGACTGGGCAGCCTTCAGCTCGAATTGGATGACAAGGTGGGAGCGCTTCGAGGATGAATCCTACCGCGATAAAATTCTAGTTGGGATTGAATGCGTCAAGCAGGCGAAATTCGGGCTTATTTCCGGTCCTACCTATGGCTATGATCCTGAGACCGGTATATTGTCGTCGCTTGGCGACGATAATTGGGGGCGGCATTTGGCGATATGCATGGGTGCTCCCCAGGTCTGGTTCGAGCTGGCCGCCATGCTGAAGGATCCGGAGTGGGAAGCGATGCTGGCGGATTTCGGCGTTTTTTATAACCTGCCGCAAGAAGAGAAGGACCGGATAACGGGCGGCGAGATCAGCCACCAGAACTTCGGACATCCCGTTCTTAGCGCCGCGATTGCAGCGTTTGGCGCTTTTTATAAACAGGATGCAGCAGCCGCCAAACAGGTTTGGGGAATATTGCTTGAGAACCCGTTCGCTCAGGTCAAGCTTCAGCAGGCATCGGAAACGGTTACTTATGTCGTAGAGCTTAATGAAGTAGATTGGATGAATACGAATGAAGCGGCGCAGTGGTCATTAAATACAATCATCAGCTTAGAGTTAATTGGCGAACGGCTGGAAGCAGCAGTGGCTGAAATGAACGCAGCGGCAGAGGTGAAATAATGGCAGCTCCTGATTGGAAGCTGCTTTATAGCAATCCGCTAAGAAGGCCGGAGGATCTGTCGGGCTTCCGGCTGGAAGGCGAGGCGGCCATGACATTCCCGAAGGGACAGCTTCGTATGGAAAGCGTGCTGGAGCCTGAAGAAGGCCAGCAAGCCAACTTCGTATTGTGGTGCCCGGTAAACTTTCCGAGCGACATCGCGGTAGAATGGGAGTTTAGGCCGATTCGGGAGCCGGGTCTGGCTATTCTTTTTTTCGCGGCTAGCGGAGCAAACGGGCTTGATTTGTTTGACTCTTCTTTTAAGCCGCGAACCGGTGAATACGAGAAGTACCATCATGGAGAGCTTGATGCCTATCATCTCTCCTACTATCGCAGGCGATGGCCGGAGGAACGGGCTTTCCATACCTGCAATTTGCGCAAAAGCTACGGCTTTCACCTCGTCGCGCAGGGAGCGGACCCGCTGCCCCCGGTCGCGGACTGCAGCGGCTTCTACCGCCTGCGTCTTCAGCTGCGCGGCTCTCGCATCGATTTTTCGATCAACGGGCTGCCGGTATTGGCTTGGGAGGATGATGGAGCTTACGGTCCACCGCTCGGATCAGGAAAGATAGGCTTTCGGCAAATGTCGCCGTTTATCGCCGAGTACGCGAACCTGAAGGTGTACGGCTTAACCGAATAATAAGCTTTCATCGATTTGGAGGAGACATGATGATACGAGAAACCGCAGATGCCGTAAAGATCGGCGTGATTGATATTAGCGCAGCGGGACCGCGATGCAAGATGCTGCTTGGCGATTTAAACGGGGACGGCAGAATGGAGCTGCTGCTTGTACAGCCGGATAATCGGCAGGATGTGCGGTACATTCCCCATCAGGTGCAGTGTCTGACCGCATACGACCTTGATGGGCAGCTGTTATGGCAATCAGGGGAACCGAGTACGGAAGCAGGCAGCCAAGGATCAGACTACCCCGCGCAAATCTATGATATTGACGGCGACGGTAGGCTGGAAATTCTTTGCGTCATGGAGGACCGGTTCTGCTTTTTGGATGGCTCTACAGGAAAGAAGAAGGAAAGCCATCCTCTTCCGGACCCCCATGCCCATGATTGCATTATCATTGCGAATTTGTCTGGCGGGGACCGGCCGACGGACATCATTTTGAAGGATCGGTACCATAAGCTTTGGGCAATGGATCGATATTTCCAACCGCTGTGGACCTATGAGGGAAATCCCGGCCATTTTCCGTGGGTATATGATGTGAACGGGGACGGAAAAGACGAGGTGATGGCGGGTTATGAATTGCTTGACGCCCAAGGAAGATTGCTCTGGAGCTGCAAGGAGCTGGACGACCACGCCGATTGCATTTGGGTTGGCGACGTAAACGGCGACGGCGTGCCCGAACTTGTGATCGGCGGAAGCGTAACGGTCATGTACGACCGGGAGGGCCGGGAGCTATGGCGCCATGACGGATCAATCGAATCCCAGCATATTGCGTTAGGGCGTTTCCGGCCCGAGCTGCCGGGTATGCAAATCGCAGGGCTGGACCGTCTTGTCCGCGAGGATGACGGACTTGGGAAGAAAGGCAAGGACGCCATGTTCCTGCTCGATTCAGAGGGGAAAGAGCTTTGGAAGGAAGACCGCAAGTCGGACGGCTGGCTTACGATCATCGAAACCTTGCGAGGCTGGGAGCCGGGCGCTCCGGATTATATTCTTGCCTACCGCCGAGGCGGCGGCGTGTATCCGGCTTTATATGACGGGCACATGAACGAAGCGGTTCGATTTCCATCGAACGGGTACGCCGTGCATGCGGACCTGCTGGGAACTGGAACGGAGCAGGTGATCCTATATGATGATTTTACCGCCTCGATTTATTCCAGTTCCTTTATAGATATAAAAACGTACGCGGCAAGCGGAAAGCAGCTGGCCCAACCGAAACGGCTTTACAGCTCTACGTTATATCCAGGCGGTGAAGCTTAGGGTTGCCTGAAAATAAGAAAAATGCAGCCGCGAAATATCGGGCTGCATTTTCTATTATTTTACAAAAAAACGGTTTCAAAATGACTCGAACCATGCTAATATAAATACGAACATTAGTTCTATTATTCGTGAAGGCGCTTGTCCAAGGACGGGAGGAAGCAGCATTGGTAACCGATCGCTATACAGAAATTGACGAAGTTATCGCCTATATCCATGAACATATTTATGAACCGCTGCCTTTGTCCCGGTTAGCGGGATACGCTGGCTACAGCAACTTTCATTTTACGCGTATCTTTAAAGAAAGAACCGGCTTATCGCCGTTATATTACGCATCCGCCCATCGGTTGCAGAAGGCTAAGGATTTACTGCTGCAAACAAATCTAAGCATCCGTGATGTGGGCTTGGAGATCGGTCAACAGAGCTTGGGTACATTCACCTCCAGATTTACGGAAAGAGTCGGCGTAACGCCGGCAGAGTTCCGGAATTCGGCTTTGCAGGCTGATCAACAGCTGCTTGCATTAAAGAAGCTGGACGGATGGCGGTCGCTTTATTTGCCGGATCAGCGGCATGATCGGATAGAGGGGAGCATTCATGCCGAAGCGGATTTCGACGGTTTCGTCCTTATCGGCTTGTTTGCCAAACCCATTCCCGAGGGGCTGCCTCTTTACGGAACGCTTGTGTCGTCGTTAGGGGAGTTTTGTTTAACAGGGGTGAAGCCGGGTACCTATTATTTGATGGCGACCTCGATTTCTTGGAGCATGAGTGCCAAAGACATGCTGCTTCCGCACGCGACGCTGCGAACGAGATCGAAGGAGCCTATCGTCGTTACGCCGCATTTCCCTGTCCCGCGCCAGAAGGTTACCCTACATTCGCCGCGCGCGGATGATCCCCCGATCTTGATTTCTCTCCCATTGCTAATGAACAATTTCCTAAAACAGATTATGCCAAGCCATAAGGACTAAGCTGCTTTCTTCTATCATTGAAATAAGAAATACCGTTCTGTCCATCCGCATGCGTGAAACATAATGGCGTGATGGACAGAAGGCAAGGGGCTAAGCAAGCGTTTTTCTATGCGGGGAAGCGAATTTAAACGGGGTTACTTTGTTTTTGCCCGTGGATTTCGAGCGGTACATGGCTTCGTCAGCTTGTTTAATCATTTCTTGCACGGCTTTACTTTCCTTGGATGTGCTAAATCCGATGCTAAGGGTAACTATGGTCTCCTGTTCGACCCTTCGCCGAATCGATTCGGCTACGATCTCCGGCTTTACCCGCTCGGAGCTGATGCAGCTAAGCAGCTCTTCTCCGCCATAACGTCCAGCAGAGCCAATCCCGCTTGATTCTTCCTTGATAATTTCCGCAACCTGCTTCAGAACGGCATCGGCCTTAAGATGTCCATGCGTATCGTTTAGCTTCTTGAAATTATCGATATCGCAAAAAATAATCGCCATGGATTTGCTGCTTTGAAGCAGATGTTCCGCTTTGGAATAAAAATGGCGCCGGTTATATAATCCGGTCAAGCCGTCCATGATCGAGGATTGATAGGTAAACATAAGGCGCTCGATCACCCATTCAAACAACAGAATAAACAACAGCGTGTAATATACGACCGGCAGCAGCTGGCTTGCCGATACCAGCCAAGTTAAAGAGCCGTGAAATACATAAGCATCCGCGAGCCTTGCAAGCTCGCTTGCAAAAAATACAATTAAGCTGGCGTAATATTTGGGGCTCATATCCGCGCTTCTCGTGTCGAGCATGATCATGAAGATGACAATCAGCCCATAGAAGTCGAGCGCGGGAAAGGTAAGAGATTGCGAATGGACAGCCGTCCCGAGCGCTGGCATAACCGCAAATTGTATGCCTGCAACAATGAGCGCCAACATACTCATAATGATAAAGGGTATGACTTTAAGCTGGGCAGTCCGGTGAGTATATAATTTCATGAAAACAAAGTTTATAATAATAAAAGAAATGATTTGCAGCACCGAAAAGCTTAGATAAAGATAGGGCGGAAGCGACCAGCCCGGATAAGCGAGCACGGCAAGCAGGCATTGTTTGACGATTATGAGAGGGATAGCTGTAATAAGCAGACTGTAAATTCGTTTATTGCGGTAGCTTTTTGATAGCCTTACCGACATGAATAGCATTAAAACAAGGATGACGATAACAGCCGATGAAGAGAGCAGCAGTCCGTTTGGGCCTGAAAGCCATTGTGTAATTGACATGAGTTAACCACCGTTATCTAGGAATGATTGCAATTGCTTTACAGAAACATATGTTCTAATATATCATGTTTTACGGTGAACGAATAGTTGGGATGCCTGTTACAAGTTACACCTCGAAAGGATGGGACACATGAATATTTTACAAGCCTTATTTTTCCCACCGGAGCAGCCGGGCGGAGTTTCTTCCATGATCCCGTACATTCAAGATAGATTTATTAAGCTTGGTTGGCAAATGGAGTTGTTTTCCCTTCCCAAGCGGGTTAGAGGAAAAGGCCAAGAGGAGGTCAAATTCCAGACCTTCGATCATACGGTATACAGCGGGAACGCAATGGTTGATAAATATATACAAACCTATAAAGATTACGTATGGTGGACGAAAATGCGCATTAAAAAGCCGTACGATATCATACATGCCCATCATCCGATCGCTGCGCTTGTCATGAAGCAGCTGTTTCCGGACACGCCGCTGGCCGTAACCATCCATTCCAGCTATGAGCGCGAGCTTATTTTGAACGGGAAAATCAAGGAAGGCGGGCCGGAGCATCAATTTTTGATGAGTCTTTACGGAGAATTGGAGGCGAAAGCGGATCATTTGCTTACGGTATCCGAATCGTTTCGTACATACATCGCTCCCCATATCAAGCAGCCCGAGCGGATTAAGGTCATACCAAACGGCTTTGACGAAAAAAGATTCAAGCCGATTTCCCATGAAAACGCGGTAACGCAGCTGATTACAGTGTGCAGGCTCGTTCCTGCCAAAGGGCTCGATGTGCTGCTGCATGCTTGCGCGGCTTTGAAGCAGAAAGGGCATCCGTTTGTTCTTCATATCATCGGGGACGGACCCATTCGCGAGGAGCTTGAAGCGTTAGCGGTGGAGCTCGATCTGTATGACGACATTATCTTTTACGGCTACATGCTGCACCCGGAAGAATTCATGCCGTTTTTTGACGTGTTCGTCCTGCCTTCGCGAGCGGAGGCATTTGGTTCGGTGTTTGCGGAAGCTGCTCTTTGCTGGCTTGCTCTGGTGGGCACCAATGTCGGCGGGATAGCCGAGCAAATCGAGGACGGAGTCAACGGATTGCTGGTTCCGCCTGAGGATCCGGAAGCGCTGGCTGATGCGCTCGAGAAGGTCGTAACCGATCCTTCCTACCGCTACCATCTTGCAAGAGCCGGATCGGAAAAGGCGAAAAAGGTATATTCCCTTCAACGCGTCATCGCTCAGCTGAAAAAAGTTTATATCGGCATGAAGCCGGAATAGCGGCTCATTCTATCGGAATAGGTGGTTATCGGATGTCAGTACCGTTTCGATTCATACATGCAGCAGATTTGCATTTGGATAGCCCCTTTCGCGGGCTTGCCAAAGCACCTCGGCCCGTTCGGGAGGCTTTAACCGAATCAACCTTCGACGCGCTTAGAAGGCTTACGCAAGCCGCGATAAGCGAAGAGGTCGATTTTATCGTATTAGCCGGCGATTTGTTCGATGAGGCCGATCGCTCGCTTAGAGCTCAGCTAATGCTCGTTCGGGAATGGGAGAAGCTGGCGGAGCACGGTATCGCGGTTTATGTCATTCATGGCAATCACGACCCTCTGAACGGAACGCGGGCCAAATTAGAGCTGCCTCCTAACGTCCATATATTCGGCGCAGACCAGATGGAATACCGGCCGGCTTACCGCAAAAGCGGTGAGCTGGCTGCCTTTGTTTACGGACGATCCTACGGAACGCGGGTCGTGTCCGAGAATATGGCCGCAGCTTACCAAATCCAAGCCGAGGCACCGTTCCATATCGCTATGCTGCACGGCAACGTGGACGGCGACGGTACGCATGATCCTTATGCGCCTTGCGCGCTGGACGAGCTGATCGGCGGCAAAGGCTTTGATTATTGGGCGCTTGGCCACATCCATCATCGCAGGGTGCTGCATGAGTATCCTCATGTGGTATACGCCGGCAACGCGCAGGGAAGAAATCCGCGTGAAACGGGAGCAAAGGGCTGTTATTTGGTTGATGTCACGGCAGCCAAAGCGATTGAAATGACTTTTTTGCCGCTGGATAAGGTTCGATGGTTTGAGAGCACCTTCTCGGTCACCGGCATCAGCTCCGAGCAGGAACTGCTTCGGCTGCTCGACGCCGAGCTGGAGCGGGCTCTGGCGGATTCGGAAGGCCGGATGGTCATGCTGCGCTTTATCTTGAACGGCCGGGGGCCGCTGCATCAGAAGCTTTCGGACCCCGGGGTCGTTCGGGCGCTGCTTGAACAGCTGCAGGAGGCAAGAAGCATGACCGAAGACGAAGCATGGATCTATGTGTTCGGCATGGAAGCGAATACCGGGGCTGAGCTGAACTGGGAGGAGCTCGCGTTGGAGGACAGCTTTGCAGGAGAGCTTTACCGCGTCAGCTCAGAGCTGGCGCAAGACCGGCAGCAGTGGCGGGATTTCGCGAAAACGGCGGTCGGACCGGTTGCCGGCCATGCGAAGCTGGGAAGGCTCCTGCGAAGCCGTTTGGACGAGCTGCCGGAGCATTGGCTGGAGCAGGCGCGCGAGCTGACGCTCGGCATGATCCACAGCAGCGACGGGGACGAATGATCTGGAATGCCGGTTTCTATGAAAACCTTTAGGAGATGACGTGAAGCATGAAGCTTGTGAAGGCTGAAATTGACGGATTCGGACAGCTTTACGGCAGGCAGGTCCCGCTTGATGCATCGGTCATTATCGTATATGGACCGAACGAAGCGGGCAAAAGCACGATGTTCGGGTTTATACGCTCGATGCTGTTCGGCTTTGCCAAACGCGGACAGCCGCAGGAAAGGCAGGAACCGATAAACGGAGGCAAGCACGGAGGCCGATTGGTTTTCCGCAATGCGGCGGATGAGACTTACACCGTTGACCGATATGCCGCTGACGGCGCAGGGAAAGTCAAGCTGCGCGGATTGGATGCCGCATCAAACCCAGATGGGCTGCTGCAGGAAGGCGCGGTACTCTCCCAAACAGAATGGGAGCGCGCCTTTCTAGGAGGCGTGAGCGAGAAGCTGTACCGGCAATTGTTCGCCATTTCGCTTACGGAGCTGCAGGAGGTTGGCGCGTTGTCCGGCGATGAGCTGGGACGTTATTTATACCAGGCTGGCTGGGACAACGGTAAAACGATCGCAGCTGCGGAGAAGCGGATACTGCAGGAAATGGAGCAGCTATTTAAGCCGCGCGGAGCTAACCAACAAATGAATCAGCAGCTCAAAACGCTCGAGCAGCTGGATGCCGAGCTGCGAAAGCGGCAGGATGCGATCTTCTCGTACAATGCGCTGACGCAGCAAACGACCAGCGTGGATGAGGCGCTGCGCCTTCTAGAGCTGGAGCTTCCTGCAAAAGAAGCAGGCCATTTGCTGCTGAACAAAGCCGTTTCGGCGAGGCCGCTGTGGATTCGCAAGCAGCAGCTCCTCATTGAACGGGAAAACTTCGCCTATGCAGCTTCCCTCCCTGCCCATGCGGAGAAAAGCTGGGAGGAGCTGCTTCGGCGAAGAGCCGCTGGGCGCGAGGAATGCGAGAAGCTCAGGCAGAAGGCAGTGCTGCTTGAGCTCCAGCTGGAGTCGATCAGTTATGACGAGCAGCTTATCCGTATGGGCGAGGAAACCGAGGCTCTTCTTCAAGCTTCGGAGAGCATGCGCCAGCTGAAGCAGGACAGCTTCACGCTAGAGGCAGAACTTCGCGAGCATGACGAGATGATTGCGAGACTCGTCAGCAGCATAGCGCCCGAATGGACGGAGCGGCAGCTCAGGGAGCTTCATGTGACGGTAGCCGACCGCGATTACGTAAGAAATGCAAAGCAGCTGGAGCTTGATTATACGCGGACAGAGGAACGGTTCGCAGCTGAGCTGGAGACGCTGAAGCAGCAGGAACAGGAAGCGTTCATGGCTTACGAGGAAGTAAGGTCAGCCGCGCTGCTAGACGCGCAGCGGCGCGAGCAGGAAGGAGTCGGCACCGGGTTCGAAGTGCTGCCTCATGCGCGCGATGCGCTGAAGGGGGCGTGGAACGCCCTGGACGGCGCACTCCGCGAGTGGGAGCTCGAGCGGGTGCGCTCTGCCGGAGCTGCTGCAGGCGGGAGCGATAGCGGGGCGGATGGCAGCGGCTCGGCAGCAGCAGGCTTCGGCGGAGCCGGCCTGCTGTGGGCTGCGGCGGCAGGAGCGGGCGGAGCCGCGCTGGCGCTTGGGGCTGCCGCGGTGGCCGGTGCATCCGGCGAAGCGGGGATGGCTGCGCTGGCGCTTGCAGCCGCCGCGCTTGTGTTTGCCGCGGCGGCGATGCTTCGGAGCCGCGGGGCAGCACGCCATGCGGCCAAGTCGAAGGGCGAAGCTCTGCGCGGCAGGGGGAGAGCACGGGCGAACGGAGTCTCGCCGACGTCAAACGACGCAGGCCAGCTGGCCATAAATAGCCGGGAAAAGCAGGTGCATCAATCGCTGGAGGCACTGGTGAAAAAACCGCAAGAGGCTGCCGCCGCCTTGTTTGCCGCTAAGCATTACAGCTCGCCTGAGCATCTGCTCGCAGCCGAGCAGGCGCGCATGCAGCTGCGCGCCGCGGTTGAAGCCCGGCTCGAGGCGCTGCAAAGCAGCGAGCGCCTCGAAGGAAGCAGCAGCGAGCTCGCCCGCCGCCTGGAACGGCTGCGCGCGCACGCTGCGGGCCGCAGCGAGGCCGCCGCCGCTGCCGCGCAAGCAAGGCAAGCCGCCGCCCGGGAATGGGCCGGCTGGCTGGCTGCGCGCTCGCTGCCGGCGGGCATGTCGCCGACAGCTGCGCTTGAAGCGTTCGAGCTTGCCGAGCAAGCCTTGCAGCGGCTGCAGCATTATGACCGCCTATCGGCGAAGCAGGCAGCCTCAGAGAAGCAGCTGGCTGCTTTCGCAGAGCAAGCAGCCGCATTATGCTCGCATTTCGAGGAAGCGGCTGTTCAGCTGGCAGCGGACCCTGCTGTCGCTTTGCGGCTGCTGCATGCCGAAATACGGCGCCATGCAGCAGCAAAGCAGGAGGCTCGCGGTATTCTCGCGCGCCGCGATGAGCTGCTCTTAGCCAAACAAGCGGCGGAGTCGGAATTGCATGAGCTCGCGAAGCAAATCGAATCGCAGCTTGAGGAAGCCGGACTCGTTAATGAAATGCATTATGAGCTGGCACTCGAACATCGCCGCATCCTGCAGGAGCTTGAACTTGAGCTTACCAAGCTGACGCTGGAGCTCACTGCGGGCATGTCCGCGGAGAGAGTCTTCGCGCTTGAAACGATGTACGGGACTTTCAATGAAGAGGAGCTTCAATCGCAGCTGTCCGAAACGCAAACGGAAATCAGTGCTCTGGAGCAAAAGAAACGGGAGCTTCTGGAGCAAAGAGGCAGGCTGCGGCAATCGCTGGATTTGCTTCGGAAAGAGGACGAGCACCAGAAACTTCTCTCTGATAGAGAAATGACGGTTGCGGGCTTGGAAAAGGATGCGGAGCGTTATGCGGTGCTTTCGGTCAGCGCGGCGCTGATCAGCCGGACGAAACGGATTTACGAGGAAGAACGCCAGCCTGTCGTTCTCCGTAAGGCTTCGCATTTTATCGCGAAGCTGACGCACGGCAAATACATTCGCGTGCTGACAACGCCTGGCGAACCGGGGATCAGGCTGGAATCCGCGGAGAGGCGGCTTGTGGATAGCGGTATGTTGAGCAGGGGAACGGCAGAGCAGGTTTATCTGGCGATGCGGCTCGCGCTCGCCGAGGAAGCATCAAGAGGTGCTAAGCTGCCTATGATGCTGGATGACGTATTCGTCAATTTCGACCGAGGACGGCTGGAAGCCGTAACGGGCTTGCTTGCCGAGCTGTCCCGTGACCGGCAAATGATTGTTATGACCTGTCATGAGCATGTCCGGGACGCGATGCTGGAAAATTGCGAAGGCGCTTTGCTGGTGCAGGTCTGATCCTGCTATGTTATGTTTCGCTCATTAATCAGCGGATACACGCTTGCGGATGATCAAAATGAGCCAGCCGAAGCTGATTAAGCCAAACAACGGATAAAGCGTGGAGAGCAGCATGCCGAAGCCGATTTGGCTGGCTACGTAACAGATGGCGAGAATAAGCAGGACGATCAGGCTGCGCGCCCATTTCAAACGTTCATGGAGCTGAAGGGTCAGCCCGTATATATCCGCGATGAGCGTCGTGAAGATCTCCGCGAAAATAATGAAAATATAAATAAACTGCACGCTGGGACCCAGCTGCCTTGCAATGCCGCCCATAGGAATCGCAAACTGCTGGATTCCCGGCATATGTACGGATAATGCAATGTGTCCGGCCAGCAGCATGAAGCCGATCCCGATGCCCCCGACCCACGATCCGGCGATAATGACTTTGCGGTCGTTTATTTCCGCTCCGAGCGGAACAAGCACGGCTTGGGACATGGAGAGGTTAAAGGCCGTATAGAGGAACGGAGAGGCCCACGCTGCCCATATGGAATGGTCGCTGACCAAGGTAATGAATTTGTCTGCGCCTGGCGTTTGGAAGGTATCGATCATGATGAGCACCGTGAAAAGAAGCATGACGGGAACGACAATCGCATTAACGGTAAGGATCGCGTTCATCCCTTTTCGCAGTAAGAAATAACAGGCGGCAATCGTAATTAACAGGCCTGACTGATACGATATGTTCCAATGCTCATAAAAAATCGTGCCGGCGCCTGCGAGCATAACGGCCGTTACGCCAAGGAGCACGACGAGCATAAAGTGGCTGATAAGCCGTCCGTATTTGTCGCCAAACAACGCCTTATTTAAGTCTTCATACGATTTTGCCCTAATTTGGCTTGCAATAAGCATCATTTTTGTGCCCAGCCAAATGAATAAAACCGTAGACAATGCAATGGTAATTGTGCCCCAATACCCGAAACGGGTAAAGAACTGTAATATTTCTTGACCGGTGGCAAAGCCTGCTCCTACGATTGTGCCCATGTAGGTCGAAGCAATTTGCAGCACCTTTCCTGTACGTTTCCACATCGTCTACCGTCCTCCGTTCGATGACCTCTTATATTAAGAAGGTATGTCCATGCGGGGACAGGCATGACATTTTTCAAAATTTTAGGATTTTCGAGTATTGAAGTCAGGAGTTCGATTCGTGCGATGTTCATTGCCATTATTGTATTTGCTGCCGCGTTAGCCCTCATTTTGATCAAGCCGAAGGGCATAAATGAAGCCTTTATCGCATTGGCAGGAGCGCTTATATTATTTACTGCGCAGCTTTTAAAACCGGAGGATGCGGCGTACATATGGGGTTTTGTCTGGAACGCGACGTTTTCGCTTATCGGTATCATGTTATTTACTTCATTGCTTGATTACAATGGTTTTTTTCGCTGGGCTGCCTTGCATATCGTTCACCGGTTCCATCATCGGCAGCTGCTGCTCTTCATAGGCTTGTCGCTGATGGCAGCGCTTATTACCGTATTTTTTAATAATGACGGCACCATTCTTATTATGGTTCCCATTGTTCTCGAAGTAACCGCATTGCTAAAGCTTTCCCGCAGCGGAAGATTGCTATTTTTGCTCGGAATAGGTTTTATGGCAGATACCGCGAGCGCCCCGTTAATGATGAGTAATCTGACCAATATTTTAACGGCGGATTTCTTCGGTATTTCGTTTGGCGAATACGCCTCGCGCATGCTCTTGCCCGGAATCATTGCCATTGTCGCCACGCTTGCCGTAACGGTAGCTTTCTTCTGGCAGTCCATCGTTCGGGAAGAGAATAGAGCGCTGGCGCCGGAACTCTTTCCGATACCATCTTCGGCTATTCCAGATAAACGGTTATTTTATTTATCGTGGCTCAACATTTTATTGATGATGATCGGGTATTTAGGCTCGGAGAGGGTTGGCGTTCCGGTAGCGTTTATTGCGCTTGGCTGCGCGGCGATTCAGTGGGCGGCTTCAGCAGCGGCAGGCCGCGCGCCGTTTAAAGAAACGGTTTTGCGAGCGCCTTGGCTCATTATCGTATTTGCTTTATCAATGAATTTAATCGTATACAGCTTGCATGTACAGGGAGCAACCGCGTGGTTTCCGGAGGTCATAGCGCCGGCAGCGGAGAAAAATGACCTGATCGGCATTTTTGGCTCCGGATTATTGTTTTCATTGCTTGCAGCCGCGATTAACAATTTGCCGGCCGTTCTTATTTCTTCACTGGCAATCGAGCAGGTTAACGGGCCGGACTATTTGCCGTACGCAAGTTTGCTGGGGACTTCCGTAGGAGCAAAGCTGACACCGATCGGTTCGCTAGCCACTTTGTTATGGATACAGCTTGTGCGGCAGGGAGGCATAACGGTCAGCTGGCGCGAATATACGAAATACGGCCTATTGCTAACCTTTCCTATTTTGCTGCTTGCGTTGTTTGGTTTGTGGCTGCTGGATTGGTCATAACCTGATTAGTTTAGCGCGAGAAGCTTAATGGATACGATTAGATTGTGGGTTGGATCCAAATCAAGCTTGAGCAGCGCGTCTTTTGCTTTAAAAGTGAGCAAATAGGCTGTTTGTTTCTCTGGCTTGCCCAGCGCAAGCAGCGCTGCTTCGGTTTTATCGCCGATTTGGAGACCGCTTAATCCCGCTGAAATATCTTTGCCGTAGACCTCAATATACTGCACGTGTTTGTAGGCATTGATACCAACTGCGAAGCCGTCGTATTCAAGTACGGTAATCGGCTCGGTCTCTTCCTCGAGCTTGTAGCTGTCTAACGGCTTGCCATGCAGCTTTGAAACTACGGAATCATGGTCACCGATGGCAACGCCATACAGCGAAGGGTTGTCAGCGGCCCATTCGGCATCCTCGCTTTGCGTTTTTACTTGTGCTTTCGTATCATTCTCTTGACGGAACGTCGAGGTTTCGGCGCTTGTGTCGCTTGACGTATCCGCCCGGTTCAAATGCGGCTCTATTTTCTGCAGCTCATTGTCCGCCGTCTCCGAATACGTTTTCTGAGGGCTGTCGGGCGTATCGTCACGATCGGGTTGAGGAGACATAGTGACCACCGTATAAGAAGGTTCTTTCGGCGATGCGGTTTGGCAGCCGGCGAGCAAAATGACCAGCGCAGAGGCAGCCGCAACCATGGCAGCTTTTGTCGGATCTTTGCGATAGGGGTTCATAAATTGGACTCCTTTCTTATATAAATATTCATCGGTAATGGAGCTTTTATTTATAAATACACATTCTGGACTTAGGTTTTAGATATGAAAAGTTACTAAACTATTAGACGCCAGCAATTGGGAAAAGTTGCTCTTTTTTTCCGAGGATTTGAAATTATACCTTTGAAATACTAAGTAATATTAAGGTTTCAGTTTGAAGGCTTCCTTAGGGTTGCACTTTTTGCCTGACCTATGGTACGTTATCAAAAAGGATTTTGGTGGAGGTAATGAAAGATGGAGAGCTTAAAAAAACGCATTTTAGCAGAATCGTCCGTATTGTCGAGCAACGTGCTGCGGATGGATGCTTTGATCAACCACCAGGTCGACCCTGAATTGACAATGGAAATGGGACAAGAATTCGCGAGACGCTTCGCTGAGGAGCATATCACAAAGGTGATTACGGTGGAATCCTCCGGAATTCCGGCGGCATACGCTACAGCATATACGCTGGGAGTACCGCTCGTATTCGCACGTCGGAAGAAGACGCTCATCGCTGATCCTGATGCCTATATCGAACGCGTGCCTTCTTTTACAAAAGGTATGGTAACCGATATTATGGTGTCCAAACAGTTTCTAACGGCTGAAGACAGGGTACTCTTTATTGACGACATTATTGCGAATGGCGATGCCGCACGCGGACTAATCAAGATTATACAGCGTTCGGGCGCAGCTTTAGTTGGTCTGGGCGTCGTCGTGGAGAAGTCATTCCAAGCCGGTGGCAGAACATTGAGGGAGCAAGGGATTCGTGTGGAACCGCTCGTTCGTATTTCATCTCTAGATAACGGTGAAATAAAATTTGAGTAGAATGTTCCAGTACAAATACTCTTTTCCCATTTGGCAATATCGCTTATAATGATATAGTAGTGATCGAGGGGAGGCACAAGTTATGGGGGAAATGTCTGCAGAGTTTATGTATACGAAGTTAAGTGACGCTAAGATCCATTTTGAGCGTGCACTAGACTGTAAACATACGGAATTTGATGATTTGTATCCTTATATGATTGAGCATCCGCAATTTTTTTGGTACAAACGTTATGTGGCATGGTCAGAGCTGCTGACGATTGTAAAGCTGTGCGACGAATTGTCTATTGAATGGCGGGATCAGTTCACTGACCGTCAGAGCGAATATATCGGCAAACGCGTGATGTCATCGCGAGTCTTGGATGAATGGTATGAAACCAATGATGCAAAAGAGCATGCAGGTTAGCTGAACGTTAGATAGTTTCAAACTTCAAACGAACGATCACTTATATATTCAAAACAGCCTCAATGTTATGCGCGAGCATCCATTGAGGTTTTTCCGTACAACGGGAGCTTTAACGCAGAAACAGGAGGAATTGATCATGGTAAGCGAAGAGCAACTGGACAAATTCCGTGTCAGCGGTGAAACGATAAGAGTAGTAAGGGATGCAATGGAAGCTAACGATGTTCACGGCATCGTCGTTGCTTGGGATGATACCTCGGTTGTTATACGGCGTCCCAGCCGCCGCGTCGTAAAACTCAGCCGCGCCCACAGCTACCAGCCGGTAGCGGAGGAGCGCGCGAATCCTTTTGAGGATGCTACATAGAGCCTGGATGATCATTTTTATCGCAGCAAATAGCAAAGAGCCTTTGTCCCATTGGGTCAAAGGCTCTTTGTTTCGATATGATGCTGGCCGTCGGATCGTTTATTTGCAAAATAGCAAACGCAGCTTGGCAAACGGCTGACAGCTAGCGGCGGCGAGTTACAGGAACGAGCCTATAGGTTGGTTTACCGCCGGGTTTTGAATACTTGGTCACTGTACGGATGCGGCTAACACTCTTGATGTCAGTTGATCCTTTGCTGTTTTTCGTTATCGTCAGCTTCAGGATCATGGCGCGGATGGTCTCTATATTATTAAAAAGCTTCGATGAAAGGAAATTGCCTAACGAATAAGCGGCAACTCTTGTTTTGGTTACACCATATTTGTCCTTCACCTTTCTTGTTACGACAGGCTGCAAGACATGTGGGTGAGCGCCCAAAATGGCGTTAGCGCCGTGCCTGAAGCAAAGATCGACGAGTCGCTTCTGCGCTTTGTTCTGCTTGAGGTGGAACTCCCGGCCAAAATGGAGACAGACGATAACAAAATCGCATTTTTTTTTGATGCGGTTAATGTCGGCTGCTATTTTTTTGGAATGAAGCCGGTTAACCTGATAGGATTTTGCAACAGGCATTCTATTCGTTCCGTACGTATAGGATAGAATACCGATATCAATGCCTTTGACGCGCATAATCAATAAGCGTTTAGCCTCGTTTAACGAGCGAGCGGTGCCGGTATGCTTAAGGCCGTGTCGGTCAAGGACATTCAACGTGCGCTTGATGCCGTATTCGCCTCCGTCGGCGCAATGGTTATTGGCTGTCGTCATGACATCGAAGCCGGTATGCTTGAGCGTCGATGCAAGCTCGTCGGGGCAGTTGAACATCGGATAGCCGGTGCGTTTGCTGCGCCGTTCGTATCGGCCGAGTCGATTCGGATTGCTGCCGAACCAAGGCGTTCCGGAGAAGGTCGTCTCCAAATTGCCGATCAATAAATCGTTATTTTTTAGATGGCGTGCAACTCCGGCAAAAATCGGACCGAACGAATATTGATTATTTTTGGATATTCGAGCGGAGTCGATAATCCGATTTTTCATGAGCAAATCTCCGACTGCTCCAATCGTTATCGTAGTCATCTCTCACCTCTTCCTGTAAGACTGTAATACTTTATTCGAGCCGTCGGCAGGTGCGCGCGGTATGAGCCTATGGCTGATAAAACTAATAAGGAGTTGTGCCATGAACGAATACACGATGAATCACGGAAGCAATAGTCATTGGCCAAGGAAAGCTTCAACCATTGAGGTAATCGGGGAAGGATCGGCAGCAGCGCCTGCCGATCAAGCAATCGTTGTGCTCGGAGCTGTAACGGAAGGAACAGATTTGCGTCCGATTCAAGCTGAAAATGCCAATATCATGACAGCAGTCATTGGATCGTTGCTGAGGCTGGGCATCCCGCGCGACAAACTGCAGACGCAGGAGTACCGTATTGACACGATGTATGATTTTGTAGATGGAAAACAAATATTCCGTGGCTATCAAGTAACCAACCTGATTCAGGTGACGGTTGATCAAGTCGATCAGACAGGGACTGTCGTGGATACGGCCGTCGGCAGCGGCGCCAACCACGTATCCAGCATCAGGCTGACCACTGCCAGACCTGATATTTACGAGCATCAAGCTTTATCGCTGGCTGTGCGTGACGCTGCGCAAAGGGCGTTGACGATTGCGAATACGCTCGGTGTCATGGCAGCCAATGTACCGCTAGAAGTTCAACAGCTGCCGCTTCCAGGAGGGCCCGTCCCGATGTTTAAAGCAGCGGCATTCGCCGGCAGCGCGGTTACGCCGATCGAGCCGGGTGGGTTAACGGTCAATGCTTCTGTTCGAGCCGTATATGCTATTTTGCCAGGTTCGCATTAGGATCTGTAAAAGCACTCTCCAAGGGGTGCTTTTTTCTTTTAATTAGCTGCGCTATATTAAAGGATGCATATTCCAATATATGGTACTATTAAAGTGCAGAAGAGATTAGAAACTAACGTCGACTCTTTATGAAAAAGGATGGTGTACTCATGTTAGGGAATTTTGCAGTCCTGAGTCTCAAACTTACTAGATTTAAAAGGTTTAAATAAGATTCCTCATTCGATTGCTGCAAAGGAAATATACCATTTTTTGTCCTCATTGCCGTAATGAATTAAATTGGTTTGAAACAAGCTTCGGGAGCGGGATGACGACTGAATATCTGAAATGTGTCACCTGTGATTTGTTTTATATAAATGATTCTGTATTATCTGAAACGGATGTGCCTAAAAAAGAATCGAACATTTTAAAAAACAAGGTTTTAATGACGAAGGTTATCAAGGCGGTCCTACAAGCAGCTGCTATCAGCCGGAATGGTTGAGGAAAATTGAAAGATTGTTTATGTAATGACTCGAATAAGAATCGGTGAATGAGGGAGGGGGATAAACTATGCCTAAATATAAAGTATTAAACGTCCACAGTGTTAGGCAGTAGTGTTTTGTTAATAAGGAGAGTATCTTTACATGAAGAACTTTATAAGATAATATTTCCGTACACACGAAATACGTTCGATAGAAGTAAGGGGTTGGCTGAATTGTTGACTAAAAAAGAAAAAACCCTTGATTATCAAGGGTTTTGAATTTGAGTGTAGATGCGGTCGAGAGGACTCGAACCTCCACGGCTGTTACACCACTAGAACCTGAATCTAGCGCGTCTGCCAATTCCGCCACGACCGCACGTCCTATAAGGGATTTCTCCATTTTGACACTCAATTATCATGAACAATATAGTGTAGTATAAACGGTTCTAATAGAGAAGTAAAGTGGTCTTGAATTAAATTATTCTAGTGGTCTCTTGATTATTACATGGTTATAGTACAATCATTGTTTCACTCTAAAAGGAGGAATTATATATGAATAATCACAGTCACAAACGGATGTGTGATTTTTTAGAAGGACAGAAATTCACTTTTATTGAAACGGATAAAAATGGCATTAAGAAATATATAAGAGAAGGGATTATGACTGTTGAAGTAGGGGAACTTGGATGGGATGCATTTGGTGCAGATGGACGTGACTTCCAAGGCAGCAATGCTCGGTATTCCGAACTGGCGATGATTCTTGCAGAATATAGGAAGTGAATTGTATCTATAAACTTCTCATACAGGTCAATCTAAAAAAACAGAAGCGGAAGTACCTCTAATTCTGGATTTTACTTTTATTCACTATTGCATAAGCACAATGGGGAACTGTCGATGACAAAAACTGAATACCTGAACATCAATATAAAATAATTTATCATTACCGTGGGATTTTCACGCTTAGTCACATAACTATATATAGAGCAAATAACATGTTTATGTTTGGGCATGAGGTGAAGGAGATTAATTGAAAGATGATAAACTGACATGCTCTTGAATGAACGGCTGTACACATACTGTCAGATACCCTTGATTGAATTTCTACGATAAGAAAGCGTCTGACTGCTACATTAATGTTCTTGTTCTGCCATGACAATAGAATTACTTTCCTTTCAATCACTTCTAGTAGTGAGCAACCCTCTGAGAGATACTCAGAGGGTTTTATTTTTGCTTGCTACTTCACAGGTTCACTAACTCACGAAGGAGAGATGTTTTAAATGAATGACAAGGAATTACGTGATGCATTTTTAGATTATCAGAAAAGGTACGGAACACCTACCACTTTTATTGCAAGTAGATGCGGGGTGTCAAGGGAGCATTTGAGCAGATGGCTGCACAACGACTCTTATGTAATATCCAGTGAATTAAAGACAAAAATCAAATCGGTTATCAAAGGGAAAATGTTGAAATGACAACAGTAAACGCAGTAAACACATCTTATTAAATAGTGAGGAATCGTTCCCAAAGTTAGATTATCTTATTGAGAAAGACGAATATCAGCATGCCTTGGAAGGAGAAGCACTATACATTACTTCTGCTTCCACAGCTCAATACCTTACAGTTAACTTTAACAAGACTTCTATTTGTACTGGTCTAGATCATAAAACAATGCAACGATTTAGGATATTCATAATGACAGATAAAGAAGCTGTTGAAGCCTTAGTTGAATATTGGCGGCTCTCTTTGTTTTTGTCTTGCTACTAACAAACCAAGTTGTTCTAGTACTTATTTCGGCATTCGAGCCTATGTTCTAATTTCTATTAATGTATGTTATTGTATGCGGATTAAGTTTGCCAACGTGTAAATAGAGAAAGGGGTTTGAGTTTGAAAACTTGCAACAACTGTAATGAAATAAAATCGCTGAACGATTTTTATAAAGATAAAAAAGGAAAGTTTGGTAGGAAAGGAAAATGTAAAAAATGCTACTATCCTACGGTAAAGAAAGCAAAAGATAAGAGAGAACAAATGATGAAAACAGTGACTAATTCATTGCGTGAGAGTGAAAAGGAGAGGATTTTAAAGCATTTTCAGTATGAGTGTGCATTGACAGGGAAGTACGACCATGTTGGTTTAGACCACTTTGTCCCTTTATCTTGGGGTTCAATCGTTCATGAGTACGAAATAGGCGGAACTACTTACGCTAACACGATTCCATTCCATCGCTCAATAAATTCATCTAAAGGGGCAATGAATCCATTCATATGGTTTAAGGAGTATGGCAATAGGCACGGGGTTACAAGAGAAAAGTGGGATGATGTAATTAAGTATATTGCTGAGAAACATGGATTGTCCGTATGTGATTATACCAATAGAGTAAATGCATGTTACAGCGAAATTATAGCAAAAAAATGGATTGCAGATATTAACTCTAAGATAGAATCAGAAGGTAATGTGCATCTCGTTTTTATTGATCGTGCATTGAGAAATAACCTTAATATAGCTGTTGTTGCAGGGCTATATGGGAGTTCAACAACTAAGGATTATTTTAGGAGCAGTCAAGGATTGGATTTACTGAAAGAAAGAAAAGAAGTTTTTCAATCAAGACTCAATAGAAGATAAGTTTTATTTAGAAAAGAGGAGCGGGAAAATGACCGAAGAAATGAACGAGCGATCTAAGAAAGTTAAAGAAAATTTTGATCGTATCTTACCTGATATCTGGAAAAAAGCTAGGATGAATGCACATCTGATGGCGAAAGAGTATGTTACGAGATTACGAACAGAAAACACAAATAGAAGGAGTGAGGAAGTGTTTACAATCAAACAATGTGTTATGTGCGGCAGCCATGATGTACCAAACAAAACGCTCGAAATTCCAGTAAATTTAAAGGGAATTGTGTCTGTACGTATTTTAGGTGCGCAATGCTCCAATCCAAGTTGCAATGAGGAGTACTATGACTCTGATGATTTACAGGCAATAAGAGATATGAAGAAGCTATTGAAGCAGCGCGAGCATGAGCGTCGAATTAAACCTCTTCATCAACAAAGTAAGGAATATCGCGAATCAAGTGCAAGAGCAGCACAAGATTGGGATGAGGAAGATGAATAAGTATTAATAAGAAAAAGCCTATGAGCTGCATACAGGCTCATAGGCTTTTGTATTATAAATAATAAGTATGGAGGTGAGCCGGTAAATATTAAGGGTAAAGAGGTTATAGTAAAGTCTGAAAGTGTCGGAAATTCAAATACAACACTCTTCTGGTACTGGTTTTGGAATTGATGAATCGGGAGACCAAATATATCTGGAACATTCGAACGGTAGTATTATTGAGATTAATCAAGCAGGATTATATACTCATATTAATGGTGACATAAGTTTAAACGCATCAGGGAATATCCAAATAACTGGTTCCAAAATTGAGTTAAACTAAATTCTATGAGTACAAGACACCAGACTCTATTTTGGGTGTCTTGTAACAGTGAAGAATTACTTCTGGTATAAACTATTTTCCATACTCGATGCTAACAACACAATTTTCATAAGGAATTGTGGGTTTATAGTCATAAACTCCACTAATTCCAACCTCGTCATTCCTCAATCTTCTCCATTCTATACTTTGTTATTATTTCAAAGTAGCTATGATTATTTTTTTCTAACGGACGTTTGCGGGTACTGTTGATTCTGTTATCATAAATATATAGACATTGATAAGAGGAGGTTATGTAATAAAAAGATGGGCATTCCTGTTAAATTTATTCCATAATTTTATGTACATATACATACATTGATCTCTTAAAGTATGTATTATTCCGTACACGTTATTAGTTAGATTATCAAAATCATGTATGCACACATACATCATCTAGACAGTAGATACCATAAAAAGAATAAAACATAAAAACAAACCATACATAACATGAACTGAAAACATAATGCTGTAGGATGATAGTGCGCTAATAAGGGGCGATATCATTTATGAGTTATGTAGCAATACCTAATAGAATGTTTGCGCATGAAACAGAGTATTTTACCACTAATGATGAATTTCTAATGTTTTATCATATTGGTACTTTAGTTATTGCAAGGAATCCTAACCTTGCACGTCTCAACATAGAGTTACTAAACTCTATAATGTTATTAGATCAGAAGAATCTTTCTAGGGGTAAAAAACGAATTAGTGTTGCTCTTCTTAGTTTGCATTCTAAGGGTTATATTAAGATTGTTCATAGTGATGGTGAACTTAAAAACAACACAATGTTAGATATTACCATCCCTGAAATTAAACAGTCCATATATAAAGAATCAGTTAAAAGTGGTGGCTCTATATATAAAGGTTATACTGCTGCTGATGACGATATGTTTTCCCGTACAGAATCTGTCTTTGAACTGAAAGTCCTAACATATGTTAAATGGCGTTCTAAAATAAGCTACAGCATTTCATTTAAAGAATGGGCAAGTGTATTAGGTGTATGTCATCAAACTGCCTTTAGTATTATTTCAGACTGTATGCAGAAGGGTCTTATCACGAAACATAGTGGGGATTATTATACTACTCATGATGGGAAGATACGTCGAGAGACAAATAAGTATTTTGAGACACCAACTAAACAAGAAAGTGATCCTAGCAAAGAAGCAAATACGGTGAAGCGATCAAAGAAAAATTCTACTGAATCGAAAGAAACTCGTCCACATAATTTGTTTGGAACAGACTACCTAGATGAAAACGATATATACGTATATTTTACTACTACTTGTGATCTTGCAAAGGAACAAGGCAGAAAACGGATCGATGCTATTTCTAAGAGTAGTGCTTCTGGGAAAGCAAGAATGGATAACTTAAAGAAGAAGGCAAATGTGATAATTGAACAAGAAAATTCAGAGAAGCATGTTATGAAGGTATATTCTGCTTTTAGTGATGCGAACAAAGAACATTATGCAATTGAATATGATAATGAACAAAATTACAGACAGAGTAAACAGTTCTCGAAACAGGATGATAGAGACTATTCTTATTTATTGGGCAATGATTAGGGCTAACTAATATGAATACGGCATTAATTTTGCAAGGCAAAAATCCCATTTCACATAGAGATGGGATTGCTTTGTTATGAAACATGTATTATTGAACTAACGTGTCCCGTAAGTAAACCTACACCATTCTTTTGTAGAACCGTAAATGATTTAGACAAGGCTACTTACTTGTTTAGTTCATTTTCGTTGTGTAATTATTCCCTAATTCGAAGTCATCATCCCATGATACCGTTATGTCCCACGGTGGCGCTGTACCACCGTGAATAGTCATTCCGATCTTAACCGAAGATTCACCTTGTAAAACAGTAGGTAATTCGCCAAACAACGGATTTATTTGACCGTCCCTGTTTACGAAAGTTAACGAAATATTCGTTGCTTTCCCTTTGCCGTCATTGGTGATTATTAGTACATCATTCAACCGTTTGGACCCAGGTTCTTTAGTTCGATCAAGTTTCAGGTTTGCTTTCTTCTTTTGGTTCTGTTTGTCTTTATCCTCTCGAACAGCAATCCGTGTTCTTTGGAAGTTCAACAGAAGTGCGAAGACCGATATAATAAAACTTGCAAGGCTAATGATGATAGCGATGTTCTCCTTGTTCTCTACTAACCAAGTCAACAAACTTCCCCCTTAACGAAAAGAAAAATCGGAATTAGTGTTCTTTATTGATTCCACGATTTCCTTCATAGATAACTGAATAAGTGAAATTATTACTAGGCTGCCGTTGAAGGATCTTGTCCGTTAGTTTAAAGAACATCAAAAGGTTTGGATTATACACCAATAATAACACATGCATCCAGATTTAATCATGCGAATTATTTACGATGCGATACCAATAGAAAATCATATTATTATGTATTCATTAGCTATTAGTGTTTAACGATAGGATTCTTAAATTAAGATATTAGTATAAGTAAATGCCTGTAAATATAAGAGGTTTATTCTTTATGTTTGCGAATTACCGATAGTGTACCGATACATTTACGATAAGGATAAAGATCGTATAACTACAGCTACTACGTTTAATATAGATTTTACTGTGATTGCTGCTCGTACTCTTTCACTCGACGGTAGAATGTATTAGGTTTCATGTCTAGCTTTCTCGTAGCTTCAACTGCTGTAACAGCTCCTTGTTTCCATTCAGCGTATGCATGTTTGAAATCATTAAGAAGTATTGCATGGAGTAGTTAAGATGCTAAAAGAAAAGCTAGGATTGCAGGTAATGGCTATCCAAAAGTAATCATGTTTGAAGATGACTTGAAGCAAATGAAATTGCTACATTGATAGTATAGTGTTGAAGAAAATACCTTGAATCGTAAAAACAATCAGGCGATATTGGTATGTATACGGTGACACCATTGATTATTGCATAGAATGCGGAATACAGATGCTGATACAGGACAAGGATTGTAGTCCGAAATGGCTTATGAAGAACCCCGTCAAAAGTTTTCCTTCAAGTATGCTACTAGCCTTCTGGGGCGTTCTAACATTGTCCCCTTTATTTCCGCGAACATAAATGTTTTACTATCAATTCTCTGTATTTCATTTTGAAAATGTTCTATTAGCGATTGTTTAAATAAAGAAATCTTGCTTTTGTCTTCCAAAAAAATACGTCCTTGAAATTCCATGTATCCAACGAGTGTGTCCATAAAAGGCAAATCTGATAGAAGCGAGGTGTGATTTTCTGAGGTGACACGCGAAAAATAAATGTTCCATACCTGTGCCGCAGTGGTTTCATTTGAAATTTTATTGTGCATCAAGTAGGTGACTCCAAGTTCTGCGTATGCGCTCATGTTACCCAGTTTCGCGCTTTTGTTGAACAGATTTACTGCAAGATTTGTGTTTTTCCTGCATCCTTGCCCATTAAGGTGCATACGTGCGAGGTATTGCATGGCTACGCTAGATTGAAGCAAAACGGCTTTGTTGAACAGTTCGAACGCTTCCATATAGTCTTGAAGTTCGCCATCGGTGCCTTAATAGAACGACTTTGCCTGTCTAGTTAAATCTTCTTTTAAATCCGAAGACTTCGTTTCCGTAATATGTTGAAGTGCGCTAGAGGTTTCAATTTCTGGTATCGAAATCAGTAAGTTGATAGCTTCGTGTGGCTCCAATTTAAAAAATTATCTGCCCGATGAAACGCGGTACTCATCTAACAGTGAATGCATTTTTTCTTCTGCTAGTTTGCAATTGGCAAATTGCTTTTTGTATGCAAGCATAAACGGTGTTGGCACACCAGTGGCGCTCGAAAGCTCCAAGACACGCTCTACTGTGTCGCGTGTCGTCATTCCGATTTTTAAAAGACCAGGCATAGATTGATTGATTAGAATATAAACGAACCCAGATTCCATAATTCAATCCCCTCAATAGGCTTCTCGGTGATTCCTTAACTGTCTCCAAAATACACTAATCCCCCTTCATAAGCAATACATCATAGATTGTAAGAGAAGGTGAGATATATAAATTGACCGTTCATAAAGTCCGGAAGTTTCGACTTCTGCCATAGCATAAAAACAGTTTAAAAGTCGAAAACATTTGCACTTGTAATCGTCCAAAAGATAGTCTAAAATAAAAAGTATAGAAGTAAACAATCTTTTAGACGGATGGAGTAATTATAATGACAATGTACGGATACGCTAGAACCTCGACAGTAGGGCAGGACAATGGACTAGAGACTCAGAAGCAACTTCTTAAAGAATCAGGCTGCGCTAACATCTATCATGAGCAAGTTACTGGAACATCCACAGAGAAACGTTCTGCATTGAAGGAACTATTAGAAGCAATGTCAGACGGTGATACGCTTGTAGTAACAAAGATAGACCGTCTAGCACGTTCCATCATCGACTTGAACAGAATTGTCAATGACTTGCTTGCTAGAGGTATCAATGTGAAGTTCTTAAAGGACAATCTATACTTTGAAGCTGTTGAGAAGGCTAGTCCTATGCAATCTCTAATGTTTAACATGCTAGGCTCATTTGCACAATTTGAGAGAGACTTGATAGTAGATCGCACAACAGAAGGCAGAGAACGTGCTAAAGCTAAAGGTACTCACATGGGTCGTCCTGCAAAGGATGCAAGCATCATCAAACGTGCATTGAAGATGTATGCTGAGAGAGAGACAAACGGACTATCCGTAAGTGAAATCATCAAGACCACTGGCATACCTAAAGCTACATTGTACGCTGAACTAAAGAAGCTAGAGAAGTCGAAGTAATTCCATATAGATTGAATGTGAAACCTATCAAAATATGGTCTTCTTCTATTCATTGAACAGCAAGCGGGATGGTATTCATCTGTAATTTACTAAAATTAGATGATGCACATGTATATTCATACAGGGGTGGTTTACAGTTATATTTGATATTGGAATCTGTTTACATGGGCATACACTTCCACGCAGAAAATCAACGGTCATTTGAAGCGATACGTTAACATGAAAACACCAATATATGGTATAATGGGAGTTATACGTTGACGAAAGCACGATTGTAAAAGCAAAGGGGTTACTGTTGCAAAAGTACACTTGCCCATGTTGTGGTTATAAGACGTTGGAAAATGATGGTCATTTTGATATATGTGAAATTTGCTTTTGGGAAGATGACCCTTATCAAAAATTTAAGCCGTATGATGGCTATGGGGCTAATCATGTATCATAATTATATTACTTTTGGAACGTGTGACAAAAATAGTATCGACAACGTAAGGAAGCCAAATCATGACGGAAAAAGGGATGCTAGCTGGAAAACCAGTAAGGAAGACAGCCTGCAAGACAACCTGTTTGAATTGAAACTTGCTTGTAGAAAATTTAAGGAAGGCATCTATAGCATTGCTGATTTAGGGCGTAGTTTGGCTTGGATAGCTGTACCAAATGAGTTTGCTCTACTTGTAAAGGATGCAGAAAATCAGCTAGAAATGATACGTTTTTGTACGAGCGATTACAAGCAACAAAAAGAAGCAGATGAAGTGGTTAGGCGGTTGCTAGAACAGTTGAATATTGAATTAAAGGATTAGTTAAAAAAATGGACAAAATGTTATTGATTTAATAAAAGAGAATTTTTATCCAAAGAAACTCTCCACTAGCAGGAGTGGCTTTGTCTTTATATGCTGATTTATATCATGTGGTCAAAAGATACATTGTGTTTAGATACATATGGTGAACCGTATAACAAATATGGCATTTAATCGTATTAGCATCAGAAGCGTTCAGCATCTAATGGAGAAGAATGGATACTTAGAAATAGAGGTAGAGATCATTTGAGACTTTCTAGTGTCAGCGGCAAGGCGCATCCTCAGGGCATATGGGATTTTGGCGGTGCTACTGTACAAGGTATGAATGTTGTAGCCGTATTTGGATAAGGTGGGAAGAGAGGCGGTCGCTTAGACTGTCTCTTTTTTTTGTGGTAGATACAGCTATTTCATTACAAATTTATACAAAATATGATACCATTCAACTATGTTCCATTGAATTACATATAGTCTGATAGTCATACTAGTTCTTAGACCACTATATTAAAATAAGGAATTATCAAAATTGAAAGTAGGGATGATAATGAATAAGTTAAATGTTTCAATGAAGAATTGTTACGGTATCAAATCGCTTTCTACGACCTTTGATTTTAATAAAAAAAATGCATATGTACTTTATGCATCGAACGGCACTATGAAAACTTCATTCACTAAAACTTTTAAGCAGATCAAAGAAGGGAAGAGTCCTATTGAAGAAATTTTTGGGAGAGAATCACTTTGTGAGGTTAAAAAAAGTAATGGAGATGACATTCTTCCTGAGGAAGTATTTGTAATTGACTCATATAATGAGAATTATAATTCTGAACATGTATCTAATTTACTTGTAAATAAAGATATTCGAAGAAAATATCTGAATATAGTTAGTGAAATTAATGAAAAAAATGAGAGTTTCATTACAGTGTTGAAACAGTATTTTGAACCTAAATTTAATATTGAGGATGAAATTATAAGAGCATTCAACGGAAACGATACGGATGTGTTGAAATTATTCAAATATATTAAAGATACATATTTGGATAAAATTGAGGAAGTAGAAATTGATTTCGAGCAAGTAAATTATTCCGTACTTTTTAATGAGAAGACAGAAAAATTTTTGAAAGACGCTAATAATGTAAAATTACTCAAACAATATGATGCTGATTATAATGAATTGATGGAGAAAACTACTTTTTATAAAAAGGGAACGTTTAGTCAATACAATGCAGATAAAATTAATGAAAGCTTAAAGGCAAATGGCTTTTTTAATGCTGAACATCATCTTTTGTTAAGAAATGGGGAAACAATAAAATCATATGAAGAATTAATAGATATAATTCAAAATGAGAAAACAGAGATATTAAAAGACCCAAAATTAGTAAAGAAATTTGAGCAAATTGACAAAAAGTTAGACGCAAACGAACAATTAAGAAGGTTTAGAAATGTCATTGAAAATGACCAAAGCTTAATAACTTATTTAGTTGACTATGATAAATTCAAAATGCGAGCATGGATAACTATATTAAAACTTAATCATGAACAATTTGAAGTTCTTGTTTCTGAATATGAAAAAGCAGCTAAACAAATAACAGAAATATCACAAATAGCCGCAAAAGAAAATGAGAATTGGAGAAAAGTTGTAGACATATTTACGAATAGATTTTATGTTCCTTTTCGTGTTCACATAAAAAATCAAGAGGAAGTTGTTCTGAAAAACTCTGTACCAGCCTTAGTATTTGAATATCATGAGGGTGGTGAAACAAAAGTAATTGATAAAGGTAAGCTTAATACTTTATTGAGTGGTGGAGAAAGAAGAGCCTTATACTTAATGAATATTATTTTTGAAATTGAAGCGTTAAAAATAGCTGGGAAAAATGTATTAGTTATTGCTGATGATATTGCGGAATCTTTCGATTACAAAAATAAGTACGCAATAATTGAATATCTAAAAGAAAATGTAGAACATGGGTTGTTTAATTTTTTAATATTGACTCACAATTTTGATTTTTATCGAACAGTTAGTTCAAGGATATTAGATAGAAATCATTCTTTAATGGTTATGAAAAAAACAGATGGTATTGAGTTGATAAAAGGTAAATATTTGAAAAATGTTTTTAACACTTGGAAAGATCAGTTACATAAGAATGATACGATTCTTATAGCATCTATTCCATTCATAAGAAATATTGTTGAATATGTAGATTCAGATGAATCAGATAATTATTTGTTTTTGACTAAATTATTACACTTAGTTGAATTTGGAGACTCAAAGAAAACAAAAGAAATTACAATAAAAGAACTTGAAGGTGTGATAAATGAAGTTTGGGCAAAAGAAAAAGTGATTTCTGAACATCGAGAGACGAAAAGTGTATATAATCTGGTAATAGATGTATGTGAGAAAATATATGAGAAGACTGAAAATGTTGATATTATTCTTGAAGATAAAGTGGCTATTTCAATGGGAATAAGATTATTAGCGGAAGATTTAATGATGAAAAGAATAAAGAATGAGCATGGAAATACTAATGAAATTGAAAAAATTAAATCAAATCAAACTGGTAATCTGCTTTCGTTGTATAAATCATTAGGAACATCTGATTTGGATGAACTAGCATTACTAGAACAGGTTAGCTTAATGACTCCTGAGAATATTCATCTTAATTCGTTTATGTATGAACCTTTAATAGATATTTCAATGAATAGCTTAAAAACACTTTATGGTTCTTTGAAATCAATAGAAATTAGAGAACTTGTAGTTACTTAGATGATTACTTTATGTATGATGTTACTTATCGCAATCAGATTTTGAAATTATGGAGTGTTAAGAATCAAAGGATATTAACAATGGGTAAAAAGAATTTAACCTATAATTTTTCATCATCAAATCCGAATTTTAATTAGTAACAGGAGCGGGCGATTCTGGTGTGCTTTGACGCTTTCCAGTTTAGGTCTGTGGCGTTCTGATGAGGTTTGTATGGAAATGCTTGCTGATGCGATAGGATTGCGTTAAGCGATACATGAAGGCGCATAAAGAAAAACAGCACTTAGTCCTTTGACTAGGTGCTGTTTTTGGTGTGAGTGATAATTATTTGATAATATCTACTAAGACACGGCAGTACAAATGAACTTCATCTAATTTCAGCATTGAACTATGTCAGAAATCGACTTTAATAGTGTTGCCCTTGATACTCTGCTTTGTAAATCTATTGTCTTAATGATGAGATTCATGCATCATATGTCAATATTAGACAAAGGATTAAACTTGTTATTTATTTCTGCCAATGCTGTACCCCACAAACTTAAATATTTCTCAGTCATTTTAATATCAGTATGTCGAAGCATCTTTTGCAATGTAAATACGTCACAGCCATTCATAAGCATCATATGAGCGAAGGTATGCCGAAAGGTATGTGCAGAAATTCGCACCTTGTCATTAAACAGCATAGATGCTTTTAACCGTTTAAAAATGGACTTTGTTGCATCAGGTGTCATTTGCATCTTTGAACGCGCCGAAACAAATAAATAATCTGGCATCGTCTTATAGTGTTGCTGGCAAAATAATTTATATTCAGAAAGTTCGAGCACAAGTCGATTGGTCATGGGAATACTGCTTAATTCTCTTTTCTTACCAAATACAGTTACTATACGATTAGTTAAATCAACATCAGACCATTTCAAATTGATCAACTCACCTAAACGTACACCTGTTCCAAGTAATACTAGAATAATCACATAATCACGATAAGCAATATAGGATTTATCATAGTTCTTGATTCGAGAGTAATGTGTAAGCATGGTTTTGATTTGATTGTCCGTGAAGGCTTCTATTTTAATCTGTTCTTTAACATAGTGCATCTTTGCTAAAGGACTTTTTGTGATTTCTTCATCTTCGAGGTAATTAAAAAATGCTTTGATTGACCGTAACTTGGTATTACGAGTTGTCGGATTATTATTCCGTTCCTTTTGGCAATAGACAAGATACTGCTTCACAAAAGATTGTGTAATATCCTCGACGTTAATCATTTCTTGTGATACACAATAAGCATGAAACGTGTTCAGTTCCATTTGGTACGCTTTAATCGTGTTGATGGATAAATTTTTATATTCCCTATCTCCAATAAAATTCTGAATTGCAAATTTAAGCAACAAAAAAACCACTCCCTATCATGAATTTAGTGTCATGATAATTAAGTGGTTTGAATTTACAAAATGGGGTCTAATATTGACCACTAGATTAAATATCGTCTAGAATAGTCATAAATGCTAATAAGGATGCGGTCGAGAGGACTCGAACCTCCACGGCTGTTACACCACTAGAACCTGAATCTAGCGCGTCTGCCAATTCCGCCACGACCGCATAACTTGTTTCAACAAAAAGCATCTTATCATAAAGAAGATGGAATTGTCAATATTATTTTAGAAAAATGGAGGAAGCTGCTGTGAAGCAATTAGAACAAAAGATTTTAGAGGAAGGCATTGTATTAAATGAGAATGTACTGAAGGTAGATTCTTTTCTAAATCATCAGGTTGATCCGCAGCTTATGTTCAGCATGGGCCAAGCCTTTGCGGCATTCTTTGAGGGGAAAGGAATCACGAAGGTGATCACGCTGGAATCATCGGGGATCGCGCCTGCAGTCATGACCGCTCTGCAAATGAATGTGCCTCTCCTATTCGCGCGAAAGCGTAAGTCTTTAACGCTTAAGGATGATTTGTACACGGAAAAAATATACTCCTTCACGAAACAGGAAGAGAGTGAGGTCACGGTGTCGCGCAAGTTTTTGGAAGCGAAGGACCGTGTGTTGATTATCGATGACTTTCTCGCAAATGGCGATGCGGCGTTAGGATTAGCTCGAATTGCAGAGCAAGCGGGTGCTTCCGTCGCCGGTATCGGCATCGTAATCGAGAAGGCTTTCCAGCCAGGTAGGAATAAGCTGATCGAGCTTGGTTATCTTGTCCATTCTTTGGCAAGAGTTGCCTCATTAACAGGCGGAAAAGTAACTTTTGCCCCGGATTTGTCTGGCGCAGACAGCAGCAACTGAGATTGACAATTCCAACAGCATGTAACTATAATGCTTACATGATGGACATTACGGAAAATGGAATTCATGACAGGCGGTGATCGCGTTGACTAGCAATAGGTTTGCGGTAGCGGTTCATATTATGACGTTACTCGAGACGAGTAAGGCAGCAAGATTGACTTCAGACATTATCGCTGGCAGCGTGAATACTAATCCTGTCGTCATTCGGCGTATCATAGGTTCATTGAATAAAGCGGGTCTAGTAACAACAAGCGCCGGCATTGCGGGAGCCGTGATAACAAGGCCGGCAGGCGAGATTACGCTTTTGGATATTTATAATGCTGTCAACAACAATGGGCAAGATGAGCTTTTTGCCATTCATGAGAAACCGAATCCGGCATGCACGGTTGGCCGCCATATTCAATCTTCTCTAGAAACCGCCTTTCATGAAGCGCAGAAGGCGATGGAAAACCAGCTGGCGAGCATCACGCTTGAGCAAATTACACAGGATGTCCTAAGCAAGACGGATGGATTAAAATGATAAGACCCAGAGGCCCCGCTAAGGCCTCTTTTTTATACGCTGTAAGTTTCAGCATATTTTCCAGCTTGTACACAAACACTAATCCTAAAAGATGAGAGGCGTGTGCGGCAATGAGCAGACAGATTAACGAATTAGAAGAAAGATCAAGATTGGCTATACATAATAAGAGATGCTTCCCCTTAAGGAGAACGGCTGCTGTTGTATTTATTGGCATAATAATGGCGGTTGGAGATCCGAGCACTTATGCAGTCTCAGCGGAAAATGCGGCAATCCGAGTACCTGACGCGGGAGTCAACGAAGAACGGCGAACGGTCGCTGTAGTGATTGATGATTTCGGAAATGGCATGAACGGAACAGCGGAAATGATGGAGCTTCCGATTAAAATTACGGCAGCGATTATGCCGTTTATGCCGACGACAAAGCAAGACGCAGAAGAAGCGCATAAACATGGGCATGATGTCATTGTTCATATGCCGATGGAGCCGAAAAAGGGTCTAAAGAGTTGGCTGGGTCCAGGCGCCCTAACGACGGATCTCAGCGATGATGAGGTGCGGAAACGGGTTGAGGCTGCTATAGATGATGTGCCTCATGCCATCGGTATGAATAATCATATGGGCTCGAAGGTGACAGCTGACGAGAGGATGATGCGCATCGTGCTCGGCGTATGCAAGGAACGGGGCCTCTTTTTTCTCGATAGCCGTACAACCTACAAGACGGTAGTGCCAAAAATCGCAGCGGAGCTCGGCGTCCCGTTTGTTTCCAACGATGTGTTCCTGGATGATGTGTATACCGTACAGCATATCTCAAAGCAAATCAGCGTTCTTCGCAAGCATCTTGAGTCGCACGAGAGCTGCATTACGATCGGACATGTCGGACCGCCAGGGAAATTCACGGCATCGGTCCTCCAACAATCCATACCCGTCATGCAGCCAAACGTACGCTTTGTTAAGCTGACCGACTTAATTAGCGGCGGGTTAGTGAACGATCCACTTATACTGCCTAATTCCTGACGCAATCGCCTCGGCAACCTCCATTTGGCGCTTGGGGTCTGTCAGCATCGTACGGTCATGTTCGCTGCTGATAAAACCCATTTCGACGATGACGGCAGGCTCCTCAATGCGTTTGAGCAAATAAAACGGCTTTCCTTCCCTCGGGAGGAAGGCCGTATTTTGCTGTCGATTCAGCGCATCCTGAATGCAAAATGCAAGCAAGGAGCTTTCACCGCTATTCTGATGCAATACGAGAGGGCCTTTCTTCGAGCTTTTTTTCGACCAATTCACATGCAGGCTTACGAGCAGCTCACTGTCAATTTCCTGGGTAAGCTGCCGCCGCTGCGACAAATCCTTGCGATGCCTGGAACGCGTAATATGCCAGCGGTTATCATCGCTTAAAGCGTAATCTCCCGTGCGGTTTAGCACAGCGGGGATGTTTTGGCTTCGTAATATAAAGTACAGCTTCCGAGCTACTGCTAAATTAATGTCTTTCTCCAAAATTTCGGCTGCCGAAGCCCCTCCGTCAATGCCTCCGTGACCGGCGTCAATAATGACGACGGTAGTTGGCAGCGCCCAATCCTGCTTGGAGCCTGCCGGAATTAACGGCCATGCAAAAGCGCCGATCGGCTGGCTGACCGCAGCGAGCCATAATGCGAGAAAGCTCATTATTATTTTACGGAACATACGAGTAACTCCTCCAGATCACTTTGACATACGGTTAGATTGTCTTTTAGATGGATAACTCATGCATGTTTACATTCGATCACTGCAGGGCAAACTGAATTTATCATTTCATAAGGAGTTAAGGGGGAGCATTCAAATGGCTAAAGGCGATGAGTACGTGAAGTTCGTAACGGAGAAATTCGTGACTTATATGGAAACGCCGAGAGAAGAGAGAAAACAATCAAGAACGTCAGCCAAAGCGCGGAGAGAGCCTTGGCTGACGCGGTGGTTCGGTTGGGGGCCGATGAGCATTATGCTTTGGTGGCGGGGACGCGCGCAGCGTCAACGGTAAAAGCGGCCAAGTTCAATTAGCAGCGGGACCGGAATGTAACGGCGGTCTAAACCATCCTCGCCAGCTTCAAGAGCGACATAGAGCTGGCCGCTGTCCCATTTGTTATATCCGACAACGGACCAAACATATAGCATTTGTCCATCGAACAGCTCAGCGGTATACCGGAGCTGTTCTTTGTTGTTTATTTTTGCAAATAGGGAATTATAAGAGGATGCGTTTAATGATATCGGCCGATCCGTTAACCATGGAAGCTTATCATAGGCATTAAATGAGGGCAAAGACACTTGCTTTAGAAGTGCTGCATTGGCTCCGATTTGCATACGCCCTTGATTAACCGGTTTTTGTGATTCGGCAGCCAACCAATCGTTTTCCCCGATAGGAAGGCTTTCGCCGCTGGCAGCATCGGTATAATAGGTTTCCTTCTCAGATGCCACCTTCCAGGCTGCGAGCAGAGGATTCACGTATAAAGCTTCGATGCTGGATGCGGGATGAAGCAGTTCGAGCTGCTGGACGGATTTGGAAAGCGTGCCTTCATTAAATGGCGGGCTGCTGCTTGTCCCATACTCGCCGAGCTGGTAACCGCCAGTCTCTACGGCGTTGATGATGAGGTAGCCGACCGTAAGTTTATTTTGCTTAACGAGCACTAACCAGCTATGCGTACCTGGCCCGATCGGGGAAACGACAAGCGAAGCTTGTTTCCAAGCATGGAATGAAGGCTGGGACGCCAGTTCCGCTGCCCATTGCTCGGCTTGTTGTTGCACAGGCTCATAGATGGCTGACGGATTCGTAAGCGCGGATGCAGGCTGTGATTGCAAACTGCCGGAATATAGGACAATAGCGGTTAATACGCATGCCGCTGTCAGTTTAATGAATTTTTTTCGCATCATTTATCACCTCGTTGCTATTGTATCGGACATGCTTTGAGAAGGCTGTTATAACCTGTCACGTAATGGCGGTCTTTCGACCGCCTTTTTTTGACGTATTGCTGCGGAAATCGTCTAATCCATGTCAGTCGATGCCTTCCAGATGAAAGATACCGCAGTTAATGGCGGACGCAGTCACCCGAGGCTCGTATTGCCATTTTATTTCTGATTTCCGCTGCTCGAATTGCTCCTCGATTGCCGGCTTATTGTCTTCTAGGGCATTGTGAATTAGCGGTTCATAATAACCGCTTATTCGCTCAAGCTCCTCTTTAAGTCTTGCGGAAGCACTCTCAGCCCAGCCGTAGTCATAGGTACGAAGCTTGCGTTCGAGTGCTTGCTCCACGATGCCGAGCGCTTTATTGAAGGTGATGCCGTTCTTGGTAATATGAATATTAGCGGGCAGCCTTGGTGAAAGTTTATGGGTGAGCAAACGGTCATAAAACTGCTCAACGCATTGTCCTGTCGCCAGCGAAATGCCGAAGCAATGGATTTCTTCGCGTTTGCGGTCGCATGCGAATTCAACGCGCATATTGACGCCGAGCCACGCGGTATACGGTGTGGACGAAAAGGGATTGCTGCTTCGTTTATCAGGCTCTTGAAATAAATAAACGAAGCTTCCTTTCGATTTCGCCGCGTCGAACAGCATGTCGAGCTTACGGGCGCCAAAAAATAAGTCCTCGCGGGGTACCCGGGCAGGAGCGGCGAGATTGCCGTGCACGAAGCCGAGTGAGCGTCCAAGAGCGGCATTCGCTGCCGCATTTTGAGCGTCTTCCGCGGTATTCTGCTGGATGGCTGCCGCTTCGGCTTTTTTGGTTTCCTCGGCAGCGTCATATTTGTTTTTGTCCGTCACGAACAAGAAGGTCATCGTCTCCGGTTCGGCGTTAACCCGGTCTACGAAGCTCCAGTAATACGGGCGGTTCGTCAGCTCGCGGTCGGCGAGAGGAGAGAGCTTGACCGTAAAGTGGCTGGGCGATTTTTCCAAAATGGAACATTCTGTCGCCTCTAAATATCGATTGACGAATTTGTGCACCTGTTTCTCGTTCAAGGCTGCACCTCCACGGATTGTCCAAGCGTATCCAGATTAATGAGCAGATCGGGGCTGGCGGGAAAGGGGTTTTCGCCAATCTTTACCTCTTCTCTGATCCGGCTGAGCGAGGAGCCCAAATGATTGATTTTCTGCTTCAAATCCGACTCATTGCCTGATTCAAGCAGCATTTTGGCCAGCCGCTGCTCCAAGGAGCCGTCCCCTTTCTCGAAGCGTTCCAAAATATGATCAAGCTCTCCAATGACCAGCTCGAACAGATTAATTTTTTCATGTAATAGATTTACGATATGCTCTTCGATGGTGCCGATGGTGCATAGATTGTAAATTTTCACGTCTTCCTTTTGTCCAAGGCGATGCACGCGCCCTATGCGCTGCTCTACTCTCATCGGATTCCAGGGGAGATCGAAGTTAATCATATGGTGGCAAAATTGAAGATTAATGCCTTCGCCGCCTGCTTCCGTAGCGATCAGGATTTGTGCGCGGCCGCGGAATAAATCCATCATCCAGTCCTTTTTGCCGCGGTTCATGCCGCCCCGGTATGGTACTGCGATCATGTTTTGCGCGCGGAAAAACTGGAGCAGATACTCCTGGGTAGCCCGGTACTCCGTGAAGATGATGACCTTGTCATCCATTTCTTTGACAAGCTCCATCGCTTTTTCTGCTTTCGTATTTGCTTTGATATTGCGAATTTTCTCGACGAGCTCCCAGATTTTCGGACGCATAGGAGAGTCCTCGGAAGTTTTCTTGAACAGATTGACGAGAGTCAAAAAAACGGCATCCCGGCTGCTGCAGACTTCGCGCTGCAGTGTAACGAGGGAGAGCATGCTGGTTAAATCCCCGCCGCTTTCGTCGTATCGTTCCTTCACAAAGCCGGTCACCGCGTCATAGAGCGCTTTCTCTTCTTCGGATAAGGTGAGCGGGATATTTTTGACAAAACGTTTCGTGAAATGGATGCCTCCGTCACCGCGGCGATTGCGGATCATCACGCCGGAAAGCGCCTCCTGAAGCTGATCTTCATTTTTCGGCACGCGCTTATCGACGACGAAATTAGCTGCAAAGTCGCTTAAGCCGCCAAGCTGTCCGGGCTTTAGCAGCGTGATTAGGTTGAACAGCTCATCCATATCGTTTTGAATCGGCGTAGCCGTGAGCAGCAAACAGTACTTTTTGCGCAAGAGATTGGCGAACTGATAGTTCGTCGTTTTCTTGTTTTTCAGTTTATGAGCCTCGTCAATAATGATGAGGTCGTAGTCGGTACCGAGTACAAGCTCGCGGTGCGGCTCTCTCTTAGCGGTATCGATTGAAGCTACTACCACATCATAGCCCCAGGTATGCTCTTTTTTCTGGGCCACGGCGGAAATGCCGAACTTTTGATTAAGCTCGCGCACCCATTGCAAAACAAGCGAGGCTGGAACGAGAATCAAAACTCGTTTCGCTAAACCGCGAACAATATATTCTTTGAGTACGAGCCCGGCTTCTATCGTTTTGCCAAGGCCAACCTCATCGGCAAGAATCGCGCGTCCGCCCATTTCGTGAACAACTTTGCGCGCCGTGCTGATTTGATGCGGCATCGGCTCAAAGGATGGCAGCGAGCGCAGACACAGCAGCTGCTCGAAGCTTTCGATTCGTTTTGCCTGTTCTGCCTCCATCGTGAGCTGATATAACGTCCAATCATCCCATGGGCCGCCCCGCGTTGTGCGGTTTTGCAGCTCTTCAAACCAAGAACGGTCACATTGCAGGTCGACAAGTGGATGAAGCTTACGCGTTGCGATCGCGTTTCCCGCTTCGGCTGAGGCAGCCTGCGGCGTTGTCTGGAATGTCATCTGGTGCAGCTCCTTCCGCGGTAAAAGGGATAAGTTGTAATCAGTATTGCCTTTTCATTCAATATTAATAAGATGCTGGTTAAAAAAGAGGATGGACAAGAAAAAGAATGATAATAGGCATGTAAGCGGCTGGGATTGTTGTTTTCAGCCATATACAAGCCTGAAAATCAATATGTGGTATAGTATAATCATTTTATCACACAATATATTGTGCTATATGCATATCATAACTATACATATGCTTGCAGCGCGGTAGTTCGAAGGAGGAAGAGGCTACGATGAAGACGTCTGATGGAAAGAAGCTTGAGGGGTTAAGCGAGAAAATATTTTTGGACCGCTACGCTTGGAAAAATGCGGACACAAGCAAATCGAAAGTAGGGGATATCGTACTCGTTCTGACCAAGGATGACCCGAAGTTCCCGGTGAAAGAAGTCGGGGAAATCATTGCGCGTGAAGGAGAGACAGTAACGGTAAAGCTTAGAAGCGGGGAACAAGTAAAATCTAGCATCGAGAAGCTGACGCTTACGATTGAGAAGACTCCTGAGGAAATGTGGGATCGGCTGGCCGGTGCGATGGCCTCGGTTGAGGTTGAGCCGGAGAAGCAGCGGGAATGGCAGGAGAAATTCAGATATATTCTAGATGATTGGAAGCTGGTCCCTGGCGGACGAATTGCAGCGGGAGCTGGAGCCAGCGAAGAGCTGACTCTCTTTAATTGCTACGTCATCCCATCGCCGAAGGACAGCCGCGGCGGGATTATGACGACACTATCTGAAATGACGGAAATCATGGCCCGCGGCGGCGGCGTAGGGATGAACCTGTCGTCACTTCGTCCGCGGCGAGCTATCGTAGCCGGGGTAAACGGTTCCTCTAGCGGCGCTGTTTCCTGGGGAGGTTTATTCAGCTACACGACGGGGTTAATCGAGCAGGGCGGCAGCCGCAGGGGTGCGCTAATGCTTATGCTGAATGATTGGCATCCGGATGTATTGGAATTCATCACCGTCAAGCAAACGATGGGCCAAGTTACGAATGCTAATTTGTCGGTTTGTTTAAGCAACGCATTCATGCAGGCGGTGAAGGACGATCAGGATTGGGAGCTTGTTTTCCCGGATACGAAGGAATCAGGCTATGACGAGCTTTGGAATGGCGATCTGGAAGAGTGGAAACGGCTTGGCAAAAAAATTATATCTTACAAAACAGTACGCGCCCGCGAGATCTGGCAAGCCATAATCGAATCCGCTTGGAAATCCGCCGAGCCTGGCGTTGTTTTCATGGAATATTACAACCAAATGTCGAACAGCTGGTATTTTAATCCGATTATTAGCACGAATCCATGCGGGGAACAAGGATTGCCGGGCTGGGGAGTATGTAATTTATCGGCGGTGAACTTATCCAAATTTTATGATGAGGAGAAGCATGACGTCGCCTGGGAGGAACTTGGCAAGGTGACGAGGTGGTCGGTACGGTTTCTGGATAATGTGATCGACAAGACCCCTTATCATTTTGAAGAAAATGAACGAAATCAAAAGCTGGAGCGGCGCATCGGGCTCGGGACGATGGGGCTGGCGGAGCTTATGATTAAGCTGGGCATTCGCTATGGAAGCGCGGAATCCTTGGTTTTTTTGGATAAGCTGTATGCATTTATGGCTCGTGAATCCTATTTGGCATCGACGGAAATTGCAGCTGAGAAAGGATCCTTCCAAGCATTTGATGCTGAGCTTTACGTTCAAAGCGGGTTTATGAAACATTTGATTGCCCAGTTTCCGGAGATTGGAGAGTCCGTTGCCAATCATGGCATGCGCAACGTGACCGTGATCACCCAGGCGCCAACCGGGAGCACGGGAACGATGGTTGGAACCTCAACCGGTATAGAGCCTTATTTTGCATTCGAATATTATCGTCAAAGCCGTTTGGGGTATGACAAACAGGATGTTCCGATCGCGGCGGCATGGAAGGAATCGCATCCAGGCGAGGAGCTTCCCGACTATTTCGTAACATCGATGAGCTTATCCGCGGAGGATCATATCCGGGTGCAGGCAACGATCCAGCGCTGGGTAGACAGCTCGATTTCCAAAACGGCGAATTGCCCTGCGGACTTTACGATAGAAGAAACAGGGCGCCTGTACGAGCTGGCATTTGAGCTGGGGTGTAAAGGGGTAACTATCTACCGGGATGGAAGCAGAGATGTGCAGGTGCTTTCAACGAAAAAGAATGAGGGACCGGAGCAGAAAGCCGGGGAAACGGCGGATGAACGACAAGCGGAAGCTTTGTCGCCGCCGGCTGTGGAAAGCCAAGATTATTTTGACGCTGATTTGGTAGAAGCGGCAGTTCCGGCGATTCAGTCGGAGCAGGTGGTCGATAAACAATATAAGCGAAGACCGCAGGTGCTTCGAGGTGCGACCTATAAGGTCAACACGCCATTTGGCATGGCCTACATCACCATTAATGACCTGAATGGAACGCCGGGCGAAATATTTTTGAACGTGGGCAAAGCGGGCTCTGACGTATTTGCGATGGCTGAAGCATTGGGCCGCGTCTGTTCATTGTTTCTGCGGTACGGCGATCACGGCAATAAAGTGAAGCTGCTAATTAAACACCTGAAAGGAATTGGGGGCTCGGGAGCGATCGGGTTTGGTGCTAATCGGGTAGAGTCCATTGCCGATGCCGTTGCCAAATCGTTAGAGCTGCATATGGATAGCGGAGAGGAACAATCTGCCGCAGCTGAGGATGTCATTCTCGCGAAGGCAGAGAGCAAAAGTTACCAAGCAGTCGAAGGCTCGTCAAGGGATTTATGCCCTTCCTGCGGTTCTGCTTCCCTAATAAATATTGAGGGCTGTAAGCAGTGCGTGAACTGTGGATACAGTAAGTGCTAGATGCAATTTTGTGCGTAATAGAGGGCGAAAGACTATGCTTTCACCAAACCCGGCACATATTTCCCCGTATTGCGCGCGGCGTCAAACAGAGAAGGAAATGGTAGTGACCCCTATACGAAGTTCTGAATCTTTGCCGTGTGCGGGTCGTAGTCAAATAAACAGGCATCATTCACAAAAATAGTATCAAGCTAAGACCTGCTAATGAAACTAGCAGGTCTTTATTCTTTTCCGAACCGATATTCGTAAGACGTAAACGAAGTCGTGAAGCTGTCATATCCTATGTCTCATATGTGGTAGACCAGTACAAGTAAAATAGGATTAATACATACGAGGGAGGAATAATGATACGTAATTTAAAAAAAACGAAAATACAGCCGCGGAGAGAATGATAGGAGAATTTTTCACCAAAAATCGTTGATGAATTGACCGAAAATAGATGTTCATTAATTTATCAACACAAATGTATGGAATGAAATGAGTTTAATCATACTTAGTTGGATGGCTATCCTTCATAAGCTTTTTCAATAAAATCAAAGAAGATAATCGACAATTCCAAAAATTATATTCATTAATGTACAAATCCCTTTATATTGACAATAGTCAAAAAACAAGAATCCATTATAATAATAGACGTGAGTACATTAAAATAAAAACAGGATGAGACACAAATCCCGTCCTGATCTATCATTTTATACAGAAAGGGATGTTGTAATATGTGTAACAGCCACAAAGACATCACTACTTCAGTGCTTAGTGTTCCAGCGAAAAAAACACCTTCTGAACAAACTACAATAGAACAAAGAGCATTGCGACCAGCGTGGTATCGAAATAATCTAGGCATTTATAATGAAGTACTCGGCAAAATCGGAGAATGGAATAAGCGATTCAAGTAGGAGGAGAAAACCATGAGAATTACGGAAGCAGCCAAAAAGTATCACGAAAAAATGTTTCCAGGCTACGAATCCAAGTTCCTGGAAACAGATCCGGAGTTTATTGAACGATTCGATAACTTTGCTTTTGATGAAGTCGTGAATCAGGACGATTTGGATGAACGGGCTCGTATGATGGCCATTCTGTCCGTACTAATTGGCTGTCAAGGTATCGATGAGTTTAAAGCTATGCTTCCAGCATCACTCAACTTTGGCGTTACTCCTGTGGAAGCCAAAGAAATTGTCTATCAGTCCGTACCTTATTTAGGCATTGGAAGAGTATTTCCTTTTCTGCATGCAGTGAATGAGGTATTGACTGCACGAGGTGTTGAACTGCCTTTACCAGGACAGGCAACTACAACTACGGAAAACCGTTTGGAAGCAGGGATTCAGGCACAGGTGGACATTTTTGGTGAAAGCATGCAGGATTTCTGGAAGTCAGGACCGGAAGAGAGCCGGCACATCAATCACTGGCTGGCAGATAACTGCTTTGGAGATTACTATACCCGCAAAGGGCTCGACTACAAACAAAGAGAGATGATTACCTTCTGCTTTCTTTTGGCCCAGGGTGGATGTGAACCTCAGTTGACTAGCCATGCTGCTGCCAATATGAGGCTAGGGAACGATAAGTTGTTTCTAATTAAAGTCATTTCTCAATGCCTGCCTTTCATAGGTTATCCGCGCAGTTTGAATGCTCTCCGGTGTATAAATGAAGCAGCGGCGAAATCGGAATAAGAAAGGGATATGTTGCCGACTACGAGACGCAAAATGAACTGGCAGCTTCTACTGACTTTTCTGTGAGAGAATAAGCATTATTAAATAACATTGAAAGTAGGAATCAATGATGGAAAATGAACAACTTCGCAATAGCACCATTTTTCCTTTAGGGGAAAAAGTAAAAGCAAACTTTACGGGAGACGCCTACCTGCAAATGGTGTTTACAGATCCAATGCCTTTGAATACCGCAATCGGAAATGTAACCTTTGCTCCAGGGTCCCGCAATAACTGGCACGCTCATCAGGTGGGACAAGTTCTGTTAGTCACCGGCGGGAAAGGCTGGTATCAAGAAGAAGGTAAAGCCGCGCGAATGCTCAAAACGGGTGATGTGGTCAATATTCCACCTAACGTGAAACATTGGCATGGTGCAACAAAAGAAAGCTGGTTTGTACACCTGGCCATGACTCCAGGAGAAACAGAATGGTTTGAAGCGGTCCCAGATGAATGGTTTGATCAACTGTAGAGATTAACCCAGCGGATCTTTAGATCCAATGCTTATCTTATAAAATAAACAATAAAATTTCTAATGCAGGATATGAAAAAGCTAAATCATCCATTGAGGATTATATGTAAAGCATTTTTAAAGAAAAGGCGGAGAATAGATATGAAAGCAAATATGATGTATGCTGCTGGTGATGTTCGCGTTGAAGAAGTACCCGTACCGAAATTGCAAAAACCTACGGATGCCATTTTGAAAGTGGTTGCTGCCTGCATTTGCGGAAGCGATCTGCATCCTTATCACAACATGCATGCCCATGAGCATGGCGAAGGCGAAGCAATGGGGCATGAAGTGATCGGAAGGATTGAAGAAATGGGTTCAGAAGTTTCTGGATTCAAGAAAGGCGATTTGGTCGTCGTTCCTTTTGCATATGGAGATAACACATGTCCATTTTGCCAAGAAGGATTAATGACGTCTTGTGTGCATGGCGGCTTTATGAATGGCTGCCAGGCGGAATTCGTTCGATTGCCTCAAGCACAAGGTAGTATGTTCAAATTGCCTGATGAAATTGATGAAAACTCTCCTTTATTGCCGTCCCTGTTGACATTGTCTGACGTATATGGCACGGGCTATCATGCGGCGGTGATGGGAGGCGTGAATCAGAACACGACGGTAACGGTTATTGGTGATGGAGCTGTTGGTCTTCTTGCCGTTCTGTCAGCGAAGAAACTCGGCGCCAAGAAAATTATCCTTATGGGCCGCCATAAGAAGCGGACAGATCTTGGTATTGAATTCGGCGCAACAGACGTTATTCCTGAGCGCGGAGAAGAAGGCATCGCTAAAGTTCGAGAGCTGACGAATGGTGAGGGAACACATGTCGTTCTTGAATGTGTCGGGCTTATGCCTGCTTATGAGATGAGTCTTGGAGCCGTTCGGGCCGGCGGAGTTATCAGCCGTGTTGGTGTTCCGCAGTATGATGAAGCTCCCATTGGCTTTGCAAGTCTTTTCGGGCGTAATATTACGCTTACGGGAGGTCCGGCGCCAACGCGTGCATACATGGAAGAATTATTACCTGACATCCTTGAAGGTACAGTTGAACCTGGTCGTGTTTTTGACGTAACTGTTGATCTGGACGGTGTTCCAGAGGGTTATCGTGCCATGGACAACCGTGAAGCACTCAAAGTATTAATTAAACCTTAATAAATACTGCGATGTGATTGACTTTGATCTGATGACAGACGAGATCGCTGCATGAAGGCGGGCTAAAATAAATAATGCAAAATTGCAATCGATGCCGAAACATGGTTCACGAAGAAAAGGATGAAATTAAACATAACTATGCAAAACAGGCAGCGGTAACAGCTGCCTGTTTTAATGTTTAACGTGTTGTTTCTTCAGATCGTTGTTTAATAAAAGTAGGAGTGCTGTTCGTTGGCGCAGACATCGCTAGAAGATCCATATGTCTCGTGCTGTTCTCACTGGGCGAAAGGTTTAGGAGAGGTGACGTTTATATAATTTTAACTATCAGGGGCTTTTTCGAACCTGTACGGCTTCGATGAACCACATTATAAAAAACCTTGAATCATACGATTTTGTATGACCCAAGGTGTTTAATGTTGTTGAAGTTTACCTAGCTTCATGTTATGCCTTCTTTAACGTTGATGGCGGGTAACCAAATCGCTCTTTGAATACTTTAGAAAAGTGAGCTACATTCTCAAAGCCAATCGTAAAACAAATATCTGTAACGGATAAATTCGAATGAGTTAACAGTTCTTCCGCTTTGTCCAACCGACGATTGCGTATCCATTGTAGAGGAGATGTATTGTACGTGGCTTGAAACTCTCTTTTAAAAGCAGATAAACTTTTTCCAGATAAGTATGCAAGATCGCTTATTGACACAGGGTTCATGAAGTTCTCCTCAATAACTTCGGCAATACCTTTATTCGATTTGCGTTTAAGCTGTAAAAACTGAAGCAGAAACTGATTGTCTGTGTCCACTACATTGAACAACAATTCCAGCAGCTTAAGCTTTACCAGTTCATCATTTATTTTTTCAGATTCATTGAAGTAAGGCTTAAGAGACTCCAAATAGCCGACAAGACGATCATTTACGGAGTGTACACACACTGGAACAAGTTGTGCCGGATTTGATGATTTGTAATCTGCCAGTTTCATAAATTCACGGAGCACATCTTCTTTCAGGAAAAACATCATGTAGTCCAATTTATATTCAGAATCCGGATCTCCCGATTTCTCATATTCGACAACAATCGATTTTTGCAAAAGTATCATCTCATTTTTAAAAACCGTATATTCCTGATTTCCGAATCTCACCGTGTACATTCCCTCAAGGACGAAGAGAAGCAGATGATCCTCTAAAAACATGGTTCCCTTCGAACCTTGGCTATATAAGCAGGATTCAATCACAGACAATCCTTTCAATTTTAAGACACTTTGATTATACGGAGGCCTAATCAGTGCTTGAGGCGCCTTAATAATCGCACTGTTTCTTACAGACATCAATAATTCCTCCTAAATATAACTACGAAATATATTCGCCTCTTGTGACGAATATTTCTTTTTGAAAATAAAGCAAAAGTTTTGATACAACACTAATCAACTTACGTTATTGAGCCCCGCCAAATAACGTTATTACGAATCATGCTATAATCAGTTCCAAAATCGAGCCAGCATTTCGTGTTTATCTTATCTAATATTTAAGAAATTTTCATGAAGATTTGAATCCGAACAAGCTTGCTGCGATCTTCTGTTCCACATCTGTATGCCAAACTGTCTTTGATGTCGAAGTGTCAGCATGCCTCGACAAAAAAATTAAAAACTTGGGTCGCACTGAAGTTCGATTCAAGTTTTTTTGTCATGTGGTTAATTGTAGCCGTGTGCAAATGAGCGAAATGAACAAATTTATAGAGCTATGGAACAAAGTAATGGATGCGCTGGTGAAGTAAACTTACCTCAATAGCAAATCAAAATCAAGCTGAACAGAATGAAAAACAAACCTAATATGTTCCGCCCTGGCGTTGTCATTCCAATGCATGGAATGAAATCCAAAACAAAATTAGTCCAGCTTATTTATGGGCTAATGAGACCTTTATATCCTTTATTGAAGAGGTCACGTTATGTCATGACGTCGGAACAACTGGGGAAAGCCCTGATTCAAGCAGTACAAGATGGCTATATGAAAACAATTATCGAAAGTAATGAGTTGAAGACATGAACTTAAACGATCATTTGATATATAAGGTGGTGATGTTACCAAGTTGTCAAACACTCTATGAAGAAGGCGGCCTCAGAATCAATGATGGGCGTACCTAAGTTGTAGCTGCAGTAGTCTCGGAAGTCACAGGTTGGCAACACTAGGATTGGGTTACTCCGTTGACTTCTGTAAAGAATGTGAATAAGAGCATCAAATTACGACAAATTAAATACAGCCTATAAAGACCAGGTAATAACAACAATCAAGTGACTATAACTTAAAACACATGAAAGAGGTTAAAAATATGAACTCAAAATATAACAACTTACTTGAATCCTTCACATTTGAAAAAGGAATCACCCTTAGAAATCGGGTCGTTATGGCACCTATGACTACTTGGTCCAGTAATGACGATTACACGATTTCAGATGATGAAGTGAAATATTACAAAAAAAGAGTGAATGGCGTAGGTCTAGTTATAACCGGATGTACGCATGTCCAACCAAACGGTATAGGTTTTACGCATGAATTCGCAGCTTACGACGATAAATTCATTCCCAGTTTGCGGAAATTGGCGGTTGCGGCGAAAAGCGGGGGAGCACCTGCAGTCCTTCAAATTTTCCACGCAGGTAACAAAGCATTACCAGGCTTAACTCCAAATGGTGACGTGGTTAGTTCCAGCGCTTTAGAGACCGAAGCTACTGCATTTGCTCCTTCCGTTTTGCCTAGAGAACTTTCGCACGATGAAATATTGGATGTGATTCAAGCGTTTGGCGAAACAACAAGACGAGCCATTGAGGCAGGTTTTGATGGCGTTGAAATTCATGGCGCGCATGGTTTTTTACTTCAAAACTTTTTTTCCCCGTTCTTTAACCGACGTGAGGATCAATGGGGAGGCTCACTAGAAAATCGCTTGCGTTTTCCATTGGCAGTTATTCAGGAAATGAACAGTGTGATAAAAAAACATGCAACAAAACCGTTTATTTTCGGCTACAGAATATCTCCTGACGAATCGCAAGAAGACGGTCTAAGAATGAAGGATACCTATGCTTTGATTGATTGTCTGATTGATGAGGGCATAGATTATGTGCATGCTTCATTGGTTAATGCCCTTTCGTCAAAACCAGTCGATAGTCTAGATGAAAAGACATATGTTGAAGTAATTGTAGATCATGTAAACGGCAGAATCCCCGTACTGGCTGCTGGTTCTATGGTAACGCCAGATGACGTTGCAACAGCATTAGATAAGGGTTTATCCCTAGCAGCGGTTGGTCATGGGTTAATCATGAATCCAGACTGGGTAGAAAAGGTTCAGAATGGAAACGAAGCTGAAATTGTGACCGTAATTAAGACTTCAAAAGTAAGCGAGTTGGAACTTCCTGAAAAACTTTGGAATGTCATCCAAGCTTCAGGCCCATGGTTTACGATCGAAGAATAAGGCATCTTAAATGATAACGACGAGATAGGCGCGATCAACTAAATGTAACTCTCAAACGACACTGGAGACTCTTAGATAATTTACCAACCGAAGCGACTATAGTCTCCATCAAGGAGGAAATTGAAATGGAAAAACGAAATCTCGGAAAATTAGAAGTCTCGGAATTAGGATTAGGGTGCATGAGTATTAGCGGCAACTATGGCCCCCCTGCAGACAAAGACCAAGACATTAAGACCATTCGTGCAGCATATGAAAAATGCGTCACGTTCTTTGATACTGCCGAAGTTTACGGTCCATTTACAAACGAAGAGCTGGTCGGAGAAGCACTTGCGCCTTTTCGTGACAAAGTAGTTATCGCAAGCAAATTTGGTTTTAACCTTGATAACTAATTGAATGCGGCAACATATTGGAAGATTATTGCTTGAAGTATTTGCTGAAGGAGAAAACATCTGTGGGATAAAAACAACAAGAGGAAAAAATTGAAGTAATGAAAATTTTTTGAACTAGATGATTTTAGTCGGAATACCTAAACTGAGTGGTCGGGCTATTAGATAGCAACTTGATTTCCATAGGCTTAAAATTGAATTATCATCTTATTTTTTTGGAGCACTCACAAACTCTATTGTAGAAAGAATGAGTACTTATGGACTTCAAACCGCTTTCCCACTTTATAGACCGCATCACCTCTTGGCGTATCCCGTGGGCGGAAGTTCTCGTGATACATCGCAATGAAACGGTTTATCGATATCGTAACGGCTATGTAAACTTGGAAGAGATGACTCCTATCAATGACGGACAGATCATCAATATGTATTCCATGACGAAGATTCTCACGTGCACAGCGGCGTTACAACTTGTTGAGAAGGGAGCGATCCTTTTAAACGACCCGCTTTCGTTTTATCTGCCGGAATTTTTAGAGATGAGTGTACATAAAACTCTCCCTAACGGAGAAGTTGTACAGGATAAAGCAGAAAGGCAGATTTTGGTGCGCGATCTGTTTACCATGACGGCAGGCTTCTGTCACGATTTCGCAGCACCTTTCATTCAGGAAGTTAAAAACCACACCAACGGCAAAGTTCCGACTCTTATTTTCGTGAAGGCACTCGCAAAGGAGCCGCTATTGTTCGAACCGGGGACTCGGTGGAATTACAGTTTTTGTCATGACGTGCTTGCTGCTCTTGTTGAGGTTGTGGATGGGAGACGATTCAGCACCTATATAAGAGATGAAATTACTGGACCGCTAGGGTTGAAAGATACGGGTTTCGATCTCTCGAGCGAACAACAAAGACGCCTGGCGCCGCAGTATGAATATGACATAGAATTAGGTAAGCCCATTCGCAAGGACGAGAATATTGCGCGGTTCGGTTCCGAATACGAGAGCGGCGGAGCGGGTTTGTTCTCAACAGTAAACGATTATGCTATGTTTCTAAATACACTAACCAATCTGGGGACAAGTTCCAACCACATTCGTATTCTGTCACCGGCTTCTGTGGAGTTAATGCGCATGGATCATCTGACGGAGAGCACGCGTGGCGATTTCTCTTGGGAGCATATGGCTGGCTATGGCTTTGGATTGGGTGTCAGAACCCATATTACCGCTACCAAAAGCGGATCACTTAGCTCAATTGGCGAATTTGGTTGGTCCGGTGCTGCAGGTTGTCTGGCCATCATCGATCCGATCTCACAACTTACCGTCATGTATGGACAGCAGTTGCTGAACAGTCAGGAGCCTATCTTGCACCCGCGTTTGAGAAATATAATTTATTCCTGTTTATAAACTTTCATGAGGGGATAGAAATCGCAGGGCTTGTGGGTGTTATTGGCATGCTTTTCAGCTATTGGAGAATGTTATTTCCATCAAACAAACATAGAGCAACCATATTTTAGAATGTTAAAAAAGGGTTCTGGATTAATCACAATTTCAATCATTAAAGTAGTATTCAAAAAACCTTTGAGATGATCTCGACGGTTTTTTTGAATACTGAAAGGTGAGGCAAGTCTAATACTTATTTCACGAAATCTGATGCTTTAGCTTTCAAACATACTCGCACTTAAAATTAGAAAACTCAGCCAAAGAGTCATCACCATAGGCATATAGACCAATGATTACGCCAGTAAAGCCCCCGGCTACTTCCGAAGAGAGGTATTTCGTTTGTGCCGAGCCCAAGAGGATATCCTCGCCATTTACATAAGTATGGAAGCTGTATCGTTCATGACTAGCTCTAATAACCAGTGTGGCATGGTTAGCGCTTCCCAGATCCACTATATTTTCGATAGATCGGATATCGCCAATAGCAAGGCGCTCGATTACTTTATACCCGTTCTCCTCTTTGCGGATAGCCAAATCATAATGGTGATGTTCATCCATATAGATCGTGATGCCGGACTCTCCGCTCGTAAGGCTTACATCGCAAGCGATCGTAGCGCCAAAGTCAATTTGGCGAATGCCGATAAAGGTAGGTGACGCCGGAACATCGAGTGTCACCTCGGTCCCTTTCAGCGTTGCCTTGCCTTGTTCTAACCTATAATTTTCCTCAACAGGATGACGGAGGTAACACCAGTCCAGGCTCCAATCCGTGTTCTCGAATGTATAAATTTTCTTCTCCTCCTGAGTCACCATGTCGGAGATGCGATCGGTCTCGAAACTCGTTAACGTAGTGCCATTATGTCCTGCCGTAAACCAACCGTCCTCGTTAAAGGTAACCGGCGTAAGGAATACTTCACGACCAAGGTGATGATAGGTGAGCCATTGTCCAATCTGACGGAATCCCAAATGAAAGAGCCACCAATTTCCTTCGTGATCCTGAATGAGGTCGCCATGACCAACCCCCTGCAGCTCGTACCCGCCCAAATTTCGATTTGTCAGTACGGGATTCTGCAGATAGGCTTCGAACGGGCCAGAAGGGGAATCGCCCCGCGCATAAGTGACCATATGGCCATATTCGGTTCCCCCTTCAGCTGCCATCAAGTAATAACGTCCATTTATTTTATACAAATGAGGGCTTTCCAAATAACGTCCGCCTGTTCCTTGCCATACCGAATGGCTCGGTGTCAGTTTGCGACCTGTCTCTATGTCAATTTCACACTGGACGATTCCGCCAACACCGTTATCGTCTGTCCCGTTGCTCATAAAGAAAGTCTTTCCGTCCTCAAAATACAAATCCGGATCGATTCCCCCTTGATCTACATAGACCGGATCAGACCATTCCCCGTAAATATCATCGGTCCATAAATAGAAATTCTGATGAGTGGTGTCGTTGGTCGTGGTCATATAGAACCGCCTGTTGTAGTACCGAATAGTAGGAGCGAACACGCCGCCGGAACTATTTACGGTATCCAACTGAATCTGGCTTTTACGGGTTATGCAATGCCCGATTTGAGTCCAATTAATTAAATCTTTGCTTTCAAAAATAGGGACGCCCGGGAAATACTGAAAGGAACTGCAAACCAAATAATAGCTGCCATTCGCCTTGCAGATGCTTGGATCCGGATAGAATCCCTTGATGATCGGATTATTGTATTTCATTGATCCACCTCTAATTCTAAAATTCATAAATATAAGAATTCAATGTGATGAGCTAATAAGGAAATTTAACACTATCGTACAAAAACTTGCAATGGATCAGGGTTGAAGGATTGGTTTAAATTCGTTAAATTAATAAATATGTGATTTTAACAGTTGTGGTCAGGAGAATGTGATTATGATCAAAGCGAACGGAGAATTCCAATTCATGCCTTTATACGAAGCGCTTGCAAGCGAGGTCAGATGGAGAATTATGGACTTGATTGCCGACAGGGAAATGAATGTCAAGGACATTGCGGCTGCGTTAGAACTCAGTCCCTCCATTATCACCATGCACATACGAAAACTCGAGCAGGCTGAATTGATCGGTAGCCGTAGAATACGCCTAAATGGAGGGACGCATAAATTGTGTTACCTCAAAGAAAAAAACATCGAGATCGAGCTGCCAACCGCCAGCCGGACCGCAAGGATCAGAGAGCAGACGATCTCGGTGGGGCATTATACCGCTTTTGAAATCCATCCTACCTGCGGGCTTGGAACGCGTGAGAAAGAAATCGGAGTTTGGGACGACCCGCGCTACTTTCTCGATCCCGAGCGGGTTCATGCCGCCATCCTTTGGTTCGGGAAAGGCTACGTGGAGTACAAGACACCTAACTATTTGCGTTCCGATCAAACCGCTGACGCCATCGAAATTTCTATGGAAATAGCTTCTGAAGCACCAGGCTTGAGAGATCATTGGCCATCGGATATCCGGTTCGCATTTAACGGCATTTCCCTTGGTACCTGGACAAGCCCGGCTGACTTCGGAAGAGCTGCGCGTGGAAGATATACGCCGGAGTGGTGGCATCGAAATGTGAACCAATACGGGCTTTTAAAGACGATCCGTATTGACGCCATAGGAACGTTTATAGATGGAGAGCATATGTCAGACGTGACCGTATCGGAGATCAAGCTGCGTGAACCGTTCTGGACGCTTCGTTTCACGGTTGACGAGGATGCCGTTAACATAGGGGGATTAACGCTTTATGGTTCCGGATTCGGCAATCATGATCAGGATATCGTGATTCGCGTACATCTTTGTGCCAAGTAACGACTAAATTACTGCTAAGGGTCAGGTTATAAATTCACAAAAGAATTCGTTTACATGAATAGGGTTTTTACTAGTGAAAGAATTAGGCAATCAATTAAGAGAAATGTGATACCGTCTTTTTTTCTTTTTATTGCATAATTAGGCTTAGAAAGTACCTTCCAGCGTTTGCCGTCACCGAAAAATGCATTTCGCAGCCTCAAGAAGCCCAGGATGTCTGGACCAATTATTAACCCCAAAGCCGAAGAGATCGCAGGTTCTTTTGATACGGAACGACAGGCAGAAGGCTGGAGGGATAAATGAAGCGATTTTTTAAAATTCATTCATTAACAGGAGGATTTGATGAACAAAAAGTATCTAAAACTATTCTCCGCACTCCTGCTCATTACCAGCCTTATTGTGGCAGGGAGTGCATTTGCTGCCGGTAAAGGCAGGTCCGAACCACTGATCATCCGAGAGCAAGGCAGTTTCGCAGTCGGAGGAACACTAATCAAAAATCCCGGCAGCTTCGATCCCATCAAAACGACTCCTGACGGACAGACGCTCCACGGTGATCATGCTTCTGTATCCTACCAGATACCGGTGAATGCGCGCAAACTTCCTCTTGTATTCTTGCATGGCGCCGGGCAGTCCTCGAGGACCTGGGAAACCACGCCGGACGGACGCGAAGGCTTTAAAAACATTTTCTTGAAACGCGGCTACGGGACCTACTTGATCGACCAGCCACGTCGCGGCCAAGCAGGACGGAGCACTGTGCCAGGCACAATCCCAGCTACGCCAGACGAACAGCAATTTTTCAATCAGTTTCGTCTCGGCAACTGGCCTGAATTTTTCCCAGACGTACAGTTCTCACGCGACCCGGAAGCATTGAACCAATACTTCCGCCAAATGACGCCCAACACGGGCCCCTTCGATGCCGGGGTAATTTCCGATTCAGTATCCGAGCTGTTTAATAAAGTCGGGCCTGGCATTCTCGTTACCCACTCACAAGGTGGAGGCCCAGGTTGGATGACGGCAATTAAGAACCAAAATGTCCAGGCCATCGTTTCCTATGAACCAGGCAGCGGTTTCCTTTTCCCGGAAGGCGAAGTGCCTGCTCCAATGCCTAGTGCAGTTGGCACGCTTGAGGCGTCCAGCATACCTCTGTCAGATTTCGTGAAGCTCACAAAGATACCGATTGTCATCTATTATGGCGACAACATTCCGGAGCAACCTTCGGCAAATCCGGGCGAAGACGGTTGGCGCGTACGCCTGGCGATGGCGAAGCTTTGGTCAGACGCCGTGAACCGCCATGGAGGTGATGCCACTGTGGTGCATCTTCCTGAAATTGGCATTCGCGGCAATACACACTTTGCCTTTTCCGATCTGAACAATCTCGAAATCGCAGATCTCCTTTCCAACTATCTTGAGAAAAAGGGATTGGATTTGAGGCAAGATGGAAAGCGGCGTGGGAATCTTCAAGACTGGTTTGGAACGATAACAGGTCAAATTAAAAATAACGAGTAATCAGCTTGAAGGCCTGAATGCACAATGGGTGCGAAAGCCATTGTAGAAGAATAAAGGTACTGTAGCGATACAATAAGCCCCGGCACCCGCCGGGGCTTATTTGAAAATATTGTCGAGGAGCAGCTATTATGAAAATTTTGATTTTAGGTGCAGCAGGTCAAATTGGCCGCATGCTAACAAATGAATTACTCCATTTGAAGGACCATTCTATTGTTCTTTATGCAAGAAACGCTCATAAGCGATTAACTATTGTTGATAAAAGTCTGGAAATTTTTGATGGTGATTTTAAAGACAAAGCTAAACTGATCGATGCTATGAAAGATGTCGACATTATATATATTAATGACATGGGTGTTGAGCAATCAACGAAAACAATTACGGATGCCATGCATGATGCAGGAGTAAAAAGAGTAATCGCTGCCTCCGTTCTTGGAATTTATGATGAAGTCCATGGAGCTTTCGGGGAATGGAATAAACGTATGATTGGTGGAAGCAGCAGGATGCAATCCCAGATTGCATCTGCACGGATGCTTGAAAATTCGGATCTGGATTATACACTATTAAGATTAACATGGCTTTACAACCAAGCCGGTAATACGAAATATATGCTCACCCAAAAAGGAGAACCATTTAAAGGTGCACAAGTTACACGTCAAGCAGTCACTCAATTAATAATGGATATAATTGAAGAAAAAAGTGATAAATACCTTAAAGCCAGTCTAGGAGTGAGCGAACCAGATACAGATTGGGCGAAGCCATCATTTTACTAGGAAATAAAGAAGAAAAGAATGCTTAAAAAAGGGATATTTTTGAAACCTATATTTCTAAACGTTAATTGGAGCACTCAGACTGCAATTCAAAGCAAATACTCCATGATGCAAAAGATTTCTATGGAGGAATAAAGATGGGTTTTGTCGCGGGATCGATTCATCATTAGGAAAGAGGCTCTCCTCATTTAAGGAAAGCATCTTTATGTAGAGTAATATATCAAATGAGATGGGAAACATTCTGCTAGTATAGTATCTTATATAACAGTGACCAATTATAATTAATCAGTAACGATAGCTATACTAATGGATATGAGGAAATGCTTATGAGAGGTTTAGCCATTTTGCTGGGGTATACAGTATTGGGAAATTTAATTCATGCACTGCTGTCACTGCCGATCTCGGGGAATGTCATTGGGTTGGTGTTACTTGTTATTAGTCTGTTTGCAGGATGGGTTAAGCTGGCTTGGATTGAGGAGACTGCCCAATTTTTTTTGCGGCATATGATGATTTTTTTCGCACCAATAATTGTTGGAACAATGTTATTCTTTGGAGAAATTAGAGATCAGTGGATAGCTGTAACGACTACATTGATTGGGGCAACTCTTATTGTACTGATCGTCACCGCCGGTATTACGTCATGGCAGACTGGTAAAGTGAAGGACCGTACTTATGAGTGATGCATGGTTTCAACAGCCGTTATTTGGAATTACAATTACTGTGGTGTTCTACGTAGCAGCACAATTGCTTAATGGACGCTTCCGCAGGGTGAACCCCTTGTTAGTTACATCGGGAGGCATCATGGCGTTATTGTTGTTATGTGATATTCCGTATGATGACTACCGTATTGGAGGAGAAGTCATTACATTTTTCCTCGGACCTGCGACTGTAGCCCTCGCGGTCCCATTTTATAAATACTTCCGTAAGTTAAAAGGTCAGCTTTTACCTATTATTTCAGCGGTCAGCGCAGGATCTGTATGTGGTCTGCTTGCTGTGTGGGGAATTTCCAGTCTCTTTCAAGCTTCTGAACAAATCATGCTAACACTTATGCCCAAATCAGTTACAACCCCAATAGCGATTGAAATTGCCGAACTGTTAGGTGGCACGCCTGAAATGGCCGGCGTATTTGCCGTACTTACAGGACTACTGGGTAGTATGATTGGACCTACAATACTTAAATTGTGCAAGATTCGTAGCGATGAGGCGATTGGAGCGGCGATGGGAACGGCAGCACATGGTATTGGTACAGCGCGCGTTATGCATGATTCCGAGATTCAAGGTGGCATTAGTGCTTTTGCGATGGGAATGTCGAGCATACTAACGCCTCTATTTTGTATACCGTTGATATGGTGGCTATAATAAATAGAAAAATTTTAGTAATTTTCAATATGGTTGCTAATGTCAGATCCTTGATGACATTGGCAACCGTTTTTTTATTGTCATATCAATTTCTCAAGTCGAGTAAAAAGATGCATTAATCGGAATATAGAATCAAAGAATAACTTCTACATCCATAAGTTATATAATATCAAACCTAAAAAAAACAGAACAATAACCTGAATAATTAGCTATATGAGAAACATCCTATGTAAGTTACGATGAGTTAAAAACATGGTGGATTATAATAAGTACAATAATCTCAAAATTAGGAGGGAATCATGGCATGCTTAAGGCTGTTGTTTTTGATGATGAGCACATTGTATTGATGGCGTTACGAGCTGTAATTGAATGGGAAAGCTACGGAATCGAGTTGGTTGGAACGGCCGATAATGGAGTTGAAGCGCTTCAGATTTTTCGTGATCTGAGCCCTGATATCGTACTTACGGATATTCGAATGCCTGGCATGGACGGACTTGAATTAATCGAATTAATCTCAATGGAAGCTCCTGATACGATGTTTGTTGTTTTTAGTGGCTTTAATGAGTTTGAATACGTTCGACGAGCTATAGGGCTTGGCGTAGTCGATTACTTGGAAAAGCCGGTGACTGTAGATAAAATTAAGAGCGCAATTGAAAAAACAATTAAGCGTATTGTTCATCAATACGAGGTTAGCGCCTTGAAATCCAAACTGGAAAAGAATCATTTGGATTTACTTGAAAAAGCAACGCTTGATTTGTTATTGATCGGGGAGAATGCACTCGAAAAATGGACTCATTTGTACGGAAATTCTGATTTGGTACAAGGCGTCACCATTCTGGCTTTTAACGATAAAAACGATGAATTTACCGGAAATTTGATGAGCAATATTATTCATGTAACAAACGGTTCTGAACGTCTCACCGTTATGGTTCATCACGAGTTACCGACAGAGCCAATTTGGGAAACGTTGATGGAGTGGTCTAACGAAAATACAGTTTTATTCGGTTCAGGCCGAACTTATGCCTCCATGATTGATGCACCAAAGAGTTATCGAGAGGCACTACGCGCACTTCGCTATGGAAGATTTATGAAAGAAACCGGTTGGATTCGTATTCAAGATATAGAAGGAAATACAGATTTCACTAACAATTTAAACAAACATGAAGAGGCAGTTGTATTATCTCTAAGGACATTGGATAAAGTTTCATTGGACAAGGCTTTGGAGTCGTTCGATGTATGGATGGAGACACAGAAGCTCGATCCAGAGAAAGCTGAACATGAGATTTTAATGATGGTGTATCGCGGACATGAAGTTGTAAAGGACGTTGATCGCGATATTCAGTTGCCTGGGATGATCATCCCACACCAGGAACTGAGCGGTATGCAGACGAGAGAAGAAATGATCGTTTGGTTAAAGGGCAGGCTTGAGTTGATTATGGAATGGTTAAAGGCGAATCGCACTTCCAGTAAAAATATCGCAATAGAAAAGGCAATTGTATATCTGGATAATAATTATGGAGATGATGTTTACCTGCAGGAATTAGCAGAGCATGTCGGTTTAAATCCGACTTATTTCAGCCTCCTTTTTCGCGAACAAATGGGAATAACTTATATTAAATATCTTACAAACCTTCGCATTGAACACGCCAAAATCATGTTGCGAGAAGGTTTGCGTGTTAATGAAGTTAGCGGAAAGGTCGGCTATTTAAACCATAGACATTTCAACGAGATATTCAAGAAACAGGTTGGCATGACACCGGGACAGTATAAGGACAAACATTTCTCCCGTTAAGGATGTAGATAGCGATGATAATGAAAAATATATTAATTCGAATGAGATTCAAACGAGTTCGCACCAGGTTTCTTGCAGCCATAATCCTTTTGTCGCTACCGCTTATTATTTTACTTGGTCTCATATCGATAAATATTACGAACGATGCATTGATTGATGTAAACGAAAAATCTAATAAAGACCAATTAAGGACTTCCAGTGAAGTCGCAGATTTGCTTTTTCGTAATATTAATAATTTACATTGGTCACTTGTAAATAATGAAGATATTCGAGATGAATTAAGGAGTAATAGTCAGGATTCAGATGTGCGGCCGGATATTCAAACGCTTAGAACTACAACACGATTACAACGAATGTTCAGCAGCAGTTATGCGGATACACGCTTTGTGAAGTCCATCTGTGTTATTGATTTGCAGTTTAGAACTTTTTGTTCCGGGCGCTCCGATGATTCAGGTGTTTATGAAAGAGAGGATAAAATTTCGCGGATCAAGGAGTCCCATTGGTACATGAACGCCTATAAAAATAAAGGAAAAATTGAATATTTGCCTTCTGACTTGTTTGGTGAATTAGATGATGCTTTTTCCACCGTAAAGTTATTCCGAGATGCGGATACCAATAGCGGGGAACCTATTGGTATTTTAGTTATTAACGTGTCCAAGTCCATTTTTGGAAAAGTGTTTAATGCCAATGGTTCTGAGTATGGGGCCTATATGGCAATAGATCATTTGGAAGGAACGCCTATAGCCGTCTACAATAGCTCTGTCGATATTCCGCTAGGGAACGGAGGAATGAACGAAGTATTAGGACAACTAGAGAAGCAGGGCTACGTCATAAATTCCTTCTATAATCAGACCTCTAAATGGACTTTAGTTCATTTGGTACAGAAGAAAGAATTGCTTGGAGAAGCGAGAAATATTAGGTGGGTAACAACCTTGATTGCTTCTGCATTCGCATTGTTTGCAATAGCGGTATCCTTTATCATTTCCGGAACGATAACGCGCCCTTTGCTTCAGGTGAAAAAGATGATGTTGGATTGGACGAAGGGTGTAAAGGTGTTTCCAGAGGTTTTTGCCCAAGATGAAGTCGGAGTAATCGGAAATACCTTTAAACGAATTGCTGTTGAATACGATGAATTGAATGAAAAACTGATTCACTCTGAATTGAAGGAAAAGGAAGCAGAGCTCCGCGTATTGCAATCGCAGATTAAACCTCATTTTTTATACAATACGTTAGACTCGATGTACTGGCTGGCTTACCTTGAGAAAAACTACAAAGTAGCGGACATGGCTATTTCGCTATCTGAAAGTTTTAAGCTTAGCCTTAACAAGGGAAAAGAAACGATGCCTATTTACAACGAGTTAAAACACATTCAGCACTACATGAAGATTCAAAACATCCGTTTCAATGACCGCTTTAGCTACATTGAAGACGTCGATGAGGCCCTTTTAGCTATGGAAATGTTGAAATTATTACTGCAGCCTCTTGTGGAAAATTCCATCTATCACGGGCTGGAGAGGAATATCGGGAAAGGCACCATTACATTGACTGGGCGCAAAGAGGGACACTATGTGGTTTTTATAATAGAAGATGACGGAATTGGTATGGAGGATATATCGCAGGTCGAAAATGGCTTTGGCTTAAAAAACGTGAGGGAGCGTCTTCAATTATATTACGGACCGGATAGTTCGATGGAAATATGGAGTCTTAAAGGCGTCGGGACAAGAGTTAGGTTGAAATTTAATCCGATGCCACCTAAAGAAACCGGAACAAATACCTGAACAATGAAGCGCTTACAGCATTTCTTGAACCGAATTACAATAAGAACAGCAGAAGGCTAGAAGCTTTCGAGCAATGTATAGGGGGAAAAGAGATGCACAATAACAGAAAAAAACGATGGGTTAGCTTGCTAAGCACTATTCTTGTAGTAGCAACCGTATCCGCGTGCGGAAACGGAAATTCGAACGAGAACTCCGGCTCCGATGTAGGACAAAGCGCGAATGCTGAAAAGGAAGTAACACTTACTCTTTTGACCGGCAGTACACAAGATCACGTCGATACGGCTAATGCGCTAATTGAGGGTTTTAAAAAAGTGAAACCTAACATAACGATCGATTTAGAGTCGAGCCCTGGAGGCACCGAGGGCGATAATCTCGTAAAAACGCGACTGGCGACAGGCGATATGGCGGATATATTTATTTATAACTCCGGATCGTTGATGAAAGCGCTAAATCCCGAGAAGAATATGCTCGATTTGACGAACGAGACGTTAATGGCTAATGTAATCGACACGTACAAACCAACCGTATCAGTCAATGACAAGGTCTATGGAATTCCTGTTGGATCCACGGTGGCTGGCGGCTGGTTCTACAATAAAAAAGTATATGCGGATCTTGGTCTTGAAGTGCCAAAGACCTGGGCGGAATTAATGGAAAACAACGAAAAAATCTTGGCTGCAGGAATTACTCCAGTAATTGGTTCCTTTAAAGATACGTGGACTTCTCAAATTGTCGTCCTTGCCGACTTCTATAACGTACAAGCACAGGTTCCAACGTTTGCTGACGACTATACTGCCCATAAGGCGACAAACGCTAATACACCTGCAGCATTGCGAAGCTTCGAGAAGCTTCAAGAGCTGAATGACAAAGGCTTTTACAACAAAGACAAATTGGCAACGACTTATGATGCTGGTATGAAAATGTTAGCAGAAGGAAAGGGAGCGCATTATCCGATGCTCTCGCTCGCTACACCGACTATGGCACAAAACTTCCCAGACCTCATTGAAAACATCGGGTTTTTTGCCCAACCAAGTGATGATGCCTCTCAGAATGGTCTGACAGTATGGATGCCAACATCCGCATATATCTACAAGGAGAGCGAACATATCGAGGAAGCTAAACAATTTTTGGCCTATATCGCTTCCGTAGAAGGAACTGAGGCGATCACGGCTATATCGAAACCAGTTGGTCCTTATCTCATTAACGATGCAGTAATCCCTGATGATGTGCCTACTCTGGTGAAGGAAATGCTCCCATACTTTGATTCGGGTAAAACAGCTCCTGCCTTAGAGTTCGTCTCTCCAATTAAAGGACCGAGCCTCGAACAGCTTACTGTTGAAGTAGGAGCGGGCATTAAGAAAGCTCAAGAAGGTGCTGCCGCATATGACAAAGATGTAGAAAAACAGGCAAAACAACTGGGCATAGAAGGTTGGTAAACCATTATAGCGTGATCAATCTTGTATAAGAAGTTCGGCCCTGTGTCAAAAGCAGGGCCGATTCACTTCAAAAGCTTAGGAGAGATACTCATGAACAAAATATTCAGGAGCACATATTCATATTATTTTTTATTGCCTGCAGCCATCCTATATTTTATTATTTTTATTTTGCCTACGATCATGTCCTTCTTCTTTAGTCTTACAAGATGGAACCTTACAGAGTGGGAGTTTATTGGCTTTGAAAATTTCATCACGTTTTTTAATGAGCAGTCGCTTAGTATTGGTTTTAAAAATACATTAATTTATGCGGTTGTCACCTGCAGCATGAAAGTTGTAATCGGTTTATTGCTAGGCGTCCTTTTAACTTCGAATATATGGACCAAGCATTATTTAAGGTCTGTCATATTTTTTCCTACCTTGGTAAGTACAATAGCAGTCGGCATCGTATTCAGTGTCATGATGCACCCCAGTCAGGGAATTATTAATACGGCATTGGCTTTCATAGGTATTGAAGGCCCAGACTGGCTCGGAAACACAAGTATCGCTCTACTTTCAGTCGCGATGGTCGATGTTTGGAAGGGCGTAGGCTTTGCGACAGTTATTTACATTGCGGGTATCCTCTCGATTCCGAATGAGTATTATGAAGCACTTCAGATTGATGGCGGGAATGCATGGCATAAGTTTTGGAATATCATCGTGCCACTAAGCCGTCCTGCTACGAATTCCGTTATAATCCTGGCGTTTATCGGCGGTTTACGTTCTTTCGATCTTGTATGGGCAATGACGAAAGGCGGTCCGGGCTTTACGACCGACTTGATTGCGTCCATTATCTATAAGCAATATCAAGGAGGCTTTTACGGTCTTGCAACTGCAGGAAACGTTATTCTATTCCTCGTTGTGACTGCACTTGTATTCCCACTGTACACATACCTGAATCGAAGGGAGGTAGACCTGTGAGAAAGATTCGTAAGCTCGGATTTGAGATTGTCGCAGTCTTATTTTCAATCGTTGCATTATGGATTCCGTTCTACTTTATCATCGTAAATAGCGGCAAAGATGCAAAAGAAGCTTCCTTGTTGAATTTAACTTGGCCCTCCACAACGTACTTTTGGGAAAACATGAAGGCAGTAATTGAAGCGAGAGACTATATGTTAATTCGCGCATTTTTTAATAGTACCGTGCTGACGCTAGTCTCGATCGTTATACTCATTGTTTTATCCGCCATGGCTGCCTACGTATTGCAACGTCGTAAAGATCGAATGACGCCGTTCATGAACTTTCTGATTTTGGCAGGTCTAATCATCCCGCCGGCGATAGTGCCTACGATCTGGGTTATGGATGGCATTGGTTTATTTAAAACGATGTTAGGTCTTATTCTAATCGAAGTAGCCTTAAGTTTTCCGTTTGCTGTTCTACTGTATAAAGGGTTTATGTCTACTATTCCTCGTGAGGTTGACGAGGCGGCTGTCATAGACGGCAGCAATGGAATGCGTTTGTTTTTCTCTATTATTCTCCCGTTATTGCAACCGGTTACGGCAACCGTAGTCGTCGTGTCTGCCGTTAATATTTTCAATGACTTTACAAATCCTTTATATTTTCTGCCAGGATCGAAAAATGTAACTGTTCAGCTTACGCTGTATAATTTCCAAAGCCAATTTAATACACAATATAATTTATTATTCATGAATATTTTGCTGATTACGATTCCGCCGCTCGTCTTATTCTTGCTGTTTAATAAACGCATCGTTGCCGGAATGACAGCTGGTTCGGTAAAAGGCTAAGTTTGCATGTAGAAAGCGAAATAAAAGCCAAAACGTTTCAAAGGAGAATATGAGATGATGTCCAGTTTAACGATACAATCCTTAAAATGTGAGTATCAAAGTCGGTTATTAGGCAGTGATGTTGCAACTCCTAGATTCAGTTGGATGCTCGAAACCGGTAATCGACGAGGCGTTTTACAAGCCGCATATCAATTGCAGCTGAAGAAACAAGAGGATGATTATTCAGATCCGGTATGGGATACAGGCCGTGTTGAATCCGACCAGTCCCTCCATTGTGTGTATGAGGGACCAGCTCTCGAGTCTCGTCAATCGTATCGAATCCGGGTAAAGGCATGGGATAATACAGGCAATGAATCTCCTTGGAGCGACGAAGGGGAGATCGAACTTGGTCTGCAGATTTCGGATTGGCAAGCAAACTGGATTACACCGGAAGCAACAGCCATTCCAGCTGATACGGAAGCCGCGTTTTTACTTCGTAAAGGGTTTAACCTCCATTCCGATATCGTCTATGGACGGGTATATGTAACGGCTGCAGGTATCTACGAACTTTATTTGAACGGGAACAAGGTTTCTGAGGATTTATTCACACCGGGCTGGACAAGTTACCATCATCGAATTCAGGTTCAGACATACGATGTCACAGACGAACTCAGGGCTGGTGGCAACGGAATTGGCGTCATGATTGCCGATGGCTGGTACCGGGGCGATTTGGGATTCGATGGTCGTAACTATAGATATGGGGATCAGCGCGCGGCACTGGTTCAGCTGCATGTTCGGTATTCAGATGGAACGGAAGAGGTCATTGCTTCGGACACAACCTGGAAGTCTGTGACTGGACCTGTGTTATATTCAAATATCTATCACGGAGAAACATACGATGCGCGATTGAAACGAATCGGTTGGTCAGAACCGCTGTTTGACGATGCGTCATGGGCAGCCGTTCAAACCGTCGATCTTGGATATCAACAATTGGTTGCCCAAGAAAATTGGCGGAACGCGGTAACGGAGGTTCTCGCTCCTGTGGCAACCTTTATTACGCCGGCAGGCGATCATGTCCTAGATTTTGGACAAAATATGGTTGGCAGAGTAAGATTTCGTGTGAATGCACCAACGGGAACAACCATTACCTTGCAACATTCTGAAGTGCTCGATGCGGACGGAAATATTTATTTTGGTAATCTGCGTTCCGCGAAACAAGCGGTGACCTATATCTCGTGTGGCGATACTACCGAAGAGTATGCACCTCATTTTACGTTCATGGGCTTTCGTTATGTGAAGGTAACTGGCTATCCGCTGCAGGACAATCAATTGCCCCTCGAGGCCTTTAAAGGCGAAGTCATACATTCAGACATGAAGGAGTCTGGTTATTTCGAGTGCTCGGATGAACGAGTCAATCGATTGCAACAAAATATAAAATGGGGGCAACGTGGCAACTTTCTGGATTTACCTACGGATTGTCCGCAACGGGATGAACGACTGGGCTGGACAGGAGACGCTCAAGTGTTCATCAGTACGGCGCTATTTAATTACCAGGGAGCACCTTTCTTTACGAAATGGTTGCGCGATCTTAAAGCTGAACAACACGAAGACGGAGGTGTCCCTTATGTCATTCCGGATATAGTAGGCGGATCGAGTTCCGCAGCCTGGGGAGATGCGGCTGTTATTTGTCCATGGACCCTTTATCAATACTATGGCGATGTGAGGTTGCTTGAGGAACAATTTGAGAGCATGAAAAAATGGGTGGAATACATCCGTGCCCAAGGCGAGAACGAGTATATGTGGAATACGGGATTCCACTTTGGAGATTGGTTAGGACTGGATGCAAAAGAGAACAGTTATATCGGTTCAACGCCAACTACTCTCATAGCAACCGCCTATTTTGCCTATTCGACGCGGATTGTACGCGATGCGGCACAGGTGCTTGAACGTTTTGATGATGCGGATCGATACGGGAGACTTTACGAACAAGTTCGTGAAGCATTTCAGGACGAATTCGTAACGAAAATGGGCCGCATTGCTTCGCCGACTCAAACGGCTCATGTTCTTGCTCTAGTATTCGATTTGGTCGATGATCATGTGAAGAAACGTGTCGCAGCGGATCTCAATAACATGATTGTCGAAAATGATTACCATCTTTCCACAGGTTTCGTAGGGACTCCGTATCTTTGCTTTGCATTATCAAACAACGGATTTCATACGACAGCCATTCGCCTCTTACTGCAAGAAAGTTATCCAGGATGGCTGTATTCTGTATCTAAAGGAGCAACAACAATTTGGGAACATTGGGATAGCGTGAAGCCGGATGGTTCATTCTGGAGCGACGATATGAACTCGTTTAACCACTATGCTTATGGAGCCATTGGTGATTGGATGTATAAAAATGTGGCTGGCCTTAATATGTCACCATCCGTTCCGGGATTTAAACGGGCTCGTATTGCTCCGCAATTTGGTTCGACAAAATTATCTTCTGCTAAGGCTACGCATCTTTCTATGTACGGAATTGTCGAATCCAGTTGGCGCTTAATCGGAAACCGTATTGAAGTGGAGGCGCTCATACCTGCAAATACAAGTGCAGAAATCGTTCTTGTGGGGGCTAAGAGTGCTGATACTACCGAAAATGGGAGATCGTTAGATCAGGTTGAAGGAATTGTGTCCATTACCGAAAACGATGATAATGTCTTAATTATTGTCGGTTCTGGTGCATACCGCTTTCAATATTCAGCTCATGGACTATTCCGTGAAGCTTATGACGCAAATACCAAATTGGTCGAGATTCTTATGGACGAGAAGGCGACGACCATTATTCGAGAATATGCTCCAAATCTGCTTGAAGGAGCATTGGTCAATATCGCTAAACCACTGTCTCTTGAAGAAATCAGCAAGAATACGATGATGCGAGTTTCCATTCAGAAGCTTGAAAAAATTGTCGAAGAGTTAGCCGCACTCTAACAGACGAGCTTAGAAAACAAAACAATATAAATAAGAGAACGGATTGCTCCCCTCTTGGTAGACAGTGAAAAAATAGTCCGTGACCTCATGGATAAAAACTGCGACCAAGAGGTTTTTTTTATATGTTAGAACTTAAAAAGTGAAGAATGCCCCCCAATGAAGAACATTGCCCCCTGTGATGAATGACCAAGATAAAGTAACTTCAAAACATACAGCATGCATGCTCACCCAGAGAATATGAGGATGGGAAGGAGGGTATCCGGAGACGAACCGGATTGTATTGTTTTAGAAGCTGTAGAGTTGTTTCAATTACTTATTTTGTCTAGGGAGGTTAATATGGTATATCGGAGTAGTAAGCCATCATTGCGGTTTATGAGCATTTTTTTGGTTTTGACGATGTTTCTTTCTAGCATAACGATTTATAAAGGCGCTTCCCAAGCGTCTGCGTCGGAGGGTTCCTCAGTCGGAGTTGGCACTCAAATCAAAGATTTAAAGGTGGAGTATCGGACGAATCCAATTGGGGTGGATACGATTCCACGTTTCAGTTGGATTATGACTTCGGATGTTCGTGGTCAGAAGCAAACGGCTTATCAACTGTTAGTAGCGACAAGTCCCGACAAGCTGACACCGGAATCCGCCGATGTATGGAACAGCGGCAAGGTAGCGTCTGATAAATCGGTTGCGGTAGAGTATGCTGGAAACGCTTTCGCTGCTACCACTCTGTACTATTGGACCGTCAAAGTATGGGATAAGAATGGAACGGAAGTGGCGACACCAGAAGCCAACTATTTCGAGACTGGAGTCTTGAGCACGGACGGCGTAGGGGGTTGGAGCGGAGCCAAGTGGATCTCGATTGATACTACACAAAGAAGTGGGGCGCCGTTTTTAAGAAAAGAAACTTCGCTTGACGGTGAAGTGGCAAGTGCACGTCTTTATATCACCGCGTTAGGTGTATTTGATGCTTATATTAACGGTGATCGTGTAGGCATTGTCGGTGATTCAGACACTTCTTATGAACTGTTGGCACCTGGCTGGACGGAATATAACAAAGAAATTAATTACATGAGCTATGACGTGACTAGCTATGTTCAAGGCGAAAATAGCGTAACGCTGGCTGCTCTACTTGGAAATGGTTGGTATAACAGCCGAATTGCGCAAGGAGCGCCGTATTATAGCTCGCAGGGACAAGATCTGGCATTGCTGGCTAAAATGCTGATTACTTATGAAGACGGTTCAACTGAGGTCATCGTCACGGATACAAATGCTGGCTGGAAAGGCACAGTGAATACGCCTTACACGTTAAATGATATTTATGACGGTGAGAATTACGATGCCACAAAGGAGATCGTTGGTTGGAACGACAACGGCTTTAATGACGCAGAGTGGTTGGGCGTAAAAGAAAATAATTTTAAGACGACGAGATACTCCAATGCGAAAGTTACTTCCTATAATGGCAGGACAGCGCAAATAATCGACAGTTTGGATCAAACTCCAATTGCAGTAACAACGTCGGTATATGGAGCAATCAATACAGAGTCAAGCCGTAACGGTAAAGGAGAGATCAATGTTGATCTATCCAGAACCGTCACCGATGCCGCAGCTGCTAAAGAATATGACGCTACTCTGTCGACCGGCGATACGGTCATTTATGATCTTGCCCAGAACATGGTGGGCGTTCCTAACATCACTGTAAAAGGAGAAGCTGGCACTCAAATCAGGTTGCGTTTCTCCGAGATGCTAAATGATGATAGCAATGGTGCTGATGGGCCAAAAGGTTCGTTGTACTTAGCGAACCTACGCGGCGCACAAGCTACCGCGCGATACACACTGAAAGGTAGCGAAGAAGGAGAAAATTACCAGAGTTCATTATCGTTCTTCGGTTTCAGATATGTTGAAGTAACGGTAGTCACGCAGAACAAATCAGTTCAAGTCCTCGATGTGACGGGAAAGGTCGCAACATCTGCCATTGATGTGACAGGAACGGTGGAAACCTCCGATCAAAACGTCAATCAACTCATTAGCAACATCCAGTGGGGACAACGGGGTAATTATTTGTGGATTCCAACGGATTGTCCACAACGGAACGAACGTGCAGGTTGGATGGGCGATATACAGTTGTTTGCTAAAACGGGATTTTACAATGTCGATACCGCCAACTTCCTGGAGAACTTTACGTACAGTATGATGAACGCACAGCGTGATAATGGGGCATTCCCAGTCACCGTTCCGATTACTAGGTACGCGGGTTCGCAGGCACCGCATTCTGGCTGGTCGGATGCTGGCGTAATTGTCCCATGGACGCACTGGCAATTTACCGGAGATACCAGGGTTATCGAAAAAGCCTACCCGAGTCTAGTGAAATATATGGATCGGTTATTTGAACTAACGGGTACCAATTACCGTGGTCCTGGTGGACAATATGGAGATTGGTTGTCGTTCCAAAGACGGAACGTTAATGGTATTTCGGGAGCGAACCACCTGTTAGTCAGCGATGCCTACTATGCTTACGATGCGCAGATTATGGCACAAATCGCTGGAGCATTGGGTAAAACCGAAGACGTCGCCAAATATGAAGCATTATTCGAAAATATTAAACAAGCATTCATCAATAACCATATTCGTTTGGATGATGAAGGAAAGTTAACATTGCTTCACGGAGGTAATGGAAATGATCCGGGAGAAAATAATGCACAGACATCTTTGCTGTGGGCATTGAAACTCGGTATGTATGCAAACGAGGATCAAAAGCAACAAATGATTGAGTTGCTAGTCAGCAATATCCGTAACGACGATGCGTTCAAAGCTGCTAATCCGACAAGTGCACGTGTGAACTACGCAGAAAATACGTTATCTGTCGGGTTCCTCGGCGTAAACGTTTTAGCACCTGTACTTACGGAGGCCGGCCATTCTGATCTGGCTTACACGCTGCTATTGCAAGACGAAATGCCGTCGTGGTTATATTCGGTTAAAAACGGCGCTACAACGATCTGGGAACGTTGGAACTCTTATTCGGTCGAAGACGGATTTGGACCTGCCAGCATGAACTCGTTTAATCACTTCTCTTATGGGGCAATTGGCGAGTGGATGTACAACAATATGCTAGGCATTTCGAATGATTTGAACAATCCAGGCTTCAAGCATACGATTCTACAGCCTTCTTTTGACGGCCTAAATCGGATTACTTGGGCGAAAGGCTCGTATGATTCGGTGTATGGTACGATCAGCAGCGGTTGGAACGTCGATGGTAATTCATTGACCTATGAAGCGACTGTTCCTGCCAATACGACGGCCACACTTTATCTGCCCGCTGCATCGGCCAATTTCGTAACCGAAGGCGGCCTACCAGCGGCGCAAGCCGAGGGCATTCAATTCGTTGGCTACGAAAATGGCAAAGCTGTGTATGAACTGGAATCAGGTTCTTATCACTTCGTTTCCTCAATTGCACTTGAGGATGGAGTCGTATGGACAGGACCGGCAGCCGTTAGCAGCAATCAACAATTCGAGTTAACGTATGGTCTGGTCACAGATGTGGAAAATATAACGGCTCAAGACATTACGATCACGTACGATGCGGAAAAGCTGGAGTTGTTGGCGCCACCAACCTCAGCAGATGAAACCGTGTTTGCGATCGCTGGCTACGAACATGAGCCGGGAACCATTCGAATCGTTGGTGCTCATCTGAACGGTGGTCTTGAACGGACAGATGCAGGATTAGTGAAATTGAACTTTAAAGCCAAAAATGCGGTGAGCGGGATTGCAGCCGTAAGCGTAACCAATCTAATTGCAGCCGATAGCCAAGGTAATGAAATCGAGATTACGGGGCGTACGCATAACGTGGTTATCAATGTTATAGGACGCGCGGCATTGCTCGAATTGATTGGCAATGTTCAATCTTTCCATGATGCAGCCGTAGAGGGTAAATTAATGGGACAATACCCTGCTGGCTTTAAAGCCGTACTTCAAATGGCTATCAACAATGCCAAAGCAGTTGTAGAGGACGCGCAGTCTACGCAGACACAGCTTGAACAAGCGGCTACCGTGCTTCAAGCGGCATGGGATTCGTTTAAAGCGTTGGTGATTGTCTCCATTCCTGGCGATATGAATACGGACGATAAAGTAAGCATTGGCGATTTGGGTATTATGGCTAAGGCATATGGTAAATCGTCTTCAGACGCGGATTGGAATCAAGTGAAGCAACTGGATCTGAATAAAGATAATAAGATCGACATTTCTGATCTGGTGTCGCTGGCGTTGTTAATCTTAAACTGGTAATTCAAACAATATCAACAAGGTGAGAGTGCAAGGCTCTCACCTTGTTTGCTTCACTTGAAAAGAGCATTAGTTAATTGATTCGAAAGGAAAGCAGGGATGAAAGTTGCGATATTTACGTGCGATGTTGATTTCCGTGCTGTTTTTTATGAGCGCTTGCCAAACCCAATCCCTATCTGGCGATTACCGAGTCATTCATTCACTAGAGGCGGGGGTAATAGGCGGGGACGTGCAAGAACAACGCAAGTATACGATTGGCGTTGTTCCCAAAGTAATGGAGATATTGTATTTCAACGTTGCTCAGGACGGAGCTTTGGAAGCAGCGCGCGACTTGAATGTCAAAGTGATTTATGAAGGGCCCCCAATTACCGATGTCACCAAACAGATCCAAGTTATTCGATCGCTCATGGATCGAGGAGTGGATGCTTTGGCGATTTCCGCGAATGACCCTGAAAAGCTGCTGCCTGTTCTAAAGGAAGCGAAGCAAAGAGGGATAAAAGTAATCACTTGGGATGCAGACACAGAACCTGAAGGTCGTCATTTTTTTGTCAATATGGTTGATCCTGAAACGCTTGGCCGGCATCTTCAGGATACGCTGGCATGGCATATGGGGGAACAAGGAGACTACGCTATTATGACGAGCACCTTATCGGCCTCCAATCAGAATGAATGGTTGAAATGGATGAACAAGCAAAGGGAGGAGTATTATCCGGCTATGAATTTGGTTGATATCGTGGAGACGGATGATGATCCGCATAAAGCATATGAAGCAGCCAAGCAACTGCTGATCGACTATCCTAATTTGAGGGGCATTATCGGAAATGCCTCCGTGGCACCTCCGGCAGCCGCGCAAGCGGTGAAGGAAGCCGGACAATCCAGACAAATTAAAATCGTCGGACTCTCTACTCCGCATCTCATGCATGATTTTTTAATAGATGGATCGGCGCAAATGGCTACGCTCTGGAGTCCAAAAAAACTAGGTTATCTAACTGTCGTATTAGCTTATCAACTACTAGAAGGAGAATTCCCTCATGACGGACAGGATATTGTCAATGTTGGGAATATTCGAGTAAAAGGAGATGTGGTCATCATGGGGGAGCCACTCGATTTTACGGCGGAGAACGTGGGACAATATGATTTTTAAATGGTGGAAGGCAATCTATGCATGGAATTCTAGACTGAGCTCTAAGCTTATCATCGTCTATTGTTTACTGACGGTTATTCCGATCTCGCTTCTTGGAGCTATCTCGTATATTCAGTATACCAAATCGATCGAAGAGCAAATTGGGGAGTACATGCCCCGTTTCTTGAACCAAGCCAATGCTACGATTGCCAAACATATGGAGGAATTTTCTGAAGTTCCCTCTTTGTTATTCAATTCTGATACGATTATATCTATCTTACGTCATGATGCGTACCAAAGCAGTTCAAACTACAATCAGGAACAATTTACGGTAAACAGCTATTTGGCTCGCACGTACTTGGAAAATGGGAATCCGGATGTTCTTGGTGTATTTCTGATCTCCAAAAATCGACTATTTTATAGTACGCGTATAGGGTTTAAAGGTCTTAATGGCAATGATGCCCTTATTCCTTACGGTAATGATCTTGAATTGAGAGGCAATGCCAAAGTTCTGCTGCCAAACGAGCTATCACTGACTTTTGATAACGGGCATCCATACCTGCTTATTATGAAGCAGGTGCAAGATGTAGACAATCGTAAAAGCTTGGGAACAATGCTGGTAGCCGTTCAACTCGACTTTATCGACAAGATCCTAAGGCAATTTGAAAATAACGAGAAAGCGGATCTATGGCTTATGAATCGCATGGGTGAGATTATATATCACACGGATAATGAAAAAATAGGTGAAATAGACTCAGAATTGCCTAAATATCCACTTTTAAATGGCAGCTTCCGTAAAGGGAGTGGGAGGGAGGGTGTCATTACCAGCATAAGCGAATCAGGCATATATGACTGGATACTGGTTCATAGCATTCCAATGAAATACTTGACCGAAAGAACCGATTGGATCAGAAATGTAACTATTTTTATGTTTTTTTGTATTGTGCTGATTACCTCAGCACTATCCATTTCTTTATCTTTGAAGCTTACACGGCCGCTTGTTAAGCTTTCTCGATTAATGAGACAGGTAGAACTGGGACGATTTCAGGTTGATCTGAATATTCAAACCAAAGATGAGATTGGTATGCTCGCGCGAAGCTTTAATTCCATGATCTCCACAATAAGGGATTTGATCGAAAAAAACTTTGAAATCAGATTGAGACAGAAGGAATCAGAGTTGTATGCTTTGCAATCGCAAATCAATCCTCATTTCATGTATAACACCTTAGAAACGATTAATATGGCCGTAGAAGAAGGCAAATCTAAAACGGTGGTCGAAATGGTCACGCTGCTTGGAAGAATGCTGCGCTTTTCTGTAAGCAATAGTTCCAAATTCGTACATATTTCAGAAGAAGTACAGCATATGAATGATTTTCTGACCATACAGAAAATTCGGTTTAAAGATAGGCTTTTCGTTGAAACGACTCAAAAGACAGAGATGGATTCTTACTACACTCCGAAGTTTATTCTGCAGCCTATCGTAGAAAATGCTGTAAAGTACGGGCTGGAAACGAGGAAAAGATTAAGCATACATGTTGTCATCGGTCGAGAACTTGGTGCGCGCTCGGGAGAAGAAGATATGGTCTTTAGAATTCGTGATGACGGCCCAGGAATCTCTCACGAGAGATTAGAGGAACTGGAGAGATCTCTCCGTTCGAATACGCTCGTAGCCAAAGACTCCGAGTTCGGTCTGAGCAATGTCAACGCTAGGATTGTTATGATGCTAGGGAACGACTATGGCTTGCAACTACATAGCGCACAAGGCCAAGGTACTGAAATTATCATTCGCATTCCCATCCTTTCAGAAGTTGATTTGCCGGTCATGATCAATGAAAAGGGGGCAGATGAAAATGGAGAGATATAGAACGCTAATTGTCGATGATGAGGAAATGATTCGAAATGGTATAGCGAGACTTGTTGCTTCCTGCGGAGAGGAATGGGATATTGTAGCAACGTTGTCTGACGGCCAAGAAGCATTAGATTTCATTTGTGGATGTAATGGAGTGATTGACTTGCTCATTACCGATGTGAAAATGCCCGTGATGGACGGATTGACTTTAATCAATGAAATTAATCGAGACTATAACTTTTATTGTCTGATTATCAGTGGATATAAAGATTTTCAATATGTTAAAACGGCTATGCGTGAAGGTGCCGTCGATTATTTACTGAAGCCGATCGACCGGGATCAGTTAAGAGAACGAATACTAGAGATCAAAGGGAAAATCGAAGAAGAACGCAATCGAAATAATCGATGGAGAGAAATGGAGCAGCAGTCGGAAAGGTTGAAATTGACGGAGCAAATTCAATTGCTAAGCTATGTTACGTCTGCTGGACTAGATATCACGCGTCTTGGATACTGGGTGGAAGAGTTTCCTAAGGGAAGTTATGCTCTTATTAATTTTAGTTTAGATGCTCTGCCTGTGAAGACCAGGGATTATAAGGCTAAGGACTGGGCTGCTTTTGATTATGTTGTGGAAAATATAATAAAAGAATTAATGCATGTAACCGCCATGGAGTATTCAGGAAAAAGTTGGTGTTGGAGAGGCGAGAATACAGATTATTGGGCCATGCTTCAATTGCCTCTTTCAGAGGATCGGGGTACGTTCTCCCAAATCGTGAAGCACGCTGCCGGTGACATTCAAGCAGCCATTAGGGAATATACGCCATTTACGATTTCGGTAAGCGCAAGCGATACGATTTCTGATTTATACATGCTTCCAGATTCCATTCGACAGGCCAGAACGTTAATGAACTATAGACTTATCAATGGGGGAAATCAATTTCATTCTACTTGTATAGAACGTGATGTAATGCTTACTGCAGTTCCTGTTACTGACAAGAAATTGTTACAACTTGGCTACCAAATAAGCCAAGCTATTGAACAAGCTTCGGAGGATAGCGCGGTCAAGTCCATGAGGGAGCTCTTTCATAAGCTTGAGGGGCAAGTGGATCCTGCCGCTATACAACGCAGCATTCAGAATATTTATTTGAGCGTGCTAATGGCGGGCAACGAGAAAGAAATAGAAGAGGGGGTGCTAGAAGAGGGACTGCGCTTAATCAAACGTGCCCCTAATCTGCAGGACATCAAGCTGATTATCGAGCAGGCCGTCAAGAAACGGATTCAACAAGTTAAAACGCTTCGAATGCTTGAAAATCCGGGACCGCTAGAGCAAGCTAAAGTATTAATATCTGATAACTTACACGAAGAGTTGACCGTGAAGCGCATTGCAGATCATGTACATATGAATCCTACTTACTTTTGCCGATATTTTAAAACGCAAACTGGCGAAACGATCCTTGACTACGTCACTCGTATGCGAATAGATAAAGCAAAAGCTTTGTTAGCCGATCCTTCTTTAAAACTACATGAGATCAGCGTGTTAGTTGGGTATCAGGACGTCAAATATTTCAGTGGTTTATTTAAACAATCGATTGGTGAAACGCCATCACAGTATCGTAAACATGTATATGCAAAGATTGAGTCATGCTGACGGGACACCGTTGGCTTTTTTTTTGAAGAAAGCAAAGAATGTCCCCCTAATGTAATAACAGTCTACTTATCGGTTCATTGAATTAGCAGTACATTAAAGGTGTTAATAGAATCACTAAGAAAACAGATGGAGAGGCATGATTTAGAGAGAGGAGTGGAAGTGCTGCATGAGCGAGTATATTTTGGAGCTCAACGGGATTACTAAAGTGTTTCCCGGTGTTCGAGCGCTAGACAACGTGTACTTTAAATTAAAACCTGGAGAAATACATGCGCTTATGGGAGAAAACGGAGCCGGAAAATCGACGTTCATCAAAGTAATTACCGGTGTCCATGCGGCAGATGAAGGTGAAATGCTGCTGGATGGGAAAGTCGTTAGCTTCAAAGATCCCAATGAAGCAAAGCAAGAAGGTATTGCGGCCATTTACCAGCATGTTACATGTTATCCGGATCTGAGCGTGACTGAAAATATATTTATGGGTCATGAAAAAATAGCTTCCGGCAGTAAGAGGCTCATGTGGAATGACATGCACCGTGAAGCGGAGCGATTGCTCCGGGAACTCGGGGCGAATTTCAGCCCTAAAACGCAAATGGGCGCGCTAAGCGTAGCGGAACAACAAATTGTCGAGATTGCAAAAGCGCTATCCGTCAACGCCAAAATCATCATCATGGATGAGCCTACAGCTGCTTTGACAACCAGGGAAAGCGAAGAGCTGTATCGGATCGCAGAGCAATTAAGAGACGGCGGTGCCGCTATTATTTTCATCTCACATCGCTTTGAGGATATGTATCGTTTAGCCAGCAAGGTCACGGTCTTCCGCGATTCCAAGTATATCGGTACCTGGAGAGTGAATGAGATCTCAAATAGCGAGTTGATTGTAGCCATGGTAGGGAGAGAAATTACTCAGATTTTCCCTAAGAAAGCCGCTCAAATTGGGGAAGAAATTTTGCGAGTCGAAGGTTTGGGAAGAACGGGATACTTTGCTGATATTTCGTTCTCATTACGTCGCGGAGAAGTTATCGGTCTAACGGGCTTAGTCGGTTCGGGTAGGACAGAAGTATGCGATACGTTGTTCGGCATCCATCCTTATGACAGGGGTAAGGTGTTTCTAAAAGGGCAAGAAATCAAAATCAAAAGTCCGTCCAACGCTATGCGTATAGGTATCGGTTACTTGCCCGAGGATCGGCAGAAGCAAGGCTTGATTTTAGAGTGGGGAATCGGAGATAACATTACGCTTCCATCCCTGAAGCAAATGTCTCAAAAAGGATTTACAAACAAAAGCAGAGAGTCGGTCGTAGCCAAAAAATTGGGTGAGAAGGTTGGCGTAAAAGCGAAAACCATATTTGATCTTGCAAGCTCGTTATCTGGAGGAAACCAGCAAAAAGTGGTCTTCGCTAAACTGTTGACAGCCGATCTGGACGTCATCATTTTGGATGAACCGACGAAAGGCGTGGATGTTGGAGCAAAGTTCGCCATTTATGAGATTATCAACGAACTGGCTGCGCAAGGCTATGGGATCATCCTCGTTTCTTCCGAAATGCCGGAGATCATCGGCATGTGCGATAGGGTCGAAGTCATGCGCGAGGGGCGGATTACGGCAAGACTCCCTCGCACAACTGTGACGCAAGAAGCGATTCTCGCAGCCGCTATGGATGAACCGGCAGCCAATACGGCACAACGTTAGTAAAGGTGGGCAAAACTATGGAATCAAGAGATTTAGGATCTATCGGCATTCCGATCAGGAAGCGTGACCAAGTTGAGAAGCAAAAACGAACTATTAGCTCCTATATCGTACAGTTTCGTGAGCTGGGTTTGCTCTTTTTTATCCTCCTATTGGCGGCGGTCGTACAGCTGAGAAATCCGAGTTTTTTAACCTGGGAAAACATTAACGATATGATGACCAACACCGCGATCCTCAGTGTGCTTGCAGTGGGAATGATGCTGGTTATTATAACTCGGGGCATCGACCTTTCGATTGGCGCCACTCTGGCCCTATCGGGCATGGTCAGTGCTATGGTTGTGAGTTACTACCCAGGCATACACCCGTTATTGGCTCTGCTGCTAGGGACGGGAATAGGATTCGTATGCGGGGTAGGCCTGGGCTTTCTCGTCGCTAGAATGGGGATTCTTCCTATTATTGCGACATTAGGTATGATGAACGTTTTCAGAGGTTTTACTTATTTGATTAGCGACGGCAAGTGGGTTAGTGCACATCAGATGCCGGCGCAGTTCAAGCAGCTTGGAACAGGAACGTTATTCGGGATAAACCACTTAATCTGGATTGCTATATTTATCTATTTGATAGCTTACTATTTTATGAGTCATACGAGGACTGGGAGACAAATCTATGCGGTGGGAAGTAACCCAGAAGCTGCTAGAATTAGTGGCATTCGTCCAGATCGAATCCTTTGGCTGGTCTATGCGATCATGGGTGGCTTATCCGGGATGGCTGGGGTGTTATGGGTCTCTAAATTTGCTTCTGCGCAAGGGGACACGGCTAGCGGTTACGAATTGAGCGTTATCGCTGCTTGTGTAGTCGGTGGAGTCAGTATAGCGGGAGGCGTTGGCAAGTTATCAGGTGTATTGCTTGGAGCAATCCTTCTGGGAATTATCAACAATGCGTTGCCGCTGATTAATGTGTCAGCCTTTTGGCAGATGGGTATTCAGGGATCGATCATTCTTGCTGCGGTTTTGATGAATGCCATAGTCAAACGTGGTGTAGATCGTAATCACCTGATGAGGAGGAAGGTTTGATGATGGAACCGAGAGTACTTGCAGGTAGACTTGATTTTTCATGGAAACGATTTTTTTTGCAGTGGGAATGGATGCTTGTCATCATCTTTGTTGCCATAAACGTGATGAATGTAAATTTATCCGAGTACTATTGGGACTATGATAATTTGCGCGATGCCATGATGGGGTTTCTCGATAAAGCGTTTATCGTTCTTCCAATGGTACTCATTATGATCCTGGGAGACATCGATATTTCAGTAGGTTCGATCGTAGCCTTATCCGCAGTCATTATGGCGGATTTATATACGCTAGGTGTTCCTATGGTTCCAGCGATGCTGATTTGTTTGGCGACCGGCACGCTTTGTGGGTGGATCAATGGCATGCTGATTATAAAATACAAGGAATTATCGTCGGTCATTATCACGTTGGCCACTATGATCATTTATCGCGGGATTGCCTACTTCATTCTAGAGGACCAGGCTGCAGGGGGGTTCCCTGAATGGTTTAGCTTTTTGGGGTGGGGCTACGTAGGACCTATTCCCTTTATACTTTTGGTTTTTGTCTGTTTGGCTTCGTTATTCTGTCTTTTGCTTCATAAGACGGTGTTAGGTCGTCAAATCTATGCGGTTGGCAACAATGCAAACGCAAGTCGCTATTCCGGCGTAAAGGTGGACCGGATCAAAGTACTTGTGTTCACCTTAGCTGGATTTATGGCTGCGATTACAGCTTTATTTCTGACCGCTCGAATGGGAAGTACACGACCTAATATAGCGACGGGATACGAGTTGGATGTTATCGCAATGGTCGTGCTGGGTGGTATCAGCACAGCGGGTGGTAAAGGCAGAATGATTGGTGCAATCATTGCGATATTCCTCATTGGCTTCCTTCGTTATGGACTTGGGTTAATTAATGTTCAAGCGCAGTTGCTGCTTATCATCATTGGCTTGTTGTTGATTGCTGCGGTCATAGTGCCGAAGTTCAAATTCCAGCGTACACAAAAGTTCAGGAAAACCTAGTGGCTTGAATTAATGGATACAACACGGCGTTTAGCTGGTTTGTATATAGCTAGTAAATCTAATAAAAAAGCGGGAGGAAAACAGAATGAATAGAAAAAGATTGGCGCAAGGCATCGCTGCTGTACTTCTTATGTCCTTACTTGCGGCATGTAGCGGTAACAATGGAGGTAACAACAGTACCAATGGGTCTTCAGTAAATGGGGGGCAGTCTTCACCTACGGCAACGACACAGGCTGAAGGCGGCGATGATTTATCCGGGAAATACGCCATGATCTTCAAAAACACGGGCAACCCTTATGGTGAAAAAATGATGGAAGGTTTCAAAAATGCGGTAGAAGAACAAGGAAACACCGTTATTTTGAAAGCACCTGATCAACCCACGGCCGAAGCGCAGATCCAGATGATTGATGAGCTTATTTCGCAAAAGGTTAATTCTATTGCCATCGCAGCGAATGACGCCGACGCATTGCAGCCTGCTTTGCAAAAGGCAATGAATGCAGGTATTCAAGTCTTGTCTCTCGATTCTGCTGTGAACACCAATAGCCGCACCGTGCATGTCAATCAAGCGGACCCGGATCTCATAGGCAGAACGCTGATTGAAGGCGTATCCGAAATGATCGGCGGCGAAGGTGAAATCGCTATCCTGAGTGCTACTTCGCAAGCGACAAATCAGAACACCTGGATCGAAGTAATGAAGCGCGTTCTAGAAGAACCAGAGTATAACAAGATTCAACTGGTAAAGGTTGCGTACGGCGACGACTTGCGAGACAAGAGTACATCTGAAACGGAAGCACTTCTCAAATCGTATCCGAATTTGAAAGCTATTATTGCACCTACAACAGTTGGTATTGCAGCTGCTGGCAAAGTACTGACGGATAAAGGATTGAAAGGGAAGGTTCAACTGACAGGCCTCGGTCTGCCAAGCGAAATGGCCGAGTACATCGAAAGCGGTGTCTGCCAGTGGATGTACCTTTGGAATCCAATTGACGTGGGCTATCTCGCCGGCTACACGGCCGATGCGCTAGTAAAAGGAACGATTACTGGTGCCCTTGGCGATAAGTTCAATGCGGGAGAATTGGGGAGTGACTTTGAAATTATTGCCGATGGCGAGGGCACACAAATTATGCTAGGCGCTCCATTCCGTTTTGATTCAGGCAATATTGCCGATTGGAAGGATGTTTATTGATCTCTAATAATAGGGGAATTATCAGACTCAATACTTTAATTTAAGCAAATGTGGTGAGAGCGTTAAACTCTCACCCTGTTTGCGCAAAAGGAAGGTAATAGCCATATGTATAGAAAGTTAATTATATTGCTTCTATTAGTGTGCTTCTTCTTCTCGACATCCAATGCCCCTCATACTATGGCAGCTAGTTCTCCAATGCTTTCGATTACAACTGACCAAATAGAAGCTGCTATTGGTCAGAAAGTTCGAGTAACGGTACGTGGAGAAAACCTTAAGGATTTATACGGTTACGAAATTCAATTGCAATATGATTCTCAAAAACTTAAGTTTAAAAATGCTTCTTCTTACTGGACAGGCTTCCAAGTTCCCGTGCAAGAAAAAAATGGGTTATTGATTGCTGCACATACTAAAATAGGGAATTCCTTGGGGGAGGGAGGCAGCCAACCGCTGATGACTTTTACTTTCGAAGCCATAGTTAGAGGGGAAGCAAAGATTTCTTTAACTATGGCAAAATTGGTTGATTCAGAGGTTGCTGAGGTTACGCTTACCCCGAATGCTATCACTACAGTATCCGTTCTTGACAAACAGCCTGCCATTGCATTTTCGGATATGGAAGGACATTGGTCAAAAGAAGCAGTATTACGTTCCGCATCCATTGGTTTTGTGAATGGATTTCCTGATGGAACATTCCGTCCAAACTTGAAGATCACGCGTGCCGAATTTGCGGCAATGCTTGTCAGAGCCATGAGTTTGGAACAAAGCGAAGGAGTGGTTTTACGATATAAGGATGCAGAGAAAATTCCCAGCTGGGCTAAACCGTTTATTGCAGAAGCGTCATCTGCAGGTGTTATTCAAGGATATCCGGATGGAAATTTCCGTGCCGGAAACACCATTACACGAGCTGAAATGACAGTTATGTTGGTGCGTGCTGCACAGCTTCCATTCGAAGAAAACACATTAGGTTCCCAATTTGCTGATGCGGATCAAATCCCCGAATGGGCATCAGCAGCAGTGTCTGTAGCGCATCAAGCAGGAATAGTTCAAGGAATGGGGAACGGAAATTTCGATCCCAACAGTGCTACAACTAGGGCGCAAGCAACAGTAGCTATTCTCAAATTATTGGATAGCAAATTTTCTTAAATTTTGAATAAGAACGCCGTTTGTCATGGTCAAAATGACAAACGGCGTTCTTATTTTCTATCGTTAATGATTCATTGAAATTATCAAGTTATAACTGAAAAGTTATCTGACGCTAATCATTTGAAATAGCGAATGGGCAGTTTGCTAAGGCTGCTGCTCTTTTCTTTATTAAGTTAACGGGCAGATTAGCGTGGCTTTGAGTGGCCTGTAGGTTCCATATCCCCATACATAACCTCTTATTGATAAAAAGGTAAACTATTAAAAACTAAATAATTTAAATGAAAGTCATTAGTTCCGAAAAAGTAAGAGGATTAGGCAAACATTTAAGAGAAATGGGCTATCGATCCATTTCTATATTGGATTACTATTGTCTATGTAAGCATTTCTTACATTAAAAACAAATTTAACTGAGTGAGGTGGTATTTACGAAGGTTTGTGTTAACTTAAGTAACATTAAAGAGAGGGAGAAGAGAAAATGAAACGTAAACGGATGTGTCTTTCGATCATCGCATTAATGGCATTAGCTATTTCATCACTTAGTTACTCTTTGAATTTACCTAGTGCACAAGCCCAAGAAACCGTTGTACAGCAAGATTTACCTCATGTTGTCATTCTGGCAACCGGGGGAACCATAGCATCCACAGCCGCATCCAATACCGATACTTCAAATTATCAAGTTACCGATGGGGTCGGCACGCTCATTAATGCTGTTCCGGAAATAAAAGACATAGCTAATGTAAGCGGGGAACAGGTCATCAATATAAGCAGTCAGAATATTTCCGATGAAAATAGACTTACGTTAGGAAAACGTATAAACGAATTGCTTGCCAAAGATGACGTGGATGGTATTGTCGTTACTCATGGTACGGAAACGCTTGAACAAACAGCATATTTCCTTAATCTGATCGTCAAGAGCGATAAACCGGTTGTGGTAGTTGGATCAATGAGACCAGCTTCGGCTATCAGTGCTGACGGCCCGCTAAATCTATACAACGCGGTAAAAGTGGCGGGAGATCCGCAATCAAAAGATAAAGGCGTACTCATCGTTTTTAATGATAGAATCGGTTCCGCTAGATTTATTAGTAAAACTAGCTCATGGGCAACTGATACTTTTAAATCGCTAGAGCAAGGATTTTTAGGAGATATTGTTGCGGGTAAAGTTAGGTTCTATCAGCAACCATTGATCAAGCATACATATCAAACGGACTTTGATATTTCGGAACTCAGTGCACTACCGAAAGTCGATATTCTCTACGAATCCTATGCTAGCAGCAGCCTTTCGTTATTAAACGCATCTATCGAAGATGGAGCTCAAGGGGTGATTCTTGCTGGTTGGGCTGCATCTACAGCAGATGAACAAATGCAGAAAATAGCGGCCAAAGGTATCAGTGATGCTGAACAAAATCAAATCGAATACTTAACTAAACTCATTAAAGAAGGGAGCGGCGCCGCCTCTTGGGCCCAAGCCCAGTTAAAACAAATGGAGGCTACAAGAGGGGCGGTTTTAGTTAAATCTTTTTATCAAGCTACAGGTCAGAAGCTTTATGAACAAGATTCTTTTGTTGAGAGCAATTCGTTGAACCCCCAGAAAGCAAGAATCCTTCTTCAATTAGCGCTTACCAATACAACGGATCCTGATAAAATTCAGCAATATTTTGATGAATATTAAGTTTACTTTAAAAATTGCCAAAACGAAATTTCATTCGGCCGAAGAACTTTTTCTGATTAACGAATTTTCATTTGGAGGTAGGTTATATGCATAGTGCAAAAATTAGGAAGAATCGAAGAATACCAAGACAGCTTTTATTAATCCTTCTTACCTTTTCTCTTCTTTTCACGATCGCTCCGGCGGCCTATGCGGGAGGAGTATCCTCCCCATCGTTTGACGTCACTGAAAAAAGCATTACGCAGCTTCAGAACGCCCTTGACACTGGACAATTAACAAGTGAACAGCTTGTTAAGCTCTATATCGACCGTATAAAAGTACTTGATCCGACATTTCATAGCATCATATCAATTAACCCTAAAGCCGAAGAGACCGCACGTTCTCTTGACGCAGAGCGACTAGCCGGTAATAAAAGGGGATCTCTCCACGGTATCCCTATCATTGTAAAAGACAACTATGATTTTGAAGGTATGCCTACGACTGCGGGCGCGACTGCGTTAAAGGATTCCATTCCACCAGACAGCGCCAGAATGGTACAGCAGCTCACGGATGCCGGCGCAATCATAATTGCCAAAGCTAATCTCTCCGAATTCGCATTCTCAGGCTATAACTCAATCAGTTCCATGGTTGGGGAAACTTTGAATGTCTATGATCCTACGCGCTCAAGCTACGGTTCTAGTGGCGGCACGGGGGTTGCGATCTCCGCAAGCTTCGCAGCGGCCGGACTTGGCACCGATACCGGCTCATCTATACGGAATCCTGCTTCTGTCAGTTCACTCGTTGGGCTTCGCCCAACCATAGGTCTTACAAGCCGTGACGGAATTGTCCCTCTAATCCTTGACTCAGATACCGGAGGGCCAATGACAAGAACGGTCGAAGATCTCGCCATTATGCTGAATTATCTGACTGGCGTAGATCCCAAAGACAACGTAACATCAAGACAGGCAGGCAAGGTGCCTTCAGACTACACCCCTTATTTGGACACAAATTTTTTAAAGGGCAAAAAGATAGGCATATTGAAACAAGTCGTTTATCCAACGGACGTGGAAAAGACCCGAAGCCCACATGTGGATAGCAACGATCCTGAAATCATTGCAAAATTTGAAGAGGCAATGAAGGACATGGAAGCGGCAGGTGCCGAGGTCGTTATGGTCGATTTTCCTGAAATGTATGATCTCTTTAGTGCCACCAGAGGCGGTCCAAATCAGATCCCCCATGACATTGAACAATATTTGAAATCGCTTGGGCCAGACGCCCCGATTAAAAGCTTTGCCGAATTGATTGCAAGTGGAGGCTACCTCTCTGCCAATTCGGTTGGGCTATATTCGGATATTGACGCGACGATCGACCCGAAAACGTCAACAAAATTAATGTCTGATGGCGTTACCACCTACAGGGAGGCTTACGCAAAGGCTCAAGCTTCTCGCGTAGAATACCGAGCCGCTACGGAAGCCGTTATGGAGAAGTACGGCGTTATGGCGCTTGCCTACCCGTCTCTTTTGGTTAAACCAAGACTGATCGAAGATACCGCAAGTCATTACGGCAGTGCAAGCAATCTGATGTCACCGGTTACCGGTCTTCCCGCCATTAATGTCCCTATGGGCCATGTGAGCGATGGTGACGGTGATTCCCTATCGCTTGGCCTCCAGATGGTGGGATACGAATTTGACGAAAGCTCATTGATCGGAGCAGCCTATGCATACGAAAACCTATCCAAAAACCGTGTCACTTCCAAATATTTGCGTGCGACAACCGAAATCGCGGCATTTACCGACGTAAATGACAACTGGGCGGTCAAATACATTAGCGAACTCGTCGCAAGCGGCATCTTAAAAGGAGTTTCCGCGACGAAGTTCTCACCCAATTCGAATATTTCAAGAGGCATGTTTGTAACGGCTCTCGGTCGACTTGAAAAAATGAACATACAGGATGGGGAGACTCATTTCAGCGACGTGCCAGAGAATGCCTATTATGCTTCCTACATCAAGTGGGCTGCGAACGCGGGCATCGTGAACGGCAAGAGTGACGGAACATTTGACCCCAACTTTGAGATAAGCCGCCAGGATGCTGCCGTCATCCTCGTTCGATATCTTAAGTACAAAGGCATTTCGATGACCACGATGACGGAAGACATCCCCTTTTCCGATGCTGATCAGATATCTCCGTATGCTGAAGAAGCAGTGAACATCATTCAAGAAATGGGAATCATAGACGGTAAGCAAGAAAATCTCTTTGCCCCGGGCGATAGCATTCTCCGAAGTGAAGCTTCGAAAATCATTTCCATGGCGATAAAATAATCCGTAACGGAAAAGATGAAGGAAAATGAAGGAATTTCTTTTAAAGAAATAATGTTAGTTATCATGATGACGCCCCATTATAAATTTTACCCAGAAGTATGAGCAATATATTGCAAAGCAAAATCAAACGTAGATAATTCAAGTAGTGCCAAAAAACCGTTGAGATCATCTCAACGGTTTTTAAGTACTGTAGGGGACGGGAGGAATATTAAAAGCATGCTGCAGAGGGTCTTTCTTAATATGCCTCAGCTTCGTAGTGATAAATAATTCCTCTTCTGCAAGGATTCGATTAAGAAATTAAATTCAAGCAAGTATACATTAATTAAATTCAATTTATTTTCTTACCGTTTAATGAGCTTTATTCAAAAAATTATTTCATTCTCCTTAAAAGCTCATTTGTATTTTCCAAAAAAGTTCGCCGGTGTTTTACCGGTCCTTTATGGTGTGACCTTATTATGCATTCCTGAACAAAGAACGGATATCTAATTCGTCTCAAATGATTGCCTAATCCTCTCAATACCATTCCTTATTAGCATACTTATGGCGTATAATAAAACAAAATAAAGCATCAAGGAGGGGCCAATGTTTGAAGATATAAAAGCTCGTCAGGATAAGCTTACAAAACTGATTAACCGTCATTGTAAAGAAGCAGGAGTATTGCAGACAACGATTCCTTCACTGTTTCTTATTCGTTCGAATATGGTGGATGAGCCAGCCTACAGAGTATTTAATCCCTCCTTTTGCTTTGTTACTCAAGGGTTAAAAGAAATCTTTCTAGCTGAGGAACGCCTAGAGTATGGGCCATCCAATTACCTGATCACATCTATGAACCTTCCGGTAATCGGGCAGGTTATTAAGGCTTCACCTGAAGTTCCATATTTGAGCTTGAAACTTGATTTAAGCCAAAATGAAATTTTAGAGGTTTTGAAAGACGCTAATTTATATTCCGATAGTAAAAACAATGATTCACGAGCTATGTTAGTCGGTCAGATCGAATTAACTATATTGGATGCTGTCCTGCGTTTAGTTCAATTGCTCGATTCTCCTCAAGACATTCCGTATCTTGCTCCTATTCATAAGAAGGAGATCATTTATAGACTCCTTCAAGGGCAATATGGCGCAACTCTTGCACAAATTGCAATGGAAGGAAGCAACACCTATCGTATCAGGAAGGGAATCGACCAAATTATCCAACATTATGATCAGCCTTTGAGAGTTGAAGAGCTTGCTGATGTCGCTAATATGAGCATTTCTTCGTTCCACAGACACTTTAAAGAGTTCACTGCTATGAGCCCGCTTCAATTTCAAAAACAGCTGCGTTTGCAAGAAGCCCGGAGCCTATTGTTAATGGAGTCAGCGGATGCTACTGAGGTTGCTTTTCGGGTTGGTTATGAAAGTGCCTCTCAGTTTAGCCGTGAATATTCTCGCATGTTTGGTTTGCCTCCCAAAACGGACATAAAGCGAATGAAGGAAACATATGAGCAAGTAGAGGGAAATATAGATCAAAACCTCATTGTGACATCCAATTTAAATTGAAAAGTATTCGTCGGTAGAACTACTCACAAAAACAAAGAAAGGCATCTGGTCTTAATCCAGCTGCCTTTCTTTGTTTACTTAGTATATTTAAGTGAAAGGATTAGGCAAGCATTTAAGACAAAGGAGATAGCGTTTTATTTTTCGTTTACTGCATAATAAACTTACGGCACAAATTCTCCTCGGTTTTCGGTTTTCTGATATCGAGTTGCCGTTGGGAATTGGCCAGACGGAATAAAAACGAACATCATCCGAAGTAATGTACAACAAGTGCTTTCAAATGAATCGAAGTTAAAAAATCAAAAGAAAACTACAGGCTGTGCTTGTTATATAAGGCTCTTGGCGAGCGGCCGAATTCCATTTTTACTCTAAATAACAGAGGAGATGACAGTCCATATGTCCAAAGTCCAGTGGCCATGAAAACATTTGAATATAGGGACAATGCAGAGGAGAACAACGTTAGTAATTTCGTATTCAACTTCAAGGCAATCGGAACCCATTGGGAAATAGAAACCAAGAAACCATTGCGTTATATGTTGCAGCAGAGCATTTTAAAGCGGATCGAACAATACGACGTTACGTACTCGAGATTTCGCTCGGATTCGCTCGTATCTCAGGTTTCCGCTGCCCCGGACGGCGGCAATTTTGAATTTCCAGACGATTCGGTTATCCTCTTCGATCTTTATGATAAGCTTTACACAGCTACTGACGGCGCTGTAGATCCGCTTGTCGGCCGGGAGCTCGAACTCCTCGGTTATGACCAAACGTACTCACTCAGACCCGTAACTGACCATGTCCGGGCCAAGGCGCATGCCGAAGGGAGAGCGACCTGGTCGAAGGACATCGTTCGAGTCGGAAAGTCGCTAGTCACGCGGCGTCCGCTTGTGATCGATGTCGGAGCGGCAGGGAAGGGCTACCTGGTGGATATCGTTTCTGGACTCCTCCACGAAGCCGGGTTTAAAGAGTTTATTATCGACGGAGGCGGAGATATCCGTCATTCAGGGGAGGACATCACCCGAATCGGGCTTGAGCATCCGTACGATCCAAATCAGGTGATTGGCGTGTTCAACTTGAAAAACCGCGCAATATGCGCATCTGCCGTTAACCGGCGTGCCTGGGGAGACCGGCTGCACCACGTAATCGATGCCCGGACGGGTATCCCGGTACGTGATGTGATCGCAACGTGGGTTGTTGCTGACAATGCTGCTACTGCTGATGGACTTGCGACGGCGCTCTTCTTCACAGGAGGTGACCGTCTAGCGGATTTATTCCGGTTTTCGTACGTGAGAATGTTTGAAGGTGGCCGAGTTGAGATCTCCCGGAACTTCGATGGCGAGCTGTTTACGTGAGAATAAATTGGTAAAGGGGAAATGATATTGAAAAAACGTATTTTCGTTATTACCGTTAGCAGTGTGCTCTTGTTGTCTACATGCGTATTTGCGGAGAATGGTTTGCAAAAAATTACAGCTTTTTTGAGACCAAGTCTCGCCATAACTCTTAATGGACAAAAAACTGATTTGGAAAGTCCTCCTATTATGGTAGACGGTTCGACATACCTTAAATTGAGGGATGTTGCAAAATTAACAGGAGTAGAAGTCTACTGGAACGCTCAAACACAAACGGTGGAATTAGTAAATGTGGCTGCAAGTACATCGACTATGTCGAATTTCACATATGTAGACGGCGATTATTCGGCGACTGGCCAATACGGGAGTCTTCCCTCGTCTATTACAGTGAACGTAACCTTGGATGACGACATTATTACCAATGTCAAAGTCACGCCTCATGCGTCGAACCCGACATCCTTAGACTTGCAACGCCGCTTTGCCGAAGCGGTCCCGGCTGTTGTTGTCGGTAAGCGCATAGACGAGGTGAAAGTGGGTCGCCTCGCAGGTTCCAGCGGTACCCCCGATGGATTCAACGCAGCGATCGAACTTATCAAGGAGCAGGCTAAGGGAACGGATGACTCTGATATGAAGACGTCTCAGTCACCACGTGGATAATTTTCTATGGAGGTGAATTCGTTGAAATATGGATTCGGATATTTATGGCTTGTGATAATTGCATATTTTGGGTTTATATTAAGTGCCTGCTCGATTGCTGAAACAAAAGTAGGAAATGAAAGGAAGATAGATGGATACTTGTATCTAAGTGGTGATAGTACAATTGGAGATTTAGTCAAGCATCAGGTAATAAAAGATTTTGCCTATAAAATTCTACCCTGGGATAACAAGGATTACGATATGGATATGAAAATGAGTGAGATCGATAACCTGCTTCCTTATCATACTCATGTGGATACAGGTTCTGTTATTGCACCGCTAAATTATATGATAGATGAGATGAACACTGGCAATGTGGTATTTTACGACTTTTACTCTGAAGAAGAAAAACAAAATGACTCTTCCAAAGAAAACACGGGATTATTCTTCTTTCGTGGTGAAGAAAATGCTCCCTTTGCAGTTATAAATGCGGGTGGTGGATTTTCCTATGTGGGTTCACTGCATGAGGGATTTCCTTATGCTTTAGAAATTAGTAAACAAGGCTACAATGCCTTTGTACTAAAATATCGAACTGGAAGTGGGCAGTCAGCAACAGAGGATTTAGCGGCTGCCATTTCGTATATCTTTGAAAATGCAGAAGATTTTGGAGTAAGTAAAGAATGTTATTCTGTGTGGGGCAGTTCCGCTGGAGCACGAATGGCATCAAACATAGGAACATATGGCGTAGAAGAATTTGGCGGAGACAATGTACCGAATCCAACTACGGTTGTTACGGCATATACTGGACATACAGACTATTCAGAAAACGATCCACCGACTTTTGCGGTAGTTGGAGAGAACGACGGGATTGCTAATCCTGACACGATGGAAAACCGTATCCATGCATTAAGTGCAGCAGGTATAGATACTGAATTCCACGAATACCCAGGGCTGGAACATGGCTTCGGGCTTGGTGTGGGAACCAGTGCAGAAGGATGGATAGCAGATGCGGTAGCCTTCTGGAAAAAGCAGATCGTATTAGGAAACTAAAGGACAGTGAAGGATATTTACCTGTCTGATGAAAGTGGAGTAAAAACAGAGTCACGATCTAATTATGTAATGGTGGAGCTTACGTATAGTCCCCAAATAGGCAGCCCAGTAGTTGGAGCAACGAATCTTAAGTAAGTTTGGGTATCAGTGCTTTGTCGTTAATTATCGGCTGCAACCTTATACAATGCAAGAAGGCAGCGCTGCCTCGGAAAGCTTGCCGGCTTTCGCAGCATCCATAATTTTCTGCTCGCCGCCGCCGTTGCTCGCGGGCATCTCTTACCAGAGAACAATGAAGATGAAAGGCGAAAATTAATTAAGGCGAAGCACCTCGTTTAAGTTGCTTCGCCTTTAATTTTATACTCTTTGAAAGCTCATTGTTCCGTGACTTAACCTTCCGCGACCTGTATAATTTCCCCCTCAAATTGCTCTGGAGCAAAAAGTATCATTTAATTGCGTCCCTAATACGTTCGTGTGTCGTTTTTGCGCTAGATACATAAGGACTGTTAGAATACTTATTGCCCCATTGAATCATCATAAGTCTTTGTCAAAACAAGTTTATTGTGTCTGAAGGAGGCCTAAAAGTATGAAGTCTCATACTTTGGACAGTATTAAAATTTCCGCAGGATTTTGGAAGGAACTAAGTCAATTAAATATTCCGGCCCACGACGTCGTTCGCAAATCGCGATTGCCCTTAACCATTCTTTCCGGAACGAATGGAGTTACGACCGCCCAGTATTTTGCGCTGTTGCAGACGCTGTCTGAAATGGTTGATGACCCGGCGACTAGCATTATCAAATCTATGACAGACTTGGAAACCACGCAGTTGTCGCCGAGCGTCTTAGCGGCTTATCACGCGCGCAACTATCGCGACGCGCTTCATCGAATTTCCCGGTATAAACAAATGTGCGCCCCCCAGAGCATTCATATCACAGAGAAGGGTGAGCTATGTACAATCGAACAGGAATGGCTCTATGCAGAGCAGCCCGAGCCGCCGATGCTGGTTGGTGTCTCGCTGGCGTTTTTGCTCGAGCTCGGGCGGCGCGGCGCAGGGCATTCTTTGACCGCGTATGCTGTAGAATTTACTGGCCAGATGAGCAACGTGCAAGTCCTAGAAGCGTATTTCGGCTGCCATATCCGGCTTGGTGCTGAGCGAAATAGACTCACTCTTCACCGAAGCGATCTCAATTGCCCCTTTATTTCTTACAACGCCGAGTTGCTCGAAATTTTAACTCCAGCACTGGACCGATCGTTGGATGAGCAGCAACGCAGCAATTCAATCACAGAGATGGTCAAGTGGATTATGAAACGCAGCCTGGCTGCGGGGCGCCCCGACATTCAGATCGTAGCTAGTGAGCTGGGGATGAGCGATCGTACCTTGCAGCGCCGACTCACCGACTTAGGCACAAGCTTCAAGCAATTGTTAACTGAAGCTCGACACGTGAAGGCACTGGAGTATCTGGCGGACCCGATGCTTGATCTTAAAGAAGTGGCATTCCTACTTGGATATGAAGACCAAAGCTCGTTTTACCGCGCTTTCCGCTCTTGGGAAGGTGATACTCCTTCAAATTGGCGAGCAGAACAATTAGGTACTAACCCGTTAACAGAGGACTCGCGGAATATGCCGGCCATTCACTAGAAGGTATTTTGGCGGGAGAAGCAATAATTTTGGCGCGCCACGCTAATTACTGAACTTCATTGACTAGGTATTATAATAACTAACCAGTGAGTAAGACTGGATGTTTATCACTTCACTTCGATAATGGTCAAAAAATTAACTGGAGAAAAAGGCCCATCTAACCCGCACCGCCGCGAGGTGGTAAATAGCCATGGAGGTGATGTTACCATCGTTCATCTGCCGGATGAAGGTATTTAGGGAAACACACATTACTTTTTGCAGACTTAAATAATGTTGAGGTTGCTGATCAACTTTCTTCTTGGTTATTAGAAGAGATGGAGCTTGATTAATCAAGTGAGTTGAATTCCATAGGTTTGAAGACAAATACCGAGACTTGCACGCCCCGGTATTTGTTTGGGTCCGATGATGTTCGAGTTCCTCGGGGCATGACTAGAACAGGCAAATCTGATTTTATTAGGGGAGCGAATGTAGTTGAAGTTCATTATATTTGGCGCTACAGGAATGGTAGGTCAAAGTGCACTGCGTGAATGTTTATTAGATGATAAGGTTCAAGAAATAGTTGCCATTGGCCGTAAACATCCAGGACAGCAACATGAAAAATTAAAATCAATCATTATTGAAAATGTCGCTGATTTACATTCGATTGAACAGGAAATAACAGGATTTGATGCTTGCTTATTCTGCCTCGGCGTGTCCTCTCGGGGTATGAAGGAAGAGGAATACAAACGCATAACGTATGGCATCACGCTTTCTGTTGCAGAAACATTAGTAAGACTGAATCCCCAAATAACCTTTATATATGTTTCGGGAAGTGGGACGGATAGTACCGAAAGAGGTAGAGCCATGTGGGCAAGAGTGAAAGGAAAGACTGAAAATGAGTTGTTACAGTTTCCCTTTAAAGCAGCTTACATGTTTCGGCCAGGACTCATTCTTCCCCTTCATGGTGTGAGATCTAAAACAAAGCTGTATCAATTTTTATATAACGTGCTGAAACCTTTCTATCCATCATTAAGTAAGTCCAACAGTATCGTAACTTCTGAACAATTAGGGAAGGCCATGGTACAAGTGGTGAGTACTGGTTATTTTAGCCCAATAATTGAAAGCACTGAGATTAAAAAAATAGGAAGCATTCCGTTGTGAAAAGGTCAATACTTTTGTTTATCCTAAAATGAATCATGTGGTTGTTGTTATCCCAAGTATATAGAGATCGCCGATCTAATGTCCAAATGGTTAAAAGAAAAAGGATTGGATTAAAAAATAATAGTAAAAAGGAATGATACAAATATGGAACAAGCAATTATAGATCTTTCTAAGAATAAATGGGACTGGATGAAGGAGAGGCAACTAGACGATTTAAGTAATCTCTTTCACGAAAAAGCCGTTTTCGTGCACATGGGGGCTACATTTTCTAAAAACGAGGAAATTGACGTAATTAAAAACGGGTCAATAATTTATAAGAATGTAGATATTCAAGAAACATCTGTTCGGCTAATTGGCACAACTGCCATTCTTCTAAATAAAGTACGCCTGGTAGCTGTTGTTGGGGGAAATGAAGTGACGAATCCATTTGTTGTTACAGAGGTATATGTGCTGCAGGAGGATCAATGGAAACTGGCATCAATGTCTTTCACAAGGCTATTAGCACCATAAACATACTTTCCACTAATTGATCAATGTAATTGTCGGGTTACGCAAGAATAATGACGTGTCGCGCTAGTTACGAAGTCGCCTGAATTCGGTAAGATAATCACGCCCGGCAAGATTGCTGGGACAAAGAAAAATATTAGTAGAGATTACCGCATGCAAAAAGTAACTTTGAACAATGGTGTCGAGATGCCAATTATCGGGTTTGGTGTTTTTCAGATTCCAGATGCAAACGAGTGTAAACAAGCGGTATATGATGCTCTAATGGCGGGATATCGTCTGATTGATACTGCTTCCGCTTATCAAAATGAAGAAGCAGTCGGCAGAGCCATCAAAAGGAGTGGCGTGCCACGAGAGGAAATATTTGTTACTACGAAACTCTGGGTTCAAGTTGCAATCGCGTTTGAGTTGAAGAGTCATCTGATACAGCGATCAAATTGTCTCATTCTTTATCTTATGAAGTATAAGACCCTATAAGGATATTGAAGTAGCCACTTGAAGAAATGTGAATACGAACGAATGCAGGCAGCTGATCAAGACGATCGGCTGCCTATTTACCATTGGCCGATCATACATCGCTCATTAAAAGAGGATTAGGCAAAAAAATGATACGAATAGGATAGCGGTCGTTAAATCATTTGATGCATAATTAGGATAACATAGGCAAGATAAATTGAAAAAATAAACGGCAAAGAGGGGTATTCAAATGGAATACGTAAAACTTGGGAACACAGGTTTAGATGTATCTAGACTTTGCCTCGGATGCATGGGTTTTGGGGATGCCAAGCAATGGGTTCATCCATGGGTACTTGATGAGGCGGGTTCTCGACCTATAATAAAAAAAGCTTTGGAATTAGGAATTAATTTTTTTGATACGGCTAATTGGTATTCGCTAGGAAAAAGTGAAGAATTCCTAGGACGAGCGCTCAAGGATTATGCCAACCGTGATGAAATTGTACTTGCAACCAAGGTCTGGGGTCGCATGCATGAAGGTCCCAATGGAGCCGGTCTTTCCCGAAAGGCAATCATGAGTGAAATAGATAAAAGTCTTAAAAGACTGGAAACCGATTACGTAGATCTGTATATCATTCACCGCTGGGATTACAATACACCGATTGAAGAAACGATGGAAGCATTGCATGATATCGTGAAAGCGGGGAAGGCAAGATATATTGGTGCTTCTGCTATGTTTGCATGGCAGTTCCAAAAGGCATTATATGTAGCTGAGAAAAATGGATGGACTAAATTTGTGTCCATGCAAAATCATCTAAACCTCATTTACCGAGAAGAGGAAAGGGAGATGCTACCTCTTTGTAAGGAAGAAAAGATTGGGGTGACTCCATATAGCCCACTCGCATCCGGGAGATTGACGCGTGATTGGTCAGAATCATCGCATCGTTCCGAAACCGACCAAATTCAAAAGTCTAAATACGATGGGACTATGGACGCTGACCGGTTAGTAGTAGAGCGAGTTGCGTCTATCGCAGAGAATCATGGCGTTTCCCGTACTCATATCGCACTTGCTTGGGTGCTCCAGAATGGACCAGTAACTGCTCCTATCATTGGTGCTACGAAAATATCTCACCTTGAAGAAGCCGTACGAGCCCTATCGGTTAAATTAACTCCTGAAGAAATTGCGTTTCTGGAAGAGCCATATGTACCACACCCGATAGTGGGACATAATTAATTTCATATTCCATTCATCGTATTAATAAAAATGATTTAATTTATGTAAACCGATACAGATTGAATTAATCGGCTAAATTAGATCCACTCTACAAATGTAGGGTGGATCTTTGTATTGAGTTTTTAGATAAGTCCAAGTGTTTACTCAAAATGGCGATACTTTCCTCTGAGACAATTAGGCAAACATTCGAGTCGATTGAGTTAACGATATCCTTATCAGCTCATGCATAATAAGACTTAACTCACAAATGCTTTATGTATGCAGGAGAGTGTAAAAACGAATAAAGTGGGATGATTAAAATTGAACAATAACCTGAAAATCTATATGTTAGCCCTTATCAGCTTCGTGGTAGGCACTTCTCAATTCAGTATTGTAGGGATGCTGGATAATATCGCTGCTTCCGTGGACGTATCGGTAGCTACAGCGGGGCAGCTCATAACGGTTTTTGCACTCGGTAACGCAATTGGAACACCACTTGTTATGTTAGCGACGGCGATGATGAACCAACGTAAACAATTATTGCTGGCTCTCGGTATCATTTTGCTCGGTGTCGTTTCAACACTAGCTCTTCCTGGATTCATATTTTTAATGGCCTCTCGAGTGATCCTAGGGATTGGAACGGGCGTATTCGTCGTCACAGCTTATGGGATAGCTGCTAAGCTGGCATCACCAGGACGTCAAGGCGGAGCCATGGCAAACGTAGCAATGGGCTTTAGCTCCTCACTTGTTTTTGGCATCCCAATCGGCCGCATGGTCGCATCGGCACATGATTGGAAGACCCTCTTTTGGGGGATCGGCTTTTTGAGCCTACTTGCACTCTTTGCTGTTGCCCGGACGATTCCGGCCTTGGAAGGGGAGGCGGCTGTTCCGCTGGGCCAGAGATTTTCTTTTTTAAAGCAGCCAAGGATTGCAATTACTCTAAGCGTAACGTTCTTCGTGTTTATTGGCTTTTCAGTGGTTGATACGTATATTACTCCATATTTGACGGCAGTTATGCCAACAATGGAGTCAAAAATAAGTGTCATTCTCTTGGTCTTGGGTATAGGTAGCTTAATCGGCTCTAGGCTTGGTGGCTTTTTGGCAGATCGGATAGGCATAATGCGTACTCTCTTTGTCTCCATGTTCGTACAAGTCTTCTCCCTATTAGTGGTCTCTGTTGTTTCAGAATGGATAACTCCAATCATAGCGTTGCTCATGTTTTGGGAGATCGCTTGCTGGACTTTCGGGCCAACACAAAATTTCAACCTCGTGTCACTTGCACCAGAATCCTCCGGTATTGTGCTTAGTCTGAATAGCACCTTCGTGCAACTAGGATTTGCTGCGGGCGCAGGCATTGGAGGAATTGCAGTAGGGAGCTTTTCAATTATGGCGATTACTTGGATCAGTGCGGCTTCGGCAGCGTTAGCAGCCATTATCGCGTTTATGTCCATTAATCGCGATCGTTCGTTATCGCGGTATTGAAGAGAAGTGGAAATGCAATGCAATCTAAGGAGGAGGAACAAATCTGGTCGATAATATTGTTTCAATATTAGTGGTTTAAGAACGAACACGCATTCCTAAGAATAGTGTTCAAATCAAAGTCAAAGACGATGATAACTGAATTAAGATAAGACACCGCGGTTGCCCGTCAAAACGATTGGCAGCCGTTTTTTGTTAATGTTCAAATCAAAAAAATAGCTAAAAGAAATTGGCGGGTGATGTTATAAGTATGGCGTATAACGCTAATTACGAAGCCTCCTGAATTAGGTAAGATTAATACCGGCGTTGATAACAAGACGAACGAATATAACATGGCCCACGTTTTAATTTTGAGCACAAAAAGGGGGTTACTTGCGGCACGCGCCAGTTTTAACAAGTATAAGGACTGATATAACATAATTGTATTCTTCAGGAGGCAAATGATTATGAAAAGACGAAGATTAAGTGTACTGCTGTTAACAGGAGGTTTGACAATTTCCTTGCTCGGTGGTTGCAATACGGCAAATTCTACAGATTCCCTCGTCTTGGCTGAGCAGGGCAATTTTTCAGCAGGCGGAACTGTTATCACGTCGGAAGGAACTTTTGATTCAAAAAATCCCTTCGATCCGGCTGGACAGACCCTTCATGGGGATCATGCCGATGTGTTTTATCAGATCCCGGAAGATGCAAATGAATATCCCCTTGTTTTCCTTCATGGCGCAGGCCAGTCTAAAAGATCATGGCAGAAGACTCCTGATGGGCGGGAAGGCTTTCAGGATATTTTCCTGAAAAGAGGCTTTGGTGTGTACCTTGTAGATCAGCCTCGTCGCGGGGATGCTGGTCAAAGTACTGTACCCGAGCAAATTACTCCTGCGACATCGGATCAAATGTGGGCTACACAGTTCCGTATCGGACGTATGCCTAATTTTTATCCGGGGGTTCAATTTCCACAGGATGAAGAATCTATGGATCAGTTTTACCGTTGGATGACCCCAAATACAGGCGCTTATGATGAAGAGGTAATTTCGGATGCCATGTCAGCTGTATTCGATGAGTCCGGTCCCGGTATTCTGGTCACCCATTCCCAAGCTGGTGCTCCGGGTTGGAAAACGGCTATGAAGAACGATAATGTCCATGCAATTGTCGCCTATGAACCTGCCGCGTTTCTCTTTCCGGAAGGAGAAGCGCCGGAACCGATTCCCAATAGATTCTCTCAGGAGTTACCCGGCTTAACTGTGCCGGTTGATGATTTCAAACAGCTGACAGAAATTCCAATAGTGGTGTATTATGGGGACAATATTCCAGAACAACCATCCGATGTCCCTGCGGAGGATTTCTGGCGTGCGAGTCTTGAGATGGCGAACAGATGGGCCGAGGTGGTAAACAGCCATGGTGGTGATGTTACCATCGTTCATCTTCCAGATAAGGGCATTACTGGAAATACCCATTTTCCATTCGCAGATCTAAATAATGTTGAGGTTGCCGATCAACTATCTTCATGGCTTGCCGAAAAAGAGCTTGATTAAAAAGGCGGAATTGGATGTAATAAAGTAAGGAAACAAATACCAGGGCCTATACGCCTCGGTATTTGTTTTTTTGCACTACGCATTTGATGAACATGAGCATCAACAGGCATAAAGTCGTAAACGATACCATCGGTTGTTTCTTGCTTACTGTAGACCTTATGCCTCAGAACCTTAAGTGGATATAAATTCACATAATGTTATGGCGTATTACGCAAGCGCATTGTCGCTCTGTTCTATTTACTCAACGATCGTAAGTGAATTTAATATTATACACAAAACTAAGCTTAAATGAATTAGAACATAATAAAAGGAAGTGAAAATGGATGACGTCTCATTCTTTGGACCGTATTAAATTTCCTGCAATTTTTTGGAGGGGAATGTCTAATTTTAATATTGCTGCCCACGATGTGATTCGCAAAGCACAATTGCCGCTGGCTGTTCTTAATGAATCGTTTGTTATTAATACAGCCAAGTTTTTTGCAATCTGGCAAGCCTTTTCGGAGTTGGTTAATAACCCAGCTGAATGCATTGTTAAGATTGCGAAAGGTATTGAAACAGCGCAGTTGCCGCCGATCGTCTTGGCCCCGTACCATTCGCGTAACTATCGTGACGCGCTAATACGAATGGCCCGATATAAACAAATGTGCGTCCCCGAACGCATTCACATTATCGAAAAGGGCGAGTTTTGTTCAATCGAACTGGAATGGCTCTATGCAGAACAGCCCGAGCCCCCGATGCTGGTTGGTGTTACGCTGGCATCTCTTCTCGAGATCGGGCGGCGCGGCTCAGGTTATTCGATGACCGCACATGCACTTGAATTATCAGGCCAGATGAGCAATGTACAAGCCCTAGAGGAACACTTCGGCTGCCGCATTAAGTTAGGTGCTGAACGTAACCGGCTTACTCTTTACCGAAGCGATCTTGATCGTCCCTTTATCTCTTACAACGCCGAGTTGCTCGAGATTCTTACGCCAGCACTGGACCGGTCGCTAAATGAGCAGCAACGCAGCAAATCCATCACAGAGATGGTCAAGTGGATTATGAAACGCAGCTTAGCTTCAGGGCGCCCAGACATTCATATCGTTGCAAGTGAGCTTGGGATGAGCGATCGTACCTTGCAGCGCCGACTAACCGACAAAGACACGAGCTTCAAACAATTGTTAACTGAAGCTCGACGCGAGAAGGCAATAGAGTACCTGGCGGACACTTCGCTCGATCTTAAAGAAGTAGCATTCCTGCTTGGATATGAAGACCTAAGCTCATTCTACCGAGCCTTCCGTCTTTGGGAAGACGATACCCCTTCCAATTGGCGTGCCGTACATTTAGGCTTTGATGAGATTTCCGAAGATTCGCTTGGCATGACGAGCAATCACTAACAATAAGTTTGGCGCCGGATGTCATAACATTGGCGTATGGCGCTAATTACACGGTGATATATAGCAGTTACAATGATGACTATAATGCTGAGTAGCGGTTAACCGCAGGCAAAATAACAAAACAGGAGGATTTAAAATGCAAAAAGTAATTTTGAACAATGGTGTAGAGATGCCGATTATCGGTTTTGGGGTTTTCCAAATCGCAGATGCCAATGAATGTGAGCAAGCGGTTTATGACGCATTGATGGCAGGTTATCGTCTGCTGGATACAGCTGCAGTTTACAAAAATGAAGAAGCGGTCGGCAGAGCGATCAAGCGGAGCGGCGTACAAAGGGAAGAACTATTTGTCACCACCAAAGTGTGGGTTAGCGATGCAGGTTATGAAAAGACGAAAAAAGCGTTTGAAACATCCCTTGAAAAACTACAATTGGATTATCTGGACCTCTATCTCATCCATCAGCCTTATGGCGACGTGTACGGATCATGGCGCGCGATGGAGGAGCTGTATCGGGAAGGGAAAATCAAAGCAATCGGCGTGAGCAACTTCCATACGGATCGTTTGATGGATCTGATCATCCATAATGAGATCATTCCTGCCGTAAACCAGGTTGAAACTCACCCATTCAACCAGCAAATCGAAAGCCAAGATCTTATGAAAGAGAATCAAGTCCAGATTCAGTCTTGGGCCCCTTTTGCAGAAGGTAAAAATAACATCTTCCAGAATGAGATCTTAGTTTCGATTGCTGAAAAGCATAATAAGTCCGTTGCTCAAGTAGTGTTACGCTGGCTGACACAAAGAGGTGTCGTTGTCATCCCTAAATCTGTACGCAAGGAAAGAATCGCCGAAAACTTCAATATCTTTGATTTCCAATTAACTGAAGAAGATATGAACGCGATTGCTACTTTGGATACAAATGAGAGCTTGTTCTTCTCCCACCGCGATCCCGCAATGGTGAAGTGGGTCAGCGGCGCTGTGGCTGAATAATGAATACCAGCCGCCAGCAGACAGAAGTGCGAAAGAATAAAAATCCTGAACTTGGCTGGTGGGATGAATCGGAATGAAGGCAAACCTAACAAGCTTGCCTTTTTATAATTGGAGTGAATGTAATTTAAGGTCATTATTTTTCTGCTTATAAATAAAGGAAACGAAGGACATAGGTCCTTTGATTATCCTTTGATTTTTAGCAATCTCATGCTGTTTAGAATTACAATTAATGCTGCACCTGTGTCACTCATTACGGCGATCCACAAGGTAAGCACATCCGGAAAGATAAGAATCAGAGCAGCAAGTTTCACAACAATTGAAAACCAAATGTTCTGTTTGATGATCCTCAGAGCTTTGCGGCTTAACTTTGCGGTATGCGGCAGCTTCTCCAAGTTGTCGGCCATCAAAACAATATCGGCTGTTTCCATCGCCGTGTCTGTTCCTGCTCCGCCCATAGCGATGCCTAGATCGGCAGTTGCCAGTGCAGGCGCGTCATTAATGCCATCGCCAACCATCGCAACGATATTACCTTCATTCTGGAGCTTTTGAACAGCTTTGACCTTATCCTCTGGAAGCAGCTCCGCGAAATATCGGGTGACACCCGTTTGGGAGGCTGCTTTTTTGGCTGTTCCTTCGTTGTCTCCCGTAAGCATGATAACTTGATTGATTCCTGCTTGCTTCAGGCTTTTCAGAGCATTTACCGCGCTCTCACGAACCGTGTCCGCAACCGCGATTACCCCAATTAGCTTATCTACTGTTCCAACAATGACAAGTGTATTTCCTTCATGCTGCAAGGCGGTTATTATAGACTCTGTTTGACCAAGAGGCGTTTTCAGCTCTTGAAACAGTCTTAGGTTGCCAGCAAAGTATTCGGTTCCACTAATAACCGCTTGGATGCCTTTACCAACGATATTACGAGACTGTTCGCCTTTTAAAGACGGTACTCCTTTGTCTTTTGCATGTTCAACAACGGCTTTCGCAATGGGATGAGTAGAAAACTCTTCCAATGTACGCGCGACAGATAAAACGTCATGCTCAAAATCTCCAACAGATATGACTTCCGTTACCTTAGGTTTCCCTTCGGTAAGGGTACCCGTCTTATCAAATGCCACGGCTGAAATCTTACCTGCGATCTCTAAAAAAGCACCGCCTTTGATTAAAACACCGTTTTTGGCCGCATTTCCGATAGCAGAAACAATAGCAACGGGCGTGGAGATGACGAGTGCGCAGGGGCATGCAACGACTAGGAGTTCGAGTCCTTTGTAAAACCATTCTCCCCAATCCCCGAAACTAAAAAGTGGAGGGAGGATCATAACCACAAGAGCAAGCACAAACACAATAGGAGTATACACGCGGGCAAATTTATCGACAAATGCCTGTGTGGGGGCTTTTTGTTCTTGAGCTTCTTCAACCAAGTGAATGATTTTAGCAATTGTTGTATCTTCAACTAGCTTGGTAACCTTTATTTCAAGCAATCCGTGTTCGTTGATTGTGCCTGCGAATACTTGATCACCAACGTTCTTATCAACGGGAATTGATTCACCAGTGATGGGCGCCTGATTGACACTGGATTCCCCAATGATTACTTCTCCATCAAGTGGGATTTTGTCTCCAGGTTTTACAATCATAATGTCTCCGATAGAGATGTCTTCTACGGGTTTTCTAATCATATTTGTACCGACTTTGACCCATGCATCTGGGGGAGCAAGATCGATTAAGTTCCGTATGGAATTTCGTGTTTTCTCGATGGACCTGGTTTGCAGAACGTTGCCCAGCGCAAATAACCAAACGACCGTAGCACCCTCAAGCCATTGACCAATAGCAGCTGCTCCGATGACAGCAGCTGTCATTAGCACATTCATATCCAATGAACAGCTTTTGATCGCATAAAATGCGCTTTTAGCGGGTTTATAACCGCCGATAATAATCGATGCCACATAAAGCATGCTTATCATGAACGAGGATACGCCGCTTAAATAACCGAGATAACCAAGTACTATTAAGACAGCAGAGAGTACAAGAAGATTGGTGCTTGATTTAGAAGGTTTTTGCTCGACTTTAGATGCTTTGTTTGAAACCAAACTTGCTTTATAACCTGCCTTTTGAACTTCTTTTATCATTTCCTCCGCACTGTTTTCGTGTTCAATTTTCGCCTTTCCCGTAGAAAAATTGACAGTAACGCTTTTAACGGAGGGAATCATTTTCAAATAGTTCTCAATGGTCATAGCGCAAGAACTACAATCCATGCCCTCAATGTTATAGGTACGAGTGTTTGTTATGGCAGAGATCCCATTCATCGTCGGCAAACTAGTTAACGCATTCGGTTTTGGTTCATTACAGCAGTCATCATGACATGCCTTGTCTTGAACAGAATGAAATAAAGTTAGCGTTTTTTTAAATCTAGGCCTATGAGTTTCATCACTCATATGGTCTGCACCTCTGCTTTCCCTGTACAGCATTCCAGTTGTTCATTTCTCTCGCATGCAGCAACATCTTCTTCAACCAGATGGAAAACATCATCCATCATCGAAAGCAGCTGCCTGATTTGTTCGCTTCGCAAACTGTAATAAATGAATTTACCTTCTTGGCGCCCAACGATTATTCCACAACCTTTTAAACAAGCCAAATGCTGCGAAATATTCGATTGATTCCCACTGATTTGATCCACAATTTGAGAAACCGTTTTTTCTTGGTCTTGGATACATTCCAATATTTGAAGCCTCGTCTTGTCGCTAAAACCACGGATGAATTTTGCTTTTACATCCCATATATTTTGTCCCATGATTAATTCCTCCATCTCATATCAGTATTTTCTAATATGACTCTTTTTATCATATTACCACTGACTAATATGTGTTTCAATATTCATTCAATAAAAAATAAGTTAATTCATCATAAAAATCTCAGACTTGGAAACGTAAAATTGCCTCAGACTTTTGTCCGAGGCAATTTTTATATCAATTACTATGCACATCATTATAATTATGCTTCCACTCTAATACACCCTCAAACTTACAACCGCAATTCTTAATCCTGTTATAATCATCATCGTTTGCATCGTAGTTTATTGTCAATGTTGAACCGCATTGATTACATTCCCATACATGCCACACATCCAAATTCAACCCTCCTATGTAGTCTTTTTATTAAAATCATTCCCAAAATGCAAAGTTTATAATTGTTATATATCCGAATAGTTTTTACTGATGATTCTATCATTTAGCTAACGCGATCTAAGCAACAATTGTCCATAATTTTGATTTTCATATAAAAAGGGGTTTAACGCAGGTAATAGCAAGGAATGTCAATAAAGTACAAAAATTATTGCTAATATTCTGAATAGATTTAATCCTTCGCTATTCGTTAGAATTGTAGCATACCAAAAAAAGGAGGATTGTAAATATTCCATCAAATGTAAACGCTTTAATTCAGAAAAACTAATATAACTAGATAGAGGGGTGGGCAACAAACTTGCATATATGTGATTTTGAAAGAATTATTTAAAAATAAATTATCATAAAGTTAAAAATTATTAGTTAATTTTATTATGAAAAAAGGAGACGAAATGATGAAGAAAAAACGGTTGCTGTCATTCGTACTGGCCTTGGCCGTCGTGATGGAACTCCTGATTACCCTACCGAAACCGCCTACGGCCAATGCATCATTCACTTCCAACGACTTCCTGAAAACAGATGGGAAATTCATCAAGAAAAATTCCGGAACAGGAGATATTGTAAACCTTCGCGGCACAAATCTGGGTGGATGGCTAAGTTTTGAGGATTGGATGTCCCCTACCGGTGAATTTGCTTTTGACCGGACCGGTTGGAGCGCATCTGCATCGGTAAAGAGCGCCAGCGCCGGAAATGCAATCGACGGTGATAATACGACGCGCTGGGATACCGGCACCGGTCAAGTAGGCGGGCAATGGTTCCAGGTGAATATGGGATATGTCGGTTACTTCAACAGAATCTATGTTAACGCAGCAGGGTTTAACGGAGATTATCCTGTAAGCTACCAAGTGCTGGTATCAAATGATGGTGTGGCGTGGAAGGATGTTGCCAGCGGTTCAAGCAGCACCCAGAACACGATTATCAGGTTCGTTCCACAGGTGGCGCAATATATTCGGGTTGTTCAAACCGGAACGAATACTGCTGACTGGTGGTCGGTTGCGGAGTTCAACGTTTTCTCGGACCCGACCATGAACAACACGGGACTTACGGCAACTGCCTCATCAACCGGCTCGGGAACTTCGGCCGCCAATGCACTTGACGGTGATGTGAATACACGCTGGACGAGCGGAGCGGCACAAACCAACGGCCAGTGGTTCCAAATCGATCTTGGATCGGGGCAGGATGTTGCCAAGGTCATTATTGATGCCGGACCTTCGTCATCTGGCGACTATCCGCGCGGCTATGAGGTGCTCGGCTCATCGGACGGTGTAAACTGGACGAAATATGCAAGCGCTTACGGATCCTCCCGCACTATTGTTGCGGAATTCTGGTGGTCTTCTTATATGCGTTATGTCCGGATCGTACAGACGGGCAGTAGTGCCAACTGGTGGTCGATCGCTGACGTATCTCTTTTCTCCAGCAATGCGTTGGAGCGGACCGGCTGGGCCGTAACGGCATCTTCAAGCGGCACAGGTGCTGGACCCGGCAATGTTAAAGACGGCAATACAAGCACACGCTGGACAACAGGCGCTGCGCAGACTAACGGACAATGGTTCCAGGTCGATATGGGCGCGAACATCCCATTCAACCAGATTATTCTTGATACCGAGAAGAACACGTCGTCAGAGCAGGACTACCCACGCAGCTATACCGTTCAGGTGTCCAAGGACGGCACGAGCTGGACAACGGTTGCAAGCGGCCAAGGAAGGCGGAAGGCAACACCGATCAATTTTCCTGCCGTAACCGCGCGTTACTTTAAAATCACACAAACAGGCAGCACCACGAACTGGTGGACGATCGGGGAAATGAATGTATACCTCAACAACGACGATTTCTCGATGAATTCAACCTATAAACAGCGTTTCGGCGCCACGACGGCAGAAAGCCTGGTCACGACGCACCAGGATACATGGATACAATCCGGCGACCTGGACAATATCGCTAGCATGGGTATGAACATGATCCGTTTGCCGATTGGCTGGAATGAGCTGCTGAACGATGACGGTACGTGGAAATCCAATGCCTGGACCAAAATCGACTGGCTGGTTAGCGAAGCGGCTTCCAGAAACCTCTATGTTCTGTTGGATCTGCATACCCTGCCCGGCGGCGATTGCCCGTTTGGCAGCTGCGGACGTTTTGGCCCGAACCCGAACGAATTCTGGACGAATACGACATACCAGGATTGGGCCGTGGACATTTGGCAGCAGATGGCGACCCGCTACAAGAACAACCCGGCGATAGCAGGCTACGATCTGATGAACGAGCCGTTGATTGACTATGGCGAGGACACGGATGACGTGAACCAGAAGGCGGATTACTATGACCGGTTGTATGACGCTGTTCGCGCCATCGATCCCGACCACACGATTTATATTGCTGCATTCTTTGACTGGGGCAATATCGTAGCGCCAAGCGTAAAAGGATGGACGAATGTCGTATATGAAGTGCATCCTTACGATATGCCGAACGGAAAAGACTGGAATGCGCAAAACACCATGGTTGAAGACAAGATCCAGTCGATGGTTTCCAAGCAAAACGACTGGGATGTTCCCGTTCTTCTCGGCGAATATTCGCTCTATCATTATGACGATGTCTGGTCGAAATGGATGGGTGGGTTGAACGGAATCCATGCCTCCTGGACCAACTGGACATATAAGGTCAAGGGTGACATGAATGAAGGCGTCGGCGGCTACTGGGGTTTATACAACAGTAATCCGGCTCCGGTGCCGGTAATCAACAATGATAATGCTTCGACGATTACAACCAAGCTTCAACAATTTGGAACGAGCAATTTCCAACCGAATACCAGCTTCATCAACACGGTCAAAAAGTTCGCGAAGGGCGATCCGTGGATGGCAACCGTCCCGCTCGACCAAACAGGCTGGACGGCAACCGCTTCGTCTACCGAATCGGGCAGCTCGCCTTCGAACGCTCTCGATTGGAGCGCGACTACTCGTTGGAGCAGCGGCGCAGCGCAATCGAACGGCCAATGGTTCCAGGTGAACATGGGCTCGAAAAAAGTGTTCGACCAGATCTCTTTCGAAACAAAGACCACGGACAAGTGGGATTATCCAAGAGGATATCAGATCCAAATCTCGAATGACGGGACAAACTGGACGACTGTGAAGAGCGGACAGGGCTTCGGTTGGAAGCAGGCCATGACCTTCACGCCGCAGTATGCACAATATGTACGTGTCGTCCAAACCGGGACCGGACCGGACTGGTGGTCGATTGCCGAGTTCCACGTGTATTCGGAGCCGATGCTGAACAAAAGTGGTTGGACGGCAACAGCATCATCGTCCGATACGTCCGGAAATGTTCCGTCAAGAGCCATCGACGGCAGCAATTCCACTTGGTGGGCTAACGGCGCTTCACAGGCAAATGGCCAATATTATCAAGTGGACTTTGGACGTAATGAAACGTTCAATCGGGTACTGATTGATGCAGGCGCATTTACGGCCGATTATCCGAGAGGATATCAGATTCAAGTTTCAACCAACAGCACAACTTGGTCAACTATAGCAAGCGGTTCCGGAAGCAGCGCTGCTGTTCTTGTAGATTTCGCACCGCAGACGGCGCGTTATCTGAAGGTAGTCCAAACAGGCACAGCATCAAACTGGTGGACGATTACCGAACTGAACGTATACGGTGAACTTGAGAAGAGCCGGACCGGATGGACGGCCGCTGCAACTTCGACGGAATCGGGCGGTATGGCAGCCAACGCACTGGATAGTAACACCGCTAACCGTTGGAGCAACGGTGTGGCCCAAGCAAGCGGTCAATCGTTCACGGTTGATATGGGCTCCAATCAATGGATTAATCATATCGTCATGGATTCGGGTTCCAATATAAACGACTATGCAAGAGAATTCAGCGTGGAGATGTCCTTCGACAATACGAATTGGAAAACGGTTGCGAACGGCGAAGGTACCGGACCTGTCGTTGCGGCCAACTTCCCTATAACGGAAGGCCGCTACATCAAGATCACTTTAAAGCAAAACTCCACGAGCTGGTGGTCAATTGCAGAGTTCCGGGCTTATGAGTAAGATCCGCTAAGGGTAAACCAAGTTCTGAGAAGCCATCCTGTTTAGGCATATTGCTGTCTCTAGGGATGGCTTCTCCAATATAGGAGGTTGTTATGAATTCCGTAAATATCCGAAACATGTATCGCAAATGTATCTCCATCGCTCTCCTTAGCTGCATAGTGGTATCAATGGCATCGGTGTTGCCGACCAGCGTTTCTGCTGCTCTCCTTCCTTACCAGGATCCTGCTCTTTCAATTGATACAAGGGTTGCGGATCTCTTGTCGCGGATGACGCTGGACGAGAAAGTAGGGCAGATGCTCCAAGTGGAGCGATTAACCGCTACCACAACACAGGTGAAGGATAATTTCATCGGCTCCGTCTTGAGCGGAGGAGGATCAAATCCGTCACCGAACACTCCGACCGCATGGGCGGATACCGTCGATGCGTTCCAGTCCGCCGCGATGCAAACCCGCCTGCAAATTCCAATTATTTATGGAGTGGACGCGGTTCATGGACATAATAACGTCTACGGAGCCACGATCTTCCCTCACAATGTTGGTCTGGGCGCTACTCGGGATGCAGATCTGGTGAAGCGCATCGGCGCAGTAACCGCCAAAGAAGTCCGGACAACGGGCATCCAGTGGGACTTCTCACCATGCTTGTGCGCTCCGCAAGATATGAGATGGGGAAGGACGTACGAAGGCTTTTCGGAAAATGTTTCTTTAGTCGGCCAAATGGGCGTCGCTTATACGCAAGGTCTGCAGGGGCTTCCGACGGACAGCGGGTTTCTGAAAGGTACCAAAGTGGTTGGCAGCATAAAACACTGGGTAGGGGACGGCACAACTACGAATGGTGACGACCAGGGCAACGTAACCCTGACCGAACAGGAACTGGATCCCTACCTCCAACCCTATCGTGAGTCGGTCGCTGCCGGTGCGCGAACAGTCATGGTTTCACTAACCACTTGGAATAATGTAAAGGCACATACCCATTACCATATGATCACGGAAATGCTGAAACAGGATCTAGGATTTACGGGCATGGTCGTTTCGGATTGGAACGGCACCTATGCACTCGTCAACCAGGGATATTATTCGAATTATTCGGATGCGCTCAAAGCAACCGTCAATGCGGGCATCGACATGTTTATGGAGCCGGACAACTGGCAGTCTTTTATATCGACGCTCAAAAACCTAGTCAATACCGGCCAAGTTTCTCAGGCCAGAATCAACGATGCAGTAAGCCGAATCCTGCGTGTTAAATTCGAGGCCGGGATATTCGAATCTCCTTATGCCGATAGAAGCTTGATCAGCGGCGGCACTTTCGGCGGTGGGGAACACCGGGCGGTTGCCCGTGAAGCCGTGCGTAAATCGGCGACGCTGCTCAAGAACGAAGATCATATATTGCCGTTGTCCAAAGCTTCAAAAGTATTCGTAGCCGGAACAAAAGCTAACGATATCGGTTACCAGTCCGGAGGCTGGACGATCTCCTGGCAGGGTTCTCCGGGCAGCATTACACCGGGAACGACAATCCTGCAAGGGATTCAAAGCGCCGTTACGAATTCAGCGAATGTAACGTTTTCTTCATCCGGGACTGGTGCAGCCGGAAACGATGTGGCCATAGTTGTCATTGGCGAATATCCTTCGGCCGAAATGGTCGGCGATGTCGGTACAGGGCAACCGAGACCAGATCTGGAGCTCAGTACGGATGATATAACACTGTTGAACAACGTGAAAAGTTCCGGCGTCCCGATGGTGGTCATCATGCTGTCCGGCAGGCCTATGATCGTGACCAATCAGCTTCCGGATTGGAAAGGGTTCGTAGCCGCATGGCTGCCGGGAACCGAGGGTAATGGACTTTCGGATGTCTTATTCGGCGACTACGATTTCACGGGTAAATTACCTTTGACCTGGCCTAGAAGCATGTCGCAAATCCCGAATAACTCGAACGATACTAATTATTCACCCCTTTTTCCATATGGATTCGGTTTAAACACTTCGGCAATGAATACAAAAGAATCGCCTGGATTAATCGAAGCCGAAAACAGTAATGCTTCATCCGGTGTTCAAACGGAAGCCGCGCTCGACGAGAATGGCGGTTTAAACGTCGGTTATGTTGATACGGGAGACTGGCTGGATTACAGAATTAACGTTCCGACTTCGGGGACGTACAAAGTTCGTCTCCGGGTAGCGAGCCAAACGGGTCCCGCCAACGCGGTTCAACTGAAGAACGGCACATCACTTCTCACCACCTATTCCGTACCTAACACCGGCGGTTGGCAATCATGGACGACGCTGTCGCAGAACGTGACGCTAAGTGCCGGCGTCCAGACGCTGCGGCTGCTAGCTGCCTCCGGCGGATGGAACTTGAACTGGCTGGAGTTGATCCCGACAACATCAATCTCAAGCGGAAATTTACTGAATAATGCAGGTTTCGAAACTGGCAGCACAACGAATTGGACCTCATGGAATGGTGGGACAAACGCTCAAAGCGTGGATACGGATAATCCGCGCAGCGGTAACTATAAACTCGTCCATTGGGCTGCAACGGCCTATCAGCAATTAACAAAGCAGACGCTAACCGTTCCAAATGGAACTTACAAATTTAGTGCGTGGGCGCGCAGCAGCGGGGGCCAGAAGAAGCTTAATCTGTTTGCTAAACAGGTAGGTGCTGCTTCTGAACTAGCCTCGGTTATCTCATCCAACGCCGGCGACGGTTGGACGAAGTATACGATAGACAATATCAAAATAACAAACGGTCAAATCGAAGTCGGAGTCTGGGCGGATGCGAACGCAAACAACTGGGCGGTATTCGAAGATTTTGAACTGGTTCCTGCGAATCTATTGAGCAATGGGGGATTAGAATGGGGTAACACGTCGGGATGGACGGATTGGCACGGAGGACCGGCTTCACAGTTGGTAGAACAGGATAATCCGTTTGATGGCAGCTACAAGATGGTGCACTTTGCTTCATCCGCATTCACGCAACTGACGACCCAGACGGCAGCGGTTCCAAACGGAACATACAAGTACAGCGTATGGGTACGCACCGGTGGAGGCTTTAACGGGTTGAAACTCGTAGCTAAAGGGTATGGCGGTGCGGAACTGAACACACAGATAACGGGAGCCGTGGGCAACTGGACACAGTATGTGATCAACAGCATTCCGGTGACAAACGGTCAAATAGAAGTCGGTATATGGTCAGACGGTAATGCGAACAACTGGGCGACCTTCGATAACTTCGAGCTGACCAAGCCGTAATGGTGTGAATTATTATCTTATGAATTTGAACACAAACAAAGCCCCGGAAAAGGGGCTTTGTTTGTTTCGTTTGAGAGGTATCTCGCACTGGAAATCGATAAGTAAGCGTTATCAATATTGTGCAACAATAGTTGCTAATTGGCTCTAATGATCCTCCTAAAAACTTACCCTATACTAAGGATGTACTTATTAATTAAGGGGGAAAAGACAATGAAGAAAGCGTTATACCTGGGACTTGTAAGCGTTATGTTGATGTTGTCAATTACGGCTTGCGGCACTAACAACACTCAAAACAACGGAAATGCAGCCCAGGCTACCAATGAAGGAACTTCTGGCGAAAACACGGAAGAACCGAAAAAAGAGGCACAGAAAGTAGAACTGAAAGTGCAAATCGGATCTCCGCGTTTCAAGGATCAATTTGAAAAGTATTTTGAACAGTTTAAAGCCAAAGAACTAGCAGAGAAAAATATCAATGTTACGATCGATCTCGAAATGCCGAATCCAGACCAGGCTAAACAAGTTCTTCAAGCGCGCTTGGCTTCCAATGACGCTCCCGACATCTTTGATGTACATGCCAACGATCTCCCAACGTATGAAAAAGCTGGATATTTGGAAGATCTTACGAGTCAACCGGCAATTGCAACCTTATATGATAGCGTGAAGAATACCGTAACGCTTGACGGCAAAGTTGTAGCCCTTCCGCTTGAGAGCTTGGCATGGGGATACTTGTACAACAAAATGATCTTTAGCGATGTGGGAATCACGCCTCCACAAACGCTTGATGAAATGAAAGCAGCCGTAGATAAATTGAATGCAGCTAAAATAAAGCCATTCTTGCTTGCTTTCCAAGAGTCTTGGGTGCCTCAGCTGATGACAGCTCTTTCCCTTGGTGGAATCATTTCCTCTGAGAATCCGGACTGGATCGAAAAAATGAACAAAGGCGAAGCTTCTTATGCAGATGTTCAAGGGATATTCAATATTATTGATCTCATTAATGCAAACGGAACAGATAAACCTTTTGAAGTAGGCAATGAAGCGGGTTCCACTGAATTTGCGAACGGCAAAGCTGCGATGTGGATACAAGGACCATGGAATGCAGAAACGCTCCTAAAAGTAAATCCTGATTTTGAGTTTGGCGTAGCTCCACTTCCGGTTAGCAACAATGCCGCTGGAACGATGATCAACTTGTCGACCTCCACAACACTTGCTGTATCGAAAACCAGCGACAATAAAGAAGTCGCGCTTGATCTTTTGAACTATATCTTGGATGAGAAAGATTCGTCGGCATTGTTCCAAGAACTGAAGTTCAATCCCGTGTCGAGCGTTCACAAATATGAAGTGTTCCCTTGGGTAAATGAAGCTTCCGAATATGTGGCACAGGGTAAAGCATACCAAGATCTCAAACTGCCTAATGGCGTTACAGACGAACAAGCCAAATTGCTGCAAAGCTATTACGTTAAAGAGGTTACCAAAGAGCAATTCATCAGCACGATGGATAAGGCATGGGCAACTGCAGTAAAAGCAGCGCAATAAGAATGACAAACAGGTGACCGGGAGTGACGGATTATGAATTTTACAAAAAAATACAAGCAAACGGTCATCCTTCTCGCCTTCGTATTTCCGGCATTATTATTCTATGCTGTATTTACTATCGCCCCTACAATAGGGGGCGTGTTGTACAGCTTGACGAACTGGAATGGATTGGATCCCACCTATGACTGGGTGGGATTCTCCAATTATACCGAGGCGCTGAAGGATGCTTATTTCATGAAATCAATATGGTTTACATTGAAATATGTAATCTATATGGTTGTGCTGCAAAATGTCATTGCTTTGCTCTTGGCAGTCTTTGTGGAATCCAGGCGGCAGAGCAAAGTATGGTTTCGAACCATATTTTTTATGCCGAACATGCTCAGCTTGATCATCGGCGGATTCATGTGGGTGTTCATCTTTACGAAAGTGCTGCCATCTTTTGTTGAGTCTACCGGTATTCGCTTTCTAGATCAATCCTGGATCGGTGATCCGGCCTATTCATTCTATTCCATCATCATCCTTTCATTATGGGGCGGGGTAGGCTACCAAATGGTCATCTATATCGCCGCTCTACAAGGGGTACCCGTGCAGTTGAAAGAAGCAGCAGCTATAGATGGTGCCAGCGGAGTTCAGATCTTTCGTCATGTTACGTTCCCCATGATATATCCGGCGCTAACAATCGGTATTTTCCTAGCGCTTAGCACTTCATTTAAAGTGTTTGACGCCGTATTTGCATTAACCGGAGGAGGGCCGGGAAGGTCAACGCAGGTCATCGCGATAAACATTGTGGAAGAAGCTTTTCGTTTCAACCAACGTTTCGGATATGCCAGCGCTAAAGCTATTATCCTTTTCTTGATCGTCCTCTTAATTACACTCATCCAATTGTTGATTATGAAGAGAAGAGAGGTAGAGGCATAATGGCACAGAGGCATTCGAACAATAGACCAATCGGGCGCGGAGCCGGAGATGCTTTTATTTTTCTTGTTTTAATTATTGCTTCTATTTTTACTCTTTTCCCCATTTACATGGCGCTATTAAATTCTTTTAAACCGGATGGAGAAATGCTGTCGAATGTATTGTCGTTTCCCACCCGATTAGATTTCGGAAACTATGTTGATGCCTACCACAAAATCGATTATCTGAACAGTTTTGGGAATACCATAGTCGTAACTATTATCGGGGTAGCAGGAATCATCCTTTTTGCATCCATGGCCGGATATAAGATGTCGAGGACGCCTGGGAAGATAAGCAGCTTTCTGTTCGGATTATTTGTCTTATCGTCATTAATCCCGTTTCATTCCATCATCATTTCGCTGGTCAAAATCGCTAAGGAACTGAAAGTGCAAGGAACTTCATACGGACTGGGATTGATTTATATTGGTTTGGGAGTAGCTCTCGCGATATTTCTATACCATGGATTCGTGAAATCGATTCCCAGGGATCTGGATGAAGCAGCATTGATGGACGGATGCGGTGAATTTCGGCTTTACTTTTCTATTATCTTGCCGTTGCTTCTGCCAATAACGGCAACTGTAGCTATTTTAAATGCTTTGTGGATGTGGAACGATTTTCTTTTGCCGCTGCTTATGTTAACAGATTCGAAATATTATACACTTTTGATTTCTACGAACATGCTATTTGGCGAGTATAACAACGACTGGTCGGCCATTCTATCCTCTTTGGTGCTGACGATGCTGCCGATTATTGTCTTGTATCTGCTCCTGCAAAAATATATTTTAAGCGGTATAGCAGAAGGTGCAATTAAAGGTTAATTGGAAAGGATGAAGATTGAGACGATGGGAAAATCCATAGAGGTACAAGGTTTCGTAAAAGCCTCTGGCAGAAAAATCATTAACGGCAACGGCCAAGAAGTCCTGTTTCGGGGCGTCGGCTTCGGCAGTTGGATGCTGCCAGAAGGCTATATGTGGCGGTTTCCCGATCAAGGTGACCGTCCACGCCGAATTGAACGCATGATTAAAGAATTAGTCGGAGAAGAAAAATCCGCACAGTTTTGGGATATTTATTACGAAAATTATATTTCAGAAAAAGATATCCAAAAAATCGCGAGTGAAGGGTTCAATTCCGTTCGCGTGCCGATAAGTGCCAGATTCCTGATTGAGGACGGAGAACCTTTGCGTCTAATCAATGGACGTATCGAGATGATTGACAGCGTTATTGACTGGTGCCGTGAACATTTGCTTTATGTCATCCTTGATTTACACGGTGCTCCCGGTGGACAAACGGGGACGAATATCGATGACTCGGAACAGGATAAACCGGAATTGTTCATGGATGATAAGAATAAACGGTTAACGGTCGCATTATGGAAAATGCTCGCGGAACGCTATAAAGAGGAATGGATCGTCGCAGGATATGACCTGTTGAATGAGCCGCTTCCGCAATGGTTCTCGGAATATAACGATCAAGTTATGCCGCTTTATAAAGAGATCGTGAACGCCATCCGAGAAGTGGATGACCGGCATATGATTATTTTGGAAGGTGTGCACTGGGCTACCGATTGGTCTATTTTCGACGAGAAGATTGACGACAATCTCATGCTGCAATTCCATAAATATTGGAATAACCCGGATACGGAAAGCATCCAGTCATTTCTGGACAAACAGAATGAGTGGAACGTACCGATTTTCATGGGCGAAGGCGGTGAAAACAACTGCGATTGGTTTGCAGGCGTATTTCGTCTGTATGAAGATCACGATATATCCTGGAACTTCTGGACATGGAAAAAGATGGACTGTACCAATTCTCCTTGTTCAGTAAATATGCCAATTAGCTGGAAATTGCTCGTTGACTATTTGGAGGGTGGGAAGAAACCGGATGCGGAAACCGCTGAGAGGATCCTCTGGGAATATCTAAACAATTTGTTATTTGAACATTGTGTGTATCGATCAGAGGTCGTTAATGCTCTTTTCCGTAGGCCTCCAGTTCGTATTCCTGCAATCTTTTATGGTTACAAAGGTGAGGGGACAAGTTTCGGCATCGGGAAACCATGTGATAAGAAGATTGGTTTTAGAGTTAATGATGGAACAGATATCCGATTTGTAGAAGAACAAAGAGATAAACCTTTTTTCCAACATATGAAGGGTGAAGAATGGCAACCGGATGAGCTTTTATATGTACAGCTTGCTCCAAATGATTGGCTTGCCTATGAATTTACCGTTCCATCCTTCAGTTCCACGTTTGAGTTTACTTTAGAATTATGCTTTCGCATGGAAGAGTTTGGGGTAATTGAAGTTACTGTGGATGACGATCTTATCGGTCTAGCCGATACGTGTGGAGATTCCTGGCAGACAATTAAACTGCACGAACATTTTTGTGCCGACGATGGTCTGCACCGGTTAGTTTTGAAGGCCAAAGGACAGCCTGTTGCAATGCAATGGCTTCGTATTGTACCCGTTTAGATGTCGGAAAGTGCATATTCTCTGTTAATGCCTCCATTACCGCCAATTGAGGTGCAAATAGAGCAATACCGATTACTGCTAAATGAAGCTGCTTCACTCTCTTTGCCATATTCAGACTTATTAAAAATTAGTCAGGATCTCAATGAATTACTAAACATCCATTATAGTAAAAGAAAATTCTAAGAGAAACAAATAAGATTCCTGCCTGTGAAGACCTTCACACGTAAAGGCCGCTGACAATTAATGTTAGCGGTCTAATTAATTTTCTTGGGATACGGGAGGGGCGGTGATCTCAGCTGTATCGGCTGCTGCTTATGACACGGCATAATCTATTTCTAGTGTCGAGCGCATCGCATTGTATAACTAGAATGAATCGCTTACAATAGTATCGCAAAGGGCCTAAGCGATGTGGAATGTACACATTTATCCTCAAAACGAAGACAAGGGTGTCGATCGGATGAAGCGTTTAATAGCAAAGTTCAGAATAATATCGTTTGAGAGATTAACCTTAAAAAAAAGAATCATTCTAATTTTCGCTGCAAGCACGATCATCCCGTTCCTTTGTACCGCGCTTGTCTCTAATCATGCGATTACATTAATTTTGAGCAAAAACTTAAATTCCGGGGTTCAAAGCAATTTGCATCAAGTCCAATTATCATTGGAGACGACCATTAGCAATTTGAATCATGTATCGCAACAATTGGCTTATCCGGGCAGCGTGGGTATGATGCTGGAGCAGTATTTATCCGCAACCCAGCAGTATCAGAAAGCCGTCTTAATTGAAGATATTCAAACGGAGCTGAATCTGATAACGTTCACGAATCCGTCTACAAACTTAGTAATGTACTATTTTAAGAATGAAGATAGCTATTTGTTTCAAAACAATGCTATAAGAGATGATTTCTCATTAAGCAAGCTGCCAATGCTTGCCTCCTACTACGGCATCACTTATTACGGCCCGCATATTAGCAACAGCATGTATAACAATGAGTTCGTGCTCTCAGCGCTGCGACGGGTCGATGTGCCTGGCCGTGAAGGTATTTACGTCTATATTGAATCAGGCTTTAAACTGACGCAAAGTATTCTCGAAAGTGATCGAATCGGCAAAAACTCGTTTCACCTCATTCTCGATAACGATGGCCGAATCGCCTACAGTGAGGCCGGCAGCATTTTTCCCCAGAACGGCTATTTTTCTCCGGACGGCAAACCGTCGGATCATGCGGTTGACAGTGAAGCCGGTCTGATGAACGGCTATTATTGGTTTAAGGGCACAAGCAACCAAGGCTGGAGCATTGTATCGCTTATTCCGAAAGAGGATTATAACCAGGAGAAAAACCGCTGGATCAAGCAAATGATCTATTTGTTTGCTTTATTTACGAGTATTGGTCTCCTTCTCGCTTGGCTGCTTTGGAAGATGGTTTATAAGCCCTTGAACCAGTTTAATATGGAGATGAAAAATGTGATCAGCACACGCATTCAGTCACCAGTGGTTCGCACCACTATCCCTGAATTCAACTATCTGCTAAAGCAGTTCCATAATATGAAGAATCAAATCGCGAACCTGTTTCAGGAGGTGGAGCAGAAGGAAAAACGAAGAGCTGATCTTGAGGTGGAAAAGCTGCTTTACCAGATAAATCCGCATTTTCTTATGAATACGCTGGATACGGCCCATTGGCTGGCCGTGATGAACGGGCAGAAGGAAATTGACCGTTTGGTGCTGTCCTTGAATAAGCTGCTTCACTATAATCTGGGCAAACTAGGCCAGAAATCCACCATAAGAGAAGAAATCGATTCGCTCAGGCAGTACCTCATTTTGCAGCAAATCCGTTATGACTTTGCTTTCGACGTGCGGATTGAAGTAGAGGACGATGTGCTGGATGCAGCGGTACCCCGCTTTATTTTGCAGCCGCTTGTGGAAAATTCACTGTACCACGGTCTAGATGACGATGGCTATATTCAGGTAGACGTAAAGCAGAAAGAACATATCGAGATTACGATACAAGATAACGGAGCGGGCATTACGCAAGAGAAAATCGTGGAGCTGCTGAATGAGCCGAAAAACCCGCAGGAGAAGGTCGGTATGGGTATCGGTATGAGCTATGTCAAACGGATGCTTGAGTCCTATTACGAGGGTCATGCGAAGCTGGACATTGTAAGCGAAATTTCCACAGGCACCACTATACGCCTTACATTACCTTTCAGGGAGGTGAGCCAAGATGATGAACGTGTTGGTCGTGGATGACGATAAACTGGTAAGAAAAGGGCTGATTTCTGCAATGCCTTGGCATGATTTTGATTTGCATGTTATTGGTGAAGCCAAAAATGGCGAGAAGGCGCTTGAATTTCTTGCTGCTGCAGATGTCGATTTGCTGCTTACCGATTTAGCGATGCCGATCATGTCCGGGCTTGAATTGATGAGAGTCGTACGCAAGCAGTATCCGCATATCTTTATCGTCGTATTAACCCTGCATCAGGATTTTGAATATATACAGGAGGCCCTGCGCCTTGGGGCGATTGACTATATTGCCAAGGTGCAGCTCGAGGAGGAGAACTTTGAGGAGGTACTGGGGCGGATTTGCGGACGTATAGCCGAGGAGCAGGCGAAGCTGGAAGCACTGGAGAAAGAGCGGGGTATTGAAGCGCTCCGTTTGGATACAGGGTATGCGATGATCGCCGTCGCGCTCGAGGACAAGGAGCGGCCGCGAATAATCGTACCGATTCAGGTCGGTCAAGTGCCGGAACACGAAATTATGCCTCATTTAAGATTGTGGCTTCCAGCCGATGAACAGGCTGCTGCCCAGATTAGAAAGCATTTAGCCGAGGCGGCAGCGGATCATCCGGAGCTTTGCCTCCTAGAACTGAGCGGCTTGGAGGGACTGTCCATCCCAGTGGTAGAAAGACTGCTTATCGCTTATAAAGCCAACGGTTTTTATTATGACTATCAAGAGGATATCAAGATTTATTCATTGTCTGTAAATCACATAATGGCGCAGCCGCCTGAAGTGGACAAAGCAGCCCTTTTGTCCGTACGGGAGAAAGGCCTATCTTTGGAGTGGATTCACAAGCTAGCGCAATATGAGCAGCTTGTCGAGCAATTGTATGAGCTGCGAATGCCTTCTTCTCAGCTTGTGAATGAATTAAACCAGTGGATCGTGGAGTGGAATTGGATTTATCAGCCGGCATCCTCAAGCAGACTTGAACCGCCGGCATCGATGGACGCTTGGGTACACATTGAAGATTGGCTGGGGAGGACCCGGCAGCTTCTTCTCGAGGCATTAGGCAGACCTCTTTATTCGTCAGACGTACAGGATTGTATCGTAAAGGCCGTGCAGCTCATTCATGCCGGTCTTGCCGAACGACTGAATGTGATAAGCATTTGCCAGCAGGTCAATATGAGCCGGAGCTATTTCAGCCAATGCTTTCGGGACATTATGGGCGCAACATTCAATGATTATGTAAGGCAGCTTCGCGTAGACAAGGCGAAAGAGTATTTGACGAAGACCAATAAGACGATCTTTTGGATCGCCGAGCATACGGGCTACGCGGATGAAAAGTATTTCAGCCGGATTTTCCGCAAGCATACAGGTCTGCTTCCAAGCGAATTTCGGCAGCTTCGCCGCGAAGGTGAACAATCGTCCAAACTTTAGGGGGACAAACGTCCGAAGTCCCGCAAAATCGTGGTTTATGCCGTGAAAATCAAAGCATTGACCCACCTAATTATGAGACCGTACTCTAACCATGAGAACGGTCTCATTATGCTATTGTAAGAGTAAGAAAAACATTAACGCGAAAGAAGGGGTGCAAGATGAATAAAATAAATCAAGTCAAAGTGCTGCTGTTTATGATTATGCTGCTTGTGATCAGCGCTTGCAGCAATGCAAACAATTCCCCAAATAATACAGGAACGAATGCGGAGAGCGCAAATACGCCGAGCAATTCGGAAGCTCCTCAGGACCCTTTTGGCAAATACGCGGAGCCAATTAAAATCAGTATTGGAATGGAGATTGATCCCACGGACAAAAGCCTGCCTGCCGGAGATACGCCTCTAGACAATCAATATACGCGCAACATCAAGGAAAACCTGAATATAGAGGTGGAGCATACCTTTACGGCATCAGGTGCCAACATGCCCCAAAAAATTAGTATGGCTATTGCCAGTAACGACCTGCCGGACGCGATGGTTGTAGGACCAATCGAGCTGCGGCAAATGGTTGAGGCCGATCAGTTGGCTGATTTGACAGACGTATACAAAAACTATGCATCCCCTACGATTAAGGAAATTATTGAAGGCACAGACGGCGCTGCATTGAAATCGGTTACATTTGACGGGAAAATTATGGCTATCCCCGGTGTCCAGCTGAAAGCAGACGGTATTCATACGATGTGGATTCGTCAAGATTGGCTGGATAAGCTGGGCCTTGAGGCTCCAAAAACAATAGAGGATTTGGAGAAGGTTGCAAAAGCTTTCGTGGAGCAGGATCCGGATGGTAACGGCAAGGCGGATACCATCGGTATTTCCGGTCCGCAAAGCGGCGACGGCAAGATGTATGCGAACTTCCTGGAATCGAAAAATAATCTGTATGGCTTTGACGCTATCTTCTCTGCCTTCGGCGCGTATCCGGGCTTTTGGGTTAACGGAGCAGACGGCAAGCCTGCGTATGGCTCTACCCTTCCGGAAACAAAAGAAGCGCTTGTTAAGCTGAGTGAAATGTACGCTGCCGGTCTCATCGATCCGGAAATGGCTGTGCGTAAGGATTCGAAGGAGCCGGTTGTAAGCGGAAAGTCAGGCATGTTCTTCGCGCCATGGTGGATGGGCTATGGACCTGTATCCGATGCCGTCCAGAACGATCCGAAAGCAAATTGGCAGTCCTATGCACTGCCGCTGAACAAGGATGGCAAGTTCAGCCCGCATATCGGTACGCCTTCCAGTGATTTTGTTGTCGTCCGCAAGGGCTATGAGCATCCCGAAGCCCCTATGAAAATGCTGAACAATCTGTTCAAAAATGAATCGGAAGCGACCTTTGACCCAAGCAAGGGCGGGCCGGGCTTTTATCCGCTCCGCCTAGTATACGCGCCTTCTGACGAAACGGAATATACCGTTAAAGCGATACGCGAGGTGCTAGCGGGCACTAAAAAGCCTGAGGATTACGCAGCGGACGTTAGCTACAAGCTGCTTGCATCCGATCTGAGAGATATTAAGAAAGTAAAGAACGAGCCTTACGATCAAATGGGCATTGAAACATGGAATCCAATCGCGGATATGGGCATTTGGACGCGGGCTTACTCGATAATGGTAGGCGGTACACCGCTTGTCGATACGAGCATGGAGGATGTACCGAGTTTAATTTACGAGCAAACGCCATTGATGGAGAGTCGATGGGTCAACCTGAAGAAGATGGAAGATGAAATGTTCTTGAAGATCGTGATGGGCGCGGCTTCAGTAGATACCTTTGATACCTTTGTGGCTGACTGGAAGAAACAAGGCGGAGATCAAATTACACAGGAAGTAACAGATATCGTTAACCCGTAGTTTGAAAACGGCGGCGCCGATGTAATGTCGGTGCCCAGCCGCTTGAAATCATTGAAGGGAGAGATAGCATGAAAACGAAAGGGTTCGCCAAGCATTATTACCTCATGCTGTTGCCAGGCTATCTTTGGCTACTGATTTTCAGCATCATTCCTATGTTTGGCATTATCATTGCATTCCAGCAATTCAACCCCGGAAAGGGGATTTTCGGATCAGAAATTATTGGACTTGAGCACTTTAGATATATGTTTGCGCTTAATGATACACGGGATGTGTTTGTTAATACGCTGTACATTGCCGTTATGAAAATAATTGCGAATCTCATCGTGCCGCTTATGTTTGCGCTGATGCTCAACGAGCTGCGTCTATTGATTATGAAACGATGGGTTCAAACGATCGTATATTTGCCTCATTTTTTGTCATGGGTTATTCTCGGCGGGATTGTTCTTGATCTATTCTCCTATAAAGGACCTATCAATCAGCTGGCTGGACTGTTTGGCATGGAGCCGGTCATCTTTTTTGCCAATGCGAGCTTGTTTCCCTATCTGGTGATAGGCAGCGATGTATGGAAGGAATTTGGCTTCAATACCATTATTTATTTGGCTGCGCTGACAGGCATTAGTCCTGCACTGTATGAAGCGGCAGGCATAGACGGCGCCTCGCGGTTTCGCAGCTTGTGGCATATTACGCTCCCTGGCATTCGGACGACCGCAGTGCTGCTGACCGTTCTTAGCTTAGGAAATGTGTTGAATGCCGGCTTTGATCAAGTATTCAATCTATATAATCCGCTTGTTTACTCGACGGGGGATATCATCGATACCTGGGTATACCGGACAGGATTGCTGAATTTGCAATATGAGCTGGCAACAGCTGTCGGTTTACTAAAATCTTTGGTCGGCTTCATCTTAATTTCCGTGTCCTACTACTTGGCTTACAAGTTCATCAACTACCGCATATTCTAACGAGCACAGGAGGTGACGGGATGGTTCGCGATACAACAATCCGTTCAAAAGCTTTCGATATTCTATTGATCATCGTCTTGGCTCTTATTACTCTTACCTGTATTTTGCCGTTATGGTATACGCTAGCGCTGTCATTGAGCTCGAATTCAGCAGCGGCGGCAGGCAGAGTATGGTTGTGGCCGATTGATTTTAATTTAAATGCGTATCAGCAAATTATACAAGACAGTCAATTTTTCAACTCCTTCTGGATTTCGGCGAAACGCGTTTTTCTGGGTGCCGGCTTGAATTTAATTGTGGTAGCCATGATGGCTTATCCGCTCTCAAGAAGCGTGCAGCAATTCAAGGCACGTAATGTGCTCATGTGGACGCTTGTATTCACTATGCTGTTCAATGGCGGCCTCATTCCGCTATACTTAACGATCAAAGAGCTTGGCATGCTTAACAGCATATGGTCGATGGTGCTTGTCGGCGGTGCACATACCATCGTATTTAATGTCATTCTGACCGTTAACTTTTATCGGAATCTCCCAAAAGAAATGGATGAAGCGGCGCTCGTAGACGGAGCAGGACCGTGGGATGCGCTAATTAAAATTTACATTCCGCTCGCTGTTCCTGTTCTAGCAACCGTGACCTTATTCAGTATTGTTTATCACTGGAATGAATTTTTGTATGGGCTGATCTTCATGACACGTGAGGAATATTATCCGCTGCAAACGTATATCCAGCAGCTTGTCGTTTCCGTCGATCCGTCTACGATGACTGAGGATCAGTATAAACGTATGTCTGAGCTGTCAAACCGGACATTGGATGCCGCAAAAATATTTATAGCCATGCTGCCGGTGTTAGTCGTGTATCCGTTTCTGCAGCGGTTTTTCATTCATGGAATTACGTTAGGCTCTGTAAAAGAATAGCTTATGGCGGACTGCTGTGAAGCAGTCATATGCTGCTATATATTATAGACGGCTGAGGGTCTGTTTCCGCAATTTGCGGGCGCACATCATCAGCCTTTTATTATACAAACAATTCTTCAACGTCCGGCTTGGTTAATAACGATCAAATATGCCAATACTGAACGTAATGGCTGCCTTCTATTGGATAAAAGGGAAGTATGACAGCATTTCCTCGTAATTTGACAAGACGAGTGACGTGAATATGGTCCAAGCGGGATTATTTGTATTTGATGACCTGTTTGCTTGGAGGGACAAAACCACCCCTGAAAGAGAGTGAAACTGGTGATAACACCTGAGCCGATAGAGTTGCAATACATAAAACGACTAAGTGACGAAGAGAATACTCTGATCGAAGCGCTACGGACGATCCATATGCCTCCTGCAGCTGCTTTGCTGCTGGTTAGGAACGAGCTGAAAGGTCCGTTGAGAAATGTAACCATGGCAGCGATCCTAGACGGGTTCTTGGCGAGGCATACAGAAGGAGATACTTAGACATAATAATTATTACTGGATAATAAAGATAAAGTGTTCAACAAGACAGGCATCTAATCAGATGCCTGTTTTTTTTATTTTTGAGGGAGTCATACAGCAATGGAACAACAATAAAGGCCAAAGAATAAGATTTATTATGCGTAAAAGTTAGGCAGGTTATTAGAAAATAAATTTGGATGGATGGACTTCTCACTTTATACTGGCTTTTAAATAGTCTATAATTATAAGATAATAGTAGATATTTTAATCTATAAAAAATTGTAATAGACTATGATATAGTTATAGTATAATCAGAAAAGGTATGTGACACGGTCGCGCCTTGGCTTGGTGTGACGCATAAGCAGGAGCGCATACATCCTTTCTGCAAATTTTAGGGTATAAGGATGGGAAAAATGAGTAACAGTGAAACCAAAACAGACGTCATTTTGATTGGTGCCGGCATCATGAGTGCGACTTTAGGAACACTTCTGAAAGAACTAAGACCGGAATGGGAAATTACAGTGTTCGAGAAGCTCGAAAGTGCTGGCGAAGAAAGCTCTAACGAATGGAATAATGCAGGAACAGGGCATGCGGCACTGTGCGAGCTTAATTACACTGTCGAAAAACCAGACGGATCCATAGATATTAGCAAAGCGATCAATATTAATGAACAATTTCAGCTATCCATGCAGTTCTGGTCCTATCTTGTTAACAGCAAACTGATACGTAATCCGGAGGATTTTATCAAGCGATTGCCTCATATGAGTATGGTACAAGGGGAACAAAATATAACGTTTTTAAAGAAACGTTTTGAAGCGATGATAAACAATCCTCTGTTTCAAGGGATGGAATTTTCAGATGATCCTAAAAAACTGATGGAATGGATTCCGCTTATTATACAAGACCGTCCATCGAATGATCCTATAGCGGCAACAAAAATCGACTCAGGCACTGATGTCAACTTTGGTGCTTTAACGCGCATTTTGTTTGACCACTTAAAAAGTAAAAACGTCGATATCAAATACAAACATAGCGTTGATAATATGAAACGTACCAGCGACGGCTCATGGGAATTGAAAGTGCGCAACGGCAGCGGTAACGTCGAACGCCATACAGCCAAATTCGTTTTTATCGGAGGCGGCGGAGGAAGCCTGCATTTACTGCAAAAATCCGGTATTCCTGAAGGGAAACATATTGGAGGATTCCCGGTAAGCGGGATATTTATGGTGTGTAATAATCCGGATGTTGTAGCGCAGCATCATGCAAAGGTATACGGGAAAGCTAAGGTTGGCGCTCCTCCGATGTCAGTTCCGCATCTTGACACAAGATTTATCGACAATAAAAAATCGTTGCTATTTGGACCGTTTGCCGGCTTCTCGCCAAAGTTCTTAAAAACCGGTTCAATGTTTGATTTGGTAACTTCCGTAAAACCGGATAATCTCGTAACGATGTTGTCGGCTGGCGCAAAAAACATGTCATTGACAAAATACCTGATCGAGCAAGTTATGTTATCGAAAGAAAAACGCATGGAAGAGCTGCGAGAGTTTATCCCGACGGCCAAAATCGAGGATTGGGAATTAGTAGTCGCGGGGCAACGTGTGCAAGTGATCAAAGATACAGAAGCTGGCAAAGGTACGCTTCAATTTGGCACGGAAGTTATTAGTGCTTCTGACGGCTCGATTGCAGCGCTGCTAGGAGCTTCTCCGGGTGCTTCTACTGCTGTTCACGTGATGTTGGAAGTATTTAAAAAATGCTTCCCGCAGCATATGAAAGAGTGGGAACCGAAAATTAAAGAAATGATTCCTTCTTATGGCATATCGCTAATGAAAAATCCAGAGCTTCTGCAAGAAATCCATGCTGCAACAGCCGAGACGCTTGGACTAAAAGAAAAAGAACTGGCCTATAATTAATCATGCAAACCTATAAAAACAGGACAGCCGATATCTTCGGCTGTCCTGTTTTTACTAAATTCTCCATCGTCCGATATTCCCAGCTGGCGAAGTGCCATTACGCTGTCTCATTTTTTTGATCGCGGTAAACCGTCATCCTGAAAGAGGAGGGCAGATACGGCTTTTCGCCATCCTTCGAGACACGCGCTCCTTTCGGAATCGTTCATTTGAGGGGTATAGGTAACTGAGCTTTGAACAATTTTTTTAAGATCCTCCGCAGAGCTCCATATCCCGACGGCCAACCCGCCCATAAATACAGAACCCATTGCGGAAAGCTCGGCAACTCCGGTCCGAACGACTTTTTTCCTCAAGATATCCGCTTGAAATTGCATCAGTAAAGTATTTTCAGCTGCGCCTCCATCGGCGCGAAGCTCCTCGAGCGTAATTTCTGATGCCGTTTGCAGCAGTTCAACTGCGTCGTGAACCTGATAGGCAATGCTCTCTAGGGCAGCCCGAATGATATGCGCTTTTCCTGTTCCCCGGTTCATGCCGGATATGGACGCCCTTGCATTAGGCTGCCAATAAGGCGCTCCGAGTCCGACAAAGGCGGGAACGAGATAAACGCCTTGGTTGCTCGGCACTTGGGTCAGCAGTTGATCCATTTCCTCGAAAGTATCAAATAATTCCAAGTTCTCCCGTAACCATTTCAAGCTGTCGCCAGACGTGCGTATGACCGCTTCGAGAGCATAGGTTACGCTTTGTTCCCTGCCCCAAGCAATGGTCTGAACCAGGCCGCTCCCCAATGCTGCCGGCTGCGAGCCTATATTCATCAGCACGGAGGTTCCCGTACCGTAGGTGGCCTTCGCCATGCCTTCTTCTAGACATAAATTACCGAACAAAGCTGCCTGGGAATCGCCGATTACGCCGGAGATTGGGATGGTTGCCCCGAGCCAGCTGTTTTTCTCCGTGTAACCGAATTTCTCGTCCGAATATTTCACTACCGGCAGCATGAAGGAGGGAACCCCGAAAATCCGGCACAGTTCCTCATCCCATCCCAGCGTATGAATATTAAACAGCGAGGTCCGGCTGGCATTCGTATAATCCGTTACATGAGCCTTGCCTTCCGTCAGCTTCCAGATCAACCAGCTGTCCATATTGCCGGCCAGCAGCCTTCCTTCGGCAAGCTTTTCACTTACGCCTTCCGCGTGATCCAATATCCATTTCCATTTGGAAGCGGAGAAATAAGGATCAAGCATGAGCCCCGTTTTGTCCCGCACGGCAGACTCATGCCCATCGGATCGGAGGCTGTCGCATGCTCCTGCTGTCCGCTGGCATTGCCAGACAATGGCATTATACACGGGCAGACCGGTAATTCGGTCCCAAATAACAGCCGTTTCCCGTTGATTGGTTAAAGTAAGCACCGCAATCTCTTTAGCGGCCGTACCTGTTTGTTCGAGCACCCCGAGCACGCATTCCTTCACGTTCTCAAAGATGGCGATCGGGTCATGCTCGACCCAGCCCGGCTCCGGATAATATTGTTTATGCTCAGCCGAGCTTCTGCCGAGAACAGCTCCGTCGCTGTTCACAAGCAGTGCTTTCGTACCGGAGGTGCTTTGATCAATGGCTACTATATATTTTCCCATGGCTGCCATCCTTATTTGCCCAATAGTTCCAAAGCGATCTGCTTGATATTGCTCGCGTTGATTCCGTAATGGTTGAACACTTCGGTTGTTTTTCCGGCGATGGCCGGCTCATCCGGAATGCCAAGAATACGTACGGGAACGGGATGCTGCTGTACGACGACCTCAGCCACTGCCGCGCCAAGCCCCCCGTGAATGCTGTGCTCTTCAACCGTGATGATCCGTCCCGTTTCGCGCGCGGCGCTGATAATCGCAGCTTCGTCAAGCGGCTTGATCGTATGCATGTTAAGGATTCTCGCGGAAACGCCGGCTTCCAGCAACTCGTCATAAGCATCCAACGCAACCCTTACCGTCTCCCCGGCAGCAATAATCGTAATGTCCGTGCCCTCGCGCATCTTGCTTGCTTGACCGATAACGAATTCATAATCATCAGATTCATATACATCCTCGACCGGATTGCGGCCAATTCGCATATAGGCGCCGCCTTCATAGGAAACAAGAGCTTCCGTCATTTTTTTCGTTTCATGCCGGTCCGCGGGCAGAACGATAGCAAGTCCCGGAATTGCCCTCATTACAGCAAGATCCTGCACGGAATGATGGGACATGCCGAGCGCGCCGTAGCTGACTCCGCCGCTAATGCCGACCAGCTTCACGTTCGTGGCGGAGTAAGCGACATCGACTTTGATTTGCTCGATGCTCCGCATGCTTAGGAAGCAAGCAGGGGATGTAACATAAGGTTTTTTGCCGCTGTGCGCGAGTCCTGCCGCGATACCAACGATATTTTGTTCCGCGATGCCAACCTCGACGAATTGCTCCGGAAACGTATCCGCGAACGGACCCATTGCCGCCGAGCCCCGGGAATCGCTTGCAAGTACCATGATATCAGGGTCGTTCTCCGCCAATCTTAGAAGCGTATCGCAAATGACTTGCCGGTTCGGAATTTTATTTGCCATGTTGTTTAAACCTTCCCTTCCAGCTGATAGGTTTCAAGTAAAGCCGTCAGCTCGTTAATCGCAAGCTCCAGCTGCTCGTCGCTAGGGACATGATGATGCCATTTAGCCGAATTTTCCGCGAAGGAGACGCCTTTGCCTTTCACGGTATTCGCCATAATAAGAGTAGGTTTGTTCTCAGCCGCCGGCGCTGCTTCAAGCGTTTGCACAAGCTCATCCATGTCATTGCCGTTGATCGAAACAACATGCCAGCCGAAAGCTTCCCATTTGTCTTCAAGTGGATCGAGTCCCATGACATCCTCGGTAGATCCGCTGATTTGCAGGCGGTTCCGGTCGATAATACCAACCAAATTATCGAGTTTAAAATGTGCGCCCGCCATGGCGGCTTCCCATACGGAGCCTTCTGCTTGTTCGCCGTCGCCCATCAGGCAGAAAACGCGGTAGCCGCTGTTATCGCGTTTGGATGCAAGTGCCATGCCAACGGATATCGCAAGACCGTGGCCCAGCGCACCCGTATTCATCTCTATGCCGTTCACCTTGTTATTCGGATGGCCGATTAGCCGAGACCCAAACTGGCTGAAGGTCTGCAGCTCCTCCTTTGGAAAAAATCCAAGATCGGCCAGGATGCACCATAGCGATTCCACGGAATGCCCCTTGCTGGCGATGAAACGGTCTCGCTTATCCCATTTCGGATTTTGAGGATCAAGCTTCATAATCCGATAATATAAGGCTGTCAAAATATCGGTGTTGCTTAAAGAACCGCCGGTATGTCCGGTTTTGGCGTTATGAATCATTCGAAGCAGGTCCATCCGGATGTTTGCCGCTTTTGCTTTTAATGCGATTGTCTCCATGCCAATATTCCTCCCCGTTTATAGCCCGCTTCCGCGAAGCCAAGCTTGAATTTGCTGTTCAGTAGGATCGACCGGGTCAGGCGTGAGTCCTGGAATATAGCTGCAAGCTTCATATAAAGCCGGGATGGCATTTGCATGAATGCCTACGGAATGATGTACATAAGGGCCTTTTACGAGTTTTTCTTCCCACAGCGGCCAATCGTTTACCTCGACCCAAACATAGGAGCCGCGCGTATATGGGCCTTGAATGCCCCGGGCTTTGCCAAGAAAAAGCTGATAGTCGCCATGATCGCCGTCGAACCGGGCAAGTGTCATTTCGCCGCCTTTGATTTCACCCTCATGCGTGCCGGGAGCGTGATCGTCAAACAGGAAATGCTTGCGAAGCTTGGGTTTGTTCTCAACCGACAACGAAACCGGGAAATTTCCGCAATGGAACAGCAGCTCGCCGTTTGCGTTTTCCGGATGCCGAATAGTCAGATCCGCAAAGAAAGTCGGATGTTGATTCAACGTTGCGGCCTGCACCATAACGGAAGTGATGGCACCGTGGATATCCGTTTCGCAGGTCACCGGAATTTGCTCGTCTGTCAGGATTGCGTTCGCCAGGCACGGCATGATGCCCATAGCATCCTGAAGGGAAGACCAGCACTGGATCGCGATGGCGGAGCTGCCTGTTTTCACCGCATACGATTTCATTGCTACTTTAAGCGCGGCGATTCGCTTTACGTCAGCTTCCGTGACTTCGGACCAGTCCAGTTTTTCTTTAATATAATCAATGGCGGCAGCAAGCTCCGAGCTGTTCCCATTCTCGATCCGTTTCGTTTCTCTTTGGATGTCGACCAATGTAATCGGGTGGATTTCGATTCCGAATCGCTCGAGCAGCTCGCCTTCATTGCACATCATCGTCCAAAACGAGGAGGGGCGAGGCCCGATTTGCAAAATCCGCAGGCTGCGGAATTGCTTTACGACATTGGCTGCCGCTGCGAAATTCGTGAAGCCCCGTTCAAACACCGGATCATCCACTCGGCTGTTGGTGATGTAAGTGAAAGGCACGTTAAAGCGGCGCAGTACCTTTCCTGTCGCGAACAAACCGCACTGCGTGTCGCGCAGCCTCATGCCGTCCTCAAGCGGCGCTTCGTCCCTTGGTCCCCACAGAAGCACGGGCTTGCCAAGCGCTTTACCCACTCTTGCAACCGTATCCTCCGTACCGAAATTGCAATGAGGGAAAAATACAGCGTCAACATTTTCCTGCTTAAAGCGCTCGATGATAAGATCTGCGTTAATATTATCGTCGTATAGCAGACCTTCTTGGTTAATTCCCTCAAGATCGACGAGATCCAGATCAAGGCCGAAGCTGGAGATTTTCTCTTTAATTAACACCTTGTACTTAAATGCATCCTCCGCACTGAACGTGAACCTTCTGGTGGGCGCGTATCCCAATTTAAGTTTTTTCATTCTGTTTGTGCACTCCTCTAATTTTTCTCAACTAAACTTAACAAAATGATAAAATTACTTAACAATTAATAAAAGCGTATTAGATAATATTCAAATCAAGTGCTGCTTTTGACTAAATTTATCACTTATTCTTAAGATGGTCAATGAGTTTATTTGAAGTTTAGTTAAAATGTTTGTTTGTTGCATAAAAGTTTAGTTATTCAGCATAAACTTAGTGTCGATTATGCTTATTTTCATACTATTTGAGTGAATCAGCCTTATTTATTGTCTTTTTCTTATTTCCCATCTAAAACAATGCGGTTATTGCTTTAAAAAGACTAGTGATCTTGCTATATTGAACCAATATGATTAAATCCGAAATGCTTTTGTTAAGCGACTAGTTTATCTTTATTTAGTTTTTATTCTTTTTATCCATTTAATTTCGAATTTGAGCGGCTAAATCTTTGATTCTATAAAACAAGCAGATGACTAGTTACGAAAGCTAGATTTGCGTCATATGTTGTAAGTAGCTTCTAATTGGCGGTATTGCACATATGGCAAAAGATAAGAAAAAAGAAAAAAACAGCTCTGGCGGCAACGCATCTGGAGGTAAACGTAAAGCAGGAGGCCGTTCCGGCGGCAACGCATCTGGAGGCAAACGTAAAGCAGGAGGCCGTTCCGGGGGTAATGCTTCTGGAGGCAAACGTAAAGCAGGAGGCCGTTCCGGCGGCAGCGCATCTGGAGGCAAACGTGAAGCAGGAGGCCGTTCCGGTGGCAATGCATCTGGAGGTAAACGTAAAGCAGGAGGCCGTTCCAGCGGCAATGCATCTGGAGGCAAACGTGAAGCAGGAGGCCGTTCCGGCGGCAACGCATCTGGAGGCAAACGTGAAGCAGGAGGCCGTTCCCGGGGCAACGCATCTGGCGGTAACGCTTCAGGCGGAAAAGGGCCGCATGCTCGTCCGGTTCGCGAAACGCAAGGCGAAAAGGATTAAGGAAGGCCAGTGCGGTAATTAAAACAGCTCATTACTCTGAGGAGGAGGAATGAGCTGTTTTTTTCGTTGATCAGCTCATTTACCCTTGCGCGTCAACTCAGCCAAAGCATCCCACTGCTCGTCGGTCAGTTCAGACAAGCCGTTGAATTGGCCGGCCCCTTGCAGCCATTCTCCGCCGTCAATCGTTACGACTTCTCCATTCATATATGCCGCATAGTCGGATATGAGGTAGGCAGCTAGATTCACCAGCTCTTCCTTGTCGCCCACCCGCTTTAGCGGAATGCGGCCAATCATTTTTTCTTCCAGCTCCGGGGTGGGGGAGAGGCGGGACCAAGCGCCCTCAGTCGGGAAAGGTCCAGGCGCAATGGCAACCTGACGTATGCCGTGATCCGCCCATTCGACGGCAAGGGAGCGGGTAAGAGCTAGAACGCCTGCTTTCGCAGCAGCGGAAGGCACCACATAGCCTGATCCGGTTGATGCATAGGTCGTTACGATATTCAGCATCGTGCCGCCTCTGCGCTGTGCAATCCATCTTTTCCCAACCTCAAGCGTTGTATAGAAGGTACCATGCAATACGATATTTAAAACCGTGTCGACGGCCTTTGGCGAGAGCCTTTCCGTTGGGCTTATAAAATTGCCGGCCGCATTATTGATAAGGATATCGATATGGCCAAAATGGTTTTCCACTGCATCAATCATCTCATTTACTTGAACGGGATCACGGACATCACAGCATTTGTGAAAAACGCGGCTTGGCCCCGTACTCATCGCATCAGCAGCTTGCTTCAGCACTTCTTCGCGCCGGCTTGCAATTGCCAGCTGCGCGCCAAGCGCGATAAATTTCTCGCCCATGGCACGACCAAGCCCGGTTGCGCCGCCTGTTATGAGTATGACCTTTCCTTTCAACAGCTCAGGGGAAAATAATCCCATAGCCTCAGCCTCCTATTGCAATGTTTCGATTTGATTAATCATATCGAAGCAGCGGGCCGGTTATGTATCTAGATCGTTTACACGTATACAAAGAACTCCCGCTATATGCGCTGCGCGTCAATACAGCGGGGCAGCTTATTGTGATGGTTATCTGCTTAAAGCTTAGCGGCATCCCAGCAAGTGAGCATTATTTATGAAAGCGCAGGCTTAAATCTTTAAATTTATTTTTCATAAAAGTATATGGACATGTGGAAGGAGCGCTCTCATCATCCCGCAAAAAATATTGCTTCCACTCCTGATTATCCGCTTGGCCATACCATTTGAGAGAGGGATGCGCGGGCACGCCATCGTATTCCGACAGCTTTTGACGGATAAGTTTTTTGATGTTGCGTCCAAAAGGCGTGGTATCGTTGATATCCTCAAAAACGAAGCGGGGCTGAAAGGCGATAAGAAAATAAGGCGAGAAACGGCTTTTGCGAACGGTATGGGCAGGGGTGCCGCAAAAGGCGAAATAAGGCTGGCCGTCATAACAAAACTCCCAAGTATGATGGGAAGTGTCTGTCGATATACCCTCCGGCCATGGCGTATCGTCCTTTGCGCTGACTCGGCTTAAAACCGACCAAAACAGATCCTCGTAATCTTCTATGTCATAGCTGCGAAGCAGCTCCTCAGGCGTCTTGAAAAAAATAACGAGCGAAGCGTATTTGCCTGTTTCCCGGGCACTTTCGCCATACTGGCGCAGCAGCTGCGAAACCTCGGTAATGGCTTGCTCGTCGCGTGGATCAGAAGTGAAGCCGAAGCGTAAATTGTTCGTGAGAAAGCCATGACGGCCGGGTATGCAGGGATAGCTGCCGGCAGGATCCGCAATCATGCTTGCAAACTGGCGAAAGGCATCCTGCTGCCATTCCGATAGATCGGTGAGATGCTCATCAATCCATGCTTTGCTTGTTAATTCAGCCATAATTGATTAAAACCTCCTTCAGAAAGTACGACGAAGCATACTATGCGAAGAAGGTTTTATGGGTGAATGCCCAACATAAGGTCAAAGGGCTTGATAGCCGAAGCAGAGTCCGAATCCGATCAGAGAGAACTCGCCGGCAGAGGCAATGATCAGTCCGATGGGCGGAGCTAAAGATTTATAGAATTTCCACCTCAATCGCAGTGCAATGGTAACCGTTACACGCGCTCTCCGCACACGGGCAAGCAGAAATGGCGACGATGATATCGATTTCTGCACGGAGCTCTATATAATCTCCAGGCTTAGATTTCGGTCGTTCTACGCTAATTTGTCCAGAAGATTTTATGACCGTATTCATGAATAGGTTCAATGAGTAATACTGGTCAGGAGAGGGGATGCCGTAAGCTTCGAGCGCATGATTGAGATTTTGGTAGCAGCTTGCATGCTCCTTTTTGCCGTAAAGCAGCTCGTACATTTCGGCTCGGCAGGCGGGATTAATAAAATCATGCTGGCCAACGGTATCGGATAGGACAGTCAGAATCGGTCTGTATTTATTGGAGTACAGCTTGTCACCGGGCTTTACCTTCATTGTGCTTAAAGCATCCATCGTTACGCCGGGATCGAACCTTTCGCCGAAATCACCGGCAAGGTAAGCGACTAGATCAGCGACCTGCTCACCCTCGCTGTCGGTCACCCGCATGACCTGTCCTTTTTCCAGTCGGAAGCCTAAACCTTTCGTTGCGGGAATCAGCCATTTTTGATGAATCACATGAATCCTCCTGCTCCGCTTTGACTTTTATGTTTCCAGTATGGCTTATGCAGGGAAATGCCATGCAAAAGAGCAAATATTTATGGGCTTAGGCACCTATGGCAGGAAAGCTTTGGCGCAGAAGCTGGAATGATAATCATTCCGTTGTTTACAAAATTTACAGGTTAAGGTGACAATCGCTTAACAGTTCCTTATTATGCTTGTCTGTGAGTGGATCACATAATGAGGAGTGGAAAAGTTGAACAAATCGATGGATCGCAAAACCTTTCTTTCGTATTTGGGTACGGGTGCAGCAGCACTTGCAACAGCATCGGCTGGTTTGGGAGTTTTAAACGGCAAAGCATCTGCCATGTCGGCAACAGCTGATCATTTGTTTGGATTTAACACGAACCGGGTTAGCGGCTATTTTGAGCCGATTGCTCCTTCTAAGGAAGATCAGCTCCTTTTGCCAAAAAACTTTAAATATGATGTAGTAGCTGCCTTTGATGACGTGATTAATGAAGCGGGCGAAAAATTCGGCTCAGGCTGCGACTATAACGCGTTTTTTCCTATAAAGGGATCGAATGTAAGAGGGCTGCTCGTTAACAACCATGAATACAGCACGATTTTCTCGATTGGCCCCGTGAAGGACGGCAAGATGACGGCGGATCAATTGCATAAAAATCTTTATTACCAAGGCATGTCCGTCATCGAGGTGTACCGCGATGAGAAAGGGACATGGAAGATGGATAAAACCTCGACCCACGCCCGCCGAATCAATGGCTACACGAAGTTTGAGCTTACGGGTCCAGCCAAAGGCAGTACTGCCGTTGGCGGCGCTACCTCAGCAGTCGGTACGTTCGCGAACTGCTCAGGCGGTGTCACTCTCTGGAATACCGTGCTTTCCTGCGAAGAAAATTTTGCGGAAACCGCAGCGGCGTCAAAGCTTCCGGAAACGCATTACGGCTGGGTCATCGAAGTTGATCCTTTTGATAAGTCGTACCTAAAGAAGCATACCGCGCTTGGCCGATTCAATCATGAGAACACGGCAATGGGGCTTGCGCCTGACGGCCGTGTCGTGGTGTACATGGGCGATGACAAAAAAGACGCATGCGTTTACAAATTCGTAAGCAAAGGGAAGTTTGATAAGCTTAAAGGCCGTGCAAATTCCGCGTTGCTGGAGGACGGCACGCTCTATGTCGCCAATCTAAAGAGCGGAAAGTGGATGCCGGTCACTTTGGCTGAGGTTACGAAAGCAGCCAAGGACAAGCCTGAGGCGTTGAAAAAATTTAAAACGCAAGGTGATGTCGTTACCTTCTGTCAGGAGGCAGCCCTGCTTGTGGGAGGCACGCCAACGGATCGTCCGGAGGATATCGAAATTTCACCGTTTGACAATACGATCTTCATTTGCCACACGAACAATGATAATCACGGAAATATTCACGGTCATATTACTCGGATATTCGAAGCGAACAATGATTTGGCCGCGTTGGAGTTCGACTTTGAGATTTTCGCAGCGGGAGGCCGCCAATCCGGATTCAGCTCGCCTGATAATCTGGCTTTCGATTCCAATGGCCATCTCTGGGTTGTGACGGATATTTCGAGCAGCAGCCAAAATAAAGGCGTGCATAAGTCATTCATGAATAATGGATTATTCGTCATTCCGACGAGCGGGCCTGATAAGGCAGCTGCGCTCCAGTTTGCTTCTGCGCCAGTCGAAAGCGAGCTCACAGGTCCGTTTTTTACGCCGGATGAGCAAACCTTGTTCCTATCGGTCCAGCATCCAGGCGAGAATACGGCGGATCTAAGCCAGCCTACAAGCCTATGGCCGCACCGTGCAGGCGATAACAAGGCAAGATGCGCGGTTGTTGCGATCAGCGGATTTAAGCTTGGTTAATTGATGAAGGCGATTAACGAATAGCCGCAGACCAGCTGTCTGCGGCTGCCATTTAACTTAGAAGGGGCTGAGGATATGCCATTTGGCAATATTGGAATCGGAGGATTAGTATTGATCCTTATTATCGCGCTTATTATTTTCGGGCCTTCGAAGCTGCCGGAACTCGGACGCGCTTTTGGCAGAACGTTAAGCGAATTTAAAGGGGCAACCCGCGGTCTTGTGAACGGCGATGACGACGAGAAGCGCAAGTCCGAGGAGACGCCGGAGGCAGCAGCGTCGACTGCGAAATAAGATGAGCAATCCGAATGATCAAAGCTTAATCGGACATTTGGAGGAAATGCGCTCACGCTTGATTCGAACGCTTGCCGCGTTCATCGTGGCGATGGCGGCGGCCTTCATCTATGTGAAGGACATTTACCAGTGGCTGGTAAGAAATATGGATCAGAAGCTGGTGCTGCTAGGGCCATCCGATGTCATATGGGTATATATGATGATTGCCGGAGTCGTCGCCATTGCGATTACGCTGCCCATAGCCGCGTATCAAATCTGGAAGTTCGTCACGCCTGCGGTGCCGAAGGAAGCGCAGCGCGCCGCTCTTCTGTTCATACCAAGCATCAGCGTATTGTTTATCGTCGGCATTTGCTTCGGTTATTTCATTTTATTTCCGATGGTGCTCCATTTCATGAATGAGATGGCGGCAAACGAGTTCGTGATGATGTATACAGCCCAGAAATATTTTACGTTCATGATTCATATGACAGTGCCCTTTGGCCTTCTGTTCGAGATGCCGGCCATCGTTATGTTTCTAACCAAGCTTGGCATTCTTAATCCGAATAAGCTGGCCAAAGCTCGCAAGCTTGCTTATTTCATTCTGACGATTGTTGCCATCACGATTACTCCGCCTGATATTTTGTCAGACATCATCGTTATCGTCCCGCTGTTTTTACTTTATGAAATCAGTATCTCCATTTCCAAAATGGTTTACCGCAAGCAGCTAAGGCTGGCAGGTGACGAGGGGATGGCAGCCTAACTGAAGGGGAATAGAGGGAGAAGGCTGTTTGAAGCCTTCTCTCTTTTTTTGTATAAAAAAAAAGAAATATTGAATATAATCGTATACTCTGTTTATCTTTCAAAGTAGCGAAGATGTGATATGCCAAAAAATAGTATATACTAGGCTCATGCAGCATTCATTCGGATTATATAAGGGGCAATTGGGACATGGAAATCGTAGAGGCAACCATTTCGTCCATTCAAGAAGCAATGGCATCAGGCGAGATTACGTCTCGCGAACTGGTACTGCGTTATTTTGACCGGATCGCATCTCATGACAAAGAAGGACTAACGATCAATTCGGTGCTTGAGCTTAATCCCGATGCTTTGTTTATTGCCACTGCGCTGGACAGTGAACGCGCTGCGAAAGGACCGAGAGGCCCGCTGCACGGAATTCCGATTTTGCTGAAGGATAATATAAATACGGGCGATAATATGCATACGAGTGCGGGATCCCTGGCGCTTGCTGGTTCCTACGCGGGGGAAGATGCTTTTATCGTGAAGAGGCTTCGTGAAGCGGGCGCTGTCATTTTGGGCAAAGCGAATATGACGGAGTTTGCTAATTTTATGACGGAAGGCATGCCTTCCGGTTATAGTTCTCGCGGAGGACAAGTTCTTAACCCTTACAACATATCGACGCCGACAGGCGGATCGAGCGCTGGCTCGGGCGTAGCGGTGGCCTGTAATTTCTGTATGGCTTCCATCGGTACGGAAACCTCGGGCTCGATTCTCAACCCCGGGAATCTGAGCTCTACGGTTGGCATAAAGCCGACCGTAGGACTCGTAAGCCGCTCGGGTATTTTGCCGCTTTCGAATACGCAGGATACGGCTGGACCAATGGCCAGAACGGTGACGGATGCCGTGCATGTGCTGAATGCGATCACCGCCCATGATGAAGACGACGAGGCGATGGGAGCAGGTTATTGGCGCAAGCAGAAGGATTACAGCGTGTTTCTGGATCCGAAAGGGCTGGAAGGCGCGCGTATCGGCATTCCGAGAGATTATTTCTTTGAGGAATTGACGGACGAGCAGCTCGGTATTTTTAACGGCGCGGTAGAGCGGATGAGGAAGCAAGGCGCCATTATCATGGACCCGGCAGATGTGAGAACCGCACGTCAGATCGTGTATTCTTCCGTTGTTTTGAATGAGTTTAAATCTTCTTTAAACGCGTATTTGTCCAAGCTGCCGCCCGGCTTCAAAATACGGACGCTCAAGGATATCATTGCCTTTAATAATGAACATCCGGTGGAGACATTGAAATACGGTCAATTAACGCTGCTGCGGGCCGAAACAACGACCTCGGGAACACAGACCGAGGTTCCTTATCTTCGGGACCGCGCTGCGGATTTGAGGTTCTGCAAGGAGGAGGGGCTCGATGCGACCATGAAGGAGTATCAATTGGATGCGTTATTGTTTCCGGCGGATTTTGGCGCTAGGATTACTTCGCGCGCAGGCTATCCTTCCATTGTAGTTCCGGCTGGCTATACGGCACAGGGAGTGCCGTTTGGCGTTACGTTCGCTGCTAGAGCTTATGAGGAACCGATGCTTATCAAGCTCGCTTATTCCTATGAGCAAGCAAGTCTGGTGCGGCGGCCGCCTTCTTTAAAGAGCTTTATTTAATCGCCGTTTTTGCCGCGATGGACTCAAGCAAAAAAAACCTCCCGACTGCTGCCAGCCGGGAGGTTTTTTTGCGCGATGCGTATTATTTTTTTGCTTTAAAGTGGACGACCGCGCTATAAAGCATTTTTTCGATTTTGGGATTAAACACGGCATGATGGCTGACATGGAACACCTCTAACAGCAATCCTTTGTTATTTTCTATTTGCTGGTCGATTTTCAGTTCCAAGGTTTTCAAATCATATGCCTCGAAAAACTCGATTTTGTTCTCGATAAGATCTAACCGGAAGTCCATTTGAATATCTCCTAGGAATAGATTAAAGTGATACATCTATTATACAGAGATATTACTTCGCCCACAAAGATTCAATTTCCTCGAGCGATTTTCCTTTCGTTTCCGGTACGATGCGCCATGTGAACAAGAATGCGATCAGCGCCATGGCGCCGTAAATCCAGAACGTGGCTGCAGGGCCTGCGGAGCCAAGCAAAGGCGGAAACGTTTGTGAAACGAGATAATCCGCCGCCCAAAGCACCATTGCGGCAATCGCAGTCGCTTTTCCGCGGATGCGGTTCGGAAATATTTCAGACATGATTACCCATACGACCGGACCCAATGATATCGCAAACGAAGCCACGTACAGCAATATAAAAACAAGCACGAGAGGGCCGGTTGTATGTCCCGTTTGAAAGGCAATGCCAATGACTAACAGGCAAATTGCCATTGAAGCCGAGCCGACTAGCAGAAGAGCTTTCCGTCCGACTTTATCAATGAGCCAAAGAGCGACAATCGTGAACAAAAAGTTAATGAAACCAACCAAAATCGTTTGAACCAGTGAAGCGTTCGTGCCCGCCCCCGTAGCTTTGAATATCTCAGGAGCATAGTACATAACCGCGTTAATGCCGGTCACCTGTTGAAGAAAAGCCAATCCTACGCCAACAATCAAAGCAATTCGGAGACCTGGGCTGAAAAGCTGCTTGATTGATCCGCTTTCCTGCTCGAAGGATTGTTTGATATCGAGGACTTCTTTCTTAGCCAGCTCTTCCCCGTGGATACGCAAAAGGATGGGCAATGCAGCTGCTGCTCGTCCTTGCTTGATTAACCATCTTGGACTTTCCGGCACGAAGAACAGTAAAACTAAAAATAATAAACCGGGAACAACGCCCACTCCAAACATCCAGCGCCAAGCATTGGTTACGGTCCAAGCGGAATCGCCGAAGCCCGAAATCCACAAATTCACGAAATAAGTAAGGAAGATCCCGGTCACGATAGCGAGCTGATTAAGAGCAACGAGCCTGCCGCGGAATTTCGCGGGAGCGATCTCGGCATTATAGAGCGGGCATAAGGTAGAGGTTATGCCGATCCCGATTCCGCCGATGATCCGAGCGATAATAAATCCAGAAAAGCTTTCCGGGATGGCTGAGCCGATTGAGCTGATAATAAACAAAATTGCAGCTGCAATAAGTACTCTTTTCCGACCAAAGCGATCACCTAAAATACCTGACATGGCTGCACCGACAATACAACCGATGATTAAGCTTGAAACGGCCCATCCAACCTGCAGTTTCGTGAGGTCGAAATGCTCCTCCATAAAACCGATAGCGCCCGATACGACTGCCGTATCGAAACCGAATAATAATCCGCCAAGCGCGGATACCATGGAAACAAGCGTCACGAATTTCATGCTGACTTGTTCGTTTGTTTTGGATATTTCTGTTCGCACCTTCATTTTCTCCTCTCTGACAATCCCAACATGCTGTAAAACGAATTTCATTATATCACGCAAAACGAACGGGCCAGTGTGCAAACATCTTCATTATTCAGTGATGTTCCCGCATTTATTTTGGACGATCGGCGCTTGCCGTTACATTTTGGTTGGACTAGCATTATGTTGTTCACATGAACACAAAAAAATCCATGCCAAGCGACATGGACTTTACAAATCTTGATTATTTCGTCTGACCGCGGTAGTCGGAGGGGGTGACGCCAGTCACTTTCTTGAAAACGCGGCTAAAGTAGTTAGGATCATTGTAGCCAACCTCGAAGCAAACTTCTTTGAGACTTAGCAAACCCGTTGCCATTAACGATTTTGCCTTATCGATACGAAGCGCCGTCACAAAATCAATAAAGGTTGTCCCAACCTGTTGTTTGAAAATCTTACTGAAGTAGTGGGGATTCAGATGAACAGAGTCAGCCACCTCTTCAAGCGACAGATCTTCCGTGAATCGCTCTTGAATGTAGATTTTGGCCCGGTCAAGAACCGTCTGGGTTTGCTGCTCCCGCTGCTCCCGGATGCGCTGCATGGCCGAGAGCACATAGGCTTCGGGAACGGTTTCCGTGTGCATAAGCTTCATTTCCCCGCTGCTAACCGAATGGCCGGTTCCTTGCCTTAGTTCGTCGAAATGGCATACGTTTCCATATTCATTGTAATAATTGGATGCAAACACCGCTTCGAAATAGGATTTGCGAAGTCCATCCGCATTTGAACGCGTCTGGCCGATTCCGATTAAGATATCAACTTCGAGCTGACGCGCAGCTAACGCACACAGCTCTTCCCCCAGCGCATTGACGGCTTCTTTCCATTCCTCATCGGTGCGGAAGGAATCTTTGTTTAAGAAGATAGCCATATGGCGGTCGATCAACGAGCTGACGATGCTGTTCGCAACGCGGGTTTTCACAAAACTTCGTATCGTATCATAGGTTTTTTGCTTATTTTCTGTTTGCACCTGCTCGGGGAAGGCGATGACGATGGCGCAGCCTTGCTCGAGAGAAAAGCTCAACCATTCTGATAATTGCATGATATCGGTATAAGTAACCGTATCGACCATAAACATCATCGCGAGCTCGTTCTCGGCCAAAGGCATCAACTGTGACAGCTTATGCCGGAGCTCCAGTTCATCTGACCGCTTCCGTTTTTCTTGCTCCAGCTCCTGTATAAGCTGTTGAAGCGTAAGGACGATTTGCTCGCGCTTGGCCGGTTTGACAAGATACTCTTTAACACCGAGAGAAAGGGCCTCTTTGGCATAAGCAAAATAATCATAGGCGGTAACGAGGACGAATTTGGTTTCCGGCAAGTTTGATTTTATTTCCCGTATAGCGTCTAAGCCTTGAATTCCCGGCATATTTACGTCCATCAAGACGATATGGGGGCGATGCTCTTCAGCCCGTTCAATTGCGGTTCGCCCGTTTTCGGCATGGATGATTTGAAATGTATTTGGCAGCATCCGTGCAATAATCCATTCTAACCCTTCGCGTTCAAGCGCTTCGTCATCCGCGATTAACAGTCGGTACATGATGATCCTCAACTTCCTTTCCCGGAGGAATCCGAATGATTACCTTCGTTCCTTCGCCAAGCTTGCTTTCTATATTCACGAGCCCGCTCACGCCATAAAATAATTGGAGACGCCTAAATACGTTTTTTGTGCCAAGCCCGGCAGATTGTTTGTTTTCGATTCCGGCCTCGAGCCGCAGCAAGGCTTGGCGAACCTCATCGCTCATGCCATGGCCGTTGTCTGAAACCGAGATGAATATCCCTTCGTCGTCATTTTTTATTTCAAGCCGAATAACAGCATCCTTCTCCATGCGTTCAATACCGTGCAAAAAAGCATTTTCTACTAGAGGCTGCAGCGTTAACGCAGGAATTGGCTGCTTTAGTGATGTTGGATCGATGTCCATTTCAAGTGTAATCCTGTCGCGAAAACGCGCTTGCTGAATAATGAAGTATTCCTTAACATGCCTGACCTCGTCCTCCAATGTGACAGGATGAGCGAGATTGCGCAAATTGTACCGCAGCAGGTTGGACATCGAAATAATCAGGTCGCTTGTTTTCTCGGCGCCTTCAAGGAGCGACAGCTTGGACAATACATTCAGTGTATTGAAGAGAAAGTGAGGATTAATCTGGCTTTGCAGCGCTTGAAGCTCCAAAGCTTTGACAAGGCGGTCTTTCTCCAGGCTTTGTTTATCCTTCTCCATCATCACGAGCAGGTCACCGGACATTTGTTCGAAGGCACCGGCTAGGAGTCCAAGCTCATCCTTAGCGGGATAGGTAAGCGTATTGTGCTGCAATTCGCCCTTGGATATTTGTTTGACGCGCGAGACAAGCCTGCTGACCGGAACCGTGATGCTCCTTGAAATCCAGACGGCAAGCAGAATGCTCATGACGGTATTCATGATGAATACAGCGGCACCCAGCAGATACATGGTCTTATTTTCTGCTAGAATTTGTTTGTAAACCGGTTGATATATACTCAATTCCTGATCGACAAGCTGCTGCTCATCCTCTCTAATAAAGCCGGCTGTTTTCTCAGCTTTTTCATAATAGGATAATGACGTTAACAAGGTCTCGGCGGATACGGCCTCAAAAGCAGCTTTCTCCTGTTCAATAAACGTATCCATCATATGGTTATAGGTCGTTAATTTGGCTGAGTGGAGGGAGGCGTCGGAATGGGCTTGCAGCTTAATGCGGAGCTCCTTCAGCTTGTTCATGCTGCCGACAAGCAGCTCGTGATTGCTCTCGTCCGGGTTTAGCAAATAGGTGTGAAGCGCCCCTAGATTACGCTCTACCGTTTGGATTGATTGATTGTACAAGAGCAAACGGTCCATCATTTGATTATAGCTCTGCTGAACCAGTCTTCCGCTTTGAAATAGAAAGAAGGTAACGGAATTGACCAGCAGAACGAGTAAAGGGATGAATAAGAGCAGTTTGGTGCGAATGGTCATGAGCTCGTTTCTCCCGTCTTGTTTGTTAAAGCAGGCTGATCCAGCACCTTGATCTCCGTAAAATGCTGATCGGGAAGCTCCTTCCCTTGGAAAAACGCATTCAGCTGCGTGATGGCATCATAGCCCATATCATAAGGCTGCTGAACGATGGTCGAATGAATTCTGCCGCTCTCGATTTGCAAAAGTGTTTCTTGCAGCGCGTCAAATGCAAAGATCTGCGGACCGTTTGGCCGCATCCGCTCGACGGCATCTGCAATGCCGATGCCATCCAATGCGCTAAGTCCCACCACAAAATCCAAATTTGGATATCGAATCAGCAGCTTCTCTGTTTCGCCCGTAGCCTGAAGGCGGGAGATATCGGATGAACGGACGTCAACAAGTGAAAGCCCGGGAAGCCGTTCGATCACCGAACGGAAGCCCTCCAGTCGAAGCAGTTGATTCGGCGCCAGCTCGTTTCCGAGCATAACAGCAACACTTCCACGATTACCAGCCGCCTTGGCCACCAGCTCGCCCATCATTTTTCCTGCATCCAAATTATTCGTGCCGACGTAAGCCAGTCGCCTGCTAGTCGGCTCATCCGTATCGACCGTGATGACGGGAATCCCTTGGCTTACCGCTTGATCTATGACAGCCACAGATTGCGGATCATTCATACCTTGTACCAATACCGCGTCCGCTTTGGCAGAGATCGCTTTTTCAAGCAGCTTTAATTGCTCTTTTGGATCGATGCGAATCGGCCCCTCATATTCAAGCTGCATGCCATACTTAGCGGATGCTTCTGTCGCGCCTTGCTCAATCGAACGCCAGTAAGGATTGTCCAGCTCCTGCGATATTAATACGACATGACGCTGATCCGCTCGGGCGGGATCATCGGAGAGGATGGGTTCAATGAGCTGCCTGATGCGCAGCGTGGAGAGGTAAAAGCTGCCAAGCAAGCCTGCAAAAACAAGAAAAAGGATCGCGATGGCGATATTCCATTTCCGGTGGGACATGATACAGCTCCTTTATTTCGATCAGTTCTATTGGATTATTATACTAGAACCCGAATGCAATCCAAAATCCGGCCATTGCAGAAATAAAGCCTCGATTATTTTGTTTCGATAGAATGTTTTCAAATTAATCGTAAGATTAACTTTTGAGTTAATTTGTTGCGTGGTAAAACATTAATTTTGACGAAAAGGTTGACAAAATAGTTAATATAGGCGTATTCTTGTTACGAAATAGTTGTTTTTATAGTTTATTATTAACTTTCAAATTAATTTAAAATGCGAAACACGAAACGAAAATGAGAGGTTGCGTGATGAAAATGGTTACCAATACAGTACAGGCTTCACAAGCTAGCATTCCCCGTTCCGAATATCCACGCCCCGATTGGCAGCGCGCGGATTGGTTGAATTTAAACGGAGCATGGTCCTTTGCGTTTGATCATGGAGATCAAGGGCTGGCTGCCGATTGGCATACCTCCAAAGGACAGCCGCTTACATCCGAGATTACGGTTCCTTTCTCATGGTCAAGCCCGTTGTCCGGGATTGGCAGCAATGAGAAAGGGATTGCCTGGTACAACAAAGAGGTGGAATGGACGCCTGGCACTTCGGATTCCAGAGTATTTCTTCGTTTCGGCGCGGTTGACTACAAATCAGACATTTGGGTGAATGGCGTGTCCGTCGGCAGGCATTCGGGTGGTTACGGTTCTTTTGAATTTGATATAACCGATGTCTGGTCGTTGGCCGGCAGCAATTCGATTACGGTTCGAGTTGAAGATTTTGACCATAATTATCAAGCCCGCGGAAAGCAGGGCTATGGGGAAATCCGCGGGATTTGGCAGCCTGTGTGGCTGGAAGCCCGTCCGCAAAACTATGTGCGCGATTCGAAGTTCACCACAAGCATCGACGGCGTGATCCAGGTCACAACGACGGTTATCGCGCAGAAAGCAGGAAAGGCAGAGCTTTCCTTTATTTTCGCAGAAGGAGCCGTTACGCATAAAGCGGAAACGGAGCTGACAGAAGGAAGCAATGTCATTCAAGCAGCTTTCGTTATTGCCGAGCCTAAGCTTTGGAGTCCGGAATCGCCGTATTTATATGAAGGCGAGGTTCTTTTGACCAGCAATGGGCAATGTGATTCCATCAGCACCTATTTTGGCGTTCGCGAAATCTCGACGGCAATCGTTGGTGATCGCAGCTACCGCTGGATTACGCTGAATGGCAAGCCTGTTTACTTAAACGGAACACTGGATCAATCGTTCCACCCGACCGGATTTTTTACTTATCCGTCTGATCAAGAGATGCAGGATGAAATCTACCTTATGAAGCGACTTGGCTTAAATTTTGTTCGTATCCATATCAAGCCTGAAGAACCGCGAAAGCTTTACTGGGCGGATAAGCTGGGAATTTTGGTCATGGAAGACATGCCTTGTTTCTGGGGAGACCCGGATGAACAAGCAAGACAATCCTATGAAAACGAAGCTCGGGAAGTCATTGACCGGGATTATAATCACCCGTCGATTTTCTCATGGGTCATGTTCAATGAGACTTGGGGCCTCAAGTCGGACAGCGCGGCGTCTTCGCTCACGACCGACGTTACGCATCCGAATAATTACTTGCCGCAGACGCAGGAATGGGTTCGCTCCATGTATCATTGGGCAAAAGAGGTTGACCCGACACGCATAGTGGAAGACAATTCGCCTTGCAATTATGATCATGTTGAATCGGATCTCAACACCTGGCATTTCTACATCAACGGCTATAATGAGCTCCGCAGTCATGTAACCGAGGTAGTGGAAAAGACGCATCCCGGCTCAAACTTCAATTATATCGGCGGCAACGAGCAATCGGATGCACCGTTAATGAACAGTGAATGCGGCAACGTATGGGGGATTGATGGCGGGGCAGGCGAAAGCGACTTGGCTTGGCATTACCGCTATATGATGAACGAATTCCGCCGTCATGATAAAATGTGCGGTTTCGTATTTACCGAATTCCGCGATGTCGTAAACGAATATAACGGATATTACCGTCTGGACGGCACGGATAAGCATTTTGGCTATGAATGGTTTGTACCCGGCATGACAGTGGCGGATTTACATTCGCCTGATTTTATCGTTATAGACGCTCCTCCGTGCCAGACGCTGAATACGGGCGCTAATGTAACAATTGATCTTCTTCGTTCAAGCTTTGATGATCGTTACCACGGTCAATCGCTTCAGCTTGCATGGGAGCTTTGGTATGATCAACTCGGCACGCGGGTTGTAGCCGATTCCGCTAATCAAACCGTAGAATGGAACGGCTTTGGCGTAGATTCCTTATCATCACTTCACTTGAAGATGCCTAACCAGGATGCAGTAGCGGTGCTAGCAGTGCGCCTTTTGACGCCTCAAGGCGTTACGCTCACCCGAAACTTCATAACGTTTGACGTGCGCAGCGGTCAAGCTGGCGGCAAATATGAAGCTGACGGCCAGATCGTTAGCGTACCGGTTGCAAGCTTCTCTGAAAGCGAATGGGCATACAGCTGGAATGCGCTGCAGGAGCAAAAAGCGAATGGCGGAGAGACGGGTCATTTCACCTATGATGTCCAGCTCCCGACTGCCGCTGAGCAAGCAGCAATCTATGACATCGAGCTTATCTTTGAAGCAAGCTCTAAGCGTCTGCTGAAGCGTAATTTGGAGGGCGGCATTCAGAAAAAACCGGATATTTCCTTTATGCATGGCGCATTGGATGAACCGGAGTATAACATGAATACCTACTATATGACGGATTCAAAGCGCCATGAAGGAAAACTGAATGTTCTCATAGACGGCGAGCCGGTTGAGACGATCATTCTCAGCGACAATCCTGCCGACAGCCGAGGCGTGTTGTCATGGCATTATCAAGCGGTAAGCAACAAGCTGGAGGAAGCAGGCTCCTACGGCTACCTTTGCAAGGTTCTTCTGCCAAGCACGCTGACATCGAAGCTGAACGCAAGCCGAAGCTTCAAGCTTCAACTTGCTGCCGAGCATGGCGGCTTGGCGCTTTATGGACGAAATGCAGGGCGTTACCCGATCGATATCATCGTTCATTGCAAAGGGTAAGGATATGTTATCCTAGAGAGAAAGAGACAGCTGCGTTAAGCTGTCTCTTTTTTGATATGTAGTCTTGGGTCAGCAGTACAATAAAAAGTTACGATTTTGTTAACGGTTTCGGTGAAAACTATCGAATCGGATCGTGTAAACTAAAAGGGAAAGATAAGGGGGTAAACAAAAATGAATGTTCCTGTTGGCGTTTGGATATTTTCAGGTATTATCGTTGTATTGCTCACATGGATGACGTTGTGGATTACGAAAAAAGCCTATTCCAAAAAGTGGGATGAATCGGATCAATAAATGCCGGATGATCGAGAATTCAAATATAGCAATGAGTCTTAAGACTTTTTGACCGAATGGTTGAAAAGTTTTTTTGTATTTCATTTTGCTCTCCGTACAATTAGGATGGGAATTCGTGTATAATGTGGGTATTATTTTTGAAGGAGATGCCTATTGTTGAACGAAAATGATTATGGATCCTCGCTCGTACATAAGAAAGAAGGCCGTTATTACACGCTGTCGCTTATTTTCAGCATCATTGTTTATTTGGGATTGTTCTTTTCGATTATTTTTATGTTCCTCATTCCCGTACTTATTTTATTGCCGCTGTTTGCCCAGGCGATCATGATGGCAAACATTCGAATCAACGGCGTGCGAATCACGCCGCGTCAATTTCCGGAAGTGTTCGCAATCGCGCAAGAGCAATGTGCAAAGATGGGCTTTCCGGTTGTTCCGGATCTATACGTGATGGAATCGAGCGGGATATTGAATGCATTCGCATCACGTTTTTTTGGCCGGAATATGGTCGTGCTGTACTCTGACTTGTTTGAGCTGATTCAATTGGGCGGCGAGAAAGAGATTGCTTTCGTAATATCGCATGAGCTCGCGCATATCAAACGCAATCATTTGACGAAGCAGCTGTTTATTATCCCGGCTATGTGGCTTCCTTTTCTCGGGGAGGCTTATTCCAGAGCATGCGAATACACATGCGACCGCATGGCGGCTTATTTTACCCAAGACGCGGAAGCCGCGATGAACGGACTTACGATTTTAGCCATTGGAAAAACGCTGTACAAGCGGGTCGATCGCGAAGAGTATTTATTGCAAAGCAGCTATGAGAAAGGATTGTTCGTTTGGTTAGCCGAAAAGCTATCGACGCATCCGCCTTTGCCGAAGCGCATTCATGCGCTTCAGACCTTTGCCGGCCAAACTTCCGGCATTGTTTTTCATTCCTCGAGGATCGGGATTATTATCGTCCTGGCAGCGGTAATCATTTTGGCCGGCTCGATTTCAATCGGCGTTATTTTCTCTAAATCGATCGATAGCTTTATGAGTTCGCTAGGAGAGAAACCGTCTGAAGAAGAACTTCTTGCGGCAGCTTCGGAGGCTGATCTGGAGCGCGTAGAATCGCTGTTGAGCTCCGGGATTAATCCGAACGCCATGGACGAAGAAGGATGGACGGCTTTGATGTGGGCGGCTCAGCTGAATGAGGCTGCCATGGGTACGTCGTTAATAAAAGCAGGAGCCAGTCTTGATTTAACGGAGCAAAGCTATGAAGAAACGGCATTAACGATTGCCTTGTATAACGGAAGCATAGAAATGGTCAATTTGCTGCTGGAGGAAGGAGCGAACCCGGATTTGCAGGACAGTACGGGCTGGACACCGCTCATGACGGCCGCAACAAAAGGCGATGAGGAAGGTGTAAAGCTGCTGCTTCAAGCAGGTGCCGATCCGTTGAAATCGGATGATACGGGATATACCGCAGCGGACTATGCTTACGAGTATGGTTTCGAAGAGCTTGCGGCGATGCTTGAAGAAGTCGGGGATCAGATATGAAAAAAAAGAAGCTTGAGTAATCAAGCTTCTTTCTTCTATGTATGCAAATGAGTTCATTTATTAGGATGGTCGGGACGACACGATTTGAACATGCGACCCCCTGGTCCCAAACCAGGTGCTCTACCAAGCTGAGCTACGTCCCGTAAAAAAAGTGGTGCCGTCGAGAGGACTTGAACCCCCAACCTACTGATTACAAGTCAGTTGCTCTACCAGTTGAGCTACAACGGCACGTGTGATTCGTTAAACACAAGATGTATTATTGCATAAAACTTGATATAAATGCAAGTGTTTTTTTTGAAAAAATAAAAAAGGGTGAATGGGATGAAAATCATCTTAGCGCCTGATTCCTTCAAGGGCTCAGGTAACGCATTTCAAATGGCTAAGGCCATGGAGAAAGGCATACGTTCGGTTCATCCGAATGCCGAAACGGTTCGGCTTCCAATGGCCGACGGCGGTGAAGGGACCATGGAAATCCTAGTTCGCGCAAGCGGAGGTTTCTTTGTCGCCATAGCAGCCCATGATCCGCTAAAACGAATGATTGAAGCAAGATACGGAGTAATGGGCGACGGCATTACAGCTGTTATTGAGCTGGCAGAGGCGTCTGGCCTTTCCCTGCTGCGAGGGGATGAGAGAAATCCGTTATACACCTCTACATTCGGCACGGGGGAAATGATTCTACATGCGCTGCAAGCAGGGTACCGTAAATTTATCGTGTGCCTTGGCGGCAGCGCCACCAATGACGGCGGAGCCGGCATGCTTCAGGCGCTTGGAATGAAGCTTCTGGATATAAGCGGAGCAGAGCTCCTGCCAGGCGGAATCCATTTGTCGAAGCTGCATTCTATCGATGCTGCGAATTTTGATGAGAGGGTCCGAGCCAGCCAATTTGTCATAGCCTGCGATGTACGCAATCCGTTATGCGGCGAGCAGGGCGCATCCGCAATCTATGGACCGCAGAAGGGTGCAAGTCCGGAGTCAGTCCGGCAGCTGGAAGGGGCCTTAAAACAATTTGCGGATGTTATCGAAGGTCATACAGGTTTGGAGGTTGTTAATCTGGCTGGCAGCGGTGCCGCAGGAGGAACCGCGGCAGCGCTTTTCGCCTTTTTTGATGCTGCAATGGAGTCGGGCGCCCGTTTGGTCATGAATCAGCTTCGATTTGATGAGTTCATTCGGGATGCGGATTGGATCGTGACGGGAGAGGGCAGGCTCGACGGTCAAACCGGATCAGGAAAAGTAATCGAAGCGGTGTGTGCCTCAGCTGCCGAGCAGGGCATTCCGGTTATAGCCGTTTGCGGGTCGATTGGGGATGACCGTGCTGCCGCCGCGAGACTTGGGCTGCGGGCTTGCTTCCCGATCGTGCCGGGTCCATGCACGCTAGAAGATGCAATGAGTCACGCTGAGGAATGGATGGAGGAACGCATTTCAAATATTTTTAGCCTTCTATAGGGTTTGTCATGGGCGGCTATGTTTGAAAAAAGAAGCAGCTCCGGCATCGCGGAGCTGCTTCTTTTTGTGCTTAAATTTAAGCGGTTTCGCCTTCCATGCTCTGTTCAAGCTGCTGAATGAGCATTTCGACCTTGCGAATCCGGTTTTTGCTTGTTTCACGGATAATGAACTTATAATTCTCGTAAAAGTGCTCTTTGCCTGGTTTAGGATCGGGGACTTGACTGTACAACCAGCCGCCAACCGTATCGACGTCTTCTTCCTCGAAGTTCATGCCGGTAAGGTCGCTCAGCTCGCTAAGGGATACCTTGCCGTCGAGCAGGTAGCAGTTGTCTGCCAGCTGTTCGATTTCCTTGCGTTCGTCAGCGTCGAATTCATCTCGAATCTCACCGACGATTTCTTCCAAAATGTCTTCAATCGTAATCAGGCCGGATGTGCCGCCGTATTCATCAACAAGGATCGCGATGTGTACGCGTTCGAGCTGCATGCGTTTAAGCAGCATTTTGACCGGCGTAACCTCGGACACGCTAAGTACGGGATGTACAAGCTTTTTGAAATCTAAATCACGGTCCGTTTCATATTCAAGAAAAAGCTGTTTCGTGTTAATCATGCCCACGATGTTATCCTTGCTCTCAAGCGCAACCGGGAAACGCGTATATTGTTCTTTCCGTATGATTTCCATGTTTTCGGCTAACGATTTGTTTGTGAATAAACAGATCATATCGGTGCGGGGCACCATAATTTCTTTGGCTAACAATTCATCGAATGCGAAAATGCGGCTTACGTAGCCATACTCTGTATTGTTAATCTTTCCGCTTTGGTAGCTTTCGTTAAGAATAATTTGAATTTCTTCCTCCGAATGCGCTTCTTCATGCTCCGTGGCAGGCTTTAAACCGAACAGGCGAACCAGTGCGTTAGCCGAGCCGTTAAGCAGCCAAATGAAAGGGTATAAAATTTTGTGGAACAAAATGATCGGTTTTGCGGTTAAGAAGCTGATAAACTCCGCTTTTTGGATAGCCCAAGTTTTTGGCGCGAGCTCTCCGACTACGACGTGCAGGAATGTTACCGAAATAAATGCGATGAAAAAGGATAGAATATGACTGATGTCATCATTTATTGCCAAACGCTCAAACAAGGGTAAAAGCATTTTTTCAACTGTCGGTTCTCCCAGCCAGCCAAGCCCGAGTGCTGTTATGGTAATACCTAATTGGCAGGCTGACAAGTAGGCATCCAGATTACTCGTAACCCGTTGAACGGCAAGCGCGTTCTTCCGGCCCTCAAGCACTAACTGATCGATCCGACTGGAGCGAAGTCTAATGATGGCGAACTCCGTTGCGACGAAAAAAGCAGTTAATAAAATAAGAAGAGCAATCATGAATAAATTGAATCCTATACCCATTTTCGTTTCTCACTACCCTTTTATATTTATATTTTTGTATTCTTATGATCTACTATAACGAATGATTACAGCTAATGACAAACGCCGTATCTAACGGTAACAGCCTTTTATGCGCTTTTAGAGCGATTTTACGAGATGGAAAAGCTTATTCTCATTGATTTTCGAGCCTTTACAAGTGTCATTCTCCGGCATATGATGAGTTCATATGAACTTGTAATAAAATATTGTATGCCGAAAGCGCGAGGAGGAAGGGAAATGGAGTCCTTTACGCTTACTCGAAAAGAGATGGCCTGCTTGCTGCTCTCCTTGGATGGAAAGCATAATCAGAAGCCGCTGCAGGTGCTGCAAGCCGCATGGACCAAAACGCATCAATACGATTTGGAGAAGGGCGCGGGATTGCCTGCATTTCTGTCTACGCTGCTGCCTCCGATTATCGAGAAGCTTATAAAAGGCAATGAACTGAGAGGCTTCTCGCTTCATGAGATTGCTGCGCTCGGCCAACTGATCGAATATTCCAATCTGTCGATTACATCCATGCAAAACTGGGTAAAGCGAGATTTTAAACCCTATTTCGATTGTCCCAAGGCCGGAAAAAAATATTCTCTGAATCAAGCGGCGTTATTGTTCATTATAGATGATTTAAAGTCTAATCTTGATTTTGAATCAATCCGCAAGCTATTCGAGATCGTATTCAAGAAGCCGGAAGACGAAACGGATGATTTGGTCGGACCTATAGAATTATATGCCTCCTATACCAGTATGTTTGAAGAGCTGGATGCGAATAACGATCAGCTTCTCGATATATCCGGCCATTTGAAGGAGAACCCGCATCAGGATTTATTGACGGAGCAGGCCATTCGTTTATCCGCGAACCAGTTTGCGAGCAGGCTGCCGAATCTCACGGAGAATCAATGGGAGGCCGTGCGCAACATTTTGCTTATTTCGGTCATTTCGATACAAACGTCCTATTTTCATTCGCTGTCAAGACGTTATTGCAATGCGACTTTGTTTCTAAGTCCCGAATAAAATAGTTCTAAAGGGGTGTACAGATTGTCTGGTATGTCCTATACTGGTTTATGTTGTAAATACAAACATAGACAATCTGAAAATGGCAAACTTGCCGAAAGGCAAGGACGCAAAGTTATGGGCCTAAGGTGCATTCGCTATGGCTGCCAGACCGCCGGAAGGATATAGAGCGAAGTAAGCTATCCGCCTCCTGTGGCTGGGTAGCTTTTTTGCTTTTTTAGAGAGACCGAGGAGAGAGAAAGCTGGATGGATTTAAAGGTATGGTTGGAGAGAGCGGGCAGGCTGGGCAAGCTGTCAAAGAAATTGAGCATGAGAAAAATAACGGCCAGGTTATTGTTAATTACGGCAATCATTACTCTCTTTAATGTAGGTTCCGGCATATTTATTTATGTTCAAAATGTTTCGGTCGCCGGATCAATTCAAGATTCAGAGGATTTATCCCGCGCGGAACGCAGTTATCAAGGCATCTCTAATAAATTGCTGAAGGTCATGCTTCTGATGGTTGACGCCATCGAGAACGGCAAAAGCGACGCGACTGCGATCATGAAGGATTTGGAGGATCTGCCTGCCCATATGAACGAGCTGGAAAAACAGCTTATCGAGATGGATAAGCAATACCCTCCGGCTGATGAAGACGGTCCCCTATATGCCAATCAAGTCGGCGTACTTCGTCTCGCCCTAGACAATTTAAAGGATACGAATACCGATACCACCGGATTAACGGCTGAGGAAAAATCGCTGCGAATTAGTAGTTTAATCAGCGTATATACAGTCGTTCTGAACTACTCGAACGACACCATGCATGAGCGCTTAACCCATGATGCGGACATCACTCAAAACCGTTTGAATGATGATGTATCCCGCGCAAACATCATTGTGCTCATCAATGTGATATTGCTTGCCGTGCTGCCTGCGATCATGATTTTTGGCGTTACGCAATCGATCAAAACGGGTCTTGCGGGCATTACTCGCCGTATTCGGGCATACGGCAGCAATGATTTTACAAGTCAAGAGAAGCTCGTGCGCGCCGACGAATTCGGAGAAATCGATCAATCCTTAGCCGATATGGGCGATAATTTACGCGATACGATTAGAGCGACGCTCCAGGTAAGCGAGTCGGTGCTGGATGTTTCGCGGAATATGGATACGATGATCGGCAGCAACCGTAAGGCTTCCGAAGACGTGAAGGGCCAAGTGGATCTTGGCAGAGAGGCATTGCTCTCCCAATATGACGATGCGTCATCCATTTCGGCGGTAACCGAACAAATATCTGCAAGCTCTCAGGAAATTGCCGCTTCAAGCGAATACATAAACAATGATATGCGCCAGATGAAGCAATCCTCGCAAAGCGGGTCGCAGCAAATGGCTGGCGTTGTTACGATGGTAAACGAGACCGTAGAGCAGTTCGCGAAGCTGTCGGAAGCTTTCGAAACGATGAATGACCGTTATAACAACGTATCGAAATTTTTGAATGGCATTCAGGACTTAAACACGCAGACGAACCTGCTGTCACTGAACGCCTCCATTGAATCGGCAAGGGCAGGGGAACATGGACGCGGCTTTGCGGTCGTGGCGGAGGAAATCAGGAAGCTGTCCAGTCAAACGGATTCCATCTCCAAGCAGATCACGAAGGAATTGTCTTTGATCCAAAATGATGTAGCTGCCAGCAGCCGCACGATCGGAAGCTTCGCGAATGTCATTCACTCGACCCGTCAAGCATCGGAGACGGCTAGCGGCACTTTCCAGGCATTGGAGTCGCAGAGCAGCGTGCTTTCCGATCAAATGAGCGAAATTTCCACGGCCATCAGCGAAATTACGAGCGGTATGACCCATATTGTTTCAGCAGTGGATAAGCTTCTTAACACGTCTACCGATGTTAATGGCAAAATGGAGCATATGAGCGAGCTGTCCGTTAAGCAAAATGATATTTCTGATGAGCTGCGCACGCTGGCAGAGAAACTGACAGGCTCTTCGCAGGATTTGAAAGAGAAGGCCTCCGTGTTTAAGCTTTAAACAAAATAAACCGAAAAAGGACGATTAGCCGAGAGCTGGTCGTCCTTTGTTGTCATTATTCGCCTAAAAAAAGGATAAGGCTGCAATATGACGAAATAAAACGGAGGGTAATACCGATATGTATATTAATGACATAACGAACATAGGAGAAAATATGAGCGAATTGAATTTTCAGGTTAACTTACAAGGAATGATTGAGCTTCTATCGAAGCATTTATATGCAAATCCCGGCGTATTCGTAAGGGAACTTCTCCAAAATGGCGTGGACGCGATTACGGCGCGCAAACGTCTAGGCCATCGTTTTGATGCCGTTGTGACCGTAGAGCTTTACGGATCTCGGACGATCGCCGTCCATGATAACGGAATCGGTTTATCGGAGCAGGAAATCCACCGTTTTCTGGCCCAAATCGGCAGCACCTCGAAACGCGAGGAGCTCGACTCGGCTGATGATTTCATCGGCCAATTCGGTGTCGGACTGCTGTCATGCTTCGTGGTTAGCGGCGAAATCGTAGTCATAACGCGGTCTGCTTTGGAGGGCGATACCCTTGAATGGAGGGGACGCTCGGACGGGACCTACAAAATACGCAAGCTCGAAAAAGACGCACCGATCGGGACGACCGTATTTTTAACCTGCAAGGACGGTTATGAGGATTACTATGAATGGGACAGCATGTCGGATTTAATGACGCATTACGGTCAGTACCTTCCCGTTCCCATCCGTTTATCCGAAGGGAAAAACGAAATCACCGTCAATGAAGAAACGCCGCCGTGGGCCATGAGCATGACAGAAGCGCTGGCTTACGGAGAGTATCATTTGTATCAGAACTTCCTGGACGCCATTCCTCTGAAATCCGGTATGGGAGAGCTGGAGGGCGTAGCGTATATTTTGCCCTACGCGGTCAGCTTGCAAGCAGAGAAGAAGCATAAGGTTTACGTCAAGCGGATGCTGCTGTCAGATCAAATTCAAAATATGCTGCCGGACTGGGCGTTTTTCGTGACCTGCGTCATGAACGCCAATGGCCTGAAGCCGACGGCATCCCGCGAATCGTTAATGGAAAACGAGCTGTTTTACAGCGTTAAGGATGAACTGGGCGAATGCATAAAGCGGCATATGATCATGCTTGCGGAAACAGACCCGGACTTGCTGGAGAAAATAATTCGAATTCATTATTCATCCATCAAAGCAATGGCATCCCAGGATGATGAGCTTTATCGTTTGTTTATTCGGTTCCTTACCTTCGAAACTTCATTCGGCGAGATGAGGATGGGGGAGATTTTGGAGAAGAGCCGGCATATCGTCGTGTCCTCTACGCTTGATGAATTTCGCCAAGTGGCGCGCGTGGCAAAAGCGCAGGATGTCATGGTTATTAATGGCGGTTACGTACATGACTTTGAGCTGGTGCGCAAGCTTCCCGAGCTGGATGAGAATATTGAAGCATTAGTGCTGGATCCGATTAACTTTTCTAATTTCTTTGAAGCAATCAATCCAGTAGATCTGTTAAACGCGGAAGCGTTTTTGGAGCTTTCAGACCGTCTGCTTGCTCCATTTCAGTGCAGGAGTGTGCTAAAACAATTTGAACCGGCTGATTTAGCGGCGCTTTATAACACGAATGACGAGGTGAACTTTCTTCGGATGGCGGAGCAAACGAAGGAAGAGGCGAATGACGTATTTTCTGAAATCGTAGATATTGTCATCAATGAGCTGTATGAGCTGCCTTTGGCAAGGCTTTGCTACAATTTCAACAATCCGCTGATACGGAAGGCCATCGCCTGTAACGATGCGACTATGCAGAAGCTTTGCATCGAAACCGTTTATACGCAAGCCCTGCTGCTCGGCAATTATCCGCTCGGTCCAGAGGAACTGAAGCTGTTGAATCAATCGTTTATGCAGGTGCTGGATATCGGACTCGGTCAGGCGGGTGATCGTTAATTATGAAGCAGCGGTACAATCAGTTAAGGAGCGAGGCCTGGAGCTTGCCGCAGGGCAAACAAAAGCTTGCGGTATTGGAAGAAGCGATTCGAATCGCCGACCAATATATGACGAAGGAGGATGCCTACTTCGCGCGAATGACTTATTCCGAGGCGGCGCTTGATTCCGGTTATCAAGAAAGGTTCCTTGTCTCCTTTACATGGTGCTTGACGCAGTTCGAAAAAGAGCCTGCCGCTTATTCGAGCTTCTCGATCCTTTGGCACTATAAATGGTTCATCAATCAAATTTGGCGGTTTCCGCAATTTGGCGCAGCCCAAATCTCGTCAATCCTTGATGATTTCAAAGCAAAATGCTTACAATACGGTCACAGCCTGCGCCCTTATTATCAGAGTCATCATCGCTACGCGCTATCGAGAGGCGATTTGGAAGCAGCACAGACCTATTACGAGCTCTGGCGTAAAACAGCGCGGGACGGCATGTCGGATTGCAGGGCATGCGAACAAAACAGCTTTGGCTACTATCATTTTACAGCTGGCAGATACCGGCGCGGCCTGCAAACGATGAAGCCGATCATGGATGGCCGGTTGACCTGCAAAACTATTCCCCAAAATACGTACAGCCATTTGCTGCTCCCGCTCCTTGAGACCGATCAAGCTGAGGAGGCCGTGAAAATGGCGAAGAAAGGAGCGCGCCTGTTAAGCGGTCCCGGTTATTTGACCGAGTACGGGAGCTTCCTTGCTTACTACACCGTAACGGATATTAACAAGGCCGCAAAGTGGTTTGAGAACACCATTGGCTTTGCAATGGAAACCAAGGTCGGTTGGGACCGTTTTTTATACCTGAGCTCAGCCCAGGCCTTTCTGCAAGTATGGCTGCAGCAGAAGCGGCGCCGCAAACTTAAAATGGGCAGCGAGCTTTCCTATGAGCGGCTTAAGCTGGAAGCCGAGGAGCTTGCCCTTGCTTTTGATCAGCGGAATCAAAACAATTATTGTTCGGAGATGCTTGCCCAGAAGCTGAAGCAAGTCGAGAAGCTGAGCCGGATTTGATCCGTTTGTTGACGCATGGCGATTGAAAATGGTTCAATTGAACGATCGACAATAGATAGGCTGCGCCATCGGGAGCAGCCTATCTGTGCACGGGCAAACGTTCATTGGCGAATGGGTCTCCCGTATCGATTGATATAACTGAGTATCGGTAGTGAAGGAGCTGCGTTATGCTATTCGTTCTTATCGCATTGTGGGCTATTGCAGCCATTATATGGCTTTCCGATCGGAGAGCCCCCGTTAACCATTGGCTGGGCGCCGTGGCATTCAGCGGCGGAGCGGGTGCGCTTGCGGCCGTTCTTGATCTGCAATGGCTGCCTGCAGCGGCGGATGCCGGGATGAATGAGGTTGCGAGGCAGCTGCTGTACCGTTTGCAGGCGGTCTCCTCGCTCGTTTCCTATTATGGCCTGCCGTATTCCTTCATTTTATTCGCGATTGCATATCGGCCTGTTCGATTGTCTAAGCGGTTTCAGTCGCTTTTGCCTTTCCTGCTGCTTATTCCGATTGTTCTATGTATCGTATTTACCCCTTTTTATACCGCCGTATATCCCATCTCATTCAAAATCGTCGTTTGGTGGGCAGTGCCGTATATTATGTACGGGGCAGTTCAGGTTCTGTTAAAGCGCCAGCTTCACGCCTCGTTTTCCCGAACGCACTGGATTATCTGCTCCGCGGTTCTTCCTCCGGTCATGTTTTGCATGGTTATGAATTACGTGCTGCCAAGCTTCGGGATGCTGCGCATGTGGGTTTATAATACCTGGATCGTCGGGCTAGGGGTTACGATATTTGTCATCGCTTTGTTTACATACGGATTCATGGGCGTGCGCGTCAACATCGACCGTCGGAGATACGATTCCACCTTAAGGGCCGTCACGTCAGGAACGGCCATTCTCAATCACGCAATCAAGAATGACGCGGGGAAAATGCGGCTGTTTTCGGAGAAGATGAAGGCATATGCGCTTGCTACGGATCAACAGGAGCTGCTTGCCGACATTGAAACCGTGCTAAACGCATCGCGGCATATGCAAGAAATGCTGCAGCGCGTGCATCGGCGGACGGAAGATTTGGTCCTGCGTGTCGAGCCCACGGATTTGGCAGCGCTGATCGGGCAGACCATAAAGGGCTACGAGCCTGTGCTCGGCCAAATTAAACTGCAAACCTCTTTGAGCCCAGGTTGGAACTGCCGCATTGATCCCGCGCAGGTGAGCGAAGCTTTAGGCAATATCGTCGCCAACGCCCTCGAAGCAATGAAGGGCAAAGGCGAGCTGTCCATTCTATTGAGCGAAACGAAACGGGAGCTTATCATTGAAATAAAAGATTCAGGTCCGGGGATGAGCAAAAGCGAGATGGCCAAGGTTCTCGAGCCCTTCTATACGACCAAAAACGGCAGCGACACGAATTTTGGCCTGGGGCTGCCTTATGCCTATCATGTCATGCGAAAACATAAGGGATTACTTAATCTAAGAAGCAAACCGGGAGCCGGCACCTCTGTTTATTTAACATTCCCGAAACGGGCGGTTCAAGCGGGGAAAACAGTCATACATCATGAAAAAGGGAGGGAAGCGAGTGAATAGCATAAGGGTATGGATCGTGGAAGATGACCAAGATTGGCTTCGCGGCCTTGTGGCTTATATCAACAAAGAGCCGGACATGAAGGTCGTTTGGACGGCCAGCAAAGCCGAGGATGCAAGGCAGGCGCTGCATGAGGGGGTACAGCAATCGTCGCCGGCGGATGTGGTATTGATGGATATTATGCTGGATGGCCGCCCAGAGGGCGTTCTGCTCGCCGAGGAGGCCTCGGTATCGACTGGTGCCAAGGTCATTATGCTGACCTCGATGGAGGAAAAGGAGCTCATCTTCCGCTCTTTTCAAGCGGGAGCCATTGATTATCATATCAAATCGGATTTTGAAAGCTTGCCGGATGCAATAAGATCGGCCTATCGAAGCCAATCGCCCATTAACGCGGCCGTAGCGGAACGCATGCGGGAGGAGTTTCGCAGGCTGAAGCAGCTTGAACGCGAGTTCGAAGTCAAGAAGCTTGGGGATCTTATTACTCCGTCCGAGCTGCAGCTGCTGGATTTAATCGATCAAGGCTATACGCAGCCGCAAATTGCCGACAAGCTGGTCGTATCCATACGCACAGTCAAAAATCATGTCAATCATATACTAAAAAAGCTGAATCTGAGCGGTTCGCGCGAAGCAGCAAATAAAGCCAAGGAAATGGGCTTATTTCATAAGAAGAATGACGAGGATAGTACCATATAAAGTTGGTACTATTTTTTTTATGCCATTTTTTACAAAATGAAACTAAGAAGCGGGGATATAAAAGCGGAAAGGGAGTGCTTTATCATGGCCTTTGAGATGTTTTCGGCTGCACACTATGCGGCATTGGCTGTACTTATTGCAGCATGTGTTTTTATCGTCATGTTCAGAAAGCAAATGCGCAAGCCGAAGCTGAATCGAGCCATGCGATTTGGGCTAGCCATCCTGCTCCTATGCTGCGAGATTTCGCTTCAGCTTTCTTATGTCCTGGAACATCGCTGGGGGGTCGGTTCCCTGCCGTTCCAGCTGTGCAGCCTGATGCTGCTCGTAAGCGCGTTAGTGCTAATAGCGAAAAGAGAACGTTTTTATGATGCGCTTTTTTTTCTGGGAAGCATGGGCGCGCTGCAAGCCTTGTTAACGCCGAATCTGGATGAGGCCTTTCCGCATTTCCGGTATTTCCACTTTTTTATTGCCCATATCGGAATTATCGGTTCCTCCTTGTTCATCTTGGCAGTTGAACGGTACCGGCCAACCTTCCGATCTGTTCTGAGGGCTATGCTCTGGCTGCATGTCCTCGCCATTCCTGCTGCCATCACAAACAGCATTGCCGGCACGACTAATTTTATGTTTCTGGCGCGTAAGCCAAGCACCGCCTCTTTGCTCGATATATTAGCACCTTGGCCTTGGTATCTGCTGCAGCTTGAAGTGATTGCTTTTGCATGCTTCGTCCTCCTGTATGCAGCAGTGAAAGGTATGGATTATTGGCGCAGCAGACTTGACGGGAAAACACATTTGAAAAAACGGAGGAACAGAAATGAAGGAAATACTGAATAAGCATTGGACATCGCTGCTTGGCGTGTTATTCGTCATGACTGCGTTTATCACCTTGTTTAAATATTCGATGGAGCAGGGCTGGATAACGGAAGCGATGAAAATAGGCTTTGGGCTTTTAGGCGGAGCAGGAATTAGCGTCCTTGGCATAAAGCTCGCAAGCCGAATGCCTCGAAATCCGATAGGCGAGATCTGCATAGGTATGGGAGCATGTATTTTATATGCCACGTTTGCGTTTGCCGGCATTTATTATCGACTTTGGGACCCCATGACGATCCTGCTTGGAACGAGTGCGGTTACGATCGGCATTTCGTTATATGCCTTCAGGTTCCAAGCTAGATTACTGATGATTATGGCTATGCTGGGCGGATTGCTGTCTCCGCTGCTTATGCGGCCGGAAACGGATCAGGTGTTTGCTTTATTCCTATACATGCTAGTACTGAATGTGGCCTTCTTTTTTCTAAGCATATCACGCAGCTGGCAAGAGCTTCGGATCATTAGCTTTATAGGTTCATGGCTGATGTATATCGTTTATTTTATTCATTACGACCCTTCGGTCGAAGGGTTGTGGAGCATGCCGATTCGCTATGCGTTAGCCGCTTTTCTGTTCTATACGATAGGTCTAATGATTTCCTCGTGGACGAACAAGCTGAAATTCGAAGGGACCGATCTATACCTAAATGGCGTAAACGGGATCGTGTTTAGCTTTTGGGCGCTGCTTATATTGCATGGCGAAGTGCCATATGGCTATATCCTTAGTTTTATCGGACTGGTCTACCTTTTGGTCAGCTTCGTCATTTATCATGCTACGGCCAAGATCACGCCCCCTGCAGTAAGTGTTTTTCTGGGAGGTTTACTGCTGATTCTCATATCTTTGAGCAGCATTGGAGGCGGTTACGACTCCAAACCTCTGGTTACGGTACTGCTGTGGAGCATCATAGCCATACTTGCCGCTGCCGTAGGCCACGCGAAAAAGTGGCAGCTCCTTAGCTTGAGCTCGCTTGTTATCTGGTTCGTGGTGGGTTGTTATTGGTATGTCGTGACATGGGATACGCCTCGGGGCGAGTGGTTCGGCATGTATATTCCATTTTTGAACTGGGGTGCCTTCGCATGGATGCTGCTTGCTGCGCTTGGTTTTTATTTCTCGAGAAAGCTGGTCATTCCTGAGCTTACGGATCAAGCTAACCTCATTTTGGCACGAGTCTATGCGCTGCTTGCCCATCTTATCGTAGGCGGGTTGTTGACCAGGCAAATCGAAAATATTTTTACGGAATATATGCCGGACGCTTCTACCGTCTATTTGGCTTTGGCTTTATCCGTGTCTTGGGGCTGTTATTCGCTGCTGCTCATCTTGTGGGGAGCTTTTTATCGGGAGGCGCTGTTCAAATGGTTCGCTTCCGCTGTCCTGCTGGTTGTCGCAATCAAAGCCATCTTTATGGACTTGAACGGACAAGAAGCGCTTTATAAAGTAGGAGTGCTGCTGACGCTTGGAGCCATTTCGTTTTTTGTGACATGGATTAACGGGAAATGGCGCATGCGTGACGGTGAACCTCTGAGTTTAACGGAGGAGGCAGCCCATGAATCATAATTCTGAATGAGATGGGGATAATGTATTTGTTCGACTTGACTTCATGGTCTAAATATTATAAAGTTACTTACGTAAAGTAATTGATTGAGGTGGAATCGGAAGAGATATCCACGCACAGAAGACCATTGGGAGGCAGGAAAAATAATGACATCGCAAGCATTTTTGGAAGCTGTAAAAACAAGACGTTCGATTTACGGGATCAGCAAAGAGTCCGTCATTTCCGATGAAAAAATCGTAGAAATCGTACATGAGGCGGTATTGCATACACCATCCTCATTTAATTCCCAGAGCGCGCGGGTCGTCGTTCTGCTTGGCGAAAACCATGACAAGCTGTGGGATATCGCGACAAACACGCTGCGGGCAATCGTTCCGGCAGACCAATTCGAATCCACGGAGCAAAAAATGGGTTCATTCAAAAGCGGCTACGGCACGGTGCTGTTTTTCGAGGATAAGAATGTCGTAGACGGTTTAATGGAAAGCTTTCCGTCTTATGCGCAAAACTTCCCGATTTGGTCGCAGCATTCTTCAGGCATGCATCAATTGGTAGTATGGACAGCGCTAGAAAAAGAAGGCTTCGGCGCTACCCTCCAGCACTATAACCCGCTGATCGACGAAGAAGTAAAGAAAACATGGTCATTGCCAGATTCATGGCAGTTGATTGCGCAAATGCCTTTCGGCAAACCGACAGCCGCGCCGGGCGAGAAAACGTTCCAACCGATCGAAGAGCGCGTAAAGGTATTTAAGTAAGCTTATTTTAACGCCTGATTTCACTATAAAGACGGTTCCTTAATTTTCGGGAACGGTCTTTTTTATTATGCAAGAAGGATAGAGATATACATCTATTGTTCAAGCCTTCAGGGAGGCATTATAATGGGTATGATTTTTTAACTTGAAACGGTCAAGGCAGGCAAGGGGGGGGAGTTAATTGGTAAAAGCAGTTTTTTTCGACTTGGACGATACGCTTTATGATCAGCTTCAGCCTTTTCTGACGGCAGTACGGACTGCCGGAATCAGCGGGCTTTTTAGGGATAGATTGCAAGCGGAGGATTTATTCAAACGATTAAGAAAACATAGCGACCGTTTATGGGAGAAGCATGCCAGCGGAATGATGTCGCTGGAGGAGCTTCGCATCGAACGGACTACCGCAGCCTTTTTGGATATCGGAATAAACCTAGCGGAACAGACAGCCGTACAGCTTCAGGAAAACTATGAGCGGGAGCAAAAGCGTATCAAGCTGAGAAACGGAGCAGAGACGCTATTTGGGCAGCTGGAATCGTACGGTATTCGCATGGGCTTGATTACGAATGGCCCGGTTGAGCATCAAATGATCAAAATAAGGTCGCTGGGACTGTTGAATTGGATAGACTTGCAGGCGGTATATATCTCAGACGGAATCGGCATCGCAAAGCCTGATCCGGAGGTTTTTCGCCATGTCCGTTTACAATCCTGCTTTGATCCGGAGGTGCTGGTTTATGTCGGTGATGCTTGGCATAACGATATTGTGCCGTCATACCAGGCAGGCTGGAATCCCGTTTGGTTAAACGGCAGAAAACAGCTGCCGCGCGCGGAGGACAAAGATGTGAAATATAAGGAATGCCGATCGATCAATGAGATTATGCCCCTCATACATTTGATCCAAAAAAGGGATACTGGCTGTTTGCCCTAAAAACATGTACAATAAAAACCGATATACTTATTGACGGATACGACGAACAAACACATAAACAGACAGCTAGGAGGTTATCATGAGTATTGACCCTCGTATTATCAAGACATTATTGCAGCTTCAGCTCGCGCCGAGCTTGGATGTAAAGGCCGCATCGAATCCGCTGCAAGCTGCATCAGGGGATGGCTCTGCTTCCTTATTCGATACTCTTTTATCACAATATATGTCGGACAGCGCTTCAGAGGAAGGCTCCGCGGCTCCTGTTCTGCCTGCGGATGCGCTTTCCCAGCTTCATTCTTTGCACAGCCTAACGAATATTACCTACGGCAATGAAGACGAGTCTAACCGTTCACCTTCCGCCTATGACGATCTTATCCGGCAGGCATCAGCGAAATACGGAGTAGACCCTTCATTGATTCAGGCTGTGATCAAGACCGAATCCGGTTTTAGAGCGGATGCGCAGTCTGGCTCAGGAGCCAAAGGTCTGATGCAGCTTATGGACGGTACGGCCAGAGGACTAGGCGTCACCGACTCGTTTGATCCCGCGCAAAATATTGAGGGCGGCACGAAATATTTGTCCATGCTCCTAAAGAAATACAACGGGAATGAACAGGTTGCATTGGCGGCTTACAATGCCGGTCCGGGAAGAGTTGACCGTACGGGCATCAGAACGAACGAGCAGCTGATCGAAAACCTCGAATCGCTGCCGGAAGAAACCCAGCGCTATGTCGCTAAAGTGTTGCAAGCGAAGTGAAACGGCAGCCATAAGATCACGATTCAGCTCACTGCCTCAAACGGCGGAGCAATCGATGATCTTTTTCTTTTTGCATAGGAGGGAGTCTAGTTATGCTATATTTTGACCACTGCGCCTCAACCCCGCCATACGATGAGGTCGTGCAAACGATGATGGAAGTGATGAAGTCCGAATATGCGAATCCATCTTCCCTACACCATGCTGGCGCCAACGCGGATAAATTAATTGAGCGCTCGCGTTCCATGCTTACGGATCGGCTGCAAGCATCGCATGGCCAATGGTTATTTACATCAGGCGGCACGGAGTCCAATAATCTGGCGATAAAAGGGATTGCACGCCAGTATGCCGGCCGGGGAAAGCATTTGATAACGACCCAAATTGAGCATGCGTCGGTTTATGAATCGTTTGCGCAGCTCGAGCAAGAGGGGTTTAGGGTAACGTATCTGCCTGTAAGCAAGTCAGGGCATGTCCGGATCGGGCAATTGGAAGAGGCTTTGACGGATGAAACGATATTGGTAAGCATCATGCATGTCAACAACGAAATCGGAACCATTCAACCGCTGGGGGAAATCGGCAGACTGCTGAAACGCTTTCCAAAGGTGATATTTCATGTTGATGCGGTTCAAAGCTTAAGCAAGCTGCCCATTCCGATTAAAGAGTGGGGCATCGATTTGCTCAGCGGGTCCGCGCATAAGCTAAGGGGCCCTAAAGGTGTCGGATTTTTGTTTGTCCGCGAGGGTATATCGCTGTATCCTATGTTTACTGGCGGATCGCAAGAGAGCGGATTCCGGCCGGGAACGCAGAACGTGCCTGCCATTGTCGCTTCTGCCAAGGCGCTGCGAATGTCGATAGAGATGATGGAGCGGCGCGAGAGCCGAATGAAGCAGCTGAAGCAGATGCTTATCGGGCTGATCGGGGAGATCCCGGAGCTGAAGCTGAATGGGGCAGAGCCTGCCGCTTCGCATATTATTCATTTCTCGTATCCGGGGATGAAGCCCGAGGTTATCATTCATATGCTGGAGCAGCATGGTATAATGGCATCGACCAGATCGGCTTGCTCTTCAAAGGATGATAAGCCGAGCCGTGTGCTGCTGGCCATAGGCGCAAGCCATGAGCAGGCAGCCGGCGGCGTTCGAATTAGTCTTGGAGATGAACATGAGGAGCGGGATATATCCGCGTTGGCAGCAAGCTTGCGTCAGGTTGTCGGGCAGTTGAAGCCGCTTGAGAGGAGATTGACTTAATTTTGCTTTACGATCAAATTGTTCTCCGCTACGGAGATTTAATGGTAAAAGGGAGAAACCGCAACAAATTTGAAAAGAAAATGCTTGAGCAGGTAAAGCAAGCGTTGCTTCCTTACGAGAATATTAGTTATTTCAAATCGTTCGGACGCTTGTTCGTTAAGCTGAACGGCCACCCATACGAGCCGATTGCCGATCGCTTAAAAGATCTGTTCGGCATCGTTTCTTTAAGTCCGGTTGTCAGCACGGAGCAGGATCTTGAGAAAATAAGGGCAGCGGCGCTAGGCTTAATGCTTGCATTGCCTGTGAAGCCTAATACTTTTAAAGTAAGCGCGAAGCGTGCTTGGAAGAAATATCCCCATAATTCGCAAGAGATGAACCATCTCGTCGGAGGCCATGTGCTTCGTGCGATGCCGGATCTCAAAGTGAACGTGAAAAATCCGGATATCGAGCTGCGTGTGGATATCCAGGAGGAAGCGGCCTATATATTCTACGAAGTGATAGAAGGCGCTGGCGGCTTTCCATTCGCCTCCAACGGCAAAGCCTTGCTGCTGCTTTCCGGCGGGATCGACAGTCCTGTTGCGGGCTGGTTGGCTCTGCGCAAAGGGCTTGAAGTGGAGGCCGTGCATTTTCACAGCTACCCGTTCACAAGCGAGCAAGCCAAGGATAAGGTTATCGAGCTGGCAAAACGGCTTTCTTATTTTAGCGGCGAGCCTATCAAACTCCATCTGGTGCCTTTTACCGAAATTCAAACGACCTTGGTGCAGGCGAAAAGCGATAATCTCATCATAACGCTGATGAGAAGAGCGATGCTGCGCATAACGGAACTGCTCGCCGAGCGCAATGGAGCGAGCGGCATCGTTACAGGGGAAAGCTTGGGGCAGGTAGCAAGCCAAACGCTCTCAAGCATGAATGTAATCGGGCGGGCAACGGACCTGCCGCAGCTTAAGCCTTTGATCATGATGGACAAGCATGAAATCATTCGTTTAGCGGAGAGAATAGGCACGTTTGAAACCTCGATTTTGCCTTACGAGGATTGTTGTACGCTATTTTTGCCGAAATCGCCCAGCACGAACCCGAATCTCAGAATCGCCGAGAAGATCGAGTCGCTCATTCCGAATTACAATCAGCTGCTGGCAGCAGCCGTCGAAGGAACAGAGGAGCTTCTGCTTACTCCGCAGCTTCAAACGGCTGTGCAAACCGCTGGCGAGGACAGCTGGTTTTAATGATATCTTGATATCGCGTATGCGTATAAATAAGATAAAAAAAAGCAGGAATCCCTTAATGGGATTCGCTGCTTTTTTCTTGTATGCTTTTCTTCCTTCGCGAGTTGGTCCATAAACCGGCTGCGAGGGTAATAATGACCACTAGAACGACGAAAGACCAGAAGTACAGCTGATTTTCGAAAAAAACCTTGAATGATTTTTCATGCGTTATCATCTTCGCAGCTGTGTAAGCGAGAACCGCCGAGCCGACATATACGATCCATTCGAAGCGGTTGATCAACTTGATAAAGATTGTGCTGCCCCATACGACAACGGGTACGCTGATAATAAGGCCAAGGACCACGAGCAGCGTATCTCCATGCGCCGCACCGGCTACCGCGATCACGTTATCGATTCCCATTGCCGCGTCTGCGATAATAATCGTCCGAATCGATTGCCATAGCGTATTCCCGGATTTAATGCCGTCATGCGGGTCTTCTTGTATGAGCAGCTTATAAGCAATCCATACCAAGAGCAGCCCGCCTACAAGATTAAGCCATGGAACATTTAGAAGCTGGACGACGAGCAGGGTAGCAATGATCCGGATTCCGACCGCTCCGGCAGTTCCCCAAATGACCGCCTTCTTTTGTTGTTCCTTTGGCAAATTCCGTGCTGCAAGCCCTATAACAATGGCGTTGTCCCCGGCCAATATCAGGTCGATGAACACGATGGTCAACAGGGCGGAGAAAAATTCGACAGAGAATAATTCCATAAGCAAATACTCTCCTTCCGTTAACAAACGCATCTTGAAATCTACATTAAATACGGGCGGCCGCGCGGATGGATTCATTTTTTTTGGACATATTCCTTACGGCTTGTTCATACCTCTGATTAGAGGGGGGATGAACGTGGACAGCCTAATTATATTTATCGAAATTGTACTGATTAATGTATTGCTTAGCGGAGATAATGCCATCGTCATTGCCATGGCGAGCGGGCAGCTGCCGCCAGAGCAGCGTAAACGGGCCGTGTGGTGGGGGGCGGCAGCCGCGGTAGGCTTAAGATGTTTGCTGACCCTCGTCGCCATCAAGCTGCTTCAGGTGCCTTTCTTACAGGCCATAGGAGCGCTGCTGCTGTTTTATATTGCAGTAAAGCTGCTTGCGGAAGCAGGAGGGCAGCATGATAATCATAACGTCAAGAAAGCGAAAACGATCGGGGCGGCAATCTGGACCATCGTAGTTGCCGATTTTGTCATGAGCTTAGATAATGTTCTGGCAATTGCCGCCGTCGCCGAAGGAGATCCGATTCTGATCCTGCTCGGCATAGCACTAAGCATTCCCATGATCATCTGGGGAAGCCAAATGCTGGGGACGCTGCTGCAAAGATTTCCTGCACTTTCCTACATTGGAGCAGCGCTGCTTGCATATGCCGCCGGAGAGATGCTCATGCATGATCCAGGGCTTAACCGCCTGCTTTTCCACGGTTCCAAGACGCTTTCCGAAGCGATACCGCTGCTCTGCGTTCCGCTTGTTATCGCGCTTGCCGTTGTCAAAAAGAAACCAATTTCAACCTGATTATGACCTGCTCCGTTCACGCAAAATAATGCGGAACGGTTTTTTTTTGCTCAGACCCCCGTAACGTACTGGTATTTTTGCCTCAGTTCCTATAAACTAATATAGATAAAAACTGTCGTCTTTCGTCAACATATGCGATTGGCGTTGTAAGGAGCGGAACGCGAATGCCTAATAACAAATATTCCGCTGGAATTATTTTGCTGTTAGCCGGGGTCGTTATTTTGTTGGGCAAGTTAGGTGTATTCAGCTTTTTGGGCGCAATATTCTGGCCGCTGCTCGTCTTGATTCCCGGAGTCCTTCTGCATGTGCTTTACTTCGGCAGATTAGTTCCGGCGGTCGTGCTAGTCCCAGGCGGAATGCTCGTCGTATATGCCCTGCTGTTTGTCGTTTGCAACCTTTTTGGATGGGATAGCTTGAAATATTTGTGGCCGCTGTTTATTTTTGGAGTGGCAGCCGGCCTTTACGAATATTATTTGTTCGGTTCATCCAGACCGCGTGTTGTACTCACGGCATCGATTGCGCTTGCTGCCGCATCGGCTGTGTTTGTCGTTCTTGTGCTTTTGTGGAGCTGGGGGATTTATGCGATTGCTGTTGCGTTAATTGCGGCAGGTGTTTGGATGATGCTAAGCAAACGCAGACGTTGGTAAGGAATTAAATAAAAAACAATTGGAGTGGATTACTAGTTATGCAAGCAAGAGAGAATTTACGGAATATCGCCATTATTGCCCACGTTGACCATGGTAAAACAACATTGGTTGACAAACTGCTACAACAATCAGGTACGTTTCGCGATCATGAAGCAGTACAGGAACGCGCAATGGATTCAAACGATCTTGAGCGTGAACGCGGTATTACGATTTTGGCAAAAAACACGGCAATCAATTACAAAGATTATTTGATCAACATCGTGGATACGCCTGGACATGCTGACTTTGGCGGCGAGGTTGAGCGTATCATGAAAATGGTTGACGGCGTGCTTTTGGTCGTTGATGCATTCGAGGGCTGTATGCCGCAAACGAAATTCGTATTGCGCAAGGCGCTTGAGTCGAACCAAACACCGATCGTTGTCGTAAATAAGATTGACCGTCCGAACGCAAGACCGCAAGAAGTTGTGGATGAAGTGCTTGACCTCTTCATCGAGCTTGGCGCAAACGATGAGCAGCTTGAGTTCCCTGTTGTTTATGCTTCAGCGCTCATGGGTACATCAAGCCTAGATCCTGAGAAGCAAGACGAGAACATGGAAGCTCTTTACGAAACAATCGTAAGCAACATTCCATCCCCTACCGAGGATGTAACACAGCCGTTGCAATTCCTTGTTACGCTTCTTGATTACAATGAGTACCTTGGCCGTATTGCCGTAGGCCGCGTAAACCGCGGAATTATTAAGCAAGGTCAAACCGTTGCGGTAATGACACGCGAGGGCGGCAACAAACAAGCGCGTATCGAGAAACTGTTCGGTTTCGTAGGACTTAAGCGCGTGGAGATTGAGGAAGCCGGAGCGGGCGATATCATCGCAATCGCAGGTATTCGCGAAATCAATATCGGTGAAACGATTGCTGATCCGCAGAAGCCAGAAGCTTTGCCGGTTCTCAAAATCGACGAGCCTACGCTTCAAATGACATTCCTTGTTAACAACAGTCCGTTTGCAGGACGTGAAGGCAAATGGGTTACTTCCCGTAAGCTTCGTGAGCGCCTCTATAAAGAGCTTGAGACTGACGTAGCGCTTCGCGTAGATGAAACAGACAGCCCGGATGCCTTTGTCGTTTCCGGACGCGGAGAGCTTCACCTAGGGATCCTAATCGAGAACATGCGCCGTGAAGGCTTCGAGCTGCAAGTTTCGAAACCCGAAGTTATTATCAAGGAGATTGACGGTTCGAAGAAAGAGCCTTACGAGCGTTTACTAATTGATACGCCTGAGGAAAGCATGGGCGCTGTTATGGAAAGCCTAGGAACGCGCAAAGCAGAAATGCTTAACATGATCAATCACGGAAACGGCCAAGTTCGTTTGGAATTCAGAATTCCTGCACGCGGCTTGATCGGTTACCGTACGCAATTCTTGACTTTGACACGCGGCTACGGAATCATGAACAACGCGTTCGACAGCTATGGTCCACTTGCTGGATCAGGCGTAGGCGGACGTCACCAAGGCGTTCTTGTAGCGAGTGAGAACGGAACTTCCACTTTCTACGGTATGATGGGCGTTGAGGACCGTGGTATCCAATTCTTGGAGCCGGGTACTGAAATCTATGAAGGCATGATCGTGGGTGAGCATACCCGCGAGAATGACATTATCGTTAACATCTGTAAAGTTAAACAGCTGAACAACATTCGTTCTGCTGGTAAAGACGATACGGTAACGCTTAAGAGCCCGCGTCTATTCTCGCTTGAGCAAGCGCTTGAGTACTTGAATGATGACGAGTACTGTGAAATCACGCCAAAATCGATCCGTCTTCGCAAGAAGATCTTGAATAAGAGCGAGCGCGAGCGTGCGGACAAAAACCGTAAAAATGCTCAAGCAAGCGTTTAAGAGCTAAACTTTAAACAAACGTAAGGTTTTGCGCATGCAGAGCCTTACGTTTTCTTTGAAAATAAGTGGGATTATAAGTGATGAAACTTATAATCCCACTTATATTTCAGCTTGATGCGTTGCAACTAATTCGCGGCGAAAGCCGTTTACAATCTCTGAAGGGGGTTTAAAGCATGCAGGCATGGCTAAGCGACCATAAGCTAGTTTCTTATCTGATCATATTGGGTTTCACGATATACATATTCAATAAAGTGTTTCGTGCTCAGCAAAAGCTGCCGTTGTTGAAAGAAATCCTTGTCTACGCGTTGATTGCGTTCGGATCGTTCGTTCTCATGATTTTACAGGTAGATAAGCTTCCTATCATTCAATGCATGGGCGTGGCAGTCCTTATGATGTTAATGCTCAGGGGCCGTCAGCTATATGATAAATGGAAAGGCAGCAAATCCGGCGATAATGCGCCTCGAAATGCGGAATCCGGCAAATGAAGCTGGAGGATGCGCTATTTAACTGGCTGCAGATTAAGCTGGTTGCGGCTGCCCGGCAAGACGATCAAGCAGCATGGGATACATTGGCTTTTTTTGAGCAAATCTTAACGGAGGATCATGGATTGACGGACTTTGCCATAACGAAGACCGACGATACGATGATTCATGTGAAATATGAAAAGGATGGACGCGTTAAACTCCAGCTGTACCCTCGCGAACGGGGAGAACAGCTGCTTGCGGACATCGAATCTAATCCCAAATATAACTGAACTCGAAGGTGGAGCATATGAGTAAAGGATCAACGGCGTTACCTCCAAGAACGAGCTCTCGCCAACCAGTCAAGCCAAAAAAACAAAAGCCGCGCAAGAAGCGCTCGGTGCTTAAAACGTTTTTTGGGCTGTTGTTTGCGTTACTCCTCATCGTGGCTGCGGGTCTTGCCTATATCGTTTTCAAAGCAGATAAAGCAGTTGACCAAATCTCTGTGCCTACAGAGGCGGAAGTCGTTATTCCGGCAGGAGAGTCCGTAAAAGAGAAAGCGGTCGCTATGCTTTTGATGGGTCTTGATTCGCGATCCCACGGCGGGGGCTTGAATACGGACGTGATGATGGTTGCAGTATTTAACCCGAATTCGAAATCGGCGACGATCGTGACCATTCCGCGGGATTCGAGCATTGACGTGGATGGTTACCGGACACGCAAAGCAAACAGCTTTTATGCCGATTTTTATATGAACGCCCTCAATGAGAAGAACCTTGAAAAAGAAGCAGCCTATGCGGATGCCAAGCAGGAAGTGCGCAACGTGATGAGCAAGCTGTTTGGGATTGACATTAAATATTCCGCGGTTATTAATTTCCAAGGCTTTGCGGATGTTGTAGATGCTTTAGGCGGCGTCGAAGTGGATGTCGACATGCGCATGAAATACACAGATTCCGCGGATGGCACGAACATTGACCTTGAAGAAGGCGTTCAAGTGTTAAGCGGTGATAAGGCGCTTGATTTTGTCCGTTACCGGAAATCGAATAATGGCAAAAACATGTCGAGTGACTTTGAACGGAACGCGCGCCAGAGCCAAGTCATTGGAGCGCTTACGGACAAAATGAAGTCGTTTGACGGCGTGACAAAAATCGGCTCCGTGATTGAGGCCGTTGGTAATAATTTGACAATGGATATGCCTTCGAAAGAAATTAAAAATATGATGTCGACTTATTTGGGCATGAGCCGCGAGGACATTACCTTTATCCCGCTAGAGGGAACTTGGAGAAGTCCTTATGTTTATCTGGACGAAGCAAAGCTTGATGAAGCAAGGGCTGCGCTGCAGGGAAAATTGGCTGAATAACCGTAGACTGTAGCTAATATGTTAGTTATAATACATCTACAGAGGCCATTTTTGAATCTGTTCAGAAGGAGGTCATGCGAATGACCAATACCGTATCCGAAGTATCCAAGCTAACGATCGAAGTTTTGCCAAAACAAGCATTCGTTCTAATGCATAACATTGATGCGGCTTCTGATGATTTGACCTCGAGCATTTCCGATGGCGGGGACGCGTTGCATAACGCCGCGTGCTTGTCCGCTGTTCTTGCGTGCGACAAACCGAATAAGAGACTTGCAGCAGACAGCTTGGATGTACAAGTTTCCGCTGCATTGAAGAAAGCCTAGTGGTAGCTCACTAGGCTTTTTGTGTCTTCAGGGCATCTTTACAATTTCTTATTCATTTTTGGGGCTTCATGCTTTTCGGGCTCTTCAGGCATGATGTCACGAGGCAGCTGCGGAATTAATCTTCCCATGATATCCGCCATCTCTTCGGCAAATCCGGCTATTGGCCTGCCGCGATTGATATCGGCGCCAATTTCGTTAATTCGCTGCGAGAGATCCATATCCGCCGTTACGAGAGCATCTATGCCGTAGGGGTCCTTGCGAAAGGCTTCCGCGACAGAGTATTTAATTGTCCCGACTCTTGAGCGCTCCATCTTGGCATCTACATCGATGCCGACAATCGCTGTATTTCCGAACACGACACAATGCGCGTTCGTTACTCCTTCAATTCCTTTGGCCAACTGCTCCAGATGTGCCGCAACCTGCGCCGAATTCTTGATTTCCTTTTTCCTTGGTTCGGTTTGCTGAGCTTGGACTTGGCCATTACTTCGTGGAGAGGGTGATGTCTCATTACGTGCGACGGTGCTGCAGCCTGTCGCTACAATCGCAACAATGATCGCTGAAGTAAGCCATTTGAACATGTTTGCCACCTCTTTTATTTTCTCATTCACAAAACTAAAAGTCACCAATCCGCCATAGTTTACCCGTAGAAGCGTATTGCTATGTATGGCCTCTAATGAATATCCAACGCCGGGAGGGTTCTCATGAAAAAAATATTCGTGCTCGATACAAATGTGCTGCTTCATGATCCGCAAGCAATTTTTGCTTTCGATGATAATGAAGTCATAATTCCCGCGGTCGTGTTGGAGGAAATTGATTCTAAGAAGAGGTTGGCTGATGAATTAGGAAGAAATGCGCGCCAAATCTCGCGTCTGCTTGACAAGATGAGAGAAAAAGGGCATTTGCACGAGGGAATCGAGCTTCCAAGCGGCGGCTTGCTGAAGGTGGAATTGAATCACCGCAGCTTTATGCGCGTGCAAGAGATGTTCGGAGAAATGACAAACGATAATCGGATTTTGGCGGTTGCGCTGAATTACCATATAGAGCAGGAGAACGAACCGGAGAAACAAAGCATCGTGTTGGTGAGCAAGGATGTGCTCGTTCGGATTAAAGCCGATGTCCTCGGCTTGCAGGCTCAGGATTATTTATCGGATCGAGTGGTTGTCTCGTCGGATTTTTATGCGGGTTATATGACGTTGTACGTGCATCCCGCTGTGATCGATGAGTTTTACACCTATCGCTTCCTAACGGTGAACAACATGCATTTGAACATTCGGTTGAACCCAAATGAGTTTGTTATCCTAAGAGATGAGATGGGTACCTCTAAATCTGCCCTGTTGAAAGTCAGCCTAGATGGGGCCAGGCTGGAGCCGTTATTTTTAAGCAATGATCCCGTCTGGGGCATAACGGCGCGCAACGCGCAGCAGCGCATGGCGCTGGAGCTGCTTCTAAATGATGATATCCCGCTCGTAACGCTCTCGGGCAAGGCAGGGACAGGTAAGACACTGCTGGCGCTTGCGGCAGGGCTTCTGAAGACGGAGGATGAGCATAAATACAAAAAGCTGCTGATCGCGCGTCCGGTGGTACCGATGGGCAAGGACATCGGATATCTGCCCGGCGAGAAGGAAGAGAAGCTACGTCCATGGATGCAGCCGATCTATGATAATTTAGAGTATTTGTTTGATACGAAGAAGTCGGGCGACATCGATAAAATATTGATGGGCATGGGAAGCATTCAAGTCGAAGCGCTGACTTATATCCGGGGCCGATCGATTCCAGGGCAGTTCATCATTATAGACGAAGCGCAAAACTTAACGAAGCATGAAGTGAAAACGATTGTGTCACGGGTAGGCGAAGGAAGCAAAATCGTACTGATGGGCGATCCGGAGCAAATCGATCATCCTTACCTCGATTCCATAAGCAACGGTCTAACCCATATCGTGGAACGTTTTAAAGGAGAAGGAACAAGCGGCCATATGACGCTGGAGAAAGGCGAACGTTCCAAGCTGGCACAGCTCGCGGCTGATTTATTGTAAGCAGAGGCCCCCTCATCGTCGAGGGGGCCTTTTTTTTATCGTCAAGCCACGTTCATTTGGACAAAGCCGCCATTTATTGTTATCCTATTTTTAGTAGATTTAAGGATGAAAGGAAGAAAGCTGTGACTCCCAGAAAATATGTGCCGTTTTTATTGGGCACTTTACTGTTAGCCGCATTGTTGCTTATCCCCTTCTCAAGAGATACGAATCCGACAAGCGTAAGGAAGCCGGATGGGAAATCAAATGTCCAGCCTGTGCCGGGAGAGCTTGTCATCGACCAGCTTGCCAATATTCATGTAAACGTTTCCTTGCCGGATTCGCAGTTCAAGGAGCTGCAGGAACTTAATCGGAATTTTATGATGAAATATCCACATATCCAAGTAAAAATAACGAATGAGCCGTCCAAAGACAGCGCATATGACCTGTGGTCGCTTCAAAGCCAGCAAGGTGAAGCCGCGGATATCATCCTACTTGATAATGGATGGGTACGGCCCTTCGCCGTACGCGGGTTTCTAAAGCCAGCAGACAGCGTCATGACGGGAGATTCGCTTTCCGACCAGCTGACGGGACTGCTTGACCCGCTCAAGTGGAACGGATACCTATGGGGCGTCCCCAAAGATTTGAATCCTTATACGATCGTGTGGAGCAGTTCGCTTCTTGCGGAAGCCGGCTTAAAAGAACCCCCTGCGGATTGGAATGCGTATCAGGCGGCCGCTTTTAAAATCATCGAGCTTCATCCGCAGGCCAGCATCGTGAATTGGAGCGTGGGTGATTTACAGCAGCAGATCGTATGGCTGGCAGCCTTTCAATCCGAGCCAAGCCGCATGCTGAATGTTTTTCCGGTAAACGCCGCGCAAGCGCTTCAGCTCGCATGGTTTCAAGAGCTGGAGGCAAAGATTAGCCGGATAAATGGAGATGAAAGAGAACGGTTAGACGAGGCATTTCAAAAAAACCAGTTGCTTGCAGCTATTATTCCATGGAACGAATACGAGGAGCTTGAAGAGGCTACACGCAATAAACTGATCGTCGATCGGGATCAAATCATTTACCCTTGGCTCAACGGGCGCAGCTACGTGATCTCATCCAGCAGCGCAAACGAAGAAGAAGCGATGGTTTGGATACAGGAGATGACCGATATTAACAACCAGCAGATCAGCTATGACCGTACGGGGCAGCTCCCTGCCAGGGCATCCCTATATGCGTTTAACGGCTCTCTTCAAAGCAAACAAACCCATATTCCGCCTGCATGGTGGAAGAAGGTGCTGGATACGAAAAAAACGGATGCGGAGCTAGCAAACCCGGATCCGTTATGGCCGGAAAAATGGAGGCAGCGAGAGCATTTGTGGAAAACATTTTCCGTGAACCGCTTCGAAATAGCTGCTTATCTTGAAGCGTTAGAAGCGCTGGAAAAGTGAAATGAGCCTGCCTCGTCAACCTTGAGGCAGGCTCATTTTTGTCGAAACTTTAGTGAGGATGAACCGCTAAAGCTTAAGGCTTAGCTTAATCGTCAGCTCGCCGTCCTTCATCTCAACGGAATTCGCATTTAGGAAGGAGACAATCAAATCAGGATAGAAACCTAGATCGAACTCTTTTTCCAATGCGCTTCTTGTCGTGTCGGGCAGCGCAAAGCCATTAAATAAAAGCTCGTCGACATGGAATAGGATGGCATTCTTAGGATCGTTCTCAATAGTATAATGGCCGCTTATTTTAATCTCCATATTATCCCGTTTGCCTTGCGCGATGACTTTTCCGTCTACGAAATCGAATGCGAAATTGTTGAAAATATCATTTTGCTCACGTAAAAAAGAATTTAAATCGTCTTCGGGCACGCGAATGGTGTATTGGAATCCTTTAATTTCAAGCAGTTCCTTATGATCCTGCACCCAGCTAGGCAGTTTCCCCATCGCTTTCGACAACGCGCGGAAATATTGCTTCACCTCATCGATGCCGGCAGTTTCCCAGTACGAGGTGAGCTCTTTCATTAAGATTCGGATACGATCGGCATCGGATCGGCCAGAAAGCTCCTGATTAAGCTGCTGCTCGAGCGCCAGCACCCGCTCTCTCTGCGTTCTAAGCTGCTCCTCGATGGCAATCAGCTCGTCCTTCCTCGTTTCAAGCTGGGTGTAGCCCTCCTTGACCTTCCGATATTGCTCAACGTATGTATTCAAGGTATGCTTGTCTTGGGTAAGTATAATTTCTGCATAATCCAGCATTTGAAACAGTTCCGACAAAGAATCGAACGATAGAAGAGCGCTGAGCAAAAAATCTCTTTCTCCCATATAATAAGCGCGCAGGACACTGCCTGCTTCATCTTGTTTGTCCGATATTTGCTGCTCTTGCAGCATGAGCTGCCTCTCCGTATCCGTCATGGTCAGCGTAAGCTGCTCTTTCTGTTCCCCGATGCGTGCGATCTCTTTGTCGATTTCTACGACGGATAAGCTTTTTTCAAGCAAGGAATGCATATCCGCCTCATCGTCAGTAAGAGGCTCAGCCCACGCTGGGGTCCGAAAAAACAGCAATGCGATAACGAGCATCGCCGTGGCTGCTACGGAAATACGATTACGCTTGGCTGGCAAAGTCAACGGCATCGTCCCTCCTCAGCAATCATTTTATGCGGCAATCCATTCTATTATATCTTACAATTGGAAAAGGATGAACCTTAACATGAACGAAAAAGAGCTCGCAGCCGCCATCGGTGCCGACATTGCGGCATCATCTTTATTGGGATGGCATGCCGATTCATGCGGCAATGACCGCAGCGTGCCTTGTATTTCTTTTTTAAGCTACATGGCTGCATGCTTATACGATGAGAAAAATGGCTATTACCGGTCGGGACCTGTCCGCGTGGGGAAGGAAGGGGACTTTTATACAAGCTCGGGCATTGGCCAGGTGCTTGCGGAGGTGCTTGCGGATTATGCCCTTTCTTATAGCAGAACGTTAAATGAACCGTTAAAGCTTATCGAATGGGGGGCGGGAACGGGCAGATTGTCTGCACAAATTGCCGCAGCCGGAAGAAAGCGAAGCCCTGACTGGAAATCGGATTTTCAGTCTATCCTGATCGAGGATCATCCCCTGCATATTGAAACGGCGAAGCAAACCTTTGACGGGATGAACAGTCCGGACGAGGCGGTTCAGGAGCCGATTCTTGCTGCATCGGCGGACGCTTGGGTAGCAAGCTGGCTGAGAGAGCCGGCTCTGGTCATTGCAAACGAGCTATTGGATGCGTTTCCGGTACATGTTGTGACTTGTAAGAATGGACAGCTTGTGGAGATTGGCGTTGCCGGCAATGAAGCGCACGGTTTTTATGAGGTATATATGCCGTTATCGGATTCCAGGATAAGCGGTTGGTTAGCGAGGGATGGCATACAGCTTAGGGAAGGACAGCGTACGGAGATTCATTCCGGCGCAGCCGAGTTTTTGAAGAAGCTTGGAACTGCGATGACGAAGGGGAGGCTGATGCTCATCGATTACGGCCATGAGGCTGATGAATACGCGGCGGAGCATCGGATGCAGGGTACGTTAATGTGTTATTGGCGGCATATGGCCAGCGACAGCCCGTACATCCGGATCGGCCAACAGGATATGACTTCGCATGTACCGTTTACATTCGTTCGGAATGAAGCGCTGGCAAGCGGATGGAAAGTTACTGGCTTTATGACCCAAAAGCAGTTTCTGATTGAAAACGGGGTTCTGGAGCTGCTGCAAAATCATGGCAGCACGGATCCCTTCAGCAAAGAAATGCGACAAAACCGTGCGGTTAGGCAGCTGCTTCTCAGCGATCAGATGAGCGAAGCATTTAAGGTCATGGTGTTGGACAAAATATAGCCCGTACATAGAAAAAAAGGTGCCATCCTAAAGGATGAGCACCTTTTTTTCATGTAATACAAGTATGTACAGCTGATGCTGATACGTTACTTATACTCCGTACCTCATAAGCTCTTTGGAAGGGCTTGCCCCGCGAAAACGCGGTTGCCTTTGTTAGAACGGCAAGTCCATCTTGAAGACAGACCAATACGTGAAACCCACGAATGAAATGATCATATATCCCCAGAACATAACGATGTAAGTTCTTTCGGAGAAATTCAAGTAACCTAGAAATACGAAAGCAACGGCCTGCGCGAAAAACAGAAGCGCAAATTCCGTCATATGGCCTGCGAAAGCCATTAGTCCGATTACCAGGGTCCAAAAGCCAAGTACCCGATACATGCGTGCCATGATAATATCCCCCTCTCGCTGCGACCCGATTTTCTAATGATCATTATAACGTTTGGCGAAATAAGTGTAAACCAAAATCAGTGACGAAATCGCAAACTTTTTGTTTGCATACGGTTAATGCCTGCATACTACGATATAGTTTGCTCAAATATAAGAGCTAACATGTATGAGCGGGAGAAAAAATGGTTATACAAATTAGTATCCAATAGATTCTATGAACTCTACCAAGGGCATAGAGATAAAGTAAGCGCCTTTACGTTAGGAGGTTTTCGTTGCATGACAGCAGTTAGACAAGATGCGTGGAGTCCGGACGATGATTTAATTCTCGCCGAGGTTACGCTACGCCATATTCGCGAAGGAAGTACCCAGCTTGCAGCTTTTGAGGAAGTCGGTGAACGAATCGGACGTACATCCGCAGCCTGCGGATTCCGTTGGAACAGCTGCGTTCGCAAAAAGTATGAGGATGCCATTCAAATCGCTAAGCAGCAGCGCCAGAAGCGAAATTATTTGAAAAAACAAACGATTGTCGCAACGCCTCATGTTTCATCGATTGCCGTATTCGAGACGGATGAACGTGGTTTCAAGCAAGAGAACGGAACCATTGAAGAAGGTCTGTCGGTTGATGCAGTTATTCGTTTTCTCCGTGGATGGAAGACGACCTATCAGGATTTAACGCGTCAAATTAAATGGTATGAGAAGGAACTGAAAGAAAAAGAGGATGAGCTGTTTCGGTTGCGAGACCAGAATGAGAGATTGTCCAAAGAAGTTAATAACGTTCAAACCGATTACCGCGCCGTGAATGATGACTACAAAACACTGATTCAAATTATGGACCGCGCGAGACGGCTTACCGTATTGACGAACGAGGATGAAGCAAAGCCCAGATTTAAGATGGATGCCAACGGCAACTTGGAACGCATTGAATAAGTTATAAAATGAAAATAAGCGGGGCTGGCCAACTTTAGGCCGGTCTCGCTTTTTTACGTGACGGCTAAAATGAGTTGCAATATTTTCCACAAGTTTGATACGATAATGGCTAAACAGGGTTGTCCGGAGGGAGTACCAGGGGTGCGAATTGATGTAGTGGGGGGAGGCTCGCTTGGGCTGCTCTATGGGGCCAAGCTGGCAGAGGCAGGCGCTGGAGTAACGATTTGGACGCGCAGCAAGGAGCAAGCAGCTTCGTTAACCGACCAGGGAGCATTGGTGCGCGGGCTCGGCGGGACATCCGAGCGAGTAATCCGAGTACAGGGCGAATGGATTGGACATGCTGACCGCGCCGGAATAAGCACCGGGAATGGAGCTGGATTACACTGGCTTGTGCTCGCCGTTAAACAAACGGATGTGAACGAGCGGCTGTTAGAGTTGCTTGATCGCCTTACTGCTGGCTCAGACGGTTCGCGGACGCCGATCGTCTGTTTACAAAACGGTATCGGACATTTGGAACGCATTAAGTCCGCCCTTCCTAACAACCGATTGATTGCCGCAGTCACGACAGAAGGAGCGAAGAGGCTCGACGCTCGTTCGGTTGAGCATACGGGCACAGGAGAGCTTTGGCTCGGAGAATGGACAGGAAACGGGCGAAAACAGGACAATGCAGAAGATATTCCGTTGAAAAAGTTGATTTCCATGCTGCATTCGGCAGGATTTGCCTCATTTCTGTCGAATGATTTGGAGAATCGGATTTACAATAAACTGCTAATTAATGCGGTTATAAACCCGTTGACAGCTATATTCGATGTGGAGAACGGGGAGCTTCCGCTCCATCATTCCCGCGAGCGGCTGATGCGGGCGTTATTTGAGGAATCCGAGCTTATTTTGGTAAAAGCAGGGATGGCCAAACCGGAGGACGGCTGGCAGCTGATTTTGGATGTATGCAAGAACACCCGCCGTAACATTTCCTCTATGCTAAGCGATATTCGAGCAGGAAGAGCGACAGAAATAGATGCAATCAATGGCGGTATCGTCATGCTTGCCAAGAAATCCGGGCAGCAGGCACCGCTTAATCAAGCTATAGTAGAATTCGTAAAAACGCTGCATCCGAAGCCGAGTATGGGGGAATGAAGCACGATGGAATGGATATGGGAGAGCATCAAGCATGTATATGCGTATTTGGCCGTTATTCCAATCATACCTTTTGCGATCGTATTATTTGGTTACGGGGCATATATTCAAGACCGAAAAAAAGCGTTTCGGATGGCCATGGACGTTACTACCGGATTGCTGATCGGATGCGTAGCCGTTTTATTCGACAAGCTGTTCAACAGCCAATTCGGCCTATACGGTATTTTGTTGTTTATGCTGCTAGGCGGCGGCTTGCTGGGTAACGCCCAATTTCGCAAGCGGGGCAAGATTGACGGCAAAAAGATTTTCCGGACGATTTGGAGGCTCAGCTTTTTTACGATGAGTTTGCTGTATCTTGTCTTCATGTGTATCGGAATTGGCAAATTAGTGTTCACCGCCTAAGCGAATAAATTCGCATCATGCGCCTCTTTTAAATAGAGGCGTTTTTGTTTTGACGGACGGCTTCCCCTTTGTGTACAATTAAATGGTTAAGTTTTTTTCATATAAAGTCGCATAGACGACTATAAAGCGGGAGGTTACAGGCTGCGCTATGAGAAAAGAATCGTATTCATTGCCAAGCGCTCAGCCTTTGACAGAGGCTTATATACATCGGACAGATGACCGCATCGATGCCTTGTACGGCTATCATGCGGGAGCGGATGAGGATTGGGAACGGCGCTTTAAGCGATTGGAGCAAAGCCGCGATACGCGGGTCGATGCTGTTGCAATCGCAAATGCGCTGCGCGCGTATAACGAGGCGTTTGCCTCTGCGCCGGAAGTATTTGCGTCCATTTCTGCGATTGCAGAAGGAGCTCCGGTCGTCGTCGGGGGTCAACAAGCAGGGTTATGGACGGGGCCTCTGCTCGTCATACATAAGGCGGTATCCATTATCGGCGCGGCGAAATCTGCAAGCGAGCAGCTCGGGCAGACGGTAGTGCCTGTTTTTTGGATTGCCGGCGAGGATCATGATTGGGATGAAGCCAACCATACTTACGTGCTTACAGCCGAGCAGGAGCTGCGCAAGCTGTCCGTGCAGCGGCCGGAAGGCAGCCGAACATCGGTCAGCCGTACGGGCATTGACGCGGTTACGTGGGAGCAACTCCTTCAAGACTTGGAGCAAGCTCTGCCTCCTTCCGAGTTTAAGCCTGTTCTGCTTGATGAATTAAAACAAATGTCCACAAAGGCAAAGTCGTTATCTGATTTTTTTGCCATGATCATCAGCCATTTGTTTGGAACGCAGGGCTTGGTGCTGTTAGATGCCGACTATGAGGGCATTCGCCGGCTGGAAGCTCCAATGTTCAGAAAAATCATTGCAAGGAACGATGAATTAGAGAAGGCTTACGCAGCTTCCGCCGCACAGGTCAAGGAACTTGGTTATGAGCTGCAAGCGGATGTTACGCCCGGCAGCGCCAATGTGTTCCTCTTCAACGAAGCGAGCGGCGAGGAAAGAACGCTGCTTCACAAGAAGGACGGCCTATTTCAAGACCGTAAAGGCCAGGTGTCCCTGACTCTAGACGAGCTGTTGTTTATCGCGGACGAAAAGCCTCAGCAGCTTAGCAATAATGTCCTTACCAGGCCGCTGATGCAGGATTATTTATTCCCGGTGCTTGCTGCCGTGCTGGGTCCCGGCGAGATCGCTTATTGGGCTTTGACCGGAGAAGCTTTCCGTACGTTAGGCATGGAGATGCCAATCATCGTTCCTCGCATGTCGTATACGTTGATTGAGGGAACGGTAGCCAAGCATATGGGCAAATATGAGCTTTCATTCGAGGACGTCATGGTCCGTTTCGAGGAACGCAAAGGGAAATGGCTGAAGGAGCAGGACGGATTGTCGATCGAAGAGCAATTCGAGGATGCGAGGCAGACCTTCGAACAGATGTACAAACCGCTGCTTGAACTGGCGACATCCGTTCAGCCTTCGCTGGCTAAACTGGGCGATACGAATCTTCAAAAAATCGTGGAGCAAATCAACTATATGTCTACGAAGACCGTTGATGCCTTCAACAAGCAATTTGAAGCATCCACGCGCCAGCTTGACCGGATCCATCATTCGGTTAAACCGAATGGAAAACCACAAGAGCGCGTGATGAATATGACGGCTTATTGGAACCGGTACAGTTTGAGCTGGTTGGAGAAGCTGCTTGAAGCGCCGTATAACCGGACCGGCGGACATGAAATCGTATATTTATAGAATAACAGGAGGTAAAAAGATATGAGTACAGCTGATAAAAGCATTGTTGCCGATTTGTCTTTGGCACCCGAAGGTCATTTGAAGATTGATTGGGTAGCCGCGCATATGCCGGTATTGAATACGATCCGCGAGCAGTTCGAGAAGGAGCAGCCGTTTAAAGGTCTTAAAGTAACGATCGCTCTTCATTTGGAAGCAAAAACCGCTTATTTGGCAAAGGTTGTTAAAGCCGGCGGCGCTGATGTTACGATAACAGGCAGCAATCCGCTGTCAACGCAGGATGATGTGTGCGCTGCGCTTGTTGAAGACGGCATTACGGTATACGCGAAATACAATCCAAGTCCGGAGGAGTTTAAGGCGCTTAACGTAAAAGCGCTTGAATGGAAGCCGGATCTGATCATTGACGATGGCGGCGACCTGGCGACGATTTTAAATTCGGAGCATCCGGAATTCGCTGAGAACCTGCGCGGCGGAGCGGAAGAAACGACGACCGGGATCATCAGGCTGAAAGCGATGGAGAAGGATGGTTCGCTGCGCTTCCCGATGGTAGCGGTCAATGACGCATATTGCAAGCATCTTTTTGATAACCGCTACGGCACAGGGCAATCGGTATGGGACGGTATCAACCGCACCACAAACCTGATGGTAGCCGGGAAAACGGTTGTCGTTGTCGGGTACGGCTGGTGCGGAAAAGGCGTAGCGATGCGTGCGAAGGGTCTTGGCGCCAATGTCGTTGTTACGGAAATCGATGCCATCAAAGCAGTTGAGGCTTATATGGACGGTTTTGCCGTCATGCCTATGATTGAAGCGGCAAAGGTTGGCGAATTTTTCGTTACGGTTACGGGAAATCGCGATGTCATTCGCGGCGAGCACTATGAGGTAATGAAGGATGGAGCCGTCATTTCCAACGCCGGGCACTTTGACGTGGAAGCGAACAAGCCGGAACTTGCCGCATTGTCGTCAAGCGTACGTACCGTTCGCCGCAATATCGAAGAGTATAAGCTGCAGGACGGACGCAGCATTTACCTGCTGGCTGAAGGTCGTCTAGTCAACTTGGCTGCCGGCGACGGTCATCCGGCGGAAATTATGGATATGACATTCGCGCTGCAAGCCGTAGCTTTGAGATACGTGAACGAGCAATACAAAACCATCGGCAGCAAGGTTGTCAATGTGCCTTACGAGCTGGATGAGCAGGTTGCGAGACTGAAACTGCAATCGCTTGGCTTTGGCATCGATACGCTGACAGAAGAGCAGAAGTCGTATTTGGACAGCTGGAAAGAAACAGAATAACAAAAAGAGAGAAGCCGCGAGCTATTGCGGCTTCTTTTTTATTTGAATGGAGAATCATGTAACCTTTTATTCCCATCCATCGTCAGAAGGGTAATAAATAGAAGGGGGTTTCACCATGCAAAAATATAAAAACGGGTTGGTTAAAAATGCGTTCATTTTTCTGCTTTTGATTTTTTTCATGGCGATGGCTGGCTGCTCATCCGCTAACGAAAATAAGGCGTCTTCAAACGGAGGGGGAGCAACGGAATCCAAATCCGATTCATTGGCGGCAAGCAATGAAAATGCCGGCATGGCGGGAATTGAATCTGAAGCTGCCAGTAATGCCGCTGCTGCTGAAAATAACGAATCGGTTCCGACGGCTGGCGGAGGGTTTGACTCCGAGACTGCTTTGGCAGCGGATGGAAATGGTTTAAATCAAAAAATTATTTACACGGCTAATCTCAGCATGCAGGTCGATGATCTCGAAGCTGCCGGGACCACGCTGCGCAATGCGATCCATCAGAGCGGAGCTTATATCCTGCAGTTTCAAGATACGAAGCATGAAGGGGAAATAGGCGCGAGCTACACGATAAAAGTGCCGGCTTCCGGATTCATGTCTTTTATTGAGCGGATCGAGAAGATTAAACATAATGATTTTGAACGAAATATCGGCGGGAAAGACGTATCGGAAGAATATGTCGACCTCGAATCCCGATTGAAAGCAAGACAGCTCGTAGAGACAAGGCTTATATCCATGATGGATAAAGCGGTAAAGGCTGATGATTTGCTGAAATTTTCGCAGCAGCTCTCTGAGGTGCAGGAGGAAATCGAACGCATAAAAGGCCGAATCCGGTATTTGGATAATAACGTAGCCTTCTCGACAGTGGAGCTGCGGATGTACCAAACGAATCAAACGCTGAATAATAAGAGCACGGAGGTCCCGAAATTGGGCGGCAGGATGTCTGATGCCTTGGCAAACAGCACGAAGGTCGTTTGGGACGCAATTAACCTCTTGCTGGTTATATTGGCTGGAGCCGTTCCCGTGCTGGTGCTGCTGGCCGTAATCGGCATTCCTGTTTTATGGTTTTACCGCAAAGGAAAACAGAAATCGATAAAGAAGACGAAAGCGGATGATGGAGACGATGATCCCCAAGCGCCGATTGTTTAATTATTAATAATCATTAATACTATGAAATATTTCAGAAAAATCCTGCTCATGGAGCAGGATTTTTATTTTAGGTGGCGAACTATTGTATCTTAGTGGGGAAAAGTGGGGCAAAGTGGTGGATATGGGGGAAGGGGTGGTTCGTAATCATGTTTATGGGTGAATATCAACATAGCATTGATGAGAAAGGCCGCATCATCATACCTTCCAAATTCCGCGATTCGCTTGGGACCTCGTTTATTGCTACCCGCGGTTTAGACAATTGCTTATTCGTATATCCCATGAGTGAGTGGGGCGTATTGGAGCAAAAGCTAAAATCATTGCCGCTTATGAAATCAGATGCACGGGCGTTTACCCGGTTTTTCTTTTCAGGAGCGACCGAATGTGAGCTTGATAAACAGGGAAGGGTAAATATACCTGGACATCTTCGCGAATATGCAAAGCTGGACAAAGATTGTATGGTGCTCGGCGTCTCGAGCCGCGTTGAAATTTGGAGCAAACAGACTTGGGACGGCTATTACGAGCAATCGGAGCAAACCTTTAACGAAATCGCAGAGAAGCTCGTCGATTTCGATTTTAACTTCTAGAATGGACAACAAGAATGGGAGGGCTGAGGCGTGTTTCAGCATATTACAGTGCTTTTGGAAGAAGCGGTTGACGGTTTGGCTATTAAGCCGGACGGCATTTACGTCGATTGTACGCTTGGAGGGGCGGGCCATAGCGAGCTTATCGCGTCCCGTTTAGGCGAAGGAGGGCGGTTAATCGCATTCGATCAGGATGACTTGGCGCTGGACAATGCTCGCGTTAGGCTTGCTCCTTATATGGATAAGGTAACGCTGGTTAGAAGCAATTTCCGCGATTTGGAGCAGGAGTTAAGAGGCTGCGACGTTCCGATGCTTGACGGTATTCCGCAGGTCGACGGCATTCTGTTTGATTTAGGGGTGTCAAGCCCGCAGCTTGACGAAGCGGAGCGTGGCTTCAGCTACAACCATGATGCCCCGCTTGATATGAGAATGGATCGGGAAGGTGACCTTACCGCCCATGAAATCGTCAACACCTGGGATGAACGCGATATTTCCCGCATTTTGGACCGGTACGGCGAAGAAAAGTTCGCGCGTTCAATCGCAAGAAACATCGTGAAGGCGCGCGAAAAGGCGCCCATCGAGAAAACGGGCGAGCTTGCCGAATTAATCAAGCTGTCCATCCCTGCCGCAACCAGGCGCACGGGAGGCCATCCCGCCAAACGCTCCTTCCAAGCGCTTCGCATTGCAGTTAACGATGAGCTAGGAGCAGAGGAAGAAGCATTGGAGCAGACGATTCGATGTTTGAAGCCGGGAGGCAGAGCATCCGTTATCACGTTCCATTCGTTAGAGGATCGTATCTGTAAGCAACTGTTCGCTAAGTTCGTGGAAAAATGCACATGTCCGCCTGATTTTCCGTTATGCGTCTGCGGAAACAAAGGATCGGTGAAATTAGTAAACCGCAAGCCGATTGTTCCTTCCGAGAGAGAGCTCGAGCTTAATCCGCGGGCAAGATCGGCAAAGCTAAGAATAGCAGAAAAATTGTAAGAGGGGGATTTTAATTGGCGTACGTGAATGGCAATCTAGCGATGCAACCGAAGCGAAAGCAGGATCAGCAGCCCGCTATAAAGGAAACGAAACGACTTGTAAAGACACGCAAATCCATACCCGTGCAAGAGAAGCTGCTGTATATGTTCACCGTATTGATGTGCGTTGTAGTCGCTGGCGTCATTATTTTCCGGTATGCGCAAATCTATGACATGAACTTGGAAATCAAGAAGCTGAATAACAATTATCAGACGATGAACATCGAAATGCAAGATTTGAAGAAACAGGTAGAGATGCTTAGTGATCCTGAACGCATTCGCGAGCTGGCTGAGAAGCAAGGAATGGTTAGCTCGATCGAGGGCGGGATAACTGTCAACACTGGCGAAACCGAGATAAAATCGGCAATGAGTGAATAGGGTGAACAATGATGAAAAAAAAAATTAGGGCACGGACACTGTTGTTTGGAGGGGTAATGACCCTCCTTTTTCTCATTTTAATAAGCAGAATCTATGTTGTTCAGGTAGTAGAAGGCGCAAAATGGTATGAACTGGCGAAAAAGAGATGGTCAACCGAAGAACAGCTGGTGGCCAAACGCGGCACGATCGCGGATCGTGACGGCAATGTGCTGGCAATGGATACAATCGCCTACAATGTTTCCGTTAATCCGCAGTTAATCAACGAAGAGGGACTGACGGAAGAAATCATTGACGGCTTGCATGATATCCTTGGCATTTCCAAGGAAGAGCTTCGTAAAAACGTAACAGCCAAGAAGGAAGACGGCGATTTTCTTGTGCATCGGGAGATCCGCAACGGAGGCTGGCAGATCGACAAGGCGCTGGCCGATAAAATTAGAAAATTCCGCGAAGAGTTGGCCAAGGAAAAAAAGGTTTATGACGTAGGCATCGATTTGGCGGAAAGCTTGAAACGATATTATCCGAGGAAAACATTGGCTTCGCAGGTTGTCGGCTATTTGAATAAGGAAGGCGCTGCGATGACAGGTATTGAAGCTTCTTTTGACGAGCAGCTAAGCGGAGAAAACGGACTTATCAAATACGAAAAAGACGGAAAACGCGTTCAGCTGTCTGAAGGCGAAGTTGAATATAAGCCTGCGGAGGACGGCCAAAACATTCAATTAACGATCGACAGCGATATCCAGCATTACGTCGATGAAGCGCTGCAGGAGATTCAGAAGAAATACGCGCCAAAAAGCGCAACGGCGATTGCGGCCGACCCGAATACGATGGAAATTTTGGCCATGTCGAACATTCCTCAGTATGACCCAAACGAATATTGGAAAAACAATGCAAACTCCTATAACCATGCGATTAAATCTTTGTACGAGCCCGGTTCTACCTTCAAAATCGCAACGCTTGCCGCGGCAGTCGAAGAAGGTGTATTTAATCCGGATGAAACGTACAAATCAGGAAGAATAAAAATTAAAGGCATTCCTAATCCGATTCGGGATATCAAGCGTGAGGGCTGGGGGACGATTACATTCCTGGAAGGCCTTAAATATTCAAGTAACGTCGCGTTCGTTAAGCTTGGGTATGAAAGACTCGGCGAAGAGAAGCTGAGAAAATATTATACGGATTTTGGCTTTGGACAGAAGACAGGCATTCAGCTTGGAAGCGAACTAAAGGGTTCGATCCGCTTTCAATACCCAAGCGAGATCGCGAATGCGACGTTTGGTCAAGGGGTTTCCGTAACGCCGATCCAGCAGGTCGCCGCAGTTGCGGCGGTTGCGAACGGTGGAAAATTGCTTCAGCCTCAAATCATAAAAAGCATTACGGATCCGAATACCAAGTCGACTACGAATATCGAGCCTAAGGTCGTTCGTCAAGTGATTTCGGAGGAAACATCACGTAAGGTTGGCGAATATTTGGAGCAGGTTGTATCGGATCAGGAGAAGGGCACAGGCAAAAACGCATACATCGAAGGCTACCGCGTAGCCGGGAAAACGGGTACAGCCCAAAAGGTAGACGGCATAAATTATTCCGACACAAAATTCGTCGTGTCCTTTATCGGTTATGCGCCGGTAGACAATCCGAAAATCGTCGTATATATCGTAGTCGATGAGCCGAACGACTCCCTAGTAGGGGGTGGTACGGTTGCGGCTCCGGCATTTAAGCAAATTGTACTGAAAAGCTTGCGCAAGATGGGAGTGGCGCCTAATTACGCGGCCGATTCGGAAAATGCGGCAAAGGAAGTCACAATGACGATTCCTGATGTCACGGATTTAAAAGTAGACCAGGCGAAAGCCGAGCTGAAAGCAAAAGCGGTGAGTTTTGAGCTTGTAGGCAACGGCAAAACGGTCTTGCAGCAAATACCGGCCGCCGGATCGTCCGTACATCCAACGCAGCGAATCTATTTGATTACAGAGCAGAAGGAAAAACTCGCTATTCCTGATTTGAAGGGCGTGTCGCTTCGGGATGCCCTCGAAATCACATCGCTTATCGGGATACGCCTCATTCCAGAAGGACAAGGCTTTGTCGTATCCCAGAAGGAAGAGACGTTAAACAACGTAAGAGTATTAAAGGTTGTACTCGCTCCTCCGACTGGTGCTGACGGGGTAGTCGGCTCTCAGGATGCGGAAACGGATGCTGCAGAAAATGAAGAAAAAGCCGCTTCCGCTGGAAATGAATCATCAGACGAGGGGCAGCCAGCCGGAACGGATGAGGCAGCAGATTCCGCTTCGAACGGCAGCAGCCCGAATAATACCGCTGCCGAGTAAGGCTTGAAGAAACATAAACCGGCAGCGTAAAGCTGCTATAGCTATAAGCTTGTTCTATCCTCCGCTTGTCCCGAATAGTCTGGGAATGAGCGTCAAAGTACGCTCCTTTCGAAACCGTCAAGCGGAGGGGGAACAAGTTGTGAAGGTATCCAATGTAACGGTTAGGCGACGTTTATTTATCGTGCTAATATTGGCTGGGGTTTCATTCCTCGCCTTATGTTTGAGACTTAGCTTTGTGCAGCTATGGCAAGGCGAGGAGTTGGCCGACAAGGCAGAGAATTCATGGCGGCGCGATATTCCGTACGTGGCAAAGCGAGGCGAGATAGTTGACCGCAACGGCATCCAGCTTGCGTATAACGTCAGCTCGCCTACCGTATATGCCATCCCTGTTCAAATTAAGGACAAACAAGCGGTGGCCGCAGCGCTTGCGCCGCTTCTGGACATGTCGCAGGAATCGCTTTATGAAAAAATCAAAACCAAAAAGATGATCGTTAAGCTTGGTCCCGGCGGGCGCAAAATTACGATCGACAAAGCAGATCAAATTCGAGAGCTTGCACTTCAGGGGATTGTTGTCGCAGAAGACAATAAACGGTTTTATCCTTATGGCAGTTTGGCGGCTCATGTTCTTGGATTTACAGGTATCGACAATCAAGGCTTGACCGGCATTGAAGCCAAATACAATACCGAGCTGAGCGGGATCGGCGGCAGCGTGTCTTTCCTGTCGGATGCGGCGGGCAGGCAAATGCCCAATTCCTCAGACACTTACGTCGAGCCGAAGGACGGGCTGACGATGCAGCTCACCATCGATAAACAAATTCAGACGGTTATGGAGCGCGAGCTGGACCAAGCGATGACCAAGCTGCAGCCGGACGGCATTATTGCCATTGCGATGGATCCGAATAACGGTGAAATACTTGGCATGGCCAGCCGGCCTACTTATGAACCTGATAAATATCGCGAGGTACCCACGGAGGTTTACAATCGGAATCTTCCGATATGGATGACGTACGAGCCTGGTTCGACATTCAAAATCATTACGCTTGCCGCCGCTTTGGAAGAGAAGAAGGTCGATTTGACGAACGAGCGTTTTTTTGATCCCGGTGCGATCGAGGTAGGAGGAGCGAGACTCCGCTGCTGGAAAAAGGGCGGTCATGGCAGCCAGACCTTTTTGGAGGTTGTCGAGAACTCTTGCAACCCTGGTTTTGTAACTCTCGGCCAGCGGCTGGGAAAAGAGAAGCTGTTCGATTATATTAAAAACTTTGGCTTCGGAACGAAAACGGGCATCGATATTGGCGGCGAAGAGAACGGCATCTTGTTTAAGCTCAGTCAGGTCGGGCCTGTAGAGCTTGCAACAACCGCCTTCGGACAAGGCGTTTCCGTTACGCCGATTCAGCAAATCACAGCCGTCTCCGCGGCAATTAACGGCGGTACGCTGTATAAGCCGCATGTCGCAAAAGCGTGGATCAATCCAGAAACCGGAGCGACCGTGGAAACGGTCGAATCAGAGACCGTACGAAAGGTCATTTCCGAAGATACCTCAAAGCAGGTCCGTGAAGCGCTGGAGAGCGTGGTCGCGAAGGGGACAGGGCGGAATGCCTTCATCGACGGTTATCGCGTAGGCGGCAAAACCGGTACGGCCCAGAAGGTTATTAACGGACGTTATTCGCCAAACGAGCATATCGTATCCTTTGTCGGTTTTGCTCCAGCGGACGATCCGCAAATCGTCATCTATGTTGCCGTGGACAATCCGCAGGGCATTCAGTTCGGCGGCGTCGTAGCCGCGCCGATCGTTCGCAATATTATGGAGGATGCGCTTTCGATTTTGGAAATTCCTGCACGCGAGAAACAAATCGATCGGATCTATAAATACGGGGAAACACCGATCGTTACCGTTCCGAATTTGATTGGCAAGACCGTGTCGGACTTGTATGAGGATATGACGATGGATTTCACGCTAACCACGGCCGGTTCCGGTAAAACGGTCATTCGCCAAGCTCCGGCGGCAGGCACTCGCGTAGACCGCGGTTCGACGATTCGCATCTATTTGGGCGAAGAAGATAATATATCCCACTCCCATTGACTATAATGGTACTTAACGAGGGTGCCGCAGGCGTCTTTATGGATTCCTGCCGGCGCTGTAGGGAGGAGTGGGGCAGATGCGTTTGAAGGATGTCGCGGAGCTGCTTATAACCGCGCGGCTCATTGGAGACGGGGAAACGGAACTGACGGGAATCGAAACCGATTCGCGGCTCATCACCGAAGGCCAATTGTTTATCTGCTTGCGGGGGCATACCGTTGATGGCCACTTATTCGCACCTCAAGCGGCGGCTGCCGGGGCTGCAGCGCTTATTGCGGAACGCGAGCTTGACCTGCCGGTTCCCCAAATCATTGTCAGGGACTGCCGGTTAGCCATGGCTGTCGTCGCTAATCATTTTTATAGGTACCCTAGTGATGCGGTAAGGCTGATTGGCGTGACAGGAACGAACGGCAAAACAACGACGACCTATTTAATTGAGCAAATTTTGAACGATCAGAAGCTGCCAACGGGTGTCATCGGAACAATTGAGCGCCGTTTTGCAGGTTGTTCCTATCCGATGACGAGCACGACCCCTCAGACGCTTCAACTGCAGCGCTACCTTGGCGAAATGCGCGATGCAGGCACCCAGTATTGTGCCATTGAAGTATCGTCCCATGCCTTGGAGCAGGGCAGGGTGAAGGGCTGCCGTTTTCGAACGGCAGTCTTTACGAACCTTTCGCAGGATCATCTGGATTATCACGAAACGATGAATCGATACGCGGCTGTAAAAGGATTGTTTTTTTCCAGGCTTGGCAATGTCTACTCTGCGGAAGAATCCGTACGGACCTATGCCGTGTTGAATGCCGACGATCCTTTGGCAGCCGAATACGCGGAGTTAACAGCGGCGGAGGTCGTGACATACGGTATCGACAAGGATGCGGATGTCCGCGCCTCGAACATCAAAATTACCTCGAAGGGAACAACCTTTCATGTCCAAACGTTTCGGGGCGAAATCGATGTTGTTTTGCAAATGGCAGGGAAGTTTAATGTATACAATGCGCTTGCGGCAATAAGCGCCGTACTTATTGAAGGAGTAGAGCTTTCTGCCATTACGGCCAGCTTAAGCTCGATACCTGGCGTGCCTGGACGTGTAGAGGCCGTGAATGCCGGTCAGGATTTTGCCGTCATAGTCGATTATGCGCATACGCCGGATGGCCTCGAGAATGTTTTGCGGGCAATCGAGCAATTCGCCGAAAAACGGATTATTTGCGTTTTTGGGTGCGGAGGAGACCGTGATCGGACGAAACGGCCGTTAATGGGAAATATCGCGGTGAAGTACGCTGATTACGCCATCATCACATCGGATAATCCTCGAACGGAACCGCCGGAACTCATTTTAAAGGATATTGAAATTGGACTTATAAACAGCAAAAAGGATCCTTCGTCATATGAATTTATTATAGATCGCAGAGCAGCAATTCAAAAAGCGGTTGAAATGGCAAGCCCAGGCGATGTAGTATTGATTGCGGGGAAAGGCCATGAAACCTACCAAGACATTAACGGAACCAAGCATCCGTTCGATGATCGAAAAGTAGCGAAAGAAGCGATAAGGGGAATCATACATTGATTAAACGTACGATCAAGCAAATTGCCGAAATGAGCGGCGCAAAATGGAATGGAAACGATGCAGAGCTTTTGATAACGGGCGTAACGACTGACTCGCGGCAGGCTGCCGCGGGCCAGTTGTTCATCCCGCTCGTCGGCGAGCAGTTCGACGGGCATGCTTATCTTGAGCAGGCTATTCATAACGGAGCGGTTGCTGCGCTCTGGCAGAAGGGACGCGAGGTGCCGGCATCGCTTGAAGGCGTGCCGCTTCTCATCGTAGGGGATACGCTCGTCGCCCTTCAGCGATTAGCAACGGCTTATCGCAGCGAGCTTGTCGTTCGCGTGGTCGGCATTACGGGAAGCAACGGGAAAACGACTACCAAGGATATGACGGCTTCCATACTGGGAACCACCTATAAAGTCCACAAAACAGAAGGTAATCTTAACAATCATATCGGGCTGCCGCTAACGGTGCTTCAGCTTGAAGAAGATACCGAAGTAGCGGTACTTGAGATGGGAATGAGCGGTTTTGGTGAAATTGAGCTGCTCACGAAGATCGCTCAGCCAGATGCGGCCATCATAACGAATATCGGCGACGCCCACTTGCTTCAGCTCGGTTCGAGAGCAGGCATTGCAAAAGCAAAACTCGAAATCGCCCTCGGGCTAAGCGAGGACGGCTTGCTGCTTTACAACGGCGATGAGCCGCTTCTGGATGCAGAGCTGCAGCGTGCCATACTCCCTGCGGGCATCGTGCGCCGTACCTTTGGATTATCCGAGCGGAATGAATGGTCAGCCGCGGACATCGTGATTGAATCGGAAGCCGCCACTTTTACCGCGCTCTTCAATGGGACGCCAAGCGGACTTGGGACCGTTCGCATTCCGGTTCCCGGGCAGCATAACGTCAGCAATGCGCTTGCCGCAATCGCGGTTGGCCGATTCTTTGGGGTTCCGGCTGCAAAGATTGCAGAAGGTCTAAGCTATTTGAAGCTGACAGGCATGCGTATTCAGCCGGTGCGCGCGTACAACGGCGCGATGATCCTGAACGACGCCTATAACGCAAATCCAACAGCCGTTCGCGCCGCGATTGACCTTGTGGAGCAGTTGGACGGTTTTAGCCGCAAATGGATTGTTCTCGGCGATATGCTCGAGCTTGGTCCGGAAGAGCAGGCACTGCATTTTGAGACAGGGGCCTATATTTCACCGGGCAAGGCGGATATCGTCCTAACGTTCGGGCCGCTTGCCGTACACATTGCGAAAGGCGCCAAGTCGCGCTTTCCGTCTGCCGCGAACGAAGCCGTAAAACATTTCGGAGACAAAGATGAGCTTGCCGGATGGCTGCGCAGTCATCTGGAGCCAACTGATCTCGTGCTGATCAAAGGCTCTCGTGGCATGCGGATGGAACAGATTGTCCAAGCATTGGAAGTGGGGTGAGGACATGGACATGATGGTCATTTTATTTTCGATTGGCGCCTCATTCCTGCTAGCGGTTTTGCTTGGACCATTGTTCATACCGCTGCTTCGCCGCTTAAAGTTTGGTCAACAGATCCGTACGGAAGGCCCTCAGAGCCATTTGAAAAAAAGCGGAACGCCGACAATGGGCGGCATCATCATTATGTTTGCGCTGATGATTGCTTTCTTGAAGTTCTCAGACAAAACACCCGAGTTTTGGGTACTGCTGACGGCCTCGCTTGGCTTTGGGCTCGTTGGTTTTCTCGACGATTACATTAAAATCGTATTCAAAAGGTCGCTTGGCCTGACGGCAAGGCAAAAGCTGTTCGGCCAGCTTTTATTCTCTATCATCGTGTGCGCAATGCTCTACAATATGAATCACAGCACCGAAATTACGGTACCTGGTACAGGCTGGGGCTTCGATCTCGGCTGGTTCTATTATCCGCTTGTCGTGATCATTATGTTCGCGGCGAGCAACTCCGTTAATTTCACCGATGGCTTGGACGGTCTGTTAGCGGGGACGAGCGCGATTGCGTTCGGCGCTTTCACGGTTGTTGCATTGCAAACATCCGCGCATGAATCGGCCGTTTTCTCGGCTGCCATGGTCGGCGCTGTATTAGGCTTCCTCGTATTTAACGCCCATCCGGCGAAAGTGTTCATGGGTGACATGGGCTCGCTCGGCATTGGGGGCGGGATCGCGGCCGTTGCTATTTTGACGAAAACGGAGCTTCTGCTCATCATAATCGGCGGTGTGTTCGTACTTGAAATGCTATCTGTTATTTTGCAGGTAGGCTCCTTCAAGCTGCGGGGCAAGCGTATTTTCAAAATGAGTCCCATTCATCACCACTTCGAGCTGATCGGCTGGTCGGAATGGAAGGTTGTTACCGTATTTTGGCTTGTCGGTTTAGTTCTTGCAGCAATCGGGTTACTATTTGTAATATAGTAAATAAAAATGAAACGGAAAGCGGCTTCCAATTTTATTTGGAGCCGCTTCATGTATCCAATGGAAGGGACTGTCAGAAATGAATCATCCGGCATCGTATGAAGGCCGCCGAGTAGTCGTATTAGGCTTGGCTAGAAGCGGAGTAAGCGTCGCAAAGGTATTTCATCAGTTTGGCGCGGAAGTCGTCGTTAACGATATGAAGAGTCGCGATTTATGTCCCGAAGCGGATGAATTAACTGCTTTGGGCATTTCTGTGCTATGCGGTTATCATCCCGATGATTTGATTACGGAAGATACTGCGCTGCTCGTTAAAAACCCCGGAATACCGTATTCGTCTTCGCCTGTTCAACGCGCAGAGGAGCTAGGCGTGGAAGTGATTACGGAGGTTGAAGCGGCTTACTGGCTTTCGCCGGCCCCCATCATAGGCATTACGGGCTCCAACGGCAAAACGACAACGACAACTTGGCTTGGTGAAATTTTAAGCGCAGCGGGCTTAAAGCCGATCGTAGCGGGCAATATCGGCCGACCTCTTTGCGAAGCGGCGCTCGAAGCAACGCCTGATCAGTGGATTGTAGCGGAGCTCAGCAGCTTCCAACTAAAAGGAACGAGCGCATTCCGTCCCCATATAGCGCTGTTGTTAAACATTGCGGAGACGCATCTGGATTATCACGGCGATATGGATGATTACGTGAATTCAAAAGCCAAGCTGTTTGATAACCAAACCGAGGACGATATTGCCATCATCAATTGGGATGACCCGGAATGCAGGGCGTTATCCGAGTTTTTGGTTGCGGAGCTCGTTCCGTTCTCCTTATACGAAAAGCTGGAATCGGGAATATATATCGATCCTCCATTCGAGCGGGGCGCTGACAGCCCTAAAGCCGGCGATGAAGAGGATTCAGCCATCGTAAGGCAAATCGTTTTCCGGCAGGCTGACGGCGTGGAAACGAAGATTTTGCCTGTATCCGAGCTTGGCATACCGGGCGTTCACAACGCCGCTAATGCCCTTGCGGCCATAGCAGCGAGCATTGCCGCAGGAGTAGCGCTGGAACAGCTTATAGCGCCGCTCAGGGAGTTTAAAGCCGTAGAACATCGCCTCGAGTTCGTCAGGGAAGTGAACGGGGTTAAATATTACAATGATTCAAAGGCGACGAATGCCGTTGCAACGACAATAGCGGTAAAATCATTCAACGCTCCTATCGTGCTAATCGCAGGCGGTCTTGACCGCGGCTCCGATTACATGGAACTCGAGCCTTTATTCCGAGAGAAGCTGAAGGCGCTAGTCGCTTTCGGCCAAACAAGCGAGAAGCTGTCCCGCGTAGCGGAGCTGGCAGGTTTAGCTAAGATCGAAATCGTCGAACCTAGTGATGACGCCGAAGCGGTCCTAAAGCAAGCGGTGAAGCAAGCTGCGGCTATCGCGGAGCCAGGTGACGTCGTGTTATTGTCACCGGCATGTGCGAGCTGGGATATGTTTGCATCGTATGAGCAAAGAGGGCGCATTTTTAAAGATTCGGCGCATACCTTGTAAGTAGGGGGCATGTCCCTACTTACCCAACCTAAGAGGTGTGTTCGCTATGGCCAAAGCACGATCTGCCCCGGATATTTGGATGCTGTCCGCAATAGGGCTTATTCTCGCCATCGGTTTGATTATGGTTTACAGCGCCAGCGCTGTGCTTGCTTTTCATGAATTTGGCGACCGTTTCTATTTTGTGAAGCGGCAGCTATTATTTGCGGGACTAGGCATCGGTGCGTTACTATTTACGATGAACACTCATTATACCGTGTGGAAAAAGTGGGCGCCGATGGCATTGATCGTCTGTTTTGGCCTGCTGCTGCTCGTGTTGGTTCCTGGAATCGGCGTCGTACGCGGCGGTGCGCGGAGCTGGCTCGGCATCAGTTCCTTTGGCATTCAGCCGTCTGAATTTATGAAACTGGCCATGATTTTATTTTTATCAAAATGGCTTTCCGATAAGCAGCAAACGATCACGCAGTTCTCGAAGGGGCTAATGCCTCCGCTTGGGCTGGTTGGACTAGCCTTCGGCTTGATCATGCTGCAGCCGGATCTGGGAACAGGCGCGGTTATGGTAGGCGCATCTTTGATTCTTATCTTCACGGCAGGTGCCAGAATGGCCCATTTGGGCGGATTGGCGCTTATCGGTGCGGCAGGCTTTGTCGGACTTATTATTGCCGCGCCCTATCGTTTGAAACGGATCACGAACTTCCTTGATCCTTGGGCAGACCCGCTCGGCGGGGGTTATCAAATCATTCAATCCTTGTATGCGATCGGACCCGGCGGATTAGTAGGACTGGGCTTAGGGATGAGCCGCCAAAAGTTTAGTTATTTGCCAGAGCCGCAAACGGATTTTATTTTCTCGATCTTAGCCGAGGAGCTCGGATTTATTGGCGGGGTAACGCTTATTCTATTATTTTTAATTGTGGTATGGCGCGGAATCCGTGCCGCGATCGCTGCCCCGGATACATTCGGAAGCTTGTTAGCAGTCGGCATCACAGGTATCGTCGGCGTGCAGGTTCTTATAAATATCGGCGTCGTCATCGGCATGATGCCGGTAACAGGGATTACCCTGCCTCTCGTCAGCTACGGCGGTTCGTCCCTTACGCTTCTCCTAACCGCGCTGGGTATCTTATTGAACATATCACGGTATTCGAGGTGAGGCTTCATGCCGGCTTCGTTAAACGACGGGGAGGACAAGAGCGGCCTTTCCGTTTCTCATGCGCTAGGGATGGGTACCGATTTGTATTGGGTGAAAATGAGGCTGGCTTGCAAAGCAGCAATATTTATAGTAGCAAGCTTTAGGAATCAAGCAGGGTTTAGGGATATTTTGAATCTGGGCACAAATGTCCGGCTACGAAAGATTTGCATTGCTTTGAAGCAGGTGCAAATGTTCTAGCCGGATTCTGCTGTCATGATGGCGAAAAATAAGCGATTATGTAGAAAAATTAATTTTTCATTCAGATTGTCATTTTAATGAACGAGAGATGGAATATATTACATACCCTAATATTGAATAGAACGGGCAAATTCCGAAGAAGCATTGCCGATTCGATTGGTGCCTGATTTGATAAATGGACGGAGCTGCTTAGGACGGCAGCAGCCGTGCTGTCGGCGCGCAGCAGCCGTCTATACTTTTTTCGTCCGCAGCATTTGGAAGCATGGTGAACGCGCTTAATGGCCCCGTATAGGCCTTTGTCACACAAGAGCCTATAAAGGCATAAGATACACTATATTCGTGACCGTCGCCCTAATGGAGCGGTTATTGCAGCATAAAGACCTGAAGGCAGCCGCTTCGGGCTTGTTGACAGGAGACTCGAATCGTTTTATTCTCATTTTTTACAGCTAAGCATCTGCTAACGTTCAGGTTTTGCTTCACAAAACCTAAGCGAATGCTTACGAAGCAGGTTTTGCTTCACAAAACCTAAGCGAATGCTTACGAAGCAGGTTTTGCTTCACAAAACCTTAAGGAGGTTCAACTAATGGAAGCATTTAAAGCGGAATTGGAACAAGCCAATCTTGGCGATGTTTTGTATAATGAACCGCTCTCGAACTATACAACATGGAAAATCGGCGGCCCCGCCGATATATTAATCCTCCCTCGTAGCAAAGAAGAATTAGTCGCTGCGGTACAATTGGTGCGCAAGCATCAAATGCCATGGACTAATTTGGGCAGAGGCTCCAACATGCTGGTGAGTGATAAAGGGATTCGCGGTGTTGTGATAAAACCGCACAGAGGGTTAGATTACGTGCGTTTTGAAGGATCGCTAGTCATAGCAGGTGCTTCATATTCATTAATTAAGCTATCAGTCATGGCGGGTAAGGAAGGGCTAACCGGGCTTGAATTTGCAGGGGGAATTCCTGGCACGGTAGGCGGAGCCGTTTATATGAATGCTGGCGCGCATGGTTCGGATGTGTCACGTATTTTTAAATCAGCTGATATTGTACTGGAAACAGGAGAATTGGTTCGCTTCGAACGCGAGGATATGAACTTCTCTTACCGGCATTCGATTCTTCATGAGCAAAAAGGCATCGTCGTTGAGGCAACCTTCGAGCTGGAAGAGGGGGATAAGAAGGAAGTTCTCGCTATGATGGCCTCTTACAAAGAGAGAAGATTGAGAACGCAGCCGCTGCAGCTTGCATGCGCCGGGAGCGTGTTTCGCAATCCGCCCAATGATTTTGCAGCTAGGCTTATTCAAGAGGCTGGGTTAAAGGGTGAAAGCCTCGGAGGAGCGCAAGTATCGGAGCAGCACGCCAATTTTATTGTTAACACCGGGCAAGCAACAGCTGAAGACGTTCTCGCCCTCATGACTCATATTCAAAGCACCGTTCAGGAACGCTACGGCATCCTGCTGGTGCCGGAAGTATTGGTGGTGGGTGAGCGGTAATTCGGAGGTGATACATTGGACAAATTGGTGATTGAAGGCGGGAAACCTCTCTCAGGAACCATAGTTATCCAAGGAGCGAAAAATGCCGCTTTGCCGATTCTGGCTGCCAGTTTATTGGCCGATGGCACAACAACATTAGATCATGTGCCAGATTTGCTAGATATCGACGTCATGCTGAACATTTTGCGCGAATTAGGATGCCGGGCCGAGCATACGGGAGGAACTGTTGTGCTGGATACTGAAACCGCACATACATCCCACGTGCCGGAATCGTTAATGAGACAGATGCGTTCTTCTATTTTTTTAATGGGACCCTTGCTTGCTAGGTTTGGTGAAACCCAGGTTTATCAGCCTGGCGGATGTGCAATTGGGGAGCGGAAAATCGATCTGCATTTAGAAGGTTTGCAGGCACTTGGTGCAGAAATCGAAGAGATTGGCAATCGAATCATATGCCGTGCTGATAAATTGCGGGGAGCTGACATTCATTTAAGCTTTCCAAGCGTTGGGGCAACGGAAAATATTATGATGGCAGCTGCTTTGGCGGAAGGTCGAACCACGATCAGCAATGCCGCAAGAGAGCCGGAAATCCAAGATTTACAAGGTTTTCTGAATGCAATGGGCGCGAAAATCATGGGTGCCGGAACCGACACGATAACGATAGACGGGGTACAGTCGCTAACACCATGTCGTTATAAGGTTATTCCGGACCGAATTGTTGCGGGAACAATTATGGTAGCTGCCGCAGCGACACGCGGTCAGGTAACGCTCCAGAATACGCAGCCCGCTCATTTATCCTCCTTGATTCATGTTCTTCGTCGTGCAGGTGTTCAAATTGTTGTCGACGGTGATATAATTAAAGTTGGCAGTGCAACCAGACCCAGAGCGGTTGAAAGAATCGTAACCTCTCCGTACCCGGCTTTTCCTACCGATTTGCAGTCTCAGGTCATGGTGCTGCTTACGCTTGCAGACGGTGTGAGCGTATTGAAAGAAACGATTTTTGAAGGCAGATTGAAGCATGTGGATGAATTGTCACGCATGGGTGCCGACATTCGGGTAGACATGAATGCCGCATTCATTCGCGGAGTGCCAAGGCTATATGGCGCAACGGTAGAAGCCACCGACCTGCGGGCGGGTGCGGCCCTTGTCATTGCCGGTTTAGCGGCCCAAGGGAAAACCGTCGTAGAACAAATTCACCATATCGACCGAGGCTATGAGAAAATTGAAACGATGCTCTCTAGGCTGGGAGCGCGCATATCGCGTTATGCGCCGGTGCCTAATAATTAATACTATGCGCATGAGCTGCAAGATAGAAACAGCCGGTACCCTTTTGATGCTGATCGAAGGTGAAGCAGAGAGGTTAGCCGGATGTTTTTTGGGGAAAGAAGGGACAAGTTATGAGCTCGCAGATGCCTGTGCTGAAGGAACCGAGTAAAAAACGAATGGGCAGCAGCAAAAAGCTGCTCTACATTCTCATTTTATTATTTATGGCTCTTTTGGCGGTGCTGTTTTTTAATTCCTCTATTAGCAAAATTTCAGAAATACAAATTGAAGGTACAAGATTTGTATCGACAGAGGATATCGGCAAGACGTCTGCTATATTGGTTGGCGATGCATTCTTCCGCACTTCATCCTCTACAATAGAAGAAAGAATCCTTGCATTGCCGCAAATTAGCCAAGCGAAGGTTACGAAGGTATTTCCTGGACTAGTGAAAATTTCGGTCGAGGAGTTCCCGGTCGTAGCATTCGAGCTTTCAAAGCAGGGGGAATTGACGGCATTACTGTCAAACGGAACCAGCGTGGAAGCGGATAATGATGAGATGCAGCTGGTGGACAAGCCGGTTTTGTCCGGCTGGACCGAAGGGGATCCCATAAAAGCAGAGCTCACGAAGCAGTTGGGAAAAATATCGGCCAAACAACTTTCTGATCTGTCCGAAATATTGCCTTATCCTTCTTCTGCTTATCCTGACCGTGTTGTCATGTATACGCGTACCAAATTTGAAGTGGTCACGGCCGTCTCTGTTTTGCCAGAAAAAATTGAAGCCTTGAATGCCGTGATTGAAACGCAGGAGCCGGGTAAGATTACGATGCTGCTCGCTGATACGTATGTTCCTTTTGAAACCGAAAGTCTAGAAAATATGGACTCCGAGCAAAAAGAGACTACTCAATAGCTTGAAAGAATGGTAGAATTTTATTTATCGCATTTATACTCGATGAGGCTGGATAACATTAGGATATATAGAGTAACGCAAGGGGCGAAACTCGACACAAAGCGAAAAACAATGAAAAATTTGTTGAAAAAAGAGGGAAAATATTAAAGGCGTTGAATATGTAGAAAGACCTTAAACGTGTCTTTCATAATTATTTATTTGAAACGGAGGTGCCGCAGGATGAGCAGTAACGACATCATCGTCAGTTTGGACATCGGTACATCCAAAGTTCGTGCTATTATTGGTGAAGTAAATAATGGAGCCATTAATATTATTGGAGTTGGATCAGCCGACTCAGAGGGTATTCGCAAAGGAGCAATAGTAGATATTGACCAGACCGTGCAATCCATTCGTAATGCTATCGAGCATGCGGAGCGCATGGTAGGCATTCAAATATCAGACGTTTATGTTGGTATTCAGGGCAATCATATTGCACTGCAAACCAATCGTGGCGTCGTTGCAGTATCCAACGAGGATCGTGAGATTGGTGAAGAAGATATTGAACGCGTATTGCAAGCTGCAAAAGTTGTTGCGCTTCCACCAGAGCGTGAAATTATTAATTTGGTGCCTAAGCAGTATTTAGTTGACGGTTTGGAAGGTATTTCAGATCCGCGCGGTATGATTGGCGTACGTCTAGAGGTTGAAGCGACAATCGTAACGGGAACGAAGACTGCGATACATAACCTTATGCGTTGTGTAGAGAAAGCGGGACTTCGTATTTCTGGCGTAATTTTGTTATCATTAGCTTCTGGCGTTGTTTCGTTGACAAAGGATGAGAAATCTATTGGTACCGTTCTTACAGATATCGGAGCAGGCTCTTGCACAATTGCCATATATGATCAAGGCGGTTTGGCGGCTACATCTACGCTTCCAATTGGCGGCGAATACGTAACGAATGACATTGCTTACGGCTTGCGCACGCAAAGTGAACAAGCGGAGAAAATTAAATTAAAATACGGATGCGCGAATGTGCTCGATGCAGCCGAAGACGTGAAGTTTAAAGTTGTGCGGATGGGCTCCAATGTGGAGAAAGAGTTTTCACAGGTTGATCTAGCCAGCATAATTGAACCTCGCATGCAAGAAATCTTTCACCTCATTCGCCAAGAAGTGAGGAGACTCGGTTATGGGGATAAGGTTAACGGCTATGTCTTGACCGGAGGCACCGTATCGATGCCGGGAACACTTGCTTTGGCCCAGACAGAGCTTGAGTCTTCCGTCAGGATCGCACTCCCGGATTATATCGGAGTAAGAGACCCGGCATACAGCAGCGGTGTTGGCATGATTCAATATGTGTCGAAATATATGGGAGCTCGTGGAACTGGAGCAGTGAAGAAAACGGCAAGCCGCAAAGCAAGTCCAGCACCTTCAACTAAACCCGGTATGTTCGAGCGGATCAAAAGCATGTTTAATGAGTTTATTTGAAAATATAAGATAATATAAGTCTCACCTCTATACGATGCTTATATTTTACCGCGAAACGTTGCTGTACCGTATCGTAGGATGCTATCAGCAGTTTACGCTTGACTGGGGGAAAATGAAAGATGTTGGAATTCGACTTTGAGCTTGAGCAGCTTGCTCAAATAAAAGTAATAGGTGTAGGCGGAGGCGGCAGCAATGCCGTTAACCGTATGATAGAAAATGGTGTTAAGGGCGTAGAGTTCATTACGGTGAACACGGATGCGCAAGCATTGCATCTGGCTAAATCCGAACATAAACTGCAAATCGGCGATAAGCTGACCCGCGGTCTTGGAGCAGGAGCTAATCCGGATGTAGGCAGCAAGGCAGCCGAAGAATCCCGTGAAATTATTATGAATCAGCTTAAAGGTTCGGACATGGTTTTCGTTACGGCGGGCATGGGCGGCGGAACAGGTACAGGAGCAGCGCCAGTCATTGCTGAAATTGCACGTGAATGCGGTGCATTGACAGTAGGCGTTGTCACTAGACCTTTTACTTTTGAAGGACGCAAGCGCTCTGGACAAGCTGAGCTTGGGATCGAAGCGCTTAAAGAAAAAGTAGATACGCTGATCGTTATTCCTAATGACCGTTTGCTTGAAATCGTTGACAAGAAAACTCCTATGCTGGAAGCATTCCGTGAAGCGGATAATGTGCTCCGCCAAGCGGTACAAGGCATATCAGACCTTATTGCGGTTCCCGGTTTGATCAACCTTGACTTTGCAGACGTGAAAACAATCATGACGGAACGCGGATCTGCGCTTATGGGTATCGGTATCGCTACGGGCGAGAACCGCGCTGCCGAAGCTGCAAGAAAAGCAATCATGAGCCCGCTGCTAGAAACTTCGATTGATGGCGCTCGCGGCGTTATTATGAACATTACTGGCGGCAGCAACCTTTCATTGTACGAAGTCAATGAAGCGGCTGAAATCGTTATTTCAGCTTCTGACCCAGATGTAAACATGATTTTCGGTGCGATTATCGATGAAGATCTGAAGGACGAAATTAAAGTTACCGTTATTGCAACGGGCTTTGAACATAAGTCAGCAGCAGCTCGTCGCATTCCGCAGCAACAACCGGAATCGGTTGATACAAGACAAACGGGTAGCACGAATGCCGTTAAGCCTTTCGGTGCTAACAATACATCAAGCGATCAGCTTGAAATCCCGGCGTTCCTTCGCAATCGCCCACGCAGCGATCGCTAGAGCTTTTTCGTTATCCGTCTCACCAGCATTTGGTGAGGCGGATTTTTTTGTTTGAATTAGCAATTACGACGTGAGGGAATGTCCGAAAGAACGCTGTAAGCGCATATTGGTGCTTGCAGCAAAGAAGTAACCCTCTCTTGGTCGCTGTAAGAACACATGCGTGCTTACAGGCCCAATACGGCGTATAAGAGTAAGAGTGCTTAAATAGATGCTGCAAGCACAATAATATCTTTTCAGAACAGATAATACGGTTTGAGGGTAGCCATGCATCTACTTAGTAAAAAAGCCAGATATGTGTTCCGGGTTTATTTTGTAACAACGGATTCGTTTTGTACCATTGCCCGCTGGAAGCAGCAGCTGCCGCGTCACCATACCGTGCAGCAGCTTTTGAGCATCGCGTTTTTTGATCTTTAGAAGTTGTATGACGTCGGACGGTCGAACGTGTACACGTGATTCAGAAGCGTATTTTAATATTTCCTGCTGCAGGAAGATTTCCGCACTCGTTTCTTTTTTTCTGCCAATAAAACTTCTGCCCATAAATTGTTGAAGCAGCTGCTGGCACATTCGAGGCTTTTCCTTAATGTCGTCGTAGGAGAAACGTAAAAGCTTCCATCCATCAAGGATAAGATGATTTTGCCGCATCAAGGAATCAGAGAACTGCCAGCGGGAAAGGTCAGCCGAATGCGCTCGATACCCGTCAATTTCAATGGCAAGCCGCAGACCGGATTTTAAATATGCAAAATCTAAAAATCGCACTCCGTCTCGGAAATCGGCAATTTCATACTCGGGATACAGTCCGTCCATTTCATGAAATGCAGGATACCAAACGGCCTCTAAAAAAAGCTTTTCCGCATGTCCGATTCCTTGCTCTAGTCTCCGTTTGTTCTCTCCCTGACGCTCCAACAGATGCATGTTCAGCCAAATTTCGTATTGCGCTTGAAATGTCAACTTATCCGCCTCCCTGGTTAAACGCAAAAAACCGCATACTGCGGGAGAGTTCTGTTCCCGAGTAAGCGGTGTTCTTCACAGCTTTACCTATCTACAAAATCATAATCGAAATTAATGCGTCGGACAAGCTTTGATTTTCAAAATGCTGCGCGGCTTTACCGGCAAAAAATCAGTTTGATTTCATGGGATATGTTTTATAGCAGCCAAAGGCATGGCGGTTTTTATACTCCTACTCGACAAAAAAAGATATGTCATGCTGTCATGAATAGACAGACTTTGAAATAGGATTTTAATATACTAGTCTCAATCGTTCTCCCGGGTGCCGGCTGTAGGCCCGATACCCGCCAGTTGCAGGAAGGTGACCGAAGTGGCTATTTATGTGGATGTTATGTTTTTGCGAGAGCTGCTTGTTGACGGCGCTATTCTATCAACTACCGCATGGGCGCGACATCTAAAACCAAGGCCTTGGCGGGTGTTAGTGGCATCTTCTGTCGGAGCTTGTTATGTCGTTTTGATGTTTTTTCCGCAATTAACTTTTTTATTCACGTTTGCCGTAAAAGTGGCCATGTCGTTTTTAATTGTATGGATTGCTTTTGGTTTCGCGTCTATCCAGCACTTTATGAGGAATATTGCGGCATTCTATGCGGTTAATTTTGTCGCTGCCGGCGCAGTGCTAGGGCTTTATTATTTGTTTATGCAAGGATCCGGCAAAGTGTGGAAAACGATTGCATTCGTCAACGGGAATATGCGCGTGGAGCTCAAGATGGGACTGTTTTATTTAATTGCCGCGTTATGTATCGGTTTGTACATCTACCGGACCGTATTGACGCAAAAAAGAGAACGGGAGCTGGTGCAAACTCATTTAGCAGAGGTCAAAGTTACGATTGGAGAACGGATTCAAACCTGCATTGGTCTGGTTGATACCGGCAATCAGCTGTATGATCCGTTAACCCGGACGCCGGTTATGGTGATGGAAGCATCCTTATGGCAAGATGATTTGCCCGAGTCGTGGTTGAATAGCATACGAGATGCACAAGTAGATCGTCTTGTAGCGGGAATGGATGAACAGCCTTTTGTGTGGCAGGACCGGCTTCGTCTCGTTCCATTCAGAGGTGTCAACCGAGGATCACAGTTCATGCTAGCGATAAAACCGGATGCGGTCGAGATTACTAGGGAAGGACAAGTTTTTGAAACGCGGAAGGTGCTTATCGGGCTGGACGGCGGAAAGCTTACGTCTGATGGGGCATATCGAGCTATAATCCATCCGTCTATGGTACAACAATAAAGTACGTATGCTCATACAAACGAGGAGGGATGGGCCAGATGCTCGTCAAATACAAATTGATCCTTCAGTTATATTATTATCGTATTATGTTTTTATTCGGATTAAAAAGCGAAGAAATTTATTATATTGGAGGCAGTGAAGCGCTGCCGCCGCCTCTTACGCGTGAAGAGGAAGAATATTTGCTGGAAAAGCTCCCTACGGGCGATACAGCTATCCGAGCCATGCTCATCGAACGTAACTTAAGACTAGTCGTTTACATTGCCCGTAAGTTTGAAAATACGGGTATCCATATCGAAGATCTCGTATCAATTGGCGCGATAGGCTTAATCAAGGCGGTTAACACGTTTGATCCAGAAAAGAAGATTAAGCTGGCAACTTACGCCTCGCGCTGTATTGAAAATGAAATATTGATGTATCTGCGCCGCAACAGCAAGACTCGCACGGAAGTATCGTTTGATGAGCCGTTAAACATCGATTGGGATGGCAACGAGCTTCTTCTGTCCGATGTACTGGGAACGGAAAACGATACGATTTACCGCAATATAGAAGAACAGGTTGACCGTAAGCTGCTTCATAAAGCGCTTGATAAGCTGTCTGAGCGTGAGCGGATTATTATGGAGCTTCGATTCGGCCTGGCGGATGGTGAAGAAAAAACGCAGAAGGACGTTGCGGATCTTCTGGGCATTTCGCAATCGTACATTTCCCGCTTAGAGAAGCGGATTATAAAAAGACTTCGCAAAGAATTTAATAAAATGGTCTAAAGCCCGTACCCTGCTTACGGTTGTCGAATGATGTCGCTTTAGGAATAAAAAGGCCTTCTGGGGAGATAATGTACAGTAATGTTTCTCCTTGGGAGGTAATCACGTTGACCCGAAATAAAGTCGAGATCTGTGGAGTGGATACCGCGAAACTGCCTGTCTTAAATAATGTCGAAATGAGAGAATTGTTTACGGCATTGCAAACCCGCAATGAGTGGGCAGCAAGAGAGAAATTAGTAAACGGCAACCTACGGCTTGTACTAAGCGTTATACAGCGGTTTAACAATAGGGGAGAATTTGTAGACGACTTATTTCAGGTCGGATGCATTGGACTTATGAAGGCGATAGATAATTTCGACCTTGGCCAAAATGTCAAATTTTCCACCTATGCCGTACCGATGATTATCGGTGAAATACGCCGTTACTTGCGTGACAACAATCCAATCCGCGTATCGCGGAGCTTGAGGGATATTGCCTACAAGGCTCTTCAAGTCAGGGATAGCTTAACGAACAGAAATTCACGCGAACCGACCATATTTGAAATCTCGGAGGCTTTGAATGTTCCGAAGGAAGATGTCGTGTTTGCGCTCGATGCCATTCAAGATCCGGTTTCATTGTTTGAGCCGATCTACCACGATGGCGGAGATCCGATTTATGTGATGGATCAAATTAGCGATGAACGGAACAAAGATGTGTCATGGATCGAGGAAATCGCGCTTCGAGAAGCGATGCATAAGCTCAACGACCGGGAAAAAATGATTTTGTCCATGCGCTTCTTTGAGGGTAAAACACAAATGGAGGTAGCTGACGAAATCGGCATCTCGCAGGCGCAGGTATCCAGGCTCGAAAAATCAGCCATTCAACAAATGCAAAAGCATGTCAAAACATAAAAAAACGGTGCCGCGAGGCACCGTTTTTTTTGTGTGTGCACTCCACTTGTCATGGCTAAGTAATGACCATCATCCAAGTCGTTAAGCAGGAGAGAAGCAAGCATAACGGAGAGTAAAATAAGCTGTCCACGCGTGCGAAGGGGGTATTTCGAATCTTTTTGAAAAAACCGATTGCTCTGAATTCACCAACTGCCCGAAGCAAAAACACAACGGCAAGTGCCCAGCCGCCGAAAGCTGGAAGCCAAGACGGGCCTACGGCAGGTATAATCTCAGCTTGCATAAGCAGCAACGCGGCTGCCGCCCAGAAAATAAACATAACGGCTGCGGTTTCGAAACGACCCGGTATGAAGAGAGGAGACTCTGTATTGTTCTTTGTCGGTACGGCTATGGAAAAACCACCGCGCCCGCCAAACAGCCAATACAGATGAATACATCCGATCAAAAACAACGCTGCGCCGACGATACTTGCCAAAAGCGATTGCATACAGCATTCCTCCGTTAGGATTAAAATGATTTTTCAATCCAGGGTATCAGCAGGTTAATCTGCTTTTCTGCTTCCTGCGTTGACAAAATACGGTGCTTGTTACGCTCATGCCAGCCTAAATAATAGCTGTACAATAGTTCGGCGGTGTTAACGGACTGTTCTGCGGCATAGCCGCATTCCGCAAGCAAGCTGCTCATGTAGCCTATGCGCTGACGCTCGATTTGCAGTAGCAGTTCAGCATAATCAGGCTCGGCGTTTCCCAACTTCCGCAAATGGAATACAAAGTCTTTCCCTTCAACGGAGCTGAACATGGCGCTTAGCAAACGTCGTACTTTCTGCAAGGGTTCAAGGGCTTGATGCTGCTCGATGTGGGCGATGATAGACGTTGTAGCAATTTCTTGCCAGTAGGCAATGATCCGTTTTACATATGCGGCTCGATTTTTAAAATACCAGTAAAAGCTGGTTTTACTGCTGCCAAGCAGCTTCGCAAGCTGCTCGACAACAAGAGCAGCGATGCCGCCTTCAGCAAATTTCTGAAGCCCGAGTTTAATCCAATCGAGCTCTGTGGCAACGATTTTGGGCATATGACCTCCTGTAAAAACCTATATTTATGTACGATACCGTACATAAAGCATAACATAAGCAAAGCGGGTTGAGCAGTATTGTACGCAATCGTACAAAAAAGTTCGGTTTCTTAAATTAGAAGCGGCTTTTTTAAATAAGAAGGACATTTTAGGCAAATTACTCATATAGTTATAGGAGAGATAAACGGACGATCACTCTACTTGAAAAGCGGTGAACGGAAATGAAAATATCTGATTTTCAGACAAAGGACGTTATTAATATCGTTGACGGCAAAAAGCTCGGACAAATCAGCGATCTGGAGCTTGATTTGCGGCAAGGGCGCATTGATTCTATCGTTGTGCCGCAGTTTACCAAGTTTTTGGGCATGTTTGGCGGCGGTGGTACGGAAGTTGTGATTCCATGGCGCAATATCGTGAAAATCGGTGAGGATGTTGTGCTGGTCCGCATGGATGACACGAAACAGCTGCGTGCCGAGGAAGAAGATTTGCACGCTCGTTCATAACGCGTTAAACTGTGTCTAGTTGGTTTGCAATGCAAACTTTACCTAGTGCTTACGATGCGGGTTTGCAGGGTAAACCTTTATATAGAGGTGAGAGCGGAATGGAAGCTTTTGAACACAAACGATCAGCGAAGGGTCCTTCGCTTTTTTTATTGTCGGAATGGAATAACCGGTTTGAACGATTGACTGCCGGTTTTACAGGACGTAATGGGGGAGTCAGCGCCGCTCCTTGGGCATCATTGAATATGGGCCTGCATGTCGGTGACTTGGAGGCTGCCGTAGTAGACAATCGGAGACGTTTAGCGGACGCAATCGGCTGGGATTTTGAGGCCTGGACCTGCGCCGAGCAGGTGCATGGCAATCTCGTGCGCCAGGTTACGTCTGCTGATAGAGGCCGAGGTAAAGAAACGTTGGATGATGTTCTGAAGGATTGCGACGCGATTATGACTGACGTCCCCGGTGTGCTGCTTGCTTCCTTTTATGCGGACTGTGTTCCGCTTTATTTCTATGATCCGGAGCATAATGCCGTAGCGCTCGCGCATGCCGGCTGGAAGGGGACGGTACAGCAAATAGCCGTGAAGACGGTACAAGCGATGGTCAGCGCGTACGGGTCTGACCCCAAAGCGATGATGGCCGCGATAGGACCTTCCATTTGCAGCTGCTGCTACGAGGTGGATGGCCCTGTCATTAACCAAGTACAGGAGCTTTTGTCGGAGCTTGGCGTAGCGGGTGAAGCTGCTGATAAGATGCTGAAACAGGCGGATAACGGCAAGGCGAACTTGGACTTGAAAGAAATAAACCGACAGATTATGATAAAAGCAGGAATTTTGCCGATACGTATCGAATTAACACAGTGGTGCACCGGATGCAGAAGGGATTTATTTTTTTCCCATCGCAAAGAAGGTGGCTTGACGGGCCGAATGGCCAGTTGGATCGGCATTCGGGAGAGGTGAAGCATGCCATTTACATTTGAGGAAAGAATAAAAACCGTAGAAGATCGAATCAAGAAGGCTTGCGAGCGTTCAGGACGCAGCAGAGATGAAGTGCATATTATTGCCGTCACTAAATATGTGTCACTGGACACTACAAAGTCGGCCCTGGAGCACGGTTTTTGCGATTTAGGCGAAAACAGGTGGCAGGATGCCCAGGAAAAATGGGAAGCGATTAGTGCTGAGTCTGATACGTCAGCTGACAAACAACCGGTCTGGCATTTTATCGGTTCGCTTCAATCGAACAAGGCAAAGGACGTCATCGGGAAATTTACATACATTCATTCGTTGGACAGGCTGTCGCTTGCCGAGGCAATTGATAAACGGGCTTTGCAGCTTGGCATTACCGTACCATGCTTCATTCAAGTCAACGTCTCTGGAGAGAATTCAAAGCAAGGTATTGCTCCGGAGGAGCTTGCACCGTTCGTAGAGAAGCTATCGCGCTACAAATCGATTACTCCAATTGGTTTAATGACGATGGCTCCATATGAAGCGGAGCCCGAGCAAACGAGACCGGTATTCAAGACATTGCGAGAGCTGCGCGATGAGATACAGATCAATTCGGAATACGGAAACACCATCACCCATTTATCAATGGGTATGTCGAATGATTTTGATATAGCAATCGAAGAAGGGGCTACATGGATTCGTCTTGGAACGATATTAGTGGGGAAAGAGGAGGAATAGAAGATGAGTGTCATGAACCGCTTTATGAGCTTTCTTGGCTTGCAGGATGAAGAAGAAGTCGTAGAGAGAGAGCGAGTTGTACCGCAGGAAGAACAAGAAGCTGAAACTTCTCCTTTCGAAGCACGTAAAAACACAAAGAGCAATAATGTCGTCAGCATTCACTCGCAGAAAAATGTCCGTGTGGTGCTTAGCGAGCCCCGTTCTTACGATGAAGCGCAGGAAATTGCCGATCATTTGCGTTCCCGCCGCGCAGTTATTGTGAATTTGCAGCGTGTCCGCAGCGATCTAGCCGTCCGGATTGTTGATTTCCTAAGCGGCACAGTGTACGCTTTAAGCGGGAGCATCTCTAAGCTTGGCCCCAACATTTTTCTTTGCACACCGGATTCCGTGGAAATTCAAGGTGCAATAACGGAAATGCTGGCGGAGGAGAACGACTACAACAAAATGAGGTGACCTTGAGTTAATGAATGAAGTTTATAGCATTATCAAACTAGCTCAGCAAATTTACACATTTATGATTATCGGTTATGTGCTGCTTTCTTGGTTACCGACTGCCCGTGAGAGTTTCATCGGCGTGTTTTTGGGCAAACTTGTAGAACCGTACTTAGGCATTTTCAGAAGATTTATCCCCCCAATTGGAGGTATGCTTGACCTTTCTCCAATTTTAGCTGTATTCGCGCTACAGTTTGTTGCTGCAGGGTTGATTGCGGTATTTGATTTTTTCATCTAAAGGAATGATTTCGCATGAAACAAGGCATATATGATCATTTCCACCCCGACGAGAAACCATTTGTCGATCGGGCAGAGGAATGGATAGAGCGGTCCGCACAGCAGCATGAGCTGAAGCGGACCGATTTTTTAGACCCCAGGCAAACACAAATTTTAACGATTTTGGCAAATCGTAACGCAGATGTTAACATTCGTTTGAATGGCGGGTATGAGCAGGCAGAGCGGAAACGCGCGATTATCGGACCAGATTACCGGAATTTGGACGATGAAGCGGTAGGTATATCCGTTTTAGCCGTAAATGGACCGGGACAAGCTCAGCTCGAGCTGGATCATGGCGATTTTTTGGGTGCCTTACTTGGACTCGGCATTAAACGCGATCGAATTGGCGATATCCATGTGCATGAACATTTTTGCCACATCGTTGTCATGGATGAAATCGCGGATTACTTGAATATCCATTTGAGACAGGTTCACCGGATAAGCGTCTTAACCGATATTATTCCATTGTCTGATTTGAAAACGGTCGTACCGAAGCTGGAGGAAATGAGCTTATCCGTCGCTTCCATGAGGCTTGATGGCATTGCGAGCGATGTCTATCGCGTCAGCCGTTCCAAAATCGTCGATCCGATTCGCGCTGGCAGATGCCGCGTGAACTGGAAGTCGGAGGAGGATCCTTCCGAACAGCTTCGTGCCGGGGATGTCGTTTCATTCAAAGGATTAGGTCGCTTTAAGGTACTGGAAGTGGACGGTATGACAAAAAAAGGCAGAATTCGAGTCCGGATTGGCAAATTTATTTAATCCTTGCAGGAATCTCCCTTTGGTTGTCGAATTTGTTCTCATTAAATCATGTAATTCGGTTGCAAGAGTCATAAATATCATGAGGAGGTGCGCCAATGCCGTTATCGCCATTGGACATACATAACAAAGAGTTTGGCCGGAGATTACGCGGCTATGACGAGGATGAAGTTAATGAATTTCTGGATCAAGTCATTAAAGACTACGAATCGCTGATCCGTGAAAATAAAGAACTGCAAAATCAGCTGCTAGGCCTGCAAGAAAGACTGAATCATTTTACGAATATAGAAGAAACGCTTAGCAAAACGATTATTGTGGCGCAGGAAGCGGCTGACGAAGTAAGAAGCAACGCGAAGAAGGAAGCGCAGCTGATCATTAAGGAATCGGAGAAAAATGCCGATCGCATCATTAATGATTCGTTGGCGAAATCCCGCAAGGTATCGCTTGAAGTTGAAGAACTTAAGAAACAAGCTTCTGTCTACCGTGCCCGTTTCCGCACGCTTGTCGAAGCGCAGCTTGAGTTGCTGACCGTCGATGGCTGGGATACGCTTGAGCCGCAGCAATCGAGACAATCGGAGCATGAGCTGACACGCGGTTAAAATTTAATAAATAGACGAATCGACATTTGACATTTAGCCTGTCGATACGCTATAACTAATAGTAATTAATTGATGATCTAAACTTCGTTGAAGAGAACGAGTACGTTCTAAGTTCACTCCTCAGAGAGCCGGCGGCAGCTGAAAGCCCGGTGTGTGAGCTATTGCGGAATATCCTCTCTGAGAAGCGGCGCCGAACCTGCGAGAGCAGCAGTAAGTGCTGACGGCTGTCCCCCGTTACAGGGAACGCGAACTCATTGTTCGCGACTAAGGTGCCGCATGAAGCGCAGCAGAGCTGCCGTCTTCATTTTGCAAGCTTTCTAGATCATAGAAGCATGCGCGGAACAAGGGTGGTAACGCGACTAAGCCTCGTCCCTTCTCATAGGGATGAGGCTTTATTTTTGTTTAAAACAGGAGGCTGGAACGATGCAACGCGTAGATGTAAAAGAACGTGCACGCAGCCGCGAAATGCGGGTGCTGGAGCAATGGAAAACAGAGGATACTTTTAAAAAATCGATTTCGAACCGGGAAGGCAAGCCGAATTTCGTGTTTTATGAAGGTCCCCCAACCGCGAATGGTGCACCGCATATCGGTCATGTGCTTGGCCGCGTGATCAAGGATTTTATTTGCCGCTACAAAACAATGGCCGGGTACCGCGTCATTCGTAAAGCCGGCTGGGATACGCATGGCCTTCCCGTCGAGCTTGGCGTCGAGAAGCAGCTCGGTATATCGGGTAAGCAAGAAATCGAGGATTACGGCGTAGAGAAGTTCGTGAAAAAATGCAAGGACAGTGTTTTTGAATATGAGAAGCAGTGGCGCGAGCTTACGGAAGCCATTGCATATTGGACGGATTTAGACAATCCATACATCACGCTCAAAAATGAATACATCGAGAGCGTATGGCATATTTTATCGACGATTCACGGGAAGGGTTTGCTGTACCGCGGCCACCGCGTGAGTCCGTATTGCCCGGATTGCCAAACGACGCTCAGCTCGCATGAGGTGGCTCAAGGCTATGAAGACGTCAAGGATTTAAGTGCGACCGCGAAGTTTAAACTCACTGCGTCCGGTGAATTCATTCTGGCCTGGACGACGACGCCATGGACGCTTCCGGCTAACGTTGCGCTCGCCGTCAATCCGGAGCTCGATTATATCCGCGCTTCCAAAAACGGCGAAGTCTATATCGTAGCCCAGAATTTAGCCGAAAACGTATTAAAAGACGGGTTTGAAGTATTATCCGTTGTGAAAGGCGCCGAGCTTGTCGGACTAAGCTACGAGCCGCCGTTTAATTATGTGGCAATCGAGAAGGGACATATCGTCATCGCCGGCGATTTCGTCAGCGATACGAGCGGAACAGGTATCGTTCACATTGCTCCGGCACACGGTGAGGATGATTACCGCGTATCCCGCGAGAATGGCATCAGCATGCTCAGCGTCGTTGATTTGGCCGGCCGCTACATTTCGGATGTAACGGACTTCGCCGGACGGTTCGTAAAAGACAGCGAGCTTGATATCGATATCGTCAAAAACCTGAGCGAACGCGGACTTCTTTATTCGAAAGAACGTTACGAGCACAGCTACCCGTTCTGTTGGCGCTGCAAAACGCCATTGATCTACTACGCTATGGAGAGCTGGTTTATCAAAACTACTGCCGTTAAAGATCAACTGATCGCTAATAACAACAGCGTAGATTGGTACCCGGGACATATCCGAGAAGGCCGCTTCGGCAAGTTTTTGGAGGATTTGGTGGATTGGAACATCAGCCGCAACCGCTATTGGGGCACGCCGCTGAATGTTTGGGTTTGCGATGTGACTGGCAAGGAGTACTCACCTAGCAGTATCGCTGATTTGCGCGCTATGGCAATCGGGGATGTGCCGGAGGATATCGAGCTTCATAAGCCATATGTAGACGACATTAAGCTGAAATCGCCATTTGCCGAAGGCGCAGAAATGACACGTACCCCTGAAGTAATCGATGTATGGTTCGACAGCGGATCGATGCCTTTCGCTCAGCAGCATCATCCGTTCGAGAATGAGCAGCAATTCGCTGACCAGTACCCGGCAGACATCATCTGCGAAGGCATTGACCAAACGCGCGGCTGGTTCTACAGCTTGCTGGCGGTATCGACGCTCTATAACGGTAAAGCTCCTTATAAAGCGGTCATCTCGACAGGCCATATTTTGGACGAAAACGGCCAGAAGATGTCGAAGTCAAAAGGCAATGTTATCGATCCATGGGAGATCATTAACGAGTACGGCACAGATGCATTCCGCTGGGCTTTGCTGGCTGACAGCGCGCCGTGGAACAGCAAACGTTTCTCTCGCGGCATTGTCGGCGAAGCGAAGTCGAAGGTGATTGACACGATCGTAAATACGCATGCATTTTTTGCTTTATACGCATCGATCGATGGCTTTGACTATACGCAGCATGAGGAAACGAAGTCGGATAACAAGTTGGACCGCTGGATTATTTCACGCTTGAACAGCCTTATCAACACGGTGAATAAAGGGCTTGAGGTGAATGATTTTCTTAACCCGGCTAAATCGATCGAAATCTTCGTCGATGAGTTGAGCAACTGGTACATCCGCCGCTCGCGTGACCGTTTCTGGGGAAGCGGCCTGACCGCCGATAAATTAGCTGCCTATCAAACGCTTCGCAGCGTGCTTCTAACTTTATCCCGCTTGATTGCGCCTTATGCGCCACTACTGGCAGAAGAGGTATACGGCAATCTAGGCGGCGAAGGAAGTGTGCATTTGGCAGATTACCCGAAAGCGGAAGAAGGCGCAATTGATGAGACGCTCGAGCGCGATATGGAGAGCGCGAAGCAAATCGTAGAGCTTGCCCGCAATGTACGAAACGAGACTGGCATTAAGACGCGTCAGCCTCTATCAGATCTGATCGTATCGCTTGACCGTGATTTTAATGTGGCGGATTTCGAGGATATCGTGAAGGACGAAATTAACGTAAAAGCGATAACGGTACAAAATTCAGACAGCGGCTTCGTTGATTTTACGCTCAAGCTGAATCTGAAGGTTGCCGGCAAAAAATACGGTAAATTCGTTGGACCGATCCAAGCGCAGCTTAAAGGTTTGAACGCTGATCAAACCCGCGGCATCGTAAATGGCGGAAGCTTCGACTTTACGAGTCCGGACGGAGAACAGCTATCGATATCCGTGGAGGAGCTGCTGGTCGAGAAGCAGGCGAAATCCGGTTTTGCTTCTGCTTCAGGAAACGGCGTGACCGTAGCGCTGAATACCGATATCACGCCTGAGCTCGAGCAAGAAGGCTGGGTACGCGAAGTCATTCGCGCCGTACAGGATACGCGTAAGAAGCTGGATCTGCCGATTGAAAAAAGAATTGAGCTTGTGCTGGATGTCGATAACGAGCTGAGAGCCGCTCTTGATGCATTCGAACAAGTGCTTCAAGACAACGTGCTCGTTCAAACCGTTGCTTATGAAGCAATGCCGGAAATGGAACGAGTTACGCTTGGCGATAAAGTAATAGGGATTTTCATCCGCGGTTAAGGATATAGTATAGAGGATAATTACACGCAAAAAAACGAGGCCGTCGCCTACCGGCTGCTGCAGCAAGCGACCGCGAAGTCGCGAAGCTTGCAATGGCTGGAAGGCCTGGCCTCGTTTTATTGTTTGTCAAAGGGGATGCCTCTCATGATTACGAAAAACCCGGAAGAGTCGAAAAACCTAAATGACCTGCAAGACTCATTGAGTTCGCTCGATAAGCGACTGAAAAAGATTGCAGCGGATTTGGAGCATACGCAAATTGCGGAATATGTCCATTTGCTGAACAGGCCAAGAACGCTAATCTGGAAAAACTTGCTTGCAGGAACGGCTAGAGGCGTTGGAATCGCGATCGGCTTTACCTTTTTTGCAGCGACGATCCTTTATGTCCTACGGATTTTGGGTGCCTTGAACCTGCCGATCATCGGCGATTACATTGCGGATATCGTACGAATCGTACAAATCCAGCTCGAAGGCAAGACGTATTGATTACTCGTTTTCGTTCGGATTCTCCGATTCAAGGCCGTGATCTCCTTCGCCCGTATCCATGTAATGCATATACTCACGGTTGCGGATGACTGAGACATGACGGCCTGTAATATCGGTTGCGATAAAGCTTTCGAGCGGTTCGACGAAGCCGTCATTTTCATAAGCATCAATGCCTACATGCTCATAGTCGGCTACATCCCGATTTTCGGAAAAGGCCGGGGAATCCGCATTACCCCATTGCTCGACGATTTGCCAAGCATCTTCGCCGTCAAAGCCGTTATAAGAATCCTGTTCATCCATGCTTGTCCGGCCAAATGGAGGATCGAGCACTAATTCTTCGACGGGCCTGCGCAGGGACAAATGCTGCCTCGGCGCATGCTCAATGCAATGCAGCGTATCTGGAACGGCATCCAGCCGCTCTAACGGGATGGGCTCATGGCAGGTTGCGCAAATGCCGTATGTGCCGTTGTCCATGGCTTGCAGGGCGGCATCAATCCGATTAAGATGAAGCTCTTCCTGTTCGTGCAAGGCGACATCCTTTTCGCGTTCGTATAATTCAGTGGCGATATCGCCGGGATGATTATCGATGGATGAAAGTTCACCGGTATCATCGCGAAGCGAATGGGCTAATCCGTAGTGATCATTTTCTGTTATACGGTGTTCGATTTCTTTTTGTTCATCTTTTAATCTGCTTCGCAGCAAATCAAAGTGAGCATTTGTTGGGCTTGTCATTTGAGCACCCTCCTTAGCAGGGAACATAATTGCTGTATTAGCTTTCGCCGAAAGCAGGATTTTCAGTATGGGCTTCAATGGAAGAACTGCTTCCGGATGCTGGCTCTCGTTTGGCCCGGTATGCTACAATTGACAGGCAATCCACAAAGATCGCGTTATTTGATCAGTTGGCGCGAAGCGTTAGATCAGTGAAACGTTGCTTCACAAAAAAATAGGAGTGATAAGATGCGTTTTTATTATTACTGGGTAGCGGTATTGGTGTTTATCCTTGATTTTGTAACAAAGAGACTGATTGAATCGAAAATGGAAATCATGGAACAAATTAGCGTTATCGGTAATTTTTTTCTCATTACATCGCATCGGAACCGTGGTGCGGCATTCGGTATTTTGCAAGAGCAGCGTGTTTTTTTTATTATCATAACCATTTTTATCGTTGCAGGCATTATTTGGTACATACAGGCGGTGCGTAAATCGGCAAAACCGCGGCTGCTAATCGGTCTCGGACTTGTGCTTGGCGGGGCGATCGGGAATTTCTTGGACCGTGCGCGTTTTGGCGAGGTTGTTGATTTCCTGCAATTTAATTTCGGCAGCTATGAGTTCCCGATCTTTAACGTGGCAGATTCGGCAATCGTCTGTGGTGTTGCCTTAATTCTTATCGACACCTTGTTATCGGCAAAAGAGGACAAGGCACGTTCGCAAAATGGAGAGGACAAGGATCAAAACAATCATGAACAGCAACCTGTATAATGAAGATTTATTGGAATGGACAGCAGAAGCGGAGCAAGCCGGCGAGCGCGTAGATAAATTTATTACGGACATGATCGATGAGCAATCTGTATCTCGAACGCAGGTACAAGAGTGGATCAAGGATGGGGCCGTTCTGGTCGATGGAAAAGTGGCAAAAGCAAACCTGAAGATCGTCGAGGGCAATCATGTCGTTCTACAAATCCCTGAACCGGAGGAAGCGGCAATCGTACCTGAAAATATTCCGCTTGAGGTTATATACGAGGATTCGGATCTGATTGTCATCAACAAAAAACGAGGCATGGTCGTACATCCTGCGCCTGGCCATTCTTCGGGAACGCTAGTAAACGCGCTCATGCATCATTGCAAAGATTTGTCCGGCATCAACGGTATGATTCGACCTGGCATTGTGCACCGTATCGATAAGGATACAACCGGATTATTGATGGCTGCAAAAAATGATCTTGCGCATATTTCGCTTGCCGAGCAGTTAAAAGAGCATTCCGTTACTCGCAAATATATCGCGCTTGTTCATGGTAATTTGCCTCATGATCAAGGTACGATCGATGCGCCGATCGGACGCGATCTGAATGACCGGAAGCTGTTTACGGTAACCGAACGCAACAGCAGGCATGCGGTAACCCATTTCCATGTGCTGGAGCGTTTGGGCGATTACACGCTGGTAGAGCTGCAGCTTGAAACCGGCCGTACGCATCAAATCCGCGTGCATATGAAATACATCGGGCATCCCCTTGCCGGAGACCCGGTATATGGACGAAATAAAACGGTAGCCTTGAAGGGACAAGCCCTGCATGCAGCACGATTAGGCTTCACACATCCGCGAAGCGGCGAAAGATTGGAATTCGAATTGCCTTTGCCGGCAGACTTCGAATATGTTTTGACCAATTTGCGGTCCAGATAAGCCAAACGTGCAAAAGTGCAAACTTTTCGCCACATTATTCATTATTTAGATCTGAGAAGTGCGTTATTCTAAGGGATATCAACAGATGTAAATGAAAAATAAGGATAGGTGACAAGAAATGACATCCATTAATCAAAATTACTTGGAGCTGCAAGGCAGCTACTTGTTTTCTGAAATTGCAAAACGCCGCACGAAATTTATTCAAGAAAATCCGAATGCCGAAATTATCAGCTTGGGAATCGGCGATGTAACGCGCGGTTTGCCTGACGCTGTTCTCAATGCCATGCACAGTGCGGTAGACGAGCTGGCTGTACCGGGTTCATTCCGCGGTTACGGTCCCGAACAAGGTTATGATTTCCTAATTAATGCGATTATCGAAAATGACTATAAAGCTCGCGGCATCGACATTGCTTCGAACGAAGTGTTCGTAAGCGACGGTTCGAAATGCGACGTCGGCAACATTCAAGAAATTTTCAGCGAAAACAGTATCGTAGCTGTACAGGATCCTGTTTACCCTGTGTATGTCGATACAAACGTAATGGCTGGACGTTCTGGCAAGTACAACCAAGAGACGAAGCGTTACGAGAACATCGCTTACTTGGAGTGCACGGCCGAAAATGATTTCAAACCAAGCCTGCCGGACCGTAAGGTTGATATCATTTACTTGTGCTACCCGAACAATCCGACGGGCATGACCCTGACAAAAGAAGAGCTTAAAGTATGGGTTGATTATGCGAAAGCTAACAACTGCATCATTCTTTATGATTCTGCTTACGAGGCGTTTATCCAAGAAGAGGATGTTCCGCACAGCATTTACGAAATCGAGGGCGCTCGCGAAGTAGCCATTGAATTCCGCAGCTTCTCCAAAACCGCGGGCTTTACGGGCGTACGCTGTGCTTACACAGTCGTTCCTCGCGAGCTTAAAGGTCTGGACGCTTCAGGAAACGAAGTTTTGATTAACGATTTGTGGAATCGCCGCCACACGACGAAATTTAACGGTGTTTCCTACGTAACGCAGCGCGGTGCTGCCGCTATTTATTCCGCGGAAGGCAAAGAGCAAATCAAATCTTTGGTTGATTACTATATGACCAATGCTGCGATTATCCGCGATGGATTAGCATCCCTGGGCTTAGAAGTGTTCGGCGGCGTTAACGCTCCTTACATTTGGCTGAAAACGCCTAACGGCATGGACTCTTGGTCATTCTTCGATAAGCTTCTAACCGAAGCCAACATCGTTGGAACGCCGGGCGTAGGCTTCGGGCAAAGCGGTCAAGGCTATTTCCGCCTTACCGCATTCGGCAGCCGTGAAAATACGGAAAAAGCAGTTGAAAGAATTCGTAAGCTAAGCCTTTAATAACCAACGCTATCCTTGCATAGCTCATCGGGATTGGACCACCCTACGTACAAGCGGAAATATTCGTTTTTACTTGACATCTAATGTCGAACGTGGGATAATTTCTATGATATACAGCAGTACCTTTAACTCAGTCCCGAGAGACTGGCAAGGTAGCGTGAATAACAAGCCTATAGAAGAGAAGATTCGGACAGCCTAGGATGCTGCTCTCTGTGACGAGAGCAGCGACGGTCTGTACCCTGTCTCTTTATGGCTTATCACAAAGCTCCTTGCGATTTTTGCAAGGAGCTTTTTGTCGCAACCTGGCATTTGAGCGGTAATGGAAGGAGTCAGCGGAAATGTCGGAAGAAGAGCATTTAGTCATCATGGATGAAACGGCGATTCGCCGCGCATTAACGCGAATTGCTCACGAAATCGTAGAGAAGAACAAAGGGATCGACAATTGCTTAATCGTGGGCATCCGAACGCGGGGGATCTACCTTGCCCGTCGGATAGCGGAGCGAATCGGTGAAATTGAAGGCAGGCCGGTGCTTGTAAGCGAACTGGATATTACGCAATACCGGGATGATCGAACAGCAGCCATTTCTGCGGATGTAGAGGTAGCAGCCGCAATCGGCGACACGGACGGCGTGCCTTTCACCGTGCAAGACAAACGAATCATTTTGATCGACGATGTGCTGTATACCGGACGTACGATTCGCGCGGCAATGGATGCGCTTATGGATTGCGGGCGGCCGCAAAGCATCCAATTGGCGGTGCTGGTAGACAGAGGGCACCGTGAGCTGCCCATCCGGCCTGATTTTGTCGGCAAAAACGTGCCGACCTCGAAGCAGGAGCAAATCGATGTGGCATTGACCGAAATCGACCAAATTGACCAGGTGACCATCATTAACCAAAGGGGGCAAGCCGGATGACGATGACTCAGCTAAAGCAACGGAGTTTGCTCGGATTGAAAGATTTAAGCAAAGACGAGATTGAATCGATTCTTGATCGAGCTGCATATTGGGAAAATCAAACAACCAAAGTTCACAACACGATGCAAGGCAAATTCGCAGCTAACATGTTTTTCGAAAACAGTACGCGCACTCGCTTTTCCTTCGAGGTTGCAGAGAAGCGCCTTGGGACGGAAGTACTGAACTTCTCTGCGGCGGTATCCAGTGTCCAGAAGGGTGAATCCATTTACGATACGGTTCGCACGCTCGAATCGATGGGAATCGACGTCGGCATTATCCGCTTGAAGCCGATAGGGGTGCTTGCGGAGCTGGCTACAAAAATCAAGGTTCCGCTGATCAATGCCGGAGATGGCAATAATGAGCATCCAACGCAAGCATTGCTTGATATGTATACGATGCGGAAGCATTTTGGACAACTTAAGGGTTTGACCGTGTCGATTGTCGGCGACGTGCTGCACAGCCGGGTTGCAAGATCAAACCTATGGGCACTGCAAAAGTTCGGAGTGAACGTAAACTTCTGCTCACCGCCGAATATGCAAGCCTCTGAGCTGGATGTTTCTTATGTCTCGATAGATGAAGCTTTAAAATCAGATGTAGTCATGATGCTTCGCGTACAGCTTGAGCGTCATGAAAGCGGCATGCTGAGCTCGGCCGAAAGCTACCGCGAGCATTACGGCTTGACGGTCGAAAGGGCAAGCAAACTTGCAAATCATGCGATTATAATGCACCCGGCGCCAATCAACCGTAACGTAGAAATTGACGATGAACTGGTGGAGCACCCGCAATCACGCATTTTCCCGCAAATGGAAAACGGGGTTCCCATCCGCATGGCAGTCGTAGAACGCGCGCTAAGCTAACAAAGGCAACATAGACTGAACGAATCCGGAGGGTTAAACAATCATGTCATTATGGATTATTAACGGTAACGTATGGAACGAAACTTCCGGCAGCCTGGAAAGCAAACATATCCGCATCGAAAATGGGAAAATCGAAGCCGTTATTGACGGCGCACAAACGCCAGACACGGGCAGTGCAGAAGTTATCGATGCGCAGGGCAAGCTAGTGTCACCCGGCTTTATCGATATGCATGTCCACTTGCGCGATCCTGGTTTTGAATATAAAGAAGATATCGCGACAGGCACACGTTCCGCTGCGAAAGGCGGCTTCACAACGATCGCTTGCATGCCGAACACCCGTCCGGTAACGGACACGGCAGAAACCGTTCGATACATTACGAACAAAGCGGAGCAGGTTGGAATTGTAAAGGTTCTGCCATATGCTTCGATTACCAAAAACGAACTGGGCCGCGAGCTGACGGATTTTGCTTCCCTTAAGGAAGCGGGAGCCATTGGCTTTACGGATGACGGAGTAGGCGTCCAGAATGCCCAAATGATGAAAAACGCCATGGCTCTTGCAAAATCAATGGATATGCCGATTATCGCGCACTGCGAGGATGATACCTTGGTTGAAGGCGCATGGGCTTCGGAAGGCGAGTTTTCGCGTAAGCATGGCTTAAAGGGAATTCCGAATGAATCCGAAGCGATTCATGTAGGAAGAGATGTTTTGCTCGCGGAAGCAACAGGCGTCCATTACCATGTATGCCATGTGAGCACCGAGCAATCGGTTCGCCTTATCCGCCTTGCAAAACAAATCGGGGTGAGAGTAACAGCTGAGGTTTGCCCGCATCACCTGCTGCTGTCCGATGAAGATATCCCGGGTCTTGATGATGCAAATTGGAAAATGAATCCTCCTCTTCGCACGCCGCGCGATGTTCAAGCGGTCATTGAAGCGATAGAAGACGGTACGATCGATATGGTCGTAACCGACCATGCGCCGCATAGCGCGGAAGAGAAGGCTCGCGGCGTACAGCTTGCGCCTTTTGGCATCGTTGGGTTCGAAACGGCATTCCCGCTCTTGTATACCAAGTTCGTGCAAACCGGCAAGTGGACGCTTGGCTTCCTCTTGCAGCGTATGACTGCAGACCCTGCGCGGGTTTTCCGCCTGCCAACCGGACGGTTGGAGCAAGGCGCGCCTGCTGACGTGACCATCGTGGATTTGAACAGCGAGCGTTCGGTAGATCCGAGCACATTCGCTTCAAAAAGCAACAATACGCCTTTTGGCGGCTGGAAGCTCAGCGGCTGGCCAGTAACTACTATCGTTGACGGCGCTGTCGTTTGGTCGGAATAACCATTTTAACTACTTACTTAAGCTAATATATGGGGAACAATCAACACCTGAGGAGTGATACGGATGCAAGCAAGATTATTGTTGGAAGACGGTACATTGTTTACGGGCCTTTCGTTCGGCGCAGAAGCGCAAATGATGGGCGAGGTTGTGTTTAATACAGGAATTACCGGATATCAAGAGGTTCTATCCGATCCGTCCTACTGCGGGCAAATCGTAACGATGACTTATCCGCTGATCGGCAACTACGGCATTACGCGCGACGATTTCGAAGCCATCCGTCCGTTTATCCACGGCTTTGTCGTACGCCGTCACGAAGAAGTGCCAAGCAACTGGCGCGCTCAATATTCGCTGGGTCAACTGCTTAAGGAATACGGCATTCCGGGCATCAGCGATATCGATACTCGCATGCTTACTCGCAAGCTTCGTAACTACGGTACGATGAAGGGCCTTATTACTACAGGAAATGAACGCGTTGAGGAGCTTGCTGAGCGCCTGAACATTTCCAAGTTGATGACAGATCAAGTAGCCCGCACGTCCACGCCTAACGTGTTCTCGAGCCCAGGCCAAGGCGAGCGTATCGTTCTCGTTGACTTCGGCGCAAAAAGCGGCATCCTGCGCGAGCTTACAAAGCGCGGCTGCGATGTTGTTGTCGTACCTCACAATACAACGGCAGACGAAATTCGCCGCCTAGCTCCAGACGGCATTCAATTGTCGAATGGCCCTGGGGATCCGAAGGATGTACCTTACGCGGTGAAAATGATTTCTGAGCTGCTCGGCGAATATCCGATCTTCGGCATCTGCTTAGGACACCAGTTGTTCGCTCTTGCATGCGGCGCTGAAACAACCAAGCTGAAATTCGGACACCGCGGCGGAAACCACCCGGTTAAAGAGCTTGCGACGAATCGCTGCTACATTACCTCTCAAAACCACGGCTATACGGTTCTTGAGGATTCGGTAAACAACACGCCGTTGTCTGTTACGCATATTAATAACAATGACCGCACGATCGAAGGACTTAAACATAATACATTCCCTGCTTTCTCGGTTCAATATCATCCGGAAGCAGCTCCTGGACCATACGATTCCAGCTACCTGTTTGATGAGTTCCTGCAAATGATCCGTACGCACAAGAAAAATAACCCACAAAAACCTCGTCAAGCTGTGATATCGGAGACGTTGAAAGGAGAGCTTCAGTATGCCCAAAAATAATGAACTCAAAAAAATTCTCGTGATCGGTTCCGGTCCAATTGTCATCGGACAAGCGGCGGAATTCGACTATGCCGGTACTCAAGCTTGCCAAGCGCTCAAGGAAGAGGGCTACGAGGTTGTTCTAATAAACAGTAATCCGGCTACCATTATGACGGATACGAATATGGCTGACAAAGTTTATATTGAACCAATCACACTTGATTTCGTATCGCAAATTATCCGCCAAGAACGTCCCGATGGCTTGCTTCCAACACTAGGCGGCCAAACCGGTCTTAACATGGCGGTTGAGCTTGCGCGCGCCGGCGTTCTTGAACGCGAGAACGTGAAGCTGCTCGGCACGCAGCTGACTGCGATTGAAAAAGCAGAGGATCGCGATTTGTTCCGCGACCTGATGCGCGAGCTGGAACAGCCTGTGCCTGACAGCGATATCGTTACAACGGTAGAGGATGCTGTGAATTTTGCAAACACGATCGGATACCCAATCATCGTACGTCCAGCTTACACGCTCGGCGGCACGGGCGGCGGTATTTGTGCGAGTGAAGAAGAGCTCCGCGAAACGGTTGCTTCCGGAATCCGCTACAGCCCGATCAGCCAATGCTTGATCGAAAAATCGATCGCTGGCATGAAAGAAGTTGAGTACGAGGTTATGCGCGATGCGAATGACAACTGTATCGTCGTTTGCAACATGGAAAACTTTGACCCGGTTGGCGTTCACACAGGCGATAGCATCGTTGTAGCGCCTAGCCAAACGTTGTCAGACCGCGAGTATCAAATGCTCCGTTCAGCGTCCTTGAAAATCATTCGTGCCCTAAACATCGAAGGCGGCTGTAACGTACAGTTCGCTCTTGATCCGCAAAGCTATCAATATTATGTAATCGAAGTAAACCCGCGGGTTAGCCGTTCTTCGGCGCTTGCTTCTAAAGCGACGGGTTACCCGATTGCAAAAATGGCAGCGAAAATCGCGATCGGCTACACGCTCGATGAGCTTGTAAATCCGGTTACGGGACAAACGTACGCATGCTTCGAGCCTACGCTCGATTACATCGTATCGAAAATCCCGCGCTGGCCTTTTGATAAATTCGTTAACGCGAACCGTAAGCTGGGTACACAAATGAAAGCAACCGGAGAAGTTATGGCAATCGGCCGTACATTCGAAGAATCGATCCATAAAGCGGTCCGCTCGCTCGAAATCGGAGCTCACCGCATTCATCTGAAGGAAGCCTCTTCTTTAGAAGACGCTGTGCTTCGTTCACGCCTTGAGAAACCGGATGATGAGCGCATGTTCCTTGTAGCAGAAGCGTTCCGCCGCGGTTACAAGCTTCAAGATATTCAAGATATTACGAATATCGACTGGTGGTTCCTTGATAAAATCGAGAAGATCGTAGCTTTCGAGGATCGTATGCGCAGCGAATCAACTTTGACTGAGCAAACGTTGTATGAAGCAAAACGCAAAGGCTTCTCTGACCGTTCGATTGCAGAGGTTCGTAAAGAGGGCTTCCCAAGCGGCAGCCATACGACGGAAGAGGATGTACGCGCACTGCGCGTGAAGCTAAACCTGAAGCCGGTTTACAAAATGGTAGATACTTGCGCGGCTGAATTTGAAGCTTCGACGCCTTACTACTACTCTACTTATGAAGTAGAAAATGAAGTAACGGTTACCGACAAACAAAAGGTTCTCGTGCTTGGTTCGGGTCCGATCCGTATCGGCCAAGGTATCGAGTTCGATTACTCAACGGTCCACGCTGTATGGGCCATCCAAAATGCCGGCTATGAAGCCGTTATTATTAACAACAACCCGGAAACGGTATCCACCGATTTCAGCACATCGGATAGACTGTATTTCGAACCGCTGTTTTTCGAAGATGTCATGAACGTCATCGAACAGGAAAATCCAATCGGCGTAATCGTGCAATTCGGCGGCCAGACAGCGATTAACCTGGCAGCACCGCTTTCCAAAGCAGGCGTTCGCATTCTTGGTTCCAGCCTAGAGAGCATTGACGCTGCGGAAGACCGCAAGAAGTTCGAAGCACTGCTTCGCAGCTTGAATATTGCACAGCCAGATGGCAAAACGGTCATCTCCGTCGATGAAGCGGTAGTTACTGCGCAAGGTCTTGGTTATCCGGTGCTTGTTCGTCCTTCTTATGTGCTTGGCGGACGTGCGATGGAAATCGTTTATTCCGACGAAGAGCTTCTGAACTACATGGAAGTTGCCGTTAAAATTAACCCGGAGCATCCGGTATTGATTGACCGCTATATGCTTGGCAAAGAAGCAGAGGTAGACGCGATTTGCGATGGCGAAACGGTTATCATTCCAGGGATTATGGAGCATGTTGAACGCGCAGGGGTTCACTCCGGCGATTCGATTGCGGTATATCCTCCACAATCGCTTTCGGAAGAAATTAAGCAGCAAATCGTTGATATCACGATCAGCATTACGAAAGCACTGAATGTAATCGGGCTTGTTAATATCCAGTTCGTCATTCACCAAGATAAAGTGTATGTAATCGAAGTTAATCCGCGTTCGTCGCGTACGGTTCCATTCTTGAGCAAGGTTACGAATATTCCGATGGCTAACTTGGCGACAAAAGCCATTCTTGGCACTAAGCTTACTGACCTCGGTTATGTAGAAGGTTTGTGGCCGGAGGATGAATACGTATCAGTAAAAGTACCGGTCTTCTCCTTTGCGAAGCTGCGCCGCGTAGATCCGACGCTTACTCCGGAAATGAAATCGACGGGTGAAGTAATGGGACGCGACGTGCAGTATGCAAAAGCTCTTTATAAAGGCCTTATCGGCGCAGGAATGAATATTCCGACATCTGGTGCCATCATTGCAACCGTAGCAGATAAGGATAAAGAGGAAGCAACCGAATTGCTTCGCGGCTTCTTTAACCTCGGCTACAAAATCATTGCAACAGGCGGAACGGCGAAAGTATTGGAAGAAGCCGGCTTGATCGTTACGACTGTTAACAAGCTAAGCGAAGGTTCACCGAATATTCTAGATCTAGTACGCGAAGGGCAAGCACAGTTTGTCGTCAACACGCTGACAAAAGGTAAAGCTCCTGAGCGTGACGGATTCCGGATTCGTCGTGAAGCGGTTGAGAATGGCGTTGTTTGTATGACATCGCTAGATACGGTTCGTGCATTGCTTGTGATGCTTGAAACGTTGAACTTCTCGTCGCGTTCGATGCCGGTGCTGCTTCAAAAGAAATAAGCTCATCGCAGCTTAAAAGTACGGCCAGCGTTAATTGCTTCGCTAGGCTCCTCTGGATTACATCATTGAGGAGCCCAGCATGAAGCAAACGTATGGCCGTTTATTATGCAAACGAACAAAGAAATGGGGAGATCGCGGATGAAGTTGACAATGGAGCAAGCGGCTGGCCGGGTTATGGTCGCGCTGGATTATCCAGATGCTGCTGCAGCGGAACGACTGATTACGGAACTGCAGGGTATTCCATGTTACATAAAGGTTGGAATGCAGCTGTTTTACGCGGCTGGCCCTTCTTTTGTGCAGAGCTTGAAAGAGCGGGGCTACCACGTTTTTCTCGATGTGAAAATGCATGATATTCCGAATACGGTAAAAGGCGGAGCCGGCAGCGTGACAAAGCTTGGCGTGGATATGTTCAACGTTCACGCAGCAGGCGGTAGCGCGATGCTGGAGGCAGCGCTGGAAGGCGTGGATATCGCGATTACCGGAAGCGGGCTTCGAAAGCCTACCGTAATCGCGGTTACGCATTTGACAAGCACGAGCCAAACCATGCTAAATGAGCAGATTGGGATTAGCGGGACTGTTGAAGCAGCTGTTATCCGCTACGCGGAGCTGACAAAAAAAGCAGGTTTGGACGGCGTAGTCGCATCTCCGTCTGAGGTAGAAGCGATAAAAGCGGCATGCGGAACATCCTTCAAAACGATAACGCCGGGTATTCGACCAGCAGGCTCCGAGGTCAATGACCAATCGCGAATCATGACGCCAAGCGAGGCATTGCGTCAAGGTACCGACTATATGGTTATCGGCCGTCCTATTACAGCAGCGCCAAGCCCGAGATCGGCACTAGAATCCATTATTGAGGAGCTGACTTCCTATGAGTAAAGTAACGTTGACCGAATTGCCTGATAAAATTGCCAAAAGCTTGCTAGAAATTGAAGCGGTTGCGCTTCAGCCGAATGATCCTTTCACATGGACTTCCGGCATCAAATCGCCGATCTATTGCGATAATCGTCTTACTATGACTTACCCTGAAATTCGTGATCTCATCGCTGAGGGGTTTGCAACAATCATCCGTGAGCGTTATCCTGATGCTGAAGTGATTGCAGGAACCTCGACGGCCGGCATTCCGCATGCGGCTTGGGTTGCACAGAAATTAAATCTGCCTATGGCTTATATTCGCGATAAGGCGAAAGGGCATGGTAAGCAAAACCAGATCGAAGGGAAAGTTCTGCCTGGCCAAAAGGTCGTTGTTATTGAGGATTTGATCTCAACTGGAGGAAGCTCCATCAAAGCAGCGCTTGCGGTAAGAGAAGCGGGTGCAGAAGTTTTGGCGGTTCTCGCCATCTTCACATATGAATTCGACAGCGCCAAACAAGCATTTGAGAATGAACAAGTACCGCTTGCGACGCTGTCCAACTACAGCGCATTGATTCAGTCAGCTGTTGAGCTGGGCAAGGTTGCTTCCGATGATGTGGCGACACTTCAGGCATGGAGACAAGATCCTCAATCCTTCGGTAAATAACCGGCCAATCACACGCAAAAAGGCGCGCTCTCATATCCAGGAGAGCGCGCCTTTTTTTCGTTCGGAATTCGACAATAAATTTTAATGATTTTAATAATTACTCTTCTTAATACATAGGAGACACCGATAAATATAAGTAGACGATATAAACTAAGGGGCGAGATTATTCATGAAATTATCTTTGCGTTTCCGATTGGCAATGCTCTCCATTATGCCGCTTGCGTTTTATGCTTTCACCGGACTTTATATGCTAGGAGAGCAGCGCGCCATTTTAGAGGAAATGACGGAACAAATCTATGCAACCACGAATAAGGTGGATACGTTAATTTTGAACGCCGACCGGGATATGTATCAGGCTTATCAAGCTTATTTGAAGGTGGAATCAGGCTCTTTGGATAAGGTCAGTGCCGATTCTGCTCGTGAGGAGCTGGCAGCAAATATCAAGCAGGTGGATGAGCGGGTAAGCGAAGCGGAGGTTATTTTATCCGAAAAAAAACTGCTGGACTTAGCGTATGGCGATTCTGAGCGAAGCATGAAACAGATTTTAGTCGAATTTAAAACGAACTTTGAAATCTGGACGGCTGCAGCCGAGAAAGCTGTCGGAGACGGCGCCAGTAAGTTTCAAAACAGCGAAATCGATAACAACTTTCAAACCAGCCGGTCAGGCATAGATGAAATTGGTCAAAACATTGGTGTTTACGCTAGTACGACAATTACGGGTATCACTGCGGAAGTGGATAAAGCGCAGCTCAACTTATTTGTAGGTATCATTGCAGTAACTATCGTTTTGGGAGTTTCTGTGATATTCACGGTACGCCATATCATGAAGACGATTAAAAGCGTTGTATTCAAAACACAGCGCGTCGCAGAAGGTGATTTAACCGTCCTTCCTGACCGTAAATACAGCAAAGACGAGCTGGGCAGCATTTCAAGGTCTGTCGACCATATGATCGAAACGATGAGTCAGCTTATCAGCGGTATCGCAGCAAATGCCGAAGATGTAACAAAATCGACGGCTAAACTGACGATGACATCACAGGAATCCGCAGCCGCTGCGGAGCATGTGGCGCGTAACATTACGGAAGTGGCAAACGGGTCAGAGGTTCAGGCAAGAGGTGCTGTGGAGACAGCCCGGGCAATCGAGGAAATGACGATCGGCATTCAGCGTATTGCAGAGAATACGTCTTCGATTGCCGACAAATCTACCGCCACTTCAGAGCAAGCGAATCTCAGCCATGATTCGCTGCTGCGGTTAATTGATCAAATGGACGAAGTTACGGCGGTTATTAACAAGCTCTCAGGCACGATAGGAACATTGGAGCAGCGTTCGAAGGAAATCGGCTTCATTGCAGAGAACATCACAAACTTCGCGAATCAGACGAATATTTTATCGCTTAACGCATCCATTGAAGCTGCACGCGCGGGTGAACACGGCAAAGGCTTTGCAGTTGTTGCCGGTGAGATTCGCAAGCTTGCCGCAGGCTCGCTCGCATCTGCTGACGGGATTCATCAGCTTGTCCATGAAACGCGAAGCGAGATCGCGGGAGCGTCGGCTTACATGTCCCAAACGAAAGACGAGATGTCGCGAGGAAGCGAGCGAGTTCGTGAAGTCCGTCAAAATCTTGATACTATCGTGGCTTCCATTATGCAAATGAGCGAGCAAATTCACGAAAATTCCGCGATTACGCAGCAGATGTCCGCCAGCTCCGAGCAGGTCAGCGCCTCAATGGAGCAAACTGCCGCAACCGCGGCCGCGAACCTGGAGAAAACGGAAAGCGTAGCCGCCGCGACGGAAGAGCAGCTTGCTTTGATGGACAATATATCTACCGCGGCTGTTCATTTGGATGAGATTGTACGTGAACTGGATCTTGCTATTTCTCACTTTAAGGTGAGCTAAAAAAGAAGTAAAAGCTGCTGCAGCGTGATCCGAAAGGATCGCTGCTGCCAGCTTTTTTTTTATAAAAAAATGTTTTAAAAAGTTGTTTGATTTTGGCGTAACTTTTTGAACATGTCCTTCGTCTATCATGTAAGATTAGAATTATGAAAGTTGTTTAAGGAGGGATCGGAAGCGCTGATGGCCATTCCGCAGGAAGAAGAACAGAAGACAGACGCGCAGCTTGAGCCCGCTGAAGAAAGGCGTAATCTACTTACCGTTACAGACGTAGAGCGTACATTTCAAGTTGGCGGTTCTCCGCTGCATGTATTAAAAGGCATTCGAATGGAGCTTAAGGAACGCCAGTTAATTATGCTAAGGGGCAGATCAGGCTCAGGCAAGACAACGCTGCTGAATTGCTTGGGAGGGCTCGATACACCGAGTAAAGGCGAAATCTTGTTTAACGGCTTGCCTTTTCATAGTATGAGCGATGATGGGCGTACATTAGTCAGGCGTAAGCACATGGGCTTTATCTTCCAAGCCTTCGCACTTATGCCGCTTTTGTCCGCCCGTGAAAACGTGGAACTCTCCCTTCGCATGGCGGGCGTGCCTCGCGCGGAATGGAAGGACAGAGTGACCAAGTGCCTAGAATTAGTCGGACTGGAGCGGAGGATGAATCACCGGCCGTTCGAGCTCTCCGGCGGTGAGCAGCAGCGCGTCGCCATTGCGAAGGCGATTGCCCATAAGCCGATGCTGCTGCTGGCCGATGAGCCGACCGCAGAACTGGATTCCGGCATGTCCGCACAAATTATGGCGGTTTTCCAAAATATCATTCGCACTGAACAAGTATCTATTTGCATGACTACACATGATCCTACGATTTTGGAGGTTGCCGACCATGTCTATGAAATGGTGGACGGGAAATTTATTTAAACGTTCAATGATAGTTGCTATGAGCGTGTCCCTAGTATTTGCAAGCGGGTGTTCATTGCTTCCCGCGGAAGACGAAGAAGAAGTACTGCCTGAGATTGCACCGCCTCAAATATCCAAAAAACCGGAATATGAAGTGACGACCGCAACGCTTGAAACGAAGGTGCAAGTCATTGGCAAGCTGATTTCTTTAGAAGAAGAAACGTTGTTTTTCACGTTGGACGGCAAGCATTTGAAAGAGCTGTACGTCAAAGCAGGAGAAACGGTTGAGGCTGGGCAGGCTATCGGCGAGCTGGATGTTGACGATTTGGTCAAAACCCTTCGCATGGAGAGGCTTGCTTTCAAGAAAGAAGAAATTGCAATGAAAGAAACGCTGCGCGGACGGGATGAAATGGATCCTATCGAATTTGAGGAAAAGTCCATTGCATTCGAAGAGCGCAAGCAAAAGCTTGTCGACATGGAAGAAGAAATCGCGAAAGCTACCTTGAAGGCGCCATTTGGCGGAACGATCGTTACGCTCAATGTGCAGAAGGGGGACCTCATTAAAGCATACGCGCCGATTGCCATTGTCGCTGATACGAGCAAAATAACGGCTGCCGCGAAGCTGACCAAAACGGAACTTGAAAAAGTGGCCGTTGGACTAGAGGTTGATGCCAATATTAGCAATGTAGGAACCTTTAAAGGGAAAGTAAAGCTGCTTCCCGTGAAAACGGAGGATCAGAATACCGGCGGCGGAACGGGCGGAACGCCTGGAGAAACGAAGCCAGAGAGACCTGAGGATTTCCTCATCGTCGATCTCAAGGGTTTGCCGAAAAATCTAAATCGCGGTACGCCGCTGTCCATTAACATTATTACGAAGCGCACTGAAAACGCCATCGTTATTCCTCCTTCCACGCTTCGTTCTATCGGGTCCCGCACCTATGTGCAGGTTATTGATGCAGACGGCAAGCGCGAAGTCGACGTAGAGGTTGGTCAACAAACCTCGACGCAGGTAGAGATCCTGCAAGGTTTGAAGCCGGGGCAGAAAGTAGTAGGTCGATAGCCAATGGGAATTCCGCTGTTTCGTTTTTTGTTCCGCAAAATGTGGAACACGCGCTGGCTAACCTTAAGCACGCTTGCGGGACTGACACTGGCGGTTGCGTTTGCAACGAGCATTCCGATGTATGCAGACGGCGCTCTCAAGAGAGTCGTAGCCGAATCCCTGCAGCAGAAGAGCGCCGGATTACCGGCAGGCTCGCTGCTGATGAGGTATCAATCACCTGCCGGCGGTAAAACGGACTTATCAGCGTTGACGGAGCTTGAGCGTTACATTTCTGATGGAGTGCCGAAGGAGATCGGCTTTCCTTTCACTACGTATGTGAACAGCTACTCCATTCGGGGCTCGGAGGTCGTACCTGAAGACCCCTCTAAGGTCGATGCGGGAAGAAACCGACAGCTGACGATTATGACGATGTCCGGGCTGGAAGCGAACACTGAGCTCACCCAAGGAAGATGGTTCATAAACGCGGAAGGCGACGGTGAGCTGCTCGAAGCTGTCATGTTTGAGGAAGCGATGTACCGTAACGATATACATATCGGCGACATATTTGAATATCCGATATACGGCGGTCTTGATCTTACTTTACGGGTGAAGATCGTCGGAGCCGTCAAACCGCTAACGGATACGAGTTCATACTGGTATCAAGGAATGGAGAGCTTGCTGGGCACATTCCAGGTTAGCGAAGCGGCTTTTGAAAAGGTATTGCTTGCAAAAAAAGGCATTCCGCTTCACAATGCCAGCTGGTATTATGCTTTTAATCTTTCGGAAATTCAAACGAGCCAATTAACGCCGCTGGGGAAGACGCTTGAACGACTAAATATTGAGTTGTATCAGCGTCTCAAGGACACCCGAGTAGAAATTTCTTTTGCGTCCACCCTATCGGAATTCAAGAAGCAGAGCTTGCAGCTGCAGACGCTGCTATTTACGCTCGCGGCTCCAATGCTTGCTATGGTGTTTTTCTTCATTGCCATGAATGCACGCCAGTCGCTGGATAAACAGCGAAGCGACATTGCCGTGCTGCGAAGCCGGGGAGCAGGGACGCGGCAGATTATTTGGATTTATTTGTTGGAAGGTCTCCTGCTAGGCGGCATTGCTCTAGCGAGCGGCCCTTTTCTCGGCTGGTTTATGGCGAAGAGCATCGGATCAGCCAACGGGTTCCTCTCTTTCGTTAATCGGAAATCGATACCGGTAGGTTTCTCGACGGAAGCGATGATCGCAGGAGGCGCAGCTGTACTGCTCGCACTGCTGGCCACGATTATTCCAGCGATCATTTACGCAAGATCATCAATCGTAAGCTACAAGCAGGATCTGGCGCGCTCTGACCGCAAGCCAGGCTGGCAGCGCTGGTATCTGGATGTCCTATTGATAGTGGCTGCAGGCTATGGTTGGTATATGTTCAATGAGCGCCAGATGCTGACGTTTAAAACTGGTATGACAACGGATCAACTAAATGTTCAGCCGTTTCTGTTTTTCGTGCCGGCACTATCGATTTTTGCGCTTGGATTGTTTTTCTTAAGGCTGTTTCCTTGGCTGCTGAAGCTGTTTACATGGCTCGGCCGCAAATTTTTGCCTGTCCCGCTATATTTGACGCTGACGCAGTTGTCCCGTTCTTCCAAAGGTTATTATCCGCTAATGATTCTGTTAGTGCTGACGCTTGGACTCGGCGTTTACAACGCATCAGCAGCCCGAACCATCGATTTGAACTCGACGGAACGAACGCTGTATAAATACGGAGCTGACGTTACCATCCAAACGGTATGGGAAGGATCGGCAGAAGTGACAACGAATCCAGGCAGCGGCGGCTCCGGAGGAAGCGGAGGCGGTTCCGGCAACGGCGGATCAGGCGGCGGGGCCGGAGGAGGGTCTGGTGGCGGAGCGGGAGGCGGTTCCGGCGGGGGCGGCGGTCAAAGCGTGCCCACAAAGATTTTGTACAGTGAACCACCTTTCGAGCTGTTCCGCACCCTTGAAGGCGTAGAAGCGGCTGCCAGGGTGCTTCAGGCGAAGGGCAGCGTTGTCATCTCTGGCAAATCGATTGGCCAAGGTACGGTGATGGGAATCGATAACGTGGATTTTGCCAAAGTCGGCTGGTTCCGCAACGATTTGTACCCCGTCCATCCTTATCACTATTTAAATAATTTAGGCTTGTATGAGCATGCTGCACTCATTCCTTCTAAAGTAGCAGAGAAATATCAGTTGAAGCTGGGCGATCCGGTGTCTGTCGGCTTCGCAGAAGGCAAAGTTGATTTTGTCGTGGTCGGCATCCTGCCTTATTGGCCTAGCCAATATCCGGACAAATCGCCGTTTATCATTACGAATTTGGACTATATTTATGACCAGCTGCCGCTCATTCCATACGAGGTATGGCTCAAGATGAAGCCGAATGCGAAGGTAGCCCCTATCGTAACGGACCTGCAGAAGGCGGGCATTGAGCTTGCATCGGTCAAAGACGTAAGAAGCGAACTGATTTCACAGTCTAAGCTTCCTACGCGGGGCGGTGTTTTCGGAATTTTGAGCTTAGGATTTCTCGTTTCAGTGATCATTACGCTGGCTGGCTATGTGCTGTTTTGGTTCTTTAATCTATCGGGACGCGTGGTCCAGTTCGGCGTACTGCGAGCGATGGGGCTATCGCGCAAACAGCTTACGGGGATGCTGCTGCTAGAGCAGCTGTTCACCGCTGGTCTTGCGATCGGTCTAGGCGTGTTAATCGGGAAAGCAGTCAGCTTGCTCTTCCTGCCTTTCCTTCAAACAACAGAAAATGTAGCAGAGACGGTGCCGCCGTTCCGAGTAATATTCGATTCGAATGATACGAATCAATTGTTCGTCGTAGTCGGAGTCATGATGCTAATCGGCGCGATGCTGCTCTTCCTGCATATTCGCAGGCTGAGAGTGCATCAAGCGGTCAAGATGGGAGAGGAACGATGACAACAGCGATGATCGATTGTGAAGGCTTGGTCAAAATCTATAAAACCGACGATTTGGAAGTCGTAGCCCTGCAGGGTCTTAACCTGAAAGTCAATGAAGGCGAGCTGATGGCTATCATTGGCAACAGCGGGAGCGGAAAATCGACGCTGCTGAATACGCTGGGCGGTCTTGACCGCCCCTCTGCCGGACAGGTGCGCGTAGGTCCTTGGGATTTGCTTAAAATTACCGAAGAGGATCTCGTTCAATACAAGCGGGAGACAGTAGGCTTCATTTGGCAAAATAATGCCCGCAACCTGCTGCCTTACCTCTCCGCGCTTGAGAACGTCGAGATGCCGATGATGTTGTCCGGCAAGGTTGACCGCGCCTATGCCAAGCAGCTGCTGGAGTGGGTCGGCCTCAAAGAGCGGATGCACAATAAGCTCCATCAATTATCAGGAGGAGAGCAGCAAAGGGTTGCCATCGCGATTTCGCTTTCGAATCGCCCCAAGCTGCTGCTGGCGGATGAGCCGACCGGCTCCGTGGATACAACGACCTCCGACTTAATAATGGAGATTTTTCGCAGGCTTAACCGCGAGATCGGGATTACGATTGTCATCGTTACCCATGATTTGACGCTTGCGGGCAAGGTCGACCGAGTGGTTGCAATCCGTGACGGCTTAACCAGCACGGAATTTATAAAACGTAATCCGAATATTAATCCTGATGGAGGTGAGGCAGGGCTTCCGGCTGTCACCAGCGGACTGCAATCTGTGCATGAAGCCTATGTCGTTGTAGATCGAGTTGGACGTTTACAAGTGCCGAAAGAGTATTTAGCTGCATTAAACATTAAGGATAAAGCAACGATGGAGTTTGACGGTGAGCGGATCATTATCACTCCGCCTAAATCATTGGGGGGTTAAATCGGATGAATAATAAACGGTCTTCAGGAATTCGTATTCGCAAATTTACTTTAGTAAGCTTGACGCTTGCTTTGCTTATTGGATTGCTCGCTGCATGCAGCAGCGGCTCAGACAGTTCTACGGAAAAACGGGTATTGCGGGTTGGCGTCTTATATGGTGGTTCGGATAATGAGCCGTATTTCCGCCAGCAATATACCGACATGTATGAAATGTCCCACCCGAATATTGAATTTGAAATCGTTGGCGCAATCAATTATGATGAACAACGCTTTGAACAGACAGATCCAGCAAAGCCGATAACGCAGCCTGATCCGTATGAGAAAATGAAAGAAATGCTGAACGGGACAAATCCGGTGGATGTTGTCGTCCTTGATTACAATATGCTGCGCCGCATGACGCAGGATAACCTGCTTCAACCGCTTGATCCTTTAGTGCAGCAGGATAAATTTGACCTCAGCGATTATGTTCCGACCGTGATCGATGGAATTAAGTCAGCGGGAGACGGCAATCTGTATGCTTTAACACCTACATTCAGCTCTTCTGCGCTGTACTACAACAAAAAAATGTTTGCCGATGCCGGCGTAACGCCTCCAACAGACAAAATGCAGTGGGCGGATGTGCTAAATCTTGCACGCCAAGTAGCAAAAGGTGAGGGTGAGGACCGCAAATTCGGATTTGCGTTTAACCGCTGGCCATCCGATGGCTTCAACGACACACAGGTATACAGCCAAGCTCTGCAGTTGAAAATGTGGGATGACAAAGGCGAGAAAATGCTCGTTAACAGCGAGCAATGGGAAAATGTATGGAACACGGTTTCTACTCTCTATCAAGAAGAAATTATTCCTACCCAAGAATTCATTAACAAGATGAATGAGAAGCTGGCTGCTGACGGCGGCAATGTAAATGATCCGTTCTACGGCGATCTGTTTATCAAAGGCAAGGTAGCCATGACAATCGGGGAATACGGCTATATCAATGAGCTTAAGAAAGCTTCGGACAACGCCTCGAAAATCAAAGATTTCGAGCCAGTAGACTGGGATGTGGTTACCGTACCGGTTCACCCGAACGATCCGGATGTAGGCGGCAGCATTTATCTAAGCCAATTGATGGGAATAAACAGCAAAGCTCAAAACGATAAAGACGCATGGGAATTTATCAAATTTTCGAACAGCAAGGAATGGGCTAAGCTGAAGTCGAGAAGCTTGTACGAAATGGTTGCCCGTAAAGAGTTTTTGACGCCAATCGGTGGCATGCAATATAACATGGACGCCTTTACTTCACTTAAGCCGCTTCCTCCAACGAGCACGGACGCCGATAAGATTTTCCGTGAAAAACCAGGAATTTGGGAAGCTCAACAGCCTGGATACGAGCTGTTCCAAGAGGTTATTAAGAAAACAAAAACCGCAAAAGAAGCGCTTGCCGAGTGGGAAACCCGTGGTAACGCGGTGCTGGAACGCTTGAAAACGAATCCTAATGGAGGCGTAGAAGGCGGAGGCGGACCAATCGACATCATGCCTAGATAATGAATAAAGCAACAAGCCCGTAAGCGACCCTAGTGTCGTTTACGGGCTTGTTGCTTCTTTCTGGCTATCCTCTTAAAAGAAACGACTGATATGCGGTCCAGGACCCGTTATCGGTTTGATAAAGCAGATGTACACGATCTATTCTCGACGATAGTTCAATGGCCTGCATGCGGAGATTGCCGTACAAATCGTGAAGCTCGTCTGCCGGGAGCTCCTGCCCGATCGTGAGATGCGGCGTGAAAACATACTTAGGTGGCTCCGGGATCGTCAATGGGCCGCTGCAAACCTGCTCGTGAAGCTTTTGCATGGATACGGTGTCTTGAAGCGCAAGGTAAAGCACATGATTGACCGGATAGAAGGTTGAGACTCGGTTCAAATGGATGGAGAACGGGGGCAGCACGGACGTAATCTGCTCCAAATGGTTCACAGCTCCCTGCAGCTCGTCATCCGACCATTCTTCAGCTTCTCTGACCGTTAGATGGGCAGGGATGGCCGAGTAATGCGGATCATGCCGTCTTCGCCAGCTGTTCGCGAAATCCTGTACATGTTTTTCCGGAAAAACGACGATGCCATATAACATGAACTTCAGCTCCTTCAAATTGACCTAATTTGAGTATACCCGATTTGTATAAATTTTAAGAAGTTGAAAAATTTTAACTCTCGGTCAGGCGTAGTCATGAATTTCATCAAATGCGATTAGAAAGACTATGTTTACTTGTATTATCTGTCGTTTGGGGTATTCTAATGGCTACAACCTTTATTGAAGCGGCAGCATGCTGCTTATTCTATAAAACAGTGGAGGGATTCGCATGAGATGGGTGTACTGGGTTCGCCTATACGAGACGAAATTTCAAGCGGGGTGCCTGGTTAGAAGAATGGAAAACGACTGGTGGATTCATGGTTATGAAAGCCCTCGCGAAGTCGAGGTTTTCCGGTCGCGCAAGGGGCGATTTGGCGTCAGATTTATCCCTTAAAAAAGAGTCAAAAATAAAATAGAATATTTTGCTTGACTTAAATGATGCTCATATAGTATATTATTTTATGTCGCCATTTCAAGAAGCTTTGCTCAAATGGATAAACGTCGCGGGGTGGAGCAGCCCGGTAGCTCGTCGGGCTCATAACCCGAAGGCCGCAGGTTCAAATCCTGCCCCCGCAACCAACCTTTCGATGAATACGTTGAAAAATACGTTTTTCGAGGGCCCTTAGCTCAGTTGGTTAGAGCGGTCGGCTCATAACCGATTGGTCGGGGGTTCGAGTCCCTCAGGGCCCACCATAAGCAAAACTTTCACATCATGCCGGGGTGGCGGAACTGGCAGACGCACAGGACTTAAAATCCTGCGGTGGGTGACCACCGTACGGGTTCGATTCCCGTCCTCGGCATACCTCGAAAACCTTGAGATATCAATGGTTTTCACGAAGTACATAAGCTTCACAAATGCCGAAGGTTCTGAGTACTTATAACAGTAATTTTATAAGTACACAGAACTCAAAGCGAAGATAAAACTCTTTTTCAACACTTGCCATAAACAAGTGATGAAAGGGAGTTTTTTTCATGGCAAGAATTTCGAAAATTAAGAATGTAGTAACTGTAAATTGGAATGAAGCGTTAGAACAATTTTTATTTTGGAAGAAAGCACAGAGAATAAGTGAACAAACCTATAAGGATTACAACCAGCAGGTAAGACTTTTTTTCAAACGTTATCCTGATTCATTCGATACTAGTGACAATTTAAAGCATAATGTATTTCATTATCTAGGCCAGGACGATATAAAGCCATGCACGTATAACAATCGCTTAATATACCTCCGTACTTTCTTGAATTGGTGTTTGGATCAATCAATCGTAGATAATAACCCTCTGCAATCCATAAAAAAGCGTAAAGATGAAGGACGTGTAGTCAGCATTGACCGAGATGTTCTAATTCGGTTGTTAGATCAACCTGATAAAGGAACATTTACTGGTTTGCGTGATTTTGCATTAATCCTTTTAACATTAGATACTGGAATAAGGCCAAAAGAAGCACTTTCTCTATCGCTTCAAGAATTTAATCCAAACTCACAAGAAATATATATTACATCAATTAAGGCTAAAACAAGGGTTTCAAGAACGTTGCCTATTTCTATACCAACTGTCAGAGCAATCCGTCAGGTAATCTCTGTAAGACCAGCTGAATGGGGAGATGACGTGCCGATTTTCTGTACATGTGAAGGGAAATTTCTTAATCGTCATACTTGGGGAGATAGGTTAGAACGGTATAGTAAAGCACTAGGTTATCACATTCGACCTTATGATTTAAGACATGCATTTGCTCTTGAGTTTATTAGAAATGGAGCAAATGCATTAACTTTACAAAAAACTCTTGGACATAGCGATTTAACTATGACAAAACGTTATGTAGCATTGACAAATAAAGATTTAAAAAGAGAGCATTCTATATCTACTCCAATCAATAATCTGATGCCTGAAACGAAAAGGCTTAGAAAGCTCTAATTTGATACATGGATTCTCAAATCATCTAAAAGAATTTGATGATTTAATAAATTCGTACAATTAGATTCGTTGCTGTTTAAAGCTTTATTTTCTACAATACTAGGTTGTTATGGTTTAGTTATCTCAGCGGAGAATTTCAGAAGATATCGAACACTTTTCGATGACTTCTGAGAATGGCTAGAATGTTCTTAGAATCGTTATAAAACCATTGGAATACAAAATGAACTTAATATCCACAAACGAATACAGAGCATTGTAGAGTGAGTAAAAGCGAAGTGGAAAGATTTATAAATCATCTAAAGCAAAAGCAAATCATTTTTTAAAGTTAATTTACCATTTTTCGATTAAGTATGATAAACACTAAACAGCCATCAGGTGATAAACCGATGGCTCTTAAATTTAACGTTGACAAGCACAAAATAAAACCGTTTACTTGCAGTAATTAACAGGCACGAAATAAAATAAATAAAGGAGGTGTACTAAATGTATAATCATGAAATTAAGGAATTATTCTTGCAGAAATTTCCGAAAAACACCAGAGTGGTCTACAAGAGTGTTTTTACTAAAACGGAAAGTTCTGAGAAACTGCTTGAAAAAGACTTATTCGATTTTAATCTGGAAGAAGTGTCAGCTTTTTTTCTCCAGTTAGAATCACTTTATATATCGACTGCTAGAAGTTATGGGAGAATTATAACAGGATATGTTTCGTGGGCTATTGAACTAGGATATAAGTCAGATACAATTAACCCTTTGAAAGAAGTTAAAACTAAATGGTTCGATAAGTTTGCAATGACAGAAAGGCTTTATTTTTCTGAAATTGAATTAACACGAATCGAATTGAACTGTGAAAATGCCCAAGATGCAGTAATCATCCGTTTGCTGTTCGAAGGTGTTCAAGGGAAAGCAGTTTCTGAATTGAGAAATCTTACTATATCAGATGTGGATTTTGAAGGACGTATTCTTCAATTGACTGATAATGATGGATCAATCAGGGAACTACTTGTTTCTGAGAAATGTATAAAACTCATTAAAGACGCTTATGAAGAAATGACCTATACAAAAAAGAACGGTCGTATGGGTTCATATGATAATATAAGAGATTATACAGAATTAGTGGATAGTGAGTACATTATTCGCAGTTCGAATACAAGCAAGGAAAAAAAATCTGGTGCCGTTGATAAGCATGTAATTTACAGAAGAATATCATCCATAGAAGAAGAACTTGAATTGCAAAACTTTAATGTGAAAAATATTTCGCGTTCGGGAATGATCAAGTTAGCAAGGGATAGGTTTATCGACCATGGAGAATTAAATTTGGTCGACTACGTTATGATTGCAAAACAGTTTAAAATTAGTTCAAGTAGAACTATTATGGAGTTTGCGAATTATGAAACCATAACAGAGCTATACGGTAGGATGTAACTATTACCTCTTACCAATATAACAAGCACAAAATAAAATGATTTAAATTCAAGTTATAAGCACAAAATAAAATTAAATTAAAAAGGAGCAATAACAATAAAAAAGAGTTATTTTCAAAAAGTATATGAGGTAATTAAATTAACAAATAATGATTTTGGAGATGTAGTTATTTCTGAACTCGTAAGATTATTAGTAGAAGAGAAAGTATCAGATTTCAATCATTATGTTAATGACGAATTTGTGGTCGTTTTTATAACTACTAGCTTGAATCTAATTGCGATAAAATATGATTTCAATAGCCAATCCTCGTCAATTGTTAGTAACAATAGAGAAGCTCTTGAAGATGTATTTGAATTGCAATTAGAATATGAAGAGAATTTAAAACAATTGTTATTACAACTAACAGAAGAAAATTCAGATTCAAATATAGAGAGTAATAAACACAAGAGAAATAAAAGTAAGTCCACTAGACCAAGAATAGTTGATAAACTAATATATTCAATTGAAGTACTTAAAGAGAAGGACTTTGGATTCGCTGGTTTTAATTATAAAGAGGATATAGAAAATGGCTTATTTACGCTATTATATGAAGCGGAAGGTGAGACTATTGAGTGCATTTATAATAAGAATGAACGTGATTTGTTTATTTCAGGTCTTTCTGATATTTGGTGACGGAACAAAAACTAAAGATCTAAATAACTTATAAATGAAAAGAGGCAGGCTATTGCTAAAATAGCTTGTTTTTATTTTGTGGTTCAAGTTTAAAAAATGTAAGTACAAACGATTATGTTACTGCTATTGTACGAATCCAGTCTAAGTTTCGTGATCCTGAAATGCATTAGTAACAGTTCGATATTCGCATATATTTATTAATTAAATGAACAATCAAACAAACCACATAGTTTGTTTGGAAAAAGAAAGCGTTTACAATTTAATGAATATATGGTATACTAGTCTAATAGTTAAGCGAAACGCAAATATAAAAATTCCTAAGAGAATGGTCAATACGACATTCTCTTATTTTTGCGTTCCAAAATAAGGGGGGAAATGTTCATGGATAGTATTAAAGAAGTCTACAGAGCAAGAAGATTAATGAAGAGAATAAGACTTAGAGAAATTGCAGAATTACTGGGTTGTACAAAAGGGTTGATAGGTAATTGGGAAAACGGAAAAGGTTACATGTCGGAGTCGAAAGTGACAGAATACATGAGATATATTGATGATTACGAAAACGAACTCAGTAAGTACAAGAATATATCAAAACACTCGAAGGGAGAGAAATGAAATGAGCCTATGCATCGCACTAAATAATCCTAATAATTTTACAATTATCTCAGGTGACGGACGAATAACAAAAGGGAATCAATTAGTTAGAGATGATCATAAGAAATTGACTAAGCTAACAGAATATATTTCAATGTTCTGTTCAGGAGCCCAAGATTACTGTGAGGAATTAAGATCAATAATTAAAGCACAAGTGAATGAGCATACAAGTATACACGAAGTTGCGTTTATCGTTCAGAAGGCAAGCCAAGAGATTCAGAAATGTTTTGAAAACGAACATGCAAGTTATCTTGAACAGAATCCAAAATTTTCAGCATTGGCAACAGTTATTTCTTATTATGATAAAGCTACAAACCAAAGTGGAACGATTGAATATTGTCATACAGATGGATTCATACCACACGATTCAAGGGCTTCAACAATGACTGTTAGAGGGCTGGAACGTGAAAAGGTCTTTGAATACCTAGGAAATCAAATTGAGCCTGACAGGATCATTGAGAGTGTGTTAAATACGTTCAAGTATATTAGTGGTTTAAATAAAGATGTTGGTGGAACAGTAACGATCCATGTTGTGAGCCTTGAGGGAATCGATGTTTATGAATGGAGTGACTATAAATGAATCTAGGTACAAACGTATTCATGGGAGAAAACGCAAAAATCTCATGGAATCAAGTAACAGATAAACACATTGATTACTCTACAATCGTAGGATCAAAACCATCCAGCAATGCTGATAATACAAGTGAAAATCTCTCAGGTTCGTTAGGAATTAACTATACTCAAATTGGAGCGACTTATGTTTACACTGGAACATTGAATGCGAATCAGATTAATGCAGGAAAGATTTCAGCACAATATATTGATGCGGAGAGCTTATCAGTTCAGCGGATTAATCAGAAAAATTACGAAGGTAATTACATTAAAGTTGGAGGACAGTTTGGAGATTTAGAACTTAACTACGCTGGTGTTAATTATTTCACCATCTACAATGGAATTGATTATGTATCGTTTAAGCATTTTGGTAATGAGTATCTAAAATTATCAGGAGCAACTAATACAGCAACTGCTGTTGGGCAATGGGACTTCAGTTCCGCAAACGTAACAGGAATTACAGCAACCTTTGGTTAGGTTTATTTGATGTGGGAGTTTGTGAAAACGATAACTTGATTTTCAAGTGGTTTACAGGAATGTAGGTTGTTTATTTGGAAGGGGAATGCATTATGAACAATGATAATCAAAATGAATATTTTTACTGCTATTCGAAGAACTTGTTTAGGTTTTTGAAAATGGATATGAAGATTAACTACATTTGTACTGGGCTTCACGAAAAGACGCTAAAGCAGTTCTGGCAGTTTAAACGTGTTGAAGCGGTTAATATTGCGTTGTTTGAGTATACGCAAAGAGGAATTGATATGGGTGTTATAAAGATATAGCACCTTTGTTTTGCATTTGGTTTCAAATTAGATTGTTAAATCAAAGGAGAAGTGGATTATATGGAAAAAGAGTTAGGGGTCAAGCAAAATCATTATGTAGGGTTTCCGATGAAGATGAACGCCTACGCTCACGAAGGTTTATTTATCATGCAGAAAGATGAAAATGCTTTCATTTTATATTTCCTTTTGGGTAAAATTTCGCAAAATTATTGGACTTGGGGAACAGTGGAAACTACGGTTGTCACTCTTAGCAAGCAATGCCTAATTAAGACGAAGGACAGTGATAATAGAAAAGAAGTCAAACGCTTGTTGTTGTCCCTGTATGATAAGGGATGGATTAAGATTACCTTTGATGAGGAATCTTTTGAGTATGATACGTTGATTACTATAACGATGGTGGACTTGGATAGTCCCCACATCATGGACGTTGTTCTTAGCGATAACTACAAGCATACAGGATGGCTTAAGGTCACACAGGAAATGTTTGACGCATGTAAAGGTAACGCTAGACACTTTAGAGCCATGATATACGCCGAATGGCGTATGTTTCGTGGTCAAGAGAATGAAGGAACATACCGTATTTCGGGTGACGAATGGAAAAAGGCAATGGGCATATCAAAAGCAACTGCTGTGAAGTTGGTCAAAGAACTTGATGAATTGAACATAGTTGATAAAGAGCGTGGCAAGCCATACATGGATGAAAATAACAAACCAAAGCGTGAAACCAACCTTTATTCCGTTGTGAGTGCAGAAGATCGCCAAGAGCGTGAGGAAGAGGCCAAGGAATCTCAATATTCCTTCGCACACCAACACAATATTGATGTTGATGATCAAATTGGTGCATGGGAAACCATAGATCCAAGAACTGAAAAGACCAATATATTCAAGACAGGCAATAATGATTGGCTTACAGGTTATTGTTGGTACGTAATTCACGATACTGATTGCCAAGCAACTAAAGAACATGGTCTATGGCGTCTTAAATTAATAAAGGATGCGAATCCTACCGGTTACGATAAACTTGTTCAAGCTGGCTTGAGAGAAAAGAAGAAGCAAGAAGACAAAATACGTCAGAAGGAGTTGCAGAGCCAAGTAACTTATTCAACTGATCCAGGGAATAAGAACTACATCGACCCTGCTTGGATTGATTATGATGATGAAGATTCATCGTTATCAAAAACGAATGCAAAGTTAGAACGTAATGTTAGGTATAAAAACAAACAAGATGATTTAGAAGATGAGTATGCTTTCTTAGACTAATTGAATTAATAAATAAGCTAATGATTAACGAATTGCTAGCTATTTGTTAAGGCTTAAATAAACTACTTGTACAATTGTGGATGCTTAAGTGCCGAAGGCACGACAGGAGCGAAGCGACATGGTTTTGATCTTCAGAAGCGAAAGCGAAAGAACCTACCCCAAGGGTTGTTTATGGTAGGTTTTTTTCTTTCTCTAGTTCTTTGGTTTATACTGTATAGTTTCAAGTCAGATTTGACAAAAAATTATACTTTGTCAAGTTTAAAATGAAGTCAAATTTGATACGATTTTATACTTCTTAAAATATAAAAGTGTCAATTTTGATTGAAAATTAGACCCAGCCAATTCAAGGATGCAGAACAGAATCAACCTATATGCAGTTTTTTGTGATGTATTGCCATACCTTTAATCCAAGTGAATATGCAACTAAAATCATAGTTTGATTCCATTGGATTTTGTATCTATCTTCAGCGGCCTCGCTAAGAATTTCTGTTATTTTATCTGCTCTTAAAGGAGTTTTCAACTTTTCGAAGCGATTAAGATGCATATAATGTTCTTCATTATGCTCACCTTTGTAATCAGCTACTTCAACAATACCAGTGGCAATACCTCTTGCTATGATTCCTTCACCACTACTATATAGATATACAATATCGTTGGCTTCGATTGTGTCTATGTAATGTTTCCAAGGGCTATAATATGCACCACACTTCATACTGTTGATCATATCGATTTCGTCTAGAGGATTGTTTGTTTTGTTTGTGTTGATTATGTAGACTTTAGGCACTTTAACAACTCCTATTCATTAGACTTCTATTTGAAAAAGATGGTTTAGTATGTTTATTATCATAGCATTATGAATATAATTTGAGTTATAAATCAGGAATTAATTGTAGTTAAAGAATGAAAAGGGTGGATTCTTCCTTTTCTTTTTTTCAGACCAATCTACGTTGCACATTTGAATAGAAGTGCCTCGATAACGAAGCCATTTATCTCGATAGTTAGGGTGATCTGGGTATGAGAAAGCAGGAGGCATCTCCTTTGTTGGAAGTTCCGTGTCCTCTTCTTTGGTTACAATGGCACCGTAAAGAAAGTTATCAAACAGTTCCCATAATAATTGTTCAGAGATGGGTTCTTTGCTTTCCAGTAAACGTTCACGGAAATAAACTCTAGGAACTATGTGGTCGTGCCGCAATCCTGCTAAGGAATCTTTTTGGTTCTTTCCCTCATCTCGTTTACTAATGTAGTGTTCTATAGCTTTCTTTGACCACATAGGACAACCAACAAACTTTTGATTATAGTTCTCAGTCCATATATATAGGGTTTCAGCTAGCACCGCAAATTTAGTGCCTGTATGCAAGTTGGGACAGTTCAAAACAAAGTTCAGATCTTGGATCATGATTTCCTTGGAACGAAAGCGTAATGCTTTTGTCATCCCTTCACGCTCCTTTTTAACAGTTTCTTCTAGTATATATGTTCAGAGAAAAAAATGTAACGGAAACCATATATGTTACAACTATCATCACTTTTTAACTGACATTAGTTTAAATGGGATACCTCTTACTGAGACAATAAAGCTTCCTAATGTTGGATATGTAGAAACTTCAGTTTATAACGCATTTATCTACGATAATGAAAATGATATTTATATAATTTTTGATAGTGAATCTGCTATTTATAAAGTAAAGGAAGACGAATGTAACATTGGCCTTTGTAAAACAGATATTCTTGGGATCGAAATAATAGCATCTACTAATATTTGGAACAAGGAAGTAATAAAGCCCATTATATTAGAAGACATACCGTTGACAATGATTAAGCCAGAGAAGTGAGGTTTAATGAAAAGCGGGCTATTTCTGTTGGTAGATGCTTGATCAGTGAAAAAAATGAGCCTATTTGATTTGAATCAATGATAGGTTTAGCTTCATATTTCATTTTTTTATAAACTCTGACTACATAATAATATGTTAGCTGTGTTAGCCTGAACGTTTTCTGTTATTTCTAATGATGTGCCCAGCAGAGCCAGATTTGTAAATCTAAACGTTAACAACGTGTAATACTGGGAGTTTTACAGCAAGTATTCCCAATATAGCACTACATGTTACCGTTAAATGAGCATCGTAGAAGCACATTAGCAGATGCCCCTGACTTAGATAAAATTGAAGTTTTATTTAAGTGAAATTAAATTTAAATCGATAAAGTTCGAAAGAAAAAATGGAAATTGTTAAAATGAGAGAAATAAGTACACAAGATCTTTAGTGGTATCTGCATTGTCATATCTTTAGGGAATATGCTACTATTTTGTAATATAGATGTAATACTTTGAAATTCCTTTCAGAATTGAAAATACAAAAATGCAAGGGTGTATAATAAATTGATAAAAAAAATCAGACTTCAAAGATTTAAGAAAGTAAAGGATCAAACATTCGAATTGAAATCAGAAGGCATAACAATTATCGCAGGTGCTAACAATTCAGGGAAATCAACCTTATTGCATGCAATGGCAGTGTGGGAATTTTGTAAAACTGTTATTCTTCTAGGTAAAGGTATAAATAGCTTATTGCCTGGAAGTAATTCTCAAGGAGTGGGATTATCAGTAGATGAGTTTTTACCTGTGGCTATTCCAAGCCTAAAGCATTTATGGACTAACTTAAAAACGCAAAAAGAATCATCAAACGATCAAGATGGCTACACTTTGCGGATTTGTTGCTATTGGGATACTCCTTCCTCTAAAGAGTGTAAGCTGGAATTTGGTTTATCATTAGTAAATGATAGATTATTTATTAAAACAACAGATTCAAATTTAATTATTGACGATGAAATACCAACAATAGCATTTCTACCTACATTTGCTGGAATTACCGAAAAAGAAAATAGAATGTCAAGAGCAGACAGAAGTAAGCAAATTGGCAAAGGGCTTGCAGGGTCAATATTAAGAAACATGCTTCTTGATATGAATATAGAAAATAAAAAGAAGCGTGATATTGCAAAAGGTGATAGAAGTAAAATTTCTAGTGCAAAATTAAATGTATTAAGATTAAATGACCCGTGGGAACTATTACAGAAAACATTAATAGATATTTTTAATTGTGAATTAGAAGTTCAGCCATTTAATGATCTATATCATAACTATATTAGAGTTGATCTTTATAAAGGCAGGATGTTGAATAATAGATTCACCAAATTTCCTAATTACAGCAAAAGGGATATTATGGTTGAGGGAAGCGGATTCTTGCAATGGTTAAGTGTCTATTCCCTTGCATTGGATAACAGTGTTCAAATACTAGTTTTAGATGAACCAGATGCCCATCTTCATAGCAGTTTACAGATTACATTATTAAATCGACTTAATGAAATTGCAAAATTAAATAATAAACAAGTTCTAATAGCAACTCATTCAACTGAAATTATAAAAAATACGAAAGCAGAATCCATATTGCACATTAAGCATAGAGGTACTAAATATTTGACTGCAGATTATCAGAAGATTGGATTATTAGAAGGGCTAGGAAGTGAGTACTCACCCAAAATCAATCAACTTCAAAGATGCAAAAAATTGCTTTTTGTAGAAAATGAAAGTGACGCAAATTTCTTGAAAATTTGGTGTAACACTTTAAATGAAAGATGGAATGAAAATATTGTAATTTGGCCGACTACTTATGGACATAAAGAAAGAAATCATTTATTTTTAGAGTTGAAAAAAGAAATACCAGATCTTATTGCTGTTAGCTTAAGAGATAGAGATGAGGAAAATTATAATACTGTAGACCATACACTCATTGATAAAATTATGAATAATAATGTGAGTGACATTGTTTATTTGAAATGGAGAAGAAGATATATAGAGAATTATTTACTCGCACCTCAAGTAATTGCAAGGATCACAGGTAAGTCCGTTGAGGAGATAAAGAAACATTTTGAAGAACATCATTCCCTTGCATTAAATGGAGGAAATACATCTTCAAATGTTCCTTCAGCAATAAATGAAGCTAGAGGGAAAGAAATAATTTCTACCAATCAGTATTCGATTGAAAAAACTTTTGGCTGTGACAAGCATTCTATTGCTAAGGAAATGAAGGCAGAGGAAATATGTGATGATGTAAAAACGGTTATCACGATCTTAAATGATAAATTTTCCGAATTAGTCACACAATAAAGCTGATCTGTCTATAGTTTAGAATGAGCAGTTACCGTATTATTAGGTAACTGCTTATTTAATCATTTTATTGTTGGAAAAATATTAAGGGCCATAATTTCGCCAGTGCTCAGACCTTACCATATGCAAAGTGCTTTATACGTTTACATGACGCAACTTCTTATATACAAATTTATTGAAGGTTAGTGCAAGATATAATTTTATCCTAATATTTGAAATAGGTCTCTAAAACGAATGTTTAAGAGACTCATTACGCTAAGAGGTATTAGCGGTTAATACGAAGGAATAATCAGTATCAAAACTCATCTCAAAAATAAAGTCTCAATAAATTTTACTTTTACCGTTTTTGGTACTATGATTGGTATATTGATCCAAACGGTAAAGGGGTAACGTGAATGGGTAAGATTGGGTATGCAAGGGTGAGTACAACTGATCAGTCTTTAGATTTACAATTAGACGCACTAAAAGCCGCTGATTGCATTAAAGTCTTTGAAGAAAAGGCTTCGGGTAAAAATGATGATCGTCGAGAACTAGCCAAGGCTTTAGAATATTTACGTGAAGGTGACGCACTTGTAGTTTATAAGCTAGATAGGCTGGCAAGATCGACAAAGAAATTAATTGAGTTGAGTGAAGTGTTAGAACAGCGAAAAATAGAGTTAATAAGTATACGTGATAACATCGACACAACAACAGCAGTAGGCAAGGCAATGTTTAGAATGCTTGCTGTCATTGCTGAACTTGAGCGAGATATTATTAGTGAACGTACAATGGCTGGGCTTGTGGCCGCAAGATCAAGGGGTCGTAAAGGTGGTAGACCCTCAACACCTGCTAAGAAACTTGAGCAAGCTCTAAAGCTGTATGATAGTAAGCAACATGGTATTAAAGAGATCACTGAGCTAACGGGTGTTTCGAAGGCTACCTTGTATCGTGAAGTTGCAAAGAGGGATTTAAAAGGGTTGAAGGACGTAAATGTTGAGATTCATTAAATAGCTAATGTAGCGTTTTACAATAAAATCCTTCTAAATTTGAAGGCTTTTTTCTTATGAAGGGGGGGCGTGGTTTTAACTTTTGAGTTAAAATCCGAATTTCTAAGAGGGTAATGCACTACAGTCGATCGACAATGAATGACGAATACTGGTTTTAATTACTATATCAAATTCTAATACGATCCTTTGGGTGCGGGTTCTACATCTTTATACGAAACCTCTCTTTGTATATTTCCAATAATATATGGCTTAATTCCAAATCTCCTAGCTATAGCTGATTGTCTAACACCATCCAACAACATTCTTTTAATGATTTCTACAAGTTTGACATCTATATTTGGAACTTTAGTTCTTTTCTCTATTTTGTCTTGAGGTTCTCTTAGATCATAACAACCCTCTGGTGCAGGAATAACATGTGCATACGATTTTCCCACTCTGATATCGTTTACATTGCTAGTGGTTAATCCAAATCGATCTGCAATAATAGAGAGCTCCACCCCATCCATAACCATTCTTTTCGCAAGGGCAATCAGTTCTAATCTTTTCTTTTCTTCTTCGATCTCCACAAATTCTTTGTAGCTTCCTTCGGGTGCCGGTTGTACATGACCCATCAGTTTTTCGTTCCGAATATCAAGTATATATGTGGTGGTGAAGTTATATCGTTTGGCGATAAGAGAACCTTTAATCCCGTCCAGTAGCATACGTTTGATAACAGAAACCCTTCTTTCTTGGTCTGTTAATGTGTCGATTTCATAATTCGCTTCTGAAGGTAGGATACTTCTCCCATATTGACCATATCTAATCCGGTAAATCTTCACATAATCGATATTGGTTTCTCTCGCAATCACAAGAGGTTTAATTTCATCCAAGAGCATTCTTTTGACTAGGGCTATTTTTTCTCTTTCTTGATTGAGTTCTTCCAGTTCATCATATTGTCCTTCGGGTGCTGGTTCCACCCATTTCCAAGATATTTCTGATCCAATGCTATTTACCATACTCTTAGAAATTTTGAATTTATTACGGATCACCTTATTTCTTACTCCATCGAGGATCATCCTTTTAATGATCGACACTTTGTTAGGATTCATAGCGTGTTCTTTTAGCTCTTCCATCTTTTCTTTGAACCCTTGCACCCAAACCACTTCATGTAATGTCTCTGTTTTAATTTTAGAAATCGTAAAAAATGTCACCCCAAACATGTCTCCAATTTCTTGTTGGGTATGCTTGTTTTCCATTAGAAGTTTCTTTATTTGAATAATCTTATTGACATCATCACCCAATGCGTTTAGATTAGGGACTCTTTCACTCAAACGGGTATCTCGATCCATATTCGGTGCGAATCCGTCTACCTTGATATGCGTGTGATTCCTTCCAAAATAGATATTTTGTATAATATATACAGAGCAACCGATCATCTCTGCAATTTCTGGATAGAGATAGGATGTATCTCTTAAAAGTTCCTTGATTTTAATAACTTCTTCTTCGCTTGTTATACAGTTATAGACATTTTCTCCTTTGGGATAAGTGTTCCCTCTATCCATTTTGGGCGTAAAACCATCTACTTTCAAATGATTCCAAGTTGTTCCATTATAAATACAACTCACAAGACTGTCATGAATGCCAATGATATCTGCAATTTTACTTTGTGTATAACTCGTATCTCTTAAAAGTTCCTTAATCCGTATCACTTCGTCGGTCAACAAATCACTACGACCCGCTGTACCGCCACCGCCTAACGTTAAATTGTATCCGTTGCAATCAGGAAAAGCGGTACAACTTCGATATTTATCGATATACTCGATTTCCTTTTCATCCAATTCTTTTTGGGAGTTCGCAAAATCAATGATATCCTTATCAAAATTCTCCCACCCATTCTTTTTGATGGTGTGATAGAGGGGGGAATTAATAACTTTAAGGCTACAATGAAAGTGTTCACTCATCCTTCTTTCAAATAACCTTGTCGTCTGTCCGATGTAAACTTTACCATTAAAGTTGTTAGTGATTCTATAAATGATTCCATACACTTCACTGAAATTCATATTACGAGATCATCCTTCATTTCTGATAAATCCTTCAGTGCCATTTTTGAATCCATTTACAATATTTCATCCTAAGTATCCAAGGTCGCTTGTTTAAAGATTACGCTTAGCTCCATTTCAAAAGACAACTCAGTCTGTCTATAACTTCCCTAACTACCTAAATAGGTTTACATTGACGTAACAACCTCATCATATGTAACTTTCACGTTATCATTTCCATGTTTTTGAAATAAAATTCCTGTTGGATTAATGAACTTAAACATAGCAATGATGTCTCTTAGCAAATCAGCAACACCAATTAAAACTTTTGCTCAGGCTATTTTGCAATTTGAGAAGTGACTAGACGGAGCAGGAACGAATCTATGTGACTACGCAAGATCAGATGTTCAAAAGTAAGTCGAGGAACGCATTAGCATCAGAAGAGTTAAGCATCTAATGGAGAAGAATAGACACAAAGTTCATCAGAATACTCGCCATAGCTTCAATACGGGCTTGTGTGAGCAGGAGAGGACTAAGTGTAATCAATAGTTTAAGTGGACATAGTTCAGCGGATATGATTTTAAGGTTTAGCATGCCATCAGATGAAGATAGGATACAAGTAGAAGAAAACGTATTTATGGACTAAACACCTGTAGAGGTGGCTTTTTTGTTGTTCATTGAGTATGTAGGTAATTTAAGTAATTATGATAAGGAAATAATTTTCAATAAACAGTATGATGGTAAAGGTGTAATTATTTGTTTAAGGAGGATTTAAGATGGAAATGTATATGTTCAGGTTTTTGTTTAATATTACTCTGTCACTTCCTGAGGATTCAGAGTATAAAGTGAATTATAAAGGACATGAAAGCTTGATTAAACTAAAAACAATCAAGGGAGCAAATATTTCGTCATATAGAGGTGAAGATTATTCATGGGTCACAAAAATAGAGGAAAATCTAATTACTGCGAGAATAAAACTGAAAACAGAAGATATAGTGCAGAAGTATATAAAATATTACAATAACGAACATCATTTTAGTGGTGGGGTAATTGAGCCTACTAATTTTTCCATCATTGAAGTGTTCCTCACAATTCCAAATAAACATTATTTAGAAAAAAATTTAGATCAATTAGAAAGAGATGCTTCTGAAATAATAAACTATACGATAAATGCTTATAGGTTAATCTTTCAAGAAAATGAAATATCCTTACCGCAAGCAAGTGATTCCCCTGCAATTGAAATTTGGTTTTCAGAGAGTGTTGATAAAGGGAATGGATATATTGATCACAATTTTTTACCATTTAGTCAAAATTATAACTTTAAGAAAAAAAAGCGTGACAAGAATGGACAAATTGACGATAACCTTAAGTTGTTCAAAGAATTTATCTATGAGGGTGTAGCTATTTCCCTCTATCAAGAACTTATGCTAGATGCTATAGAACAAGGTGAAATAAGAAAGAAATATGAAGTGACTGTAGTAAAAATAGGTACTGCATTTGAAATTTTTATGCAGGGCTTATTAGTTTCTACATGTGAAAAATTAAATATCGACAAATTACAAACTGGAAGAGGTACTAAGCACTATAAACTGGCTATACAAGAAGGTAAATTAATTGAGGATTTATTAAAAAAGTATCTTAAAACGTTTGTAGATACCGATTCTATTCTAAGCGTTAAAGAATATAATCATTGGCATTCAAAAGCATATACTTTAAGGAATGAAATTGTTCATAATGGTCGTACAAACGTTTCAGAAATTGAAGCAAATAAGGCTTTTGTAGCTACCAATAATTTGGTATCTCTAATAACTAATAAAGTAAATCAAGTATTACAGAAAGATACTTATAAATAATGAAATTAATTTTTTTGCTTCTTATCATTTTATACAATATCAGAAGTGTTCAGTATCTAATGGAGAAGAATGGACACAACGTCCATCAATCACGCCACAGCTTCATAACATGGCTTGTACGAGCAGGTGAGGACATAAGCGTGATACAGAGTTTAAGTGGTCACAGCTCAGCTGATATGATCTTAAGTTACAGCATGCCAATGCGAGTAGTAGAAAACATATTTAAAGACTAACCACCTGAAAAGGTGGTTTTTAGTTGTGTAGGAGCGGGTGGAGTGGGATAACAGTAAAATCACGAATATGATATGCGAAAAGGGATAGTACGCATCCACGCAGAAACTCGACGGTGATTTCGAAATGATAAGTATATACGTTAAAGACCATTGTTCCAACATATGGTATAATGCGAGGTGAATTATAGTTTATAAGCATTTAATCTAGAGGTGATATTCATGGATTTGAAATTTAATGTGCAGCAAGATTTGTGGGAAGCTATAGAAAAAAATTATGAAAATGAAAGTTACTCTAGTGCAATTTTAGATACTATTCATTTATTAACTGAAACCATTAGAAATAAAACTGGTTTAGAAGGAGATGGCTCTAGTTTAATAGGACAAGCATTTGGTAGTGACAATCCTAAGATACAATTAAATAAATTGCAAACTGAATCAGAAAAGAATGTACAAAAAGGTATTCAAGATATACTTAGAGGATTGTTTACCGCTATTAGAAATCCTAGAAGTCATGATAAGCATAGTGATACAAAAGCAGAAGCAGATTCCATAATTTACTTTGTCGACTATTTATTGAAGATCATTGATAAATCTAAAGTGAATTTCGAAGAATCAACATTTTTAAATAGGGTTTTTGAGAAATATTATGTTAAAACCGAAGAATATTCTCAGTTGTTAGTAAACGAAATCCCAAAACGCCAAAGAACAAGCATAGCAATTGAAGTAATTTTGCGACGAAAGGATGGTGATGTGTACAATCTTGGTTATTTTTTTGAAGCTCTTCTTGATAAGATGGAAGACTATGATTTGTTTCATTTGTATAAAGTAATTAGCGAAGAATTAAAGTACACAAGTTCAGATATAGATATTCGAACGATTTTACATATCGCACCAGCAAAGTATTGGAACAGAGTAGATAAAGTAGTGAAAATTAGAATTGAGAATTTATTGTTAGAAAACGCAAAGATGGGAAAATATGATTCCTCGTCTGATAATTGTAGATATGGACAACTTGGAACTTGGGTTAGTTCAGAACTTTTGAGGAATTTTGAAAATTCTGAAGAATGGACAATCATGGCTATCGAAAAGTTGGAAAATGGAAATGATGATGATAAGGCGTATATAGAAACTTATTTTTGGGATAAAATCTGTGAAGTTAATTCCGAGAATATTCATAACAGACTAAAATATTACTTAAGAAGAGGATTGAAAAATAAGAACGAGGATATAGTGAATAAGTTGGATTCTGTACTACAGTTCGAAAAGAACCATCCATGGTGGGAAGTTTTTGAAGAGGAATTGAAGAGTTATCCTGAGATAGTATACTATGATTTTTAAATCATCAATTTTTGTTCAATGAAAATACAGTTAGAAATTAAAGGAAAAAGACATCTTGTTAAACTAATATAATTTTTTTGTTGCCATCTGCCGTAGTTAACTGTAGTATTAAATTGTTAGTATATGGCGAACAACCTTGGATTACGTCAAATTCAAGGAGCAATTAACAATGATAATAACTAGTGAAAATGCATTACTTTTATTGCTACTATTACTTATATTGAAAGTAGTAAGGCAAGAAATCAATTTTTGGTTGAGATACCTTAGTTATCTGATGAGACAAGTAGGTTTCTTGTTTATGCATATTAGTTTATTGCTGGAACATAAAGTCGGAAAATACAATAAACATAGAGACAAACACTTAGATAATCACAAAGGTAAAGTTTCCAAAATGAAATAACTAGTAAAACAATATCCATTAGGCTTGTTCGCCTACTTACTGACACATCAGTAAGCTAGGTGAACAAGAATAAAATATGAAAAACAAGTAGAAAGAACTCACGTTTAATAGCGTGGGTTCTTTGCTTATTGCTTTCAGAAAAATCAAATGAAGGTGGCTTTTTTATTCGAATATTAAAGAGTTCACCTAAAGTTAATGGAGAAGAAATTGAAACGATAAGAATAATTCTAAGTTGCTGAGTAATGATTGTAGTTGATATTTCGTTTCTTTTTTATTTGGAGATTACGAAAAGAATATATATTCTGTTTCGACAAATCATGGTAGTATTTAACTGTTAATAAACTGGGAGTAGTTCGAATGATCTATGTCCTGCTTATCTTATAATTTAGAATCATAAAATTAGTTGGAGGTTTCTTCTGTGTATGGATTAATAGTCTTCGTAATCGCAATCATTATCGTTGTATGTGTTATAGTTTTCATTGTATTTAAAATCAGGGACAAAATGGCTCATAAGAGTGCTAGTCAACCATTTGAGGAGAATTATGATCTAAAGGCAATTAATATTTCAGATATTGATAAGATGGAAGATGGCTCTGAGTTTGAGATGTATCTATATAGATTGTTTCTTGAATTAGGATACCAGGGTGTATATAAAACTGTAGGGGCTAGAGATTTTGGAGCAGATGTGATTTTTACAGATCGAGAGGGTATAAGGACTGTAGTGCAAGCGAAGCGTTACACAGACTCTGTTGGCATAAGTGCTGTGCAGGAAGTGTTTTCTTGTATGAGGTATTACAAGGCAAAGAAAGCTATTGTGATAGCTTCTGCCAAGTATACAGATCCTTGTGAAACGTTGGCAGGTATAAATCATGTGAAACTGTTAGATCGTGATGATTTGATAAGCATTATTGATGCTTTTAAGAAGGACGATACTCAAGCAGTCAAAGACAGAATTGAAGCTGAACCAAGGATGATCTTAGAATCATGGAGTGAAGCTAATAGTACTGTCCTTCATGAGATAAAAAAAGATTATAAGGCAGAAAAGTACGTGAAGTCAGTTATGGGGAAATAATTATAAATAATTATTGGACTACGAGGAGAGAAGTATGAAGAACTCAGTACAGGTAATGCTAGTTGTTCTTGTTGTAATTTTAGGGGCTATTGTTGGGAGCAAAATGATCCAGACGGATACAAAAGATGCTAGCATTTCTCAACAAGAAACTGAAAAAAGTGATCCTTTTAAAGAATTACGAAGTGATAAAAAGCATGTTGAAGAAGAAGCTTTAATAAAGAAAACTGTAGACAAATATATGTATGAAAATTTCGGGAGTGTTTTTAAAACTACATGGTTTGATGCAGTAAAAGGTACTGGTGTTGTTATAAACGAATATGGAAGGATGTATATAGTACAGTCCAATGGTGATGACGAAAAAGCAAAAGAGTATGTAGGTGGCCTTTTGAGCTTCTTTAATTCTAAAGCAACAAATGCAAAATATAACGTTGATAAGATTATACTCGTGAATAGCGATAAAAAGATAATACACCAGGTTGATACAATAAAATGGTGATACTCATATTTATAAGAAACATATCACTCTGAATATGCTAAGAATAGGCTTTGTCAAAAAGGGTGCTATTACTGCAATCATAATATGTAAGAAGAACCTTACCACTGGACCAGCGGTAAGGTTCTTTTAAAACAGACGTCTTGCTCTTTTACGTTATTACTTAATCTACGCAGTTGATATCCTCGATTAATTTACCTTGTTCAGATCTAATTAAAATAGGTTTTTGAAATGCACCTGAAAGATATTCAACTGTCCCTCTTAGGTCATTTAAATTAGTCCAAACAAGAATATTTGCGGTGTTATCGTTTAATAAATCTATGTTACTAATAAACTTCGATAATTCGATAAGTATCATTTCCATCAATAAGTTCTTTAAGCACTCTATAATTCCATATGTAACCCTTCCTAACAGGTATTGATGAGTCTTTGTCTGGTTTATTTGCTCTCGCTCTTTCTAAAAGTTCTCTAGCGGCTACTCTTCGTGCCTTTGACTCAGGGGAGTCTTTTTTATGTAAGGATCTTACTAAAGACATTAAGTCAGCACCCCTAATAGTATTATCATTATAATCCCAAAACCTCTCATCATTTAATTGATTAGCAGGCTCACTCATTTCATAAATAAATTCAACGGCTAAATCTGTATCGTTATTCCAACCAACTGTACCTGTATGAGGTATTACCTTCGCAGTTAAAAACAAATTCAAGTTGAAGTATGGTTTGAGGGTGAAATAGATATGGTGGGGAGAGTTGTGTCATTTACTGAGGACATTGTACAAATGCATGATGGGTATTATTTAAGAGAAAACTGCTATTTCAAAAGACAAATGGTATAAAATAGGGATAGATATGGTTAGAAATATAGCAAAAGACGCTCAGGATTGTGGCAGAGCGTCTTTTTTTAGTTATTGTTGTTTTGGGCTGTCCAGTTCTATTTCTACTAACCTGACCATGTCAGATGCCTTTAGATTTAATGCACGTGATAATTCGAATAAGGAAGTTAGTGTGGGTTGATTTATACTTCGTTCAAGCATTGAAATATAAGTTCGATCTAAGTTTCCCTCAGAAGCTAAATCTTCTTGTGTCATATTATTTTTTAATCTTAAAGATTTTAAAATTCTGCTAAATGCTAAGGACTCTTTGCTTGGGTCACTTTGTTTTGTTCTTTTCATCCCAAACCTCTTTTTAATCTATTATCAAGTTGGTTTGAAATAGCTGACCACGTAGCATGCTCTACAAAAAGGTTTAAAATACCTATTTTCAATGATATATTAGTTTTATTCAGAAAAAGAATGGGGTATAGACATGGTGGAAGACAGAAACAGTTTACCTAATACTGAAGAAATTACTGGGAGTGCAGAAGATGATGTAACTATTGTAGAGGTGGAGAAACCGAAAGATAGGTTATATATTGGTTGTGTAAGCATTTATTTTATTATCTCCATACTAATATCCATTTGGACTTTTACATGGTCAGATGCAAGTGGACGTGATACTAACTTTTTCGGTTGGTGTTCAGTGGTAATTTTACTTGTACTTATACCTTTTATCGCTTGGCTTGGAGATATCGAGAATAAGGATAAAGAAAAAAAAGTAAATGAATTAAATGATCGTTATAAAAATAACTTAGAAAACCATTTGGATTTCAAAGTATCGAGCAGTTTTAAAGCAGTAGATTATGAGACTTCAATAAGTGTAGATGAATCATCTAAAGCGATCTGTATAATGCATTCAGGATTAAGCAATTCAAAAACTTTTTCTTATAAAGACATAATTGAAGTACAAATAATAGAAGATGGTTATACAATTTCAAAGACTTCAAGAGGTAGTCAGATAGGGGGAGCAGTAATTGGTGGTGTGTTGACTGGAGGAGTAGGGGCGATCATCGGTGGATTATCTGGTGATGCTGTCCAAACCAGTAAAGTGAAGCGAATTGATCTAAAGCTGATAGTAAACGATACCACTAAACCTGTATTTTTAATAAATTTTATGAATGAACTCGATGAGAAGTCTGGAATGAAGTTTAAGATGGGTGTAACTAAGGAGAGTGAAAAGTACAAATTAGCTATAGAACAAGTAAGACATTGGCATGGGTTGATTAGTGTATTAATTAAAAGGGCAGACGATGAAGAAAAAGGAACTAACAAGAATATAGTCGGTACTCGAACTGAAGGCAATCATGAAAAAACAGCCAATAGTTCAGTAGCTGATGAACTTACAAAACTATATGATCTACACACAAAAGGGATTATTAGTAAAGAGGAATTTGAGAATCAGAAAGCAAAGGTTTTATCAAATTGATTTATTTAATTGTTTCATATTGACAGGGAATGGATAAAAGAGTATCTTTATACCAGTACACAGGATTTAGTGATATCTGAGCAAAAATAACAGTTAAAAGTTGAGTCGAGTTCTGTGTAGCTAGAGAAGGCAAGTGTTGAAAAACTCAGTATTATCATAGCTTTGGCAAATATAAAGGACGCACAGGACTTAAAATCCTGCGGTGGGTGACCACCGTACGGGTTCGATTCCCGTCCTCGGCATACCTAGAAAACCTTGAGATATCAATGGTTTTCACGAAGTACATAAGCTTCACAAATGCCGAAGGTTCTGAGTACTTATTCTTTATAAGTATACTGAACGTAAAGCGAAGGAAACTCTCTCTCAACACTTGCAATAAACAAGTGTGGGAGGGAGTTTTTTTATGGAAAGAATGCAGTATCGGCAAATTGAAATGTATCATATATTTTCATGAAAATACAGTTTTAAGGTTCATCACAAAAGAATGCGTAAATCGGGATTAATTTAAGGAAGGACTAAAAAAATGATTACATATAATAAGCTGGTAAGAGATAAGATCCCGCACATTATTGAATCTAGCAGAAAAACATGTGTAGTTAGAGTTCTTGATGAACATGAGTTTGCAAATGCTCTTAAAACAAAGATGCAGGAAGAATTGAATGAGTTTCTGGGAGCTAAGACAGTTGATGAACAGATATCAGAACTAGCTGATATGGTGGAGGTTATATATGGGTTTTTGGAGAATGAGGGAATTAACTTAGAGGATTTCGAAAAGAAGAGACAATTAAAGAAAGAACAACGTGGCGGGTTCGAAGAGAGATTACTTTTGGTAAGTGTCAGTGAAAACGAGAAAGAGAAGGTATTCAAACAATATTCTGCAAAAGAAGAACTCATTGCTAGGGATATTGATAAGTACATTATGGAACATTTAGAAGGTATAAAGATAAAGTTCCCTGTAACGGATTGCATTGGATATAAAATTGCAAATAGCAAGAAGTTTGCTAGTTTAACTATTCAAGATAAACATAGTCTGATCTTACATATAGGAAAGAAACAAGATATGCTCGGTACTTTATTGCAAGGAGAAATTGATGAGTTATTAGGTAAGGAATTCCCAAGAAGCATGACTGATAATTACAAATACTCACACCAAGCATTTATTAAATTGGAGTGGGTTAAAGATATTGAACAAATCAAGACTTTTATTGAAAAGGCATATGATCTTAGTATAGCTCATATAAAACAGAAGTTAATAACTTAAAAGGCAGCTAAAATCAATAAATGGTATAAATCTTGATTTAGATAAACGCTCAAAACATGAGGTTATACAAAATCATGCAGGCCTGTTCACAGATGGAGGAGTTATATGGCTGACCTAACAGAAGCAATTATCTTGGCAGCAACAATGCACAAAGGACAATATGATAAAGGCGGACTTACCTACATATTGCATCCGCTGCGAGTAATGCTCAAAGCTTCCGATGATGAAACAAGAATCGTGTCCATGCTGCATGATATTGTTGAGGATACAGCAATGACGCTTGAAAACCTTAAAGAGCTTGGATTCAGCGAGAGAGTTGTTTCTGCCATTGATTCTTTAACTAAAAGAGATGGGGAGACGTACCCCGATTTTATTCAACGTGTGAAATCGAATGAGTTGGGCACTCATGTAAAGCTGCTTGATATTGAAGATAATAAAGATCTTACAAGAATACCTAATCCAACGCAAAAGGATTTTGACCGTATAGCAAAATACGAAAAGGCCGAATCTGAACTAAAGAATTAGTTTTTTTTAAGATGCTAGATCATTGGTAAAATCCAGATAATGCGATCTTTAATGGCTATCAAACATAAATTGAATTGCTCAATTGAACTAATCAATAAAAACGCCCACGATCGGAATTGAAGTGCACCCCTTATAGTAGACATTGGATAAACCCATATGGGAAACCGATGATACTTTAGGGGTGTATTTTTATGAGAAAAAGAGAGCAAACGAATAAATTGTATTCAAATGAAGTTAGGAAAGAAGCCGTACGTTTACACGAGGAGGATAAATGGACGTACAAGCAGATTACAGAAAAGTATGGAATACAAGATAAAGATAGAGTTCGTAAATGGGTGTATAAATTCAGGAAACAAGGCGAATATGGATATTGGATAACAGAGGCCGCCGAGAAGAGTATATAGATAAGGATCGTTACAACCAACAACTTCAACGGTACGGTACTAAAAAAGTGCTTAGAAATCTGGAAACGGGAGGTGTGAAAGGCAAGTATGCAATTATCGAGGAGTTATCTGATCTTTACCCAGTGACTCTGCTATGTGAATTACTTGATGTATGGAGGAGCACATACTATCGATATCTTAAGCGTAAGAAAGCAGACCCTGATGGTATAATCAAGCAGCGGATAAAGACGATTTATCTACAGCGTGAGCGAACATACGGCTATAGGAGAATCCAAGGTGAGTTAGAACGTCAGTACAATGAAACGGTGAATCATAAGAAAGTATTACGCATGATGCAAGAAATGGGTATTAGATCTATCATTCGTGTTAAACGTCCCTATTTTAATAATTATCAAACCGCGCATTCAGATGGCAGAGTATCTCCAAACCTCTTGGATCGAGAATTCACTGCTACAAAACCAAACCTTAAATGGGTTACAGATATCACACAATACCGCATTGGGGAGCAGCGTCTCTATCTGTCTGCCATAAAAGATTTGTGTGGGAATGATATTGTAGCGTTTCATATAAGCACTAGAAATGACAATGAGTTGGTGCTGAACACCTTTGCAAAAGCTTTTAAACAACACAAGGATGCTTCTGGTAAGATAGCTGATCTAATCGTTCATAGCGACCAGGGTTCCCAATATACGTCTCACGAATACCACAATCTAATACCTAAGGTCGGCGCTCAAATCAGCATGTCACGTCGGGGCAATTGTATAGACAACGCCGCAATGGAAAGTTTTTTCTCGCATCTGAAAACGGAAGCACTCTACCCCTATGATATTAGTTCAATTAGCGAGGCTCAACAACGAATTGAGGAGTTCATTCGATTTTACAATAATGAACGAATACAAATTAAATTAAAAAAACAGACGCCAATTGAGTATCGACTACAATTTACAGCATGAGTATTAGACATAAATCAAATGTTAGACTGGACTTCATTAAGCTAATGGGCAGATTAATTTAAGATGTCCAATTTGGGTTAATCTATTTTATCCCCAAACTTCTTCCCGAATTCTTCCATTAAATCAATAATAGGAATTAATTCCTCTCCTTTTAATGTTAATGAATATTCAACACGCGGAGGAACCTCTGGATAAATTTTGCGACTAATTAAGCCATCGGCTTCTAATTCTCGAAGTTGTTTTGTTAGGGATCCTTGTGAAAGTCCCCCTAAACGAGTCTTAATTTCATGATATCGATGCGGGTTAAACTTTAAAAACCAAAGTATTAGATACTTCCAACGTCCCGAAAGTATGTTTTGAGTGAAGGCGATGCCATATACTTCTCTATGATCTTTCTTACATTCTTCACTAAATTCATCTTCATTTATTCTAGACACCTTAATCAACTCATTTCTGCTGTTAGGTACGAAAAAGTGTACTATGTCAATTTTAATTGCCTTCTTCAAATTTCCGAGCAACGTATATATATTAGTACATGTACACAGATTACTCAATCAGGGGATCCTAAAATAGGATATTGGAGGAATGGAAATGAGATTTGGAATTATAGGTGCAGGACCAATTGGGTCTAATATTGCGAAAAAAATGGTTGATAATGGACATGATGTCAAGATTGCAGATGCTCGTGGGATTGAACGCTTGGAAGGGAAAAATCTTACAGGAACACCTGTGATCGTAGAAGATGTAATTAAAAATATTGATGTTCTTATAACAACGATCCCTTTCCACGCATTACCAAGCATTCGCAACATTACAGATAAAGTTGGGGAGGAAGTAGTCGTTGTAGACACTTCAAATTATTATCCTCAAATAAGCGGTAAAATCGAAGAAATTGAGAACGGGATGGTTGAAAGTGTTTGGGTATCCAAACATTTAGGTAGAACTATCATTAAAGCTTTCAACAATTTCTTAGCCTATACGTTAGAACATCATGGAACTCCCGAAGGGACTTATGGACGCATTGCCATAGCGATTGCTGGTGATGACCTATCCCATAAACAAATAATTATGGGTGTCGCAAACGATCTAGGCTTCGACGCTGTAGATAGTGGTTCTTTAAGCGATTCGTGGAGACAACAGCCAGGAACCCCTGCGTACTGCACCGAACTTACAAAAGAGCAATTAACCATAGCCTTAACTAAAGCGAATAAAGAAAAAGCGCCATTTCTGCGTGATAAGGTGATGGAAAAGCTGGTAGTTTCAGGTGGTACATTTTCCATTCATGATGTTGTTAAAGCAAATAGAGAAGTATTTAATTCATAAATTACAAATCCATGTACCTTCAAATAACTGGGATCGATAGTTCAATCATAGAAGCGGCGGACCAGAATTTGGTCTGCCGCTTTGTCATTAAACACTTCAGTTCATAGGGCTTTTTTCATTGTCTACAATATTGGGGCTTGACCAAATTCCGTAGTGGGCATTTTTATTTTACATTCCATTTATTTCATTGGTCTAAGGCTGTTTTAACTGAAGTTCTCAACCAAACTTTCTAACGATACCGTTATTTCTTGATCTGGATTGCCAAGAGGATAGATCCTCGCGGTCTCATTTTCATTAACATGCTGAATATAGACCGGAGTTCCTTGATAAGTCACATTTTCCATAGTCGGTGATTCGGAAATTTCCATTGCTCGTTGTTTATTCATGACAATCTCCTTCATTTTTTGATCTTATGTAGTATCTCGATCTGTTATTTGTTTTATTCCGGCTTTAAATGCTTCCTGAACAAAACATATCATGAAATGAAAGCGAAGGCATAAAAAATGTGATGCAGCGCACAATAATTATTGGTCAACAAAGGACAATTACACTAATGATTGGAGGCTCACTTAAATGGTAAATCGAAATCTACAGCAGATCGCTGCCAATCTTCAGGAGAATCAAAAATTACAAGAAGCGCAGTTAGAAGTACTAATCGCACATGAGCAGCTGCAAGAAGAAAACCAAGAATTATTAGAAGCGGAACAACTGCTGCAAGCGGAAACGCAACAAGTATTGCAAGCGCAGCAGCAGGTCAAAAAGGAACATCAGGACATTCAGAAGGCTCAACAAAAGCTGCAGCAGGCTCAAGCTGCAGCCATGACTCTACAAAACAATCCTCTTCAATAAAAAATAATGTTACTTAGCTCAAAAGAGCCTTCGGATTGTTCCGGGGGCTCTTTCCTGATCATACATAAGCATCAAGATTTTCTTATTCCTTTGCAGCAAGTCTTGAAGCATTATGAGCCAACCGGTGCAGCGTGTTATTTTTTTTATGTCTTCCTATGTATTTTATTTTTACGTCAATTAAGGGGTACAGCCGCTGTAAGTGATTTCTAGAAGCAATGATTTCATCCCGTATTTGTTCATAATACGGATTTGAAAAGTACTTACCCGATATGATTTGTTCGATCCGGCTAAAATCCGTGTAAATGAAAACGTTTTTTGGCTGATGTTCTTTTAGCGCGTTTTCCAGCATTTCAAGGCTGTAAAGGACAGCGAATAATTCCCCGTAGTTCGAGCCCCGATCATTTTCGATGCTCAGTTTTTTGGCGGTTACGCTTATCGTTTTGTTGTAGACAAAGCAGCATGCTACGGCATAATTATTTTGCGCAATAAAGCCAGAGTAGTCGCAATAGAGATAGATGATGCCTTTGTTAAGAATATTTTGCCTCAAGATTGGATTGGCGTAAGCTTTTTTTATTAATAGGTCCCTGGTCGAATCCACGTAAAATGAACCTCCTTTAATGAAGTTAACGCAAAGCAACATGACTTCGGTGCGTCTAGTAAAAGGATTACCATATTATTCGGAAAATAACGTTTCGGCTGAATAAGAAAAGGCTGGATGGTAATCATTCGAATGAGACTGACATATACCTTAATTGATGAGCGAATGAATCGTCAGTGAACGTCAATATGATTAGTTACAGGAGGGGTTTGCACGCATGAATGCTGGCTTCTGGATCCGGTTAGGCGCTTCCTTGTTGGACGGTTTGATTGTCGGTATTCCATTATTTATTATTTCGCTGCTGATCACGGGCGGACTTGAGGGAAGGGAGTATTTTACGGATGTGATTTCCTTCCTCTACACGCTGCTGTTACCGGTTTTTTGGAACGGCTTTACGATCGGTAAAAGGATTTGCGGCGTTCAAATTCGGAAGCTTGACGGTTCAAGTCCAGGAATCGGCACGATGCTGCTTCGAAATGTCGTAGGCGGGCTTGTGTATTCTCTGACGCTCGGGATTGCGGTTATCATAAGCGCATTTATGGTTGGGCTGCGCGAGGATAAGAGAGCCATACATGATTTTATTGCAGGTACGGAAGTAGTGTCGGTGAACTAACCTAACTTCTTTAGAGGCTTGCTGCATGAAATCGCAGCAAGCCTTTTTTATTGCCTCCATAAATCTGTTTTTGCTTTCTTGAATTTGTTTGAAGTAAACTAGAAGAGGCGGTTACTTGCCTAAGTCATAGGAAAGCGGGGATTACATGATCGAGCACGCAAACGAGGAGACTTCGCTGAAGCATAACTCACGTCGTTTATATGCGGAGATATATTCCTTAAAGGATACGCTTTACAATGATCTTCTTGAACGGTTTGGAGAGGATGCTTCCTTGAGGGAACATGCAGAGCGGTGGAAGTCGGGTATTATGACCGCGGCCGTATCGACAGCGCTTTTCAGCTCGGCATTATCAGGCAGCAAAGCGTTTCCTTATATTTATTCCTATTTGAAAATAAAGCTCCAAGCGCTTCATCCTGCTGGGGAAGCTGCGTTTGAAGATTGTATGTCAACGATATCTAAGCTGCTGAATGGAACGGATTATCATTCCGGCGCTTTTGCGGAAGGGCTGGCGCTGTGGCTGTATTTCAATATTAAAGGCAAAGAATCCTTTCATGAAGAGGATACACTTCCGTTCCTGCTTGCCGGCCAATATATCAACCAGTATTTTTATAATTGGTTCGATAAGCAGTAATGTGTCATTAATTAATAAAAGACCCGAATGAAGGACTGATCCACAAACGTCCTTCATTCGGGTCTTTTTGCTGTAGTTTAAAAGCTGCAAATGGATTGCTTTGCACATATGAATCTTTTAGAATAAGGAGAGAAAGCGCTTACCTTACTTTTGATAGAATAGGTGGACCATTTCAAACATATGAAAATCTTTGCTGGATAATCGGATGGCCAAGTAGAGGGAGTGTAGGTTATGAAAAAGAGCTGGTACCGCAGAATGCTGCTTTCTTATTTCCCTATTTTTTTATTTACGATAACGATGCTGACTTTTTTATCTTTTCTCATGGTCAATGAAATCTCCCATAATGAAACGGTGAAAGCGGATCGCATTTCAACCGGTTATATCATGGATACGTTATCGCGTTCGTTAAGAGGGATTGAGACGGATGTGCTTGAGGAAGTGGAGAAAAACGAACAATACCGTAATTTTTTGAATGTGGATCGGACAACGGAAAATCATGAGGTTATGTTTGAGGTGGTAGACAGCATGCGCGGCCTGATCGCGAATGACAGCTTAATCGATTCGATGTATGTTTACCGGATCGAGGACAAGCAGGTGCTGACGCTGAGCGGACTTGTGCCTTGGAATAATTTTGCGGATCGGGATTTTCTGGAGCATGCGATTGCCAATGCCTCCTACCAGGGCTGGTCGACGATTCGCCCTTATCACGAGCTAAGCATGGAAAGCGGCAAAAAAGTCATTTCCATGTACAAGAGAGAGCCGCTCCCGTTTGGAACGGAAGGGCTTGTTGTCATCAATGTGAATATGTATGCGGTTGAAAGAATGATCCAATCGATGAAAAATGATTCCGTAACGTTTCTACATATTCGCGATAAGGTAGGCCAATTGCTTTTCTCAACGATGAATACAGATGAAGTGGACGGCAAGGTTCTCAACAAGGTTGAAATGAATATGCTTGGCTGGACATTTGAAAGCGGTATCGCGGCAGGTCAGCTCTTTTTATGGGTGTCGGTCATTTCTTACGTCTGGGTCGTAATCGGCGTACTGACGGTCTTATTCGCAATCGTTTATATCTTATATATAACGCGGAAAAATTATAAGCCTATCCGGGTAATGATGAATCGAATCGAATCGATTCAGCTTCGAAATGGCGGCCTAGGGATGAAGATGGATGAGCTGACACTCATTGACCGCACGCTGGAAAATTTAATACAACAGACAGAGGATTACGAAAAAGAGCAGCATGATCATTTGCTGGCTGGCAGGAAGCAGCTTTTTTATGATCTTGTCCAAGGCGAAGAGTCTGCCAATGTAGAGGAACGGCTGTTGAAGCTTAAGGTGCTGCCTGCAGGAATGAAGCTGGAGCAGTTTGCTTTTATCATGGTGGAGATCGGACATTACGGCAATTTCCGCAGCGGCTTCTCGGCAAGGGATCAGCATACGCTGAAATTTGCTTTGTCTAACGTATTGCAAGAGCTGGCGCGGGACGAAGGGATGTTTGCTTGGGCAGAATGGATCGGCGAGAGCCGAATGGGGATCATAATCGGCATGGGGACTGACAGCAAGGCTGCTAAGGACCGTATCCGCCAATTTGCCGAAAAAGGCGGCGAGTGGGTATCCGCCAATCTCCGGATGTCCTTATCTTTCGGGATTGGACCTGTCCTGGAGGGCTGGGCCAAGATCGGAATTTCCTATAAATCAGCGGTAAATGCGATGCTTCATAAGTTGTCGCTCAGCAAGGAAGCTGTCATCATGAGTGATGACCTGCCTGGGAACGCGGGAAAAAAATCGTATAAGTATATACAGCTGGCGGCTGATTTAGTAAGGGAATTCCGGCTTTCGACGGGATTATGGCGCGAGCACTTGGAGCAAATATTCGAATCCTTGGAAGCCGATTGCTTAAAGGATGAGGATATTCAAATGCTGCTGCAAACGATGATGGATATGCTGGGCAGCGAGCTCGGAAACATTTCAGAAGAATTGCAAGATTATTTTAAAGGGGAAAAGGCTGGACAGTGGAAGCAAACGGTAGACGATACGATGTCGCTAACGGAACTGCGCAGTCTGTTCCTTGCGTATTTAACGGAGTTGTACCATCACTATGTTGCTTTCTGCGAGACTAAAAACCATCATGCGATGATAACCGAAATGAAGGCATATATCGAAGAGAACTTCGCGAATCCGGACCTGTCTTTGAAGCATTTGAGCGATCGTTTTCATATTTCGGCCAAATATGCCAGCTACCTCTTTAAAGAGGAGTTCAATATGAAATTCGTAGACTTCATCGTGCAGCTGCGCATGGAGCATGCCGAGGGGCTGCTTGCGGAAACCGAGGATTCGGTGCAAAGCATCGCGCTTCAGGTTGGATATGCCAACTCGATTACGTTCGGAAGGGTATTCAAGCGGGTGATCGGAGTAACGCCCGGCGACTATCGAAGATTGAAGCTAAAACCGGGAAAAGCCAATCAAACCGGGACTTTTTGAAAATAGTTTAGCATGCGACTTCGGTTGGTTCATCCAAAATATAGGATAAAATGATCGGGTTTATCGATCGGAAACTAGTTTATTGCGGCTACCATGTTTGCCATGCCATACTTTGGTCATTCCGATACGGGCTGCACCAACGGAAATGTAAGCGTTACCCATACAGGGTCATGCAGCCTGATTCGAATACTACTCGACAGGAAGAAGGGGTTTGACCGATGACTAGAAACATAATGAAAAAACGGTTCATGGCTTCAAAAACATCAATGCTTGTGCTTATGACAGTAAGCTCTTTGTTGTTCACCGCGTGTTCATCTAAATCTGCACCGAACGCTGCGGAAGGAACAAACGGTGGTGATGCACCAGCGAAGCAGGTAACGCTTAAGGTTGAAGTATTCGATCGAGGCAATTCTCCTGCGGGATCCACGATTACAGACAACTATTTAACGAAGTTTGTTCAAGAAAATTTCGGAGCTTCTAATAATATAAAGGTGGAATATGTGCCTGTTCCTCGCTCTGAGGAAGTAGCGAAGCTGAATGTACTGATGGCAAGCGGCAACAACGTTCCGGATATCGTATTCACGTATGATCCAAATACTTTTAACCGTTATGCGAAACAAGGCGGCCTAACAGATCTTGGACCGCTGCTTGATGAATACGGACAAGAATTGAAAACATTTTTAGGCGATGAAGTACTAGAATATGGAAAGTTCGAAGGTACGCAATTTGCCATTCCTGCCAAACGATCCAATACCGGAAAATACGCCTCTTTTATTCGACAGGATTGGTTGAATAAGCTGAATATGCCAGTTCCTAAAACGACAGAAGAGCTGTATGAAACGCTAAAGGCATTCAAGGAGAAAGATCCTGGGGAAACGGGCGGTCAAGTGATTCCGCTCGGTATGACGATTGCGTCGGCACAATATGAGCCATTGATATGGTCGTTCATAAAGCCGATGACAGAAGAACAGCAATATACGCTTACACAGCAGCTTGGATCTAATGATTACCCGATATTGCTTCCGGGCTTTAAGGAAAGCCTTCAGTTTATGAATAAGCTGTACAATGAAGGCCTTATCAATAAGGATTTTGGATTGGATAAAGACAAGAAGAAATTGGGCGAGGATATCTCAACAGGTAAAATCGGCTTTTTCAGCGAAGATGATGTAAACATTTACTATCAGGACGGATCGTATGACCTGCTGCAAAAAAACGTGAAGGGTGCCGAGATTGCAGCAGTTGATGTTTACACAAATGAAGAAGGCATGCATGCTAAGCCTAAATATGCGCCAAACGGTCTTTACATTATGATTCCTAAATCCAGCGAGCGCGCTGTTGAAGCGGTAAAATATTTGAATTGGATGGCGACTGGCGATAACTTGTTCAATCTCCAAAATGGGGTCGTGGACGAAAACTATACGTTGGTGGACGGCATTCCGGTTGCGGTTGAAAATCCTACTGAGGAAGCAAAAAACCGTATGTATAACTCTGGCGATATGGCCATTATTTCAAACGGCAAGCAGCTTGGCAGCATGGAGAAAAATCTGAAGGCGAGAGCACTGGCAATGCCTAAGCAGTTCCAAGAGCAGGTTGCGGTTGCCCAAGAAATTGCCAATGCCGATACGATTCCGCTTGTGATGTTGGATCGGCCGATTGAAGCACAAACCAAGTATGCAACAACGCTGCTCGACAAATTTAACGAAATTATCGTAAAAACGACCATGGCGAAGCCTGAGCAATTCGAAAGCACTTATGATTCAATGCTGAAGGATTATATGGCTAGCGGCGGTCAAGCCATCTTGGATGAACGGATCGCAGTTTACAAAGAGATGAAATCCAAATAAAGCGCATGCAAGTTGGAATTGCGATGGGAGCGGGGCCTGGCCTGGCCTTGTTCCCTCGCAGACTTCAACTTCATTAGAGGAGGCAACCGCTGTGAGCATGACCGTCTATTTCCGCAGATATTGGCAGCTGTATGCGCTGCTTGTATTGCCGCTGACGTATTTCATTATTTTTAAATACGGTCCTATGTACGGCATACAGATCGCTTTTAAGGAATTTAACTTCTTTCAAGGCATCAACGGCAGCGAATGGATCGGATTTGAAGCTTTCAAGGAAGTATTCGGCATGAGCGATTTCTATACTACGCTTCGCAATACGCTAATGCTTAATTTTCTTGATCTGCTCGTTTCCTTCCCGGCACCGCTCATATTAGCAATTATGCTGTACGAATTGAAGACGGCTTGGTTTAAGAAGCTGTCGCAAACGATACTTTACATTCCGCATTTTATCTCATGGGTTATTATTGGCGGTATCGTCTATCAGGTATTTGGCACGCAGTCAGGCATGATCAATAACTTGCTGACTTCGATCGGATTTGACGCGGTTCCGTTTTTGACGGATAAAAACGATTGGCTCATTACTTATCTCCTGGTTGGCGTGTGGCAAAGCGCAGGCTGGGGTACGATTATTTATTTGGCTGCGCTTACCGGCATAAACAAGGAGCTGTTTGAAGCTGCAGGCATTGATGGCGCGGGAAGGCTAAAAAGAATTTGGCATATTACGCTGCCAGGCTTAAAGCCTACCATCATCGTGCTTCTGATCATCAATCTTGGGCATATGATATCCATTGGTTTCGAAAGACCTTATGTCATTGGCAATTTAGCGGTTCGCGAATATGCGGATGTGCTAAGCACCTTCGTCTATCGCATCGGGATTCAGTCCGGACAATACACGCTGGCAACGGTCATTGGGCTATTCCAAGCCGTCGTAGGCCTTGTGTTCGTGCTAGGCGCAAATTTTATTTCCAAGAAGCTGACAGATGAGAGCATCCTATAAACCGGTGTCAATGAATCTCCTTTTCTTGCTATCGACTATTTGAAAGGAGCGGACGTGATGAGAGAACAAACCGCTAACCGTGTATTTGATACGATCAATTTTATTGTTTTATCCGTTTGCACGTTGATTTGTCTGGCTCCATTTCTTCATATATTGGCTATCTCACTAAGCTCGGTTAGGCCAATAATTTCAGGGCAGGTGAGCCTGTTTCCCGTAGATCTTAATTTTGAGGCTTATTTTAAAGTGTTCTCTGACCCTTCAATGATTCGCTCGCTGGGCTTCACGGTGCTGCTGACTGGCATTTTCACTGTCATGTGCATGGTCATGACGATTGCCATGGGCTATCCGCTATCCAAAAAGAAACTGAAGGGCCGCAAAGGCTTCATGTTCATCGTTGTCATTACCATGTTCTTCAGCGGAGGCATTATCCCTGAGTATATTTTAATTCGCAATTTGAATATGATGGATTCGATATGGGCGCTGGTGCTTCCCGGACTGATCAATCCTTTTTATTTGATTATATTAATCTCGTTTTTCAATAATATTCCCGAGAGTCTGGAAGAATCGGCCGAGATTGACGGCAGCAGCCATTTCCGGACGCTGCTCAGCATTATGCTTCCGTTGTCGCTTCCGGTAATTACTACGCTTAGTCTGTTCTATGCGGTAGGCCGCTGGAACGGTTTTACGGACACGCTCATGTATATCAACAGCCCGGAGCTGTATCCGCTGCAGCTTAAGCTATATCAGCTTATTCAAAACAATATGATCAGCGAGCTGATCCAAATGGAAGGCGGGCAAATGGCGACGGTCGTGCCTGAAAGCTTGAAGGCAGCCAGTGTTATTTTCGCAACCGTGCCGATCCTGATCGTTTACCCTTGGCTTCAGCGTTACTTTGTAAGCGGTGTTATGCTTGGGGCAGTGAAAGGATAGCGGTGTGCAGCAGTACGATTTGAAGGTGGGAAAGGACGGAGGAGCATGTACGAAAAGCTTGTCGCATTAAACGATTACTGGGCAAAAGAAGGCGCCGGCCGGCAGGTGCTGGATCAAGGAAGCCGCTATTACGGGGGCGTGGCCGATGCGGAGAACGGAATTGCATGGCCCAGCCACGGCGGCTCGCCGATGGTCATGGCGCTATGGGCCGCAGCCTTGATCAATAAGGACTCGATGTTCCATCATGACGAAGAGCTGGCGAGCCGGCTGGAGCTTGGCACGCATTTTATGCTGCGCTCTCAGCATGCCGACGGCACGATATCCCCTGGATGGACCAATATGCATTCGCCGCCGGATACCGCTTTTGTCGTCGTTGGGCTGGCACAGGTATATGAGCTTCTGCAGGCGGTTGAATGGGAGCCGCTTCGGAAATCAACAGCGAACATAAAACGCTTTCTAGAGCAGACAGTTCCCGCATTATTGACCGGCGGCTGCCATACGCCGAATCATCGCTGGGTGCTGACATCCGCGCTTGGTTATTTGCACAAGCTGACGGGCCGCGCGGAGCTAAAGGAAAGAGCGGAGGCGTGGCTGGCTGAGGGTCTGGATTGCACGGAGGATGGGGAGTGGACCGAGCGGAGCAACGGCATTTACAATGCGGTCAGCGATGTGATGCTGTTCCATGCGGCTGAGCTTCTGGATAAGCCGGAGCTTCTTGAGCCGATCCGCCGCAATCTGAAGATGATGGCTTATATGATTCATCCTAACGGCGAGGTCGTCACGGATTATTCGGGAAGGCAGGATTTCGGCCACAGCTATACGATGGAAAGTTACTTTCTAGTCAGCAGGCTTATGGCGCAAAAGGATCAAGATCCTACATTTGAGGCGATCGCCGAGCTTGCGGGCCAAGCGCTTGAGCATCCGGGCTGGCTGCCTAACAACGCTATACTAGGTTATTTACTGCGGCCTGAGCTGCGAGAGATTGCCATCCAGCCTGCCGAATTGCCAACGAAATACCGAATTGTGATGAACCGTAATTTTCCGCGTGAGCGCTATTTAAGCGAAATGGATGCAGCAGGTCACGGCGGCAAAATTTATCACAGCAGAATGCATCCGGATTTTGGCGCACCGGTAGCCCGTGAAAGAGACGGGAATACGAGCTTGACCGTGATGGCCGAGACGAGCTCGATGTTTGCGCTTCGCCATGGCGATGCGCGCTTGCTTGCTGTGCAGATCGGCTCCTCCTTTGAGCCTGGCTATGTAAAAATGAATGACTTAATGGTAGAAGAGGAGAGCTACAAGCTGACGGCCGTTGAGAGCAAGGGTTATTACGGTCCTGTGGCGAAGGAGAATTTGCCACTATCGGCAAAATCGGCGATTAGTCCATGGTATTTGCTTCCCCATCAGCTGAGAGAGACGACGCATTTGCAATATCATCATGTCGAGGCAGAGCTTAGGAAAACCGGGCATGGCTGGCAGTTGCAGGTGAGCTGCGCAGAGCCTGACAGCATGATGACGCAGATCGTTTTCGTATTTGGCGGCGAGGGATCGTTTACTGGCGAAGGCCTAACTCCACTGGAGGATGCTCATTTCTGGAAGCACGGAAACGTTCGTTATGCAGCAGGCGAGGATTGGATAGAGGTGGATGGCGGTGCGCATGAGCATTTAGTGAAAACACTGCGGAATACTGCGATACCGGGAGGCTGCCAAACGCTTATTGTCAATCTGATGACACCATATTATAAAACGTTCGATATCAGGCTCTCGCCTCTTAAAGCGGATGCGGAGGCCGCGAACCCGCTTTCTACGACTGATCATGAGGAGCTGATGAAATGAGCGGATATATTGAACCGCGGGAAAGCAGCCGTTATTGGTTTGGAGACAATGACAAACGCATATTGGAGGTACTGGCGGGGAGGTATGTCGGCGCGAATCCGCCCGTCCCGTTTGCGCTGCGCGCCTTTGCCAAATCGGGAATTTTGCAAAGCGGGAACGGTTTATATGAAATGAACCTTTCGACCAAGCTGCCGGAAGCAAAGCATGGGCAGTACGCCTATCTGTACGGGCTTGTCTGGAGCGATGACGAGCGCTCGATCGACGGCGTGATAGAGCCGTTTGGCCCGATTAAGCTTATGGTGAATGGGGAACAGGTCTATCGCTCCTCCGTTGTCGATGAGCTGAAGCCGGATGCGCAGGCAGTTATCCCTCTTTTGTTCCGTAAAGGGTGGAATCAAGTATTAATCGAAGCGCGCAAAACCGTCGCTGGTTTTGGCTGCCGTTTCGGCGCGGACGAAGCAAAGGTACGAATTCTGCAGGTACTGGCTCCTTTTTCCGAAAGAGCAGGCAGCGGTGGCTGGGTTTATTCAGAGCCAGCAGACAACTCCCGATTATTGGGAACCAGCGTTTCCTTTGCATTCGGGGATTCTGAGGCAGCCAGCGGTTTACGCTGGCTGCCGCGAACAGAGTGGACAGCCGAGGAAGCGATACGGCCGAATTGCGAGCGTTTATTCGGGATTCCTTCCCTGCCGGCAGCCGCACTTGGCTGGACTAAGCTGAATATGCAGGGCAGCGATGCCGTGATCGTGCTGGAAGGGACAGCTTACGGCCCGACAAGCATTTGGCTGGAGGGACAATTAGCTGCAGATCTGACGGAAGCAGGCCCATTCAGAGTCGAAGTTAACGCTTCAGCCGGATACAGCGATTTGCTGGTACGATCCGTCAGCGGTTTAGCGGGCTGGGGCTTCGAGCTGAATGCCAAGCATGAAGGAAAACGCTTGGCATTGGAAGCGCCAGCGCCTATTCACGGTTACAGCGGCGAGTGGTTGTATGCAGGACCGCTCGATTCCAATGATGCCTTAGATCCTGGGAAGGTTTGCTCGACTTCAGCGTTAATTCCTGTCATAAACAAAAGCGGAGAGTCCTGCGGTTACTCCTATTGGTTCGTTGATGCTCCGCAGACGCGTGTCCGTCCCTATTACGAGAATGCGATGCTGAGCAATAAATGGACAACCGGAAGCGCAACGAACTACGGCCGCTGGGATTATCCGCTCGGCGTAACGATGTATGGACTCTTAAGGACGGCGCGCGAGCTGGAACGCGGGGATTTGCTCGATTACACATTGAGCCATATTCGGAGCTGCACGGACATGTATGACTATGCGATGTGGGACAAAGAGGAATATGGTTTTCCGTCTATTAACCATCAGCTTGTTTTGATCCGAATGCTTGATAACTGCGGATCCTTCGGCTCGGCTATGTTGGAGGCATATGGAGCGGCGCAGGATCATACCTTTTTACGAATCGCAAAGCGAATTTCGGAATTCATGCTCGAGCAGCTGGAACGAAAGGATGACGGGGCGTTTTACCGGCAGTGTCACGGCGAATATTCGGCGGATACGATGTGGGCAGATGATTTATACATGAGCGGTCCGTTTTTGATTCGATATGCTTTGGTAACCGGAGAGCCGTATTCGCTTAACGAAGCTGCGAAACAGTTTCTATTGTTCAAAAGCTATTTATTTATGGCTGATGAAGGGCTGATGTCGCATGTGTTCGATTTCAAATACGGAAAAGCCACGCTTGTGCCTTGGGGACGCGGAAACGGGTGGTGCTTGTTTTCCTTGTCGGAGCTGCTGGAAAAGCTGCCTCTTGACCATGGAGACCGGCCAGCGCTGGAAGCGTTTTTTGAGGAAATGTGCTCGGGCGTTGCTGCTCTGCAAGGCGCTTCAGGCATGTGGCGGCAGGTGCTCAACCAAGCTGACGCTTATGAGGAAGCCTCCTGTACGGCGATGTTCGCTTATGCGATTGCGCGCGGCGTTCGTTTTGGCTGGTTAAAGGAGCAGGAAGCTTATACCGGAATTGCGCTGCGGGCTTGGCGAGGGCTGACTAGCGGAGCGATTGACAAACAAGGCAATGTACACGGCGTATGCAGCGGCTCGCGTTATTCCTTCTCGCCAGACTATTACATGTATGATTTACGAACGGTGTTAAATGACAACCATGGAATCGGAATAATGATGCTTGCAGGCGTTGAGATCATGCGTCTGAAAGCAGCAAAGCGCGTGAAAGCAACGGCGCAGGTAGCAGAAAAGGTATAAATAGAGGCGAAAAATTTTTTTGATAAGTTAAGCGCTTAACCCTAATCACAAGGAAGGGGATGTAAATGAAAACTACTCGATTGACGATGTCGCAGGCTTTATTGCGGTTTTTGGATAACCAATATATTTCCGTGGATGGGGAAGAAACAAAATTCGTAACCGGAGTCATGGGGATTTTCGGTCATGGAAATGTGACGGGAATCGGGGAAGCGCTGGAGCGGGATGCCGGAAGCCTGGTCTATACGCAAGGCAAAAGCGAGCAAGGCATGGTCCATGCCGCCGCGGCATATGCCAAGCAGCGCGGGCGAAAGCAAATCTACGCCTGTACCTCCTCCATCGGACCCGGCGCGCTGAATATGGTGACGGCTGCCGCAACGGCAACTGTAAACCGAATACCGGTGCTGCTGCTGCCGGGAGACAACTTTGCCTGCCGCCAGCCCGATCCGGTGCTGCAGCAGCTGGAGGTGCCGGGGGATTATACGGTTTCAGCGGCTGATGCTTTTAAGCCCGTCAGCCGTTATTGGGACCGGATTGTCCGTCCCGAACAGCTCATAAGCGCTGCGCTGCAGGCCATGCGCGTATTGACGGATCCCGCTGAAACCGGGGCCGTGACCCTGGCATTGCCGCAGGATGTTCAAGCGGAAGCGTATGATTATCCTGACGATTTTTTTCAAAAGCGAATCCACATCCTCGATCGAAGACCGCCGGCAAACGATGCTATTCGAAGAGCTGCGGATTTAATCAAAGAAAAGCGCAGGCCGATCATTATTGCCGGAGGCGGCGTCCATTATGCCGAGGCGACGCAGCAGCTTGCAGCCTTCGCAGCCGCTTTTAACATACCGGTTGCAGAAACACAGGCAGGGAAAAGCGCGCTGCCTTGGGACCATCCGCTCAACATGGGCGCGATAGGAGTTACCGGCTCGTTATCCGCTAATCTGCTCGCTAAGGAAGCGGATCTGATTATTGGCATCGGTACGCGGTATTCGGATTTTACGACCTCGTCGAAATCGGCTTTCAATTTTGAAAATGCAGCCTTCGTCAATTTGAATGTCAACGCGCATGATGCCGTGAAGCTAAACGCCCTGTCTTTAACATGCGATGCAAAGGAAGGGCTCGCTGCTTTGCAGGATGCTCTTGCCGGCTGCCAGTACCAAAGCGGCTATGATGATGCTGAGCTTGCGAAACGAAAAGCCGATTGGGACAGTGAGGTTGACCGTTTGTACGCTGTCCAGGCAGAGGATGGTTTGGCGCAAACAAGGGCGCTTGGCATGATCAATGAGACGCTTCAGCCCTCCGATGTTATTGTATGCGCCGCTGGCAGCCTGCCCGGCGATTTGCACCGGCTGTGGCGGTCGTCTGAACCGCGAACCTACCACATGGAATACGGTTTTTCCTGCATGGGCTACGAGGTAAGCGGCGCCTTTGGCGCAGCGCTTGCCGAGCCAAGCCGCGAGGTTTATGCGCTTGTAGGCGACGGCAGCTATTTGATGCTTCACTCGGAGCTGGTGACAAGCCTGCAGGAAGGCGTCAAAATGACCATCTTGTTATTTGACAACCATGGCTTCCAATGCATCCATAACCTGCAGCGGGGGCATGGCAGCGACGGCTTCGGCAATGAATTCCGCTATCGCAGCAAAGAGACGGGCCGGCTCACCGGCGGTTATATGCCGATTGATTTTGCGATGCATGCACGCAGCTTGGGCGCGAAGGCTTACACGGCCCGCACGGAGGAGGAGCTCCGGGAAGCGCTGCTGCAGGCGCGGGAGGAAACCGTGACCACGCTGGTTGAAATAAAAGTACTGCCGGGCACGAATACTTCCGGCTATGAATCATGGTGGCGCGTCGGCGTGCCTGAGGTTTCCGGAAGCGCCAAGGTGGCGGAAGCTTACCGCGAGATGGCGGATCAGATCGGCAATGCAAGCCAGAAATAACTAAGGATAAGACAGGAGGCTGGATTATGCTGGAGGGCTTGAAGTTTAAGCTTGGCGCGCATCCGATTAACTGGGTAGGCGAGGATGTTCGGGAGCATGGAAGCGATACCCCATATGAAACGATTTTGGACGATATTTGCAGGCTCGGCTTGAAAGGAACGGAAATGGGACGCAAGTATCCCCAGGACAAGGAGACGCTGAAAAAGGAGCTGGCTTCGCGGGGCATACAGCTGGTATCGCAGTGGAAATCCGTATTGTTTTCGGACCGTGCCTATCATGAGCAGGAGCTGGCCGAATACCGGAAGCATGCCGCTTTCCTGCAGGAAATGGGCAGTAAGGTCATCAGCACGGCAGAGGTCGGAGGTTCGCTCCACTTTGATCCGCGGCGGACGCCGAATGAGAAGGAAGTAATCCCGCTGGACGAAGAGGGCTGGCGGGCTTTGGCAGATGGGCTTAACGCGGCCGGGAAAATCGCCCAAGAGTACGGTCTGAAGCTGACGTACCATCATCACGGCGGAACGGTGGTGGAGAGTCCGGAGGAAATCGACAAGCTCATGGCCCTCACGGATCCTTCTTTGGTTTATCTTCTGTTTGACACCGGTCATGCCTACTACGGCGGAGCGGAACCGATTCATGTACTCCGCAAGCATTACAGCCGTATCGCCTATATCCATTTAAAGGATGTGCGCCAAGCCGTGTTAGAGGCTGCTATCCGCGAGAAGGCCGACTTTGTGACCTGCATTCGCAAGGGCGTATTTACGGTTCCCGGCGACGGCTGCATCAATTTTCTGCCGATCATCGCGGAGCTGGATGCCAGAGGTTATGACGGCTGGGCGATGCTGGAGGGTGAGCAGGATCCTGCGGTCCATCCTCCTTACGAATACGCGAACAACGCGTTGAAGCATATCGACAGGATGTACAGTCTTATCGGGTCAGGGGAGGAGTAACACATGGGAACGATTGTCTTTCACGGGAGCAAGCCCATTGATTTTGTTGCGGTTGGCAGGCTTTGCATCGATTTGAATGCGAATGAAATTAACCGTCCGATGGAGGAAACAAGCACCTTTACCAAATATGTTGGAGGCTCGCCGGCGAATATTTGTATCGGCATGGCGAGGCTCGGCCTAAAAACCGGTTTCGTCGGCAAGGTAGCGGACGATCAGATGGGGCGTTTCATCGTCCGCTACTTGACGGATAACGGAATCGACACCCGCAATGTCGTGACGGATCGAACCGGCGCAGTCACGGGACTTGCCTTTACGGAAATTAAAAGTCCGACGGAATGCAGTATTTTAATGTACAGGGACAATACGGCCGATTTGAAGCTGGAAGCAAACGAAGTCCAAGAGGAATTGGTTGCGGCTGCCAAGCTGCTGCTTATATCCGGGACGGCGCTGGCGCAAAGTCCTTCGCGTGAGGCTGTGTTCCAAGCACTGGAGTATGCAAGAAGGCATGGCGCCGTTGTGGCATTTGATTTGGACTACCGTCCTTATACTTGGACTTCCGACGAGGAAACCGCGGCTTATTATAACCTGGCTGCCGAAAAATGCGACATTATTATCGGTACGCGCGAAGAGTTCGATATGATGGAGCGCTTCGAAAGCCATCTCGCACATAACGACAGCCAAACGGCTGCCAAATGGTTTGATTACAAAGCCAAGATCGTCATTATCAAACATGGCAAAGAAGGATCCATTGCCTACGCCAAGGACGGCTCTTCACACCGGGCCCAGAGTTTCCAAGCCAAGGTGATCAAAACGTTTGGGGCAGGCGACTCCTACGCGGCCGGTTTCTTGTACGGCTTGCTGCAGGGCTGGCCCATCGGCAGGTGCATGACGTATGGCAGCGCCGCAGCGGCAATCGTTGTGTCGAGCCACAGCTGCTCGGATGCGATGCCGACCGCTGATCAGGTCAATCGATTTATTGAAGCAAGCAGCAGCCAAATTTGACGTAATCGGAGGCATGGAAATGACAAATGCAGAACAAGCGGAAACGATTAAAAATTTTATCGGCGGACAGTGGATCGAAGCTGCAGGTGCGGTGAGCGAGCCGGTTTTTAACCCTGCTACGGAAGAAGTTTTAGCCTATGTGCCCATTTCGACGAAGACGGAAGTCGATCTAGCGGTGAAGGCCGCTAAGGCTGCTTTTCAGGCATGGAGCCGGACGCCCGTCCCAAAAAGAGCACGCATTCTGTTCAAGTACCAGCAGCTTCTTATCGAGCATTGGGAGGAGCTTGCCCGGATCATTACGCGGGAAAACGGAAAAAGCTACACGGAGGCTTACGGCGAGGTGCAGCGAGGCATTGAATGCGTAGAATTTGCCGCAGGCGCACCGACGCTGATGATGGGAAAGGTGCTCCCGGATATCGCAACCAATCTGGAATCGGCGATGTACCGCTATCCGATTGGGATCGTAGGAGGGATCACGCCGTTTAATTTTCCGATGATGGTGCCCTGCTGGATGTTTCCGTTAGCCATCGCATGCGGGAATGCTTTTGTGCTCAAACCATCGGAACGAACGCCGCTTCTTGCCAATCGTCTCGCAGAGCTATTCGCCGAAGCGGGACTGCCGGACGGCGTATTAAACGTCGTGCATGGCGCACATGATGTCGTTAACGGCATTTTGGAGCATAAGGATATCGCTGCCGTATCGTTCGTAGGCTCCCAGCCAGTGGCTGAGTATGTTTACAAAACAGGCACGGCGCACGGCAAACGGGTGCAGGCGCTTGCCGGGGCCAAAAACCATTCGATCGTCATGCCGGATGCGGACATGGATGCTGCGGTGCAGCAAATCATAGGCGCGGCGTTTGGATCGGCGGGAGAGCGCTGCATGGCCTGCGCGGTCGTGGTCGCCGTTGGTGAAGCCGGCGACAAACTGGTCAGCAAGATTACGGAGGCAGCCGACGGGATCGTTATCGGCAATGGCATGGACAATGGCGTATTCCTTGGTCCCGTCATCAGAGGACCGCATAAGGAACGTACGCTTGGCTATATTGACCGTGGCGTAAAGGAGGGCGCGCTGCTCGTTCGGGACGGCAGAACGGATTCCGCGGCAAGTGACAAAGGTTATTTTGTAGGCCCCACGATATTTGACCATGTGACCATCGAGATGAAAATATGGGAGGATGAAATATTTGCGCCCGTGCTCTCTATCGTTCGGGTAGATACGTTGGATGATGCGATCGAGATGGCGAACAAATCGGAATTCGCCAATGGCGCCTGCTTGTTTACGCAGGATGGAAGCCATGTTCGCCAGTTCCGCGAAACGATTGACGCGGGGATGCTGGGCATTAATTTGGGCGTGCCGGCGCCGATGGCTTTTTTTCCTTTCTCCGGATGGAAAAAATCTTTTTACGGCGATCTGCATGCGAATGGTACGGACGGCGTTGAGTTTTATACGAGAAAAAAAATGGTCACTGCGCGCTGGTAGCCTAAATGGCTGACGCTATCTGTTAAACCAGCAGTCGCTCCGCAAAAGCATAGGAGGAATCATGCCATGGAAAAATTGAATATCGGGATTATCGGAGCGGGCAGAATCGGGAAAATTCATGCCGACAATATTATGAGGCTGCCGAGTGCCCATGTGTATGCGATAAGCGATCCCTACGCAAACGATGCATTGCGCGAATGGGCAAGCGTGAGAGGAATCGGAGTTGTATCAGAGGATTGCGAGGCATGGATCAATGATCCGCAAATTCACGCGGTATTTATTTGCTCGCCTACGGACACGCATGTGCCGTTGATCAAAAAGGCAGCGGCGGCAGGCAAGCATATTTTTTGCGAGAAGCCGATCAGCATGAGCGTCGCTCAAACGAAAGAAGCGCTGGAGGCCGTTAGCAAAGCAGGCGTTAAGCTGCAAATCGGCTTCAATCGGCGCTTTGACCACAATTTTCGCAGGGTGAGAGAGCTGATTGACGCCGGTCAAATCGGGGAGCCGCATATCGTAAAAATAACATCCCGCGATCCGAATCCGCCAAGCGAGGATTATATTCGATCATCGGGCGGCATTTTCATGGATATGATGATTCATGATTTTGATATGGCCCGTTATGTCTCGCGCTGCGAAGCAGAGGAGATCCACGCCTACGGCAGCGTGCTAATTGATTCGGTATTTGAGCGATGCGACGATGTCGATACGGCAATTGTCATGATCCGATTCAAAAATGGCGCCGTCGCCGTTATTGATAACAGTCGTAAAGCCGTCTACGGCTATGATCAGCGGGTCGAGGTGTTCGGCTCTGGCGGCAGCGTTGCGGTTACGAATGATTATCCGAATACGGCAGAGGTTCATACGGCAGAAGGCGTACGCCGCGATAAGCCGCTTCATTTCTTCCTGGAACGCTATAATGATGCCTACATTGATGAGACAAAGCAGTTCATCACCAGCATCATGGAGGACCGTGATGTTATGGTTGACGGCAACGACGGACTTCAAGCGGAATTAATGGCCTTGGCAGCTAATTTATCTCTGCGCCTTGGCAGACCCGTTAAGCTGTCGGAAACACTTGAGCTTGCTGCGCCTAATCCCATTTTAGGAGGATAAATCATGACATCTCACTTAATTGTGCCCCAGCATGCAGCAGTAGGAACAGACGGCTCCGTTTTGAACATAACACCGGAGTCGGCTGGCTGGCAGTACGTTGGTTTCGAAGTCATAAAGCTGCAGCCAGGCCAGAAAATCATTCGGCAAACCGCTGACCGCGAAATATGTTTGGTCCTGCTAAGCGGCAAAGGCGACCTAAAGACAACAAGCGCGCAGTGGAACAATATTGGAAATAGAAACAGCGTTTTCGAGAAAATACCACCTTATGCCGCCTATGTGCCAAGTGAGGACCAATATGAATTTATTGCTCAAACCTCGGTCGAGCTCGCGGTTTGTTCAGCGCCAGGCAAGCCGGGATACGAAGCAAGATTAATCGTACCTGAACAAATCGGAGTCGAGGTACGGGGGAGCGGCAGCATGCAGAGGCTGGTTCATAATATTTTGCCTGAGAGGGAGCCGGCCGAGAGCCTCCTTGTCGTAGAGGTGTTTACGCCTGAAGGGCATTGGTCGAGCTATCCGCCGCATAAGCATGACCGCAGCGCGCTTCCCGAGGAGTCTTTGCTCGAAGAAACGTATTATTTTCATCTTGAGCCTGTGCAGGGGTTTGCCATACAGCGGGTGTATACTGACGATCGTTCCTTGGACGAGACGCTTGCCGTAAGGGATGGTCAAGCGGTGCTTGTGCCGAGAGGCTATCATCCGGTTGCAGCGCCGGCCGGCTATGAGGTCTACTATTTGAATGTTATGGCAGGACCGGTACGCACTTGGAAGTTTTATAATGATCCTGATCATGAATGGCTGATTAAGAAATGATTGCCAATCTTCCAACTCTTTGAGCATAATAGAGTATGAGCGAACAGGCGAGCGAGGAATTGAGATGAAAGCGACCATATACGACGTAGCTAGAGAAGCGGGCGTTTCTATCGCAACCGTGTCGAAGGTTATTAACGCGAAAGGTAAAATAAGCACGGAGCGGCGCAATCAAATTTTTGCGATTATGCAGAGGCTGCAATACCAGCCAAGCGCGATCGCTTCGGCTCTAACCAGTAAGCATTCCTTTACGTTAGGTTTGCTTATTCCGGATATCGCCAATCCTTTTTTTGCCGAAGTTGCCCGGGCTGTCGAGGATCGCGGACATCAATTTGGCTACAGCGTCATTATTTGCAGCACGGATAACAAAGATGAGCGGATCGAACGTTATATTTCCGTTTTAAAGCAAAAACGAGTAGACGGCATCATCATCGGTACAGGTCTTGAAAATAACGCCATAATACAAGATATTAGCTCGATTATCCCCATCGTTGTTATCGGGCGCGAGGTCACCTCTTTCCCCGTGCATACGGTTGTAGCGGAGGATTGTATCGGCGGAGCTCTTGCAGCACGCCATCTGCTTGGTCTCGGACATACAAAAATGGCGGTGTTGGCTGAGAGCCTGCAGATAAGCAGCAGCCGTGAAAGGGTTCGAGGCTTTAGGCAATCGCTAAATGAAGCCGGAATTTCACTTCCTGACGATAACATCGCGGCCTGCAAAAAAGGGCTGGAGGACGGAAAAGCGAAGGCGGCGGAGCTTCTTTGTCGGATCGAGCGGCCGACGGCGCTGTTCTGCTGCAATGATATGATAGCGGTTGGTGCTCTACAGGCGGCGAAGGAGAGCGGTATGCGCGTGCCTCAAGATTTATCTATCATAAGCTTCGATAATACCTTATTGGCGTCGGTTATGAATCCTCCGTTAACCTCGATTGCTCAGCCTATGGACCAACTAGGAGAGGCTGCTGTCGATTTGCTAATTCAGCAGTTCACAGATTCGAACACTGCCAAGCAGCGGATTGTGCTTCGCACAGAGCTGATCGTAAGGGATTCCACAGCCGTGGCAAGCACGAGCGAAACATTGTAGAATGTAAGCAGGTCATGCTAAAATTAAGGATCGCTATAAATGTCCTATCTTATTCGAAGCTCCTCTGCATGGAACTGAGCGATCAGGCCTTGCGGAGGCGCTTTTTATATTACACAGACTTGAAGGGAAGCGGAAATATGACGGTACGGCTAGACAATGACTGGTCTGAGAAGTTAAATGGCGAGCTTCAAGCCCCCTATATGCTTGAACTGCTGGCAAAGCTTGATGTTTTGTACCAGAGCAAGACGGTGTATCCGGAACAACCTAACATTCTTAATGCACTTCATTATACATCCTATAAACAAACGAAAGTGGTTATCCTCGGGCAGGACCCATACCATGGCCCGAATCAGGCGCATGGGCTTAGCTTCTCCGTTCAGCCAGGCATGAAGGTGCCGCCATCGCTGAAAAATATTTACAAGGAGCTAGAATCGGACCTCGGAGCACAAATTCCGGATCATGGCAGCTTGGAGACTTGGGCAAGGCAAGGCGTGCTTCTGTTAAATACGGTGCTAACAGTGGAGGAGGGCGATCCCAATTCCCATCAAGGGCTCGGCTGGGAGCGATTTACCGATGCGGTTATAACCGCGCTGAATGAGCGGGAGAGACCCGTTGTATTTATGCTTTGGGGAAAGCATGCGGAGGCGAAAGCCGGCGCCATTGATACGGACAAGCATCATATTATTTCCTCGCCGCATCCGAGCCCATTTGCGGCGCGCAGAGGTTTTTTTGGGAGCAGGCCTTTCTCGCGGGCGAACGCTTTTCTTGAGAAGATAGGGTGTGAGCCCATTGATTGGAAGATACCGATGCTGTCTGAGCTTGAAAGTAAATGAAAAAAGGCTTCTCCACTGTCTGAACATCAGCTCAGACTAGTAGAGAAGCCTTATTGAAAGACAGAGGTTATCGCTTACTCGGCGATAATCGCAGAGCCCGTAGATGCTTGGCTCGAATCCGCAGCTTCAGGAAGCACAGGTTTTAGCTTGGCATCGACATAAGTGGATACCGAGACATCTGTGATGACCTGAGGATACATTTTATCAGGATCAGGAAGTATCGTCTCGAGATAAATGACAGCTTTGTCGCCTTCAAAACCGATAGAGGCAATCCGAATACCGTAGCCAGGATGCGGCACTTGGGCGGTGACGGTCACTTTGTTAATTTCAGCGTTTACTGCGGTAACGGAAATCTTAGGATTCAGAACCGGTTGCTCAGGAAGATCAGGAATAGGTGTCGTCTCCTTTACGAATTGCATGGCCCCATAGAGCCAGCCGGCAGCCTCGCTGCGTGTAATGGCTTTCTTCGGATAAAACTTGTTTGATTTATCCAAGGTAACAATTTTACTAATGATCAGCTTCTGAATGCTGTCCATATAATCCTTGTTCACGTCAGACTCGTCCTCGAGCAGCATAAAAATTTCGATAAAGGCATAATCGCCTTTGGTCATCATCGCTTTGAACAAATGATGTGCAAATTGCTCACGCGTCATGATGTCATTAGCTTTTACCGTTTTCGGGATTTCCAAGCCGTTTTGATTCGCGATGATAAAGGCATCGGAGTACCAGGCATCATCCTTTAGATTCGTAAAGTAATCGCTTGCTTTCGGCGCTTTAATGAAGCGGATGTGATCAATGTTAAGGTCTAACCCTTTCACGATCAACGAAACGCCTTGCGCATAAGTAAGCTTGCCATTTGGATTGAACTTATCATGCTTATCACCGCTTAATATGCCCAGCTTCTGAAGCTCCTCGATTTTTTTCTCATTTGGATCATTTTTAACATCTTTGAACGCCCAGACGGTTTGTCCGAGACTGAAAAGCATCATCGCAACCAGCGTTACGATTATTAGGGATCGTTTTTTCATGTGGTCACCTCGTTTATTATTTGCTGCAGCACTTATTTGACGTAGAGGCGTGGCAAATTGTTGCAATCCCAATAAAGATAATAAAAAGAACCCTTGAAATCAAGGGTATCCCTTTTGAACGGTATATTTTAAAATGTTAATTCGAAATCAATCCAACTTGTTTTCTAAGCGTAACAGGAGGAAACGGATTTCCAATATATCCAATCGATCCTTCCAAGGAAATGACTTTGGCGGGCATGCCAACGACTACGCCATGGTCAGGAACATCTTTTGTTACCACGGAATTAGCTCCGATCGCGGCATGGTTTCCGATTTTCACATTTCCGATAATCATGGCTCCCGCGCCGATATATACAAAGTCGCCAATAGTAGGCACGCCTATGTTTTTGCCTCTGCTGCTCGCACCGATCGTTACTCCTTGCATGATATTACAATTTTCTCCAATCGTGGCTAGGCTGCTAACGACAATGCCTCCATAATGCCCGATATAAAATCCTTTTCCTATTTTGGTGCTTGGAGATATTGAAATTCCATATTTGTATTTATATCTTTGAAGCATAGCCATCGAAATGGCATACATAGGGAAAAAGATTTTGCTTTTGGGTTTAAGATACTGGCAAAGCCTTAACCAGAACATGTAGTGGTAGCCGGCAAACATAAATTGCCGATAAAAGACTTTCTTCATATTTACGCTCATGGATTCTTCGTATCTGAAGAGATCGGATAACCAATGCAGTTTCAGCTCTTTAAAATTCAATGAAAACACTCTCCATATAAATTGGTTGGCAGTTCTTTATAAAGAACTATAAAACAATTCACTGACCTTTTCAATAGGGGGAGTGATAGTTGCCATATTATAAAAATATTATTTTGTTCTTAATTAAGAATATGATACAATGATAAAACCGCATTTATCTATTAATAAAGAGGATGGATACGATGAAAAGCATAATGAGTCTTTTTAGCATTTTGATTGGTGCTTTGATTACCTTGTTTATTTTCGGTTTTTTTATCATTACTCCTCCGAATAACGATGCGCTGCATATGTTTAAGGGCCATTGGTTTTCAGGGAAAGTTTATTACCTGCACATAAGCAACTTAGAAAATACGCAATGGATCGAATACCAAACGAATTAAAAGAAAACTCCATTGTATTTAGTGCCGCCGACAGGGGATGTCAGCGGCTTTTTTTACGCATGGTTACTAAATCCAAGATCTTAATCTGGAGCTGCAGCCGAATGATCCCTTTTCCGGATGATCCAAGCAAGGATCCCCATGGATACGATTCCGCCAAGCAATCCTAATGCCATATCTTTTTGCGTATCGAAGATATCTCCTTGCATTCCTACGAATTTGGCTTCGCCGCTTGGACCGGCTACTAAGGCGGCTAACATTTCTAAGATTTCGAAAAACGCACTGAAACCAAGAACAACGATTACGGGCAGAACATAGGACCAGATCCCGTGCAGCTTAACTTTGGATCTTAAAATCTCAAGGAAGGGAAAAGCAAAGAAGAATCCAAAAGCGAAATGAACAACTTGGTCGTAATGGCTTCTTTTTGTATGAAAAGTTGTTTTTAACCAGTCATCCAGCGGTGTGCCTTCATAGGTAAAATGTGCCGCATAAGTATGAAGACAAAAGAAAACGAGCATCAAAAGATAGGACAGATTCGAAAAACGAAACCGCTTGTAAGTGAAGGCAAGGATAAGAATAATAATGGTAGGCGTTATATTATAAGCGTACCATAATGATCGATCAGTAGGTGAAATAGCCATTAGACCAAAAAATAGGATAAAAATGATGATCATTAGCTGCAAATGTTTATTGCGGGCAAAAGGAAGGTTTGTACTCGTCCATTTAATTTGTTTAGAAGTCACGGGAATTTCACTCCTTACTTTAATAATAGTGTTCCCGATTGTTGGAATGCAAATACAGAACGCCAGACAGTAGCAATGGGGTATTATTTATAAATGTAAACTAATAAGAAGAAGCCCGCTAACCCTATGTTACAAGGGTTTGCGGGCTTTTAAATGAAAAATGACTTAACTTTTAACTACGGGTATAAAAGAATGGTTTAGTGATAAATCCTCTTGAGTTTAAACAAATTGACTTCAATTATTCTTCTATACTTATATAAACGGATGGTACCGTATATTCATATGGCTCGATTTCTGCGATTATGGAAAGCAATCACTTAAAGCATATTGGACAAGAGATAAATTATCTACAAACCCAATCGTTATTAATGGCGTTTCATTTTTCAGAATTAACAAACAGTCCTGACTATGGTTCTAAAATGGATATTTAATGTTGGATACTCCATACTTGTCATGCAATAGTCTTGAATCTATTGTTATTCCGATATACATCGAAAAAAAAGCTTCAATACCTGGAACGTTTATCGGTATACATGGTAGGAAGCCGACGCATTAGAATTGCAATAAAGAAAATGACTGAGCTGATTCATGTGGTGCTCAATACTCTTGAGAAAGATCTTGGATTGCGGTACGGCGAAGAGAAAATAAGTAAGCGTCAAATAGCCTACACCATTTTCAAGGGTGAGGACTATTTGACGCTTTTGCGCAATTTGGCTAGATGTTAATTACCTGGTCCTTCTTGAATGGCGACGATATGTTCGCAGCAAATATTGGTCAAATCACCATTGTTGAGTTCAATTTTTAACACTTCGCTGGAAGGCGTAACCGTTTCACGAATTGTCCCCCGGAAATCAGGCTGTCCGCTCACTGTATGGACAATGATACTTGTTCCAACCGTGGTTCCGATATCCTCCAGCAAATCGAAGCAACTGCATCCGGCATGACGTTGTCCCATTACCTCAAACACTCCCTTGTGCTCATTTTCAGGAATTGGGCTCCCTGTGGAATTAGAATATTCAGCTTGTTAACAAATATGCCCCATAATTCATGAAAAAGGGGCGGAAATAGCGAACACTCGTCTATAGCTAGCGAATGTAAAAGGCATATAAATATAGGGTATGGAAGTATACTCCAGTTACAACACGAGGAGGGATTCCTATCAAATCGAGCGGATTCATAGGGCTTATGGTCTATTCTCGAGCGGGAAGGGCGCAAGCGCTACAAACGTATCTTCCTTATATTGGTCAAGCACCTATCTATGCATTTAACCCTGATCATATCGATTGGAAAAGGAAGCAGGTCGCCGGTATGGTGAAGACGGAGAATGGCTGGAGAGTACGCCTATTCCCGCTTCCTGCGGTCGTATACAGCCAGTATTACGGGGATAAGAGAAGGTTGTTTTTCAGGTTGGAGCAAAGGATCGGAATCGGCAAATGCTTCAATGCGATTAATCGTTTCGATAAGCTGGATGTTCATCGTACTCTGGCCTCCACCCCGATCATCCTCAATCTTCCTGAAACCTTGCCCTATTCCAAGGAAAATCTGCGTGCAATGCTTGAGCGGCATGGCGTTGTCTTCTTGAAGCCTTGCCGCGGATCAAAAGGAAAAGGAATATACAGGGTACAGAAGCTGTGTCAGCAGGACGAATTGGAATTCACGATTGCGGAAGATGTATGGGTTCCTTTCTGCAAGGTGAATGATATAGGAGCACTAGATCGGCAGCTGGTTCAATCCATGAACAAGAAGCCCTATATTATTCAGAAGGAAATGAATCGTATCAAGTTGGATGACCATCTGATCGATTTTCGAATCATGACGCAAAAAGGTACCGACGGCAAATGGACAATTACTGCTGGACTCACCCGTTTTGTCCGAAGGTCCTATTTTATTTCGAATGTATACAGGATATGCGACTCGCTGCAAAATGTACTGGAGCGCCTCTTCGAGGATCCTGAACGGAGAAGCAGCGTGTACCGTGGAATCGAATCTCTATGCATAGAAACGGCAAATGTTTTGGAAAGGAAGTATGGACTTCTGGGCGAGCTGGGAATCGACATTATTCTGGATCATGATGATCGTGCGTGGCTGGTCGAGGTCAATGCGATGCCATCTAAGACGATTTTTGATGATATTACTGGTGATCGTGATAAGGAAATGGTTTACCGCAGTCCTATGGACTACTGCAAGTACTTGCTAACGAAAAAGAAGGTCATTCGACACAAGAGAAAGAAGAGTATCATTTCCCGTAAGAGGAAAAGATGAATATGTTTTGGTTATTTATTTGTATTTACATGCCGATGCGGGTTCCGTCAGACGAGGGTTAAGTTATACTATTATGATTTAAACACGCGGTAGGTTAACGGTAGTAATGTTGACCTGTTCATCTAACTATAATGGAAAAAATGAAAACAAAAAAAGCCTTGCTGGACAAGGCTTTAGGCGTTTAAATTATGGTGATCTGAACAGGGTTCGAACCTGTGACCCCTACCCTGTCAAGATAGTGCTCTCCCAGCTGAGCTACCAGATCATGTTAGCGACAATTAATAATATAGCAGGAAGAAGAACTCAAGTCAACACTTTTTTAACAATTGGTTAAACTGCGGTTGAGAAGAGGACTCTACATTTGCCGAGCCTCATATTAACCTCGGCTATTTGCCATACTGCCAGAGTATTCATTTAGGAGATGGTCGAGCTCTTGGCTGATTTTGACAACGGCTTGATCAGTAAAGTTATTACAAGCTTCGAACAATCGAACCATTTCCGCTCTTACTTCTTCAATTTTTTGCTGATAAAAAGTATTATCCATCACAATCCCTCCAACAGTTCATTTGTTATATTTAGAATAAACGAAGGTTGTTAGAATTTTTTCCAAAAAGTAATTAGTTTTTTGTTAGATTCTTGAACAATGATACAAAATGTAGCCTTCGTATGCAACTATCTACACCGAATATAGTATTATGAAACATTTTTATGCTCGAAGCGGCTGCGAAGAAATCCGAAGTAGAAAGAACCCCTTAAGGAAACCAAGCCAGAGGGGTTCATTTTACACGCGAATATCCAGGGTATTGCCTAAATTGGACTGTGCATTTTTTAACATTTGAACGAGATCATGTCCTTGCTGCTCAGCGGTGTCTTTGCTCAATGACATGACACGGATGCTGGCTGCAAGCGCAAACCGGTTCTGGCTCATCGCCATGGATGCTGCTGCTATATCCATCATACACCTCCTACTTATGTTATCGGCAGTTAGGAGGTGTATTTTAATACTTAAGAATTTATAGGTTAACAAATTGTAAATGTGCTCATAGATCTTTGCTTTGTGGCAGGGGACGACGGAAGCCGTTTACACTTGCTTGTTTTTATTACTCATGCGGAATATCGCATTTGTTGCGAATGAAATGGATTTGGTTGCGGATCCGGTTTAATTGCTGCACCTGTTCCTCCGATTGACCGCTGTGCGCCGCTTGCTCGAGTTGCTCCAGTTCTTGAAGCAAGTTAGGTAAATCGTTCGAAGCATTCGAACAATTGTAATTGCTCTCTACATTTTCAAGCATGGTTTTGCCTCCCTTTACGTATGGTTTCATCTTTGCATGTTTATCCAGTGTCCGTCGATTAGTATGAGCATTTTACAAATGAGTATGCATGTTGGAAACGTATACTAAAGGAAATCGTTCCAGCATACCTTTATAGAAAGCGCGCAGGAGGCGGTTCGTGTTGGCTGCACAGTATGCCTACTTGGCCATTTGGCTAATAGGGATGTTTGGGATTATCGGTATCGTTATCGGTTCTGTCGCCAAATTCGCTATTCAGGATTCCTTATCGCATGACGAGCAATTTGTATGGAGACGGAAATTGCCGGCAGACGCGGTCAAAAGAAAATAATAAGTAAATCCGGCGGGCGGTGAAATACGGCTCGCCGTTTTTTTTTGATTATTTTTGCATAAGAAGAGCGATGGGAAGGGGAGGATAAAGCGTGGCGCACAAATTATACCGAAAGGGGCTAGAAAAATCATGAGTGAAATAAACAGCGGTCAAGATACAAGAGAGCAGATCGTAGCAGTACAAAGAGACGGAGACGGCGATCTTACCGCTTTTAAAACGAATAGCGGCCGGGTCCTTGATTATGCAACAGCACTTCAAGAAGTACAAGCAGGGCATATTGCGGGAGTTAATTCTTTTAAAGGCAGAGATGGCGAGTTTTACATTCGCGGCGACGCTGACGGGGATCCGACAAACAATTTGGATCAGCTGCCAATATTTTAGGTTCGAGTAATTAACGAGGTAAACTTAATATTTGAAAAAAGGCGCCTGCATGCCAATCATGCGGCGCCTTTTTTTGCCATTATTATTGAATAGGATAGGACTTATGCTGCTCGACGATTTGCATTGATCCTGTCCGGCCTCTGTACTGCTCTATGGCGTCGCCGTAATGCATGAGCCATATTTTCTCTTGAATATCTTCAGGAAGGCTTAGAAGCTCTTCTAGGGAAGCGTGCACGACGCCTGGAGCTTCAAGCTGGCAATCATGGTAAATCGTCGTTACGCCTTCATCTACCAGCTGCCTTAGAAGCGCCGGATCGAAGCGCATATCGGCCGAGTAGAAAAATGTTTTGTTAAATATAAAGGAATAGCTAGGCTTATTCGCAATATGCTTGGTTTGGAGCAGCTTAACACTCAACCCTTCGTGTAATTCGATTTCTATATTCGGCTCGAGTGCGCGAACATCAAAAAAATCATCCAGCTTTTCCAGCGGTTCTTGCGTCAGGCCGCCTCGAAGCGTCTGTTCCCAAAGCGGTTCAACAAGCGTCTCCGCGAGATAGAGGACAGGCTTACGGTTATATTTAAACATCATCTGGAAAGCATACTCCTCCAATCCGCCAACATGGTCCCCATGAATATGACTGATTAACACCCCATCCAGCTCTTGAAAGGAGATCCCTTGTTGATGCAGTGCTTTAGGAAGGGTAATCCCGCAATCTACAAGCAGTCGAAAGCCATTCATTTCAATGAGCGCATTGTTATTGTCGTATTTTTTGGCAAAAGCGCTGCCCGTCCCAATCATTGTTATGTTCAAAACAATACCCCCTCGATTTTCCATCTGTTTAATGTACCAAATTTTAAGTATTCCTGACAATTACGGATGCACATTCGCCTTTCCCTACATACAATGCTAAAGCGATACGTACAGTGGAGGCGAACTAGGGATGAGCAAAGGAAAAGGTAAAACAGCAAAGAAAAAAAAGCCGGCAAGTGACCGCAAGCAATATAATTATAAGCTTGTACTCTCAGATACCTGTGCGGTGTGCAAAACTCCTTGCGCGAGAGGGATGAGCTATTTGGCAAGAATGAGAACGCCTGGAACGGTAGGGAAGGGTGTCCCTTGCGTATTAACGAGAACGTATGGCTAATAATATGATTTCGCTCGACTATTTCCCAGGCAAGCGCAGGTTTCAACATCGTTTGACAGCGCTGGTCCGATAGTACTAAGTGCAAAATAGTTTCACAAAAACGCAACTTTGCATGAATATCCGAGTATAACCATACATCCAGGCTATCGGATGGAGGGCACAACTATGAAATTCAGAAAAGTTGCAATTCTGCTGCTGTTGCTGTCTCTATGGGGCGGAACGATGCTGTTTGCAGATTCTGCAACGCAGAGGGTACGCGTTTTCATTAATGGGGCGGAGCAGGATGACGGCGGATTAGTGACCGAAGGCAGAACCTATTTGCCGCTTCGTCAGCTGGCTACATCTATGCAAGCTATCGTTGAGTGGGACAATCAAACCAAACGAGCGATTGTGTATAAGCCGAATGTGCACATGTTCCTATTCCAAAATAACGCGGTTTTCGGAAATGTGGCAAAAGGCTATCAAGCCAAGTTTAAAGTGTTTGCTCAGATCGACAATTTAAAAACAGATATCGTAGCTGTAAAGGTATCGATCTTCGACCCGAACGGGAGAGAAAAAGTCATTCAAACAGAAAGCGTGAATACGTCCAAGGACAATTTCTGGTATGCAACGGATGATATCGATTATAAATTCGAATTCAGCGGGAAATATCCGATTCGGTTCTTTCTGAAGCTGAAGGGCTCGGACGAATGGACCGCCGTATCGGAAAAATTAATTTCTTCGCTTTGATTGCTTGGTTTAGAGAAGGCGCTCCTTATATCTTAGGGGGCGTCTTCGTTTGACCGCTGATAGAATGTCATGTTACTATACGATAGTCTGTAAACATATTTGAAATGGGGTAATAACATGAGCGAGCATCAGCATGGCGATGATTGCGGCTGTGGCGAAGACCACGAGCATGAAGAGCATGTCTTTATCGTGACTGACGACGAGGGCCAGGAACGTGAGATGGTCATGGTTTATACGTTTGAATCCGAAAACAATGTGTATGCTGTATTGCTGGACCGCAACGATCCGGAAGCGGACGGCGTCATTTTCCGTATTGAAGAAGAAAACGAGGAGTCCTTCCTAGTCGGTATCGAAGACGATGCGGAATGGGATCGCGTTACTGCGATTTACGAAGAAATTGCCCGTACGGAGAGCGAAGAGAAGTAATTCTAATTCTCCTGCTTGCGAACAGCCAAATGAAAACGATCTGCGGGTTTCGCTTGCGGATCGTTTTTTTTGTTGCTCATTTTTCGAAAGCATGAACTTATTTTCGCGGATTAAAAAAGAGTGTTCGGCCATTGAACATGGTCAGCTCCGCTTTCAACCGGCCGGCAATAAATTTACACAGCTCGTTCGCCTTCGCTTTGTCGCCATGGGTAGATTCGACAGGGAGGACGACCTGTACACAGGATACAACAGCTCCGGATGCGCTCTCCGCTTCGCTTGGGCCAAAAATAATATGCTTATACAGCGGATTGATCCCTTTTAAATAAAACCAGCGCTCATCCTGTTTGGACTCGATGGTATAAGGGAAAGCGGCTTCGGCATAATTCCAATCCAACTGCGAGCCGGTAAGGGCGGTTTGTTCCCGGTAATGCAAAAGCTGGTCCTTGATACCTTCTAATGTAAGCTTCTCCACGGATGATCCTTGCACGAACTTTATGTAAGCGCTTTGACTCATCGCATCTCACCTCTGCCAACATCATAGCATGCCCGAAATGGCTTTACAATAAGTGGCATTCCACAAAAAAGGGCAAGAAAAAACCGACCTTAGAGGCAAGCTGCTGCTCTAAAGCCGGTTCTTTTTCTTCTTTATGAAATCGCTGTTTCTTCGACGATTACTTTTACGAATTCAATGCTGCGATCCTCCGGTCCTTTAACCGGCAGGCCTACTTGAACATGATCGACGATATAGTCGATGTTCTTTTGCGTAATGACCTCGCCCGGCAAAAGTATAGGGATACCCGGCGGGTAGACATAAATAAATTCGGCAATGATGCGTCCGGCAGATTCTTTGAACGGAAGCACTTCCGTCTCGCCGTAGAATGCATCGCGCGGCGTCAGGGAAAGCTGGGGAATATCCGGTATTTTGACGACTAATTCACGTGCCTCGGCGCCTTCATGGAATCTCTCGGAGAGTCCGCGCAGCGCAATTAACAATTTTGACACGGAATCGGAGGTATCTCCTGGCGTAACTAGGCAAAGAATGTTATACATATCGCTCATTTCAATCTCAACATTATAGTTGTCGCGAAGCCAGTTTTCCGTTTCATAGCCGGTAATGCCGAGATGACGGACATGGATGGACACTTTTGTCGGATCGTAATCATAGGTAGCCTCATCACCGAGAATTTCTTCACCAAAGCAATATAGACCCGGAATTTCATTGATTTGCTTGCGAGCAAACTGGGCAAGCTCAATTGCGCGCTCGGCGATAGCATGTCCATTCAATGCAAGATTGCGCCTCGACGTATCAAGCGACCCTAACAAAATATAAGAAGTAGAAGTTGTGGTCAGCATACTGATAACCGTTTGTATGCGGTGCGGGTTAACTCTGCCTTTGCGAACGTTCAACACCGAGCTTTGCGTCATGGAGCCTCCGAGCTTATGGACGCTGGTTGCCGCCATATCCGCGCCTGCTTGCATGGCAGACATAGGCAGCTTCTCATGGAAATGAATGAGCACGCCATGCGCTTCGTCTACAAGCACGGGGATGTCAAAGCTATGTACGAGATCGACGATTTCCTTCAAATTCGCACATATCCCGAAATAGGTCGGGTTGATGACGAGAACAGCTTTTGCATCGGGATGCCGCTCAAGCGCCTTGCGCACGGAACGTGTCGTAATGCCGTGATCGATCCCAAGATTGTTGTCCCTTGCAGGGGAAATGAATACGGGCCTTGCGCCGGCAAAAATAATGGCAGCCATAATCGACTTGTGAACATTGCGGGGTACGATGATTTTGTCGCCAGGCGCGCACACGGTCAAAATCATGGTCATGATCGCTCCGCTCGTGCCTTGTACGGAGAAATAGGTGTAATCCGAACCGAATGCGTCAGCTGCCAGCTTCTGCGCTTCTTCAATAACGCCTGTCGGCTGATGCAGGTCATCAAGCGGTGCTATATTGATTAAATCGATCGACAACGCGTTATCTCCGATAAATTCGCGAAATTCCGAATCGCTGCCCAATCCTTTTTTGTGTCCGGGAATATGGAACTGTACGGGATCCTGCTCCGCATGACGGCGAAGCGCGGTGAATAGCGGGGTTTTGGTATGGTCCATCGCTCTCATCCCTGCCTTTCATTAGAGGTTACAAACAAAGTTGAGTATAGCAAATACAGGGGGGAATGCAAGCTTCATTTCAAGAAAAGGGCAAGGTTTGTCGATTTGTTCTTCAATTGTTCATACATGATTGCCAAATGGATATGGTAACATAGGTTGGTGGAGGGGTTGCAGCATGAAAGATAAACGTATGCTTATTGTAATGGCTATATTAATGACAACTTTTATTGGGTTCGGCATTATCATTCCGGTTATGCCGGAAATTATTCAAGCCGCGGATCCGAATAAAGCGGAAATACATACAGGCCGGATGCTGGCTATTTATTCCGCAGTATCATTTTTTCTATCTCCGTTTTGGGGCAGCTTATCCGACCGGATCGGCAGACGGCCGATTATCTTAATCGGCGTTCTTGGTTTCGCGGTAAGTTTCCTGCTGTTTGGTCTTTCTTCGGACAACTTGACGCTTATGTACCTGTCACGGGTTCTTGGCGGTTTGTTTTCTGGGGCGGTTGCTTCCGTTATTGTGGCATACGTAGCGGATATTACGCCGCCGGAGTCGCGAACGAAGGGGATGGGCCTTGTGGGGATGTCGATCGGACTCGGCTTTACGATCGGTCCCGGCGTAGGCGGACTATTGAGCGTGATCTCGCTGGAAACGCCTTTTTACACGGCCTCGGCGCTGGCGCTTATCACCTTTGCGCTGGCAGCATGGAAGCTGAAGGAATCGCTCGCTCCCGAGCACCGGCGTTCTTCATCGGAGAAAAAGGTATCAAGATGGGCTGCTTTTACCGGCCCGCTTAAGTATTTGTACGTACTGGCTTTTTTCGTCACCTTCACGCTTGCCGGGATGGAAGCGACTTTGCAATTTTTCGGCATGCGAAGGTTCGACGTGACTCCGCTGCAGGTCGGCATCTTATTTTTTGTATGCGGCTTTGTGGGTGCGCTCGTTCAAGGAGGCGTCGTACGCCGGCGCATCAAGAAAGGCGAGGAGCCGAAATACATCGCAATCGGACTCGTCATCTCAGCCCTCGGCTTCTTCTTGCTGCTAGGCGCACATTCGCTTTGGTGGGCTACGCTATCCCTTGCGGTTTTTGGAGTCGGCAACTCTTTAATCAGGCCTTGCGTGACTTCGCTCATTACGCAGAAGACAACGGTAGGGCAGGGCGTAGCTTCCGGACTCAGCTCGTCGATGGACAGCCTCGGCCGTATCGCTGGACCGCTGCTCGGTTCTTTCTTCTTCACCATTGAGATGGGATTGCCATATTTACTCGGCGGGATTTTGTGCTTAGCCGCGCTGCTCCTGCTGCTTCGCTTTCGTCAGCTCGACGGGACAAGCATCGATGAAGTGAGCTTGCCATCTGCCAAATAAACAGTAAAAAAGCCGGTTACTCATCTTAAGATGGATAACCGGCTTTTTTTACTGCCGTTCAGGCGCAAGACCTTTTGTTATAAAAGCGATGGTGGCTTCCCTTTCGGTACCGTCATGCCAAGCATTGCCGGAAACATTGCCGGAAAATGATCTGCTGAGCACATATCCGATCAGGGCAGAAGCGGTTAAACGGATAACTGTGGTTGGGGCCCAATCGATGACAGCACCTTGCTTCTGGAATTTTTGAATATTAATGCTGAACTTCTCAATCACCTTAGAGAGAATCTGTTTCTGGAATTGCTCTTGCAGGTCGGGATGAAACGGTATCTCCTGAATAAATATTTTGAAAACCTGCATGTTTTTTTCGAGAAATGCAATTCGGTTTTCAATGATTGCCCGCAGCATCTGGTCTAAGCTGTCAAAGCTGCTGTCGAGCACCTTATAAAAGTCACGCAGGACAAACGGGGCGACAAGCTTAGCCATCACAGGTGCTACGATTGAAAAAAGCAAATCCTTTTTCGTTTTGTAATGGCGAAAAATCGTTCCTTCGGCTACGCCCGCCCGCTGAGCAATTTCACTCGTCGACGAAGCGGCGAATCCTTTTTGCGCGAATATTTCAGAGGCAGCCTGCACGATTTTCAGCTGCTTCTCGGTCATTTTTGCTTCATCGTCATCTAGCTTCAACAGCTCCTGCAGCCATTGCTCCACTGGTTCTTGCATGTCAGACACTCCTTCGCATAACCCATTCCATTCATTATATCAGAAGCTTATCCCAGCTACATACGACGATGCTTTTTCAGTGCCAGCACGTTTAAAAGAGCAAATAGGAGAGAGAAGCCTGCCAGCACGTATACATCCGCCTGAAAATCTCTCCAGCCCTCGCCGCGGATCATAATGCCTTGCATCGCGTCTGCCCCATAATAAAGCGGCATAAGCATGCTTAGCTTTTGCAGCCATGGATTCATGGCATCGAGATTAAACAAGCCGGAGAAAAACGCCTGCGGCACGATGACAATCGGAATGAATTGAATGATTTGAAATTCACTGCTAGCAAACGAGGAAAGCAGCGTTCCAAGCGTTAATGCCGTTAATGATAGCAATAAATTAATCATCAGCATATAGCCAATGTTTCCAGCCATGTATAGCCCCAATACGTCGACGGAATACCAGGCGATTAAGGAAGCCTGCAGCAGGGTGAAAATGCCGAATCCGGCTAAATAACCGACCACGATCTCGCTTCGGCGGATCGGCGTAGCGAGCAAGCGCTCCAAGGTTCCGCTGGTTCTTTCCCTTAGAAAGGAAACGCCGGCAAGCAGGAAGACGAAAAAGAACGAGAAAAAACCTATGAGTATTGGACCAAAGGAATCGAAAGTGGCCATATCCGGTCCGCCGTGCAAATAAGCAATAGCAGGAGCCATGCCTTCTCCGTTTGTTTGCACGGCATTTTGCACCAGCAGCAATATCGCCCGGTTGATCGATGGATCGCTGCCCTCAAGCATCAATTGCGGACCGCTTTCGCCCATTTGAAGGACGCCATCCAGATCGCCTGCTTGAATAGCAGCTTGAGCAGCGGCATCCGTGTCAAAGCTGATTAATTCGGCCCCTAATTGCCCGAATTTTTCAGTCAAGGCAGCAGGGAGACGAACCGTGCCGATTAAGGGAGCAACGGTTTGCCCGTCAAAGACCAGCTTCATCAAGCTCAGGATGAGGAGGGGGGCAAGAAACAATAAGGCAAGCGTCCGTTTGTCGCGCAAAAATTGATTAATGATCCGGATAGCAAGTGCTCGTATTCTCATTGCGGTTCACCTGCGCTTTGGCCTAGAGCAATGAACGCTTCCTCTAATGTGCTGCTGCGGGCTTGTTCCATGATGGCTTGCGGCGTATCGACTGCGATCAGCCTTCCCTCTCGGATGAGACCGAGACGATCGCATTTCTCCGCTTCATCCATTACATGCGTTGTCAAAATAATGGTCACGCCCTGTTTGGTGAGCTCGGTAAGCTCCTTCCAAATGGACTTGCGCAAAACCGGGTCAATGCCCACCGTTGGCTCGTCAAGCACAAGCAGCTTGGGCTCATGCAGTAGGGCAATGGCAAGCGAGAGCCTCCGTTTCATTCCACCGGAATAAGATGAGGTTTGTTTGTTTAAATGGCTGGTCAATGCCACAAGCTCGGAAACGGCCTGTATCCGCTCTTGAAGCGCTTCACCCTTTAGTCCGAACATAGCACCGAAAAAAGCTAAATTTTGTTTCCCCGTCAATTCGCCGTAGAGCGCATCGGATTGAGCCATGTAACCGAAGGCCTGCAGCATCTTTAGCTGCGGCATCGGCTCGCCTAACATTCGGACGCTGCCGTCATCCGCCCGGTCAATTCCTGTCATGAGCTTGATTAGCGTTGTTTTGCCTGAGCCGGAGGGGCCTAGCAGGCCAAACAACTCGCCCTGCGGAATGGAAAGCGTAATCCCCTCTAGCACGGTGCGTCCGCCAAAGGAGCGGGTAATGCCTTGCAGTTCTACTGCGCTGCATGATTGTACAGAGTCAGCGGAAGCTGGGCTGATTAGCGTCATTTTGCACACTCCTGTTCTATAAAATGAGTAAGTACTCACTTCATTATAGTGGATAAGGCGATCATTTAGAAGTGAGTACTTACTCATTTTCTTGTGGACTCGGTCTCCGGTCGTAGTCTATTTCCGACTAAGGGCGAGAATCAATTCCAGTCTCTGGACGTTTTTTCTCATCTCCGCTTCCTTCTATGATTAGAAAAGACAAAACACTAGAAAACCGTAGAGGGAAAAGGAGTCGGAAACAAATGAGTAAATTGACAGAATGGTCGTTCCGGAATAAGGCGGCCATCATCCTGATCGTCATTATGGCTTTAGCGATGGGGGTAATCAGCTATTTTAGATTGCCGATGGAGTTTTTGCCGGCGGCGGATAATCCGCAGGTGATGATTACGGCTATCGGGCCAGGCAATGACGCCAAGTCAATGGAGCAGTCGGTGACAAACCCTCTGGAAGAGGCCGTAACCTTCGTCAAAGGGAAAACGGATATGTTCTCGACTTCAGGTGACGGTTATGCGCAAATCAATTTAAATTTCGATTCAAAAACGAATATGAAGGAAGCAAAGGCGGAAATTGAACGGATCGTTGATCAGGTCCAGCTGCCTGAGAATGTAATGAAACCTTTCGTTGTCCAATTCAACACATCAATGATTCCGATTTCATGGGTAACATTGACCTTCGAGGATGGAATGAGCGAGCAGGAAAAGGAAACAAAGCTTAAAGAGGTCACGACGGAGCTTCAAAAGTCAGAGGGGGCCGGCCAGGTCAGCATAAGCGGGAAATCAACGCCGGCGGTCCATGTGATACCGAATACGGATAAGCTTGCGGCTGCAGGCATACCTATGCAAGCGCTAATGGGCGTGCTTCAAGGAAGAGGAGCATCCGTTTCAATTGGAGAACGCACGGTGGACGGAGCGGCTGGCAATATTAACGTATATGATCAGGTGACGGATCTAGAAACGCTGCGCAAGCTTCCGGTCGCTGCCGGCGTTCAGCTAGGCGATGTCGCGAGCGTCGAGCTTGCAAAGGACCAAGAGAGCATTAGCCGCATGAACGGCAAAGATGCCATTATGTACACTATTTCTAAATCCGCTGACGCAAACGCCGTTACCGTGGGTAAGGGAATCGAGAAGACGGTTGAACGGTTGAATGCCGACGTAAATGGAATCGATGCTTCGATTATTTTGAGTACATCCGATTCAGTTGTATCATCCGTAAACAGCATGATGCGCGAGGTGCTGCTCGGCGCTTTGTTCGCAACGATCGTAATTCTATTGTTCATGCGAAATTTTAAAGCGACGATCGTAACGATTGTATCGATACCGCTATCGCTTGGCATCACTTTGTATTTGCTGCAGCTTTCCGGCGTATCGCTAAACATCATCACGCTTGGCGGCGTAGCGGTAGCCGTTGGACGTCTCGTAGACGACAGTATCGTCGTTATTGAAAATATTTATAGAAGGCTGCAAAAAGAGACGTTCTCCATTAAGCTGATTACGGATGCGACGAAGGAAGTGGCCTCCGCGATTACATCGTCAACGCTGGTTACGGTTGCGGTATTTTTACCGATGGGTCTTTTACGCGGATCCTTGCAGGCATTCCTGCTGCCATTCGCGCTAACAGTCGCCTATTCGCTGCTCGCTTCCTTGCTTGTTGCCCTGACGGTAGTGCCGCTCTTGAGCGCCGTGCTTTTACGCGGAACGAAAGAGAAGGAACATGCCGGTTCTCCAAAATTTGCAGCATTTATCAGATGGAACCTTGCGCATAAAATCGTTCCGCTCATCATTGCGGTGCTGTTGTTTGCAGGCTCGATCAGCGCTTATGTACTGATGCCTAAAGGAGCGCTCGACTCTTCCAGCGCCGAGAATGTTAACGTTACGCTGCAATATCCAAGCGAAACGCCAGCGGAGCTCGTATTGGAAGAAGGGAAGAAGTTTGAATCCTATTTGACTGCGGATAAAGACATTGAATGGGTCATGATGATGCTCGGCAACAGCGCCGATGCGGCGCAATACGGATCGGTATCCTCGCCTACCCTGATCACCTATATGATTGATTTGAAGGATAATGTTGACGCAGAGCTGTTTATGGAAAATGTGAAATCGCAAAAGGATAATTATAAAGACGCGGTCTTGACCGCAGACGCTTCTGATTTAATAATGGGCGGGGGTTCCTCGCAAATCTTTATCGATGTAACAGGCGACAATCTGGAGCAGCTAACTCAGACGGCTGATCAGCTGATCGCAGCGGTTAAACCGATTGACGGCGTACAAAAGGTAGTAAGCAACCAAGAGGAGAAAAAATCGGTTTACTCCTTCAAAGTCGATCCTGCCCTCGCTAAAGGCCAAGAGGTGGCTATGCAGCTGCAAAGCATGCTAAATCCACTGCCGATCGGGTCGATTCAAATGGGGGAAAGCGAGACGCCGGTTATTTTGCAGCCGGTCGTGAATCCGGGCTCAACCGCCGAACTTGAACAATTGACAGTCATGACTGAGGCGGGCGCCGCGCCGATTTCTAAGGTAGCTGAACTGGTTCGCTCCGATGAGCCTTCCTTGTATTACCATAAAGAAGGAAAGATATATATTCGCGTTACGGCTAATGCGGAGCCGAAAGAGCTGTCTGTCGTAGGCAGCGAAATCAATAAAGCAGCTGACGCGCTTAAGCTTCCTGAAGGGGTCTCCCTAACCGTTGGAGGAGCGTCCGCGGACCAATCTAGCGATTTTGCGGATTTAGGTTTAACCGCGCTTATTTCTATCGGCATCGTATACCTCATCATGGTATTGACGTTTAAGACGCTGCGCGCGCCGCTGGCGATTATGATTTCCTTGCCGCTTGCTGCAATCGGAGCGGTTACGGGGTTGCTGGTATCGGGCGTCACGCCAGACTTCACGGCGATGTTCGGAGCGCTGATGCTGATCGGTATCGTGGTTACGAATGCGATCGTCTTAATTGACCGGGTGAAGCAGAACGAACTGACGATGTCCATTCGCGAAGCGCTGATCGAAGCGGCAACGACGCGGATGCGTCCCATCTTAATGACAGCGGTAGCCACCGTGTCGGCAATGCTTCCGCTCATATTCGGCTCGCACGAATCAGGGAGCATCGTATCGCAAAGTCTCGCGATCGTGGTTATTGGAGGTCTGATCGCGGCAACGCTGCTTACATTGATCATTGTACCTTGCGTGTATGAGCTGTTGTTCTTCCGCACTTCACGCAAGCAAAGACGCGCAAGCGCAGCAACCGCGCAGGCGGAAGCCGCTGCAGCGCAGCAGCTGTAAACAAAAAGGAGCTGTCCCGGAAGGCAATATGCCTTGCGGAGACAGCTCCTTTTGTTATGGCCAGACGGTTATAGGTTCGACATCCGGTAAAGCGGCATTAATGTCTCATAAGTGGAAGAAGCAAGAGCAAGCAGCGCTTCGCCGTCGCGGAGAATAGGATCGTTTGCTTGGACATGGCGGCCGATAAGGAGCTCAGCCTTCTGCACGTCCCGGAAACGGACAAGCGCGTCTTTCCAGTCCTTTTTGGTCATCGTGCCGACCGGCGTCGATTCTTTTTTCATATGGTCAAGAGAGAGGACATAATCCTTTGGGACCTTCGCGATGACATCGTCGATTTGTTTTAAGAAAGCCGTAGCGATATTGGCTTTGTTCGGAACCTCGTAAATAAGCGCCAGCCACAGAAATAAATGGTCATCGAACAGGCCCAGCTGGAAATGGGGATGTGCCTTGTAGCCGCGTTTGTTGCTGCAAATCGCCAGCCAAGTATCCTTCGGCGGATTCACTTTGCGGCGAGCGTGCCTAGCGACATGCAGGTGCATTTCGTTGCCGGCATGTACAGCAGCATCGACGCTGAGCTGCTCCCCAATTGCGCGAAACTTGGGTTGAATCTGGTTTTGAATGGCTGCCATCCGTTCTTCAAGGCCCTCGATTCCGAATACATCGAAATCAGCTTGAGTAAATCCGGCTAGCTTGGCCGTGTCGGTCTGTGTTGTCATATGCTTATGCTCCTTTGGTTAAAAAATCATTAATGCGCTAATTTCAAATAAAAAATGGCGATTTGAGTGCGGTCACGAAGCTCAAGCTTGTTTAAAATTTCGGATATATAATTCTTGATCGTTCCTTCGCTTAAAAATAAGGATGAAGCAATCTCCTTGTTGGATTGCCCATCGGCAATTAATTTTACGATTTGAACCTCTGCTTGCGTAAGGCCGGCGATGGCAGCTGCTTTGCCGGATTCAGCACGCGGCGTCTCGAGCATCCCGGCGAGCTTGCGGGCGATGTCCGGATGAATGAGGACCGAGCCTTCATGGACGGTCTTAATGCCGCTGATAATGCGGCTCGGGGGAACATTTTTGAGCAGATAGCCGTTAGCCCCTTTTCGGATGGCTTGCGCGATGTATTCATCGTCATCGAAGGTCGTTAAGATAAGAACGGCAGGGGGTGAGTTAAGCGCGCGAAGCAGCTTGGTTCCCTCTACGCCGTCACAGACAGGCATCCGAATATCCATCAGCACCACATCGACAGCATTCTGACTCGCAAACGCTGCTGCCTCTTGGCCGTTGCCGCAAACCCCCGCGACATGCAAATCATGATCCAGCTCCAAAATAACCTTCATGCTCTCGCGTATAAAAGGATCGTCATCCACGATCAAAACCTGGATCATTAGCCAACAACTCCATTTCTAAGCTCTTGAAATACTCGTTAACCGCCCAGAAGCGGAAGCGTCGTCGTGATGGAAAAACGATCGGTCTTCGTCCATTCCACTCGCCCGCCGATTAATGCCATCCGTTCTCGCATGCCCCGCATGCCAAGACCTGCTTCGATCGGCTCCTCCGGCAAACTGCCGTTATTTGCTATCGTAAGCGAAACGCTTGAGGCAAGGAAATCAAGATCAACCGTGACGGAGGTCGCTTTACCGTGACGAACGGCATTCGTAATCGCTTCCTGGGCGTTTTTGAACAGGATGAGCTCCATACTCGGATACAGCGGCCTCGGATTACCCGTTACTTGGAAGTTGACCGTTATGCCGAGGCCGGCTGCCGACTCTTCCACGAGACGGTCGAGCGCATAACGTCTGATATCTTTTTCTCCGTCTGCGGCCAACCTTCGAACGGTCCGGCGCATCAGCTCCATGCTGTCCTGCAGCTGATCGCGAATTTGCTCGACTGTGCCGCGTGCTCTAGCGGTATCCGCATCAAATAGATGCAGCGCGGCTTCCGACATCATTTTGACGCGTATAAGCCGGTGGCCCAGATCATCGTGAATATCTTTGGCGATGCGGTTGCGCTCTTCAATCTGAGCCTGATATTCAACCTGCATCGCGTATTCCTGCATACGGCTTTTTGCGGCATCGAGCTCCGCATGGCTGGCGGCTAACGCTTCGTACAGGTCTTCTATTTGATGATGCTTTTCCTCGTATTCTTTGGAAGCGTAAAGAATGGCAGCTGACGTAATCCACAGCATAGCGGCAGTTAAGAGCAGTTGAGGATCACGGTTTTGCAAGCCGGTGAGCAGAGCTGCTAGCCCGATTGCTGACCACAGGATGCTGTACATGCGGTCAGGCCTGCCGCGGAATGAAGCGATTAGAGTAGAGAAAAGCAAGAGAAATAGGACTCCTCCATACGTATGGGAAAACCAAGCGAAGCTGATGAACTCGGCTGCAAGCAATAGATTGCGGAATTTAGGAAGCAGGGAGCTCGCTTTTATCAGCAAAAGCGCAAGCAGGACACAGGCCGTATAAAAGGCATAGAAGCTCGGACTGACGTTAATGACACTGATAACGGAAGGTACCGCTACCAGCAAGGCTCGAATCCGATAGAGCAGTATATTCATATCGAAATGGCTCCCGCAGCTGAATTTGCTTCATTATAGCACAATCTCTGAGGGATGTTCGAAATGAAAAAAGGTATTCATCCAACCTTCACGCTTTCGGTACGGCCTTTGGCAAGAGGTGACTTTTGTCACCTTCAGAAGGTGACTTAATAGACCTGTTTCCTTATTCGTCGTGGCGTACAATAGGTTTATCAGAAAGAAACCAGGAGGCTGAGTGATTTATGAATCTAGTTACATTTCGCGAGGTTATCAAAAAATACGATACGGCGTTAACCGTTAACCACCTTACTTTTAATATCGGCGAGGGTGAAATTTTCGGATTGCTTGGTCCGAACGGCGCAGGCAAAAGCACAACCATCCATATGCTGTCGGGCCTGCTGTCTCCTAGCGGCGGCGACATTCTGGTTGATGGCTACTCCATTCGAAAGCAGCCGCTTGAGGTAAAAAAACGGATCGGGTTAGTGCCGCAGGAGCTCGCCATATACGAGACGTTGACCGCACAAGAAAATGTAACTTTTTTTGCGAAGCTGTATGGTCTTCGAGGCTCGCTGCTACGCGATCGCGTGGACGAGGCGCTGCAATTTGTCGGATTGCTTGAGAAAGCGAAGGAGAAACCGTCAACCTTCTCCGGCGGCATGAAAAGACGGCTCAATATCGCATGCGCCATCATGCACCGGCCAAAGCTGATAATCATGGATGAGCCGACAGTCGGAATCGACCCGCAATCCAGAAACCACATTTTAGAATCGGTAAGAGCCTTAAACAAACTAGGCTCAACCGTGATTTATACGAGCCACTACATGGAAGAGGTGGAGGCGATATGCACGAAAATCGGAATCCTCGATCAAGGCAAGCTTATCGCATGCGGCACAAAGGATGAATTAAAACGCCAGGTCGGGCAGGACGAGAAGCTGATATTTGAAATCGACCGTCTGTCGGTGCCTGCGCGGGATGAAATGGCAGGGCATCCTGGCGTGCAGCATCTGGATGAGCGGGATAACGGGATGACGCTGGAGGTTTCGGTAAAGGAATCGCCGTCCATCCTCCAAGATTTATTGTTTATCATTCAGAAGCACGGCATTAATCTGCGCAAGCTGACACGGGTAGAGCCGAATCTCGAATCGCTTTTTCTGCAAATGACCGGACGCAATTTACGCGACGAATAGGAGGTGCTTACGATGAGAGTTTGGTGGACGACAGCTTATTATGAATTGATTAAATACAGTCGGATGCGTTCCGTTCTTATTTTATTGATTGGATTGCCGCTTTTGTTAATTTTGCTGCTGGGCAGCGCATTCGATACGGAGATTAAGCCTGCCAAGATCGCTTACTTCAACGAGGATCAGGGTGAGCTCAAAGCGAGCATCGATGCTTTTTGGAACGATGAAGCCAATCAGCCGCACATCAAGGTTCTTCAGGCAAAATCGGAAAGCGAAGTGAAGGACTGGGTGCGGGAAGGCCAAGCGGATTTCGGCGTATTTATCCCAGCTATTTTCTCCAAGCAGGTGATGGAGGGGGATTCGGCTAAGTGGCTCACGTTCAGCGGACGATACGAAGAGAAAAATATTGCAGCGGATGCGTTTGTCGATCGTTATATGTCAAACGTGAACATGAAGCTTGCTGCCATGAAGACGCTTGGGACTGCGGAGGACTCAGGAGCCGGCGCGGAAAACGGTAATTCTGCTGCTGAAGCTGAATCACCGATTATCATCCGTAACCTTGGAATGGGAGACAGCCAGTTTTTTGGCGAGACTTCAGCTATCCAATATTATTCGGCAGCTTACCTAATCATGTTCCTGCTGTATGGCGGCATGTCGGCGGCTATCGCATTGCTGAACCAAAAAGAAAGCGGTACGCTTCACCGGTTGTATGCAATCCCGCATTCATTCCGAGCGATCGTGTTTGGTATCATCGTAGGCGCTGTGATGCTTGCTGCGCTGCAAGCGGTTGTCATTGTAGCGTTTACAACTTATGTATACGACGTGGATTGGGGCAGACAGTTTGGAGCCATTGCGTTAATTTGTTTGCTTACGACAGCGGCTGGCGCAGCGCTTGCGATCTCGATCGCTTCGATTGCCCGCACGAGAAAAACAACGCAAACCTTATTTACTATCATCGTATTCAGCATGACGTTTCTTAGCGGAGGCATGATGACCGGTATCGAGAGAATGGTCAGTGGAGCTAATAAATTAACGATAAATCACTGGGCCAACGAAAGTCTTCGAGCCATCATGAGCGGCACGGCCGACTCGGAGGTTTGGCACGGAATCGGTATACTCGGACTGATCGCAATCGCGCTTACAATAATCGCAATCGTTAGATTGCCAAAGGTGGTAAAGCAGCATGCCTAGCTTGCATATCGCAGTGCAGCTTATACGCAGAACGATGGGGACACGTCGCGGGCTGATAATGAATGTACTGATTCCGGCGCTTATTTTATCCATGATGGTCGGGTTGTTCTCAAGCTTAGAAGGAAAAAAAACCGTTATCGCGGTGAATAATGCGGATACGGGAATATTAGGCGCCTATTTAGCTTCCTCGATCGTAAAGGAGACGCTTTTCGATATTCAAAGCGAATCCAAATCCGAGCAAGAGCTTAAAACGCTCGTAGTCGACGGGAATGCAGACGCCGCCATTTTTATTCCTTCCGATTTTACGGAGAAAATGCTTAAGGGAACTCAAGCTAACGCTTCTCTCTACCAAATGGATCAGCAGCTGTGGAACGCCTCGCTTGCCGCGATTCTAGCAACGGAAGCAGACCGGCTATTTGCATCTGTCAATCTTATTCGGGGAGACGGAGACGAAGCGGGTATTGATTTAACAAAGCTGACAGCGCTGCTTGAAGCACAAGCAGTACCCGTCATTACCGCAGAAAATGCCGAAATGAAGCTTGGCCAAATCGTTTCCAATCCGATGATGATCGGGCTGATCCTGATGTTTCTTATGCTTCTCGTCAGTCAATCCATCGGGTTTGTAATGGAGGACCGGGAGCAGCGAACAATGGCTAGAATGTATACCGCACCGCTACGGTCCTTGGATATCGCGTTCGGCAATTTTATGGGCAGCATGCTGGTAGGCACCATGCAGCTTATAATTGTACTGAGCCTGATGTATTTCGTCTTCGGCTATTCGCCCGGCATTCCTTTTGGCTCCATGCTGCTAGTTCTGGAATTTTTCCTGCTCGCGGCAGTCGGCGTAGCTTCAGCCATCGCCGGCCTGGTACGTAACAGCACGCAGCTCTCCCAAATCAACAATCTAGTGATAACGCCTTCCTGCATGATCAGCGGCTGCTTTTTCCCGCTTTCGATTCTGCCTGATTTCATGCAAAAGCTTGCCAATTTCACCCCTCAAAAATGGGCGATTATGGCGATTGACCGCTTGGGGGGCGGAGGCAGCTTTAGCGATATCGGCCTGCAGCTGCTGATCCTGCTTTTGTTCGCTGCCGTATTGCTGGCCTTTGGCTCGGTGGTGCTTAGACCGAATCGCACGAGCTGACCGCCGTTCGTTTGGTTCCCGCGAAAATAGTCTTGACTTCGAAAGCGTAGTATTGTAAATTTGTCAAAACTTCATGACTTTCTAACAGCGTTGACCAAGGCTATGATAATCAGCAAACGTTTATTCCAGAGAGGAAGCCCGCAGGCTGCAAGGCTTCTATAAACGATTGATTCATCCCTACCTTGCGAGCTGCAGCAGTAATTTTTGGACCGTGCTGCTGCCGGAATTTTATTCCGTTATCGCATAAGAGCTGCTCATGTTTATTGCGGCTATATTAGGGTGGTACCACGAACGCATTCGTCCCTTACGATTGCGTTCTTTTTGTTTTCAAAAAAACGGGATGATTATGATTGGAGGGTTACCAAGAAATGAGACAAAGCCAGCTTTTAATGCCAACCCTGCGGGAAGCGCCATCCGACGCGGAAGCAGTCAGTCATCAATGGATGCTGCGCGCGGGACTAATCCGGCAGCTAGCTGCCGGAATTTATACCTATTTGCCGCTGGGCCGCCGCGTATTAAGGAAATTAGAGCAAATTGTCCGTGAGGAAATGGATCACGCCGGAGCGCAAGAGGTCTTAATGCCGGCGATGCAGCCTGCCGAATTGTGGCAGCAATCCGGCCGCTATGAGCTTTACGGACCTGAACTCATGCGGCTGCGGGACCGGCATGAGCGCGAGTTTACGCTTGGCCCGACACACGAAGAAGTTATTACGGCTTTGGTCCGCAGCGAGGTGAGTTCCTACCGGCAGCTTCCCTTGACGCTTTATCAAATCCAAACGAAGTTCCGCGATGAGAAACGGCCGCGTTTCGGCTTGCTGCGCGGCAGGGAGTTTCTGATGAAGGACGCATACTCCTTTGACGCGGATTGGGAAGGGCTTCACCGCAGCTACACCAGCATGTATGAAGCCTATCACCGTGTATTTACTCGCTGCGGGCTCAATTTCCGATCCGTTGAAGCAGATGCGGGTTCTATCGGCGGCGAGGGCGGAACGCATGAATTTATGGCGCTTGCGGATATTGGCGAAGACACGATAGCGGTATGCGATGCTTGCAGCTACGCCGCAAACCTGGAAAAAGCGGAGTATGGAACGAAGGCGAAGGGGGACCCCGGGAAAGCATCAGTTCGGATGGATCACGCGTTTGAGCTTGAGCGCCATTATACGCCGGATCTAAGGAAAATCGATCAGCTTTCCGAAGCATTTGGGCTTGGAGCGGATTCTTTCATCAAAACAATGATCTACTTAGCCGATGGCGATCCTGTAGCCGTCATCATCCGGGGAGATCACGAGGTGAATGAAATTAAAGTGAAGAACAAGCTGGCTGCGGCCCGTCTCGAGCTGGCGGATCAAGCGACAACAGAACTGGTGACTGGCGCGCCTATCGGCTTTGCGGGTCCGATTGGCCTTAAGATTCCAATTCTCGCTGATTTTGCGGTTCTTGCAATGGAGAGCGGAATCGCAGGAGCTAATGAAAAGGATGTCCACCTTGGCAATGTGAGACCGAATGTGCATTTGGCGCAGGCGCAAGCCGGCGATTACCGCAATGCAGCGGCGGGAGATTGCTGCCCGCGCTGCGAGGAGGGAAGCTTGACGTTCTACCGCGGCATAGAAGTCGGCCATGTATTTAAGCTTGGCACCAAATACAGCGAGTCATTGCAAGCCAAATATTTGAATGCCTCAGGCACAGCGCAGCCTTTTATTATGGGCTGTTACGGAATTGGGGTATCCAGGCTGCTGTCTGCCGTATTGGAGCAGCACAGCGACAGCAACGGAATCCTATGGCCAAGGTCAATCGCGCCATACCAGGTACATGTGGTGCCCGTATCGGTGAAAGATCCCGTGCAAATGGATTTGGCCGCTCACATTACCGCCAGGCTTAACGAAGCTGGAGTGGATACGCTTATGGATGATCGCGACGAACGGCCCGGCGTTAAATTCAAGGATTCGGATTTGATCGGGATACCGCTTCGCATCGTCGTCGGCAAACACGCAGCCGAAGGAGCGGTAGAGCTGAAGGTAAGAAAGGCAGGAGAAATCCAAAAGCTGGGCTTGGAAGAAGCGATTTCATTCGCGCTCGGATCAGAATATTGATTATTGCTTATAGGCGCTGCTTACAGCATGAAGATGCGGTGCGGATGCGAATTCGTACCGCATCTAAGCAAATTTTTTTTGAAATTCCACCGCTGCCTATGGAATATTCAGGAATACAGGGTGCGAACCGTCTCGATCTGGAGGCGGGCGCGCCCTTTTTTTATGAAAGTCGCCTTTCAGCGTAAAATTAGTCAATAATCCAAGTTGCCATAACATAAGATGGAGTATAAGATAAAAGTAAGAACAAATTATCAGAACATTTCGTCAACTAATCTGAGGTAAGGAAGGGATTGCCGTGAACAAAAGCCATGAAGTCGAATATTGCAATTTGGAGCTGCGATTTGACCGCCGGCAAATCCAAAATCTCATCCGCGATCTTATTCAGGAGGGTTATTCCTTGTACTGGAGCGAGACGGAGGGACAGTTCCTTGTATCGATCCGAACCGGCCGCAAGCTCGTTAAGCTTCAATTCCAGCGTATGAAGAACCGTTACAAAATTGTCGGAGATTACATTATTAAAGACGAGAAGCTGTCAGAGTTGATTGAAAAGCTGATTAATGACACACGTGGACATGCGGTTGTAAAGCGCATTAAAGATCGTCAAATCGTCATTGAGAGTATTATGTTCGGTGAGATTATACGACTCGTGGAGGTGTCCGGTATGGAACATCGGATTATTTATCAGAAGAAGCCTTTCGTTACAATAGAAGAAATGATCAGAGCTTTTCAATCCAAGCGTGCAGAAGAAAGAGCCATCGTGCTGCGCTATGAGCTTGATTACGAGTTGTCGATGCTGTTTGACGCACTGCAGGGCACGGACGAGGAAGCGGTTTCTGAGTCCAAAGAGCGATTGATGGCACTTCGCTCGGAAATGTTGCAACTGGAACTCTGATGATAGTTGGCTACCCCGATATGAAAACATAAAACGATCAATTGCTGAGAATCAACCAGCGATTGATCGTTTTTAGGTTGTATGGCAAAGAGGAAACCATTTGTCTATTTTCATGAAAAATATGGGGTAATTAAGCATATATAAGATATTCTTTTTAAATCGGTCAATAATTTTGATGCCGATATTCCGACATTTTTCGGGTTAGGCAGTTTTCTTCTTGGAATAAAAAGAGTAAAATAAAACTATTGTGACCCAAAATAGACGATAAAGGATGGAAGAACCAGATGTCAAAACAGCAAATTGGCGTAATTGGATTGGCCGTGATGGGTAAAAACCTTGCCCTTAACATTGAGAGCAGAGGTTTCACGGTATCGGTGTTCAACCGTTCCCGCGAGAAGACAGATGATCTCGTTCAAGAAGCGGCAGGAAAAAACCTTTTCCCTACCTATACAATCGAAGAGTTTGTTCAATCGCTTGAAATTCCGCGCAAAATTTTGATCATGGTACAAGCAGGAGCGGGCACGGACGCAACAATCGATTCCCTTGTTCCCCATTTGGCGGAAGGCGACATTATCATTGACGGCGGAAACGCATATTTCCCTGATACCGTTCGCCGCAGCAAGGATCTTGAAGCTAAAGGCTTCCGTTTCATCGGCACGGGCGTTTCCGGCGGTGAAGAGGGCGCTTTGAAAGGACCTTCCATTATGCCGGGCGGACAAAAATCCGCATACGAGCTGGTCGAACCAATCCTTACCGCAATTTCCGCAAAAGTCGGAGATGACGCATGCTGCACCTATATCGGACCAGACGGCGCAGGCCACTATGTGAAGATGGTACATAACGGAATCGAGTATGGCGACATGCAGCTGATTTGCGAAGCTTATGACCTGCTCAAGAACGTTCTTGACGTCAGTGCCGAAGAGCTTCACGAGATCTTCGCCGAGTGGAACAAAGGCGAGCTAGACAGCTATCTTATCGAAATTACAAGAGATATCTTCTCCAAATACGATCCTGAGACAGGCAAACCAATGGTAGACGTTATCTTGGATTCCGCTGGTCAAAAGGGCACAGGAAAATGGACCAGCCAAAGCTCGCTTGATCTTGGCGTACCTCTTTCCATCATTACAGAATCCGTATTCACTCGCTTCTTGTCCGCTATGAAGGAAGAGCGCGTTGCGGCTAGCAAGGTCCTTAACGGTCCTGCAAAAGCACCGTTCACAGGCGACAGAGCAGCATTTATCGAGTCAGTGCGCAAAGCATTGTTTGCAAGTAAAATCTGCTCGTACGCACAAGGCTTTGCCCAAATGCGCGCAGCTTCCGAAGAATACAACTGGGATCTTAAATACGGAGAAATCGCGATGATTTTCCGCGGCGGCTGCATTATCCGTGCACGCTTCCTGCAAAACATCAAAGACGCTTACGACCGTGATCCGAATCTGCGCAACCTGTTGCTCGATTCTTATTTCCAAAACATCGTTGAAACGTACCAAGGCGCATGGCGTGAAGTGATTGCGACTGCCGTTACAAACGGCGTTCCGGTACCAGCGTTCTCAAGCGCTATCGCGTATTTCGACAGCTACCGTACGGAGCGTCTGCCGGCGAACCTGCTTCAAGCGCAGCGTGATTACTTCGGTGCACATACGTTCAAGCGTTTGGACAAAGAAGGCAGCTTCCACTTCAACTGGATGCAATCTTAATTCCAAAAGCCATTTATTGACTCGTCTCGAGGGGATTGTCCGTAATTAATCCGTAGGTTGCCAGGCGCAGCCAGTTCCGCAGACGATCAGCCTCTTGATCGGAGTAATGTCTCCGGTGAATGAGCGACATGGCCGCTTCGGCAAAAAAATGAAAGTTTTGCATTAAGCGTGGCTGCGAAAGATCCATTAAGGCTGGATCTTCGTCAGCCACCTTTTTTTTAATAAACTCGAGCACCCATATGACATCCTCACGGCAAAGGGGATGATCAGGATCGAGAATCCGATTGATACGCTTTTGAGTGGGGTGGGGACCTTGCAAATGAAGATCTCTGGTCATCGCTAACGTCACTCCTATCGTTGATTAAACATCATTATCATCCATACGACATATGTAACTTTTTTATACCCTAGAATAATAAAAAAATGATATGATGTTTTAGAAAAAATGGTTTAGGAAGAATGAAAAGGGTGAAACCGTTAGATGGAAAGGCAGCTATGGAATAAATTAGTGTTGATCGGGTTTATGGGAACCGGCAAATCAACCGTCAGCAAGCTGCTCGCGGAGAAGCTGGGCTGGAAGCGGGTCGACGGGGACGAGGAAATCGAGAGGCTTGAAAATAAGCGGATTTCTGATATTTTCGCGACTGACGGTGAAGCTGGATTTCGTGAAATCGAAACCAAAGTGCTGGATTTGATTTTGGCAAGCGGTGATTCCTGCGTTCTTGCTACGGGCGGAGGCGCTGTGCTTCGCGAGGAAAACCGGGAGCTGATGCTGAGCAAAGGTTATGTCGTCGCGCTAAAAGCGGACCCAGAGCAAATTATTGCACGGGTGAAGACGGATAATGCCCGTCCCCTGCTGCAGGGTAACGCGGAAGAACGAGTGAATTTGCTGTTGGAGCAGCGTAAGCATGCTTACGATTTTGCGCATCTTACGATTGATACGACGAATATGTCTGCCGAAGAGGTCGTTGCGACTATTCTGGAGCAATGGGCCAAGGAGCAATAGTAAATGAAACATCATTTCAGGAGGCTTGCTGCCCTTGGGATGTATATCATATTGTAAAGGGAGATCATACGAACTATGGACGTTTTAGTGACACCAACGCCAAGACTTGAAGGTGAGCTTCAAGCGCTTTCTTCGAAAAACTACACGACTCGCTACCTGTTGGTAGCCGCGCTTGCTGAAGGCACAAGCACGATTTATTTTCCTGCCCATAGCGAGGATAGCGATGCGATGCGACGCTGCATCCGAGATTTGGGCGCTATTGTGGAGGAAGACGAGGAGAAAATCACGATAACGGGCTTTGGCCGTCATCCGAAGCCTGTTGAGCAGCTTGATGTAGGGAATGCCGGCGCCGTATTGCGTTTTTTGATGGCCATAGCTGCTTTATGTCCAGACGTTACCTTCATCAACCGTTATCCGGATTCGCTCGGCAAACGGCCGCATAGCGATTTGATCGATTCGTTATCCGCGATGGGCGTTTCCATTGAACACAATGAAGGGAAACTTCCGATCCGCATTCAAGGCGGTGCGCCAAAAGGCGGGAAAATTCAAGTATCAGGCAACATCAGCTCGCAATTTTTAAGCGCTCTGTTATTTTTGACGCCTCTATTGGAGGATGATAGCGAGATTGAAGTATTGCATGATTTAAAATCAAAGGTTGTCGTCGGCCAGACTCTTGAGGTGCTGGAGCAAGCAGGTATTATCATCCATGCGGATGAGGACTATATGCGCTTCCGCGTTCCAGGCGGTCAAAGCTACGAGGCAAAAACATATTCCGTACAAGGAGACTACCCGGGCTCCGCGGCCATTTTAGCAGCAGCCGCCGTGACGGAGTCGGATGTCATCGTACATCGTTTGGAAGAGAAGAGCAAGCAAGGCGAGCGCGCGGTAGTTGATGTGCTGAAGATGATGGAGGTTCCTCTCACGCATGAGAACGGAATCGTTCATGTAAAAGGCAACGGCAAGCTAAAAGCGGTTGAGTTTGACGGTGACCACGCGACGGACGCGGTTCTAGCGATGGTAGCTGCGGCTGTATTTGCCGAAGGAACTTCCCGGTTTTATAATGTAGAAAATTTGCGTTATAAAGAATGCGACCGCATTACCGATTACTTAAACGAACTTCGAAAAGCAGGCGCAAACGTAGAAGAACGTCAAGCTGAGATTATCGTACACGGCCGGCCGGAAGGTGTGGAAGGCGGCGTCGAGATCAATGCCCATTATGATCACCGCGTTATTATGGCGTTGACGGTTGTGGGCCTGCGGGCGAAACAGCCGCTTCGCATCCGCGATGCCCATCATGTTGCCAAGTCGTATCCGATTTATTTCGATCATTTAAAAGCGCTTGGCGCAAATGTAGAATGGATTGAAGGATAAACGGACGAAAGACGCTTAAACTATTGTTCATATCCTGTAGAACTGAGGTGCTACGATGGTTTTTGAGAATCCTGCGCGCGAGAAAATTAAAGGTATTCTGGAAAAAAGCATGACGGTCGCCGTTGTTGGTTTATCCGACAAGCCGGACCGGGTGTCTTACATGGTATCCGAAGCCATGCAGGCGAAGGGCTATACGATTATTCCCGTCAACCCTAATGCCGATATGATATTGGGTCAGAAAAGCTATGCTTCGCTTAAAGATATTCCTGTACCCGTTGATATTGTCAATGTTTTCCGCAGAAGCGAGCATACCCCTCCGGTTGCGGAGGAGGCGGTTGCGATTGGCGCCAAAACCCTGTGGCTGCAGCTCGGTATTTCGAACGAGGAAGCGGCAGCAATTGCTGCTGCAGGCGGTCTCGAGGTCATTATGGACCGTTGCATTAAGGTTGAGGATTCTATCCTACTTCCTGGCGGAAAACCCAAAACATAACTGTTATAAAAAAGCGGGCTCTCCTACACAATAAGAAGGCTTCATAGCGAGTTTCGATTGCCTTTCGGGGCAAACGGCATTTGCTTGAAGACTTTATGATTGTAATCCAAGGAGGACACGACGTGAATCAATTTTCGCAACAACCGGGTAATTACCAAGGCCAACAGAGCTACCTAAACCAAGGCACGCATTTTGAGCCGACAGGCAACGTGCAATCTCATTACCAAGGGCAGCTCAGCCAACCGACTTTCGGCAGACAAACGAATTCCATCGTTTCAAATGTGCCAGGCGGTTACCAAGCGTCTAATTCGTATAACCAAGGCGTGCAGCACTATGCGCCAATTAGTTATTCGAATATGACTCATCCGGTAGGAACGAATAATTCATTCATCTCGCATCAACCGGTACAAAGCTACGCTCAATCGCCTGCAACGGCTTTCGGCAGCGTAGGTCCGGTTATCGCACATCTAGGGTACCAAGCTGGTCCAGACAGCCAGCAATCGCACCAGCAATCCTATAACCAAAATTCCGGTATGAATTTTGGAGCTCAAAACTACAATTCCCAATTCACTAACTCAAGTTTTGGCGGCTATCCGCAATCTAATGCACAAGGCGGTTACGGTATGACACCGACTCATTCGTACACATCATCGCAAACACCTGTGCTAGACGTGACAAACAGCTACCAACAATCTGGTCCGGTTATTTCTCACGTTGGCGGATATACAGCTACAAACGCTCAAAACTCAACTTATTTTGGCGGAAATCGCTAACTAAGTAAAATTAATTGAAAAGAATCATCAACATCGGCGGGCCTTAGCGGGCTCGCCGTTTTACTTTGACAAAAATGGAGCAAACGCTTAACATCGATATAGATGTTTGCGATTGGGATTACGAAGTCAGTTTTGCTTTGCAAAACGAAGCTAATGCTTACGAAGTCAGTTTTGCTGCGCAAAACTTTAGGAGGTGCAAGATGGTTTTTATGGGAAGCCTGCAGCAGCTCGGCAGAGCATTTATGCTGCCGATGATTGTATTGCCCGGCGCGGCTATTTTTTTAAGCTTAAGCAAGCTGCCGTGGGCGTACATCGGACTGCCAGGCATGGAAGGTTATTTAGTAACGGCCAGCGAAACGATTTTTACGTTTTTACCATATATCTTTGCGCTTGGCATATCGCTTGGGTTAACGGGAAACGCGCTCGCAGCCGGCATGGCTGCCCTTGTAGGCATGTTTATCTACAGCGGCATAACTGGTTCTGCCGAGGTCCCTATCGAACCGACTGTGCTCATAGGCACCTTGATCGGTATCATTGCAGGCGTTAGCCATGAGCGCTTTAAAAGTCTTCGTTTACCGGAATACATACAGTTTTTTGGCGGACCGAGATTTGTTCCGCTGTTCGTAAGCGTCATATGCCTGCTGTTCTCCATAGGCATGATCAATGTCGCGCCGTATCTTCAGAAACTGCTTGTTGAACTGGGAGAAATCGTTGCTTCCGGCGGCGGCTTCGGGGTATTCCTATACGGCTTTGTCCATCGGATTTTGGTCGTGTTCGGCCTGCATCATCTCGTTAGCCATGTGTTCTGGTTCCAGATTGGGGGCTATGAGACCGCATCCGGGGAAATGGTATACGGCGACCTGCCGCGTTTCTTTGCGGGAGATCCAGCTGCAGGCGTCTTTATGGCAGGCTTATATCCGACGATGATGTTCGCATTGCCCGCCATTGCGCTTGCTATCATTCATGAAGCCCGTGAAGATTTAAAGCCTAAAATACGGAAAACCTTTCTATACGCGGCGTTGGCATCTTTTCTAACGGGAGTTACCGAGCCGGTTGAATTTGCTTTTTTATTCGTTGCTCCGTATTTATATGTCGTTCACGCCATATTATCAGGTATTATCATGTGGGTTACCTATGAACTGGGGATCAGGCACGGATTTTCGTTCTCGGCGGGCGCTATCGATTTTGTTATCAATGAGCATTTGGCGACAAGAGGCTGGCTCATTATACCGATTGGCATCGTAGTCGGATTTATTTATTACTTCTTGTTCCGCTGGGCAATCCGAAGGTTTCGAATTCCTACCCCCGGCCGCGAGGAAGGCTCTCAACTCGATGAATGGGCAGGGGATATTCCATATCGCGCGCCTCTTATTTTGCAGGCGATCGGGGGCAAACAAAATATCGTCAAGATGGAATCCTGCATAACAAGACTGCGGCTTAAAGTATCCAATGACAAGCTGCTCGATGTAAATGCGCTGCGCAATCTTGGCGCTGCAGGCGTAATTAAGCTAGGCGGAGGACAGGTGCAAGTCGTGTTCGGAACGTACTCTGAGCTTATTCGGGAAGAAATGATTAAGACGATTCATCGCGATCAAGCACAGGTTCTGTTCCATTCGCCGATGCAGGGCCGCATGATTCCGCTGGATGAGGTGCCCGATCCGATTTTTGCCGGAAAGCTCGTTGGACAAGGCGTTGCGTTCATCCCCGAGAAAGGGGAGCTTGTTTCACCGGTAAAAGGGAAAGTCATTCATATTTATCCGACGATGCATGCCATTGGCTTGCTTACGCCAGAGGGACTGGAAGTACTTTTGCATATCGGTATCGATACGTCGCGTCTGGCAGGCAAAGCTTATTTTAACGCGCTAGTTAAAGAAGGCGACGAAGTTACGCCTGGCATGATGCTCATCAAGTTTGATCTGCAGCGGGTGAGGAAGGAAAGCAAGTCGCTTGCTACCCCAATGGTGATCACAAATTCAGATCTTGTTCATTCCTGGAGGTTTGCACCGTTCAAAGCGGTGAAAAAGGGGCAGTCCTCGGTGTTGTCTGTTGTACTTAAAGAGAGAAACGGTGGAGGGGAAACACAATGATTCAAGGAATAGGGGCGTCAGCAGGCATAGCGATTGGGAGATCGTTTGTGCTTCCGAACTGGGAATGGGAGCTGCCGGAGCAAAAGATCGACGTAGCGGATTTTGCCCGGGAGTTCGAACGTGTATACGAAGGCATTCGTACCTCTAAGTCGGAAATCGAACAGATTAAGGACGAGCTGCGAGATGTAGTCGGCACGGAGGAAACGCACATATTCGACGCTCATATAGCCATTTTGGACGATCCTGTCTTTATGAATGAAATTCAAGGCATTATCCAGCGCCAGTACAAAGCGGCTGAGGTTGCCGTGAAGGAAGCCATTGACCATTTTGTTACCATGTTCGATTTGCTTGACGATGAATATATGAAAGAGCGCGCGCTGGACATCAAGGATGTCGGAAACCGGCTGCTGAAGCATTTGCTAGGCGCTCCGGAAATAACATTGCCTATGGACACGCAGCCTTTTATATTAATCGCAAAAGAGCTTTCCCCTTCTCAGCTCGCGCACATTAATCCGCAGCATGTGCTGGGCATTGTTACGCTGGCTGGCAGCACAACCTCGCACTCCGCTATAATGGCAAGGGCGCTCGGCGTACCGCTCGTTGTCGGCGTAGAGACCAAACTCGAGGAGCCGATACAAACCGGTCAGACGCTGATTATCGATGGCAATGACGGAACCGTATATATTAATCCCGAGCAAGGAGTCATCGATGCCTATACGGCGCTGCATGACCGCCAAGCAGAAGCCAAAAAACGGCTTCACGGCATCGCCGGCCATCGTCCGGTCACGCCGGATGGGAAAAGACTTGAGCTGGCCGCCAATATCAGCTCTTTTAAAGAGCTTGAAATTGCCTTGTCCTCCGGTGCGCACGGCGTGGGCCTGTTCCGTACTGAATTTCTGTATATGGACCGCAACCGGTTTCCAAAAGAAGAGGAGCAATTCGATGTTTACCGAAGCGTGGCAGAAAGGCTGGGAGGCGAGCCGCTCGTTATTCGCACGCTTGATGTCGGCGGGGACAAACAACTTGATTATTTTGAATTGCCGGAGGAAGATAATCCTTTCCTTGGCTATCGAGCCATACGGATTTCGTTAGACCGCAAAGATTTGTTTAAAACGCAGCTTCGCGCCATTTTGCGGGCCAGCCATTTCGGTAAAGTCAAGCTCATGTACCCGCTCATCTCATCGGTTGACGAGGTGCGTGCGGCTAACGCCGTGTTAAACGAAGCAAAGCTGGAGCTTGAGGAAGCCGGTATCCCTTATGACAAAGGGATGAAGATCGGCATTATGATCGAGGTGCCTGCAGCCGTTATGATTGCCGATCTGCTTGCGGAAGAGGTCGATTTCTTTAGCATCGGCACCAATGATTTGGTGCAGTTTACCTTAGCGGTTGATCGGATGAATGAAGAGATCTCCCATTTATATGAGCCGTATCATCCAGCCCTGATTCGTATGCTTCGCATGACGGTTGAAGCTGCCAAGCGGGCCGGTATTTCTGTCGCCGTGTGCGGGGAGCTTGCCGGGGATTTAAGGGCGCTGCCGATTTGGCTCAGTTTAGACGTGGATGAGCTTAGCATGTCCTCGCATTCAATTTTGCAGGTAAAGCAAAGATTGCTGAGCACCTCGCAAATCGAGAGCAGAGAGGTATTTGAACAATTACACAGCTGCCGTACAAGTACGGAGACCCTTGCGCTGTTAACGGCATTTATGGATCGCATAGACAAAAAAACAGCGAATGGTTAGCCCATTCGCTGTACTAGCGCATCTACGAAAGCTTTTGCATAGGGAGGAAGGTCGGGCGGTCGGCGTGCCGAGATTAGATTCCCGTCAACAACGACAGCTTCATCAAACCAAGTCGCTCCAGCGTTTTCCATGTCATCCCGAATGCCAGGCGTGGACGTGACTTTGCGTCCTTCCAAAATTTTTGCGGAAATGAGGACCCAGCCTGCGTGGCAGATTTGACCGATTGGTTTGTCTGCCGCATTCAGCTCTTGTACGAGCTGTAGCACTTTTGGATAACGGCGCAATTTATCAGGTGCCCAGCCGCCCGGAACCAAAAGGCCGATAATATCATTGCTGTTCACTTCATCGAAAGAAAGGTCAGCGACGGCGGGTACGCCGTATTTGCCAATATGCGTTTTGCCTTTTTCGGGACCAGCATACAGGACGGTGGCGCCGGCTTCACGCGCCCGATATACAGGATACCATAGCTCCAAATCTTCGAATTCGTCGTCTAGCAAGCAGATGACGGTTTTGTTTTGTAAGGACATATTTTCCCCTCCATCTATTAAGATCTCTATTATTGTAACGAAGGAGCAACAATGAAGCAAACGAAACCGAAAACCGAATCACTACTAGCTTTACGGCTGCTGCGATTTATACCGGCTGTGGCCTGGATGGCCGTTATATTTGCTTTGTCTTCAAGAACGAGCGACGAGATCGACACTTTTCTTCCTTTTTTTCAAAAGTTTTTTCCGTTTATGGAAGGCTTCAATTGGGGGCATTTTGTTTCTTATTTCATTCTTGCGCTCGCGCTTGATTATGGAATCGGAAAAAAAGGAGACCGTTTTTGGATGAAGGTCTGTATCGTACTGCTTTGCGGATTATATGGCATTACGGATGAATATCATCAGTCCTTTGTCGGGGGCAGGATGCCAGATCCATTGGATGTCCGAAATGACATGATCGGAGCGGCGATTTGGACGGCTTTAGCTGCGCTGCCATGGGTGCGTTCGAAATGGAGAAAAGTTGCTCCGTAGCCAACATCTTAAGATCTTTTTTAAAACGTTTTAGTAGTAAAAATTACAAGACTGTGTAAGCAGGAATTTGCGCGAAAATGGTCGAATCATTTATAGATTAGAACTCTGAAAGCTATGCTGGCACAGCTAGCTGCTATTAAGAAGGAGTGGACCACTTTGCATAAGAGGTGTCATTGTGGTGACATCATGAAGATGAAACTGCGCACAGTCATTTATTCAGGGAAAGTAGAAATTGATAACGTCCCCATATTCTCCTGTACGAACTGTAACCGAAGTGAAGTATTTCCGGAAGTAAAACCGGATTTAACTGGTTTAATCGCCCAACTCGGCGCCCAACCAAATAAACAAACGTTTCTGTTCAATGAATGCAATGAATGGGCAAACTTGCTGGTAGAAGCGAAAGCGGAGAAGCTGCAAACCGACCAATCTGCTTTCGAGAGATTGATCGAGCAGAGAATTAATAAGCTGCTTGATTTGTATTTGCTCGCCCAAACGCTTAATGATGAGGCTTGGATTACGGATTTAAAGAAAAGGCTTGAGCAAATCAGCCGTCGTACACTGCTTACATAAGTGCTCTGATTTGCTTTTTTACATACCGCGCAGCAGAGCCGATCATGCGTCAACATTGCGAAAAGTAATATTTTGTCGTATGATTACGTTAATATGCGTCGTACGTAAATTTAAATCTGAGCTAATGGAGAGAACCACTGTGACGGTAACCATTTATGATGTAGCAAGAGAAGCAGGAGTGTCGATGGCTACGGTTTCACGTGTTGTAAACAACAATCCGAACGTGAAGCCCGCAACACGCAAGAAAGTATATGAAGCAATCGAAAGACTCGGGTATCGTCCGAATGCTGTAGCAAGAGGTCTTGCAAGCAAGAAAACGACTACGGTCGGCGTTGTTATCCCTGATATTTCAAATGCTATTTTTGCGGAAGTAGCACGCGGTATCGAAGATATTGCTAATATGTATCATTATAATATTATTTTGTGTAACGCGGATAAGAAAAAAGACAAAGAAATCCGCGTTATCAACACCCTTTTGGAGAAGCAAGTGGATGGCTTGCTATTTATGGGTGGAGCGGTAACGGAAGAGCATTTGCAAGCTTTTAAGACAGCAAACGTTCCGATCGTACTTTGTGCCACATCTGATGAGAGCGGACAGATTCCATCTGTCGACATCAATCATGAGGATGCTGCGTTTGATGCGGTTCAAAAGCTGCTGGAGCAAGGGCATAAACGTATCGCAATGATTAGCGGAACGCTGCAGGATCCATCTATCGGCTATGCGAGATTCCAAGGCTACAAGCGTGCGCTTGAAGGTGCTGGCATCGCTTATGACGACGCGTTAGTCCGTATTGGAAATTACCGGTATGAGTCCGGCGCAGAAGCGATGAAATATTTTATTGAATTGGACGAGCGTCCTACGGCAGTATTCTCCGCAACGGATGAAATGGCGATTGGCGCCATTCATAGCATTCAGGATTCCGGTCTAAAGGTCCCTGATGATATTTCCATTATTAGCGTGGATAACAGCCGCATGGCATCGATGGTTCGCCCTCAGCTGACGGCTGTCGCTCAACCGATGTATGACATCGGCGCCGTTTCCATGCGTTTGCTCACCAAGCTGATGAAAAAAGAAAATGTAGATCAATCCAAAGTGGTGCTGCCGCATGAAATGGTTACGCGTCAATCGGTTGGAGGAATATAAGAAAAATGTCTTTTAACAAAATAGGTATCATAGGCGCTATGGCGGAAGAGATCGAGTTGCTGCATGAGCATGTAAACATAGCGTCTCAAGTGACGAAAGCGGGAATTACATATTATGAAGGGATCCTTCATGGTAAAGAGGTCATTTATTGCAAATCGGGAGTAGGCAAAGTGAATGCGGCTGTCTGTACCCAAATATTGCTTGACCTCGGTGCTGATTGTGTTCTCTTTACGGGTGTAGCAGGAGCCGTTGATCCTCAACTGAACATTGGCGATATCGTGGTGTCTACGAGCTGCATCCAGCATGATATGGACTGCTCCCCGCTGGGCTTTGCCCGCGGAACGATACCTTTCCATCCCAGATCAGAGTTTGCAGCGGATGACCGCCTAATCGAGCTTGCGGCTTCTGCTAGCTCAAGACTCTTCTCTGGTCGCAGTTTGAAGGGAAAGGTACTTTCAGGGGACCAGTTTATTGCTAGCCGCGAGACGGTAAAGCTGCTTCATGAAACTCTTCACGGCGCTTGCGCGGAGATGGAAGGCGCTTCTGTTGCGCAAGTGTGCGATATGAATGAAACGCCGTTTGTTATTATCCGTTCGATGTCGGATAAAGCGGACGGTTCGGCACATGTAAACTTCGCGGAGTTTACCGTTACTGCGTCTAATCATTCCTACCAAATTATCGAAGATATCGTAAAAAATATTTAACCAAATCATACCAGAAAGAACCAGCCGCGATGCATGCATCGCGGCTGGTTCTTTCTTTGCGTTGAGTAAACGTAATGGGGATCCACAATTATAGATCCTGTATAACAATATTCTGAATGATCCTATTCTTATCTGCGATTTCCGATCGTCTCGGCATCGGTTCGATATCGGCTGTATCATCCATCCACTTTGAAGGCAGCTTTAACGGGCTAACAGATGCCCAGCGTTTCAGCCAACTGTCGGGAAGAGCTATTTCTTTGCCGGCAGCTATTTCATGTGTAATAGGATGGTCAATCATGGTTAACCATACGAGAGACCAGGCTCTAGGAACGACTCGAAATATATCATACCCGCCTCCGCCAAGGGCTATCCACCGGCCATCCGTATAGGTATGGGCTAATTCATGTATAATAGCGGGGATTTCTGCATAGATCCGCATGCTGCAGTGAATATGCGAGAGCGGATCATAGGCATGGGCATCGCAACCGTGTTGGCTAATAATGACATCCGGTTTGCAGTAGGATATTACTTTACGCAAGGTCATATTGAAAGTTTCGAGCCAGGAATCATCCTCCGTGTAAGGCTCAAGCGGTACATTAAAGCATGCGCCAAAACCAAGGTCGGTACCTTTTTCATGCACATAGCCTGTGCCAGGAAACAGAAATTTACCGGTCTCATGTATGGAATAGGTACAAACATCGGGGTCGTCATAAAAAACCCATTGCACACCATCGCCATGATGAACATCCGTGTCGATATAAAGAACTTTGGCGCCATAGGTCTGGCGAATATGCTTAATGGCGACTGCCGCGTCGTTATATACGCAAAAGCCTGAAGCGCGGTCAGGAAAGGCGTGGTGCAATCCGCCGGCAAGATGGTAGGCATGCTTCGTCCGGCCCGTCATAACGGCATCAGCAGCTGCCAGCGAGCCTCTGACGATCGACATGGCCGCCTTGTGCATGCCGGGGAAAAAAGGTGTGTCCTCCGTATGAAGCCCGAATTGCTGAGCAAGAAGGCTGCTATCGCTTATTTGGGCATTTTCACTTAGTTGTTTAACGGCAGCCAAATAATCCGTTCGATGTACGAGAGACAAGAGCTCATCGTCGGAATAGAGGGGAGGGGCCTCGATCTGCTCCTCGTCCAATGCGTTCACTTTTGCAAGCAGGTCAATCGTAAGCGTGAGCCGAAGCGGATCAAAAGGATGCTCTTCGTCAAATTTATATCCGCTAGAATCCGGATGATGTATGAAAACAGCATCAGAAGCCATCTTTATCCTCCTAAAGGTTTGCGAAGCAAACCTACTTCGTAAGCATGGGCTTAGGTTTGCGAAGCAAACCTACTTCGTAAGCATGGGCTTAGGTTTGCGAAGCAAACCTACTTCGTAAGCATGGGCTTAGGTTTGCGAAGCAAACCTACTTCGTAAGAATGGGTTCAATACATAAAACGCTGCCGAAACCGTACCCGGTCAAAATGTTCAACGGAGCTTATCGGCACTTCTTTGCCGATGCGGACCATTAAGCAATTTGCGGGGTGGGAGCAGATTTCGGGATCATCGGTAGCAAACCACACCATACCGACGGACTGCATTAATTTTTCCATCATCTTGCGATAATCCCACACGTTTAGGTTCGTGCCTTCAAGATCCCAATGCCAATAATATTCGGTCGTGAAAACGATCATGTTTTCTAATTGTTCCTCGGCGAACGCAAGCTGAATCAATCTTTTTCCCAATCCGCAGCCGCGGTAATCGTCTGCTACTTCTATGGCGCCAAGCTCGATAAGATCCGTCATGCCGCCTTCCGACCATCGCTCAAGCTCATCGGCATAGTGAAAGGTGACATAGCCGACGATCACGTCCCCTTCGCGGGCTAAAATGATTCTACCCTCGGCAAGACCTGCGATTTCGACAAGCGCATCATGCTGCTCGGTCGGTCTGCGGAACGCGTCCAAAGACTTATGCATGATCATGCAAGCTAGCTGCTCAGGAGGTACCGGCCCTTCTAAGATAAGCTCGCGTCCCGCGTCCAGAGCAAGACTCTCCCGCTGCAAACGCTTTCGATGTTCCAAGGCTATCCCTCCTTTTCTTGCATTTGAAAAGCGTGCTCGCACAGCAATCTCTATTACTCTTTATAGCAAAGTTTGTAGCAAATGAAAAGCGTAGTCGAATAGAAAAAGGATATGCTATAATGAGTTTGGCGGTTTAAATCTTGGGAAACGCGTTTGGATGCCTTCTTGTTTGCCTCAAGTAGCGGCATTTAATTGAAAGCGTATTCTTTGATAAAGACAAACAGATTTGATGGGAGAGTGATAGTATGATCAACTTACATCAAGAACGAATTCCAGCGACGGCACCGAATCCTAATTTACCGAATTATGAGGAATCAGTCACCTCGTTTGATTGGAGCCAGATCGAAAGCCAGTTCAGCTGGCATGCGACTGGAAAAGTAAATATGGCGTATGAGGCCATTGATCGCCATGTCGAGCAAGGAAAAGGCGGCAAGGTCGCTTTGTTTTATAGTGACAGCGAACGTGATGAATCCTATACCTTTGAAGAGCTGAGCAAACAATCGAATCGTTTTGCGAACGTATTGCGCAAGCTTGGAATTTCAAAAGGCGAGCGTGTCTTTATCTTCATGCCCCGTACGCCTGAGCTTTATTTCAGCGCGTTAGGCGCGTTGAAGGTGGGTGCGGTAGTCGGCCCGCTATTCGAAGCTTTTATGGAAACAGCGGTTAAGGATAGATTGCAGGACAGTGAAGCAACAGCTATCATTACGACACCTGCGCTTTTAAAAAGAATAAAAAGGGATGAGCTTCCGAACCTGAAGCATGTGATTGTATTCGGCAAGGATATGCCGCAGGAAGAAGGCATCATCGATTTCACGCAGGAGATGACTGCAGCGTCCGATGAAGCCGAGATCGAGTGGCTGGATCGCGAGGACGGACTTATTTTACACTATACGTCTGGTTCTACCGGAAAACCTAAAGGCGTCTACCATGTTCAGAATGCGATGATACAGCATTTGTATACGGGTCAAGTTGTACTCGACTTGAAAGAAAATGATATCTATTGGTGTACTGCGGATCCAGGCTGGGTAACGGGCACGTCCTACGGAATTTTTGCACCATGGCTCAACGGAGCGACAAATGTTATTCGCGGCGGCCGATTTAGCCCGAGTGATTGGTATGGCGTCATTCAAAAATACGGCGTGACCGTATGGTATAGCGCTCCAACAGCTTTCCGCATGCTCATGGGTGCCGGCGATGAAATATCGCAAAACTTTGATCTGTCCAGCTTGAGACATGTCCTAAGCGTAGGAGAGCCGCTGAATCCCGAGGTCGTGCGTTGGGGACTTAAGGTTTACGGACAACGCATCCATGATACTTGGTGGATGACGGAGACGGGGGGCCAGCTGATTTGTAACTATCCGAGCATGGATATCAAGCCAGGTTCTATGGGCAAGCCGCTGCCAGGCGTGAAAGCGGCAATTATTGATGATAGCGGAAATGAAGTAGCGCCTTATCGCATGGGTAATCTTGCGATTCAAACCCCATGGCCGTCCATGATGCGCAAGGTATGGAATAACCCCTCAAAGTACGAGGAATATTTCTATCTAAAAGGATGGTACATTTCCGGCGACTCGGCCTACATGGATGAGGATGGTTACTTCTGGTTCCAAGGACGGATCGATGACGTGATTAACACAGCAGGGGAGCGAGTTGGCCCATTCGAGGTCGAAAGCAAACTTGTGGAGCATCCAGCGGTTGCGGAAGCGGGCGTTATCGGCAAACCGGATCCTATGCGCGGAGAAATCATCAAGGCATTTATTGCGCTTCGTGAAGGGTATGAGCCTTCCGATGAATTGAAACAGGAGATTTCACAGTTTGTGAAGATCGGTTTATCCGCACATGCTGCGCCAAGAGAAATCGAATTTAAAGATAAGCTTCCAAAAACACGAAGCGGCAAAATTATGCGACGAGTGCTGAAAGCATGGGAGCTGAACTTACCGACTGGCGATTTGTCCACCATCGAAGATTAAATCGCAGATGGCATATGGTTAAACTTGCCTCAATATAAAAAGGATGTCTCCTAACCGGGAGACATCCTTTTTTCGTCTTATTAAGATTCGTTTATCATTTACCTCTGAAATAACTCAATCCATTCCCCATCAGGGCCACTCACGAAAAAGTATTGATAACCGTTCGGAAGAGTCGTAATTCCATCATCGATAAATTTAACGTCCAACTGTTTTAAACGGTCAAATTCAGCATGCACATCATCAACGGATAGCGCAAAGTGATGCACCTTGCCTTCAAGGGGCAGGCTGTCATTATAGCCTTGAATGAGCTCGAGCTCTGTTTCGCCTTCATGACCAAAGCCTAGAAAGGCAAGCTCTATGATGCCATTGGAGTGGGGTGTGCGTCCTTTAAGCTCAAATCCGAGGTTCTCCATGTAAAAAGCAATCGATGCCTCCATATTTTTTACCATTACGCCTACATGATCGATCCGTTTTTTGGACATGGGATGAATTCTTTCCTATTTTAGTTTTTAAAATATATCTAAGATGGATAATGATCTCTATCATAGGGAGAAGCCATATTACTGTCAAGCAGCATTAAGGGGAAGTCGAGGGCGATCGTATCCATTTTGAAAAAAATGGATTGACTTTCAAGGTTGGCATGGATAATAATGATGATAGTTCCGAGTATTTAGGTAGGAATAATAGGTTAAGGAGGTTGTTTGGTGGAGACTAGGAAATTAGGGAATAGCGATCTTTATCCATCTGTCATTGGTTTCGGCTCATGGGCCGCAGGAAAGGCGGGTTGGGGCGATGTGGACGATCACGAAACGGAAGCCGCTATCCGCCATGCATACGAATTAGGAATTAACTTTTTTGACACAGCTCCCGCCTATGGTCTCGGACATTCGGAGGCATTGCTCGGAAAAGTGCTTAAACCGGTACGCGAGCACGTAATTCTGGCGACGAAAACTGGTCTTGAATGGAACGAGCAGGGACAGTTTAGCATAAACGTGAGTAAGGCGAATATCATGCGCGAGGTGGATGAGAGCCTTCGGCGCTTAAATACGGACTATATTGATTTGTACCAGATTCATTGGCCTGACCCTAGCGGAAAAATACCGGTCGAAGAGACGTTTGAAGCATTAAATCAATTGGCGGCTCAGGGGAAAATAAGACATATTGGCGTATCGAATTTTAATGTACAGCAGCTGGTTGCCGCACAAACCGTAAGTCCTATCGTGTCTTTGCAGCTGCCGTATAATTTATTTCAAAGGGATGTAGAGCATGCGGCATTGGTTTATGCAAAACAGCTTAAGATCGGATTTGTTCCTTACAGCCCGTTGGCACAAGGTCTGCTGACCGGGAAATTCAATTATTTAACAAGGCTTCCCAAAACAGACGTGCGCGCACAGCTAAACCCCTTGTTCTCCGAGAAGCAGTTTGTCAAAAACCTCGTTATTATCGAGACCTTTACCGGAATGGCAAGGGCAATCGGAAAACCGTTAAATCAGGTTGCGATTAATTGGTTACTGTATCGCAAAGAAATTACGAGCGTGATCACCGGAGCTAAAACGATTAAACAGATTGAGGATAATGCCGCTTCTGCAAAATGGAGCTTATCTCGTGAAGATTATGAGCAAATTAGCCGATTGTTTGAAACGGATTCATCCTATGTCATTTGAGTTTAAGGATTGAAACGGAAAGCACAAAAAAAAGAAGCAGCCTCTTTTGTGAGACTGCTTCTTTTTTATTGTTGCAGAAAGAATCAATTTACCGTTTGCGCATTGGACGGAGCGGACTCTCCGTTTGCATTTTCCGAGGTGACATAGAAGGCCCCCGTTACGAGCGGAGCAACATACTCATAGTTAGTTTCCGAAGTCGAGGCGATCTTGGCATATTTCCCGTCGTTATTCGAGCTGAAATATACATGATATTGCGTAACCTGGTCTGACACGCTGTTCGATGCCCAGGTTAGGCGTACGCTAAGCTCCGTTTTTGAAGCTTGCAGGCCGGTTGGCGCAGCGGGAGCCGAAGCGGCTTCTTCATTTCCGCCGCTGTTTCCGCCACTCTCAGGAGGCGCAGGATTAATAGGAGAGTTACCGTATTGAACCAGTGGGCCAGGCGCTGATTCTTTGCCGGCAACATCAACCGCCGTTACATAGTAGGTCGAGTTTTGCGAGCTAGATGCATACAGCTTCATCCGTTTTTCAGAACCAACCGTGATGGATTTGCCTTGTTTTTTGTAAGGTCCTTGACTTACTGATTTATAAACACGGTAACCTACGACATCTTTGGCTGAGCTGTCACTAAACGTCAGGATGAGCACGCCATCTGATGATTGCAGCTTAACGCTTGCAGGCGGCGGCGGAGCAGCCCCGTCATCTACACGCGGGTCAGGCTTGGAAGGTGCATTGTTTTCTGCATCTGCAGGCAAGTAGGCGCTCATCGAGCGACGGCTCTTCGCTGGCAGCTTCGATTGCGCTGCTCTAATCTCATCCATTAAAACATCTAGCGGTTTTTTCCGTTTAATTACGATTTGTTCTTTCACCATGTCGCTCGGCGTAGCAGGGTTAGGCACATAGTTAACGCCGTTAAACGTGATGTACGCCATTTTGACAAGCGCATCATCGGTTTTCTTAGGTATATCCTTTTTGTTGAACCAATCCGTTACAAGCATGCCAGCTTCCTTCGTCAATTGGCTTGGAAGCAGGCCGCTTGCACTGGAAACCGTCGCTTTCACGATGCCGGACGGCCGCTCGAACTTATCTGTTGCGAATACCTCAGGTTTCTTTTCAGCCATTTCGTTCATAATTAACGCCCAGATGGAACGGGCACGTGCTTTTCCGTTCTCGGAAAGGGAGTTAACCTGCTCTTCATAGCCGGCCCATACGCCTAATGTGATATCAGGCGAGAAGCCCATGAACCATACGTCGCCATAGCTTTGAGTGGAACCGGTTTTACCGGCAATCGGAATTTCGCCATATTTCTTGAACTGTGATCTCAGTTTGCTTGCAGATCCGCTCTTGCTCGAAATAACTGTCGAAAGCATATCCGTCATCAAAAATGCGCTTTGCTCCGAGAAAACCCGTTTTGGCTCTTGCTTATGCTCGTATACGATTTTTCCGTTGGCATCTGTAATCCGAGAAATCATGTATGCATCATTGAAGACGCCTTTGTTCGGAATTGAGCCGTAAGCATTCGTTAATTCTTCTACGGATACACCGATGCTAAGTCCGCCGATAACACCGGTTTGTGCATAAGAGTCTTCCGGCTGGAGCGTAGTAATGCCGAGCTTCTTGACGAATGCCCACGCATTTTCGATTTTGACTTCATCGTTGAAAATTTTCAGGGCTGGCAAGTTCAATGAACGGTTTAACGCATCACGGGCTGTAACGAGACCTGCGAATTTACGATTTACGTTCATCGGAATATGAAAGCCTTTTTGACCGTCTTTCAGTACGATTGGAGCATCGTCGATAATGCTTGCGGGCTGTATAATGCCCATCTCGATTGCAGGCAGGTAAGCGGCTAACGTTTTCATTGTCGAGCCGGGCTGCCTTGTCATTTGCGTAGCATAGTTCAGCTGCTCTTCATAGAAGTCGCGGCCTTCGAGCATTCCTACGATAGCGCCTGTTTTGTGATCCAGCATGACTGCTGCGATTTGCTCGAGACCTTTTTCCTCACTGTAAGGGGTGAAGTTTTCATCATTGGTGCCGATCTCGCGCATGAGCTGGTAAATATCCTTGTCTATCGTCGTATAAACATGATAACCGCCCCGCAGCAGGTGATCACGAGCTTCCTCGATCAGAGGAGCATTTTCCTTTTTGCGCAAATCGGCTTTGGTTAATGTGGCGTCCTGCTCCATCAGCATAATTTCAGCTGCTTGCCGCTCAGCCTCAAGCATCAAATACGGAAAAGTCGTATAGGCTTTCTCGGAGGGCTCGGAAAGTGTTTTTCGGATATCGAATTTGAGAGCCTCGTCGTATTCCTGTTGTGTGATGCGGCCGGTTTGCATCATTCGCATTAACACCGTTTTTTGACGGCCCAGCGCTAAGTCAAAGCCGGCTTGATTGAATTGCCCTTTACCCGTAAAAGCGGTATAGGCAGACGGCCTTTGCGGAAGTCCTGCAAGATACGCGGACTGCGCAATATTCAGCTGGTTTAGATCCGTAATGCCAAAAATCCCTTTGGCAGCTGCTTTAATCCCGAATAAATTGTAACCGCTTGAACCGTTTCCGAAAGGAACCTTATTCAAGTACGCGGCCAGTATTTCTTCTTTGGTTAAATATCTTTCCATGCGCAGCGACAAAAATATTTCTTTGATTTTACGGCTGTCGGTTTTGTCTAGGCTTAGGAATACGCGGCGTGCAAGCTGCTGCGTGAGCGTGCTTCCTCCGGTTTGCGTTTCCTCATTCAAAAGCTTCTGCTTTACCGCACGTCCAAGACCGTTGATGTCTACGCCGTTATGCTCGAAAAAATTATTGTCTTCAATGCCAAGTACCGCATTGATTACCTGTGGCGGCAAATCATCATATGTAATAATCATTCGGTCCTCAGACGTTCTTAGCTGTCCGACAAGTGAATCATCATTGAAGTAAACGAATCCGGTAATGGCATTTTCGCCGACTTTCTCTTCAATAACGGTTCTTGGTCTTACTTCTTCATTTTTCACGAGGGCAGCGACATAACCGGTAACGGCGCCGCCTGCCAGCAAGCCAATGAAAATTCCGAAATATACCATCCATTTTACTGTTATAAAAGTTACGATTCCGAATGTCCGCCATTTGCTTCTTTTGGCCGGCGTTTGTTGACGTTCTTCTTGCATTTTTTTGACTCCTCCTCCAAATTGCACACCCATTATAACATAAATCGTCAAAGTAGCGCATTCTTTAACCGCATTGACATCCTATGATTGCTATGGTATAAATTCAATAATGTTTTATCCAATCAATGCTTTGAAGGGCATGAGTAGACTGCGAATCGTCATTGCAGAGAGCCGGTGGGTGGTGTGAACCGGTATGCGCCGTATGTTGAATTACCGCCTGGAGCTAAGTGAAGGAACCGTAGCTGATGAAGCTTCAGTGCATACAGGGCCAAAGGCCTCTGGGTGGCTGAGCCAGCCGTAGTAGTTCACTTCGGAGACCGTCTCCGTTATCAACAACGAAGTGAGAGTACTTCTTTCGTTTTCTATAAAGAAGATGTACTCTAACGAGGGTGGTACCGCGAGCTAATCCTTCTCGTCCCTTGGGGCAAGAAGGATTTTTTATGTCTATATAGACGCATGCGAGGGAGGAAAAGTTTTATGGTGAAGTGGGAAAGTTTAACGCTGGAACAGCAAAATGAGGTAGAGCGCCAACTGGCTGTCATTCGGCGCGGCGTTGTCGAAATCGTTCCGGAGGACGAATTGAAGAACAAAATAGCGAATGCCGTCGCAACTGGGACGCCGTTGAAAGTAAAGCTGGGCTTGGATCCGTCTGCGCCGGATATTCATATCGGTCATACCGTGGTTCTTCACAAGCTGCGTCAATTCCAGGAGCTAGGCCATCAGGTTCAGCTTTTAATCGGTGATTTCACGGGAAGGATCGGCGACCCTACAGGCAAATCGGAAACGCGCAAGCAGCTGACCGAAGAAGATGTAAAGCGAAATGCCGAAACTTACCAGAAACAAATTTACAAAATATTAGATCCGCAGAAAACAAAGCTATACTACAATTCAGAGTGGCTTGCGCCTCTTAATTTTGCGGAAGTAGTGAACTTGGCGGCAAAAGTAACGGTAGCGCGCATGATGGAGCGCGATGATTTCACGAAACGCTATACGACCGGCCTGCCAATCAGTATCCATGAGTTTTTCTACCCGCTAATGCAAGGCTATGATTCTGTAGCTCTTGATTCGGATATCGAGCTAGGCGGCACGGATCAGAAATTTAATCTGCTGATGGGCAGAACGCTGCAGAAGGAATACAGCAAGCCTGCACAGGTTGCCATTACGACTCCGTTGATCGAAGGCTTGGACGGCGTGAACAAGATGAGCAAAAGCTTGGGCAATTACATCGGCATCGATGAGGAGCCGAATCAGATTTACGGTAAATCGATGTCCATACCCGATGAATTGATGTTTAAATACTACGAGCTTGCAACGGATATGAACAATGGGGAGCTCGAAGCCTTGAAGACTGGGCTGGAGGAAGGTACCGTACATCCACGGGATGCGAAAATGCAGCTCGCAGCGACATTCGTCCGAATGTACCATGGCGAAGAGGCAGCCAAAGCAGCGGAAAACCATTTTATTACGGTGTTTCAGCAGCGTGCGCTTCCGGATGAAATCGAAGAGGTGAATCTCTCGAAGGAAGAACTGTCTGATGGCGGCATTAATATCGTGAAGCTGCTTACCGTGCTTGCGCTGCAAGCTACCAGCAGTGAGGCTAGACGAAGCGTACAGCAAGGCGCCGTGCGTATTAATGAAGAGAAAATTACGGATATCAACGCTAATGCTACCCCTAAGGATGGCGATGTTCTTCAAGTCGGCAAACGAAAATTCGTAAAAATTAAATTAGCTTAATTGTTCTAACGAAGCTTGTTGAATCGATAAAATTCAACAAGCTTTATTTTTTTAGAAACAAAAAGCTTGTTTCAAACGTAATAAATAACGGAAGCATTAACAGGTTTTGGATGAAGTGAAAGGAGGAGGAAGTTGGAGACGCTATTTTTGTCATGTCTAATCGGCGGAATTCTTTATGCACTCGTAAGCGTTATTTTTGGAGATTGGCTGGGGCAGGCGTTAGACGGTGCGTTTGATTTCTTATCGTTAGACGGTCACTCATGGCTGTCGCCGACTGCGCTTGTAGGCGGGATAACCGTGTTTGGAGGGGCTGGCGTTATGCTGCAGCGCTACACCGCATGGGGTTCAGCGGCAATTGTGACGGCATCACTATTCATTGCTCTCCTAGCAGGAACAGCGGTATTTTTTCTTTATATTAAACCGATGGAGGAAAGTGAAAATTCAATTGCCTTCTCGCTGAACGGTATGTCAGGCATGCTTGGGGACGTTCTGGTGCCGATTCCCGCGCATGGATACGGGGAAGTGATGGTGAAAGTAGGAGCCGGCTTTACCAATCAAATTGCTGCGAGCTTTGAGGGTGTCGAGATCGCAGGCGGCTCGCGAGTCGTTGTCGTTGAGGTAAGAGACAGCACGCTTTATGTATCGGAAGTGAATTTATCTTAATTCATGCAGCAGAAAGGGGAAATGAAATGCCCGATTTTTTTATTATACCCGCTATTGTTGTTGGGGTACTCATTGTATTAGGTTTAGCTTTCTGGGCGCGTTATAAGACCGTGAGTCCAGATGAAGCGATGCTGGTTACTGGTTCGTTTCTAGGTTCACGTAACGCCAGCACGGACGAATCTGGCCGTAAAGTAAAAATCATTAGGGGCGGAGGAGCCTTTATCCTGCCTATTTTTCAAAAGGCTGAGTTCCTGTCCTTGCTGTCGCATAAGCTTGATGTGTCAACACCGGAGGTATATACGGAGCAAGGCGTACCCGTGATGGCAGACGGCGTCGCCATCATAAAAATTGGCGGTGCGGTGGAGGATGTGGCGACAGCAGCTGAACAATTTTTAGGAAAACCGACCGAAGCGCTCAAAGGCGAGGCCCAGGAGGTTCTGGAAGGGCACTTGCGCGCCATATTAGGTTCAATGACCGTAGAAGAGGTTTACCGTAACCGCGATAAGTTCGCGCAAGAAGTGCAGGGCGTTGCGGCAAAGGATTTGAAGAAGATGGGACTGCAAATCGTGTCTTTTACAATAAAGGACTTGCGAGATAAGCACGGATACTTAGATGCGCTCGGTAAGCCGAGAATTGCAGCAGTTAAGAGGGATGCGGAGATTGCGGAAGCCGAAGCGGTGCGGGATGCCAGAATCCAGAAAGCGCTCGCGGCGGAAGCTGGCCAGAAAGCGGAGCTTGTGCGCGATACCAACATAGCCGAAGCAGAGAAAGAGAAGGAAATGAAGGTGGCTTCGTTTAAGCGCGATCAGGATACGGCCAAAGCGGAAGCGGATCAGGCCTATGCGATCCAAGAAGCCCGTGCGAAGCAAAGCGTTGTCGAAGAGCAGATGAAGGTTGAGCTTGTGCGTAAAGAACGCGAAATTGATCTGGAAGCAAAGGAAATATTGCGTCGTGAGAAGCAGTATGATGCCGAAGTGAAGAAGAAAGCCGATGCCGACCGTTATGCGGTTGAGCAAGCGGCAGAAGCGAATAAAGCAAAGCTGCTGCGTGAAGCCGATGCGCTTCAATATCGCATTGAAGCAGAAGCGAAAGCGCATGCGGCTCAGAAACGTTTGGACGGATTGGCTGTTGCGGAAGCAGAGAGAGCGAAGGGGACAGCGGAAGCCGATGTTATCCGACTCCGCGGCTTAGCTGAAGCGGAAGCAAAAGAAAAGCTGGCGGAAGCCTTCGAGAAGTTTGGCGAAGCAGCAGTGCTTGATATTATTGTAAAAATGCTGCCTGAGCTTGCCGGGAAAGTAGCGGAACCGATCAGCAATATCGATAAGCTGACCGTCGTAGATACGGGTAACGGGGAGGGCGCTGCGCGTCTCAGCAATTATGTTACTTCATTAATGTCTACCGCACCGGAAATGCTGAAGAGCGTATCCGGCATAGACGTGAACGCATTAATCAAAGGGCTTACCTCCAAAGCAGTGCAAGCGCAAGCCGGCAGCAATCGTCCGACAGAAATCAGCGCTGCGCCCAAATTGCCTGATCTTACATCCTGATCCTGTTTATAACATAAAAAAAACCTTGAACCAAATGGTTCAAGGTTTTTTCGTTTATTAACGGCTGTAGAACTCGACGATTTGTTTCTCGTCGATATCTTGGGAAAGCTCGCCGCGGTCAGGAAGACGAATGAACTTGCCTTCCAATGCTTGATCGTTGAACTCCAAGTAGTTTGGAAGGTGATGACGGCCTTCCATAGCTTCTTTGATTGTTCTTAGGCTGCGGCTGCGCTCACGCAAACCGATTACATCGCCAAGAGATACGCTGTAAGAAGCAATATCCACTTTCTTGCCGTTTACAGTTACGTGACCATGGGATACCAACTGACGAGCTCCTGCACGGGAGTTGGAAAGGCCAAGACGGTAAACGAGGTTGTCAAGACGGCTTTCAAGGAGGCCCATGAAGTTTTCACCGGCTTTACCTTTCATTTTTGCCGCTTTGTCAAACAAGTTGCGGAATTGTTTTTCGTTCAAACCGTACATGTGGCGAAGCTTTTGTTTCTCTTGCAATTGAACGCCATAACCGCTCATTTTTTTGCGTTGGTTAGGGCCGTGTTGACCTGGTGGAAATGCGCGTTTTGCAAGTTCTTTACCTGTGCCGCTCAAAGAGATTCCAAGGCGACGGCTTAGTTTAAATTTAGGTCCTGTATAACGTGACATACGTAATATTAACTCCTTCATCAAATAAATTTGTGAATGGGGTTGTGTTTCGCCGAATACGTTCAACGTCCGAGCATGCTCGTCCCTGATAGGCTAGTCAGCCGCTGGCCTACAGTGAACGTATTTCCTGAGGGTGACACAAAACCGTACGCCCATCTATTCATCAATAAATAATATATGAAATAGATAGTCGTTGTCAAGGTAAACACTTGAATTTTTATGAGAGGCAAAGGGCATCAAAAGTCCTATATTTTATGGACATCCTAGTGCAAATTTCTTAAAAATGGAGTATGATGGTTGTAATATTAAGCGAAAAAAGGAAGCTCATCTCCTTGGTTGACGGATGGAAGGGTTGGGGCTGCATGGTTGATCAAATAAATAGCAATTTTGCCTATCGTAAAACATCAAGAATTGTAGATACATCAGCAGAATCACAACCGGTTTGGTTCATTCATGAAGATATTCATGATGCGGACGAGCCGATGCTATCCCCATTGTTCCGTGCCAGCTTTGATCAATGGGTAAACGAAGCGGCAGGGCTGGCTTCATTCGAGGCAGGTGAGTTTCTACTATACAATAGAGAAGCTGAGGAAATAGCCTCTGCCGGTTTGCAGCAAAGAGAAACGTATCGAAATGCTAGGGAAAAGCTTAGTACGCTTGTTCGCAGCGTTATCATCGGCGGAGATCCGTGCGTAAAAGAAGAAGAAGGCTTTTTTATAGCAGCCGTACCTGTATGCAGGCGAAACGACGGTTCGGTTTTTTGTGTATTTGCGTATATGTCATCCATTGAAAAGCAGCCGGAACTAATGCAGACGCAATTGTGCTCCATGCATTTTCGAAGCTGCTTTTACCGTAATTTCGAACAGCTTTATGTCAAAGATTTGCTCCTGCAGCAGCAGCGGGCAGAGATGGACGCCAAAAGAAAAGATGCTTTATTCCAAGCGTCAAAGCGGCTTTTTGATCAAATCGATGTTGCCTCCGTGCTGTCGGAATTGTTGCTCAGCTTAGAACAGCTGTATCCGGACTCCGAGGTTCATTTGTATTTGTCGCAAGATCATTTGAACGGTGATCCGCGCGTGAAGCCGCTAGTTTTCAAAAATGCGGAGCATGATTTAGTTGCCAAAGCGTTCTTGAACGGAAAGTCAGTGACGGAGCATGATCGCGACGGCACGCTTCGGCTCGCGGTGCCGATGACCGGCAAGCAAGCAGCATATGGTGTGCTTTGCATGTCGATTGGTCCGGGTTTATGGGACGAAGCCGACCTGCCGGCTTTTCTGTTGCTAGCGGATACGTCGGGCTCGGCTTTCGAGAATGCGAAGCTGTACGAGCAGTCCAATTTGCTAATTAACGAGCTTCGTCTTATCAATGAACTTACGAAACGATTGAACCAATCGCTGAAGCTCAAAGAAATCTTTCAATTTGCCACAAGCGAGCTTTTGACGATATTTGATGCGGATTATTGCTGCGTATTGCAGCTTAACAAAGAAAAGAATCAATTCATTGTCATGTCTAGCAATTTTCCTTCCATTAAAAACGAACAGTTCTCACCGGATTATGGCTTTTGCGGAATGGTTTATCGCACGCGGGAGCCTTTAATCATATCTGATTATTGGCATACTCGGGTCGTCACCTCCATGTTAATGGACAATACGAGCTCAAGATCGCTTATTGCAGCGCCGATTATGGTTGATGGTGAGGTTGTTGGCGTCATCCTGGTTACACACAAAACGCCAAATTTCTTCTCGTACGAAAATTATAAATTGCTTCAAGTGATGAGTACGCATATCGGGCTGGCGGTAACGAATGCGTCGCTGCATGCCGAAGTGCGAAGGATGGTTATAACCGATAATTTAACCGGCCTTCATGCCCGTCATTATCTCAATGAACAGATCCAAAGCCGTCAGCGGAAGGATCCGTTTGGATCGCTTATCCTTGTTGATATTGATCTCTTTAAACGTGTGAACGACACGTACGGCCACCAGGTGGGGGATCGGATTCTCATTCAAGTGAGCGACATCATTAGGGGCGCCATTCGAAACGGAGACATCGCGGCACGCTGGGGCGGCGAGGAGCTTGCCATTTACCTGCCAGGCATAAGAGCCGAGCAAGCCTACCGTATTGCGGAGCGGATCAGACAGCATGTCGAGCAAGAGACCGATCCAGTCGTAACCGTATCCTGCGGAGTGTCTGAGTGGACCTTTGAGGATGATAAAATAAGCGTGGAATCATTGTTTTACCGTGCGGACATGGCTCTTTACGATGCGAAAAACAATGGAAGAAACTGTATTTTCGTAGGCCAAAGCTAAGCTGACCCGATTAAAGCCTTATAAGGAAAAGGATGCCAATCCAGGCATCCTTTTCTTTTTGCTTTGGATGGGAATAAGGAGCTGTCCGGATTGGGAATATACTAGTGAATAGGATGGACGGGGGGCAGATTTATGAGGCAAAGGCATAAAAAGCCGGCAGCTGCGGTATTATTCGCATTGACGCTGTTCATAGCCGGATGCGGAATGATCGGCGATCAGCGAACGCCGGAGGAATGGCTGTCTTTATCATATTCGGGGCTCGCAGCAACGGATCAATACGCTTTTACGGGATCGATGAGCATCAAGACGGAGGACGGTTTGGCTTTTAAACCTGAAACCTTCGAAGGAAAGGTCATTGATCATCAGCAGTTGACGCTGCAAACGAACAGCGCGGACCCGCTGCACTGGAATCCTGTGCAAGTATTAGAAACGCTTAACCAAACGAATGAAAACGTGCGTATAGCAGCTGCTGGTAACGATCCCGACACGGTTACGCTGATCATTAAGGAGTCGGCCAGCGTATCCAAGGAAAGATGGAGAGAGCGGCTGAACATGCAGCTTGATCAGCTCATGGCCAATAGGCCGGCAGAGGATCGTCCGTACCATCAGGAATGGACGGAGGAATTTTCGCGATCCCGCAAGCAATTAGACGATATGCTTGCTTCTCTGCAGGCAGATACGGAGTACGAGCTGATTATAGACAGGGATCGTTTGCTTCCGCTAAAAATGGAGGAGAAAACTTCGTTTCGTTATCGTAACGAGCAAAAGCCTTATTCGGAAACGAGATTCACCACGGTCCGCTTTCAGTCGTTCAACGGCGCTTCAAGCGAGTCTGTTCAGCAGAAGCGAAAACATGTTACGATAGATTAGCTCGTCGTTGAAAACGGGATGAAGCAATGGATAGAAGGAGAGGTTATCGACATGCGCGATCCAAGATTGCAAAAGCTGGCACAAAATTTAGTCGAATATTCAATCGATGTCCAGCCAGGTGAAAATGTTTTGCTTGACATGATCGGTTCCGATCGAGAACTGACAAAATGCCTTATCGAAGAGGTCGCTAAGCGAGGCGGCAGGCCGTTTGTAGAAACGAGTGACCGTTCGGTTCTTCGTACCTTGCTGAAGCATGCCTCTAAAGAGCAAATGGAGCTTTGGTCTGCGCTTGATCTTGAGCGGATGAAAAATATGCAGGGCTACATTGCCGTTCGTGCAGGAGACAACGTGAATGAGCTTGCAGGCGTGCCTGAAGCGAATATGCGATTATACGATCAAGTCTACAGAAACCCCGTACATACGGAGCAGCGCGTTAAAAAAACAAAATGGGTCGTTTTGCGTTATCCGAACGCATCGATGGCACAGCTTGCCAATATGAGCACGGAAGCGTTTGAGGATTTCTACTTCGATGTATGCAATTTGGATTATGCGAAAATGGACCAAGCGATGGATCCGCTCCAGGCGTTGATGGAAAAAACGGATCGCGTCCGGATCGTCTCGCCGGGTACGGATTTAAGCTTCTCGATTAAAAACATCGGAGCTAAGAAATGCTCCGGACACCGCAATATTCCCGATGGCGAAGTGTTCTCGGCACCCGTTCGCGATTCCGTTCAGGGCAAAATTACGTATAACGCGCCTAGCGTCTATTCGGGCGTTACGTTTCAAAATATCGCGCTGACGTTCGAAAACGGGAAAATCGTGAAAGCAGAAAGCAATGACACGGCTCGTTTGAACGAGATTTTAGATATGGACGAGGGAGCCCGTTATATCGGCGAGTTTGCCATCGGCTTTAATCCGCATATTTTGCATCCGATGAATGATATTTTATTCGATGAGAAAATTGCAGGCAGCCTGCATTTTACACCGGGCCAGGCTTACGAGGAAACGGATAACGGCAACCGGTCCGCCGTCCACTGGGATTTGGTGCTTATTCAGCGTCCGGAGTACGGAGGCGGTGAAATTTATTTCGATGATGTGCTCATCCGTAAGGACGGCGTTTTCGTAATTCCCGAGCTGGAAGGTTTAAATGCGGAAAATTTACAATAAGTAATAATTAATCACGATTTTTCTTTGTAATAAATGGAAAATAAAGCGTTTTTCATTTTACCTCTTGCTGGATACTCCTTTTCGGGTTATCATGGTGACAAAGGTAAGCTTTACTAAATTAACTGGAGGGATTTCCCATGTCTAACAATGCAGCTATCGTAGAAATTTCCCAAACGGCTAGCCAATTCACTTCGTCCATCGTTCTGCAAGCCGAGAGCAAATATATCGATGTAAAAAGCATCCTCGGACTCTTCACGACATTGGTAGGCGGACATGCGTACGAATTGCATGTACATGGTCCAGACGCTGAAGAAGCAAAAACAGCAATGGCTAATGTATTTGCTAAACACAACTTGAACGTGAACGTTATCACGGATTAGTAGGAACATAAGTTTCCTGTTGGGCACCTCTTCATTATTGAAGGGGTGCTTTTCTGTTTTGACCTTGTATAATCCCTCTTTTTCGTCTAATATAAAGGGTATAGAAGACGGCGGATACGCGCACAGGGGGGAAAACGATGTCTTCACCGGAAATTACGGTACAATTGCATGAGAAAGCGCTTCGTCTCCTTCAGGAAGATGCGAGTAAAATAGAAAAGCTAATCGAAGTCCAGATGGAAAACTTGACTACACGTCAATGTCCCCTGTACGAAGAAGTGCTGGATACGCAAATGTATGGATTCTCGCGAGAGGTTGACTTTGCTGTTCGCGCAGGGCTCATAGCAGAGCTGGCAGGTAAGGAAATTGTAAGTAGGCTAGAGCGAAATTTAGCTATGCTATACGAAGCATTAGAAAAAAAAGAGTAGACTCCTAATGGAGGCTACTCTTTTTTTATTTGTAATCTTAAGCTTACAGCGACTGGTTATACGAGATAGAAGGCAATGCCTAGAATGACATAAACCATTAATAGCAGTACGCCTTCGTACCAGTTCGTCTGACCGTCGCGCGAAACCGATTTGGCGATAAAAACGGATACGCCGATGGCGGTCAGTTCAATCGGCGTAAATACGATATCCATCGTGTTGCCGAACATAGCGCTGACAAGAATGAGCACAGGCGCTACAAACAATGCGATTTGCAAGCTGCTGCCGATGGCAATTTCGACGGCTGCGCCGATCTTGTTTTTCATTGCCAAAATGACAGCGGCGCTATGCTCTGCGGCATTACCGACGATCGCAATGACAAATGCGCCTATAAACAGCTCAGATAGTCCAAATTGCTCGCTGAATGCGTCTAGGGTATGTACGAGCCACTCACTTACGAAAGCTACCATAACGGTCGCTAGAACGAGGAACAAAATGGATTTTCCTTTGGACCAGGCCGGCTCCTCGCCGTGGTCGGCGTTCATAACCTCATCGGAAAGCATATCCTTGTGGGTAACCATGGAGAATAAAAGCCACAAGATATAAGAGACAATCAGGATGCCCGCAACCGCAAGACTCAGAAACTGATCTTTTTCAATCGAGAACTTTTCTGATACGACGAATACGGCTGGCACGAACAGTCCGATAACGGCCATAACCATAAGCGTAGAGTTATGATCGGCCAGTCGGTTGTTAAAGCGCTGCTCCTTGTACTTTAGCCCCCCAAGTAAAATACTTAGTCCAAGCACGAGTAAAAGGTTACCGATAATCGCGCCCGTCAAGCTTGCCTTCACCATGGCAAACTGCTGCTCTTTTATCAGGAATATCGCGATAATGAGCTCTGCGGCGTTGCCGAAGGTTGCATTTAGGAAACCGCCAAGCCGTTGTCCGGCATAATGGGCGACACTCTCGGTTGCTTTACCGAGGAAACCGGCCACAAAGATGATGGCGATCGCTGAAATGATGAACTGCAGCGTGTTGTTCCAGTGGGCGAAATGCCCGATCGCACTAAGCAGAAACATAGTAATTAACCCGGAGAAAAACAATTTTTGGTTCATTCTGAACACCTCTTTACGATATGCTGAAAACCTGTTAATACTATAGCGGAAATCAACTGTCATGTAAACTTTGCCAAAAGACAATTCTTCTGCGATGCATGCCACTGCGAAAAAGCAGGGCAATTAAGGAAAACCTTTTCCTTATACATAAACCATTTTATGAATGCTTTAACAAAAGCTTTTTACGACTCTACTTTGCTGTGGTAATGTCCGTCTGCTATAATAAGCCTATATGGCAAATTGAGGAGTGAGTCACATGACCGAAGAACTTCAAACAGGTCTTATCCGAATCTCTGATGATGTTGTAGCAACGATAGCTGGACTCGCAGCACTTGAAACACCGGGCATTGCGGCAATGTCAGGCGGCATTTCCGAAGGACTCGCTAAACGGTTGAGCGGAAAGAACGTGCAGAAGGGCGTTTCTGTTGAAGTCGGGACTACGGAGGCGGCAATTGATCTTCGTATTATTGTTCATTATGGCATTCCGATTCAAGAGGTTTGCCGTCAGCTTCAACTGAACGTACGTGAATCTGTTGAAAACATGACTGGCCTGCATGTCGTAGAAGTGAATGTGAAGGTGGAGGGCGTCGCCTTCAAAGAGGAAGAAATCGATGATTTGCAGCAGCAGCAGCAGCGTTTGAAGTAATGAATGGTAATGCTTTTAGGCACTAGCAGCAAAAAGGACCTCTTACAAGGAAGAGGTCCTCAGGCTGTCGAGAAAGTCTCGACAGTCTTCTTTTTGTTTAATTAATTTAACACGACACCGCGTTAATACAGTATAATTATAGTAATTAAAACGAACGGATGGTGTCGTGATGCTGCGTACTAATCGAGATAAGCAACAAAATTACGAATTGGTTTCCATTGAGGAGCTAGTGCCCTCTGATCATATGCTTCGCAAGATCGATAAGCACATCGATTTCACCTTTATCGATGAGAAGGTTCGCCATCTTTATTCGCAGGATAACGGTCGTCCAGCTATTGACCCGCTTGTTCTCTTCAAAATGATCTTTCTAGGCTATTTCTATGGCATACGTTCCGAACGCCAACTTGAACGTGAAGTTCAGACTAATTTGGCTTATCGTTGGTTTTTAGGACTTGGGCTAACCGATCGCGTTCCAGACCACACCACGATCAGTTGGAATCGTCGTACGCGTTTTAAGGATACCTCTGTCTTCCAGGACATCTTTGATGAGATCGTGCTGCAAGCCATCTCTCACCGTATGATTGGCGGCCGTGTGTTGGTATCCGACTCCACGCACGTGAAAGCGAATGCGAATAAAAACAAATATACAAAAGAGCAGGTTCAGCAGAACACAAGGGATTATTTGGATGAACTGAACTCGGCAATTGAAACCGACCGTAAAGCGCAAGGAAAAAAGCTCTAAAACCACGAGAGGAGGTGAACGAAGACAAGGAAGTGAAGGTCAGTACAACAGACCCGGACAGCGGATATATGTTTCGGGAAGGCAAGCCGGAAGGCTTCTTTTATCTGGACCATCGTACCGTCGATGTGAAGTGCAACCTCATTACTGATGTTTTCGTAACCGCAGGAAATGTTCACGATTCCGTGCCGTACCTCTCTCGATTAGATCGTCAGCGTAAACGTTTTGGTTTTGCAGTTGAAGCAGTCGCACTTGATTCTGGTTATATGACGACCCCGATTTGCAAGGGACTTGAAGACCGCAACATTTATGGTGTTATTGCGCACCGCAGATTTCAACCGACACAAGGGTTATATCCCAAATGGAAATTTACATATGATGCCGAACGGAACTTGTATATTTGTCCCCAGCAACAAAAATTGCCTTACCGAACGACAGACCGACACGGATACCGACACTATGCTTCGGATCCGAAGATCTGTGCAGCATGTCCCATGCTAGAAAAGTGTACGCGCTCACGTAACAAGCGTAAGATCGTCACCCGGCACATCTGGGAGGACAGTAAAGAGCAAGTACGATTAAACCGCTTAAGCAAGTCGGGCAAAAGATTGTACCGAAAACGAAAAGAAACGATTGAGCGAAGCTTCGCGGATGCTAAACAGCTCCACGGGTTTCGCTATTGCCGGTTGCGCGGGTTAAACAACGTAATGGAACAAGCGTTGATGACCGCCGCCGTGCAGAACATGAAGAAGATCGCCCTCCACTTGGAACGGAGGGCGTGAGAGGTTTAAACCCTCTGTTTCTCACGAAAAGAGAAGATAAAAAACAAAAGAGAAACCCGTCGTTTTGAAAAAACGTGGGTTTCTCTACAAGCTGAGGACCTCTTACAAGGAAGAGGTCCTTTTTGTTGCCGTAGTGGTTCTACGATTGCTGGCAGTATTCGTGCTTTTGTTCTCAGCTTTGTTTGATTCTCTGGAAACGCTCAGCAGGACTCCCATACACATAAGACATACGAGCAGCGATGAACCGCCGTAACTAATGAATGGAAGGGTGACGCCTGTCATAGGTATGGCCTTCGTAACGCCGCCAATGTTGATAAACGCTTGGATGGCGAACAAACTGACGATACCTACGCCAACGATAGTTCCATACTGATCGGGACATCGCAAGGCGACAATAAGGCCACGCCACAAAAACAGTAAATAAACGAGCAAGAAAATCGTGCTTCCGATAAAGCCAAATTCTTCCCCAATGATTGAAAAAATAAAATCATTGTAAGCATACTTTAAATAATGCAGCTTCTGAACGCTCTCCCCGAAGCCGGTCCCCGTTATCCCTCCGTGTCCAAGCGCCTGAAGCGATGAAAGCAGTTGCCAGCCTGAGCCTAAAGGATCGGCAAGAGGGTCCGTGTAGGCTGTGAACCGATCGATTCTATACTGCCAGCCTTTTGGATCGATAGCCATCCAAATGCTTACCGCAGCAGCAGCAAGTACAGTGAGAACGGATCCTGCTACAAAAATGTGCTTTAAGTTCGCACCGCCTGCCAAAATCATAATCCCGGCAAACGATGCAATGACAAGGCAGGAGCCCAAATCAGGCTGCATCATGATGAGGGTGCAAATAAAACCGACAATGATGATGACAGGCAGCAGGCCTTTTTTGAAATCCCGGAACTTTTCATCCTTCTTGGAGATCAGCGCGCCAAGATACAGGATGAGCGCGAGTTTGGCCAGTTCAGTCGGTTGTAACCCAAGTGTACCGATATTGAACCAGCTTCTAGCGCCGTTAATGGACTGGCTGAAAGGAACGATCATCAGCATGATGATGACCGGGATAAACAAGAGCATGAACGATTTCCTGTACACTTGATATCGCAGGTTCATCATGAAAAGCATGATGAATGTACCCATTGCAGCAAAAATGAACTGTCGTTTAATGAAGTACAGTGAATCATCAAAGGAAACTTTTGCAACGCTTGAGCTTGCGCTGAATACCATCACAAGTCCAAAGCCTACGAGCAGAAGAGTCAAAATGAGAAGCAGAAAGTCCGGTCTTCCTCGGCTTCCGTTCTGCGTGGCTTTCATGTGACCACCGTTACGCTAGCAGTTGTTTCAATTGCTGAAGTCGTTGCGTTGCCGTATTCAAGATTGGCTGCGGTACCGGAGATTCATATTCAAGGCCATGCGGGAATGTGGAGCGACCGATGTAGACGGATTCAATAACGAGCACGGCATGAGGCGATTCAAGCTTACCTTCGACTGCACGCGTATTAATTCTCAAGTAATAATCGGAGCCGCTCGTGCGATCTTCTAGTTTCAAATCGTATGTAGCGCGATAGTATTCCCATTGCCAACGGACAAAGCCGACTTTTTCAGCAGATTCGTCTAAATGGTCAAGTTCGCTTTTAACACCGTTTAAGCCGGTATTTTCAATAATCATGGTAGTTCCTCCCAAAGGTTTTGTGAAGCAAAACTGACTTCGCAAGCATATGCTTCCAATTCAAAAGACAGAGTTGTACATTCTTTTCTCATGATAGTATGTTTCCCCAGCAAGCGCAACCCTTACTCCCGTCCATGAGCGTCCTCAAAAGTGACATTTTGAAGAAATGTAGGTTTCGAGCGTATTCCAAGCGTTGTAAGCTTCCTTAATAAGGACTTCTTCTGGTAAACTAGATGATATGATCTCCTGCGTTGGAAGCGGGGACTTTCGGATGCGCGATGATTGCTTCCATGCATTAGGCGCGTCAATTCGTTTCAGAAAATGTTAGGGGGTTTGCGATTTGCAGACAGAAGATATCGTAGATCTGGAGTTAAAGAAGTTGTTTCCTAAAATGATAAAGTGGCGCAGGCATCTTCACCAATATCCGGAGCTTTCGTTCCATGAACGCGTAACATCGAGCTGGATTGCCAGCCAATTGAGCGAGCTCGGTATTGAAGTGCAGACCGGGGTTGGCGGACATGGGATCATTGCCGTCATAAGCGGCGATAAGCCGGGACCGGTGATTGCGCTGAGGGCAGATATCGATGCACTCCCTATACAGGATGAGAAAAAATGCGAATATGCTTCAAAGGTACCGAACGTCATGCATGCATGCGGCCACGATGCCCATACGGCTACAATGCTTGGCATCGCCTCCTATTATGCTGCTAACCGAGCCGAAATAAGCGGCGAACGGCGGTTATTGTTCCAGCCAGCGGAGGAGGTTACGCCGGGTGGCGCAAAGCCAATGATCGAGGACGGAGCGCTTGATGGCGCAGATGTCATCTACGGGGTGCATTTATGGACACCGCTCGCCCATGGCTTAGTTGCGTCTAAACCGGGACCATTCATGTCCGCAGCGGATGAGTTCGTTATCGATATCATCGGGAGGGGCGGTCATGGAGGTTTGCCGCATGAAGCGGTCGACGCTATCTTGATCGGTTCGAATCTTGTTCAATCCGTGCAATCGATTGTCAGCCGAAATGTGAACCCTCTGCATCCGGCCGTCGTTACGATCGGTTCATTCCAAGCAGGCTCAACCAATAATGTGATTGCAGAGCGCTGCAGACTGAAGGGCACGGTCCGATCTTTTGACGAGAAAACAAGAATGATGATCCATGCCCGTTTGGAGTCGTTGGTTGCGCATGTCTGCCAAATGCATGGCGCGGAATTCGATTACCAAATGAGAATCGGTTACCCGCCAGTCGTCAACGATGAAGAGGAAGCAGAGCGTTTCTTCAAGGTAAGCGGGGCATTGTTTGGAGAGGCTGCCGTTGTACGGTCGGAGGCGATCACAGTTGCAGAGGATTTTTCCTATTATTTGGAGAAAGTGCCAGGCTGCTTTATGTTTGTAGGCGCGGGCAACGAAAGCATCGGCGCCACCTATGCCCATCATCACCCGATGTTCGATATCGACGAGCAGGCGATGCAGCGTGCAGCTAGGCTGCTAATTGGAATGGCAGAGGACTACGCGCGCAGCAAAGATTAGATTGTTTAAGCTGAGTGGTACGGATCATGCAACGCCTATGGAATTAAAATGTTCATAAATGATGAGCAATTCATAAAAAAAGGCTTTCCATTGCGGTTCCATCCGCACCGGAAAGCCTTTTTTTATGTTAAGCCGGTCATCGCTGTTAATTATCCTCCCAGACGGATACCAGCTCGTTATATTGATTGTAGAGTTCAGCGGGATCGGACTCCTTGTTGCTCCAGATATTTGTTGCCCCCCATTGAAGCTGGCCCGCTTTCAAGGAGCTAGCCTCATCTGCAGAAGAGATGTACACTTTTTGCTGCGCGTCCAAAACGTACGATCCAAACGGATAGGTTTGATTGCCCCGTACACTGATAAGCTTCCAGCCATTGATGTTGATGGTCTCATTGGTCGTATTCGTTATAGTTACAAGCTCAGCTTGTTTGTCTACCTCGATAATAATGCCGCTTTTAGCCGCCTTCTTAACGGGGAAATCCGTATGATTGCTTTCTGAATCGATGCTCCAAAGACCCTTTTTTTCTTGCTTGGCTTGCTGCTCAATCTGCTTGTATGCGTTTTCCATCTTGACGTTAGGTTCAACGATAAGCACCTTCGCGAGACCGTTTTCCAGCAGCAGCTCATTTAATATCCGGCCATCCTTAAGTTCCACGACGGCCAGCGTACGTTCGAACCGGTCCTTCTGCTCTTTGTCGAAAGTGAGCCTTATCTCTTGTGATTCGCTTAAAATCTCTTGCGTAAAATCGGATGCCTCGGTTCCAAAAGCCTCAGGTTCGCTGTTAGGGCTTTGTGTTTCCGGCGTATCCACATAAAGCAGACGAACCGTTGTTTCATCAGAGCCGGTCTTGATTTTGAAGGTATCGCCATCTATAAAGCCAGTTACTTGATACCATTGGTTCGTTTGAATAACGTTCGATGAAAGCTCGGAAATGGCCGAACAGCCGGCAAGCGGCATGCAGATGAGCATGAGGAGAATGATAATAATTCTTTTCATAGATGTGTTACCTCCAGCCCAATATGCGGTCAAAATAAGAACTTCTTATTACTATAACACATTTTCCATTATAAAATCGCGCGAATATCACTGTAAAATTGGCATAAAAAAGTGTTAATTTTTGCATACTATCAAAAGGAGCATTCTGTTCGGAAAAGTGCTTACGAGGAAGGTTTGCTTCACAACCTAGGAGGGGGGAGAATGATGCACGATCTTAAGGACCGTCCATTAATTGTCCAATCGGATCTAATGGTGCTTCTTGATGAGCGGAAGCCTGATGCCGAGCAAGCAAGAGAGAAGCTCGTTCTCTTCATGGACGCCATTCGAAGAGCAGGCGCTATCCATACTTACCGAATGACGCCTTTAACGCTATGGAATGCCGCTGCATCCGGATTCACAGCGGAAGACATCGTGGGCTGGCTTACGGCATACAGCCGATACGAGCTGCCATTCCAGGCAGAGGCCATGATTAGAAAGCTGATTGGCAGATACGGCAAGCTATGGCTGTCGAATGATTCGGAAAGATTGATGATGAACGGCGATGATACGTTGCTCGAAGAGTTGTCAGGGCAGGCAAGTATAATGCAATACGTTACGATTCGTTTGAACAGCGGGTCTTGGGAGCTTGAAAACTACTGTCGGGGCCCGTTAAAGCAGGAGCTGACTCGGCTTGGATATCCCGTTATCGATTTGGCTGGCTACCATGCCGGAGAAGTGCTTGAGGTGGAGTTGAGAAAACGCACGCTTCGTGACCGTATGTTCGAATTAAGGGACTATCAGCAATCAGCGGTAGAGCTTTTTTATAAAGAAGGGACCGTACAAGGGGGGAGCGGCGTGATCGTATTGCCCTGCGGGGCTGGCAAAACGATTGTCGGCATTGCGGCTCTCGCCCGCTTGGGAAGAGCGACATTAATCCTCACGTCCAATTCCACTTCGGTAAAGCAATGGAAGGACGAGCTGCTGGACAAAACGACCTTGCAGGATTCGGAAGTGGGCCAATATTGCGGCGCGCTGAAGCAGGTCCGTCCGGTCACGATTGCGACCTATACTATTTTGACGCATCGAAAGTCGAAGGAAATGCCTTTTACGCATATGAAGCTTTTCACCGAACGGGATTGGGGTCTCATTATTTATGACGAGGTTCATTTGCTTCCGGCGCCGGTGTTCCGGATGACGGCAGACATACAAGCGACGAGGCGGCTTGGTTTAACCGCAACGCTGGTGCGTGAGGATGGCTGCGCGGAGGACGTGTATTCTTTGATAGGTCCTAAGCAATTTGATATGCAATGGAAATTAGCGGAAGCGAGCGCTCATATTGCGGCAGTGTCATGCACCGAAATCAGAGTTCCTCTACATAAAAACGTGTCAGCATCCTACGCGCAGGCGAGTGCAAGGTCCAAGTTTCGCTTGGCTGCCGAGAATCCCGGGAAAATTGCGATTGTGGAAAAGCTTCTGCAGGAGCATGCGGGGAAGCCGACTCTCATTATCGGGCAGTATTTGAATCAGTTGAACGAGCTGGCGGCAAGGCTGCAAGTTCCATTGCTTACTGGCGAAGTGCCTCAGCAAGAGCGGCAGAACCTGTATGAGCGTTTTAAAGCAGGGGATTTATCCGTGCTTATTGTATCGAAGGTAGCGAATTTTGCCGTAGATTTGCCCGATGCGGCAGTTGCGATTCAGATTTCCGGAAGCTTCGGCTCCAGGCAGGAAGAGGCGCAGCGCATCGGAAGATTGTTAAGGCCGAAAGCGGGAGCCAATCAAGCTTGGTTTTATACGATAGTGACGGATCAAACAAAGGAAACGGAATTCGCGATGAGAAGACAGCTGTTCATGCTTGAGCAAGGTTATCATTATGAGAGGATCAGCATTACTAGCGATGAGGATAGGCAAGAGGAGGCCGCGGCGCTATGAAAATGAAGCAGTTGATTTCCAAGCTTTCCGCGGAACGCATGGAAAGCTTTATGCAACACCCAATATGGCAAACCGCGAGCCTAAAAGGGATGTCCTGGGAGCAGGCAGCCATTAATCATGATTGTATCCAGGAAGCCGCTGCGCGGCTGACTGTACATGCAGCGGAGGTTTTAAAAGAATTCGTGCGTCAATATGCGGCTATCCCCGTAGAAGGTGAACGGCTCATACGGGAGCTGCGGAAGAGCACCTCCTTGTCCGGCGCGGAATGTCAGCTTGGCGTTGCCGAGCTTGCGGAGGCAGGTATCTTATTCTCCGTCAAAAAGGTATGGGGAGAAAGCTTGTTTTTTTTGCCATCGGAATGTTTCATTGGCTGGCAGAAGGTATTTTTCCCCTACAAACCCGAGCAGCTAACCACCCTAGAAAGGGAAAGACTAATGAGCGGGACCATGCGTTCCTATTGCCGTCCATTCAGCAGGCAGCTCTTAAGCGCATTCGCGGAGCTCGGGCGAAACGGATTAGGGCTGACGCTGAACGGTACGCTTCCCAAAAAATCGGTGGGCAAGCTGGTACAGGCGATTGATTTGGATGATCGCGCGCTCAAAGCATTCGATCTGAAATGGGCTCATGCCGATAATTATCCATTGCAAGCAGCATTTGTACTGGAAGCGGGTACTGCACTCGGACTGCTTACGGCAGAAAAGGGATCATTCAAGTGGAATGAAGCGCAGCTCCGGCAGTGGCTTATGCTTGAAAACGCAGAGCGGGAAAAACAATTAATGGATTGGTGTCTTGCACTGCTGCTGCCAGCAGGGATCGGAAGCGCTCATTTGGCTGCGTCCATGACGGGCTTGCAGGCTGGAGAATGGTATTCAGTAAACGGTATAGCAAGCTGGCTGGACGAATTACAAGCGGCTGCGGCTTCAAGCCTGGAAACATCCGGTCAAAGCGGAGCTATGAACATGCGCTGGCACGAGCTGTGGCAAAGCATGGGCTGGCTTGAGCTGGTCGACTGCGAGCATGCGAACGTAAAAGAGGTTTTCTACAGGTGGAAATTAACCGCGCCTTTAGTTGCTTGGAAGCAAGATCAAGCATCGGAACTTCAATCCTATATTACCGTTCAACCGAACGGAGAAATGGTCGTTGAGGCGGAATGTCCCTTCTGGATAAGGTGGGAGCTTGAACTGCTTGCAGAGAGGAAATCGGATGAGCAGGTCACCGTCTATCAGCTGGATGCGGCCTCCGTTTCCCGAGCTTTGGAGCAAGGCAGGACACGTTCGTCCATTCAGGGTTTTCTCGCACAGGCTTCCGGCGCTCCGGATTTGCCGGCTACAGTGGAGGCTTTGCTGGATGCATGGGCAAACCGCGCTTGCCGTACCTCGTTCGCCGAGGTGTCCTTGCTTCGCTGCGATCACGAAGAGATGGCTGCTATTTTGGAGAACGATGTTAATCTTGCTCCTTTATTGAAGCAGAAGCTTGGGCCCTTAGATTTCATAGTGGAGCAGGGACAAATCAGCGAAATCAGGCGCCTGCTGCAGAAAGCGGGCTATCCTGCGCGCAAAGCGGTTCAAACTGAAGCCTCGCGGGACGAGAACGTCGCTGCCTCTTACCCCTTGGTAAATACGGAGCGGGCGCATCAGAATGTAAACGGGCAGCCTTTAATAGAAGGTACATTATCTGAACCGTCATTTTATATTTATGAAGCCGTACCTCTTCATCATTTTGAGCTTACGAATCATGCCGGGAAGGAAAAACTCCAATCCTGGTTGCAGAGAGAGCAAGTACCATCGATGTGGATAAAGCAGCTTCGCACGTATCACCATTCAACCAGGAGAGAACTCATCGAGCAGGCGCTGAAATGGCAAACGCCCATCCAGCTGCGCATGGAGCAGGAGCTGCGTTCATTCGTTCCGGAGAAGCTCGAGCATCAAGAGGAAGGATGGGCCGTTGTTGGATTGCTTCAAGATGAGCGGCATCGGCAAATTACCCGGCTCACGCCGGATATGTGGGAAGAGATGCGCCTTATTATCCCGGGTCAAGAAAGCCCAATATAATCTCTATCTATTGGTAAAGCGAATATGATATGATAGTGTAGTAATTGTAGTAATTAGCAATTGAAATGAGGTGGGTGAATGCCAACAACTGAAGGTTTAACGGCTATTCAGTTAGAGCAACCGCAAGGCGGCGTTTCTTCTCTTGATATGGCGTCGCTGCTGCTCTGTGCCTATGAACTAGGAGATTGGATTAATCAATCGGCGGAAGTTGCCGATTATCTATATTGGAAGACGGCTGTAAACGAAGACGAAGAAGTCAAGCAAATGACGAAGCGTTTCGCCAAGGCTAAAGAATTGTTCGTCGAATGTGAGCGCTTCGGGCGCTTTCATCCGGATTATAATGAAGCGAAGGACAAAGTGAAGCAAATCGAGCGTGAGCTGAGTGAAATTGAAAGCGTCCGTCGTTTCAAAGTCGCTGAGCAGGCTGTAGACGAAATGCTGTATGATGTTTCGCGCACGATCGCGGAGTCGGTTTCGGACAATATCAAGGTGCCTGGCAACGAGAAAGCTGCCGGCGGCGGCAGCTGCGGAAGCGGCGGCTCTTGCAGCTGCGGAAGCGGCGGTTGCAGCTAACACGGTGCGCGGCACGGAATAATGGCGGGATTGCAGGGTAAACCTCAGCATAAGCATTCGTTGCAGGTTTACCGGGCAAACCTTTGGCCTATGCTTTTGAAGCAGGTTTGCTGGGCAAACCTTTAGGAGGGAAAAGATGCTACCGGAACGAACGGGTTATATCGTATGGGTAAGTGATTTGAAAGCAGCCAGGTCACTCGAAAGGTTCGGGACGGTTCATTATATGTCGCGTAAGATGCATTACGTCGTGATGTATATGAATGCGGAACGTTCTGAAGAGGCTGTGCGCCAGATGGGTAAGCTTTCTTACGTTCGCAAGATCGAACGTTCGTACCGCAATGAAATCAAAACCGAATACAGCAAAGACAGTGAAGATAAAACAAGATTTTACAGCCTGTAAGCAGGTTAAATGTTTTATGGCAGTGTACTTATCCGTTTCAATAATGAGTAATCGCATATATGCATGATGAAATGACGCTTCTCCGTGTCGATCAACGCTGAGAAGTGTCTTTTTTTACGATAAATTAGCCAATAACTTACAAAAATGGTCGTACTTTATTTTATTGTTGTAATCTCGGACAATCATGATAGAATGGAATTAAATTCATAGTATAAAAGCCCTGGGTCCTAGGAAGGAGTGAGATGCGCAGTGAAAGATAAAATGACAAGAAGATGGAGCACATATGAGTCGTTTTATATTGATCTAGGTGATAAAAAAGTTGCGGATATCGTCATCACAAACCATGCCAAAAGCCGTTGGCTGGACCGGATCGAAAGCGAGAAGACCGGATTTGTAGATATTGCCGAATTTCTATGGGAATGCTTGAAGCAGGGCCGCATCGAGCCGTATTACCGCAACGAGCAGGATGTTTATTTAATTGACGACGACCTGGTCTTTGTTGCCGAATTTGCGGAATCACTGACGGAAACGGATATTACCGGAGTTCCATTACATAAAATGATCATAGTGACCTTTCTTGGACGGATGTCAGAAACGATTGAGCTTAGGGATCTTAAGTCCTATTATTCCTGGCTGCGTCATTCCCGGCGAATGACTCTTGTAAAGAGCAGCAGAAAACGCAAATAAGGCATTATATAACTATATAAATAAAACCGGAGCGTGCAATCCAAATAAGATTGCATGCTTTTTTTGTTGCGGTTGTAAGAATCCGTACAAGGTTTGTAGTATAATAAGCACCAGAAGAAAGGATGATCGATTATGGCGCTTAATTTTCATCAGCTTCACATTTTTTGTACGGTTGCCGAACGCGGCAGTTTCTCGGCTGCAGCGCAATCTTTACATATGACTCAGCCTGCCGTAACGATGCAAGTGCAGTCGCTGGAAGATTATTTCGGCACAAAGCTGCTCCAGCGCTCAACGAAACGGATCGAGCTGACGGAAGCGGGGAGGGCATTGATGCCTTACGCTCAGCGCAGTATCGATTTGATCAGAGATACGGATCAGGCGATGTCTGCTTTCACGAAGCAGCTGAAGGGCCGATTGCAGCTCGGCTCCAGCTTGACGATAGGGGAGTATATTTTACCTAGGCTGCTCGGGCCGTTCGGCCAAGAGTACCCGCATATCTCGATTAGCATGAAGGTTATGAATACGTCCCAAATAATGGAAGATATTTTAAGCCATCAACTTAATTTCGGCTTGATCGAGGCTCCGGTTAACCATCCCGATATGCATATGGAAGCTGTCATGAGCGACGAGCTCAGGCTCATCGTGTCCAAATCGCATGCGTTAGCAGACCGCGAATCGGTCACTTTAGAAGAAGCCATGGCATTTCCTTTCGTTCTGCGGGAACAAGGCTCGGGAACCCGGCTTGTGATGGAAGAGCAGCTTAGAAATAAAAATATAGATCCCGCGTCAATGAAAATCGTCATGGAGCTGGGCAGCACAGGTGCCGTGAAATCAGCTGTCGAAGCAGGCTTAGGCATTTCCTTCGTCTCCTCCTCCTCCGTTAAGCATGAGGTTGCGCTTGATTTAATTCGAATGATCAAAGTATCAGACTCGAAGTTTAAGCGGCAGTTTTATTCGATCTATCTGAAATCGGCCATCTTGCCGATATCCGCCGTAACGTTCTTATCCTTTTTGAGAGAGAGGGATTTGCAGCAATGGCTCTAACGAACGGACTTGCTGATCTGCATACACACACGACTGCATCGGATGGATTGCATAGTCCTGCGGAGAACGTCAAACTGGCCAAAGAGGCCGGCCTTTCCGCGATTGCAATTACAGATCATGATACGGTCGCGGGAGTAGCTGAAGCCCTGTTAGAAGGCGAGAAATTAGGTATCGTTGTTGTACCGGGCGTTGAGGTGAGCACGGTTGCGGCTGGTACCGATATTCACATTCTAGGTTATTACACGAATAATACCGATGAAAAATGGCTCTCGAGGCTTGCAAGCCTGCGCGGCATGAGGGATCGACGCAATGAAATGATTGTCGCTAAGCTGAATGAACTGGGCATAGCGGTGACAATGGATGATGTGCTCGATGCCGCCCACGGGAACCGTGCGAATGAGTCGATGCAATCCGCTGCCGTCAGCATCGGGCGTCCTCATATCGCTGCGGCGCTTATCCGCAAGGGAGTCGTATCCAACATGAAGGAAGCGTTCGATCGTTATTTAGCTTCGGGTGCCGAGGCTTACGTCAATCCCCCGAGACTGAATCCGTTCGAGGCCATTGACTGGATACGAGAGGCCGGGGGGACAAGCGTTATTGCGCATCCCGGATTATACAACAACGATTCATTAGTGGAAGAGATCATACGTTATGGCGCCCAAGGCATCGAAGTATATCATTCCGATCACGGTCATGAGGAGGAACGCCGATATTCGGCGCTTGCAGCCAAGTATCAATTGATAGCGACCGGCGGTTCGGATTTTCATGGCGCGCGGCAGGGTGTTATTTTTCATGGCGCGGTAGGCAGTCGTACGGTAAGTATCGGCGTGCTGCAGCAGCTGCTGCCATCATGGAGGAGCAAGAGGAATGACCTCTAGGCTTTATACAGTCAAGGAAGCGTCCTTGCGGACAGGCGTGTCTACGCAGCTCATCCGCAAATGGGAGGACCGCTACGAAGCCGTTAAGCCGGAGAGGATGGCGAATGGCTACCGCGGTTATACGAAAGAGGATATCGACACGCTGCTCTGGTTGAAAGGACAGGTGGATGAAGGCGTTCCGATCGGGATGGCTGTTTTGGAATGGAAAAACGGTCTTGAAGATGCTTCAGCACGTGCTGGTCAAAAGCAGGAGGACTTGAAGCCGCCTTCCCCGGATTGGAGCATGCCGATCGAGTATCTGCTTCATTGCTTCATTCAACTGGATCTTGGCAGCGCGCAGCGATTTTATGAGCAGCTGCTTGCGATGCATCATTTGGAGCATCTTCTCTTAAATATTTTAGAGCCAGCGCTTGTAGAGCTGGGTGAGCGGCGGGAGCGGGGAGGAATCTCCGAATACCAGGAGCATTTCGGGAGCCATTTTATTCGTGATAAAGTGCTTGCGATTCGCGGCTTATTCCGGCCTAACGACGATAGTCCCTTGCTGGTTACGGCCAGCGGCCCGGGGGAGCGGCATGAGCTCGGCATCCAATTGATTGGTTTTTTTGCGCAGCAGGAGGGCTTTCGGGTAGTTTGCCTTGGGAGCTCTCCTTCCGAGAAGGGGATATTCGATTGTTTGGCTGAGGTGAAGCCTGCAGCATTTACGCTAAGTTTTGCCAATGAGGAGCGCTTGGGGACGGCTTCGGACTTCCTGCTTCGGTTGGACCGAATGATCCAAGACAGTCAGTTAACGGCTAAAGTGTTTATAGGCGGCAGCGCGGTTCGTAATGACGGGTTGCTTCCTGGGGCGAAGCATGTGTTTCTTGTATCGGGTGACGGCAAGCGCTGCATAGAAAAAATAAAAACACGGCTTCTTATTTCTTAAAAAAATAAGAGACCGTGTTTTTGTTTTTGTGCGGTGCAGCAGATCGGCAGCGGGACTATTTCGTCTCGCAGGGAAGCGACTTAATCCGCTGTTCGTCCGGTGTTATAAATAATGTTTTCTGGTTGTCATAGATAACAAAGCCCGGTTTCGCGCCGCTCGGCTTGCGAACATGGCGAATGGTCGTGTAATCAACCGGTATGGAGCTGGAGTCGCGTGCTTGGCTGTAAAAAGCGGAAAGCATAGCCGCCTCCTCAAGCGTGGCGTTGCCAAAGTCTCCGCCCCTGATGACGACATGCGAGCCTGGAATATCCTTTGTATGCAGCCATGTATCGGAAGGCGACGCAAGCCGATTCGTCAAATACTCGTTTTGTGTATTGTTCTTGCCGACATAGATCGTGGCCCCCTCGGAGGACGTGTAACAAAGCAAGGACGGCTTGAGCGTTTTTTTCTTTTTTGGTCCGCGCCTGCCGCGCTCTTTCATGTAGCCCTGCTCCACGAGCTCATCACGAATCTCCCCGATATCGCCAAGAGAAGCGTTATCGACCTGCTGCAGCAAGGATTCAAAATATTGAATTTCAGTACGTGCGATGCCCATCTGCTCAGCGACGATGGACAAGCTGTTTTTATGCTTGGTATAACGCCGGAAATAGCGCTGGGCATTGTCTGAAGGGGTCAGCTGCGGATCAAGCTCAATGGTGACCGAAGCTTGTTCTTCATCATAAAAATTGATTAGCTCGATGGAAGTATCCCCGCGCTTCATTTGATGCATGTAAGCGGTGAGGAGCTCGCCGAGTACTCTGTATTTCTCCGCATCCTTGGCTTCTACGAGCGTATCCTCAAGCTTTTTAATTTTTGTGACGTTTTTTGCTTTCTCATTTTGAACGAAGCGGATGAGATCCGCTGCTCGTTGTTTTACGGTATCGCGCTCGGCTTTGTTGCCATAGAAACCTTCGAGGCAAGCGCTGACATCCGTGAAAAATTCGGCTTCACCTTCGATATGCGTAAGCTCCGTGATCGAGAAAAAAGATTTTCCGGTGTCCGGATTTGTTTTGATCATAGGCGTGTACTGCTCATTCTTTACCTGTTGGATGAAGCTTGAGAAGCTGTTCCATACCTGTTCCAAGCTTTGCGGTAAGCCCTCTTTTAATGTTTCTGCGCCAGCCTGTGCCCGGTATACTAGCTCCTTTGCGAGTAACGGACTGAAACCGCTTAGCTTGTCCACAAGTCGCTTATGCAGAGGCGCTGTTTCATCGGTATCGCTTAGCGCATCCAAAAACGCTTGTTCCGTATCAATTGCCAGCGGATCAATTTTACCTTGCTCGGGAGGCGGGGTGTAGCTGCTGCCTGGCAATACGATCCGGTGGCTGCTGATGGCGGGCGTAACATGATGGATACCGTCAAGAATCATTCCGGTTGCCTTGTCCATCAAAATAATATTGCTGTGGCGGCCCATAATCTCGATAACGATTGTTTTGTTCGATAAGTCGCCGAGCTCATCCCGATGCTTGACTTCGATATGGATGATACGCTCGCACCCGATTTGCCGGATGGACTCAATGACGCCGCCCTCGCAATGCTTGCGGAGCAGCATGCAGAACATAGGAGCTTCCATCGGATTGACGTACGTGCCCGTGGTCCAATGTACGCGGGGATAGGTAGGGTTGGCAGACAAAAGCAGCTTGCCATTCATGCCGGCTCCTCGAATGCTGAAAATGAGTTCGTGTTCGGTAGGCTGGTGTATTTTATGTATACGCGCGCCGACGCAGCGCTGCAGGTCTTGCGTAATAGCATGGGTGACGATCCCGTCTAATGCCATGGTGTGTGTTCCTCGCTTCCTTGGTCAGTCTTTCTCTATCATGCCATAGTTGAGCCAAAAACTTAAGTCTTTTAAGGGATATTTTATGGGCTGTCCGAATACATTTACCCTAGAAGGCTGTCCGAAGGGCTGGCGTCGTGTCTGCTTGGCTCGGCATATTACGGAAAGGAGTTATACCATGGAACAATTGAAATGGCATCAAATGGGGGCAAATGAGCTGGTTGACGCATTAGTGAGCTCCCCGGATCAAGGGCTGACGACGTCGGAAGCGGCGCAGCGGCTGGAGAAGAACGGACATAACGAATTGACGGAGGGCAAGCGCGTCTCGCCGATCTTGTTGTTCCTCAATCAATTTAAAGATTTTATGGTGCTCGTGCTGATGGGAGCGACTTTAATTTCAGGCTTGCTGGGCGAATATTTGGACGCCATCACGATTGTGGCCATTATCGTAATTAACGCGGTACTCGGCTTCGTGCAGGAATTTCGGGCGGAACGCTCCTTGCGGGCGCTTAAAGAGCTCTCAGCGCCAACGGCCAAGGTTCTCAGAGGCGGGGAGCTTTTGACCGTTCCTGCCAAGGAACTGGTTGCAGGCGATCTGATTTACTTGGAAAGCGGAGATCGGATACCTGCGGACGTGCGGCTCCTCGAAGCAAACAGCTGCTATGTAGAGGAGTCCGCTTTGACGGGGGAATCGGTACCGGTCGGCAAGCATTCCGCAGCAATCGCGGAGGATGATCTGCCCCTTGGTGACCAGAGAAATATGGGGTTCATGGGCACGATGCTCACGAGAGGAACAGCAAAGGCAGTAGTCATCCGGACGGGCATGGACACGGAAATGGGCAAAATCGCCGGACTTATCCAACAGACGGAGTCGATGGAAACACCGCTGCAGCACCGCTTGGAGCAGCTTGGAAAAATTTTGATCGTTGTAGCCGTAGGTTTGACGGTGATGGTTGTCGTTGCGGGGATTTTGCACGGCCAGCCGGCATACGGCATGTTCCTTGCGGGAGTCAGCCTGGCAGTAGCCGCTATTCCGGAGGGGCTGCCGGCGATCGTAACGATCGCTCTCGCGCTTGGCGTACAGCGAATGATTAAACGGAAGGCAATCGTCCGCAAGCTTCCGTCCGTTGAGACGCTCGGCTGCGCATCGGTGATTTGCTCGGACAAAACGGGCACGCTGACGCAAAATAAAATGACGGTTACCCATGTATGGATAGGCGGCAGGCAGCTTGAGGTAAGCGGAGAAGGCTATGATCCGACAGGTGCCATTTATGAAGCTGGCAATGCGCTTGATATCAAACACGATCAATCGATCAAGCGGCTTCTTCAGGTAAGCGCTCTGTGTAATAACGCTCAAATCGTAAAGGTGGAATCAGCCGAAACAGGCAAACGAAAAAGCAAGGAAGTGCAAGAGGAATGGGTGCTTAAGGGAGATCCGACGGAAGGGGCATTGGCAGTGCTTGCTGCCAAGCTTGGTTCTTCAGCCAAATCGCTTGAGCCGTTATATAAACGCGAGAAAGAGTTTCCGTTTGATTCGGAGCGTAAGCGGATGTCGGTTGTGGTGGCTCATCAAGGGGGCCGTCTCATTTGTACAAAAGGAGCGCCTGATTTACTGATGGACCACTGCTCTTATGTGCTGTGGGAAGGAAAGGTCGTGCCCTTTACTTCCACGCTCAAACGGAAATGCGCCGAGGCAGGCGAGCTGATGGCGCAGTCCGCGCTTCGCGTGCTCGGTCTTGCTTATCGCGATTTGCGAGCCAGTGATGCTTGCGAGACGGAAGCGGATGCCGAATGCCAGCTTGTGTTTGTAGGCTTAACGGGAATGATTGATCCGCCGCGCCGCGAGGTGAAGGAAGCGATCGCGACCTGCAGACGCGCGGGGATCAAGACGGTGATGATTACCGGGGATCATCAATTAACCGCGGAAGCCATTGCGGGCCAGCTGGGCATTATGCCGCGCGGCGGTATTGCCATGAGCGGCAGGCAGCTTGAGGCGATGGACGATGAACAGCTTGACCGCCTCGTGGATAATATTTATGTGTATGCAAGGGTATCCCCAGAGCATAAATTACGGATCGTCAAAGCGCTTCAGCGCCAAGGGCATGTCGTTGCGATGACAGGCGACGGGGTGAACGACGCACCGGCGATCAAAGCGGCGGATATCGGTATCGCGATGGGGATCACCGGGACGGATGTATCGAAGGAAGCCTCGGCGCTTGTGCTGAGCGACGACAACTTCTCGACGATCGTAGCCGCAATCGAAGAAGGACGGGGCATTTACGAGAATATCCGTAAATTCATCCGTTATCTATTAGCATCCAACGTTGGGGAAATACTAGTCATGTTCCTTGCGATGATGGCAGGGCTGCCGCTTCCGCTGGTGCCGATTCAAATTCTATGGGTTAACCTTGTCACGGACGGCCTGCCGGCAATGGCGCTTGGCGTAGATCAGGCCGAGAAGGATTTAATGCAGCAAAAGCCTCGCTCCGCGAAAGAAAGCATTTTCTCTCGCAGGCTCGGCTGGAAAATTATTAGCCGAGGTATTTTGATCGGCGTATGCACGCTCGGGGCTTTCTGGATCACTTTGCATGATGCGCCCGGCAGCGCCGGACAGCTTATGAAGGCGCAGACCGTTGCCTTTGCTACCTTGGTCATGGCACAGCTTATTCACGTGTTCGACTGCAGGAGCTCTCGCTCGATTTTCCACCGCAATCCGTTTCAAAATAAATATTTGGTGCTTGCCGTGCTTTCGTCGCTGCTGCTCATGATCGGCGTGCTTTATATTGAAGCCTTGCAGCCGATATTCAAAACCGTACCGCTTAACTTCCGCGAATGGTGTCTTGTGTTTGTAGCCGCGGGAATTCCGACTTTTTTAATGGGTATTGGGAGCGTGCTGGGCACTTCGAAGAAAAACAAGACCAAAACAAAATGGCCGATCGGCCCGCAAACCGCGGCTAGATAACAGGAAAATACAAATGATTGAACAAATTATGAATAGCCTTTCTCCTTGCTTTGCGGTATGCTATTAGGAATTAATCATAGCAATATCATACCTATTGATGTAGCAAGGAGAGGGCAAACAGATGAATTTCACAAAAATGAACGGCTTAGGAAATGATTTCGTGGTAATCGCGGGTGAACAGCAGCTGCCTGCAGACGCAGCCGAGTTGGCTATTCGTCTATGCAATCGGTTTTTCGGAGTCGGAGCAGACGGTCTTGTCTACATTCTCCCTTCGGAGATCGCGGATTTCCGCATGCGGATCATTAACTCCGACGGTTCGGAGGCTGAGCAATGCGGCAATGCGATTCGCTGCGTAGCTAAATATGTTTATGACAATGGTTTAACCGATAAAGAAGAAATTACGATAGAAACGTTAGGCGCGGGCGCTCAGAAGGTACAGCTTACCGTTGACAATGGCGAGGTTTCCTCTGTTCGCGTCGATATGGGCGAGCCGATTTTGAACGGCCTGCAAGTGCCGACTACCATTGACGCTGAACGCGTAATCGAGCATCCAATCGAGGTGGACGGCCGCGAATTCCGTTTCACGGCAGTATCTATGGGTAATCCGCACTGCGTCATTTATGTAGACGATGCCGTGAATTTTGATCTGAACACTTGGGGGCCAAAGCTTGAAACGCACCCGTTATTTCCGCGCAAAATCAATGTTGAATTCGTGACGGTAAACTCCCGTTCGCAAACGGATATGCGTGTTTGGGAACGCGGCGCGGGTCCTACCTTGGCATGCGGTACCGGCGCTTGCGCAACGGTTGTCGCGTCCGTATTGAACGGCGCAACGGACCGCACGGCTACGGTATCGCTTAAAGGCGGAGATCTTCTGATTGAATGGAATGAATCCGATAATCACGTGTACATGACGGGTCCAGCAGCGGTATCGTTCCGCGGCTCGCTATAGGAGCAACGTAAGATGGGTGGTATGAATATAATGAAACCCGATTTGAGGGAAGCGCTCCAGCAGCGTATCTTGACCGGGGACGGCGCGATGGGAACCTATCTGTATCAGATGGGGTTCCCTGTCGGCGTTTCTTACGAGGAATTCAATACGATTCGTCCCGATGTGATTGAAAATATCCATCGCCGCTATTATGAGGCAGGCGCGCGCGTCATCGAGACGAATACGTTTTCAGCTAATTTAGAGAAGTTATCCAAATACGGCTTAGAGAACGAAATGGATGCCATTAACCGTGCCGGCGTTCGCGCTGCCCGCGGCGCGATCGGCCAGGATGCCTATGTCGTAGGCGCGGTCGGCTCTATACGCGACGGGAAGCTGAAAAATTTGCGCACGGCAAAAGTGATCGAGGCCTATCAGCGTCAAATGCATGCCCTGCTTGATGAGGGAGTTGACGGACTGCTGCTGGAAACATTTTATGATCTGGATGAAATGCTTCTTGCGCTTCGTATTGCGAGAGCGGCTTCGGACGTTCCCGTCATTTGCCAGTTCGCGGTTGAGGACGTTGGCCGCACGCAGGATGGCAATGGCATGAAGGCCGCTTTTGATCAACTGCAAGCGGAAGGCGCTGACGTGGTGGGCTTTAACTGCCGCAGCGGTCCTAACGGCATCATGAGGGCGATTGATTCCATGACCGGCCCTGTCGGATTGCCGCTATCGGTTTATCCGAATGCCGGTATACCGGATTATATCGATGGTAAATACACATATTCCGCTGGTCCCGAGTATTTTGCCGAGACAGCCCAGCGCTTCGCGGATCGCGGCGCCCGCTTGATCGGCGGCTGCTGCGGTACGACACCAGAGCATATAAAAGCGATCGCTGCTGCGCTCGACGGCTATATTCCGCAATTCGGACAAGCTGCTGCGCCGCTGCCTGCGGTCGAGAGGATTGTCGTAAAGCCGGTAGAGAAACCGGTTGAAACGGAATCTGCACCGAAGCGGTCTGCTATACAGGAGCCGTCAATCGTTGATTTAGTACGGAAGCGCCACACGGTTATCGTCGAGCTCGACCCGCCGCGCGATTTGGACATCCGCAAATTCATGGACGGCGCTGCCGCATTGAAGGAAGCCAAGGCGGATGCGGTTACGATGGCGGATAATTCGCTTGCCGTTACGCGCATGAGCAATATTGCGCTTGCCGCGCTTGTACAAGAGAAAGTCGGTATTCGTCCGCTTGTGCATATTGCATGCCGCGACCGCAACTTGATCGGCACGCAATCTCACATGATGGGATTAGACGCGCTTGATATCGACCATGTGCTTGCGGTTACCGGCGACCCTGCCCGTTTCGGCGATTTGCCGGATTCCAGCTCGGTCTACGATCTTACGTCGTTCGAGATGATCCGAATGATCAAGCAGTTGAACGACGGAACGGCATTCTCGGGCAAGCCGCTCAAACAAAAGGCCAAATTTGTTGTCGGCGCCGCCTTTAATCCGAACGTTAAGCATTTGGATAAAGCCGTTCAACGTCTTGAACGCAAAATTACTTCAGGCGCGGATTATATCATGACACAGCCTGTCTATGATCCAAGTCTTATTGAACGGATAGCGGAAGCGACCAAGCATCTTTCGGTTCCCGTATTTATCGGCATCATGCCGCTGGCCAGCGGACGCAATGCCGAATACCTTCATAATGAGGTGCCGGGGATCCAGCTTTCCGACGAGGTTCGGGCCAGAATGTCTGGACTCGAGGGAGAAGCGGGCCGTGCGGAGGGCGTGAAAATCGCCAAAGAGCTGCTCGATGCCGCTTTGCCGCATTTTAAAGGCATCTATTTAATCACGCCGTTTATGTTCTACGATATGGGCGTTCAGCTCACGGAATACGTGTGGCAGAAGACAGAGCGTATGTAGGCGAATAGCGCGGAATCGATGCGAAAAACAGCCTTTTTTGCTTGTTTTCGCATTTTCGCTTGTTCGCGCGCGGAAAATCAATTAAAATAAAGCATGGATACAGTTGCCACACTTACACGGAATGGCAAGGACAGGCTGCTGGAAACCGGTAACGGTAGATGCTTTACTCTACAAAGGGAAGTATGCACGGCACTTTTTTCGTCAACAATAGTGCAGTAGTTCTGTCGGTATTTGGCAAGAACGCGAACTTGTCGTATTCACATTCATTAAATATAATCATGCTTTTTGAACACTTGCGGACAGATGCACAGGGAAGACCGTAGGCGGGGGAGGAACCAGGCTTGGCTATTAAACTTATTAATATCGGATTCGGTAATATTGTATCGGCAAACCGCATTATTTCAATCGTAAGCCCGGAATCGGCTCCGATTAAGAGAATCATTCAAGAAGCCCGCGACCGCCACATGCTTATTGATGCGACATATGGACGCCGCACGCGCGCTGTTATTATTACGGATAGCGATCATGTGATATTATCGGCTGTTCAACCGGAGACGGTTGCACACCGATTATCCACTAAGGACGACGATAACGACGAATAGTACGGGGAGTAATATGGAAAAGGGATTGCTAATTGTATTATCCGGCCCTTCGGGGGTTGGCAAGGGGACGGTTTGTTCCGTTCTTCGTAACAAGGTTCCTGAGCTGGTGTATTCGGTGTCGGCAACGACCAGACTGCCGCGTCAGGGTGAAGTAGACGGCGTGAATTATTTTTTCAAAAGCAAGGAGCAGTTTCAGGACATGATCGCGCGCGACGCGCTTCTGGAACATGCGGAATATGTTGGTAACTACTACGGGACGCCGCGTGATTTCGTTGAGCGCACATTAGCGAGCGGCAAGGATGTCATTCTGGAAATCGAAGTACAAGGTGCGCTAAAGGTGAAGCAAAAGTTCCCTGAAGGTATTTTTGTATTTTTATTGCCTCCTTCCTTGGATGAGCTGAAGCAGCGGATTACCGGACGTGGTACGGAAACCTTGGATACGATCAATAATCGCATGTCTGTCGCGGTCGAGGAAATGAATTTGCTTGGCCATTACGACTATGCGGTATTGAATGATGAGATAGATGCTGCATGCGATCGTATTCGCAGCATCATGATAGCAGAACATTGCCGCAGAGACAGATATTTACCTTACGTTTCGGGTATGGTCGCAGCAATTGAGAAAGCATGAGTGAGGAGAATGAACGATGTTATATCCGTCCATTGACGAAATGGTGAAAAAAGTTGACAGCAAGTACACGTTAGTCGTAGCAGCTTCCAGACGTGCCCGCATGCTTCGCAACGGAGACAAGTCGGAACTTAAAAACCCGCGCTCCCGCAAGTATGTAGGTGTTGCTTTAGAAGAAATTTACGGCGACATTCTCCAAGTAGAAAACCTCGCAACAAAAGAGGACTAAGCAAAGTTTTTAATAATCATTGCAATGGCGGAGTGCTTACTGGCGACAGTGAAGCACTCCGCTTTCTTTTTTAATAATGCTGAAAATTTTTTAAAAATATATACTTTATTAGTAAAATATAGGCACTAACCAAGGCGAACATGAAAATCAGAAATGTATGTCAGTCCAAGGAGGTTTAAAGAAGTGGATCTTATTTTATTTTCGATTATTGTCTTTGTCGTTTTCATGCTGCTTCTGTCAGTCGTCATTCGCGGCGCTATTAATTCTTCTAAATTAACAGAGCAGTTGGAGTCGCTTAACCAAGAAATAAAGCTGCTGAGAAAGGAAATTCACGAAAATAAACATATCGTCGATAAGCGAATGTAACCGATAAAAAGCAGAGATTGAAGGGAGCGATCAGAATGGCTAATGAGCAGGAGATTCGTGAAATCAAGGAATCCATTATTAAGCTAGAGGCGCAGGTGGCGGAGCTGAAGGCTGGGTCAAGAGGCGCTCTCTCAAACTGGGCAAGATTCGGCATTGGTTTTCTTATCGTTTTTGTTATGTTGATAATCTCCGTAGGCGTTATTCAGTTTATTAGCTAGCAGCTGTTTGTCGGCAGCATATTATGGAGCAAGCATATGAAATGAATGCGGTGCAGTTCAAGTAAGCCTCGCGGCGGCATTTTAGGGTCACTCGGCAGGGCTAAGGAGCAGCTCTTTTTTTTATGCGGGAAGGCTTAGCGGGCAGCGCCTCAATATTTTTGTGTGAACAGAAGCTGTTAATTTGTTAAACTATGAGAACCGCTATGCGTTCTATGGTCGAAAATAGATATGAATTTTGAGGAAAGGTCGATGGATTGTACATGATTAAAAACCTTAGCTTAAATGATTTTCCGGCATTGTCGAAAGGTATCGTATGGGGGGCGGTCGAGAACTGCTTTACCCCTGATTATAAGGTGGACGAAGCGTTAGTCAGCAACATCAGCATTATTCCTACCGTTGGCGACCGTTATGCGGTCATGCAATTGGAGGATGGAAGGTGGGAGCTTGCAGGGGGAACGCTGGAGCCTGAAGAGCATCATATGGATGCGTTGGTCAGGGAAGTAAAGGAGGAGCTTGGAGCCGAGCTGCTAAGTTATACCCTATTCGGCTGCTTTGCTTGTCATTCATCCGCAAATGAGCCTTATCGGCCGCATATTCCCCATCCGCATTTTGTGAGGCTTGTCGGATACGGCGAGGTTAAACTGGTAGGCGATCCTTTAAATCCACCGGATGGCGAGCAAGTGGCCGTCGTAGAAGTGGTAGACATCGATGAAGCGGTTAAACGTTTCAGAGCGATCGGCCGTTCTGATATTGCGGAGCTTTATTGGATGGCGCATCGGATCAGAAACGGTCTTTTGTAATTTTTCCAGGACCGGCTTTATTGTTCAATAAGTATAAGGTCTGGTTAGATTTTGGGTCTGCATATGTTATGATAGATGGCGGGACTCACGTTTCGTGGACGAATGAACAGGAGGGAACGGAATGGACAAATTACGTTATCCGATTGGCAGGTACTCGTTCGAAGGAATGACCAATAAGCATCGTGAACAGTGGATTGCGGACATCGAGAAGCTGCCAGGTCAATTGAGAGCTGCGTTAGCGGATTTAGATGAAGAGCAGTTAGATACGCCTTACCGAAGCGGGGGATGGACCGTGCGTCAGGTTGCCCATCATCTCGCGGATGCTTCCATGAATTGTTTCTCGCGCTTTAAGCTTGCGCTTACGGAGAACAATCCGACCATTAAACCGTTTAACGAGGAACGCTGGGCAGAAACGGCGGATAGCCTGCAGGCTTCGCCGGAGGTTAGTTATGCGATCATCGAAGGGATATATGCCCGTTGGGTGCTGCTGCTTCGTTCGATGCAGTCCTTTGATTTCGAAAAAATGTTCTATCATCCCGAGCAGGGGAATCAGATAGGCTTGGCTTATTTTTTAGGATTTGTGGTGTGGCATGGCAAACATCACGTTGCTCAAATCACAAGCTTAAGAGAACGCAAGGATTGGTGACTTAAGCGGTGAATGGTCCAAGGCTTAATTTATAAAAATATAACAAATGATAAGCTTGCTACTCTTCGTTACGCTTGATAGGAGATACACCATGCTAAAAGGAAAAACGATATTACTCGGAATTACGGGCGGAATTGCAGCCTATAAAGGGGCAGCTTTATGCAGCAAGCTGGTGCAGGCAGGCGCGAATGTCCATGTGATCATGACGGAGTCGGCAGCTAAATTCATAACTCCTCTGACCCTGCAAACGTTATCTCGCAACCCGGTCTATACCGATACGTTCGATGAGCGGGATCCGGCCGTCGTATCACATATCCATTTGGCAGACCATGCGGATTTAATCGTCATTGCCCCGGCTACCGCCAATGCGATAGCTAAGCTAGCCGGAGGCCATGCCGACGATATGCTGAGCACGACGCTTCTTGCTGCTGTTTGCCCGGTCCTGATTGCGCCGGCAATGAATGTACATATGTATGAGCACCCTGCGGTGGTCAATAATTTAGAACTGCTTGCAGCGCGCGGAGCAATGTTCGTCGAGCCTGGCACAGGCCAGCTGGCTTGCGGTTATGTTGCAAAGGGCAGACTTGCTGAACCGGAAGATATCGTCGCGGCGATCGATTCTTGGTTTGGAAGAAGCGCCAAGCTAAAGGGCAAGCGAGTGCTTGTCACCGCTGGCGGAACGATGGAGAGGCTGGACCCGGTAAGATTTTTGACCAATGATTCTTCAGGCAAAATGGGCTTTGCGATTGCGGAAGCAGCGCAGCTTATGGGGGCGGATGTTACTTTAGTGGCTGGCCGTGCGACTGCGGCGCTGCCCTCCGGAGTTAAGGTGGTCCGGGTAGAGTCCGCGCAGCAAATGCTGGAAGCCGTAACAGAAAGATACGACGAGATGGATATCGTTATCAAAGCTGCAGCGGTTGCCGATTACCGGGTGGCGAACATTAGCGATAAGAAGCTGAAGAAAATCGGAGAGAAGCTTGTGCTCGAGCTTGAGCGGACGACGGATATTTTGGAAACGCTCGGACAGCGGAAGCAGCATCAATTTCTTGTCGGCTTTGCCGCTGAAACGGATCAGGTCGAGCATTATGCCATGGATAAACTGCGCAGGAAGCGTTGCGATCTTATTGTGGCAAACGATGTGAGCAAGGATGGGGCAGGCTTTAACGGCGATACGAATATCGTTCAGGTATTCGGTGCGGAGGGGTTAGTCGAAGCGATGCCGCTCTTGTCCAAGCGAGAGGTTGCCGTTCGTTTGCTGGAGCTGGTTGCTGGACGGCTTATCCGTTCCGGAGGGAGCGCCGGATGATTGCTAAAGTAATTGTTGACGTGCCGAGCCGCCAGACGGATCGGCCGTTTGATTATGAGGTGCCTGCTGCCTTTGCGGATTGGATTGAGGTGGGAAGCCGCGTTGGCGTGCCGTTCGGCGGACGCGTGCTGCAGGGCTTTGTCACGCAGCTGGCCGAAACGAGTGATTTCGATTCGAAGCGGCTAAAACCGATCTCAGAGCTGCTCGATCATGTGCCGCCGCTGCTGCCTGACCTTATTGAGCTGGCCAAGTGGATGAGCGATAAATATTGCTGCTCCTGGACAACGGCGCTGCAGGCCATGATCCCGGCTGCTTTGAAAGGCAAAGCCGAGAGGCTTGTCGGCATTGAGGATGAGGAAGCGGCGAGAGAGGATCTTCCGCTTGCGATGACGGAATGGATGGCGAAGGGCGGACAGCTGGTTAAGCTTGAGGTGCTGCTGGAGCGTTTTCCAGAGCATGCGAAGGCCGTCAAGGCCGCGCTGCGCGAAGGCGTGCTCGTTGAGCACACCAAGGTACGCGACAGGCTTGCCGTTCGCAAGGTGCTGACCGTTTATTTGCCGGACAATGTCGAGGCAGTACGCGAGCAAATGGAAGCTCTGCCCTCGCGGGCGGCGAAGCAGCGCGAAGTTCTAGCCTTCATGCTTGAGCATGGAGGCCCGATGCAGCTTCAGCAGCTGCTGGCCGAAGCTGGCGGGTCTGCCGCGAGCGTACGATCATTAGCCGAGAAAGGGCTGCTTGAGCTTCGTGAGGTAGAGCAGCAGCGTGATCCTTATGCAGGCAGGGAGTTCGAGAGAACATCGCCGCTTGAGCTGACAGAAGGACAAAAGGCGGTATATGACCGTATAATCAGGGCCGTGGATGCTGGCGAGCCGCAGACGATGCTCTTGCACGGCATAACGGGGAGCGGGAAAACAGAAGTTTATTTGCAAACCATCCAATTTTGCTTGGAGCAGGAGAAACAGGCGATTGTGCTCGTTCCCGAGATTTCGTTAACGCCCCAAATGGTCGAACGGTTCAAGGGCAGATTTGGCGATGCGGTTGCCGTGCTCCACAGCAGGCTTTCGAATGGTGAGCGGTACGACGAGTGGCGCAAAATTCGCAGCCGTCAGGTGCAGGTGGCGATTGGCGCGCGTTCGGCCATTTTTGCACCTTTTGAGAGAATTGGGCTTATTATAATGGATGAAGAACATGAATCATCGTATAAGCAAGAGGAGAGCCCGAAATATCACGCTCGCGATGTCGCGGTGCGCAGGGCAAAGCAGCACGGAGCGGCGGTTGTGCTTGGATCGGCGACGCCATCTTTAGAATCCTTTGCCGCGGCAAGCCGGCCGTTAACCGCACGGGATGAAGGACGCGAGCCTGCCCTGCTGCCCATGCCGGTGCGCGTAGGCGAAAGACCGCTTCCGCCAGTGACCGTGATCGATATGCGGGAGGAGCTGAAAGAAGGCAATCGTTCGATGTTCAGCCGGCTGCTGCACACGTCGCTTGCAGAGAGGCTGGAGCGCGGCGAACAATCCGTTCTGCTGCTTAATCGACGAGGGTATTCGACCTTCGTGATGTGCCGCTCCTGCGGTTATACGGCAGCATGCCCGCACTGCGACATCTCATTGACCTATCACCAAAAGTCACGGGCGCTGCGCTGCCACTATTGCGGGCATGCGGAGCAAGCGCCGACAAGCTGCCCCTCCTGCCAAAGCGAGCATATCCGTTACTTTGGGACCGGAACCCAGCGGGTTGAGGAAGAGCTGTCCAAGCTCTTTCCGGGCATCAGGGTGATCCGCATGGATGTCGACACGACGACTGAAAAAAATTCGCATGAAAAGCTGTTGAAGCAATTCGGTGAACGGAAGGCGGATGTGCTGCTTGGGACGCAAATGGTAGCGAAGGGGCTGGATTTCCCCTATGTTACGCTTGTCGGTGTGATTGCGGCGGATACCTCGCTCAATCTGCCCGATTTTCGCGCGGCGGAACGTACGTTCCAGTTGCTCACGCAGGTTGCGGGGCGCGCGGGCCGTCATCATTTGCCGGGCGAAGTCGTCATTCAAACCTACGCGCCAGAGCATTATGCCGTCATTACGGCGCAGCAGCATGATTACGCGGCTTTTGTCAGCGAGGAGCTCCGTCATCGCAGCGCGATGGGCTACCCGCCTTATTGCCGGTTGATTCTCGTGACGATGTCGCATGAGCAGCTGCCCTTGCTTTCCTCAGTCAGCGAACGTTTTGCCGCGGAGCTGCGGGAACTCGCTGAGAATGAAGGCGTACTAATTTCGCTCGGCAGCGGATTTGGCAGGGCGCTGGAGGTGCTTGGACCGGTCGCTTCGCCGATTTCGAGAATGAAAGATCGCTACCGTTTTCAATGTGTGATAAAATATCGTGGGAGCATCGATGCTTCTGCTCTCGTTCGAAAGGCACTTATTCCTTTCACGGAGGGGCCGGCGCAACGCCTTGTGCAGTTCAGCATTGACGTAGATCCACAAGTTATATTATAAATAGCTATTACTATTTTAATGATCGTAAAGGAAGGGAATACAATGAGTATCCGTATAATTGTGAAAGAACCGGACCCGGTTTTGCGGGAAGTGGCCAAAGAAGTAACGAAATTCAATTCAAATTTGCAAAAATTGCTTAAGGATATGGCCGATACGATGTACGATGCAGAGGGTGTAGGCCTCGCGGCACCGCAAATCGGAATCTCAAAGCGGATTATCGTCGTGGATGTGGGCGATGAGAAGGGTCTAATCGAAATGGTCAATCCCGTCATCGTCGAGCAAGAAGGCGAACAGCTTGGGCCTGAAGGCTGCTTAAGCATTCCTAACCTAAATGGCGACGTGCTGCGTGCAGACCGGATCGTGGTAACGGGACAAGACAGCAGCGGTCAGACAATTAAGGTCGAAGCGCAGGGCTACCTCGCGCGTGCGTTCCAGCATGAAGTCGACCATTTGAACGGTATTTTGTTTACCGATTTGGCGGAGAGTATCTACGACATTTCGGAAAGAGCTAGAAAAGGCGGCGAATAGCTTCATGCGTATCGTATTTATGGGAACGCCGGAATTTGCCGTTCCCTCTTTGAAGCTGCTCTTGGAGCAGCAGTATAATGTTGTTGCTGTTGTTACACAGCCCGATCGGCCGAAGGGCCGCAAAAAAACGCTAACGCCGCCGCCTGTAAAGGAAGCGGCGTTGTCGTTCAACCTGCCTGTGCTCCAGCCGGAGCGGATGCGGAATGCAGATGCCGTTGCAGCGATTGCCGAGCTGAAGCCGGACCTGATTGTTACGGCAGCCTACGGTCAAATCTTGCCGAAGGCGCTGTTGGATATTCCACGCCTAGGCTGTATTAACGTACATGGCTCTTTGCTGCCGAAATACCGCGGCGGTGCTCCTATCCAGCGCTCTATCATTAACGGCGAGAGCTCGACTGGCGTTACGATTATGTATATGGCGGAGGGCTTGGACACCGGTGACATGATCAGCGTTGTCGAACTGCCGATAGGTGACGAGGATACATCCGGGACCATGTTCGAAAAGCTTAGCCGCGCAGGTGCGGAGCTGCTTGGACAAACGCTGCCCTCCATCATTTCGGGTGAGGCAAAGGCCGTCCCGCAGCAGAATGAGGAAGCAACCTACGCACCCAACTTAACGCGTGAGGATGAGCGAATCGATTGGACGAAACCAGCCCGCGCGATTTTCAACCAGGTCAGAGGCTTATCGCCGATGGCCGGTGCTTTCACCTATTTGAACGGGGAAGTATTTAAGGTATGGCAGTGCGCCGTGCAGTCAGCCGCTGATTCAAAAGGAGCTGTTGCACCAGGAACCGTTCTTGCATCGGACAGCAGCGGCATTCATGTCCAGACTGGCGAGGGCGTGGTTGTATTGAAAGAAATTCAGCCGGCAGGCAAACGAGCGATGAGCGCGGCAGATTGGCTGAAAGGCGCACGCCTTGAAGCAGGCACGCTGCTTGGCGACGGAGGTGCGGCATGACGGAGAGCGGCACGAAAAAAACGGGCAACAACGGTACTGGCGCAAAAGGCAAGCCCAAAGCAAGGAATGGTCATAAACGTCCAGCTCCAGGCGGCAAGCCTGCTCAGGCTGGGGTGACTCCGCCGCAGCAGGGAACCCGCAAAGCGAAATCGCCGCGGGAGCTGGCGATGGATACCTTGGTTAAGGTAGCCCAGACCGGAGCTTACAGTAACTTGCAGCTTAACCGTACCCTTCAGGACGCAGGATTGCAGCGCGCAGACGCGGGGCTGGTAACGGAGCTCGTATATGGGACAATCCAGCGTCAAGCGACGCTTGATTATTGGTTAAGCCGATTCGTCTCGAAAGGACTACATAAGCTTGAGCCATGGGTGCATCAGCTGCTTCGTATGAGCGCGTACCAGCTGCTGTATTTAGATCGCATACCGGCGCATGCTGCCGTGAATGAAGCGGTGACCATAGCGAAGAAGCGCGGGCACTCCGGGATTTCCGGCATGGTGAACGGCGTGCTTCGCAGCATCGACCGCGGCCGTTCAGAGCTGCAGGCGCTTGATATCAAGCATGCAGATCCGGTCGTTCAGATCGCTTTGCGCCACTCCTATCCGGAATGGCTCGTAAGCCGCTGGGTAACCGCTTATGGGGAAGAAAAGGCAGAGGCAATCTGCGCGGCAGGGAATGAGCATCCTCATACCAGCCTGCGTGCTAACCGATTAAAGGTTAGCCGCGAAGAAGCCATTGCGCTGTTGAAAGAAGCAGGCTTCGAGGCTGAGCCATCCGTTATTGCGCCCGCAGGCATAACCGTTCAGCGCGGAGGTAATCTTGCCGATTCCGACGGATTCCGCGAGGGCCTATGGTCTGTGCAGGATGAAAGCTCGATGCTGGTTGCAGAGGTCGTAGCGCCTAAAGCCGGCATGCAGGTACTGGATTGCTGCGCGGCTCCCGGCGGAAAGAGCACGCATTTGGCTGAGTTAATGGACGGCAAGGGCAAGGTGTGGGCGAACGATTTGCACGCCCATAAGCGTGATTTGATCGTTTCGCAATCCGAGCGGTTGAAGCTGCGCAATGTCGAGGCTACTACCGAGGATGCACTCAAGCTGGCAGACCGCTTCAAGCCGCATTCGATGGATGCCGTTTTGCTCGATGCTCCTTGCTCCGGATTTGGCGTAATTAAACGCAAGCCGGAGATCAAATGGACGAAAACCGCCGGCGATGTATCGGATATCGCGGCCGTTCAGCAGCGCTTGCTGAATGCCGTATGCGATTTGGTTCGCCCCGGAGGAGTGCTCGTATACAGCACATGCACGATCGAGAAGGATGAGAACGAGCAGCAAGTTGCCCGGTTCTTACAGGAGCATCCCGAGTTTGAATTGGATCGCAATTGGCCGGAGGCCATCGTTGACCAGCTGATGAAAGCCGGAGCTATCGATGAGCATTTTGATGGCCAAGCGCAGCTGCTTCCACAGCATTTTGACAGCGACGGTTTTTACATTGCAAGGATGGTAAAGCGCCCATAAGCCGCGCTTATGGCTGAACATGGGCGTTTGTGGTAAAATAAATCGATGGCGGATACCAGAACGTTCGGTCCGCCCTACTATAAGGTACAGGTGTGATGAAATGAAACCATGCATATATGACTACACGCTCGAACAGCTTCAACAATGGATGAAAGATAACGGCGAACCGGCCTTTCGCGGCGGGCAGTTGTTTGATTGGCTTTATGTGAAGCGGGTAAAGAGCTTTGAAGATATGTCCAACCTATCCAAGGAGCTTCGCGAAAAGCTCGAGGAGAGCTTCCAGATTATAACGCTTAGCGAAATTACGAAATTCGAATCAAAGGACGGCACCGTTAAGTTTCTATTCGGCCTGCATGACGCGCATGCGATCGAAACGGTGATTATGCGCCACAACTATGGCAACAGCATTTGCGTGACGACACAGGTCGGCTGCCGAATCGGCTGCACATTCTGCGCCTCGACGCTTGGCGGCTTGAAACGCAACCTGACCGCGGGTGAAATCGTTGCACAGGTTGTTACTGCGCAGCAAATGCTTGACGCAACAGGCGAGCGCGTTTCCAGTATCGTCATTATGGGCTCAGGGGAGCCCTTTGAAAATTATGACGCAACCATGGCCTTCCTGCGTATCATGATTCATGAAAAAGGCTTGAACATCGGTCAACGTCACATTACGGTGTCGACGAGCGGCATTGTACCAAGCATGTATAAATTCGCAGAGGAAAACACGCAGATTAACCTCGCGCTGTCGATCCATGCACCGAATGATGCGCTGCGTTCTAAGCTGATGCCGGTTAACCGCCGTTTCCCATTCGATGACGTAATGGCTGCTTGCCATAACTATATCGCGAAAACAGGCCGGAGAATCACGTTTGAGTACGCCTTGATTGGCGGAGTAAATGACCGTGCCGAGCATGCGCAAGAGCTTGCTGATGTGCTTCAAGGCATGTTATGCCACGTCAATTTAATTCCCGTAAACCATGTTCCTGAACGGAATTACGTTCGGACGCCGCGCGAGGATATTTTTGAATTCCAACGCGTACTGGAACGGAATAAAGTGAGCGTAACGATTCGCAGGGAGCAAGGCCATGATATCGCGGCAGCCTGCGGCCAATTAAGAGCGAAACATATGGAGTCTCAGGCGAGGTGATGATTGATTGTTAACGGCAAACCGCAGTGACATCGGACGGGTTCGTCAAGTCAACGAAGACCAATCATGGGTAAGTCAATTAAACAATGGGGTAACCCTTGCCATCGTAGCCGATGGCATGGGCGGCCATCAGGCTGGGGACGTAGCAAGCCAAAAGGCAGTTGATGCGTTCCGCAGCATGCTGGAGCAGCGTGCTGCGAAGGCGGATTTGTCCTTACAGGAAGGGAAAATGCTTATTCGCCAAGCGATTTCGCAAGCGAATGAAGCTGTATTTGAGTTGGCTTCCCGTAATGAGCGTTATCATAACATGGGCACTACGATCGTTGCTGCTTTGGTGAAGCAGGACAATGCTATTATCGGACATGTTGGCGACAGCCGCGCCTACAAAATTACGGAAGGCGTTATTACGCAAATCACAAATGACCATACGCTCGTCAATGAACTGGTCAAATCCGGCCAGCTTAGCGCAGAAGAGGCGGCTCATCATCCTAGGCGCAATGTGCTGACACGTGCTGTCGGTACGGATTCCCAGGTTGACATCGAGGTTCAAACCGTAGAGTGGTCTTCCCATGACGTTCTGCTGCTTTGCAGCGACGGTTTATCGAATATGGTGAGCGAGCAGCAAATGCTGCAAACGGTCTCGATGGAGCAGCTGGAGCTAGAAGCTAAAGCTGATCATCTCATTCAGCTTGCACTCCATGCTGGCGGGGACGACAATATTACGGTCGTTCTGCTGCAAGAAGCGCCTAGCATGAATCGAGAGGGGTGACAAGGATGATCGGACAGGATTTAGGCGGACGTTATGAAATTTTGACACGGATCGGCGGCGGCGGGATGGCGCTTGTTTATAAAGCGCATGACGTGCTGCTGAATCGTAAGGTCGCGGTAAAGGTGCTGCGGCAGCAATTTGTGCATGACGAGGAATTTATTCGCCGATTCCGTCGTGAAGCACAGTCGGCAGCTGCGCTATCTCATCCGAACGTCGTCAGCATTTATGATGTAGGACAAGAAGAGGATACGCATTATATCGTAATGGAATATATCGAAGGCCACAATTTGAACGAAATTATCCAAGAGCGTGCGCCGTTGCAGACAGATGAAGCGGTGCGCATTGCCATGCAGATTGCTGATGCTCTTGACCATGCCCATCAAAATCATATTATACATCGCGATATTAAGCCTCATAATATTCTTATAGGCAAAAACGGGCGAGTGAAGGTAACCGATTTCGGTATTGCGCGTGCGGTTACATCATCGACCATTACGCAGACGGGATCTGTTATTGGATCGGTCCACTATTTTTCTCCCGAGCATGCCAAAGGGGTAAACACCGGTGAAAAATCGGATTTATATTCGCTTGGCATCGTGCTTTACCAAATGCTTACGGCAAAGCTGCCGTTTCTGGGCGAAAGCCCGATCAGCGTTGCTTTGAAGCATCTGCAGGAAAATTTCGAGGAGCCGCGGGTCGTTAATCCGCATATTCCGCAAAGCGTAGAGAACGTTATTCTTAAAGCGATGCGGAAAAATCCGAGCGAGCGCTACGGCTCAGCCCATGAAATGCAGCTTGATTTGGATTCCTGCCTTCGTCCTGAACGATTGAAGGAGCCCAAAATAACGTTTATACATGTCAATGATATGGAAGAAACGCGCGTAATGCCTGCTATTCGCGGCGATATCCTTCCGGTAGACGCCAAAGAGCGCGATCGGCCGGCAGTTGCCGCGGTCGAAGAACAGCAGGAGAAAGAAACGGTCCCGAATTCAAAGGGCTGGAAAAAACCGCTCGCTGTAGTCGGTTTCACGCTCGCTTTTCTGGGCTTACTCATTTGGGGCTTTTTCTGGCTCCTGGGCGTACTTGATGTCGCTGAGGTCGACGTGCCTTACGTTGTGGGCAAGACAGAGACCGAAGCCCGGCAAATGATTGAAGGCGCGGGTCTAAAAGTGGAAGATCCTGTCGTTCATGAGCATAATAAAGAAATTCCGAAGGATCAGGTAATCAGTCAATCGAAGGCGAATATGAGGGTCAAGGAAGGCTCATTGATTCAAATTTCGGTCAGCGATGGGCCAGAGCTCGAGGAGTTAGGCAATTATGTCGGGAAATCTCTTCAAACTGCGATTGATGAGCTCGGAGCATTAGGCATAACGGAGGATCAGATCGTGATTGATCCGGTATTCAGCGAGGAAGAGCCGGATACGATTGTCCAGCAGTCGCCAGAACCGGGCGAACAGTACAATCCCGAATCCGTTGAATTCAATTTCATGGTCAGCAAAGGCCGCGAGACCGTTCCAATGCCGAACCTGATCGGCAAGAGCCTGAGCGAAGCGAAGGATTTGATTAAGGCAAACGAGTTGACGCTGGATGACGCTGATATTTTGTATGAGCCTAGCTATTTGCATCAGAAGGATTATGTCATTAGCCAGGATCCATACAAGCCGAAGGATCAAGTCTCCAAAGGGGCCAAGGTTTCCATTCGCGTAAGCTCCGGACCGCCGGCTGATGCGAAGGAGCATCAATTCAATATCACGATTTCACCTGCGGAAGCAGGCAAAACCAGCGAAGTTCGAATTGAATACTCCGATGCGCGCGGCGAGAATATTGAATGGGATAAACGTCAAATCAACAACACGCAGACCTTCCCTGTTACAGTTATCGTCGCACCCGATACGGAAGCCAGGGTAACGGTATACCGCGACAACCAGTTTATCGATACCAAAACGATCACTTACGAAGAACTAATGCAGGGTTCAAATTCATCCACCTTGACCATTCCGGGTGAAGAAGTGCAGGCCACAGAAGAGCCGACACAAGCGGAGGTTACCGAAAGCGATGAGCCAATTGAAGAAGAGCAGCAGCAAGAGCAGCAGCAAGAACAGCAGCAGCAGCCATAATAGCAAAGAGGATCATCTCAAAGGCACGATAGTAAAAGCGTTGAGCGGTTATTATTATGTGCGGGCGGATAACACAGCAGCGGATTCCATAACGGTCCAATGCCGGGCACGGGGCGTTTTCAAAAACAAAGGACTAACTCCGCTAGTGGGCGATGTTGTCATGTTCAGCTTAACGGAGAACGGGGAAGGCACCGTAGAGGAGCTTCTCCCCCGTTCGTCGGAACTTATTCGTCCTCCGGTCGCTAACATCGATCTTGCCATACTCGTGTTTTCGGTTACGGAGCCTGCACTGAATTTGCAGCTGCTTGATAAGTTTCTTGTCCATATCGAGCATGCCGGCATACCTGCGGTGCTTTGTTTAAGTAAACAAGATTTAGAAAACGACGGTTTAGAGACGGAGGAGGCGCAAGCTGCGGCTGCCTCCGTTAATCGTATTTACCGTCCGCTCGGGTATGAGGTATACGGGACGAGCTCTCGCCTTGGCGAGGGCATTGCACCGTTTCAAGAGCGGCTAAAGGGCCATCTGGCCGTATTTGCCGGTCAATCAGGCGTAGGGAAGTCCTCACTGCTTAATGCTATTGTGCCAGGCCTCCAGCTTGAGACCAATGAAATCAGCAATAGGCTGGGGCGCGGCAAGCATACGACCAGGCATGTGGAGCTGATTGAAATTGGCGGCGGTTTAGTCGCGGATACGCCAGGGTTTAGCCAGTTGGATTTCCAAGAGCTGGGGATTGAGGATTTAGGCTACTGTTTTGTTGAAATGCGCAAGCTTTCTCCAGACTGTAAGTTCCGAGGCTGCACGCATGTCCAAGAACCAGGCTGCGCCGTGCTCGCTGCGGTCGAAAGCGGGGAAATCGAGAAAAGCAGGCATGAGCATTATCTGCTTTTTTTAGCGGAAATGAAAGAGAAAAAACGGAGGTACTAACTACTATGACAATTATTGCTCCTTCCATACTATCGGCTAATTTTGCGCGGCTTGGGGAAGAAGTTCAAGCCATGGAAGCGGCAGGCGCGGATTGGATCCACGTGGACGTGATGGATGGACATTTCGTTCCCAATCTAACCTTCGGACCGCCGGTCATTTCTGCGATAAGGCCAGCTACAAAGCTGCCGTTTGATGTGCATTTGATGATTGAACGTCCGGAGCTATCCATTGCCGATTATATCGCAGCGGGCGCGGACCGGATTACGGTGCATGCCGAGGCCTGCGTGCATCTGCATAGAACGGTGCATTATATTAAGGAAAAGGGTTTGCCTGCGGGTGTAGCCATAAATCCGGCAACGCCGGTTTCTGTATTGGAGCCGATTTTGCATGATCTTGACCTTGTGCTTATTATGACGGTTAATCCGGGTTTTGGCGGGCAGAAGTTTATCCCTTATTCGCTCGTGAAATTACGGCAGCTCCGCGCGATGCTTGAGGAGCAAGGATTGGATGACGTGCACGTACAGGTGGACGGCGGCGTGAATTCGACTACGGCAGCGGTAATTCGCGAAGCCGGGGCTAACGTTCTTGTAGCCGGGAACGCCGTATTTTCGGAAGAGGACCGTGCAGCAGCCATTGCGGTATTGCGTTAGGGGCCGGGATGATGAATGAGCGATTAAAGACGACGTTTTGGCTTTTGGCCTATGCGTTTTTAGCTGGTCTAATGCTCATGTTGTTTACATTGATCGAGGATTTATATCGATTTCTTTTTTCATTGTTAGCGCTATACATAGGTATTCGTTTTTTTCGGAGATTTGAAACATTAGGACTTCGAATAGCATTCTTTGTCATGTCGATTGTATTTTTTCTGATATTCGCTGTTTTTTATTCGTTGATTATCTTCGTAAGAGATCACCCAGACACAATAATGGGCGCGTAATACGCTTACCTCCGCAGGCTCTCGATGGAATAGGACGAACTGAATACGCATAGGATGTTTACATGAGCGTAGGAATTTTGTCACGGATAAATTCGATGAGCGTGTCTGAGGAGGGATGGGGCATGAAATTTTATACAATCAAACTGCCTAAATTTTTGGGCGGATTCGTAAAGGCGATTTTGAATACCTTCCAAAAAAATTAGGTCAGACGCTGCAGGGCACCCTTCGGCCGTGATCGTGTAAAAGTAAAAGAAAAGCACCTGAGCGCTCAGGTGCTTTTGTCTATGGCCAAAGCCATCATTATACGCGGGTAACTTTACCGGCTTTCAGTGCGCGAGTGCTGACATAAACACGTTTCGGTTTACCGTCAACCAAAATGCGAACCTTTTGCACGTTTACGCCCCAAGAACGACGAGTTTTGTTGTTTGCGTGGGAAACGTTGTTACCTTTACCAGGTGCTTTACCTGTAAGAAAACATTTGCGGGACATGACTACACCTCCTTTAAATCTTGCGTGAGCAAAACTGATTCCATAAGAATGGCTCGTTATGCGTGAGGAAAACTTCATTCGTAAGCGAAATAACATTTAAACACACTTGAATATCGTATCATAAACATCGGTTCTGTTCAACCTAAATATACGGACAAAGCATTTCTTCCAAGCATTAAAAGCTCATTTTTCCTTAGAAAGACTGGATTTTCTGATCGGACTTCTATAAAGGAGCTGTTTATAGTACAATAATACTTAGTCCATAATATATACAGTAAGGGAGTGTATTTCCATGTCACTGCAGCTAAGCACCGAACTCGGTACCATACATGTCTCAGACCATTGCATAGCCATTATTGCCGGCTCTGCGGCCATGGATTGTTATGGACTTGTCGGAATGGCTTCACGCAAACAGCTGAAGGACGGAATTGCCGAGTTGCTCGGACGAGATAATTTAACTCGAGGCGTTGAAGTTAGACGGGTAAATGAAAAATTGCATATTGATCTCTACATCATCGTAAGCTATGGAACAAAAATTTCCGAGGTAGCGCATAATATTCAATCCAAAGTAAAATATGTGCTGAATGACGTGATTGGTCTACAAGTGGAAGAAGTCCATATAATTGTGCAGGATGTCAGGGTACTTAAGTAACAGGGAGGGAAATTTCGTTGAGTAAGCGCTTTATAAACGGATCTGATTTTGCCGCAATGGCACTGCTCGGCGCGGATTACTTACAGCGTAACGCAGAGCACGTTAACGCATTAAATGTATTTCCGGTGCCGGATGGCGACACGGGAACAAACATGAATTTAACGATGTCCTCCGGCGTTCGCGAGCTCCGCAGCAAACCGTCAAACAGCATTGGAAAGGCGACTGAGGCTTTATCCAAGGGGCTTCTGATGGGCGCTCGCGGTAACTCCGGCGTTATTTTGTCGCAGCTGTTCCGGGGTTTCTCCAGATCGCTAGCCGGTCTTGAAGAGGCGGGAACGGTACAGCTGGCCGCTGCTTTGCAATACGGTGTTGACCTCGCTTATAAAGCTGTCGTAAAACCAGTAGAAGGAACGATTCTTACGGTGGCCAAGGAAGCTGCCAAGCATGCCGTGCAATACGCCCGCAGAACTAACGATGTGGCTGAGCTAATGCAGGAGGTTCATCAGAAAGCATATGACGCGCTGCAGCGTACGCCTGATTTATTGCCGGTGCTGAAGCAGGTAGGCGTCGTCGATTCTGGGGGACAAGGTCTCGTATTTATTTACGAAGGTTTCTTACGCAGCCTTACCGAGGTGGATGGGCAGCTTGATTCCTATTCCATGGCTTCGGAAGCGGCTCCGCCTGAAGAGGTGGCTGTACCTACCGCTGTTCCTCCCGTTCGTAAGCAAGAGCCGACATCGGCGCAATCACGTTTATCGACGGAAGCTATCGAGTTCTTATATGATATGGAATTTTTTATCAATCGCAAGCTGGCCGGCAAAGCAGGAGCGTTTTTTGATGAATCCGCTTACAAACGGGCGCTTAGCAAAGACGGAGATTCTATTTTGGTCATAACGGAAGACGATATCATCAAGGTGCATGTGCACACGCGGAAACCTGGCGATGTTCTTAATCTATCGCTTCCTCACGGAGAATTAACCGATATCCATATCCTTAACATGCGTGAGCAGCATCGTGATTTGCTTGAGCATGAACAAGCGGATACGGACGTTGTGGACTTCTCGGCGGCTGAGCTGCTTGCAGGCCAAGCTGTTCAAGGAGTTCCGCCGGGACAAGTTTTCGAAAAGGCGCCTTTTGGCATTATCGCGGTCGCGTTAGGCGAAGGCATTGCCGATATTTTTCTAGAAAATGAAGTGGATACGGTGTTGTCCGGCGGCCAAACGATGAACCCGAGCACGGAGGATTTCGTAAAAGCGATCGAGGCGTTGTCGGCGGAGCATATTTATATTCTTCCGAATAATGGGAATATTATTTTGGCGGCAGAGCAGGCTGCCGAGCTTAGCGAGCGCAGTGTTACCGTAATCCCTACCCGTACGATTCCGCAGGGCTTGGCGGCAGTTCTTGCTTTTAAAGAAGAAGAAACGGCTGAGCGCAACAGCGTGTGGATGAAAAATGCCGCGGAACAGGTAGTTTCGGGGCAAGTAACAAAGGCAGTACGGGATACGACGATTGAAGGCGTGGACATCCGCGAGGGCGAATACATCGGCATTAAGGAGAAAACGATCGTTGTATCGGAAGCCGGCTTGCTGGAAGCCTGTCACGGGCTTATCGCGAGCATGCTTGACTCCGGTGGAGATTTGCTGACGATTTTATCCGGGGAGGAAGCGGATGCAACGGAAACGGCATCGCTTTGTGAATGGATTGGGGAGCAATATCCTGAGCTGGAGCTTGAGGTGCAAAAAGGCGGACAACCGCTCTATCCTTACGTATTTGCTTTAGAATAAAGATATGGTCGTTATAATGCGGGGAGGGTATGACAATGGGGAAGGTCCGTATCGTAACGGATAGCACGGCCGACATTCCGGATGAGGTTAAAGAGCGTTTGGGGATATCCATTGTTCCTCTTAAGGTGATATTCGGAGAAGAGACTTTTCTAGACGCGGTGACGATAAAGTCGGAGCAATTCTATGAAAAGCTGGCACAGTCCTCTGTGCTCCCTACAACATCGCAGCCATCGCCGCTTGAGTTCTCGGAAGTATACGGGCGGCTGCTCGCTGAAGACGCTGATTCTCCTATTATTTCACTTCATTTATCAGCGGCGCTGAGCGGCACCTTTCAGTCGGCAGTCATCGCACATTCAATGCTGGAGGAAGAATCGGATATTACGATTTTGGACTCCAGATCGGCTTCTTACGGATTTGGGATGCGTGTCGTGAAAGCGGCAGAAATGGCGCAAGCAGGGGAATCAAAGGAACGGATCATAGAGGCAATCGAGCAGCTTGAGCGCGATACGAAATTATATTTTCTTGTGGATACATTGGAATATTTGCAGAAGGGCGGACGGATCGGGAAAGCTTCGGCGCTGATCGGTTCGATCCTCAATATAAAACCGATTTTGTCATTGGAACCGGATGGTGTCGTGTATGCGGTTGATAAGGTGCGGGGCTCCAAGAAGGCGATGGCGCGTATCATAGAGCTGCTGAAGCAGACGTACGGCGATGAGCCGGTTGGGATGACAATGGCGTACTCTTTCCGCAAGGATACCGCAGAGGAGCTCTGTGAGCTTCTAAAGAGCCAATTCAATGTACGAGCGATTAACTGGACGACGATTGGCGCGGTAATCGGAACACACACCGGACCTGGCGCATCAGCCGTGTTTATGTACAGGATGTGATATTATGATGACGCTGGACCAAATTTCAGTTCGGCAAATCAAAGGCGTGAGTGCTCCTAAGGAACAGGAGCTTCACGCCTTTGGCGTTAAAACCGTTGCGGATATCCTCGATTATTTTCCGTTTCGGTATGAGGATTACCGCATTCGCGAGCTGACCGATGTCAAGGAAGGCGAAAAGGTAACGGTGCTGGGACATGTTAGGGGGATTCCCCTGTTGCAGCGCTATGGCAAAAGCAAATCAAGACTGACTTGTAAAGTAGAGATCGGACAATGGCTGGTCACGGCAGTATGGTTTAATCGGCATTTTCTGCAGGATCAGCTGACCATCGGCCGGGAGATTATGCTTACAGGCAAGTGGGAGCAGCAGCGCCTGCAGATGACGGTTTCAGACTCGGAATTTCCAGGCAGCGGTGGTGCGGCGAAGACGGGAACGCTGCAGCCCGTTTACTCCGTCGGGGGAAGCATTACGCAGCCCTGGATGCGCAAAACCGTCCGTCAAGCCTTGACACAATATGGAATGATGATCGAAGAGTTGCTGCCGCAGGAGCTTGTCCGCCAGCACGATTTGATGGCTAGACGGGACGCCGTGCAGCGCATTCACCTCCCTGATGATACGCAGGAAGGGCAGGAAGCTCGCAGAAGGCTGGTTTATGAGGAGCTTTTCTTGTTCCAGCTTAAGCTGCAGGCATACCGAGCGCTTAACCGCAAGCGCAATGACGGTATCGCACACCGTATCGAGAGCGAGACGATTCGTCAATTTGCCGCTACGCTGCCGTTTGAGCTGACGGATGCGCAGAAGAAGGTCGTTAACGAAATTTGCGTCGATATGAGAAGACCCTCCTGCATGAACCGTCTGCTTCAGGGAGACGTCGGTTCAGGCAAAACGGTCGTCTCTGCGATTGCTCTTTATTGTGCGGTAAAGTCGGGGCACCAAGGCGCTTTGATGGTGCCGACCGAAATCCTAGCCGACCAGCATATGCGATCGCTAACGAGGATGTTCGCAGAGCTCGGTATCCAGGTTGCCTTGTTGACGGGCAGTTTGACAGAACGCAAGCGGAGAGATGTACTCGCGGGGCTGCAAATGGGGATCATCGACATCGTTGTCGGCACGCATGCGCTCATTCAGGATGATGTTTTTTTCCGAAGCCTGGGACTTGTTGTCGTGGACGAGCAGCATCGTTTCGGCGTTAACCAAAGAAGCGTGCTGCGCCGCAAAGGGATGAATCCAGATGTGCTCACGATGACGGCTACTCCGATCCCGAGAACAATGGCGATTACCGCGTTCGGGGATATGGATGTGTCGACGATTCGCGAACGTCCGCACGGGCGAAAGCCGATCAAGACCTATTGGGTGAAGCATACCATGATGGAGCGAGTGCTTGGTTTTATTCGAAAAGAAGTAAACAAAGGCCGGCAGGCTTATATTATTTGTCCTTTGATTGAAGAATCAGAGAAGCTCGACGTTCAAAATGCGATTGATCTTTACGTGCAAACACAGCAGTCGTTTCCGGATCTGCGTGTCGGTTTATTGCACGGCCGGTTATCGGCAGCAGAGAAAGAAACGGTCATGGGTGACTTCGGTGCCAATGAAACGCATGTGCTGGTGGCGACGACCGTGGTTGAGGTTGGCGTCGACGTGCCTAATGCCACGCTTATGATTATTATGGATGCGGAACGTTTCGGCTTGTCCCAGCTGCATCAGCTGCGGGGACGGGTGGGTCGTGGCGAGCATCAATCGCATTGTATTCTTGTAGCCGATCCGAAATCGGAAACTGGACGCGAGCGCATGAAAGTCATGACGGATACGGACGATGGCTTTGAAGTATCCCGGCGCGATTTGGAGATTCGCGGTCCCGGCGATTTTTTTGGTACGAAGCAAAGCGGGCTGCCCGAATTCCGTTTAGCGGATATGGTAGCAGACTACGAGGTGCTCGAGATTGCTAGGGAAGATGCCGCCGAATTGACGGAACGCGATGATTTTTGGTCAAACGACTCTTATGAAAGAGTTCGCAGCGTATTGCGCAAAGATCAATTTTTTCAAGGTGAGCAGCTGGACTAGGCAATAATTATCTCCTTTCGGCATATAGTTTAACAATGTGACGGGATTGCCGGATGGAGGTGTCATGCCAGTGAGTTACCAAAATTATGGAATTCGGCCGCAGTTGGTCGAGCGCATCAAATACAAAATGAAAAACCCTGTAGTGAAGGACCGTATCAGGCAGCTGCTTGGAAATGTGACGAAGTATGATTTGCAGGATCGGCCAAAGGTGAGGAAGCTTGTGAAAGCAGCGGCCGTTATTTTGCAGGAGCAGCTTACGGATACGCAGGAAGATCAGATTGTCGCTTTCGTCATGGGGCAAAAGATCGATCCTAACAACACGTTTCACTTGTTGAAGCTTTGGGGAATGTTTCGCTGACCGCTTAAGGTCAGCGATTTTTTTTGTCTCTCGCTGCAGCCCTGGGACTCATCGTTTACCATAGCTCCAACTGCTCATCGGCTTTATAGTGTTCAATCAAAGAAGGCTCGTCATTGCGTACGCTTCCGACAGCAGCGGAAACTGTGTAAGCCTCGAGTTCGTCTGCCCGGTACGGCTTAAACAGAGGCGTAAGTACAGCGGTGTCTGTTATGGAACGATTCAGCCAGAGCTGCTCATCTTCAGGGCGCAAAATAACCGGCATGCGGTTATGTATGGGGGCAACGAGCTCGTTGGGTGTTGTCGTTAAAATCGTGCAGCTGTTGATTTTCGTTCCCTCAGGCGAGATCCATGTTTCAAAGAGACCGGCCATACTGAACAGAGCACGGCTCTTCAGCACGATTCGCATCGGCTGTTTCCCTTGTGCCGTCGCTTTCCACTCATAAAATCCGTCAGCCGGTATGAGGCAGCGCTTGCGCTGCAGCGGTTTCTGGAACGCTGGCTTGCCGGCCGCTGTCTCAGAGCGGGCGTTAAGCATCTGAAAGCCGATCTTCGGATCATCAGCCCATGGCGGAACAAGTCCCCATTTCAGCTCTCCTAACCGGTTGCTTTGCCCGTCGTTAATGATCGTCAGCACCTGCTGGCTCGGGGCAATATTGTATTTCGGACGATGAAACGGGATTAACGTCTCCCCAATCATATATCTAACCATCAGCTCCTCCAGCGTGACGGTGAGCGTATACCTACCGCACATGACTCTCGTCTCCTTCCTTTATGCTTGCTTTTATTATACATCGCGGCCAGCTGCGGCGCATATGTTGCTTACACGGTATGACGATTCGCAGGTTGGCAAATACTGGTTATATAGGATGATGCGGGCATTTGCTTCATATAGTCAATGACGTTGGACAGGGGCGTTTACAATGGGCAATAAGAATGGGGTACGAGCATACCGCCGATCATTCGGCTATTGGTTCCGGCAGCTGCTGGCGCTTCCTGGCGCGGCGTTTGACTATGCGGTCGGCAAATGGGCCGCTATGAGCGCATCGCATGCGATGATGGAGGAGGCGATCCCGCTTCAGCTTTCGGCTTCGGCAGTCGCGAAGCTAAAATATGCGTGGTCTAAGCAGATTACATTCCCTAGTCCTGCTATGGCAGAGGGCTGGCATGAACGGGATCTCGCTCTCATTGCACGGATACGCGACGAGACGGCAGTCTACAACCGAAATAATGTGACACGAACGGAAGCTTACCGTTCCGTATACTTCCGTACCCCAGAACTGCATTGGGCGCTGCTAGCCCACATAGTGTCCCGCAACGGCGGCTGGAATATGACAGATTTGCAGGGAGAGTGGCTTCCCTTGCTGCTGAATGCAGAGCAGAGGGAGGCAGTTTTTCGATTTCTGGAGAAGGCAAACGCTTTGATTTTTCAAGATGCGTATCCTCAGCTGCTGCTTTACGAATGGAGCCGGCGCGAGGGCAGGAGTTTGTTCCATCTGCTGCCTGCTTTTGGCGTATCGGCGTTCATGGCGCCGGTCTGGAAGCAGTTCTGGCGTGATCGCGACGCGGTGCCGCTTACGATTGCGTTAATCGTAAACGAGCAGCATTACATTGAGCAGCGGGTTGTACAGCATCCGTATTTTCGCGAAAAAGTGCTGCATACGCTATTTTTTGGACTGCAGTCCCTGCTTCAGCTGAACGGCGTTATTGTTCCTTACGGAACAGGGCAAGCAAGAGGTGAAGGAGCATCCGTGTTAAAGCTCTCCGGTCTTATTTTGGAGCAGTTCGAAAATTTACCGGAGCGGATTGAATTCGGCAAGCGTTTGTATGCGATGCTGTTTGGCATACCGCGCGTATATGATGGGGCACGATGCTTTGCCGGAGCGGTGAAGCATACGGGCTCGCGCGTGGACTACGCGCCGTATATGTTCTCGCGCGTTCGTCAACAGCTTCCGCATAGCGTGTATAAGGAGCGATTGCTTGGCGGGCGTTTGAAGCTGGGTGCCGAGCCGCTTTACAGCCCGGAGCTGGGCGCCGCGTGGAACGATCAGCCGTTAGAGGATCCGGAGCCTGGCGATTGGTTCAAATCGGTAAACCAGGTGTGGCCTTATTTTCAAAAGCTTCCTTTGCCTCATTCTTTCGAGATTACGAATGAATACGGTCTCATGCTGAACAAGATTGAGCTGGCGGTGCTTGCGATGCAGCGGGGGAAATGAAGTGAAATGATTCGAATATATGGCTCCATCAGTAGTTTTAGCCGATTTTTTTGTATTGACAACCATTTCCAATTAATAGATACTGAGTATATATACTCGGTATCTATTTTTTATAAGGGGGAAGGGCTTTGATACAAGCAAAGCGCATTCATAAGCAATATGAGTCGGAGGGACAAATACATGCTGTGCTAAAAGGACTTGAGCTTCATATTCAAAAAGGCGAGTTTGTTGCCATCATGGGATCGAGTGGATCTGGAAAAAGCACTTTGCTGCAGTTGCTTGGGGGGCTTGAACAGCTTACGGAGGGACAAATTCTTTTAGATAATGTAGATTTAGCCTGTTTGAATGAAAGGGAGCGCACATTATTTCGCAGACGGAAAATAGGTTTCGTTTTTCAAAATTATCAACTTCTGCCTACTCTTACTGTAGAAGAAAATATAGCTTTTCCGATGTATGCGGATGGGATGTCCAAATGGGAAGCAACAAGTCGCGTAAATATGCTGCTGGAGCAGGTCGGACTTGCCGACCGGGGAAAATCGTTTCCATCGAAGCTGAGCGGAGGCGAGCAGCAGCGAGTAGCGCTTGCACGCTCGCTCGCCTTAGGACCGCGGTTGATTCTTGCGGATGAACCGACCGGCAACCTTGACCGTAAACGGGGGCAAGAAATATTGCAGCTGCTTGCCAAACTTCATCGGGAGGATGGGTTGACGATCGTTATGGTTACGCATGACCTTTATGCCGCCGGTTTTGCCGATCGGATCATTACGATGCAGGATGGCCGTTTGGCACAGGAGGTAGGAAAGGCGGCGAAGAGCAGTGATCATCAATTCTTGGAAAATTGCATGGCGAAATTTAACGCGTAAGAAGCTTAGAACGCTTTTTGCATTTTTGGCGATTATGTTTGGCGTTGCGGCAATTTTAGCAGTGACCAGCACGGTAGAAACGACGAAACAAACGGTGTTCGATACGATAAGCACTTTTAATGCGAAAGCCCATATGCAGATCAAGGGTACGGACTCCATATTCGATTATTCCTTTAAAAAAGAGCTGGAGAGCAGTGAAAACGTTACACTCTCCGTAGCGCATCTAGCTCAGCCTGCACGTTTGGAACTAAGTTCCCTAGCCGTACTACCGTATGTCATTGACCCGAATACGAAAGCTTTGCTGCATGGATACAGCCGTTTTGACAGCGAGCTGCTTAGTTGGAAAACGGAGGAAGGCAGCCTGCAGATGCCAGGCCTGGTTGTAACAAAGAAAACAGCTGAAAAGTGGAAGGTGTCCATTGGCCAAGCTGTTTCTTTTCAAGTCGGAGGCATGCGGCGTGATATCGTCGTTTCCGCTATCGTAAGCGCAAATGATGATTTACCTTCTCCTTCCAGCTGGGATTCGACTCGCATAAGCCGCTGGCATGCAGCTGTTCCGCTTGATACGCTTCAGGCATGGACCGGTAGGATTGGATTAGTACAAGATGTACAGATCCGTGCTGCAGATGGAGCGGGAACGAAGGCGATGACTGAGCTGGAAGCCTTGTTAAAGCCTTATCCTGCGGTTTATTTGGATCCTATCATGATGAATGAAAATGATTTGCTTTACGGATTAGATGATATTTATACCGGTTTATATCTGCTTGGCGGTTTGGGACTGCTCATGGGTGCTTTAATTTTGTTCAGTTCGTTATATGTTAGCGTAGTGGAACGCCGCCGTGAATTTGCCGTGATGAAGACGATTGGATGCACATCGGGGCAGGTTGCTTCTATCGTGCTGCGTGAGGTTCTGCTTCTTGCCGTGCTTGGCACGGCTGCCGGCATCGTCCTGGGCATCGGGCTTGCATACGGTATGAACAGGTTATTTATGCAATTGCTGGATGATGTGAAGCTGGAAGGACAAGCCTTCTCCCTTTTGTCTTGGCAGGCGATCCTAATCGCTTCCGCGGCCGGATTAGTTGGTTCGTTGCTTGCAGCACTGGTTCCGCTCTACCGTGCTTCAAAGGTTAACGTATCTTATGTGCTCAGGCAATCAGTTGAAGGAAAGCCGGGATCGCATGGGGTTGGCTGGATCCTTATCGGGTCCGTGCTTATTGGCTGCGGATTCTGGTTATCTAGCCCCTGGCGGTTTCTGCCGCTTTTGGCTGGGTTGCTCCTTTTATTCCCGTATCTCATGCGAATAATCCAGCAACTGCTGAACCCCTTTGTCAGGTTTGTTTTCGGCTTTGAAGGAGTGATCGCTTCTGCCGGTATATCCAGACAATTCCGACGGATGTCTATGGTAGCATCGATCCTCTGCATGGGTCTTTCCTTTTTGTTAGTCATGGGTTTTCTTCGAGACGCCTTGACGCACAGCGTCGAACAGTCGGTGCGTGCGATGACTGGAGGAGATTTGGTGGTGAATACCGCAATCCCGATTACCGAGCAGGACCTGCAGGAAGTCAACGCATCTGAAGGTGTTGCGGGTGCCTCGGTGATCAAGGAGACAACTGCCATTTGGAGGGGCGAGGGTGCGGTAAGGAAAGTGAACATCGTTGGCGCAAAGGAACAATCCGACCAATTTATACCTATGTTTACTTCGGAGAAGTCAAGCGTAAAAGATATTGTTGAACATTTGAAGCAGCCTCATACGATAGCGCTTGGACATACGGTCTATAAGGCATGGGGCGGTAAAGTCGGAGAAAATATAACGCTGGACACCCCAAAAGGGACGCAAACGCTGCAGGTAGTTGCAGTAGTCAACGCGATAAGAGAAAATGGGAATATCGTTTTTGTTGCGGAGGAGCATATGCAGAATGAGTTTGAAATCGTTGACAGTTTAAGCGTAGCATTGCTGCTGGAGCACGGAATGTCACAGGAAGCCGTGAAACGGCAAATGGTCCTGCTGTTTGGGGAACGACTATCCGGCGTGCGGATGGCTGACGAGTATCTAGAGAGCCGCAGGGAACAACTCCTCCTACCGTTTACGATGATGAATATATTGATTGCTTTAATTGTACTCTTATCAGGTGTAGGCATTTTAAATACTCTCCTAATGAACGTGTTCGAGCGGACGCGGGAGTTCGGAACGATGCGAGCGATAGCAAGTACCCCCTGGCAGGTTCGGAAAATCGTCCTTTGCGAAGGGCTTATCATCGGTGTTTGCGCGATCGTAACAGCGATTGGCCTCGGTTTGTCGCTCTCTTATGCAATTTCGGCTGATCAGGTGATTGCCGGATTTTCATTAGCGTTCTTCATGCCTTGGTCGTGGATGATTATAGCTGCTGGTCTTGGGTTGTCCATATCGCTTATATCCGCCTATCTGCCAGCGGCAGTGGCTTCGCGCATTCCGTTAAATGAAGCCTTGCATTACGAATAAAGAAGGGTGGACGGCTTATGTCAATCAAACATGCCATACTTGGGCTTTTGTACCAGAAGCCGCGTCATGGCTATGAAATTAAAACGGAGTTTGAGCAGATGGTACACAAGCAATGGCCGCTTAATACCGGACAAATATACACGACTCTAGACCGGCTTGTCCGCGATTTGCTGGCAGAGCCTTTGGAGGGCGAGGGGCAGGACCGTAAGCCCTATAAAATAACGGATAAAGGAACAGATGAATTGCTCGATTGGCTGCTTCAGCCTGTCGAGCGTTCCTTGTTTAAGGATGAGTTCTATTTCAAGCTGCTTTGCGCAAAGAGAATTGATTTCGAGCAATGGCGCGGGATGATTGACGGTCAGAAGCGGGTGCTGCTTATGTCTGTGCTTGAAATGACGCATTTAAAAAATGAGCTGGACACGGAGCGTGATACAGCTATGCTGCTCTTGCTGGAAGGCAGCCTGCTTCATCTCGAGGCGGATATGAAATGGCTTGAGCTCGTTGATTCTCTCTATCATGCAGAGCCATAATCTTACAAAACATTGATTTTTTAAGCCTCTGAACAAATCCTAACTAAGGCAACAAGGAGGGCATGCGCTTCGACTGGAATAATGGTCAGGTTCAGACTTAAGTCGAGTACAAAACCATCCTGAAGGTTCAACTGCAAATCAAACCTGCGTCCGTTAAAAATGTAACATCCCTCCTGTAAAGTGAGAGTCATCAACTCATGGCAGGAAGGGTGTTTAAATTGAATAATCAAGCAGGTAGCGGACTGCGTCCGGCAGTCAAGTTTTTTGAAGGGGAGAAGTCCTTGGTGCTTACCGGACTGCTCGGATTTTTACTTGCGGTGATTTGCGGGGTATGGGGCATGCTGAACGGGGGAGCCGTAGCCCCGGAAGGGGATGTGTTGAAAGCATTTTCCTTTAATGCCGCGCTTGGCATATTTTTGCTATCCACGGCAGCGATCCTTCCATTTTCGGCAATGGGGGAGAAAGGTAAAGCATTTTTTCGGTGGTCTTATATTTTACTGGCGTTTTATTCCTATTTTGCGGAGACCGTTCAAAATTTCCGCGGTGTAAATCCGAGATTCGTACAGGACGGAACAGCCTTCGATACGGCTCTCGGTTCGATCTTTGGATTGGTTGCTCTTTTGCTGGTAGTGTTCTATCTCTTCTTAGCCATTCAATATTACCGTAAGAAGGTTTATCGGCTCCGCCCGGAGCTTGTGCTCAGCATTCGGTACGCCATGGTTGCGGTTATGCTCTCCTTTGCGGCAGGGATATGGATTTCCGTTAACCAAGGGCGGCTTGTCGGTTTGCACGGAAATATTATTTGGCTCCATGGACTCGGTTTTCATGCGCTGCAGGCGCTGCCTTTTGTAGCTTGGCTGACAGAACGCCAGTCGCTCACCTCTCCCGTTCGCCGCACGTCGATTCATATTTCCGGCCTTACTTATTTGCTTGGATTAGCATTGATCGGCTGGCAAACGTATCTCGGAAATTCCATTTTTGAATGGACGCTGCTTCCGGTTCTTGCCTCATGCTGTTTCCTCGCCGCATTAGTACCCGTTATCCTGATGCTGCGCCAAAAAAGTTACATCTCCAAAAGTCTGTAGCCGTCAGCGGCTTTGAAATCATCAAAATAATTTTCCGTGTGCGTGCAGTCAGGCAGCCTCGACCCTATATTCGGGCCAAGGCTGCCGTTTTTGTGGATGGGGCGGTTTCTCATTATTCCTGCACAGAGGCGCCTTCAATATCCTGAATCGGGAACCACTCGCCATCGACCATAAAACGGCCTTTCAGCTGGTCAATGCGTTCTACGATGCCGATGACCGTGAGCTCCTCGAGCGGGTGGAACAGACGGAGCGTAATCGGCTGCCGCTGCTGCAGCGACTCCGTCACGGAGCGGGCCACATGCTCCCATTCCTGCTCGTCAAGCTCTACGCGCTCCCGCTTCCGCAAAGCTTTCTCATGCTCATTAATCGCCACTTTGTGCTCGGGCAGCATCATGCGACTGGATTCCCAAATTCCGTTGCCTTCAAGCTTCTTTCTCATTTATAATGTCCTCCGATCTTCTCCGAGCGATGGAGCGCCTGACCGGCATCCGTAATGGACACTGCTCTCAAAATAACGGCGTCTCCGTATTTCCGCTTCAAGGCGTCCGTTGCTTTCTCAAGCGCCATCGTCTTCTCGCGCCTGGTGTCGAATAAAGAAAGCTGGTATTCGTCATCTTGGGAGAATTGCGACAGGCTGACGCCAACCTTCCGTACCGGATAGCCGTCCCAGTGCCGCAGCACCAGCTGGATGGCGGCGCGATAGACCTGATTGGTGATGTTCGTCGGATCGTCCATTTTCATCTGGCGGCTAAAGCCGGACGGCCGATCATAATCGGCGCCCATCAAGCCAACCGAAACGACATGCCCCATATACCCTTTGCCCCGGCAGCGCTGGCAGACGAGCTCAGTCAGCTCAAGAAGCACGACCTTGATTTCCTCGAGCTTTCCATAGTCGCGCGGCAGCGTCATCATATGCCCTACTGCCTTCGGAGCAACCTCATGCGTCCCCGGGGTGACGGGGCTATTATCGATTCCATTGGCGATATTCCAGTACAGCTCCGCATTAATATCCGAGTTTTTGCCAAGCTTGCGGCGCATCATCAGCTTTAGCTTATCGAGCGGCGTCGCGGCGAGCTTGCCGATTGTCTCCAGTCCCATGAACTGGAAATGCCTCGTCATCCGGCTGCCGACCATGAACATTTTGGAGATGGGCAAGGTCCATAGCGTTTCGGGGAGATTTTCCTTTGTTAAAATATAGATCCCGGAACCGTTTTTTTTCGCGTAGTTGTCGCAGGCCGTCTTCGCTAACATTTTGTTCTCTGCAATGCCGAATCGGGTGTATATGCCAAGCTCGGCTTGAATACGGGTCTGGATGTGATGCGCCAGCTCTTCCGGCGAGCCGTATAAATGGAGCGAGCCTGTCACATCGAGAAACTGCTCATCGATGGAATAGGGTTCAACGAGGTCGGTATAGGCTTGGTAAATGCGCGTAATCGTCATCGAAATGTCGATGTACAGCTGCATTCGCGGCTTGATGATGACTAAATTCGGGCATTTCGCAAGCGAATCGCCCAGCCGTTCGGCAGTCGTTACCCCAAATGACTTGGCGATGGGGCAGGCAGCCAAAATAATGCCCGACCTGCGCTCGGGATCCCCGGCGACGACGAGCGGCAAATCGCGATACTCGGGATGCTCCGACTTCTCCACAGATGCATAAAAGGATTGGCAATCCGCAAGCATAATAACTTTATTAGGAGACATCTCGGTTCACCAGCTCTGCCGCTAACACATTTGCCGAGAGAAAGACGCGCTGCGCGCCGGAGTCCAGGCAAAAGGCTCTGATATAGCCGTCCCTGACAGAGAGGACCCGGATTCTTCGCTTCGTAAACACTCCTTTTTTGCTTATATAAATGACATCAACGACACAACCGATCGTATTGAACCATTTTTCCAATGCCATGATGCTCCTCCTTCGGTATAAGAACGTCTGTTCTTATTATATACAGAACATGCGTTCTGATACTACAGGATTTTTGTGGTTATTTTTTACAAGGGCTGGTTGTTGATTTAATTCAGAAGAGCATGACCTCATTACGTTCCTGTTCTTTTATTACATAGTAAAGGAAAGATAGCTTTGAGCGAGAATATAGTATTTACAATATTTAGAATCTGATGAATGGTCGGAGTATACAATCCAGCTGAAGGGAGACCGGTAATTGGAAAGCAAAAAGAAAGTGGGGAAAAAAATAAAATGGCTGCTGCTTGTCATGCTTCTATTGCTTGCCGCCAATCCGTTTACCCTATCCGCGGGTTTGAACGATTACTCGTTAAAGAAGTTCAGCAGCCAATTGCCTAACGTTCCCTTACCTCCAAACACGATAGAAGCAGACTACGATGCGAGAGTGGGAGGTTTAATAGGCAATGGAGACAATTGTGATTTTCGGGCAGCTATTACCTATGAAACGGAGCTTAGCGAGGAGGAGATCCGCAGCCACTATAGGGGGCTCATGGCGCAGGGAGCCAGGGGCAACGGCAAGGTCGAAATAAAGGTATTGTTTAAAGAAACGAAATGGGCTCCGGGTCCCGATAAACGATACTATGAAATTTATATCCTCGACGAGGGATATAGTTCCGGATTCGATATTCGCTGCGCGTAAGGCCACGCCGCTAAGATTGCAATTCGTACTGCAGGGTGGAAATGAAATCAAATGGGGAAGAGGGCGGTTCGGACACGGACTGTCCTCTTTCCTATATCCTAAGATCATGCCGTACATATTTAAACCCATAATGCGGCAAAATAGAAGCAACATGGAAACGAAAGGTGCCATTATGAATAAACAAGACGCAGGTACGTTCACGCCGTTTAGCCCGTCGCTGCATGCAAACGTCGCAACGATTCGCGATCGCTTCGGCGGCAGTACGGATATCGTCATTCGGATGTTTCGCAGCGACGCGGCTCCGGACCGCGAGATTGCGATTATTTATGTGGATGGAATCGTGGACTCCGAGACCATAAACGAAAGTGTCATGGAGCCGTTAATGTCGATGAAGCTGCCTCAGCATGCGTACGTAAAGGGCGGAAAGCTGCTTGATGCGCTTCGCGGCTGCGTCGTTTCAATCGGCTCGGTGCTTACGATAAATACACTGGAACAAGCGCTGCAATTTATGACGGACGGGCTTTGCGTGATTATGGCGGACGGAAGCACAGAGGCGCTGATGGCTGACGTGGGCGGAGGGGAGCAGCGAAGCGTCACGATTCCCCAGACCCAGACGGTTATTCGGGGGCCGCAGCACGGCTTTGTGGAAAGCATTCGGACTAACATCAGCTTGATCCGCCGCATTATCCGATCCTCCGACCTTCATGTGCAGATGCATAAGATTGGCCGGCAAACCCATACCAACGTGGCCGTGCTGTATTTGCACGGGATAGTTGACGAAGGAATCGTGAAAGAGGTTTACCGAAGATTGGCGGATATCGAGATCGACGGCGTGCTCGAGAGCGGCTATATCGAAGAATTCATTCAAGATGAGACCTTTACGCTGTTTCCTACGATGTTGAATTCGGAGAGGCCGGATACGGTTGCGGCAGCGTTGCTTGAGGGAAGAGTAGCGGTGATGATCGACGGTTCGCCAATGGCCTTAATGGCCCCGACCACCTTTTTTACGTTTTTCCAGTCGCCAGAGGATTATTATCAAAGATTTGATATTGCCACATTCGTGCGGATCATCCGTTACGGCGCCTATGTCGTTTCCATTGTGCTGCCAGCCTTGTACATCGCGGTAACGACCTATCATCAAGAGATGCTTCCGACAACCCTGCTTATTAGTCTAGCAGCACAGCGCGAAGGCATTCCATTCCCGGGTCTCGTCGAAGCGCTTCTGATGGAGCTGACGTTCGAGGTGCTGCGGGAAGCGGGCCTGCGGATGCCGCGAGCCATCGGGCCTGCCATTTCCATCGTCGGCGCTCTCGTGTTAGGGCAGTCGGCCGTACAGGCGGGTATCGTATCTGCGGGGATGGTCATCATTGTCTCCTTCACGGCGATTTCGAATTTTGTTATGCCGGAATTCAATATGGCGGCGACCTCGCGTATTATCCGGTTTCTGTTCATGATTATGGCCGGTATTTTTGGTTTTTTCGGCATTTTTATATCGGTGCTGTTTATGCTGATCCATCTGACGTCGCTGCGCTCCTTCGGGGTGCCGTACATGTCTCCCTTGGCGCCGGGACCAACTAAACAAGGACCATGGAGAGACGTATTCATAAGGTTGCCATGGTGGGCGATTGTCCTTCGGCCGCTTGATTTAAACCTGCGAAATCCAAAGCGGAGGCCGAACGGGAAAAAGCCGCCGGCTCAGCGTCATTCCGATAAGGCTTAACGGGAGGGGAACGGCAATGAATAAATGGAGGCTGCTTCTGCCGCTGCTTGCATGCTTGCTGGCAACAGGCTGCTGGAACCGCGTGGAGCTGAACGATATAGCCGTTATTTCCGCATCCGGCCTTGACTGGAAGGACGGGAATTGGGTGATTTCGTACCAGGTCGTCATACCGCAGGCGATTTCCAGCCAAAGCGCTGCCGGCAACTCGGCCGCGGTCAATGTATTCTCAACGAAAGGCGAGAGCGTTCGAAGCGCGGTGAGTAAGGCGAGCCAGGAGACCTCGCGCCGGCTTTATTTCTCGCATACTCAAATTATCATCATAGGTCAAGAGGCTGCACGCAAAGGGCTGGGCCCGCTCCTCGACACCTATTTGCGCAATCATGACTCTCGCGAGACGGTAAGCGTCTATATAGCGAAGGGAAGCGCGCGGCGCATGCTGGAGCAGCTGATCCCGCTGGAGAAAATTCCAGGCGCTGCCATTCAACGGATGATTACCAATGAAGAAATGAACAGCTCCACCTTCCGTCAAATGACCATACATCAATTGCTGCTCGATTTACTGGGTACGACACATGCAACAAGCATACCTGGCCTGATTGTGTCGGGGGCGAATGAAAATATTGACCGGGCTGAGCAGCTGACGCATACTAGCACGCCCAGCAAGGTTAGATTGTTTGATCTGGCGCTGATTGCAGGCGATAAGCTGGTAGGCTGGATTGACAATGAGGAGAGTCTAGGCGTGATGTGGCTTACCGATCATGTGAAGAGAACGACGATCGCCTTTGCCTGCTCGGAGGACGGAGCGCAGAAAAGCTCCTCCGTTCGCATTATACATGCGAAGACCAAGCTTAGACCCGAACTTTCAAACGGCAAGTGGATTATGCATGTGAATGCGAGCGCGGACGGGGCGCTGATGGAATACAATTGCGAGGGCGACCTCGCGAAGCCGAAGCAGGTAGAGAAAATCGAGAGGCTCATAGAAAGAGAAATCACTTCCATAATAGAGCAGGGCTGGAAGGCCGTACGCAAGCAGCAGACCGATGTGGTTGGCTTTGGCAGCGCGATTCACAAAAAATACCCGAAGCAATGGTCAAAAATAAGCGATAGCTGGCCGGAGTTATTCCCAGACACGGAAGTAAAGGTATCGATAAAAGTGCGGTTGGATTCAACAGGCATGAGCGGAAGCGGATTTAAGAAAGAACAGAAAAAGGGCAGCCCATAAGCGGAAAGGAGAACGTATGCAGCAGATCGGAAAAAATCAGCTTTCTATTTTGATCGCCGTTTTTTTGATTGGCAGCACGCCTTTGTTCGAGCTAGGCATTCAGGCAAAGCAGGATGCTTGGATGGCGATGACGCTAGCCGCGTTTGCGGGACTGCTGCTTACGGTAATGTACGTGCGCATCCAGAAGCGTTCGCCCGAATCGGAACTTGCCGAGCTCTACATCATGCATTTCGGAAAATGGATCGGCGGTTTTATCGGATTTCTCCATGCTTTATGGTTTGCTTACGAATCGATGCGAAACGTACGGGATGTAGGAGAGCTTACGATGATGGCGCTGCTTACCTTTACGCCGAAATGGATTGTTATGCTGCTTATCCTGAGCGCTGCGGCTTATACCGTCAGCAAGGGGATTGAAGTATTTGTCCGCGTCGTGCAGCTGTTGTTTCCGATCGTAGCCCTTAGCTATGCATCCATTCTTTTGCTGATTTTCATTTCGAGACTGCCTAAATTGTCGCAATTGTTACCGATATTGGAAAATGGCTTCGGTCCGGTTATAAAGGCGGCATTTCCGGATTTATTGTCCTTTCCTTTTGGGCAAATGGTCATTTTCCTCGTTTTTTGGAAGCATGTGAGCGAGAAAAAAATTATCGGACGCGCCTCCTATTGGGCTTTTATCGGGGTATCGTCTTTTCTTATCCTCATGAATTCTCTCGTCATGTGCGTATTAGGCCCAGAGCTTGCCGCCATTACGGCGCTGCCGCTGCTTGAGGTCGTTCAATTGATTAGACTGGCTAACTTTCTGGAGCGGCTTGATGTCATTGTGACGCTGCTGCTTTTTATCGGTCTTTATGTCAAAATGACCGCGCTGTATATGGCGGCGGTATTCACGTTGAAGACGGTAACAGGCATAGCGTACCGCTACTGCGTGCTGCCGGTCGGACTCGTCATCTATGGCGCGTCGTTCCTGGAACCGAATAATACGTATCACATCTGGATCGGGCTCGATATTACGCTGAAGATCGTTCCTTTATTCCAGGTTATCCTGCCATTCCTGATGCTTGTGGCAGGTATAAGGAAAAAATATAAACAAGCCGCATAGACCGCAATAGCCGCCCTGCATCTCTCACCGAAACGGCTGCGCCGACATATTTTATGGGTACAGCTTGAAATATAAGCAATAAAACGACATCAAACCGTGCTTATATTTTATCGCGAAACGGGCTTATGCCGCCAAAGGACTGCGTGAGCCGTTTACGCTTGCTTGAGGGGGATACATGCGTGAGCGATGCCAGTGGTTGCATAACCAGCATCATTCTTGTTACCTGCAATAAGCTTGACTATACGAAGCAATGCGTGGAGAGCATTCGGAGGCATACGCAGCGGGGCTGCTATGAGCTGATTATTGTAGATAACGGGTCGACGGATGACACGGTGGATTGGGCTAAAAGCGAAAGCGACATCATTTTTATTGAAAACGAAAGCGCGGCAGGTTCACCAAGAGGCAGCAATCCAGGCATTGCAGCGGCCTCGGGCGATCTGTTAATGCTGCTCGATAACGATACCATCGTTACGCCAGGCTGGCTTGATGGATTAAAACGCTGCATGTTCAGCGACGGTCAAATCGGCGCTGTGAGTCCCGTTACGAACGCGGCCCCTTCGGGAACGGCTATTCCGGTTACGTATAACAGTGTGGAGGAAATGGAGCTGTTCGCTTCCGCGCTGCATGCGATACCCGACCGTACGAGATGGGAGGAGCGCGTAAGGCCGGCGGGCTACTGCCTGCTGATGCGGCGCGAGGCTTGGGAGCGGGTCGGACCGCTTGACGAGAGCTTCGGAAACGGCGGTTTTAGGAATGACGATTACGGACTGCGGCTGCGGTTGGCAGGCTATAAGCTCATCGTATGCGGCGATGTTTTTATTCATCGTTCCGGCTCAGGCGGCATTGCCGGCAGCTCCGGTCCCGAGTCGTACCAGCGGACTTTTAAGGAAGACGCGAAAGTTTTTATGGCAAAATGGGGCTTTCTTCCGGAAGAAGCAGCGCATATACGATTGGATTTCAGTACCGTTATCCAGCGGGAATCGCATGAGTTTAGGCGCGAGGATTGCTCCATCCTGGAAATTGGCTGCGGCTGCGGAGCGACGATTCTCCATATGAAGCAGCTGTTTCCGGCAGCCAAATGGTATGGCGTCGAACGAAATGAGGTGGCGGCAGCCATTGCCGAAGCTTCGGGCATTTCGGTGTTCCGCTCAAACGAGCCGGCGCATTGGACGATACCAGCCGAAGGCGTAGACGGGATTATGATCGGGGATGCCCATGCTTACGGGAAGCCGCGGGCGATGGGACGGCTCGTCCGTATGCTGAAGCCCGGCGGCTGGATTATCGGGTGTTTCGCGAACCGTTTGTATTTCGAGAACATCAGGCAATATTTAGACCCTTCGAATGTTAAAGCCCAGCGCCAAGCGGCTGTCCAGTATACGACGCAGCAGGTCAACCGGTTATTTGCGCTGGCTGGCCTCTCCTACGTTAAGGTAACGCTCTCCGAAAATATACCGAAGGATCAGCTCGCTTATATTCGGCTGCTGGAGCAGGTAACGGACGGGGCGATATCGAATGAGCTGACCGCCGCTCATCTCCTTGTATATGGCCGCGTCGCTCGTGCTGCCTGCCGGCAGGATGGAGTTAAAAAAGAAGCGCCTGCCGGACCGGAGAGCAGCGATCCGGAATCGGATGCAGCGGAAATCGTTCGATGATACCGGGTTTCCCTCGATGCGCAGGCTTGTTGGGACGAACGCCATCGCATCGGGCTGAGACGATTAAAGGACCTATGATAATCATTTGCAAAAAAAGACTAGCATTATACTCGGGTTTTGCTATACAATTAAAGTTGTTGACGAAACCGAATATGTTCCGGGGAGCTGGTTAGGCCGGCTGAGAGGGGATTATCAGTACAATTCCGACCCGTTAAACCTGATCTGGATAATGCCAGCGTAGGGACAGAAGCTCTGTTTAGAAAGCCGGCTGGTCGATTCGATCAAGCCTTTGCTGGTTCAAACAGCTGCAAGCCGATGATATGGCGTCCTCCGGATTAGGAGGACGTTTTTTTTTTATTGCCGCGTGAAATCGGCAGCTTGGCACCGGATATTACGAGGACTCGTCGCCTTATACAAATAGAAGCAGTGAGAGGGGAACAAACATCATGAATCCAAGAAAAGCAGGAAAAATGTCATGGAGGCTGACAGCCGCTATGCTCGTCTTCGTAATGGCGCTGGCAGGCTGCGGCGCTAACAACAACGCGCCGGCAGCGACTGAGCCGCCACAAGAGCAAGAGGGAACAGCGGATAAGCCGCTCGAGAAGGTGCAGGTCGTCCTGGACTGGACGCCGAACACCAATCATACCGGGCTTTATGTCGCTAGAGATAAAGGGTTCTTCAAGGAGCAGGGACTGGACGTGGAAATCGTTCAGCCGGGTCAAACCGGTGCCGATCAAATGGTCGCTTCCGGCAGCGCGCAGTTCGGCGTAAGCTATCAAGAATCGATTACGCTGGCGCGTATCTCAGGGGTTCCGATCGTGTCGATCGCAGCCGTGATCCAGCATAACACCTCGGGCTTTGCGTCGCCGCTTGCCAAGGGGATCGATTCGCCGGAGAAATTCGAAGGCAAAACGTACGGCGGCTGGGGAGCTCCCGTTGAAGAGGCGGTCATCCAATCGCTGATGCAGGAAAAAGGCGCAGACGTGGGCAAGGTTAACATGATCAGCATCGGCGACAGCGACTTTTTTACGGCGGTTAAGCGGGACATTGATTTTGCCTGGATCTATTATGCGTGGACAGGCGTAGAGGCAGAGCTTCGCGGCGAGAAGATCAACATGCTTTATTTGACGGATTACAGCGACAAGCTGGATTATTATACGCCGGTGCTTGCTACGAACGAGACGATGATCAAGGACAAGCCGGAGATCGTAAAAGCATTTACCGCTGCTGCGGCCAAAGGCTACCAATTCGCGATCGACAATCCGGACGATGCGGCGGAGGTCTTGATCAAAGCGGAGCCGGATTTGAACGCGGAGCTCGTGCGTGCCAGCCAAAATTGGCTGAGTCCGAAATACAAGGACGATGCGCCGCGCTGGGGCGAGCAGAAGCTGAGCGTTTGGGAGAATTACGCCGGCTGGATGTTTGAACATAAGCTTCTTGAGAAAGAGCTTGAGGCGGACAAGGCATTTACGAATGCGTTTTTGCCGGAATAACAGCTGGAAAAAGGCCGCTGTCTTTGACAACGATGAGAGAGAGGGAATATAAATGGCAAACGCATTAGTAAGCATTCAAATTTTACCGACAACGCCAGGCGGCGAAAGCGTCATCCCCTATGTGGACAAGGCAATCGAAATCATTAAGGCAGCGGGAGTGCCGTACCGCGTTGCGCCGCTCGAAACTACAATGGAAGGCGAGCTCAGCCATTTGCTTGGCGTGGTGCAGTCGATGAGCGAGGCGATGACGGAGATGGGCTGTCCATCGGTCATTTCGCAAATTAAAATTTATTATAATCCGGCAAACGGCGCTTCAATGGGCAGGCTGCTGGAGAAATATCCAGATGGGCAATAAGCGAAGCATTTGGACGCAAATCGGGCCGCCTACCGGACTGCTTATCGTACTGCTCTTTGGCTGGCAGGCCGCGGCATGGCTTGAATTATTTGACCAATGGATGATCCCGTCGCCGATTTCAATCGTACAAGAGGCGATTGAAATATGGCCGCGGCTAATGGAGCATACGGAAGCAACGGTGCAGCTTACGCTGCTCGGCTTTGCGGGAGGATCGGCGGTGGGCTTCGTGCTCGCCGCTTTGCTGCATTTAATTCCCGGCGTACGAACGGCGGTATATCCGCTGCTTGTCCTATCGCAAAATGTACCCATTATCGCGATTGCGCCTATTTTGACGATGCTCCTTGGCTTTGGACTGCTGCCAAAGGCATTGCTTGTCATCATGGTATGTTTCTTCCCGATTACAGTGGCCATGCTTAGCGGCCTCATGAATACCGATGCGCAGCTTCGCAACTATTTGCAAATGATCGGGGTTCGCAAGCTGGAGCTGTTTTGGCGGCTGGAGCTTCCGCATGCGATCGTCCATTTATTTTCCGGTCTACGGATTGCTGCCTCGTATAGCGTGCTAAGCGCGATTGTGGCTGAATGGCTTGGCACAAACAAGGGGCTGGGGGCATTTATGCTCATCTCGTCCAAGGGCTTTATGCCGGACCGGGTGTTTGCGGCCGTTTTTATTATCGTTGCCCTCAGCTTGACGCTGTTTGGCTTAGTAACATGGGCAGAGCGTCTCATCATTCGTTGGCGCCCGGAGAAAGAGGTGAGGTAGCGAATGAGCAGTACAGCAGGCAAACCATCGGCAACGCTGCAAGTAAAGGGTATTCGGAAGAAATATGGCAAGGGAGCGTCAAGCAAAGAGGTACTGGCCGGCTTGTCCTTTACGGTAGCGGACGGAGAATTTGTATCGATTATAGGACCGTCCGGCAGCGGGAAAACGACGTTATTCCAAGTCATCGGCGGCATGGAACAGCCGTCGGAAGGTGAGATTTGGATCAATGGGAAGCATACGACCGGCGAGCGCGGCCATATTTCGTATATGCCGCAGCAATCTTCGCTGCTTCCTTGGCAAACCGTTACCGGCAATATTGAACTGTCGCTGAAGATTTCGGGCGTCGACCGAAAGACGGCGAAGCTCAAATCAAAAGAGTGGCTGGAGCGAATCGGCCTGCAGGAATACGCGAATGCCTACCCGCATGTGCTGTCAGGCGGCATGCAGCAGCGCGTTTCCTTCCTGCGCGCGCTGCTTGCGCCGCAGCGGTTGATGCTGCTGGATGAGCCGTTTGGGGCGCTGGACGCTCTAACCCGGCTGCAAATGCAGCAGTGGCTTATGTCCATTTGGGAACAGAATCGCAGGTCGGTGGTGCTCGTTACGCACAGTATAGAGGAAGCTTTGTTCCTCTCTGACCGGATCCTTGTGCTATCAGCGTCTCCCGCGGAGGTACTGGAGGAGTTTCAGGTCCCTTTCGAGCGTCCGCGCCAGGAGGCTTTATGGACGGATCCGCAGTTTAACGCGCTGAAGCAGCGTATTCATGGGCTCCTTAAGGCCGGCGCAAGGGAAGGGAGAATATAGCGGATGAGAGATAGGGTAAAAGTGCAGCAACCAGGGCAGTCTAGTTTACCGGCTGACGCTTGCATAGACGCACATATCCATCTGGATCAGTATGCGGTGGAGGAACGGGCTGGAATGCTTGAGCGCGCCTTTGCTGAAGGGGTTGCAGGTGTGGTTGCGGTCTCGATGCATTTGGCATCGTCTAAGGCGAATCTGGAAATCGCCCAGCGTTACGCTGGACGCGTACATCCGGCCTATGGCTTTCATCCTGAGCAGCCGATACCTTCCGCCGCGGAAATCGATGAGCTGTTCGCATGGATTCGTAAAAGGCATGCCGAGGGCGAGCCGTTCGCGATTGGCGAGGTAGGACTCCCCTATTATACGCGGACAGAGGCGGAGGCCGCACGGGAAGGGGCGGCTTTTGACGAACAGCCTTATTTGGAGCTGCTTGAGCGCTTCGCCGCGCTGGCTGCGGAGCTGGATCGGCCGATCGTGCTGCATGCCGTGTATGAGGATGCGGAGAAAGCTTGCGATATTTTAGAGAAATACGGCGTTCGCAAAGCGCATTTCCATTGGTTCAAAGGCAGCGCGGATGTGATTAGCCGAATGGCTGCAAGCGGCTATATGGTGTCTGTGACGCCTGATGTCGCCTACGAGGAAGAAATCCAGCAGCTTGTAGAGCAGTATCCCATCAGGCAGCTAATGGTAGAAACAGATGGACCGTGGCCCTTCGAAGGGCCGTATGCAGGTTGCCGGACCCAGCCGCAAATGGCAGCGGATGCGGCGAAGCGCATCGCGCGCTTGAAGCAGCTGCCTGTATCGCAGGCCGCGGAGCTCTTGCTTGCGAATACCCGCCGTTTTTACGGTATGCAATAAAGATTGCCGAAAGCGCCAAGAGGCCGCTTCGTTTAGAGGAACACTCTGGCGGAGCGGTTTTTTTGATTGGACAGCCTCCATTCCAAGAAGGAAATTTTTGTATGGCAGCGAATCCTTAATACACAGCTGAAATAAAGGAAATGACGGAGGTCAACGACAAATGATAAACGATTTTTTTGCGGCAGCCAGCAAGGGAGATACGGCGCAGTTAAAGGAACTGCTAGAAGTGAACCCCTTATTATCCAATACGGAGAACGGCGACGGGCTGACCCCCTTAGGTTATGCGGCGCATTACGGTCATGCCGATGCCGTTAAGCTGCTGCTTGAGCACGGCGCCGACGTGAATGCTTTATCGCATTCCAAAGTAAGCTATATCCCATCCAATACAGCCTTGCATGCCGCTATCGCGGGAGAAAGGGATATGGATGTCATCCAAATGCTGCTCGCGCATGATGCGAAGCCGAATATCTTTGACAGCAACGGACATACGAGCTTGCATTCGGCGGCGTTCCATGACGATCATATTGAACTAATCGATCTGTTGATCGAATATGGGGCCGACATCCAGGCGAAGGCGGAGGGTGGAGTAACGGCACTAAGCTTGGCAAAGGAAAAAGGCAATTCCAAAGCAGCCGGCCGTTTAATCGAAAAAGGTGCCTTCGAATAACTGCGGCAAATTCAGGATTTGCAATCGAATGGTTAACTAATTCAGCGGCAGTCCCGGACTTTGTAATGCTGTCCGGGGCTGCTGCTGTATTTAATTTTCGGATCTAAACGAAGTAGCCTATAAGTGGATCGCGGTTATCGTTACCCTATTGTCCATTGCCAAATGCTGAGCTGCTGCATACAAAAGATAAGGACAACAGGTACGATCAAACGCGCTGCAGGAAGCGGCAGAAGGGAGTGGGACAATGGCACAGTTGTCCAGAAATCAATTTTTTGCGGTTCTGGCTCCTACCGTCATCAAGATTAGACGGGAAGGTTCGACGATGTTTCCATCCGTGCGATTAGCGCAAAATTTGCTTGAAACCGGCGGCGTTATTCACCCGTGGTACAATTTAGGCGGCATTAAGGTTGGCAGCGGGCAATCGAACGCCTATTGGCAGGGCGAGGCTGTCGTGAAGGGGACATGGGAGGTAGTCGACGGGCGAAGCGAAACGACCCGGGCGGCATTCCGCGCCTATAAGAGCGTCTATCATTTTTACAAAGATTTAGATTTATTGCTGGCGACCCCGCGGTATGAACGCGTTCGGAAGGCTTTAACGCCAGAGCGGCAAGCGGATATGCTCTTCGCGTGCGGCTATGCGACAGATCCCGCTTATCCTACAAAATTAAAATCGATCATTAGCCAATATGGCTTAAAACGCTATGATGCCGCAGGCAGCAAGCAGTTTCCGAAGCCGGAGAAACTGAAGGATGCCGAGCTTATTGTAGTTTTGTACCAAGGACAGTTTATTTCAGACGGCTATCTGCTTGGAGGAGTGACTTGGGTGCCGGCCAGGCTGTTCGGAGAAGCACTTGGGGGAGCAATCGATTGGACGGGAACGCAGGTAACCGTCAACGGCAGTGCGCTGGAGTCCATTTTGTCCGAAGCAACGGGGTATGTTCCGGTTCGAGCATTGGCAGCAGAGCTGGGGCTTACGGCGAATTGGGATCCCTTAGCCAGAGTCATTTTGCTGGAATAGGGTTAAAAGAAAACAGCTCATTGAGATATAAATAGCAGCTGCCACGGCTTCGCGCGGTTAAGTGGCATCGATCAAAAGCATCGGCCAGGTTTGCTTCCATTTTTTCGCGGCCATACGGGCATAGTAATGCTTCAGCTTCTCTTCCGAACTTGCGAAAAAAGGAGTAGGCCTTACCCGCATATGTATGACATCGTCGATTCCGCAGGGGGCGGTTAGCACGATTTCGTTATCCTTGCTCAGCTTAATCCCAAGCGCGGTAGCTGTTTCGGGAAACTTTGAGATCGCATCGACCGAAGAGGAATAGGGCAGCGCATGGTCAAGCAGGTGCATTCTTGCTTCATTTTTGACGGACCAGGGAATATCGGGGCGACAGATCCGCAATCGTGCTTCTAGCTTCTTTTCCTCGGCCTCGTCTAGAACACTGGCGTCATAATAGATGACGTCTACATCAGCCGTAACGGTCCTTTCGCCAAAGCCATGTTGCGTGTCCCAAATCTTGGAGCGGATAAAGCCAGCGCAGATCCACCAGTCAGGCAAATGCAAAGCTTGCGCTGCTTTTAAAACGCCCATCATCCAATCATCTTGGCTAACCAGCAAAATAATGTCTTCCTGTGTATGCAGCTTCAAAGAAAATCCTCCCATTTGTTGCAATAATCATTGCATGTTTGCAGAAAGAAACCGGCATTCGTCTGATCGAGTGCCGGTTTCTTTGCTGTGTTTAAACAGCAGGGTCATTTCCCTTTCCGGGAAGCGGCCCAGAAGGCGAGTATGATTAAGGGAATCAGAATATACCAGGGGATCGTAATGGTGCCTCCAACGATAAAAGCCAGCGCCATCACGATGATGACACCGAAAATAATGTATAAACAGCCTCTGCCGAATGTTTCCATACCCATCGCCTCCTAAAGCTTAGGCTTTGCAAGGCAAAGCCTTCTTCGCAAGCATCCACTTCCTGAAAGTATATTCGATTATAACGTTTTTATGGGTTGTATGGTTCCAAATAATAAGGAGGAAATTAAAAAAAGGAGAACTACAAGGTTTGCGGCAGCTTTAGGATTCCGGCATTAAAAAAAATGACCCGCATCGCTGCGGGCCTGTGTCCTAGATCTATAGATATCAACAGTGGGGTTGATGTCTCTAAGTATAAAAAACCAACCTTAACATCACCTTAAAAAACTTTGTCAGAATATTGAATTGATGAAATACAAAGAAGCTGGCGAAAGCTGCCTTAAAGATGTATTAGCCCCCTTGCTGCGGTTCGGTATAGATTTGACGGTGCCGAGAAATAATAATTCGGAACGAAAATCTAACACATAAGGGGACGAGTAAATGAAAAAGTTTTGGTCAGTGTTCTGTTTGGTTGTATGCTTGACTTTTGTGCTTGCGGTACCTGCTTTTGCTGATAATTCGAGAACGGGTACAATGGAGAATTACACGAACAGAGGAATGGGTACTGCGGTTCCGGATACCGGCATGCGCAATGATGTCGAAAGAGGAGTCGATAAGGCTGCTCGCGCTTTGGACGTAGATGATCGCTACGATATGAACGCGAACAATTACAGAACAACAGCAGCGGATACCGATAATGATATGGATTGGGGCTGGCTCGGTTTGCTCGGGCTGATCGGATTAGCCGGACTAAGAAACCGCCGTCATGAGCGCACGTAATTAATTTCTGGAAATGTAAAAACCCTGCCGATGCGGCAGGGTTTTTGTTTGGTCAATGCGGCTTCTCGGCTACATATCTTCCTTGCTCGGGTACCGCGATCTCTTTGAATTTCTGGGTTAACAGCTTCAGGTTGTCTTTCAGAAGCTCGCCGAACATCGGCTCCCCGTGCCCCGTAATCGCTAAATAAGGGTCAAGGGCAGCGAGTTTATTTACCGATTTCTCGGCCTTATCCCAATCGGTCGTGAAGTATTTTGGCGGACCGCTTATTTCCTGCTCTTGCGTCATGACTTTATAGAGCGATTCTTGCTTCACGGTTACAAAAGCATCACCGGCAATCAAAGTGCCGTCATCTTGTCGAAACAGGGAGATATGGCCAGGCGTATGGCCAGGCGTATGAATGTATTCCCAATCCGGCATCCCAGGAATGCTTCCATCCTTAGGCAATGGCCGCACATGGTCGTCAAGATTGATTCCGTCATGCGGAAAGTAGGGAGACATCTCCGAAATAAGACCGCCGTGTACGGAAGAATCAGCTGGCGGATAGTCGGACTTGCCAGTCAAATAAGGCAGCTCCAGCTTGTGTGCGTAAACGGGAACATTCCAATGTTCAATCAGCTCGATAATGGCGCCGACATGGTCAAAGTGCCCATGGGTCAAAATAATCGCTTTAGGCGGAAAATCGAAGCGCTCCTCCGCTGCTTTTATAATCTTTTTCGCGGATCTGGGCATGCCGGCATCAACCAAAACCCAGCCTCCATGTTCATCCTTCGGATCACCAATGAAACATACATTAACGATCTGGATGGGGAAGCAAAAGATATCAGGCCGATAAGCTAGTCCCTCTCCGCTTGCAAAGGTCGTAATTGGCATAAAAGTATGCTCAAACGAGCTCTCCAAGGTATAACGCCTCCTTTTTATTACATACCTCTATAAACTGTCCTAATGCCGTGTGGTTATTCTATTCGATGTAACGTTTTTATACCGGCTCTTTGAGGTTAAGAATGAGATAGTATAAATCCGTGCAAATTAAGGAGTATCTATGTCTAAAAGGAGATGACCAAAATGACAACAAACGGCATGCCCAAATTTCCAAAGTCTTATTGGACCGAATCATCGAGTCTGCATGCATCCTTTCCTGTGCTTGAGCAAAATACCGAAGCGGATGTAACGGTTGTAGGAGGCGGAATTTCCGGAATCACAACGGCTTATTTGCTTGTTCAAGAAGGCTTGAAAGTCGTACTTCTTGAAGCGGGCAGCCTTCTGGGGGGGACAACGGCACATACGACTGCCAAAATAACGTCGCAGCATGATTTGATCTATGACGAGCTTATTCGAAGCGAAGGAGAAGAAAAAGCGGCATTGTACTACGAAGCAAACAATGAAGCGCTGCATTTTATCAAGCAAACGATAGAAAAAAACAAAATAGAATGCGGGTTTTCGATACAAGACGCTTATGTTTATACAAATTCGAATGAATACATAAAAAAGCTTGAGAAGGAGATGTCTGCTTATTCGGCGCTTGGTATTTCGGGAGCTTATGCAGAACATATTCCCTTGAAAATCCCTGCAAAAGCTGCTGTGGTCATGCATGGTCAAGCCCAGTTTCATCCTCTGCAGTATTTAAATGCCCTTACCCAGAAGTTCATCGATGCGGGCGGAACCATCTACGAGAACACTACGGCAATCGATGTAGAGGAGGGACCTTTGCCGGAGGTCATTACAAGTAAAGGGCATCGGATAAAATGCAAGCATATTGTGTCATGCACACATTTTCCGTTTTATGACGGCCATGGCTTTTATTTCGCGAGAATGCATGCGGACCGCTCCTACGTGCTTGGCATTCATGTGGCGGATGAGCTTGCGGAAGGAATGTATTTGAGCGCCGAGGATCCCAAAAAATCTTTTCGTTATGCGGAAACGGCGGAGCATGGCAAGCTGCTGCTTGTCGGAGGCCAAAGCCATAAGACCGGTCAAGGCATATGCACGATAAATCATTATGAGGAATTGCAGAGATATGCCGAAGGGCATTTTCAAGTGAAAGAGATTGCCTACCGTTGGTCAGCCCAGGATTTGGTTACCGGAGACAAAATCCCTTATATCGGCCGCATTACTTCTTCCTCCCCTAATGTGTACATCGCTTCAGGCTATCGCAAATGGGGGATGACGAACGGGACGGCTGCTGCCCTGCTTATTAGAGATTTAATTACGGAGAAGGAAAATGCTTACGAAGATCTCTATGCGCCGTCACGCTCCATCACGCTTGGTACGATGAAGAGTCTTGTCGTAGAAAACGCGAATGTAGCGAAGCATCTCATAGCTGGCAAGCTAGAAATGGTGCACAAGCGTCCGGAGGATTTGGCCCCGGATGAAGGAAGCGTCGTTAAGCTTCACGGTAAACGCGCGGGAGCGTACAAAGACGAAGCGGGCAAGCTTTTTCTTGTTGATACCACATGTACGCATATGGGCTGCGAGGTCGAATGGAATAATGGAGACAGGACTTGGGATTGCCCATGCCACGGCTCCAGGTTTGCTATCAATGGCGATGTCATTGAAGGCCCAGCGGAGGAGCCGTTGAAGACTTTGCGGATGTAAATTTAATTTAAGCCCTGAAAGGAAACGGGAGCAGCAATCCATGAACAAAAAAGTCACCCCAAGCTCTAGAGAATGAGCATTAAGGTGACTTTTTTGTTTTGATAGAAACTAATTAAAAACGGTCACAGGAAAGCTAACCATTTAATGTTGTGCGTAGTTTGAATAAGGGGATACATGATTTTGATTAGACATATAGTTTGGCGCAAAAGAAGAAGATTGAGCCAACTGATTACATAAGCTGTTAATATGTTGAAGCTGCTGCATAGCCGTTTGGTGACCTTGCAAAGCAGTTTGAATCATTTGTGCGGCTTGTTGCTCGCGATGCGCAAGCTGCTCAAGCTGAATGGCATTTGCTTGCTCCTGCTGCAGCAATTGTTGATATTTTGCAGACGCCTGCTGTGTTTGCTGCATCAATTGATTTACTAGCTGTGAAATTTGTTGTGTTTGCGTGATTTGATTCAAGTTAACGCCTCCTAGTTGATTGGAATTACTCAACTATTATGTTTTAAAGGGGGGGATTCTATTCGGAAAAGGTTTACGGAATAGATATGAGTTAACTGCATGCAACGCCATCTTTATCTCGGTCTAATTTCTCGTTGTAGCCGGGATCCCCTTTGTGTAAGGGAGATGCACCCGCGTCTTTTGCGGCTTTGCAGTTGGCGTAATAAACCTTTTCTTCTTCTGCTGCCGTTTGTTCAGGTTCGCCGTCAATCACGAACATAACCCGCGTACCGTCCTTTAAATCTGTTAATTGATTTCCAATCCACGAGCCAGCGCCGCGATTATCCTTCGGTGATACGTAAGCGATATCTGCGCCTTCACCGCCTTCTTGGCACATTGCCATCGGCCATTCATCCCGATCAAAGCCTTTCTTTATCGGAATCCCGTTCAAAGAAGCTTCCCGATTAGATTCAGCTCCATTTCTGTCAATCGTGCATATGGCGGAAGCTCCGGCCTTTATCGCTGAAGCGATATGCGCCATCGTCTCCGGATAGCGGTCGGTCGGCAATAGGATGGTTTCATCATAATCCGTTTCCGAAATGGTAGTTTTTGAAGCAGTGGTTATTAATAAATCACCGCAACCTGCGAGGAGTAACGTCAAAATAAGCAGCGCGGCTAAATATGATTTCATGATGTATCTCCATTCCGAGTATTTGAAATCATCATACTATACTTTTGAAATCGCCGAAATGAGAAAAACGAAAAAGGCCCGCAAGAGGGGCCTTTTTCGGTATATCCAAATTTATATTAGTAGCCGAATACACCGCAGCTACAAGCGATAATGACCAACAATATGAAGAGGACCAGGATTGTACCCGTGTTTGTGAAAACACCGCCAACATGACCAGACATTGTTCATTGCACCTCCTTGTATGTTGAGTAAGCGAAATCGCTTATTTTAGTAACATTTACCTAAGCCGCCAAAAACTCCGCAGCTGCAAGCGATAATCACCAATAAGATGAAAAGGACCAGAATGGTACCGGTATTCGTAAATGCACCACCAACGTATCCGGACATTGTTCATTACACCTCCTTACGTCTTGTGTACATTGTAGATTATGTTGGAATGCAGGATTCTGATTGGGTGTTTGTTACCAAGGCAGCTTATCCGTGTCATCAGCCTAATCAGGCGGATATTGCCGTTTGCCGGTGAAGCAGAAACAAAACGAAACGAATAAAGAATTATGTAAGAGCACCTGAAGGATCAGGCACTCGTGATTTTCGCTCACTGCGGGTATGATTGAGAGTTTAAATTGTATATAAGCCATGTACTGGTTCACATTCCTAATCACAGGGTAGATATAGAGCAAGCATTACCATAACACATTCGAAACAAGGGAGATGGTCACTATGTTCAAGAAATTCAAACTCGTGTTCATGACTGTAATCATTGTATCGACACTGGGTTCTACTGCAGTATTTGCAACGGATACGAATGCGAATGCGGATGCAACAAACAATGCAGCAGCACAAACACAAATGATGAATAACGCAGACGACGATGATGGTGACGATGGCAATTGGGGCTGGCTGGGTCTATTGGGGTTAATCGGATTGGCTGGTTTGAAAAGTCGTGATCATGACCGTACTGATCATGTGAATCGCGTAAATAACAACCGATAAATGATCGAACGTCTAATATAAAGACTGCCGCTTGGCAGTCTTTTTTCATTTGACAGTTGCTATGCGGAAAATTCTCGCAAAAAAACCCCGCCATTAAGGGCGGGGTTATAAACAAAACTATGCATGGACAGCTTCAGGTCTTTTAATTTGCAGGGGTGGAGGAATGATCCAACCTTTTTCTTTGCTCATCTCGAGTATTTTAACGCCTAATGCCGTTTTGGTCATATGGTATTTAGCAAATAAAGCACCAATATCCTCTCGGATGGATTGACCCATAACTTGACTGCAAGCAATTAATCCCAAAGAGGCGTCAGATGCGATTTTAGCAGCAATCTCAGGATCGGTGAACCTTGCACCCGCCGGGATATCTTCGAGTTTAACTTGCGGTCTTTCAGGCAACATTGGCGAGGAAGCAATTCCGTTATCCGTAAGCAGTGTATCTAATTCTTTAATTTCAAGCTTAGCTTGATCAATGAGAGCTTCAAGAATTTTTTTAAGTTCCTTGTCACCGGAATGGTTTAGGTAGGCTTGGTAGCAGGATACAGCGCCTTTAGCTGCCGTAGATGCTGTCCAGACACTAAAGATTTCACCATAGTGCATCGGCTCGTCTTTTGGATTACCGCTTAAAATCCCCATTATTGAATGTTCTCCTTTTAGTCTCAATTTGACTGGTTTATTATATCCTTGAGCAATGAAAGAATGTACGGTCTAAGTTTGAAAGAGTTACCAACAGCTCGATAAAAAGGAAGCCTCTAACAATATTTGGGGCAAAAAAACGCAAAACAAACACCCCCATGTAAGAGGGGGGTGTTTGTTGATAAATCAAATGTTAAGCATGGTCACGATCACGTTCGCGCCCGCGGTTTCTCGCTCCTGCCAAACCGAGCAGACCCAGAAGACCAAGCCAACCCCAATCAATTCCATCATCGTCTGTCGCAGCAGTTGTTCTGTAATTGTTTGCGTTCACCGTTGTTCCGTTATTGGCACGATCTGCCGATGCAGGTATAGCTGTGTACATCATTAAACATGCGATGAAACTAACCATTAAAATTACTTTCTTCATAGTTACATGCTCCATTCGTGTTTAGAATTGAAATCGAGATTATTTTTAGTTATAAAGCTTAAATTTATACTCAAGCTAACCGCATAGGTATTTAAGACCATTAATATCCGAAAATAATCCTTTACGTGTGAGTGGTTTGCATCACTTGAAAAACCATCTGGCGATGTATGCGACCAAAGACAAAACAACGCTAATAACGATGCATGTGACTATAGGGAAATAAAACTTCACATTTCCTTTTTCGACTGCGATATCGCCAGGTAGACGCCCAATATTGATAAACCTTCCTAAGCCTGTCCAAATCAGTCCAATAACAATTAACGCGATACCGGCTAGGATAAGAAATTTGGGAATTGCATTCATTTTAGCTGGCTCCTTCTTGATACATTCATGACATTATTATGGGCAAAATTTCTTGAAAATAATGATGGAGGGAAAACGAACGAGCAGTTTATTGCAACAAATTTTTCGTGGATCCGTCTAATAATGAAGGGTTAGGTACGGGGAGGAGTAAAAACCTTGAAAAAATTAGTTATGGGATTAGCTTTTGCACTTATCTTATGTATGCTTAGTGGTTGCAATGCTCCGTCCGAAGCAGCAAAGGGGAATTATATTATATCTAAGGAAGACGAAAGAATCTTGGTAGCGAAGAATATTTCTCGGAAGGAATCTGAAAGTAATTTTTCTGCCCTCAAAAAGAATAACGTCGAATTAATCTATTATATTGTTGAAAATTCCCAACTTTATAATGAACTTAGAGTAGGCGAAAAAGTTAATGTAACGCCCAAAACAAATGAAAATGGAGCATATGTGGTGATGCAATCGGATCCCCCTCAAATTGTTGCTGGTAAGATAGAAAGAGTAGAGGATTAATGAGGTGAAATTATTCATAAATGGAATTAGAATAACTTTCATAACCTTTAATAACTAAAGTAAGTACATCTATATTCATGGTTTATGCCTTTTCATTGTTGTGACCATTGTGTTATATTTTGTTTTTGATATCGAACATATGTTTGTGTTAAAATAAAAGCAAATATTGGCATCGCATAATTGAAAATTATATCGGCCAAAAAGTGCTATCTATAATGACCGCAATCGCAATATTTTAATCGTGAAATCTTGATCAGATCCGTACGTTACTGAGCATGTGACAGCAATAAAAAGCTCCCATTAGGAATTGGAGGAATTTGATATGGCAAAGGCAAAAGGACCAAAGCGGCCAACTAGGGATGAGTTTGAGATGGAGGAACTGGGCGAGCGCCTGGTGGAGGCTCAACAGGAGGAATTGCAAATAAAGCTGATTGTTTGGAATTGGGATCAGCCGGTACTTGGAAGAATAACAAAGATGGACTCAAGAACGAAGTCAGTCCATATGGAGTATAAAGGAAATATAACGAAAGTACATTTTATGGATATCATGAAGATTCAGTCTATTGACGCATAAAAAACTGCAAATCCCTCTCTACCTTTTTTGGTGGGCAATTGGTGACAAACATATAGATTGTATTCAATGAAACCCATGAGAACCTTGTCATATTAAGGCTCTAAACAAAAAAAGGGCACCCCGCAAGGGGTGCCCTTTTCATGGGAGATGTGAAAATGCTGTTTTTTTTGCAACCTAGTCAAGTGGCAATCCCTTGTTTTATTGGGGATTTTCAAAAATGCTTGTGGAGGAATGAGGGGCGGTTTTAAATGGATTTGGAAATATGGTGCCAATCGATCTTGATTTGGGCAGCAAAGAATATAAAACTATCAGCTTTTCATCCAATCAACAACTAGAATAGCTTCATAATATATATTACAAATATTGTGGAGGTGTTTTTTTTGAAATCTTGTAAAAAACGTCTTGTTAAAAAACCAGTCAAAGCTTGCTGCCCCATTATCGTCAATAAGCAAATCATAGCAAACGGTAGCCGCGGTTCTGTTGGACCTCGCGGTTCTGTTGGACCTCGTGGTCCTGTTGGACCTAGTGGTTTGAGAGGTCTGAGAGGTTTGAGAGGTCTGAGAGGTCTGAGAGGATTGACGGGACAGCCTGGACTGCCTGGTGGATTATTAGGCTTTGCTGATTTTTATGCGTTGATGCCTGGTGATAATGCAGACACAGTTGGTGCGGGTACGCCCGTAGATTTTCCGCAAGATGGACCAACTAGTGGCACTTCTATCACCCGTTTGAGCGACAATACTTTTAACTTGGCTGAAATTGGCGTTTATCAGGTCTTGTTTCAGGTGAGTGTGAGCGAAGCGGGCCAACTGATTTTAGCTCTCGGTGCCACAGAACTAGCTTATACGAGGGTCGGGAGAGCCGTAGGCGCTACTCAGATAGTGGGAATGGCTCTTGTGCAAACGTCAGCAATCAATCAAATACTCTCAGTACGAAATCCTACTGGCAATACTCCGGCTCTAACCATCACACCTTCAGCAGGGCAGGCGGGTGGAGGAGCAGCAGCGGCTGTTTCAGCACACCTTGTTATCACGCAAATCGCATAGAGGGAAATAGAATGGCATACCCGAGTCAATATCCATGCAGTGCCTGTCGCAGTTCGTTTTCTCAACTCATCTATACGGATTGATTGCAAAAGGCGCGGCTATCACCAATTAGCCGTGCCTTTCGGGTGCAAAAAAACCTGCTGGATGATCTGTATGACGGAAATTTTAACGAAGAAAAAAAGCCGCTAAGTGAACCTTGAATCTGTGCTGCGTCACGGGTTCGGAAGCAGATTGACGTAGCTATAGTGCTTCAGGGTTGTGCTGAGTTAAAGTGGTGCCTAATTGGTGCCCAAAATGATGAAATTGCATTTGATGGAAAGAAGAGATGTTCGAAGAACCCTTGCCACATAAGGCTTTAAACAAAAAATAGGGCACCCCTCGCGGGGTGCCCTATTCATGGGAGAGGAGAGTCCATTTTTTAAGAAAAGACCGTAATCCCGCTGTGTTACTGGATTTTTTCTGATCATTTGCGCGTCCCGAATAGCCGATACTTGGCGATATTTGCGAATTTTGGCGTCAAATGGGCGACAAAATAAAATTATAAAGGATGGAAAAATGGACGTTGAGGGGGGAGCTGATGAGATCTCAAAAAAATGCGCCTCTAGAGCGGTTCACTAAGCCGCTTTAGAGGAGCAGAAATAAAGGTTATGTACGTATGGTACACAATTAGTGCGCACAGTGCCAGTTAGAAAATATTAAGGTAGATTAGAATATATTCATCGGTTTCACCCCCCTTTATTTTTCCGGAGGCACGAAGACTGCGTGGCTTTCAACAGTAAGATCTCTAAAGATCACACAATCCGTATGGAACGATTGGAATATATGATTTTGTTACTTTTGAAAAGCAGAATGATTTGATGTACAAAGAACGGGAACGTAGCTGGAAAGCTGATAAAGAGCAGGTTATTGGCGAACATTTAGACTGGATGAACACTTTAGCCGTTCGAGAAAAACAAAGGTTTGATCGTGAAATTCAAAAAATCATTGATCGTACTTACGATGTAACAAATATGTTTGAGCGTGACAAAATGAATATCTGATACAACTCAAACTAATCATCTAACGATATTTCTAATCTGAATTAGCTCGTTTATAAAATGATCAAGTTGAATTTTAGTTGATTCTACACGAGGGGCATGACGACTATTGTTTTGAGTATAGTAGTCCTTTTCTAAAGATTCTAAAGCAAGCCCGGCTGCTAGTGCGCCTATCCCGTCACCTAACGCGGCAATTGATGCGCCGATAAATGCCAGCTTGGCAATTTCAATATCTCGTAAGTCTTTATTGTTCTCCATAAGCCGTACCCTCCCGAATCATATATTTCAATATATGTACATTTACCCAATTCGGTGAGAGCGTTGTTGATTAAGTAAGTGGAGTTTGCCTGGACGAGTTGGAGATCTTTGATTCATTTTTAATTTGGGCGACAAACGGGCGACAGTCTAATCAATGATTATGAAGAGAAACCTGAAATCCCTTGCTACATAAGGCATTAAACAAAAAAATCGGGCACCCCTTGCGGGGTGCCCTTTTCATGGGAGAGGAGAAACCGGACGAAGAGCTTATGGGGAAACGTAAGTCTTCTCCGCGGTTGTCTACGACATCTTGCGACGCCGATAAAATTATTTTGTCCTTTTATATGGTAAATATACACGTTTGAGATAATAAATTTCATGTTGTCCGAAAAAGTGCTGCTGGCTCTCCATTTTTAAGCGGGTCTCCGCTTTATTATGAAAGGGATTCTATGGTACGATAGGCGGGAATGAGATAGAAGGGGGCAATTGCAGTGAGAGTCATTGCGGGCGAGGCCAAAGGCCGCACGCTTAAGGCTGTGCCTGGCATGAATACGAGACCGACAACGGACAAGGTGAAAGAAGCTATTTTCAGCATGATTGGTCCTTATTTCGATGGCGGAATGGCGCTGGACCTGTTCGCAGGCACAGGCGGTTTAGGTATTGAGGCTTGGAGCAGGGGCGTAGAGCGTACTGTTTTTATTGATCGCGAGAAAATTAGCATCGACATCATCCGTCATAATGTGCAGACGGCGAATATGGGAAGCGCTGCCGAAATTTATAGGAATGATGCGGAGCGCGCATTGAAAGCGCTAGCGAAGCGGGGACAAAAGTTCCGGCTTGTTTTTCTTGACCCTCCGTACAAAATGATTACGATGGACAGTTTAATGACGCAGCTTGTAGAGAATGAACTGTTGGAACAGGATGCCGTTATTGTCGTCGAACATGATGCATCTCACCGTTATCCGGAGCAGCTGGAGCATTTTGAACAACTAAAGCATGCAAAATACGGGGATACCGCGGTTACAATCTATCAATATATCAGCTTAGAAAGTCACGATGGAAACGAGGCCGATGTTCATGAATAAAAAAGAGCGCGTAGCGGTATATCCCGGCACCTTTGATCCCGTCACCTACGGTCATTTGGATATTATTCGCAGATCCGCCAAGCAATTTGACCGGTTGATTGTAGCCGTTTTAAATAATTCAAGCAAAAATCCGCTGTTCAGCGTCGACGAACGGAAGGCGCTTCTTACTGAAGTGACGAGTGATATTCCGAATGTGGAAATTGACAGCTTCCGGGATTTGCTCGTCCGTTTCATGAAATCGCGGCATGCAAATGTCATTATCAGGGGAATCCGATCGGTAACTGATTTCGAATACGAGCTGCAGCTGGCTTCAACAAACCATCTGCTCGATGCGGAAATCGATACCATGTTTATGATGACGAATCCGAAATATTCCTATTTAAGCTCCAGCATCGTAAAAGAGATCGCACAGTTCCACGGTGCCGTGCATGAGTTGGTGCCGCCTGTCGTTGAGCAGCAATTACGCGAGAAATATAAAGCTAAGAGTTTATCATAAAGCCGGAATTTGTATTTCTAATTTCAACTTTATATTGATTTATTAGCTTTGCGAAATGGCAGCAGGATCATTGAAACAAAAAGTGCGAGAAGCGCAAGAACGAAAGCAGCCGGAAGCGAGAACTGCCATAACGCGGGAAGCTCGCCGGCTTTAATGATTACTGCGACCGCATGACCTGGCAAGAAGGATTCGGCAGGGACAAAGACTGGCAGATCCCCTGGCGCCAGAATAGAACGCAAAAACGCTGTGGCTGGTTTCCAAAGAAGCAGCATAAACAGCAGGGCATGCAGGGAATGGACGACGCGCCATGCGATGAATGGAAGCAGCTTGAGGTCGGTGCCCGTGATGGAATAGCCAGCTTGTAAAATACCGCTAAGTCCGCTCCACGCCAGAACGGCGGCGATGGCAGCGGCATTGCCGAGCGTGCCGGCTCCCGGTGCGTCCCAGACGGCGGCTGAATAAGCCCCCAAATGGCCTTCAAAAAAAGCTTGACTGATAAATCCAAGTCCGGTTTTAGCCAGGAGAGGAGAGAAAAGCGGTTCTGATAATTTGGCAAGCACCGCAGCGAAGATCATAAAGCCGCCAATCATCATCAGCTTCTGAACGCTGGCAGTAACAGCATCGCCAAGCGCTTTGCCGAAGCTTCGGCCATCCTGCTCTCTGCCGAGGCGAAGCGCCTCTGCCGCGCGCTGCAAAATGTTACCGCTCTCTGAGGCTTCTCGTTCATCCGTCTGGCTATTCTCCGTCTCGATTTTGGGCCGAATCAAGGTCATGAGGATCATCACCCATAGGGCAGAAAACCACACGGATGCCGCAATAAGAACACCGGTAATCGGCTTGTGCAGGAAGCCTGCTCCGATGACTACTAGCATAAATAAGGGGTTTGGCATATGGGCAAGGGCAAGCAGCCGCTGGCCCTGTTGTTTTGTAACGAGGTTTTTTTTGCGCAGGGACGCAGCGGCCTCAGCCCCTGCAGGATAACCGCCCATCCACCCTAGCACGATAGCGAGCGACGCTTCCCCAGGCAGCTTGAACAACCGGTGCATGAGGGGCTGCAGCAAGGAGCCAATGGCGTGGATGAGGCCAAATGAGGCGATGAGCTCGAATAAAACCAGAAACGGCAGCAAGCCGGGAAAAACAATGTTCCACCACACGGTGAGTCCTTGCAGGGACGACTGGAAGGCAGCATCCGGCTGAAGGATGATGGCAACGACGAGCAGAATGGACAGGAACGCTAACATAACCGTTTTAGCCAATGCTATACAACTCCTTTATATTATTGGGAAAATGAGGCAATGTTCACGTCGATTGGCAGGCGAATGTCATGAAGGCATGGACAATCGTATACGTTAATTAGTACGCTTGTTTGTCCTGGTATAGACCTAATGCCGGACGTTGTTCGGCAGGACATCAAGACGGACGGAGATATCAAAACAAAGTGAAGAGATCGCTGGACCGGGAGAGTGGCGGATGCAAAAGCAACGGTCAGATTTGCGGAGAATAGCTATAGTCGCTGCGGCGACCGCGGTTTTTATGTGGGTACTGCTATATGCCCCAACGCCCTATGTGGTTTACGAGCCTGGCATTGCAGTCCCGGTAAAGCCAATGTTAACGGTAGAAGCGGGTGATGAGCTCGGTGAAGGCGATTTCATGCTTACGGCAGTGAAGCTGACGGAACCGAATTTACTGCACGCGATTTCGGCTATGATGAATTCGAATAAAGAGGTGCATCCCAAACGAACCGTGCTAAGGGGATATACGCAGGAGCAATATGCCCAAAGACAGCGCGTAATCATGCAGGGTTCGCAAAATAATGCGATTGAAGCAGCTTACCGGAGTGCTGGTTTGTCCTATGAGAGCAAGGCGTTAGGCATTGTTGTCGCCGACGTTTCCGCTCAAGCGGCGGCTGGCTCGGCAGCCTTTCATACAGGTGATTTACTGCTCGGGATCCAAGGTGAAAAGCCATCAAAAAGCATCCAAGAATTGCTTGAATCGCTGCAAAGGATGAGCGGCAATAAAACCTTTTCATTTGAAACGGAAAGAAACGGCCAGCGAATGCAAGTTGTCCTGCCGGCGGACCGTTTTGTATCCGTAAATTCGAACGAACAGCTGATGGATGCGCTTGGCATAAGGAGCATAACGGAGATATATGGGTTGGAGCCGGCGAATCGCAACAACCGGATAACGATAACGGCTGGTGATATCGGAGGTCCCTCGGCAGGCCTGGTTTTTGCTCTACAAGCTCTGGACCTGCTGACGGAGGGCGATTTATCGGGCGGCAGCCGCATAGCGGCCACGGGTACGATTACGGTAGATGGCAAGGTTGGAGCGATCGGCGGCATTAAGCAGAAGATTGTCGTTGCCAGTGAAGCGGGCGCACAGTTATTCTTGGTACCTGCTGACAATTTTGAGGAAGCCGAGGCGAAAGCGCAAGCGCTTGGCGCCTCGATTAAAGTGGTGAGCGTAAGCTCGCTGGAGGAAGCTTTGGAGCAAATAGAAATGTTCCACGCGGGAACGGATTAAAAGCGGCAGCACCGCTTCTCTGCTTACTTTGAAGCAGATTCAATAACGACCGGTCTTTCCGTGAAATCACGAAACATGGATTTGACGGCGGCTTTGCCTGGAATTCCAAGCATATATACGCTGCTGGCCTGCGTGTCGAGCTCCAAGAATCGGAACGGTTTTGGCGGCCTTGCGGCGCTGTGAAGCACGGGCAGCATGGCTGAATCTCGCATCCGCCGCAATAAAAGCTTGCCTTTTTCAGTGAAACCGAGCACTCTTATATATTCAACGCCCGAAGCGAGCTTGTCTGCGGTGAATTCTTCTTTGCGGTGTCCGAGCAGGATAGCGAGAAGCGACCGCTGCAGCTTGGTTCGCGTATAGCGCTTGGTTTTCAATGCTTCGAGCAGTTCGTCGAAGCTCCCGGAAGAAAGGCCCGGCAGGGCATTGCGAATACGGTGCTCCAAGCCCTCGTTAATCTCGTGGAATTCCGATAGTTCGTTTGGCGAGCGGGTTACGATCGCATGCAGCAATGCGTGTGTGAAGGGCTCCCAGCTGATCGGGCAGCGCCCGGACGTCCATGCCTCCTGAAGGATACGCAGCGTAGTCTCAGGCACGTAAGCGCGCGCGTCTTCCAGCGAGCGATGCTCGAGCAGCAGCTTTCGAATGGCAGTGGCACTTGCAATCTGACTGTCAGTCGGCGTTTCTTGGTTGTATTGAGCTTTTTCGCGTGTAATGGTGTAAGGCTCCATTTTGCCATGCAGCCGTTTCAGGGCAAGCAAATAATGAAGCCCTAGCGTGTGGTTCGGCAGGGAAAATGGGAAATTTGCGGCAGAGGCATGTCCCTGATCCGCTAAATAGGCGGTTATGGCGCTGCTGTAAGCGCTCGGGTAACTAATCCCCGTTTGCAGCAGCTGTTTTAATAAAACTTTGAATGCTGGAGGCTCATGTGCTACGATATCAGCAGCTAGGAGCAGCGGTTCAAGCTCGCCGTTCTCCGTACCGAAGCAGAAGCTGTCAACGACGCCTGTGGCCTCGAGCAAAGAGACAGCCCCGTAGGCAAACCATTCCGCTGCTTGCGTGGCATAGGCAACGGGCAGTTCGATAACGAGATCGCAGCCGCCTTCAAGCGCCATTCGCGTTCGGGACCATTTGTCGAGCAGGGCGGGCTCGCCGCGCTGCAGAAAGTTGCCGCTCATTACGGCAACGACTGCATCTGCCTGCGTTATTTTGCGCGATTGTTGTAAATGATACAAATGTCCGTTATGAAAAGGATTGTATTCGACAATAAGTCCGACTGTACGCATACACTTGATCCTCTCTCTGTTAAATGTTGGTGGTTTAACTATAGCATAGAGAAGAAGCTCAATCACGGCCTGCTTAAAGCATTAAGGAAAAACAGTGTGAAAATGTTGACAAAACAGTAGTCTGATAGATATAATAATCTTTGTTTGTTTGGGGTGATCTGATGCAGTTTCATATTCAAGAAACAATGTCCAAAGGGTTGAAAACGACAATCGACGAAGAGTTGGATGTCAGTGACCTTTTTAAAGGACGCCAAGATGTTTATCGTACGGGACCTCTTCATGTAGCGCTTCAGGTAACTGGGCACGAAGGCTTTATTGAAGTTGATGGCAAGCTTGCCATTGACCTCGAACTCGCCTGCTCGCGTTGCCTAGAACCGGTGAAGGATCACACGGTTATTCGATTCTCGGAAGTATTCAAGCGGGCAACGTCTAACGAAGAACGCGAAGAGGGTATGGAAGAGGAAGAGAGTGACTTCATTGAAGTAGATGCGGAAAGACTGGACCTGAGGCCTTATGTGGAAGAAGCGCTTCAGCTGTTCATGCCTTTTGCACCGCTTTGCAGCAATGATTGTAAGGGTCTCTGTCAAACTTGCGGACAGAACTTAAATGAGCGCACATGCAGCTGTTCAACGGAGAAAGTCGATGTCCGTTTTGCGGCGCTAAAGGATTTATTTAAGGAATAAGCGTAGTGCCGATTGATTTTTTGAAGGAGGTGTTAAATATGGCAGTACCTCAGCGTAGAACATCCAAGACTCGCCGTGATAAACGTCGTACGCATTTCAAACTTGCAGTACCGGGCATGGTGAAATGTGAGCAATGCGGCGAGCTGAAATTGGCTCACCACGTATGCAAAGTTTGTGGATATTACAAAACAAAAGAGATCATTTCCCAATAGTGAATTGATGTCAGAGGTAGCACTTCATCATTTGATGGAGTGCTATTTTTTTCTAAGTGACAGCATTGTTCACCTAGTGAAAGGGAATGTTCGCTATCGTTACTTTTTATGCCGCATTGCGCTCGGGCGCATTTTTTTATATACTTAATTAGTACCAGGTGATAATATCAAGCAACATACATATACTAATCGTGCTTCTTGTTTCGGGGTTTCGGGGCGCGGTTAATTAGTTCTTAATCGTATTATATGGTAAAGGTGGTGCCGAACATCGAACGAATGCCCAAACGGCAGCGGCATCAGCAGCTTGCCCGATATATTGATGAAAATCCTTTTATAAACGATCGGGAGCTCACGCGACTGCTCAAAGTAAGCATCCAGACGATTCGCCTTGACCGGATGGAACTTGGAATACCTGAACTGAGAGAACGCCTGAAGCTGATGGCCGAACGCTCTTACGACTCCGTACGGTCGTTGCCATTGCATGAAGTAATCGGCGACATTGTCGATTTGGAATTGGATAAGAGCGGGATCTCGGTATTTGAAATTCGGGAAGAACATGTTTTCTCAAGGACCGGCATTGCACGCGGCCATCATGTATTTGCTCAAGCAAATTCACTAGCCGTTGCTATTATAGATGACGAAATTGCCCTTACTGTAACCGCTGATATTAGGTTCATACGACCCGTTAAGCTTGGAGAAAAGTGCATCGCCAAGGCTTACGTCCGCTCCATATCGGGAGAACGAAGCAAAGCAAAGGTAGAGCTCTTCACTTATGTGGGCGATGAAATGGTGTTCCAAGGTAACTTTGTAATTTATCGGTCCGCGGGAGACACAGATACAGAAGGAGGAGACGAACGTGCGGATCGCTATTGATGCTATGGGCGGGGATAATGCTCCCGGTTTAATTGTACAAGGTGCGCTGGACGCCGCGGCGGAATGGCCGGACACAGAGCTGCTGCTCGTAGGTGAAACGTCTGTTATTGAATCGTTAATGAATGGGAAGAAACCGGCTAACGTTACTATTTGTCATGCCGATGAGGTTATCGGCCCCGATGATGAGCCGGTAAAGGCGGTGCGCCGCAAGAAAGGGGCATCCATGGTTGTTGCCGGACAGCTCGTTCGCGAGAAGCAAGCAGACGCGATGCTCTCGGCAGGCAATACCGGCGCCTTGATGGCTACGGGATTGCTTGTAGTCGGGAGAATGGACGGCATAGAGAGGCCGGCGCTTGCGCCAATGATGCCTACAATGGATGATGTCGGTATTCTGACGCTTGATTTGGGAGCGAACATGGATGCCAAACCGGAGCATTTGCTGCAATATGCAATTATGGGCAGTATCTACCGCGCTAAGGTTCATGGCCTTGATAATCCGAGAGTCGGGCTTCTAAATGTCGGCACCGAAGCGATGAAGGGCAACGAGATGGCTAAAGCCGCTTATGTGTTGCTGGAGCAGGCGCCTGTCCATTTTATCGGAAACGTGGAAGCAAGGGATGTCCTTAACCGCAATTGCGATGTACTCGTTTGCGACGGCTTTGCCGGCAATATTATGCTGAAGGCGATGGAAGGCGCGGCGGGAACGATTTTCACGTCGCTGAAAGAAGCTTTTAGCCAATCGTTACTGACGAAGCTGGCTGCTGCGGTTTTGCTGCCTAAGTTAAGGCCTTTGAAGAAAAGAATGGACTATAAGGAGCATGGCGGTGCCCCGCTTCTTGGGTTAAACGGGCTAGTAGTGAAATGCCACGGTTCTTCGGATGCGCTAGCCGTGAAAAATGCGGTTAGGCAAGCGAGAAGCGCGATTCAAGGCCAACTGATTGAAACAATAGCAGCAGAAATAAACGGGAAGTGAGTGTGCGAAATGGGTTTACATCCTGTAGGAATAATCGGAACGGGCAAATACGTTCCTGAACGTATTTTAACGAACAAAGAGCTGGAAGCTATGGTGGAAACGAATGACGAGTGGATCGTAACGCGCACAGGCATTAAAGAACGCCGCCTAGCGGCCGTTGAGGAAGCGACGTCCGACCTTGCCCTTCATGCATCGCGAGAAGCGATTGCTGCGGCAGGCCTAACAGCAGAAGATATCGATCTAATTATCGTGGCCACGATAACGCCCGATATGTTTTTTCCATCGACGGCATGCCTGCTTCAGGATAAGCTGGGCGCGAAGAAAGCTGCGGCATTTGACTTGTCTGCCGCGTGCTCTGGTTTTATTTACGGGCTCGCAACAGGTTCGAGCATGATTGCTAGCGGTTTGTACAAAAACGTACTCGTTGTAGGCGCTGAAACACTGTCGCGGATTACCGATTACACAGACCGCAATACATGCATCTTGTTCGGAGACGGCGCCGGTGCCGTCGTTCTGGGGGAAGTCGAAGAGGGCCGCGGATTCCAGTCGTTTGAGCTTGGCGCAGACGGCAGCGGAGGCGAGCTGCTCAAAGTACATGGGGGTGGCTCGCGGGTACCAGCCTCAGAAGAGAGCATCCAAAACAGACAGCACTATATTCACATGGCAGGCAATGATGTATTCAAATTCGCAGTAAGAATTATGGGCAGCGTAGCTGAAGAAGCTTTGCTAAAAGCGGGCATAGCGAAAGAAGAAGTTGATCTTCTCGTGCCGCATCAAGCCAATATCCGTATTATCCAATCCGCTTTGAACAGGCTGAACCTGTCAGAAGAGAAAGCCATGGTCAATCTTGATAAATACGGCAATATGTCTTCGGCTTCGATTCCGGTCGCTCTTGCGGAAGCAGTCGAGCAGGGCCGCGTGAAGGAAGGCGACCGCATAGTGCTTGTAGGCTTCGGCGGCGGCTTGACATGGGGAGCTTCCGTTCTTGTGTGGTAATAAACGTTGAGGAGGAAACACGCTTGAGTAAAATTGCATTTGTTTTTCCAGGACAAGGCGCACAAGCTGTCGGAATGGGTAAGGATGCATTCGATTCGTTTGATCATTCACGCTTGATTTTTGAACAGGCGGATCGGGCGCTTGGCTTTTCCTTAAGCAATATTATTTTTGAAGGACCGGATGAGGTGCTGAAACAAACGGCGAATACGCAGCCTGCGCTGCTTACCGTTAGCATTGCTTTGCTAGAAGCCCTGCAGGTTCACGGGATGAAGCCGGATTACGTAGCTGGCCACAGTCTCGGAGAATACAGCGCCCTCGTAGCAGCTGGCGTTCTTTCATTCGAGGATGCCGTGCGTACGGTCCGCGCGCGCGGACAGTTCATGGAGCAAGCCGTCCCGAGCGGACAAGGCGCAATGGCGGCCGTGCTCGGCGCAGAGCGCGGCAATTTGGCTGCGTTATGCTCAGCAATTACAGCGGAAGGTACAGCAGTTGAACTTGCAAACGTGAATTGCCCGGGGCAAATTGTCGTATCGGGAACGGCAGCCGGGGTAGAGGCGGTTGTTCAGCGGGGCAAAGAAGAAGCGGGGGCAAAACGAATTATTCCGCTTGAAGTCAGCGGTCCGTTCCATTCGTCTCTAATGAAACCTGCAGCGGAAAATCTTCAAACGACGCTGGCTGGCATCTCGATGCTTGATGCAACTGTACCTGTTGTAGCTAACGTTACCGCTACATCTGTTACATCTGCTGATGAAATCCGCAATCTGCTTGTGGAGCAGGTTTATTCTCCCGTTCTGTGGGAGGACAGCATCCGTTTCTTAATCGATCAAGGTGTCGAGACTTTTGTTGAGATTGGTTCTGGCACGGTGCTTGCCGGCTTGATTAAAAAAATCGATAAAAATCTACGCGTCATTTCAATAAACAGTATCTCTGCGCTTGAAGCGCTGAAGGTGAACGAACTTTAGGATGGAGGGGATACCATGTTTGGAAGCTTGGAAGGCAAGAAAGCTCTTGTAACAGGCGCATCGCGAGGTATCGGAAGATCGATTGCCATAGCTCTCGCCGAGGCAGGAGCAGACGTTGCCATTAATTACTCTGGCAGCGAGGCGGCGGCAGCAGAAACGGCAGAGGCCGTTGAAGCGCTTGGCAGACGCGCAATCGTCCTAAAAGCAAATGTTGGCAAAAGCGATGAATTTGAAGCGATGGTCAAGGAAGTCATCGCGCAATTCGGCGCGGTTGATATTTTAGTGAATAATGCGGGTATTACAAGAGATAATTTAATCATGCGAATGAAGGAAGACGAGTTTGACCAAGTCATCGAGACGAACCTTAAAGGTGTCTTCAATGGCATCAAAGCGGTCACCCGCTCGATGATGAAGCAGCGTTCCGGCCGCATCATTAATATTTCTTCGGTCGTTGGTGTGCTCGGAAATCCTGGGCAAGCTAACTATGTTGCGGCGAAAGCCGGCGTAATTGGTTTGACTAAGGCTAGCGCACGCGAGCTTGCTTCCCGTGGCATTACAGTTAACTGTGTCGCCCCAGGATTTATTCAAACCGAAATGACGGACAAGCTGCCGGAAGAAGCGCGCCTAGCCTTGTCTGGCCAAATTCCGCTTGCCCGTCTCGGTGATCCGAGCGACATCGCAAATGCCGTCCGTTTTCTTGCTTCCGATGCCTCAGCCTATATGACTGGACAGACGATTCATGTGGACGGCGGGATGTATATGTAACACGAAATAATTCCCTATTGGGGAATTAAAACGGTTACGTATGGCAATTTATCTTTAATTCTCGTATAATACCATGGAGGAGGTGAACCGGATGTCCGAAGTAGTAGATCGCGTAAAACGTATCGTCATCGACCGACTAGGCGTAGACGAAGCGGAAGTTACACTAGAAGCTTCATTTAAAGATGACCTCGGCGCTGACTCTCTTGATGTCGTTGAATTGGTCATGGAGCTGGAAGACGAGTTTGATATGGAAATCTCTGATGAAGATGCAGAGACTATCACCACTGTGGGAGAAGTAGTTAAATACATACAATCTCATACGTAAGAAGGACAAGTCCCGTTTTTAATAAACGGGACTTCTCTCCATCTAAACCGTTTCCGTTAAATTAATTATGCAGGCGTCACGGCTTTTACATAAAAAGGGCTTCAAGCGCAACGAATTTATACCTCCTTATATTTCGAGCGTAAAGGCTCTCACCGTCGAGGAACGGCCTGGCTTGTATTTACCGAGAAATATAAGCAGGGTATACGCATTAGAGAAACATGATTTTATAGAAACAAGATGATGCCATGTGCTCATCCAAACTGCTGGATACAGAGGTGAATCGAATGAAACAAAGAGTAGTGGTTACGGGTATGGGTGTTATTACTTCGCTAGGTTCTGATTTGGAGCAATTTTGGAGTAACCTGCTGGAAGGAAAATCGGGCGTATCGGTTGTTGAGGCTTTCGATTTCTCCGACTACCCCACATATATTGCCGCAGAAGTTAAAAACTTTAATCCCGAGGATTACGGTTTAGATAAGAAGGAAGCTCGCAGAATGGACCGTTTCGTGCAATTCGCGGCTGTAGCCAGCCAATTGGCGGTCAAGGATGCAGATTTGCAAATCGGTCAAAATGCTGATCCTGAACGCGTTGGCGTTATGGTCGGCTCGGGAATCGGCGGACTCGGCACTTGGGAAGACCAGCACAATATCCTGCTGGAGAAAGGCCCTAAACGCGTGAGCCCGTTCTTTATTCCGATGATGATCGCGAACATGGCTTCCGGCCAAGTATCGATGCTTACGGGCGCTAAAGGACCAAACAGCACGGCGGTTACCGCTTGCGCGACAGGGACGCACTCCATCGGTGATTCCTTCAAGCTGATTCAACGCGGCGATGCCGATGTGATGATTGCGGGCGGAGCTGAAGCAACGATTAGACCGACTGGTATGGCAGGCTTCTGCTCGATGCGGGCCATGTCCGTTCGGAACAATGAACCTGAAAAGGCAAGCCGTCCGTTTGATATCGATCGGGACGGATTCGTAATGGGCGAGGGTGCCGGCGTACTGGTGCTTGAATCGCTGGAGCACGCGCAGGCGCGCGGAGCGAAAATTTACGCTGAAGTGATCGGTTACGGCATGAGCGGCGACGCTCATCACATGACGGAGCCAGACCCGGACGGCGCTGCTCGCTGCATGGTGAAGGCGTTTAAGGATGCTGGAATCGAACCATCTGAAATCGACTACATCAATGCGCACGGCACATCAACGCCGGTAGGTGATCGCTCCGAGACGAAGGCGATCAAGAAAGCGCTTGGCGATCATGCCTATAAAGTGGCGGTAAGCTCTACAAAATCGATGACAGGCCATTTGCTTGGCGCTGCGGGCGGCGTAGAAGCAGTTATTCTCGGTTTGACGCTCAAGAACGGCATTATTGCTCCGACTATCAATTTGGATAATCAGGATCCGGAATGCGATCTCGATTATGTTCCGAATAAGCCGCGTGAAGCTAATGTGAGAACGGCATTGTCTAACTCATTTGGCTTTGGCGGTCACAATGCATCGATCGTGATGAAAGTTTATGAAGCGTGATTCCTTCTATGAGCTGCAGCAGCGGCTGCAGCTCAGCTTCAAGCGGACGAAGCTGCTCAAGCAGGCTTTCACCCATACTTCTTATGTAAACGAACATAAACGCGGGTCTGCTCAGGATAATGAGCGTTTGGAATTTTTGGGCGATGCGGTTCTACAGCTGCTGGTGTCGGAATATTTGTTTGCGACTTATCCGCAGCGGCCAGAGGGTGAGCTCACGAGAATGCGTGCATCCATCGTATGCGAGCCGTCTTTAGCGCAGTTTGCGGAACGGCTGGAGCTTGGCTCGCATGTATTGCTGGGTCGCGGCGAGGAGCAGCTTGGAGGCAGGCAGCGCCAAGCGCTGCTGGCCGATTTGTTCGAGTCGTTTGTCGGTGCTATTTTCCTGGATGCAGGGATTGATCAGACCAGAACCTTCCTCAATGAGCATATGTTTCCTTTTGTAGAGTCTAACGATTATGGCCTTCTCGTGAAGGATTCCAAGTCGAAGCTTCAGGAACGTTCGCAGCATCACGGACTTGGCGCAGTCGAGTATCGGATCATCGAGGAACGCGGACCTGCGCATGACCGTGAGTTTGTCGTCGAGGTATATCTCGGCGAAGAGCGCTTTGGCGTTGGCAGCGGAAGAACAAAGAAGGAAGCGGAGCAGCGTGCTGCCGCGGAAGCATGGCGTACGCTGTCGCAGGAACAAGCATAATGAGCAAAGAGAGCATCTGTAAGGCCATTCGGCCTGAGGGATGCTCTCTTTTTTTAATCATCAAAGAACATTACGCCTATTAAATGCATAAATACCTATATTTTGAAAATAGTCGCATGTACAGTGATTAGTTGAAGAAAACGGAGGATTTGCATGCCTCAAATAGCAGCTGCAATGGTTATCAAGACCCATAAGATGTGGTACAATGAGGGGTGAGGTGAAAACCAAGACATGTTTCTGAAACGGATTGAATTATCAGGTTTTAAGTCTTTCGCTGATCGGACTGAAATGGAATTTGTGACCGGCATTACTGCGGTAGTAGGTCCGAACGGCAGCGGTAAAAGTAATATTTCGGACGGCATACGCTGGGTGCTTGGCGAGCAAAGCGCGAAGAGTCTGCGCGGCGGCAAGATGGAGGATATTATTTTTGCGGGAAGCGATGCCCGAAAGGCTGTAAACTACAGCGAGGTATCACTCACTCTCGATAATGCGGATAATGCGCTGCCTCTTGAATATAACGAGGTTACTGTAACCAGACGCGTGCATCGGAGCGGAGATAGCGAATATTTGATTAATAAACAGCCGTGCAGGCTAAAAGATATTACCGAGCTATTTATGGACACCGGTATCGGTAAAGAGGCCTATTCCATCATTGGACAAGGCCGAATTGAAGAAATTTTAAGCACGCGCTCGGAGGACCGGCGCGGTATTTTCGAGGAAGCCTCCGGCATTGTCAAGTATAAGTCGCGTAAACGCGAAGCGCAGAGGAAGCTCGACGAAACCGAGCAAAATCTGCTGCGCATTCACGATCTCGTTACGGAGCTTGAGGATCAGGTAGGGCCGCTCCGCAAGCAGTCAGATAAAGCGATTCATTTCAAAGCGCTTAAGGAGCAGCTGAAGACGAAAGAAATTTCAATGTACGTACATAACATTGAACAGATTCACGGTTCATGGACCGAAGCCAGCGGCAAGCTGGAGCGCCTGCAGCAGGAACAGCTACAGCTTTCCACTGTCGTCAGCAAGCATGATGCCCATTTAGAGAAAGACCGACAACAGCTTAGGGATTTGGAGCAGGAGCTTGATCAGCTGCATGAAGCAATGCTTCAAATCAGCGAGGATTTCGAAAAATGCGAGGGCTATGGCGAGGTTCTGAAGGAGCGCAAGCGCAATTTGGAGCAAAACAAGCAAAAGCTCGAGGAATCGATTGCAGCGCAGGATGCTCGAATTATTACGATGACGCAGGAGGAAGCTGAATTCCGAAGCCGCGCAGCGTCGCTTCAGCTTCAGCTGGCCGATCTTCGCTCTAAGATTTCGGAAGAGGAAGCGCGTTTATTGGGCGTCGCTGGCGGTGCCGTCGCTGATGCGGAAGAAACGCTGAAAAGCGAGCTGTTAGAGGTGCTTAGCGCAATGGCGCAGCATCGCAATGAGATTCGTTATGCCGCGCAGCAGCAAGAAACGCTGCAGCGCCGCATGGAGCGGATAAGCGAGGATGAAACCAAGTGGCTCGAACAGCAAACGAAATTGGACGAGAGACGCTCGGATCTTGCAAAGGCACTTGAGTCTACGCTCGCTCGTTTAGAGCAGGCAAGAAGCAAAACGCTCGCCGAATCCGAGCAGACAAGAACGATTTCGCAGAGCCTGGAAGAAGTTACGTTAGCGATCCGAAAGTGGGAGCAAAAGCTCGACAGCCACATTTCGAGGCGCGACACGATGAAGGAAATGCAGGATGCGTTAGACGGCTTTATGCAGGGCGTTAAGGAAGTCCTTAAAGCCTCGAGACGCGGAAATAGCGGCATCACCGGAGTTCACGGTGCTGTTGCTGAGCTTGTTCGCGTACCGGAAAGAATCGAGACTGCCGTAGAAACGGCGCTCGGCGGTGCTTTGCAGCATATCGTCATGGAGGATGAGAAAACGGCTCGTACGGCTATCGCTTTCCTGAAGCAGCGTCAGCTGGGGCGGGCAACGTTCCTGCCGCTCGATGTCATCCGCGGCAGGCAGGTGCCGGAGCATGATAAGCGTACAGCGGAATCCGTGGAAGGATTTGTTGGCGTTGCCGCTGATTTGGTGAGTTCCGATGCCCGCTATTCAGCGATTGTTAACAGCTTGCTCGGCAATGTCCTGTTAGCGGAGACGCTGGAGCAGGCAAACCGGATCGCATCGAAATGCCAGTACCGTTACCGCGTCGTAACCCTCGAAGGGGATGTGGTTAATGCCGGCGGTTCGATGACGGGAGGCAGCTTGCAGAAAAAAGGAGCCAGCTTGCTCGGCCGCCAACGTCAAATCGATGCGCTGGACCAAGAAATTACCGATGCTCGCAGAATGGTCGGACAGCTGCGTGATAAACTCAGTGATTTACGCAAGGAGCATTCCATTCGCACCCATAATATTGAGGAGCTTCGGGCTGAAGGCGAGAAAAGCCGTATCGAGGAACAGCAAATCAGGGCTGAGCTTCAGCAGCTCCATAACGAAGCGAAACACTTGGATGAGCAGCGGCAGCTTTACTCGGCAGACCGCAGCACGCATTTATCCGAGCAGAAGGATGTTCAAGCAGCGGCAGCGGCAGCAGAACTGCGCTTAGAACAGCTTGTCGTGGACGAGGCGAGGCTGCAGGAAGCCATCCGTATGGCGGAGGAGCGCCGCAAAGCGAGCGAATCTGCAAAAGAGGAGCTGCAAGGGCAGCTTACCGATATAAAAATCGCTGCGGCGAAGACGGACCAGGAGAGGCTTTCTTTCGAGGATCAATCGGCTCGCGTGCGCGCTGAGATTGGACGGGCGAAGCAGGAACTGAAAAGTCTTCGCGACTTGGCTGTACAGCAGGAAGAAGAAATTTCCAGACACACGAATGAGACCGTTCAGCAGATTGAACAGCTTAACCACCTGCGCATTAAGAAACAAGAATGCGCGGAACAAACGGATTTGAAACGATCTGCGCGCGCGCAGCGTATTACGGAGCTCGATCAGGGTGAGAGTGAGACAAAGGAGCAGCGAGCCCAGCTTAGACAAGTCGAGGAGCAGATGAGACAAACGGAAATTGCTGCGAACAGGCTTGATGTAGAATTGGATAATCTCCTTCGCAAGCTCAGCGAGGAGTATGAGCTAAGCTATGAGCTTGCAAAGGAAGAATATCCGATCCCGGAGGATGTTCTGGGTACCCAGAACGAAGTTAGGGACATTAAACGCCAAATCACCTCGCTAGGCGACGTTAACCTTGGCGCAATCGAGGAATATGAGCGAGTCAGCGAGCGCTTTGAATTTCTGTCCGAGCAGAAAAATGATTTAATCGAAGCCAAAACGACGCTGTATCAGGTTATCCGCGAAATGGATGATGAGATGTCGAAGCGTTTCCGAACTACCTTCGAAGCGATTCGTGGACATTTTGTCGTTGTATTCGCGAAGCTGTTCGGCGGCGGCAGGGCTGATCTGGTGCTCGTAGAGCCGGACCGCGTGCTGGATACTGGCATCGATATCGTGGCGCAGCCGCCGGGCAAAAAGCTGCAAAACCTGCAGCTGCTCTCCGGCGGAGAGCGGGCATTGACGGCAATCGCTTTGCTATTTGCGATTTTACAGGTAAAGCCGGTTCCGTTCTGCGTGCTCGATGAGGTTGAGGCCGCGCTCGACGAAGCGAACGTATCGCGTTTTGCGCAATATTTACGGGAGTTTTCGGAACTGACGCAATTTATCGTCGTGACGCATCGCAAAGGCACGATGGAAGAAGCCGACGTTCTGTACGGTGTTACGATGGAGGAAGGCGGCGTATCGAAGCTGGTCTCCGTGCGCCTTGAAGATGAAGAGCCGGTATCCGCATAAAGAAAGAGCGGCCGGCAATGTGAGGATAGGGAGTGGAAACGATGAGTTTTTTTAAAAAGCTGAAGGAAAGCATCGCGACGAAAACAGAAGCGGTAACGAATATTTTCAAAGAAGGTTTGACGAAGACGCGGACGGCGTTTGTCGAAAAGGTTGAAGAACTTATTACGCGGCGCAAAAAAATCGACGAGCAGTTTTACGAGGAGCTAGAAGAAATTTTGATTGGCGCGGATGTTGGCGTCAATACGGTGATGCAGCTTATTGACGATCTTCGGGTCGAAGTTAAGAAGCGTAAAATCGAGGATGCAGCCGACTTGCAGCCGATCCTATCCGAGAAATTGATTAACCTCATGAAGGGCGACGACCATTCCGGCCTTCGCATGGCGCCGAGCGGTATCACCGTGATTTTGTTCGTTGGCGTTAACGGTGTGGGCAAGACGACTACGATCGGAAAGCTAGCGCACAAGTTCAAAAGCGAAGGCAAAAGCGTGCTCCTGGCGGCAGGCGATACGTTCCGTGCCGGCGCGATCGAACAGCTGGAGGTATGGGGCCAGCGTGTTGGCGTGGATGTTATTAAGCAGCAATCGGGCTCTGATCCGGCAGCCGTTATGTTCGATGCCGTGCAAGCGGCTAAGCAGCGCGGCGTAGACGTGCTCTTATGCGATACGGCGGGAAGGCTGCAAAACAAAACGAACTTGATGGAAGAGCTCAACAAGATTTTTCGCGTAATCCAGCGCGAGCTGCCTGATGCTCCGCATGAGGTCCTGCTGGTGCTCGATGCGACTACTGGCCAAAATGCGCTTAGCCAAGCTAAGCTGTTCGGGGAGAAGAGCGGGGTTACCGGTCTGGTCTTGACGAAGCTGGACGGTACAGCGAAGGGCGGTATCGTTATTGCGATCCGCAATGAGCTCAGCTTGCCGGTGAAGCTAGTTGGCTTGGGCGAGAAGATGGGCGATCTTCAGCAGTTTGATTCCGAGCAGTTTATCCATGCCTTGTTTGCAGGTTTGATTCAACGCGAGGACGCGGAAGAATCGGAAAAAACAACGGAATAACGCTGATATAAGGGAAAGCAACGGCAAGCTTTAAGCGATCGTAAAGGTGACAAGGAGAAATGCTTGACAGCAGCCTATGACGTCATGTATTATAAAAGACGTTGTCAGGTGTAAAGGTGTTTACCTTGTCGGCGAAACAAGCTAAATAACAGGAGGGGCTGAGGGGATGAAAGCAAATGAACCAGATGCCTTATCCAAAACGACCCGAATAAACTTGTTGTTCGACTTTTACGAGCCGCTCTTGACTGAGAAGCAGCGGACGTTTCTCAAATATTATTTTCACGATGATTTCTCGCTTGGAGAGATCGCAGCTGAGTTCGGGATTAGCCGGCAGGCCGTGTACGAGCATATCAAGCGTGCCGAGCAGGTGCTGGAGAGCTATGAGAGCAAGCTTGGCTTGCTGGTGAGACATGATTCGCTTCAGCAGATAACCGAACAGCTTATAAATAGCGTGAATGAGCTTGCTCTTGCCGAGCAAGATAGGCAGATGCTCATGAACGTGATCGAGCAGTTTAAATTAGCCGAATAATACATAATGAATGGAGGTGACGGTACATGGCAGCATTTGAAAGCTTATCGAGCCGGCTTCAAAATGTGTTCAGCAAGCTGAGGGGCAAAGGCAAGGTTTCCGAGGAAGATGTTAGCGAAGCAATGCGCGAGGTGCGTTTGGCGCTTCTTGAAGCGGACGTTAACTTTAAAGTCGTGAAGGACTTTATCGCGAAGGTGAAGGAACGGGCTATCGGCTTGGATGTATCCAAGAGCTTCACGCCCGGCATGGTCGTCATCGATATCGTAAATAAAGAGCTGACCGAACTGATGGGCGGAACGCAAAGCAAGCTGGCAAAGGCGAATAAGCCTCCGACCGTTATTATGATGGCGGGTTTACAGGGTGCCGGTAAGACTACAACGACCGGAAAACTGGCTAAGCTGCTTCAGAAAAGCAACAACAAGCCGCTTTTGATCGCATGTGACATTTATCGTCCGGCTGCGATTAAGCAGCTGCAGGTGCTTGGTGATCAAATCAATGCGCCGGTCTTCTCCATGGGGGATCAGACCTCGCCTGTAGAGATTGCGCGTGCCGGATTGCAGCATGCGAAACAGAACGGCAACGATTATGTCATTATCGATACCGCCGGCCGTTTGCATATTGACGAAGAGCTGATGGAAGAGCTTAAGCAAATCCATCAGGTTACGAAACCGGATGAAGTGCTTCTGGTCGTAGATGCGATGACGGGCCAAGATGCGGTAAACGTAGCGCAAAGCTTTCACGAGCAGCTTGCCCTTACGGGGGTCGTGTTAACGAAGCTCGACGGCGACACACGCGGTGGCGCGGCGCTTTCGGTAAAAGCCGTAACAGGCTGTCCGATTAAGTTCGCTGCGATGGGTGAAAAGATCGACTCTCTTGAGCCGTTCCATCCTGAGCGCATGGCTTCTCGCATACTCGGTATGGGTGACATGCTATCGCTGATTGAGAAAGCTCAATCGAACATCGATGTGGACAAAGCGAAAGAAATGGAACGTAAAATGCGTACAGCAGAATTTACGTTTGATGATTTTCTTGAACAGATGGAGCAGGTTCGCAACCTTGGACCGCTTGATCAAATTATGGATATGCTGCCCGGCATGAACAAAATGAAGGGCATGAAGGATATGAAGGTCGATGAGAAGCAGATCGGCCGTGTCGAGGCGATTGTCCGCTCCATGACGAAAGAGGAGAAACAAAAGCCCGAGCTGCTTAATCATAGTCGCCGTAAGCGTGTAGCTGCGGGAAGCGGTACGACGATTGTTGAAGTTAACCGCCTCATTAAACAGTTTGATGACATGAAGAAAATGATGAAGCAATTCTCATCGATGATGGGGCCGAAAGGACCGAAGGGCGGCAAGAAAGGCCTGAAGGGCATGCTCGGCAAAAATATGAAGTTCCCGTTTTAATAATCGTTTACTCTTTGAAGGAGGTGAATTTTCATGGCAGTACGTATTCGTTTGAAAAGAATTGGTGCTCACAAAGCTCCTTTCTACCGCGTAGTAGTTTCGGATTCCCGTTCGCCGCGTGACGGACGTTTTATCGAAGAGATCGGCACTTACAACCCGGTTGCACAACCGGCTCAAGTTAAGATCGATGAAGAAAAAGCGTTGAAATGGCTGCAAACAGGAGCGCAAGCTTCTGATACAGTTCGCGACTTGCTTTCCAAAGCTGGTGTTCTTAAAAAGTTCCATGAGCTTCGGCAACAGAAATAACTGTTGAATAGCGGAGGGCCTTGAGATGAAAGAATTGATTCTTGTCATAGCGAAGGCATTGGTTGATCATCCTGATCAGGTGCAAATCAATGTGAAGGATGATGACCGTGGCACGATATACGAGCTTTCGGTTCACCCCGAGGATATCGGTAAAATCATCGGTAAACAGGGACGCATAGCGAAAGCTATGCGTACGGTAGTGACTTCTGCTTCCGTCAAATCGCAAAAGCGCGTCATCGTCGACATTATGTCATGATGTACGTAAGGGGAAAAGGTTAGGATGAATGTCCTAGCCTTTTTTCATTATTTTCGGATCTATAATTTTGCGTCTTGCGTTAATAAATCGGCTTATAAAACAACGCGAAATGAGCTTTTACCGCCAAATAACGGCGTTAGACGCAGCCGCTTGCAGGGCAAGTCATTTATGCGCGTATGCATTTCATAACGGCTTCGTTCTCCAACATGGAACGATGCCGTTTTTGCATGTATAATAAGGCAATACACATATGAAGGGCTGGTTGTCATGAACGAGAAATGGTTTACAGTCGGAAAGGTCGTTAATACGCACGGTATTCGAGGAGAGCTAAAGATCCTATCGCAAACGGATTTTGCCGAGGTTCGTTTTGCGGCAGGCAGCAAGCTGCTTATGCTTAACGAGGAAAGCGGAGCTTCGATGGAAGTGAAAGTAATTAGCTCGCGCGCGAACAAAAACGTATACATATTGAAGCTCGAAGGCTTCACCGATATTAATCAAGTCGAGAAATACAAAGGCTGGGTGCTCAAGGTTTCGGAGGACAAGCAGCTTGAGCTTGACGAAGGCGAATATTATTACCATGAAATAATCGGCTGCCGCGTGATTTCTGAAGAAGGGGAGGAGCTAGGCGTGATTTCCGAAATTTTAAGCCCGGGCGCCAATGACGTGTGGGTCGTTGACCGTCCAAAAGGCTCCGGCAAGCAGCTTCTTTTGCCCGTTATAGATGATGTCCTGATAAATGTAGACAAGAAAGAGAAAATCGTGACGGTCCATTTGATGGAAGGATTGATTTAACCAATGAAAATTGATGTACTCACGCTGTTTCCGGAAATGTTCGAAGGCGTGTTTAGTGCCAGCATTCTAGGGAAAGCGAAAGAAAAGGGGATCGTTAACCCTCAAGCGATCAATTTTCGAGCTTATTCAGGCAACAAGCACAACACGGTTGATGATTATCCATACGGCGGCGGGGGCGGCATGGTATTGAAGCCAGAGCCTGTTTTTTCCGCCGTTGAGGATCTTAAGCTGGATAATGACGTAAAGCCGCGTGTCATTCTGCTATGCCCGCAAGGAGCGCAGTTCACGCAGCAAAAAGCAGAGGAGCTATCGAAGGAAAAGCATTTGGTGCTCATCTGCGGTCATTATGAGGGGTATGATGAGCGTATCCGGGAGCATCTTGTGACGGATGAGCTTTCCATAGGCGATTATGTCCTTACAGGCGGAGAAATTCCGGCAATGGTTTTAATTGACAGCGTCGTAAGACTGCTTCCTGGAGTGCTCGGAAACGAGACATCGGCCGTAACGGATTCTTACAGCACAGGGCTTTTAGAGCATCCACATTACACCCGGCCAGCTGAATTTCGCGGCTGGGGGGTCCCGGACGTTTTAATTTCCGGGCATCATGCGAATATCGAGGTTTGGCGGCGGGAGCAATCACTGCTGAGAACGCTTGAGCGGCGCCCTGACCTTCTAGAGAGCGCAGCGCTCACGGAGAAGGAACGCAAGTGGCTGGCTGCTCAGAGGAAGCAGCAGGCGGCTAAAACGGATAAATAAATGGACAGGTCAAAATAAAAGCCGCAGCGGGCCTCCGCTGCGGCTTTTACTTGGTTATTAGCAGTATACCCGTGTTATGGGGTATAAAAATTTTGGGTATAATAGATTTGATAGCTTCCGCCAACGGAAACGCCCGTTCCTAGCCGCTTGAGCTTGCTGTCCAGCAGCGATTCTCGATGTCCGGATTTGGAATTGAGCCAGCCGTAATGGGCGAAAAGGCTGTTCGCATAACCAGCCGCAATATTCTCGGCCGCGCTGTGATATTTGACGCCCATTGCTTTCATACGGTCAAACGGCGAGGAGCCGTCCGGATTGATGTGATCAAAAAAGTCACGATTATTCATATCGCTGCTGTGGCTATGCGCGGAAGCAGCTGCGAGCTTGTCCCATTGGAATAGAGGGATGCCTCGGATGGCGCGCTCTGCATTTGCAAGATCGAAGAGCTGCTGTTCGAAGGCCGATTCAAGCTTGCTTGTATAAGCTGACTTAACAGGTTTAGAGACCGACTGGTTCATTCGCAAGATTCCTGCAATTTTGTTTGCGTCATGCCTGTCGTAGAAAAGGGTAATTCGTTCGCTGCCTAAGGTGTAGGCATAATAGTCATCCTTATCATCGGGACTGACTGCATTTTTTATAAGTTTCTTAGCGTTTTCAACCGTTTGTCCAATTATGATCCCGGATGGGCTCACCCAGTCATCGCTTGCATTCGAGAAAAGCGCGACGACGCGGGAATTTTGAACGCCGAACATCATGAAATGACTATAGCTTCCGCGATAAACATACCAGGAGAAACCGTATTCGCTGGGATCAACGCGAGTCGGTTTGCCGAGTGTTTTCTGGAGCTTGTCGAGCGTATCGTTCAACGCGATCCCGCCGAGTAAGTGATTTGTTTTTAATATTTTTGCGTTCGATAATGTGGTTAAGTGCTGCTTGAGGTTGTAAAAGAAGGTTAACGCTTCCGCTCGTGTAAGCTTACCGTCCGGAATAAAGCCCGCAACCGTTGCAGAAGTACGGCCGTTAGATATTTTCTCATCGAGCAGCCACTGGATTGCGCTTTGCTCCGTGAAGGCTGTCCCATTGGCAGCAGAAGCGAGCAGGAGAGCAGCTTGGCCTCTTCGTAACTCATTATCCTGCGGAGTGAGAAGGAGCGGCCAACCGTGATTGTTAGCGTAATCGTAATAGGGTTTTGACCATACGCTGCCGGCAGAAGGAGATTCAGCCGCCAAGTTATAGGTTCTTAACAGCATAGCCAAAAATTCGGCTTCATTAATAAGATTATTGGGTTTAAAGGAGCCATCGCCGTAGCCCTGTGCTAATTTTTGATCGACGGCCCAGGTTATATACGAGCCTGCCCAATGACCATTCGTATCCTTGAAAGCAGCAGCTGCGCCGTAGCTTTGAGCAGGAGCAGAGAAAGCTAATAATAAAAGGACAGCCGATATTCCCCCTTTTTTAATCGCTGAAACCGTTTTACTCATGTAATGCAAAGTAGTCACCTCTTCTGTCGGTGTTTGTCATATTTCAGTATACATGAAATAGGAATAAAAAATCGTATTGTAATATTGGGCTGGCTATGGTAAAATTTCTAATGTTGTTCGAAAAGTCGGACGGTCCGCTATCAGTGATGACCCGGTTCAGAGGAATTCGGCGAGCTTATAAGAACGTCTATGGCGGAAGGAGTGAATCAAATGAATCTTTTGCAAACAATTGCGCAAGAAAACCTGCGTCAAGGTCTACCGAACTTTCGTCCTGGTGACACGCTAAAAGTTCATGTAAAAGTTATCGAGGGAACTCGTGAGCGTATCCAGTTGTTCGAAGGCGTTGTAATCAAACGTCGCGGCGGTGGTATTAGCGAAACTTTTACAGTGCGTAAAATTTCTTACGGTGTTGGTGTGGAAAGAACTTTCCCGCTTAACTCGCCTAAAATCGAAAAAATCGAAGTGGCTCGCCGTGGTAAAGTACGTCGCGCGAAATTGTACTACCTACGTAGTCTTCGCGGAAAAGCTGCTCGTATTAAAGAAATTCGTTAAGAACAAACGACAAGAGGGGCTTGCGCAAACAAGCTCCTTTTCGTTTTTTCTCAAAGGTCATTTACATACTACAGCAAATGGGAAGAAGGCGGGCAGAGTGGACTCTCAGCAGCGAAATGACGGGACAGGCAATGAACATGATCTAAAGGATTCGCAGGAACATGCGGATATTCAGCAAAATATACCTAATCGAGCAGCAGTCCATGCTTCCGGCTCCGGCAAGCAAGGCGGTGCATATAAAGAAATCGTAGAATGGATCAAAGCATTGGTGATCGCTGTCGTTCTCGTATTTCTTATACGTCAATTTTTGTTTTCGCCTTTCATCGTCGACGGACCTTCTATGCAACCCAACTTCGAGACGGGCGAACGGTTGATTGTAAACAAAATATTGTATACGATTCGCGAGCCGAAATTTGGAGAAGTCGTCGTATTCGATGTTCCAGAGCAAGGCCGTAAATTTATTAAACGGGTTATCGGCGTGCCAGGGGACAAAATAAGGCTTGAAGGCGATGACCTTTATATCAATGATAAAAAAATCGATGAGCCGTATATTAAAGAAGCCGTTGAGGCAGCACATGCCGAAGGCAGGCTTTACAATGAAAAAGGATCGACCTCCGATGTAGCAGAAGTTGTCGTTCCGGAGGATACGATCTTTGCGCTTGGCGATAACCGAAGCGACAGCACGGACAGCCGCGTGATCGGGTTTGTATCCGATAAAGAGGTTGTAGGCCGCGCCGATATTATTTTTTGGCCGCTGAACAAGCTGGAGTTTATTAAGCACTGGACAAAATGAGGTGAGTAAATGACCATTCAATGGTTTCCGGGTCATATGACCCGGGCGAAACGGCAAATACAAGACAAGCTGAAACTAATCGATCTTGCCATCGAACTATTGGATGCACGAGTTCCGCTTTCAAGCCGCAATCCGATGATTGAGGAAATTTTGAACGGAAAGCCAAGATTGATCGTACTGAATAAATCCGATTTGGCTGATCCTAAGACAACGGAGCAATGGATGGCTTATTTTCGCAACGAGGGCCATGAATCGATTGCAATCGATTCGTCAACGGGCACGAAGGTAAATGAGGTACCGTTAAAGGCGAAGCAGATTTTGCATGAGAAAATTGCCCGTCAGATCAACAAAGGAATTAACCCGCGCGCGCTTCGCGGCCTTATTGTCGGCATACCGAATGTCGGGAAATCGACGCTGATCAATAAACTCGCCGGCCGTGCGATTGCTTTAACAGGCGACCGTCCAGGCGTGACGAAGGGGCAGCAGTGGATAAAGATCGGTACGGAAATGGAGCTCCTCGATACGCCAGGCATTTTGTGGCCGAAATTCGAGGACGAGCTTGTCGGCTATCGGCTTGCGATGACAGGCGCGATCAGGGAGCAAATCTTGAACGTTGACGATATTGCCTTTTTTGCAATGCGTGAACTGGTAGATCGCTACTGGCCTAACATCAAAGAACGTTATGAGCTTGATACACCGCCGAAGGATACATCGGATTCGGATGAAATCGTGAGGGTAATGGAAGATATCGGTCGGCGCAGAGGCTGCCTTGTTAGTGGCGGACACGTCGATTTGGAGAAGACATCAGGCATTATCTTGCGTGATTTGCGCTCAGGAAAGCTGGGACGGATTACGCTTGAGGCTCCGCCTTATTGATGTGAAACGGGGGAACGTAACGTGCTGCAATACGAACAGTCGTTATGGCAGGAAGGCTATAAAGCCATTGCGGGCGTAGATGAGGTAGGACGGGGCTGTCTCTTCGGAGATGTGGTCGCAGCTGCCGTTATTTTACCGCCTGGACTGGTGATTGAAGGGGTAAATGATTCAAAAAAGCTGTCCGAGAAGAAACGTGACCAGCTTTACGATATTATTTTGCAGGAATGCGTCGCCTGGTCGGCCGCTCGCGTCGACGCAGAAACGATCGATCGTATCAACATCAAGCAGGCAGCACGGCTTGCCATGAAGATTGCCGTAGAGTCTTTGCAAATTCCTTCCGATTATTTGCTTATCGATGCGGAGAAAGTGGATGTGGCATTGCCACAGCAATCCATCATCAAAGGGGATGCGACGAGCCAGAGCATTGCAGCCGCATCAATCGTGGCCAAGGTTACCCGCGATAGGCTCTGCGCATCGGAATGGGAGACAGAATTCCCTGCATACGGGATCGCGATTCATAAAGGCTACGCAACAAAGCTGCACCGTGAACGATTGCTCGAAAATGGGCCAAGCCCCCTGCATCGCAGGTCGTTTCTTGGCAATTTGTTCACGGAGGAGCAATTATTGCTTTTTTAACGGCTCCTTTTTATGAAATGAAAAAGGACTTAACGCTCGATTAGTTGTACGAGGCAAAGGATGCCTTGTGTGCTTATCGGGCGTTATTTTGTTTGGAGAACATTTTTTGGTGCGAATAGCTTCATGCTTTGCGCATGATGACCGATATAAGGCTTATAGGATTAACGCAGTCGCAATAAAATACATAGAGACAGCAAGGAACGCTTAGATGCGCATGTTGGCGCAAAAGCAGCAGAGGCGGATGAGCAGATGAATATTAGCCAAATGATGCGAAGCTTCTTGGGCGAAGCTTCAAGTACGGATACAAGAGCGGTAGAGCTTAAAGTTGGACAGATCGTGCGCGGTGTCATCCTGCAGGTGATGGAAAATAACGAGGCGCTTGTACAAATTAACGGTGTGCAGGTACGGGCAAAGCTGGAGCAGCCCCTGCAAGCAGGCCAAACCGCAATGCTGCAAGTCCAGCCGCAGTCAAGCGGAGCGCTCGTAATGCTTAAACAGGTTGAGCCCGGTCAAGTGGGCTTGCCGGAGGATACTTTCAAGGAATGGGCGAAGCAGCTGGCATTGCCTGAACAGAAATGGGCAGTCCAGCTCGTGAAGGATTTGCGCAAGGAAGGCGTAATCCTTAACCGCGAGGTCGCACAAGCATTTCAGCAAGCTGCCTCGGAGATGCCAGCAGGCGGCGATTCGGAGCAATGGATGCAGGCCGCTTCCGCTGCATTTAAACGCGGATTGCCAATGACAGGAGGCGCGGTGGGAGCCATGCAGCAGGTTATGTTTGGAAAAAGCGCGCATGAGCTGCTGGATACGCTGCAGCAGCAGCTTTCGACCCTATCGATGAGCAAAGCGGATGGCTCGGAAACGGAAAGCAAGCCAATAAACCATGCCGCAGTTCGCGTGCAAGCCCTTCTGTCAGAAGGAATGGAGCTCCTTCGTGGTGCGGCAGCTGCGATAGAGACCGCAAAGTCGGATGGTGACGCTGGAAAAGAGGTCGCTGCCGCGAAACCCCAAAATATGCCGAATGTAAAGCAAGACACGCAGCAAGAAAGTGCGGCAAAGATGAATACCGTCGAGGAAGGTTCTGCAGATAAAGGTTTGCCGCAAACCGTCAAGCCGGCAGCCAACCAGCCTAATTGGCTTGGCCAGATGATGAAATGGATGGGAGTGGATCACGAGCTGCAGCTTGCGAAGTCGCTTACGAGCGATCCTCAGCCGAACCATCCGGTTCAGTCAACACCGCCGTCATCGATGCAGTCGGCTTCTTCCGGAGATACTTCCGTAAAGCAACCTTTGCTTGCCCATAATCTCCCCGTTTCGCCTAATAATCTACCAGAGGGGGCAATTAAACAAGGATCCGTGCCAACAGCCGATGTTGAGCAAGTAGTTAAACTGGAGTTTACTGAAAGCGAAGAACAGCGTCCAGTTAGGGTACAAGACTACAGGCAAAGTATTGAAAGGGCTGCAGGGCTCGTCGCAGCGGGGATAGCTGATAGTATTCCATCGCCGGACCCGGCGCCTGCAGTGCAGCATGAATCACTTAAAAGCGCGCTCCTGGCTCTGGTATCAGCGGATAATACGCCGCCAGCGGTAAAAGAGACCGCTCAGCAGCTTGTGCAACAAATAACGGGGCAGCAGCTTTTATTAACGCCTGAGCGCAATAATTCAGTTCTTACCCATGTAACGATGTTTATTCCACTTAACAGCGCAGACGGCAAACAAACTGCATCCGTGCATATACAAACAAGACGCGGAAGTAAAGGCGAATTAGACTCTTCCAATTGCCGTCTGCTGTTCAATTTGTCCATGAATACGCTTGGCGATACGATGGTTGACGTGAATGTCATGGACAAAATCGTAAGCTTGAATTTATGGAATGACCATCCGGCTATATCTGCGCTTGCAGAGTCTTCCCGGACCGAAATCGCAGGCAGCCTTCAGGCTGCCGGCTACCAGCTGCTCTCTTTGCGCACTACCCCGCTGCCAAAGGCCAGTGATAATAAAAGGGAAGAAGCCTCACCGACGGCATTGGAACCTAAGAATCAGCAAATGACCGATATGTCCGCTTTTTCAGCGAACCGTTATAAAGGAGTGGATTATCGGATATGAGCAGCGACCAAGAAAACAAAGCGCAGCCGGCAAAAGTTAAAAAAGCGGTAGCTCTTCGGTACCAACCGGGCGAACGAACGGCTCCGGTCATGGTAGCCAAAGGAAAAGGACATATCGCAGATCTCATACTTGAGCGGGCAAAAGAAAATGGGATTCCCGTTCAAGAGGACTCCTCGCTAGTCGAGGTGCTCTCCAAGCTCGATATCGATCAAGAGATTCCTCCAGAGCTTTATACGTTGGTAGCTGAAATTTTGAGCTTCGTCTATCGCTCAGACCGCAAAGCGAGGGATATGATTGACGGATGATAGGAAGGGTTACCTGAGTGCACAGAACAAACGCGACAGTAGAAAGCAAACTGGCGAGCTTGGCGAAAATGCAGCTTGCGGGTATTTAACCGAAGCGCAATTTTCCATCGTTGAACGGAATTGGCGCTGCCGCAGCGGAGAGATCGATATCATCGCAGAATATGAAGACAGGCTTATATTTATTGAGGTGCGGGCGAGAAGGGAAGGCGGCAGGTTCGGCACGGCGGCAGAATCCGTTGACTATCGCAAGCAGCAAAAGGTGAGGAATACGGCACAGGTTTATTTGCGCAGCGTTGGGCGTTTGGATGCTTCTCTTCGGTTTGATGTCATTGCTGTTACGATTGACCGAATAGATGACAAAATTATCACTTGCAAGCATTATCAAGGTGCATTTTAGCAGATCCGCCAAATAAGGGCTCTCTCAGGAGTACACCACTCGCTGCGAGAGCCCTTTCATGTGATTAGGGGATTAGGGCAGCGGCTTGTCGAGACCGCGAAATTGGATGGCCTCGGCAATGTGCGCCGCTTCAACGAAGTCGCTTTCTTCGAGGTCGGCAATCGTTCGCGCCAGTTTTAGCATTCGGTCATAAGCACGCATACTGATACCGAGCACTTCAAATGCATTTTCCAGCAGGTTCACCGCTTCAGGCTTTATAAGAATGGCTTTGCGCAGAGCTGCGCCTGTAAGTTCGGCAGCGGAATTGATACAGCTGTCTGCCGTGCGGGCTTCCCGGAAATCCCTGGCTTTTTGCACCATAAGCTTCATTTGAGCCGTATTGAGCAAAGGACCGGATAAGTGATGATCCAGCGAAATCGGACGGGGAACCTCCAGCTGCAAATCGATCCGGTCAAGCAGCGGGCCCGATATTTTTGAGCGGTAACGACTAATAAGAGTTGAGCTGCAGATACAGCGCTTATCGCCGTATTCGTGACCGAAATAACCGCAGGGGCAAGGATTGAGAGAGGCGGCAAGCATGATGTTCGTCGGAAACTGAAACACTGCTTTTGATCGGGAGATGGTTACGATGCGATCCTCAAGCGGCTGCCGCATAACCTCTAGCACCTGCCGCGGGAACTCAGGCAATTCATCGAGAAATAGTATGCCGCGGTGTGCAAGAGTTACTTCCCCAGGCTTCGGAATAGAGCCGCCGCCGATTAAGCCTCCCGGTGAGATCGTATGATGCGGCGAGCGGAAAGGGGCTTGCGTAATCAAGCCGTGGGTACTATCGAGCAGTTTGCCTGCTACACTATAAATTTTGGTTACTTCCAGCGCTTCTTGCTCATTCAGCAGCGGCAGAATACCGGGTAGACGCCGGATCATCATCGTTTTCCCCGTCCCTGGGGGGCCGCTTAGAAGTATATTATGTTTGCCGGACGCAGCGATGAGCATGGCTCGCTTGGCCTGATGCTGCCCGATGACATCGCCATAGTCGCCGATTTCATCCTGCTTATCCTTTGTTATTTTAGTTTGCATAACCCCAAACGCTGATTCATTTCCCTGGACGACCCGAATGTGATCCCAGCCTTCTTGTTTCTTTTTGAGTAAATCCAGCTCGTTCAAATGATTCAGCGCATAAAGCTCCATGTCCGATATCCATGCGGCTTCATTTACGTTGCCGCTAGGCAATAACACACGCTTTTGGCCGAGCCGCTTCGCTTGTTCAATCATGGCCAATACGCCCGCAACAGGCCGAACGCTCCCGTTGAGCGAGAGTTCTCCAATAAGGAGCGTGTTCTCGAAGGGCATTGCGCTTATTTGTCCGCTAGCGGTCAAGATGCCGGCAGCAATGGCTAAATCAAAGGATGTACCCTCTTTGCGCAGGTCTGCGGGAGCAAGGTTAACCGTTATTCGGTCCATAGGGAAGTTGAAACCGCTGTTCTTCAGCGCAGCCCTTACACGTTCGACCGATTCGCGCACAGCGGGATCAGGCAAACCGACAATGCTCATATAAGGGTACAAAGTCATGATTGATAGAACGAAAGGACATAGGGCCTCTTCCTAGAGAACGTCGATAGCAACTGATTAAAGAACAGTTGTTAGATATGACTCCGTTTCTTGTCACTGGAATGCTTACGTTAGATATGACTCCGTTTCTTGTCACTCAACTACCCTTATTATGAATAGAGGCGCTATTATGAACGTATCGACCGACACAAAAATATTATATGCCCAACTGAACGACCTAGAGATCAGAATGTTATATGGATGCGTAATCAAGCGTCACCATTCAATACCGAACGATAGGTGGAGACATGTCATCAGAGATCATACAAATGGTGTATATCTACGTTACCGACCTTTGTTACCGTATATTAAGTATACAGCATCACTTACGTTTCATGGCTATTCGAATGGTAGCCAGCTGTTGCGAGACATCTTTGAATGTATTCCTCTAGAGCGATGGTTTCTGAAGCGGGTAGATATTGCCTTTGATATAGGGATTCCCATGAATATGATTCATGTCATTCATCCACCAAAGCGTTGCACAATTAGTTCATATAAGGGGACACTGTATATGGGTCAATCCAGTTCAGGGGCACAGCTCGTGGTTTACGATAAGCAAAGGGCGGAGTGGAATAAACGAAAAGTTGTCACTGATACGTGGACCAGGGCTGAGCTTCGTCTACGTCTAGAGAGGATGAAACGCATATCGGCCATGACAGTGGATGATTTGTCTTTGGCATCCAAGTATAACATTATAACCGATGTATCAATTTTACCTTCTGCTTATAGGGAACTCATTGAGTCGTTAAACGCTTATCGCTTGCAATGGTCAGAGATTACCCGTACCACTCAAAGAAAGATACGTGATTATGGAGAGAACGGGTTTAATTTTTTTGAAGCGATACCTAAGCCACTCGACTTATCTGCTTTTCTGTATACGCCCGATATTTCGCAGAGCAATATCATCACAATGACATAATTCGACCGTATAGTTCTTTTTGTACAGAGATTCGCGCAATGATGGTATAATATCCCTAAAATGCTTTGTCATTAGACCAAAGCATAAGGGGGGGAGTCGTTGGCTCAACATGCGTTGTCAGCGAATTTTGCATATTTCTTTAATAGGCTGAATCCAAGCCCAAGTTTCGTTACAAAGGCTTCAAGCGAGCATTCAACAATAACCTCATTGATCGAAAATCCGCTAGGATTGGCTTCTGAGCTTTCGCCTATCTGCTTTTTACAAGGTTCATACAAGCAACAAACGGCGATTTACACCATAAATGATGTGGATATTGTTGTCGTTTGTAGGAGTTTAATTTATCCATCGTCATCAAGCCAGAGTGGCGATGGAGGCAACGGAGTAAGGTATTGGTCTCGCAATGAAATTTTCAATATCATAGCTGCTCCTCTTTTGAATGACGGTAGGTATCGAAGCAAGGTTCGCTACAATGACCAGAGTATGTGTATCAAGGTTGATTTGGGGATCAAAGTAGAGATTCTTCCTGTCGTACAGGCGGAAGGCAATGATGATTCTAGAGCAGAGCCTTTTTACCTTTTCCGTCCTCATACTGGAAACTGGGAGACGGGGTATGCACGAGATCACCAAGCGTATCTTTCGGCAAAGAACCGAGATCAATTTACATATGGTAATTTCATTCCAGCAATAAAAACCTTTAAACATATTCGGACAGTTCTTAAGCTCGATGTGGTATCGTTTCATTTAGAATGCCTTCTTTTTTCGATCCCGAATCAGTATTACCATGGTTCAGCCGCAAATTATCTTCATTACCTCTTAAGCTACATCGCTAATTATACTGCTGAAGCATGGTATGAATCGGATATTAAAACGCCGTGTGAGGATCGTGAACTATTTGATGAGACTGAATGGAAATGGGAGAACTGGAGCTTATTCCACAAATTCGTGATTGTGCTTTCTAGATACTCAAAAATGGCCGTGGAGTCAGAGAATCGTGATTTTGCCATTAGTTGCTGGAAGGAAATTCTTGGAGATTCTTTCTTTCCAATGAGGGTGTCTACATGAAAAGGATTTTGTCTATCGATGGTGGCGGAATCAAAGGAGTATTTCCAGCATCTTTCCTGGCAACGCTAGAAGACGCTATCGGCGATAATGTCGCCAATTACTTTGACCTAATTGTAGGCACATCTACAGGCGGAATAATCGCACTTGGATTAGGATTGGGGCTTCCCGCTAAGGAGATCTTGTCATTTTACGAATCGGAAGGGCCTAAAATCTTTAAGAGCTCTATGCTTACTAAATTTAAGAGCTTAGGCACAGCAAAGTACAGCGTAACCCCTTTAAGATCCGCGTTGTACGAAACGTTCGGAAATAAGCAATTGGGTGAAAGCAGGACCCGTCTAGTAATTCCAGCGATGAATATTGAAACGGGAGAGGTGCACGTTTACAAAACGTCTCATAATCCCGATTACTTCCGAGATTACAAAGAAATGGCGGTAAACGTTGCACTTGGCACTGCCGCCGCCCCAACATACTTCAAAACCCATGTTTCCGAATCAGGAACACCTATCATTGACGGCGGTATGTGGGCGAACAATCCTGTTGGTGTGGCTGTAGTCGAAGCAATCGGAGTTCTCGACTGGCCTAAACACGACCTAAAGGTGCTAAGCCTCGGCTGTACGACAACGCCATTAAATATCGGCTTAGCTAGAAAACTGCCAATGGGGCTGGGCTACTGGGGATTTAATATAACCGATGTATTTATGTCTGGACAGTCCTCACAAGCGTTAGGTACGGCTTCAATACTCGCAGGTGGGAAAAAGAACGTAATCAGGATTAACCCGTATATGCCCAAACGTTATGCTCTCGATAATGCTAAGGAGATTTCTTCTCTTTGTGGGTTGGGTAAAACAGAAGCGAGCAAAGCATATCGAGATCTTAAAGATACGTTCTTTAAGACGCATTCAGAACCGTTTGTGCCATTCAGGAGCTTATAGACGAATCCAATCCGTACGCGTGGCCGCCAGGTAGGACGTATGGGAACAGCAAAATAGCGAGCGAAGCGAGCTCATAACCCAGCCGAAGGCAGAAGCACGGAGAGCCTAGTTATTAGACAAGCTCTCCGCTATGCTCCGACTTTTCTTTTCATCCTAAATTCTGATCCTCTATACGGATAGATTTTAGGCTCACATAAGGCCACGCTCTTTTAAACTGCAATAGCTGTGACCAGTGACAATCATCGAATCAAGTAGTTCAATGCCCATGATCTCTCCTGCCTCAACGAGTCTTTTGGTAAGTTTGATATCCTCAGGACTAGGTGTTGTGTCCTGACTTGGATGGTTATGGGCTGCGATTATCGAGCAGGCAGAGCGACGACAAGCTGCCTTAAACACCTCCCGTGGATGTACTATGGCGGAATTCAAGCTCCCGATTGAAATGGTTTCCTTACCGATAATATGGTTCTTAGTCGAAAGGAATAGGACAACGAAAAATTCCTTTTGCTCCAATCCGATCTCATAGCGTAGAAGCTCGAATACGTCTTTAGGACTACGAATTTTATCAGGAGCTTGCTTTGGGATGTTTAAGAGTTGAGCTAGTTTCAATGTAGATAGGATCTGCTTCGCTCTCATTGGGCCTATTCCTCTGATAGTGGTTAACTCCTGCTCGGTTGCATCCAGCAGATCAAAGGGCGATGTAAAGCGGTTAAACAATTCATCCATGACAGAGCTACTTTCTTTTACGCAAAGCGCATCTGATAAAGCTGATCTAAACGTATATGAGATATTCATTTTAAAACCTCCATTTGTTTGATTGAATAACAAAAGGGAGGCACGATGGCCCCCCCTTGTGAAAATTTTAGTATTTAGATATCATAGATGTAGACGATTTTACTTGGTCGCACTCGCAATGCGGCCTTTTTCATTTTTTATAATTTGTTTCGCCATTCAATAAACCGATGAACCACTGTGCGGAAATCATCATCAAGAGGGTATTGAACCGCAAGTTCATCTGAGCTACCTTCTTCGATTTTTTCCCACTCCTGTTCTAATCGTATCATGGAGCCAATCAATTCATCTAATGCTTGTTTGAAAGCTTCCATTTTGTTCACCTCCTCTTTTCGGCTTAATCTCACTGGGCCAATTTCTCACTGTAAACAATTAATGAACAGCCAAACATAGTCATTGCGAATTGAAAGTAGCATTGTTTTCGTTTTCAAGTGAAATTGGATACAATACTAGACTTGAAATGGTATATGTGACTTTAATATAATCAATGAATGGAAACGTATGTACGTAAAGGAGGGAATGCTCTTGTCGAGAGTTCTTACATCGTTAGAGATATGTGCAGGAGCTGGTGGACAGGCTATAGGTATCGAACAAGCAGGATTTGATCATGTCGCCTTAGTCGAAATTGATAAAAATGCTTGTGAAACGTTAATCACGAATAGACCTCAATGGAACGTAATCTCTTGTGATTTGAGAGAGTTTAATGCTGAGCCATTTAAAGGCGTAGACTTGCTCGCAGGGGGGCCGCCATGCCAGCCTTTTTCAACGGGAGGCAATCAACTTGGGGAGCTTGATGATCGTAACCTATTGCCAGAAGTTCCACGTTTAGTTATGGAATGCTCACCGAACGCTATAATGATTGAAAACGTAGCTGGATTAATGGCATCTGGTTTTAGTGAGTACAGAACTGCATTTGCTGACGCCATTGAATCTCTTGGATACAAAGGGGAATGGAGGCTGTTTAACTCATCAGATTTTGGTGTTCCCCAGCTTAGACCTCGTGTTGTATTTGTTGCATTAAAAAAGAAGTATGCAAAGTTTTTTCAGTGGCCATCACCTCATGAGACTCCTCCGCCTACTGTCGGAGAGATCCTTTATGAAGAGATGTTAAGCGGAGGATGGCAAGGAGCAAATGAGTGGAGAGATATTGCGAATAAAATCGCACCTACATTAGTTGGTGGATCAAAAAAGCACGGAGGACCAGATCTTGGGCCAACAAGAGCTAAAAAAGCATGGGAAGCTCTTGGAGTTAATGGACATACTTTGGCAAATGAGCCTCCAGCGCCAGACTTTATTGGTATGCCAAGATTAACGGTTAAAATGGCTGCTTTGATCCAAGGCTTTCCACCAGAGTGGAATATTACAGGTAAGAAGACACCTGCATATAGACAGGTCGGAAATGCATTTCCTCCGCCAGTAGCAAGAGCAGTAGGGGAAGCAGTCGCAAGAGCTATTGAAGCAGCTGAAGCAAAAGCGAGGGGTATAGCATGACGAGAAGTCGAAACGGTCAAGGATCAAAAGCCAAGCTTAAAGAATATTTTTTAGCGAATATCGGAACGGTTATCGATTCGGAAACTTTACGTCAGGTTGCCGATAGTAGTGAATGGGCTAGAAGGATTCGAGAGCTTCGTAATGAACAAGGTATGAATATAAAAACACATAATGACTTGAGTGAATTAAAACCTGGTCAATACATCCTTGTAGATCTTAAACCTCTTCCAGCATTTGAACGAGCTATCTCGAAAGAAACAAGAGCATTTGTATTAGATCGTAACGGATTCACATGTCAGATGTGTGGAGCAGTAGCGGGTGAGCCCCACCCTTATGATCAAACAAGAAAAACTAGGCTTCACATTGGACACATCATCGATAAATCTCAAGGTGGGACGGATGATCCTTCAAACCTACGAGCACTATGTTCTGTTTGCAATGAAGGAGCTTCAAATTTAACACTCGAGCGACCGTCATCTGAGAAGCTACTGGCTCAAATTCGACGGGCCCCAGGAGTCGATCAGCTTAAGGTGCTTGAGTGGTTAATCGGAAAATTTCCTAAACAAAGTAAAGGACTAATTGATAGTAAAGAATGAAAATAGGTACCCATCAAGGGTACTTATTTTATTTATAGAGGATTATTAGCACATCATGTCGAAATGAAACAGGAGTATGACAAATTTTAGTAGCTAAAGGTGCGTTTATATGAAGAAGAAGCTCATGATTGTACTTGGGAATGGTTTTACCATCGATTTTTTGAACGCTATTGGAAATAAAACGATAAACGTTATGAATTTATTTAAAGACGGTCATTGCGTCCCTTGGCCCGTTAATAATGAGTCTGGCTTTTTGTCATTTAAGTATTGCCCAAACTTATGGCATCTTGGAGCCCGCCCTTACATCGGGGATGTCGAATCAATGCAGCTGATTGAGGAGATAATTACTTGTGCTAATATTGCTGATGGTAATCAAGCTCTAAATCCTAATATTGATCCTGAAAACCTTTATATCAAAGCTTACAAAGAATTAGCTATCTACCTTAAGCATTTATTCGTACATTATGATACAAAAGTAGATTTTAGTGATGAACAAATTGTTCGACAAATTGAAAATTGGGGATGGGCTAAGTATCTTCGTATGTTAGATCAATCAACTGAATATGAGTCCATAACTATTGTGACGTACAATTATGATGTATGGCTTGAAAGAGTATTGAAGTTGTTAGGAATAAGGTTTAATGTTGTAGGCGTACAGCAAGGCAGGCCCCCAAGTAAATTTAATATTGTTAAGCCACATGGTTCGATTAGTTTTGCATACAGGACAGGTAAGACAGCCCTGGATAGAACTTCATTTCAAATTCGCTATAACAAGAGCCTATCGGAAGGTAACATAACTGATTTTCGAATAAAATATACTGAATTAGACCATAATTATTTGATTAATGCATTGATACCTCCTGCTGGAGACTCAAGCAGGCTTAAATATGGCTGGGCAGGACAGTTAAGGAATCGAGCAATTAAAATGGCCAAGACATTATCAGAAAACGATGAGGTCATCGTATGTGGTATATCTTATTGGCATGTGGACCGTTTGGAACTCGATGGAATGCTCACGTCGCTAAATCCTGCTATAAACATAAAACTTATTAATCCTTATCCGCCACGAGCGCTAAATGGAATTCTTACAAGTCTTTTTAAAAATTACATATGCCATACTTCCTCAAACATATTAGGAGGTGTTAACTGAGATGCAGGTTCAAAGACAATCCACTAAGATTACAATTTCGGAATTTTATGAGAATCATCTTTTAAAGAAGTACAACTATGACCCGCGTTATCAAAGGAGAGACAAGGTGTGGGGAGATGAGCGGCAATCTTTTCTCATTGATACGATATTCAAAAATTATCCTATACCGCCAATATTCTTACACCAACGTGTCGATACCAAAACGGGAAAAACAAAATATGATGTTATCGACGGAAAGCAGAGATTAACAGCAATAATCGAATTTATCGAGAATGTGATACCTTTGCCTGAAGATTTCAGTGAAGGAAATGCGGACAAGGAAATACTTAACGGTAAATACTTTAAAGACATCGATGGAGATGAGTACACAGAATTCCGTGAACAGTTCTGGACGTATGTTATACCTGTCGAGTACTTGGATAAAGTAACAGGGGACATGGTGGATAATATTTTTGATAGATTAAACCGAAATGGAGTTCCGCTTAATCCACAGGAATTAAGAAACGCTAAGTTCCATGATTCGAGGCTTCTTGCTATCGTGGATGAACTGCTACAAATGGATTTTTGGGTTCAAAGGACGAAGGGGTTAGAAGTAGAAAGGATGGAGGATAAAGAGTTCATTTCAGAGCTCCTCCTTACGATGTTAGAGAATAATCTTTTTGATTCGAACCAAGAGGTTATGGATAATTTATATGTGAAGTGGACAAGGGAACAAATTTCAGATGATCAAATCGAATTATTTAAAGAAATTACAAGGTTCATGGAACAACTTGAACTGGATTACAATAAGTACAAAATCAATGGCGTTAGTCATATGTACGGTCTATGGTGTTTTGCTCATCACTGTGTTTTACTCGGTGTTGATGTGGAGGAAATCAAGGAAACCGTACACAATATGTATAAAGGATTACGAATGAAACAGTCGGAAGACCTGTTTATTCAACAATACAAGAAAAGTATGGAGAGCCGAACCAAGTCAAAATCACAAAGGATTAATCGTTTGAATGCTTTACTAGGATATTGTGGATTGGGTTAAATAGAATCATTCAGGAGGAGGCTTTCAAATGTTTCAATGCATCTGTGGAGGCGTATTGATTGTAAAGCATGTCGAAGAGTATCCGACAGGCCTGTCTGCTAAAGAAAAAATAGATTATATTCGGACGTGTACCACGGAGTGTCCTGATTGCAATAAGGTCTTTGACGGACAAAAGTTTGATTAAGAACAGCAGGATCAATACGGTTTATTAATATAAAAAGGGGCATTATATGCTGCTTGCCCCCCACTGCTATCCTGAAAACATTAACTATGTGATTAGAGCAGTTTTCTGAAAACCCCTTGCTAGTACTGGGTTTTCAGTTTTTTTTTGTCTTCCATGTGTAATGAATGAATATTGTTGAATCTATTTTCGTAGAGAATTCGACAACCAACTTATCTATAAGATGGAGTTAAAGCTATGACGATAATGATGAATACATCGAACCCCGATTCCATGTATAAGGCATCCGCTTAGAAGACGGAATAAGCGTCCCAACAGAACAAATTATAGAGGTAATCCCATGCCAAAAACTCATTAGGTAATCTGATCTTATTGCAATAACAGCAGATGCGTAAACGATCACTAATAAAGGGTTGTTTTGTCTTGGTACGATTGCATGCTCATCGAAGGGCAACTCGCTACGGTTTAGTTCATTGATGTTTCGGATTGTTGTGTTAATGATAGAAAGATAAAAATGAGACAAGCCTCTTACTAATCCTGTGAATATAGGTATAATGGAGTAGTTGTTATTTAACATTAATTGGAGGTTATCAGTATGAAAGTAAGAGTTTTCACTCAATCAGTTCAACCATCACCAGGTACGTTGCAATTGCCTAGACATCATGATCTGGAGCTTGATGCAGCTGAAGTTGCAGCTATTACCTCGTCAGAAACCGTACATATCAATGGTGAGAGCTTAAAGGTGACAGGAAAGACCTTCGTGTTCATCGAAGGTCTTGTAAGCTTGGATGTGTACTGCGAGTCTCAATAATATTAACGACTGGCCGCTTACTTGTGTAGGCGGTCTTTTCGTTATGTTTTAACAGATCACGATCGGCTTCTATTCAAGTACGTTAATACTTCAGCAGTCACATCGTTAAAGCAATCAATTACTAATTTACAGGATTCCTCGAATGCATCTTCCATATAATAATCGTAATGCTCTCTGCCGTCCTTATCGAAGGGTGGAACCTCGATTGTCTGTTCTCCGTTATCCAGCCATGTCGTTAATATCGGACTGATATGATCTCGGTGCTTGTTAGTGTTATCTAAATCATTTATGTAGGAGTAGATGTACTGTGAAGTGAGCTTACGAAGAGCATCACTAATACTAGACATCGTTGGATATCCGTCGATTTTCTGCTTTACGGTGCTAAGGTAAAGGTTCTTTGGCACGTTTGAGCCAGGGAACAAAGCAACATGCAGGAAGTGGCCATATGTATCAAAGAAACCATGAATTGTATTAAAGAAATTTAGATTTATTTTACTTAGAAGGAGGTCAGCTGGGAGGCTCCCATTATACATATCCACCTGAACTCCCGTAACAGGAAAGCCTGATATCGTTCCTTCACTGAACAGCTGTCTATTCCAAGCACTGTAAGATTCGGAAGATGCTGCTTTAACATAGTAATAGGCATTCATATCCAATACAGAAAAATAAGCCTTCTCATGCGCTGACTTGAGATAGGACAAAGCTGTATCAGTAAAGGTATCCTTCCACTCTAACGGTATTTCTGTAGTAATCTCCAGGTAATCATTCATTTCAATCACATCCTCTTCGTTGTTTGTCGTACGATGGCCCTTGATTTCAATTCTCTGTAAATGGTGGCTTCTCCAATTGATAAGATGTTTGCTATTTCCTTTACAGTCTTTTGCCCCTCTGTGTACCATTTCAAAGCTTGAACCAAGCGGGGATTATTATCGGTATATCGTTTCATTCTTCCCTTATACTTCCCGCTTTGTTTGGCAAGCTCAACCCCAGCCCTTTGTTTCTCTTTAATGAGTTCCCGTTCCATCTCGGAAATTCCTGCCATGATTGTTAGGAACAACTTCCCTGTCCGTGTTCCAGTGTCGATGTGCATATCCAAAATGATTAGATTAACGCCCTTGTCGGCAAGCTGTTCAACCAATAACAGCAGCTGAGAAGCGTTCCTACCTAAACGATCTAAACGTGTGACGACAATGGAATCGCCATATTGGAGCTCATCAATAAGCGTTTCTAATACGGTTTTGTTCTTAGCAACTCCCGTGATCGTTTCTTCCCTGATTTCAACGACACCATTGCGCTTTAACTCCTCGATCTGTGTGGCTTTGTTCTGCGTCCCACTTGATATCCTGACATATCCGATTTTCTGCATTCTAATTCCCCCGTTGATTATTATTTATGATAGATCCAAATGATAGTGGACGGATGCCGTGGTTACTGACACCATACGAGCTATCATTAGACTGTACCCATACGATAGAAAGACGTTCAGAAAGTTCTTGCAATTGTACATTCAACAGATTACGGTTTAATTGTGACAGTCGTTCTATTGTGTCGGAACCTAGTCGCATCTCCTCTATAGCCCCCATTACTCGGTGGGGGCATTATTCCTAATAAAAGGATTGATTATAGATGTACTGTGAAAATGCTTATGAAAGATTGATGAATCAACAGAAAGACGTGCTTGTATTTATCGATTCTCTTCCTCAATACGCCCAAATTAAGGTTAAACGGGTTTATGACGGATTCACTCAGGTTGAACTTGCTGAAAAACTTGGTATGGGTGCTCCTTTCTTATGCGAAATCGAAAAAGGGCACCGTAACATTCCCAGAAAGTATAAGGATGCGATTGAATCGTATTTATACTCTGAGCTATACGAGGAACGTGAATTGGTTGAGAAAATTGATTAGTAAGGAGGGAACTGCAAATGAGTTTTAGACAACTGATTGCTGAACAAAATCGACATCTTGATACAACAGATGCACAAAGGGAAGCAAATGAGTATCGTTTAATGTTGTACGATCTACTTATAAGGAGTAGAGCTCCATACGAGGCTAGAGTGCTCTTGGATGTACATAATGAACGAATAATTGATCCATCCTACAGGATCACCCCGAATATCATCCTTATGACATAAGATACACGTTTGCAGTCAATAACAGCGGTAACAATCCATTAAGCGAGCGTAGCGAATTCTTTATGGAGAGGGAAGCCATGTTAGCCTATGGCCCAAAGGGGCGCTTCCTGATTTGTTATCAGGATCGGCGCAAGGAAGCCGAAACATGGCTTCAGAGAGGCTCCGTCAAGAACGCTGAATGGATTGTGATCCGCTATCGTCGTTGCAGCTCCTTTTGTATTGAATTGAAAATAGCTGACGATATAGTGCCCCCTGGGCGGTTTAAGAATGATCTTATTAATACAAGAGATATAACTAGTCATTCGATTCAGTGATTTTTTTTACCTGCATTAGAATTTTTCTCAGAACTCACTTCATTTTGGGGGCTATGTTTGGTTGTAATTGGCAATCCGATCATTGTATAATGAGGATACAAAGTCAGGAATGGATTGCAGGTGTATTGGTGGAAAAAATCAAAGTAGCGGCCTATTGTAGAGTGAGTACAGATAGTGCGGATCAAATTAACAGCCTTGAAAACCAAAGATCGTTTTTTCAGAATCACATCGAGAAGAACGAAACTTATGATATGCATGAGATATATGCTGATCCTGGGATTACGGGAACAAGCTGGAAAAAACGAACTGAATTTATGCGAATGTTGAAAGATGCGGGCTTGGACATCGATCCATTCAAAGGCGAACTGATTGTAACAGTGAGTAAGCGTGACCCGTTATTTAATCGTATTCTGATAAAGGACGTGTCACGCTTTGCAAGGAATTTGGATACAGTAGACATCTTTAGGAAGCTCAGGGACAAGGGAGTACATCTTGATTTCATTACGTTAAACAAAACTACGGCTGACGTAGCAGATGATTTTTTTGTGAGCTTGCTTTTACTCTTTGCAGAACAGGAGTCGAAGGATAAATCGGAAAAGGTAATCTTTGGTCATAACGAAGCAGCAAAAAAGGGCGTAGTGAAGACTAGCAGACGAATTTTTGGGTTTGATTACATTAAGGAGAGCAATTCCCTTGAAATCATTCCTCATGAGGCAGAAATCATTAGATTGATTTTTAATTTGTACAATCAAGGTATCGGGATGAGAAGAATACTTCAACATCTTGAGGAGAATGGTCATCGAACAAGGGACGACAAACCTTTCGTGCAGTCGAGTATAAATCGTTTTCTTACAAACGAGAAGTATATGGGTACGCTGATTAGTAACAAATTCAATGCACCACGAGTGTTTACAAATCGAAAGTATTCGACGGTACGTTCTAAGGATGATTGGATCGTACACGAGAATAGCCATAAGATTCAGCCGATAATCTCTAAAGAAACATTTGAGGCTGCACAACGAATGCGTGAATCGAAAATCAATTATCAGAAGTCCAAAGGTAAAAATAAGGGGACAAGCGAATATGCTGGCCTTTTGGTATGTGGTAAATGCGGTGGTACCTACACACGCAATATTGATCGAAAAGTGGGCGTGCGAATTTTTTACAACTGCCGAACAAAAAAGACGAAGGGTAAAGCGTTTTGTGATAACGTAAACATTGATCTTAAACAGATTGAACAACTGCTCTACAACCTACAAGAATCTGGTTTCTACTTCCACTTCTTTGGGAATCGTTCCCATGCAACAATGTCTCTAGAAATTATGATTAACGATCTTAAAAATAAAATTGATACTGATAAAGCCGTTGAAGTGACTGACCGAAAGTTAGAGCTTGCAGATACCCGTAAACAATTGAGCAGATTAGCAAACTTATTGCTTGAGGAGAGGATCGATCTTGTTGATCATGATGAGCTTCGAACGAAATTAAAGGCTAAAGCACAGGATCTAGAAGTAACAATTGAGGCGTTATCTAAATCAAACGACGAGATTAAAGAAGAAATCGAGCTCCTTGAAGAAATGCAGGATGCTCTTGATAAAATCGAGATTAAGTTAACTTATTCAAAGGATGAAGTCAAAAATGGCATTAACCGAATAATTGTAAATCCCAACAAACCTTACCTACAGGTTGAATTTAAGATTTTTGATGCCATCAATTCAGTTGTTAAGAGACATAAGGATCTTGAGATCCCGAATTGGTTACATTCATTCGAATAATTATGACAATGTACTCGAATATACTGATTTGCGGCAATCCGCTCGAAATATCAACTTCAACCGATATGCTTTTGCCGTCTACCCCATAAACGCTTGCACTTTGTATAACACTGAACATAACAAAAAGCACCCCCATGTATGAGAATGAAGGTGCTTCCTTACGATTCTGATCCGTATTTATGAATTTGCCAATATCATAGAATAGTTGCCTTCTAGATGTCAATATTTAAAAAAATCGGGTACAAAAACAGCGAATGGGTCATACTAGATGTCGTAGTTACCGGACCCTCAATTGCCCCTATCCATCAGGTTTTATTTATTTAATCTCAAATTGAGATGAAACCCATATCAAAAAAGCCGTATTTATTATGAATGAAAATAAGGTAACGGATGGGGAAAGGTGCTACAATAATAGAGGTTTGTGTACATATGACTGATTTCAGTCTGTGAAATGGAGGATTTCAACAATGAATATCCATGAGTATCAAGGGAAAGCGGTCCTTAAACAGTATGGTGTCGTCGTGCCAGAAGGTAAAGTAGCCTTCTCCGTAGACGAAGCTGTTGAAGCGGCTAAAGCGCTCGGAACACCGGTAGTTGTCGTGAAGGCACAAATTCACGCTGGCGGCCGTGGTAAAGCGGGCGGAGTTAAAGTAGCAAAAAGCATCGACGAAGTGCGCGCTTACGCTGGTGAGATTTTAGGCAAAGTGCTCGTTACCCATCAAACGGGTCCGGAAGGCAAAGAAGTTAAACGTCTTCTGATCGAGCAAGGCTGCGACATCAAAAAAGAATATTATATCGGCGTTGTATTGGACCGCGGTACGGGTCGTGTCGTTATAATGGCTTCGGAAGAGGGCGGCACTGAGATTGAAGAAGTGGCTGAGCACTCCCCGGAGAAAATTTTCAAAGAGATCGTTGACCCAGCAGTAGGCTTGCAAGCTTTCCAAGCTCGCAAATTGGCATACGCAATCAACATCCCTAACGAGCTTGTCAACAAAACGGTTAAGTTCATGATTTCTCTTTACACGGCTTTCGTAGAGAAAGACGCTTCTATCGCAGAAATCAATCCGCTTGTCGTAACTGGCGACGGACAAGTTATTGCGCTTGACGCGAAACTTAATTTCGATTCCAATGCGCTGTACCGCCACAAAGATATCGTTGAGCTGCGCGATCTGGAAGAGGAAGATGCAAAAGAAATCGAAGCATCCAAATTTGACCTTAGCTACATTGCGCTTGACGGCAACATTGGTTGCTTGGTTAACGGTGCAGGCCTAGCGATGGCGACAATGGATATTATCAAATATTACGGCGGCGACCCTGCCAACTTCCTAGACGTAGGGGGCGGCGCGACAGCCGAGAAGGTAACGGAAGCATTCAAAATCATCTTGTCGGATGAAAAGGTTAAAGGGATTTTCGTTAACATTTTTGGCGGCATCATGCGTTGCGACGTTATTGCTAACGGCGTTGTCGAAGCAGCGAAGCAAGTCGGTCTTGACCGTCCGCTCGTTGTTCGTCTAGAAGGTACTAACGTAGACCTCGGCAAAAACATTTTGAAAGAATCGGGATTGAACATCGTGGCTGCGGATTCCATGGCGGACGGCGCGCAGAAGATTGTCGCTCTCGTGAAATAAGATAACTTGCTGTGTGGCTAATGCCGCATACGAATTCATTCAGGGGATGTGAGTTAAGAGTGAGCATTTTGGTCAATAAAGATACAAAAGTCATTACCCAAGGGATTACAGGCGCTACTGGCTTGTTCCATACAAAAGGCGGACTGGAATACGGTACGCAAATGGTTGGCGGCGTAACACCTGGCAAGGGTGGCACGAACGTTGACATTACACTTGATAACGGCACGCTCGTATCATTGCCTGTATTTAATACAGTCGCTCAAGCGAAAGCCGCTACAGGCGCTAACGCTTCCGTTATCTATGTTCCGCCAGCATTTGCTGCTGATGCGATCATGGAAGCTGTAGATGCTGAGCTTGATCTTGTCATTTGTATTACTGAAGGCATTCCGGTGCTTGATATGGTTAAAGTAAAACGGTACATGGACGGCAGCAAAACCGTTCTTATCGGACCAAACTGCCCAGGCGTTATTACGCCTGATGAGTGCAAAATCGGCATCATGCCGGGTTACATTCATACAGCTGGTCACGTAGGCGTTATTTCTCGCTCAGGTACATTGACTTATGAAGCGGTTCATCAGTTGACGACTCGCGGCATTGGTCAATCTTCTGCAGTAGGGATCGGCGGCGACCCGGTTAAAGGTTCCGAGTTCATTGATATCTTGAATCTTTTCAACGAAGATCCAGATACCTATGCGGTAATCATGATCGGCGAAATCGGCGGTACAGCGGAAGAAGAAGCGGCTGAGTGGATTAAAGCGAACATGAAAAAACCGGTTGTCGGCTTCATCGGCGGCGCTACAGCGCCTCCAGGCAAAAGGATGGGACATGCTGGCGCAATCATTTCAGGCGGTAAAGGCACAGCTGCCGAAAAAATCGCAACGCTTGAAGCTTGCGGCATTAAAGTAGCTCCGACACCTTCCGAGATGGGTTCAACGCTTGTCAGTGTTCTTGAAGAGCAAGGCTTGCTCGAAAAATGTATTACACGTAAATAATCGAATCGTACGATATAAGGTAAGCAACCTTTCAACCACCCGAAAACGGGAGTTGGAAGGTTGCTTTTTTATTTATCCGTTGTCATTATTTTAGCGGTTGACTTGCAATCTTATGCCGTGTAACGCACAATAGATAAGAATGCAGGCCAGCCCGAATGAAAAAGGGGTTGGATCAAATGATTCAAAATCAAGATATTCGCAGACAAATGATCATTGCCTTTCATGAAATTCCGGGTATTGGATGGCATGCGATTCAGAAAGCCGTTCAGCATCAGTTTTGGAATAAACGATCATGGAGCATAGAAGATTTACTAGCAATAGGTTTACAGCGGGGTCAAGCGAAAGCGGCAGCGGAGCGTTATGCCGAGCGGCCTTGGATATTGACAGAAGATCCATCCGAAGCGGTCGCAAAAGCGAATGCCGTTGCTTTGACACCCTATGATTCCGAATATCCCAAAATATTAAGAGAAATCGCGCAGCCGCCATGGGTTTTGTATGCTAGAGGCAGATTGGAGCTGCTGCAAAGACCGGCGATCGCGGTTGTAGGCACAAGAGTGCCGACGGCGTATGGCAGGCAATCGGCGGCAGCATTTGCCAAAGAGCTTTCCCATGCGGGCTTAACCGTCGTAAGCGGTCTTGCAAGAGGGGTGGACAGCAAAGCCCATGAAGCTGCGCTGAATGGCGCGGGAGGAACGATTGCCGTTCTTCCGACCCCGATCGATAAATGTTATCCGCCTGAGAATCTATCATTATTCCATAAAATTGCAGAGCAAGGCTTGCTCGTCTCTGAAACTCCGATTGGGACGCCGCTGCACCCGGGACAGTTTCCACAGCGAAACCGCATCATCGCGGCACTAACGGTCGGAACAATCGTAGTGGAAGGCGCCACAAGAAGCGGGTCTCTTATAACAGCGCAGCATGCTTCGGAAATGTCTAGGGAATTGTTCGCGATTCCCGGCCCGATCTCATCTCCGAAGAGCGAGGGGCCTAATGAACTGATTAAACGGGGCGAAGCGAAGCTGATAACGGGCATTAACGACGTAATTGATGAGCTGAGCTGGCTGCCAGCCGCTCTTGAGGCATACAAGGAAGCGGAAAAAACAAGCGTAACGAACCCAGTGGAAGTTGAATCGCCATTATCCGCCGAAGAAAGTAAATTGATCGCTTTTTTAAGAGATCAGCCATTATCCATTAATGAACTGCATGAGCTCTCAGCCATGCCGTTTGGACATTTGAACGCACTTCTGCTAAATTTATGTATAAAACGAAAAATTGAATTGCAGCCCGGATCAATATATGTTGCTTTATAGCTTGCAATGGAGAGAGGAGGCGCCTTACATGGCAGATTCATTAGTTATCGTCGAATCACCTGCAAAAGCCAAAACGATAGGGAAATACTTAGGCAGCAAATATATCGTTAAAGCTTCAATGGGACATATTCGCGATTTGCCCAAAAGCCAGATCGGCGTCGAGGTTGAAAACGATTTTAATCCGAAATACATAACGATACGCGGTAAAGGCAGCATCCTCAAGGAATTAAAGGATGCCAGCAAAAAAGTAAAACATGTCTTTCTGGCAGCCGATCCGGATCGCGAAGGAGAAGCGATTGCTTGGCATTTGGCTCACTATTTGGAACTGGATGAAACGGATACTTGCCGCGTTGTTTTTAATGAAATAACGAAGCAGGCCGTAAAGGACGCATTCAAAACGCCGCGGAAAATCAATATGGATTTGGTCAATGCGCAGCAGGCGAGACGTATCTTGGACCGGCTGGTGGGTTACAAAATAAGCCCGCTGCTGTGGAAGAAAGTAAAAAAAGGGTTGTCTGCCGGTCGGGTTCAATCGGTAGCGGTTAAGCTCATTATTGACCGCGAAAATGAAATCGACGCATTCGTTCCCGAGGAATACTGGTCGATTACGGCGAAGCTTAGCCATTCAGGCATTCCTTTCGATGCCAAATACTATTCGGTGGGCGGCGATAAACGGGAGCTGGGCAAGGAAGCTGACGTACAGGAAGTACTAAGCGCGATGAAAGGCAGCCAGTTTACCGTTTCTGACGTTCGGGAGAAGGAGCGTCTCCGTAACCCGGCGCCGCCATTCATTACAAGCTCCCTGCAGCAGGAAGCGGCTAGGAAGCTCGGCTTCCGGGCTTCCAAGACGATGTCTGTCGCACAGCAGCTGTATGAAGGTGTCGAGCTGGGCAAAGAAGGTACGGTCGGTTTGATCACTTATATGAGGACCGACTCCACTCGTATATCGCCAATCGCGCAAGAGGAAGCCAAAGAATATATCACGGAAAAGTACGGTGCGTCCTTTGTGCCTGAACAGCCAAGAATTTATACAAAGAAAAACAGCAACGCGCAGGATGCGCATGAAGCGATACGCCCGACTTCCATTTTAAGGGATCCGGAATCCATGAAACCGTTTTTGAGCCGCGATCAACTTCGTCTATACAAGCTGGTTTGGGAACGTTTCGTGTCCAGCCAGATGCAATCTGCGGTGCTCGATACGATGACGGTTGATTTGCAGGCAGGCGATACAATTTTTAGAGCAACGGGATCTAAAGTCAAGTTTGCCGGGTTTATGAAGGTTTACGTGGAAGGCAACGATGACGGAACGGTGGAAGAACATAAGTTTTTGCCGCCTCTGGCATCAGGGGATGTAATCAGCTCGGAATCGATAGATCCTAAGCAGCATTTCACCCAGCCGCCGCCGCGTTTTACGGAAGCAAGGTTAGTCAAGACGCTCGAAGAGCTCGGTATAGGAAGGCCAAGTACGTACGCGCCTACACTCGAAACGATTCAGAAGCGCGGCTATATTGCCATGGAAGAGAAAAAATTCATGCCTACCGAGCTTGGCGATTTAGTCATTCAGTTGATGGAAGAGTTTTTCCCTGAAATACTGGATGCTGAATTTACGGCGAACATGGAAGGAAATCTTGACCATGTGGAAGAAGGCACGGAAGATTGGGTAAAGGTTCTTGCGAATTTTTATGAATCCTTCGAGAAGCGGCTGGAAGTGGCCGAGGATGAAATGAAGGAAATTGAGATACAAGACGAAGTATCTGATGAGATTTGCGAAAAATGCGGACGGCATTTGGTTTACAAAATGGGACGTTTCGGTAAGTTCCTGGCATGCTCAGGCTTTCCGGATTGCCGTAACACCAAGCCAATCGTCAAAGATATTGGAGTAACTTGCCCGAAATGCGCAGAAGGAAAAATCATAGAGCGGCGCAGTAAAAAAGGACGCATTTTCTATGGCTGTGACCAATATCCCGGCTGCGATTACGTATCTTGGGACAAACCGACAAACAAACCGTGTCCGCAATGCGAGGAGTCTAAGCTCGTAGAAAAGCGGAACCGCAGCGGAGTGAAATTGCTCTGTCCGACTTGCGACTACTCGGAAGAAGTGATTGACGAAGACGAGCAGGGGACGGATACCGACTAAGCAATCGCATAAGCACCCTCAGATATATCGTAATCTATAAAAACGCAACGAACCCGTCCTCCCTTTAACCAGGGAGGACACCGTTGTTAAACGGGCAAGTTAATTTTACGGATATGCTTTTAAAATGAGGAAGTAATCAGCTGAATAGCTGCACAAGTTGAGATTTAACCTTGCGGCTTGTTACAATAGGATATATAAGTATGGGCTCGATAACTCGATATCATCTACAATGGTGGATACATAAACAGATCAGCTGTATATAGCTGCTGTTACGCAATTAGAGTTTCCTGGCTATCAAAGGACTAATCTCAATTTCAGACCTTGAGATAAGCATCATTCTGCTTTTGCGAGCAATGGACTGTGACAAATAATCAGAAATGATTAAATTAACAATCTATTCGCTCTATGATTAAAAAGCGTGTCCCAGAAGGACACAAGCGTTACATGCACCAACCAAACATCTCAGCGTCTCTTTAACATTCAACGTGTTACGGATTCGGGTGTCCTGAGGGCAGCGCCCTTGGGCACACCTTTGGAAGTGAGGGTTTGGGCGGGTCCGGAAGCTATTCCAACAATTGAATTATATTTTGAAAGGATTGAACTTATTTTGTCACAACCACAAAAAGTAACCGTCATCGGAGCAGGATTAGCAGGAAGCGAGGCCGCTTGGCAAATTGCATCGCAAGGAGTCCCTGTCGTTTTATACGAGATGCGTCCCGTCACAAAAACGCCTGCTCATCATACGAATCAATTTGCGGAGCTAGTGTGCAGCAACAGCTTGCGTGCTAACGGGCTCGCGAACGCCGTTGGCGTATTAAAAGAAGAAATGCGCCAGCTTGATTCCCTAATTTTAAGCTGCGCCGATCAGCATGCCGTACCTGCCGGAGGAGCGTTGGCGGTTGACCGTGATGGTTTCTCGGGGGAAGTTACGCGCAGGCTGCATGATCATCCCTTAGTTGAAGTGCGCAACGAGGAAGTTACGGAAATTCCTAAGGACGGAATCGTGGTTATTGCGACAGGCCCGCTTACGGCACCAGGCTTATCCTCCCAAATTCAAGAACTGCTAGGCGAGGAGTATTTCTATTTCTATGATGCTGCAGCTCCAATTGTTGAAAAAGACTCGATTGATATGAATAAGGTGTATCTGGCTTCTCGGTATGACAAAGGGGAGGCTGCGTATCTTAACTGTCCGATGACGGAAGAAGAATTTGAAATCTTCCATGAAGCGTTAACTACGGCCGAAAAAGCGGAAGTGAAGGATTTTGAGAAAGAAGTGTACTTTGAGGGCTGTATGCCAATCGAGGTTATGGCAAGCAGAGGCAAGCAAACCGTATTATTTGGACCGATGAAGCCGGTTGGCCTTATTAATCCGCATACGGGAAAACTGCCGCACGCTGTGATCCAACTGCGCCAAGATAATGCTGCAGGCACGTTATACAATCTCGTAGGCTTCCAAACGCATCTCAAATGGGGCGAGCAAAAACGCGTATTTTCTTTAATTCCTGGTTTGGAAAATGCGGAGTTCGTTCGGTTCGGCGTGATGCACCGGAATACATTTATAAATTCGCCGCGGCTCCTAAAACCTACTTACCAGCTTAATAATCGCGATACGCTGTTCTTTGCCGGCCAAATGACCGGTGTCGAAGGGTATGTGGAGTCTGCTGCTTCAGGTATGATCGCCGGTATAAACGCAGCAAGATTGGCTCGCGGACTAGAACCGGTCGTGCTGCCCGAACACACGACGCTCGGCAGCATGGCACATTATATTACAACAGCGGATTTCAAGCATTTCCAGCCTATGAATGCCAATTTCGGCCTGTTCCCGCCGCTTGAGAAAAGAATGAAAAGCAAAAAAGAAAAAAATGAAATGATTGCAAATCGCGCGCTTGAAGGCATCGAACAATTTAAAAGGGAACATATGCAGTAATATTTCGTAATGAAGGCATGGCAATCTATTTTCAATATGGACCTAGAGGAGGCAATGCAATGGAAATGCAATTTCACGCTACTACGATCTGCGCCGTGCGTCATGAAGGCAAGGGCGCTATTGCCGGGGACGGTCAGGTAACTTTCGGGAACAGCATGGTCATGAAAAATTCCGCGAAGAAAGTAAGAAGGCTTTATCGCGGTCAAGTCATCGCAGGATTCGCGGGCTCTGTTGCAGATGCGATTACATTGTTCGAAAAGTTTGAGGCTAAGCTGGAGGAGCATCACGGCAATTTGCAAAGATCTGCCGTTGAGCTTGCGAAGGAGTGGCGCTCTGACCGCGTGCTGCGCCGACTTGAAGCCATGATGCTCGTCATGGACAAAACGGGTCTGCTGCTTATCTCAGGAAATGGCGAGATCATCGAGCCGGATGACGGGGTACTGGCAATCGGTTCAGGCGGCAGTTTTGCTTTATCGGCCGCGCGTGCTCTGCAAAGACATGCGCCTCAAATGACAGCAAGCGATATTGCGCGTTCGTCACTCGAGATTGCCGCAGAAATATGCGTATTCACTAATCATAATATTATTGTTGAAGAAATCGAATAAAATAAACGATGCGGCTTAGAATGGCTGAACAAGCTTCGGGAAGTCATAGTGAAGATATATAAATCGGAGGGATTTTATAATGGGAAATGATGCACTGACACCTCGTCAGATTGTAGCGGAGCTTGATAAGTATATCGTTGGACAAAAACCGGCGAAACGTTCAGTAGCCATTGCGCTGCGCAATCGTTACCGCAGAAGCTTGCTTGATGAGACGCTGCGCGATGAAATCGTTCCGAAAAATATTTTGATGATCGGACCAACCGGAGTAGGTAAAACGGAAATTGCACGACGCTTGGCTAAGCTGGTGAAAGCGCCCTTCGTGAAGCTTGAGGCTACAAAGTTTACTGAAGTAGGCTACGTCGGCCGGGATGTGGAATCGATGGTCCGCGATTTAGTCGAGACGGCGATCCGTATGGTGAAAACGGAAAAAACCGAAAAGGTCAAAGACCGTGCAGAAAAGCTTGCCAATGAACGAATCGTAGCTTTGCTGGCGCCATCTGCCGCTAAAGCGAAATCTACAAAAAACCCGTTCGAAATGTTGTTTGGCAACCAACAGCAATCCGATGAGCCAAAAGAAGAGCCCGAAGTTGAAAATGCGCTTCATCAAAAGCGATCGCAAATTAAGGAACAACTAGCTGCAGGCAAGCTTGAAAATGAAATCATTGAAATCGAAGTAGAAGATTCCGCCCCTAATATGATGGATATGCTGTCCGGCCAAGGGCCTGAAGGCATGGGCATGAATATGCAGGAGCTTTTTGGGCAATTAATGCCAAAGAAGCCGAAGAAACGCAAGCTGCCGGTTAAGGAAGCGAGAAAGGCGTTAACGCAAGAGGAAGCCAATAAAATCATCGATATGGATGATGTCATTACGGAATCGATTACAAGAGCGGAGCAATCCGGCATTATTTTCATAGATGAAATTGATAAAATTGCCAGCCCATCGCGCGGCTCGGGTCCGGATGTGTCAAGAGAAGGCGTTCAAAGGGATATTTTGCCAATCGTAGAGGGATCTACCGTAATGACTAAATATGGCCCAGTGAAGACGGATTATGTTTTGTTTATTGCGGCTGGAGCATTTCATGTCGCTAAACCATCGGATTTGATTCCGGAGCTGCAAGGACGCTTTCCGATTCGGGTAGAGCTGACGAGTCTCAGTCTGGATGATTTCGTAAGTATTTTGAAAGAACCGAAAAATGCGCTGACGAAACAATATTCCGCTTTGCTTGAAACAGAGGGGATCCAAATCGAGTTTTCGGATGAAGCAATCCATGAGCTCGCGTCCATAGCGGCCGACGTTAACCGCAATACCGAGAATATCGGCGCTCGACGCTTGCATACCATTTTGGAGAAGCTGCTTGAAGACTTATCGTTTGAAGCACCTGAGCTTTCGCTCGAAAAAATGACAATCACGCCGGAATACGTCCGTGAAAAGCTGGGAAGTATTGCGCAAAATCGCGATTTGAGTCAATATATACTGTAGTTGTTATGAGTTTTGGGAGGCAAAAGAATGACTTTACTAACAAAGACAAGAACACTGAATCGATTGCTTCAGCGTGCGGCCGGCAAAGCGCTCAGCTTCAGGGAAATGGCAGAGGTGCTGTGTACGACGATTCAGACGAATGTTTTCGTCGTTAGCCGCAGAGGCAAAATATTAGGCTGTTCGGCAGTGGATGCGTATGATCACGATTTCATGCGGTCACTTTCCGTGGATGAGCTTCGTTTCCCGCAGGAAAGCAATGTTCGATTTCTTGACATGCAGGAGTCAATGACGAATGTTAAGCCGGACGCGGGTATTTATGAAACCTTCCCGCGTTTAGGCGATCAAGAAATTATGACGGTTGTGCCTATTATCGGCGGTGGAGATCGTTTGGGTACTTTAGTGCTGACCCGTTTGTCAGGCACGTTTGATGACGATGATCTTATCTTGGCCGAATACGGTTCAACAATCGTCGGGATGGAAATTTTACGTGAGCGTACCGAGGAGATCGAGCAAGAGGTACGTAGTCGAGCAGTCGTGGCAGTCGCGGTTGGCTCATTGTCCTTCAGCGAATTAGAGGCTGTCGAGCATATTTTTGAAGAACTGGACGGCAAGGAAGGCCTTCTCGTCGCTTCGAAAATTGCGGACCGGGTTGGCATAACCAGATCAGTTATTGTTAACGCTTTGCGGAAGCTGGAAAGCGCAGGCGTGATCGAAACTAGATCTTTAGGTATGAAAGGCACGTACATCAAAATATTAAATCATCAGTTATTGCAGGAATTGGACAAAATCAAGTCGTGAAAATAGGTCGTACAGACCAAATGGGCCCTATCTTTTTATAAAGATAGGGCTTTTTTCTTATTGTAATATTTTAGGAAATTGTTGAATATTATCATGTCGGCAAAAATCGACACAACAATCTCATTTTTTTAATTTTTACTGTCGAACAAAGAAGGAATGAGCAATAATCTGTTGAATACGTAAAAGAGATCTTCTATGTGAAAGTGGTGAAACTACGTGAATTTGTTGAATGGCGCTGCATTTGGAAGAATGGAAGGTGCGCTTCAAGCAGCAGAAATGCGGCAACGCGTCATTTCAAACAATGTGGCAAACAGTGATACGCCGCATTTCAAACGGTCTGAAGTCCTGTTTGAGGAATTATTGGAACAATCGATGGGCAATCAGCAAGGGCAATTGATCGGTAAACGGACCAATCAAAAGCATATAGCAATCGGATTATCTTCATCCAATGTACCTATACCCAAAGTAATCGCCGATGAAACAACATCGATGAACAACAATGAAAATAATGTTGATATCGATCGTGAAATGTCTTTGCTTGCGAAAAATCAATTAAGCTATAACCTTTATGTCCAACAGATTAATCATGACGTGAAAATGATGCGCACAGCAATTGAGGGGAGAGCCTAACGATGAAGTTGTCCACGGGATTTGATATCAGTGCTTCGGCATTGTCGGCGCAGCGTCTGCGAATGGATGTTATTTCTTCTAATATAGCTAATGCAGAAACGACGCGTGGTAGTTTTGTAAACGGACAATTCCAGCCTTACAAACGGAAAATGGTTGTTATGGAGCCTTTGCAGCAATCCTTCTCAAGCGTGCTTTCCCAGCAAATGAACGGGAACACGGCTGCTCAAGGCGTGAAAGTAACAAGAATCAAAGAGGATCAATCGCCAAACAAGCTTATTTATAATCCAACCCATCCTGACGCTGACGCAAACGGTTACGTCAACATGCCAAATGTAGACGTTACTAAAGAAATGGTGGATATGATAGCTGCGACCCGTTCCTATGAAGCGAATGTAACCGCGTTGAACGCGACCAAATCAATGTTTGTTAAAGCATTGGAAATAGGTAGATAACTGCACATATCACTATGTGAAGCATTGGAGGAATAATGATGATACAATCGATGTCGCTTAGTCCGGTTCAACCTGCCAAACTCATAGAAGCTAAATCGGTGCAAGAAGCGACTCCGGCACAATTAACACAATCGTTTGGACAATATTTACAAACCGCTATTGATAATGTAAGCAATCAAGAGCAGAACGTTCATAAGCTTAATGATAAATACTTAACTGGCCAAATTGATGTTACAAAAGTGTTAATCGCTTCGGAGCAAGCAAGTTTGAGTTTGCAGCTTACCTCACAAGTCCGCAACAAAGTGGTCGAGGCATATCAAGAAATGATGCGGATGCAAATCTAATCGCAATTTTGACCTAGCATAGTATTTGGGTGAGGTGACAACGTGAACGAGAGAATCGCCCAAGTGAGAAGTAGGCTCACGCAATTTTGGAGCCAAATGGGCAGAAAACAAAAAATTTGGTTGGGGGCTTCGATTAGTGGCTTGTTGTTGACGGTGATTTTGTTAACAATCGTATTTACAAGAACGGAATACGAAATTGCTTTTCAAAATTTAGATACGACAGACGCTGCGGCCATCATGACCTACTTGGACGGAAGCGGTATTCCGTACGAGCTGAGCAATAATGGAAAAAGCATTTCGGTTCCAAGCACAGAAGCTGCGCGAATTAAAGTTGATGTGGGGTCTCAAGGATTAGTTCAAAACGGATCCATCGGGTTTGAAGCCTTTAATTCAAGTTCGAGTCAATTCGGTACAACGGAAAATGAATTTAACGTGAAGTATCTGAATGCATTGAACGGCGAGATTCAACAGCTTCTAAATGCCATGCAAGGCGTTGACAGCTCGAAGGTTTTGGTTAATTTACCCGAGGAGAGCGTTTTTCTTTCGCCTGAAGAAGCAGAGCAGGCTTCGGCTTCCATCATGATGAAGTTCATGTCGGGCTATCGTCCAAGCCAGAAAGAAATCGACGGTTATTATAACCTTGTAAAAACAGCGGTTCCCAATTTAGCGATGAAGGATATTACGATATCCAGTCCGCAAGGGGAATTGACTTATTCGGAGACGGATGGTGTAATCGCTAACAATTCCGATGCCGTAGAGTCGCAATTCATTATTCAACGGAAATATGAAACGGAATTGAAGAAAAACATTCAACAGTTTTTAGGACCCATCGTAGGCGCGGATAACTTGGTTATTCAGGTTTCAAGCAGTATGAACTTCGATAAGAAGACATCGCAAGAATCCGTTGTGAAGCCGTTAGATAACAACAATAATAACGGTATTATTATTAGCGAAGAAATAAATAACAGCACATCAACGGGTTCCTCCGGAGATGCCGGCGGCGTTGCCGGAACAGGCGAGACGGATGTTCCTGGTTATGAAGCTGCGACGACAGGTGAAAGCACTTCTGAGACGAGCTCGCAAATTCGAAACTATGATGTTACGCGAATCAATAACAACATCGTTTCCGGACCGTTTGTTTTAAAAGACCTTTCCATTAGTATCGGCATCGAAGAGTCCGAAATTGAGGATGAGGCAAGTAAAACAGCTATCATGACTTATTTGACCGCACTGGTTCGTGCCCAGCTTGCGGATTCCGGCCAAGACGTTACCAATGACGAACTGATGGGGAAAAAAGTTGCTCTTATTGCAAGCACTTTCTCTGGAAGCAGTTCAGATGATAGTGCTAGCGTTCTTTCAATGCCATGGTTAATCGGTATTGGTGTTGCTGCTCTTGCCATTATTGGCGGACTGATCGTAATTCTGGCACGCAGACGGAAAAAAGCCGTTGAAGAAGAAATTGAATTGGCTGCTCCAGCAAAAGTGGAATATCCAACTCTTGATTTGGAAAGTGTCAATAACGACAGCCAAGCTCGGAAAAATCTTGAAACACTTGCCAAACGCAAACCGGATGAGTTTGTTAATCTTCTTCGCACATGGCTTGTGGATGAATAGAGGTGGTTCATGTGTCAAAATCAATGCAAGGCTTATCTGGTAGGCAAAAAGCTGCCATTTTACTTATTACGCTTGGACCTGAAGTATCCGCACAAATATTCAAGCATTTACGTGAGGAAGAAATTGAGCAGTTAACGCTTGAAATCGCCAATGTCCGGAAAGTAGACAGCTTGGACAGGGAAACCATTCTTAGTGAATTTCATCAAATATGTTTGGCCCAGGAATATATCACGCAAGGCGGTATTTCATACGCTAAGGATATTTTAGAAAAAGCGCTCGGCTCAGAAAAAGCATTAGAGGTCATTAACCGTTTAACTGCTACCCTTCAAGTAAGACCTTTTGACTTTGCAAGGAAAGCAGAGCCTACCCAGATTTTAAACTTTATTCAAAATGAGAACTCGCAAACGATCGCTTTGGTATTATCTTATTTGCAATCGGAACAGTCCTCGCATATCCTTTCTTCGCTTCCGCAAGAGAAGCAAGCTGAGGTCGCGCGCCGGATCGCTTTGATGGACAGTACGTCGCCGGAGGTTATTTCTCAGGTGGAACGTGTCTTGGAGCAGAAGCTATCCGCAACCGTAACGCAGGATTACACGAATGCCGGCGGTATTGATTCCATCGTTCAAATTTTGAATGGCGTCGATCGGGGAACAGAGCGTACGATTCTCGACGCACTCGAGATTCAGGATCCGGAGCTTGCAGAAGAGATCAAGAAACGGATGTTCGTGTTCGAAGATATCGTCAATATCGACAACCGTTCCATTCAACGAATTATTCGCGACATCGAAAATGCAGATCTCCAACTTGCGCTTAAAGTGGCAAGCGAAGAGGTTCGGGAAGCGATTTTCCGCAATATGTCCAAACGTATGGCCGAGACCTTCAAAGAAGAAATGGAATTCATGGGTCCCGTACGGCTTCGTGACGTGGAAGAAGCACAAACTCGTATCGTAGCTACAATCCGCAGATTAGAAGAGTCTGGTGAAATCATCATCGCCCGTGGCGGAGGAGACGATATCATTGTCTAATTTGATCAAATCATCGAGTGTGATTACTCTTGACCAATTGAAGCAGCTGGAGTGGCTGCATCAACGGAATTTTGAAATCAATGAAACACTTAGTCAGGAAGAGGATGTCGAGCCTGAACCTGATGAAGAGACTATTACATTGCGAGATCAAATTTTGAACGATGCTCAGCTCTATGCGGAAGAAAGACTGCGTGAAGCGGCTAACGAAAGCGAAAAGCTTTTGACCGAAACGCAGCAGCAAATCGATGTTTGGTGGCTTCAAAAACGAACGGAAGACGAAGCAGCATCCGAACAATCGAGACAAGCAGGCTATGAACTCGGTTATGCGGAAGGAGCGGCGCAGTCCGAAGTTGAGCTCCGTGAAAGCTGGGAGCAAAAGCTCGCCGAAGCAACCGATGTGCTCAAAACGGCATTTGAGATGCGAGAGCAAATTATTCAAGAGGCTGAGCCATTTCTCGTTGAGCTTAGCTGTGCCATTGCAGAAAAAATTATCGGACAGCAGCTTACGTTAGCGCCTGATATGGCTATTGAGCTGATCCGGAAGTCTCTATCCCGTCGAAGAGAACAAGGCGTAATCACGCTTTGTGTCGCACCGGGCCAGCTCGCGTTTGTACAAGCTGCCAGGGAAGAGCTTCATTTCGCTATCGATTCGCAAGCAGAATTGCAGATTTTGCCTGACTCGACAGTGAAAGATAACGGCTGTGTCATTCGATCCGCTTTTGGCAGCATCGATGCCCGCATTGATACGCAGCTGGCTGAGATAAAGCGGGAATTAATTCATCTTGCACATCACAGCGGCGAAGAACGAGGTCATTTCGATGATAGTGAATAATCTGGATGTCCTCAAATACATTGAACATTTGCAGCCGCTCGATCCCGTCCGGGTTAACGGAAAAGTCACGCAGGTCATTGGTCTTACGGTTGAATCCGAAGGACCGGACGCAAGCATAGGCGATGTTTGCTTCATTTATCCATCCAAAGGCGCGAAGCCGATTAAAGCCGAAGTCGTAGGCTTTCGGGATAACAAGGTTATTTTAATGCCGTTAGGCGATTTGCATGCAATAAGTCCAGGCTGCGACGTGGTCGGCACGGGCAAGCCGTTAACCGTACAGGTCGGTTCCGAGCTTTTGGGCAAAGTGCTGGACGGTTTAGGAAACCCGTTAGACGGTTCTTTCCTGCCTAGAAGAATGCCTCATTATTCAACGCATAATGAGCCTAGCAATCCGTTAAAGCGTCCGCGTGTCGTTGAACCGCTCGGTATCGGCGTCAGGGCAATCGATGGCCTGCTTACCGTAGGGCGAGGACAACGCGTAGGGATATTCGCTGGCTCTGGCGTCGGAAAGAGCACGCTGCTCGGCATGATCGCCCGCAACACATCCGCAGATGTAAACGTGATCGCACTGATTGGCGAGCGCGGACGTGAAGTGCTTGAATTTATTGAGAAAGACCTTGGACCAGAAGGTCTAGCCCGTTCGGTTGTTATTGTAGCAACTTCCGATCAGCCAGCGCTCATTCGCATGAAAGGCGCGTTAATCGCGACTTCGATCGCAGAATATTTTCGGGATCGCGGATTGAATGTCATGCTGATGATGGATTCCGTTACGCGGTATGCAATGGCACTTCGGGAAGTCGGCTTAGCTATCGGGGAGCCCCCTGCTACACGGGGTTACACGCCTTCTGTTTTCGCGGCACTGCCAAAGCTCCTCGAGCGTGCGGGAACGGGACCGACAGGCTCGATTACGGCATTCTACACCGTTCTCGTTGATGGCGATGATATGAATGAACCGATCGCGGACGCCGTCCGCGGAATCCTGGACGGACATATCGTGTTAAGCCGTCAATTAGCGCATAAGGGACACTTTCCTGCCATTGATGTTTTAGCTTCGGTTAGTCGGGTCATGAAGGAAATCGTAACCGAAGAACAACAGGATGCCGCCAATGAATTAAAAAAACTTCTAGCTGTATATAGAGATTCGGAAGACTTAATCAATATTGGGGCGTACCAACGAGGTTCTAACGCAGAAATTGATACAGCCTTGCAATTTATTGAACCGATTCAAAGCTACACCAAGCAAAAAACGAATGAAAAAGTGAGCTTAGAAGAAGCACAAACAAGATTAATCAATTATTTCTACAGGAGTTGAACCTTTAAATGGCAGCGTTTCGGTACACATTTCAGAGGGTTGTCGATTTGAAGGGCAGCGAGAAGACGCAAGCAGAATGGGGACTTTCTACCGCGATTGGCGCTTTAACTGCCGAGGAGCTTTCCCTTGAGCTGTTGCGTGCAAAGAAACAGGAATGGGAAGAAAAATTACACGATGCAACTCGCATAGCGGTTCCATTATCCGAGTTACAGGTTATTCAGCAATACTTGAATTATTTGGTTACTTGCATTTCGAGTAAATTGAACGATGTGATACATGCACAAAAAGCGGTTGAGCAAAGCAGACTTGAACTTTCAGGCAAGATGAAGGATGAGAAAGTGTGGCTTAAAGCAAAAGATCATGCGCGTGACCGGTTCCAGTATGCTCTGCAAATCAAAGAGCAGAACGAGCTGGATGAGCTGGCAAGCGTCCGTTTCATGATACCAACCCCATAAAGTGATGCGTGACACCGGCTAGAGGGAGTGAGTGGAATTGGCGGGTACGGATAACGAGAAGCAAGGCTACAGCACGCTTGAACGAATTATGTTTTTGATGACGCCTATATTATTTGCGATTGTATTGTTAGGTGTTTTGTATACCTTGTTCAATAATGATTTCCGAAACAAGATGCTTGAAGCCGGAAATTCAATTCCTTTCATTAAAGACGTGCTGCCTGAACCAAAGGTTGCAGGCGGGTTAACAAATGACGATGCATTGAAGGCATCGAATATGTCAGCTAAGATTGCGGATCTTCAAGCACAGCTAACGGCCATTGAAACTGAATTGGCCGCAGCTAATCAAACGAAGACTACGCTTGAGCAAGAGGTTAAGAGCCTTGAGAACGACAATTCACAATTGAAGAGCGCGAATGAAGAGCAATCGCTAGAAGATGAACAGTACCAAGCCAAGATTCAAGAATTAGCGAGCATGTTCTCCAAAATAACGCCAAGCAAAGCAGCACCGATTTTGCAAAGCATGACTTTGGATGAAATGGTGCTTGTGTTCGCGAATATGCGCCCGGATGACAGGGTTCGTATTATGGAGAAAATGAATCCTCAGACGGCTGCGGATGCAGCGATGAAGCTGAAGGACAATGTAAAGGCCAAAGATCTGCAGATTGCGGCGCTTCAAGCGAAGCTTGATGCTCAGAAAACGACCGTGGCAAAGCCGGCATCTTCTGTGCTTGATCAAGAGCAGCTAAGCGCAACCTTTACGGCGATGGATGCCAAGAGCGCGGGCGAGCTATTGATCAAAATGGTGGAGGTTAGCCCGAGCAAGGTTCTCCGGATCCTTAACGCGGTTGATAATGAAACCAGATCGGCTATATTAGCCGAAATGTCTGGCATTAATGAAACGCTGACCGCACAAATGGTATCGAAGCTAATGACAGGGAGCTAATAGTTGATCTGGATTTGGATAGCTGCTATTTGAAGGGAGGTGAAAAAAATGGAAATGATGGTTCCTCAGGTTGCAATTGCGCAGCCGCAAGGACAATCGACTGCAAATGCTCAGGCTGGACAAAACACAAGCGGCGCAGCATTTCAAAAAACATTAGTCCAACAGATTAATGGCGAGACTGCAGCGAATCCAAGCACAACACAAACAGCGCCTTTAACAGCTGTTGTGAATAAAGAAGCGGCGTTCGAAGCCGGCGCATCTGCTTCAGCGCCTACATTATCGGATCTTATGTCGATCATTGACGGTCTGCTCGAGCAGCTTGAAACTCCGGTTTCAAACGATACGGAAGCTCCCGCTGAAAATGAGGAGCAGCTTCAACAATTATCCGAAGTGCTGGATCAAATGAATGCATTACTTGAGCTTCTTGGATTACCCGTTCCCGTGATCCAGCCGACGAATAAACTAATCCCCGAAGAAGCTGCCGCTGGTACGGTATCTCAACAAATGATAACCGCAGCGGATATCAAGCCAAAACTGCAGGATACCTTGATCCAGTTACAGGTCATGATCCAGCAGGGGACTACGAAGCTGATTCAGCAGCAGGAACCGACCGCATTGGTGGCAAAGCAACTACAAGCGTTAACAGCGATTTTGGAAGGCGAGCCGGTGGATACAACAAAGCAACAAACGAAATCGACGGCCTTTACACAACAACTGTTTACCGTACAGCAAGCCCCGCAAGCGGAAGCCGGTGCTCTTTTGCAGCGCTTGTCGCAGCAATCGGTTCATCCTGCCTTTGTATCGACGGCTATACCACAAGCTGTGGTGCAAACGGTAGATACGGAAGCAGCAGCTACCGCGGTTGAGATGAGTCCGCAACTGCAACTTGGATCAAATAATCCGGAAACGTTGCGCGGAATCACACCTCTTGTCGTGAATACAGCGGCAACGACTTCTTTTGTAGCTGCCGATGAATTTGCCCAATCGATGACGGGGATGATCGTTCAAAAGTTCGATTTAACAACGGTTAACGGTGTTTCCGAAGCAAAGATCATGTTATTCCCTGAGCATCTCGGTCAAGTTGATGTTCGGATTACGATGCAAAACGGTTTATTGACAGCTATTTTCCAGACAGATAATGCGATGGCCAAAGATATGCTGGACAATCAAATGGCTCAATTGCGCTCGGCTCTGCAAGCACAGGGATTAATGGTAGATAAGCTTGAGGTTGCAACAGGACAATCCGCCTCGCAGCTGTCGCAGCAGCATCAAGGGCAAAGCAGCAGTCATCAGCAGTCTTCGAACCGTCAGGTGCTTCATAATGACGAGAGTTCAAGCGATGGCAGCTTTGAAACGGAGATGGTTGAACAAGCTGCGAGTCAAGGCCTTGGTTTTGGCAGGGGAATAAATGTTAGAGCTTAGCGGACCGGATGTATCGTTAATATGATCGGAGGTGATCGGAAATGACAGATAGCATTTCAACTCGCGCAGTGTGGCCTAACTATAGTCAAGCGAATGTGCAGGCCGCAGCTAGCAAAAAAAGCACGGATACACTTGGTAAAGACCAATTTCTTAGCATACTCGTCACTCAGCTGCGCAATCAGGATCCCATGCAGCCGCTTCAAGATAAGGATTTTATCGCACAGATGGCGCAGTTTACTTCTGTCGAGCAGCTCATGAACATGTCGTCTGAACTTACGTTAATGCGTCAGAACATTGGTTCAGCATCAAGCCTCATCGGCAAATCGATTGAGTGGAATGAATATGACGATGCCGGCGAAGTGATTACCGTTAAGGGGATTGTCGATTCCATAATCTCGAAGGAAGGCATCCTTTATGCAAGAGTAGGCGGAGCAGAGGTTGCACTGGACTATGTTACATCTATCTCGGAAACCAATAACGATACGGAAGAAGAAACAGATGTAGAGGAAAGTGCGGCGGAAAACGATTCTTCCAGTTCGGAGAGCGCGGGGGAAGGGGCTGAAAGTTAATGAACGATGGCGTGAAAATCGGTCATATCTTTCCCGTGAAGTCGACACCTCTTCAGGCTAGCAAAGCAGCCGCAAGCCGAACAACGCAGTCAACAGAGTTTCAAGATATGCTTAATGCCAAAGTTCTTAAGTTCAGTCACCATGCAGAAGTACGTATGCAGCAGAGAGGCATTAAATTGCAGCCCGAATCACTCACAAAAATCATGAACGCAGTGGAAGAGGCTGCATCCAAGGGCGCGCAGGACTCCTTAATTGTTTTCCGCGATATCGCAATGATCGTGAACGTGCCAAGCCGCACCGTTGTGACGGCAATGGACGGGGGACAAATGAAAAGCAACGTATTTACACAAATCGACAGCGCTATTATTTTATCGTAAGGCTGGACCTATCAGGAAGCCTCAAGCTGTGGACCGATTGAAGCAGCTAAATGATAGTGCATACATCCTTTTTAAGCCTAATGATTTTAATCCATATTCCAGGAGGAATAACTAAAATGCTAAGATCGATGTATTCGGGCGTTTCCGGTATGCGCGGTTTCCAAACCAAGCTTGACGTTATCGGCAACAACATTGCGAACGTTAACACGGTTGGTTTTAAAGCAGGCCGAGTGATGTTTAAGGATATTCTAAGCCAAACCGTTGCGGGCGTTACCGCACCAGAAGAAGGCGTACGTGGCGGCGTAAACGCAAAACAAATCGGTCTCGGTGTATCAATCGGCTCCATTGACACGGTACATACCGCAGGCAGCGCGATGACGACTAACCAAGCGACGGATCTCCGTATTGACGGAGACGGCTTCTTTGTCGTAAGGGCAAGCGAGGAATCCGAAATGCTGCTAACGCGCGCAGGTAACTTTACGCTGGATGCGAATAGACAGCTTGTTACAGGCGACGGCTACTTTGTACTTAGTGCGGATCAGGAGCCGATTGTGCTTGACGAAGCGATTACCGCTTTTTCGATAGGTCAAGACGGCACGATAATGGGCGTGACGGCTGACGGTACGGAAGCCGTTGCACAGCTAGGGGTTGCTAAGGTAGTAAATCCAAGCGGACTTGAGAAGCTGGGCGGGAACATGTACCGCGTAACGGCAAATGCGAATCCAGATGCTTCCATTGAAGATTTCATGACATTTGCCGGTGACCCTGAGCTTGGTACCGGTGCAATTATTGCTGGCCAACTTGAGATGTCAAATGTGGATTTAACTGCAGAATTTACAGAAATGATCGTGGCGCAGCGTGGTTTCCAAGCGAATTCACGTATCATTACAACTTCCGATGAAATTTTGCAAGAGGTTGTTAACTTAAAACGATAGGTAAGTCATAACGGGCGGGAGGCTTAGTGCCTCCCCAAGTGAGAGGGGGTTACTAATGATTACCGTAACGCGTTTAAACGGAACAAAAGTTACAATCAATGCATTATTAATAGAAGTGATAGAAGAAGCCGCGGATACAGTTATAACGCTTACGACCGGAAAAAAGCTGGTCGTGAAAGAAAAGACAGCAGAGCTGTTGTTACTTAATCAACAGTATCTTCGTACCATTGGCCTCGTTGCGGCGGCCCAGAAGAGTGAGCAAACGGAGGGTCCCTCATCATGAAAAAAATGCTTCCCTGGTTAATTACGATTTTGTTGTCCATTACGTTAATCGCTATTGTTGCCATCATTTTATTTAAATCCTTTTTCTCGGATCCGAAGGAACAGGCTGCCGAGACAGAAACGATCGAGGTTAAGGTTTTGTCTGCTGATGAACGCGTGGAAGTGACATCGGAATTAAAGGATTTCAGAAGGAACTTGAAAGATCCGGAATATGTCGTTGTACTTAGCTTTGCATTTCAGCTGGACGGCAAGAAAGCAAAAGAAGAGTTCGACAAGATTATCGAAATCGAAGTCAGACCGATCATTAACCGTGCCTTGGCAGATATGACCGCCGATGAGCTGCAAGGCTCGCAGGGCGAAGATGCGCTTGAGTCGAAGCTGCTAAATCTTATAACTCCAATCATTCCAAAAGGGAAATTGGTAAAAGTAGAAATCACAAACTTTATTATTACTGAAATTTAACTGACTACGCCGACATTCCTCGAAGGAGGTGAGATATTTGGTTGATGTTTTATCGCAAAATGAAATTGATGCGCTACTTGCTGCCTTGGATTCCGGTGAAATGGATGCAGAGGATTTAAAAAAGGAAGAGACGACCCGCAAAGTCAGTTTGTATGATTTCAAGCGCGCCGTTCGGTTTTCGAAGGATCATATTCGGAGCTTGACTCGGATTCATGAGAACTTCGCGCGATATTTGACAACCTATTTCTCAGCGCAACTCCGCACATTTGTTCAAATAAATGTCGTGCAGGTCGAGCAATTGCCTTATGACGAATTTATACGTTCGATTCCTAAGATGACGATCTTGAACATATTTGAAGCGGAGCCGCTGGAAGGCCGAATGGTGCTTGAGGTTCATCCGAACGTGGCTTATGCCATGCTCGATCGAATGTTAGGCGGACAAGGTGTGGCGCCGTCCAAAATCAATAACTTAACAGAGATTGAAACGATCATCATGGAGCGAATCTTTAGCCGCACGTTTGAAAGCTTGCAAGAGGCTTGGAAAACAATCATCGACATTTCTCCGAGACTCGAAGCGTTGGAGACGAATCCGCAGTTCATGCAAATCGTATCTCCGAACGAGACGATAGCTCTGATTTCTTTCAGCACCAAAATCGGCGATACCACAGGAATGATTAACCTGTGCATCCCCCATGTCGTCATTGAACCGATCATGTCCAGATTGTCCGTGCATCATTGGTTTGTGTCGCAGAAGAAAGCCAGAGCGCCTGAGGAAGTCGAGATTTTGGAGCAGCGGGTAAATAAAGCCAAGCTTCCGATCGTAGCTGAACTCGGCGAATCATCGCTTACGATTAAAGAGTTTCTGGGCTTGAATATCGGCGATGTTATTTCACTTAATAAGTCTGTCGATGACGGTCTGAAAATTAAAGTTGGTGACAAGCTTAAGTTTATTGGCAGTCCTGGCTCCGTTAAGGATCGGTTAGCTGTTCAAGTAGATGAGATTGTCGTTGAGGGAGTGGAAGAAGATTATGATGAGTAAAGACTATTTGTCACAAGAGGAAATTGATGCATTGCTTCGTCAATCCTCCAGTGAGCCGGAAACGGAACAGCCCTCCGAGGCCGGAACTCAGCTTTCAGACTTCTTATCTGAGATGGAACAGTCTGCACTCGGAGAAATTGGTAATATTACTTTTGGCAGCGCTGCGACAGCTTTGTCGACTTTGCTGGGCAAGAAAGTGGATATTACAACTCCGCAAGTCACCATTGTCAGAAAAGATGAGCTGCCAGATATTTTTCCTAAGCCGCATGTCGCCGTAAGCGTGCAATACGTTGACGGGTTTCAGGGCATAAACTCATTGGTTATTAAAACGAAGGATGCTCAAATTATTGCGGATTTGATGCTTGGCGGGGATGGTAACAACATTACCATCGAAGAGCTTAATGAAATCCATATCAGTGCCGTCCAAGAAGCGATGAACCAGATGATGGGATCATCCGCTACATCGATGTCAACGATTTTTAACCGCTTTGTCAATATTTCGCCTCCAGGCATTGATATTTTGGACGTAAATAACGGAGACGGCTTGGATCATTTGCCGCCGGTTGATTTGTTCATTAAAATTTCATTCCGGTTGACGATTGGCGATCTTATCGATTCAACCATCATGCAGCTTCTTCCGATTCCTTTTGCGAAGCAAATGGTGGATATCTTGATGGGGGTAGTAGATGAGTCTGCTCCCGCAGCGCCTGTTACGCCGCCGCAAGCGCCTCCTGCAGCGCCTCCTACTGCACCTGCAGCGCAGCAAGCGATGGCTATGCAGGAAACAGCTGCAACGGCGTATATGAATGCTGTGCCGCCGCAAATGAATATGGCGCCGCCCATGCAGCAAATGCCGCCTAACCAGTACCAAATTCCGGCAGCTGGCTATGACATGTCCATGCAGCCGCCGGGACCGCATACATACGGTCATGCAGCTAATCGCAATGTTAATGTGCAGCCTGTTCAATTTGCTAATTTTGGCAATGCGCCGTTTATTCAACCAGATGAAACAAACCTCAATTTACTTCTCGACATACCGCTTAAGGTCACTGTAGAATTAGGTAGGACCCAAAAGCAGATTAAAGATATTTTGGAGCTGTCGCAAGGTTCGATTATCGAGCTGGACAAGCTAGCTGGCGAACCGGTAGACATTCTAGTAAACAATAAACTGATAGCCAAAGGCGAGGTTGTTGTTATCGATGAAAACTTTGGTGTTCGCGTAACGGATATCGTAAGCCAATGGGACCGCATTCAAAAATTACAATAGCATCCTAGGAGGATAAAAAAGATGGCAAACCGCATTCTTATCGTAGACGACGCAGCTTTCATGCGCATGATGATTCGTGACATTTTATCAAAGAACGGCTACGAAGTCGTCGGTGAAGCCCAAGATGGCGCTCAGGCGGTTGAGAAGTACAAGGAACTTAAACCGGATTTGACAACGATGGATATTACGATGCCTGAAATGGACGGCATCTCCGCTCTAAAGGAAATTAAAAAGCTCGACGGTAACGCAAAAGTAATTATGTGTTCAGCAATGGGTCAGCAAGCAATGGTAATTGATGCGATTCAAGCAGGCGCAAAGGACTTCATCGTCAAACCGTTCCAAGCCGATCGCGTTATTGAAGCGATCAAGAAAACGCTCGGATAACGGTTAGATAGTATGTTTAACATAGCTTCGCGCATTTCAATGGTGTCTGCTCTTGGAATGGCGATATGGCCTCGTTTTGCGGCTGCTGCCGTGGAAGGCAGCAGCGCAAACAATGATGAACAGATGGTGTTTACCGGATCAAACGATTTGGCGGGAAGTTTGGTTTGGGTGATTATTTCGCTTGCCATCGTTATCGTGTTGATTATTTTTGTGATTAAATGGCTGTCTCAGCGCAACCGCATGTGGGGAACGAACCGATCGCTGCGTTCGCTCGGCGGCATTGCGCTTGGACAAAACAATTCGCTTCAAGTCGTTGAAATCGCGGGACGCATTTATATCGTTGGCGTCGGCGAAAACATTACCCTGATCGATAAGCTTGACGATTCCGAACAGGTGAATGCTGTAATCGCTTCACTTGAGCGTAAACAGGAATCAGCTTGGTCGAAGGATTTTGCGACTCAACTTCTGAATAAGCTGAGGGACCGCAACAAAAAGAACGAGCCTGAACCATCCAATGAGCAATGGAACAAAACGTCTTCTTTTCAAGAATTGCTGCAAAACAAGCTTACCCAGCAAGCCGACCGCAAGCAGCAATTGGAATCGCTATTGCATGACTCTAAATCAAATGAACGGTTGATGGACGATGAAAAATAAGTGGTGGATAACAATCGTCGCTGTACAGCTGCTTGCGATGTTCGTGCATACGCAAGTATCGGCAGAGCCGTTGCCCGATGTATCCATCAATATTGGTGACGGGAATGGCGAAGCGCCTGGTACAAGCGCATTATCCATTCTTCTATTGATAACAGTCTTAAGCGTTGCCCCGGCAATCATGGTGCTTATGACCAGCTTTACGCGGATTGTTATCGTTCTTGGCTTTGTAAGAACCTCGCTTGGAACACAGCAAATGCCGCCCAATCAAGTGCTAATCGGTCTAGCCATGTTCTTAACCTTTTTCATTATGGCTCCAACCTTTTCGCAGGTAAACGAGGTCGCGCTGCAGCCTTATTTAAAAGGTCAAATCTCGCAAACAGAGGCTTTTCAAGAAGCCTCCGTGCCTATGAAGAAGTTCATGTTTTCTCACACGCGCGAAAAGGATCTCATGCTTTTCATGAATTACACCAAGACAGAGAAACCGGCTTCTTTTGAAGAAATTCCGATTACGGTATTAATACCAGCCTATGCCATAAGCGAACTTAAAACGGCATTTCAAATGGGCTTCATGATTTTCATTCCTTTTTTAGTCATCGATATGATTGTCGCAAGCACGTTGATGGCGATGGGGATGATGATGCTGCCGCCGGTTATGATCTCATTGCCCTTTAAATTACTGCTCTTTGTCTTAGTGGACGGATGGTACCTTATCGTAAAATCTTTATTGTTAAGCTTCAACACGTGATACTAGCAGGGAGGGACGTTCGATGAGTACTGATTTCATAATCGGATTGGCCGGCGAGGCCGTATTCGTGGTTTTGAAAGCCAGTGCGCCAATGCTCGTTCTTGCTTTGGTCGTGGGATTAATCATCAGTATCTTTCAAGCAACAACACAGATTCAGGAGCAGACGCTTGCTTTTGTTCCGAAAATCGTAGCGGTTTTCGTGTCGATCATCATTTTTGGCCCGTGGATACTTAATACGGTTATCGACTTCACTTACAATCTGCTGAATAATCTTCATAATTACATCGGTTAGGTTGTGAGTGGATGAACGCGATCGTACAGGGTTTTCCTATTTTTTTGCTAATCTTTTGTCGAATAACTGCGTTTTTCGTCGTAGCGCCTGTGTTTTCATCACGGGGTGTTCCGAATGTTTTCAAGATCGGTCTAGGATTTTTCATATCGTTTATCGTTTTCTTAACTTACGGAATGAAACAAACGATCGTTCCGGATGCAGAGTACGTGCTAGTGTTGTTCCGTGAAATATTGACCGGCGTATTGATGGGCTATGTTGTTTACTTGTTTTTCACAGTGGTCCAAACGGCAGGCGCCTTTATGGATTTGCAAGTCGGATTTGCAATGGCAAACATCGTAGACCCTCATACAGGCACTTCGGCTCCGCTGCTTGGCAACTTCAAGTACATGTTAATAATCGTTATTTTTCTGATGATGAACGGCCACCATTTTTTGATAACTGGGCTTATGGACAGCTATCAATGGATGCCATTATCTAATGATTTGTTCAGCAGGCTGATGAGTGGCAGCGTAACGGATTTTTTAACGAGGATGGTTGGAAACACATTTTTATTAGCCATACAAGTAGCAGCGCCGCTTATCGTAGCCATGTTTTTGACCGATGTAGGATTAGGCTTCTTGACTAAAACAGCTCCTCAATTCAATGTGTTTGTCATCGGAATTCCGCTCAAGCTCATTATTGGCATGTTTTTGCTTATCTTGTTAATGCCAAGTCTTGCCGGGATATTTGAAAGATTGTTTTCCATTATGTTCGAGTCATTGGAGCAGTTATTCGGTATCGTGAAAGGACCGCCGCCTGAAGGGCCATAGGAGGATGCTTTCGTGCGAAATTACCGGCTAGAGCTTGATCTCCAGCTTTTCAGTCAGGAAAAGACGGAGCAGGCCACGCCAAAGAAAAAAGATGAGGCAAGAAAGAAAGGCCAGGTTGCCAGATCTTCCGACCTGCCGGGCTCATTTATATTAATGTTTATGTTTTTGGGATTCATTATGTTAGGCAGCTATTTCAAAGAACATATCATGGTGATGTTTGGTAACTTATTCGAAGACTGGCTTTTGATGGACTTAACAACCGGAAATGTCATGTCGCTTTTCAATGATGTTGCGATAGAGCTGATGCTTATTTTATTGCCGATCTTCGCAATAACGGTCTTGATCGGAATTTTAGGCAACATCGTGCAGTTTGGTTTTCTATTAACCGGCGATCCTCTCAAAATGAAGTTCGATAAGATTAATCCGATAAACGGTTTCAAGCAAATTTTTTCTGCAAAAACGGTCGTTGAATTTTTAAAAAGCGTCTTAAAGCTCCTTATCGTCGCTGTGCTTGTGTTTACGACGATTTCGAGGGATTGGGACCGCATTCTAGTTCTGGCAAGTCTGCCGATTCAGCAAATATTTACGTTTACAGCGGGTCTTACCGTAAAGCTCGGCATTGAGATCGGAGCAGTGCTCACCGTTCTGGCGCTAGCTGATTTCTTCTATCAAACCTTTGAGCATAACAAAAGCTTAAGAATGTCGAAGCAAGACATCAAAGATGAATACAAAAAATCAGAAGGCGATCCGCTTATCAAGGGAAAAATTCGGGAGCGTCAGCGAAAAATGGCCATGCAGCGCATGATGCAAGAGGTCCCGAAAGCAGACGTCATTATTACCAACCCCACCCATTTTGCTATCGCATTGAAGTATGATGCAACGAAAATGGAGGCGCCAAAGATCATCGCAAAAGGGATGGATCACGTAGCGCTTCGGATTCGGGAGATCGCAAAAGAAAACGGGGTTGTCACGATGGAAAATAAACCTTTGGCCAGAGCGCTTTACGAACGAGCCGAGATCGGTGATGTCATTCCTCCGGACTTGTTCCAAGCGGTAGCCGAGGTGCTTGCATACGTATACAAAATGAAGGGACGAGTAAAGTCATCATAACACCACGGGAGGAGACGGCGTCATGAAAGCAAAGGACTTTGTAGTACTATTTGGCGTAATTGGTATTGTGCTCATGATGATAATCCCGATCCCAGTCCTACTACTAGATATTTTAATTATTTTAAACATTTCAATAGCATTGATGATCTTGCTTATCGCCATGAATACAAAAGAAGCGCTCGATTTCTCCATATTTCCGGCAATTTTATTAATTACCACCCTGTTCCGACTAGCGCTAAACGTATCAACAACTAGAAACATTTTGTCGCATGCAGAAGCCGGAGAAGTTGTTGCTACCTTTGGCAGCTGGGTTGGCGGGGGAGAAATTGCAATCGGCTTCATTGTGTTCCTCATTCTCGTGGTCGTTCAGTTTATCGTAATTACCAAAGGCTCTGAACGTGTGGCCGAGGTCGCAGCAAGGTTTACTTTGGACGCGATGCCGGGTAAGCAAATGAGTATCGATGCTGATTTGAACGCAGGCCTGATAAACGAACATCAAGCAAAAGCCAGGCGCTCCAAAATTGAACGTGAAGCTGATTTTTACGGTGCCATGGACGGTGCCAGCAAATTCGTAAAAGGCGATGCGATTGCCTCCATCATCATTCTAATCATTAACTTAGTCGGCGGATTTATCATTGGTATGGCGATACACGGATTAAGCTTTGGCGAGTCGCTTTCCACCTTCTCGATTTTGACTATTGGTGACGGTCTCGTCAGTCAGATCCCTGCTTTGCTCATCTCGACGGCAGCCGGTCTTATCGTAACGCGAGCTGCTTCCGAAGGCAATCTGGCAGAGGATGTCACCGCGCAGCTGTTCAAATATCCAAAGCTGTTGTTTATTGCTGCAGGGACCATCGCTTTATTGGGTCTTACACCGATTGGTCCGATTAGAACTTGGCCGTTTGCGGCTATGCTTGCTTTTGGCGGCTGGTATATGCAGAAGGCTATCCACAAGCAGCAGGAGCAAGAGGATATGCTGGTCGAAGAACAGCAAATTGAAGAAGTTAGAAGTCCCGAGAGCGTCATAAGTCTCTTGCAAGTCGATCCCATCGAATTCGAGTTTGGTTATGGGCTGATCCCGCTTGCTGATACGCAGCAGGGAGGCGACCTGCTCGATCGGATCATCATGATTCGCAGGCAATGTGCGCTCGAGCTGGGACTTATCGTTCCAGTGATACGAATTCGCGATAACATTCAGTTGAAACCAAATGAATATGTCATCAAGATCAAAGGAAACACCGTTGCGCGCGGCGACCTGCTGCTCAATCATTATTTGGCCATGAGCCCGGGCTTCGAGGACGATTCGGTTGTAGGCATTGAAACAACGGAGCCTGCCTTCGGATTGCCAGCCATTTGGATAGATGAACAAATGAAGGAGAGGGCGGAGCTCTCGGGTTATACCGTCGTTGATCCTCCATCCGTTGTGGCAACGCATTTAACGGAAATCATTAAACGTCATGCACATGAATTAATTGGACGCCAAGAAACGAAGCAGCTTGTCGAAAATGTCAAAGAATCGTATCCAGCGCTTATCGAAGAGCTCATTCCATCGATTCTTGCCGTCGGCGACGTGCAGAAGGTATTGGCTAAGCTGCTTCGTGAGAAGGTATCCATCAGGGATTTGGTCACGATATTCGAAGCTTTGGCAGACCATGGGAATTACACGAAGGATCCGGATATTTTAACCGAGTATGTGAGGCAATCGTTATCCAGACAAATAACGCAGCAGTTTTCATCTGGCAGCGATACGCTGCGCGTAATCACGGTTGGACCGCAGCTTGAGAAAAAAATCGCGGAATCGGTACAGCAGTCTGATCAAGGCAGCTATATCGCCCTTGACCCTGTTTCTACCCAGCAGATCTACCAGAAGCTGACCGAGCATGTAAATCGTCAAATACAATCTGGTCAACAGCCTGTCGTTCTCGCATCACCTACTATCCGTATGTATTTGAGACAAATCGTAGAGAGAACGATGCAAGATGTGCCTGTGCTATCTTACAGTGAGCTTGAACCCAACATCGAAGTCCAAAGCGTCGGGGTGGTGAATTTATGAGAGTAAAACGTTATGTTGTAAACGCACTGCCAGAGGCTGTGACTATGATTAGAAGCGAGCTTGGAAAAGACGCGGTGATTTTAAATACGAAAGAAATTAAGGTTGGCGGTTTTATGGGGATGTTTCGCAAGAAAAAGATGGAAGTTATCGCCGCTGTCGAATCGAATCAAGCGAACCCACCGGCGTCGCCTCAGCGCTTGTCGAATCCTCAAGTAGAGGCAGCGGTTGAACAAATTTTGCAAACGGCGCAGCGCTCGGCACCAACAGCCGTTATGGAACCGCCGACAACCCCTCCTGTCGAAAAGCAGAACCATAGCAGCGAGCGGGAACAACATATCATTGATGAGATCAGGGATCTAAGAGAGTATATGGTTAAGCTCTCAAAGCAGAATACGCAAACGGCAGCAATGTCCGAGCATTTGATAAAGCTTAATGAGCATTTGATTGAACAAGAAATGGAAACGCAGTGGATTGAACGATTGCTTCAAGCCATCATGGACAAGCAAACAGAGGAAGGCAGCGAATTCGGCAGGGAGCAGGTATGGGAGCATGCCGCAAAGCAGCTAGAAGAATGGCTGCAGCCTTACAGCGGCAGCGGGATTAGCACTCAGGCCAGAGTCGTACATTTCGTCGGTCCAACCGGCGTCGGCAAGACTACAACGATCGCTAAGCTGGCGGCAGAGCAAACCATCAAGCACGGGAAAAAGGTCGGTTTTATTACTTCCGATACATACCGGATTGCGGCCGTGGACCAGCTCAGAACCTATGCGAACATTTTGAACGTCCCGCTTGAGGTCGTATTTTCCCAAATGGATTTGCCTCGCGCCTTCAAACAGCTCGAAGAGCGTGAGCTGATTTACATGGATACGGCAGGACGGAATTTCCGCAGCGAGCTGCATGTATCCGAAGTGAACAGCTTGCTTCAAACCACCGAGCCAAGTGAAACCGTTTTGGTGCTGAGCATGACTGGGAAAACACGGGACATGGCCGCGGTCGCGGATCATTTTTGCAAATACGGCGTTCAAAAAGTGCTGTTCACCAAGCTGGATGAAACATCGGTTTATGGCGCCATTTTCAATCTGATTATGAATTTTGAATTGCTTCCTACTTATATGGCAAGCGGTCAAACCGTTCCGGATGATATTGAGAAGTTCCAGGTCGATTCGTACATCCGCCAGCTTCTGAGGAGTAATGCCCCATGATGGATCAAGCTGAAGCGTTACGCAACTTAGTCAAACAGCAAGAGCTTCAAGAAGATGGACGAACGACTCGGGTCGTAACGGTCACTAGCGGGAAAGGCGGAGTAGGAAAATCAAATTTCAGTTTGAATTTTGCCTTGTCGCTTCAACGTTTAGGGAAAAAAGTGCTTGTTTTTGATGCTGACATCGGCATGGCAAATATTGACGTGCTTATGGGAGTTTCGTCCACTTATAATTTGTACCACTTGCTTAAGCAAGAAAAAACGATATGGGAAATCGTGCAGGAAGGCCCGGAGGGCCTCCATTTTATCGCCGGAGGCTCCGGTTTTCGGGATCTCATGGATTTGTCAGCGGAACAGCTCGACCGGTTCGCGGATGAAATTAGCAAGCTGCATGGCAAATATGATCTAATCTTGTTTGACACCGGGGCCGGCCTCTCGAAGGAGACTGTTAAGTTCATTACCGCCGCACAGGAAACGATTGTGGTAACAACGCCCGAACCAACGTCAATAACGGATGCTTATGCCTTAATTAAGATGGTCAAAACCATGGAAGTGGACGTTCAATTCAAATTAATCGTCAACCGTGCGTCCGATGCGCGGGAGGGGAAACAAACCGCGGACAAAATCAGTATGGTTTCCCAGCGATTTTTGCAATCGGAATTGCCACATTTAGGTATTTTGCCGGATGATCCGAACGTTTCAAAAGCCGTAAAGCGACAGATTCCTTTTACGGTGGCATATCCGGGGAGCGAAGCTTCCATTGCTATTGAACGGATCGCGAAACAATTTCTGGAAATACCACAGAACTCGGCGCCTAGCGGCGGAGTCAAAGGATTTTTGCATAAAATGTTCAGACTCTCAAGATAATCCTTTGAAAGTGAGGAGGAAATGAAATGGTTCCTTATCGCGTGCTTGTAGTTGATGATTCCGGATTTATGCGGAAGATTATTAGCGATCTAATTATTCAGGATCCTCAGTTTACGATTGTTGCGACTGCTGCCAACGGCCAAGAGGCGATAGAAGCTGTCCGCGAATGGAAGCCGGATGCCGTTACCTTGGATTTGGAAATGCCCCTAATGAACGGGATAGAAGCACTGCAAGCCATTATGAAGGAAAATCCGACCCCTGTTATTATGCTTTCGGGGATCAGCGAAGACAATACGAGAGAAACGATAAAAGCATTGCAATTCGGGGCATTTGATTTTATTCGAAAACCCTCCAACGCTATTTCGAACGATATTCACCAGGTTGGCGATTTTTTACTTGAAAAATTGCGAACTGCCGTGTTAACGAAGCGGCATCAGCCTGCTATAACAATCAATGAGAAGCAAGCGACGGTAATCGATGAAATAAATCAAGCGAAGCAGCAAAACGCTGCTGCCTCAGAAAAGCCTAAACAATATGTGGAGCCAACGCCCGCACCGCTGCCTACCCCTATTAAAGAACGGGACAAAACGTTGTTTCCGAAAGAGGATGGCAAGCTGGGGCTGCAGCGATCGGCACCCCCTTTACATACAAAACAAAGTGGCGCTAATCCTGGGGACGCTGCACCTGATAAAGCAAAGCAGGCGGCGTCATCTTCCAAATTAGTCGGCAAAACCGTGCAGCCTGAACTTAAGCTTCAGTCTGCGGAGCCGCCAATCGTTAGAAAAGGAACGGCTAGCGGTTCGGTGACATCGTTCAAACATATCGTAGCCATTGGCACATCTACAGGAGGTCCAAGGGCGCTGCATGAGGTCATTACTTCGCTGCCTGCTGACTTTCCTGCTCCTGTTCTAATCGTGCAGCATATGCCTCCAAGATTTACGAAATCGCTGGCTCAACGTCTTGATAGTTTTAGCGAACTTCAAGTCGTCGAGGCAGAACAAGGCGAAAGAGTAAGAGCCGGAGTGGTTTATATTGCGCCAGGGGGATACCATATGGAGCTTTGTAAAGAAACAGGCGGTTATACGATCTTACTTACGGAGCAGCCTCTCCGTAACGGTCATCGGCCTTCAGTCGATGTATTGTTTGAGTCGCTTACGCCATATCACGAACTCAAACGCCATGCGGTCATCATGACGGGTATGGGCAGCGATGGGGCTAAAGGGATGAAGCTTCTGGCTGAATGCGGCATAGAAACCACCATTGCAGAAGCCGAAGAAACCTGTGTCGTTTACGGTATGCCAAGATCGGCCGTTGAGGCAGGATGTGTCAACAAAATATTACCGCTTCAATACATTGCTTCACAACTCGTGCAGGCAATGCTGAAATAAATAGGCTCCAATCGCTTAAACATACCAACAGGAGGTGCTAGGAAATGGATATGAATGCCTATTTATCGATGTTTATCGATGAATCTAATGATCACCTGCAATCCTTGAACGAAAATTTGCTTCGGCTGGAAAGCGAGCCTGAGGAGCTTAGTATCGTTCAAAACATCTTCCGGTCAGCGCATACGCTGAAAGGGATGTCAGCTACTATGGGATTTGAAGATTTGGCCGCGCTGACGCATGAAATGGAAAACGTGCTGGATCTCATTCGCAATAGCAAGCTCAAAATGGACAGCTTTATTTTTGACACGTTGTTTAAAGGGCTTGATGCTCTTGAGGCGATGGTTCAGGATATCGTAGGCGGCGGGACTGGCAAAGCTGACGTCACGGCAATTGTGGCATCACTGCAAATTATTTTAAAAAGCGACTATAGCGCTAACCAAACGATTACAGCGCCAACTGTAGCCGCAAATGCAGGAAATGCTGCAACATCAAGTGCATCAGGGGCGATGCTGCTGGATGAATTCCAATCTTCTATTTTGCTGCAATCGATAGAATCAGGCCATCATGTTTTTCACATTCAGATAGCGATTCGCGATAATTGCATGCTGAAAGCAGTACGTGCTTACATGGTGTTTGATCTACTCGAACGTAATGGCGAGGTTATCAAATCTGATCCGTCGGTACAAGATATCGAACAGGAAAAGTTTGATTTTACCTTCGCTGTATTCACGATTTCGCGTTTGACCCAAGAAGATCTTCAAGCACAGCTGCTTAATATCTCGGAAATCGAATCCGCTGTCGTCACGCTGCTTGACGCTGAGTCATTGGCCGTACTCAGCCAATCCAATGCCGCAGCGGCAGTTGAGGTTGTCGATGAAGTTAAAGACATTACGCCAGCCGTATCGGCATCCGTTAAAGCTGAGGCGCCTCGCGAAGCCGCCGGCAAAGGACAAGCGCCGGCAGCACAAGGAGCTCCTGCCAACGTTTCAAGAACGATACGCGTTGATATCGAGAGACTCGATACGCTTATGAACTTGTTTAGCGAACTGCTAATCGACCGGGTTAGGCTCGAGCAGCTTTCGAGTGAAATCAAGCGTAATGATCTAACGGAAACGGTAGAGCATATGACGCGTGTCAGCTCGGATTTGCAAAGCATCGTGCTCAAGCTGCGCATGGTTCCCGTTGATTCCGTATTCAACCGTTTCCCGCGCATGATTAGAGATTTGGCGAAATCGCTGGATAAGAAAATCGATCTTGTTATTACCGGAGCGGATACGGAGCTGGATCGTACCGTCATCGATGAAATCGGCGACCCGCTCGTCCATTTGTTGAGAAATTCGGTCGACCATGGCATCGAAAACGTAGAAGAGCGCATTGCAGCAGGAAAGCCGGAGACAGGTACCATCAACTTGCGGGCTTATCACAGCGGCAACCATGTCTTCATTGAAGTAGAAGAGGATGGACGCGGCATTCATCACGAACGCGTGCTTAAAACCGCGATTAAAAATGGTGTTGTCACCGAAGAGCAAGCGAAGCTATTGACGCCGGATGAAATTAATATGCTGATTTTTGCAGCAGGGTTTAGCACGGCGGACAAGATTTCGGATATTTCCGGCCGCGGCGTAGGACTTGACGTCGTTCGTTCCAAAATCACCTCGTTAGGCGGTAACGTAACGATAGATTCCGCATTTGGCAGAGGCACTAAGTTTTCCGTTCAGCTGCCGCTTACGCTATCGATCATTTCGGCGATGCTGATCAAACTAGGCTCTGAGAAATACGCGATTCCTTTATCTTCAATCGTGGAAACCGGCATTATCCGCAGGGAACAAATCTTAAATGTGCACGGGAATAAGATGATTGAATTTAGAAATGCAATCATTCCTTTAGTATCTTTGAGTAAAGTACTTGATTCTCCTGATTTCAATGAAAACGATGAAGCGGAGACTGAAATTGTCGTGGTTCGAAAAGGCGAGAAATGGGCTGCGGTGATGGTTGATGAATTTATAGGTCAAAGTGAGATCGTTCTTAAAACATTGGGTAAATATTTAACAAACATCGAAGCGATTTCCGGCGCGACCATTCTTGGCGATGGTTATGTCGCACTAATAATTGATCCGAACGCGCTTATCAAATAAGGAGGTTTTTACGATGGGAGAAGAATTAAAGGTTATCGTGTTTGCACTTGGCAGCGAAGAGTATGGAATTGAAGTAGATAAGGTCCGCACGATTGAAAGATTATCTCCAATTACACGCGTTCCGAAAACGGCTTCATTTATTAAAGGGGTCATTAACCTCCGCGGCGTGGTCGTTCCTGTCATTGATCTTCGCGGCCGGTTCAACCTTTCGGAAACGACGCCGACCGAAAATTCAAGAATCATCGTTGTTGCCGTTGCAGACATTGAGGTAGGTTTCATTGTTGACTCAGCAAATGATGTTATCGACATCGATACGGATTCAATCGACATGCCGCCGGAGATTGTCGGAGGCATTAAAGCTAAATACTTAAGGGGCATTGCCAAGCTTGGTGAAGGTCGACTTCTCATCATGCTGAACCTGTCCGAGGTATTGAACAAGAGCGAAATCATTCAGATCGAACAGCTTGAGGTCTAGCAAGTGAGCCTATTTAGCCGGTTTGAAGCATTCGAGCTTGATGTATTGAAAGAAGTCGGCAATATTGGGGCAGGTAACGCTGCTACCGCTTTATCACGTTTATTGGACAAACCCGTGGATATGGCCGTTCCGAAGGTAAGCTTGCTACCATTCGAAGAAGTCGCTGAGCGTGTCGGCGGCTCTGAACAAATCGTCATCGCTGTTTTTCTCCGAGTGGAAGGGGAAGCACCCGGTAATATGTTCTTCATCATAGAGGAAGAATCCGCGAGACGCATTTTACGTCAGCTGCTTTCGATGAATATCGAAGAGCAAGAGGGATATTCGGAAATGGAGCTGTCTGCGCTTTGCGAAATCGGCAATATTTTGGCAGGCTCCTACCTTTCCTCCTTGGCTGACTTCACGCAATTAACGATGGCACCATCCGTTCCTGCTATTGCGGTTGATATGGCAGGAGCCGTACTGAGCTACGGATTAATGCAGTACGGTGAAATGGGTGACTCGGCCCTATTGATCGAAACGACGTTTTTGGAGGATCGTCAGTCGCTTGAGGGACATTTTTTCCTCATTCCAGACCCGGAGTCGTTTGAGAAAATATTTAGGGCTTTGGGAGTCGTTAGCGAATGATACAACAAAATTTGGTCAAAGTCGGCATGGCAGATTTAAATATTGCAACAGATGGAGCGATACTCAAAACGACCGGTTTAGGATCTTGCGTCGGGCTGACCTTGTTTGATCCGATAAGGAAGGTAGCCGGAATGGCTCATGTCATGCTTCCGTCTTCAGAAATTGCCCGCGAGACCAAAATGAATTTGGCCAAGTACGCAGATACTGCCATCCCTGAGCTGCTTGACCGAATGTTGGCAGCCGGTGCGCATGTTGTGAGCATGAAAGCAAAAATGGCCGGCGGCGCTCAAATGTTCGCCATGTCCGGGCAAACGGATTCTCTTAGGATTGGTCCCCGCAATGTAGAATCCTGTACGGAAATGCTGCGCAGATTCAAGATTCCCATTATTTCTCAAGATACGGGCGGGAGTTTTGGGCGTACGATTGAATTTAACAGCGTAAGCGGAATGCTATCGATAAGAAGTGTGCAGTTTGGAACAAAGGAGATTTGATATGCTGGGAACATGGCGATGGAATGTCGTATTTGGAATTTTCGGTACAGTGCTGACGGTAGCTTTTTCCATCGGAAACAATCCGATTACGGTAATGCTGCTTAGAAGTATGTATGCTTTCATCGCTTTTTTTGTTCTTGCGTATGGAGTACGGGCAATATTGGCATACATCCTTCAACCTCCTGCCATCGTAGGCGAATTAACGGAAGAGGAAGAGGGCAAAGGCGGGCAGCTTGATTTGCAAACGCCAGACGAGTCAGCGGATCTTAATGAAATGTTAAAGTCGCAGCTGCAGGCTGGGGGAGCTGTCCCGAATGCCGATGCTCAAAATAAAGATGCTGCCGGCTTTAAACCGCTGAGTCCGCCACAATTGTTATCTACAAAAAATACACAGCCTGAAGAATTGGTTAAAGCCATTCGTCACCTGACAGGAGAGTGAGTCGATGACTGAGCAGAAACCCCCTCATTTGACAAACTTGCAGATGTGGCAAGCCTGGAGAGAACAGGGCGATTTGGAAGCAAAGAAAAGTCTTATCGAACAGTATTTGCCGCTTGTTGATTATGTAACGAATCGAATGGCTATCGGACTTCCCAAAAATGTTATCAAGGACGATCTTGCGAGCAACGGCGTCATGGGGTTAATCGATGCGATCGAGAAATTCGATTACGGCCGCGGATTGCAATTCGAGACCTATGCTTCTTGGCGCATCCGCGGCTCGATCATCGACGGCTTGCGGCAAGGAGATTGGGTCCCGCGCTCCGTGCGTGAGAAAGCGAAAAGAGTCGAGGAGGCATATCAGCATTTAGAGCAGCAATATTTGCGCTCCGTGACGGATGCCGAGATCAGTCGTTATCTCGAATTGTCGGAGAAAGAATTTACGAACATGCTCCAAGATATAGCCGTTACGACTGTTTGCTCTCTGGAAGACCCGATTCGAGAAGAAGAATCAGAGACAAGAATGTCTCTGCTCGTAGATGACAAAGCAAAAAATCCGGATCATAAGGTACATGAATTTTTTATAAAGGAATCCCTAGTTAAAGGCATTGATCGGCTTACGGAGAAGGAACGCACCGTCGTATCTCTGTTCTACTATGAAGAATTATCATTGAGTGAAATTGCGGAAGTAATGTCACTATCACCATCGCGAATTTCCCAGCTCCATTCGAAAGCCATTTTACGGCTTCGGGGAGCTTTGGCTAAGCATAAAGATCAACTCATGCAGCATTAAGAGAGGAGGAGTCAGGTGGATAATCTACAGTTAGAATCATACCTACGCATCCAGACATCAGCCGATAAGCTGTCTGCCTTCATATCATTTAGCAGGATTACGGATGAATTCGAATGTGACGGCGATGAGCTGGAGCGTTTCTTACGCAGCAAAGGAATTGTTTACGGTCTTCGAAAAGAGGTTCTGAATCAGATTGGCACTAATCCTCTCGCGTTCTGCAAAGAACAGACGCTTGTCGCGCAAGGGGAGGCTCCCGTACCTGGTAAGGATGGGTTTGTTAAGCTGGCGTACGATATGAATAAAAACAACCAGGTTCCAGCCGAGCTTGAAGATGGCAAGGTGGATTTCAAAGAAGTTGTACAACTGAAAAACGTAAAACGGGGACAATTGATTGCGGAACGCTATGACCCTGCTCCGGGACCTTTCGGCAAAACCGTGACAGGCGAAGATATTCCTCCAAAGCTAGGCAAACAGGTACGCTTTAAAGTAGGCAAGAACGTTGTTTTGAATGATGATCAGACCGCTATGTATTCTGCCATAGACGGTCTTATTGCCTTGACGGATAAAGAGAAAATCAACGTATTTCCCGTCTATGAAGTGAATGGCGATGTCGATTACAGCGTGGGAAATATAGATTTTGTCGGTACGGTAGTTATCCGCGGAAATGTTCTTAGCGGATTCCGAGTCAAGGCATCCGGAGATATCCGGGTGATTGGCGGAGTTGAAGGAGCAGAAATAGAATCAGAAGGTTCGGTAGAAATAACGGGCGGCATCCTGGGAGGCAATAAGGGCTTTGTAAAGGCAGGACGCAACGTTCGAAGCAGCTTCATCCAAGAAGGCAATGTCATTGCAGGCGAAGAAGTGCTAGTTTCCCAAAGTATTATGCATTCCCATGTAAGAGCGGGCAAAAATGTTATATGCTCTGGCGCAAAGGGATTAATCGTAGGCGGGCTTGTTCAGGCAGGCGATTTGGTCATCGCGCGGACAATAGGAAACACCATGTCGACAGCTACGACGATTGAGGTCGGCGTTAATCCGGAGTACCGGGCGGAGCTGCTCGAACTTCGAACGAAGATGAAGCTGTATATGGATAATTTGGACAAAACGGATAAAGCGCTGACTATTCTCGACCAATTGGCTGCGGCAGGCCAACTTACGCCGGATAAGCTCGCTTTGAGAATCAAGCTAACGACATCCAAAAGGCAAATGCTGCTTGAAAATGACCAAACCAAAACTCGAATTCTGGAGATCGAAAGAACGCTTGAGAATACGGATCGCTCAAAAATCGATGTTAGCAACATTGTTTACGGCGGAACGAAGATTGTCATTGGCAGATATACGAAATTCGTAAAGGATTCGTCGCAACGAGTATCCTTTCGGTATTCCGAAGGCGACATCGTTCTGGTTCCTTATACCACATAATGTCGTCCAAAGGGGGAAACCAGTATGACATTTAAATCCATCGATTTGCAAATGTCAGTTCCACGGACACAAGAGTTTAGCGGTAAGCACGGCCAAGCTATTCATAAGCCTGTTGCGGATCAAAATATGCTGGCTGCTCAAACGACGAAACAAACCGAAATTTTACGCGGGAAAAATTCGGCTGTCGAACAATCAAACGGAGCGCATATCCGTAATGACCAAGAAGGCCAACAGGGGGATGCACACCAAAAGGCTAAACGAAAACGTCCAGAATCAGCAATTGAAAATCATGAGGAAGAGCAACCCGCTGCTCATCCATTTAAGGGACATAGGTTTGATATCAAGCTATAAAACAAGGCTTTTTTAGAAAGGCAGGCTATGAACGATGCAGCCATACTTGCAATATATTGTATTACTCGGAGCGGTTGTTATTGTTGGTGCCTTTATAATGCCTCGCAAGAAGCACGATTCTGCATTACCGCCGCAAAGCATGCAAAACATGGAAAACGCTTTAGAACAGTTTATGGAAAATATGGAGAAGGACAATGAAGAACTTGTCCAATTAGTCAGAAACGCGCAGCTCGAATCAAAGGCGGATGCGACTCGCAAAGATCAAAGAATCGCCCAGCTGGAGCAAAAGTGCGAACAATTAACCGATCAGCTTCAGATTATGCACTCTAATCGCGTTCCAGCAGGGCAACAGGCGGAAAGACCTGCCAATCCGCCATCCGATGATAGGATTACTCATGAACATCCTGAGATCGTACAGCCTGAGCCTGAGAAAGCTTCAGCGCCTGAAGTAAAAACGATCCAATCCAGATATAAGGATTTATTTGAGTTATATGAGCAGGGGAAATCTATCGAAACCATTTCCAAAAAGCTAGGCATGAATAAAGGCGAAGTACAGCTAATTATTCAGCTGGCCAAGCAAGAGGGGGCCGCCCATGCTTAAAAATCGCACTTTCCTAATCGGTTTAGGAACTGGCATTATTATTGGGGCCTTATTGTTTCAGCTTATGTTATCAGGCGAGCAAAGCCGGCTAAAGTTGAATGAAAGAGACAGCTCCGCAGAGGAGAAAACCTATACGCAAGTCGAAGTTGACGCGTTATTGAAAGCTGAGCGGGATTCCATACAGCTCGATCAGGAAATCAATGCGGGACCGGAGGAAACGAATACGGCAGCGACGCCCGTACCTGTCAAGGAACTGCCAACCCATACAACTTCTAATGAGCCGAAAGCTATTGCCGCGCCTGATAAGAAAGCAGCAGTCAAACATGTAATCAGAATCGAAGCAGGGACAGGTTTATCAAAAACGGCAGAGCTGCTTGCATCCAAAGGAATTATCGATGACCAAGCCGCTTTCGTTCAAAAAATGAAGAAGTCCAAGCAGCTGGTTCGCGCCGGTTATTTTTTGTTTCAAGAACGTATAACGGTTGATGCTGCCATTGCTATTGTTACGGGTGAGCCGCTTACGAAAGAACAAGCGGATGCATTAACGTCTAGTAAAAAATAGTTATCCTATCTTTTCTTTTTCTCAAACGAATGTTGCACCCAATAGGTATTTATGGTATATTAATTCACGGTGTTAAAAACGCACGCAGGTCAATTTTGTCAAACGGTGCTTCCGCCCGGCGGAAGTTTTGACGAAAGATGCGACTAGCGGAGGAGCACTAAAAAAACCATTATAGGAGGTGTTGAAGAAATGGCGGTTATTTCCATGAAACAGCTACTAGAAGCTGGGGTACACTTCGGACATCAGACTCGTCGTTGGAACCCGAAGATGGATCGTTATATCTTCACAGAAAGAAACGGGATTTACATTATCGATTTGCAAAAAACGGTTAAGAAAGTTGACGAAGCGTACAACTTTGTTAAATCGATTGCTGCAGACGGCGGCACAATGCTGTTCGTAGGTACAAAAAAACAAGCTCAAGATTCCGTGAAAGAAGAAGCAGAACGTTGCGGCAACTTCTACATCAACCAACGTTGGCTCGGCGGTACTCTTACTAACTTCCAAACGATTCAAAAACGTATCGACCGTTTGAAGCAACTTGAGAAGTGGGAAGAGGACGGCACTTTCGAAGTTCTTCCGAAGAAAGAAGTTATCATTCTTCGCAAAGAAAAAGACCGTTTGGAAAAATTCCTTGGCGGTATCAAAGGAATGAAACGTTTGCCTAGCGCGTTGTTCATCATTGACCCACGCAAAGAGCGCATTGCTGTTGCAGAAGCTCGCAAACTTGGAATCCCTATCGTTGGTATCGTTGATACGAACTGTGATCCAGACGAAATCGACTACGTAATTCCAGGTAACGATGATGCAATCCGTGCCGTTAAGTTGTTGACGTCGAAAATGGCTGATGCAATCGTTGAAGCTAACCAAGGCGAGCAAACAACGGCTTAATTTAAAGACTTTAGTTAGTCAACAAAGGGTGGTCAGATGGTGATAAACCTCTCACTGCCCTTTTTTTGAATGTAAATCACTAAAAATAAACAGCTTGTATAGTTTAGGAGTAAGGGGTTTATATTTCATTCAACAAACCAATCAATCAATTACTAAGCCGATAAGGCTTTGTAAAACTTATAGGAGGGCTTACAATGGCAGTTAGTGCTAGCGCGGTAAAAGAACTACGGGAAAGAACTGGAGCAGGGATGCTTGATTGCAAGAAAGCTCTTGACGAAACAAACAACGATATCGAGAAAGCAATTGCTTTCCTACGTGAAAAAGGTTTGGCAGCTGCAGCAAATAAAGCGGGCCGTATCGCAACTGAAGGTGTAGTTGAATCGTATATTCACGCTGGCGGCCGTATCGGCGTTATCGTTGAAGTAAACTGCGAAACTGATTTTGTTGCTAAAACAGATCAATTCCGTGAATTCGCAAGAGACGTAGCTATGCAAATTGCAGCAGCTAACCCTAAATTTGTTCGTCGCGAAGAAGTTTCATCGGAAGAGCTTGAAAAAGAGCGCGAGATTCTGAAAGCTCAAGCGCTTAACGAAGGAAAACCGGAAAAAATCGTTGAAAAAATGGTTGAAGGCCGTATTTCGAAATACTACGAGGAGTTCTGTCTGATGGAACAATCGTTCATCAAAGACCCAGACAAAACGATCGCAACTTTGCTTAATGAAAAAATCAACAAAATTGGTGAGAACATTTCCATCCGTCGCTTCGTTCGTTATGAGCTTGGTGAAGGCCTAGAGAAAAAAGTAGACAACTTCGTAGAAGAAGTTATGGCTCAAGTAAAACATTAATCCGAACGCACAGGCGGGGCGGGGCGTCCGCCCCGCCTGCTTGTATGAATAGAACATATTTGAAGGACCTCATCTAATGAGGTGCATGATGGAGGTATTAACGTTGGAGCAGCCTGTGTATAAACGTATCGTGTTGAAAGTCAGCGGTGAATCATTGTCAGGGCAAGAAGGCTATGGTATAGAAGCAACAGTTATCTCATCGATTGCTGATCAGGTGAAAGAAGTCGTAGCGCTAGGCATAGAAGTGGCCATTGTCGTCGGCGGCGGTAACATATGGCGCGGTATTGCCGGTTCGGCAAAAGGAATCGACCGTGCAACAGCTGATTATATGGGTATGCTGGCTACTCTTATGAATTCACTCGCACTTCAAGATGCACTGGAACAAATCGATGTTCCGACACGCGTACAAACATCAATCGCGATGCAACAAATCGCTGAGCCTTACATTAGACGTCGTGCCATTCGTCACTTAGAGAAAGGCCGTGTAGTTATTTTCGCAGCAGGTACCGGTAATCCGTTCTTCTCTACGGATACGACAGCAGCACTCCGTGCAGCTGAAATCGAGGCAGAAGTTATTTTGATGGCGAAAAATAAAGTGGACGGCGTATACTCTGCTGATCCGTTTAAGGATAGCGCGGCTGAAAAGTTTGAGGAGCTTACATACCTCGATATGTTAAATCGTAATTTAGGCGTAATGGATTCAACTGCTGCATCACTTTGCATGGATAATAATATTCCTCTAATCGTATTTGCAATTACGGAGAAAGGGAATATTAAACGCGTCGTGCTGGGTGAGAAAATCGGAACGATAGTGAGAGGAAGTGCGAAATAATGCCACAAGAGCTGAAAAAAAACGCGGAAGAACGTATGGATAAAGCGATTTCGGCACTAAAACGTGATTTGTCTTCTTTGCGCGCGGGTAAAGCAAGTGCTGCTTTGCTTGATCGCATTCAAGTCGAATATTACGGGTCAATGACGCCTGTCAATCAACTTGCTAACATCAGTACGCCAGATTCCCGTACGTTGTTCATTCAACCGTGGGACAAATCGTCTATGTCGGCGATCGAGAAAGCGATCATGAAATCGGATCTTGGCCTTACGCCTTCGAATGACGGCACCTCGATTCGTCTTTCTATCCCGCCGCTTACAGAAGAGCGACGTGCTGAGCTTGTAAAAACATCGAAAAAGCTTGGTGAAGAAGCGAAGGTAGCTATCCGCAATATTCGCCGCGACGCGAATGACGGAGTGAAAAAACTTGAGAAAACAACCATTTCTGAAGATGAATCACGCGGTCACCAAGAAGATATTCAAAAGGCTACCGATAAATTCATTGCTGAAGTAGATAAAGTCCTTGTTGCTAAAGAAAAGGAAATTATGGAAGTATAATGATCTCTGGGCCCCTCCGATAGGTGGGGTTTGGTTTTGATTTCAGTTGGGAGGAAGTAAGATGATCGAGCGACTTTGGGCCAAATTAGGCAAATCGTCCTTACAGCCGACTGATTCTGTGGCCTCAGAAAACGTGCCTGAGCATGTTGCGATTATTATGGATGGAAACGGTCGCTGGGCTAAAAATCGTGGATTGCCACGAATGGCAGGTCATCATTCTGGGATGAAAGCGGTCAAACGCATAACCATTGCAGCAGATCGGCTTGGCGTCAAATATTTGACGTTATATGCATTTTCAACGGAAAACTGGAAGAGACCTAAGGCTGAAGTGGATTTTCTCATGAAACTTCCTCAGCAATTTCTTGAGATTGAATTAGAAGATCTAATTGCAAACAACGTGCAGGTTCGAATGATGGGACACAAAGAGGATTTGCCGTCATTTACGATAAGCGCCGTAGAGGAAGCTATTGTTAAGACTGCCAATAATACCGGTCTTGTTCTCAATTTTGCATTAAATTACGGAAGCCGTAAGGAAATGCTTGAAGCTGTGAAAAATATCGCAACAGAGGTGCAGCAAGGACAATTATCAATCGATGAGATTGACGATAAAGTCATGTCTGACCGATTGCTTACAAGCGGATTGCCGGACCCGGATTTACTTATTCGAACAAGCGGGGAATTGCGGTTAAGTAATTTTATGATGTGGCAGCTTGCGTACAGTGAATTATGGTTTACGGATGTGTATTGGCCGGAGTTTACGGAAGCACATTTTCAAGAAGCGATTTTGGAATATCAGCGCCGTGCGCGTCGATACGGTGGATTGTAGCTTCAAGCAACGGAGTGTGACTTTTCATTGAGACAACGAATTATTACGGGTGTAGTGGCAGGAGTAGGCTTCATTGGCTTAACGGTAGTAGGCGGATGGTTATACAGCAGTCTTCTTGTATTACTTGCAATTATCGGCTTTACTGAATATGCGCGCATGAATGGTGTAGCATGGTCGCATCCGTCTTCATTGCTCGGATATGCGGGCGTGCTACTGTTTGTGCTTCCGTGGTCGGATTGGGGAATTTCCGTTCCGTCAGCATTGACTATTCTGTGGATACTTGCCTTCTTATTGCTGGCAATCACCGTGATTACTAAAAATAGAACGACAATCGATGGCGCCGCACTTATGTTGCTTGGCGCTTTATATGTAGGTTATGGCTTTGCGGCAATGGGCGAAGTTCGTCAAATTGAGCCGTACGGCTTGTTATGGACTTTTTTGTCCTTTGGATGTATCTGGGCATCGGATATCGGTGCTTATTTTACGGGACGAGCCATCGGCAAAACCAAGCTTTGGCCGTCGATCAGTCCTAACAAAACGATTGAAGGTGCCTTGGGGGGCGTATTGCTTTCCTTAATTGTATCCGCTGCATTTGCAGTCATTATGCCTGATTTTGTTACATTGCCAAAAGCCTTGCTTATCGGGTTGATTGCAGCCGTAGCTGGCCAATTTGGTGATTTAATTCAATCCGCGTATAAGCGGGTCAGAGATATTAAGGATACAGGGACGTTGTTACCGGGACATGGCGGTGTGCTTGACCGATGCGACAGCTGGCTTATCGTATTTCCGCTGTTAGTGCTTACTGAGCTGCTGCCCGTATAAGTCAGGAGGATGTGCATGAAGAAAATAAGCATTTTAGGTTCGACAGGTTCGATCGGAACACAGACGTTGGATATCATTGCTCATGATCCAGAACGCTACAAAGTTGTTGGATTATCTGCAGGTGCAAATGTCGATTTATTGATTGAACAAGCAAATCAATTTAAGCCTGCAATCGTCAGTTTGGCCTCCAAAGCAGATGCGGAATCCGTGCGCTCGCAGATTCCTGCGGGTACGCGAATCGTCTATGGCGAAGAGGGACTCATAGAGGTTGCAGCAGGTACGGACGCTGATATCGCTGTCACGGCAATCATGGGCAGCAGAGGCCTGCCAGCAACACTTGCAGCGATTGATGCAGGTAAAACGATCGGTCTTGCCAATAAAGAGACGCTCGTTACTGCGGGCCACATTGTGATGGAACGCGCGAAAGAGCGCGGCGTATCGATTTTGCCGATAGACAGTGAGCACTCGGCTATTTTCCAATGCTTGAATGGCGAAGACCGCAGGTCCATCAATCAAATTACGTTAACGGCCTCCGGCGGATCCTTTCGGGACCGGACGAGAGCGCAGCTTGAAGGCGTAACGGTTGCTGAAGCACTTAATCACCCCAACTGGTCAATGGGGGCGAAAATTACGATTGATTCGGCGACGATGGTCAATAAAGGCCTTGAAGTCATCGAAGCGAAATGGCTGTTCGATGTTACATACGATCAAATAGATGTCATTATTCATCCGGAAAGCATCATTCATTCTTATGTGGAGTTTTCCGATAACAGCGTCATTGCACAGCTTGGGATGCCTGATATGCGAGTACCGATTCAATATGCGTTATCCTATCCGTACCGTAATGCAACGCCTACGGACAGGCTCAATCTTGCCCAAATCGGCAAACTGCATTTTCGTGAAATGGATTTCGAAAGATATCCTTGCCTGCGATTGGCTTTTGAATGCGGCAGACTGGGTCAATCTGCGCCGGCTGTGTTCAACGCGGCCAACGAGGTTGCCGTAGCTCGTTTTCTAAAAGGCGAAATTTCGTTTCTTGACATTGAACGGATATTAGAAAAGGTAGTCGGTCAGCATGACGCTTCTGATATCAATGATTTGCAGATGATCGCAGAAGTGGATGCTTGGGCGCGCCGAGTCGCTGAATCCGCATAAAATCGGTTGAAAACCGGTTCTCTTGTATCGGACGGGAGAATAATGATAATCTATGTACAGGCCGTAACGAACAGGGGGCTTTAGCTTAATGCATATGATTCAGGTTGTCTTTTTGACGATACTCGTTTTTTTTGTGATCGTGACGATTCATGAATGGGGTCATTACTATTTCGCAAAGCGAGCGGGCATTTTGGTACGCGAATTTGCAATCGGCTTCGGACCGAAGCTATTCTCGGTAAAACGCGGCGAAACGAGATATACGCTGCGGTTAATACCTGCCGGCGGATTTGTCCGCATGGCGGGAGAGGACCCGGAAATTGTAGATGTCCAGCCAGGACAAACGATTGCGGTCCGTCTGAAAGACGATAAGGTAACCCGGCTTTATTTGGACCGTCTTGATGAGCGGAGCGGTGTTATTCGTGGTGAAATAGTTACCATTGATTTGGAGCATAAACTTTCAGTAACATTAGATGTCGAAGGCGAGAATGAGACGTTCTCAGTCCACCCGGCCGCTTTAATGATAACCAAAGGGAAAGAAACGCAAATTGCTCCGATCGATAGACAATTCGGGAGCAAAACGGTCTCGCAGCGCGCGCTTGCGATTTTTGCAGGGCCGCTGATGAACTTCGTGCTTGCTTTCGTATTATTTGCTGCATATATCCAAATGGCCGGTATTCCAGTCGAATCACCGGATAAGCTGCTCGTAGGCCAGATTTCAGAGGGAATGCCTGCTGCTAAGGTAGACCTGAAAGAAGGCGACGTGATTGATGCCGTTAACGGTGAAAAAATCGGCGCCGATTTTGACAAAATGATTGCGATTATTGGAAAATCTCCGAATGTTCCGATCCGTATGGATATTATTCGTGAGGGCAAAACCCAACAGGTCGTTATTACGCCTGTACCGAATGAAGAGGGCGTAGGCAAGGTCGGCATCAGCGCGGCAATACCTACTCGCCCAGCAACGTTCGGGGAAACCTTTTCCGGCGCGGGCAAGCTGATGAAAAATATGACGATTAGTATTTTTGACGGCTTCAAAAAGATTATTTTCGGAGAGTTCAAGTTGGATGATCTTGGCGGACCTGTCCGCACAATGGAATATACCAGCCAAATTGCCCAACAAGGGATCGTTCAATTGACGTCCTGGACGGCGCTGCTCAGCTTGTATTTAGGAATCTTCAATCTGCTGCCTATACCGGCTTTGGATGGAAGCCGATTGATTTTTCTTGGTATCGAGGCGGTCCGCCGCCGTCCAATCGATCCAAACCGCGAGAGCATGGTGCATTTTGTAGGGTTCGCTCTGCTCATGCTGCTCATGCTTGTAGTAACCTATAATGATATTTTACGATTGGTAAGAGGGGAGTAATTGGTCGCTCATGTCTAAAGATAAACAGTTCGTAACGGAAATCACGCCGCAAAGCGAGGATTTCTCCAGATGGTATCTTGATGTAATAAAAAAAGCCGAGCTAATGGATTACTCACCAGTTAGAGGCTGTATCATTTTCCGCCCCGAGGGCTATGAACTTTGGGAAAATATTCAACGGGATCTTGACCGCCGCTTCAAAGAAACGGGTCACCGCAACGCTTATTTCCCTTTATTCATTCCAGAGAGCTTTTTTCAAAAGGAAAAAGAGCATGTCGAAGGCTTCAATCCTGAGCTGCCATGGGTAACGGAAGCAGCCGGCGAGAAGCTTGAAGAACGTCTTGCGATACGGCCGACATCGGAAACGATGTTTGGCCATATGTATTCGAAATGGATTCAATCCTATCGCGATCTTCCTCTGCTAATCAACCAGTGGGCTAACGTCGTCCGCTGGGAAAAACGTACGATGCCATTCCTGCGCACAAGCGAGTTTTTGTGGCAGGAAGGCCATACAGCGCATGAAAATGAAGAGGAAGCACGTCAAGAAACGATGCAGATGCTGGATGTTTACACTCAGTTTGTTGAGGAGTTTCTAGCGATCCCTGTAATCAAAGGCGAAAAAACACCGTCCGAGCGGTTCGCAGGCGCTGTTGATACTTATTCGATTGAAGCAATGATGAAGGACGGAAAGGCTGTACAAGCTGGAACCTCCCATTATCTCGGTTCGAAATTCGCGGTTGCTTTTGACATTAAATATCTCGATCGCGAAAATACATTGCAGTTTGCGCACACGACTTCCTGGGGCGTAAGTACGAGATTGATCGGTGCGCTGATCATGGTTCACGGCGATGATCGCGGTCTTGCGCTGCCTCCGAAGGTTGCGCCGACTCAAGTGATTATGATTCCGATTGGTCCAGCGAAAATGCGTGAGCAGGTTGTAGGACGCGTGGACGAGCTTTATGCCGAGCTCAAAAAAGCCGGCGTTCGCGTTCGCGTGGACGACCGTGCCGATGTTAGCCCTGGATGGAAATTCAATGAATACGAAATGCGCGGCGTACCGCTTCGCTTAGAGCTAGGACCGCGCGATATGGAAAATGGACAAGTCGTGCTGGTATCGCGTATTACAGGTGAAAAACGCGTAGTACAGCAGACCAACCTGATCGCTGAGGTAGAAGCGATGCTGGAAGAAACGCATCAAGAAATGTTTAACCGGGCAAAGCAGTTCCGCATCGACAACTCACGTACGGTAGATACGCTTGATGAAATGAAGAGCTTCTTGGAAGAACAGCGCGGTTTCGTAGAAGCCGGCTGGTGCGGATCTGCCGCTTGTGAGAAGCAGGTCAAGGAAGAAACGGGAGCAACGAGCCGCAATATTCCGTTTGAACCGACCGTTCAAAAAGAAACATGTCTCGTGTGCGGAGATTCAGCTAAACATACCGTTGTTTTTGCAAGAGCTTATTAAGGACTGAAGCTAGTTCGGTTCGGATCTTAAGGAGTTGATTTTTTTGGGCCAAACCGCGGATAATCGGCAGCGCTTCGAGATGCTATTACAGCAATCGGGGCTGCCGCAAGAACTTATACAATCATATTTCCAAGATGGATATATTGAGCAAGTCATAGTAAGCAATAGTAACCGTGAATGGACGTTTTGCATCCGCAAAACGTCCATGGTGCCTTTACAGGCCTATAACGGTCTTTGTCAAGCGACGCGTGTAAAGTTTGAACATATTGCCGCAGTCAAGTTTCTATTTATCTATGATTCTGTCGTAGAGACCGAGTCTATCGTTCTGCAATATTGGGGTTTATTTATGGAGTGGGCACAGCGTGAGATCGCTTCGGTTAACGGCTGGCTACAAAAAGCAACGATAGCGGTGGAAGACGAAACATTAATATTATCTTTGCTCGATAATACGGGTTTGGAGCTTGCCCGCAAAAAACGTCTTGATGAGGAAATTATCCGATTTTATAATGACCATTTTCAGCGTGCCTGCAAGGTTAAAATGATTGTCAGTGAGTCCAGACAAGAAATTTTGGATGAATACGCGCTTAAAATCGTTCAGGAAGAACGAGAGTATGTACAAGAGCTCATGGCTAGTTCCCAATCAGAGTCCGACCTTGTGGATGATGCGGAGATCAAGCTTGCGGTCGGGTACGATATTCGCGAAGAGCCAGTACCTCTAATGAATATTATAGAAGAAGAGAAGAAAATTACCGTGCAGGGCGCTGTATTTGGGTTAGATGTAAAAGAGCTGCGTAACGGCAGCACGTTATTTACGTTTAACGTAACCGACTTCTCGGATTCTATTGCCATGAAAATGTTTGCCAAAACGAAAGATGACGTAAAAATATTGAGCCAGCTCGCCAACGGGAAATGGATCAAGGCACGCGGCAGAGTCGAATATGACCGCTTTATGCAGGAACCGGAGCTCGTCATGATGCCAAATGATTTGCATGAGGTCAAATCGCCTCCCGACCGCATGGATAAGGCCGAAGAAAAGCGCGTCGAGTTTCATCTTCATACGACAATGAGCGCGATGGACGCGGTTACGCCAGTTGATGTATATATTAAGACTGCTGCCAAATGGGGACATAAGGCGATTGCGGTTACGGATCACAGCAATGTGCAATGTTATCCGGATGCGAATAAGTCGGCCAAAAAGCATGGCATCAAAGTGCTGTTCGGCGTTGAAGCTAATATTGTTAACGACGCGGTGCCGATGGTACTGGAATCCAGGCCAGAGCCGCTAGCTACAGCTACCTATATCGTTTTCGATATAGAGACGACCGGTTTATCCGTTATTAATAACAAAATCATTGAGCTTGCCGGCGTAAAGATGCGAGAAGGCAAGGAAATAGATCGCTTCTCTACCCTGATCGACCCGCATGAAAAAATTCCTTACCATATTCAGCAGCTGACTAATATTAATGACGATATGGTTAAAGGACAGCCTGAAATTGAACCGAAGCTTCGTGAATTCATTGAATTTATTGGCGATGATGTGCTGGTAGCGCATAATGCGCGATTCGATATCGGTTTCATTCAAGCGAATTGCAAAGCGATTGGCTTGCCGGAGGTCAAAAACCCCGTGCTGGATACGCTTGAGCTGGCTAGATTTATTTTTCCGACGCTCAAAAACCATCGCTTGAACACATTAGCGGATAAATACAAAATTAGTCTTGAAAACCATCACCGCGCCGTGGATGACTCGCTTGCTCTAGGCGGCGTGCTGTACGGTCTTATTGCGGATGCTGCTGAACGCAATATTACGAATCTTCATCAGCTTAATGATTACGTGGGCATTGACTTATCCAATTCACGTCCTTTCCATAGCAATATCTATGCGTTAAACGCAGTCGGCAAGAAAAACTTATTCAAGCTTATTTCTCTGTCGCACACGGAACATTTCAAACGCGTCGCGACAATTCCGAAAACGAAGCTTACGGCGCACCGCGAAGGCTTGCTTGTCATTTCGGGCTGCGAGAAGGGCGAGTTTTTTGAAACGGTATTGAACAAATCGTATGAAGAAGCTCTTGAGGTAGCTCGCTTCTACGATGTTCTCGAAATTCAACCGATTGATTTTTACATGCATCTAGTCGAGAAGGGGCTTGTCGGAAGCAGAGCCGAGATCGAGCAGGCCCACCGACGAATTTGCCAAATCGGCGATGAGCTGGGGAAACCGGTTATCGCAACAGGCAACGTGCATTACCTGAATCCGCGGGATAAAATGTACCGCGACATTACGATCCACGGGATTACGGGCTTTAGCCCATTGAAAAGCATACGAAAGCCCGATGCGCATTTCCGTACAACGGAAGAGATGCTGGAGGAATTTGCTTTTCTAGGTGAAGCGCGTGCCCGTGAAGTTGTTATTACGAATACCGTTGAGCTTGCCGAGCGTTTCGAGCCGTACGACATGTTTCCTACAGGACTGTTCGCTCCTAACATCGAAGGCGCCGACGAGGAAATCCGCAACACGTGCTATGATACGGCGAAATCAATGTATGGCGAGGATTTGCCGCAGGTTGTCATCGATCGTCTGGAAAAAGAACTTATTCCGATCATTAAATTTAAATTTTCCGCGAACTATTTGATTTCCGAGAAGCTCGTGAAGAAGTCCAATGCAGACGGTTATCTGGTTGGTTCCAGGGGTTCCGTAGGTTCTTCGGTCGTTGCAACTTTCCTTGGTATTTCGGAGGTTAACCCGCTGCCCGCGCACTATTTGTGCAAAAACTCGGATTGCCGTCACAGCGAATGGTTTCTGGACGGCAGCATTCCAAGCGGCTTTGACCTCCCGGATAAATTATGTCCGAAATGCGAGAAGCCGATGAAGGGCGAAGGCCAGGATATTCCGTTCGAAACCTTCCTTGGATTTAAGGGCGATAAGGTTCCCGATATCGATCTTAACTTCTCCGGGGACTACCAGCCGGTTGCCCATAACTATACGAAAGTATTATTCGGGGATAAAGCGGTATTCCGGGCAGGTACGATCGGTACGGTTGCCGAGAAAACGGCTTACGGCTTCGCGAAGAAGTACGAGGAAGAGCATAGCAAAAAATGGCGCGGCGCAGAGCTTGCCAGACTTGCAAACGGCTGTACGGGCGTAAAACGAAGCACGGGACAGCATCCAGGCGGTATCGTCGTTGTTCCCGACTATATCGAAGTTGAAGACATCACACCGGTGCAATTCCCGGCGGATGACGTGAATGCCGAATGGAAAACGACGCATTTCGATTACCATGCGTTCGATGAGAATTTGCTTAAACTCGATATCCTCGGCCATGATGATCCGACCATGATGCGGATGCTGCAGGATTTAACTGGCGTCGACCCCACGTCAATTCCGATGAATGATCCGATGGTCATGAGCATGTTTAACTCTACGAATGCGCTCAATATCCCAGGCGAGAAGATCCGGTCTTCCGTTGCTACGTACGGGGTTCCCGAGATGGGCACAAAGTTCGTACGCCAAATGCTTCAGGAAACGCAGCCGTCTTCCTTCGCCGATTTGCTGCAAATTTCCGGTCTGTCGCACGGAACGGGCGTATGGCTCGGAAATGCGCAGGAACTCATCAAAAACGGGACCTGCAACATCAAAACCGTAATCGGATGCCGGGATGATATTATGCTCTTCTTGATTTATAAGGCCGGGATGGATGCCGGTCTGGCCTTTAAGATTACGGAAAGCGTGCGTAAAGGTAAAGGCCTGACGCCGGAATGGATCGATGAAATGAAGCGGTGCAAAGTACCTCAGTGGTATATTGATTCCTGCCTTCGCATCGAGTACATGTTCCCGAAAGCCCATGCCGCCGCCTATGTCATATCGGCGGTTCGAACCGCCTACTTTAAGCTTTATTATCCGATTGAGTATTACGCCACTTATTTCACGGTAAGAGCGGATGATTTTGATTTAGAGCTGCTATGCCAAGGGTATGAAGCGATTTTGCGGAAGCTGATCGAAATCGAAGCCAAAGGTTTTAATGCGCTCCCTAAAGAGAAAAACATGGTGTCACAGCTGGAAATGTCTCTTGAGATGACAGCTCGCGGGTTCTCCTTCAAGCCCATTGACCTTTATCGCTCCGATGCTACGAAGTTCCTAGTAGACGGCGATTCGCTTATTCCTCCATTTGCCGCAATAGCCGGTATCGGAGATAACGCGGCACGCAATATCGCGGCATCCAGAAATGATGGAGAATACCTTTCCATCGAAGATTTCCAGATGAAATCCAAGGCGACAAAGACGATAATTGAGGTGCTTGGGAACATGGGCTGCTTCCGAGGATTGCCTGAATCTAACCAGCTTTCCCTGTTCTAGACAAGGGGGAGTTAGAAAAGATTTCTTGTCACTATAGTGCGGTTATGTTATAATTTTTCTGGCAATGATGATGATAAAGACTTTGATGCAGAAGAGTGGGGAAACCCACTCTTTACGTTTTGTAAACGGCAAAATGGCATAGTGCGTATAAACAGGAGGTCAACTGAATTTGAGTACATCCAAAATCAAAGCCGCTGTACAGGAAATGGTTTTGCCATACCTCAGCAGCAATGGATTTGAACTGGTTGATATTGAGTATGTCAAAGAAGGCAGCAACTACTTCCTTCGCATATTCGTGGATAAAGAAGGCGGAATCGATATTGATGATTGCGGTCGCATCAGCGAATTCATGAGCGAGCAATTGGATAAAAACGATCCCGTTACCGACGTATATTTCCTTGAGGTTTCTTCACCTGGAGCTGAAAGACCGCTTAGGAAAGAAGAAGACGTACGTAAAGCTATCGGTAAACACGTTTACATAACGACATATGAACCGATCAGCGGCGCTAAAGAATTTGAGGGGCTGCTGCTTTCATTTGACGGGGAAAATGCCGTTGTGCGTACGGGCAAGAAGGAGTATACGATTCCTTATGATAAGGTAGCCGGAGCAAGACTGGCTATCGTATTCTAAATATTCGCTTTTTATATTGAAAGGGGGAAATCCAGTCCAATGAGCATGGATTTTATTGAAGCACTACAAGAAATAGAAAGAGATAAAGGGATTACGAAGGACGTACTCCTCGAAGCCATTGAAGCGGCGCTGATCTCTAGCTACAAAAGAAATTTTAATACGGCTCAGAACGTGCGCGTGGATATCAACCGCCACACTGGCGTCATAAAAGTATATGCCCGCAAAACGGTTGTTGACGAGGTGCTTGACCCGCGTCTTGAAATTACGGTTGAGGCATCCCGTGAAATCAACCCGCATTATCAACTCGACGACATCGCTGATATCGAAGTTACACCTCGCGATTTTGGTCGAATTGCCGCCCAAACGGCGAAGCAAGTGGTTACGCAGCGCATTCGTGAGGCTGAGCGCGGACTGATCTATAACGCTTTTATCGATAAAGAGGAAGATATCGTCAACGGTATCGTGCAGCGCCAGGATGTTCGCAACCTATTTGTGGACCTTGGGAAAGTTGAGGCAGTATTGCCATTGACGGAGCTTATGCCTACGGATAAGTTCAAGCACGGCGACCGTGTAAAGTCATACATCACAAAAGTGGAAAACACGACTAAGGGCCCTCAAATCATTTTATCCCGTACGCACCCTGGTTTGCTTAAGCGTCTATTCGAGCTTGAAGTGCCCGAAATTTATGACGGCGTCGTTGAAATCCGTTCGGTAGCCCGCGAAGCTGGTTTCCGTTCTAAAATTGCGGTACATTCCCGTAACGCCGAGGTAGATCCAGTGGGTTCTTGCGTCGGTCAAAAAGGGCTGCGCGTTCAGACGATCGTAAACGAGCTTAAAGGCGAGAAAATCGATATCGTTCGTTGGTCTGAAAGCGTGGACGAATATGTTGCGAATGCACTCAGCCCTTCAAAGGTGCTGGAGGTTATTGTATTCGAACAGGAGAAAATGGCTCGCGTTATCGTGCCTGACTACCAGTTATCGCTAGCTATCGGTATTAAAGGTCAGAATGCAAGGCTTGCTGCCAAGCTTACCGGCTGGAAAATTGATATAAAAAGCGAAACGCAGGCAGAGCAGGAGTATGGCCGTCCGAAATCCTTGACTACGGTTATGCATCAGGATTCGGTCTCCATCGATTAATCGTTAAAAGCGTCAATTCAGCTGGCAGAGGAGGGGTGTACAATGAGACCGAGAAAAGTACCGCTTCGCAAATGCGTCGCTTGTCAGGACATGAAGCCGAAGAAGGAACTCATTCGGATTGTGCGGACACCGGCCGAAGAGGTGCAGATTGACCTGACAGGCAAAAAAGCAGGCCGCGGTGCGTATTTGTGCGGAAAAGTGAGCTGCTTTAAACTAGCGAAAAAATCCAAAGCGTTAGATCGTGCGCTGAAGCAGCATGTTGGCGATCATATTTACGATCAGCTCGAACAGGATTTTGTAGCGGTAGAGGAGCAGTTTATCGCGAATAAGGAGCTGATAAGCGATGAAGCAGAATAAAAGCTTATCACAGCTTGGCATGGCTATGCGTGCGGGAAAGCTGATTACTGGCGACGAAATCGTACTCAAAGCTGTAAGAAATAAACAGGCGCATCTCGTTATAATAGCTGGAGATGCTTCCGAAAATACGAAGAAAAAATTTCGTGACAAATGCAACACCTACGGAATACAACTCGCCGAAGCATTCGACCGTGAGCAACTAGGAAAGGCGATAGGTAAGCCGGAACGGGTTGTGCTTGCGGTAACCGATATGCAGTTCGGAAAAATGATTGCGAGTCATCTGAGCCATAATACGGAGGTGGATCATATTGGACAATAAACAAGACAGCAAGGACAATAAAGATAAGCTGCGCGTTTACGAGTATGCCAAGTCACTTAATATGAGCAGCAAAGAAATTATTACGATTCTAAAACGACTTGATTTGCCGGTGAATAACCATATGAGTGTTATGGAAAATGAGATGGTAAACAAGGTCGAAGGTTTTTTTCGCAATATTAAACAAAACGCAGCCGTTAAACGGGCACAGGAAACGACAAGCGTGTCTGTTTCCTCCGCACAGCCTGCCGCTAACAAGCTGCAATCGCAGCAGCCGCAGCAGCAGGAACGGAAGCCGCAGCTAGTACAAGAAACAAAAAATACTAATCAAGACAGACAGGGGCCTATGAATTCTATTAATACGAAACCACAAAACAACCAACAGCAGTCCGAACAGCGACCAGCAGGACAGCAAACCAATCGTCCAGCGCAATCATCCAGCAACAACCGTCCATCGCAAGGTAACAGTAATTCCAGCCGTCCAAGCCAAGGACAAGGCGGACAAGGCAGCCGTCCGGCACAATCTGGCGGCGGTTCCAGCCGTCCAGGACAAGGCCAAGGCGGACAAGGGAATCGTCCAGCTTCATCTGGGCAAAACCGTCCATCGCAAGGCGGGCAAGGAAACACGGCAAGCCGTCCTAGCGCTCCGCGTCAAGACGCAACAAGCCGTCCTGCTCCATCGGGTCAAAGCCGTTTTGATTCCAAACCGGCGCAAGGCCAAGCACGCGGCAATGACAACAGAAATGCAAGACCTGGTCAAAAAAGATTTGAAGACGGCAAACCAGGCGGTTTCAGAGGCAACAACAATAACCGGGGCGGCCAAAAAGGTCGCGGCGGCAAGTTCCAACAGCAGCCTCCACGCGAGAAAATTGACAATACTCCTAAGAAAATTATCGTTCGCGGTACGATGACGGTTGGCGAGTTGGCAAAATTACTGCATAAGGATGCATCAGAAGTTATCAAAAAACTGATTTTCCTTGGCGTAATGGCTACAATCAACCAAGAAATCGACATGGATGCGATTCATCTGATAGCAACCGATTATGGCGTTGAGGTTGAAGTGAAGATTCCAGTTGAGGAAGATTCCTTCGAAACGGTTGAAGAAACGGATGAAGATGAGGATCTGGTTTCTCGTCCTCCGGTTGTTACCATCATGGGTCACGTTGACCATGGTAAAACAACTTTGCTCGATGCGATCCGCAAAACAAACGTAACCGGCGGAGAAGCTGGCGGAATCACGCAGCATATCGGTGCATACCAAGTCGAAATCAACCATAAAAAAATCACATTCCTTGATACGCCTGGTCACGAAGCGTTTACGCTTATGCGTGCCCGCGGTGCACAGGTTACGGATATTACAATTATCGTCGTTGCAGCCGATGACGGCATCATGCCTCAAACCGTTGAAGCGATCAACCATGCTAAAGCGGCTGGCGTTCCGATTATCGTAGCGGTCAACAAAATCGATAAACCGGAAGCTAACACGGAGAAAATCAAACAAGAAATGACTGAATATGAACTCGTTCCGGAAGAGTGGGGCGGCGATACGATTTTCGTCGAGGTTTCCGCTAAACAAAGAATTGGTCTTGAAGGCCTTCTTGAAATGATTTTGCTAGTTGCAGAAGTTAATGATTACAAAGCCAATCCGAACAAACGCGCACGCGCAACGGTTATCGAAGCTGAGCTCGATAAAGGTAAAGGCCCGGTTGCCCGTATTCTCGTGCAGCACGGTACTTTGAAAATCGGTGATGCATTTGTCGCGGGTAACTGCTTCGGACGTATCAGAGCTATGGTCAATGATAAAGGCCGTCGCTTAAAAGAAGTCGGTCCTTCGACTCCTGTTGAAATTACAGGCTTAACCGAAGTTCCGCAAGCCGGAGATCCGTTCATGGTGTTTGAAGATGAGCGTAAAGCCCGTGACATTGCTGACCGTCGTTCCATTAAACAGCGTCAATCGGATATGGGTGCCAATACACGCGTAACGCTTGATGATCTGTATAACCATATCAAAGATGGTGAAATTAAAGACCTGAACGTTATTATTAAATCAGACGTTCAAGGCTCTTCCGAAGCATTGAAAGGCTCGCTTGCCAAAATTGACATCGAAGGCGTACGCGTAAAAATCATCCACAGCGGTGTTGGCGCGATTACGGAATCGGATATCATTTTGGCATCAGCTTCTAACGCAATCGTCATCGGATTTAACGTTAGACCTGATCCGCAAGCGGAAGCAACGATTGCACAAGAAAAAGTCGATGTGCGTATGCACCGCGTCATTTACAATGTAATCGATGAAATCGAGCAAGCCATGAAAGGTATGCTTGATCCGATCTACAAAGAAGTTGTTATTGGTCAAGCAGAGGTTCGTAACGTATTTAAAGTTACGAAGGTCGGAGCAATTGCGGGTTGTATGATTACATCCGGTAAAATTACCCGTTCTGCAGAAGCTCGCCTGATTCGTGGCGGCATCGTGGTCTTCACGGGTAAAATTGATTCCCTTAAGCGTTTCAAAGATGATGCCAAAGAGGTTGCACAAGGCTACGAGTGCGGTATAACGCTTGATCGTTACAACGATGTTCGCGAAGGCGATACGATCGAAGCGTTTGTCATGGAAACAGTAGAGAGGTGAGTATAGTATGGCAAAAATCCGGGTAGGACGGGTCGGCGAACAAATTAAAAAAGAGCTGAGCCAAATTATACAGACAGAGCTTAAAGATCCGAGAATCGGTTTTATCACAGTTACAGGTGTCGAAACGTCGAGTGATCTTTCGCAAGCTAAAGTATACCTAAGCGTACTGGGCAGCGAAGAACAGAAAGAAGCTACGCTAAAAGCACTCGCCAGCGGAACCGGATTTATCCGCACGGAGCTTGGCAAGCGTATGCGACTGCGTCACACTCCGGTATTGCTGTTCAAGTTTGACAGCAGCATTGAGTATGGAAGCCGAATCGAGGCATTGCTTGAAAACATTAATAACGGGAACTCGGCTCGATGATGGAACAGGGCAGTTATTTGAAGCAGTTGGATGATGCTTTGGCATTCATGCGGTCATACGATGATTTTTTGGTCGTATCCCATGTGCAGCCTGACGGCGACGCTATAAGCTCTACTGTCGTCGTAGGCTGGCTGCTCCAGAAGCTGGGTAAAACCTTTGTACTGATCAATGAAAGCGAGTTGCCTTCCAGACTTAATTTTTTGGATCAATTTGATTCGATTATCAACTATAAGCATGCAGAACCCGAACGGAAATTCGCTGCGGTAATTTCGATTGATTGCGCGGATTTCAAGCGAATTGGAGAGGTATCAAGCAGCTTTGCACCCGATGCAAAGCTGCTTAATATCGATCATCATCCAACGAATAACGGGTTTGGTACTGTGAACGTTATTCGGGCGGAAGCGGCAGCAACCGTTGAGATCTTGTTTGATTTAATAGAGAGAGCAGGCATATCATGTGATTTGCCATGCGCAACGGCCATTTATACCGGTTTGTTAACCGATACTGGCGGTTTCCGTTATTCGAACACAAGTCCTCGGGTTATGCAAATTGCTTCGCGGCTGCTTGCGCTAGGAGTATCAGGAAATGAGCTGGCCGATCATCTGCTTGAGAAAATGACCATGGCAAAGCTTAAGCTTCTCCAAATTGCGTTGAACCGCCTTACCTTTACGGATAACCTGGAAATTGGGTGGGTTCATATTGGCAAGGATGATTTGCGCAATACGGGTGCCGTGCCGGAAGATCTCGAAGGCATCGTGAATTATGCACTTAATGTTGACGGGGTTGAAGTCGGCATTTTGTTTAAAGAAACTGAGGACGGCGCTATTAAAGCAAGCTTGCGCTCCGCAGGCAAAGCAAACGTTGCTGCTATTGCGCAAGCATTCGGCGGCGGCGGACATGTACGTGCAGCGGGCTGTAAACTTGATGGTCCTTTAACGAATTCGATACCTGAGTTAGTGGAAGCAGTTAGAAAGGCGTTGGTTTAATCGATGGACGGCATTTTGGCAGTTTGGAAGCCTGAAGGCTGGACTTCTCACGATGTGGTTGCTAAAGTTCGCCGATTGTTAAAAATGAAGCGGATTGGACATGCAGGAACGCTTGATCCTATGGTGACTGGCGTACTTCCTCTATGTCTCGGGCGAGCAACGAGAGTTGTTGAATATGTGCAAGAGAGACCTAAGTCGTATGAAGCGGTATTACAGCTAGGCATAGCCACGGATACGGAAGATCTAACCGGAACCGTGATTGAACGCCAAGATCTAATAACGGTCTCAGAGGACGAGGTTCGACGTGCTTTGGCTCGTTTTACAGGGGAGATTGAACAGGTTCCTCCAATGTATTCCGCAGTCAAGATTGACGGAAAACGGTTATATGAGCTTGCAAGAGAAGGTAAAACGGTCGAGCGAAAATCGCGTAAAGTAACGATTCATCAAATTGAATTGTTGGACATGCAGCTAGAACTTGAACAGCCGAAAATTACATTTTCCGTCGTATGCTCAAAAGGTACATATATCCGAACGTTGTGTGTGGACATCGGTAAAACGCTCGGAGTCCCTGCAGCAATGGCTAAACTGACAAGAACCATGTCGGGAGGCATTACGAAGGAGAGCTGCTTGACGCTCGAGGAAATCGAGAAGCTGCAGCAAACGGGTGAATTAAGCAGTCATCTCATTGCCGCCGATGAAGCGATTACCCATCTGAACCGTGCAATCGTACCTGAATCTATCGGTAAGCTTGCTTTAATGGGGCAGAAGGTTAATCTTACTCATTCAGATCTAGATAAGTCCTTAATCCTTGATGGGCAGCTAGTACGTCTTTATAATGAACATAGCTCATTTTTGGGTATTTTTCAGATAGACTTGAGAGCTGCCGTTCTCAAGGCGGTTAAAGTCTTTTCGGCATAGCTTTTTGATATAGAAAGTTAAGAGGAAATGCAGGTGTTTCAGCGTTGGAAATTATTCCATTAAGTTTTCCTTTAAACGGTTTGTCCACGTTATCGCTGGACAAACCGCTTTCCATAGCAATCGGTCATTTCGATGGTGTCCATCGCGGTCACCAAAACGTCATTCGCCGTGCCGTTAATGAGGCAAAAGGCTCCGATATGCTATCGGCGGTTTTGACTTTTGATCCGCATCCGAAGGAAGTGCTGGGACAAGGAGAGCAATACTACCGTTGTCTCACGCCTCTGGACGTTAAGACGGCACTATTCGCAGAGCTCGGTGTCGATCTTGTGTTTATTATGAGATTTGATCCCGAGTTTGCTTCGGTATCGCCTGAGCGTTTTGTCGATGAGGTACTGCGCACGCTGCGCGCTAAAAACGTAGTTGTCGGCTTTGACTTTAATTTCGGCCATAAAGGCTTAGGCAACTCGGATGCGCTAAAGCAGTTAGGCCATCCTGACATTTCCGTTCATGTCATAGAGCCTCTGTTCGAAAATGGCATTAAAGTTAGCAGTACTTATATTCGGGAAGCGCTTGAACAAGGCGACATCAAATTGGCAGAGCGTCTGCTCGGACGTCCGTACGAAGTGACGGGAAGCGTCGTACATGGAGATAAAAGAGGCCGGACAATCGGTTTTCCGACAGCTAACCTTCAAATAAACGGTCCCTATATCACGCCAAGATTAGGTGTTTACGCGATAACAGCTTGGATCGGAGACAAAGCATATCCCGGAGTCATGAATTTCGGTTTGAAGCCAACGTTTAACAAACAGGAGCTGCAGCCGGTAATGGAGGCTCACTTGTTTGACTTTGACTCCGATATCTATGGTGAGCAATTGCGTTTGCAATTTCTTTCATTTATCCGTTCAGAGAAGAAGTTCGACTCTATTACGGAGCTCATCGAGCAAATCGGCTCTGATTCAAGACAGGCCAAGGAAATACTCGGCTACAATTAACTTTCCATTCGGATGGTTGATTAGCAGGTTGTTCGAGTATCCAAAGATATGCTTCTCGACATTTGTCCATCATATGTGTTATACTATACAACGTTGTGAGTAGTCATGCATCTTGCATGCACGAACACTAACTTAACCTTAGCTTGGATGTCCGTTCTCACCGACGGCTTCGTGGCTAATGGCGATTATCAAGAAGGAGGTGAATTAGGATGGCAATTACACAAGTACGTAAAAACGAACTGATTGAGACGCATAAGACACATGCAACTGATACCGGTTCTCCGGAGGTTCAAGTGGCTATCCTGACTGAAAACATCGTTAACTTGACTCAACATTTGCGGGAGCACAAGAAAGATCATCATTCCCGTCGTGGTTTGCTCAAGATGGTAGGTCAGCGCCGTAAGCTGCTTGCATACCTTAAAAACAATGATGTTAGACGTTACAGCGCATTGATCGAAAAACTCGGCCTACGCCGCTAAAACATGCGTAATGAAAAGCAACCTGGTTGTCCAGCCGTCCGGGAATAACGGATGAGTGGATTCGGGTTGCTTTTTGTAATAGGGAAACCCTGGGAAAAACTGCCCTTGCAGTGAAATATACTAAAATACATACCTATAGGAGGGATATAATGGTACAACGAATCGAGATGGAAGTAGGCGGAAGACCGCTATCCATCGAAACTGGCCGTCTTGCTAAGCAAGCGAATGCTGCAGTAACCGTGCAATATGGCGACACTGTCGTATTGTGTACGGTTACGGCATCTACAGGTCCGAAAGATTTGGATTTCTTTCCGCTGACCGTTAACTATGAAGAGCGTTTGTATGCTGTCGGTAAAATTCCTGGCGGATTTATCAAACGTGAAGGCCGTCCAAGCGAGAAGGCGATTTTGTCCAGCCGACTTACGGATCGGCCTATTCGTCCGTTGTTCCCTGAAGGTTTCCGGAACGATGTACAGGTTATGAACATTGTAATGAGCGTGGATCAGGATTGTTCTCCAGAAATCGCTGCAATGATCGGTACATCTGCTGCATTGTCCATTTCCGATGTGCCATTTGACGGGCCGATCGGCGGCGTTAACGTTGGTCGCGTGAATGGTCAATTCGTTATTAACCCGACTGTGGAGCAAAGCCAAGAAACGGATATTTTTGTTGTAGTTGCAGGTACCAAAGATGCAATCATGATGGTGGAAGCCGAGGCGAACGAAGTTTCTGAAGCAGTAATGCTTGAAGCTATTATGTTCGGTCACGATGAAATCAAAAAAATCGTTGCGAAGATTGAAGAACTGCTGGCCGTTGCCGGCAAGCCGAAAATGGAAGTTAAGCTACATACCGTAAACGCGCAAGTGAATGCTGATGTACGAGCTTATGCTTCAGCTGGTCTTGTTGAAGCCATTAAAGTTGAAGAAAAGCATGCACGCCAAGATGCGATTGATGCGGTTAACAGCGCGGCGGTTGCGCATTTTGAAGAGCAATATATCGAAACGCCTGAGCTTTTGTCCGATGTCAAGGAAGTTCTTTACGACATCGTGAAGGAAGAAGTTCGTCGCCTTATTTCTCATGATAAGGTTCGTCCTGATGGCCGTTCACTTGATGAAATCCGCCCAATTGACTGCGATGTTGCCATTTTGCCGCGTACGCACGGAACGGGATTGTTTACACGCGGACAAACACAAGCGCTTAGCATTTGTACGCTCGGAGCAATGGGCGACGTTCAAATCTTAGACGGCATTTCACCTGAAGAAACAAAACGGTTTATGCATCATTATAATTTCCCGCCATTTAGCGTGGGTGAAGCTCGTCCGCTTCGTCCGCCGGGTCGCCGCGAAATTGGTCATGGTGCGCTTGGAGAACGCGCGCTTTCGAAAGTTATTCCTTCTGAAGCCGAGTTCCCTTACACGATTCGTTTGGTTTCCGAAGTATTGGAATCGAACGGTTCGTCTTCACAAGCAAGTATTTGCGCAAGCACGCTTGCGATGATGGATGCTGGCGTACCGATCAAAGCTCCGGTAGCAGGGATCGCAATGGGTCTTATCAAAGACGGCGAGCATTTCGCGATTCTTTCCGATATCCAAGGGATGGAAGACCATCTTGGCGATATGGACTTCAAAGTTGCGGGTACGGCTGAAGGCGTAACGGCTATTCAAATGGATATCAAAATTGCCGGTATTAACCGTGAGATTTTGGAGCAATCACTTGAACAAGCCCGTCAAGGACGTATTTTCATACTTGGCAAAATGCTTGAAAGCCTTCCGACTACTCGGACAAGCTTATCCAAATATGCGCCTAAGATTTTGACGCTTCGTATTAACCCGGACAAAATCCGTGATGTTATTGGCGCAGGCGGAAAAATCATCAATAAAATTATTGAAGAAACGGGCGTTAAAATCGATATTGAGCAGGATGGAATGGTATTCATTGCTTCTTCTAATGAAGAGATGAACCAGAAGGCTAAATCGATTATCGAAGGCATTGTCAAAGAAGTCGTGGTTGGTGAAATTTACGTTGGTACGGTTAAACGCGTGGAGAAATTCGGTGCTTTCGTTGAGATTCTGCCGAATAAAGATGGACTTGTCCATATTTCGCAGCTTTCGACTGAACGTGTTGCCAAGACGGAAGATGTCGTGAACATCGGAGATCAAATCAAGGTTAAAGTTACTGAAATTGATCAACAAGGCCGAATCAATTTGTCTGCTAAAGTACTAATGACGCCTGAGGTTTCCACGCAACAAACGCAATAAGCATTTTCGAGATACGACATAGCTATAAGAGAAGAAAAGAGACAGATTCGATCTGGCTCTTTTTTTGCTTTGTCCTCTTCATACTCCCGCGCCGGAATGTTTGTCCTTTTGCATAATCTCGTCCAACATTTCATACACATGAATTAACATGCTGGAATAAGGTCAAGCTTAGTAGGCATAACAGGACGATTATGGGAGTGGGAATGATGATGGTGAGAAAAGCGGCCATAGTTGCAGCAAGCATGCTTATGGTGCTTGCGTTCGTAAGCATGAATGATGACGTATCACATTTTCTTGCTTCATTGAAATATAAAGAAGTAAAAACGGCTTCTGCGCAAGTTTCGTACTCACAGTCAGAGCGTGAAAGATTGCTTTCGCTTATCAACGCTGAAGCAGAGAAACGCAATATCCCGCCTGTTAACGCGAGGATAGATCGTGTCTGGAGGGCCATCCCCGGTTATAACGGCTTAGAAGTTGATGTGGAGAAAACATTGGAAGCCGCATTGCTGGCTCCGCCTGCTGAAACGATTCCGTACATTTATAAAGAGGTGGAACCGGAAATAAAGCTAAATGACTTAGGACCGCATCCGATTTATCGCGGTAATCCGAATAAAAAAATGATCTCACTGATGATTAACGTAGCCTGGGGCAATGAATACATCGATTCGATCTTAAACACGCTTAAAAAGGATAAGGTGAAGGCGACTTTTTTTCTTGACGGCAGCTGGCTCAACAAAAACGCTGAGATTGCAAAACGCATACAGGCCGAAGGACATGAAATGTCCAATCATGCTTATACGCATCCTGATATGAGCGCATTAAATAGACAAGCGCAGCACAGCCAAATCGCAAAGACGGAAGCGCTGCTGAAATCCACCCTTAACGTGAATAACAAATGGTTCGCTCCTCCGTCAGGCGCATTTAATCAAGCAACCGTTCAAATCGCCGAGGAGATGGGGCTAAAGACGGTCCTTTGGACAATAGATACGATCGATTGGCAAAAGCCGCCGGCGGACACCATCATTCGGAAAATAGCACAGAAAATTGAGCCGGGTGCCCTCATTTTAATGCATCCCACATCCTCTACGCGAGATGCGCTTGCTGGCATCATCGCCACAGCAAAAGAGAAGGGATACGCGATCGGCACGGTAAGCGAGACGCTTTCTTCTAAGCGGCTTAAGGCTGCTGTTGAGGCAGCACAGTGATTCTGCTATAGTAAAAACATTCATGTTTAAAGATACATGCATACGAAGTTAGTTTTGTAAGGCGAATTGAAGCGAAAAAACCGTAAGATCCGTATGCCTAACAAAACATAAGGAGGACTAATGATGAACAAGTACACACTTAGTAACGGATTGCGCGTTGTCGTCGAATACATACCGACTGTAAGATCAGTTTCCTTTGGAATTTGGGTCAAAACGGGTTCCCGTAATGAGACGCCTGAAAACAACGGGATCTCCCATTTTATCGAGCATATGTTGTTTAAAGGTACAGAAACCCGTACGTCAAAGGATATTGCAGATTTATTTGACGGCATTGGCGGGAACGTTAATGCTTTTACTTCTAAAGAGTATACGTGTTATTTTGCCAAAGTGCTGGATGAGCATTTGCCGCTTGCGGTCGATGCGCTTTCGGATATGTTTTTTAATTCCCAGTTGGATTCAGAGGAATTGGCCAAGGAAAAAAATGTAATTCTTGAAGAGATTTCGATGTACGAGGATACACCCGATGACAAAGTGCATGACGAAGCTTCGCGAGCTGCTTTTGGCGATCACCCGCTGGCGTATTCGATCTTGGGACTTGAGGAACGTTTAACCGCGATGACTTCCGAGACGCTCCGAGGATATATGAATGACACATATACGATTGAAAATGTAGTCATTAGCGTTGCAGGAAACGTGGAAGAGCAGAATTTGCTTGCACTGATGGAGAAGCACTTTGGCAGCTTCAAAAATAGCAAGCCGGCGTCTACGATCGTTACGGCTCCAACATTCCATGGCGATTACTTGTTCTACAAGAAAAAAACAGAACAAAATCATTTGTGTATTTCATTCCCAGGCTGCTCCATAACGGATTCTCATTTGTATGCGATGATTCTTCTCAACAATGCCTTGGGAGGAGGGATGAGCTCCAGGCTCTTCCAAGAAATTAGGGAGAAGCGCGGCCTCGCTTATTCTGTCTACTCTTACCATACATCCTATGCGGATACCGGCTTATTCACACTCTATGCGGGGACGGCTCCGAAGCAAACCAAAGAGGTGCTGGATTTGACGATGGGACAGTTGAACGAGCTATCTGTCAAAGGTTTGGGAGAAGATGAATTGCACCGGGGCAAGGAACAGCTGAAGGGCAGCTTGATTTTAAGTTTAGAGAGCACGAGCAGCAGAATGAACCGGTTAGGAAAAAATGAACTTATGCTAGGTCAGCATTACACCCTCGATGAGCTCTTAAAGCGAATCGACTCGGTGGATATGGCAGATGTTATCGAGGTAACAAAACGTATGTTGTCCGTGCCTTTCTCGGTTGCCATGGTTGGCTCTAACGATAAAGCGGCAGCACAGCTGGGGAGGAATCAATTTGTATCAAGTACAGTTTAAGAGACTTGAAGGAAATGAAGATATCGCGGTTCCAAAAAAAATGTCTGAATGGGCGGCAGGCTTTGATTTGCAAGCAGCCGTCGCAGAGGCTGTAATCCTGCAGCCGGGAGAACGGCAGCTTATTCCTACAGGCTTTGCCATGGCTATGCCTGGAGAGCTTGAAGCGCAAATTAGACCACGGAGCGGACTTGCTTATAAGCATGGGATTACATGCTTGAATTCACCGGGAACCATCGATGCGGATTACCGCGGAGAGGTAAAGGTCCTTCTTATTAATTTAGGACAGCAGCCATTTACGATCACGCGGGGAGAGCGAATCGCTCAAATGGTGTTCCAGCAAGTGCCTGCAGTTACGATAACAGAAGCAGCGGAATTGCCGGAAACGGTGCGGGGCACGGGCGGCTTCGGCCATACAGGTGTATAACCGGTAACCATCATATGATATAAGCTCAAAAAGATCGGGTCATTGGCCTGATCTTTTTTTTATTTTTCACCCCGCTCTGGGCGCAAGCATAAGATGGTCTAAAGCTATTAGCAAGAAAGGAGTGAAGCTTAATGCTAACAGGCGTCCAAGTGCTTTTGCTGGGCGGTGACGCAAGACAGCTTGAGGTTATACGCAAGTTGACAGAGCTTGATGCTTCGGTTACCGTGTCAGGCTTTGATGGGTTGCATTCATCGCTTGACGGAGCCGTGCAAGCGGAGTTCGAAGAGCAATTGTTCGAATCGGTCGACGCGCTGCTTCTGCCAGCTGTAGGCACCGATGACCAAGGTGTTATTCACGCTGTTTTTAGTGACCGCCTGATGCAAGTGACGGACAGTCATTTTTCAAAGCTGCCAAAGCATTGCACGGTTTATACAGGCATGGCAAAACCTTATTTGCGCCAGTTGTGCGAGAAGTATACCCTATCGTTAGTCGAATTGTTTGACCGTGATGATGTAGCGATATACAACTCCATACCTACAGCGGAAGGCGCATTGATGATGGCGATCCAGAATACGGATATCACGATTCACGGCTCCTCTTCCATGGTGCTTGGCTTCGGCAGGACCGGCTTCACGATGGCCCGTACTTTGAAAGGTTTAGGGTCCAAAGTTAAGGTTGGCGTACGCCGTTCCGAGCAATATGCGAGAGCTTCAGAAATGGGGTTTGAGCCTTTCTACATCAGCAATTTATTGCAGCATGTAAGCAATATTGACTTGCTTTTTAATACAATTCCGACTATGATAGTCACAGCACAAATTATCGCAAATTTACCTTCGCGGGCCGTTATAATTGACCTCGCATCGAAGCCTGGCGGAACAGATTTCCGCTTCGCGGAGAAGCGCGGAATCAAGGCGCTGCTCGCACCCGGACTTCCCGGTATCGTCGCACCGAAAACAGCTGGACGTATCATGGCGGATTGCTTATCACAGTTGATTTTGGACGATACGATTAAGCGGGGGAATGGGATATGAATTGGTCTGGTATCACGGTGGGTTATGCTTTGTCGGGCTCACATTGTACATTTGCTGAGGTTATGCCTGAAATTAAACGGTTCGTCGATGCGGGTGCGAATGTCGTGCCGATCGTTTCGAATACGATTATGACAACGGACACGAGATTCGGAAAGTCCGAGGATTGGCAATCACAGCTTAAAGCGATTACTGGGAATGATCTTATATCAACAATCGTGCAAGCGGAGCCGCTAGGGCCATCTAAGCTGCTTGACGTTCTTGTCATTGCACCTTGCACAGGCAACACAACAAGCAGACTAGCAAATGCAATAACGGATAGTGCGGTGCTTATGGCTGCCAAAGCCCAAATGCGCAACGGCCGACCTCTAGTGCTTGCGATTTCCACGAATGACGGACTTGGTTTAAATGCCGCTAATATAGCGAAGCTACTAGTGGCTAAACATATTTATTTTGTTCCGTTCGGCCAAGATAACCCTGTGCAGAAGCCTAACTCGCTAGTTGCCAGAATGGATTTGGTCTTGGAAGCATGCGAAGCAGCCCTACAAGGCAAACAGCTGCAGCCTCTGCTTGTCGAACGGCATTAAGGACACAGGGAAAGAGGGGAGACGACAGCAAATGTCGAATCAGAAATCGTTTAATGTTGCGGTAGTGGGCGCAACAGGCGCAGTAGGAGAACAAATACTGAAATTACTTGAATCGAGAAACTTCCCTATTAAAGAGCTTAAGCTATTATCGTCTGCTCGTTCGGCAGGCACTAAAATTTCATTTAAGGGCCAGGAGCTTACGGTTGAAGAAGCCACACCGGATAGCTTTAAGGGAATTGAAATTGCATTGTTCAGTGCGGGCGGCGACGTAACAAAGGCTCTTGCTCCGCATGCGGTTAAGCACGGCGCAGTATGTATAGACAATACAAATGCGTACCGTATGGACGAGAACACCCCGCTTGTAGTTCCTGAAGTGAATATCGATAAGGTTAGCGAGCATAAGGGCATAATCGCTAACCCGAATTGTTCGACAATCCAAATGGTCGCAGCACTTAAACCGCTTCAAGACCGTTACGGCATTGCTCGGATTATCGTATCTACCTATCAAGCGGTCTCCGGTGCCGGCAGCCGCGCAATCGATGAAATGCTGCGTCAAACCCAAGCGGCACTTCATGGCGAAGAGGTAAACCCGGCTATTTTGCCGGTAGGCGCGTTACCAGTAAAGCATCAAATTGCTTTTAATGCCATTCCTCAAATCGATAAGTTCCAAGATAACGGATACACGCTCGAAGAAATGAAAATGGTACGCGAAACGAAAAAAATCTTGGGTGACGAGTCTATCCAGGTTACTGCCACTTGCGTGCGCATTCCTGTTGTATACGGTCACTCGGAATCGCTATATGTTGAGCTCAAAAACGACTACGATTTGGAAGAGGTTAGGCAGCTGCTAGCAGATGCACCGGGGATTACGCTCGTAGATGATCCTGCTAACCAGCAATACCCGCTCGCGACCGACGCTGCCGGCAAGCCGGATGTTTTTGTTGGCCGCTTGAGACGCGATCTAGGGTCTGACCGCGGACTTAATATGTGGATCGTATCCGATAACCTGCTCAAAGGCGCCGCATGGAATGCCGTTCAAATCGCCGAACATATCGCAAAAGGTTAATGTATTAAGGAAAGGGTAGCCATTGCTTCTTCCCGGGATCGATCACGGAGGATAATAATATGCGCATCCTGATTCAGAAATTCGGGGGCACCTCTCTATCTACTGATCATGCCAGGGAACATGTTATCCATCACATTGCCAGAGAACGCAGTAATGGCTTTGCTGTTGTCGTTGTGGTATCTGCTATGGGGCGTAAGGGCGATCCTTACGCAACAGATACGTTGCTTCAGGTCATTCGGAACAACGGCGACAGTCTGCCGGCTCGTGAGCGAGATATGCTGCTAGGCTGCGGAGAAATCATTTCCGCAGCCGCTTTATGCAGCTTACTCATTGCGAACGGTATTTCTTCCGTTGTCTTAACCGGCGGACAGGCGGGCATGATTACTGACGAACAATACGGGCATGCCCGAATCAAAGAAATTCGCCCAGACAAGGTGCTTACCCACTTACGCGCTGGTACGGTCGTCATTGTAACCGGCTTTCAGGGAAGCTCAGTAAATGGCGATACCACTACGCTCGGACGCGGCGGAAGCGATACATCAGCTACAGCACTCGGTGCTGCGCTGCGCGCGGAAATGGTCGATATTTATACGGACGTAAATGGTATACTAACGGCGGACCCTCGCATTGTCGAGGAAGCCAAGCCGCTGCCTGTCGTCAGTTATTTGGAAATATGCAATATGGCTAGGCAGGGAGCAAAGGTTATTCATCCTCGCGCCGTTGAGATTGCTCAGCAGGCACGCATACCTTTGCGAGTCCGTTCTACTTTTTCAAATGAAACAGGCACATTGGTAACCGATTCCCCGGAGCTGAAAGCAGAGCTCTCGGTAAAGGATAGGCATGTCACGGGAATAGCACATGTTTCCGGTATTACTCAGATATCAGTTAAAGCGATCGAAGGCCGCAACGATGTGCAGCTGCAGGTTTTTCAATCGATGGCAAAACATCATATAAGTGTCGATTTTATTAATGTAACGCCTAGCGGCGCTATTTATACGGTATTTGACGATGATGCGAAACGGGCAGTTGAAGTATTGCAGGAGGCAGGTTTTACGCCATCGGCAATTAATGGCTGTGCCAAGGTTTCCGTAATTGGCGGAGGCATGAACGGTGAGATCGGCATAATGGCGCGTATCGTGGAAGCGCTGACGGAACAAGGCATATCGATCATGCAGTCTGCTGATTCTAATACAACGATTTGGGTGCTCGTACGTGAAGCGGATATGGCTGAGGCGCTTCGTTCTCTCCACGCGAAGTTCGAGCTTCATCGATAGAGCAACACTTTCTGGGAGGAATTATGATGGAATTTGGAAGATTAATTACCGCAATGGTTACCCCATTCGATGCGGACGGTCATATTGATTGGGAAACGACTGGCCGTTTAATTGATTATTTAATAGAAGAGCAGCAAAGCGATAGTCTAGTCGTGTCAGGCACGACAGGCGAATCGCCGACGCTGTCGGATGAAGAGAAACTTGAATTGTTCCGATTTGCCGTCAAACATGCAAATGGCCGGTGCAAAATTATTGCCGGTACGGGAAGCAACAATACGGCCCATTCCATCCATTTGACCAAAGATGCGGAAGCAGCTGGAGTTGACGGCATTTTGCTTGTCGCACCTTATTATAACCGTCCTAACCAAGAAGGACTGTACCAGCATTTTAAGGCGATTGCGGAAGCAACGGCGCTACCTATCATTTTGTATAATGTGGAAGGGCGTACGGGAGTGAATCTATCCGCCGAGACGACGCTTCGCTTAGCACAAATTGGCAATATTGTAGCAACTAAAGATTGCGCTAATTTAGATCAACTTACACAAATTATTAGCGGCGCTCCTGCGGGCTTCAAGCTTTATAGCGGTGACGATAGCGCGACATTGCCATCGTTAGCAGTTGGCGGTTATGGCATTATCAGTGTGGCCAGTCATATTGTCGGCGCACAGATGAAAGATCTAATCGATGCATACCTGAGTGGAAATGTGCAGGAAGCTGCTCGTATAAACGGTCTTTTACATCCGGTTTTCAAGGGTTTGTTTTATTGCCCTCATCCTGTACCCAACCCCGTTGCAGTAAAATTTGCTTTAGGCTTGAAAGGTATTTCTGTGGGCGGAGTAAGACTGCCACTTGTTACTGTAAACGAGGCAGAAGCCGCATTCCTACGCAATTTATTGGTATAAATAAACGTTATCGTTTATTGCAACCGGTGCGTCCAGCATCGGTTTTATTTTTTTGGGAAGCATATTGGTTAATAGCTTTATCGTGTTTCACTTGTATTCCAGCTTTTTCTTCATGTATAATGATTTCAAGTGATTGGGTGCGGCAAATATTTGGAAATGAACTAAACGTCAGAGCGGCATCTGGCGTAACAGATGCATAGGTATCTTCAAAAGAGCATAATGCCTTTGTATCAGTACAAAACAAATTTGCTTTTCCATATGAAGACAATACTTACGAGGCCATTCTAGCTTCGCAAAAATAATTAGATGCTTTAGAAGCCATTATGCTTCGCAAAATTTAACAGAATTACGAAGCAATAGCTGCTTCGCAAAATTTTAAGGAGGAAAGATACACTTGTCTAAGAAGAACAACCAGGATAAACTGCTCATTTTTGCACTAGGCGGAGTAGGCGAGATTGGTAAAAATATGTACGTCATCCAGTATAACAACGATATCGTCGTTGTCGATTCGGGCTTGAAGTTTCCAGAAGAGGACATGCTTGGCATTGATATCGTAATCCCAGATATTTCTTATCTAACTGAAAATCGCGACAAAGTTCGCGGTATCATCATTACTCACGGTCACGAGGACCACATTGGCGGATTGCCGTATGTACTGAAAAGCCTAAATGTGCCGTTATATGCGACAAAACTTACACTTGGACTTATTGAAGGTAAATTGAAGGAAGCAGGTTTGCTTGGAGAAACAAAACGCATTCTCATAAACGCAGACAGCGAAATTCAATTAGGAACGATCCGTGCTTCTTTCTTTAGAACAAACCACAGTATTCCGGATTCCGTTGGCGTTAGCTTGGATACCCCAGAAGGTACTGTTGTCCATACAGGTGACTTTAAATTTGACCATACCCCGGTTAATGAGCAATTCGCCGATTTGCAGCGTATCGCTGAAATTGGCAAACGCGGCGTATTGGCATTGCTTTCAGACAGTACGAATGCGGAACGTCCAGGATATACGCCTTCGGAAGCTCAAGTTGGCGACAATCTAGAAGATATTTTCCGTAAATCATCACAGCGCGTTGTCGTTGCGACGTTCGCGTCCAATGTTCACCGGATCCAACAAATTATTAATGCAGCAATTGCTACACGCCGTAAAATAGCCGTTGTTGGACGAAGTATGGTAAATGTTGTCGGAATTGCTTCAGACCTTGGTTATTTGAATATTCCGGAAGGCATGATTATTGAACCGGAAGAAGTTAACAAATTAGCTGCTGACCGTGTTGTCATTTTGTGTACAGGCAGTCAAGGCGAGCCGATGTCGGCACTTACTCGTATGGCACGTTCAACGCATCGCAAGGTAGATATCCTGCCTGGTGATACCGTTATCATTGCTGCAACACCTATTCCAGGCAACGAACGTTATGTTGGACGTACGGTCGATGAATTATTCCGATTGGGCGCAAACGTTATTTACGGCAATGGATCGGTTTCAGGCGTGCACGTTTCTGGTCACGGCAGTCAAGAGGAATTGAAGCTTATGCTTAACCTGATTAAGCCTAAATACTTCATTCCTATCCACGGTGAATACCGTATGTTACGTCAGCATGCGAAATTGGGCGAAGCAATCGGAATCGAACGCGAAAACATTTTCGTAATCGATAACGGAGATACAGTCGAATTCCAAAACGGAAACGGTCGCAAAGGCTCTAAAGTACAAGCGGGTAACGTGCTTATCGATGGTTTGGGCGTTGGCGATGTTGGTAACATCGTTTTGCGTGATCGTAAGCTGTTATCGCAGGATGGCATTTTGGTCGTTGTGGTAACTTTAAGCAAGCAAGATGGAGCAATCTTGTCCGGTCCGGATATTATTTCTCGCGGTTTCGTCTATGTTCGTGAATCCGAGGGTCTGCTGGATGAAGCAAACCGTATTGTTACATCGACATTAACACGATTAATGAATGATAAAGTAAATGAATGGGCATCGCTCAAAACGAACGTGAAAGACGCGCTTGGTCGCTTTTTGTATGAGCAAACCCGCCGTCGCCCTATGATTTTACCAATCATTATGGAAGTATAATTCGACAAATAATTGAAGAAGAGAATCGCTTGTCCAATCCGCAATTGCCGCGGCGGACACAAGCGATTCTCTTTTTTTGCATAGATGTCGTTTCATGACTTTATTCGGTATAAATTCGACGCCAGACCCCATACTATGATGAGCAATATCACAAAAGGGGGATTGTACATGAACTGGCAGACACAGAATGACATGACATCGGAGCAACCCGATCCAAATTCGGATGAGAAAAAAAGGGCGAATGCTGTCGTTGATACGATTCAGCAGCTTGGCCAGACATCGGCTCCTTCACTGACGGAGTCGAATATATTTTGTATGACCATCATTGGGCAAGTGGAGGGTCATCTCGTCTTGCCTCCGCAAAATAAAACGACTAAGTACGAGCATCTTATTCCGCAATTAGTCGCAGCAGAACAAAATCATAAAATTGAAGGCATATTTATCGTGCTGAATACCGTTGGCGGAGATGTGGAAGCGGGACTTGCCATCGCCGAAATGATATCGTCCTTAACCAAGCCAACCGTAACACTCGTACTTGGCGGTGGCCATTCGATCGGCGTTCCAATTGCAGTTGCCGGAGACATGTCATTTATCGCCGAAACGGCGACGATGACGATCCATCCGATTCGTTTAAACGGGTTAGTAATCGGGGTACCGCAAACCTTTGAATATTTAGATAAAATGCAGGAGCGAGTCGTCCGTTTCGTGACATCGCATTCCAACGTCACAGAACATATTTTTAAAGAGCTAATGTTTAAGACCGGTGAGCTGACTCGCGATATCGGGACGACGGTTATCGGCTCGGATGCAGTCAAGCATGGACTTATCGATGCGGTGGGAGGATTAGGCGAAGCGCTTAAGGAATTAAACCGACGTATTGAAGCTTCTAAAAGCGCCAAAGTCGAGGTGACCTTACAATGACGCTATATACGAATATGCCTCTTGAGCTGGTGCTTGAGGGCTTTAACGACGAAATGGAAAACCTGCAAGAGATTTGGTCTAACGGAGTGAAAATGCAGGTCATGCCAGTGGCGCCTGGAATGGGGAAAATTGTTCGTTTATTAGAATGCCAGCTGGATGATTATTTGAATCCCAAGTTCATGCCGGGAAACATCATTCATTACCAATAACGCCAAACGGATGTTCGTACGAATGTCTCATAGGAACATTTGCCCACCTATGGTATAATCTTTTACCAGAGGTGACCGATTTGGCGAAGAAAAAGAGAAGAAAAAAAACTTTAGGCTCAAACTTAAAATACGAAGTATACGGTATTTTGCTTATTACGATCTCCATTATAGCATTATCCGGCGAAGCGGCTGTCGGGCGCTCGTTATCCAAGTTATTTGGACTTGTGCTCGGCAAATTTTATTTCGTCCTAGCAATAATTGGCATCGTTATCGGATTGGCAGTCATGATCAAAAGGGCTTGGCCTAAAGGATGGACAAATAGGCGGACAGGCTTATTTATTTTGGTGCTTGCTTTTACGCTTATGAGCTCAATATCCGAAATTGATCAAAAATTAAGCCCTACTGTTGGGCTTACCGGAACGATGATATTTAGGCAGCTAAGCAGTGATTTGCAAATGTCGTTGATCAGCGTACCTGTCGAAAACGATTTGCCGATTCGAGACAAAGAAATTAGCGGCGGTTATGTCGGCGCTATTCAATACTCTTTGTTTTTCTCATTATTCGGCTATTACGGAGCAAAGCTGATCATGTTTGTCATGTTCGCCATTTCGATCATGCTGATGACGGGCAAATCATATGTTGAATTAGGAAGAGTCCTAAGCGGCAGAGCAACGCGGATGTTTAAGCTGCTTGCGGCTAAGTGGGCGAAGAGAGCCTCTTTACGTGCATCATCGGCAGCGGCTAGCACCAGAACCGATGCATTGGATTTGGATGATGACGATACGATTGACGATGACCATGAAGATTATGTCATATCTCCTCCAAAGAAAAGAAAATCTTTATTTTTCTCTTGGCGGCAAAATAACAATGACGAAGAAGCGAACACCCAGACCGAAGAACAAGACGATTGGGTATTCGAGCCGAATGGAACTGAGGCGTCAAACAGCAGTAAACCAGCTTGGCAAAATGATATAGAGCCGCCTTGGGAGAAATCTGGCGCCGATTTACATACAGAAGTCGTTCAAGAAGAACTATTGCAGGGCAGCGCTGCGCCTTGGGAGAAATCAAGTGACGGATTAATTATCAATCATGATGCGGATTCACTAAATCAACAAGAGCCATGGAATGATTCTTATCCTATCCCAGAGTCTAATGATCCGCTGCTGGATGCCGTGAATGCGGATGAACCGGATGCTGAAGGAGAATTGGAAGATGATTCCTCGGATGCAAGATCAACCGAGGCACTTGATGCTTCTGAAGCACTTGTTACCGATGAGAATCAAGCGCAAACGGTTCCTAAGCGTCTGGTTACCGAGATTGAGCAAAGCACGGTCAAGCCGTACTTGCTGCCTCCATTCTCGCTGTTAACGAAACCGAACCTTATGGGCAAAAGCGCTGACGCGACGGATATGTACGATTCCCGCAGAAAGCTGGAAGCTACGCTGGAGAGCTTCGGCGTGCGAGCCAAAGTGCTTGATGTCGTGCGAGGCCCGGCAGTAACGCGATATGAGGTTCAACCGGCAACAGGGGTAAAGGTTAGCCGGATCGTTGGCTTAACGGATGATATCGCACTTGCGTTAGCAGCCAAAGACATACGGATGGAGGCGCCGATTCCTGGTAAGTCAGCCATCGGAATCGAAGTGCCGAATATGGAAGTATCCGTCGTTACGATGCGGGAGGTTATGGAAACAGCTACGTTCCAAAATGCCGCTTCCAAGCTGTCCATCGCATTCGGACGGGATATCTCGGGGCAAACGATTGTGGGCAACTTGGCCAAAATGCCCCATTTGCTTGTAGCAGGCGCGACGGGCTCGGGTAAATCGGTTTGTATTAACGGTATTATTACGAGTATTTTGTACAAGGCAGCGCCTGATGAAGTGAAGTTTCTAATGATCGACCCAAAAATGGTCGAACTGAATGTATACAATGGGATTCCGCATTTGTTGGCTCCCGTCGTGACGAATCCGAAGAGAGCTTCGCTTGCGCTCAAGAAAATCGTTGTTGAAATGGAGAGCCGCTACGAGCTGTTTTCCAAATCCGCGACGCGCAACATAGAAGGCTATAACACGTTAATGGCGGATAATCCAGCAGCCGTGTTACCTTATATCGTTGTTATTGTGGATGAGCTTGCCGATCTAATGATGGTTGCCGCAAATGATGTGGAAGATTCGATCGCGAGGCTTGCGCAAATGGCACGTGCCGCCGGCATTCATCTCATCATCGCCACGCAGCGGCCATCCGTCGATGTCATCACAGGTGTGATCAAGGCGAACATTCCGTCTCGGATTGCGTTTGGGGTTTCATCGCAAGTGGATTCGCGTACGATCTTGGATATGGTAGGGGCCGAGAAGCTGCTTGGTCGGGGCGATATGCTGTTCTTGCCTGTCGGAATGTCCAAGCCGATCCGGGTTCAGGGCGCATTTTTGTCGGATCAGGAAGTTGAGACGCTGGTCAATTATGCTCGGGGTCAAGCCGAAGCGGAATACAAGGAAGATCTTGTTCCGGAGGTAGAAGAGGAAACGGCCGAAGGAAACGAAATGCTGGACGAGCTTTATGATCAAGCCGTTCAAATTATTATAGAAGCGAAGCAAGCCTCGGTTTCCTTGCTGCAGCGAAGAATGCGGATCGGCTATACAAGAGCGGCAAGATTAATTGACCAGATGGAAGCACGCTCGGTCGTAGGGCCTTATGAAGGAAGCAAACCAAGGGAAGTGCTGATTACGATAGATCAATTCCAGGCTGGCAAAGTTAGCTCTTAGATGAAGGTGTTTGCTGATAGCGGAATATTGTGCATAGAAGCGGGATGAATTTCTCATACTAAAGTTAGGTAACGCTACCTTAAGCGAACTAACTTGCAAGAGAAAGGCAGATCCTATCATGAGAAATCGTTTGATTTTAGTGACTTCGATTATCGTACTGTTGTTGTTCGGTTCGTTTTCATTCCTGCACAGTGAGCGTGAAAAAGCAACGGAAACGTTCAGCAACGCTACCTTAACGGTGGGTTCTTCCGGTCAGGACGTGAATGAACTGCAAGGACGACTCAAGCATCTCGGCTATTTCAAAGGCGAAATAGACGGGAAATTCGGTACGAGCACTAAAAATGCAGTTACTTGGTTTCAGTGGAAGTTCGGGCTTAAATCGGACGGAGTCGTCGGTGCAAAAACAAAGCTGAAGCTTTGGGAAGCTACAAAAGCATGGAAACCAACGGCTGCGGCTCCGCCAGCTTCTAAAGCGGGAGCAAGCGGCAAAGAAACAGCAAGCTCTACAGGAAACAAAACAACGATTTCTAAGTCTAACCGGTTAGGCTTAACCGAAAATGATCTTCAAATGATGGCAAATGCCGTATATGGAGAATCACGGGGCGAGCCTTACGAAGGGCAAGTTGCGGTTGCGGCTGTCATCATTAACCGTTTGAAATCGCAAAGCTTTCCGAATACGATCTACGGTGTTATTTTTCAGCCTGGTGCCTTTACGGCAGTGGCGGACGGTCAAATATGGCTTACTCCGAATGCGAAAGCAAGAGAGGCGGTCGAAGATGCTATCAATGGCTGGGATCCAACCGGCGGCTGCATCTATTACTTTAATCCCGACACAGCCACCTCAAAATGGATATGGACGAGAACGCAGATTAAAACGATCGGGAAGCATATTTTCTGTATGTAACAATAAGATTTTCACGAAAGGAAGCAGCCGTTACTGCCAAGTGCAGGAGTGGTTGCTTCTTCCATTTCCTATAGGTTAGAATGGTATAGTGATTTGTCTAATGGAATAGATTTACTCTATAAAGGCCGATGAAAGGAGCAAACCGAGTGTCCATATTCGAAAGAGGGCAGCTGCAGCGCATCCGTCTGCATGTGATGCCTACAAAACGATTCAAAACGTTTGCCATTTCCTTATTTGCGGGACTCACGCTCGATGAAGCAACGGTTACGCCGGTTGCTCTTATTCCGTTTGTACTGAGAAGAGGTACTGCCAATCTGCCTGAGACCATTACTTTCAGAGAAAAGCTTGACGATTTATATGGAGCAGGCTTCGGGTTTGATGTATATAAAAGGGGCGATTCCCAAATCGTCCAATTTCGTATGGATGTCATCAACGATGAGTTTGTGTCATCGAACACGCCGCTCCTTGCGGAATCGCTTCAGTTTTTGGGGGATGTCATTACGGATCCCTTATTAGAGAATGACGGCTTTCATCAAAAATATGTCGATGCCGAGAAGACAACGCTTAAGAAACGCTTAGAAGCCATCGTGAATGATAAGATTCGATACGCCGCGGAGCGCTGCTTGGAAGAGATGTGCGCGGATGAGCCTTACCGCCTGCACCCTCTTGGGAAGCTTGCAGAGATTGATGCGATTTCGCCTGCATCGCTATATGAGCAATACGAGCAATGGCTGGATCAAGCCGCACTTGATTTGTATGTCGTTGGCGATACAACGTTAGCCGAAGTGACGGAACTCGTATCCAAAGCCTTTAAGCTGAAAAACGGCTCACCGTCCGCTTATGCGGCGCCAAACGTTCAGCATACGGTCAAAGAAGTGAAAAATGTAACGGAACGAATGGAAGTCAGCCAAGGCAAGCTCAATTTGGGCTTGCGTACCGGCGTAGGCTATATCGACGATGAATATCCGGCCGCCTTAATGTACAACGGTATTTTAGGGGGCTATCCTCATTCGAAATTATTTCTTAACGTGCGGGAGAAGGAAAGCTTGGCTTATTATGCAGCATCCCGTCTTGATGGCCATAAAGGACTTTGCACCATCCAATCCGGAATTGAATTTGCTAACTATGACAGAGCGGTTGTTATTATTAAAGAACAGCTCGAAAGCATGCGCCAGGGACAGCTTTCCGAGCTTGAGATGAATCAGACGAAAGCCATGATATCCAATCACCTCCGTGAGCTTCAAGACTCAGCCTACGAGATGATCGCATACGATTTTAACGGCGTGCTTACGGGCAAGCAAAGAAGCGCGGAACAGCTGCTGGAGCAGGTTCAAGCCGTTACCGCCGAGGATATTGTGAAGGTTGCCGAGCGCGTGCAACTCGATACGATTTACTTTTTGCGTGACCGGAAGGAGGCATAACGATGGAAACCCTTAGTTATCCAAATGTGCAGGAAACGCTGTACCGCGAGGTGCTTGATAACGGACTAGAGGTTATCGTGCTTCCAAAGGAAGGCTTCAACAAAACCTACGCGACATTTTCAACAAAATACGGCTCGGTCGACAACCGTTTTTCAGTCGGCAATCAGCAGCCGGTAAAGGTGCCTGACGGCATCGCTCATTTTTTGGAGCATAAAATGTTCGAGGAGCCGACCGGCGATATTTTTGCAGTGTTTGCTTCCCAGGGCGCCTCTGCCAACGCTTTTACGAGCTTTGACCGTACGGTATATTTGTTTTCGGCAACGGAGCAAATAAATGCGAATCTAGAAACGTTGATCAATTTTGTTCAAAATCCTTATTTTACGGATACGAATGTAGAAAAGGAAAAGGGCATTATTGAGCAAGAGATCAATATGTATCGCGACAATCCGGACTGGAGAGTTTATTTCGGTCTCATCGATGCGCTGTATCATGAGCATCCCGTCCATATCGATATTGCCGGTACGGTGGAATCCATCAGGCAAATCGATAAAGAAACGTTATATCGCTGCTACGAAACCTTTTATCACCCATCGAATATGCTGCTGTTCGTCGTTGGCGGGGTGAAGGCTGAGGAAGTGTTCCAGCTTGTTCGCGACAATCAAAGCACCAAAACATTTGAACCTCAAGGCACGATTGAGCGGTATTTTGAAAAAGAACCGGAAGCCGTGAAGATTAGCCGTAAAGTTACGGAGCTGCCTGTTTCCTTGCCTAAATGCATGCTCGGATTCAAAGAAAAACAGACGGGTCTAACGGGCGAAGCGCTTCTTCGCCAAGAGGTTACGACCAAGCTGATGCTGGAAGCACTAATTGGGCCCAGCTCAAAGCTTTATCAGCAGCTCTACGAGAATGATTTGATTTCCGACTCCTTCGGACATGAGTATAATTCGAGTACGGGTTATGCTTTCTCCGTAATCGGCGGCGATACGCCGAATCCGGATGAGCTCATCAAGCAAATCCGTACGGCCGTAGAAGGTACTTTGGCAAACGGAATAGAAGCAGCTGCTTTTGAGAGATCCAAACGAAAAAAAATCGGCGGATATTTGCGGATGCTCAATTCCCCAGAAGCGATTGCCGGTGAATTTACAAGATACCGATTTCGCGACAGCGATATGTTCGACGTCCTCGATTTTTACGAAAAATGTACGCTTGACGATGTCAATGCGCGGCTGCGCGAGCATTTTGATTTCGAACAGCTTGCGGTATCGATTGTGGAACAGCCGTCAAAATGAAGACGCTCCAGCAAATGACGGTGTTAATTACAGGGGGAGGCCGAGGGATCGGGGCAGCCATTGCCAGACGATTTGCGGCTGAGGGAGTTAACATCGTCATTCATTATTTGCAATCTCACGAGACTGCTAACGAAACGGCAAGAACTTGTATGGCATTAGGCGCGAATGTATTGACGATCTCAGCAGATTTGCGCTCCAAGGAGCAGCTCGAACGGATGCGGGAGAAGCTGGAGAGCCATAACATGCTGCCCGATATCCTTGTGAATAACGGCGGCATATCTCATTATGGCATGCTGATGGATGTTTCGGAGGAAGAATGGGATGATGTGATGTCCGTTAACCTCAAAGGCATGTTCCTTTGCTCGCAGCTGTTCATGCCGAATATGATCGCACAGCGTTATGGCCGTATCATTAACGTTTCGTCTATATGGGGAATGTCCGGCGCATCTTGCGAAGTGCTTTATTCAACTACAAAGGGCGGCATGAATGCCTTTACGAAGGCGCTGGCGAAGGAGCTGGCGCCAACCGGGGTTACGGTAAACGCCGTAGCGCCTGGTGCTGTGGAAACCGAAATGATGGACGGCTTTAACGCGGAAGAAAAAGCTGCCTTGCAGCAGGAAATTCCTGTGGGCCGATTTGGCTCGACGGAAGAAATTGCGTCGCTTGTTTATTTTTTGGCTTTGCCTGAGTCATCGTATATTACGGGTCAAGTCATCAGTCCGAATGGCGGTTGGCACACTTAATCAAAAAAAAGCTTTATCGGACAAGCCATGTGCATAATTAGGGAAGCATCTACGCATGATATGACTGTTGATGATTCTTTTCTATACCTTTAGGAGGCGAAGAAACATGTCAACTGTCCTTTCTAATTTTGCCACATGGAAGCATTTCTTGGCAGACCGTGTATCTCAAGCAAAGAAGATCGGGATGACGGAAGAAACGATTTCAAGCCTTGCTTACGAAATCGGTACCTTTCTCGATGAGAAGGTAGATCCGAAAAATGAGGAAGAGCGCGTATTAAAACAACTATGGGATGCAGGTGACGAGGCAGAACGTAAAGTTCTTGCTGGCCTCATGGTCAAGCTCGTCCAACAATCGTAGTCGTTTTATTAATTCGACATTTTCCTCAAGCAGAAGCAGAAGCAGGAGAGCCTCCTTACAGGAGGCTTTTCTGCAATGTTTCTTTTTGGCTTGCAGGATTGTGACGAAAATTGTAGAATTATGTTTCATGACGGAGTATCCATCATTTACATACTTCTATAAGAACAGGCTTAGGACGGTGACAGCTTTGGAGTCGAAACAATGGTATATGGAATACAAAATACATAAAAACAGGCCAGGCTTACTCGGAGATATCGCTTCTTTGTTAGGTATGTTAGAAGTTAATATCATGACCATCAACGGTGTGGAAGATAGAACGAGAGGAATGCTTCTTCAGACCAATGATGACGAGAAGATCGAGCTGCTTGGCAAAATGCTGCAAAAGGTTGATAATATAACGGTAAACAAACTGAGAACGCCTACAATTGTTGATATTTTGGCGGTTCGCCATGGCCGGTACATTGAGCGTGATTCAGATGATCGCAAGACGTTCCGATTTACGCGCGACGAGCTCGGTATTTTGGTTGATTTCTTGGGCGAGGTGTTTAAACGCGACGGCAATCAGGTTATAGGTTTACGTGGGATGCCCCGTGTCGGCAAAACGGAATCGATTATTGCCGGCAGCGTCTGCTCGAATAAGCGCTGGACGTTTGTATCATCCACCCTGCTGCGGCAAACGGTTAGAAGCCAGCTGTCAGAGGATGAAATGCAGCCCAACAATATATTCATTATTGACGGGATTGTAAGCACAATCCGCTCAAACGAGAAGCATTATGGCCTGCTTCAAGAAATTATGGCGATGCCTTCAACAAAAGTCATTGAGCATCCGGATATTTTCATTAAGGAATCTAATTTCGATTACAGCCATTTTGACATTATCGTTGAGTTACGCAATACGCCGGATGAAGAAATATCGTACGAATCATTTACAGCTAACTACACAGACGATTTCTAATCGGAAGGAGGCCGTCTCATGTCTGATTTAGGAGAATTGCTTCGCAAGGCGAGAGACCAGCGCGGATTAACGCTAGATGATATTCAAGAAACAACAAAAATTAGAAAACGGTACCTGGAAGCGATTGAAAGCGGAGACCACACGGTTTTGCCTGGACCTTTTTATGTACGCGCATTTGTGAAAAATTACTCAGAGGCTGTTGGACTTGATCCGGACGAAGTACTTCGTTTGTATCAGCATGAGGTGCCGGCAGCGCCGGTTGAGCAAATTGCCGAACCAATCGTCGTAAGAGCACCGCGCCGGGTTAAATCGCAATCGTCCGAGAGACTTGGCAAAATCGGCTTCAATGTCATGATGTGGTCCTTTCTTATCTTAATCGTTGTCGTCATTTGGGTGTACGTCATCAATAAAGATGCGGATAACCCAGAGCAGGTCGATAATAGCACCGATATTACGGAAGCTTCCGAACCGCCGGTTCAGACTGACGACACAGATACGGCCGAGGGAGAAGTTACGCCAACAACCGAACCGGTTGCGCCTACTCCGACTGAAGCGCCAACTACCGTTACATTCGGCAGCAAAGTAGGGAAGGCTGATCAATACGATATCGGCCCTGCAGGAAAAACGCATAAAATTGAAGTTAAAATCGTAGGCGGAAGAAGCTGGCTTGAGGTTCGCTCGAACAGCAACCAAGGCGAAAAGCTGTATTCTGCGAATGCGGAGGACGGAACGATAGAGTCTTACGACCTCGTTGGCCCGATCTATATCAATGTAGGTAGATCCGATCTAACCGAAATCACAGTAGATGGCGTTCTAGTTCCTGACGGGGACCGTGCGGGATCCAAGAAGCTGCTTCTTCAGCCGTTAGCGGATGGAGCAACGCCAACGGACCAGGTTACACCTACGCCAAATAACGAAAGCGATCAAGCGGAATAATGATTAATGTACCAAAGGAGAGGTTTTAATGGCTTCAGAAAATGCATTTGATATTGTATCCAAAGTGGATATGGCAGAATTGGCTAACGCGATTAAGCAGGCGGAACGCGAGATTGAAACTCGCTTTGATTTCAAAGGCAGCAAAAGCTCCATCGCGCTCGAAAAGGAAGAGCTCGTCGTTGCATCCGAGGATGACTACAAGCTGAAGAATGTGCTTGATATTCTATTGTCCAAAATGGTGAAACGCGGCGTTCCCATTAAAAACCTGGATTACGGTAAAATCGAAGGCGCTTCCGGCAATACGGTACGTCAACGGATCAAGCTTAGACAAGGCATCGAGCAGGATGTTTCCAAAAAGATCAATATACTCATTCGGGATTCAAAGCTAAAGGTGAAAAGCTTGATCCAAGGGGATCAGATTAGAGTATCGGGCAAAAGCCTTGATGATTTGCAAGCCGTTATGAAGCTGCTTAGAGAAGCAGACCTGCCTGTAGAACTTCAATTTACCAATTACCGCTCGTAATAGCGAAGCTTCGTTTCATCGGAACTCGAGAAACGGGGCTTTTCGTTTCATTAGCGCAAAGGGGCAATATGAGGCTTTAGCCGCTTTTGACACGTGTATGGGCATGTATTATACTTGTTTAGATAGCTTTACAGTAGGATCTGGGGGATACATAGATGAAAGTAAGCACACATGCAGTCACTCAAGGTTGCTTAGCAAAGGGTACGCAGCTGGAAAGAAAATCCGGTATTATTCACGAACAAAGGGTTCTCGTAACGCACACCTTTGAGTTAGACCGATCTAAGGAGGGAATTGCGTGAATCTGGCGAACCGCATTACCTTAGCCAGAATATTTTTAGTGCCGGTTATTATGTTTTTTCTGCTTATCAAAGTGGATTTGGGGTCGTTTAGCATTTCTGACTTCTCCATTACATACAATCAAATCGCAGCGGCACTTATTTTTATTGTGGCAGCAAGTACAGACGGGTTAGACGGCTATATCGCCCGCAAAAACAAAATCGTAACGAACCTAGGCAAGCTTCTCGACCCATTGGCAGATAAGCTGCTTGTTGCAGCCGTTCTTATTTCACTCGTTGAAATGGACAAGCTGAATGCATTGATTGCGATTGTTATCATCAGCCGAGAATTCGCTGTAACGGGTCTTCGTCAAATTGCTCTCCTGGAGGGCTCGGTAATGGCTGCCAGCACATGGGGCAAATGGAAGACGGCGATTCAAATTACAATGATCATTGCGTTGTTGATCAACAATTTCCCGTTTAATTTCATTGATTTTCCATTCGATGTGATCGCAAGCTGGGTAGCAGCCGCTATTACGGTATACTCGGGCATTGATTATTTCTTGAAAAACAAGCATCTAATTCCGGTAGAATAACGTTAAAGCATCTTTCCGTTCAATGGGGGGATGCTTTTACTTATATGGCTGGGGGCCAATCAACAAACGAAGCAGAGGAGATCTCGAATAATGAAAGCAGAAATCATAGCGGTCGGTACGGAGCTGCTGCTCGGCCAAATCGTAAATACGAATGCGCAGTTTTTATCTCAGAAGCTTGCGGGTCTAGGCGTAGACGTTTATTTTCAAACGGTTGTCGGCGACAATGCGGGGAGGCTGCGGGAAGCGATTGAAATTGGGCGAAGCCGAGCGGATTTACTTGTTTTTACGGGCGGGCTCGGACCAACCCAGGACGATCTTACGAAGGATGTTTTAGCGGAATATTTAAATCGCAAACTCGTTATCCATGAGCCGTCTATGGTTCAGATCGAGCAGATGTTCAGCTCTCGCGGCATCCATATGGTGGAGAGCAACCGCCGTCAGGCCTTGATGATCGAGGGCGGCGACCCGCTAGAGAATACGACGGGCTTAGCGGTTGGAAACGGCTTATCCGTGGATGGGACGCTTTATTTGCTGCTTCCCGGCCCGCCGCGTGAGATGAAGCCCATGATGGATGCGGCAGGGGAGTTGTGGCTGCGTTCCAAGCTGGGAGATGCAGAGCCGCTGTATTCGCGTATTTTAAAGTTCGCAGGCATTGGAGAATCGAATCTCGAGGCCAAGCTGATTGATTTAATTGACGGACAGGTCGATCCAACTATCGCGCCTTACGCGAAGGAAGGCGAAGTTTCCATAAGAGTCTCGACTAAAGCTGGCTCGGCTATCGATGCCGATCTGAAAATAGATGAAAGCGTCGATAAAATAAAAGAACGGGTAGGCGAATATTTGTATGCGCAGGAGGACATTCCGCTGGAGGTTGAGGTTGTACACCTCCTGAGAGCCTCAAGACGCAAGCTGGCGAGCGCTGAAAGCTGCAGCGGGGGTTTATTGGCCGAGCTTATTACAAACGTTCCTGGGAGCAGCGGAGAGTATGTAGGAGGGGTTGTCACCTATACCAATATAATGAAGCATCATTTATTAAGCATACCGCTCACGCAGCTCGAAGGCGAAGGCGCACCAGGTGCAATCAGTGACTCGACTGCCGCTTTAATGGCGGAGAGGGTAAGGGAGCTCTCGGATGCCGATTTCGGGGTATCCTTGACAGGCGTCGCCGGACCGGCTGAATCCGAGGGCAAACCCGTCGGGCTGGTTTACATTGGCATTTCGGAGCGGGGAAAAGCAACCGACGTTTTTACTTTGAACCTAAGCGGCGGAAGAAGCATGATAAGGCTGCGCGCTGTGAAAGCTGCTTTGTACCGATTATGGCAGGCGCTTCAGTCGAATTAGACAGGGGTCGAGCTGTTTTTGCCTGATAGCGAAAATCCAGCCAAGGCACGGAAACGAATCGGCTATCAATGCTTTCTATCGGCACCGCGAAATTTCGACGAGATAAATAATGTTTGTCAATTGCGGGCCAGCCCGTTATAATTAAAAATAGTTATCGGAAGAACCGTGGCGAAGAATACTTTGCTGCGGTTTTTTTATGTCCATTTGAGGGGGCGAAGCGAAAAGGCGAATGTATGTTCGAAAAAATGCTTGTCAACCCGTCAGAAAAAAGGTATCATAACATTATAAATAAAGAAGGATGTGAGTTTCTTGTCGGATCGTCGCGCTGCACTAGAAATGGCTTTGCGTCAAATTGAGAAGCAATTTGGTAAAGGCTCCATCATGAAATTGGGAGAATCCACACACATGCAGGTAGAAACCGTGCCTAGCGGTTCACTTGCTCTAGATATTGCATTAGGAATAGGCGGCTTGCCGCGTGGACGTGTTATTGAAATATATGGACCGGAATCATCCGGTAAAACGACTGTTGCGCTTCATGCGATTGCAGAGGTTCAACGAATTGGCGGACAAGCTGCCTTTATCGATGCGGAGCATGCACTGGATCCGCTTTATGCCAGTAAGCTTGGCGTAAACATTGATGAGCTGTTGCTTTCTCAGCCGGATACTGGCGAGCAAGCATTGGAAATTGCTGAAGCGCTTGTACGCAGCGGCGCGGTTGACATTGTCGTTATTGACTCTGTTGCTGCACTTGTACCAAAAGCGGAGATCGAAGGCGACATGGGTGATTCACACGTTGGTCTTCAAGCTCGTTTGATGTCGCAGGCTTTGCGAAAGCTTTCGGGTGCAATCAGCAAATCGAAGACGATTGCTATTTTCATCAACCAATTGCGTGAGAAAGTTGGCGTTATGTTTGGTAACCCTGAGACAACGCCAGGCGGACGCGCTTTGAAGTTCTACTCGAGCGTACGTCTTGACGTGCGTCGTATCGAGACGCTGAAGCAAGGTAATGACATGATTGGTAACCGTACTCGTATTAAAGTCGTGAAAAACAAGGTAGCACCTCCGTTTAAGCAAGCTGAGGTGGACATCATGTACGGCGAGGGTATTTCCAGAGAAGGTACTCTTGTGGATATCGGCGTAGAGATGGATATCGTTCAGAAGAGCGGAGCATGGTTCTCATACAATGGCGAGCGTCTAGGCCAAGGCCGAGAGAATGCGAAGCAGTACTTGAAGGATCACAAGGATGTTGCAGAGGTTATCGAGAAGCAAATTCGCGATGCGAGTAACTTGTCGGCAGCTGCGACTCAGGCAAATTTCAAACCTGATGAAGACGACGAAGAGTTCGAAGATCTGGAATAAATTTACTTTATAGCATACGTATCCATGTTTCGCCGCCCTGTTAGGGGCGGCGAAGCTGTGTTTAGAGAGGATGTACGGTGTGAGCTATAGCGACCCGGAAAATGAAGAAGAATGGATGATCTTATCGATTCGTCTAGATAAAAAGGAAAGAAAATTATATCATCTCTTTGCCGAGTCAGAGGAACCGTTATTATCCGTACATGAAGATATATTAATTCGGTTTCGTTTGACGAAGGGGCAACTATTAACGGAGGTTCAAATCGAAGAAATACGAATGGAAGACGAACGTTACCGCGCCTACGTGCTGGCAATCGCCTATTTAGGAGCTAGACCGAGAACGAGAAAACAAATCGAGCAATATTTAAACCGCAAGCTGTTTGAATCAGACAATATTCAATATGCTCTTGACCGTTTAGAAAAGGAACATATTGTGGATGATGAACAATATGCGCGTCAATTTGCAGCGGGAAGACTGAAGAACAGCCTGAAGGGGCGACGCTTTATCCAGCAAGAGCTGGCGCAGCGAGGCGTGTCGAAAGAAGCCGCTGCAGAGGCAATCAGTGCATTGGACCATAAAGTTGAATTAGCGTCGGCGAAGAAGGCCGCGGAGAAGAAATGGCGCTCCTTAAAAGGGGATACGTTTGAGAAAAAACGCAAGCTTATGGGGTATTTAATGCGTAGCGGCTTTCCGGGTGATATCGTAAAGGAAGCCATAAAGTCGATAGATCTGATTGGTGAAGATGATGCATTCGAGGAAGATGATGGGCTTTTGCTTGACAATTGATTTTACGAAAAGATAAAATGAGGTTGTATTCCTTCAATATTGAATCAATTTTCCTTCCAAAAGTTGATTCAATACGATTATTTTCGTCAAATTAGTAATTGTTGAAACGGTTTGAAGCCGGTTGAAAACCTAATATCATCCCAAGCAGTGCCTTGGTGTATGCAACAAGGAGGTGAACAAGATGCCTAATGAGGTCATTTGGATCTTGATCTGTCTCTTTGTTGGCGCAATTTTCTTTGGGATTGGTTATTTTATTCGAAAGTCGATTGCCGAGGCCAAAATTTCAAGCGCTGAGCAAGCTGCCATTGTAATCGTAGAAAATGCGAAAAAAGAAGCGGAAGCTCAGAAAAAAGAAACCGTGCTAGAAGCAAAAGATGAAGTCCACAAACTTCGTTCCGAAGCCGAGAGAGACATTCGTGAACGTCGCAACGAGGCTCAACGTCAGGAAAGACGTTTACTCCAAAAAGAGGAGTCGCTGGATAAAAAGTTAGAAGCGCTAGAACGCAAAGAAGAAACTGTAGCCAACAAAGAAAAACGGATCGAAGAAACGCAAGAGCAGATCGATTCCATTTACAAGCAGCAGCTGAGTGAATTGGAACGTATTTCGAGTCTGACAACGGAAGATGCCAAATCGATCATTTTATCCAATGTTGAACAGGAAGTACGACATGAAACAGCACAAATGATTAAAGAGATCGAGCAGCAAGCGAAAGAAGAGGCCGATAAGAAAGCCCGTGATATTATTTCACTAGCTATTCAGCGCTGTGCGGCAGATCATGTGGCTGAGACGACGGTATCCGTCGTAACATTGCCTAATGAAGAAATGAAAGGCCGCATTATTGGGCGTGAAGGCCGTAATATCCGTGCTTTGGAAACATTGACTGGTATCGATCTAATCATCGACGATACACCGGAAGCGGTCATTTTATCTGGTTTCGACCCGATAAGACGCGAAATTGCCCGCACTTCTTTAGAAAAGCTTGTGGCTGACGGTCGTATCCATCCTGCCCGTATTGAAGAAATGGTTGAAAAATCTCGTAAAGAAGTGGACGAGCGCATCCGTGAATACGGTGAGCAAGCGACTTTCGAGGTTGGCGTTCACAGCTTGCATCCGGATTTAATCAAGATTTTAGGACGATTGAAGTATCGGACAAGTTACGGTCAGAACGTGCTGAAGCACTCCATGGAAGTAGCTTACTTGACTGGATTGATGGCAGCAGAGCTTGGCCAGGACGTTACTTTGGCAAAGCGTGCAGGTTTGCTGCATGATATCGGTAAAGCATTGGATCATGAAGTGGAAGGCTCGCATGTGGAAATCGGTGTTGAGCTTGCTAAGAAATACAAGGAGCATCCTGTCGTTATAAACAGTATTGCTTCCCATCACGGGGATACGGAAGCTACTTCTGTCATCGCGATGCTCGTAGGAGCGGCTGACGCATTGTCCGCTGCGCGTCCTGGAGCCCGCCGTGAAACGCTTGAAACGTACATCAAACGACTGGAGAAGCTTGAAGATATCTCTGAATCGTTTGAAGGCGTGGAAAAATCGTACGCGATCCAAGCTGGCCGCGAAGTGCGCGTCATGGTGCAGCCAGAAAAAATCGACGATACGGAAGCGTTCCGCCTTGCACGTGATATTACGAAGAAAATCGAAAGCGAACTTGATTATCCGGGACATATTAAGGTTACGGTTATACGAGAAACACGCGCGGTTGAATATGCGAAATAAACGACAAAAAAATATCGGCTTTTCGGAAAAGTGGCTGCTTGTTAGCCACTTTTCTGTTTGCAGGCGTACAAAAAAAGGAAGTGTATTCAAATGAACGTATTGTTTATCGGGGATATTGTAGGCAATGTAGGGAGAAGCGCTTTAAAACGCGTGCTCCCAGCTCTGAAAAGTAAGTATAATCCGCATATTATTATTGCGAACGGCGAGAATGCGGCTGCCGGCCGCGGAATAACAGCAACAATTGCCAAGGAATTTTTCGAATGGGGTATTCATGGCATCACCATGGGAAACCATACGTGGGATAATAAAGATATATTTGAATGGATTGACGACGAGCCGCGTCTGGTAAGGCCGGCGAATTATGCAGCAGGCGCGCCTGGGCAAGGCATGGCTTTTATCAAAGCGGCCGGAAAGCAGCTGGCTATCATCAATTTGCAGGGACGTACATTCCTGCCGCCAATTGATTGTCCGTTCCGAAAGGCGGACGAGCTAATCGAAGAAGCAAAAGAGCAAACCAACAATATCCTAGTCGATTTTCATGCAGAGGCAACCTCGGAGAAAATAGCCATGGGCTGGCATCTGGATGGCAGAGCATCGATCGTGCTTGGAACGCATACGCATGTTCAAACGAATGACGAAACGATTTTGCCGGGCGGGACAGCTTACATCACGGATGTGGGTATGGTTGGTCCGAAGGAAGGCGTGCTCGGCATGGAGCGAAATGCGGTTTTACATAAATTCATTACGCAGCTGCCTGTCCGATTCGTAGTGGACGAAGGAAAGTGGCATTTGCATGCCATTTCCGTTCAAATTGACGATGCAACAGGCCAAGCGCGGAAAATCGAAAAAATACGTCTTACGGAAGACGAATGGCTTTTGATGTAATGCAATGAATCTTTTAAAAGTTCCGACAATTCAGAACTGTTTGTGAATTGACGGAATAAAAGCAGGAATTTTTTGATCTCCCTCGAATACTATTTAAAAGTGGAATCCATCCAACAGTCCAAGGGGAGGTTCTTTTTATGGATGTATTAAAAGTTTCAGCAAAATCCAATCCAAATTCCGTTGCAGGTGCGCTAGCTGGCGTTCTTCGTGAACGTGGTGGTGCGGAACTGCAAGCCATTGGAGCTGGCGCGTTAAACCAAGCGATCAAAGCAGTTGCGATCGCTAGAGGATTTGTCGCTCCCAGCGGGGTGGATTTAATTTGTATTCCGGCTTTTACCGACATTGTTATTGACGGGGAGGACCGAACAGCAATCAAATTGATTGTTGAACCTCGGTAGCAAGTCCAAGAGGCGGAAATGAATAGGCCAATTGGATAAATTAAAATGATTCGCCTGTTTACGTCGTAGACAGGTTTTTTTGCTGCGGGTCATACGAATGGAGAGGTGCGTCTATGAAAGTAGTTGATTTTCATTGCGATGTACTCTGCAAGCTGCTGATTGACGAGGATCTCACTTTTCAATCCAGCAAGCCTGGCAGTTTAGATGTTACATACGAGCGTTTGAAGGCGGCAGGGACGGTTCTGCAAACTTTTGCGATCTATATTCCTCAATCGATGAACGGGCGTTTAGAGCCTATTCTGGAAAGCGTAGATCGATTTCATCAATTGGTACTAGCTTGCGAGGACATGAAGTGGGTGCGAACGGCTCAAGATTTGGAATTTTGTATATCAAACGGAAAAATTGGAGCGCTGCTGTCACTTGAAGGCGTAGATGGTCTTCAAGGACAAATGCCTCTGCTTCGCATATTGCATCAATTAGGAATCCGCGCTGTAGGATTGACTTGGAATCACGCCAACTGGGCAGCGGACGGCGCCATGGAGCCGCGAGGCGGCGGTTTAACGTCGGCAGGCAGATTATTAGTAGAAGAATGCAATAAATTGGATATACTATTAGATGTATCTCATTTATCGGAACGCGCGTTCTGGGATGTCGCCGAGCTATCGCAAAAACCTATCCTTGCTTCGCATTCTAACGCAAGAGCAATCTGCGATCATCCTCGTAACCTAAGTGATGCGCAGATTGAGAAGCTCATTGCAAAGCAGGGCTTGATCGGCATAACGTTCGTGCCTTGGTTTGTATCGCATGCGGACGAGGTGCCCATCGATGATTTGCTGCGCCATATTGAGCATATCTGTGAGCTGGGAGGCGAAGACCATATCATGCTCGGTTCCGATTTTGACGGCATTGACCGGCACGTGAAGAACTTAACGCATCCTGGTGAACTGGCCGCCCTTCAAGAAGCGCTTCTGAAAAGGTATACCGAGCAGCAAACCGAACAATTTATGTCGGGCAATGCGCTTCGTTTTCTACGAAAAAACCTTCCTTTTTCTTAAAAAGCGTTCAATCTCGTTACGGTATGGAATTGATCGAATCAAACTATGTTTGAGTTAAGCGTTTACATCTTGATTTTTGCAATGCCTCGCTTTAAAATTGTTGTGACTGTTATGACTTTTACGATATAATTACTTATTGATATTGAATATTCGTACGTTCTAGAAAAAGAGGAGTTGGGCATTTTGATTAGTCAATTGTCTTGGAAGATCGGGGGCCAGCAAGGAGAGGGCGTTGAGAGTACGGACCGAATCTTTTCCACGGCGCTTAATCGCTTGGGCTATTATTTATATGGATATCGACATTTTTCTTCGAGAATCAAAGGCGGGCATACCAACAATAAAATTCGTATAAGCACGAAGCCGATTCGTGCCATTTCCGATGATTTGGATATTCTAGTAGCATTTGACCAGGAAAGCATCGATTTGAACGCGAAGGAGCTGCGCCTCGGCGGCGTAATTGTCGCAGATGCGAAGTTCAATCCGACCATACCTGAAGGCATAGATGCAAGATTATTTGCCGTTCCGATTACCGCTATGGCTGAGGAGCTCGGCACATCCCTAATGAAAAACATGGTTGCTTCCGGAGCATCATGGGCATTGCTTGGACTGCCGATCGAAGTGTTCAATAAAGCGGTCGAAGAAGAGTTTGGACGTAAAGGCGCGGCGATCGTGGAAAAAAATATCGAAGCGGTTAAACGCGGCGCCGAGTTCGTTCTTGAACAAGCCGGCGGACCGCTTGACGAGTTTAAGCTTGACGAGGCTGACGGAAAACAGAAACTGTTCATGATCGGAAACGAAGCCATTGGCTTAGGCTCTATAGCGGCAGGCTGCCGTTTGATGGCAGCTTACCCGATAACGCCTGCTTCCGAGATTATGGAATATCTGATAAAAAAGCTGCCTAAATTCGGCGGTACGGTAGTGCAAACAGAGGATGAGATCGCGGCAGTAACGATGGCGATCGGAGCCAACTATGCTGGAGTCCGTACGATGACAGCTTCAGCAGGCCCCGGTTTATCCCTGATGATGGAAGCAATCGGATTAGCGGGCATGACAGAAACACCGCTTGTCATTGTGAATACGCAGCGTGGCGGTCCGTCAACGGGTCTTCCTACAAAGCAAGAGCAATCTGACCTGAACGCAATGGTTTACGGTACGCACGGCGAAATTCCGAAGATCGTTATTGCGCCGGCCTCTATCGAAGATTGCTTCTACGACACGCTTGAATCTTTTAACCTGGCCGAGGAATACCAAGTTCCGGTTATTCTGATGACGGATCTTCAGCTGTCTCTAGGCAAACAATCCTGCGAACCGCTCGATTACGGGAAAATTGAAATCAAACGCGGCAAGCTGGTCGAAAATGTACCTGCGCTAGAAGGCCATGATCTATTTAAACGCTATGAGCTGACGGATGACGGCGTATCCCCGCGTGTATTGCCGGGCGAGAAGGGCGGTCTCCATCACGTAACAGGCGTTGAGCATGATGAAACGGGACGTCCTTCCGAGAATGCTTTGAACCGTCAAAACATGATGGATAAACGTTTGAACAAGCTGAATGATATGTACATTCGCGATGCGATCCGCGTAGATGCTCCTCATGAAACGCCTGACCTGCTTATTATTGGCATGGGGTCAACGGGCGGCACGATTGACGAGGCGAGAAGCATGATGATAGAAGATAGTATCCCAACAAACCATATAACGATTCGTCAAATACACCCGTTTCCAACCAAACCTTTGCTTCCTTACTTGCAAAAGGCGAAAAAAGTAATTGTCATCGAAAACAATGCTACCGGACAGCTTGCAGCTCAAATAAAAATGAATGCCGGATTCGCAGAAAAAATCGAGAGCTTGCTGAAATACGACGGCAATCCGTTCTTGCCTTCAGACATTCACAAAGCTTGTAAGGAGTTGAGTCTAGATGGCAACGTTCAAAGAGTTTAGAAATAATGTAAAGCCTAACTGGTGCCCGGGCTGCGGAGATTTCTCCATTCAAGCAGCCATCCAGCGCGCTGCAGCGAATGTCGGTCTTGAACCCGAGAACTTGGCGGTTATTTCCGGCATCGGTTGTTCAGGAAGGATTTCCGGTTATATAAACGCGTACGGCTTCCACGGCATTCACGGGCGCGTGCTGCCAATCGCGCAGGGCGTTAAGCTTGCTAACCGCGAGCTTACGGTCATCGCTTCAGGCGGCGACGGAGACGGCTTCGCAATCGGGATGGGTCATACCGTTCACGCGATTCGCCGTAACCTAAACGTAACGTATATCGTCATGGATAACCAAATTTATGGATTAACAAAAGGTCAAACCTCACCGCGCAGCGCAGAGGGCTTTAAAACTAAATCGACGCCGGAAGGCTCGATCGAAACGACGCTATCTCCGCTTGAAATCGCGTTGTCTGCAGGCGCGACATTCGTAGCCCAGTCATTTTCCAGTGATTTGAAGCAATTGACAAGACTGATCGAAGAAGGGATTAACCATGAAGGCTTCTCGTTGATCAACGTATTCAGCCCATGCGTTACCTTTAACAAAATCAACACTTACGATTGGTTTAAAGAAAATATCGTGAATTTGGAGCAATTCCCTGATTACGATCCTTCGAATCGCGTGCTGGCCATGAACAAAATCATGGAAACAAACGGGATGCTGACTGGTCTTATCTATCAGAACAAAACACGCAAATCATACGAGGATCTCATTACAGGCTTCAAGCCGGAAGGCTTGTCCAAGCAGAATATCAAGATATCCCCAGAGGAATTCGAGAAGCTTGTTGCCGAATTTAAATAAGTGGTATGATAAGCATGCGGCCAAACAGCCGTATGCTTTTTCTTTCGAAAGCCGAGAAAAAACCTTAATATAGCGCAGGAGAGTGACAACATGATACATAAAGAAGTTCCAATCGGAGTATCTGCCAGACATATTCACTTATCGCAGGAGCATGTTGAGCTGCTATTCGGTGCCGGCTACGAGTTAACGGAAATGAAACCTTTGTCGCAGCCAGGCCAATACGCAGCCAATGAAACGGTAGCTGTCGTTGGACCGAAGGGCAATTTTGCGAAGGTTAGAATTTTAGGCCCGACACGGAAACAAACTCAGCTTGAGGTGTCTCGCACAGATGCATTCGCGTTAGGCGTAAATCCTCCTGTTAGAGAGTCAGGCGACATTAAGGGTTCAGCGGGCATCAAGCTTCAAGGACCTGCCGGAGAAGTGATCATCGAAGAAGGCGTTATTGTCGCCGCCCGACATATTCATTTCCACACAAGCGATGCAGAGCGGTTTGAAATAGCGGACAAGCAGTCGCTTCGCGTTCGTTTTGCTGGTGAGCGCGGCGTCATTTTCGAAAATGTAGTTGCGCGGGTGTCAGATCAATTTGCGCTTGATATGCATATCGATACGGACGAGGCAAATGCCGCTGGCGTGAAAAACGGAGATAAAGCTGAAATTATAGGTTAGGCTGTTAATCAAAAGAGACAGCTTCCAGTTCGTCAATAACGATCTGGAAGCTGTCTCTTTTTTATTTCAAACTACGTATATTTGAATTTAATGTCCCATCATCATAGAAACTTCAGGTTTCTCGTCGTGGCTTGTGCCCAGCTCTTGCTTCGGCCTGCGCAGCAATAAGGCAACGATGGCGCCAATGATAGAAATGGAAGCAAGAATGAAGAACGTATCTCCGTAAGAAGAATAGACGACATTAGGGCCTGGATTAGTCGTGCCGTAGTGTTCCATTCTGCTTGCGAGTATGGTTGACAATCCTGCGATCGCAAAAGAGGACATGACCTGCTGTGCGGCTGCGGTAAGCGAAGTTACGCGGCTGACGAGCTCTCTCGGAGCAGACTGCATGATGTGCGTGTTAAGAGGCATCATCGATAAGCCCATGCCGGCGCCAAGCATAGCAAGCGGAATCATTAGCATGAGCAGCGTTGTATCTGCTGAAATTTGGCTTAATATGAATCCTGCGACAGTAACGAAGGCTAACCCTGTAATGACAACAGGACGCGCTCCGAAGCGGTCAAACAGCTTTCCGCCGATCGGCATGAAAATGCCGGCTGCCAGAGCTTGCGGAAGCAGAATTAGACCGGTGTCAAACGCGGAATAGCCTTTGGCGATTTGCAAGAAGATAGGAACAAGGAACAACGTTCCGAACAAAGCGATTTGCACGATCCATTGCAAAATGATGCCGCGCGTGAAATTGCTAGATTTGAAAACGCGAAGTTCAAGCAATGGTTCTTTGCGGCTAAGCTCAACGATGATAAAGATGATAAGCGCGATACCGCCGACAATCATCCCGGTTAGAGCTTCAGGAGAGGTCCAGCCGCTGCCTGCGCCACCTTCTCCGCCGCCAGCAGAGCTTACGCCGTAAGCGAGCATAGCGAAGGCCAGAGGAGCGAATATCATGCCTAAGAAATCAAGGGAAGGCACGCGTTTGCGATCAACCTTGGGAAGCGTGCGAATGCCTACGATAACGGCAATAACGCCAATCGGAAGGTTGATAATGAAAATCCAGTGCCAGGATACAAAATCAACCAGCCAGCCTGCCACGACAGGGCCTAATGCAGGAGCTAGAAGCATCGGAATGCCGATCATGCCCATAACGGCCCCTTGCTTGCCTGGAGGGCTTAGTCTAAAAGTGAACGCCATTGCAATTGGAGCGACCATACCGCCGCCAAGGCCTTGAATGATACGGAATACAATAAGCTGCTCGGCAGTTGTTGCGAGTGCGCAAAGCGCGGAGCCGATCGTAAACATGATGATGGAGAACAAGTAAATTTGTTTGGCCCCGAAACGATCGGACATCCACCCCGCGAGCGGAATAACAGCGGCTTGCGCAAGCGCATAGCCCGTAATCGTCCATTGCACGAGAGACATCGAGCTTTTGAAATCATCCATTAAGCCAGGCATGGCAACATTCATTGCCGTACCGTCCAAGATAACCATAAACATACCGACAATGATGGCGATTAGCGGTGCGAGAATATTGCGAATCGACATGGGATCGCCAGTGGGTGCTGCTTTTTGTGAAGCTGAAGCCATTTCTTTTCCTCCTATCCAATATAGGGGCCTATTCTTCCTTTTGTTGACCTGCCGTAACGAATCAGGCTACAATAAAAGATGACCGCATCTATGAGCGGACAATTGTCCGCACTACTGAATAATAAAGACGATATGGGCAATTGTCAATCGTTTCATTTGTAAAAGCGGGAAAAGGAGATAGGAACGATGACTGCACCAGAAAACGGCAGAACGAAACAAGCATTGAGCAAAGCAATCCTGCATACTGCCAATCATTTGTTTACGGAGCATGGGGTAGAATCGGTCAGCATGCATCAAATCGCCAAATCAGTAGGCATTGGGCAAGGCACCCTTTATCGCCGGTATTCGAACAAAGGCGAATTGTGTATGGACATGATGAAAGAAAACTTCGAGAATTTCATTATGGAGATCGATAATATATTGAAAGAAGGAACAAATCTTTCTGTGCAAGAGCGATTAAGCATCGTGATGCGCAAGATTATAGCCTTTATTGATCATAAATCCGAATGGCTGGGCGTTCTGCAAACCTTCAAAAAAGTGGAGGATGATAAGCCCGATTTTTTTCAGTCGCCTCCCTATGTATATTTGCACAATGCGATTAGCGAGCTTTTTAGAGAAGCTATCGAAACGGGGCAAATTCGTTCCGTCGATCCGGCCTATGCGGCTCATTCCTTTATTTCTATACTATCGCCGCATACTATCAAACATCTTAAATTTGCCATGGGGTATACATGCGAAGAAATTCAGGACCGATTTTGTTTGACCTTTATTGACCCTCTATTCCGTTAACTGGTATAATACTGAATTGGGCTATACAAGCGTACGAAGCATCTATTAGTACCCATAAGGAAGTGAATCGGCATTGACGAAGGACAGTAACCAGCTCGCTACGGACAAGAAGCAAGGCCAGCTTAAGGATTACTCCAAATATTTTGATTTTAGCGATGCGAAAGTAATAGACCAGGACGAGAATTCAACGACCTACCGCATTAAAGGAAGGATCGTCAATATAAATGCTGCACCCAGCCATAAGGATGAGAAAAAGCGCGGCAAAGAGGATATCGAGGTGCATTATGACTTTGCGATTCCTGACGAGCTTAGAACGATGGGCGTTGGCAAGCATTATTTGATCCAAACGTATGGCTGCCAGATGAATGAGCATGATACCGAGGTTATGAAGGGCATGTTCGAAGAGATGGGTTATACAGCTACGGAGGACCGCAAACTTGCGGATGTGATTTTGCTAAACACATGCGCAATCCGCGAAAACGCAGAGGACAAGGTGTTCGGCGAGCTTGGCCATCTGAAAACGCTGAAAACCGAAAAACCTGATTTGCTGCTTGGCGTCTGCGGCTGCATGTCCCAGGAAGAATCTGTTGTCGGACGTATTTTGCAAAAGCATGCTTTTGTCGATATGATCTTTGGCACACATAATATTCATAGGCTGCCCTATTTGCTGCAAAATGCTTATTTCAGCAAAGAGCTTGTCGTTGAAGTATGGTCCAAGGAAGGCGACATTATTGAAAATATGCCTAAGAAACGCGAAGGTATGCGTGCTTGGGTTAATATTATGTATGGCTGCGATAAGTTTTGCACCTACTGTATCGTTCCCTACACGCGGGGCAAGGAGCGCAGCAGGCGGCCTGAAGACGTAATTGCCGAAGTGCGCGAGTTGGCCAGACAAGGCTTTAAAGAAATTACGCTGCTTGGACAAAACGTTAATGCCTACGGCAAGGATTTCGAAGACATTAACTACCGCTTCGGCGATTTGATGTCCGACATGTCCAAAATCGATATTCCGCGTATTCGTTTCATGACGAGCCATCCGCGTGATTTTGACGATCATTTGATTGAAGTGCTAGGCACTGGCGGTAACCTGGTGGAGCATATCCATCTGCCTGTTCAATCCGGCAGCACTGAAATATTGAAACGAATGAGCCGCAAATATACGCGTGAAATGTATTTGGAGCTTGTCGAGAAAATAAAAAAAGCAATACCAAACGCAATGCTGACGTCGGATATTATCGTTGGTTTTCCTGGAGAAACAGACGAGCAATTTGAAGATACGATGACGCTTGTCAAGGAAGTCGGATTTGATTCAGCGTATACCTTCTTATATTCTCCGCGTGAAGGAACACCTGCGGCCGGCATGGAGGACAATGTTCCTTTAGAGGTGAAAAAGGCGCGTCTTCAACGTCTTAATGCCCAGCTTGCGGCTAATGCGAGAGAAAAGAATGAGCAGTTGATAGGTCAAATTGTTGAGGTGCTCATTGAAGGCGAGAGCAAGAACAACGCGAACATCCTATCAGGACGTACGCGCACAAATAAATTAGTACATTTGGAAGGCCCGAAGGAATGGATCGGAAAGTTCGTCTTGGCTAAGGTAACCGAAGCTCAAACCTGGTATATTAAAGCCGAGTCCATTGAACAGAGCGCACAAGAAGCCGTTAGCTAACGGTAAAACAGGAGAGATGACAAATGGCAGAGCAGCATACGGCAGAAAATCAAGCAGCGCATTGCGATCATGATCACGAACACGGGGAAGGCTGCGGTATTCCTAGTTTCCATACGCGCGATTTAATCGTTCGCGAGGATATTTCGAAAAAAGCGAAGGAGCTCGCCGAATTGATTTTTACGTCGGAGGAAGTCCAGCACTATCGCCGCGCCGAGCAGCAAATCAATGGCAATGAGCGCGTACAGCAGCTTATTACGAAGATTAAGAAAAAACAAAAGGAAGTTGTCGCATTCGAAACGACTTTCAAAAACGCAGACATGGTTAAAAAGATAGAAGGCGAAATGGAAACGCTGCAGGACGAGCTTGACGGCATTCCTATTGTCTCTGAATTCCAGCAAAGCCAAACGGATATTAACTACTTGCTTCAGCTTGTCATTTCGATCGTCCGCGACACCGTATCGGAGAAGATCAGCGTAGAGGATGCATCGGAGCCGGCTCCGGAGGAATGCAGCGACTAAGCTGGCTTTTGCCTAGCGAGGAACTTCAACAAAATAGTGCATAAATCAAAAGCGCTTGCCCAAATAGAGGTCAGGCGCTTTTTGACGTGTTCATACGGCAAAGTTCGAAAAGCAGTTCCGGCTCGGAGAGGTTCGTGCGTGGAAATGGAATGAACAGTAAAAAACCGCTTATTCCTATGATGATTATCATAAGGAAATGAGCGGTTTTTCAGTTCACTTAAGGTGGATTTTACGCTTTATAAGCTGTTCCCTGCGTGCTGATGCTGGATGTTGACGAGCGAATGTATACGATGTAAGGTGTTAAAGAGACGGCAAGAATCGCACCAACGAGCGATTTAAGCGCATCGACAATAATGAATGGATAAAAACCGACAGCCATTGCTTTCTGGAAGGAAAAACCGAGAACATGCATGAGCCACGGAATCCCCGTAACATAAGCGCATAAAGAGCTGAACAACTCGAAAATAACGAAAAAAACGATTATTGCGATCAATTTATTTCCCTTTGCGTTAAAGCGGTGAAGAAATGCTCCTACCGCTAGGCTGACCAAAAGCGCACAAAACGGAAAAGCGAAGATAAAGCCGCCGGTATGCCCGATGAGATGCGTAATTCCGCCTGCGCCGCTGAATAAAGGCAAGCCAAAAGCGGCAAGTACAATGACAACGAAAATACTTAAAAAAGCATTGCGCGGCGTTAGGAACAGGCCGGCTAAAATAACGCCTAAGGTTTGAAGCGTAAACGGAACAAACGAGCCTCCGAACTTAATGGTTAGAGAGCTCATGATGATAAATAGTGCCGCGAATAAGGCGATAAATACAAGTGATCGGATATTATTGCTCTGCATGATGAATACGACTCCTTTATGTAGTTGTGATTTTATTGTTAACCATTTATATTTAATTGAAGTTAACAAATCGAATTGTAGCATAGTCAATCGTTTTGGGGAAGAGGTTAGGTGAATAAAGTTGAATCATTTATATCAGATCGAGTTAAAGCAAATAACCGTTACGCCGCCATCACTGCTGGATGGACAAAAGCTGCAGCCTATCGTTAAAGACGTGTCGCTTTCCATCCGGCAAGGAGAATGGATTTCATTGCTGGGGCGCAACGGAAGCGGGAAGAGCACGCTTGCAAAAGTCGCAGCGGGTTTTCGGACAGCCGGTGTCGCCGGCCATGTGTCGCGAAGCATCGGAACAGCGGCGCAAGGGAAGCCGATCCCGATTGTCATGCAGCAGCCCGATGCCTCGATGATCGGGGCAACGCCTTGGGAGGATGTTGTCCTGATGCTTGAGCAGAATGAGCTGGAGACGCTGGACATTCCTTATGAAGCGGAAATTGCGTTGCGGAAAGTGGGCATGGGCGATCGGATTCATCAGCCGATAGAAACGTTGTCCGGGGGACAGAAGCAGCTTGTTGCGATTGCTGGCTGTTTGGCTGCGAAAACCCCAATACTCGTACTTGACGAAGTGACGGCGATGCTGGACCCCGAGTCTGCGAGCTTCGTATTGGAGCAGGTAAGAAGCTTGCAGCAAACGGGGGTAACGGTGATCTGGATTACGCAAAAGCTGGAAGAGCTGATGCCGGGCGATCGTGTAGTCGTCATGAATGAAGGATCGGTAATGTATGACGGGGAAGCCGAAGCCTGGTTCGTCAGGCCCGAAGCGGGTGTTCATGGCAGCATGTGCGAGAAGCTTGGCTTTGAGGCTCCGTATGCGGCCCAGGTAGCCTGGGAGCTGGAGCAGCAAGGGACTCGTTTGAGGCCGTTTCCCTTCACTGCCCATATGCTGGCCGAGGCGGTGAAGCGTTATGGGAGCTGATTGGAAGCTTAGCGGCGTAACCGTTATCGCCGTAGGCGCGGATAAAATAAAGCTGCTTCAAGATATTCACGCAGTCTTCAAAGCAGGTGAAATTACGCTGTTAATCGGGCGCAATGGTGCCGGTAAATCAACGCTGCTTGAGACGATGGCGGGAATTCGCGAGATTGAAACGGGAACCGTCAAGCTCGGGGATGATGACCTATGGGTAAAAGGGAAAAGAAGGAGACGGCTAAACCGAAATGCGTCGCTTAGGTACGGCATAGCCATGCAAAGCTCGGAATCGCAGTGGTTTGCGGCAACGGTCCGAGACGAGTTTATGTATTCGCTTAAACCGTACGGGTTGGATGACGAAAGCGCCGCAAAGAGGATTGAATATGCATTAGCCCAGGTTGGATTGCCGCAAGAAACGATGGAGCGTGATCCTTGGACGCTCAGCGGCGGGCAGCAGCGACGTTTGTCACTCGCCTGCTTGCTGGCGTGTGAGACGGATTGGCTGCTGCTCGACGAGCCGACGGCGGGGCTTGACGCCGTCGGTATCCGCCGCCTGTGCGCGGTGCTTGAAGCGCACAGGGCGGCGGGGCGCGGAGCGGTCGTAGCCACGCACGACCTCGATGCGCTGCTGCCGCTGGCGGACGCGGTCGCCGTGGTTAGCGGCGGCACGTTCCGCGCAGCGGCGCCTGCGGCGGCGGTCGCGCATGCCGCCGCTGTGCCGCAGGCGCTTCGCACGTTGGCGGCTTTGCCGCCGCTTGAGCCGGCGCCGGGCAGCGGGGCGCCGTGGCCGGGCCCGCGCGAGACAGCGGCTGCGATTGTCGCGGAGCTGGCGCGCCGGGCAAAAGAACGCGACGCGGTTGTTGCGGGCTTAAACGGCCGCTTGGCGAATGCGCTTGAATCAAGAAACGATAAAAGCATTCCCTTAGTCAATACGGAATATGAAAACAGCCAAGACAAAAGACAAGATGATGTTGGGTTTTCAGGACGGACTGCGAAGCCAGCTTCTACGGTGACAAACGAGCAGCAGACTTATGCTGCAATGCCGGCTTTAAAAGGACCGAAGCTGCTTCGGTCTGACCGCTTCGATCCGCGTGCAATCATTCTCGTTTATTTATTTCTAGCAGCCTGTCTATTGGCGCAAAAAACAGCTGCGGAGCTGTCGCTTGCCGCGCTGGTTATTTTGTTTCTGCTTGCGCCGTTTCGGGCGCTCATATGGCCATGGATCCGTGTGATACGGGCGTATGCCGTCATGATTCTCATTTTTTGCGTCATCGGGGGGATTGGGATTCAGCCGCTTTCCTTTGATTTGGACAAGGTGGGGCCCATTGCGCTGAGGTTTGGAAAATTGCTGCTGGTCATGGTTTTAAGCATGCCAATGTTAAAACTAATGACTCCGTTTAGGCTGCAGCGTGCCATTGAACAAACGTTTGGCTTTCTTGAGAGAATAAGAGTGCCCATTCATTCTTTTGCCCTCATCGTTACGCTTATTTTTCGTTTTATTCCTTTGCTGACAGGGGAATGGGAGAGGTTTGCCAAGCTGGCCCATGCGAGAGGAAAAGCAGTTACGCCTTTAAAAACGGTGCCGTTCAAAAATTTGGTTCCTATACTAATTCCTTATGTACGTTCGGTTCTCCGACTGGCTGAGCAAATGGCAGATGCCCTCGAGGCACGCGGTTTCGGCTATAAAAAACGAAAGCCGACCTACGCCTTTCGCCTTCGCTTCGGACGGGCGGATGCCGCCATGCTCAGCATCGGATTCGTAAGCGGAGCTTTAATCTTGTTTCTCGCTTATATGCTTTAAAATTGGAATTACCTCGTTTATCCAAACGCCTTCTACATCAGCAAGCAGCGTTCGCCAGCCAAGCGAAGCTGCTTGTTTGGTGTTTTTGCGCTGGTCATCGACAAATAATACCGGTCTTCCTGCCGGCAATTTTTCGATAACCTTAGCGAAAATATCCGGATGCGGCTTTTTTAAACCTACCTCATTAGAGATGGTTAAGCTTTTTAAATAAGGTTTGATCGACAGCACGATAGGATCAACCCAAGCAGCTAAATGATTGCTGAGCAGATGGATATCCGCAGCTTCGCTCCATTCCGAAACCTTTGCGAGAGCGGGCAGCGGCCGGAGACTTCTTTCGATAAAGCCGCGACCCTTCTCCAGATGAAGCAGCGGAGCATAGGCTTTGACCCAATTCCAAAACTGCTCCTCCGAAATAACGCCTGTCCATAGCTGCTCGCTCATTTGTTGTTTATATTCGCCATAGAGAACATCTTCGGAAACACGGCTCTCAGCCGCGAGCAACTGCCAGAAAAGCGGAGACAAATTGGTAGCCAGCACGCCGCCGATGTCAAGTACCAACTGAGGTCTGATCATCCCGCAATCTCCTCCTTGTGCTGAATCTGTTTGTTCAATGTGACTCTTTTCTCCGATCTAGCCCACGCCACGACAAGGACAAATGCCAATGCCCCAAGCAGCGAACCGAATAAGAATCCTCCGTTTAAGCCCCAGCGATCGTTCAGCCATCCTGCCAAAAAGGGACCAGAGAACATACCGATAGCATATAACGCTTGATATAAGCCCATGGCGGTCGCTCGACCCGGTAACGCAACATCCCGAATGGCAAGACCAAGCAGCAAAGGCATGTGCAGGCCTTGCGCGAAGCCGTTAACAGCTTGAGTGGCGACCAACATGCCGAAAGAATCTCCATAAACCATTGCGGCCGTGCAAATGGTGCTCAAGGCAAAACCGGTGCCTATCGTGCCCCAGTTCCCGAATCGGGGAGTGAACCACCTTGCTGTCACGAGTGAAGCAAAAGCATGAGGGAGCATAAAAGCAAATACAAGCATCGTCAGCTTAAGCCCGTCTGCTCCCAACTCCTCGGCCTTAAGAGGCGTAAAGCCGAACATCGTAATAAAGAGGACGCCGTGCGCGAGAATGGAGAGCAGGGATACCTGCAAAAGCGTTTTCGTTCGCACGACGTTTTTTATCATGGCAAATGACATTCCTGGCTGATCCTTCTGCTCGGAACGAGGCTCTTTAAGCATAAAAGCAAGCCCCAGTCCAAGTATGGCGATGACTGCTCCTACGACAAAGGGCGCATTTGCGTTAAAACCGTCTGTAAGCCAGCCGCTAAGCAGCATGCCGATCATTTGTCCGGATACCGTCATGACGCTTATATTTCCCATTGCTTTTCCCGTTTGTCCAGCACCAAAAAAACTAGCATACAAAACGGTAAAGGCTACCCATGTGGAAGCGCAAACGCCTGCCATAAGCCTGCCGGAAAGCGGCCACAGCCATGGACCGGGGATAAGGAACAGCAGGCAGCTTAAGCAAGCGGTCAGCATGCCAAGAATGATAAAAGGTTTGCGTTTACCGAAGCGGTCTGACATAATTCCGAGCGGAAACCTCACGAACATTTGAACGAAGCCGTAGCTCCCAAGAACGATGCCGATAAAAGGCAAGGAAAGGCCTCGATCACTCAGAAAAGGCGATAATGTAGGGACATAAACGTACATGGAAGTCCAATATAAAATGGTGATAACCGTGAATAACAATCGCTGCGCCGCCGAGATCTGATTCATTTTTGCGGAAGCCCCCTTTCTTTTCCACTTTAGCGCATCGCTGCTTCCGTTGTCACTTTCTATTTTCAAAATACATATGGAAACTTTCACCAATCATTTGCGTATTAAGCAAAGGCTTTTTAATCATTGGTTTGCGGCAATTAATAATCGAAGAGGTGAATCCATATGGAAACAGAAAAACGAAAATCAAAAGGAATCTTGAAAGAAATTAGAGAATGGACGATATCGCTGGGGATTGCGGTTATCGCAACCCTGCTTTTCCAGAACTATGTATACGCGCAATCCGAGGTTCAAAATGTTTCTATGCAAAACACGCTTATTGCCGGCCAACGATTAATCGAGGACAAGTGGTCCTATCGTTTCCATGAGCCGCAGCACGGAGACATTGTTATTATTAATGGACCGGAAAGCGAATTGAGATTAATAAAACGGGTTGTAGGCATTCCAGGCGATGTCATTGATATTCAAAACGGAGAAGTCTATTTGAACGGAGTGAAAATAGACGAACAATACGTCAAAGGCCGGACCTTCGCTGGCAGCGTGCCCGTTCCCTTTACGGTAGAAGAAGGCCAGCTGTTTGTAATGGGAGATAACCGTGAGCATAGCATGGACAGCCGTGCCCTTGGGCCAATCGCCAGATCAAGCATCGAAGGAAAAGCAGTATTGCGCATTTGGCCGCTGCCTAAGTTCGGAGCGCTTAAAGAATAGGAAGGAGACGTTAAAACCGCATGCCATTTACGTTATCGCACCCTTTGTTTGCGGCTCCGCTCAAAAAAATGCTCCCTTTTTTGAGCACTACGGGATTAATCCTAGGCAGCATGTCTCCGGATTTGGAGTATTTTATCGCGATGCAGCCGTTTCGATCCATTGGACATTCCATAGAAGGTTTTTTTCTGCTGATACTCCCTGTTTGTATTGCTTTTGCTTGTGGATTCCACTTTATTATTAAGCCTTCACTGCCCGAGCTGCTGCCAAAAATCGGCGGTATTCATCGCTTTGCTGCCGATTTGGACCGCGCTTGGACAATGAGAGGCAGCTTGGCCTGGGCAGGGTTCGCGTTCTCTTTATTTATAGGATTTTTATCCCATGTGCTATTGGATCATTTTACGCATAGCGGAGGTTGGTTTGTTCTTCGAATACCTTTTTTGCAAACCGAAACCATGGGTGATCAAGTCTATCATATTCTTCAGCTTTCGCTGTCAGTTCTTGGAGCTGTTATCCCGGCACTTTATTTCATGCGCAGATATTTGGTTTGGGTAAAAAAACACAGCCGTCAGCCGGTAAACCTGGTATCATCCAGCCCTCTTAAGCCATGGGGGCTTTTTCTATTGTTAGCTTTTGTCCTATTATCCGGCAAGCTTCTCCTATCTGGCAGTTTTTTCTCGATAGGCATTTGGGCCGTAGCGCCGATTACTTCTGCGGCATTGGCATTATACTTAACTTCTTTGCTGCATTTGGCCTATAAGTCAAAGCAAGATAGAAAGGGGATACTTTTTGTTGTTATACTTTTGACCGTTATCGGAAGCTTTAAATGGATTACATTCAATCAAGAGTTTTCCGTGTTGGTCTGGATCATTTATACATGGCTGCTTTCGGCTGCTATGCTGGCAAGCGCCATCTGCTGCAAAGCAACTCGGAAAAACATTTAATTAATGAGGATAAAGATTAATGAAGTTAATTAATAATGACGTTAAGTAAACAGATCAACCCGAATAAACGTAATAATTTTGTAAGAATTGGTTTCAAGTTCGTTTAGAAATAGCCGTTATGATAAACCATAGATTCAAACATAATGCATCAGCGGGGCGTGATCGGAATTGTCGATACGAGTAAAGCTGTACATGTCCTACTTAGCGATGGTCTTCGTACCGCTCATACTTATGAGTGCTTTCATGCTATTCATTTTTTATGCACGCGGCGTTGAGGATGTCCGGCAATACTTTGAAAAGGAAAACAAAGAGCCTTATCAGCAGGCACTCGTTTACGGGGAATTATCCTATGTTCTTCGCAATGACGCGGGCGAGCTCGAGAAAGAGGAGTATGTGGCAGAGATTCAAAAGAGGCTTGGAGAGCAGTGGGCGGGTCTACTCCTTTCAAGGGATGGACAAATCAAATCCGTTGCGCCTTTTTTGAAAGAGACCGCACCGCATGCGGATTGGCAGCGATTGCTGGAAGAAACCCCTTCAACGGTTACATTTAATTCGTTTCAATTCGAAACATCCACCGTTGATTTTTCTTATCCTGATGGAGGAAAAGGAAGAGCCTTGCTGTTCAGAAGAAATGATACGGTGCCTATTTACTGGAGACCGGTCGGTACGGCTTTTAGCTTGGCATTCATCGGTTTAACGAGCCTGCTGCTTACTTATTTCGTATCGAGAAGCATTATTCGTCCAATCAAGAAGCTTGAAGCAGCGGCGCTTCAAATTAAAGACGGAGATCTGTCACACAAGGTCGAGGCGACGACAAGGGGGGAGATCGGCCAGCTCAGCAATGCATTTGAGAATATGAGGGTTAGGCTGAAACAATCGATCGATCAGAGCCTTCAATACGAAGAGAACCGAAAAATGCTGCTTTCGCATATATCGCATGACTTGAAAACGCCGATATCTGCGATTAAAGGGTATGTTGAAGGCATCATGGACGGGATTGCAAATACCGATGAGAAACGCATCCGCTATATGGAAACGATTTATCGCAAAGCATCGGATATGGACCAATTAATCGACGAGCTGTTCCTCTTCTCGAAGCTGGATCTCCAAACCGTGGCCTTCGATTTTAAAGTAATCGATATTCGCCGCTATATGGAGCATTTTTTGGAAGAGCAGCGGTTTGATCTGGAGAAATCGGACATGGCATTGATTTATTCGAACCAAGAGGCGGAACCGCTTCTGATTGCCGCTGACCCGGATAAGCTGAGCAGGGTGCTCACCAATATTTTGAATAATTGCGTGAAATATATGGGTGAGCATGCCGAGACTGCTAACAAGCAAATTAAGGTTCATGTAAGAGAGCTGCAACAGCATGCTTTAATCGTGATCGAAGACTCGGGTCCAGGTATCGAGGAGGTTGATTTACCATTTATTTTCGATCGTTTTTATCGCGCCGAGCAGTCGCGCAATCTCGAAACGGGAGGAAGCGGACTTGGCCTTGCGATCGTTAAACAAATAATCGAAGGGCATGGCGGTAAGGTATGGGCGGAAAATGCAGAGCAAGGCGGAGCCCGGTTCTGTTTAGAACTGCCTAAATCAACAACCGTCAAAACGGTGGGTGATCATGAAGAACATACTAATCATTGAAGACGAGAAAGCCATCGCCGAGCTGGAACGTGATTATTTGGAAAGCTACGGCTTTTCCGTACACATTGAAGGAAGAGGCGATATCGGACTGCAGAAAGCGTTGGAGGGTAAGTTTGACCTTATCATACTGGATGTCATGCTTCCTAAAGTCGATGGGTTCGAGATTTGCCGCCAGATCAGGCAAAGCATTAACATTCCCGTGCTCATGGTGACGGCGAAAAAAGAGGATATTGATAAAATCAGAGGGCTGGGATTAGGGGCTGACGACTATATGACGAAGCCCTTCAGCCCTAGCGAGCTTGTGGCCAGGGTGAAAGCGCACCTGGCTCGTTACGAGAGGCTGACGGCGGACAAATCGGATCGTGGCGAGCATATCCGCATCCGCGGGTTGTTTATTGACAAGCCTTCCCGCAGAGTCATGATCCATGACCAGGAGGCGATGCTCACATCCAAGGAATACGAGCTGCTTCTTCTGCTCGCTTCCCATCCTAACCGCGTGTTTGAGAAGGAAGAGCTCTTCGAGCGGATATGGGGGTTGGAATCAAATGGAGACGCAGCTACGGTCACGGTTCATATTCGGAGGCTGCGCGAGAAAATCGAGCATGACCCGTCAAAACCCCAATATATCGAGACGATATGGGGAGTTGGCTACCGTTTTAAAGTATAGACAGAAAATAAGGAGTGGGGAAAATTGAAAAGCATCATCCGTTTTTCGCTTAATAACAAATTTGCTTTATGGATTTTAACGTTGCTCGTTTTATTTGCAGGACTCTATTCGGGATTGAATATGAAAATGGAAACCTTGCCTGACATTACGGTTCCGATCGTAAGCGTGACTACCGTTTATCCTGGTGCTGCGCCGGAAGAAATCATGGACAAAATTACGAAGCCGATTGAGCAGCGCACGCGAAACCTGAAAGGTGTCGAAGTGATAAGCTCTACATCTTATGAGAATGCGTCATCGGTCGTCATTGAGTATACGTACGAGACGGATATGGATAAAGCGGCGACGGAAGTGAAAAACGCGCTGTCTGAGCTGACGCTGCCGGATGGTGCGCAAGATCCAGCGGTATCCCGTATCAGCCTGAATGCTTTTCCGGTTCTATCGTTAAGTCTTTCTAATGATCAATTGGATCTGGAGCAGCTTACGAAGGAAGTTCAGAACAATGTGCTGCCTCGCCTCCAAGGAATCGAAGGTGTAGCCAGCGTACAAATTTCCGGACAAAACGTGAAGGAAGGCGAGCTAGCGTTTAAACAGGATAAGCTGAAGCAAACAGGTTTGAAAGAGGATATGGTGAAGGGCATTATCCAGGCGTCTGCCGTTTCTGTGCCGCTCGGTATTTATGAGTTCGGCGACTCTGAGAAAGCGCTGGTCATTGACGGCAATATTTCCACTGAGGATGATTTGAAAAATATGATCATCATGCCGGGCGTGAAGCTCAGCGACATTGCCGATATCAGTATCATCGGCAAAGCCGAATCAATATCCCGTACGAACGGCAAAGATGCCATCGGATTAAATATCGTTAAATCCGCTGACTCCAATACGGTTGATGTCGTTAACAACGTAAAAGAGGAAATAAAAGAGCTGGAAAGTAAAAATGAAGGATTATCGTTTGTTATGACGCTTGATCAAGGCAAGCCGATCGAGGATTCCGTTCACACCATGCTTAGCAAAGCCATTATTGGAGCTTTGTTCGCTGTCATTATCATTATGATTTTCTTGCGCGATATCCGGTCCACGATTATTGCCGTCGTATCGATCCCGTTGTCGATCCTTATTGCGCTTCTGATCTTAAGCCAAATGGATATTACGCTTAACATTATGACGCTCGGAGCGATGACCGTTGCAATTGGACGTGTTATCGATGATTCCATCGTCGTCATCGAGAACGTATACCGCCGAATGGCTTTAACTACGGAGAAATTAAAAGGCAAGGAATTAATTCTTGATGCGACAAAGGAAATGTTCGTGCCGATTCTGGCATCAACCATCGTAACGATTGCGGTATTCCTGCCGCTCGGGCTTGTATCCGGCATGATCGGCGAAATATTCCTTCCATTCGCGTTAACCATCGTATTCGCCTTGCTGGCATCGCTGCTGGTAGCGATTACCGTCGTGCCTATGCTGGCACACATGATGTTCCGAAAAGGAATGAAGGCTGGCAAAGTCAATCATGATAAGCCAGGCCGTCTTGCTGAATGGTACAAAGGCGTACTGCGTTGGTCGCTGGACCACAAAGCGGTTGCTTTTGGTTTAGCCGTTCTCCTCTTGGTCGGCAGCTTGTTCCTTGTTCCTGTGATCGGCACCAGCTTCTTAGCTGGCGATGAACAGAAAATGATGGTCGTCTCTTATAACCCTGCGCCTGGGGAAACGCGTGAGCAGGTTGAAAAAATGGCGCTTGATGCGGAGAAGCTTCTTCTTGACCGCGAAGGGCTTACCGTTGTCCAGTATGCAGTAGGCGGACAAAATCCGTTTAGTCCCGGAGCTTCAAAGCAAGCGTTGTTTAACCTAAGCTATGAAGAAGATTTTGCGGATTTCACGGCTGAAAAAGCAAAAATCGTGCCGCTCCTTCAAGAGCTTGGCGGAGAAGGGGAATGGAAAGAGCAGGACTTCTCAGGCGGCGGCCTTGGCGGATCGGGTATATCGATGCTGGTGTATGGACCGGATATGAAGGCCCTCCAGCCTGTTGTGGATGATCTGACCAAGAAGCTTGGTGAAAATAAAGACTTGAAAAACATCGATTCCAGCTTGTCGGAAACGTATGAGCAGTACCGTTTGGTCGCAAATCAAGAAAAATTGAGCCAAAACGGCTTAACTGCAGGCCAGATTGCGATGGCTTTAAGTCCCGTACGCGAGCGTCCGGTGCTGACAACCATCGAAAAGGATGGCGAGCAATTTAACGTTTATGTCAAGGTTGAAGTGAAAACCTACAGCAATAAAGCGGATCTTGAAAATGTGAAATTGACATCGCAAATGGGTACTGAGGTTGCGCTGAAAGATGTGGTAACGATTGAAGAGGGCGAATCGCCAAATACGATTACTAGGCGCGATGATCGTATATATGCCGAAGTATCTGCGGACGTAACCGCATCTGATGTTGGTAAAGTATCGACTGAACTTCAGAAAATGATTGATGAAACGGATCTTCCGGCAGGCGTTGACATTGATATGGGCGGCGTAACCGAACAAATTAATGAATCATTCACGCAGCTAGGGCTGGCGATGCTTGCAGCTATCGCAGTGGTTTACCTTGTTCTTGTCATTACTTTTGGGGGAGCAGTAACGCCATTTGCCATTTTGTTCTCATTGCCGTTTACCATTATCGGCGCATTGGTGGCTCTTCTTATCGCCGGAGAAACGCTCAGCGTTACGGCCATGATCGGAGCGCTTATGTTGATCGGTATTGTCGTAACGAACGCGATTGTTCTCGTTGACCGCGTGATCCAAAAAGAAAAAGAAGGACTATCCATACGCGAATCCCTTATTGAAGCGGCAGGCACGCGCCTGCGTCCGATTTTGATGACGGCCATCGCTACGGTAGGCGCCTTGCTCCCGCTTGCATTCGGTTTCGAGTCTGGCGGTTTGATTTCTAAAGGTATGGCCGTTACCGTCATTGGCGGACTAACAAGCTCTACTTTGCTTACGCTCATTATCGTGCCAGTCGTATATGAATTCCTGAATCGCAAGCGGAAACACCGCGCGGTTGAAGAGGTTTAGTAAAACAAAAGATTTCAATTGAAGTAAAGTCGGCTGTCTTTGGGGTAAAACCCGGAGGCAGCCTTTTTTTGCATGCACTGCGTCTTGAACACGGCCATCGATTGCAATGACGAATAGGACGATTCCAACTTGGTGAACCTAATCCTAGTTTTCCTAAAAGACAGGTGGTGTTAAAATGCTGCGTCACATCGTAATGAAGGCTGTTTTTGTTTTGCTCAGTTTAGCGCATTCAGAAGTGGCACCAACAGGTGAAACGGCTATCTATTCTGAACCTGCTTATGCAAAATGGGGCAAGCTGGCAGTAGAGGAAACGTCTAAAGCATACCGCGACGCTTCAATTATTGATTATAAATATGAAGGCCGAAGAGCATTGTCCGATGATAAAGCCGAGGAAAGCTTTCTTCTTTGGCTTCGCAAGAATGATAGGGAATTTGGGGTACGAGTCCGCATGACAATCCAAATCAGCTCGGATGAACTCTTGCAGCTCAAGATGGCTGAAGTCCCTTCGAATTAATTGAAACATTGTGTCAGGCTTTATCGTAATTAAAGCTATACTAAGAAACGCTTCCAGGTGAAGCGAGAGGAGCATAACAAATGCTAATTACGACAACGCCAACCATTGAAGGCCGTCCCATTCAGGATTATGTAGGAGTTGTGACAGGCGAGGCGATTATGGGCGCAAATGTAGTACGCGACTTTTTTGCATCGATAACGGATATCGTCGGTGGACGTTCGGGCGCCTATGAAAGCAAGTTGAAGGAAGCTCGCGATGTTGCAATTGACGAGATGAAAAATCAGGCTGCTAAGCTTGGAGCAAATGCAATCGTTGCGATCGATATCGACTACGAGGTTGTACGTGAAGGAATGTTGATGGTAGCCGTAAGCGGTACGGCGGTACGTCTATAAAATAGTTACGAGTATCGGAAGCGGCAGAGCTTGGATCAGCATAAGAAATTTTATGCGATCGGGCTCTGCCGCTTTTTGCGTTATATACAAAATTGGGAATGATTGCAACCTTTTGATTGTAAAAAACGTTAAAATAAGGATGTACATAATTGGAGACAAGTAAAGAGAGGGGTCGGAAGGTGAAACGAATTTTGGGAAACGGAAACCGGGCCGTCAAATTTACGGTCTTGTTCAGCATGATTATCGCTTTTCTGGGAATGGCCGGACACGTACAAGCCGCACCTGATCAGAGCGGGATTTCGCTGAAAGCCAGCGTAGGCTATCAAGGTTATATGAAGCAAAACGAATGGTATCCGGCAAGATTTACATTAACAAATACGACTGATGAGGATTTGAAAGGCGAGCTTGTGATTTCTTTTCTTATGATGAACTTGCAAACATCAAGCGATATCGTCATTCCAGCCGAGCTTCCCAAAGGAACGGCCATTGAGTTAACGGCTTCCATTCCTGGTGAATTGCTTAATCAAAACAATAACCAAATCAGATTTTTCAAGGACTCATTTAAATCCGGCAAGACCGTTCCGATAATCGGGAATGATTATATAAGCGTGAGGACGGCAAATACGAACACGATCGGTGTCATATCCCGGGATCCGGATACGTTGAATTTCATGCCCTCATTAAATCAAAGGGGCTATGATATCGCAGTACTTCCAATAGAAGAAAAGGAATTGCCGACGGATCCCATATTGTGGGATTCGATCGATGTGCTCGTCATTAATGACATGGCGACGGCAAGCTGGGACGAGAATAAGATAATAGCAATACAAGATTGGGTCCGGCAGGGCGGGACGCTCGTACTGTCCGGGGGCGCAGGCTACAGCAAAACGGCAGAAGCCTTCATTCAAATCGCGCCAGTCGAGGCAACGGGAACGACAAACTTAACAAGCGTTTCATCGCTTGTCAGCGCAGGCGGGGCCGCGTTAAAGCTGGACACGCCTATGAGCATATCGTCCGTAAAAATAACAGATGGAAAAACAGTGCTTGCCGAAAACGGTCTGCCCTTGGCCGTTACCCGTCCGGTCGGCTTCGGAAGCGTCATTTATGTCGCTTTTGATCCATCGCTTGCGCCGATGTCTACATGGTCTGGAAGCGCGGTGCTATGGGCAAGCTTGTTTCAAAAAACATTAACGCCGGTTCAGCCGGGTTCGATGAATGTCTCTAATGAAATGTACTGGAATATGAATCATTTGATTGATCAATTTCCATCGATTAAACCTCCCGATTTTATGTTTTTGCTGCTCATGTTCGTAGGTTATATGATTATTGTTGCCCCGGTGCTCTATCTGATATTAGCAAAAGCTGATCGAAGAGAATGGTCATGGTGGCTGATTCCATCGCTTTCCGTAGTCATGGGGATGGTCATATTTTTCTTCGGGGCAGAAGATAAAAGAAACATATCCGCCCATACCATTGAGCTTATCGAACTCACCGGGAGAGGCGAGGCCGTCCATTCGGGTGCAACGGCGGTATTCATGCCGACCGGAGGCACGGTAAAAGCGGAATTCGATGAAAAAGTAAACATTAAAACCTATCAAAGCAGCTCACAGAGCGCCGCGCTTGCGCTGGACGGAAAACAGCAGGTCGTTACGGAGACCGGCGGAACATCGATGATCTGGCGTTCGGTTCCCTATTGGTCCACTCGTAAGGCATGGTTGGAGAGGCGCATGATGGACAGCGATCCAGGGCAGCTGACGCTGGCATATAAGCAATTGAAAAATGAAATCGAGGTTACGGCAAAAAATGATACAACGACCGATCTCACGCATGTGTCACTCCTTATTAATGGGCAAAGCTTGCTTTTCGGCGATCTGAAGCAAGGCGAAAGCGGAAAAACGAGCATAAAGAATGGCGTCGGCAGTTTTTCGGGCTATTATTCGTATGGAGATACCATTTTCCCGTATCCCTCCAACCGCGTGAAGGATGATTTCTACCGTCAACGCCAGCTTGTTGATAATTACGTCAATCGAAACAACGGCGGAATTTTACCGCCGAGTCCAGTTATCATAGGCTTTAGCATTGACCATGACGAGAGTTACAAAGTGAACGGAAAAAATATCAGGTTTGATAATCTGAAGCTCTGGGCCCAGAAGCTTGAAACATCCTTTATAGACGGGAACCGCGTCATTGTACCAGCGGGGCTCGTTAATCCTATGATTAAGGAAAACCGTATGCAGCGATTAGAAAATTACGGAAACGGCACCTATTCTATGAGTGACGGCGAGCTTGTAATTGAATATCAGCTTGGACAATCAGAGCAGGTTACGTATGACAAGCTGGATATCTTTTTTAACAATGGGGCACCTAATTCCATTGCGACCGTAACGGCATGGAATGATAAAACAGGAAAATGGACGGAAATAAAAGATGCTGTTGCTTCACCGGGCGAATATCTGATTAATAACCAAACGCTTCGCATGAAGATTACGGCAGCAGGGTCTATCGATATGAATCTGCCATTGATTGCGATGGAAGGGGAGGTGCATTAGGATGAGCAGAAGCAATGACGTTGAAATCATTAATGTCGAAACGATAAAACCTGCCATGGAGGAAAATAGCTCCTATCCGCAATTCGATGTACCCATGATTGAGATTAGGCAGCTCACCAAGACGTTTGGAACGTTTCAAGCACTTAAATCGATCGATTTAACCATTCCGAAAGGAACGGTATTTGGATTTGTCGGACCGAACGGTGCCGGGAAATCCACGACAATGTCCATTTTGGCCACATTGATGATCCCTACTTCCGGCACGGCTAAGGTAGATGGCTTTGACGTAACCAAGCATCCGGACGAGGTGCGGAAGCGAATCGGCTATATGCCGGATTTTTTTGGCGTATATGATCAATTCAAAACGGAAGAATATTTGCATTTCTATGGAGCGAGCTACGGAATTCCGAAAGCGGAGCGGGAGCAGCTTATCCCTCAGCTTTTGGAGCTGGTCAATTTGAGCGATAAAAGAGACGCTTATGTGGATACGCTCTCGCGCGGAATGAAGCAGCGGCTATGTCTGGCTAGATGCCTCGTCCATGATCCTGAGCTGCTCATCCTTGATGAGCCTGCCTCCGGCCTGGATCCGCGTGCCCGCATCGAGATGCGGGAAATACTCCGGGAGCTCAAATCGATGGGCAAAACAATCATTATCTCATCGCATATTTTGCCTGAGCTTGCCGAAATGGTCGATGAAATCGGCGTCATCGAGCATGGGCAAATGATAGCCATTGGAAACGTATCGGATATCCAAAACCGTCTGCGCGTCAAAAGATTCCTTCATGTCAGGCTGCTTGAACGCGAAGCGGAAGCGGAAGCGTTTTTGCGTGATCGGCCTTTCGTAAACCGGATTTTGCGCGATGAAAGAGGCATTCAAATCCATTTTGGCGGTCAGGATGCCGAGCAATCGGAGCTCCTGCACGAGCTTGTTGCAGCGGGGTATCGGCTTATCTCATTCAGCGAAGCGCAAACGAATCTTGAGGATGTATTCTTGGAAATAACGAAGGGAGGCGACGGGCTCGAATGAAGGAGCAATTCGCTGCACGGACTGTAAGAGCAAGCTGGCGCAATAAGCTGATCAATCCGGTATTAAATAAAGAATTCAAATTAAGAATGCGAACGCCGCGGGCCATGTGGACATTGTTCTTCTATTTATTTGCCATCGGGCTGATGGCCTTAAGCGCGATTTATTTATTGGAAGTAAATACGGGAAACGGTCAGTCCTTTAATCCGGAGCAAAGTAAGCTTTTGTTTTATTTTTTGAGCATGGCACAGCTTGGATTAATCGCCTTCATGGCGCCGGGATTGACCGCCGGGGTCATAAGCGGGGAGCGGGAGAAGCAGACGCTTAATTTGCTGCTGACAACGCAGCAGAGCTCGCCCACGATCGTTCTGAGCAAGCTGGTTTCATCTCTGAGCTTCATGGTGCTGATTGTTTTGAGCACGATTCCCGTGTATGGGATGGTTTTTTTGTACGGCGGCATATCGCCTAAGCAGCTGGTACTCGTATTTTTATTTTATGTGTTCATTATGCTGGTGCTCGGTTCTTTTGGCATATTGTTTTCTTCGCTGTTTAAGCGAACGATGATTTCCGTCATTGTCACTTATGGCGTTACCTTATTTATTTTTGGCGGAACGGCGCTCGTGTTTTTTGTATTGGTCGGTACGATGGACCGGGTGCCGCAATCCACTTTGAACAATTACACTTGGATAGGCCATATCCTTGCATGGAATCCTGTTGCCGCCTTGTATAGCATTCTTGATCCATCGGTTACCGGGCAAGCCTATTCTGCATTTCGAAACCCGCCGACCGGTCAGCAAGCGCCTTTAGCGCTGTGGAAGGAATTCATGATTATCTATACGGTATTATCCGTTTTGGCGCTGTGGCTGGGCATACGCGGCCTGCGTCCTCGTTTGAAGAAATAATCAGCGAAGGTATTTGAAGAGTTTCATGAAGATCCCATGATTAGGCGGCCTGCCTGATTGAGCATTAAATCAGGCTTACGATGTCAAGTTTTGTTGTTTAATTGGGGCTTAGCCTAATCAGCAGCAATACTTTAGGAGGAAGCGCTAATGCAGAAAAAGTCATTGATTGAGCTGCTGCGGCCCGTTAGAACGAGATTGACCCTGTTTGCCGTGATCCGTTCTTCGCTGATAGGGCTGCTTTGCGGCAGCGCCGCGGGACTGTTGGTGCTAGGAGTGAGCAGGATATGGCCCCTTTTGCTCGCACGGCCTTTAGCTGCCGTTTTGGTATGCGCCGGCTTGGCATTAGGGGCAGGAGCAGGTGTTTGGAAGCGCGCATCTTTGAGGGAAGCCGCTCGCGTGATGGATCGGCAGGAAACAGAGGATGCGATCTCGACCGCGCTGGATGGTTTGCTGCGTGAGGATTATCACGAGCAGCCGATTGTTAAGCTGCAGCGGGAAGAGGCGACGCTGGCAGCCGAAAGGTTTGTAAGCGCGCTGCGAATCAGCTTGCCATGGCCGGCTTGGCGAAGCTGGCGGTCACTCGTTTATGGCGCGGCAGCGGTATGGGTTGTGACGGCAGCGCTGCTCGTCATGCCTAATCCGCTCGATGAGCGGGCAGAAGCGCTCGCACAGGCGAAGGAACGCCTGGATGCGCTGGAGCGCGAGGCGGATGAGCTGGCCGAGCTGGCAGAAGCAGCGGAGCTTCCGGAGGATGCGAAGCAGGAGCTGCTGCAGCCGCTGGAGGAGCTGCGAAGCAAGCTCGATTCGCTGAGCGGCGACGGGGCTCAGGCGCTTGAGCAGCTGGAAGAAGCGATAAGCAAGCTGGAGCAAACCGCTGAAGCGGCGCAGCAGGCCGCTAAGCGGATGGAGGCTGCGGCGGATGCGATGAGCAAGGAGCCGAGCTTGCGGCAGCTCGGTCAAGCTTTGCAGGACCGGGACGCCGCAGGCATGCAGCAAGCGATCGGCGATATGCGGTCGCAGCTGCAAAGATTGTCGCCAGAGCAGCGTGATGCGCTGGCGGAAGCACTTGAGCGGCTGGCGGCGGAGCAGCCGCAGGAGCAGGGCGCCGCGGAGCTTGCCGCGGCGCTTGAACAGGCGGCGCGGCAGGCACGCGACGCAGGCGGCGAAGCCGCCTCCAAAGGCGAGAGCAGCGATGCGCTCGCCGCTCTGGAGGAAGCGCTCGCCCGCGAATTGTCGCAGGGCGAGCTGGAGCAACTGGCCCGGTCGATGTCGGGCCAGCTTGGCCAAAGCGCGCAGCAGCTAGCTGGTCAGGGCGGCGCGGCTGGCGCTTCCGCAGGCTTTAATCCCGGATCTCCTTCGGGAGCTGGAAGCAGTCCGAGTTCCGGCTCTGGCACTGGCACTGGAACCGGCACTGGAACCGGCTCTGGCACTGGCACTGGCACTGGCACTGGCACTGGCACTGGCTCTGGCACTGGCACTGGTACTGGCACTGGCACTGGCTCTGGCACTGGCACTGGTACTGGCTCCGGCACTGGAACTGGAACTGGAACTGGCTCTGGCTCTGGCTCTGGCACTGGAACTGGAACTGGAACTGGCTCTGGTTCTGGCTCTGGCTCGGGTTCCGGTTCTGGCTCTGGTTCCGGCGCAGGAACGGGAATGGGCGGAAGGAATCTGATTACGACCCCGCGGAATATGCAAGGCTCCGGCAACGTGCAGCAGGATGGCGGTCCATCCACAGGCGGACAGACGGAGAATGGCGGTCAATCCCCGATGATTGACGGCATGACAAGGCCATATGAGGATGTATATAACGATTATGCGACGGAAGCTAAGGAATCGCTTGGCCGTTCACAGCTGCCTGACAGTATGCAGGAGAAAGTGAAGGAGTATTTTGACCAAATTCAACCAACCAGTTAATGGAGGTGATCCGAAATGATTGAATCGAAAGCCCAATTGGAAGAAGCTGCGGCGCGGATCGCCGTACTCAAGGAAGAAATCGGACGCGTAATCGTCGGTCAGAAAACGGTGGTGGAGCAGCTGCTTTGGTGCCTGCTTGCAGGAGGGCACGCGCTGCTGGAGGGGATCCCCGGGTTAGGAAAAACGATGCTCGTACGAACAATCGCGGATTGCGTTGCTTTGCAGTTTTCAAGAATACAATTTACGCCTGATCTCATGCCTTCGGATATTACGGGTACAACGTTGATTGACTTCAGCGCACAGGGAAGCGCGGCTCACCGTTTCCAGGCAGGGCCCATCTTCGGAAATCTTGTGCTTGCCGATGAAATCAATCGCGCGACGCCGAAGACCCAAAGCGCTTTGCTGGAAGCGATGCAGGAAGGCACGGTAACGGCAGGGGGAGAGACACATCGCTTGCCGAAGCCTTTCTTCGTATTGGCAACCCAAAACCCGATCGAGCAAGAAGGAACTTATCCTCTGCCTGAGGCGCAGCTTGACCGGTTTTTATTAAAAATCGGTGTCGAGTTTCCAACTCGGGACGAATTAAAGCAAATTGTGCTGCGGACGACCTCCGTCTCGCAGACGCAGGCGTCTGTCGTCATGTCAGCAGCTGAGTTAACTGCCCTCCAAGCAGCGGCAAAACAAATACTAGTTGCCGAGGATGTGCTGGATTTGGCCGTGAAGGCAGTCATGATGACGCATCCGCAGGAAACGGATGCGCCGAGCGACGTCAAAAAATATGTTCGTTTCGGCGCTGGACCGCGTGCGCTTCAAGCAATTATCGCAGTTAGTAAGGTAAGGGCATTGGCCTCCGGCAGGCTGCATGTGTCATGGAATGATATCCGGCACACGGCGTTGCCCGTGCTTCGCCACCGCATAGTGCTCAGCTATGAGGCACAGGCGATGGGATTAACGAGCGATCGCATGACAGAAGTTATCTTGTCGGCGATCGAGGCGGAACGATGAGCGGAAGCAAGGCGAATGAGAATGGGGAGCATGAGTTGTCTTCGACAATAGGCTCCTTAACGCCGCAGGAAGCGCTCCATCTTTTATTTCCAAATCTTTCTTTGTTATCGGAGCTCGATCGCATGAGCATTCGTGCAGGAAACCGGATAAAAGGGATGCTGGCCGGCAAGCGGCGTTCAAGCACGATCGGGGGCTCGCAGGAGTTTGCTGATTATCGTCCTTATTCGCCTGGCGATGATGTCCGGCGAATCGACTGGAATGTTTACGGCCGCACGGGTAAAGCATTTATGCGCCAGTATTGGGATGAGCAGGAGCTTCAAGTCAGCCTGTATGTTGATGCGTCCCGCTCCATGGCATTTGGGGAAGGCAGCATGAATAAGCAGCAGTACGCACTGAGACTCGCAGCATGCCTGGGCTATGTGGCGCTCAGCGGGGATGACCGCCTATCCGTACGGTTATTTCGTGAACGGATAGTCAAGGAGCTGCAGCCTCTTCATGGCCGCGTATCGTCTCCAAAGCTGTTTCAATTTCTTGCTGATGCCATGAAGCAGTTAGAGGCGGAAAATACAACGTATGCAGCTGAAGAGGATTTCACCAGTCTGGCTATGCCTTTTAGCACGAGATCCGCTCTTCCGAGACGTTCGGGCTCGGCATGGGTGCTGACTGACGGAATGTTTGATAGCGGGATTGAAGAGACCGTCGTGTCATTGATTGCGGCAGGTCAACGAGTCGTGCTAGTGCACTTGCTCTCGCGAGAAGAACTGGAGCCCGATCTAAGCGGCGAACTGAAACTGATCGACAGCGAGCTTGGAACGGCCAAAGAGGTTGCCGTGGGGCATAAGCTATTGAAGGAATATCGCGAAGCGGTTGCCGCGTTCCAAAGCGAGCTTAAGCGAATATGCGCCGAACGCGGAGCTGTTTATGTTTTTGTCGATACAAGCGTCCCGCTTGAGGTAACAATCAGGCATACCTTGCTTTCCTCGCAGGTGCTAAATAGCTGAGATACGATTAACGATAGACCCGAGAGGAGGGGGATGGATGCAGTTTTTGTCCATCGCGTCTGCTTGGTTTGCTGCTGCCTTACCGGCAATCGCAGCCATGTACCTATTAAAGCGAACCTATGAAAATAAAATGATTTCAAGCCATCTGCTTTGGCAAAGAGTGCTTCGGGAGCAAGAAGCGAATCGGCCGTGGCAGAAGCTTCGCAGCCGCTGGCTGCTGCTTTTGCAGCTGTTGATCGCGAGTATATTGATTCTCGCTTTGATGGAGCCTGTTGCAACGAGACCAGCTGCGCCATCCGGACATGCCATCCTGCTCATTGACCGTTCCGCCAGCATGGCTTCAACCCTAAGCACGGCCGATCAAGCCTCTAGCCCTGAATCGACGACCCGGCTAGAATTAGCGATTAAAGAAGCTTTGCAATGGCTTGGCCAGCAAGCGGTAAGCAGGCCGGTCACGGTAATCACGACGGGGTCTCAGCCCGAAGTGCTGGTCAATCGGCAAAGCAACAAGGATGAGATTACTCGGCAGCTGCAGCGCATCGTACCGTTTTACGGGAAATCTGACCAAGCAGCCGCGCTTTCGCTTGCGGATTCCCTTCTGCAGGATGATCCGTCCGGGGAAATCGTTATTTATACGGATGGGCACTGGTCCGATGCCTCGGAAGCGAATAAGCTGCAGCTTCGGGCTCCCACGGTGTTGCACGCAATAGACGGCTCGGAATCTATCCAGAACGTTTCCATTGCGTACTTCGGAATAAAGCCGGCGACAAGCAGCAGCGGCACGGGCAGGGGCGTTATTACTCTCCGGAATGATGGCGAACAGGATCAATCGCTAAAGCTTGAGGTGTATGCGGTTACCGCAGCCGGAGAGCAAATATTAACTGCTGAACCGCTTATTGCCGTTCAAGCAGGCGAATGGGAAAGCGCGGAAGTGAGCGAGCTGCCGCAGGCATTATACTATAAAGCTCAATTTAAGCAGCGCGATGATTTTTTGGCGGATAATACGGCATATCAATTCCCGGCTGTTCCGCGGCAGAGACAAGCGCTGCTCGTAACGGAAGGCAACTTATTTCTTGAGAAAGCGCTGTTGCTTGCCGGCGTGCAAACCGTCAAGATCAGCCCGGACAGCCCAGCGCCTGCAGATGAGCAGGCAAACAAAATCGATTGGATCGTTACCGATGGCCAATACGGTACATTGGCGGCAGACCCAGATTGGTCCAAGCTGCTTGAATCGAAGCCCCTCTGGATGATTGACCATCCGGAACAATCGGATCAGAATGCGGCAGTGCCAGCAAATCATCGCGTAGTGAAGAAAGAGCATACCGTAACTTCGTATCTAACCTTTGCTGACACGCATATCGGCAGGCTCGCAAAGCCCGCTCCGTCCGATGTAACCTGGGGCGAACCGGTGCTCAGCTACGGCGGAATCCCAGCAATCTATGCGGGGACGCATGACGGCATGCCACGTCTACGCTTCACCTTTGATTTCCAAGATACGGATCTTCCGCTGCGTCCCGAATTTCCCGTCCTTATCGTTCAAGCGGCAGAATGGATGAGCGGCGGGCTGCAGCTTGAGCTTGGTTCCTCCACTGCGGAGCAGCAGTTGGAGCTCTCATTTCATTCGGATACCTTTAAAGCGGAATGGGAAACCGTGCAGCTTGCAGCCATAGGAGCTTCTGCCGGGCAAAAGAAATCCGCAGAGCTCGAATTAGATGCACAAGACTTGTACCAAGCCCCTTCCGCTCCGGGATTATATCGACTGATCGAAAAAAACATAGATAATGCGATTGTCAGTGATCGGTTATTAGCGGTAAGCGCCGATCAAACGGAGCTCATGAACCTTGCTGCTTCGGAAGAAAAACTGCGTTTAGTGTCCGGACCGGCGGTCGGGGTACCGGATGCGGCAGAGACGGCAGGTCCAGATCAACCGCCTATACAAAAGCAGAAAGTATCGCTGCAGCTTTATGCAGCTATTTTACTCCTTTTGGTATTGGGTGCGGAATGGGAGGTATATCGCCGTGGGCTTTCAAGCTAGCAACCCTTGGGCGCTTCTACTGATACTGCCGCTGCTTCTTTATGTGTGGTGGATGTCACGAATGACCCTGCGGCTGCGCGGCGGGCGAAAGCTCGTATCGATCATCACGCGAGCCATTATTCTTCTGCTTTTAATCGCCATCATTTCGGATATTCAGCCTTTTACCGTGAGAGAACAGCGCAAAGTTGTATTCGTGGCAGACAGATCAGCGAGCATGCGGGCAGATACACGAATGAGCGAATGGATAAAGGAAGCCTGGTCTTCCAAAGAAAACGAGGATTCAGGCGGCATTGTTTCCTCAGGTCTAAACGCCGCCGTCGAACGAACGTTAACGAAGCAATTATTCGAGGATGAACAAAGCTTTGCGTTCCGGGCAAACCTTAATCCGCACTATACGGATATTTCGCAAGGATTGCAGCTTGCTGCAGCGATGCTCCAAGAGGAGGGCGGAGGCCGAATCGTATTGCTTTCTGACGGGGCGGAAAATACCGGCGATGCCAGGAGGCAAGCCCGTTTATTGAAGAACGTTGGCATTGCCGTTGATGTTGTCCCCATGAAGCCGGAATCGGTGAAGGATACTTCGATCGAGGAACTGAACGTACCTCCCTCGTTAAAGCAAGGCGAGACGTTCGGCTTTGAAATTATGATCAACAGTACGGCTGCCGGACCTGCGCAGCTCCGTCTTTATGCAGATAACGCTGAACTTTCCCTATCCGATATTCAACTCGAAAAAGGCGAAAACCGATTTGCGCTGCAAAGCATCGCGGCGGACCCTGGCTTTCACCGCTTCAGAGCTGAAATATTTGTTCCCGGCGATGAACAGCAGGCTAACAATACGGCACATGCCTTTAGCCGTGTAGGGGGACCGCCGGCCGTCTTAATCGTGGAAGGGGCTCGAGGTTCATCTGCAAATATTGAAGCAGCGCTTCAATCGTCATTAATAAGGTTTGAAACGATTATTCCTGAGCAATTGTCGGTGGAGCTTGCCGAATACGCAGCTTATGACAGCATAATATTGAACAATGTATCGGCGACACGCATTGCCGAGAAGCCGATGGAATGGATTGCGAAGGCAGTCAGCGATTACGGTGTCGGGCTTATGATGCTCGGGGGAGATGAAAGCTTTGGTCTCGGAGGTTATTTCAAAACGCCAATCGAGCGAGCGCTGCCGGTGCATATGGATTTGCAAGGCAAGAAGCAAATTCCGTCTTTAGGGCTCGTTTTGGTTATCGACCGCTCGGGAAGCATGTCCGGCGGGAAGCTGGAGCTGGCGAAGGAAGCGGCAATGCGGACGGTTGAACTGCTGCGCGACACGGATACGGTAGGTGTTGTTGCCTTCGATTCTGCGCCTTGGTGGGTAGTGGAACCGACACAGCTCAAGGATCGTGAAGCAGTCCTTACAAAGATCAAGGGCATTCAGCCGGAGGGCGGTACTGAAATATTTACCGCGCTGAGCACGGGCTATGAAGGTTTAAAAGAACTGGATGCTCAGCGTAAGCACATGATCTTGCTTACGGACGGCCAATCCTCAACATCCGCCAATTACAAAGCGGTTACGGATGCGATGAATGAGGAGAATATGACGCTGTCTACCGTCGCGGTAGGAGAAGGCGCGGATCAACAGCTGCTTAAACGGCTGGCGGATGACGCCAAGGGCCGTTATTATTTTACAAAAGATCAAAGCACGCTGCCTGCTATATTTAGCCGTGAAACCGTAATGATGTCAAGAACCTATATCGTAGAGCAGACCTTTACGCCAAGTATCGGGCAAGCAGGCGATTGGTCAATCAATTGGCGCAATGGACTGCCTGCTATCGATGCCTATATCGCAACTTCACCCAAACAAACGGCAGAGATTGCGCTTTGGACACAAGGCGGTGATCCGCTGCTCGCCCGCTGGCCTTACGGTTCAGGCAGAACGGTCGCTTGGACAAGCGATTTCATGGGCAAATGGTCAAGCCAGTGGGTGCAGTGGCCGGAGTTTCCGAGCGTGTTCGTCGATTGGGTAAAATGGACCTTTCCGCAATTTGAGCGGGCGCCGTATTCCATATCCGCTCAAATGACCGGAAATGAAGCAAAGCTAAGTGTCCGGTCGCTGGCCGATGGCGAAGTTGCCGACAGCAGGCTATCCGCGGGAATTCAAGACCTAGCTGGCAACCAAGAAATAAAACGGCTGATGCCGGTTGCACCAGGAGAATACGAAGCCAAGCTTACCGTATCGGAGCCAGGCGTATATTTAGCGCAGATTGGACAAAAGTCCGATGATGCTTCTATACAGAACGGGAGTACGGCTGGATTTGTGATTCCCTACTCGCCGGAGTATCGTATTGCGAATAAGGATGGACCTGCGCTGCTGGAGCAAATCGCAGCAACGACGGGGGGAAGGGTCATCGACCCTTCCGATCCGAGGATGGCCTTTCAATTTAATCCGCAGCCATCGAGGCAGGTTTATGATTGGACGCGCATGCTGCTTATTTTAGCACTAATGTTATGGCTGCTCGATATTGCGATTCGAAGACTATCCATTCCTTGGGAACGAATGATGGCAGGCTTCAAACGGCTTTTCCAGTCTAATAAGCTTTCTCTTTCAGGGGCAACAAAAACGACTATCGAAAGATCGGCTTCGTTTAGCTCTTTGTCTAGGCTGAAGGAACGTAAAACGGAAGCTAATCGTTTCTACGGGAACGGCGCCAGCTCGACGAAAGCATCCGAATCGAGACCTGTGGCGAGATATGACTCCGCCCCTTCAGCCGAGAACAGGATCAATCGGGAAAGCCCGGAGAACAGCCCGGCCGGGCAAAAAAACGAAGCAGCAAAGGACGCCACGATCAACCGGTTATTGGCCGCGAAAAATAAAAACAGGCGTTAAAAGCCGTTTCGTAGTTAAAAAGCCGCCGTTCGAATTGGAAGGTACCGTCCAAAATGCCTGCTGCTTTTGTTTTACTTAATGAAACAACAGCAAGATAGACATAGGCATATCAAAGCGATACAATGCTTGTATACGATTAAACATAAGCAACGCTTGAAGGGATGAGTCAAATGTATCCAGAAATGACGGCAGCTGAGCTTGCAATCCAGCTGAAAGAAGACAAACCATTAAATCTTGTCGACGTTCGTGAGCCGGACGAGTGGCAGGACGGCCATATTAAGGAAGCACGGAGCATTCCGTTGTCTGAGCTTCAAGAGCGAATCAATGAGCTTAAGCAAGGCGATCAAGACATCGTGTTGATTTGCCGCAGCGGCGGACGCAGCGGGAAAGCATGCGATTTCCTGCATGCGCAGGGCTATAAAGTCGTCAACGTAACCGGTGGAATGCTCCAATGGCCGGGTGAAGTCGTTTACGGCAAATAAGTAATCATTTTAGAAGGCAAGTTTGCATGGTGATATAAAAAGCCCTTAAGGGCTTTTTATTTTTATTTAGGGATACAAAGCCAATGCTCAGGGTAAAATCATATCCGATTATTTTTATGTGACTTTGGAAGCGACAACTTGAGAGGATGAAAAAACATGTCAATTAACGAATTTACGGATGAACAAATCCATGATTGGAATGCGATTGTGAAAAGCGCAGTATCCATGGAGCTGAGAGTGAGTAACGCAGATGTGCAAAATACCGTCAAAATGATGGAAAAGCATGGTTTTAAGTCCAAAGGGTTATGGGCATCTATGGAGTTGCCAGAGCATACGGTCATTAATTTTTGGAAGAAAGAGCTCATTAAAGATTCGAAAGAGTAACGGAGAGGCTTTTTAACGCCGGCAAGCAGGTGCTGATGCGTTGAAACCTATTGGATATATTTTTACGGTTATTTGAGGTATTCTTAATACTACATGCGGTTACAGAATAAAATACTTTAGGTACTAATGTCATCATAGAAGTAAAGGATTGGGTGATTGAAATGATCGTCATCAAGACAAACGAAGAAATCATGAAAATGAAAAAAGCGGGTGAAATCCTGGCTGCCTGCCATCGGGAGCTGCGCACATTCATTCGTCCCGGGATAACCACGCTCGAAATCGATCAGTTTGCCGAGAATTTTATCCGAAATAATGGAGCGACACCGGAGCAGAAAGGATACCATGGCTATCCGTTTGCTACCTGTACCTCGGTCAATGATGTGATTTGCCATGGCTTCCCGAGTAAAACAGAGCTGGCTGAAGGCGACATCATTACCGTCGACATGGTCGTTAATTTGGACGGCTGGCTCGCGGATTCAGCTTGGTCATATGCAGTCGGCAGCGTATCCGATGCATCTCGCAAGCTGCTGGATGTGACGAAGGAGTCGCTTTACAAAGGAATAGAACAGGCGATAGTCGGTAACCGAATCGGTGACATTTCACATGCAATCCAAGCCTATGCGGAAGGGCAAGGTTTTTCGGTTGTAAGGGATTTTATTGGTCACGGTATCGGACAGAAAATGCATGAGGAGCCACAGGTACCGCATTACGGCCCGCCGCAGCGGGGGACCCGTTTAAAGGCCGGCATGGTGCTGACGATTGAACCGATGCTGAATACGGGGAAATACCACAGCAAAATCGATCAAGACGGATGGACCGCCAGAACGGTTGACGGCGGTTTGTCAGCCCAATACGAGCATACGCTCGCGATAACCGAGAATGGTCCGATCATCTTAACTGAGCAATAGTACGCGCCTATATCCATGGCAGAGAAAAAATAGTTTTTGAAAAATACAGGCTGACGTCTCAGACGTAAGCCTGTATTTTTTTGTTACTAGAGAAAGAGCAGCCGATTACTGATGATTTCCTGCAATATTCATAAAATAGCCTCTTTTTGGAAAGTATTAATGTCGTACATAATACAGATCATTTGCTAACGCATTGGAAGGAGGGTTGAAATGGCCAAATCATTCGCGATCAGTCCGACTCAGCTGTTCTCCACCATCATTTTGTTCGAATTCGGTACGGCATTGGTGCTTCCGATTGGCCTGGGGACGGGGTCTAACGCGTGGTTATCGATACTGCTGGCGATGCCCGGGGGCATTATGATTTATTTGCTTTATGTTTATTTTGAGAAACAATATCCAGCACTAATTATCAGCGGCTATATGCAAAAAATCGTCGGGCTTTATATCAGCTGGCCGGAGCATAATCATGAGAGTCAGAGGCAGAACCGCGCACAGGAGCCAGCGCTTCCATTAACCCGAGTTTTGCCGATAATATTAACTTCATCAAAAATGAACTGGGTAACAGTCCGGATATTATCGGTAGGCTTCTTGAGATCGGAGCGAACCAGACGCAAGCAGGTGCGGTTTATTTGGACGGCATTACCGATAAGGAGATGGTTTATCAATTTATTCTCCATTCCCTCATGATTGATGCAGGAGCCGGCGTCAGTTTAGATAAGGATCAAAGCGTACACACGGAGAAGTCACCCCCGTATACTAACATCGAAACGAAAGGAATGGCTATATTTTCGAAGGGGAAGCTCGCAGCTTGGCTGGATGGCAAAGAAGCCCGAGGCGCTTTATGGGGATTAAATAAAATGAAAACACGGTCATCAACATTGCTTGCGGGGACAAGAAAGAAGCGATATCGCTTGAGATTATCCGCTCAACGACCAAAGTGAGGACGGAGATGTTAAATGGTAAACCCGTATTATCGCTGCGAGTTAAAGAAGAAAGTAATTTAAGCGAAGCGAAATGTTCGATCAATCCGGACAACCGTGATGAAATTATAAAGCTGCAAAAGCAGTTAACGGAAGAAACGAAGAAAGAAATCGAAGCCGCTTTAAAAGTAACCCAAAACAAGAAAAGCGATATTTTCGGTTTCGCGACCGAATTGGAGCGCACCCATCCAAAGGAATGGAAGAAGATGAAGAAAAACTGGCCAGACCTCTACTCTCAAAGCGAAGTGAAAGTAAGCGTGGAAGCCTATGTCAGGCGGACAGGCTTAAGAATCAAGTCTTATATGAAACCCGAGAATGAGTAAGCGGCGCAATGCTGCAATGCATTTAATTCGTTTTTGCTTTCTTTTTTTTATTCATAATGCTGATGAGAGGCATTGCGAATGGAAAAACGAAGGCAGCAAAAACGATTATTTTTTCATGAAAAGTGATTACGGTGAAGGAATGGAGTATAATGCGCACCGCTTTGGATAAAGGGATTCCGGATAATACGTCCATGAAAATTAAGAAAGCGATGGAGCAAAGGAAGAGCATAATATAAACAGCCAATGATTTCATGGATTAACCATCTCCTTCTGCAGATTTCATGTCATAGGTATGTTTTCCAATGGCCTTGGTGAAAATCCGTCTCGGACTCAAAAACGATAGAGATCTTAACTGCGAATGTTTATTTTCAGGCTAATCAATCTTGACACTGCAAATCTTATCCTGTATAAATACATTTAAGCAATCAATTGGAAATGAAAACATTGACGAATGGAACAGTAGTCTATGACAGATAGTCGCAGCGAGCCGGGTAAGTGGAAGCCGGTACGGATGTCTTAGATGAAGCGGGTCCAGGAAATGGTTTGCCGAACCGAAAGTGTTGCAGCAGTAGGCAAATCCGGTCATCGACCGTTACGAAAACGAGGGTCAACCCGTTATTTGGGCATGGCACTTAGAGTGGTACCGCGGGATCTTTACAGCTCTCGTCTCTTATTTAAGAGACGGGGGCTTTTTTTTATTTTAAGCTTAATTTTTCGCTTGATTATTCGATGGGAGGCATCCGCATGGTTCATGAACAAATTATTAGCGCTATAGAAGAAACGGCGCAAAACCTGCTGCAGGAGGCGAGTACAGCAAAGCCGGAGCAGCTGAAAATCGCTGTCGAGCATCCCGTCAGTCTCGCGCATGGAGATTACAGCAGCAACATAGCGATGCAATTGGCTAAGGTGTTGAAGCAGTCGCCTCTGCATATCGCGAATGAATTTAAACAAAGGCTGCTCAATCATCCAAGCCTTACCGCAGCGTTAGCAGGCATTGAGGTTGCTCCCCCAGGGTTTCTTAACTTTTATGTGAATTGGTCCTGGTGGGCAGAACAATCGGTCCAGCCTGCTGTCATTAATCTGTCCGCCAACCGAAAGGTGCTTGTCGAGCATACGTCTATCAATCCCAATAAATCGGCTCATATCGGTCATTTAAGAAACTCCTGCGTGGGCGATACGATCGCGCGAATGCTGAGGAGAACGGGGTACCAGGTCGAGGTGCACAACTATATCGATGATCTGGGAAATCAACTGGCGGATACGGTGGTCGGAATCCTTCAGACCAAGCAAGCTCTGCCGCATGAACGTTTTGGGGATTTTTGCTGGGACACGTACGCAAGCATCAATAAGGCCTATAAGGAAAAGCCCGAGCTGCTGATCGAGCGTACAAAAGTGCTGACAGAGCTGGAAGAAGGGCATTCGAATACAGCTAGGCTTGGCCTGCTCGTTGCAGAGCGTATCGTAAGAGAGCATATCGAGGATATGAGGCAGTTCGGCATTGCATACGATGTCCTTGTTTGGGAAAGCCGTATTGTGCGCGAAGGTTTTTGGACCCGCGCATTCGAGCTGCTGCAGGCGACGCAGCTTTTCCATCAAGAAACCGAAGGGAAGCTTCAGGGATGTTGGGTGCTCAAGCATTCGGAAGGTAAAGATGAAGTTGAAGAGCAATCTGAATTTCATGCGGATAAGGTGCTCGTTCGCTCAAATGGTATCTTAACTTATACGGCAAAAGATATTGCGTACCATCTCTGGAAGTTTGGGCTGCTCCAACAAGATTTTCGTTACAAAAAATTTGCGGACCGCCTTTGGACGACGCATTCCAGCGGAGTGAAGAAGAAAATCGGCCATGCCGACATCGTTATTAACGTGATCGACCAGCGTCAAGAATATCCGCAAGCCATGGTCAAGGAAGCTCTGCTTGCGCTGGGCTATCGGAAGCAGGCCGAGCAATTGCGTCATGTCAGCTACGGAGTCGTATCGCTCAGCCCGGAAACGGCAAAGGGTCTCGGTATCGATATTTCTGATGGAAAGCATGCCTATGCGATGTCCGGGAGACAAGGCATCGGCATCAAAATCGCGGAGTTTCTAGAAAAAATGGAGCAGATGATTGCCGCAAGCAGATCGAAAAAAAGCGGCTTATCCAGTCATGCGATCGCTGCAGCCTCGATCCGTTATTACTTGCTCCGCTTCCATTTGCAGACGGAGATCGTCTTTGATTTGGAGCAAGCCATGGAGGTAACCGGGAATACCGGTGTGTACTTGATGTATTCCTACGCGCGCTCGAGCCGAATTCTGAAGAATGCCGGCGAGTCTTCATTTAATAGTGCTTGCTTGCAGGATCTAAGCGCGCTCCAACCGCAGGAGCACTCGTTTCTAAGACAGCTGGCCTATTGGCCCGAAACGCTGCAGTCGGCCGTAATCGAGCTTTCTCCCAACCAGCTTTGCACGTATGTATATGAGCTGTCTACAATATTCAACCACTTTTATGCTACATGCACGGTACTGAAGGCAGAGGGCCAAACCAAAGACTTGCGCATTTGGCTCACCGGGCGCTATAAGAACACGATGAAGGACGCGCTTGACATCTTAGGGCTTCCAACGCCGAACCGCATGTAGCCGCAAGTTCCATTCATGCAAACCGAATGCCTGTCATATAGTTAAACGCGGAGGTACAGGCATATAGGTCAATGAATGGAAGGCGGGTGCTTAGATTGGAGCATGCAGTCAATCAGAATGAGTCGGAAAAAGACCTAACGATAGATTTCGCGGTGCATGGCATGAGCTGTTCTGCCTGTGCGGCTAGGATAGAGAAGGCGGTCAGCAAAATGGAAGGCGTTCAAATGGCTGCCGTCAGCTTTCCGCTGCGAACCGCATGGGTGCAGTTTAAGCCTGAACGAGTGGAAGCGAAGCAAATCGCCGAGAGAGTACAGCAATTGGGATTTTCGGCTTTGCTGAATGAAACCGCAAAGAAGGGCTTAAGAAAGGAGCATGATATTCTCAGGCTGAGGCTGGCCGTATCCGTACTTCTTACGCTGCCGCTTTTAACCGGCATGCTGCAGCATATTCCGCTGCTAGAGCCCTTGCTTCAATACTTGCCGGGCTGGCTGAGTCTGCCTTGGCTGCAGCTATTGCTTGCAACGATCATTCAATTCGTGATCGGTTTGCCGTTTTATTTTGGCGCGTACCATGCAATGCGCGAGCGCAGCGCGAATATGGATGTGCTTGTCGTTATCGGGACGACCGCAGCTTATTTGTACAGCCATTACGCGGTGTTTCAAAATGGCTTGTTTCGCCCGCTTGCCGAGACGGCTGCCCATGCTCCGCCATTGTATTTTGAGACATCTGCGGTCGTTATGACTGCCGTGCTGCTCGGCAAATACATTGAAACCTCCGCGTCGCTTAAAGCGCAGAGCGGATCTGATGGGTATAGCAAGCTGCAAAGCCAAACGGCCGCCGTTGAGAGGGCAGGCGAAATTGTGCATATTCAGACGGAATTCGTAAGAGCTGGCGACATCGTCATCGTAACGGCAGGCGAAACCATACCGGTAGACGGTGTGATTACCGCTGGGCATTCTGCTGCCGACGAGTCTTTGTTAACCGGAGAGAGCTTGCCGGTCAGCAAGCGCGAGGGGGATCAGGCATGGGCCGGAACGCGAAATGAAACGGCGCAGCTTCGTATCCGGACGCGGGCTGCCGGCCATGATACGATGCTGAACCGCATTCAGGAGCTGGTCCGGCAGGCCCAGCGCTCGAAGTCGGCGATCCAGCGCAATGTCGATGCGGCAGCAGGCTGGTTCGTCCCGGTTATGCTGGTCTTTGCGCTTGTAACCGTCTTGATGTGGGGATTATTTCTTGATCCGGGTGACTGGAGCAAAGCGTTCATTTGCGGAATAGCCGTCCTGCTGGCTGCTTGTCCTTGCGCGCTGGGCCTAGCTGCTCCTATCTCGTTAGTTATCGCTTCCGGAAGGCTGGCCAAGCAAGGAATAATCGCGAAGGAAGCGGGAGCGCTTGAACGATTGGCGGGCATTCAAACGATTATTTTTGATAAAACGGGGACTTTAACTGAAGGCAAGCCGCAGGTCAGCGCATTTTTGGCCGTTAAAGGAAACCGCGCAGCGCTTCTGCGGATGGCTGCTGCTGCTGAAGCGGAATCGGCGCATCCGCTCTCTGCCGCGATTCGGCAAGAAGCAAATAAGCTTGGACTAGTCATTCCGGCTTCCAGCAATCACGTATTTACCCCGGGTGGCGGTGTGGAAGCCGTAATCAATGAACAGAAATTCGCGATTGGCAACGCTGGATTCGCCGGAGAACGAAAATGGCCGGTAAGCAGCGAGGTCATTGCTTTCGCAAAGTTTCATGAACAATTAGGGGAGACGGTCCTCTATCTGGCGATCGACGATCATTGCGCAGGCGCAATCGCATTCAACGACAGAGTTAAAGCCAATGCCAAAGAAACGGTAAAACAATTAAAGAAACTGGGTGTTGCAGCTGTTCTTGCTACTGGAGATCATGAGGCGCCGGCGCATGCTGCAGCAAAAGCGGCAGGCATCGCGCAGGTGCATGCCTCCATGCTGCCCGAGAGTAAGCTGGAGCTTGTCGAGAGCCTAAAGAGAAAAGGGAAACGCGTAGCAATGGCAGGCGACGGCTGGAATGACGCACCGGCCTTGGCTGCTGCAGATGTCGGCCTTGCCATGGGAGAAGGGACAGACGCCGCGCTTAGCGCGGGCCATATGACATTGTTATTTTCAAGGCTGCAGGCGATCCCTGAAGCGATTAGAATCAGCAGGCTGACGATTCGCAACGTTAGGCAAAATTTATCATTTGCTTTTGTATACAATGTAATCGTCATCCCGTTTGCGGCATTTGGCTTGCTGGAGCCATGGATGGCCGGCACTGCGATGGCGCTAAGCTCGGTGTCCGTAGTCGGGAACGCGCTGCGGCTGTCGGGCCAGCTTAAGAGAAAGTCCGAGGCCATCCAATGACGCTTACGTGGCAGCAAATGGGTTTTATCATTTTAACCGGCTTGTTCAGTGCGCCGCACTGCATTGGGATGTGCGGGGGAATCGTGTCGGCCGTGTCTCTTAATTCCGCGGCGACGGTGAGAAAATCGATGCTGCTGTATAATGCCGGACGCATTGTTTCCTACACCTTGTTTGGCGCAGTAATGGGCGCCGTTGGCTCCTTTGTTGATGTGGCGGGCAAATTTGCCGGCGTCCAAGGCTTAGCATCTATTATCGGCGGCTGTTTGTTGCTTTTGTGGCTGTGGCGCAGATTTCAGCTGCCGCTGATGAACCGGTTATCGACATTCCTTCACAAAAGGTTAGCTGGCGGCGCTGGGCGTTCCAAGCAGCAAGAAACCATGCATTTGCTTGCGACGGGAATCGCTTTCGGGTTCCTTCCGTGCGGACTGACTTATGCGATGCAGATGACAGCCGCCTCGACAGGCTCCGGCCTGGAAGGCGCAGCTGTCATGGCATTGTTCGGTTTATCGACCTTCCCCGCATTAGCGCTTGCTGCGACAATCGCTGCTTTTGCTAATAAGAAATGGCGCAGGCTAATGCGCAAGGCAAGCCTTGTGACCGCGATAGCAGTCGGCGTCATTTCGATTTTGCGCGGGCTTGCCGTCAATGGCGTAATTCCGTCGATTAATCCGTGGCTGTGGTAGACTCTAGTGGACTGCACGCAGAAGCCTAACGACGGTATAGGAATGGTCATCCATTTCGAGCGTTAAGGTTGCCTTCCAAGTGCCGGCCATTAACGGTATGCCTTCGCCTTCGTATTTGCCCGGAGCAGCTTCTGCCATTTCGAATTGATAATCGCCGCAAACCATATTGAGCATATCCAGCTTAACATGAATGGACGCATCCTTAACGGGGCTGCCATTTCGATCGGTCACATCGATTTTAAAGCTGTTGCGTTGAAGTACTTTGGCTGGATAGGCGTCAATGGTCCATATGATATTGCCATTTTCGAATGTATGCTCTGTAACGGGCGGAGGCGGGGCATCGTTCGGACGCAGCCAAATCAATGCCCCGCCGGCCAGAAGCGCAATGATTATGAAAACAAGTACGAACTTGAGCAAAGGCGAACGTGCGTTATGACTCGGCAGCATGACAGCTTATCATCTCCTTTGTTCAGGTGTTTTTGGAAGCAGCTCATCTAAATTACCTATGCAGGCGATGAATGATGCAGAACGTGTTAAGAAATGGTTAGAAGCATCAATGGCATTGGACAAATTTCAAGAGACGGTGTATATTAACATCTGATCATTTCATAGTTTATAGACAGGTGCGGATAGGAGCATAACCGATCAGGAAGCGAAAGCTTACGATACTCCTTGAGGCTTAATAGGGAAGCCCGGTGTAAATCCGGCACGGACCCGCCACTGTAAGGACGCGCAGCAGTATCTTAATCGTACTGTGCTGTCCGAGTCAGAAAATCTGCCTGTCTTGTTATACACTCTAACCTACGTGGACTTAGGTACGGTGTTGGAGAAGCTTGCCGCTTAGCTATTTATGTAAAAGCGTATGAAAGCATTTCTGGCACATTGGCCAGGGATGCTTTTTTTATTTATACGTAATAAAATAATAGGGGTGCAGTAGAGGATGAACCGAATGAACCGCAATACGATGAAGTTTTTGCTAGGCTTGCTGCTTGTCATGATGCTAGTGGTTACGAGCGCGTGCGGAGCAAACAAGAATGCCGACAATCAGAGTAACAATCAGGCAGCCAATGCGGAGCAACCCGCAACGACTGAGCCGACGCCGGACGCGTCAGCCCAAACCACGGTATATCCATTGACAATGAAGGATGACACCGGGACGGAAATTACTTTTGAAAAGCAGCCTGCCAAGGTGGTTACGCTTGTTCCGAGCGAAACGGAAACGATTTATGCCATTGGCTCGGGAGAGCAGGTGGTGGGCGTCGACCAATGGAGCGATTATCCGGAAGAGGCAGCCTCGAAGCCGAAGGTCGGCGATATGACGACCAATATAGAAGCTGTCGTTGCTTTGAATCCTGATCTCGTGCTTGCGTCTTCGTCGCTGAATACGGAGGCGATTACGAAGCTGCGCGCGCTGAATATTGCGGTGTATGCGACAGATCCGCTGACCTATGATGCCGTTATTGCCAAAATCGAGAATTTAGGTCATATTATGAATAAACAGTCCGAAGCAACAGCCGTAGCCGACCATATGCGCGAAGTGAAGCAGCAGGTTTCGGATGCCGTAAAAGATGCAGAGAAAAAGAAGGTTTATTTAGAATTTTCGCAAGGGTGGACAGTTGGCTCGGGCACATTCCTTGATGAGCTGCTAGGTTTGGCAGGAGGGAACAACATCTCTGCGGGCTCTCCAGGCTGGTACGAGGTTAACGCTGAAGAAGTTGTGACCCAAAACCCTGAGCTCATTATTTATCCTGATTTGAAGGAGGACCCGAATCCGATCGTTGCCGGCATCGATAGCCGCCCAGGCTGGGATGTCATCGATGCGGTGAAAAACAAGCAAATGTTCGCGGTGACCGAGAACCCGCTCGTTCGCGTTGGCCCGCGGCTTGCGGACGGTTTGCTTGAGCTTGCTAAAGTGATTCACCCGGATCTCGTGAAATAATCCTATGACCTATAAACTCGTTTGGTATGGAGGAGCAGCTATGCTCCTTCTTGCTGTTTCTATCGTTGTTAGTTTGACCATTGGCTCATCCGGCATATCGGTTTGGGATGTGTGGGGCATTATGCTGCATCAGCTGCCTTGGCTTTCGGATAAGCCTACATCCTATACGGCGGGAGAAATCGCGATTGTCACGCAGGTCAGACTGTCCCGCGTGCTGCTGGCGGTTCTTGTCGGCGCATGCCTTGCGCTTGCAGGCGCAGGCTTTCAAGGGGTGCTTCGCAATCCTTTAGCCGATCCTTATACGCTTGGCGTAGCCTCGGGCAGCTCGGTAGGCGCCGCATTTATTATCTTGTTCGGGCTGCAAACGGCGCTTGGGATGTGGACGATTCCGCTTGTAGCCTTTGGAACGGGAACGGTTACGCTGCTTGGCGTTTTTTGGCTTTCACGCAATAAAGGGATTATGCATATTGAAACGCTCATTCTCTCCGGGGTCATTATTCAATCCTTTCTAGGCGCCTTTGTTTCATTTATGGTTTCGATGTCTGAGGGAGTCGTCAATCAAATTTTGTTTTGGTTAATGGGCTCGCTTGCCATGAGAAGCTGGGATAACGTGTATATGCTTATCCCGTTTCTTGCGCTTGGATTGCCGCTGCTGATCGCCTATGGCCAATCACTCAACTTATTTGTTTTGGGAGAACGGCATGCGGCCCATCTAGGCGTTAATGTAGAACGGACAAAGCTCGTTGTGTTAATCGGCTCCACGCTGCTGACGGCGGCGGCTGTTTCTGTGTCCGGCGTTATCGGTTTCGTAGGTTTAGTTGTGCCGCATTTGATTCGTTTATTGGTGGGACCGGACTATCGCTTCATTACCCCTTTGTCAGCGATCGGAGGCGGAGTGTTTGTCCTATGGGCAGATACGCTTGCAAGGATGGCATTAACGCCAAAAGAAATTCCGTTAGGTGTCGTAACCGCACTGATCGGAGCGCCGTTCTTTGCTTTTTTGCTGCATAGGCGGAAGCTGAAGCAAGGAGGCTCGATATGATAGAGGCGCACAACATTACTCAAACCGTTCAGGGTCGAGTTGTGCTGAACGGACTTTCCTGTACGTTTCAGAAAGGGCGGATGTACGGCATCATTGGTCCGAATGGTGTTGGCAAGTCAACGCTCCTGCAGGTGCTGTCGGGCGTCGAACGGCCAAAAAGCGGCGAAGTAAGGCTTGCCGGAATCCCCTTAGCCTCCTATCCGCGCAAAGAATTGGCCAAGCAGATGGCTGTTCTGCAGCAAAGCGGTCTTCCTCCGGTCGGCTTCTCGGTGCGCGAGGTTGTAAGCATGGGAAGGTATCCGTTTCAGAATTGGCTGGGTAGCGACGAGAAAGATTCAGAAACAATCGTTAATGAGGCACTTTCCGCAATGGGGCTGCAAGAGCTGGAGCATCGCAAAATGGATCAGCTGAGCGGCGGGGAACGCCAGCGCGTGGCTCTGGCTAAGGTGATGGCGCAGGAGCCGTCTATTATTTTGCTGGATGAGCCAACAACCTACTTAGATATAGGCTTTCAGGTGCAGCTGCTTGATACGGTGCGGGCATGGCAGCAGAGGCGGGATCTTACCGTTATCGCCGTTCTACATGATTTAAACCTAGCCGCGCTATATTGCGATGAGCTGGCCGTGCTTCATCAAGGAAAGGTTGCCGCCGCTGGAACGCCGCATCAGGTGCTTACTCCGTCACTCATTGAGCGGGTATATGAGACAACGACAACCGTCATCCCCCATCCCGTGACCTCAGCGCCTCAAATCATGCTGCAGCCGAATTATAGATCCGAAAAGTAAAATAAGAGAGTAGGAACGATTGCCATGGCAAACGATTTATACATACAGCTATTAGAAACCATTAAGCGAATCAAACCCTTCAACGAAGAGGCTGCGGCTCAAGCCGCGCGTCACTCGGATTCCTTAACGAAGCCGCCCGGCAGTCTGGGCAAGCTGGAAGCGATTGCGTCACAAATCGCTGGCGTCTCAGGGCAGCTTTGGCCGGATTTATCGCGTAAAGCGGTTATTGTTATGGCGGGCGACCATGGTGTCTGCGAGGAAGGAGTAAGCGCGTTTCCGCAGGCAGTAACTCCGCAAATGGTACTGAACTTTTTGAACGGAGGAGCGGCTGTCAACGTATTGGCAAAGCAGGCGGGAGCAGAGGTCATTTGCGTGGATATCGGCGTGAATGCCGATCTTGAGCATGATCGGCTTGTAACCCGGAAGATTGTGCGGGGTACCGCCAATATGGCCAAGCAAGCGGCAATGACAAGGGAAGAAGCCCTTCAAGCGGTCATGGTTGGCGTTGATATTGTTAATGAACAGGTAACGCAAGGGATCCGACTCTTTGCTACGGGCGAAATGGGCATTGGCAACACGACGGCAAGCGCGGCTCTGACTACGGTATTAACCGGGTTATCGCCGGAAGAATCAGTAGGGCGGGGGACGGGAATTGACGACGCGAGCTGGTTAAACAAGGTGGAGGTCGTGAAACGGGCGATTGCCGTGAACGGGCTGGATTCTGCGGATGCAGATCCGATCGATGTGCTGGCTAAGGTTGGCGGCGCCGAGATCGCGGGACTTGCGGGCGTCATACTCGGCGCGGCAGCGAATGGCTGCCTAGTCGTTATCGACGGCTACATTTCTTCGGCGTCAGCGCTCGTTGCGTCACGGATCGCAAAGCAAGCAATGCCTTATATGGTGGCCTCGCATCTTTCACATGAACAAGGTCATTTAAAGCTGCTGGAATCGATGGGTTTACTGCCGATGATGCAGCTGGAGATGAGGCTTGGCGAAGGTACGGGCGCCGTATTGGGTTTTCATTTTATTGACGCAGCGCTGCTTCTTATGAAGGAGATGGCAACTTTTGAGAGCGCGGGCGTATCCAAGGGTTAGGTGATGTCAGTTGGCAGTATTGGTAACAGGCGGGGCGCGAAGCGGCAAAAGCAGCTTTGCGGAGCAATATGCGATGAGGGTGGCGGGGCGCGGAATTTATATCGCAACCTGCCAGCCCTATGATCATGAAATGCAGGAGCGGATCACGATCCATCAGAGTGACCGCAAGGATTCCGGCTTTCGCTGGGAAACGCTCGAGGAACCATTCGATGCAGCGGAGCAGCTTATCCGATTAGAGAAAGAAATCACCCGGGATGTGGGTAAGGGAGACAAGCCGCCAGCCGTTTTGCTTGATTGTCTAACGTTGTGGCTGACGAATTGGCTCTTGCGCATCGAGCAGGAGGCTTTGGGGGCTTCCCGTCTGGAGCAGGAAATCTCAAAGCTGCTTGAAGGGATTCAAAGCTATCCTCATCCTTTGGTTATCGTCACGAACGAGGTCGGAGACGGAATCGTTCCGGCTTATCCGCTTGGACGCGTGTTCCGGGATGAAGCGGGTCGCCTGAATCAAAGGGCAGCCGCTATCTGTGATCGCGTTTTCCTTGTAACGGCAGGGATACCCGTTGAATTGAAATCTCATGCTTTTAGATGGGAGCAATTATGATATTTTATTCCTTCAAGGAGCTGTTTCTGCTAACAGGAGCCGCACTCGCGATCGATTGGATGGTGGGCGATCCCAAATGGCCGACTCATCCGGTCATTTGGATCGGGCGATTCATTCGTATCGCGGAACGCTTTCTCCAGCCGGAGCGCTGGAAGCAGCATCCTGCAGCAGTGCGGGGGTTAGGAATCGCATTAACCATAATGACGCTAGCGATCAGCTTCGGATTCATGTGGCTGCTCGTTTGGACAGCGGATGCCGTACATCCATGGCTCGGTTATGCGGTAAGCGCTTGGTTTATTTCAACCACGATAGCGGTTAAAGGGCTCAAGGAAGCCGCTATGCTGGTATATCAACCATTGGCTTGCGGCCGGCTGGATGAAGCGAGAAAATATGTCGGTTACATCGTTGGGCGGGACACGGCGAAGCTGGATGAAAGGGAGGCCTCGCGGGCGGCGGTCGAGACGGTTGCCGAGAATACCGTCGACGCGCTCGTGTCCCCCTTTATATTCGCATTAATCGGTGGCGCTCCGCTCGCTATGCTTTACCGCGCAGTAAATACGCTCGATTCCATGGTTGGCTACCGGAATGAAAAATATAAATATTTCGGTTGGTTCTCCGCACGAACGGATGATGTTTTCAATTATATCCCGGCACGGATTACAGGCGTAATGCTTACGATTTCCGCAATGTTCGACCGGAGAATGAGCGCCAAGGATGCGCTGCGTTCCATTCGGGCCTTTGCCCGCCTTCATCCAAGTCCAAACAGCGGGATTCCGGAATCCGCGGTTGCGGGAGCGATTGGCATAGAACTTGGCGGCAGCAATACCTATTTCGGCGTTGCCAGCGAACGGGCCCGAATGGGTTGGCCGAAACGCAAGCTTGCCGCAGGAGATATTGTGCTCGCGGTTCAATTGTTGTATCGGGTTAGCTTTATATTATTCGCGGGGGTGATTGCAGGTTGGTTCATCGTGAATTAAAGCTGCAGGCGCAAGCCCTTGTCGCTGCGTTTCAGTTTTTAACGAGGTTCCCGGTTCCCGTGTCGGTTCCCTTTCATGGAGCCGTTTTGTCGCGAAGCGTGGTATATTTTCCTATCGCCGGCGCAATGATTGGCGCTTGCTTATATGCCTTTGCTTGGTTGTTAGCTCTTTTTGTACCTGCTTGGCCAGGTGCGGTTCTTCTGCTTATCTTCTGGACCGCGTTAAGCGGCGGCTTGCATCTTGACGGCTGGATGGATACCGCGGATGGCGTGCTCAGCCATCGTTCCCGTGAGCGAATGCTCGAAATCATGAAGGACAGCCGGGTAGGCGCAATGGGCGTGCTTGCGGCCGTATTTCTACTGTTGTTTAAAGCTTCGCTGCTGGCCGAGCTTATGCAGCATGAGAATATCAAGCTTTATGGACCGCTGCTTGTGGTCATCCCGATGTGGAGCCGGGCTTGGATGAGTACGGCGATTGCCGGTTGGCCGTTTGCCCGGAAGGGCGAAGGAATAGCTATTTTATTCCATGAGGTGAAACATGCTCAAGCCGCCGCTGCGCTCCTCTTGCCCGCTGGTGCTACGGCGCTTGTTTTAAGGTTTGCCGGAATGGGGAGTGAAGATTCGCTTCATTGGCTGCTGATCTTTGCTTTTTGTACGTTTAGTGTTGGAGGAATACTTGCAGCTTGGTTAAATCATAAGCTAGGCGGCTTAACGGGTGATACCTATGGAGCGATGAACGAAGCCATAGAAGCATCGCTGCTGTTTGCCGCGGTGATTTGGCTGCATGCTTAATTGAAAAGGAGCTGGACGGATAGATGTTGGAAAGATACGGTCATGGGGGCGATTTACGGACCGCAGAAGAAGCCTTTGATATACCAGCCCATAAGTTTATTGATTTCAGCTCGAACATGAATCCGCTGGGACCTCCGCTGAGCGTGAAGCAAGCGCTTCATTCTTATGCGGAGGTCATTGGGCAATATCCTGATCCGGCGGTGCGCGGTTTACGACGAAAGCTCTCCGAGCTGCATGATATCGATGAGCAATCCATTGTGGTTGGCAATGGCGCTGCGGAATTGATTGATTTAATCGTGCGGGCGCTCCAGCCCAAATTAACGACGCTGGCCATTCCATGCTTTGATGAATACGGTGACGCGATACGGAAAATCGGCGGAGCAATCTATGAAATCAAGCTTTCGCCGAGCAATCAATTTGAATTGGATTTAGATTCGGAGCATTTATGCGGAGCCGCGGAAACGGGTTCATTGTTTATGCTGGGCTCTCCTAACAATCCGACGGGTCAGCTCGTGGATCCGGAGCTCATCCGCACGCTTTTGAGAAAAGGCGCTTATGTGGTCGTAGATGAAGCATTCATGGACTTTGTGCCGGAAGAATCGCGTTACAGCCTTCTCAGGGAAGCGACAAGACATGAAAGGCTGTTTGTTATACGCTCGATGACTAAGTTTTATTCCATACCCGGCATTCGCCTGGGGTATATTGTCGGCATGCCGAGAACGCTAAGCGGGTTAAGGCGATTGCAGGTGCCCTGGAGCGTGAATTCGCTGGCTCAGTTAATAGGCGAAGCCGTGCTGGACGAGACGGATTATGCGGACCGGACGATAGCATGGCTGGAGAAGGAGAGACCGTGGTTAATCGGGAAGCTCCAGGCGATCGGCTTCGAGGTGAATCCTAGCTCTGCCAATTATTTGCTCGTTCGGATTCCCAAAGATGCCGGGATTAGCGCAAGCATGCTCCAGCTCGAGATGGGCAAGCAAGGCGTACTGATCCGCGATGCTTCGAGATTTTCCGGACTTGATCATACCTATATTCGCGTGGCCGTCAAGCTCCGGAAGCAAAATGAACAGCTGCTGGCAGCATTAGAGCATTGCATGAATCGGTATAGGAGCCGTGGTGTTTAATGTCATTAAATGAACGGGAATGTTCTAAAAAGGATACGCTGCCAGCCAGAACGATAATGATTCAAGGCACGGCGTCTGATGTAGGCAAAAGCTTGATCACAGCTGCGTTATGCCGTGTTTTTACCAACGACGGCTGGCGAACCGCGCCATTTAAATCACAAAATATGTCTTTAAACTCTTATGTTACTTGGGAAGGGAAAGAAATAGGACGCGCGCAGGGGATGCAGGCGGATGCCTGCGGAATCTTGGCAACGACCGATATGAACCCGATCCTGCTGAAGCCGACCGGCGAGATGTCCTCACAGGTCGTCGTGCATGGCGAACCTCTGCGTGACTATGATGCTTCCGAATACCGGGAGAACTATTTGCCTGCAGCCGGCGGAATCGTAAGGGAAGCGCTGCAGCGATTGCGAGAAACGCATGACATTGTCGTACTGGAAGGAGCGGGGAGTCCCGCTGAGATTAATTTGAAGGACCGTGACATCGTCAACATGCGGATGGCGGAGTGGGCAGACGCTCCGGTTATCCTCGCTGCCGATATTGACCGGGGCGGCGTGTTCGCATCCATCGTCGGTACCCTGGAGCTATTAGAGCCGGAGGAACGTGACCGGATCGGCGGTTTTATCATTAACAAATTCCGCGGCGATGTTTCCCTGCTCCAGCCTGGCCTGGATTGGCTGGAAGCGCGGACCGGCAAGCCAGTGATTGGGGTGCTGCCTTTTATGCCGGGCCTTGAGCTGGAAGACGAAGATTCATTATCCCTTAGCAAGCAGCATGCTTATGAGCAGATAGATGCCGCGAACGAGATGCGCGAGCTGGATATCGCGGTTATCCGATTGCCCCGTATTTCGAATTTTACGGATATGGACCCGCTGCGATTCGAGAAGGATGTACGGCTTCGATACATTGAGCATGCCGAGCAATGGGGATATCCGGATGCCGTCATCCTTCCCGGCAGCAAAAATACGATCGAAGACATGATCTGGCTGAAGGAAACGGGACTGGCCGCTTGCGTGCAAAAGCATGCTGCCGGAGGCGGCGCGGTGGTAGGCATATGCGGCGGTTACGAAATGCTTGGCACCCGGCTTTATGATCCGCTCCATGTAGAATCGATGGTAAATGAAACGGATGGGCTGGGCCTATTTCCGTTCGAGGTTCGTTTTGCAGCGAAAAAAAGAACGGTTCGTGTTGCAGGGACAGGACAATTGAACAAAAGAAGCTCACCTGCTCGCATTGAGGGTTATGAAATCCATATGGGCGAGGTTATCTGGCATCATGATAAGACGTCAATCCATGTCCATCGGCCATTCCAAGTGAAGGAACAACGGTTGGGGACTGATCTTAATGCTACTTCCAGCCTTACGCCAGAAGGCGCGAGCTCGCAGGACGGCAAGCAATGGGGAACGTTTATCCATGGCATTTTGCATAACGATAATTTTCGAAGGCTTTGGTTAAACCGCTTACGGGAAGCAAAAGGATTATCAAGCTTGCCAGCGGATTTGCGGTTTCATGAAAGACGTGAAGCTGCGTTCGACCGTCTAGCGGAGCATGCTAGCCGTTATCTGAATATGCCCCTTATTTACGGGATGCTTGGACAATCGAAGGAGGGTAAGCCATGACGCAGCCCTTCCGTCACGGGAATCTTTATGAATCCAAGCTCTGGAACGGGCTAAGCCTTCAGCTGCTTGAAGATCGAATTGAGTTAGCTCTGCTTGAAAACCTGCACGCGCTGAGCAGCGCGGTCCATCCGGGAGGATTCTCTGACGCAAACCGTATCATTAACTGGAAGGTGCCGCTTACCTACCAATGCGATGATCCTGTCCGCGATATCGTGAAGCAGTGCAAGGCATGGGAATGCAACCCGGATACCACGGTCGGTTTGATTACGGCGGCGAAGCTGACGCATGCTTCCGTAGCGGAGTTCGAAGGCGACCGCTTCAAGCTCTTATGCTGCACAACGGTTGGCACGCGTAATGCCGCGAGAGCGGGCAAGCCCCGCAGCACCTTTTCGGCCTATTCGGCGGGTACGATTAACGTGATTGTTTTGATCGATGGGCAAATGACGGAAGCTGCTATGGTAAATGCCGTTATAACCGCAACGGAAGCCAAATCAGCCGCATTGCAGCAGCTGAGGATAATTGAAATGGCGACTGGGGACATAGCGACCGGAACGACGACGGATGCTATCGTGATCGGCGTTACGCAATCGGCAAGCTGGAATGCCGTGCATGCCTATGCAGGCGCTGCGACAACCATTGGCTGCAGCATTGGAGAAGCTGTTTACGAGACTGTTCTTGAAGCTGCGAGTACCCAAGATGAAGAGTAGCATCGAACCTCGGTGAGCGGCGTTTGGTAAAGATTATTTTCGTTCACTGGATTTAAACCTGGAAGCAAGGACGCGCAAATTTGAGAACCTTCTCCTCCATAAAAACGAAAGCAATGCCCCCAAAAAATAGATTTAGATTATTACAGCAGCCGCGATATCGTGTAAAATAGGTGAAGTTGAACATTCGACCGTGCTACGACTTACGCAATATTCAGAATGGAGGACTTATCCTTTGATACGGATTGTAGGCTATACGAAACAAAAAGAATGGTTGACCGACCTTACGATGGATGACCTAAAGTCGACCGAGCTGGATTGGTATTGGGTTGATTTCAACAATCCGAAGGAAAACGAGTGCAGGCTGCTGGATTCCTTCTTCCACTTTCATCCCCTCGCTATCGAGGATTGCTACCATTTGCTGCAGCGGCCCAAAATAGACCATTACGACGATGTTCATTTTTTTGTGCTGCACGAGGTGGAACGGAAGACCTTAACGGTGAATGAAATCAATATGTTCATCGGTCCGAATTATATCGTAACGTTTCATTACGAGCCTTCGCCAGAAATTGAGGAAGCACGTATTAAGCTGATGGGCAGCAAGAAGATCGGCGAGAAGGGGCAGCTCTATGCCGCTTATCTCGTGATGGACAAGCTGGTGGATCAATATTTCCCTGCCGTGCATGAGCTCGAGGATCAGCTGCTAGATATGGAAATCGGCAGCGACGAGGGCCAAAGCCAAACGCTGATGACCGATATTTACAACATTCGGTCCCGGCTGCTGCGCCTGCGCAAAACGATTATACCGATGAGAGATTTGTTGTACCGCCTGACGAATTCGGACCGTATTGACGGCATGGGAAATTATTTGGCTTTTTACCATGATATTTATGACCATTTGCTTAAATTGTCCGAGATGATGGATACGAGCAGGGAAATGACTGCCGACCTGCGGGACAATTATATCTCGGTTAATTCACATCGTATGAATGCAATTATGAAGACCTTGACCGTCATTACGACGATATTTATGCCTTTGACGTTTTTGGCCGGCATATACGGAATGAACTTTAGCAACATGCCAGAGCTGGAATGGAGCGGCGGATATTTTACGGTCATATCGGTTATGTTCGCGATCGGAATCGGTATGTATGCTTGGTTCCGCCGCAAGGGCTGGTTTAAATGATTAGAATTAAGGAGATTGGTCCGCAATGGAGATGAAAGAGCCTGCTCGGCTGAGCAGAAAAAAAATGTTTGCGGTCATCGGTATTTTGGCTGGAATCCTGATTGCACTAGTTATTATGCTCTATTTGATGATTATCGCGCTTGGCAACCGCAACGAAGCTAATTTATTGGAAGCGGGGCAAGCGCTGCATTATACCTATGATTCGCATAACGCGCCCAACGGAATGACGCTGCATGTGCTCAAGACGAGACCAGCCGACGTAACGCTGGAAACGATTAATAACAATATTACGCTGTCAGGCAAGGTCGGCATAAACGGCGGCTTTTTTTATGGCGAGCAATTGCTGAGCATCGGAGTGGTAGACAGCATTCCGGTCAACAAAGAGATAGGAAGTTTCGGCACAGGCAGCGAGAACGTGAAATATGCCCGAGGAACTCTAGTTTGGGATGGCGCCTCGGACCTGCTGAGCGTGCAGGTCGCAAGCAAAGCTTCCGAACTTAAAGTGAAGGATCATACGCGGTTTTGGGCGCAAGGCGGGATCAGCATGAGCCTGGGTGACGATGCGCGCTGGGTCGAGCAAACCGTGAAAGAAAATGCACCGTTTCCCGGCGATGACCGGCTGCGTTCGGCAGCCGTTTACGATGAAGCGGGCATGTTGTATTTAATCGTGAGCGAAACCAAGGGAACATTGGCCTCATTTAGGGAAGCCATTATTCAAACCGTTGGCGAGGGTAAGCTGGTTGACGGGATTTTTCTCGACGGTGACGGTTCATCCCAGCTATTAAGCAGCGATGCATCGCTTCCAGGCGATAACCGGCCGGTCGTGCAGATGATAAGAATCGTAAAATAAAATGGCTAAAGGTGAGGGAGCAATCAGTATGGGTCAATGGTTACTGCCGATTGATACGGTATTGCCTCGGCTACAGGGATCGCTGAGCAGCGGAAGGAATGCCGTATTGACCGCGCAGCCGGGAGCAGGGAAAACTACCCGTGTGCCGCTCGCGCTGCTTGATCAGCCATGGTTATCCGGAAAGAAAATAGTGATGCTGGAGCCGCGAAGGCTGGCCGCTCGTTCAGCTGCGCAGTTTATGGCAAAGGCATTAGGCGAACAGGTTGGGCAAACGGTCGGCTACCGGGTAAGACTGGATACCCGGATTGGTCCGAATACGCGAATTGAAGTCGTAACGGAAGGTGTTTTGACACGGATGCTGCAGGAGGATCCTGCGCTGGAACCGGTTGGAGCCGTTATTTTTGATGAATTTCATGAAAGACATTTGCATGGCGATCTTGGTTTGGCGCTCTGCTTGCAATCGCAGTCCGTGCTGCGAGAGGATTTGCGCTTGATCGTCATGTCGGCAACGTTGGATGAGGCGCCGATTGCGGAGCTGCTTGGCGGCGCTCCAATCATCCGCAGCGAAGGCCGGGTCTTTCCCGTGGAGACGCATTATGCGGCAGCCAGGGCGAACGGGCCGATCGAGCCTCAAATGGCCCGGACAATTATCGAGTCGCTGCAAGCACATGACGGCGATGTTTTAGCTTTCCTGCCGGGTGTGGCAGAGATCCGCCGCACGGCAAGGTGGTTGAAGGAGTCTAGTCTTCCTTCTTCGGTTCGGATCGAGGAGCTGCATGGCAGCCTCCCGCTAGAGAAGCAGGATGCCGCAATAGCGCCGTGTGCCCACGGTGAACGAAAGGTTGTGCTCGCGACTTCAATCGCTGAATCCAGCTTAACGGTCGAGGGCATCAAAATCGTTGTGGACAGCGGTCTGATGCGGGTTCCCAAGTTCTCGCCAAAAACCGGAATGAGCAGACTGGAAACGGTACCTGTCTCTGCCGCCTCCGCTGATCAGCGGAGAGGCAGGGCAGGCCGTTTGGCAGCAGGCGTCTGTTTCCGTCTATGGACGGCACAGGAGCATCCGTATTTGCCTGAGCAAAGCAAACCAGAGCTGCTTGAGGCGGATTTAGCTTCGCTTGCATTGGAGCTTGCCATATGGGGTATAAAGGATCCGCTCGAGCTGGAATGGTTAACCCCGCCGCCCGAGGCGGCTTATGGGCAAGCGGCTTCGCTGCTGCGTCAGCTGAACGCGATTGATGGCAATGGGAAACCGACAGCCGCCGGTGTCAGGATGGCGCAATTTGGGCTGCATCCGCGGTTAGGAGCGATGATTTTGCAGTCGTCCGGCTTTGGCGCTGCGCGTGTCGCTTGCGAGGCAGCGGCTTTATTAAACGAACGTGACCTGCTTCCGCAGGAACGGAATGTCGATATTCAGCTGCGGCTTGAACTGCTCGGTGACTTGGCAGGATATGGCCGAGGAACACATAGGCAGGCCGGATTGGAGCATGCTTCCGCCGGAGCCGCGCACCGAATCATGGCGCAGGCCGAGCAGTGGGAACGGCTGGCGATGCCCCAAGATAAATCGCGTAAACAAGCCTTAACGCCTGACTCTATTCCGGTCGGCGTACTGCTGGCGTTTGCTTATCCGGACCGCATTGCGCAGCGGCGCGGCGACGGCCGATATTTATTAGCGAGCGGGAGAGGGGCGGTGCTGCCGGAACAGCAGCCGTTGTCCCTTTCTCCCTATCTCGCGGTTTGCGAGCTTGACGGGGCCGGCACGGAAAGCCGAATACGGATTGCGGCTGAGCTTCGTCTAAGCGATATCGAGCAATATTTGCCGGCGCATTTGACAAACGAGGAAGCTGTGGAATGGGATGCATCGGCACAAGCCGTGCGGGCCCGCAAGCGAACGCGGCTCGGCGCCATTATTGTGAAAGAATCCATCCTTCAGCAGCCTGATGAAGATGCTGTCGCGAATGTAATGCTCGCCGCTATCCGGCAGACGGGATTTTCAATGCTGCCAATGAGCAAACAAGCACAGCAGCTGAAGGCTAGAATGATGCTTATGTCGCTTGCCGGCGATGACTGGCCGGACGCTTCAGACGATGCGCTGCTGGACACGCTCGAGGAATGGCTGAAGCCGAATCTTCACGGAATGAAGAGCCGTGCGGATTTACAGAAGCTCCCGATGCTGCAGCTGCTTGAGAGTAGCCTTACCTGGAAGCAGAAGCAGGAGCTTGACGAACAGGTTCCGACTCATATCGTCGTGCCGAGCGGATCACGTATTCCGGTTGATTACAGTGATCCCGAATCACCGGTTCTTGCGGTGCGACTGCAAGAGCTCTTCGGAATGAAGGATACGCCGAGATTGGCAAGAGGGAGACTGCCCGTTACGCTGCATCTGCTATCGCCGTCGCAGCGGCCTGTCCAAGTGACGCGCGATCTGGGCAGCTTTTGGGAAAATGCTTATTTCGAGGTGAAAAAGGATCTCAAGGGACGTTATCCGAAGCATTATTGGCCAGATGATCCTTATGCGGCCGTTCCGACGAACCGAGCGAAGCCAAGGCCACGGTGACCCGTCCTCGGCAACGGTCCGTGTTAGCCTTACCGGCAATTATGAGAGGAAGTGCCTGCAGAAATGCTTTATTCTCTACTACTTATCTATTTACTGCTGATGAACATTTACACCTTTTCGTTGATGGGCTTTGATAAAAAGAGCGCGAAGAAGCAGCGCAGGCGCGTTCCTGAGAAACGCTTGTTTTTGCTCAGCGCAATCGGCGGCGCGGGAGGCACTTGGCTTGCGATGAAGAAATGGCGCCATAAGACGAAGCACCGTACTTTTACCGTGGGTATCCCCCTTCTATTCGGATTGAATTTGCTGCTGGTAATAGGAGCCGTTTGGCTCGCTGGAACGCTCTAAACTCTTGATTGCATTGGGAAGCCCTCCTATGGTATATTGGGGCTTCTCTTTTTTTATCTCGAACACCAAAACTTAGGAGGTAACTGACTTGACAGTTCAAAGTGCCTATCAAGAAGAACAAGAACGATTAACGAAATCACTTCAGGACATCGTGTCACAGCTGCAGGCCATCGGACCCCGGTATAAGGGTGACGACTTTACGGAGCAGATGCTCGATTTGCAGCAAGAGGAGCGCAGGTTAAGACTAGAAATCTCAAAACGCGAGCCGTATTTCGGCCGCATTGATTTTGAAGAGCTGCCCGCAGGCGACAAAAAGCCGCTTTATATCGGAAAAGCAGGCGTAGCTAAGCAGGGCAGCAATGAATTGCTCGTCATCGATTGGCGAGCGCCCGCAGCAAGTGTGTTCTATTCCTTTACGGGCGGCGAAGCGCCTGCCTCGTATGTATCGCCTGACGGGGATATCGATGGATACGTTCATTTGAAAAGGAATTTCATGATACGGCAGGGAGAAATCGTTCGCTTGGTCGACAGCTACGTACGCGGCCAGGAAGAGGGCGGCGTAACGGATGAATTTCTGCTCTATCGCCTCGGCGAGAACAAGGATAACAAGCTGCGCGATATCGTCTCTACTATTCAAGGGGAGCAGGACCGGATTATTCGTGCGGACCGAAACAAAGCGCTGTTTATTCAAGGCGTCGCGGGAAGCGGTAAAACAACCGTTGCGCTGCATAGGCTCGCTTTCTTGCTTTATCAATATGCCGATCGGATGCGCGCGGAGCGCATGATCATTTTTGCCCCGAACCGCATGTTCCTCGACTACATATCCGGCGTACTGCCGGAGCTTGGCGTAGGCGATATCCAACAAACGACTTTCAGCGACTGGACGGTTGAGCTGCTGGAGAAAACGATAGCGGTAAGCGATCCGTCGGATACGATGGCCTACTGGTTTGAAGAGCGCCGAACCGCAGATGAAATCGAGCATGCTTCCGGACGTTTTAAAGGGAATTTGGCCTTTAAAGCTCTAGTTGATGAACGTATCGCCGATTTTGAGCAGCGTATTGTTCCCGTGGTGCCCTTCGTTCCGATCGATGGCCTTGAGCTTTCGCCTTCGCAAATGCGCGAATGGTACGATACGGATTACGGCGAAGAGACGCTAATGAAGAAGCGTGACCGTTTAGTGAGCCGAATTCGCAGATGGTTTGAGTCCGAGCTCAAAATGAAAGGCATTGCGGATAAGAAAGTAAGAGCAAAGGCGCTTGCAAAGTTCAATAGCTATACCAAAAAAATTCCGTCCTACTCTTCCTTGCAGCTCTATGCTTCTTTATTTAGCGGCAAGCAATTGGCGGGCAGCATTCCAAAGCGTATTTCTTCGGCTACGGCGGAACGCTTGAAAAAAGGGATCGCCGCAGCGGAGGATTTAGCTCCGCTTGCTTACATTCAGCTTCAGCTGTTCGGCTTGCCGAAGCAGGCCTTCGATCATATCGTCATCGATGAGGCGCAGGATTATTCTCCGTTTCAGCTGGAAGTCCTTCGCCTATGCCAACGGACGGCATCCATGACCGTTTTAGGCGATTTGCAGCAGGGGATTCATGCCTATGCGGGCGTTCAAAGCTGGAACGAGCTGACCGTATTATTCGAAGAAGAGCAGATAGGGTTCTATGAGCTGAACCGTTCTTACCGTTCAACGATGGAAATTATTGAATTTGCGAATAAAATTTTAGGCAGCATGACTGGCGGCGTGAAGCCTGCCGTTCCCGTATTCCGCAGCGGCGATGCGGTTGTAACCGAGCCGATATCCAGCGAAAAATGGCTTTCAGCCATTGCCGCAACCGTTCGAGAATGGCAGGCAGCGGGCGGCTATGAAACGATTTCCGTGATCGGAAGGACAGCCCTTGAATGCGAACGAATACACCAGTATTTAATCGAGCAAGGGCTCGAGGCATCCCTGGTGCAAAGTAAGCAGCCTGCCTATGGGGGCGGACTATCGGTCGTGCCCGTCTATTTATCGAAAGGGCTGGAATTCGATGCGGTGCTTATTGCTGACGCCGGGGCAGAAGCTTATGCTTCGCTCGATGCGAAGCTGTTGTACGTGGGCTGCACGCGTGCCCTGCATAAGCTGAAGCTGTATTACAGAGGGGAACTCACATCTCTGCTGGGCGAATAAGCCTGTCTTCGGTATAATAGATAGCATCTTACCGACTGACCGGAGGCTTCACGAAATGAACTGGGACGAATGGCTGTCGCCTGTTTGGCTATCTTTAAAAATATCAATTGTTGCTAGCATCATCGTTGCCGTAATCGGAATGCTTGTCGCGCGCTTCATGGCGCGGCATTCCTTTAGAGGCAAAAGCCTCGTTGAAACGTTCTTCATGCTGCCGCTGGTCCTGCCTCCCACCGTTGTCGGATTCATTTTGCTTGTTTTATTAGGCAGAAGCAGCTGGATCGGGCAAGCGTATGAATGGTTATTTGCTCAGCCCATCGTATTTTCCTGGATCGCCGCGGTTATCGCGGCGGTCATTGTTGCGTTCCCGCTCGTCTACCAGACAAGCAAAGCGGGTTTTCTTTCCGTTGACCGTCATTTGGAGGATGCCGCGCGCTCGGCTGGAGGAAGCGAAATTCAGGTATTTCGTTATATTACGATGCCTCTGGCAAAAAGGTCGTTGACTACGGCGTACCTGCTTGGATTTGCTAGAAGCATTGGGGAGTTTGGTGCAACCTTGATGATTGCGGGTAATATACCAGGACGGACTCAAACGGTGCCAACGGCTATTTATATTGCTGTTGAGACCGGTGAAACGACGATGGCGTGGGCATGGACCGCGGCGATCATTGCGTTCTCTTTTATAATGCTTCTGTTTACGGGGCGTAAATTAGAACAATAATGTGAACAACGAATCTGATTGGCTGCGATCCGCGTATTACTTGCGAAAGAAGGAGAGTGGTCGAAATGGCGCTGGTCTATGATACGCAAGAGGAATTAAAGGTTTCCTTGCAGGAGATTGAAGCATGGGAGAAAGCACAAAAGGATCTATGGTTCTGGGAGAAGCTTGGACGGCTGCCGTTTATGCTGCTCGATAAGATAACGCCGAAGATTATTCAAGAGAAGCTGGGTCAAGCGGTTGATGAGATTGGCAGCTATATTCAAAATGGCGGCAAATATCTCATATCGGAGCGAGCGGTTATCGATCGCCTGCAGCGGAACGCTGGACCGGTAAGCGAGCTCCTAACCGACGGAGAAGAGCCGCCGGCCATTGAGCATGTGGCTCAAATGCCGCTTTCGGTCATGAATGCGTCTGCCGAGCAATTAGCATCTAGCCGTTCGACGATGGCTACGCTCCAGGGCGCAACAACGGGAATAGGCGGGATTTTCACGTTGGCGGTAGATATTCCGGCTATCCTCGGATTGTCGCTGAAGATCATCCAAGAGATAGCCATCTGCTACGGCTTTGACCCGAAGCTGAAGGAGGAGCGCGTTTTTGCTGTCAAAGTGATGCAATTCGCTTCGTCGGATATCGTAGGTAAAAAAGCCATTCTTGAGGAGCTTGGCGCTATTGATAAAGCAGGCCGCAGCAGCCAAATGATGTCGCAGCTGCAGGGCTGGCGTGAAGTCGTGACGGTATACCGGGATAATTTTGGTTGGAAGAAGCTGTTTCAAATGATACCTGTGGCAGGCATTCTGTTTGGTGCTTTTATCAATCGGGGCATGCTGAACGATGTGGCTGAGGCCGCAACGATGCTGTATAGAAAACGCAGGGTCATGATTAAGCTCGCGGAGAATGAGGCAAAAGCAGAATGACGATGACCTTGAGAAAACAAATAGCCGAACAAGCGGCAGCTTTTTTAGGCGAAGCCTATTTCGAGCTCGGGAAAACCGAGGAAGACGCAAAGCGCCGAATCCATGAGGTCATGCAGGAGATTTACCGAACGGGAACCTATGTCCATACCTATGAGGAGCTGAAGCACGGCGCGAGGATGGCGTGGCGAAATAATAACCGCTGTATCGGCCGGTTGTTTTGGCAAACGCTGGAAGTATTTGATGCGCGGGATGCAGATGACGAGCGTGATGCGGCAAATCGTATTTTCCAGCATATGAACTATGCTACGAATAACGGCAGAGTTCGTCCGGCAATTACGATCTTTTCGGCTAACGGTACAAAAAATCGCATACGTATTTGGAATCATCAGCTCGTTCGTTACGCAGGGTACGGCAATAAGGGGAAAATCGTTGGGGATTCCGCATCCTTAGCCTTTACGGCAGCTTGCGAAAAGCTGGGATGGAAAAGTGAAGGGACACGCTTTGATGTATTGCCGCTTGTCATTCAGAAAGGCGATCAAACGCCGATGTGGTTTGCCCTGCCCGAGGAGACTGTGCTGGAAGTTCGGTTATCCCATCCTGAAAACGAGAGATTCGCACAGCTGGGTCTGCAGTGGTATGCGGTACCGTTTATTTCCGATATGGAGCTTGAAATCGGAGGGATATCTTACGCGGCTGCACCATTTAACGGCTGGTATATGGGGACTGAGATTGGCGCGAGAAATTTGTCCGATACGAATCGTTATAACCAGCTGCCAGCTGTAGCGAGGCTGTTTCAATTGGATACGACGACGAATACCTCGCTTTGGAAGGATCGGGCGTTAATCGAACTAAACTTAGCCGTGCTCCATTCTTTCAAGAAACACGGCGTTAGCATAGTCGACCATCATTCGGCAGCCGAGCAATTTATGCGATTCGAGAAGCAGGAGCAGGAGAAAGGAAGGCAGGTAATGGGACGGTGGTCATGGCTCATACCGCCGATGTCTCCAGCTACGACAGGGATATGGCATCGCAGCTATGCGGATATTGAACGCTCGCCTGCCTATCGGACCCAACCGGTGCCTTACTGAATTTAAATAACGGCATGATTTAAAAAATCTTCACGTATCAAATATGCGGTTAATTGTTCGCTTAATGTTACCATCGGTACGCCTCTGCCCGTTTGGGCAAATCCCCCAGAATATCCAGCTCCTTACCATCTTCATACTTTTACCTATTTGCGGCAATGGGCCCATTAGTGCATGCTGCTTTTGACCCCCTAGTTCATGCTTTGGAATGAGGGAGGGATCGTGATTTTTGTGTTTAGTTGTGCTTTTGCGGCTAATATGCCATGTATTCTTGTTCGGCGTTAATTTCGCGCGAGGTTCTCACGGCTGATGTCGCGGCGAGTCGAGATATGCTATCCTAAGGAGATGACATCAGCTGGCTTGGAGGAATTATAAACGTGGATTTTAATATGCAATATTTATCTTTTTTCGTAATTCATACCGATGGAGAGGAGAGCGCGACCTCATCAGGCAAACGTTTCAAGCATTATCAGACATTAGAAGAGGATACATACGAGGACAGCGAGATACAAAGGTTTCTGGATGACGAATTTAAGCGGATTGTCAAAAGAAAAGTAGAGCGCAATCCGAATTCGGCCAACGCCCCTACGAAAATCGGCAGGTTTATGGTCGAGCCCGGCTATGAGCTTGGCAGCAATCAAAACTACAATTTGTTTCAACGGCTTCGCGACGCCGATTCGAAGGAACGGTTCATCGGCATCGCGGACGAGCTCGTCCGGATTTATATGGATACGAGCGCGGTGAGGGGTGGCGCGTTTATAATTGCCCTCTCGAAGCTGAATACGTATTTCGATGAGCCTTTTTTATTTTTGCTAAAATGCGATTTTGAACCGAAGATCGCTAGAATCTCCGATGAGAAAAACTTGATCTCGCAGGTCGAAATGGCGATCAGCGCCCGCAGCATCAAGTCGATTCAATACCCGCATATGCCGGAAGAAGGAATGCTCGAGCATTGGGAGCTCAAAATCCATCAGGCGTCGCATGCCCGCTATTTCGAGGATTTCTTGAAATACGTATCTTATGAGAAGCCGCTTCCCGAGGTAATGGGCGAGCAGGTTGTCGAGATGGTTCACCAGTACATTGCTGACAAATGGCAGGAGGATGAGAGTTCCGAGCGCCGCGAGGAAGAAAATGCGGTCGAGGTGTGGGCGGCCAGCGAGAAGCGTGATTTGCAGGAATGGTGGACGCCGGAGCAGGTAGAGGTCGCTGCCGCGGCTCTGGTAGAGCAGAAGCCGGATTTGCCGTTTTCGTTTAAACTAGGCGATGTAACGGTAAAGGGTTTATTGGCTGACTTTGGCGACAGCATACATTTTGCAAAGCATAATGGCAGGTATGTCGTGGTCATCGAAGGCGATTTTTTTCAATTTGAGAAGGGCATGTCGCCGGTTGAGCTGGTACAGCCGCTTGATTTGGTAGATGTCATGCCCCGTATTGGCAGCAAGCAGCCAGCTGAGGATGCGGACTCCGGTTACAGCTATACGCCGGCGGGCGAAGGGACAAGCGGTAACGACGATGTGCCATGGTAAACAAACTAGCAGGTATGAATTTTAGGACTGAGGGAGAGGATATTTAAGTGGACAACTTATTTTTCATAGAAATAGGCATGGGATGCGATCTGCACGGTCAAAATATTACGAAGGCATCGGTGCGTGCGGTACAAAACGCCATTCACCACAATTCGATGCCGGGACTGCGGTCGGTGCTGCCAGGCGGAACGCTGGATAACATGAAGGTGCGCGTAAGACTAGCGCTTCCTTGCGATCATGACCTTCTGGATGTCGAGCAGGTGAAAGCTGTGCTGCCATACGGCCAAGTGACGATTGAGGTGCTGGACGGCGGCATGCTCACGACTAGCGGTGTAGTTCTACCGGACAAAGAGGATAAAAACGATTTGATTTATATCGTTAATGCTTCCGTTGAGGTAGGCTACTAATCGCATCTCCGCTTGCAAAAGAGGGAGAAGACGATGGTTTTAAAGCTTGGATTATTCCTATTGCTGCTCGTATTAACCGCATTCTTCGTAGCGACGGAATTCGCTATTATTCGAATGCGCTCAAGCCGCGTTAACCAGATGGTCGCCGAGGGTTTGAAAAACGCCAAAGCCATAGAGCAAGTAACAAACAAGCTGGACGGTTATTTATCGGCATGCCAGCTTGGCATTACGATAACTGCACTGGGTCTCGGCTGGCTGGGAGAACCTACGATTGAGCTAATCCTGCACCCGATTTTCGATCGATTTCATCTGGAGGGCGAAGTCAGCAGCGTGCTGTCTTTTGTTATCTCCTTCTTAATCGTGACTTATTTGCATGTGGTGCTTGGAGAGCTTGCTCCAAAGACGTTGGCCATCATCAAATCGGAGGAAGTCAGCCAATTCACGGCGCCGATCATCATAGTGTTCTACAAGGTGATGTATCCGTTCATTTGGCTGCTTAACGGTTCCGCGAATTCATTGGTCCGGCTGATTGGTTTAAAACCGGCGAACGAGCATGAAGCGCATTCCGAGGAAGAGATCCGGATCATATTATCGGAGAGCTACGAAAGCGGAAAAATAAACAAGAGCGAATACGGCTATGTGAACCGTATTTTCGCGTTCGATGAACGGCTTGCGCGAGAAATCATGGTTCCGAGGACCGATATGGTTTGCCTATATGTGAATCAATCCCGCGAAGAGAACTTGGCGATCATCAAGAAGGAACAGTATACCCGTTTTCCCGTAGCCAAGGGCAGCAAGGATAATATCATCGGAATCCTGAATACGAAACAGTTTTTTCTGCGTTACGAATCGGATCGTAATATTGAAGTCAACTCGCTTTTGCAGACGGTTATGTCGGTGCCGGAGGTTATGCCCATCAATAAGCTGCTTCGCAAAATGCAGCAGGAGCGCGTCCACATTGCCATCTTATTGGATGAGTACGGGGGAACGGCGGGGCTGATCACCATCGAGGATATCATCGAGGAGATCGTAGGGGAAATCCGCGATGAGTTTGACGAGGATGAAGTGAAGGAAATTGAAGTATTGGAAGAGCAGCGTTATCTCGTTAACGGGAAAGCGTTGATTAGCGACGTAAACGAGGCTGCCGGCACCGACCTTGCATGCGATGATGTAGATTCCATCGGAGGCTGGCTGTTTAATCAAAAGCCGGAGCTGCCTGTCGGAGAACCTTGGACGTATGACAGCATTACGTTCATCATCCGGGAGCGTGACGATAACCGTATTCGCAAGATCGAAATTCAAACGGAATTTCTCGAAAGTGAAATGGGCACCTACGGACATGCATAAGCTGGTAAAGAGCGAATAGAGCAAACCAAATTCGAGGGGGAGATCGGACGTTGGGCGATTTAATTAATGCGATAATTATGGGTATCGTAGAGGGATTGACCGAGTTTTTACCTGTATCATCAACGGGTCACTTGATATTAACGGCAGAGCTGCTGAATTTCACCGGGGATCGCGCAAAAACCTTTGAGGTGGTCATTCAATTCGGGGCGGTGCTGGCAGTGCTTGTCCTCTACCGAAAGCGTTTTGCAAGCCTGCTTAATTTCAAGGTAGGCAAAGGTTCCGGTTTGAATGCCTTACATATTATTTTGGCAATGGCGCCGGCTGGCGCATGCGCTGTTTTGCTTCACTCTTTCATAAAAGGAGAGCTGTTTGCTGCCGAAAAGGTTCTTATCGGCCTCGTTGCCGGCGGGATATTAATGATTATCGCCGATCGAGTCCGAAAGAAGCCGAGTGCGGAGGAGCTTGATGACATTACTTATAAGCAAGCCTTTGCGGTAGGATGCTTTCAGGTGCTAGCCCTTTGGCCGGGCTTCTCGCGCTCCGGATCCACGATCTCGGGCGGCATGCTGTTCGGCGTTAGCCAGAAGGCGGCAGCAGAATTTACGTTTCTCGTATCGGTGCCGATCATGGCGGGAGCGAGCGGGATCGATCTGCTAAAAAGCCGTGAGTTTCTCACAATGAATGATTTACCCCTATTTTTAATTGGTCTTATCGCTGCTTTTATCGTCGGCATGATAGCCGTCGTCACGTTCATCAACATGATGAAAAAAATCAAGCTTTCATGGTTTGCCTATTATCGTTTTGCGTTAGCGGCACTCTTTTATTTTATTATTTTATAGGGTACATAAGAAATCCTATTGAGAAATATAGCGTGTCCTTATAGGAGAAAATAGGGCGCGTTTCATGAATCGGCGAGAATGGTTTTCAATTAGGAAATTGAGCCGGGAAATCGCGAAAAAAGACCTATCACTTATTTATATCCAAGCCATTACTTTTTCTAATAAATCCGAAGAAATCAGGGCAAATTGCCCTGATTTCTTTATTTTTTCGGCAAATAACCGTCATTTGCATAAAAATGCCTTTTTTTGCAAGAGCGTACCCGATTGAAGGTTTTGTCTTATTATGTTAGGTTAAGTATTATTAGAGTACTGATGAGGTACTGTTTTTTTACTGACGATGAAAATAAAAGTTGATTTTATGTTTATGAGAGGTGGATATTGTTGCAACTTCAGGTAACGAACAGTCCTTTTAACCAAGAGCAAGTCGAGCTTTTGAACCGCCTTCTGCCAACGCTGACGGAATCGCAGCAAGTTTGGCTTACGGGCTTTTTGTTCGCTCGTCAAGCTTCCGCGGCAGCACCATCCGTTGGTGCCGATATTCAAGCGATTACAGAAGCGCCCGGCGCAGCGGAAATCATCGCCACGACCAGTCAGCCTGCGGCTTCCCGTGAGGTTACGGTGCTCTTTGGATCACAAACCGGCAATTGTCAGAGATTAGCAACCAGCTTGTCACGCAAACTTGAAGAGCAAGGCATGCAAGTCACGCTTGCTCCAATGAACAAATTCAAGACGAATGGCTTGAAAAAGGTTGAAAATTTATTGTTGGTCGTAAGTACGCATGGCGAAGGCGAGCCGCCGGACAATGCCCGTGCATTCCATGAGTTCCTCTACAGCAAGAGAGCACCGCAATTCGACAACCTGTATTTCTCCGTATTGGCGCTGGGAGATACTTCGTATGAGTTTTTCTGCCAAACGGGCAAGGATTTTGATCAACGCCTTGAGGAGCTTGGCGGTAAACGCCTTGCAGCGCGCGCGGATTGTGATCTTGATTATGACGAGTCCGTTGCAGGCTGGTCGGCGCAGGTGATTAGCGCGTTGACTGAACGTTTGAACGGTTCATCAGGCGCAGCTGCAGTAAGCGATACGGTAAGTGAAGTCAAAGCGGAACAATCGGCTTACTCGCGCACGAATCCGTTTAAGGCTGAAGTGCTCGCGAATATTAACTTGAATGGCCGCGGCTCTGATCGGGAAACACGTCATTTGGAGCTATCGTTGGAAGGCTCCAATTTACAATATGAACCAGGCGATAGCCTAGGTATTCTTCCTGAGAACCATCCTGCATTGGTAGAAGCGATTATCCAAGAATTGAATTGGAATCCCGAAGAAATCGTTCCGATCAATAAAAATGGCGAGCAGGGCTCGCTGCGCGAAGCGCTGCTTAAGCATTACGAAATTACGGTACTGACGAAGCCTTTGCTCACGCAAGCAGCCGAGCTTTCATCCAACTCCGCTTTGCGCGAGCTGGTAGCACCAGGCAAAGAGCAAGAACTCAAAAACTACATTAACGGCCGCGACATCCTTGATTTGGTACAGGATTTTGCTCCTTGGCAGGCTAAGGCCAGCGATTTTGTTTCCATTTTGCGGAAGCTTCCCGCTCGGTTATATTCCATTGCAAGCAGCTTCAAAGCGAATGAAGATGAAGTTCACCTTACGATTAGAGCTGTCCGTTACGAAGCGCATGGCCGGGATCGTTACGGCGTATGTTCGATTCATTGCGCAGACCGCGTTCAACCTGGCGATAGCCTACCGATTTACATTCAGGAAAATCCGAATTTCAAGCTTCCGTCAAATCCGGATGCACCGGTTATCATGATAGGTCCTGGTACGGGTGTTGCTCCGTTCCGTGCTTTCCTCGAAGAACGCGAGGAGCTCGGCGTAGAAGGGAAATCCTGGTTGTTTTATGGCGACCGTCATTTCGTTACCGATTTCTTGTATCAGACGGATTGGCAGAGAATGCTTAAAGACGGCGTGCTGACGAAGCTGGATGTTGCTTTTTCCCGTGATACGGAAGAGAAGGTTTACGTGCAGCACCGTTTGCTGGAGAACAGCCGAGAGCTGTATGAATGGCTCAAAGAAGGCGCTCATGTCTATATTTGCGGCGATGAGAAGCATATGGCTCATGATGTACACACTGCACTGTTAACGGTTATTCAACAAGAAGGTTCGTTAAGCGCAGAAGAAGCTGCGGCTTACTTGGATGAAATGCAGCAGCAGCAGCGTTACCAACGTGACGTGTATTAATAAATATATTTTAATCAGCAAGAGATCGTGAATGATTGCGAGAGGAGACAGCAACAATGGCTAAAGAGCAATTGGTAAAGCCTATCGGTGGGCCGCCAAGTGAAGTTGAACACATTAAGATCGAAAGTAACTACCTGCGCGGAGCATTGGTTGAAACGTTAAGAAATCCGATTACTGGCGGTTTGCCGGAGGACGACAATCGGTTGTTGAAGTTTCATGGGAGCTACATGCAGGATGACCGGGATTTGCGCAACGAGCGTGAACGCCAGAAGCTGGAGCCAGCTTTCCAATTCATGCTCCGGGTTGTTTTACCTAGCGGCGTAGCAACTTCTGAGCAATGGCTTGCAATGGATGGATTAGCCCATAAGTACGGCAACGGCACGCTTCGTTTGACAACTCGTCAAACCTTCCAAATGCATGGCATTCTCAAATGGAACCTGAAGCCGACGCTTCAGAAAATCAACAGCGCGATGATGACTACCTTAGCAGCTTGCGGCGACGTAAACCGTAACGTTATGTGCAGCCCGAACCCGTTTCAATCGGATCTTCATGACGAGGTTAGCTACTGGGCGCGTCAGGTAAACGATCATTTGGCGCCGCGCACGCGCGCTTACCATGAAATTTGGCTTGACGGTGAGAAAGTTATTGACGGCCAACAAGAAGGCGAAGTAGAGCCTATCTATGGTCCCGTGTACTTGCCGCGTAAGTTCAAAATCGGTTTCGCGATTCCGCCTCATAACGATGTAGACGTGTTCTCACAGGATATCGGTTATATCGCTGTCATAGAAGACGGCAAGCTGAAAGGCTTCAATATTTCGGTTGGCGGCGGCATGGGGATGTCCCATGGCGATACGGCGACTTATCCGCAGCTTGGTAAAGTAATTGGTTTCTGTCCGCCAGAGCGCATCGTGGCTTTGGCAGAGAAAACGGTTATGATCCAGCGCGATTACGGTAACCGTTCCATTCGTAAAAATGCGAGATTTAAATACACGATCGACCGTCATGGCATTGATTGGTTCAAAACGGAGCTTCAAAACCGTTTGGGCTGGCAGCTTGAGGATGTGCGTCCTTTCCATTTCGAAAACAGCGGCGACCGCTATGGCTGGTTGAAGGGCAGCAACGGCAAATGGAATTTGACGTTGTATATTCAAAGCGGACGCATAGATGATCAAGAGGGCTATCCTCTGATGACTGGCTTGCGTGAAATCGCCAAAGTTCACACCGGAGATTTCCGTATTACACCAAACCAAAATCTCATTATCGGTAACGTAACGAGCCAGAAGAAGCGCAAAATCACGGAATTGGTCGAGCAATACGGACTAACCGACGGCGCGCAGCATTCTGCGCTTCGCAGAAGCTCAATATCCTGCGTGTCGTTGCCGACATGCGGGCTTGCAATGGCGGAGGCTGAACGTTATCTGCCGACTCTGATTGATAAGCTTGAGCCGATTATTAACGAAGCGGGTCTTCGTGACCAAGAGATCAATATTCGGATGACAGGCTGCCCGAACGGCTGCGCTAGACCGGCATTGGGTGAAATTTCATTTATCGGTAAAGCCCTCGGCAAATACAATATGTACATGGGCGCTGGCTTTGCCGGCGAGCGGTTGAATAAGCTTTACCGCGAAAATATCGACGAAACCGAGATTCTGGATACATTGAAGCCGATTATTAACCAGTATGCGAGAGAACGGGAGACTGGCGAGCATTTCGGGGATTTTGTTATCCGCGCGGGATATGTTAAAGCCGTTCATGACGGTCAGGAATTCCATAGCTAAACGGGCAACAGCCTATTTAGAAAAGAACAAGAAGACTGGGGTTTTAACCTTGGTCTTCTTGTTCGTATATGGCGTACGAATTCGCAAAACTGGGGTGAATCGATGCAGTATCCGAATTATCGTGTCGCTGTAGAAATCGTAATTATCCATGAATCGAAAATTCTATTAACCAAAAGGGCCGATGACCGTGACGGCGGGTCTGGCGCTTGGAGCGTACCTTCAGGAAAGGCGAAATACGAAGAGATCCCGATCCAAGCTTTGCATCGGGAAGCACTCGAAGAAACAAATCTCGAAGTCGAACTGTTAAAGGAGCTGGATGTGCGCGCTATCCAATCCGTCGGTCACGATGGCGAGTTTTACCGCTTAATGTTTACTTATTTAGTGAGGCCAAGAAATGATGACATAGCGCCATTATGCATCAACGAGGAGCATTCGGCATTTGCTTGGGTAACGGCAGAGGAGCTTGACGACGAGAACTATCAATCCGTTCACGATAATTTGAAAGCCATTTTAAAAAATCTTTTCAGTAAGTGATAATAATAAAAAAAAGCCATTCCCAGTTATAGGAATAGCTTTTTTTTTATTGCGCTTAAAGTTGATTGCGGAGCAGCTTCTTGTCGAGCACAAACGTACCGAAGGGAAGGAAGGCTGCAATAAACGCGGCTGCAACCTTAAAGATTGACCAGCGATGTTTGATCCATACATGCAGCACAGCAAGTAAGTAAAGGACAAATAATAGCCCGTGCAAACCGCCGACAACAGTAACAACCTGTGGGATATCCGCCCAATATTTGAGCGGCATTGCGATGAGGAGCAGCACAAGAAAAGAAATCCCTTCATAGAATCCGACTACCCGCAGCCGGCCTAAAGCCGTTTTAAACATCCGATTACCTCCAGTAATTGTCATTCTAACGCGGGACTAAACCAGTCCACAGTAGTTCTACGATTTCGGACGCAGCTTGTTCCACCGTTTTTTGGTCATTGATAATTTCTTTGCGATTTTTTACGGTGAGCATAGCTGTAAAGACATGAGCAAGCAGCATGGGATCGCTTTGAACGATTTCGCCTTCATCCATGGCTTTTTTGAACACGGAGCAGACTAACTCGTGAATGGCGCGTTCACTGGCCCGAATACCTGCAATTTGTTCCTCGGATAGGCCGCTGGAGGCTTCCCTCATCATCGTTTCGAACTCTACATGCGCATTGTTCATATGACGCTCCGCGACCTGCAGCATTCGTGCCTTGAGCGGTCCATCGCTATGGACAAGCTTTGCAGTTTGATCATGCGCCATTTTCAGCACAAATTGAAGACATTCCGTGAACAGGATGCTTTTATTATTAAAATAATAATAAACGCTGGCTTTCGTTATTCCGCATGCCTGGGCAACGCCCTCCAGGGATACCTTTTCAAACCCTTGCTCCATAAAAAGATAAGCAGCCGTGCGCAATATTTGCTGCATCGTTTGAATTGAACCTGTGCCTTTAGGCCGGCCTGGCTTGCGTTTTATTTGCTCGTCGCTCATGGCCATGACCTCCATTCATCAAATTGTAAGAAATAGAGATTGATTAATTAACCTTCGGGTATATATAATTAATTAATCGCATGTATTAATTTTAAACCATAATAGGAATTATGTGAAATGGAGGATTCAGAAAATGATTGAAAAAATTGCTGGAATGGTCGCGGGGCGCCGAACGCGATGGATCACGGTAGCCGTATGGATCATACTTGCAGCGCTCCTAAGCGTATTTCTACCTGCTGTTGGCGAGAAAGAGCAGAGCAATGCTCCGAACCTTAAGGCAGACAGTCCTTCGATCATAGCCGATCAGTTGATCAAAGAAAAATTCCCCGGCTCATCAGGCATACCGGCTTTGGTCGTTTGGCACCGCGAAGGAGGATTGTCGGATTCAGATTACAGCCTCATTCAACAAACCGCGCAGCATATCATAGAAAATCCGTTGAAAGCGCAGGGGGAGGTCATTCCGCTTCATCAGATGCCCCTGCCTGCAGTAAAGGCATTCGCTTCAGAGGATGGCACGACGCTCGTACAGCCGATTTCCTTCGGTGAGCAGACGGAAACTGAAGTGTTGAAAGAAAACATCGAAGAAATAAAGATGTTGATCGAAGAAGCATCGGGCGAGAAGCCATTTGAGACGGCCGTAGACGATGCATCCGAGCTAAGCGTACGCGTAACCGGCCCTGCGGGCATTTCTGTCGACGCCACCGACTTGTTCAAAGGAGCCGATGTATCGCTTCTGATCGCAACGGTGCTAATCGTGCTTGTGCTGCTGCTGCTCATTTATCGTTCGCCGATTCTCGCGATAATCCCGCTTATCGGCGTTGGCTTCGCTTATGCCGTTACGAGCCCGTTACTCGGCTGGATGGCGGGCGAGGGTTGGATAACGGTGGATGCGCAGGCTATTTCCATTATGACAGTGCTCTTGTTCGGTGCGGGTACGGATTACTGTTTATTTTTTATCTCGCATTTCCGTCAAGAGCTGACGCGCGAAAGCGACAAATTAAAAGCTTTGAAGCGTTCCTTCAAGGACGCATCGGGTGCGATCGCAATGAGCGGATTCACGGTAGTTCTGTCTTTGCTGGCTCTGTTGGCAGCCCAATACGGCGCTTACGACCGTTTTGCTGTGCCCTTCAGCTTATCGATACTCATAATGGGAATCGCAAGCTTAACGCTGGTGCCGGCAATGCTATCGATCATAGGCAGAGCTTCTTTCTTTCCGTTTATCCCGCGTACGGAATTTATGGAGCAGGTGCGTGCAGGCGAAAAAGGGAAAGCCTATCGCAAGCCTGCCCCCGAGAAAAAACTGGGTTCCAAGATAGGAAACCTGGTTATTGCGAAACCTTGGACGGTGGTCATTACATCCGTTTTCATTCTGGGCATACTTGCTGGCTTTTCCAGCCAGATTAAATTCACTTATGATTTATTGTCTTCCTTTCCGGAAGACATGCCCTCAAGAGAAGGCTTTAAGGTTATTTCCGAAACCTATGCGCCGGGGGATTTGGCTCCGATTACAGTCGTTGCCCAAACCGAAGGGACAGTTGCCGATTTGCTAGAGAAGCTGGCCGCCGTGCCGCTTGTCGACCATGTTGGGGAACCAAAGGCAAGCTCGGTTGACCCGAATCTGATTTCTTATTCCGTTATCCTGAGTAAGAACCCGTACTCCCAAGAAGCGATGGACACGATTCCGCTGCTTCAAGAAGCGGCAGTGGAGTCGCTCGAAAGCGCAAAGGTGACGGATGCGGAGCAAAAGGTTTGGATTGGCGGACAGACAGCGGCGCAGTACGATGCTAAAGCGCTGACCGATCGCGATAATATCGTCATTATTCCCTTAGTCATTGGTCTCATTATGGTATTGCTGCTCGCATATCTGAGATCGGTAACAGCAACGCTTTACTTAATCGGTACGGTCTTGCTCTCTTATGCAGCGGCACTTGGCTTAGGCTGGGTCATCTTGCATTACTTTATGGGCGTTGAAGCCATACAAGGTGCAATTCCGCTTTATTCCTTCGTATTCCTTATTGCGCTTGGTGAAGATTATAATATTTTTATGATCTCGAGCATTTGGCAAAAACGCAAAACGATGCCGCTGAAGCAAGCGATAAGGGAGGGCGTAAGCGAAACGGGCGGTGTGATCACCTCGGCCGGTCTTATTCTTGCAGCGACCTTCGCCGTTCTTGCGTCTCTGCCGATTCAAGTGCTCGTCCAATTCGGTTTGATCACGGCTATCGGAGTTCTAATGGACACGTTCATCGTCCGTCCATTTTTAGTTCCGGCAATTACGACATTGCTGGGCAAAAAAGCTTTCTGGCCCGCAAATACGGAGCTCATGGAGGAGCCTAAGCAAACGTTAAAAGGATAAAGAAAAATAGGCAGTTTCTAACGGAGCTTCGGCTTCATTAGAGTCTGCCTTTTTCCATTTCCAGTCTTGCAACATTTTCCCATTATGATACGTCTTTATTTAAAGGCTAACCGCCTATTATAAAGAGAACTCGGGGGAGCATGAATGATAATTAACAGGAAGTATCGGATGTGCATTGTGTTATTTTTATTTTTAAGCATGACTAGCATCTTTACTTTCCCGACCGCTGCACAAGCCTGCAAATGTGTGAAATCGGATGCGGTTTTAGAGAATAAAAGCAGCAGCGATGCCGTTTTTGAAGGAACGGCAACATCCGTTAAGGAGTCTACCCTTTCGGCATTTCGTTCGGGAGGAAAAACAATCAAAGCAAGCTTTCAAGTAAACGAAGTATGGAAGGGTCAGGTAACGCCATCGATTGAAGTGCTAACCGCAGAGAATGAAGACAGCTGCGGTTTTGCGTTTAAAGAGGGCGAGCGCTACCTGGTATTTGCGACAGCAACCGGAAAATCGCTTGAAGCCAGTTGCAGTGCAACGGTTCTGCACAGTGAGGCAAGCGGGCATTATGAGCTGCTCGGCAGCGGTTCATTGCCTCCGCAGCCCGCCAGCGCCGATCACACGGCTGCGAAATCAGACTCCGTTCCCTTCATCGTACCTATAGGAACGGCTGCGGCTATCGCAATTGCAATTGTTTTATTCCGCAAACGAAAGCAGGCTAAATCAAGAACATAGCAACTACCGTTGTTACGCACAGCCCAATAAACACAGGCTTCAAGTTTCGGCGGGCGAGCTCAAAGGGATCAACGCCACAGATGGCAGCGGCAGGTATAAGCGCCCAAGGAATAATCGTGCCGCCGCCGACCCATATCGCAGCAACTTGGCCGAGAGCGGTTAAGGTGGATATGCCTGAGCCGATGGCATGGCCGAACAGCTGCGCGATCGAGCCGGCTAAGGATATGCCTGAGAAGCCGGAGCCGTCTAAACCGGTCACGGCGCCTACAACCGTCAACGTAATTGAGCCTACGACGCCATTCACGGGTACGACATGCGCAAGCGCAATGCCTAAATCGTTAACGATACCAAGCGATGCTTCAGGAAGCTTCTCGCCGAACATCGCAAGAAATCCGGAGTCGCCCAAATAGAAAAATGCGGCTATGGGAATAACAGGTCCAAAAACCTTAAAGCCAAACAGAAAGCCTTCAACTAAATAGCTCGTTGTTTTCTCGAAGCCTTTGCCGCGATGCGTAAGCATTGTGATAAAAAGCATAATGAGTATCGCGGTTCCTCCGATGAGCGCCGTAGCATCCCCGCCTTGAAGATCCAGCATGAACATCGCGACGACATCCAAAGCGAATAGGATAGGTATAATAGCCGCTAACCAACGCTTCGTGCGCAGAGAAAGCGCATTACGGTCAGCTATTGCGCTAAGGTCGTAGTCTGGTGTAGACTCCGCCGGCGAGACGACAAGACCATTTCGCCACTTGCCTGATTTCTGATCTCTCCGCATCATCCAATACGCGGTCACCGTCGTAACGACTCCCATGACGATAACTAAAGGAATGCTGGCTTGCATGACTGAGCTGACTGGAATGCCGGCGGCATCAGCCGTGAGCTTAGGCGCGCCTTGTATGATATAATCACCTGATAAAGCGATGCCGTGCCCAAACAAGTTCATGGCAACCGCTGCTCCCAGTGCAGGCAAGCCGACGCGCAAAGCAACCGGCAGCAAAACGGCACCGATGAGAGCGACCGCGGGTGAGGGCCAGAAAAACCATGAAGTGACCATCATGATTAAGCCGATTCCCCAGAAGGCTAGCGCAGGTGTTCTTAAAAATCGGGTAAACGGCGAAATCATGATTTCGTTTATTCCGGTCCGAATGAGAATGCGACTCATGGCCACGATAATGGATATAATCAAAATCGTTCCTACTAATTCTTTTATGGCAAAAATAAAGCTGTTAAAAATGCCGCTTACCGAACCGCTGGCTGAGGTGGTTGCAAGTATACCGATGCCTAAAATCCCCGCAATACAGATTAGCGTCGTATCGCGGCGCATCAGCATGAATCCGATAATGGCAATAATAAAGCCTAAATAAACCCAATGCAGAGCCGTTAATTGAATGTCCATCCCGATCATCTCCTTGTGAGATACACGAAACCAGCCTGTGCCGGACTCGTATAGTAATGTATGCAAGACCAAAGATAGGCGTTCATCTCGGGATCGGGACGATTATAACGAGGAGGGATTTTATGATAAAACGAAGTATATCGATCTTAATGCTATCTATAATGCTTCTAACTGCAGGCTGTGGTATGATTGAAGAAGTAGGTCAAACGGTAAATTTTGCAACGGAAACGACGGATTACCTGCAATCGCTAACGGACTTTGGACAAAATATGAATACACTTGCTGAACAAGCGGTGAATGATCTCGATGCGAGAACGGATCTGAAAGATCAGCTCGTTGCGCTGAAGGAACAGGTCATTCATTATGAAGGTCTGCAGGTGCCCGATTATGCCAAGGAGCTCCATCAATCGATTGCCGAATATAACGAGACGCTGCAAAAAGGAATTGATCAAGCGCTTACCAATATCGAGCAGGGAAGAGCCGTATTCGAATCAACGGGCATTCCGGATACGATCAACAAGATCAATGAGCTGCTCAACCAAATCAATCAACTGACACCGTAATGAACGAACAGGAAGGAAGAATGTAAGTGATTAACATTAACGTATTGGAAGCATCGATGACTTATTCAAAGGAAGACGGTTACGTAGGAAAGGTGCATTTTGGAGTCGAAGGCCATGTGAATGAGTATGAAATTGCTCTACACAGCAAGAAAGGGAAAGAATGGGGCTACGGGTTGTTTTTCTTGCATGAATCAGGCAAAGAGGAACAATTGCTGGCTTTAGAAGATTTGCTCGAAGAGGATGACGAACTGTTTGATTTTCTTGTCGATACGGCAAAGGAAAAGCTTGATAAACAAGAATAGCCATCCGAAAAGAAAAGAAAAGAAAACCCATGCGACCACACAGGAAAAGTGTGATTGCATGGGCTTTTTTTTTGTTAATGGCCGCTTGAGGATGTTAATCCTAAATTACGAATGATCAACTTGCTTTCTTCATTTAATCCAATGAACGACACCTGTTTGTTCAATTGCTCGTATTTGCTTTTCACTTTGGCAATCGCGGTTACGGCTGACTGATCCCACACATGCGAGTTGCTGAAATCCAGCGTAATGCGTTCGGGATCCTGATGGTAATCAAATAATGAGACGAAACGGCTGGTTGTTCCGAAAAATAACTGGCCTGTTACTTTGTAAGTCCGGGTATTGGACTTAGCAGCTGCTGTAGACACGCGTATTTTTGCCATTTTGCCGACGAATACAAAAGCACTCAGCACGACGCCCGCAAAAACGCCTTTCGATAGATCATGCGTAATTAAAACAATGATCACCGTAACGATCATAATCACAGCATCTGTCCGCGGTACTTTATGGATTTGGAAAACGGACTTCCAATCGAAGGTGCTGATCGAGACCATAATCATGACGCCTACTAAGGCAGCCATCGGAATTTTATTAACGACATCGCTTAATGCCATAATAAGAAAAAATAAGAACGCCCCGGCAACCAGGGTGGATAGTCTTGTACGGCCTCCGGATTTGGTGTTTATGACCGATTGGCCAATCAATGCGCAGCCGGCCATTCCGCCGAAGAAGCCCGTTGCGATGTTGGCAATGCCTTGTCCGCGAACTTCTTTGTTTTTGTTGCTGGACGTATCGGTCATTTCATCAAGCACAGAAGCAGTCAAAAGCGATTCTAATATGCCGACGATCGACAACGAGAAGGAATACGGCAAAATGATCCAAAGCGTTTTGAACGAAAATAGAACATCCGGAATATGGAACAGCGGCAGCGTACTCTCCACTAAGCCTCTATCGCCGACGGTTTTGAGATCAGCTCCTATCGCAACAGCAATGAGGGATACGATAATGATCGCGGCAAGCGGCGAAGGAATGATCTTGGTGAATTTTGGCAGAGTATATATAATAACTAACGTTAAGGCAACTAATGCATACATGATCCAACTGGCGCCTACAAAATGAACAAGCTGAGTCGTGAAAATTAAAATGCCCAGCGCGTTGACAAAACCGAGCATGACGGACTGCGGCACAAACGAAATGAGCTGTCCCAGCTTGAGAACACCCATTAAATATTGAAGAATGCCTGCCAGAATCGTCGCCGCAAACAAATACTCGATACCGTGGTCCTTGACAAGCGATACCATAAGCAGAGCCATGGCGCCTGTCGCTGCCGAGATCATGCCGGGTCTGCCGCCGACAATGGAAATAATGACTGCAATGCAGAACGAGGTATACAAACCGACCATCGGTCCGACTCCTACCATCAAGGAAAAGGAAATGGATTCCGGGATTAGGGCTAAGGCTACCGTAATTCCTGCCAGAATATCGCCTCTGACGTTCGAAAACCATGATTTTTTAAGTTTTGTAAGCAAAGCAAATAAACCTCCCTAAAAATAGTTGAATTTGACTTTTCACTCTCAGAAAAGTCGGGGCCGATGCACACTGAGCGTTATTATACATCAAAAGTGGGCAATTAAACAGAAAATATAATTTCGTTTAAGCGCATACATATCATGATATATCGTGAATGCTCTATCTATCGCTCATTTTCTTCTTTTTAGGTCAAAAGTTGCAAAAAAAGAACCATCGCTAAACTGCGAAGGTTCTCATGTTTGGAAAATATCTACATCGGCCGCTCCACTTGATTCTTTTGCTGTCTGCTTTTCACGTATCGATACACAAGAAAGCTTATGACAACGGCTGCCAGCGCGTAAACGATCCAAATGCCGTATTTGTAAATATGATCCGAGAGAGCTTGCACCCGATCCCCTACGAATGTCCCGATTATAAAGTAGATCAGGGTCCATACGAAAGCAGACGGATAGGCGAAAAGCGCAAAACGTTTGAAATTCATTCGATTTAACCCCATCACATAGGGGGTTACATGCCTTAAAAAAGGGAGACAAAGGCTTAAGCTAATGGCGTAGCCGCCGTAGCGTTCGCTTAGCTGCTCAGATTTGGCAACGAATTTGCTTATGTTTTTTTTGCTGCTAAACCAATTGGATAATTTACTGCCGGCAAATCTTCCGATGCTATATCCGAATGTCATGGCTGAGCATATCCCAAGGCAAGTCATGATAAAGGCAGGTACCGGCAATAAAACGCCTGATTCCGCTAATGCGCCGCCTGTCATCACGACGGCTTCGTTTGGTATAGGCAGCCCGATTAGGCCGAGGCATAAGACGAGAAATAAGGCGAAATATCCGATCTCTTCAATAATATTCAATAAAATATCATACATAATGCAGCATCCTAACCTTCCAAAAATTAGAATTCACAATAATTCACTTCAAATATGGTAACACATCCGCATGCGAAAGGATACCATTCATACGTGAGACAATTAGAAAGGATTCAAATTTAACCATTTCGTAACTAATTGCTTCAACCGGGAAGATAAAATAGGGAATAGGTTTTATGTGTATGAAGGGGCGGCTATTCTCATGTTTGAATTTAAGCAAAAGGTGATGGCGTTAAGGCGTTACGAATCACTATGTTTTACCTTATGCATCACGTTGATGATAGAAGAACAAGCAGCAAGCAAAACCGCGGAACATGTGCTGTGCCAGCTGTTTGCGGATCAACAATTTTGGCAATTGTCAGAAGCGGAGCGGCAGCCGTATCTGTTAAAAGTTTGTACGCGGATTTGCTTTCAATCGAAGCAGGCAGCTGTGACACGGACCTCTTGAACGGAATAAAAACATTGATATTTCACGCTTTCAGCGATCATAATAGAAAGAAGATCATCGGATTTTATCCGAAACCATTTGTAAAAATTGGAAAGGAGTAACAATGAACGCTTTTGAAAACCGCAAGAAAGTAACGATCGCATTGTTCGTTGCGACATTTCTGGCAGCCATTGAGGGAACGATTGTCAGTACGGCAATGCCCAGCATAACGGGTGAGCTTCATGGCGTCCAGCAGTACAGCTGGATTATCTCGATTTATTTGCTGGCAACGGTCATTACGACGCCAGTTTACGGCAAGCTTTCCGATTTGTTCGGGCGCAAAACCATGTTTATCATCGGCGCGTTAATTTTTCTGGCCGGCTCGATGCTTTCGGGCATAGCGCAAACGATGGACCAGTTGATCTGGTTCCGGGCGCTGCAAGGGTTAGGAGCCGGTGCCCTGACAACAATCCCTTATACGATTATCGGCGATTTGTATTCCTTTGAGCAGCGAGCTAAAGTACAAGGCTGGATGTCAAGCATTTGGGGAATTGCAGGCATATCCGGACCGCTGTTCGGCGGATTATTGGTGGATTACATATCCTGGCGGGCTATATTTTATATGAACCTCCCGTTTGGCATAGCAGCTATTTATTTGTTATCTTCTTCTCTTAAGGAAGCGTTGGAGAAAAAGAAAAGACATATTGATTATCCGGGCATTATCACTTTTACGATCGCCATGTTCTGCTTCTTATATGCGATGACGCTCATCCGTGATGAGGGAGGAAATGGTACAAGCCCATTTATGCGGATAGCCGTACTTCTAGCTATTTCCGTTCTTTTTTTCATCTTTTTCGCAAGAATCGAAAGACGTTCGCCTGAACCGATTATACCTTTCCAGCTTTTCCGCAATCGAATCATCAGTATGGCGAATCTAGACAGCTTTTTGTTATGCGTGATCAATGTCGTCGTCATCTTTTATCTGCCGCTGTGGATTCAAGGCGTATACGGCAAAACAGCTACTTATTCGGGTCTCGTCATGATACCGTTATCGGTTGCGTGGCCTTTGGGCTCGATATTAGCAGGCAATTGGATTTCAAAAATAGGACTGCGCTTCATCAGCGTAACAGGCGCTTGTTTTTTGCTTGCTAGCAGCATTGGATTCTCTTTCATGACAGCGGATACCTCGATTGTTTTATTCATCGTATATACGTTTCTGGCAGGTCTTTCATTTGGATTGTCGCTGACCTCGTTAACGGTTGCCGTTTCTTCCGCCGTGGGATGGGAGCTGCGCGGTTCGGCTGTTGCCAGCAATAATTTTATCCGAACGTTAGGGCAAACGATTGGCATAACGATATTCGGCCTGCTGCTCCATACAGGAGGCAAAGAAATAATCGAACCAAGCGTACTTGCCCATAGCTTGCACACGATTTTCATGTGGGTTGCCGTTTTATCCGTATTTGTCGTGTTTGTTTCTCTTGGGATGCCAAAGCTTAAACAGGTGGATCAGCAGCAAAGAAACGTTTCGTAAGAAAGGTCGATTAAGTCAATGAGAACCCTTGATTTGGAGTCTAACAGCAAATATTTTTCCGATAAAAAAATCAAGTCGGTCATCGTGCTGCAAGGGAATGAGCTTGTTAGCGAATGGTATGAGAACGGTAAGGATGCAATCGGTCCGCTTTATTCCTGTACAAAAAGCATTTTATCCGCGCTGATCGGCATTGCATTGGATCAAAAGCTGTTGACAAGCGTTGATCAGCCGTTAACCGATTTTCTGGAGCACCCACCGGAGATCGCGGCCGCTCTTGGGCAAATCACGATCAAGCATTTGCTGACGATGACGCCAGGCTTTGATTGGCCGGATTTTGACAAGCCTTATAAAGCTTTTAAAGCAGCGGCGGATCCCGTTCAATTTGTTTTCAAACAACCGATGATCTCCGATCCGGGGGCGGCTTTCGCTTATAACTCTGGCGGTTCGCATTTATTATCCGCAATCCTTACTAGAGTAACGGGGATGTCGGCCTTATCTTTTGCAAGGGATCATTTATTTGGTCCGCTAGGATTTAACGGTGCTCGCTGGGTGGAAAGGGCAGGCGTAAACGAAGGCGGTACGGGTCTCTACCTGTACGGAAGAGATCTTGCTAAAATCGGGAGTCTATTTGTTCAAAAGGGCCGCAGCGAGGATCGGCAGCTTCTATCTGCGGACTGGGTTGAGGAGTCAACGAGTCTTCATCATCGCGGATTGCTTCATTATGAGCCGCCGATTTATGGGGCTTACGGCTATCATTGGTGGCATTCGCCCGAGAGCCATAACGGAGTATGCGATTGTTTTTTTGCTTTTGGCCATGGCGGTCAATATTTGCTGGCAGCTCCGCAGCATCATCTTGTCGTTGTGGTTCGTAAGCAAATCACGAAACGAAATGATGCCATTTGGTCAAGACGTCTTATTTTCGAACACATTCTTCCAGCTTGCATCGGAAAAGAACATGCACCTTTGTGAACAATTGTGATAAAAAAACCAATCAAGCATGGCGAAGCCGTGCAGGATTGGTTTTTTTGCAGCGTGAATAGAGAATGCCATTTCGCATCTGGTTATATGCGTTATGTATATGTCAGTTTTAACGAAAAAACTTCTTTTAAAATTTGAAAATTTTGTGTAATGTCTTGTTTAACTATCGATTCTGAAATATGATGTTATATAATCTTACATATTAGAGGCGAAATTCTGATTCGCCTTGCAGCTTGCCAGGTGGATCAGAAATTACGGCAAAAAAAGTCAGAAAATTAAAAACATTTGATTTTGCTAATAGAAGGGAATATAGCGTGCTTAACGATCATACGGAATATGTTATTCAGTACCGCTATATAGGCTTGAGGAGGAGTTCACATGACAACCATACTTATTCGGAACGCCGTCGTGATGACAATGAATGAACAGGGCCAAATTTTCACCGGCGATGTATTAATAGAAGGAAACCGGATCGCTCAAATGGGAGAACGGCTGGAAGGAATCGCAGCCGATCGGATAGTGGATGCAGGCGGCAAAGTACTGCTCCCTGGATTCGTTCAGACGCATATTCATCTCTGTCAAACGCTTTTCCGCGGAAGAGCGGATGATTTATCGCTGATCGACTGGCTGAAAGAGAAAATTTGGCCGCTTGAAGCTGCACACAGCGAGGATTCCGTTTATTACTCCGCCATGCTTGGAATCGGGGAATTGATTCGAAGCGGAACAACTACCATTTTGGACATGGAAACCGTCCATCACTCGGAATCGGCTTTTCAAGCCATTAAGGAAAGCGGCATTCGGGCGCTTTCGGGTAAAGTCATGATGGATCACGGTTCAGAGGTTCCGCTTGCGCTGCAGGAGAATACGCAGAAATCGCTTCAAGACAGCGTGGATTTGTTGGAGAAATGGCATGGCGCGGAAAACGGAAGGATCCAATACGCCTTTTGCCCCCGCTTCGTTGTTTCCTGTACGGAAGAGCTGCTGATTGGCGTGCGTGACCTCTCTGCCCAGTACGGTGTAATGGTGCATACGCATGCATCGGAAAATACAGGAGAAATTGCAATGGTTGAAGCGGAACGCGGCATGCGGAATGTGGTTTATTTGGATCATATCGGGCTGGCGAAGCCGAATTTGATTTTGGCGCACAGCATATGGCTGGATGATGAGGAGAAAAGAATCATCCGGGACAGGGGGGTTAAGGTTACCCATTGTCCCGGCTCTAATATGAAGCTTGCTTCAGGCATAGCGGAGATCCCGCTTCTGTTAGAACAAGGCATCGATGTGGGCATTGGCGCGGATGGCGCTCCTTGCAATAATAATTTAGACATGTTCCAGGAAATGCGCCTAACCGCTTATATGCAGAAAGTAAAGCATGGCCCAACGATCATGAACGCGAGAACGGTGCTCCGGATGGCGACAATGGGCGGCGCTAAAGTTCTTGGCTTAGAGAAGGAGATAGGCAGTATCGAGCTTGGAAAGCTTGCGGATCTTCAGCTGCTTGATTTGGAGGATTTCCATGTCTATCCGTCCTTCGATGCGGATTGGTATTCGAGAGTTGTTTATGCCGCAACAAGAGGTGACGTAGATACCGTCATGATTGACGGGCAAATTGTAATGGAAAACAAACGGGTGCGGACGGTCGACAAAAAAATAGTGTTAAAAGAAGCGGATCAGGCTTTGCGCAGGTTAATCGGGCGCTTGTAGGGGTTCGGATTCGTTCAAAGCATTGAATGCATCCCGGGTACGGGCAGAGGCTTAGGGAGGGATAACGGATGGATATGCATGAGCTGTTGGATTCGATTGCGTCCGGAAATGATCGAAGCGTACTTGCGACGATCCTCTGTGTGGAAGGACATTCCTATCGAAAAGCGGGAGCGGCGATGCTGTTCACGGCAAGCGGAAAGCAAATTGGTTCGGTAAGCCCGGGCTGCTTGGAGCAGGATTTGCAGGAACAGGCGTTAAAGGTAAGGGAATCGGGCCAATTCGAATGCGTGACCTACAACTTGAATGCCGATGAGGATGTGATTTGGGGAGAGGCTGTCGGCTGCGGCGGCGAATTAAGGATATTGCTCGAGCCCGTCGAGAATCGGCTGCGCGAGGTGCTGCTCGAAGCGAAACGGCGTAACGGAACGGGACAGTCGGTGAGGCTTGTGCGCAGCTGGGATGAAAAAGAAATCGGGTATACGCTTCATGATTCATCGGATAGCTTTGAAGACATGGACAATAGGGAGGATAAGGATGATGTACCTAATCAATTATCCGTCGTTATAAGTCCAAGACCAAGGCTGGTCTTATTTGGTGCAGGCCAAGATGCGGAAGCGATTTATTCGCTCGTCAAACAAATCGGATTCCATGTCGTGATGGCGGATTGGCGGCCTTCCCTATGTTCGGAGGAACGTTTTCCCGGAGCGGAGTGCGTCATTGGAACGGCTGAACAGATTGTTGAACGGCTTCAATTTCGATCCAATGACTATTTGATCGTTTGCAGCCACAATTTGCAACGGGATAAAGATATGATACGGCTGGCTTTGCCGGTGCCTCTTGTATATCTCGGAATTTTAGGGTCAAAAAAGCGGATTCGCATGTTATTCGAGACCTTTCTAATTCCGTCAAACGTAAGGGCGCCGATCGGACTATCCATTGGGGCGGACGGTCCCCATGAAATTGCGGTAAGCGTGGCGGCAGAATTAATTGCAATACGCGCGGGGCGTCAAGCCGGACTTCGAAAGGGGAGAGGGAGAGATGCCTATTTCAGCCCTTTATTTAGCGGCGGGACAGAGCAAACGCATGGGAATGCGAAAGCAGTCGCTCGAGCTGGCGAAAGACCGGCCGCTCGCAAGCCTGGGGCTACATGCTTTATTAACCAGTCCACTTACAAGCGTTAAAGTGGTTGTAACCCCGGATGATCCACGAGAGTGGATCGCAGCTGCGGAAGGGATGGCAGATTTTGCCGTTTCTTCCGTAAGCCCTTCCCTGTCTATCGTTTCCTGCGCAGAATCGACAAGAGGCATGTCCTATTCGATTAAGCAGGGTGTCCTAGACATTATCAGAGATGAACCGGCAGCCGATGCCGTATTGATCGCTCTGGCAGATCAGCCGTTTATTAGCGCTGCTATGATTGCAGAGCTGATCCATTACTGGACCAGGCGGCCGGAGCTCGATTTTGTTGCGACTGCTATGCGGGATACGCGGAAGAATGAGGTCGTGTTAACGCCACCTGCTATATTGTCTCGATCCATGTTCGCTGATTTGCTTAATTTAAAGGGTGATGCGGGAGCGCGCCAATTATTTCGCTCGCTTAATTTCAAAGGGGAAGGATTAGTGGCTGCGAATGAGCAGGCTCTATTTGACGTGGATACGCCTGCCGATTTGGAGTGGGCGAAAAAATACTTTTCAGGCCAGAATTGCAGTGCTAGATGATCCTTATGTGAATATATATAACATAAATGACGGATGGATAGTGCGAATCGCACAAGGTTCAGCATAGTTTTCGCTTTTAAAAAAATTAATGTTATATATATTGACATATAAATGACATGGTCCTATATTGAGATTACGTTGTTGGTTTTTACCAAAACTAGCGAATCCGATGATAGCCGATATTAGCGGCCTATCGAATTCGCGATGAGAGAGTGACAGTGTACAAGATTGACTTGTATGTTTTCGGCTTTCGAAAAAAATAGAGATCGGGGAGGAACCGTATGAAAAAGCGTAAAAAAGCATTATCCGTAAGCTTATCACTCTTGTTGGCCATCGCATTTGTCATTAGCGGCTGTTCCGGCAATGCGAACAAAAGCAATGAAGGTTCGGCAAATGCATCTACAGAAGCACCAGCCGAAGGGGCTGCGACAGATCAACCGGCTAAACTGCCGCGAGTCGCATTCGTTTATATCGGGCCTCCCGGTGACGGCGGTTGGACTTTTGAGCATGACAAAGGCAGGCTGTTCATGGAAAAGGAGCTAGGCATCAAAGCGGATACGGTCGAAAACGTGCCTGAGAGCGCAGATGCCGAACGTATTATTACAGAGCTCGCCCAGAACCACGACGTCATCTTTACAACGAGCTTCGGTTACATGGACTACACTCTTAACGTCGCAAAGAAATTTCCAAATGTGAAGTTTCTTCATACGGCAGGCTACAAAACGAATGACAACATGGGTACCTTTTTCGGCAAGAACTACGATGCCAGCTATTTAAGCGGTATTGCAGCTGGAAAAACGACGAAAAAAAACATCATTGGTTATGTAGGCGCCTTTCCGATACCGGAGGTTATTTATAACATAAACGCCTTTACGCTGGGCGTTCAAAGCGTTAACCCAAAAGCGAAGGTTAGCGTTGTATGGACGAATACCTGGTATGACCCGACAACCGAGCGTCAAGCAGCCGTAAGCTTGCTGGATAAAGGCGCCGATGTTCTGCTGGCTTACCAGGATTCGCCGGCTACGCTGCAAGCTGCAGCCGAGCGGGGCGCTATGGCTGGCGGCAATGACTCGGATATGACGAGGTTTGCTCCTGAGGCATATTTAACGAATCCGATCTGGAACTGGGGTCCTTATTATACGAAAACCGTACAATCCATCATCGACGGAACCTGGAAAAGCGAGCAGTATTCCGGTTCGTTGGCGGACGGCATGGTGGATATCGCACCGCTCGGTCCTAGCGTGCCGGAGGACGTGAAGACGTTGGTGTCTGAAACGAAAGCGAAGCTGGTAAGCGGCGAACTCCAAGTATTTACGGGCCCTATTAAGGACGCTTCGGGCGCGGTGAAGGTTGAGGAGGGCAAGACCCTGGCGCTGGACGACATTTTAGTGATGGATTGGTTCGTCAGCGGAGTAGAGGGCACGATTCCGAAATAACCGGTTTTTACCATATGAATAAATCAACAAATCCCTGAATTAAGGGATTTGTTGATTTATTCACAGCTTTTTGGATAGGAGTAGGAGAATGCTTACGATTAAGGTTTGTTCCACAAACCTTAAGCTTATGCTTTCGATGCAGGTTTGTTACACAAACCTTAAGCTTATGCTTACGAAGCAGGTTTGTTACACAAACCTTTAGGAGGGACCCCATGCATGAAAACTATTCGGTAGAGATGCGCCAGATCGTTAAGCATTTTGGCTCCGTCGTAGCGAATGATCAGGTCGATTTCCGTGCAAAGCCTGGTCAAATCCATGCGCTGCTCGGCGAGAACGGAGCGGGCAAGAGCACGATGATGTGCATGCTGTCAGGGGTGTACAGGCCGACCAGCGGCGAGATCCTCCTCCATGGAGAGCTGGCAAAAATCCGCTCGCCAAAGGATGCGATGAAGCTCGGCGTCGGCATGGTTTTTCAAAACTTCCGTCTCGTTCAGACGCTGACGGCTGCTGAAAATATTGTCTTGGGCGAAAAATCATCGTTTTGGCGAGGCGCGAGCTGGATGAATGACAAGCAACAGGAAATCGAAGCGATTGCCAAGCAATTCGGTTTACCGTTTCCGGTAGACCGGCCGATCTGGCAGCTCTCCGTGGGGGAGCAGCAGCGAGTCGAAATCGTGAAGACCCTATATCGCGGCGCAAATCTCATTATTTTGGATGAACCGACCTCGGTGCTGACGCCCGGCGAGGCCGAGCAATTGTTTGAAACGCTTCAGCATATGAAGGCTGAGGGGAAAACGGTCATACTGACCACGCATAAATTGAAGGAGGTCATGGCTTCATCGGACCATATTTCGGTCATGCGGAAAGGGATGCTCATTCACAGCATGGAAAAATCAGCTACAAATGAGCGGGATCTGGCCAGGCTGATGGTCGGCAAAGAGCTTGGTGAAAGCCGTACGTTCCATCCGCGTCCCCAAGGAAAACGTTTGCTGGACGTGCAGGAGGTTGACGTATATGCAGACCACGGCAGGAAAGCGCTGGATCTCATTACGCTGCATGTAAATGAAGGGGAAATCGTAGGCGTAGCGGGGGTAGCCGGCAACGGCCAGAAAGAGCTTGCCGAGATGCTTACGGGCTTAAAGGCGTGGAAGCGCGGGACGATATCTTTTGACGGAAAGGATCTGAAGAACGGATCGGTTCGTGCCGCAATGGAAGCTGGCATCGCCCACGTACCCGAGAATCGCATGAAAAGCGGTCTTGCCGGCAGTCTCGGCATTGTTGACAATTTATTGCTCAAGTCCTACCGGGCAAAAGAACGTTCGCGCTTCGGTTTTCTGCGAATGGGAATGAATCGTTCGTGGGCTGAAGGCTTGGTCGAGCGGTTCGATGTGAGAACCCCGGGACTTGATACGCCGGTTCAGCAATTATCCGGCGGAAACCAGCAAAAGCTGTTATTTGCCAGAGAGGTTCATCAAGTACCGCTTCTAATGGTAGCCGTACACCCGACACAGGGGCTAGACGTTGGTGCCGCGGAAGGGGTTCACCGGTTATTAGCCGACATGCGTGACAACGGCAAGAGCGTATTGCTTATTTCAGAGGACTTGGATGAAGTCATTCAGCTGTCCGATCGGATTCTGGTCATCTATAACGGTCAAATCGTCGGAGAGATGTCCCGTGAAGCCGCAGACCGCGAGAAAATCGGGATGTATATGGCCGGTCTCCAAGACGCGGAGGAGGTAGCGGGATGAGTGAACAAAAGCCGGGGGTAATCCATAACGGAACGGCGTCCTTGAAACCAGCTCTTGAACCGGGCAAATGGAAATGGCGATCCTATCGCATTGAAATGGATAGCTCAAAAAAAGGAAACTCGTGGTGGATTCCTTTTCTATCGGTACTGCTCGCCCTCGCGGTGTGCGGAATCTTTATCGCTGCGAACGGAATGAACCCATTTCCTGTATACAAGAAAATGTTTACAGGCGCCTTCGGGACCTCTTACGGTTTAACGGAAACGCTCGTGAAAGCCATTCCGCTGCTCCTCTGCGGCCTTGGCGTAGCGATTGCCTACCGCATATCCGTATGGAACATTGGCGCGGAGGGTCAATTTGCTGCCGGGGCAATGGCAGCGACGGCGGTTACGATTTATTTTCCGAATATGCCCGGCATTCTAATCATTCCTGCCATGATTGTATTTAGTATCGTTGCCGGCGGTATTTGGGGGTTGTTAACCGCGATTCCCCGCACCTACTTTCAAGTAAATGAGCTTGTCACTTCGTTAATGCTTAATTATGTTGCGCTGCTGGCCATGGATTATTTTGTTTTTGGGCCATGGAAGGATCCGGAGGGCATGAATTTTCCCGGTACGCCGATGTTTACGGCTGCCCAATCCTTGCCCGTGCTCGGCGATACGAGATTGCATCTCGGTTTGTTGTTTGGCATTATCGCCATCGTTCTCTATGGTTTCTTCATTAAATATACGCGATGGGGCTACGAGCTGCGGTTAATCGGCGCTAATCCCGAGGCGGCCAAAAATGCGGGAATCCGCATTAGCAGACATATTTTGCTGGTCATGCTCATCAGCGGCGGGCTTGCTGGACTTGCCGGGATGGCTGAGGTATCTGGCGTCACGCACCGGCTTATGTACGGGATTTCGCCAGGCTACGGCTATACGGCAATTATTGTGGCATGGCTTGCTAAATTACATCCGGTTGGGCTGGCGGTTTCATCGTTTTTATTCGGCGGATTGATCGTAGGCGGATACAGCGTGCAAACGATCGGCTTACCCTCCTCGATCTCTGAAATGCTGCAGGGGGCCATTTTGTTTTTCCTCATTGCCGGCGGGACGATGAGCAAATTCCGGCTTCGAAAAATCCGCTGAAAAGGAGCATCTAACCGATGGAAATCATGTATCAAATGCTGCTGGCTGCCATATCCTCTGGTACACCGTTATTGTTCGCAACGCTTGGCGGCATCTTGATCGAGAGATCGGGCATCATTCAGCTTGGCGCTGAAGGGCTGATGCTCATGGGGGCCGTCACGGCGTGCCTGACCTTTCTGCAAACCGGCAGCTTAACCGTTACGCTCCTCGCCGTATGCGGAATCAGTATTCTATTAGGCGGCATTCATGCCTTTTTAAGCGTATCTCTGCGGGCGAACCAGATTGTATGCGGCCTGGCGATGACGTTATTCGGAGCGGGACTCAGCGCCTATCTTGGCAAGCCGGTCAGCGGCCTTCCGGTGCCGAGAGCCGTCCCGAAGCTCGATATGCCATGGATGGAATCCGTTCCTTTCATCGGCCGGATTTTTGCCCATCTTGATTTATTGACCTGGTTCAGCTTCGTGCTTGTCATCGTTCTGCATTTGTTTATTCACCGGACCTCATGGGGCTTGCATTTGCGGGCGATGGGCGATAATCCCGCCACGGCAGATGTGATGGGCATACGCGTACAGGCTTTCCGATACGGTTATATCATCGCGGGCTCCATTTTAATCGGTTTGGCAGGTGCGGATTTGCTGCTCGTTTATTCGCCGACCTGGACCGAAGGGATGACGACGGGGAGAGGCTGGATCGCGGTAGCTTTAATTATTTTCGCAAGATGGAACCCGGTTCGCGCGCTCTTCTGCGCTTATTTCTTTGGTGCTTTAGACATGCTGGGCTTCCGTATTCAATTAATCGGGAGCGACATTCCTTCTTATTTTTTGAAAATGATTCCGTATATCGTGACGATCCTGGTCCTGATGTTCCTCGGCTGGCGAAATCGCAACAAGCCTTCCGGTTCGCCTGAAGCGCTTGGCGTGCCTTACGTGCGGGAGCAACGATTTTAAAAGACAACGGAGGGGAGAACGATGGGCAAAAATGTTCAGGAGACCATGGCGTCTCCTCTTGTGTGGCATCCTCAAACGCCAGCGGAGGCGTGGATTTTGAAACAAACCCACGGAACGGATGGCGTATATATTTCGGGAGGTACCTTGCTCCGCACGCATTGGGAATCCGGCTCGGCTGCAATGCCGAAGCATTTAATCGATTTAAGCGCCGTGAAAGGTCTGAATGAAATGAGAGTCGGCGAGACTGGTCTTCTGATCGGAGGCCAAATGAGCCTGCAGTCCTGTCGGACGGATGATTTTCTTTTGCGCCATTTTCCGATGGTCACCGAGGCTATTCGAGGGATTGCCGCTCCATCCATTCGCCAATTGGCAACAATAGGGGGCAATGTCGCTTCCCATATCGGTGATTCGCTGCCCGCTCTGCTCGCGTACGATGCCGAAGTAATCTGGTTTAACGGGACTGCGGAGCAGCGGGATATGCTGGCGGACTGGCTGCGCTTTGCAAATGATTCCAGCCAAGGAATGGAGAGGCTCCTCCTCGGAATTCAGCTTCCGTTCTATGAGCAGTCGGAGGCGGGAGAAGACGACACTGTAAGCGAGCAGGCTGCGGTCTCGAAAATAAGGCGTTTTTGCGCTTACCATAAAGTTGGGCGACGTGAAGCTTTCACGCCCTCTGTCGTAACGGGTGCTATTAACGGGGCACTATCGGATACGGGGATCGTCAAGGAGATTCGCATAGCGCTTGGCGGAGGACAAACGATCCCGCTTAGACTCGAGGATCTAGAGAAGGAGTTAACCGGAGAAGTCGTCGATACCGCATTGCTGCAGCATGCATACAATCGAATTCTGCAGCTGTATGAGCCGCGCGAGGATTTGTTCGCATCGGCCGGTTATCGAAAAAAGACAGCGGCAAACGTCATCGTAAGCGAGCTTTGGAAGGCAGCCCGGAACGAAGCGCAAACAGGGGGAGTAAGCGTATGCTCTTAAACCGATCAAGCAGCGGGGGCCGATGGCGCATTCGCCCGGACGGCCTAGCCAAAGTGACAGGAAGCTTAGCTTATTTAACGGATATGACCCATGATGAAATGCTATATGGGCTAGTCCTTCGCAGTGAATATCCGCATGCCCGCATCCTATCAATCCATACGGACAAGGCAATGCAATTGCCAGGTGTCCACGCGGTGCTAACCTATTTGGACGTTCCCGGACTAAATGCTTTCGGAATCGCTCATCCGGATCAGCCGGTTTTATGCGAGGATTTTGTGCGCTACGTCGGCGATGCGCTTGCCGCGGTGGCGGCAGAGTCGCTTGCCATAGCACAACATGCGCTTGAGCTGATCGAGTTGGAATACGAAATTTTGCAAGTAGTGGATGATCCCGAAAAGGCGCTCTTGCAAGATGCGCCGAAGCTGCATCCCCAGGGGAACGCGATGCACCGGACCTCATTCTCCAGGGGGGTTCCGGACGAAGGCTTTAAACAATGTGCGCATATCGTGGAAGAGACCTACGTTACTCCTCGGCAAATGCATACCTACATGGAAACGGAAGGTGGCTTATTCGTTTCTTGCAATGACGGACGGTTGACGGTTTACTCGCCTACGCAGCATGGGTTCATGGATCGCATGCAGCTGGCCCGGATTCTTTCGAAGCCGCAGGAAGACATTCGAATCGTATCGAGTCCCATCGGAGGCTCTTTCGGCGGGAAGGATGAGCTGAACGTGCAGCCCTACGGGGCACTGCTGGCCGTGAAGACAGGCAGACCGATCAAGATGCATAATTCACGCCAAGAATCGGTTCGCGCCGGCTTAAAACGCCATCCCATGAAAATAACGATGAAAACAGGCGTAGATGAGAAGGGCAAATTGGTGTCGCATCAAGTTTACATCATATCGGACACCGGGCCCTATTCAACGCTGGGGGCAGAGGTGCTGAATTTCGCGACCGAGCATGTCATTGGCCCTTATAAGTACGGGCATTTGGATGTTAAAGGCGTATCGGTATTTACGAACAACGGAATGTCCGGGGAATTCCGGGGGTTTGGCGGCAACCAGGCGATTTTCGCATTGGAGGGTCAAATGGATCGCCTAGCGGAACGTCTGGGCATGGAGCCATGGGCTTTCCGGAAGCTGAATATGCGGCAATTAGAGGATCCGGGCCCATTCGATCAGCCGATTGCCATGACGGAGGGGGCCGAGCAGGTATGGCGGGCCATCGAAAAGAGTGATTTGTGGCAGGAGAGGCCGGCTTCGAAAGAGCCGGAATCGCCGGGCTCAGAACCGTGGATAAAAACGGGAATCGGCGCTGCGTTTACGATGCATGGCGCAGGACTCGGCGTGGGTATTCCCGATCCCGCCGGCGGGCGATTGGCGCTTGCACCCGACGGGAAAATCGAAGCGGTATTCGGCTACGAGGAGTTCGGCCAAGGCCTCATCGCAACGCTGGAGCAAATGCTTATCGAACAGTATGGCTTTGGCGCGGGAGATATCCGGATCCTAATCGGCGATACCGATATTGTGCCTGACAGCGGATCTACGACGGCTTCGCGCGCGACTGCGATGATGTGGAAGACGCTGCAAAGGCTGAAGAAGCCATTTACGGAGCAGCTGCTCATGCGGGCAGAAACGCTGCTGAACCGTTCCGCGGAGGAGCTCCGACTTAGTGAAGGCGGAATAAGAGGCGTATCGCATGAGTCGCTGCTGCTTACCTATGAGGAGCTCGCAAAAGGCGATCAACCTCCGATCCGCTGCGAAACTTCTTTTTCCTTCCCGATATCTTCAACAGACCGGGTAGGCGCCCATTTTATGTACACTTATTCAGCTGTCGCGGTCAAGGTCGAGCTTAACGCGCTGACGGGACGAGTGAAGGTACTGCAGCAATATCATGCGGTTGCAGCCGGGCCGGTCGTAAATCCGCAGGGCTATCTCGGGCAAATCGAGGGCGGCAGCAGCATGGCTCTTGGCTTTACGATAATGGAGGATGCCGTGATGGATAAGGGACATTATATCACGCGTAACCTGGATACGTATTTGGTGCCGACGATTGTTGACCAGCAGGGACTGGTGGAGGTCGAGCCGATTGAGCATTTGCCGGAAAATGACGAATACGGCCCGCGCGGCATTGGCGAGGTCGGGTCCGTAACCTTGGCGCCGGCCATAGCTGCAGCAGTACGCCAGGCAAGCGGCAAATGGGTGACAAAATTACCGATTGAGCCGAGTTTCTTGCAGGAGGAACCATTTTTTCTGAAGAAGGAGTGATCGGCATTGAGCGATATTACTGAACCTGTTCAAACGCCGTTTGCGCTCCAATGCATCATTAACGGCAGCGATCAAACGATGGAGACGGAGGCATCCGCCAGGCTGCTCACCCTGATTCGGGATGAGCTGGGGCTAACTGGCACGAAGCGTTCATGTGAAATCGGCCGCTGCGGCGCATGCATGGTGCTGATGGACGGGAAAGCCGTTAATTCTTGCTTAACGATGGCATATCAATGCTCGGGAAAAAGCATCACGACGATCGAAGGGATAGCTGAAGGCGGAATCGACCCGATTCAGCAAGCATTTCTGGAGGAGGGCGGCTTTCAATGCGGTTATTGCACACCGGGCATGATCGTAACGGTTAAAGCGCTGCTGGATGGCCATCCAAATCCCTCGGATGACGAGATCGCTGAAGCCTTATCGGGAAATATTTGCCGCTGTACCGGCTACGGCGGGATATGGCGGGCAGTAAAACGAGCCATGGAAGGGAGGCGTCCAACGACATGACAAATCGGAATCCGCATTTATTTTATTTATTGGAAAGCATCGAAGTGTCGCGGAAGGCCAGGGAAGCCGGGAATACGCCTTTTGGCGCGATATTGGTAAACGCAGAAGGCGAAATCGTGCTCAAGCAGGGGAATGTGGAAATTACGGAGTCCAACTGCACCGGCCATGCAGAAAGAACGCTTATGGAAGCAGCGTCGAAACGATACAGCAAAGACGAGCTTTGGCGATTTACGCTCTACACGACGGCAGAGCCATGCGCGATGTGTGCCGGCTCCATTTATTGGGGAAATGTCGGCACGGTCGTTTACGGCATTTCCGAAAAACGCTTGGCGCAGTTAACGGGTGATGATGAACAAAACCCGACGCTGGATTTACCCTGCCGCATCGTATTTGCACAGGGAAGAAAGGCCATTCAAGTCTTCGGCCCGTTTCCGGAGGTTGAGGAAGCAGCCGTGGCTGTCCATGAGGGGTATTGGACATGAAACTAACGATGGAACAAATAAACGGGAGCAGTCGCGAGCAATTCATCGAGTGGCTTGGCGCGATTTTTGAGCATTCGCCGTGGGTGGCATCCTCCGCTTTTCACGCTAGGCCATTTGATTCCGTTCATGCCCTGCATACCGCGATGATCAATGTCGTACGTGAATCCCGGGCCGAGACGATCCTTGATTTATTGCGCGCGCATCCCGATCTCGGAACGCGGCTCGCGGTTGCGGAGTTCTCCGCTTTGGAGCAGCAGGGTGCTGGCCTTGACCGGTTACCGGCAGAGGAGTATGCGCATTTCTACGGCTTAAATCAGACCTATGTCCATACGTTTGGATTCCCGTTCATTCTCGCGGTGAGAGGAAAGAACAAGGAACAAATCCTTGAAGCGATGGAAGCGAGAGTTCGGAATTCTACTGCGGAAGAAATGGAGCAGGCCTTGCGTGAAATTGAGAAAATATCCGGGTTTCGATTAAAAGATCTCATCATAGAGTAGAGAGAGGACGGAGGATTATGCTAAAATTACGCAGCGGCCGCACGCTTTATTATGGAAAAGGGGATGTGCTGAGCTATCGGACCTACGCCGTCCCGCTCGTTGTCCAAGCGATACCCCAATCGCCGTTTACAGGTGACAGCAATATTATTTTTGCCCATAACATAACTTTCTCGGTCAGCAGCGAGGTTCTGCTGACCTCGTTCACCGAAGGGGACAATTCGCAGGTCGTAGCAACGGACTCGATGAAAAATTTCATTTTGCGCCAAACGGCAGGATTTGGCGGAAGCACGACAGAGGGACTCATCGCGTTCATCAGCGAACGATTTCTGGAGCGTTACCCGCATATTGATGCCATTGAAATTAAAGCCGACCGCCTCCCGTTCAGCCCCGTCACGGTAGCCGAAGGAAGCGGCTGGAGCGACAGTCCGCTCGTGTTTCGCCGTTCGCATAATGAACATGCCAGCGCATCGCAAAAATGGATACGCACAGGCGGCGGTATCTCGCTCGCGGAGCAAGAAAGCGCATTGTCGCATATTCAGCTTATTAAGGTAAGCGGAAGCTCGTTTTACGGCTTCGTACGCGATGAATATACCACCTTGCCCGAGAGCTTCGACCGCCCTTTGTTTATATTCCTGGATATCTTTTGGACTTATGAGGAAGCTGAGGATGCATCTGACTGCACCCGCAGCCGCTATGTTCCTTCCGAGCAGATTCATGACCTGGCCCATACGCAGTTCCATTCCGAAAATTCGCCGTCTATTCAATATTTAATCTATCAAATTGGAATCAGCATTTTAAAAACCTTTCCGCAGCTGGCTGAGGTTCGTTTCGAATCGAATAACCGTACCTGGGAGACGGTCGTCGAGCCGGAAAACGCGACGGCTGCAGGTGTATACACGGAGCCTCGTCCGCCCTATGGCTTCCAAGGCTTCACTCTGACGAAGGCTGATTTGGAGGAGGGGGGAGAGCCGTCATGAGCGGCCGGATAACGACGCATGTGCTGGATCTAGCAGGCGGAAAACCCGTTGCGGGAATATCGCTAGAGCTGTGGTATTTAGGCGCGGCAGCGGGAGCGGAGCAGTCTCCCAGTCTCATTGGCGCGTATAAAACGAATGCAGACGGGCGAATTGATCAGCCTCTTCTGGCAGGGGATGAGGTGCAGCCGGGGGTTTACGAGCTTATCTTTGCTGCAGGCGAATATTTTGGCCGTATGGAGCATCTGTCTGCAATCAAAGAAAGTATATTTGATTTTATTCCGATTCGATTCCGTATTCAGGATGCAAGTAAGCACTATCATGTGCCTTTATTAGTAGCTCCCGGAGGGTACAGTACGTATCGCGGGAGCTAGATTCCGCTTCGGGATGTATATGAGCGGTAACGAAGGTGAATGAATATACCGAAAGGGGATTTGGCGATGACGTTGAAAAATGAACAATCGGCAGCTGTAAGGACGTTATTGTCGCAGCTGCCAAAGGTCGATTTGCATGTGCATCTAGACGGAAGCGTAAAGCCGGAAACATTACGAGAGCTTGCTAACGAGCAAGGAAATCCATTATCGGTCAGCTCGCATGAGGAGCTGATCAATCATATGCAGGTAAGCGAGCACTGTGAGAGTTTAACGGAATATTTGAGCAAGTTCAGTTATGTACTGCCTTATTTGCAAACCGGAGCAGCGCTGGAGAGAGCGGCATTCGAGGTTGTTGAGCAGGCTGCCATGCAGCGCATTCATTATATCGAGGTGCGCTTCGCGCCTCAGCTCCATCGCATGGAGGGATTAACCCTTCATGAAGTTATCGATTATGTTATTCACGGGCTGCAGCGCGGGGAGCAAGCTTTTGGAATGACGGCGAGAGCAATCATCATCTGTATGAGGAATCATTCCTATGATTTGAATAAGGACGTTGTTCTAGAAGCAGCGCGATTTTATAAAAAAGGGGTCGTTGCCGTTGATTTGGCTGGCGACGAGGCTTCTTATCCGGCGGAGCTGTTCCAGCAGCTGTTCGCGGATGTTCGTCAGCACGGAATGCCGGTGACGATTCATGCGGGCGAGGCAGCCGGCGCGGAAAATGTAAAAGTCGCCATCACAAGCTTGGGCGCCGTGAGAATCGGTCATGGCGTACGGATGCTGGAAGACCCCGAAGTCGTTTCTCTTGTCAAAGAGCGCCAAATTCCGCTTGAGATGTGTCCGCTAAGCAATCTGCAGACAAAGGCTGTCCCAAGCTGGGACGCCTATCCGCTACGCCGATACTTAGAGCAAGGGATTGCCGTTACGGTAAACACGGATAATATGACAGTTTCGGACACGACGATCCAGAAGGAATACGAGTTGCTGATGGAGCATCTTGGACTTTCGTTGACCGAGGTGGCCCACTTGATCATGAATGGCGTCCACGCGGCATTTTTAACGGGCAACGAGAAGGATTCGCTGATCAGAAGGTATGAAGAAGAATTAAGGGCCTTGGGCTTGGAAGTATAGGAATCAAAAAAATGCTTGTTAAGATCATAGAGGCTTCACGTCAGATATTGGACGTGGAGTCTTTTTTGTTAGCTGTGTGCAAGATGGTTTCGAAATAAAAGCAATGTTGCTATACTGAAAGGAATTATTGTGATATTCCGGATAATCATGGAGGTGATCCAGACATGATGAAATTACGCGATGGCATTTTGGGGCTATGCGTCGGCGACGCGCTAGGGGTCCCCGTCGAATTTCTGTCACGTCAAGCTTTACAGAAAAAACCATTAACGGATATGGTCGGTTATGGCACGCATTCGCAGCCGGCAGGAACATGGTCTGATGACAGCTCACTCGTCTTTTGCCTAATGGAAAGTGCAGCAGCTTTTCCTCAAATCGATCTTTATGATCTCGCGGAAAGGTTTGTTAAGTGGCTGGAGCATGGCTATTGGACGCCGCATGGCGAGACCTTTGATGTCGGAATCGCAACAGCTGCGGCAATCGGAAGGTACAAACAAATGTGCATCCGACCTGATCTGGCAGGCGGAACACAGCTTCAAGACAACGGAAACGGTTCGTTAATGCGTATACTGCCGCTCGCTTACGTATTGAAGGAAGAAACCCCCGAGGATCGGCTTGCTGTCGTTTCCAAGGTTTCCGCGATCACGCATGCGCATCAGATCTCAATAATGGCATGCGCCATTTACCTAGAGCTTGCGATTCATTTGATTGACGGCTTAGATCCGGAGACAAGCATGCGGAATATGAGAGAGACGGCAGCGGAGCTATTCATGGAAGGACATCCTGCGCATAAGAAATGCTTTGAGCGCGTGCTTGAAGGTGATTTGTCGCTTTTAAAGCAGGAGGAAGTGCAGTCTTCCGGATATGTCGTACACACGCTGGAAGCAAGTATTTGGAGTTTGCTGACCACAGGCAGCTTCGCCGAAGCCGTCCTTCGGTCTGTGAATTTGGGCGAGGATACGGATACGACAGGGGCAGTTACCGGCGGCTTGGCAGGTATCTACTACGGCTTGGATGCCATTCCGGAAAACTGGCTTCAGCAGCTGGCTCGACGTGAAGAGATTGAAGAGTTGTGTAGCCGCTTTGAACAAGCAATGGGCTAAACTACATAAGGAGGTGACGGGATGACACAGCAGGCCACGCGGGCAAAACAAATATTTACCGGCCATTACGGCAATTATTTTCAAATGCATCGCGAAGGAAATTACGAGGAGTATAAGACTTACGAGATAACGAAGGAACAAGAAACCGCTTGGTATGCGGAATTAATCGAAATGAACGTAAACGGGCTTTCCATTCGAAACTGGGATGCAGTGATTCAACTGCTCTTGGTCGCAAAAAACTATCCGGACAGCCGTATTTTAGATGGCATCATCGCATTCGCCTCCCGGCATGTCATGTCCTCGGACAGCATCGTAAAGCTCATGTACGCCGAGCATATTATTGAAATCATAAAGCTGGTCAAGAGCAAAGCAGAAATCGAACTTCTTCATAGGGCGTATAAAACCGCTGCTCAAATCTTGGATGACGTTATGTCAAAACCATTGATTGTCGATCCGGGCCATGACTTGCAATCCTTGGGCCTAAAGGATAAAAGGTCTCTGAATCTGCGTGCGGGTAAAAATATAGAAGTTATTAAAGAGCTGCTGGCTTCGGATCATTAAGTTAGGTTATTTTGCGCCGCGCAGGATTGGCCAAATAAAACTTGAATATGGAGGTGCAGACGTGATGGGAAAAGTTGAACTGACGGTTGTTTCGCCTGAAAATGAAGACTTACGGCAGCTGATCCGTCATCTCGATATGGATTTACTTCAGCGCTATCCTGCGGAGGAAATATTCGGCATTGATTTCTCGGATGCCAAGGTTAACGATATCTTATTCATCGTTGCTTATGAAAACGGAACGCCAGTCGGATGCGGGGCCATAAAGCCGATTGATGAAGCTGCCTGCGAGCTGAAAAGGTTTTTCGTGGAAGAAGCTTACCGGAATAAAGGGATAGCGAAACAAATCTTATCGGAGCTGGAAGACAGGGCGAGACGAATGGATTTTCGCAGCATAAAGCTGGAGGCGGGGGAAGGACAGCCCGAGGCATTAAACTTTTATAGGAAGCATGGCTACGGTTTGATCGATCGATTCGGTCCTTATGTGAATTGTGAAAGCAGTGTTTGTTATGAGAAAAAGCTGTAACTGCTGATGGGGGTTGTAGGCATGAGCGACAGAATCCGTTATATCCGGGAAGAAGAGAAAAAGTATCATGAAGCCTGTTATGAGCAAAACCGATTATTCGAAGAAGGCTCATGGCTGCATAAGCCAGTAAAAACCGTTTTAAATTTGCTTGCTTTATTCGATGGTGCCGAACCTCTTTCTGTACTGGACTTAGGCTGCGGAGTCGGGAGAAACAGCATTCCGATTGCGAAGGCAATCCAAGAGCATCATAGAAATGGCCAAGTGGTTTGCGTCGATCTGTTGGAATCGGCATTGCTCAAGCTCAGCTCCTACGGCAGGCAGCATGGCGTAAGCGAGTGGTTAAAGCCGGTTGCATGCGATATTGGAAATTATGCGATTCCGTTGAAGGAATTTGATTATATCGTCGCTGTTTCCTCGCTTGAGCATGTAAGAACGGAAACAGAGCTTAAGGAAGTTTTGGGCCAAATGAACAGAGGCACGAAAGCAAAGGGAATAAACTGTATCATATTGAATACGAACATAGTAGAGCTTGATCAGCAGAGCGGGGAAAGCTTGCTTCCGCTTGTCGAGATAAACCTGGCTACAGCGGCTGCTGAGCAATTGCTGCGAGAGGCCTATTCAAGCTGGGAGATATTGGACACGCACGTAAAACCTTTGACATTTTCAATCGTTAGAAACGAACGGGCTATTTTGTTGAAAAGCGATTGCTTGACGTACGTAGTCAGGAAAATGGAGAGTAGATCGGGTGAACAATAATAGGAATGGGGGAGTTACCGTGGATTTTAATACTCCGAATAATGCTTCATCTGCACAATCGGCGCTAAAAAGCCATTATATCCAAAGCTGGAATCATATCGCATGGGCAAACGAACAAGTCATTGAAGCCCTTCAAAAGAGCGGGCAACCGTTACCGTTAGCTAAACCGTTAAGCTTGCTTTGCCATATTCTTTCGGCGGAGAAGGTATGGCTTACTCGCATAAACGAGGAGGACGCTTCCAATATTTCCATTTGGCCAACCTATTCCTTAGAGGAATGCGTGCATTTGGCAGAACAAAATAAAAAAGGATATCAAGCGTTGTTTAATCGACTTGGCGAAGCTGATTTTGCTGCTGTTATCTCGTATAAAAATAGTCAAGGAACGCCGTTTTCGACGGTGTTAAGCGATATTTTGACCCATGTTTCACTGCATGGCAGCTATCATCGCGGTCAAATCGCTTCGCAGCTAAGGGAAGCGGGCTTTGAGCCTGCGGCGACGGATTACATCATCTACATCAGACAGCAGCAGCTCGAATAACTGACCGCCGAAAATGAATTTGAAGTTGAATATCGCGCGGGTAATCGTTAGTATAGAACAGTGATAGCTGTTACATAATGGGGTGTTGCTCGTGATCATTTGGATTAATGGCGCCTTTGGGGCGGGTAAGACGCAGACTGCGCATGAATTGCATAGAAGATTGGAAAATTCATACCTTTACGATCCGGAAAACGCGGGTTATTTTATCAGGAAGAATACGCCAAGCTCGACGCATAAAAGCGACTTTCAACAATATCCCATGTGGAGAGACATGAATTATGCGATGCTGAAGCATCTGGACGAGGACTATGGCGGGATCATTATTGCGCCAATGACGCTCGTAGATCCCCTTTATTTTGATGAAATTGTAGGACGCCTCCGAGATAACGGGGCTGACGTTCATCATTATGCGCTATGCGCTTCTGAGGCCACGATAAAGAAAAGGCTTAGGAGCAGAGGCGAGCGTCCAAATTGTTGGGCGGAGCAGCAGTTGGCAAGATGCGTGAGCGGGCTCGCTGATGCTCGATTCGGGCATCATGTAGATACGGAGCATTCATCGGTCAGCGAGATTGCAGAGCAGATTGCGGAAATGTCAAAGCTCAGCTTACTGCCGGATCACAGAAGCAACATCAAGAAAGCGTATGACCGCGTTCTAACGCAGGTTAAACATATACGATTTTAAGCAGGGAAGTACAACTAGGAGGAACAGCATGTCTAACTTAATGAACAACAAAGTAATCGTAATTATGGGTGTCGCCAATGACCGCAGCATTGCATGGGGAGTTGCGAAGTCGCTGCATAATCAAGGGGCTAAGCTAATTTTCACCTACCGCAAAGAAAGATCGTTGGATAAGCTGAACAAGCTGCTTGAGCAGCATCAAATTGATGCGCTGCAAAAGGTATCCTGCGATGTGCTCGATGATAACAGCATTACGGCGGCCTTTGAAGAAATACAAAAAAACACGGGCGTCATTCATGGCGTGGTTCATTCCGTTGCTTTTGCCGATAAGGATGAGCTTCAGGGAGAATACGTTGACACGACGAGAGAAGGTTATTTGCTGGCGCAAAACTCAAGCGCTTATTCCTTGGTCGCTGTTGCCCGCGAAGCGAAGAAGCTGATGACCGAAGGCGGCAGCATCGTAACCCAAACCTACATCGGGGCGGAGCGGGTCGTGAAAAACTATAACGTAATGGGCGTTGCGAAAGCCGCTCTCGAAGCCAGCGTGATGTATTTGGCCGAAGACCTTGGCAAATACGGCATTCGCGTAAATGCCGTTTCTGCCGGTCCAATTCGCACGCTTGCCGCTAAAGGCGTTTCCGGCTTTAATGACATTATGTCCACGATAGAAGAAAGAGCTCCGCTTCGCCGCAATATTGACCAGGAGGAAGTTGGCGACGCAACGATGTTTTTGCTGAGCAGCTTATCCAGAGGCATAACGGGAGAAGTGCTTCACGTGGATGCCGGCTACCATATCCTCGGCTTGTAGGGTTAATAGAAGAAAAAGGCTCAGATCCGGTGTATGGATCTGAGACTTTTTTGTTTATTTAGCTTGCAGCGCGGCATTGATTTGTCGGTTGACGGCCTTCACATCAACGGATGCAACCGATGTATCCTGCAGCTTGTATTTTTCTTTTAAGCTGAGAATACGGTAAACGCTTTGATCCAGCATATCCTTCGTAATGATGCCGTCACGCGCGCTAAGCTTCAACGCTTTAAGTACTGAAACCTGCGTTTGATAATCATGGCCGACCAGAATCATATCACTGCCGGCTAGAATGGAGCGGACAGCCGCTTCTCCCACGTCGAAATGTCCGGTTATGCCGCCCATGGTCATATCATCCGTTATGACAACTCCATCATAACCCAAATCCACGCGCAGAATATCCGTGATCATCGTTTTGGAGAGCGAGGCCGGATCGTTTTTATCGATTTTCGGAATCAACAAATGTGCGATCATGATGGCATCCGCATCCTGCTTGATGGCTTCAACGAAAGGAAGCAATTCAAATGCTTGCAGCTCAGCCAAGGATTTGTTAACGACAGGCAGTTCTAAATGAGAGTCTACCGACGTATCCCCATGGCCAGGAAAATGCTTAACGACGGCTGCAACCTGCTTGGATTGGATCGCTTTCATCGTTTCGATGCCATGCATACTGACCGTCTCGGGATTGGTGCCAAAGGAACGATTGCCGATAACGGGATTATTTGGATTGCTGTTAATATCTAGTACCGGCGCAAAATCCATATTAAAGCCGAGTGCGCTAACCTCTGCGCCTAGTGCCTCGCCGATCTTACGGGTGTATGCGATGCGGTCTGCGCGTCCAACCTCGGCTGCCGGGGGAATTTTTGTGAATTCCGAAGGCATTCGGCTGACTTTTCCGCCTTCTTGATCGATGCTTAGCCAAAGCGGTGCTTGGCTGCCTGCATTTTTTTTCTTTAATTGATTCAGCAGTTTTACGGTTTGCGCAGCATCCGTAATATTATCTTTATATAAGATAAACCCGCTAACATGGTACTTATCGATCATCTCGCCCGCTTGCGCCTGCATCGTTGTGCCTTCCATGCCTACGAGCACCAGCTGGCCTATCTTTTCATCTAACGTCATGCTGGCTATTTGCTCCTTGAGCGGGTCTGCCGTTTCGGTCGGCGCAAGGGTTGGGGCGACGGTCGGATGAATTGTAGGCTGCGCAGCAGGACTTGCGCTGGGGCTTGGAATTGGTGAAGGCGCTATATGATTAGCCGCGTTATTCTGGCTGCAGCCGGAACAAATCATCAACAGCGCAAGGATGGAGACTGCTTGTTTAATCATCGAAAATTCCTCCCTCGATGCAATATCCCCTTGATCGGAGTTTCGCATACCTGACATCTATCAATAATCCTAACGTGAATACGAATTTATTTGTTGCAGATCCGTTGGCCGGGACATGATCAGCGGGTAACCTGTAATCGAATATTCCGCCTTTTCTTATCATAAGCTTTATAGGTCATGAATGCATCGGCTTACATGATAAAGGGTGAGGAGGCGGATTATGAAAGACCAATCGCGGGATGAACAAGCTTGGAATGCCCGAATTCCTCAGCCAATAAGGAAAAGCGACGGAGCGGGAAATGTGGACCGTGGTCCTCGTGATATTATGCGCGATATTGAAAATCCCGATATGTTCGTACCGCCCGTTACAGATGCAGGCCTGCTTCCCAATTTAAAATTCTCGTTTTCGGATACGCATATGCAGTTGAATCAAGGCGGCTGGTCGCGCGAAATTACCGTTCGCGATTTCCCGGTTTCAACGACGATCGCGGCAGTTAACATGAGCTTAACGGCTGGCGGCGTACGGGAATTGCACTGGCATCAGCAGGCGGAATGGGCTTACATGCTTATTGGCAGCGCACGAATTACATCTGTTGACCAAGCAGGCCGAAATTTTATTGCCGACATTGGAGAAGGGGATCTTTGGTATTTTCCGCCAGGCATTCCCCATTCGATTCAGGGACTGGAAAACGGATGTGAATTTCTGCTCGTTTTCGATGACGGCAGCTTCTCCGACCTAAATACGTTATCGTTATCGGATTGGTTCGCCCATACGCCAAAGGAAGTGCTATCAGCCAACTTCGGCGTACCGGAGAGCGCGTTCGATCACATTCCTAAAGAGCAAGTATATATTTATCAGGATCAGGTTCCCGGCTCTCTGGAGAGTCAGAAGGTCCAATCGCCTTACGGTACGATCCCGCTTTGCTTTACGCACCGCTTGTTAGCGCAGCCGCCGATCCGGACGCCGGGAGGCAGCGTACGTATTGTGGATTCCTCCAACTTTCCGATTTCGAAGACGATTGCAGCCGCTTTGGTTGAGGTGGAGCCCGGTGGAATGAGAGAGCTTCATTGGCATCCGAATAATGATGAGTGGCAGTACTATTTGGCCGGACAGGGGAGAATGACGGTATTTGCAGGTAACGGGATTGCCCGCACCTTTAATTACCGGGCAGGCGACGTAGGTTACGTTCCTTTTGCCAATGGTCATTACATTCAAAATACCGGCGATGATTCACTGTGGTTTTTGGAGATGTTCAAAAGCGACCGATTTGTGGATGTGTCTTTAAATCAATGGCTGGCCTTAACCCCGCGGGAATTGGTTCAGCGGAATGTGAATGTCGGGCCCGAGCTGCTTGATGCGCTTCACAAAGAAAAATGGCCAGTCGTCAAATACCCAGGTTTTACCTATGAACCGTAGAAAGCGACGGATGAACAAAAAAAAGACTTTCCTGCCAGCCGAAGGGCTGCTGGAAAGTCTTTTTTTATTGATTAAAGATGTTCTCTTCCAAGACATCCTGTTTGTTTCCGAACACTCTAACAATATGGTTTTCTCCCCATGCAGAGAGCGCGTCCAAAATACTTTTTAAGCTTTGTCCGTAATCGGTGAGCTGGTATTCAACTTTCGGAGGGACTTGGTTATAGACGATGCGTTCGATAATGCTTGCGTCCTCAAGCTCACGAAGCTGCTGCGTCAGCATCTTCTGGGTGATTTCCGGAAGCAGGCGCTTCAGCTCGCTTGTGCGCTTCTTACCGTGCGTCAAATGGCAGAGGATAATGCATTTCCATTTGCCTCCGATGATTTCAAGCGTCGCTTCTACCGGAACATTATATTTCTTTTTTATCAAAAGTCATTCTCCCTTACAGTATTTTATAGGTACTTTTAAGTACCTATAGTACTTTTAAGTACGTACTGTTCATTTTCTTTCACATAAACGATAATAACATTCATCGGCCGATCAATGCTACAACATAGATTAGATAAAAGAAATGGGATTGGGGAGAAGCTTTATGACAATAGAGAAAAAAAGAAGCACGTTAGCTCTTCTGGCTCTCGCGATCAGCGCTTTCGCAATCGGAACGACGGAATTCATTAGCGTCGGACTGCTGCCGCTTATTTCAGAGGATTTGAATATATCAGTTACGACGGCAGGCTTGACCGTTACGTTATATGCGCTGGGCGTTACTTTCGGAGCTCCTATTCTTACATCCTTAACGACCAGAATACCGCGTAAAGCTTTATTGCTTTGGATCATGGTCATTTTTATTATCGGCAATACGCTGGCAGCGGCTTCTTCTTCCGTTGAGCTTCTGCTAATTGCCAGAATCATATCCGCTCTCTCGCATGGCGTGTTTATGTCGATCGGTTCAACGATCGCTGCAGACGTCGTTCCCCCGAACCGAAGGGCGAGCGCTATTGCCATCATGTTTACGGGTCTTACCGTTGCTACGATAACGGGGGTTCCGATTGGAACGTTTATCGGGCAGCAGCTTGGCTGGAGAGCAGCCTTTGTCGCCATCGTAATCGTCGGAATTGTGGCTTTTGTTGCAAACAGCATTCTTGTTCCGTCCGATTTGCGAAAAGGAACGCATACAACGCTTGGTGAACAGTTCAAGCTGTTTACGAATGGACGATTGCTGCTTATCTTTATCATTACCGCATTAGGTTATGGCGGCACATTTGCAGTCTTTACTTATTTAACCCCATTGCTTCAGGAAATAACCGGATTTCAGGAGAAACATGTTACCGTGATCTTGCTTCTCTACGGCATCGCTATCGCGATAGGCAATGTGATTGGCGGAAAGCTTGCTAACCGGAAGCCGTTAAAAGCGTTATTTTATATGTTTATCGTACAAGCCGTCATTCTATTCTTGCTGACCTTTACTGCTCCGTTTAAAATAGCGGCATTGCTTACGATCGTGGCAATGGGGCTGTTCCATTTCATGAATGTGGCAGGGCTGCAGGTGTACGTAGTTATGCTTGCGGAACGGATCATGCCCGGCGGCGTTGACGTCGCATCTGCGATCAATATTGCTGCATTTAACGCAGGGATTGCAATTGGCGCTTATTTGGGAGGCGTCGTAACAGACTCGATGGGTCTCATTCACACCTCATGGTTTGGAGGCATTATGGTAATAGCGGCCGTCATCCTGACCGGCTGGAGCATGAAGCTTGAGCAAAAAGACAACACATCAGAAGTATTATCATAATTGGGAGGTTTTTATATCATGAAACATTTACAAGCAACGACGACATTGCATAACGGAACAGCCATGCCATGGTTTGGACTCGGCGTATTTAAAGTTGAAGAGGGAGCAGAGCTTGAAAACGCGGTAGCTGCCGCCATCAAGCATGGGTATAGAAGCATCGACACCGCGGCCATCTATGGCAATGAAGCCGGCGTTGGGCGAGGCATAGCGCTGGGCTTGCGGCAGGCAGGGATCGAAAGATCGGAGCTATTTGTTACTTCTAAGGTGTGGAATGCTGATTTAGGCTATGAATCGACCCTTGCGGCTTATGAAACAAGTCTAAATAAGCTCGGTCTGGATTACCTGGATTTGTATCTCATCCACTGGCCAGTGGAAGGGAAATTCCAAGAGGCATGGCGTGCTTTAGAAGCTTTGTATGAGCAAGGCAGGGTAAAAGCAATTGGCGTAAGCAATTTTCAAACGCATCATCTAGACACTTTAATGGCAGCCGCCAAAATCAAGCCTATGGTCAATCAGGTGGAGTATCATCCCCGTTTGACGCAGACGGAGCTAACGAGCTATTGCAAGCAGCATGGCATCCAGTTAGAGGCTTGGTCGCCGTTAATGCAAGGGCAGCTGCTCGAAAACCCGCTCCTTCTGGAAATCGCGGCAAGCTATCACAAAACAGCTGCTCAAATCATCCTGCGTTGGGATTTGCAAAACGGCGTGGTAACGATCCCGAAATCAACCAAGGAAGCCAGAATCGCTGCCAATGCGGATATATTTGATTTCGAGCTTTCCAGCGAGCACATGGAACAAATCAGCGGGTTGAATGAAAATGCCCGGGTAGGCCCGGATCCCGATAACTTCGATTTTTAAAATGGAACGAAAGACAAAGATTCATTTTCTTTGTCTTTTTTTCTGTTCATTTTTATCCTCTGCAGGAGTCTACTCAACCAAAGCCGCCATGTGATAAAATATTTCCAAGAAGAATGGGGAGATTTATCAAAATGCTGAAATACAATATTTGTTTTATTAAACGCGGCGAAGAAATATTGCTGCTCAATCGGGAGAGAGCAAGCTGGATGGGCTGCTGGAACGGGGTAGGCGGCAAGCTGGATCCTTCAGAGACGCCGCGAGCGGCCATGATCCGTGAGCTGGAAGAGGAAACGGGAATACAATCATATGAGCTGCACTTTAAAGGTTTGGTTACTTGGAAAGGCGATGATTTTGATTACGGCGGCATGTATGCTTATATCGCTGAGGTTCCGCCTGACTTGGTTTACCCGACACCGAGAAAAACGGATGAAGGCATATTAGATTGGAAAAAAATCGAATGGATTATGAACGCTGACAATGCCGGCATCGTGTCCAATATCCCGATAACCTTGCCATTTATGCTGGATGAGGCCAATTGCTTCGACCATCATTGTTTGTATAAGCAGGATAAGCTGCTCGAGATTGTTCATAGCGAAGTTTCCTCAAGCCTTGAAACCGACGATACGGTTAGGGCGCTTTATCTAGATAAGTACGCCTCCAAGCTGGAAGCGTGAGTCGAAGTTATTCTAATAATGCAAGATTTTCAGGATAGGGTTGATTTACATAGACCTTTAGGTTATTTTTTCTAAAGAGGATGTAAACACATAGAAATTAAAGAATAGAGGAATGACGTTGAAGTTTAGACCCTGTATCGATTTGCATGACGGGAAAGTGAAACAAATTGTCGGTGAAACGCTCAATACTGAAATCATAGAAAATTTTGTATCGAAGCAGAATTCTGCGTACTATGCGGAGCTCTTTAAAAAGGATGCGTTGACAGGCGGACATGTGATTATGCTTGGCGGCGGCAATGAAGGAGCTGCGGTATCCGCTCTCGAATCTTATCCGGGAGGCTTGCAAATCGGCGGCGGCATCACGGCGGACAATGCTGCCTTTTATTTGGAGAAGGGCGCATCGCATATCATCGTGACTTCTTATATTTTCAAGGATGGATTATTAAATGAAGACCATCTTGCCAAAATCGTATCAGAGGTCGGAAAGGATCGGTTAGTTATCGATCTTAGCTGCAAGGAGAAAGACGGCAAATGGTTCGTCGTAACGAATCAATGGAAGCAGTTCAGCGACTTTGAAGTGAACAAAGAGAATATTCAATTCCTTGAACAATATTGCAATGAATTTCTAGTTCATGCCGTGGATGTCGAGGGCAAGCAGCGCGGCATTCAGCAAAGTCTCGTCAGTGCGTTGGCGGACTGGGTAAGCATACCGGCCACATACGCCGGCGGAGCCAGATCGATTGCGGATATGGATCAATTTGATGAGCTATCGAACGGTAAGCTGGATATTACGATTGGCAGCGCGCTTGATATTTTCGGCGGTCATTTATCCTATGAAGAAGTGGTTGCATACAGCAAGCAGAAACAGATGTAACGGGTTTTAATCCCGTAATCTCCATGAGCCCGGCAGCTAGCTAACAATTTGTTGGCTAGTTTTTTTATGACCGATCAAATTACTTAAGGGCAGCAGCTTCAAAAATACAATACCAAGCTGGTATAGGGGGGAACGAAAGTTATGAGACCGGATCATTATAAGCTGATGTACGATTTTGTGAATTGGGCGGGGGAGCAATCGCATATTGAAGGAATAGCGTTGGTCGGCCCTTGCGCTGACGATGAGAACGAAGAAGATTCAAATCTGAGCTTTCTGATCATCACTCCCAAAAAGAAGAAAACGTTGGAGGCTATTCTCCAGCTTCCTTTTGAACCGATAGAGCAAGCCTCTCAGGAGGAATACGGACTGCTTACCTCCATTAAAGTTGTCTATGCAAGCGGAATGGAGGCCGATTACGGCGTTACCGGGGAAGAGTGGCTGCAGATGCCTTTAGAGGAAGAGCTGGGGGCAGCACTACTGAGCGGGTTTAAGGTTATTTGGGAAAGCGAGGAGCTTTTCGCCGGACTGCAAAGAGCAATTGCCCTTTATGCCATCGATAAGGAAATGTAAGAAGACTATCTGGTAATCTTTTTTAGTTGTATGATGATGGAAATGATTGGAGTGATAGGACAATGACGGACATTAAAGCGGTCATATTTGATCTGGATAACACTCTTCTAGATCGTTCGAGCACGTTCAAAGCTTTCGCAATCTCCTTTCTTCAACATTATTTTGGCCATTTGGAATCCCGTCAGCTGCTGCTAGGACGGATCAAGACGGCTATAAGGATAAGCGGGCGCTGTTTGAAGAACTGCTTGCGGAACTGCCATGGGCGAGCAAGCCGGCGCATTCGGAATTAATGCAATATTACAACGATCATTATGTGAAAAATGCCAAGTTAATGGAACATGCCCGGGATGTCATTAAACATATTCAAAGCAAATATAAAACCGCGCTTATTACGAACGGCAGAAAAGAGATCCAATACGGAAAAATCGATAACCTAGGATTAAGAGATTCCTTTGATTTCATTATTGTCTCAGAGGAAGCGGGTTATAAAAAACCGGATAAGCGAATTTTTGAAGCTGCCACAAACGCTCTATCATTACAGCCCGCTCAATGTATTTACATAGGCGACCATCCAGCAAATGATATTGAAGGCGCTTGTCAGGCGGGTTTATCCGCGATTTGGATGAAGGTGAACCAACCTTGGCGAGAAAACCTGATGGCGAAGCCGCTGCATACGATTTCGAAATTGAATGAGTTGTTAATCTTACTATGAGAGGATGAAGGTATGCGGATATTATTAACGAAGCAAGATTTGAACAGCAAGCAACTGTCATGGTTATGCGTAAAGCCCATATTGGAGGGGGTCAGAGGAAGAGAGCCTGCCATAAAAGCGGAAGCTTACAACCAGCTGAATGAGCATCAGAAAGCGTTATACCTTTTTTATGCATTTCATAATCATACGAATGTAGTCGCCGAATTTTATTGGTTTTCTTCTTACTTTATTGGTGAGCTCAAAGCTTGGCCGGAACTGATTAAAGGCTTATTGGCCTTTGAACTGAAGGAGCTTGAACAATTTTGCAAGGAGCTGGATCAGTGGGCTGCTTCTTGCTTTAAGCAATCAGATGGTACTTGGCGGTGTGCGGCGGTATCGGATCTGGATCTAGATGCGTCACTTCTAGCCGAAGTTATAGCATTATATGAACGATATGTTTTTTTGGCCGGGCAAAGCATCCTCATCATGAACCGCTATGTGCAAAACAACCTTGAGCGATTTTGTTTGATTACAGATGAAGAAGGAAGGATTACGATGGATGAAAAATATCCGATAGGCAAATTTAATTGGACAGGCGAAATCCCGGCGCTTCAGCGGGAGATTTGGATTGAGGAGATTGAAAAGCTGCCAGAGCGGCTGCGTGCAAGCCTTGAAGGGCTCACCGAGTTAGAGTTAGACACGCCTTACCGTGCCGGCGGCTGGAAAATAAGGCAGGTCGTCCACCATATAGCGGACAGCCATATGAACAGCTATATTCGTTTTAAGCTCGCATTAACCGAAGAAACCCCTACGATTAAACCCTATTATGAGGATCGCTGGGCAGAACTGCATGATTCTGTTCAAGCGGATATTGAGCTTTCTTTAACGCTCATCGAGCAATTGCACAAGAGATGGGTCATTTTGCTAAAGGGACTGTCGGAATCCGATTTTAAGAAATCCTTTTATCACCCTGAATCCAAGGAGACTTATCCACTGGATTATAATTTAGGCAATTACGCCTGGCATGGCAGCCACCATGTTGCCCATATTTGGGCAGGCAGAAACCGCATAGGGAAAGGATGAGCATTTAAAAATGATAATCTATCACACGGATAAAATGATAACTGCAGCGGAGCTCTCGCAGGTTTTTGCCAGCTCCGGCATCAAAAGGCCATATCAAGATTTGGAACGATTGCAAAAAATGATTGAGAATGCAGATATGCTGATCAGCGCTTGGGACGGTGATCAGCTAGTCGGCATAGCCCGAGCGGTAACCGATTTTGTGTATTGCTGTTATCTTTCTGATCTTGCAGTTAACCAAGATTATCAGAGACTCGGCATAGGGAAGCAGCTGGTCGAGCGGTTAAAGGAAACGTTAGGACCCGAGGTATCGCTCGTTCTGCTATCTGCCCCTACAGCTGTCGAATATTATCCGCGCATCGGGTTTACGCAAACCGATAAATGTTATCTGATTCCAAGAGTGAGGTAAGAATAGAAATCGTTGCTTCTAAGTAAAGGAGCGGCGGTTTCTTTTTTTGAATCAGAGGTTGGAGCCTAGTTGACAATGAAAATGATAATTGTTATCATTAGGTGACTTTTGAGGTGGCCGTTTCGCTTCAAGCCAATATAATTGTCCTACAGGGGGAAGTACAGTGATTAAACGCAACAAGAAGTTTGTATTGGTATTAATGAGTTTGATGGTCATGTCGCTTTGGCTCGCGGCTTGCGGAAGCAATAATAAAAATGAAGCAGCAAACAACGCGGCAACCAATGCGCCTGCAGCAACGGAAGCGCCAACAGAAAGAACGTTAACGGATGCGCTTGGAAACGAAGTAACGGTTCCTGCCAATCCGCAGCGTATCATTGCCTCATACTTAGAGGATCATCTTGTTGCTTTGGGCATTAAACCCGTTGCGCAATGGTCCGTTCCGAACGGTATTCAAGATTACTTAAAAGATTCGCTTGCCGATGTTCCTACGATCGGTTATGACCTTCCTTTTGAAGCAGTTACAAGCTTTGATCCTGATCTTATTCTTATGGCATATGACAGCAACGTTGAGGGCGACAAGTTCGCTCAATATTCTAAAATCGCTCCGACGTTCACCATAGGCGATAAACTAACGGCGGACTGGCGCGCTGCATTGCTGAAAGTCGGCGAAGTTGTCGGCAAAAGCGAAGAAGCGCAAAAAGCATTGGATGCCTACGACGTGAAAGCGAAGGATGCGAAAGAAAAAATCCAAGGCGTTGCGGCAGGCGAGTCGGCGGCAGCACTATGGTTCGTACAAGGCAGCTTTTATATCGTAAGCGAGAAGCTTTCAAGCGGAGATTTGCTATATAATCAACTTGGTTTGGCCGTTCCTGAGGTTGTAAAAGAAATTTCAGCCGCAGGCACAGGCAACTGGAATGCGATTCCTCTTGAAAAGCTGGCTGAGCTCGATGCTGATCATCTGTTCTTGATCAACAGCGGAACGGATGCCGATTCGCAAGCATTAAGCGATCCGATCTGGCAGAACATTCCTGCCGTCAAAAACGGCAAGCTTTATGAATACCCTAGCACATCAAGCTGGCTGTACGCGGGTACGATTGCTTACTCGCAAGTTATCGATGATGTATTGGAAAGCATTGTGAAATAATCGATACCGTTTGGTTGAAAGGACTGTACCTGCTGGCGATTTATGCTGCAGGCTGCAGTCCTTTTTCCTGTTTTCTGCCTTCTCTATGACGACAAACCAATGTATAATCATGGAAGATCAATTACAGGCAAAGGATGTGCGATTCGATGATAACCGCAATGAAGCGTACCGTTCCGATTCTCCGTTTCTTTGATGAAGCGAAGGCGCGCGAATTTTATTTGGATTTTTTGGAGTTTACTTGTGACTGGGAGCATCGTTTCGAGCCAGATATGCCTCTTTATATGCAGATCTCAAATGGAGACTGCTTGATTCATTTGTCTGAGCATTACGGAGATTGCACGCCCGGCTCCGCCGTTAGGATCGAGGTTGAAGACGCTAGGGCGCTTCAGCAGCATTTGTTAAGCAAAACCTTCAAATTCGCGAGACCCGGCTTTGATGAGGAATGGAATCAAGTTAAGCTTACCGACCCGTTCGGAAATCGTCTTCATTTTTATAGCGTTAAATCATGACTGAATTTATCAGATCGTAAAACCTGGTTAAACCTTGTTGGAAGGAGGCATGTATGATGAACCAAATGATCATAAATACGGCTAGGGAGACAGCTATTTCTGCTGCTTATGAAGCGGGAAAGCTGGTCAGGGAAAGGTTTGGAACGCTTTACGCCTATGAGGAAAAAGATGAGCACGGGGATATCGTAACCGAAGTGGATCATTTGGCTGAGAGCATTATTTTGAATAAAATCAGGCGCGTATTTCCAGACCACAGGATACGATCTGAAGAATTTGGCGAAAATGATCTTTCTAGCGACTGGTTGTGGCTGGTGGACCCGCTTGACGGAACGAATAATTTTGCGGTCGGCATGCCGCTATTCGGTATTTCGATTACGCTTGCTTATAAGGGTAATCCCGTATTGGCTGTGATTTATGAGCCGGTCATCGACCGGTTATATGTGTCAAGCCTTGGTGAGGGCACCCTCTGCAATACGGTTCCCGTGCAAATGAACCGGGCCAAAGCGTTTAGCAAAGCGCGAGTCGGCTGGATACAAGGACATGCCGTTCAGAACGAACTGCGGGCGGTAAAACTTAGACATTACATAGACGTGAATACGAAACGAATGATGCGGCTTTGGGCGCCGACCTTGCAATGGACGATGCTTGCCAGAGGCAATCTGGATGCAATCATCGTATACAATTCGGAAGGCGAAGATCTATACTCCGGTATTCTAATGGTGAAGGAAGCTGGAGGAGTAGTCTTTGATTACGAGGGAAATCCCTTTACCGGGATAAATGAACAGCCGTATCTGATAGCGTGTCTTCCAGACCATCAAGACTACTTCATGAATCTAGTTAAAGAAGGATTGGCGTAACAAACCTTAATAAGGTAAAGGCAGAAAAGAGCGGTGAACGAAATGGTCGAAGTAAGAACAGCAGTATGGATTAAGGCACCGATCGAGGTTTGTTTTGATTTGGCCCGCGATATCGACGTACATACTAGGACAGTCTGGAAGCATACCCGCGAGAAAGCGATAGCAGGAGTAACGACAGGCCGTATTAACGAAGGAGAGCTTGTTACGTTTGAAGCGACGCATTTCGGGATCAGGCAGCGGCTGACTTCAAAAATAACCGAGTATAACGCTCCATACTTATTTGTGGATGAAACGCAAAAAGGCGCCTTCAAGAGCTTAAGGCATGTTCATCTGTTCGAGAAGCAAGACGAAGGAACGCTTATGTCGGATTTGCTGCGCTTTGAAGCGCCGCTTGGCGTATTGGGCCGGGCGGTAGAACGTCTTGTTTTAAAGCGGTATATGACGCAATTTCTTGAGCATCGCAATGAACAGTTAAAGCGATTAGCCGAGGAGACGCCGGCACCCGCTTAATGGATGGTTTGAAATGGAATCGCACAATATAAGGAAGAGGCATAGGGGTCGTGTTCTGCCCAGTTAGGAGAGTCATCATGATAGAAGCACTCATAGGTAGTTTTATCTCGGCAATGGCAACCGTGCTTGGCGCGGTACCGCTGCTTTTTGTGAAAAGCCTTTCCGAAAAATGGAAGGATGTGCTGATCGCCTTTACAGCCGGTATTATGGTTTCTGCTTCGACATTCGGCTTGCTGCCGCAAGCATTGAAAGAATCAGGAATCTTTCCTTTAACCATTGGTTTGCTTATCGGAGTTATCGCGCTTGATCTGTTGGAGAAAAACATTCCCCATATTGACATCGAGCAAAAGCGGGGAATTTCATCCTTCGACAGCAAGTCGCTGCTCGTTATTTTCGCATTGTTCATACACAATATTCCGGAAGGCTTAAGCACGGGATTTAGTTATGCCAGCGCGAATGGCGGTCTTGGTCCCATGGTAGCTATCGCTATCGGTGCGCAGAATATGCCGGAAGGACTCGTATTGGCCATTTTCCTCATTCATTCTAGGGTAAGCAAACTGAAACTCATGCTTATCGTTACGCTGACTGGACTAATGGAGGTCGTATCTGCGATCGTCGGTTATTTTGCCGCAAGCTATGTGGCTGGACTCATAGGCTATGGGTTAGCTTTTGCATCCGGCGCCATGCTATTCATCGTTTATAAGGAGCTTATCCCCGAAACCCACGGTCATGGCTACGAGCGGTCAGCCACGTATTCTTTCATAATCGGTTTGCTCATTATGATTTATATAAGCTTCTATTTTGGTTAGTGGTCACAAAATAAGGCTTCATTCTCGCGAATAAGCACAAACTTTTGGTTTGTCCTTGGTTTTTCTTCCTTTGTTCGTTTACAATAAACGATAGTAAAGGGAGGTATCATGACATGTCAAACCTAAACAGAATGCTGCTGGACGTAGATACTGGCATCGATGATGCTCTAGCGATTCTATACGCGCTGCTCTCGCCGCAGATCAAGGTAGAAGGCATTACGACCGGTTTTGGAAATACGGATGTCGTACAAGCCACAGAGAATACGCTTCGTGTCATTCAAGTTGCGAATTGCGGGTATGAGGTACCCGTAGCAATGGGCGCAGCAGGTCCGCTTAGCCGGGTGTTTCCAGGTGCAGTTCCCCATATTCATGGCCATAACGGGATTGGCGATGCGATGCTGCCGGCATCTCCTAATCAGCCGGTAAAAGAATCTGCCGCGGAATTCATTGTTCGTAAGGTAAACGAGGCGCCGGGCGAGCTTATTTTAGTAACCGTGGGAAGATTGACTAATCTGGCGCTGGCGTTGCAGCTGGATCCGGCCATTGTGACTAAATTTAAGAAAGTTGTGATTATGGGCGGCGCGGTATTTGTGCCTGGCAATATTACGCCCGTGAGCGAGGCCAATTTGTATGGGGATCCGGAGGCTGCGGCATTTGTTTTTGAGTCTGAGCTTCCTATAACGATAGTGGGATTAGATGTCACGCAGCAAACTCGTCTAACGAAGGAGCATATGCTGTATTTATCTCGCGAGATCGACGCAGACAAACGCGAAATATATGACTTCTTAGACGCGGCTTTAGAGCGTTATTTTGATTTTTATGCCTTCTCCAACCATTTTGAAGGGGAATGTCCCATGCATGATCCTTTGGCCGTAATCGTTGCGGTTAACCCGTCGATTGTGCAAGTGGAAACGATGAATGCGGTAATCGATTGCGGAAACGGCTATACAGCGGGTATGATCATCACGGATCGACGAGTACGCTCGGTCGTTGGCCGTCCCGTCGATTTCTGCTTAGAGGTTGATAAGGAACAAGCGATTGCAGAACTGTTATCCGTATTTACTAGAGGGGAAAGATAACCGATGGAAAAAAGATTTTCACGCGAATCAAAATGCTACAAAACAGCAAGGGTTTTCCCGCCAGACGTTAATAATCATAATACATTGTTTGGCGGTAAATTGATGGCTTATATCGATGATATAGCGTCGATTGCAGCAACCAAGCATTGCCGGCGTTCCGTCGTAACGGCATCCACGGATTCGGTGGATTTCTTGCATCCCATTCGGCCGTCGGATTCGGTTTGCTTAGAATCATTCGTCACCTGGACGGGGCGCACTTCGGTAGAAGTGTTTGTTAAGGTCATCAAAGAAGATTTGCTCAGCGGAGAACGTAAGGTGGCAGCAACGTCCTTTTTAACTTTTGTTGCGCTTGACGAGAATCGCAAGCCTGTTCCGGTACCACTCGTCGTTCCGGAAACGGAAGAAGAGCTGAAGCTGTTCGAAACAGCGCCGCACCGTGCGGAGATGCGTAAGATAAGAAGAGACGAGAGCAAAAAATTCGCCGGCTTTTTGACGGTTAAGCATCCTTGGGACTAAAAAATTCGGATCTATTCGTTATAAAATGGAGATAATCATGCTATTTTTGACCCAAAAATGACCGAAATCCCTTGACCCGAACAAGTGTTCTGATTTGTTGGACGATGAAAAACCTTTTGATTTTCTATTTTTGTTAAAAATTACATAACGAGAGCGGATTGCATTCTTAATGGGGTACAATTTTACGAAATTGCTTATGGAATGCCGTGAATTATAGCAAAATGCCCTTTTTTACCAATGCGAACAAGTGTTCTGATTGAAATTAATTTGAAAGGGCAGCTCCTTACAAGGGCTGCCCTTGCTGCATGTTAGCAGCTCTTATTATTTTTCGATTTCTTAGGAATCGATTCGTCATCCCGGCTCATTTTGTCGCCAAATTGTTCGAGCCGGGAGGGACTTGATGCTGGACCATCGTTGTCGGGTTTATTGTTTCTTCCTGTCACTTTAATCACCTCCAGCAAGTATAGGGTGAGCAGCAAACGAACATTTCATACTTGCGGACTGTATCGCACCATATCTTCTCTCTTGAAATGGGATTTTGACTGCACTATAATATGTAGTGAAGGGTGGAAGTCCATGGATATCAAAAATTTTAAATATGGCGAAGTCGGCTTAAATCGATTTTTTGGTTCCCTCGAAGCCAAAATTATGGACATTCTATGGGAAGCAGAAGAGCTGAGCATAAAGGAAGTTCAGCTTCGATTGGAGAAGGAAAAGCAAATTAATTTTAATACGGTCATGACCGTCATGAATCGTTTATTAGAAAAAGGCATTTTGCAAAAAAGATTAAAGGGAAGATTATCGCTGTTTCGTCCCGTCGAATCGAAGGAAACATTCATAGAACAGCAATCCAAGCGATTAACTGAAAACCTTATGGATGAGTTTGGCGGCGTGGTCATTAATCATATGATTGATGCGCTCAAGGATGTCGATCAATCTTTGCTTGATAAACTCGAACAAAAAATCCAGCAATTGAAGAAGGACAAGCCGTTATGAGATGGCAGCGGAAGTCCGCTACCATAATGGCTGTCAGTTTTTTTATCGCGATTTTGGTTTGGAGCCAGATGGGAATGTATTTGGCCCATCTCTTGTTCGGCGTAAACGTAAAAGTGAATTTTTTTAAATTTTGCATCAGTTTGTTTAAAGAGAACTCCTTATATTATTTCTTAGTCATTACGTTTCTAAATTCGTTAATCGCATATGCCATTTTAATTACATGCCTTAAGATTACTCAGCAATATGTGCTTTCAAGACGTTTTAAAACGAGGCTGATGTCGCTTAGAAATATCATTCTGACTGCGAATATCATCCAAGAATTTCAGCCGCTCAATCAAAATATTATCGTTATCGATCACGACCGGGCAATGGCGTTTACGGTAGGATTCAGAAGGCCGTTAGTCGTGCTGTCAAGCGGATTAATTGAGATGCTCGACCGGGAAGAGCTGGAGGCGGTAATTGCGCATGAAGCTTTCCATCAGTCCAATTATGACTCGCTCAAAATCTTCCTGCTGCAGTTAATCTCGCAATCGCTTTGGTTCATTCCCGTTACGAAGTGGACTTACCGGAATTATAAGCTGATCAGCGAGCTGCTTGCTGACGAATATGCCGTTCAGAAAACGGGCTCAGAGCTTGGTCTAGGAAGCGCGTTGCTAAAGCTTATCAAAAAAGGATTCAGTGATCATCCTACACCGGTATTAGTCTATTTTTCCGACGGGGTGGTTAATTACCGATTGCAGCAGCTCGTTGATCCTAATCAAATGATACCTGTTCGTTTAGGAATGATTTCTATTGTGATTTCTATACATGTTTTGCTCTTGTTTATGGGCATGATTGTATTAGCGATCACATAGTTTTTTACCAATATACACTACAATGCGTAGTGCCAGGAGCGTGTGGAAGATTTTATGAATGAACATATGGGATTACATCAGCAATCGGGTTCTTCTTACTTTTTGCTTTATACCGCAGCGGTTATTTTGATCATGGCGTTGCTCGGCTATTGGTATGCTAACAAATGGAATAAGGAAAATACGAGCAAGTTAAAGAAGGAGCAAAAAGCAGCGCTAAAGCAAAAAATGAAAAAAATGCGAATGGCAGCGCATCTGCTTTTGAGCGTTTCTATTATCGTCGTCATCGTGCACTTTGCTAAGGATCTAGGCAAGGAATACGATGTGGACACCTTGAATCTAAAGGCGGCAATTGAGGTGACCGAGGATAAGAATTACGGAGCGGAGCATTCGGATGACCCGGTTTCGTATGAGATGGAAATTCCTACTTCAGGCACGCACAGTCCTCATGATTTGAAATTTGGTTTTTATACGGAAAAACCGGCAAACGAGATGCTCGTTCATAATTTAGAACATGGCGACATCATCATTCATTATCGTCCCGGCGCGGAAGCCCAAATCATTGAGCAGCTCAAATATTTTGTTAACTTTAGAGAAGCGGGAGCCGGCATTTTGGCCGTTCCCGATGAGGATATCCCAGCCGGTAAAGAGGTTGTCGTCACCGCATGGACCAAAACGATGGAGCTAGCCGAATACGACGAGACGAAAATCGCAACCTTCATTTATGAATATATTAATGAAGGCCCTGAGAAAATCCCTGCACAAATCCGCAGAGGCGGAGGTACGATGTAGAAGGGAAGCAGTCACAAAGAAAAGCAGAACCAAAACGGGAGATATCCGTTTGGTTCTGCTTTTTTGCTGGATTTGTGGCAGGTGAAATGACGTGTAATCCGGTCAGCCATTATGAAAAAATGAGTTATTCTGCAGCTTTTACCGCCTTACATGACAGGATGAAAGACGAATATCCCTTCGGGGAGTGGAAAAATATGAATGGGGCTGAGCTTAAACAGACCTAAGGGCCAATTTGAACATGCCAGGCGGATACACCATTCAACTGCCTGACGGCAGGTCACTTAATAAGGATAAGAACATTCAAGGTGATGTTGACCGTTACGGGCAAGGCGGAGTGACGCCAGATATTCGAATTCTATTGAATGCGGCATCATTCAAAGCCAAGTATATGAACGGACAGGATGTTGAGTTAGACTATGCCTTGAAGCTGCTTTCATCGTAAGTTAACGAAAGGCTTCAACCAGCTCGGGGTAATAACAATTTCGAAAATAAGGAGCTCGTAACCACGGTAACATAGACATGGTCTATAGCTCCTGTGAAATATATTAATTACTTGAATAGATGGATTTCGTATTATAGTGAAACTAAGAAAAAGAAAACATTACTTGTGGGATTTGGAGGGATAGTGCTGCTTTAGGCACTTCCTAGTGTGGTCACAATGGAAGCCATGTTGAAGGGAGAAATAAAATGGAGGCAACAACGTTTGTTTTGTTTGGAGCGACAGGAGATTTAGCCAAAAGAAAAATTTACCCTGCCTTGTATAATTTATTTGTCGATCAGAAGCTGCCGCAATCATTTTCTGTGATTGGTCTTGGAAGAAGGGAATTGTCAGATGAAACTTTTCAAGCAAATGTCGAGCAATCCCTCCATCATTTTTCCAGACGCGAAGCAAGCGATCCTGTATTAATCAAAAAATTCCTAAGCGCATTTCGTTATAGCGTATTGGATGTAGGCCATAAAGAAGATTATCAAAAGCTGCTGCACATGATAGAACAACGCGAGGAAGCGCTGAATTTACCACCGAATCGGATGTTCTATTTATCCGTAGGGCCTCAGTTTTTTGAAGCGATAGCTTCCAACATCAAAGAAAGCGGACTTGGCTCTGCAAAAGGCTGGAAGCGCCTGATTATCGAGAAGCCTTTTGGTCACGATTTGGAATCCGCACGGGAGTTAAATCATAAGCTGAGCAATGCTTTTACGGAGGATGAAATTTTTCGGATTGATCATTATTTAGGAAAACCGATGGTGCAGAAACTTGGTGTTTTGCAGCAGACAAATCCGGTTATTAATGCATTATGGTCAAACCGTTACATTGCGAACGTGCAAATTACGGCAAATGAAACCGTTGGCGTTGAAGAAAGAGCAGGTTATTATGATCAAGTAGGCGCGGTCAGGGATATGTTTCAAAACCATATGCTGCAGCTGCTTATGATGGTGGCGATTCACCTTCCTACGAACAGCACCTCCAAAGATGTGCGCTTTAAGAAGAAGCTGGTTATGGAGTCCCTTGAGCCGCTAGACAAAGAAAATGTTAAAATGAGCGTGATCCGCGGCCAGTATAAAGAAGGAACCATTCAAGAGAAACCGGTTATCGGTTATACTTCCGAGCCAGGCATAGCCACAACGTCCATGAATGACACATTTATCGCCGCTAGATTGCAGATCGATGATGTGTTTTGGCGTGACGTTCCTTTTTATATCCGTACAGGCAAAAGAATGAAGGAGAAATCAACGCGAATCGTCATCGAATTCAAAGAGCCATTTAAACAGCACTCCACGGCAAATGACGATAATAAAATACCGAATTTGTTAGTATTTGAAATTGGCCCTAACGAAAGCATCACATTGCAATTGAATACGAGGAACCCGCAGCATAAAGGGGAATTCATGCCTATGAACATTGACTTCCATACGAGTCCACATGATGTGCCAGAGGCTTACGAAAATTTGCTTCACGACGCTTTACACGGAGACGCTACGTTTTTCTCGCATTGGGATGAAGTTGAATTGTCTTGGAAATGGGTTCAACCCATCTTGAATGCTTTTGAAGAAAACCTTGCGCCGCTTCATCTTTATTCAGCTGGGACTTACGGTCCTGCCGAGTCCGATGAGCTATTGGCGAGAGACGGCTACCATTGGTGGTTAGATTCCAAGCCTCAACAAGAAATAAAAGAACAAAAAGAAGAAGAATATGCCTATCAAGCAAATCATTGATTAGTGATTTAGTAATGAATTAATGATAAGACTAAGAGTGCTTTTATTTGTTACTTAGTTTCTAAACAGACAAATCGCCAATTAATAAGTTGGCGATTTTTTTTGTAAATCTATATTAATTCGAGAATTGATTGAATTATCCTGCCCGTTAGCATTCCTGTAGAGCGTTAATTATCAGCTTTGCAAAAAAAGAAGCGCCTCGGTACGATGGGAGTGCGCAACGGGTCATAGCCCTAAAAATCCCATGACTACTGGAACGGTTAACAAGGTACTGATTAAACGCCGCGATATCCATAACAATGACTGGACGGGCGAACCATATGAAATCAGTTTTCCCGCCAATAAACGCAACTTCAAATATATGGACGCTAGAAAGGACAAGCAGGCTCCCTATTTCAACAGGGACGTGATGCTATCCGTCGTTGACGACAAAACGACTTTAACCGGGCTGACCGTTATGCTGACGCAAGCGAAAGACAATCTGCTCGTCCATGACTAGAATATCGTCGCAAAAAACGCGGGAACAGGGGAAGTTTCCAAGGAATATCTCGCGTTCTCGGAATTTTACAAAGATCCATCCCGAATCCGTTGATGCTGAACCTCGACGGACAGCAGCCGAACATGACGTACAAGATCGAGGTCCATGCCCTTGACGCATATGGCAATGAAAGCAGAGAATCTTTAAAGGCTCTGGGTAAAACGCTCGACGGCGTAGTCAAGGATGTAACGATAACTTTGTCGAAAAATGAATTACTTGGCGTACAAGATACGATAGAAGTTACCGTCGATAACGCTAGAGCACCCCAAAGCGATTGGATCGGGTTATACGAAGTGAATGAAAAGCCGGGAGAATTAGCCTCGATCTGGTGGATGTACACGCAAGTGACGGACGGTACATGCAAATTTACGTATGATCCGAGGTATATCGGTTACCCGGACAGGTACAAAGAGGGTTCGACGTACAAATTCGTTTACTTTTACGGCGGCGGCTACGATGCCGTAGCTTCGACGACCTTCACCATCTGAAGCAAAGAATAATAACGAAAAAGAAAGCCCTCGTTCATTTATTGTGACGTGCACCCCATAGAAGAGACATTGGAAAACCACCTGGTTATTCCGATGAATTCATAGGGGTGCATTTTTATGGCTATTAAGGGACAGAAGTTTAAGCATTATCCGGAATGGGCTCTAAACAAACTGACGCCGAATGAGCTTGCGGACATCAAGAAGCAGGGTGAATTTCAATTCATAGAAGAGTGCCACCGTTTGTTGAAGGAAGGGAACTACCATCCTTCGCCTGTATATCTGATCCATCCCGTTTTCTATTTTGAGAGAGAATAATTTACTGAATAAGGAACAGGGTGTATAGTGATAGTGAATATATTATTGGTCAAAGTTCAAGATAGGTTCTTATATTATTACTTCATGAAAGCGATTTCAGAATGTATCTCAAACACACAAAGAGGGATCGAAATGTTTAAGCTGATGATAGTGGATGACGAATTATTAATGCGTATTGGCATTCGTTCCATGATCGATTGGGAAGCGCACGGATTCCGGATCGCCGCAGAGGCTGCGAACGGCAGGGAAGCAATCGAAATGGCTCAATCGGTAAAGCCGGATTTAATCATTACAGATATCAAGATGCCCGTCATGGACGGACTGCAGTTGATCCGCGAAGCGTCGAAAACTTTCACCGACTGCAAATACGTGATACTGAGCAACTTTGACGAGTTTCGGTACGTGAAGGAAGCGTTGCAGCTTGGCGCAATCGATTACTTGATCAAAAGCGAGATAACGGCGGAAGTTCTAGCCGAACTGCTTGCCGGCATCAGGCGGAAAAGGGAGCTCGGCGGCAGCGGGAGCCAGACCGTGATGTTGACGGCGCACATTACACAAAGCCTCTCCCATCTGAAGGAAAGCTTGTTCAAAGACCTGATCAGCGGCTTGTTGGGCGAGAGGGAAGCGGCTGCGAAGGTGGAGCAATTGCAGGCATGTGTCCGTTCGGAAAATCTGATGGTCATCAAACTTCGCCTCGACGGTTTTGCGAAAGTACGTCAGAAGTATGTGGAGAAAGATGAGAAGCTGTTAAGGTTCTCCGTTCTCAATATTCTGGAGGAAATTATACCGGGCAAGTGGAAGAAAGAACTGGTCATCGAAAGCTCGTCCGAATATTTACTTATTGCCAATACCAAGGGAGACGGCATGATGAGCGCTCGCTCGGAGATCGCAGAGCTCTGCGGCGGCATTCAGCGAACGATGAAAGATTTTATGAATATGTCCATTACTATCGGCGTAAGCTCCGTCGTTTCGGGATTTCGATTGATGAGAGCGGCTTACCGGGAAGCGGATTACGCACTCAGGCGCAGTTTTTTTGCAGGGGGCGGACGGATTATATTTTTTGAAGACACGGAGGACTGTCCGAGTGATGAGATTGCGGAACCTGCGCCAAAAGAGGCGAATGAAGCAAACGCTCATGCATTGAGCCACGTCCTTGACAGCAACAATGAAGCAAAGCTGACGGAGTTCTTTGACGCTTTTCGAGGCGAATTGGCGGCTAACAGGGCGAATGAACGAATGATCCGCGAGGCGTATATTGGGATGACTGAAATTGTAGGCGCACACATGTCCTATATGGTTAGGTCCCGCCTGCAGGTTTCGGACAAACTGCCTTACGAAGCGGTCCTTTCTGCAGAGACGTGGGATGATGTTCATGGTATTGTACTTGATTATGCGAGGCTTTTCTTGGCGGCGGAAGGTCGGTCGGCAGAGCAGAGAAGCTATGCGGATATAGCTGTCGAAATGATACACCGATACTATGCGGAAGATCTCTCCCTCCAGAGCGTAGCCAGTCAAATCAACGTCAATCCGTCTTATCTCAGCCGACTGTTCAAGCAAGAGAAGGGTGAAAATTTTATTTCATGCTTGACCCGAGTCCGGATTGACCGGGCGAAGTCGTTTTTAGAGAGCCGTAAATATAAAGTGTACGAAGTGGCGGACAAAGTAGGCTATCATAATTACACATACTTTAGCAAAATTTTCAAGAAGGTCGTCGGAGTCAGCCCGGAAGAATATCGAGGGTAATGAGGCAAGGCACGGCCTTGGAATGGAGACGATGAATGCGGAGAAAAATTACATTTATTAGTATCAAAGCGAAAATGCTGATTATATGCCTGACCGTCGTGATCGTGCCGATTTTCGTTATGACGGTCATTTCTTACGCTTCTTCCCAGCGGCTGCTGGAACAAAAATATACGGAGCTGCTGATGGACATCTCTAATCAGACGAACGTGAGCATCGACGCATATTTGAAAGAAGTAGAGAAAATATCGCTGGTGGCCAGCTTTGGTATGAACAGCAGTGTAAAAGCGACAGCCGAAGACAATTATCCTCTTCAGGAATATTTGCGCGACGATAACGAAGAAAATGAGAACACGGCTTATGGCATGCTGATGAACTATATCATGATGAAAGACCGGGAAATTTCTTTTTATATCTATAACCTGAACGGCGGACAAGATCTGTTCGTCGGTACCGATCTCCCTTACGATTATAGTTATAAGGCGAAGGAAGAAGAATGGTTCAAGTTTTTTCAGGTGTCGAACAGCAAGATGATGACGCTCGATACGCATGTCGACCAACAGACGAAAAGCAAGAAGCTCGCAATTGCCCACGCCAGGAAAATATTGGACATGGACAGCGGAACGTTGCTCGGCATCATGGTTGTGCGAATCGACCTCAGCGTCATCGAAGTTGTGAACAGCAGACTTCAGCGAGCGCTGCGTTCGCGGTTCACGATTGTGGACGAGGCGGATAACATTATCTTCAATGCCAATACCGCTCTGATCGGAAAAAAGTTTTCCGAAACCGTTCGACCGGATAAGCGCGACCATATCATCGTGGAAAGCCGGTTTGACCGGCAACGATGGACGACCTATTTATATATGCCGATGAGCGAGCTGTCGGCGGAAGGGGATATTTTGCGGCAAAACATTTATCTCCTGGCGTTCCTGATGCTCCTATTTCTAGTTATTATTTCGATCTACTTGTCAAGCGTCATTACGCGGCCGATCAAGAAGCTGATGACCAACATTCTGCATGTGGAAAAGGGGCAATTCGAACAGGTGGAAGACATACATTCACGAGACGAAATCGGATTGTTATCGACAAGGTTCAATCGGATGTCCCGCGAGCTGAAAGGGCTTGTCTCTCAAATCCAGCAGGAAGAAATGAAGAAAGCTGCCGCTGAAATTCGCGCGCTGCAATCCCAGATCAATCCGCATTTCCTTTACAATACGCTGGGATCGGTGAAGTGGATCGCCTCCATGCAGCAAGCGGACACCATTGTGGTCATGACCGAAGCGCTAATCGCCATGTTGCGGTATGCCGCCCGCGCAGAGGGCGCGATGGTTTCCGTACGCGAAGAACTCGATAATTTGCGAAACTATATGACCATTCAAAAGGTTCGTTACTATAACCGGATTCGCATGGATGTCTTTGCAGACGATACGCTGATCGAACAGCGCATGCCAAAGCTAATTCTCCAGCCGATTGTTGAAAACGCGATTTTTCACGGACTTGCGGAAAAGGAAGAAGACGGCATTGTCACGATTCGCATTGCACGGGGTGAAAACGGGTTTATTATTGACGTCCATGACAACGGAGAAGGCATGGACGAGGAAACGCTTCGGCTCGTTAAGGCCTCTCTCGCGGGAGAGGCGGACAATGGAGAGAGTATCGGCCTGCATAACGTGCAGCGCCGCATACAGCTTTATTACGGAAATAAGTACGGAATTGAGTGCAATAGCGATCAGGGAGCCGGCACGACGTTTCGCATTTGTTTGCCTGAGGAGGAGAATTCGCAGGAAATGAAGCATCTCGGCGCATAAATAAAGGGGGAGGGCTCGGTGGCGGGAGGAGCAAGGTTTTTGTGGTGGATAGGCGTGGCTGCTGCCGTTCTGTTGGCTGGCTGTGCCGCGGACGATTCGGCAGAGCGGCCTGATACGGCATCGTCGTCAAAATTTGTTGTGCTGCGATATACAAGCTTCATGCTGGATTCGTCGGAGACAGCAAGCCATTATTTTGACGCTATCGCCAAATTCGAAGAGATGAATCCGGATATACGCATCGAGGTGGACCATATTCAGAACATCAATTATACGGCGGGATTAAAGACGAGATTGCTCGGGGGCGAGCAAATGGACGTGTTCGACGTTTGGTCGCCCAGTCTGTTCGAGGAGCTGCGGCGGCTGGATGCTCATGTCTACTTAGACTTGAGCAAAGAGGATTTCTTGAACGATTTCCTTCCGGCAACTTTGGAGCCGGTCACGAAAGACGGCCATGTATACGGCGTTCCCGGCTTGATGCATACGGACGGCTTTCTCTATAACAAGACGATGTTCCAGAAGCTTGGACTTTCCATCCCTCGAACGTGGGCCGAATTTATTCGATTGTGCGAGAAGCTGAAAGATCAAGGGATCATTCCAATAGCGCTTAATTCCGAATGGTGGGTGCCGCAATTTTTGTTTGGTTCGCTCATGTCTAATGCCGGAGCGGACGAAACCTGGACGGCTATGCTGGAACAGGGCAAGGTGAGAGCGGATCATCCGATGATTATCGAAGCTATGTCGATGACAAAGGAAATAATCGATCGAGGCTTCGTGCCGGAGGGCTGGGAGCAGTTGAAGTATGAACAGTCAAGAGATCTGATTGGCAATGGCAGAGCCGCCATGATTGTTACCGGCACCTGGGATCTGTCGGAGCTGAACGCCAACAATTCCGGACAGGAAATCGACTTTATGATGGTGCCCGGAGTAGAGCGCACCGTACCAAACCTGAATATTGGCTCCTACAAAGTCATTAGCGCGAACAGTGCGCATCCTGAAGAAGCGAAACGATTCCTGGCCTATATGAACGGACAAGAAATGCAAGAAAAGCTGGCGAATCAAGTCATGGCTGTTCCCTCCGTCAGCGGCGCCTTGCTCCATGATCCCATTGTCCGCCGCATCTTCGAATTAGTTACCGGCGAGGAAGCGATGATTTATTGGCCGCATATCGTGTCGACGGAGTCACTTCAGTTGGAAATAATCGACGCTCTGAATGAGTACCTGAGAGGAGCCGATCTGGCCCGCGAATTGTCGAAAATACAGCTTGCGATTGACCGATCCGGGAATCGTGAAGCGCAACCGAAAACGTAACCAGCTTTCCTGTTCAACTGTAATCCTTCCCGCCCGGGAAGGGTTATTTGTCGTGCGTATCATGAAGGATGCCCATTTTCTTGCACTTTTTTTTGATGCACAGGCATTATTTTTACTTTTGGGCAGTCATAGCGGCAGTCTGGTATCAACGTGTCAAGAAAGGAGCAGGAACTTGTCAATTAAGTTGATAGCTCCAACTCTCATTTTTTTTTACAATAAACTCGTATCAACCAATGGATAAATGGGAGGTTAGTATGAGTAAAAAGTTATTGTCTATCGTGATGGTGCTGTCACTCGTCTTGCTGGCTGCATGCAGCGGAAAAAATGGGAATACGGAAAATGATCCGAAGTCGGCGCCAGAACCTGAGCAGTCGGTGAATGCAGAAGGCGTGGTCGATTACGCGTTCGGAGCCTATGCCGAACCGGTCACCATCCACACGGTAAGAGCTGAATATTCTTCGGCGCAGTTCCCGGAAGGGGACAATATGACCAGTAACGTATGGACTCGCGCTTACAAGGAACGGTTCAATATTGATGTCGTGACAGATTGGGTAACCGACGAATACGATACGAAGCTTAATCTTGCCATTTCGTCTAATCAATTGCCCGACGTGTTCCATGTCAACGCAACGCAGCTGCAGCAGTTGATCGAAGCGGACATGATTATGGATTTGACGGAAGTGCTCGACACTTATGGTTCCGACCGGTTGAAAGGTTATATGGAGGCCGACAGTGCCAGTTATGAGTCGGGCAAGAAAGACGGCAAGCTGTACGGCATTCCGCAAATGCACTGGGGGTTCATCGACCAGCCCGACTATATCTGGATTCGAAACGATTGGAAAGAAGAGCTCGGCCTTTCGGATCCGAAAACGATGGACGATATCAAGAACATTGCCCTGAAGTTCAAGGAGGCGTATGGCGGCTACGGCATTTCGGTCGATCAAACGCTGGACTACTTGAATCTGCTCGCAATCGGCTGGGGAGCTCATCCGGACATGTGGATTCCGGGCAATGACGGCAAACTGGTGTACGGCTCGGTGCAGCCGGAAATGAAAGATGCGCTCGCAGCATGGGCCGAGTGGTTTAAGCTGGGCATTATTGATCCGGAATTTCCGATTAAAGATTTCAGCGCCATGAACTCCGGGATTGTATCCGGCAAGTCCGGCATGCAGCCGTATTATCAATGGTGGGGTTATAACCCAGGCGTCGATACCGTAACTAATCAGGGCAAAGACGCGGTGTTCTATCCTTATCTGATTCCGACTGTCGATGGCCAAGTGGCGACGCAATCCGTCTTCTTCGCGAACGGCTCTTACACGGTTGTGAACAAAAAATCGAAACACCCGGAAGCAGCCATTAAGCTTCTTAACTTCTATGCTTACATTCTCGACGAAGGAACAGAAAAGGAAACGCCTGAGACGCTGTCCGCCATGTTGGACAAAGACATCGCGCATGTCACAGGCGCCTTCAAGATCATTAATCCGATGACGGATTACGAACAGTTCGAACGAGTGAGCGAAGCGCTGAAATCGAAAGATACGAGTCAATTTACAACAAGCGGCATGTGGCAAAAATACAATAACAGCGTTGAATTTATGACGAATGCGACTCCTGCGGCTACTGGCGACTATCTGCAGCAAGGTTCGCAGAAGCCTGCTTACGGCCTTGCCAAGTCCATTCTCGACAATAACCAGTATATTAAGACCGCGATGTGGGGTGCTCCGCCGAAAGAGCTTGCCAAATACGGCTCCACACTGGATGACATTCTGACTGAAGGCTTCACGAAGATCATTATGGGCTCGGAAAGCATCGATTATTTCGATACGCTCGTCAAAAATTGGCATGCAGCCGGCGGTGAGGAAGCGACCGAAGCCGTCAATGCTATGTATGGCCAGCAGTAAGATATCCGAACAAGCGTAAACGGCTGACGCCGTCCTTGATGGCAAAAGCAAAATTTCGCGGTAAAATATAGGCTTAGTATTAGTATGAAACTTTTACCTTCCTATATTTTGAAAACGGGGGAGGCGGGGATGCGCTCGCCTCCTTTACGTGAACGGAGGAGCGGGACATGTTAACAAAATTAAAACAGCAACGAGCATTCCACCTTATGCTCATTCCGAGCGTTATTCTTGTTTTTATTTACAGTTACCTTCCGCTATATGGAATGATTATAGCGTTTCAGGACTATAATCCTGGTCTCGGCTTTAAATCGAATTGGGTCGGAATGGATAACTTCGAACATGTTTTCAGACAGCCTAATTTTGTGCGAACGATCTGGAACACGATGTATATGTCGGTCTTCAAGCTGATCGGAGGCATCGTCGTACCGGTCATTTTCGCTTTATTGCTGAACGAAGTCGCGCGTGCAGCGCTGAAGAGATCGATTCAGACGCTGGTCTATGTTCCGAATTTCCTATCGTGGGTCATTATGGCGGGGATTATGATCGATATTTTGGGTTCGGACGGCATCGTCAATTCTTTGTTCGTCTTTTTGGGAGCGGAGCCTATTTCATTTCTGGGAAGTCCCTCCATGTTTCCTTGGACTATGATCGTGACGGACATTTGGAAAGGCTTTGGTTTCGGCACTGTCATCTACCTGGCGGCCTTGACGAGCATTGACCCAGGACTGTATGAAGCGGCGTTGATCGATGGCGCAAAACGATGGAAGCAGACGCTCTATATTACGCTGCCGCTGCTTATGCCTACGATTATTTTGATGACGGTCCTATCGCTCGGCAATATTTTGAATGCGGGCTTCGACCAAATATTCAACTTATATTCGCCCGTCGTCTATGAGACAGGCGATATCATCGATACTTATGTGTATCGGCTAGGCATTCAACAGGCGCAATATTCGGTAGGCGCTGCCGTCGGATTTTTCAAGTCGATCGTTTCCTGCATTTTAGTTGTCTTATCCTATATATTGGCTTATCGCGTCGCAGGATACCGTATCTTCTAAGGAAATGCTTACGAAGTATGTTTGCATTCGCAAACATTTAAGGAGGGATGATTGTGGTTCAAGATAAAAGCCTGGGGCGGAAGATGTTTCATATCGTTAACTACACGGTGTTGATTTTGGTTTCGCTTATCTGCGTGCTGCCGTTCGTTAACCTGTTGGCCGTCTCGTTCAGCAGCAGCTCCTCGGTATCGGCGGGCGAAGTCATGTTTTGGCCCGTCGACTTCAATACGAAAGCCTATGAGTACGCGCTTAAAGGCGATGAATTTTTTCGGTCAATGTGGGTTTCGCTCCAACGTGTCGTATTAGGTACGCTGGTTAACCTTATTTTGATGGTGCTCGCGGCATATCCGCTTTCGAAGACGAAGGAGAAAGTGTTGGGCCGCGGTATTTACATGGGCTTTTTTGTTTTCACCATGCTGTTCAATGGGGGATTGATTCCTACCTATTTGATCGTGGTTCAGACCGGGTTAATCGACTCCATCTGGTCTTTGATTTTGCCCGGAGCGATCCCCGTCTTTAGCATGATTATTCTGATGAACTTCCTCAGAGGGCTGCCGGAAGAAATTGAAGAATCGGCAACAATTGACGGGGCGGGGCCCATTCAAATATTGGTCCAAATCTTGCTGCCGCTTCTGAAGCCGGCGCTGGCCACAGTCGGTCTGTTCAGCATCGTCGGCCATTGGAATTCTTGGTTTGACGGTATTATTTATATGAACGATACGGCGAATTATCCGTTGCAAAGCTATTTGCAGACGCTGCTTCTTAACTTTGAACAAATTATGTTGAGAGCAAGTACCGACTATACTCAGCTGCTGGCGATGATGAACGTACGTACCGGTCGCGCCGCCCAAATGTTTCTCGGGGCGATACCGATTTTGGCGATCTATCCTTTTCTGCAAAAATATTTTACGACTGGCCTCGTTCTTGGCAGCGTCAAAGGCTAAACTTATACGTTACACGCGTTATGCGTTCATAAAAGCCGGTCGCCTAGTAGTAAAGACATGTGAATGGCGACTGCTCGCCTCAGAAACTGGTGCTGCAGCTTCCTTCTGCGGGAACTGAAGCTCGTAGGCTTGTATCTGCCTTGCCCTGCAAGTTGCTCGTCATGCGTGCCGGATCGAGGATGACGCCGCAATCCAGCACATCGATGGTGTCGGCTTGCTAGATTGTCGACAGCCGGTGAGCGATGACGAGGCAGTTACGGCCTTCGAGCAGATGAGCGAGCGTATTTGAATCGACTTCTCCGATTCGGTGTCGAGCGAGGACGTTGCCTCATCCAGTATTATGATGGCTGGATTTTTCAAAATCGCGAGAGCAATCGAGATGCGCTGCTTCTGACCGCCCGACAGCTTCATGTCAACAGAAAATAAAGTATTAGACTGGATGACATTATTCCACGCTGCTTTTCGAATTGGCATACCGTCAGACTCCAAAAAAAAGTTTTAGACTGAGCGTAGAAACTGAAACAGCGACAGCAAAGGACGAGAAAATAATGTCCTAGACTGTCGCTGTTTTATTGAACTAACGTTTCCGTTCACAAACTATAACTATTTTTATGCAAATTTGTACATAAGAATGTCGTCACGGCTGGTACGAGCTCATCAACGCTTAATTTCGATTATACGCCGATTAATTTTCTTGACAAAATTACCAGGAACGTGCTGCTGAGACTGTGTCCAATATTTTGGAGCAGTCTTTTTTATGTTCAAGTGGAAAGCTAAAAATATTGAACATAGGACAAAGAAATTAGAATTTAAAGCGTTTTCTTTTCCTTTTATAATCAAGTTATGATATATGAAAGGGGTCACATACATTGTCGAACTTATTTTACAAGCCGGACGGGGCTTGGGTGGGAGACCTCATCCCCTTCTACAAAGACGGTACATTCCGTTTGTTCTATCTTCATGATTGGAGAGAGAACAAAAAAGTTCACGGAGAAGGCACCTCCTGGTTCGAGCTCCGCACAAGCGATTTCGTGCACTACGAAGAAAAAGGCGAAATGCTGAAACATGGAAGCGTGAGCGAGCAAGACATGAACTGTTATACCGGCTCCATCATTGAAGCCGAAGGCGAATACCATATGTTCTACACCGGCCACAATCCGCACCCGGAATTCGCAGAGGACGGTGAGCCGCTCCAATGCGTCATGCACGCCGTGAGCACGGATATGGAATCGTGGCGAAAAATTCCCGAAGATACCTTCTATTCGGACGGGATTCAATACGAAAAACATGACTGGCGCGATCCCTTCGTGTTCTGGAACGAAGAGTCGGGGGAGTACTGGATGCTTCTCGCCGCAAGGAACAAAGAAGGCCCGTCCCGGCGCCGGGGCAGCATCGGATTGTGCGCTTCAAAGGATCTTAAAAAATGGGAAATCCGAAAACCTTTCTGGGATCCGCAAATGTACGTGACGCACGAATGCCCGGACTTGTTCCGGATCGGGGAATGGTGGTATCTGGTTTACTCCACGTTCTCGGACCGGTTCGTCACCCATTACCGCATGAGCAAATCTTTGAGCGGACCTTGGACGGCGCCGAGAAACGATGCTTTTGACGCCAGAGCGTTCTATGCCGCAAAAACATGGAGTGACGGAAACAAACGTTACGCTTTCGGCTGGGATCCCAGCAAGGAAAACGAGGACGATTACGGAGATTGGCAATGGGCCGGAAATTTGGTCGTACACGAAGTTGTTCAAGAAACGGATGGAACGTTAACGGTTCGCATCCCGGAGACCATTTCCCATCATTTTGCAAAAAAGCAGGCTGCCGAGTGGGGTTCGCGGTTCGGGGATTGGGAGGAGTCAGAGGGACGCATAACTGCGGCGGCTGACGAAACATTCTCTTGCATAGCAGCCGGCTCCATGCCCGAAACTTGCAAGATTTCGGCCCTGCTGTCCTTCACCGAAGGGACCAGAAGCTGCGGCATCATGCTTCGCGCAAGCGAGGATCTCGACGAAGCCTATTACATTCGTCTTGAACCCATTCATAACCGCCTCGTATTCGATATGTGGCCCCGCCGGGTGAAGGGCGAGGCGCAGTGGCATATCGACGGAGACCGTCCCCATGCAGTAGAGTTGGAAGTGCCGATAGAACTACGAGCCGGTACGGTTTACGATATCAAGATCGTTGTGGAAAATTCCGTTTGCGTCGTATACTTGGCCGATCAGGTCGCCATGACTACACGCTTGTATAATTTGAATACCGGCGGCTGGGGTTGCTTTGTCCAGGAAGGCCGAGCTCAATTCGAACAAGTATCCATTTCGGTTCCCAACTAACAGGAGGTCGTATAAATGAAACGTTACGTCAAATGGTTGACTCTTGCATTATCGCTTCTTGTCCTGATGGCAGTGGCGAGCGCATGCGGTGGCGGTAACAACAATAATAACGACGCTGCAGAAACCGGATCGGCAGCTCCGGCGGACGAGAGTCAGAAGGCCGACAAGAAAACGTACAAATGGTTCGTCGCCCGCGGTGTAGACGGCCCTCAGGCCGTTACCGTAAAGGAAATTGCAGACGAGTTTTCCAAAACGCATCCAGAATTCGAGCTGGTTCTGGAAGGCACGGGAGATCGCCCGTCCTATTTGCAGAAGCTGCGGACATTGATCGCAAGCAACGAGATGCCCGCTATGTTTGATACCGATCCCGATGCTTATGCTTCCAAGCTGGTGCAGGAAGGCAAGCTGGTGGACATGAAAAAAGTGCTTCAAGACCTTGGCAAATACGAAGATTTCCGTCCGATTGCCCTGCAATATCAGCAGTTCGCAGACGGTTCCATGTACACGCTCCCGCTCGAATTCGGGATCGAGGTATTCTGGTACAACATCAAGATGTTTAAGGATCTCGGCCTTGAACCGCCAAAGACGTTCGATGAGTTCATGAAAGTTTCCGAGACGCTGAAGCAGAATGGGATTACGCCGATTGCCGTCGACGGCAAGGACAAATGGCCGGTTCTCCGGTACCTGGCTTACCAACCTTTCCGCATGAGCGGTAATGATTTTATCGAGAACGTAAAGCAAGGCAAGGCATCCTTCAAGGATCCGGCCGGCATGGCAGGCATCCAATTCGTTCACGAACTGGGCACCAAAGGGTACTTCCAACAAGGATTCACTGCAACGGATTACACCGCGGCGCGTGACTTATTCCTAGCCGGCAAAACCGGCATCTATTATATGGGTTCGTGGGAAACCATGAATTTCGCAAATGATAAAGTGAGTGCCGAAATGAAGGACAACATCGGATTTTTCCGGCTTCCCATGACGGAGGGCGCCACGACGGCTGAAAACGATTATTTCATCAACTCGGGGATCGGCCTTGCATTCAATCAAGAGACTTTCGACGATACGATGAAGGAATTCGTTAAGTTCCTCCTGGAAAAGTATCCGGAGGCCTATACGAAAAAAGGCCAATTCTCGCCTTTCAATTATTCGCTTGATCAAGCGCAAGGGATGCCGGAACTTTTCTATAAAATCCAAGACGAAATCGCGAAATCCGGAACCGTATTCGCGGTGCCTTGGGATACGCGCCTCGACCCTGCCACGAATGAGTTGCTCGGCAACGAGCTCAATGCCTTGGCTCTCGGAGCCCATACTCCGGATGATTTTGCAGAATTAATGGATCAAGCGATTAAAGAAAACGCGCCGAAATATTTCAAATAATTACGCTGCGCAGCCGGCCAACCGAAATTCGGTTGGCCAGCTATGTAAGTAAAACAATATTAAAAAAATGGGGAATGAGTAAGGGTATGGATAAAATCCTCCGCAATCACAAAGCCGTTCTCGTCTTCCTGTTGCCGGCATTGCTCGTGTATTTGTTCACCGTTCTAGCTCCCATCCTTTGGTCGATGTATTTCAGCTTCTTCTCCTGGGATGGGGTTTCCGATATGGTCTACATCGGATTTGACAATTATGCCAAGATGTTCGGCGGCGACAAGACGTTCTGGAAGGCATTCAGCAACAACCTGATCTATGTTTTAATTATTGTGGCCATGCAAGTGTTTCTCGGTTTGTTGGTTGCCATCTTGCTGACCAGCATCACCAAAGGCAGAGAATTGTTTAAAACGTTGTATTTCGCTCCCGCTATTATAACGTCGGTAGCCATAGCGCAGTTGTTCCAAAATGTATACTCGTTCGAACCGGTTGGAATTTTAAACTATGTTCTGCAGCAGATTGGTCTCGCAGACTGGAGCAAGCCTTGGCTTTCCGACTTGGAGTGGGCTCTGACCGCCGTATCGGTACCTGAAGGTTGGCGTTTTATCGGTCTTTATATGATCATCTTGTATACTGCGCTCATTTCCATTCCTTCCGATATCGAGGAAGCCGCCAGAATTGACGGAGCTTCTTCCTGGAACCTGTTTCGTTCGATCAAAATGCCGATGATCAAGCCGGTACTGATGGTTTCTATCATTATGTCTACTACGGGGGCTTTAAAAGGGTTCGACATCCCGTATCTCATGACGAACGGGGGACCGGGCCGCGTGACGGAATTGTTACCGACTTATATGTACAAAACTGCATTCTCCAGTCTGAATTTCGGCTATGGCAGCGCGATGGCTGTATTTATCGTCATTGAAAGCCTCATAGCAGTTGCTTTTATCAGACGGCTGATGGACAGTAAGGAGACCTGAAGATGAAATTTTCCAGCTATTCCAAGGCGATTCTTGTGATTATTTCCTTTGCTCTGCTAGTCATCCAAGTTTATCCGCTTGTATGGGTATTCATCTCCAGTTTTAAGGAACCTACCGATTTTTCCGGTAATAACCCGCTTAGCCTGCCCAGCCGATTCACATTCGAAAATTATCTCAGCGTTTGGCACAAAGGGAATTTGGGCACTTATTTTTCTAATAGTCTCATCGTCGCGATGACGACCATCGTGCTGGTGATCCTGTTCAGCGCCATGGCCGCTTTCGTTATTGAGAAGATGCGTTTTAAATGGAGCCAAAGCGTGTTGTTCTTATTCCTGTGCGGCATTATGATCCCGATCCAAGTCGTGCTCATACCGCTTTTCATTCTTTATAACAAAACTGGAATTATCAATACGCTCGCTTCCCTCATTTTGCCCCAAGTAGGTTTTGCTCTGCCGATCTCGATCTATCTTTTCGTGAGCTTCTACAAATACATCTCGAACGAGATTATGGAGGCTGCTGTTATGGACGGCTGCGGTGTTTATCAGGTATTCTGGCGGATGATATTACCACTATCCCGTAATACGATCGTCACGGTTGTCGTCATGAATCTGATGTTCGTCTGGAATGAGTTTATCTTCGCAAATACGTTTATTCACGACATGAAATCACGGACCATTCCGGTTGGTTTAATGGATTATATCGGCCAGTACGGGTTGACGGATTGGGGAGCGACCTTTGCCGCAATCAGTATCACGACAATCCCGACCATGATTGTTTACTTCATTTTCAACAAGAGCGTTATTTCTGGCATGACCGCAGGAGCGACAAAAGGTTGATCTCGCATATACCTTTGGCTGTAGGTATACTGAAAGTACCAGGCTTTATACTCTTCATAGTCAGAGGGATTTCATGAAAATAAACCGGCCGTTCAAGGCGATCAGCATTCGAAGTAAGATTATCATTTTGTCCATCGCCTGTTCCTTGCTGCCGCTTGTCCTTATTGCCTCCTTAACCTATGTCTATTTGAGTAAAGCGGTCGAGAACAAGGTGTCCGATACCACCTCCAATTTGCTGGGCTCAATCAATTGGAATATCCAAACTTTCGTGAATGACGTTGATACGATTTCAAAACTGATGCTGTCTTCCCGTGACGTTCAGGCCTTCCTTTCCTATAACAAGCATGATTTCAAGGAAATCTATGACCTTCAGAATGCCACTCGTAGTCTGATCGTCAATATTTCCAACAACAAATCGTATATACGTTACGTTTACGTAGGCAGCGAGCAAAGGGAGCTGATCGTCACGAACCAATGGGACAGATTCACTTACGACAATATCTATCAGGCTGTCTCCCGGTCGAAATGGTATCAGCAAGTTAATGACATGGGTGGCCAGGGATTGTGGCTGAACAGCGATGAAGTCCGTCTCGTTAAGAACAGTCCGAACTTGCTGCTGTACGGCAAACGATTAAATAACCTCGATACGCTCGAACAGATCGGCATGTTGATCATTTCAATCGATAGACGGGTCTTCGATGAAATGTTCAAAGACATTACCAATACGGAAAACGGGCATTTAATGATCATGGAGCAAAACAAAGTCATTTATCATAATTCCCTGAATGCCGATTTGAAACAGATTCCCCAAAAGGAATTGAAGCTGCTCTATGATTTGCCTGAACAAGGCACCCGCATCGAAACGATTAACGGAGAACGATATGTCATTACCTTCGATACGAATCCGGGGACCCAGTGGAAAGTGGTCAGTATGATCCCCTATTCGAACATCAATTCGGAAATCGTCTTGATTCGTAATGTTACGTTCTTATTGACGCTGGTCGCTTTCCTGCTTGCCGCCTATGGTTCGTATTTGATCTCGAACCGGATCACCAAGCAATTAACCTTACTCTCTTCCGTCGCCCGAAAAGCGGCCAAACGGGATGAAATCGAAGGAATCCTCTTTGAGGAGGAAGACGAAATCGGAAAAATCGGCAATCAATTCTTGCGAACCTTCCGTACCAACACCGAATTGTCGGACAAATTGATCGAAGCCAAGCTAAAGGAGAAGGAAGCGGAGCTGCATGCGCTGCAGAGTCAAATCAACCCTCATTTCCTTTACAATACGCTGAATTCCATATATCTAATGGCGGAACGAATCGATGCCAAAAACATTTCCAAAATGGTCATGTCTCTTTCTAATATTTTTAAATTAAGCTTGAATAATGGGGACTACATTACGACTGTCGGTAATGAAATCGACCAAGTGAAAAATTATTTGGACATTCAAAATATCCGCTATAGCGGAAAATTCGAGGTGACAATCGACCTCGAACCGGGTATCGAACATATCCGCATGCTGAAGCTTCTTATTCAGCCCTTGGTGGAAAATGCGATTTTTCATGGAATTGAGTTGAAAGAGGACAAAGGGAGCATTGCCATTCGGGGCCGAAGAGAAGGGGAAACGCTTGTATTCGAAGTCGAGGATGATGGAGTGGGTTTTGATCCTGCTGCAATGCAGCCGAGGGGATATGCCTTAAGGAATATACAGGAAAGGATCCAATTGCATTACGGCCAAGACCGCGGGATCCGAATAGGCAGCGTTCCGGGCGCCGGAACCAAAGTTACCCTTGAGATCGGTATAATGGATTGAGGTCGGGCGATAAAGGTGGGAACACATCATGTATAAACTTTTTATAGCAGATGACGAACAGCTCGTGGTGGAAACGTTGTCGGCCTTGATCGATTGGAACGCATCCGGGATACGGATCGTGGGGACGGCAAACAACGGCAAACAAGCGCTGGAACGGATTCTTCAGTCGGATCCGGACATTGTCCTGACGGATATTCGGATGCCCGGCCTGAACGGGCTTGAGCTGATTCGTGCCCTGAAGGAGAAAGGCCAAAAAGCGGAATGCATCATCGTGAGCGGGTATTCCGAATTTAAATATGCCAAAGAAGCTATTGAGCTCGAGGCGGTGGATTATCTAATCAAGCCGGCAGAGCTCGATGAAGTGGCCAAGACCGTCTCGAGGACGATCGAGCGTCTGGAGCGTAAAGCGGATCAAACGGGGAATCGTCCTGAGCTTCGTATTGCAAAAGCATTAGATCGGGCGGTGTTTACGGATCTAATCGTCCATGGAAAACGTCCAACGTTCGATCAAACGACATACGAACGATATGATCAGTTTGCTGCCATCGTAATCGGAAGCTCGGCGATGCTTTGGCTCGAACGAATGAAAAACACTGGCGTTACGGATGCTCTCCTGAGCTTTTTGGCGAATAGTGGAATCATCGTGGATCTGCTCTACGAGCAGCAGAAAGTCATCCTATTATGCATGGCGGCCCTAGAGGAATACGCGTCATTAACGGAAATTCTGATGGCTGCAGCCGCAACATTTTCTTCGAATGACAGCTCATCGGACGAACTTTCATTATCGTTTGGAATCGGTCCGGTTGTAACCGAAATCATGCATGCGCACATCTCTTTTTTGGCAGCCGACAAGGCATGTCAAATGGGTTTGTTCTACGGCGTTCTGGTAATGGACGGAAACAGTTGGCCCGAGATCACCCGCGTTTCCGAGAGATTGATGTCCGATTGGTCTGACCAGATACAATCCTTCGTCCGTTACGAACAGAAAGAGTTCGAAGAGCTGCTCGATCGTTGGATGGAATGGGGTACGGGGCGATTGATCGCTCCCGTTACCCTGAAGAAGGCCGGCATCCAATGGGCGAACCGGTTGTACGATCTGATCGAGCAGGACTATGGAATCAAGATCGAGAGCGTGATCGGAGACCGCACGCGGCTGATTGACAGGATACTGGAAGCGCCGAATTGTGCGTCTTTGCAGAAACAGTGTCAGGATTTGGCGCAGAGCGTGCAATTTTATTTGAACGTAACGAAAACCACCTTGAAAGAAAAGGTGGTTCAAGAAATCAAAGCTTATCTGGAATCCCATTACCATGAAAATATCCAACTTGATCGATTAGCGGAGCGATTCGACCTCAACTCTTCCTATGTAAGTAACTTATATTCCAAATCGACCGGACAGACGATTCTGGAATATGTCACTTTGCTGCGTATTCAGAAAGCGAAACAGATGCTGAGGGAAAGCAGCTTCAAAATCTCCAAAATATCGCAGGACGTCGGTTATGATAACCAGCGGTATTTCTGCCAAGTTTTCAAGAAGCATCTGGGCGTAAGTCCCGGCAAGTATAGAGAAGACCATATGATAAAAAGCGAATGAGACATTCGTCATGAAGGATTTTGTTCCTGTAAGGATGGTACGATATAAAGGGCATCGAGTTGGGACGTCACCGGCGGCAACAAAAGTAGTCATAATCAATAGGCTGTGCCAATCGTTTCGCTTCTACGGACTGAACCAGTTGATTCCACGGCTGACGGTTTCTAGTGTTATGAAGGGATCAATCCCTTCATTCCGGGCTTTATTGAGCACTGCACCTAAGTCGGCAAAATGAACTACTCTTGCTTCTTCCTTATGCGACTTCAAGGTACGCTGCCTTGGGGGGATTACCAGGTATCTGGCTTGGCTGATTTCGAACCGCTATACAAGGAGAGCCAAGAAAACGAAACACTTCGCTTGAAAGCGGAGATCGAGTTCATCTTGGAAAAGATTGAAAAAAAAGGATGACAAAATGTGATTAGCATTATTTTATTTAACTAACGGGTAACGATAGTCAATTGCGAAGGAAATAATAATTCAGTATTTCATGATAAAATTTGGGAAAGCATTGGTAGAGATACGAAATATCCGGGTACATACGCTCAGCTCAATGGAGGTACTTAATGTTTATTGTGAATGTTGAGGGTGCAGTCTTTTATAAAGAAAAATGGCTTTTAATTAAACGCAGTACAAAAGAAGAACATGCGGGAGGAACTCTCTCTCTTGTCGGTGGAAAAGTTGATTTTGAAGGGATCTCTTTGGATATTCTCGAAAGGACTGTTAGTCGAGAAATATTTGAGGAAGTAGGCATTGAAATTTCAGAATACATACATTTCTTGTATAGTTCTTCATTTTTATTAGATGATGGGCGGCATGTTATTAACATTGTTTTTCTTTGTGAGTATGCCACAGGAACAGTACATTGCAAAAGTCCTGATGAAATCGAAGAGGTATGTTGGATGACATACGAAGAAATAATGAATGATCCTAATACACCACATTGGACGAAGGAAAGCATAAGAAGGGCAGAGAAACATCTGAGGAATGGGAGAGGGAATCTTTGAATATTTTTATCGTGAGACACTGCAAAGCGGATGGACAATCACCACGTGCTAATCTTACAGAAGAAGGAGATACGCAAGCTAACCGTCTTGCAGAATTTCTATACGGAAAACATATTGAAAGCATCTATTCAAGTCCTTTTGTAAGGGCAATTAATTCAATCACCCCATTAGCGCAGAAACTCAAAGTTAATATTATTACAGATGACCGTTTATCAGAAAGAATATTGTGCGCTGGAAACCATCCGAATTGGCGCGAAATGCTTCGTAATACTTTTAATGACCTGGAGTTGTGTTATGAAGGCGGGGAGTCAAGTGTCACTGCGATGAATCGTGCATTATCGGTCATAAAGGATATAAGAGAAAGCGGTTTAAAAAATGTTGTCATAGTTACCCATGGAAACTTAATGTCTTTGTTACTTAAATATTTTGACAACAATATCGGTTTCGCGGAGTGGGAAGATCTATCAAATCCAGATGTCTATCACTTACAATTTGATGACGCAACACCAATTATTCAAAGAATCTGGTGTTAATCAGTACGCTAACGGGCGGCATTCCTATGTCTGAGAAACTTCTCCAAATTGGGGTGAAGTCGCTTTATTATGTTCTGAAATCATTGTGTCTCAAGGGCTCATATTTCTGAAAAGTTTACTGTGCTATTCCTCATTAATGCAGGTATGTTTTTTGATATAATTAGAGGAATGAATGTAGAACATGTTAAACGAGGAGAAAACATGAATAGTTACGATTTTTTACCGATTATTCTTGGAAGCGATGAAAATGCTTATGGAAACGTTAGACTTATCTATGAGACTTACCAGATCAAACCACTGCTGCTGTGCAGTCGGCTGTTAATCCCAACCATGCACAGCAAATTGTTCGATCTCATTCAAATCGATCGATTTGACCATGAGAACGTATTTCCGGACGCTCTGCTTTCCATATTGGAAAAACACATCTTTCCGAACAGAAAACTAGTCGTCATTCCTTGCTCGGATTACTATGCCGGCATGTTGTCGCGGCATTATAGCAAATTCAAAGGACTTATCGGGAATCATTTTATATCCGAAGCTTTGCTTGATACGCTAGATACGAAAGATAAATTCTATAAACTATGTGAAAAACATGGGCTGGATTATCCGAAAACGATTGTTTGCGAGCCGTATGAGCGCGAAAGAGCGCTGGAACAAATGGATTTTCAATATCCAATCGTCGTAAAACCGGAAAACAGCAATGCCTACTCGTATTTGCATTGTCATTTTGCAGGAAAAAAGAAGGTGTTTTTCTTTAACACTAAGGATGAGTATTTATCGATGGTCAAAAACATGAATACTTCCGATTATAAAGGAAAGTTAATTATACAAGAATTTATTCCTGGCGGGGACAGCTCGATGCGTGTCATCAATAGCTACTCCGACGACAACGGGAAAGTGAAAATGATGTGTCTAGGCCAGCCGGTGCTTGAGGAATATGCGCCGAAAACACTTGGCAACTACGCTGCGATTATTTGTCGTTCTGATATGGACATTTATCAGAGGGTAAAAGAATTTCTTGAAAAGATCGGTTATGTCGGTTTTTCCAATATCGATATGAAATATGACTCCAGAACTGGCAGATACATGATGTTTGAAATTAACCCGAGACTTGGCAGAAGCAGTTTTTTTGTCAGGGCAGCAGGACTTAACATGATAGCTGCGCTGATTGATAATGTTGTATACGGCAAAGATGAAGACTGCGTATATAGTGACAAAACAGCCCTTTGGACAAATGTACCGAAAGTCGTATTGCGAAAATATGTAACTGAACCGGCATTATCTGATGAAATTAAAAAGCTGTACAATCAGAAAAAAGTGCTCAAATCACTTTGGTATAAAAAGGACTTGAACATGAAACGCATTTTAAGAGTCTCAAGGTATTATTTCGGCCATATAACCAATTTCCGACGATATTATTTTAACAAGGACAAGATGTATCCACCGAATTGAGAGAATAGGTGCTTATCAAAATTGGCGTGACTAAAGACAGGCCTAACCAGAAGCGGTTGTGATAACTGTTTCCAAGGCGATGAAATTCTGGGGGGTTATTTTGGGTAGTATACTAATTTGGTCCATCCTGCACTGTGACTACATCAATTTTCCGTTGAAGCTCATAGAGCTAAATGGAGGATTAAAGCACGCCCGGCATCCTGTCAATTTTGTACAAGAAACCGATCTAAAGCCCATGCTGGCCGATTTGAATTTTGCCTTTTGGTCGAATCCGCTGCTGGTATAGCATGGGGAGTCAAAACGTAGACAGCTTACCGAAGTATGACGGTTTTCTTAATTGGAAAGTCGCTTGGATCAGCATATCTATTCTAATACTTAATTTACTTTTCACAGTAATCATACCTCATGCTAAACTGACGGATTACGATAATTTAAAGCAAGAGGCTTGAAGCAGCAATCGAGTTAGGAAGTATTATTTCGTTTTGTTCATTCCTCGGATGTTGGCGATGATTAAGCTTATTTCGAGAATGCTACTGGTCTGAATAAGGAATAAACGTTATAATATTTTTTATTAAAAGAATGGCAGTTCTATTGTATTAACTGAAGGACCATGTTCAATAAAAACAGAGCAGGTGGAAATTAATGTATCCCAACAATGAAATTTTAGATAACTGGCTATCCTTTACAAACATCCAAATGAGCATTAATAACAAGTTGGAGACTGCTTTACAAGAGAACTACGGTTTGTCGTTAAAGGAATTTTATGTTCTTTATTTCCTGTCACAAACTAACGATAAAGAATTAAGATTGTTGCAACTGCAAGAGATGATCGGTTTGAGTCAAAGCGCTATTTCAAGACTGGTGGGCAGAATGGAAGCAAAAAGCTGTGGTGCCCTGCAGCGGCATGTTTGTGAAGACGATCGCAGAGGAATATATACCCGCATGACGGAGCTCGGAGAAGAAAAATTAAACATGGCTCTGCTTACTTTTAATGAAATTTTTCAGACCGCATTTATGGAGGATGGTCTCCAGCCTGAGCTGCAATCCTTAATCGAAAAATTCAACAGGATGGATAAATAAATCCACATCACAATAAGAACAGATGCCATATAAGATAAAATAAAAGATCTTTGCTCGGAAATGTTGCGCCGAGCTATATTTATTTGTGAAAATAAGCTGATCATTTTCTGCCATTCCTAGTTGACACTGAAAAAAAATTTGTGTTAATATATGCGTGCGCATGCATATAAATGATTAAAGGAGTTTTTACGATGATTAATTTATTTAGTCCATATAAGTTGAAAGGAATGGAGTTGAAAAACAGGATTATCATGTCTCCGATGTGTCAATATTCGGTTGATAAAAAAGACGGAATCGCGACCGAATGGCATTATTTGCATTATGTAAGTCGTGCTGTTGGAGGAGCCGGGATGATCATGATTGAAATGACCGATGTAGAGCCAGACGGACGAATCTCTGATTTCGACTTGGGCTTGTGGTCTGACGAGCAAATTCCTGCATTAAAAAGAATTGTAGACGCCTGCCATGACTACGGTGCAAAAGTGGGAATACAAATTGCACATGCAGGACGCAAAGCGGAAGATGTTCTAGTCCCGGTCGCTCCTTCGGCGATCCCGTTTAACGAAAATTCAAAAATGCCGAGAGCCCTCACAACCAGCGAAGTTAAAAATATGGTGGAGAAATTTCGCAAAGCCGTACAGCGTGCTGTCAAAGCCGGAGTAGATACGATTGAAATTCATGGTGCTCACGGATACCTGATTCATCAATTTCATTCTCCGCTAACGAATAAAAGAGATGATGAGTATGGAAAAGATCTAACCAGATTCGGTCGTGAAGTTATCAAAGCCGCCAAAGCCGAGATGCCGGAAGATATGCCGCTCATGATGCGCATATCCGCTAAAGAATACGTAGAAGGCGGGTACGGTATTAAGGAAAGTATTGCCTTCGCTAAGGAATATCAAAAAACAGGTATAGACATTTTCGATATTTCTTCAGGCGGGGAAGGACCGATTACAGCATGGGGAAGACCTGGTACTCACGCTGCGTATCAAGTGCCACTAGCCAAAGAAATGAGGTTGGCACTTGGCGTACCTGTCATCGCGGTAGGCAGACTTGAAGATCCTATTTTGGCCAATGCAGTTATCGGAAATGAAGAAGCGGACCTTGTAGCTATAGGGAGAGGAATGCTGAAAAACCCATACTGGGCCCTAGAAGCCGAAATCAAACTAAAAAAAGAATCGACGGCTCCAAGACAGTATACGACGGGTTTTTAATGGCTCATAACGACACACAGCTGCTAAGGCATTTTAGAAAGGAGCGCAGGATGATTACGTTAATGTTTATTTTAGCCGGCGCTGTGATCCTATGGATCCTGCGTCAGTGTTGGCCTATTCATGGCCTTATCGAAGTGAACCAGCTAGACTGTATTGATGCTAAGGGCAGGAACCGAACCTTGAAACTGCTCGATGTCCGAGATGCCAGCGAATATCTCACTGGCCATATTCCAGAGTCGATTAACATATCTACGGGCAGGCTCCCTTACGTCTGGCAACTTAATTTATCGCCTGAAGACGATGTCGTGATCCTATCGGATAATGCGCACCAACGTAATAAATCAGCCAGAATTTTACGTAAACATGAATTCCGACACTTGTATGTATGGCATGGAAGCATCACGGACTCGCCAAGAATAATTTGTGAGTAAAATCATAGAATTAATAATTGACAAAAAAATACGATTAAGAAGTCGCGTAATCGCGGCTTTTTTTATTTTTATCGATATATGTTCTTGTTAAAAGGCTATGACAAGCACATATATCGTTTGCCGACGCTGCCTCTATCATTAAAAACATATGGGGAACGAAGGGCAAGTCAGTCTTTTTGATAGCGCGGCGGTCGGCCTATTGTTCGGCGTGGTGGAGATTCAGCTTTATCGTTACATCAACTGATCGTAAAAACGAAAATAAAGGTCGTAATATTGTATGTGAGCCTCCATATGTTTCAGGTAGAATGATAACTAGGGGTGAAACGGCAGTTGGCTTATCTCATTCAGGTCGCTGATTAGAAAGATTTCGAATCTCTGGTCTTGTATAGCTGGCGCTCTTTGTCTTATGAATACTATCTCATTCCTTGATGGGTCCGGAATTGGAATACCGGACCAGCAATGTTTCCGAGTAAGACTATTTCTGGCAAGACTCAAGCATTTTAATCTGAGAAAAAGGTGGATTTTGCTATGGGAAGAAGTTACTACTCAATTATCGAGATAACGGATCATGGTCCTTACGTTACCAAACTGGTACTGCCCATGCCGATGAACGTGAAGGCGGAAGCGGTGAAGCCGGAATGCTTTAGTGTATATGTGGAGCGGAAGGACAAGAAAGGTGAGATCCTGAAAATATCGAGGAACTGGTTAGAGAAGACGGATAAGGAGTTAAGCAAGGGCTACTGCGTGGTGAAAGCCGCTTATCCTTCCTGCCAGTATGGCGTACGGAAAGAGGAAGGGGAATTCGTAACTCTGGAAATGAAGTATGGACCGCTCGATTCCTTATCCGCTGCAATTGCCTGTCCGAACGACTTCAACGAGTTTATCATTAGCGATTACCAGATTACCCAGATTGCAGAAATTCTGGCGGATGATGAGAAGCTGACGGGATTGGTATTTGACTTGTGTGCAGGCAATACCATGAAACAGGGGGAGAAGTTCCTGCACGGCATTTCCTCCTATGATGAGGAGCCGTTAAAGTATGGCTACTTCGTGCCGCAGACTGGAAACGGCAGGCGGCCTCTCATCATCTGGTTGCACGGAGCTGGAGAGGGTGGACAGGATCCGACTATCGCTTATACGAGCAACAAGGTGGTGAACCTGGCCAGCGATGCAATCCAATCCAAGTTTGGCGGAGCTTATATGTTAGTACCGCAGACACCGACCTTTTGGATGAACGACGGCAGCGGACAGTACGGCAGGACAGGTAAGTCCAAGTATGGTGAGGCATTGAAGGCTCTGATTGATGAGTTCATTGCCAGGAATGATGCGGCAATCGACACTAACCGGATCTATATCGGAGGCTGCTCCAATGGGGGATTTATGACCATGCGCATGGTGCTGGACTATCCGGATTTCTTCGCTGCTGCTTATCCGGTTTGCGAAGCGTTGTATGATGAGGTCATCAGTGATACGGATATCGAGATGATTAAGTATGTGCCGATTTGGTTTACCCATTCCAAGGATGATTTGATTGTGAAGGTGGAGGAAACGGTCATACCGACTTATAAGCGCTTGATTAAGGCCGGTGCGGAGAATGTGCATTTCTCGTACTTCGATAAAGTTGTGGACATCCATGGCTTGTTTGAGGATGAAAAGGGAGAGCCGTTTATCTATAATGGGCATTTCTCCTGGATATATGCCCTGAACGATGACTGTCACCTGGATTATGACGGGAAGCCGGTCGTGGTGGAGGGTAAAGAAGTATCTCTGATGGATTGGCTTGCTAAGCAGAGCAAGTAAACGAAAAACATATCCAATTTAATGGAGAGTAAAGCAATAGAAGAATAAATTATATGAGATCGTATAGGGCAGCGCGTTTATTATGACTTGTGACCTGTAATTTATATCTGGGGAAACAAGCTAAGCAACAGACTAACCGCATTCTAATATGGATGCGGTTTTTTACCGGTTGCGGGCAGATTTGAGTCTGATCATAAATCAAAGGAAATCAGCGGCCGGCAAACAATCCAGAACATGATTTGAATTATATCTGGAAGATGATAGGAGTCGCGAGAATTGGAACCCTTTTGAATTTGAAATATTGCACTTTGCGCATTCATTTCTGAGAGAGGCAATCGGAAAAGTTCTCAATTGATTTACTATTCAAGATAAGCGGATAGCCCAAAATTATTTCGATAATGGTAAATCCTTGGTCCAATTATGAAGTCTTTGGTGATTTGATACCTATAGAATCAGTAAATCGCTCCTATACTTTAAGAGCACTAAATCTCAAGTGGCTTTTTGTCTGGAATATAATGAAGATGTATTTTTCAATAAAGAGCCTGGAACAGATACTTTAAAAAGAGAGGTCAAGGTGGATGAATAGAGGGTATAATGAAATGCTCGTGACACGGAGTCTAGGTAAGAGAAGGGGGAGCCTTTCTCTTTTTTGCCGCTACATTTTACCCGTAGACGCTGCATCCTGATGGAAGAATTTCTTTATGATTTCCATGCTAAGGAGGTTAACCGTGTGTATGATCCGCTACTTCATATTAACTTTCGTTCGGGCAACAATTTCGGTAAAGCCCGTTGTGAACCCGGTTGGAATTGGTGTCCGCTGCCTTTGTCTGACTTTGATCTCTGGTATGTGGTGTCAGGTTCAGGAACAATGCGAATTGGAGATGAACATCTTAAGCTGGCGAAAGGAAGCTGCTTTCTCATTCACCCAGGGGATCGGCCTGAAGCCAATCAAAACCTGGAAGATCGGCTTACGGTCATCTTTATCCATTTTAAAACGAGTAAGCTTACCGAAGATTCCGTTGTTGAACAAGACATTCCGATCGCCAGACATACATTTGTTCATGAACAATTTGGCTTTGAAATTTTGTTAAATCGTATTCTGGAAACATTAGAGCTTGGAGATGCCTTTTCCTCAGGCGAGTTTGACAGCCTGATGCGACTTGTGCTTTATGAGTTGCTCCGGAGTCAGGAAGGTAACCTGACTGGCGATAGCATCTCAGTAAAGCAGCGTCAGACGGTGGCAAGGGTTAGTTCTCTCATTCGTTCCAGCACTCAAGGGAAAATGACGGTTATGGAGGCAGCGCACTTGGCGGGATTGTCGGCGGAATATTTGAGTTTGCTCTTTAAAAAGACGATTGGAATGTCACTGCAGGGTTTTCTCACGAAAGCACGCATGGAAAGAGCTATGCATCTTTTGACCGAGACGACAATGAATGTTTCGCAAATTGCAGATGCGATCGGTTACGACAATGTGTTTTTATTTAGCCGGCAGTTTAAACGTCATTTTGGAGGTCCTCCTTCGATATATCGGCGTTCATCGGTAGCAGCCGTGCCGCATGGAAATGATTAGACTTCCTGTTGATATCGGAAAAAGGATAAAAAATCAAAGACTTGCTTCATGTTCGATGTTCTTTGCTGCATGATACGATAATGACAGCAACAAACCATTCATCGTATTAAGTAAGGAGGGGAAATTCCACATGGAAGAGCGTAAATCGAAGCGAACGCTGCATTCTTATGACACCGATGAGGAAGAAAATCTGGCAAGAACAATCGCAAACACCCTTTATCGTTACGATCAAATCGAGAATGAACGCATCCCATCCTGGGCCGAATTAACGGATAAGCATGTCCGTCTTTTTTGGGAAAGAGGATATTTGGTGGTGGAAAATGCATTGACGGATTCTGAGGTTCAAACGAGCTTAGAAGCCATAATGGACATTTTATTCCGTCGCTCGCTAGGCTCTCGTATTCAGTTTGTTAAACCAGAGAATGAACTTCATACCGACGAAGAGCGTGAGTTCGCCGCACGCAAAATTCACGGTTTTATGGACCATGAATCCCGATTGCGGGATATTGCTCTTCATCCGGATGTAGTGAATGCGATGAGTAAGCTGTTCGGAGAACAGGCAAAAGTCGTCCAAGATCAGGGGATTCTGAAACCGCCAAGCGGTGGATCGGAAAAACCATGGCATCAAGATATGGCTTACGGAAACTTGGCGTACGATAAATCCGTCATAGGCGCATGGTTTGCATTGGATCCGGCTGAATTGGATAACGGTTGCATGCATGTCATTCCGTATTCCCATCGGGAAGGCGCTGTCCCTCACTATGCTGAGCGTGATTGGCAACTCTGCGATCGCAGCGTGGCTGTTGCAAAGGATGTAGCGGTTCCATTGAAGCCAGGGGGAGTGCTTATATTCTCCGGTCTTTTACATCATGGCACACCACCGAATTTCTCGTCGAAGCGTCGCCGTTCGGTCCAAGTTCACTACGCGCCTGAATCAGCGGTTAAACTGAAACCCCGTGAATATAAAAAGATGTTTACTAACGAGATGACCGGAGCCGAATGTTGAATCCCACATTCTCTGCACGGAATTTCTGTAGATTTACGAAGTGGAGAACCGGAAATCTATGTCGCTAATCACGGGAACCATCTATATGCAGGGCACATGTACTTGTTCGAACAGTTCTATTTGTCTGTACTCGCGGAATTTCCGAACGAGAACATCTTTTCTGAAGATTCCAGGCTAGACGGACAAAGCGATAATGATAGAGCTCCGAAGTATGGCCGTCTCGATACGCATTTCTCCGACATCGTGGGCGTGTCGTCAACCACAGGTCGTATCACAGTGGCAATGCAACCGCGATGCTTAGGCAGTTAGGATATTCCGGGGTCCCGACGGATTATTTGTTTTATTTTGATGGAACTTCGGGAAGGTCAGCGGTAAACTGTTCCACCAACGAGAAACCAGAGTTGAATAAATGATTCGGGAGCAGACCGCTGTGGCAGTCTGCTTTTTCTTTTAAAGCACCGCTTAATCAGTGAGAAGTCTTTCTAATACTAATGAGCAGGGGCATTCTTCTCAGAAGTTGTTAGTTAACGATCCTTGATGATTAATTTCTTAGGATGTTGTAGAAACTGAAGAATAATAAATATTTCCAATAAAGATAAATGGGAAATCATCAAATTACGATGGGCCGGAATAGAAAAGTCAATTTAGAGGAATCAAGAAGCTGAAAGCGAAGCCGATGATCTCCGTTCCAAGAAAAAGGTTAGACTAAAATATGGGCGAGGATATCATCGGTAAAGGGTTTGCATGATAAGGATTACCTTTTTTGAAGTACTTACTTCTTCGGCCGAGCGAGAATTCGATGAAGTTGTCGTAAGTAACGATAAATTTTTCTTTGTCATCCAATATATTGGAACGTGTAGAGGCTGCATTTCTATCCGTGTGGGTAATTGCTGTATTTACGAAGCTGTTCTCCAGTTATTTTCTTATGAACTATGCCATAGGCTAGTTACTTCTGTTTCGTAAGCATAAGTTGTTATCTAATTCTACATTGCCCATTGTATTCGTGATGGCCATGCTTCCTCAAAACATTCAAAAGTATGTAACCATTGAAATTGTCGGACGCTTCGGTTTATATATCACAATCGGCTATACTGGTCTATTACTGATAATGTCGATCCTTAGCAAGAAGAGAGGTAATCGTGTTGAGGACAAGTGCGTTGATCAGAATCTTTAAAATATTTTGTTGTATCATCCTTGTCATCCCCTTTCTGACCGGCTGCTGGGATCGACTTGAGATTGAAGAGCGAGCTGTTGTATTAGGCGTATCCATTGACGCGGCTGACACAAAAAAAGCTGAACAAGAGGAGGAGGAGGTTTCTCATATTCGCGGATCAATTCCCGCACCGCAAAAAGGGATGATACGCGTTGCCGTACAAATCGCCCTGCCTGGAAGAATTCCACTCGGACCTGGCGAAGGTGGAGGTGGTAAGGGCTCAGAGAGTCATACCGTATGGGTTTTAGAGGTAGTTGGTAACAGCATCGACGATGCGATCATGAATTTGCAACAACAGGTCTCCAGCAGACTCTTTTTTGGACATTTGCGCGTCATCGTGGTGTCTGAAGCAGTAGCAAAAAAAGGACTTGAAAATGTAAATGATTATTTCCGACGTAACCCAGAAGTACGCAGGATGGCCTGGTTGGTGGTATCGAAAGGGAACGCTCTTAAGTTTATGAAAGCTACTCCGAAACTGAAAAGGGTACCTACTCTTTACTTGATTTCAACGCTAGATGAAGGAATTAAATTAGGCAAGTTTCCAAAAGATTATATCGGTATATTTTGGAGTAATGAGTCTAAAAAAGGGCAGGAAGGATTTTTACCCTATGTGGAAATGAAAAAAGAACAAAATGTCGAGATAAAAGGCCTAGCCTATTTCGTTGGCAATCAAATGGTGGGTGTAACGAAACCGTTTGAAATTGCTGGATATTTAGGAATAAAAGGAGTGAATCCAGCGGGTTATAGGAGATTCATTCCTTTGGGCGGGCCAAATGAATTCGTTATGACGAATGCCACGCAGCGCAGATCAAAAATTGATGTACGGATTAAGGACAATATTCCGCACTTCACAATAAGAATCTCCATGGATTTTGATATAGAGGAAAAACTTAGCGAGAAAATAGAGATTAATAACCTTGATATATTAAAAAAAATCGAACAAATACAGGAAGAGTCGTCCGTGAAATTTTACATGAAAATGATTAAAAAAACGCAAGTGAAAGGTTCAGATATATTCGGGTTCGGTGAATATGTAAGAGCAAAAGAGCCTCGTTATTGGAATAAACAGATCAAAACGGCTGAGAAATGGCGTAGTATGTATAAAGAGTGTACTTTCGATGTTAAAGTATCGAGGAAAATCCGACGGATTGGAATGAAGGCTAAATAATAGCTTGAAAGAAACCAAAGGAGAATTCCTGAAACGCCTAAATGAAAAATGGATTTGGTGGGAGGGTTTCATATACGAGAGTAAAGGAATGTAATCCATCGGGAGCTGGCGGAGGAGCTAATCCGGGGCTAACCCGCTTTTCCGGCTGGATCGGTGAAGGGATAATAGCACCGGAAAGCGTTAATTTATGCCAATTAATCTTCCTCTAATGTTTGACCGCTATAATCAGTTTATCTTTTGCCAACTGAGAATAGAGGTGACACCATGGAAAGTATGCAAGCGGAAATAGAACGGCAAGCGCCTCGTCCGGAGGTTCGTCAGAAAAAAGAGCGGATCGAAGAAGTGACGCTGCTTCGCGCGTTTGCCTTTTTGGCGGTGGCGCTTCAGCACTGCATTGCGGAGTATATTTATCGGCCCGACATCCTGCCGGCTGACTCGATCATGCTGGTGATGCTGTTTCATTTCACCCGGTTCGGAACACCGACGTTCGTATTTCTGTCCGGTCTGATTTTGTTTTACAATTACAGCGGGAAGCTGCATTACCGTTCGTTTATCCGAAAAAGGTTCGGCGATATTTTTATTCCTTTTCTAAGCTGGACGATCATTTACTGGATAGCGGTGGAAGGGGTTTTCGGCGGAAAGCTCATGCAGCCAACGGCTTGGACGAGTATTTTTCAGCAGCTGATCAAGCCGACATACGGTTACCATCTGTGGTTTATCCTTATGATTTTTCAGTTTTATTTGCTATTCCCGTTGTTTTCCTGGATGGTCGGAACATTCCGGTCACGGCTGCGGCCCAATTCGGAAGATGAATTACTTCCAAGGGTTGCGGGGATATCCCTGGCGCTTGGTCTGCTGCATGGAGCGCTGATGTGGCTGTCCTACTACAAAATGCCTGACTGGGCCGCTTCCGCAGGCGGTTTTTGGGCGGAGCTGATCGCGAACCGATCTTATTATTTTGTCTTGTACTTATTTTACTTCCTGATGGGGAGCGTATGCGCCTTCGGCTTGAACCGGTTTCGGAAGTTCGTAGGAGATGCTATGGGCTGGACGATGATTGCGTTTATCGGGGCATATATTTGGCTCGGCTATGATGTTCTGCGCTTCTCATCGGAGCGGATCAATTTGAATCTTTCCACCTATTTGAAGCCTACTACTTTTGTGATTATCGTCTCCCAGCTGTTGTTGCTTTATGGAGCCGCGCTGGTGCTGCAGAAAAGGAAAGGTGCGCTTTACCGCATTCTGCTGTTTATCGGACGGCATTCGTTCGGCGGTTTTCTGGCTCACGCGTTTGTGCTCATGCTGGTGAGCGGGGTAACACGGCCCCTGCATCTCACCGGGAATCATCTACCGGCTGCGTTGATTACATTTATATTGGTTGCAGCAGGAGCGATCGGATTATCCAGTTTATTGGAAAAGCTGCCGTTCGGACGATGGCTGGTCGGCCCAACGGGCCGCCGAAAGCCGAAGGCGACTGAAGTAAGCCGTTCCGTTTTGCAAAACAAACGCCGGCTGAATTTGGAGAAATAGTCAAATGTTGAAGGGACGTCATTTCGTGATGTCCCTTTTTTGACGTTATTAAATATGTTACTTTATTACTAATATGAGTGTTATTTACAGGACTTCATCTTGTGGTAAAAGATAATGACTGGTAAAATACGGTTAGACCGAAAGGAGGACTCGAATGGATCAAATTCCGAACGAGCCGCATAATCAATATTATCAACCGATGCAGCAGCTGCCGAAAACAAACAGTAAATCGATTGTGGCGCTTGTTCTTGGTATTCTCGCTATAGTTGTGCCCTATCTTGGATTTTTTATCGGAATTGTTTCTATCGTGTACGCAGGTTTATCTTTTAAGGAAATCAAAAAAAACGGCGAACAAGGCCGTGGCTTGGCGATTGCCGGACTTGTATGCGGAATTATAGGTACTGCTTTCTATGCCGTTTTTTTACTAATCGCCATCATTGCTTTTATCTTTATTGGAAGCACCGGTACAGAGCTGAATTATTCTTCGATCTAGTCCACTTATTAGAACGGCGGACCGGCCAGATTAGACACTTTTAAAAAAAGTGCCCGTCTGGCCGGTCTTTTGCACTTATACGGAAGGTCCAATCGACTCATTGAGTCGAGCGTCGGTTTTGGATTTTTTCCAGTCTCCATTTTCTGAACGCCGGCAATTTCCCGTTTGCTTCAATCATTCTTTCTGTCTCAGGCCGATGTCCAATAAAAAACCTCCATCAAAGATATGTTGAGGTTATAGCATACTATGCTGTCCCAACAGTTCAACAATTGTCAACTAAGATAGTGATCTGTATGAAAAATAGGTTTCCTCTATACCCGGCTTGCCGGAATTTACAACTCCGTGGTTCCCGCTTGCTATAGGCACGTGTACTGCAAACCGGCATATAGTATAGAGGCATCAAGTCAAGCGCTTACAAGGCGAAGCGCAATTTTTCGCGAAAATGAGGTGGGATGATGTCAAACGGCGGTGTAGCGTATTTCTCGGCAGAATTTGGACTTGACGAAACTTTACCAATTTACTCGGGCGGCCTTGGCATATTGGCAGGTGACCATATCAAGGCGGCCTCAGATATGAATGTTCAGCTTACGGGCGTAGGCATATTTTACGGTTACGGTTACTTCCAGCAGCACATCGATGAAGGCGGTTCGCAGCAGCATCTGTATCACAAAATCGACCCAGAGGCGAGCTCCTACCCAGTTCGTCTCGTGCGGGATGCCGAAGGACGGCCTCTTGTCGTCGACGTGATGGTGGGCGGCAGGCAGGTGTATGTGAAAGCTTGGTCCATTCAGATGGGTTCGGTCACTCTGTACCTGCTCAATTCTGACGTTGAATCGAATAGCGACGCGGACCGCCGCTTGACCGACACACTCTATCCGAGCGAACAAGACGTTCGCATAAGCCAGGAGATGATCCTTGGTATCGGCGGAGCGAGACTGCTTGCAACGCTGGGCATCCGGCCGGACGTCTGGCATATGAACGAAGGGCACGCAGCGTTCCTGACGCTCGAGCGCATCCGCATGCTGTCCGCCGAAGGAGTGTTGTTCGAGACGGCACTCGAAACGGTCAAGGCGAGCACTGTATTCACAACGCACACACCCGTACCGGCCGGGCATGATGTCTTCTCCATCGATATGATGGACCGTTATTTCGGCGGCTATTACTGGCAGTTCGGGACGGACAGGGAGCGAGTGCTGTCGCTCGGCCGAATGGGCGATACGTTCAACATGACACGGCTTGCCGTCAGCACGTCGTCAAAGGTGAACGGGGTGAGCAAGCTGCACGGCGAGGTGACCCAGGACTTATTCCACCGGTGGATGCCTCATATTCCGAGACAGGACATTCCAGTCGATTCAGTCACGAACGGCATCCATATCGGGACGTGGCTGGCCACCGGCATGAAGGATCTGTTCGACCGGCACCTCCCGCCCGACTGGGCCGTCCGCACAGCAGAACCGGAAGCATGGGCTGCTGTTCGGGATATCCCACTCATAGAGCTGTGGGAGGAGCATCAGCGGGCGAAATCTGAGATGGTCCGGGAGTTGGACCTGCCGCTTGCCTTATCCGGTGAAGGACCGTTGATCGTCGGCTTCGCCAGGCGGTTTGCGACTTATAAGCGGGCACTGCTCATCTTCCGCGACCTAGAGAGGCTCGCTCACATTTTGGGCGATCCGCAGCGCCCCGTGTGCCTAGTTTTCGCAGGAAAAGCGCATCCCGCGGACGGACCGGGACAGGAACTTATCCGCAGAATAGTGGAGCTATCCCAGGAGGAAAGGTTCAAGGGCCGGGTTTACATTGTAGAGAACTATGCGATGGATAAGGCGAAGAAGCTGGTCCAAGGCGTCGACGTTTGGCTCAACACGCCTGTGAAGCCGATGGAAGCGAGCGGTACAAGTGGGCAAAAGGCGGCCATGAACGGCGTACTCAACTGCAGCGTACTGGACGGCTGGTGGGTGGAAGGCTACAACGGGCGGAACGGCTGGGCCATCGAAGGCGCGACGGACGGCGACTTCGAGTACCAGGCGCAACAGGACAGCGAAGCGCTTTACCGGCTGCTCGAGGAAGAGATTATTCCGCTGTTCTACAAGCGGGGCGATCGCGCGGTCCCGACGGAATGGGTCAACATGATGAAAGAGTCGATCTGCTCAATCGCGCCCGTTTTCAACACCCACAGAATGGTTAGCGATTATTGGCACAAGTTGTATGTCCCCACGACCATAAGGGGGAAGCGGTTCGCCGCTGACAACTTCGAGGTCGCATCAAGGGTTGCCGCCTACAAGCAATTCATCCGTGACAACTGGTCCGGCGTCCGCGTCAGGAAATCAGACATTCTGGCCGACGATAGCAGCAGGATCGGGCTGAACAAGACGGCCTTCCGTGCCGAAATTCAACTCGGCGCCATCTGGCACAAGGACGTCCGCGTGGAGGCGGTCGGCTCCGACGGCCGTCACGGCATCTGGAAGGCTAAGCTGGATGTGGTACAGCAGCAGGCCAAGGGACTGTACGTCTACGAGGGCGCTTTACCTGATCTCTCAATCAACATCCGGAAGGCTAACGTGAACGTGCGGGTCACGCCGATCAGCCCAGATTTCATGACCGATTTCGAGATGGAGCTGGCTGCTTGGGGATAACGGAAGAACGGCATATAAGACGGCGGAGCCTTGAAGAAATCCGTCGACTTGCATTCATTGAGTGTGAGGGTAGACCATATTAATCCGCTCAAAATAACCGAATTCTTAAAGCGGTGTTAAATTTCAAATAACGATGTAGGTATTCCTTATCCATTTAAATTATTAATAAAGCTAGTAGGTGAAAATTCACACAATGTTGTATTAAACTTTAAACGGGCACTGTAGCTAATTTAAGACATGGAGGCAGTCGACCAGATGATCGGCTGCCTCTTTTTGTTTTTACTGAGGTTATTTTTTGGTGAAACAACCAATATAACGAATCGGCACCAAAAGAGTGAAAGATGATATATTCCCAACTGCCATCCGATTGCTTCCTAGCTACATCAGTGGTATGGCCTTCAATTCTCGAAAGAGGTGCTTTTTTCGTTACAGCAAGATTTTGAAAGTGTATGTTTAGCCATTATGTTTGATCCAGCCCCTTGCTGCTCTGCGTTCAAGCCTTTCGAAATTTCAACACCGCGGGTCATATACCAGAAAAAAAGGGCTGCCGCACTGACGGTTGCACCCAGCAGGCTCACGCCGGTCCATCCGAAAACGGCATAGACGGAGGTGGATGCGATGGATCCGGCGGCACTGCCGATCGAATAGAAAATCATATACCCCGCGGTAAGTCTGCTTCGGGCTTCGGGACGCACGGCAAGAATCATGCTTTGGTTCGTCACGTGGACTGCTTGAACGGCTAGATCCAATAGAACGATGCCTAGAACCAGTGCCGAGAGCGAATACGTGGTAAAACTAATGGGCAGCCAGGATACGACTAACAGGAGCAAAGCAAACCCGGTCGTTTTCTGCCCTATTCCTCGATCGGCAAGGCGACCAGCGCGCGATGCTGCGAGCGCCCCGGCAATCCCGGCGATGCCGAAAGCTCCAATCGCGGAGTGCGGGAGTGATAGAGGAGACGCGCTGAGAAGCAGAGCCATAGGAGTCCATAATGTGCTGAATGCGGTAAAGATCATTAATGCCAGCGCAGCGCGGATGCGCAGGATTCGCTCCTGCTTAAACAGCGTAATCGTGGATTTAAGCAATCTGATGTAGGACAAGGACGAGCTTCCTTGCTCGCCGTGTGGTAGAGCCATAAACAATCCGATTACGGCGATCAGCGTCAATCCCGCGGAAACCAGATAAACGGAGCGCCATCCGGCCAGATCCATTAAAACGCCGGCAAATGTTCTAGCAAGCAAAATGCCAATGACGATTCCACTTGTCACACGGCCGACGACGAGACCCCGATCCGCCGGAGCCGCTAATGAAGCGGCGAACGCAACGATCGTTTGGGTCACGACAGCAAGAAGTCCGACCGCCGCCAAGCCGACGAAAAGGACCGTTTCAGAAGCAGCGGTCCCTGCTGCGATTAGAGCCAAGACGGATAAAAGCATCTGTCCTGTGATCAACCGCCGGCGATTCAACAAATCGCCTAGCGGCACCAGCAACAGCAATCCCAGCGCGTAGCAAGCCTGAGTAACTGTGATTACGATACCTACGAATGCAGGAGAGATTCGGAATTCGCTGGCAATCGCGTCCAGCAGCGGCTGCGCGAAATAAACGTTGGCGACGGCCAGTCCGCACGAAACCGCGAACAAATGCGTTATATAGCGAGGCATAGGGCGGGCAGGTGTCGTCGCTGCGTATTCCTGTTCCGCAAATGTTACTTGATCACCCTTTGAAATGGAATGCAGACATTCAACATTGTTCTCCAATAGATCTCCTCCGTATGTGGTCTTATTTAAACGATAATAACATACTGTTCGGTATGTAATGACGAATTATAATCCCATTGATAATGATTGTAAAGAGCAGATTATAATCCTTTTTATAAGATAAATTGACTATAATCGGGTAATTGCTTGACCAAAGCGAAAGTGTTAGTTAAAATAATATTATACCGATCGTTATGTAAATAGAGGTGGATATATGCCGCGAAAGCGTGAATTTGACATAGAGAAGGCACTAGATGCCGCGATGGGCGTATTTTGGGAGAAGGGCTTTCATGCGACCTCTATAAGCGATTTGACCGAACGTATGGGCATCGAGCGTCCCAGTATTTATTCGACTTTCGGAGATAAACGAGGACTCTTTGAGACGGCGTTGCGTAAGTATAACAGCGCGCACGCGGCGCGGATTCGTTCCCAACTGCAAAGCAAACCTTCCGTGAAGGAGGGATTCCGTCGTTTTTTCGAGGGAATTGCGGCGCAAGACAACATGAATAATCCAAACTGGGGTTGTTTTTGTATTAATTCGATGGTGGAGCTTTCTCCACATGACGAGAAGTTTGAAATTTTGACCCGAGAACATCAAATGTATCTTTCAGCGCTCTTTCAGGAAACGATCGAACGCGGTATGCGGACGGGTGAGCTAAACGCCGACCTTGACGCTAGGGAACTAGCGCATACACTCGTCGTCTCGCTAATTGGGCTAACCGTTATGATGAAGTCCCGTCCCGATCGTTCCTTTACGGATCATACAATAAACGGAATCCTAGCGAATCTTCGCTGAAATATGCCGTGAGGGCTAATCACCAGAAAGTAGTTGCGTTTTAATAAAAAATACTACTACCTACACCATGTCCAAACGCCTTATTACTTATGAATCATATATCCATTGCAGCTGCATTGCTGCTGGTTAAGAACGAGCTGAAAGTACCGTTGGGAAATGGGCTAATTGTAGTGATTCTGGATGGATATAGGCGAGGCATACAGAAAGAGACACTAATGAGTGAAACTCAAGACCTGATAATATCTGCGGCAGCTGGTTCGTGGAGCATCATTTGTCTTCATGACAACAGTATATTATTTCATTACAGAAGAGAGCTTATAGGGGGTATGACACCATTATAATTGGATTGGTCGAGGGTAGTGAAGAAACCCGTACTACAGATGGAACGTGTGGCGTTTAACGATATTGGTATTTCCACTAAGGATAACAGATTGGTGGTTAATGTACCGCGAGATGATGTAACGAATTTCTTTTAGTAGCGTTTTTTTTGTTCTGGTTGTTTTGCTTTTTTCGCGTAGGAATGGGTTATCAAGATAGAGATCAATACTGATATAGACTTTGATAATATGTGTCACATTATATTTCAGTAAGCTATATTGAGTTTATAAAATTGATCCTTCTTTTGGAAGCAAGCACCTAATCTTGTTAACATAAATTTAAAAGGAGATAAAAATGAAAAGAGTTAACGTGAATCAATACATCGAAAAAAATAAGAAAACACTCTATGCCGCCGTGTATGAGAATGAAACAAAAGTAATAAAACGAGTAAATGTCGCATGACAAGAACTTGGTTTCTTATGACGAGAAAAGATACGAAAATCGATAAGATTCAATGAGTAAGAAAGACTTGCCGTTCCTTTCAGGCGATCCAGTCAATGCCGTTATTCGCAAGTTGTTTGCGATCGTCAGGTTGGACAAAATTATAAACACAAACCCATTCAGTCTGTAACGAATGGGTTTGTGTTTAACAATAGGCTGCAATTGTACTTGTCATTGCGGTTTTGACCTAAACTAAAATACCAATATGTATTTCGTATGATTATTGCAAATATCAAGGAACTTAGGAATATCAACAACATGTTCATGTAACGTGATACGACCATCTGCTAAAAGCTCAACATAACTGAGGGAACGTTCTCTTGTATGACGTCGCATAGAGTCAATCTGCCCTGATTGGATCATACCATCTTTTACTGCATGAAATAACACTATATATGTGCTTTGAAATGGATGGAGGCAAGTTAGATCATTGTAATTGCTCATCCTTTGCTCCTTTGTAATATTACCTTTTGAGCTCACTTGCAACATTTTAAGTTCTAACTCCGTTTAAACGAACAACATGACATTTGAGGGGGCTATACAATGAAATTTGGATTATGGGTATGCGGCCTTATTTTATTACTGACTTTTGTTAGTGGTTGTACAGGAAATAGTGACAATAATTCGGAGAATACAAGTGCTGCTAAAGGAACGGTTGTTTTTAAAGAAGTTGAAAATGAAAATGGAGAATTCAGATTCTTGATGATTCCTAATTCTGCGGGAATTGATTACGAGCAAATGTCTAAGGACGAACTCCTAGTTATTGCAAGAGGACAAGATGATTCTGCTTGGTATTATTTGTCTGAAGAACATTACAACCAAATCAAAGTTGGCAATGACGTTGAGGTAAAGTGGGATTCCTCTCATCAAGCCGAGTCAAATCCACCCCTTCGTTCAGTTGTAGACATTATAATCATGACTAACTAAACTAATTTAGAATAAAGTTCTTATCCCAATATACTTGAAATAAATATACTTGTTTTCAAGTAAGTGAAACGTTAGCACGCTGCTGCGGGGCTTGGCGCAGATATCTGCCACATTACTTTCTCCGCTCATCTTTTTCCGTTCATTTTCTGCCGTTCCTTACTTATCTATTCTATCTCTGCCCTTGACACGCACCAAGTTCTTTCCCGCTTACCCGATCCTCACTCGAGCTCCAATCATTAACCCTTCAGCTATCCGCATACCTAGAGAATTTCGGCGCCAGGTGGGTTCTGCCACTTTTGTTGCGTTCCGAGGATTGTTTGTGTTGACTTCGCCTGTGAAGAATGTTTTCTCCGTTTCGGCCATGTTTTGGTTTTGCGCGAAGTGCGCGGCGGCCCCCCGACGGGCGGAAAGAGTTACTAGGTACGTATTTAGGTGTAGCATAGATGCAGAAGATGGGACAAAATTTAATCCTGATGTCTAATTGTTACTATACAAGGTAATACAAAGCAATTACTATTCCTTCATACCTATGAATCAGATCCAGGAATGATCTATTATGAAGTTAAGGATACGCCCAATAACTTTAAAGTTGATAGAGCAATGATGGCAGTAACAGCAGGTGTTGCGGTAGTAACTATTTTATTTTTACTAGAGGTGCTGTTGTGCCTATGAGGCCTGGTGGAGCACTTTCAGGAAAGGTATAAGAATATTTTCTTTAAGGTGGTGTTTATCATATCAACGTTACTTGGTTTAAAAATAATTGTAGTACCTAGGCTATCACCTTTTGGCTTTGAATATACTGGAAAACTTGATTCTATCAGTTGGGTATTTGAACGCCAAGCTGAATTGCTTGGCTCTAGTTTCCAATTACTGGGCAAGGCCAGATTGTGAATCTAATTCCGTTAAAAAGATTTTTTATAGAGTACATGAAAGTATAGTCAAATAGATTATTTTTATTAGATTAAGCCACATGTGAGTTAATGGGCAAGTCCCAAACTTGTTGACAATTATAGAAGACCTATTCTTAAAGCTGATACCGGTACTCCAACGGTGTCAGCTTTTTTAAATTAATTTGAATTCGATCTTCGTCACGAAGAAGGAAATGTTTTAATGCTCCGATTGGTGTCAAATTAGCAAGGCACTAAACTAAACCAGTTCGAATGATATCCCAGGCACCGAGGACTTCGGGCCAGAGAACGTTGGGGATTATGATATGCATCAAGGCAAGCAGGTCGTTCGCGAGGTACAGATCGATATGGCGGAGCTGGTCGCCCAGTATTTGCAGAAGCATGGCGTAGTCGAGGCAACTTGCAACAACAATTGGAGGGTTGTCATGGAAGCATAATAACAAGAAGCAGCCCGAAGCTGGAAAATATCGTTTTAGGCTGCTTCTTCCTTCTTTCCGCTGTGTTAACGCTATACCCGATTCATCCGACGATATTCAGAGGGGCTAACCTTTACTTTTTTTGAAAATATTCGGCTTAAATAAAATCCGTTGCTGTAACCGCATGCTTGGGCAATTTGCTCTAATGGCAAATGGGTCCCGGTCAGCAGTGATTTGGCTTTTTCTATTCGAAGCGTGGATAGGTAGAGAGAAGGGGCCAAGCCTACGCTCCGCTGGAACCTGCGGCTAAGCTGTACAGGACTTATGCCGAGCTCAGCTGCAAGATTATGCATGCTAATATCCTGATAGCGATTCTGATGAATGTAGGCCTTGGCCTGTTCTATAAGCGGATCAGCAAGTTCAACCTCCTGATTGACGGGGTAGGATTCCGTCTGGCGGCAAAATTGCCAAATATCGTTCAGTATATGATTTTGCCAATACAGATTCTGATCCTCGGCGTATCCCGATTGCTGCTTTAGGCGATTCAAGTTGTCGGCCAGACGATTGCGGTGCTGAATGATCAGCATGTATGCGGTTTCGGACAGCTGCTGCTGGACCGCCTGTTCACGTTCATTCAAGCCAATTGCATTGCTTGATACCGAGCCAAGGGTAAATCCGATAAAATGAAACGTTAACGTTTGGATCACGCAACGATGAAAGCGAAAGCCCGGCGGACAGACGACCACATCTCCCATTCGAGCTGTTCCCTCTACTTCCCCTATTCGATACGAGAAGCTCCCGCTCTCCACGGCAAACAGCACCCATAGATCATACGTATCTACGCTTAATTGAAACTGGGACTTGCTATCCCAAAAGATATGGTGAGAAAGAATAGGATAAAGGCTGGATCTGAGCAACGTCACTTTTCTCTACCTCCACGATGAAATAAAGTATATGGGTATATGATAGCGTAGTGCATGTTAAATCACTAGCCTCCATATTATGATGAATTCAAATCGAAGTAGTGGAGGTTTAGCCAGATGAAAATCGAGCATATAAAATCCGATATTACCGTAATTGGCGGAGGGCTTGCGGGTGTTTGCGCCGCCGTCTCTGCTGCCCGTCTTGGGCAGACCGTATCTTTAATTAATAACAGACCGGTTCTCGGAGGCAATTCCAGCAGCGAGGTCCGGGTATGGGTGTGCGGTGCAACGGCGCATGGAACGCAGCGTTATGCAAGAGAAACCGGCATCATGGGTGAAATGTTCGTCGAGAACCAGTACCGAAACCCCGAAGGGAATCCTTATTTATGGGATCTTGTTGTTCTGGAGACCGTTCGCGCGGAAGAAAATATTCGCTTATTCCTTAACACGGATGTGCATGAGGCGGAAGCGGAAGGACCGGAACATGACCGGGTCATTCAAAGCGTAACAGGCTGGATGATGGGCTCAGAGCGTAAAATTCGTTTCGAGAGCAGCATGTATATCGATTGTACCGGCGATGGGCTTGTTGGTTTCCTTGCCGGAGCGAAATACAGAATCGGCCGCGAAGCCAAGGAGGAGTACAACGAGAATTGGGCGCCGGAGGTAGCGGATGACATTACGCTTGGCAGCACGCTGCTGTTTTATACCAAGGATGCAGGCATGCCGGTCAAATATATTCCGCCAAGCTTTGCCAAGGATATAACGCAAACGACAATTCCGATGAAGCGAGTAATCCGCAGCGGAGACTCTGGATGTCACTATTGGTGGATTGAATGGGGCGGAGAGCTGGATACGGTCCATGACAACGAATGGATACGTGACGAGCTGTGGTCGGTTATTTACGGGATTTGGAACTATATTAAAAATTCAGGCCAATTCGATGCGGAAAATATGACGTTGGAATGGGTAGGATCCATTCCCGGCAAACGGGAGTATCGGCGTTTTCTCGGGGATTATATGCTGAACCAGAACGATATTCTAGCGCAGGAACCATTCGAGGACCGTATTGCCTTCGGGGGCTGGTCCATCGATCTTCATCCACCGCAAGGTATGTACTCGGAAGAGAGCGGCTCGAAGCATCTATACCCGGACGGCGTCTATCACATCCCGTTCAGAAGCTTGTATTCAAGTAATGTTCGCAATATGTTGTTTGCTGGCCGGGACATTAGCGCGACACATGTTGCTTTCGGCACGACAAGAGTGATGGCAACCTGTGCTGTAATCGGGGAAGCGGCAGGCAGCGGCGCTGCGCTATCCGTACAGAAAGGGATTACGCCGCGAGTGCTTCACCGCGATTATATGAAGGAATTGCAGCAGGTTATGCTGCGGCAGGATGCATCAATCATTGGTGTGGCCGGCAATGATCCGGATGATTTGGCAAAAACCGCCCGCATTTCCTCATCCAGCACGCTGGAGCGAATTGCAATAGAAAACGCCACAATCGTGCATTCGCTGGATCGCGATATTGGCATATTGTTCCCGGTTCATCCCATGCTGTCATCGGTTGAGCTGCTTGTCGATGTAAAGCAGATCACAACGCTTGAGGTGGAGCTTTGGCACACGGGCAAGGGAGAGAATTACGTACCTAAGCAATGGGTGAAATCAGCTACCAAGTCCGTTGCCGCGGGCATCAAGCAGTGGGTTAAGCTGGATTTGGATTGGCAGCCGGAGTCAGCCTGCAATGTTTTTGTTATCGTCAAAGCGAATGAGGCTATAACGCTGCACGGATCGGATGAGCCGTTAACCGGTGTGCTTTGCTTTGAGAAGGGGCCTAAGCCGGTAGTATCCGCATTGCTGGAGGATCATCAGCCCGATCAGCCGGTCGCGCAGTGGAGCATGCGCAAATGGAATCGTCGGCCGGTATGCTTGCGGGTAACGCCAAATACGGAGTCCTATGCGGCGAGTCAAGTTGCCGACGGCTATATACGGCCTTATGCTGGCCCGCATATGTGGGCATCCAACCCATTATCCGCTAATTCCCAGGAATGGATTCAATTCGTTTGGGAAAACGAGCAGGAGATTGGTGAAATTCATCTAACCTTTAACGATGACGTAAATGAGGATTTAATCAACCTGCATCATCATCGAACGCCATTTGCTGTTATTCCCGAGGTCGTGCAAAGTTATCGCATTCAAGCTTGCATCGCTGGGGAATGGGTTACGATCATAACGGAGCAGGATAATCACAAACGAAAAAAAGTACATCACCTCCCAGAAGCGATTATGACTACCCAAATAAAACTATGCATAGAGGCAACGAATGGATGTCCGCGTGCGGAGGTTTGCGAGATCAGAGTCTATGGTTTATCCTAATCTATTACTATTAGAATCGCTTACAGCATAGACTGGTATAGGTTAGGCGAAAGGAAGGGAGAGGGTATCATGTCTGAGAAACCGTTGAACGTTCTAATTGTCGATGACGAGGTTCCGCTGAGGCAGGAGCTTCGCCTATTCCCATGGGAGGACTGCGGCGCCGTCTTAATCGGCGAGGCCGGGAATGGTGAGGAAGCGCTGCAAGCATGCGGGGTCTGCGTGCCGGATGTCGTGGTTACGGATATCACGATGCCGATTATGGACGGAATTACGCTCATTAGGGAGCTTAGGAAAAGATATCCTGCCATTCAAATTATTTTGCTGACTTGTCACAGCGATTTCCATTATGTTCAGGAGGCGCTCCGGCTTGGAGCGCTTGAATATTTATTAAAGGTATCGATGGAAGAAGAGGAAATGAAGCAAGCGATGGTCAAAGTAAGAGAAGCGATCATCAAGGAGCGCCGTTCCCTTGATAATGAAAGATCTGAACGGCGGCTGCTGCAAGCGGCAGCGTTCGGGAAGCTGCTGCGCGGTCATGCACTTAATAGCGACGATTGGAAGCCTATCGAGCTGGATGGAGCGGGGACCTATCGATTGGCGCGCTTGGTTCTGGATGCGCCGAATGCTTCTTACATTCCCGCGAGGCAGCGAATCCAACAGACTTTGAAAGATAGTGAAAGATCTGATCCAAACTGGCTGACTTGGCTGACTACAGGTGAGAAGGAGTATTTCGTCCTACTGGCAGAACAGCAACCCGAAGCGCAAGCAGTTACAACGCTTAGCGGGGCCGTACGAGCTCTTGAATGCTGCTTGAAGGAGTATGAAGAGCTGCCCGAACATCTGGTGACGGTGCATGCGATTATCAGTGAACCAATCACAAAGAAGGAAGAGCTTGCGTATTCGCTAGCTCATACGACCGAATGGAAAGACGCGCTTTTTTATGATGGCTCGTCTGGGAGCAGCGTACGGATCGGCAGGCCACTTCCTTTGAGCGAGATGACGGATAAGCATGCCAAGGAACTTAATGAGATGTTAAGAATGGCTAGCAGCTCCTCTGCATACCTAAAAAATTGCATGCAAGGGGATTTACCCAAATGGAGTTCAGCGATACGCATTCGGCCTCAGCAGCTCAAGCAGCGCATGCTGAATTGGCAGATGGAATGGCTGAAGGTCCATGAAGGTGCCGAGCTTGATGGCCGGGGCATCACGCAAGTGATGGGAGCGCAAACCTTGGGGCAAATGATCGCCTGCCTCATTCATAATATCAACGAAGTCGAGAGCGGGGTATCGCGCTCGCGTATCGAAATACGTTCCGCGATCCAATGGATTCAAGCGAACATGCAGCAGCCCATTTCGCTGCCGATCCTTGCTGAGCAGGTCGGCTTAAGCCCGCATTATGTCAGTCGGTTATTTCGTGAACAGACCGGCGACACGGTCAATCAATATATTACCCGTCTTCGAATGGAAAAGGCGGTCGAGCTGCTGAAGCGAACGAATAAAAAGGTGTACGAGATCGCGGAAGAAGTCGGAATTCCGAGCTATCGTTATTTTACCGTTACGTTTCGTAATTGGACAGGGGTGTCTCCGACGGATTACAAACGGAATCCTTAAACAGCTGCGGGATCGGATACGGGGGTATGGGGCATATGTCTAAGTTGGTCAGTTGGTATAGCAGTCTAGGTCTTGCTACCAAGCAGTTCATCTATTTATTCATCGTGACGCTTCTGCTCGTGATGGTGCTTGCCTATCGCAATCTGAGCGAGGCAGAAAGTCTATTGAAAAATCAAGTCATACGCGATGCCGAGCTGTTAGTAGGCCGGACAAATCAATATATTGATGCCAGTCTCGACAATGTCGAGAATATGCTCCTGCTGCTCTCTACCCGTTACGATCTGTTCGATGAAGGAAATGAGGCGCTTGCCGACGATACGCTGCGCAAATTCGCCGATAATAACAATTCGATAGCCAAGACGCTTTATTTGGTTCGTACCGATGGGAAGGTCTACGCGAACTCGCAAGTCAATTATGATATCATCGGCAATCCGAAGCTGCCGGAGCTGTATGAGCTGGCGCTTCAGAATTATGGGGCAATCAATGTAAGCGAGCCTTATTACTCCCCGATGTCTGGTCACACGCTGGCTTATGTTTTGCCGGTTACCGATTTGCGCAGACAAGTGAAGGGCGTTGTCGTTGCAGAGGTGAATCTGGATTTGCTTACGGAGCGAATCGCTCCGATGATTTACCAATCGTATGCTTTAGTAACGAAAGACGGAAATATTATTAACCGGCTTGATTCTCGCGATAAGATGCTTCCTTTTCAGGCAGCGGTGTATCCGCCTGTACTGCAGGATAGCTTTCGGAAGCAGCTTGTTTCCCTTAAAGTCGGCGTTAGCCAGATCGAAGGAAATGGTTTGAAACCGCTTGTAGCCGTGAAGTCGACGAAAAACCGGCTGGGCTGGTCCTTAGCGGCATTTATTGAGGAAGACTATTTCTACCAAGACCTGCAGCAGTTAAATTATAATTACCGAACGGCCAGCATCGTGTGGATGATCATTCTGTTGATAAGCGCCTACCTGATGAGCCGGTCCTTCACGAAGCCTATTCGCCGGTTCGTGGAAAAGATGGACCGGTTAAACGATGTTCAGATTGTCGCGAAGCTGCCGGTCACAAGAAAGGATGAGATCGGCCGGCTGACACAAAGCTATAATGACATGCTGGAGCGAATTCAAACGTTGCTGCAAAAAACGAAGTCGGCGGAGGAGCAAAAAAAGGAATATGAGCTAAAAATGCTGCGGAGCCAAATTGCGCCTCATTTTCTATATAACACGCTAGCCTGTATAAGCAGCCTTGCCAAGCAGCAGAGGATTGACGAGGTGCGCGATACCATTCGATCCTTGGTTAAGCTGTTAGCCTTCAGCTTCGATAAACAATCGGAATACGTCTCGATCGAAGAGGAGCTGGAAGGGCTGCGAATGTATATGCACATTCAACAGGTGCGTTACGGTGAGCAATACAAATACCGTTTGGATATCGACCCCAGCCTGCAGCAAAATCGGATTCTTAAGCTAACCCTGCAGCCGCTTGTAGAGAATGCCTTGTTTCATGGCATTTCACCGCGTAGCGGAGGTCTTATTACCATCAAAGGGAGGTTGGAGCGGGGCATGATCAGGCTTTATGTTCGTGATAACGGCGTCGGCATTTCAAAAACCAAAGCTCGCAAAGCGCTGCATGACCATTTCGAGCAGGAGCGCTCGAAATACCGTTTTACCGGAATTGGCTTACGCAATGTGCATGATCGAATCCGTATTCATTATGGCGTGCCCTATGGCTTGCGAATAGGAAGTGCCAGCGGCGTCGGAACCGTTATCCGGGTGGACATCCCCGTTCTTACCGAAAACGATGAGCGTTTAGGTGTTTTGAGCTAGGCGTTCTATCAGAGTTCGAGGCTGTCCTGCGGGATGGCCTCTTGGTTTGTTTGGCAAGCTTCGAGCCGCAATTAATTACGTTCCCTTTCCCTTAAATCCATACACTTTTTACGTTTTTGTGTATATCGGCAATCGGTGGTGCTGCTTATACTTAAGATATACTTTGAAAGCGCAATCATATAAGGAGGGCTTACATGGAAGCCGATCAAAGCTACATACCAGCCTCTCGAATGCTACCTTCTCCGCAAACGAAGCTGCAGTCGGTTTTAAGAAAGATCTGGCGTTTCCGGGCATTCTACATCATGCTGCTCCCGGGTGTGATCTATTTTATTATTTTCCGATATTTTCCGATGTACGGGGTCATCATTGCCTTTAAAAACTTTGCCATCATGGACGGTATAACCGGGAGCGCCTGGGTAGACCCGTGGTATAAGCATTTTAGAGACTTTTATCAATCCCCTTATTTCAGCCAGCTCTTGACGAATACGTTGTTAATTAGCTGTTACAAGCTGCTCTTTGGCACATTTCCCCCGATCATACTTGCGCTGCTGCTGAATGAATGCCGCGTTCGTTGGTTGAAAAACATTGTACAAACACTGACTTATTTGCCGCATTTCTTATCGTGGGTTATTATTTTCGGCATTCTGCTGACCTTGTTCTCCCAGAACGGGGGACTGGTGAATCGATGGATTGTGGAGGCGGGCGGCCAGTCCATCCCATTCTTGACCTCAACGGACTATTTCCGCAGCATTCTGGTCGGTTCCGAGGTGTGGCAAAATCTTGGCTGGGGCGCGATCATCTACCTGGCAGCAATGGCAGGAATCGATCCTACTCTCTATGAGGCGGCAAAAGTGGATGGCGCGAGCCGGCTGCGGATGATTTGGCATATATCGCTTCCAGGAATTCAAAGCATCATTGTTCTCCTCTTCATTCTGAAGCTGGGCCATCTGCTGGATGCCGGGTTCGACCAAATCTATATTCTGTACAATATTCAGGTGTATCCGGTTGCCGACATTTTGGATACTTGGGTATACCGAACAGGCTTGCAGCAATTGAACTTCAGCTTGGCTTCAGCAGTAGGATTATTCAAGTCACTCATTGGGCTGATACTGGTGCTAGGAGCTAACCGTCTGGCGAAAAAGTGGGGTGAGGGAATATGGTAAAAAGCTTGGACGATAAAATATTTAATGGCGTCGTATATGTTATTCTCGGGCTGTGCGGTCTTGCCGCCATTCTACCGATGCTTTATGTCGTATCGGTATCCATCACTCCATTCGGGGAAGTATTGCGAAACGGCGGATTTATTTTGTTCCCGAGCGAGATCACGTTCTCTGCTTACCGCACGCTGTTAACAGAGTCGAATATACCGAAAGCGTTTCAAATAACGGTCCTCATTACGGTTATAGGGACGGCAGTCAATCTCATATTGACCGGCTTGATGGCTTATCCGCTCAGCCGTAAAAACCTGCCAGCAAGAAGGTTCTTTCTCCTGATGATTGTGTTTACTTTATTGTTCAGCGGAGGACTTATTCCGACCTACCTGGTCGTCAAATCGATGGGGCTGCTTGACACGATCTGGGCAATGATCCTGCCAAACGCCGTATGGAGCTTTAACGTGCTAATAATGAAGAGCTTCTTCGAGGGGCTGCCCGAGGAATTGTTCGAATCTGCTAGGATGGACGGCGCCAAGGAATTTCGGATTTTGCTCCAGATCGTCACGCCGCTCTCGATTCCGGTATTGCTTACAGTCGGATTGTTTTATTTAGTTGGTCATTGGAATGAGTTTTTCCAAGCGATCTTCTATGTGACTGACCGGACGCTGTTCCCGCTGCAGGTCATCGTCAGAGAAATTTTGATGCAAAGCCAGCAGCCGCTTGAAAATGCGGAGAACATCATGCCTACCCAGACGATGCAGATGGCTTCCGTTATGATTGCGAGTCTGCCCGTTATCGTGATCTATCCCTTCCTCCAGAAGCACTTTACGAAGGGAATGCTTCTCGGATCGATTAAAGGTTGACCTAGTCGCCGTATGGATAACTGGCCAGCTATACGGACCTATTCAATAGATAGATTTCAGAAAGGGGATATGAAGATGAGAAAAGTATTTTCATTCTTGCTGACCATTTCATTGTTAGGTGCTTTGCTTGCGGGTTGTTCGGGAGGCAGCGGCGAAACCAAAGACGGAAATACAAAAGAAGGCGATACGCCTAGCAATGCCTCTACCGCTAAGTCAAGCAACGGGGAAAGCGACAAACCGATTAAGCTGGAAATTATCGAGAGCGGCAATAACCTGCCTACGCCGGACAAGGATATCATTAAGAAGGAGCTGGATAAGGCGCTGAACATCGACCTGAATCTGACGGTCTATCCTTCGAATGATGATTACGTAAACCAATTGAATGTTCGCATGTCCTCCGGTAATTTCCCTGACCTGTTCATGGTGAGCCGGCAGCAGCTCATTCAATTTTCCAAACAAGGACTATTGCTAGATATAACCCCATACATGGATAAATTACAGCAGACGGTCGACTACATCGGTGAAGACAGCGTCAAGAAAGGCATGGTAGACGGGAAAGTTTACGGCATCTCCAAATCCCCGCAAATCCCTTATAACACGTTGTGGATTCGCAAGGATTGGCTGGATAAGCTGAAGCTGCAGGTTCCGACAACGATTGAACAATTGAAGGACGTAGCGGAGGCCTTCACCACTCAGGATCCCGATGGCAACGGCAAACCGGACACGTTTGGTTTGACGGGAGGTAAGCTGGGCGCATTTTCACCGGTATTCGGAGCGTTCGGTGTCGGTATGCCAGGAAATTTCTATGAGAAAGACGGGGCAGTTGTTAATGCTCTGTACGACCCGGCAATGAAAGACGCACTGACGCTCATTCAGCAAATGATCGCTTCGGGCTCGGTTGATCCCGAATTGCTAGCCAACAGCGGGCTTCAGCATCAGGAGAAGGCCATTAAGGGGCAAGCTGGCATGGTCTATATCGATTGGCCGAATATGACGAAGGAGCAATTCGTCGAGCAAATCAAGACCGTTAATCCGAATGCGGAGTGGCTGCAAATGGCCGCGCCAAGCGGACCAGGGGGACAATTTGACGGCTCATGGGATATTGGCGCAGCACCGGGGCGATTTGCTATTCCGAAGGCACTGGAGAAGGACCCGGAGAAGCTGCAGCGCGTCTTCGATCTGCTGAACTATATCTCGAACCCGGAAGGTGGCTCGATGCTCGTTCAATTCGGGGTGAAGGACACTCATTTCACCATTGATAATGGAAAGCCAAAGATGACGGATAAGGCAGGCGACGTCGGTTATTCATGGTTATACCAATTCACGGGAAGGCCTGAAATGGAATATTTGCAAGCAAAGTTCACCATGCAGTCTGATGCAATCCAATTTGCTAACGATCAGCCTCGCATTAAAGCGCTCAACGGATTTGCCGATAATCCCGAAGGCTATAATGCGGCTGACGCCGATCGGTATATCGAGGAAGAGATCGCGAAATTTATTTATAACAAACGCCCAATAAGCGAATACGATGCGTTTATTAAGACGCTTGAGACATCCATGAATTATAAAGCGTTCCTGGATAGCGCATACGAACAGTTGAAGGCGCTAGGGTACGGAGGCTAACGCATTGAAGGCTGCAAACGGAGCGTGAAAGAAAAGCGGCTAATTACATGTATGCAAGCAGGAGGAGAGGCCTTATGGAAACGACTTCGCTGAATATTCTTGAATTGAAGAACCAATTTGACGAGCAAGGGTACTTGATTATACCGGATGTTTTATCACAGGATAAGGTAACCCGTTTGAATGCAGCAATCGATGAAGTTCTCGCAGAGGAACAAGAAACGCTTGCTCATAATATTTATAATAGCGTTTCTCGGCATGCTGAGATCGCATCGTTGATCGACCATGCTACCATCCTACCGTTAATCGTTAATTTGCTTGGCCATAATATTCAGCTGCATATCTCTCATCTAACGGTGAGGAAGCCTAATCCAAACGATGTGAAAACAGCAACGCACAGCTTCATCGATTGGCATCAAGACGGCCCTCATCCGCAGTTTCCGGTCATAGCAGGCTTAACGGCTACCTATTATATTAAGGTCTGTTATATTTTAAGCGATATGTCGCAGCCAAACAGAGGCAATACAAAGGTGATTCCGGGCAGCCATAAGCAGCCATACAATCCGAACCATAAGGATGTAAGCCAGCAATTGGATGGGGAGATACAGGTATGCGGAAAGCCGGGGGACGTGTTTATTTTTGCGCAAAATCTGTGGCATGCCGGCTCAACAAATCATTCCGAGTTCACAAGAAGACAGCTGTTTCTCGGCTACAGCCCGATCTGGATGCGTCCTATCGATTACCATCAGGCAGACGAGGGTCTCTTGAAGGACGCTGATCCGATTCGCCGTCAACTGCTGGGACAAATTAGCGACAATAAATTTAAGTATTATGTCCCTGAAGATTCGATGGTGCCGCTCAAATCAATGCTCATCGGCCATTCTTAATGGTTGATCCAGCTTTAAATTAACGTTTCGCTTGTGCGTCGAGATTCCCGCAGCGCTATGAGGATCAGTTAAAAACGAGTCATTGTCGTTTTTAACTGATCCTTTATTTTCTACGCAGATGTAATTAGATCGCTTTCGCCAGCAGCTCCGCATAAAATCCCGCTCCATGATGCTTTAAGTGGGAGAAAAAGTCCTTTTTCCCCTTGCTTGCCGATACCAATCCGATAGATAGTGCCGAAGATATGCATACTTTTGCGGATAGAATGAGAAGTAAATAAATGTCCCCTCCGTTATGATGAAAACAACGCAAGATTACATCAATTGGAGGGAATAATGATGGCAAGCGCGACACTTTCTGAGCAAGAGGTCCAATTTTATAAGCAAAATGGATATGCTCTCCATAAGAAACAGCTATTCAGTCAAGAGAAAATGGCAGAGCTGTCCGGCATATTCGAAGAGCAATGGGAGCTGGTAGGCAGAAAGCTGAACAGCGAGCTGGACACTCCACATTTCCGTGACGAACGGCTGCTGAAATTTCTGTTAAGCGATGAAGTGCTCGATTTGGTTGAGCCGCTAATCGGGCCGAATATTGGATTGTGGTCGAGTCATTTCATATGCAAGGAGCCGCTGATCGGCAAGCAAACGCCATGGCATGAGGATTCCGCTTATTGGAACGGCCGACTTAGCAGTTTTGACAAAATCGTAACCGTGTGGCTGGCAATCGACCGCAGCACGAAAGAAAACGGTTGCATGCGCGTTATTCCCGGTACACATACTGACGGATTTTCCGAATATGAAGAGGTTGATGGAAGCCAAAACATTTTTAGTACCGAAATTAAAAAAGTAGATAATGAAAAAGCCGTTTATTTCGAATTAGAGCCGGGCGAATGCTCGGTGCATGATTCACGAATCATTCATGGGGCAGCTGCCAATACGAGCGAGTTTCGCCGATGCGGCTATACGATGCGTTATTTCTCGACAGATGCCAAGGTATATGAGGAGAAAAACCAAAATCATAAAATTTGGCTTGCAAGAGGCAAAGATCTGGCAGGCAATCCATTCATAAATGTATAATAATTGAAGCTAGAAGGAGCTGAACTTATGGAATTGAGGCCAATAAAGGCGTTATGGGGAATGGCTGGCACTTACGATGAGCAGTTAGCACGCGCGGCGGAAGCTGGATATGCCGGCATTGAAGCGCCGCTGCCGCCTTTGCCCGAGGAGCAGTCCTTCATAGAAGCGCTCGAGCGGTACAAGCTGGCTTTCATCGCTCAGGTGTGTACGGAAGGCGACCATCTTGCAAGCTTCGAGAAGCAGGTGGCTCGCGCCGCAGCATTTAAACCGTTGTTTATCGTAGCGCAAAGCGCGAGAGACAGCATGACCGAAACAGAGCAGGATCACTTCTATGAGGGAGCTCTTGCCGTAGAGCAGAAAATCGGGATTGCGGTTGGGCATGAAACGCATCGAAGCCGCGCGTTGTTTACGCCTTGGACAACGGCAAGATTGCTGAAGCAATTTCCTGATTTGTCGATTACAGCTGATTTTAGCCACTGGGTAAACGTATGCGAATCTCATTTGGATAATCACGAGAATGAGCTTGCACTTGCGATGAAGAGGACCATTCACATTCATGGCCGGGTTGGGTTCCCGCAAGGACCGCAGGTTCCGCATCCTGCTGCTCCGGAATATAAAGCAGAGCTTGCGCTATTCACAAAATGGTGGCAGCAAATATTCGTTGACCAAGCGATGAAAGGGAAAGCAGAAGCTACCTTCACGGCTGAATTTGGGCCTCCTGGCTATATGCCGACAGAGCCGTTCACCAATAAGCCGGTCGCTGATTTATGGGATGTCAATCAATGGATGACAGACTATATTTCCGCTAAATTTGCGGAGTGGTTCAACGTTTAGCCTAAATAAGCATGAAGGGGGAACAGGGATGGATAACAATAAAACACCGGAGAGACTGCTTAGCAAAAACTTTTTATCTTTATCGTCCCCCTTCCGTATTTATAAGCATGTGATCGATCACAAAATTGATACGCATTGGCATGAGTTTTTCGAGATGGGCTTTATCGTATCAGGCAAAGGTACTCATATTCTAAACGGTGAGTCATTTCTTTTGGAAAGAGGGATGGCTTTTCTGCTTACAACCGCCGATTTCCATGAAATTATACCGGATGAAGGCGAAACGATACGTCTGTACGATTTTATATTTGAGGATTCATTCATTCGTCCTGATTTAACCGAAATGCTTTTTGAAGAGGCATCTCATTACGCTTATACTTTTGAAAGCGCACAAGCTGGCATGATCGAAGCTGAGTTTGATCGCATTTGGGAAGAATCGCTGCTCTGGCAGCTAGGCAGCGACATGATTGTTCAAGGCAGCTTTGAGCGGATACTGATTGAGCTATTCAGACTGACGAGTCAAAAAAATTCGGCGGCGGAAAACGTTATTGTTCGCTCCGTTCATCCTTCTATAAGGAAATCAGTTATCTACATTCAGCATCATTTCCGTGAGCCGATTACTCTCCATAAAGTGGCAGAGCATGTCGGACTCTCGGCAAATTATTTCAGCGAATGCTTCCGGAAGCAAACCGGCACTTCATTCCAAGAGCATCTTCAAGAGAAAAGGCTGCAGTTCGCCAGAACTCTGCTATGCAGCACAACGCTGCCAATAACAGAAATTTGCTACGCCTCAGGCTTTAATACGATGCCGAATTTCGAGAGGGTTTTTAAGCGAATGTTTGGACTAGCGCCGCGCGATTATCGGAAAAGCAATAAATGAAAACCTTCCATTCACCTTTCAAAGTCAGCGAGAAGTCACCAACTAAATATAATTTCGACATTCAACGTAAGGGCTTGGAAGAGGTTCTTATTTTCAACAAGAGTTCATACTTGAATGGGAAGTTACGACATTCGATTCTACTTCGAATATAGTACAAATTACTTTCAAAGCTAGTACAGACGGATACAAAGCGAGTAATTTCCGTGTTATCCGTAGCGAAAATGAAAAAAAGCGCTAATTAAGCGCCTTTATCATTTTTGTTCTTTTGCTTTTTGTATTTGTTTTAACCAATAATCTGGTGGTTCGTAGACAATGAGTGAGTAATCAAGTTCATGTCCAAGGGGAGTTGCTAATTGAATAAGCAACAATTTCTTTAAATCCGCAGGATTTAAATTACCTGTTTTAATGGTCAAGACTTGCGCTCCATTTCTTTCTGGAGTACCCACGACAATTACTTGGTTTCCTTTTGTATATACATCGGTGACAGTCGTTTGGAAAACAATGATATACAAATCAAGGTCAGTTTTATTTTGAAACATGGGAAAATCAATGCCAACGTTTTGTTTGAAATTTAACTCGCCTGATATTCCAATGTCATAAGTGGTAAAAAGCCGATGGAGCGCGTAATGTATTCGCATAGGAACATAACTCCATCTACCTCCCCAATATGTGCTGTGCCAATGTTCTTCATATACGGGTCTTTTATAGTTGGGGTCATTCTTTATAACGTTGAAGTGAATTTTTGTTCCCTTATCCATTACCTCAGAAATAGGAATAGTATTGGATGGATAGTATTTTTCGGTTTCTATTTCCCAAGGTAATTCAACAATTTTAGCCGGTTTAGGTGGTTCAAGTTGCTGTAAACGTTTTTCTAGATCTTCTACACGTTTATTTTCATCTTCGGGGTCATTTGATTGAGAAGTTGATAATCCTTGCGCATAAGAAGTTGAAACTAAGAAAGTCAATAATACTGATAGTGATATTCTTAAAACATAACCATGGCGTACTTTTGACATTCTCGTCACCTCATGGTTATTTTGCTGCTTCACAAGCATTTTTATGTAAGAAAATCCATTGAACTAACGGGAAACGACAGTTGAACAATGGCAGTTGCTCCATTTCTTTGTTAAGCTAACGGGCAAGTAATATTTAGTTATAGTTGTTAATGACGTTCATCTACAGTAGGCCAATTGGTAGAATAAGCTTAAACGCAATTGAACATTGGAGTGAAATTATGAATAATTCGATTGAAGTTCGTCAAATGATTGGATCAGACGTAGATCTTGTGTATCAGATTTTCACTGAACATGATATTAAAAAACCTAGGGATTACATCTTGAATTGTTGGGAACAGAACGTAGCAGGAGAAAGAATAACTTTACTAGCCTTTTACCAAGGTCAGTTTACGGGAAGCTTACATCTTCTTGCTACATCTTATTATCCTTACTTTGTTGAGAAGGGCATACCGGAAATTAATGATTTTAATGTTATTCCTCCATCTAGAAAGCTAGGAATTGGAAATGAATTAATGGAAGCCATCGAGAAAATTGCGTTTAAGAAATATGGAATAGTGGGAATTGGTGTTGGATTGTATCAAAGCTATGGCAGTGCACAGCGTTTATACGCAAAAAGGGGATATATACCAGATGGCAGGGGGTTAATGTATCAACAACAACCAGTCACACCTGGTGCCATGGTTTGTGTTGATGACGATTTAAATCTGTATTTCACAAAAGTTAAACCATGAACGCTGAGCTAACGGGCAGATTAGTTCAATGATATAGTTTATTAATGAACTATCGCATATTATTTGCTAGCATGTTCCGTTTTTAAGTAGGTATGCAGCTACTGCATCTCCGGATTAACAAGACCGGTTTGGGCTGATCAGTATGGAGCAATACATGAAGTTGAAATATATATGGGCACATGCCCGGGAAAGCACGGCAGGTCAAGGTTCAAGCCTTGGCCTGCCGTTTTGTTTTGCGCCAAAACTTGCAGCAGTTTATAGAATCTATGGATGAAGTTCTGCAAAAAGCATCGGTAATGCCTTAAAAAACTTCCTTTTCGTTTTTGAACAGATATTTATAATGAGAAGCAGAATGATTCGTTTATGCCAAATAGGGATCGTTCAAAGCATGTATTCTATTTCTATCAAACAAGGAGGAATATGATGACTCGCAAAGCTGCATTACATTTCGGAGATTCATGGAGGCGACTGTTGGCGGTCATTGTTGCTGTGAGCATTGTTGCTGCGCTCGGTCCGATCGGCACGGCTTCGGCTTCGGATGACGGCGGGGCCGCCAGCACAGGTTATACTGTCGAAATAAATGAAACCGTTACCAATGGGTTTACGCATCCAGGTGTCGGAGTAACCAAAGCAATACTTGAAAACATGAGAGATCAGGTATTAGCGCAAAAGGAGCCTTGGTATTCCTACTATAAGGCCATGACCGTCTCCGGGATGGCGTCAAAGACGGTTACATCGAGCAACCAAAGTGCTGAGGATCCGACGATGCCGGCAATCAATGCTTTTGACAGTCAGGGCTTTAATTCGAGATTTATAGCAGATGGTCTGAAAGCGTATACACAATCGCTTATGTATTATATAACTGGCGATGAGGTGTACCGCGCGAATGCGATGAGCATTATCCGTATTTGGTCCCGGATGGACCCTGCGAAATACCGGTATTTTACTGATGCTCATATCCATACGGGCATTCCGCTCAGCAGGATGGTCACTGCGGCAGAAATTTTAAGGTATTCCAGCTATCAATCGGAAGAGCTGAAATGGACCGACAAGGATACCGCTGATTTTACGAATAATCTGATCAATCCGGTTATCGAAACCTTTCAGCATGATAACAACCAATTTATGAACCAGCATAACTATCCGCTGCTCGGTGCGATGGCAGGGTATATTTTTACCGATAACCGGGAGAGGTATAATGAGGCTGTCGAATGGGCCACTGTGAATAAGACGGCCAGCAATCAAGGCTTCAATGGCTCCATTAAGCAATTGTTCCGTTTGGTCGACACCAATGCGGAGACAGGGGTGAAATTGGACACGCCGGTCGTCCAGCAGGTGGAGATGGGCCGGGACCAGGCGCATGGAGCCGGAGACTTAACGAATGCGGCAATTTTGTCGCGTATGTTTATTGCTCAGGGAACCAAGGTCGACCCGGTGGAGGGAACCGTATCCACAAAGGATAATGCCGTAGGCTATTATGAATTTCTGGATGACCGAGTTTTAGCTGCTTCCGACTTTTTTTGGAAATACATGCTTGGTTATGACACGCCTTGGGTACCGGTTCCTTTTTCTATTTTTCCGGATGGAACGGTGAAAGGCATCTACCAAAAGTTCTCGGACTCGTATAGAGGAAGAATGAATACGGCTTTGTTTTGGGACATGTACTACTATTACACCTACGAGAAAGGGATCAACGTAGCGGAGAAAGCTCCGTATTTCTATGAAGCTTTCACCAAGAAAATTCCGTCCAATTATTATTATCAAGGGACGCTCAGGCAAGCATGGGAAAGTCCGGACGGAGGCGGAGACTTCTGGATCTACATTCCGAAGGAAGCGGAGCCGGAAGGCGGGAAGTATGTTCCCAAAGAACAGACAAGCGATGCGCTGGTCGAAGTAGAAGACCGGTACACGGCATTTGATCAGCATACGGCTGCCGTCCATGAAGGAGCTGCTTCTTATGTGCAGACAAAAGCAACGGAAGATGGAAGCAAATTTGTCCTTCTTAATTTGTCATATGCCAATCGCACGAATTCCCGGCTTATTGGCATCAAGTTTCGTACGAACGGCACAGCTGTCTTAGAACTGAGCAAAGAAATTGGTTCGACGCCTTACCATACACTGACGCTGCCGGATACGAAGGGTCAATGGAAATACATGACCTATGACATGGGCATTAACAAAGTTACCTACGGTCAGCTTGACGGCGACTACAGCCTCCTTTATGTAAAGGTGAAAGGAGCCGGCACAACGGTTGATATTGACCACCTGAATGTAAAAGCAGGCGAACAACTGACCCCTCCTGTGTTTAAAGACGGAGCTTCGAATTTGAATAGTTTTGCATACGTTGGCGCTCCAGTGAACCTGGACTTTTCCGCTGACGACTCCGGTCAAGAGGACGTCCTCGCATATGAGATTGCGAATATGCCGCAAGGCGCTGAATTTAATGCGGGCAGCGGCGCATTTGCTTGGCTGCCGGCGCAAGCCGGAACGTATTCTTTTATCGTCCAAGCTTCCGACGGTACAACGCTCACAATAAAAAATGTCAATATCGTTGTAAGCCAAGACCGGTCTTCAGCCATACAAGCAGCTACAGCGCTTTATAATCCGAGTACTCTTTATGTGACGGCATCTCTTAATCAGTTTAAAGCCGTGTACGAGGATACGATGAGTCAGCTGGAATCTGCGACGAATGAAGCTTTCTATCAGCAATTATTAGCCCTGCGAAAAGCGGCCGAGGGTCTTCAATTGTTGACTCCTTTATTCGCGGCTGACGGAAGTATGAATTATACGGGCCTCGTGACATCCACCTTTGGAAACGCGATTTCGCTCCTAACGGATGGCAACGATAATACGTTCCCGGCTTATTCGCTGGCACCGTATCCGAATTTGTATCATATCATCGATTTTGGACCTGATTATAAGCTTTCGGCCGATGCGTTTGCTTTTGAGGGGCGAATGAATTTTGTGGATCGGATGGCAGGCTCGACGGTATTCGGTTCCAATGACAGAGAAAACTGGACGCGGCTGACACCAGGACAAACGGCGTATACCGACGGGACCGCAACGCTTGACGTGGATGATGCGTACAAAAATGCCCAATTCCGGTATATTAAAATCCAAATGATTGATCCACAGCCGGATGCTCTCCGCGGTCAAGTTCAGAATATGCTAGAGCTGGCCGAGCTTAAAATCTTTGGCGAGCGTCATGAGACAAATAACAAGCTGGAGTCCGTGTCGCTTAGCTCGGACCAGAGCGTTAGCGGCCGGATCGTGCTGGGCAATACGGCAAAATTAACGATCAAAGCGAAAGAACCGATCCAGAACATAAAGGTCACGATCCAAGACCGGGATGCAATCGTGAGTACGCAGGACAATATCTATTGGACGGCCGCGGCGACGTTGAACGGAGACGTCCAGACGGGCTCGGTCGAATTTGCGATTGACTATAAGGCGAATGACGGAACGGAAGGAGACACGACGTATACTACGACCGATAACACCAAGCTGTATCTCGCGGACGAGTCGGATTTGATCGGCAATGTGACCGGCATCGCTTATTTAATCGATTCTACTTCCGGAAGATCAGCAGCAGAAACATTAAAGCAGGTAAATTATCTATTCGATAACAATCCGCTTACGAACTCCGATTTTCGGATGAACGGCGGCGGAGCGGGAGGCTTCATTACGTTCGATTTCAAAGAAGGCAATCAAGCGGTATTATCGAGTGTAGAACTACTAGCGAGACAGGATAATAATTTATACGCGCGGATTAGGGGGACGGAGATTCAGGGATCTAACGATCTTTCGAATTGGACAACGATCTCGAAGCCAGCGGCCGTAACGGCGGATTGGCAATCGCTCGCGATCAGCGGTACGGAAGCTTACCGTTATATCCGCATTTATAATCCGAATGCATGGTTTGGCAATATGGCGGAATTGAGACTGCATGGGAAATTGAAAGAGGCGGACCTGACACCGCCGGTGACATCGGATGACGCTCCGAACAGATCCGTTAACAAGGATGCGTTAGTAAGCTTCGATGCCGTCGATACCGGTTCCGGGGTAGCGGCTACTTATTTCACGGTAAACGGGGGCGCGCAGCAAACCGGCAGCTCGGTTATTTTGACTGAGGAGGGGACGCATATTTTGGTATATTGGAGTGTGGACTTTGCAGGTAATGCGGAACAGCCGCATACGGTTATTGTTCATGTGGACAAGACGGCCCCTGCCGATCCCTCCATCGCGGCGGACGTTACAACGCCGACTAACGGCGGCGTTACCTTAACGGTCAGCTATCCCGATGATGCTGTGGTCAATGAGTACAAAAAGGGCGCAGTAGGGGAATGGACTCCATATACCACCCCGATCGTTGTTTCCGATAATGAGACCGTGTATGCAAGAGCAACGGATGCTGCAGGAAATGTATCGAAGGTAACCAGTTATACGGTGAGCAACATTGATAAGATCGCGCCGGTGCTATCCGTTCAGCTGGATAAGAATTCAATTTGGCCGGCGAATCATAAAATGGTGACGGTCCATGCCGCGCTGAAAGCGAGCGATGCCGGATCGGGCATTGAAGCGGTGGTGTTAACTTCCATTACTTCCAATAAACCAGACAGCGATATAGGCGACATTCAGGCCGAATTCGGCACAGCAGTCGATTCGTTCAGCTTGCGTGCGGAAAAATCGCGCATCTATACCATCACGTATACGGCAACCGACAAAGCGGGCAACCAAACGGCTGTATCTGTTACCGTCGCTGTGCCTCATGATCAGTCTGGAAAATAATAAGCAAAAGCAAGAGGAAGGCCCGGAGCCTTCCTCTTCCTGTTATTTTCTCGTTGAAGGTGGTCTTTGTCGCTTAGACGAGTCATGCCGCTTCGCGGTGCCATCGGTTTCCTTTTCGTGGACTTGTTAACGAGACTAAGCGTCTAACCGTTCCGCCATAAACTCATTGGTCAGCCCGGTCACTCCTAAAGCCGTCCATCCGGGATAAACGGCAGGCGGACCAAACCAAACCAAACCAAACCAAACAAAACAGCTACCCTCTATGTCACTCGAGAGATGCTATAATTGCAATACGCTACCTAAGTGAGAGACAAGATTTCGCTTATTATGATCAAGAAGATGATTTCGACGATGCTGCGGGTCAACCCAGATCTGTTCTCTAATAATGAACCCCTGGATCGTGAAAACTTTGATAAACGGGAGAGGGAACTATGACGGCTTACGAGAAACCGAGTTTGGCCATGAGCGAAATCGAAAATGTATTAAAGAATCATCTCGGACCCGGTGCGGCTGAGATTAAGCCGCTGGCCGGTGGCAACTTGAGCAACGTGTTTTCTTTCTCCCTCGAAGGTAAAGACTATGTTGTGAAATTCAGCGATTTGGATGGCGCGTACGAGACGGAACGCTATGTCTCGGAGTTGCTGTTGGGCCAGGGCATCACTTTCCCTAAATGTTTAGCGCTGGGGAAAACCGGCCAGTTAGCCTACGTAATCATGGAGCGGATGGACGGGCACAATTTATCCGATTGCACGGTAGAGGAACAAACTCGTCAATTGCCGGAACTTATCGGCATCTTGACGAGGCTGGCCGATGTGGATGTTGGGGCAACTAGCGGGTACGGGTGGATCGGGACTGACGGCAATGGAACCTATGCGTCTTGGAAGGACTTCATCGTTGCCGTAAATGCGGAAGATCAGACGGGGACGTTCTGGGAGAACTGGCACGAACTCTATCGCACGTCTTGTTTGGAGAGAGACGTATTCGTAGAAATCTATAACCGTTTGATGACCTACGTGCCGTATAACGAACCGCACAGAAGCTTTATACACGGGGATTTTCACCAGTGGAATATATTGTCGGACGGTACACGGATTACCGGCATCATTGATGGCAATTGCCTGTATGGTGATTTCCTCGTGGATCTTGCGATTCTCGATCGTCATATGCCGTGGTGCGGCGTTATTCAGGCGTATCAAGACTATCAAGTGAAAGCCGGCATCGAGATTCCTAATTTCAAGGAGCGGTTAATCGGCGCCTACTATTTCAAGGGACTCGACGGACTTCGATTCTACGCTAAGATGGGATGGGGAGACGCCTATCAGGACACGCGGCATTTTCTTCTAAACCTGGAAGCTTAACGGTCAAGACGCAAGTGGCAGCCGACTACAGCCTGCAGAACCGGGAAAAGGGCTTGATCATTAAACAAACGGGTGACGATAGTTGAATAACACACATGATGAGCAGGCGCTGCAGTGGCCTGCTCATCTTATTAAGCTATTGGGAGGATTGCTTAATAAAATGTGGAATTATAATTACAATTTGGTGTCAGTAGGAGGGTGTTTTATGAAGGTCAGACTAAGCGATTTTAATGAAAATTGGGTAAGACTTTACCAGGATGAAGCTGATTTTCTAAGAACTATATTTACGGATGAAATCGTACGTGTTGAGCATTTTGGAAGCACTTCAATACTAGGCTTAAAAGCTAAGCCCGTAATTGACATGATGTGTATTTTAAAAGACATTAGCAAGGTCGATTTATATAACGATAAAATGAATTTTCTCGGATATGATGCAGCTGGAGATTGGGGTATCCCCGGAAGAAGGTTATTCCGAAAAGGTGGTGAAGAAAGAACTCACCACATTCATTTTTATCAAACAGATAACCCACAAATTGAACGGCATCTAATATTTAGAGATTATTTGAGAAATCATCCGGAAGAAGTCGCAAGATACAGTCGGTTTAAGGAAGAATTAGCTGAACGCTTCGAAAACACAAGTGAATATAGCCCAGCAAAAAAACATTTGTGAGGGAAATAGAACAACTTGCACTATCTTGGTTCAATAAAAATCAAGAAAAGTGACTTAGATGGTATATGCGACATTAGAAACAATAAAGATTTATTCGTTAGGTATTTTAAGCAGAATGAAGATAAAGAAGTATCTCTGGTAGTTGCTGAAAAGGATAATACAATTCTAGGTTTTGGTGTTCTTAAATTAATAGGCGGTTTGAGCCCCAAATTAAGTGACCTCTACGTAAAAGAAACATATTGGGGAAATGGCGTAGGTTCGGATTTAATAAGATATCGCGAGAAAATTGCAAGTGATATGGGATATTCTGATTTGTTCGTTAGTGTTGACCCCTCAGAGAATCCAAAGATGATAAAGCTTATTACAAAGCTCGGTTACAGCGCCATTAGCGAGCCATACATAAAATCCGCTATTTTCTATAACGATGAGGGGGCGGCTTATGAAAAAACATACACAAGAATTGATATGAAAAAGTTGTTAAGCTAACGGGCAGGCTAGTTTCAATCAATCGCGTCTTGTCGGCTGTCCCCAACAACAGGTAAATATAATACAGATACCAAAAAAGGGGATACGAATAAAGTAATACCTGGCAATGTTTCTAGTTCTAAAACTCGAAAAGCAATCTACATAAAGAATGACGGTACTCTTCTAATCACTGATATCTACAATAAAGATAAATAATTGGCCGATAACGTTCTTAACGGGTGACGTTAGTACAAAAAAACAGCGGCAGTCATGGACTTTCTTCTCGTCCATGGCTGCCGCTGTTTCTTTTATTGGGGCAGTCTAATACATATTCTACGATGTTTAACGGTTTTGTAATTCGAAAAACCGTATGGGATCAACACAAGTTAAGGATAAGGGGTATAACACAGGAATTGAACAATTAGTTATATTTGAAAACAATACCACCTCAAATTAAAAGCACCCCAAAGGAGGTGCCTTCAAAATTGGTTCTGCCTGCAAGCCAGCGGCTTTTTCTTCTTATTTGCATTTTTTAAGAGCCGTAGAAAACTGAACAGGAATATGGTTAATCGTATTTCTGAGGACATTGCGGAAAACAAAGGCAGCTACATTATTATAATTGCCATAAAAGTCGGACAGGTCATCATTAAAAAATTGAATAACTCTAGTATTAAATACGGGGTATACAAAAGTGCGTCCAAATATCTTTCTAATGGCAATAAATTTAAACAGAGGATTTGTTCGGAAAGCGTTACGATAAAGAGAATTGATTTCCAGAGGAGATAGTCTGCGTTGAATAGGTTGAACACGTTTTCCTTGACTGGTCCACACCCTCACCTTGATCCTGATATTTCCAATGGTTTTATCGAGCACCAGAAGCGTAGCGAGAGCTTGCGCCTTTCGAAATCCTTGAACTTGCAGATTGACGATAACGAGACCGCCAGGTAACAGACGGAAAGGGTTGATACGGATAAGCGGGTCTTTGCCAACTACGGAAAACTTGATTTCGTTATAATACGTAACCTCGGGCGGTGATAATGAAACTTGAACTTCCTTACGGCGTAATTCAGCCATAAATCTTCCCCCTCTCGAAATCTAACATTATGATTAACATATTATTAATTAGAGTGAGACTCTGGAACTGCGCACAACTAGAATGCGAAAAGATGAGCCATCAGGCTCTAAAGAAAATCAAGTCTGTGATAAAAAATAAGCATACTCCAAAGGGAATTTATACACCGAATCAATCCCGGCGCGCTGTTTCCCCTGCAACTTGAGATAAATGGGCTTTTGCGGTTTGCCATTGACTTCAATGATCCATAGATCTCCATCCCTATCAATGGCTAAGTCAATACCGATTTCCCCCAATAATCCAATTCTTTCGTCTAATAACTGAGCGATCTTTATACTGATTAAGCTGATATTTTGGTATAAAGATTCATAGTCCGAAGAGGGACATGACAAGGCCTCGAGTACTTCATCCATCTCATGGATGCTCTCAGCGCGATTTGTAATATAGAAGTGATAAGGAGCTATTCGGCTTATCCCTTTTGTAATCTTCCAACAGCCGGTCGCTTCTTTTTGCACGAGTATTCTAAAATCAACAACCTTATCATCTACTCTCGCAAAGTAAATCATTTGTTGAATGAGGAACCTTTTTTTAGCAACAAGTTGACCGATTTCTTGGAAAAATTCGTTCTCGTTATAGGACGTGTACAGGGGTGTGAACGTATCTTCATAAATCTTGAATAGGTGATGTTCTGTCTTTTCAACCATATAGACTTTCTTTCCCTGACTTCCAAAGCAGGGCTTAAGAATTAAACGCTTCTCTTCTTGGAGCAATTCTCGGAGCTGATCCGGATGATAGACCGATGTCTCAGGCGCATATTGATGGAGATCACTGTCTATTAGCTCTTGGTATAACCGCCATTTATCTATTCGGGTTACACGATTGAAGCATTTGCGTGATCCAAGATAGGTTTCCAAACGTTGAACCATTTGAGTCTTTTTTTGATAACAACGGTTATAGACGGCATCGGGAAATCGAAATCTTCTTTTTATCCACATTTTATTTTCCAAGCATAAACCTTGGATCGTTCGTTTTTTCCAATGAATGTCTTGGGGAGTAAAGGTGAAGAGCCGGACGGGAAGCCTCCCTTTATAGCGTTCATAGGTTTGAAGAATTGGTTTGAGATCTTTGCCTTGCGATACCATAATTCCTATCAAAGGGATATTCTTCATGCATCTAATCACCCACATAAGTCGTTAGTAGACTTTTTAATAGTTTACGCGGACGAGACGCTAAGTGTGCGGGACATATTTGCATGTCTCTGAAAATAGGTTTATTGCCAAGAGTCATTTGGCCTCACGGTTTAAGTAGCATAGAAATACAATGGATATTAGGCAACAGACTTCAAAAATAGTGAAGAGAGGTGTTTGGTTCGGGAGTTCTTCCCGCTAGGGTGCTTGCCTATGTAACCAATCAAGGAGAAAATACAGTTTCGGTCATAGATACGAGAACTGATACGGAGATTCTTCGAATAAGCGTCGGAACGGAACCAACGGGCTTAGCCCTGACTCCTAACCAAAGAAGATTGTATGTGGCCAACAGCGGTGACGGCACGATTTCCGTAATTGACACCTTAACGAACACCGAAATCCTCCCGCGTATTGATATCTTTTCAGCAGGTTTGAATGTTTCGCCGGATGGTCGACGTTTGTATGTGGCCAATTCGGGAGAAGACATAGTATCTGTCATTGATGTAGCTACTAATACCCCGGTTGGTCAACCCATTTCGGTTGGGGTAAGGCCTACGAGTATTCTCATATCGCCAGATGGTACAAGAGCTTATGTCGCAAATTCGGGTGATAATACGGTGTCCGTGCTTAATTTAACGACGAATAGTGTAATCGCGAGTATCCCAGTCGGGAATACGCCAGCAGCAGCGACAATAAACCCTAGGCTTCCGCGGGTATATGTAACAAATGTGCAAAGCAACAATCTATCGGTTATCAATACGAACACAAATACTGAAATCTTCCCGCGTATTCCAGTCGGAACTAACCCAATTGTCGCGATATTCACGTCCAATGGAGCCAGAGCCTATGTAACGAACTCACAGAATAACAATTTATCCGTCATCAATACAGCGACGAACTCAGAAATTCTCCCTCGCATTCCAGTGGGTGTCAGGCCCTTTACGCTTGCATTCACTCCGGACGGCACACGAGCGTACGTAACAAACCAAGGAGAGAACACGTTATCCATCGTTGACACGGTAAGGAATGTGGAACTCCCGAGACGTATTCCGGTTGGCAATTTCCCCTTTAGCATTCTTATAGCAAGAGTTCCGCTTAGGTAACCCAATGCTATTAGCGGGACGTGATGATTAAGACTCACCTAACGCTATGAACGACTTCTATTATTAAACAGAACGAATAGACCATCCATTGGAATTTGTTTTATGGATGGTCTATTCATTATTCAAAGAAGTTTCAACTTAACGGATAACGATAGTTCAATAACACACATGGATGAGCAGGCATTGCAGTGGCCTTCCCATTTTAATATGCTAACTGGCAGGATAGTTTAATCGATGCGCGAAATATTTAAAATGTTGAGGTGTTTGCGAAGTTCGTTGATAATATAATAGGTTTTGTTTTCAAGGAGGTAAACCATGGATTACACTTCACCGATTGAAGCGGCGTTAAAGATGAAACGATGGCCTAAAGATACCATAGCGGCGGGTCGTCGTCATACCGTTGGTCTTAAATCGGACGGAACGGTGACGGCTGTGGGAGATAATAAATATGGCCAATGTGATGTAAGCGGCTGGCGCGATATTGTGGCGGTTGCGGCTGGTAATGTTCATATGGCGACGAACACGGGTAATGCTCATACAATCGGTCTTACATCTGACGGCACGGTGGCAGCTGTGGGTAGGAATGAGCATGGCCAATGCAATGTAAGCGGCTGGCACGATATTGTGGCGGTTGCGGCGGGTTGCGCTCATACTCTCGGCCTTAAATCGGACGGCACGGTGGTTGCTGTGGGTGATAATGAATATGGCCAATGCGATGTAAGCGGCTGGCGTGCCATCCAACTGCCCGGCAATTAGTTTTCAATATTTAATAATACATATAAAGCCTTAAGTCGGTGGGACGTTGTGAATACGGGAATGTTAAGAGAAGGTATTAAGCTAACGGGTAACGATAATTAAATAACACCAATAGATGAGCAGGTGCTACGGTGGCTTGCTCATTTTTTTGGAGAACTAAGAATCTTGAATAGAGACCGCTAATGAAATCCGTTCATGTGCCATAAAAAATGGTATCAATTCAATTATCTGATTCCTTATCGTGAAGTCAAGGAATTCAAAGAGTTGGATGCGCTCTATTATGGTGGAGGCCAGTACTTATTTTTACGGGAACTGACGGAATTTTAAATTGAAAAGCCGCTTAGAGCAGCATATCTGGTCTAAAACTTTATTTTTTACACCTTTATGTGGAGCGGGTAACCCAATGCAACGACATTGCGACGGTTGAGTATGAAGAATGGATTGGCGGAGAGTTTGAAAATTTCTCACTTTTGCGAAACCTATTAGGATATTAATCGTTTAACCAATAGTGTTATTTTTTTCCATAACGAAAGTGATGTACTTGGACTCACAGGAGGAGGAGCGAGGGAACAAATGAAAATTTACGGAACGAAAAGAGTACCATGGTCGGGACTCCGTATCTTGTTGGCTGTATGTGTCATGATGCAGCTGCTAGTTGGCACAGCATCGGCCGGTCCCCTGAGAGGAGCCATTAATGCAGACATTCTGGCAGCCAATTCGGCAGCCTTTACGGCGGAGATGCAGGAAGCGCTGGAAGAAGCAGAGCAATTATTGTATGAACAGAAGCCGTTTTCGGATTGGGCGACGATCGGTTTTGCAAAAAATAGCCGTGCGGTTCCGAAAGGTTATCTAGAAGATAAGGCAGATGTAGTACTTAATAATGGTGGCAAGTTCGACAAATTTACGGATCTGACGCGTACCGCTATCGCTTATGCCGCCGCTGGCGGCGGTAACATTAACAATATCGCTGGTATTGATCTTTATTCATGGGTCATGAACTACCCCGGCATTGAGACGGAGGGGGTATATGGACTAGCTACAGCATATATTGTGGGGAACCTCTCCAGTGCTTTCATCCCTTATTCACGACCCAATTGGTATCCGGATGCGTTCCTTTACTTTATCAACGATCGGCAGTTGAAAGACGGCAGTTGGTCTGCGAGCGATTCCGGTGAAGGTAACGTTGTGACGACAGCTATAGCATTGACCGCGACTTCACCCAATCCGTGGGAGAAAGAGCCATTGCTGTCGGAGCGAATGAAGCAAGGTTTGTCGTGGCTGCATACGCAGCAGTCGGCCGACGGTGGCTTCAACGGCAGCACAGCCGCGACAGCTCAAGTCATTATTGCGTTGTCATCGTTACGCATCGACGCTACGACGTTCACGCAGCCAGGAAGCGATCAGCCGCTGGCATATCTGATGTCACGCTGGCTGCCTGATGGTGGGTTCTCAGAGAACAGCGACGGCAGACTGGATATGGAGGCAACGCTCCAAGCTTATCTGGCACTTACCGCTTACAAGCTTTATCTGAATGGCGAAAAGAGGCTGATCGACGGCTTAAGTTCCCCAGCAGGTGACGCTGTTATTCAAATCGAGGGACCTGAAGGAACGATCGCGAGAGGACAAATTCCGAGCGGTGGCAAGGCAATCGATGCAGCTCAGAAATTCCTTGAGCTTGAAGGCATTGCATTCAAGACGAAAACGGATTCCGCCGGATCCAAGGTGTTTACATCAATTGCTGGAATTGACGGTGGAAAATATGACAAAGAAGACGGCTGGAAGCTCGCTGAGTACGGCAGATTTGGCAGTTGGATGTTTCCGGAAAATGCGGAAGGCGGTATAAACGTTAGTGAAGGCAGTCGGCTGCTGCTTTATTACGGTTCTGACAAAACGGAGCTTATTGACATGGTTCAGGTCGAGTGGACGCTTGAGAATGGCCAGCCAATTGGCGGACGGGCTTATGCAAATACTCCATTCAATATGTATGTCCAAAAGTCAAACCGTAAGCTTGGAGGATTACCGGCATCCGGAATAACAGTGACAATTGGTAATGTCACAAAAATTACCAATGCAAAAGGGAAAGTTGACTTTGCAGGTCTTCCCCCCGGAGTGTATGTTGTGAAGCTCACCGGGTACCGAACAGGCGCAGCGCCTACTGCGGCCAAAGAAATTTATTATTTAACCGTCTCTGCTCCTGAGATGGCTCGCTTTAAGGATAATGATCAGGTTGCAGACTGGGCGTTTGTAGACATGGCGAGTGCACTTAGTTATGGTTTCATCCAAGGCGTGAGCGCTGAAAACTATGTGCTCTCCCCAAAGAAAGCGCTAACTCGTGCTGAATTCGCAGCCATGCTGCTGCGTTTGGTACACGGTGCCACGGATCAGCCTATCGGCCGTTCTCCCTTCGGGGATGTTCCAGCTAGCAAATGGTACAGTGACGAGATCATCCGAGCGGCGGAGCTTGGCATAACAGACCGCATCACCGGCAAGTTCGAGCCAGAGCGCGCGATAACACGTGAAGAGGCTGCTGTCATGTCTACTAAGGCAGGTCGACTGCCTACCTTTGGCAGTTTAAAACGGTTGGCTTTTACCGATATTGCCAATCTATCCGCTTCCAGCCTCCACGCGATCCAGGCTGTTAACGAGCATAAGGTGATGATTGGCAGCGGCGGGTTGTTCAACCCGCGGCAGACACTGATCCGTGAGCAAGCGGCAGCGATACTGGTTAGGCTGCATCGATATTTGTATCCCGAGACGTATTTAGATTGATTTAACAGCCAGTCGGATGAGAAGGGCTTAACGGACGAGTTGACCAATTTCATGGCGGAAAACTCATTGAACGCGAGAACAAGAAAAAGCAGATCACGTCACAATTTATATTGACGACTAATGGGGTTACTATATTTCCTAACTATATTACAGTTACTTTGGAATATAAAATCAGCTGAATATGGAATTATTTAACAATTGACCAGATTATAGTTGTGGGAATACGAATAGAATACTACCCTTACCTTTTACATATTGTTATGGCTTTTAGTTCAGAGTGGTAATATTTCAAGTACAGAATAAACTCATATTCATTACGCTAACTGGTACGATAGTTCAACAAACAGGGAGCAGTTTGCTACGGAAGCTGTTCCCTTTTTTTGATAGGTTAAGGGCAGGATAATGCCACAAGGGTATATAATATCATTTGTAACAAGCTTACTGTGGGGTGAAGATGTGGCAGGACTAAGAGAGTTAATTACTTTTCTTAACAAATTAGAGGATGATAATATATTTATAAAAGTCCGAAATGAAGCTAACATGGTTGAGGTAGCTATTCCTGGTCAACGGTGGGAGATAGAATTTTTGGAAGATGGTACAGTAGATGTCGATCAACGATGGAGACTTTTAAGATGTTAAAGAGTTAGAGTCTCTGTTTAAATATTTCAGTGATTAATTCAGAAAATCATTCAACTATCGGGAAACGATAGCTCAATAAAAATCAGGATGAGGCTACCGGTATGAAACGGCTGCCTCGTTGAGTCCAAGGGTAGTTTAACCTGGTGGCCGTTATCATTGTTTCGAGAACAAACGTTTGGTGAATTTGCAGTAAATCTAGTTATTAGGAGGTCTGTCGGTGGAGATCGCATTAGAGCTAATCGAAAGTATGCTGGATAAGTTTAGATCGGAGAAGAAATGGACACTTTAAGCCCTTGAACAATTATCCGAAATGGACATTACTTCTTCCCCAACATCGGAAAGTAACAGCATTGCTAATTTAGTTGCACACATCAGAGGTGCAGTCCACTCACGAATTGAAATAATTCTTCTAGATATTCCCGATATAAGGAATAGAGATAAAGAGTTTGAAAAAGGGCTCCTGATGTCTAAAGAACAAGCAGTAAAACAGACTAGGGATGCTTTTGATCTTCTCATACAATATCTTGAACAAATCAAATCCCACCCTGAGTTATTAATGTCACAACCCTTCATCAATTTGCCAGCTCTTACATATAGCCAAGTAAATAACGAGACAACAGCGCTGAACCTAATGATGGCTATGTTCAGAGAAATCCATTTTCATACTGGACAAATCATCTATGCAGCAAAAATCAGAAAGGGACAACTTGTTTGGAAATACGACAAATAAAGTATGTCGAGGGCTTCCCTATTAAGTTAACGGGTATTTGCTAACGGAGGGTTTTTTATGAGGAAACAATTAAAAACAAAGTTATGAAATTAACATGATAAACTGTACAATCAACAATAGGGATTTTTTTTTCTTGTTTTGCTTATTCACGTAGGGAATGGGATCAAGTGCTTGTCATCTGACGGGTGACAAGAAAATAAAATCATTGGATGCCGCATTTAATGCGGCATTTTTTTTATGTTATCAAGTTTTTGTCAAATTGCAATAATAAGAACTTGATAACATTCCCAATGAGTGACAAGAACGTTGATTCATTACCGACTTGTGTATTGGAGTAAGCCAAAGTGCGTTAATCCGTCGCAGGAAAAGGTATGGTATCGGTGATATTTTTGAAACGGTAAATTGATTTCAAAACGTGTCGTGTTAATCGTTAGTGAAGAAAGAAAACAAAAATTATTTACCATGGAATCGAAAACCTCCGGAGCTTACTTTTCCAATTTAACGCACCCGTCAATACGAGTGTAATGAAATAGATGAGCAAGGACCAGACAATTGAAACTATTACGCTCCATAACAGCGGTAGACCTTGGACGGTAAGATAGTTATAGGCCCAGTGCCCGCATATCGCCATCAGCATCATACAGATCCCAACCTTGATATAAGGACGAATACTCCAGTAAATTCCGATCGAGCCTGAGATCGATAAGAAGTTTAACAGTGTTTGCATGACGATTCCGATGCCGATGCCGTACGCGATGCCGGTAATGCCGAACTGGCTGCCGAACACGAAGATCGAGACAGCTTTGAAAATCGTTGCTGCCACGTAGTTCCACAGTGTAGCTTTCGCTCGGCCGAGACCGAGCAGGATCGCGTGCAGCGGTGCGTCGAAATAATGCAAAAAAAACAACGGCGCCAATATTTTAAGCAGCAATCCTGCTTCAGGTGCGTTGTATACAAGCGTCGTAAGTGGAGTTGCCCACTCGAATAGGATGACGGTCGCCGGCGCGCCGATCAGAAGTCCCAAGCTTAGCGCCTGATTCATCCTCACATGCATAAGCAGACTGTTCTTGTTCGCCGCTGCCTCGCCAATCGCAGGAATGAGAGCGGTGGACAAGGACTGTGTAATGAAGCTTGGCATGAACAGCAGTGGAAACACATAACCGGCCAGCAGGCCGAATTGCTTCGTGGCCAACACTGTACCGATGCCGGCCAGCGCCAGGCTGGATGTAATGAGAAGCGGTTGGAAGGTGCTGTATAACGAGTGAATAACGCCATGTCCGGTCGTCGGCAGACCGATCTGCAGCAGCTCTCCGAGTGTGCTTCTTCCTTGCTTCATGTGGCTCGCCCATGTCTCGCCCGGCATCTTCGATTCGCCGTACAGTTTGTAGCTTACCACCAGAAATAAGAGGCTGATCGCTTCGCTGACGACTGATGCAGCCATTGCGCCCGCAGCCGCATAGGCGATGCCGAAAGGCAGCAATAGGTGTACCAACGCAAGGACACAGGCGATTTGCACCGTATGCTCGAGCACATCGGAGGTGGCGATGGTCTTCATCTGCTGCATGCCGCGGAAGTATCCTTTTAAGACCGCGGAGACAGCGACAATCGGAGCGATCGGTGTAATCGCGAGCATCGCATAATAGGCGCGTTGATCGCTCAGCAGGATGGATGCGATCCATTCAGATCCTAGTAGTGAAATGAACGTAAGCGCTATGCTCAAGATGCCGGTGACGGCTAGCGACACGTGCAGGATACGCCTCACTTTCAAACGTTCGCCTCGGGCGTGGGCCTCCGCGACCAGCTTTGAAATTGCCACAGGCAATCCAAGCTCCGTAATCGTAATGACGAGAGGGACGAGCGGATGCGCCATCATCAGTAGGCCGATTCCCTCCGCGCCCAGTACACGCGCAATATACATGCCGCTGATAAAGCCGAGAATGCGGTTGATGAAAGCAGCGACAGACAAGACTAGCGTTCCTCTCATGAACGATTGCCCTTGTTGCACCATTGGCTTGTTTCCTCCTGTTTATATAATACTTAAATATGTATTCAACATTTGGAAAAGCATGCGAACGAGCTGGTGTTAGTATCATTTATGAACAAGCATTGTTATGCAACGCCACGGTTTTTTTTACTATTATGATCTTAGATAACTTTCAACGAGAGAAGAATAAAGTTCATAAAAAAGGTACCTTTTCCCATCTAGTTTTGAACAAACGGCTTTTATTCGTGAGCATACATTGTTAAATCTTACTCCTAGATTAACGGCCTGCAAACAAACAAACAAACAAACAAACAAATAAAGAAGCTTCACGTGATATCGAGGAGTTTTCTTGTAAATACCGCATACATCCGCTCTGATCTGCGCCTCACACAATTTTCCATCTTTATGCTCCCGAATCCTTAAAAATAGAATTTAGTATTTTGATTAAAGCAGTACATTGACAGTCATAGTAGCATTCCGTATTATACAGTTACGAGGTGATTAAATGAGCGAAAACAAAATTACATCCGACCTGCTGCGCGGACATACCGATACAATGATATTGCGACTCTTATCCGAAGCTGATCGCTATGGGTACGAAATTGTCAAGTTGATTGCGGAGCGCTCGGGCGGTGAATACGAACTAAAGGAAGCAACCATGTACTCCAGCGTTCGGCGTCTTGAAGTGGAAGGTGATATCGAATGGTATTGGGGTGACGAATCGCAAGGCGGAAGGCGCAAGTATTTTAGAATATCCGAGAAGGGCAGGGAGTCTTACGTCCGCAACAAAAACAACTGGGAGTACGCAAAGCGAGTCCTTGAAAATTTATTATAAGGAGAGTGGATGTTTTGAATCAGAAATTGACCAACTATCTGAATGGAGTTTTCGCACCATACGATGGGGTAAAATTGTCGAGGAATTGAAGACGGATCTGCACTCCGATCTGCAGGAACGATTCCGTGAACTTATAGAAGAGGGAAAGGACGATGAAACAGCTTTCGAGATGACCATCGATAGCATTGGCGATATCGAGCATACGGTACAGGAGGTTGCTAACCTCTCCCGATCGCTGGAACGTCAGGTAGCTTGACGCGTCCTGTAAGTATAGGATGTCCCGAAACGACACAAATAAAAAATCCCTTTCGACCGCTGAAAAGGTCTTAAGGGATTTTTTTTTCGTTTCGTGGGCCTCTAGTCCAGATGCAGATAGAAAGTCGTCGATTCCCCAAGCTCGCTCCTCGCGTAAAGCTTGCCGCCGTGCTGATCGACGATGGATTTGGCAATGGCAAGACCCAGTCCATGGCCGCCTTGGGCGCGGGAGCGGGAAGAGTCCATCCGATAGAATCGGTCGAAGATCCGGTGCAAGTGCTCCGAGGCAATGCCTTCGCCCGTGTTCGTAACCGACAGGACGACATCCTGATGTTGTTTTTTCAGCGCAATCTCGATCGATCCGCGCGGACCCGCGTATTTGATGGCATTGTCGAGCAAGATCATGATGACTTGCTTGATCTGCTCGCTGCTGCCGTTCACTGTCAGTCCGGGCTCAATATCATAGTCGAGTTGGAGCTCCTTCTCAAAAATAACGGCTTCCATCGTCAGCATAATCGTCTCCACCGCTTCGCTCAGATCGAACTCGGCGCGCATCATGGCGGAACGCGAATCCTCCATTTCGGTAAGATAGAGGAGATCGCCCGTCAGCTTGGCCATGCGAAGCGTCTCCTGCTTTATGACATGCAGCCACTTGGCTTGGTTCACGATCGTATCCTCGCTGTTGGCGAGCAGCACGTCTGCGTTGGTCTGAATGACCGCAAGAGGCGTTTTCAATTCATGGGAAGCGTCGGCGATAAACTGCTTCTGCTTCTCGAACGCCTCCTTAACCGGAGCGATGGATCGGCTGGCGAAATAACGGCTGATGAAATAAATGACAACGAGCATAACGAGAGCTACGGCTCCGAACGTATAAATCAAATTCGTCAAAATGCCCTGCTGCGCGGTGACATCCATGAAGACGAACATGCTGCCGGCAGCAGCGGTCCGCTGAACGATGAACGCCCATTCATTGCCGTCCAGCTTGAGTTGGCCGCCCGTTTTCCCCGTAGCTAGTGCCTTCTCGAGTGCCTCTTGGTAGAAGGACTCCTCCATATCAAACCGCGAGTCGGTGCTCTTTAACGTGCCGGCGCTGTCCGCTTCCAGCTTGAACGATACGGACCGTTCGGGTCGCCAGCCGTCGTCTCCCATGCCTGCAGGTGGCTCGCTCTGGAACTCATCCGGAGGCGATGCGCCGTCATCGTCCGGTTCGAACCGTCGAGGTCCGTCCTGCTGTTTATGATAAAATTCCGAAACTTGATGAAGCTCCATATCGATGTCGCGTTTCACGTCTTGAAAGGTGATGGCATAGATGGCCGTGAAAGCAGCCAGCATCATGACGGTGATCGTGATCAGGTTCAGTAAGAGAAATCGGTTTTTGAGCTTTTTGAACATGCTGCTCACGTCACCTCCAGGATGTACCCAACGCCTCTGATCGTTGCAATCTTCACGGACGAATGGAGGAAGGTCAGCTTCTTCCGCAGGAACGAGACGTACACCTCCACATTGTTGTATTCCGCGTTCGAATCGAAGCCCCACAGTTTTTCGATAATTTGCTCCTTCGACGTGACGGCCAGCTTCCGCGTCACAAGCAGCTCGAGCAACTCGCTTTCCTTCAAGTTCAGTTTCAATTCCTTGCCCTTGACGGTCAGCTTCAATAGAGTCGTATTCAACTCAATATCCCCGAACGTCAGCGCGTCCTCCGGGACGACCTCTCCCTTACGCCTCAGCGCAGCCCGTATGCGGGCCAGCAACTCCTCGGTCGAGAATGGTTTGGCTATATAGTCATCCGCGCCGTAATCGAGCCCGGTTACTTTGTCCGTAATCTCGCCTTTGGCCGTGAGCAGGATGACTGGCGTCGCCGCGCCTTCGCCCCTCAGCTTGCGGAGCACGGCGAAACCGTCCATCTCCGGCATCATGACATCGAGCAGCAGGAGATCGTAGATGCCACTCAGCGCGTAATCGTATGCGGATCTGCCGTCGTGGACGATATCCACGGAGTAGTTCTGCTTCTTCAATAATTGGGATAAGGCTTCCGCCAAATGTATTTCGTCTTCCGCGATCAAAATTCGCATCGGCTGTTCATCCTTTGTTGTTTTACTAGACTTGATATCCCCATTATAGCAAGCGAACCTTTAGCCAACCTTAACTTTTTTTCGTTCCGTCGCTTCCGGTCGCTATATATAGGAAACGCGTTTTTTTTAAGAAAATGTAAATCGATTTAAGATTCATTAAAGGTTGGGGGACTAAGATACAGACATGAGAGATGAGACCACAACGAACCGCGGAAAGGAATGAAACAAGGATGGCGATTGAGGTGTTCAACCGGTACGAGAACAAATACTTGCTGGACCATGATGCGTACCTTCGATTCTATAGCGACCTGCTTGATTATATGGAGCTTGACGATTATAACAAGCAGCATGAATTTTATTCGATCAGTAACCTCTACTTCGATACCCCGCATGATTCGCTCATCCGGACGAGCCTGTCGAAGCCGAAATACAAGGAGAAGCTTCGGTTGAGAGCGTACGGCGTGCCAAGCAGCGACGCGAAGGTGTACCTGGAGATGAAAAAGAAGGTATTCGGTCTTGTCAACAAACGAAGGACGGGGCTGAAGCTGGACGAAGCGTACGAGTTCATGCGAACCGGGATCGAGCCAATATTCCAGCCTTACATGAACAAGCAGGTGATCGAGGAAATCAAATATTTCCTCTGCCGCTACGAGCTCGAACCGAAAGTGTATCTGGCTTACGAAAGGAAGGCGATGTTTAGCAAAGAGAGCCGAGACCTCCGCATCACTTTCGACACGAACATCCGCCATCGCCGCTACGATCTGGGACTGGAGCTTGGCGATCATGGCGAGCTTCTCGACCCGGCCAATATGTGGCTGATGGAAGTAAAGGCGGAGAATACGATTCCGTTGTGGCTGTCGCGGCTGTTATCGGAGCACAGATTGTACCGCACTAGTTTCTCCAAATACGGCAACGAATACAAGAAGACGGTAAGACACGGCAATGCGCGACCGACGTTGCGGGCGCAAACAACACCGACTACGCAAACGGCAAAAACAACACCATTTATGGAAAGAGAGCGTGTACTCTATGTTTGATTTCGAAACCTTGTTCAATCCGACCACCACGACAACCACGATGACGCTTGGCAGCTCGATCGTCACGATCCTGATCGCCATCGCCCTCGGCGCCATTATCAGCTTCACATACATGAAGACGAGCCCAACCGGCTATTCGCAAAATTTCACGCTAACGATGATCATTCTGCCCACAATCGTCGCCATTATTATTCTCCTGATCGGCAGCAATATTGCCCGAGCGTTCAGCCTTGCGGGAGCCTTTTCCATCATCCGGTTCCGAAGCGCGCCCGGTGATCCGAAGGATATCGCGTATGTCTTGTTCACGATGGCGGCCGGTCTGGCTTGCGGCGTAGGCGCCTTCGGCTACGCGGTATTGTTCACATTAATCCTTTGCGGCTTGATGTTCATCTTGAGCAAAACCAACTTTGGAGCGAGAAAGTCGGCTCAGAAGCTGCTTAAAGTCACGATTCCGGAAAGCCTGGGCTACGAAGAAGCATTCGCCGAAGTATTCGCTACGTTTGGTGTTGCGTATGAACTGAAAAAAATCCGCACGACCGAGCTTGGCAGCTTGTATGAGCTCGTCTACACCGTTACGTTGGATCAGAACACGAACCAGAAGGAATTCCTCGATGCGATCCGATGCCGCAATGGCAACTTGGATTTGTCCCTGACGATGGTCCCTACGGCTGCGGCCGAGTATTAATGCAACAACAATTACAATTCGGAAGGAAGATCGATATGAAAAAGACGAAATTAAAACATTATATAGGCGTAATCGCTTTGTGCACGGTGCTGCTGGCTTCGGCCTGCAGCAATGGCAGCAATAATACGGCGGCGTCCGTGGAGACCGCTTCGACGGATCAGCAGACGGAGACGGCAGCGGTTGCGACAACCGAGCTGTCGATGGACGAACTCGTGGAGTTCGACGATGAAGACTACAACATAGATTGGAGCGAAGACAGCTCGACGAAGATTGTTTTTAGCGCCACATCGTCGGCTAGCGTGACGGGAGCCGGAGCCGCAGCAGGCGAAGGCGGTTTGGTGAGCATAACGGAAGCCGGCACGTACGTATTAAGCGGTTCACTGAACGACGGCCAGTTGACGGTAAACGTGCCGGACGGTACGGTACACCTGGTACTGAACGGCGTGGAACTGCATGATAACGACAGTGCTCCGCTGTATATCGTGGAAGCGGGCAAGGTTGTTATGACGCTGCAAGAAGGCACGGAAAACAAGCTGTCGGACGGCACGAACTACGTCTATGCCGATGCGACCGCCGAAGAACCGAACGCGGCCTTATACAGCAAGGCGGACTTGACGATTAACGGAACGGGCAAGCTGACTGTGGAAGGCAATTTCAACAACGGCATCAACAGCAGAGACGACTTGAAGCTGGTATCGGGTACGATCGCGGTTAAGGCAGTAGACGACGGCGTACTCGGCAAAGACCGCGTGGCTGCTCTGGAAGGCGCGACGTTGACGGTGGAAGCGGGCGGTGACGGCGTGAAAGCGACGAACGCAGAAGAAGAAGGCAAAGGCATTATTGCCATCGGCGGCGGCACGTTCGACATTACGTCCGGCAACGACGCGCTTCAAGCGGAAACATCATTGCTGGTTAATGGCGGTACGTTCTCGCTCATAACTGGCGGCGGCAGCGTGAATGGAGAGACGCATGTCGAAGAGCGCGGCGGCTGGGGCGGCGGTCAACAGGCTGCGCCAGGTACGGCAAGCACAGCGACCGGTACGGATGCGGCGGCAACGGAAGAAGAATCGGCAAGTGCCAAAGCGTTGAAAGCAGGTACGGATATTCAAGTAGGAGGCGGCAAGTTCGAGATCGACTCAGCGGACGACTCCGTCCACAGCAATGGCAATCTGACGATAGCAGGCGGCGAGCTGATGCTCACAACCGGCGATGACGGTGTCCATGCGGATACGGCGGTTACGATAGCAGGCGGGAAGATCAACATTACGAAGAGCTACGAAGGCATCGAAGGCTCCGTCATTACGCTGGCGGGCGGCGAGACGACGGTAACGGCGTCCGACGACGGCGTGAACGTGGGAGGCGGTAACGACGGTTCGTCTGTGAACGGACGTGCGGGACAGAACACGATTACCGACGGAACGCATATGCTGACGATTACCGGAGGCACGTATTACGTGAATGCGACCGGCGACGGACTCGACTCAAACGGTTCGATCGCGATGAGCGGCGGCACGGTAACCGTTAGCGGTCCTACCAATGCGGGCAACGGCTCGCTTGATTACGACGGCACTTTCGAGATGACGGGCGGCTACCTGATCGCCGCGGGCAGCTCGGGCATGGTGCAATCGACTTCCGATACGTCGACGCAGCAGTCGGTACTCATGACCTTCCCGCAGGCACTGGAAGCCGGAACGATGGTGCGCCTCGAGGACAGTGAAGGAAACGCGATCGCGACTGTCGCTCCGGCAAAGACGTTCCAATCGATCATGATCAGCTCGCCTGACCTGAAGCAAGGCAGCACGTATACAATCTACTCGGGTGGCTCGTCTACAGGCACCGGAACGAACGGCTTGTATGAGGGCGGCGAGTACACGGGCGGTACGAAGGTCGTCAGCTTCGAGATTACGAGCGCCGTGACTTGGGTGAACGAGTCTGGCGTAACGACTGCACAGAGCGGCATGGGTATGGGCGGAGGCAGAGGTGGCATGGGCGGCGGTGAACGTCCGATGAGGGGCCAGGGCGGTCAGCCCCCGGCTGATGGCTCGGTCCCTGAAGCCGGACCGCAAGGAACGACGGACACCGGCACGCAGGCGCAATAAAAATCACGCTCGATAAGGGGGTTTTGCGAGAACGGTAAGAAGCAGCTCCCAAGCGGATTGACATTATTGTTCAAAAAAATGAAGTGTTTATAGTGAAGTGCTTGAATTAATATGGTTTATGAGATTGAAAATCTTCAGCCTTCTAAATTTATCTATTGGACATGACAAAAAATCAAACAGCTGCGGACCAAGACTTGAAAAATAAAGTCTGATATGCTCCACTTACGGTAGACAGGTGAAATAATAAAACTTGCTGCTGTGAGGGGAGCTTTTTTCATGTCTAGAGGAAAATATAATGCATTAGAGAAACTCACTATTCTCGAAGAAGTATCAAGCGCGGAAATTGGTTTTCTGGCCGCAACAAAGAAAGATGGGATTAATGAAACGACTCTGATGAAATGGCAGCGTCGGTACAAGCTTTATGGTTATAAAGGGCTTGAGAGTCATGTGCGTAGCCGAAGCTATACGGCTGAACTCAAGATTGGAATAGATCAAAACATACGATCTAATACTTCATTTCTCTTGAAAATCAAATCGGCGAATTAAAACACTGCTCGGCAGTTGTCGTCAAGAACGGAAGGAAGATCAAAGTACTTTCCTATCTTCAAGCCAGAACGAACGATCATCCTACGATTTGTCATTGTAAAATATATGCTTGGCAGATACTGTTCCACCAGCAAGCTGAAAAATGCCGAACGAATACAGGGGCTGCCTCCTCTTATCAGTTGGTGACCCGGGATTAAATACCAGCAGGCCACCTGAGCGTTTAAGTACTGGAATATGAGAGTGGCCATAGATCAGCACATTCAAATGAACATTCTTGAAGGCTTCTAACGCACGCGCTTCCGTATTTATTCTTTTCCCATCACCATGTCCGTGAACGATACCCATTCTTACACCCTCGAACTCTATTTGCCTCTGCAATCCAAACTTCCGGATAATGTCTGCTCCATCATTGTTACCTGCGACACCGTATATCGGGGCGAATGCTACCAGATCCTCGTACACAGAAAGGTTCGTCCAATCACCTGCATGAATGATAGCTTTTGCCGTTTTTAGCTCGCGAATCAATCGATCCGGCAGTTTCTTGTTCATTCTGGGCATATGCGTATCAGATACGACGACGATTTTCATCCTCACCGACCTCGATTCCTTGTCTTCAAATTCTTCATTCGTATTTCATATTTTCATCAAATAGACCAATAAGTCAACAATCAGTGCAACAACGAAAAAAAACCAACTGCTATTGTTTCCTGTCCAGTTGTGTAAAGTGCTAAACTAGCCAACGAGAAAACGGCTATCTGTTAGTATTCATCAGTGGCTTCGTAAGCTATCATATAGGTAAATTATTCATTCCGGGGGGATGAGGGACTGAATTATTAAGGTAAGAGATGCGTGAACAATAGTTCAATGATAACAAAGAAATGGCAGCCGACAAATAGGGCTGCTATTTTCTCATCTAACGGGCAGGATAGTTTAAAGAAAAGAAGGCTAAAATACAGATTGAAATAGTAATAAAGAGTTATAATATTAAGATACTTTCAAAGGTAATTTGTTATTGGAAGGTGAACTAAGTGAACAAAAAAACCTTGCTTGACTGGGAAAACAAACATAATGCTATTATGCATACGATGGGTGGCTTTTGGAACTGTTTTAAGAAATGGCGTGAAGAAGACAAAGATGTTATCATAACACATTTATGGGGAAGTTGTATGTATAATTTATAAGTGTAGAAGAACGGTCTATTTATCTTAAATCTAGCTTCAACACTGTAGAAGCAGTTGTATTTTGCTCTATAAATATTTTTTATTTGGATGAAGACATCGGTACTTATGATATTGAATTTTTTTAAAATGGATCTAAAAGATCAATCAGGTAAAGTCGCTGGCAGTTTGCTTTGTGAAACCTGGTCTTATGGTTAGTATATTGATGGATAGCTGATGAATATAGAAACAAAGAACGGACACTATAAATAAGTGTGAAAAAAACTATAAGGAAATACACAAGTGTCCAATGACCCAAACAACTCCCAATTCACTTCCAGAATTTACTGGACTTATCAGTGAATTGGGGGTATATTTGTGTCAAGAAAAAATGACACAAATATACCCCCGAATTAAGAGTTTGTCACAATACTTCCCTCAAATAAGGAGTTTTCTTACTGCTGATCAGCGGCGGCAATGAACGATTTATGAAAAATGAGGTGAAAGCGTGTACACACCAATCCCCATGAAGCGCAGCACTCGATACGGTAATAATTCTTGGGAAGCATTCAGCATCAAAATGAACCGCGATGTGCGGTTTTTTAGCGATCTGAATACGATCATTGGATTCTCGTTGAAGCTGATTCGGACATTGTTGCCTTCTGTGAACAACCCAAGCGAATACAAGTCGAATGGCAAGGAGAATTAGTAGAATCCATTTTTGACATGTGGATTCAGCGAATGATGGAACGGAGCGCTTCTTGGAAGTGAAATATGCTTCTGAACTTGACCCTAACGACAAAAGATTTTCATAAAGATCATATAAACAAACGAATGCTCAAGCAAAATGGTGCCAAGAAAATGGGTTCAATCATCTCATTCGAACCGATAAAGACATCCGATCCAACTTGATTTATTTGAATAATTTGAAAACTATTATCCCTTACATTCAACAACGCCCAGTTCTTGTGGAAACGGTCCAATATCAAATCATGAAAGTTCTAGGCAAGACCTCCAAAACCACGATAGAAGAAATAGAACAAGCGCTTCCGGTTCTTGGTCGTCAACGGATACGGGAAACTGTGTATCAGCTGATTTATCGGGGAATGATTGACTCTACAATCACTCACAAACCATTAGATTCAAAAACAGAGGTGTGGAGCAATGCCTAAAAAAAGATGGATTGAGAATGAGAAAATTGATCCGGCACATTTAGATACATCAATCTGGCCGATTGTTCATGAAGAAAAATTGGATTCTAATGACATAAAGACTTTTTTTGCGAGAAAAAAGGCCATCGACATGTATATGAAGAATGAGCGCCCACTCCATGAAATTAGCTCCGTTACACTCATTGACAGGAAAGATATATTGGCATTTGTGAAGAGATGCCTTTCTTACGATGACCAAGGTAGAATCTGGGGTTATAGAGCACTTATTCCCCGGAAACGTTTAAAACAATATGAACGCAAGTCTTTACCTATATTATCAACGCAGGACGAGCTATCCAAAATGACAGGCGCTTTTACATTGCTATTAAAGCAGTACCCTACCGTTAAAGAAACGATTGACAATTTGTATTTGGGTAGAAATACAAAACGAGAAGTAAGATCGCCTAAAATTAGTGTGAAAGATCTTCATGTTAAACTCTTGGAAGCCTGTACCAAGGCAGGTATTACATCCAGCGAATATCCATTTATAAGTGGAGATTTAGGAAAACGATCGTTATATCGTTATGTTTATATTCTTGAACAATGGCAAGTTGGCTAAGCCGCTAAACGCTACGGTGAGAATCTACGGTGAGAATGCAAGTCAAAAAGCAAGACATACAGGAATTGGCGCTCCGAATGCCCCTTCACCAGTTAGATCTTTGGAACGTGTTCAATTTGACGGTCATCGAATAGATTGTTCAATTGCCATTGTGTTCCACACGCCAGAAGGCGACGAAATTGTGGAAGTAATGGATCGCCTTTGGTTACTCTGCATCATTGATGTTGCGACAAGAATCATCTTGGGTCACTTTCTTAGCTTTAATAAGGAGTATTCCGCTAGCGATGTACTGCATTGCATATAAAAAAGCTGTCATGCCCAAGGAAGTGCTTCAATTAACAATCCCAGGATTAACTTATCATCCGAATGGCGGCTTTGCATCAAGGCTGTTTCCTGAAATGGAATGGGCTTTGTGGGATGAATTTCATCTGGATAATGGAAAATCTAATTTAGCGAATCAAGTCAGAGATCGACTTAAACGAACCATAGGTTGCTCGGTTAATGCTGGTCCTGTGGCATTGCCAATGAGAAGAGGAATAATTGAAAGGTTTTTCGAAACGTTAGAAGAAAATGGGTTCCATCGTCTCGTAAACACAACCGGCAGCAACCCTAGAGATCCACGACGACAAGATCCGGAGAAAAAAGCAGTGAAATATCGGATTACCGCTGAGCACATAGAAGAACTGACAGATGTACTCATATCCAACTACAACGGAATGAAACATGAAGGAATAAATCTTTTGACACCGCTGCAATGTTTAGAACAGCGTTTAAATAGAGGTTTGCTTCCTCGAGTTATGACTGAGGAAAAAAGACAGGAAATCGCTTTTCTTTCTCTCGCCGCAAATCGAGTTGTTCAAGGAAACATTTAAACAAATTAAGTAAGTTGAAAATACTGCATTTTACCAATTACGATGATCCTTGGCTTAAAAAACCATGGCCCCTGGGATGACTTTGAGTGGGGAATGATTAACTGCAAGCTTTCTGCATTACGTTGGGTACTTGGTGATGAGTGGGATATGTTAGAGGCATAACTTTTGACATTAGTAAGTACATGAATCAAAAAGGAAGAATTGGATATTAGATCGAATGTTCTATAGGAGGAGTAAGATGTGACCAAACTATTATTTGACCCAATGAAACATCCCGATTGGACCCCGCCACAAACGGCTGAAAAGTGTCGTTTTGTTGCCGAAAATACCCAGGATTTAGTCGGTGTCGTGGATATGGAAGGTATAGTTCTATACGCCTCGCCGTCCCATGAATTGGTCTTAGGGTTTCCGACCAGCGAATTTGAAGGAAATTCTGCTTTTTATTTCGTTCATCCTAACGATCTTGCGTACGTTAAGAGGCAATTCGATGACATGGTTACATTAGAATCAACGTTCGATTTTGAGTGGAGGTGTAAAAAAGCAGATGGCAGTTGGGTATATATCGAGACCAGAGGCACTCCTATATTTGATGAAAATCGCAAAGTAGTGCAATGCGTGTACGGGTCTCGTGATATTTCGGAACGGAAGAAGGCAGAAGAACTCCTTCTACGAACTGAAAAGCTTTCGATAGTAGGCCAAATGGCGGCAGGGGTTGCACATGAGTTTAGAAATCCTCTAACCTCGATCAAGGGATTCGCCCAGCTGTTACAACAAGGTAACGAAAAACCCGAGTATATTGAATTGATTCTATCTGAGGTTGGGAGATTGGAAGCTATATTATGGGGATTTGTAACGCTTGCCAAACCCCAAACTCTGAAAATGCAGGAAGTTGATGCGGCGGTTGTTTTACAACAGGTGGTGCTGTTATTCAGTACACAATCCATATTAAACAACATTGAAATTATTGAAGAACACGACTCGGAAGTACCACGTATCTACTGCGATGAGAATCAAATCAAGCAAGTATTTATTAACATTCTCCAGAATGCGGTTGACGCTATGCCAAACGGTGGAATCATCAAAACACAGATTCTATGCCACGATTCAGAGTTTATCAAATTTCGATTTATAGACCAAGGAAGTGGCATTTCATCGGAACGAATTAAATCCATTGGAGAACCCTTTTATAGTTCCAAAGAAAAGGGGACGGGTTTAGGCCTAATGGTCAGCAACAAGATTGTCCACGAACACGGAGGGAGTATTCACATCGAAAGCAAAGTCAACGAAGGAACCATTGTTGATGTGATTTTACCCATCTACTCGTCATTCCTCAAAAGGGATTAGAATTTGAAACTATTGCGATATTAGGAATGGATGAAGGAAGCTTTCCTAGTTACAGAAGTACAACCGATAGAAAAATAAAAGAAGAGCACAACATTTTTTATGTATGTGTAAGTAGGGCAAAGAGCGGTTGTTATCTAGTTAGGTCAAAATAGAAAGGGGTTATTATCAAACGGCATCACGTTTTTGGACTTCTCTTTATAACTGGAATCTAGAACATTCCGGTTCATGAGTGGATTCACCTGTTATTGAGATTGAGTTTGGGCTGATTTACTTAAACAGGCAAAATGGTTACTGATGTACAGGGATCAAATTTAATGTAATCGCTTTCTGGGTGATAAACCAACTATAATGTAACTTAAAAATGAGAAAAAAACCGAAATGCTTGATATCACTTGGGATCGGGCAACGCAAACGAAGCGCGAGGCTCCCTCTGAGTTCAATAAGACAGCAGCAGTCTAGGGTCCGGGGCTGTTGCTGTTCCATTTGCCGCCGCCTGGCGCGCTTTCCGTGTATTATAGGCATCGTGAAGCACAGCAAACGCAAGCATTGAAGACCCAGATTCAGTGACAGGCCGAGCTCTTTGAACAAGATTCCAACTTACTATTCCTTCACGTCGATTTCGATGGTCAGGGATGATAAATCCGGGGTTAGTTTCTTACGGGTATGCGCGCGAATATGTCCTAGCGTAACCGCGAGGTCAGGAAGGACTAAATATCGTACGAATCTGTCCCTATACAACAATTGGTTGATTTGATCGTCCTTTCCTCGTATCTCCGCAACCATACTGTCCCGGTCGAAAAATGCTGTGCCTTCGTACAGGAACTGTTCGCCTTCTGCGCGAAATACTGGTAGCTGGGGATCGGAAACCTGAGAGTACAGCATTTTCATAAACTGGTGCAAATTGACGACAGTAATTTCGCCTTGTTTTTTCTTCTCGTAATGTTTGAACATGCGATAAAGGTATTAATCGATATTATCTGTTTCATCCAAGTGTTTGGCGAGGAGTTCATTAAAGTTGCCTTTCGTGATGACTAAGTACAGCCGTTGCGAAATGTTCGGATCGGTCAGGACGGTATTGATAAGACGGGTCAGTCCCCGTTTCGCATAAGCTTCGTCCACGAACAGCAAGCGGATTTGACCGGCTTTCAGTTCGTTATAATAGTTCAAATTAAACCCCTTATTGCCTTCATTCAATAGAGAGACCTTAAGGGTAAGGACTCGCTTCTTCTCCTTGATAAGAGGAGGGACGAGCGTGCTGATTGTTATCTTTCCGTCTTCTTCTCCTCCACCCTGTACGGACCAGAAAATGATCGGCGTGATTTCTTCGATCATATTGTTTTCTGGTAAGAGGACGCAACCGCATGCGAATGTCAACAAAGAAAACGATAGCAGCATAAGCGTTGCTCGTACGAAGCGTTTCATGACGTTGTCCTGGCTTTGCGCTTGATAGCGATCCAAATGAGGAGAGGTGATAACAAATAAGTGGCGGATCCTGCCCACATCTGCAGGTCGAGCCAAAAGGCCTGTTCGAGCCCGGGCTCCCAAAACCATTTACTGATCGGAAGAGTGACGGCCATCGCCGCACAGCCGCTAACGATGAGCCCAATACGCGTAGTGCTTGTCTTCGTCTTGCCTAGAATACGAGATGCGCCATATATCATTAACACGAACAAGGCGATCGAGTAAAGGCAGCTGAACATATATGCCGAGATCAGAATAATATCGACCCTTTCGAATATAGGAGATTGCAGGTAGCGCCCCATCTCCACGTTCGGGTATTTGATGGTTGGCAAGTATTTGGAGCCGTAGAAGAGCAAGGACGCAATGGAAATAAAGAGATACTCGCCGACCGAGATGGCGTTAGCGATCGTCAAATATTTTAGCATTTTCCGTTGCGGATTCAGCCAGTATGAAATAGCGATTAAAAATTCAGGTCCGGATAACGACGAAAAAACGAGCAATAGTGATTTCCATGCAAACGGCTCTGGGCCAATCGGAATGAGAGGGTATAGATCGTGAATCGAATTTGATTGCACCAAAAAAAACGGAATATACAAAAAGAAGATCCAAATCGTTCCAATGAACACGACCGTTACGAACCGTACCATGTTTTCCATTCCAAACAGCGCCAAATAGCAGCTAAGGATAAAAGGAAACACAATGTGCCATTCTCGGTCCATAGAAGGAAAAACAAATTGCTGCATGATATCGGCATAACTGACTGAAATGAAAGAGATCTTGAGCAAAAGGAGCGGCAAGCTTGCCAAAGCTACAATTTTGATGGTTGTTTTTCCGAATAATCTTTCAAAACCCTGGTACCCTTGGGCAGAATAGGGGGTTGCGATCCACTTGGACAGCATATATAGGCAAAATTGGGAGGCTATGCCCATTGCTACAATCGCCTATAACATATACGGTTGAACGAGGGCTGAGGGCATGACAATCATGTAATCTTAAATCAGCCGCTGGATGCAGACTCCTTTATCACGGCACTTAAACAGGAAATGATTCAAGGTCAGGCTGGATCTCGCTTTCACCTTTAGAACCGCAAGCGGAGCCAGTGAACTTAATTCGGATCAAAGGAGAAATTGCTCGCCGCTGGCCAATGACAAGCTTGCTGGATATTTTGACCAGAATATCGCCGACCGATCTCATCGGAACATAGGTGTTACCTTGATAGTTCAAAATTGGCTGCTCCCCACTCGTGTACTTGTCCATTGACGTACACGGGATAACCCGCTTTAACCAATAGATATTGCTTGACCGTGACGGCAAACGTCGGCACGGCGAGCATAAGAAGTCAACCCGCCAACAACCCTACCGCAAAGCCTCTGATTCCTTTCAATATTTTCAGGGTGCTCCCACCTTTATCCTATATTGCTATACTCTATGCAGCTGGGATGCGAAGAAGACACCCTTCTCTAGCTGCTAGGGAAGATGAGCTGCACGGGAATGACAGCGTTCTTCGGCGAGTATATATTGTCCATTTGTTCACGTAACAGTCTTACGGCTGTTCGTGCCATCTCCTGTTCATCCTGCTGCACATAAGCCACGCGTGCTAGATGAGGATTATCGAAAGATAGCAATTCGATGTTTGTGTGATGGTTCAAACGACTGATGGCGGCTGATGTAAGGCGTGCGGTTTCCTCAGTCAAGGTGAAGGCTGCAGTGATTCCGCTGCGCTCCTGTAAGAAGTCGCTTACATAGTCCAACGCCTGCTCACTCCGTAGAATGTCGAGAGGAATGTGACACCACAAGCTCTTGTCGATCGATATGCCTTGATCTGTGTACGCCTTCTCGAAGCCGAACGTGCGATCCTCGACGACTGTATTGGCGTTCTCAGGCGAGATGAGCGCAATCCGCTGATGACCCTTGGACAGCAAGTAGGAGACTGCCTTGTACGCACCGCCGTAATTGTCAGATGTAATGGTGTACGTCTCAATGTTGCGCAGATACCGGTCGATGAACACGCATGGGAATTTATCGAGCGACAGACGCAGCAGCGATTCGTTGTACTTCTCATCTTCTGTCGGAAAAACGATTAGCCCCTGTACACCGATATCCGTCAGTGTGCGAATGGCGTTCGATTCGATAGTGGAGGACTCGCGCGTGATGCTCAGTACCATGCTGAGGCCCGCTTCTTGCAGGAATTGTTCCGTGTAGTCGACGAGCTTCTGAATAACACGGGTTGTCATCGTCGGAATGATGTAGCCGACGAGTGGTAAGGACGATACGCTGCGTAAAGATGGCGGCGCATCGATGTTATAAACATCGAGGTTGGCGGAGACAAATGTACCCTTGCCTTGTATGCGTATAATTAATCCTTCGTCAGCTAGTAGGGTTAAGGCGTTCTTGACTGTTATTTTACTTACTTTGAATTCATCCATTAGTTCTTGCTCAGAAGGGATGCGGTCCGTTGGCCGAAGCAGCCCTGATTTTATTTTCCTCATAATATCTTCTTGAATTTGCTTGTAGAGCGCCAGCTTTTTCAACTTGCCGCATCTCCCCATAAATTTTATGATTTTATAATCAATTGGTTATATAAACCATATTACATATACATTATAATACGAGATGTAAAGCGCTTACAATACTGAATCTGAGAAGGAGTACGAAGGGGTCTTTTCAGTAAACGGTTAGAACAATGTTAAGGATAGTGGTGCCAATGTTAAATTGTAACCGCTTAAATTAACATTTCTAACTAGTCAACCCATTTTTAAACGTTTAACAACAAAAAGAGAGGATGACGAACAAATGAAAAAACGCAGTACTTTAATTTCTATCGTTACGATCCTTATTCTGTCACTTGTTTTGTCGGCATGTGGTAAGTCTTCCGATTCAACATCGGAAACAACGCAGTTAGGCGCTAATGCTGGTGAGAATGCAACAGAATTGTCATTCTGGACATTCGTAGATTTGCACGGCAAGCATTTGGATAAAATGCTGGGGTTATGGAACCAAGCGAACCCAGACAAACAGATTAAGTTAAATGTATCGGTTATGCCTTATGATGATATGCATAACAAGCTCTTATTGGCGGTTACGAGTGGAAAAGGTGCTCCTGATATCGCGGATATCGAGCTTGGTCAATTCCCTAAATTCTTGGAAGGTGACAACGTTTCACTGGAACCTTTGAATGATGTTTTCGCACCATACAAAGACGTTGTCGTTCCTGCACGTGTCGCGATTTACAGCAAAGCTGACCAGGTTTATGGATTTGATTATCACGTAGGTGCAACGCTTGCTTTCTACAACACTGAAATTCTCGAAGAAGCAGGTGTTGACTACAAGACGATTAAAACTTGGGAAGATTACAAACAAGCAGGTATCAAAGTATTCGAAAAAACTGGCAAGTACTTAGGAACTGCTGATACATCAGCTATTTGGCAAGAATCGCTGCTGCTTGCTCAGCAAAATTCTGATTTTACAGATGAGAATGGCAATCCAAAAGTTAACTCGCCTGAAATGGTTAAAGCGCTTGAAATGTTAGTTGACCTGCAGAAGAATAATGTTATTCAGACGATCCCAGGCGGACAACCGGATACAGAAGAAGCAAAAGGCGAATACAACAAGGGCAACTACGCAAGTGCATTAATGCCTGAATGGTATATGTCACGTTTCGTAAACGAAATGAAGGATCTTAAAGGTAAGTATGCAATTGCTCCATTGCCTGTATTTAAAGAAGGCGACCCACGTTCCGTTGGTTTGGGCGGTACAGGTACAGTTGTTACTAAGAGTGGTAAAAACGTTCAGTTGGCAAAAGAATTTGTAGCTTTTGCTAAGCTTTCAAAAGAAGCTACTACTGAAATCTGGAATACGCTTGGATTTGACCCAATCAACATGGATGTATGGAAAGATGATTCTGTAACGAAAAACCCTGATAACGAGTACGTCCAATACTTCAAAACAAATGCATTTGATACTTTGAATGAAATTAAAGACGAAATTCAAGCGATCAAATCCGTTAAAGCTTCACCGACGATCGGCAATATCTTCAATACGGTTACTTTGAATGCTATCTTTGAGGATGGCAAAGATGTGAAGGAAGCTCTGGATGAAGCACAAGCAGCAATTGAACAAGAATTGAAATAAACATAATAAGTAAATGATTTTGATTAAACCTGTCGGCAGGTATAGTAGTCGGCAGGTTTAATCATAGTCAAGGGAGATTGAGAATATGATAAAGAAATTTGTATACTCTCAAAAAGTTGCACCTTATGTTTTTGTATTGCCATTCATACTCATATTCTTAATATTCTGGTCTTATCCGCTTGCAAATTCATTCGTAATGAGTTTTCAAGATAGGATGTTGGGACAGGATCCTAAGTGGATTGGTGAAGCGAATTATTCGAAATTATTGACAGATAAAGTGTTTTTGACTGCTATTAAAAACAGCGTGGTGTACATGCTGGGAACCTTAGTGCTGTTAATCCCCTTTCCAATGTTATTCGCCGTTATGATAAACAGTAAGTTAATGATGGGAAGAGAGTTTTTTAAATCTTCGTTCTTTCTCCCTGCATTGACATCTGTCGCAGTTGCGGGTACCATTTTCCGCCTTACATTCGGCGAAATGGAAGGTTCATTAATGAACAGTTTCCTAGGTTTATTTGGTGTAGAGCCTGTTAAATTCTTGAAAGACGGAGAATGGAGTATGGCGGCACTGTTAATACTTGCATGTTGGAGATGGACAGGCGTTAATATGCTGTACTATCTATCCGGTTTGAAAAGCATTGACAATGAATATTATGAGGCTGCATCAATTGACGGGGCATCTGCTTGGCAAAAGTTTAGAGCGATTACAATGCCATTATTGAAGCCGACCACGATATATGTGACGACAATTAGTGTTTATGCAGGTTTGGCAATGTTTACCGAGAGCTTAATGATGTTTAACGGTAACAATTCACCGAAAAATATTGGCTTAACCATTGTCGGTTATCTGTACAGACAAGGGATTGAGAAGAATAAGCTGGGTTATGCAGCTGCGGTTGGTATCGTTCTGTTAGTCATTGCTATGGTTATCAATTTAACGCAGTTGAAATTTAGTGGAATGTTCAAAAAGGAGGAGGATTAAAATAGGCGCAAGTCAATCGAAGAATAACTTAATTGCTAAAATTGTTATGATTAGTATCTTTATTATACTGTTCGTTATAATTATGATTCCATTCTATGCAGTGGCCCTATCTTCCTTTAAACCAGGTGAATCATTAATAAGATATGGTCTTAACTTAAGTTTGGATTTTAAAATGATGAGCTTTAATAATTTCAACTATCTGTTTACTGGACAACATGATTATTTTGTATGGTTTTGGAACAGTATGACTTTAACAATCGTTCAAGTGGTTTTCACCCTTTTTGTAAGCGCTTTTGTTGCATATGGTTTTGCGGCATATGATTTTAAAGGTAAGAACTTCCTCTTTATATGTGTTTTACTCATTATGATGGTGCCTTTCGAAATATTGCTGGTTCCTTTGTATAGCCTAATTAATGACTTGCATATGGTGAATAGCTATTCAGCTGTCATTTTACCGGGTATAGCGAATGCCGGGACGATATTCTTCTTCAGGCAATATCTAAGAAGCATACCCAAAGAAATTATTCAATCTGGGCGAGTTGATGGCGCCAACGAATATGCGATTTATTTCAGACTGATTATGCCGATAATGAAGCCTTCCTTTGCGGCAATGGCCATTCTGAATGGTATGAATAGCTGGAATAATCTTTTGTGGCCATTCATGGTGCTGGGAGATCAGAGTAAATTTACACTTCCAATCGGTTTGAAAACTTTGTTAACTCCTTATGGGAATAACTATGACCTTTTGATCGTGGGCTCTTTCTTCTCCATCATTCCAATTTTCGTACTGTTTATCGCTTTCCAGAGATATTTCATTGACGGTATGACTGCAGGTGCTGTTAAAGGTTAGTATTTATACTTATGACACAGTTGATAGGCTGGAGAGTTCAACAAAAGGAGTTATACGCCATGAAACCTTTGATCGTGCAAAGAGCTGATCCTTTTATTTACCGACATTCGGACGGTTATTATTATTTCGTGGCATCCGTACCAGAGTATGATCGTATCGAAATCCGCAGGGCACAGAACTTTGAGGGGCTTGTTACAACAACTCCTGTTGTTATCTGGAGAAAGCGCGAGACTGGTATCCTTAGTGCCAATATTTGGGCGCCTGAACTGCATTTTATCGATGGGAAATGGTACGTTTATTTCGCTGCTGCACATACGACGGAAACAAAGGATGGTTTGTTTGACCATCGGATGTACGTGCTGGAGAATGAAAATGCCAATCCGCTGGAAGGCAGCTGGACGGAAAGAGGGCAGGTTCGTACCGCTTGGGAAAGCTTCGCCCTCGATGCCACTACCTTTGAGCATAATGGCAGCCGCTATTACGTATGGGCACAAAAGGATCCGAAAATCGAAGGTAACTCTAATCTGTACATATCTAAAATGAGCAATCCGTGGACGTTGACTGGGCCGCAAACGATGATTACTACGCCGGAATATGACTGGGAGATCATCGGCTATAAAGTGAACGAAGGCGCGGCATTTCTCCGCAAGGGTAATCGGGTATTCCTCTCTTACTCGGCTAGCGCTACTGATTTCAATTATTGCATGGGCCTGCTTGAAGCCGATGCGGATGCGGATTTGCTCGATGCCACCTCATGGCGCAAATCGCAAGTGCCGGTTCTCACGACAGATGAGAGCATCTCTATTTATGGTCCCGGTCATAATAACTTCACGGTTTCAGCGGATGGTGAGAAGACGCTGTTTGTGTTCCACGCAAGAACGTACAAGGACATTGTAGGAGATCCGCTCTACGATCCGAACCGCCATACATTTGTAGCGGAGCTGTTGTGGACAGCAGACGGCAGACCCGATTTCCGCGGCTCTGTTGCAGCACATGCGCGTTCTGCACTGTGAACGTTTGTTCTACTCGGATATAACTGAAAACCGGTATGTTCCAGCGGCCTCGATCATTTCGAGGCCGTTTGTTTTGTCCACGGAACGTAATTTATGGTATTGTCTGTTGCATAGTCGGTCTGAAAATGGTACTCTATTTATCTTTTTTATATCGTAACGGTTAGTAAATGACACACATTTGATGGAGGTAGTTATGTCCGTTCAGAGCATTCATCCGGAGGAAGAGCAGCGGCTAACGCACACTCTTCAAGAAATCGATCGGCAATTAGGCGGGATCGGTCCCCGGTATCTCGGCGTCGAACAGCGCCTGTTCAAACAAACAATTATCGTCAACAAAGAACCGAGTTATAAAAAAATCGATTGGCGGCGAGTGAATAAAAAAAAACGAGTGATGAGAGCCACACCCATGGCGAAATGGTTCGCGGTCTCTTCCACACTCGTTGCCAGGTTCGCATAAGAAACCACAAGGGTTTAAAGCGAATCCACATCGATTTTGACACAGAAGCACGACGCTTTGCAAGTCTTATATCCGCATACTGGCCCAAGCATCTCTCCATGACCATGTGACCGGTTTATTCAAGCATAGATTCTCACAATTTCCGATTAATCTCATGAACTGCATAAGTCATGATTATAGGTGGAGAAAGCTTTAATAATGTTACAATATTTAAAAGCTAAAATTTGGAGGCACACCACTGCAATAAGACTTATAACGAAATTAAGTTCTTGATATATCCCATCAAGGACATATTATGAAACAGTGCTTTAATAAAGGAGTTGTATAAAATGAATGAAAATAAAGGTACAGAAATAAAACGTTCTTCAAAAGCAGAAAACATTCTACCTCAGATCAATAGTAAAACTAAGCTAGGCGACTTACGAAAAATCGCAAAGGACATTAAAAAAGATCACGAACTAGCTATGGAACTTTGGTCAACCGAAGAGTTTTTGCCCAGACTATTAGCAATCTTAATTATGGATAAAAATCTTCTTTCACAAGGAGTGCTAAATAAGCTTGAGAAGGATATGCAGACTCACACTTTTGATGAGCGAAATAACTTAATGGATTGGTTTATGGCTAATCAGCTCACCAAAGACAAGAAGACAATTGCATTGATGGAGTCATGGGAAAATAGCCCTTCTGCTCTTCAAAGGCGAGCTTTCTGGTATTATCAAGCGCGATTGAGATGGACTGGACAAACACCGCCTGATAACACCGCAGACTTACTATCTACATTAGAAGCTAATATTACGCAGGAAGAACCGGAAGTTCAATGGGCTATGAATTTCACCGCAGGCTGGATAGGCGTTTATGATGAAAAGAATCGGGCACGTTGTATTAAACTTGGTGAGAAAACGGGTCTTTACAAAGATGAAATAGTAGCAAAAGGATGTACTCCCAGCTATTTACCGGAGTTCATTACAATTGAAGTTAACAAACGACAAAATAATTAGTTACCTTTGAAAAATTTATTAAGGATTAATGTAAAAAATAAAGAAATTCAAATCCTTAATTATGAAAATTGTAATAGGCTTGGACCGGAAAATAAAGAAAACAACGCGTTATGGCAGCTAGTTAGTGAAATATGCAAGGAAGATGTAAATGATTAGCTCACTATCTCTTTTTGATCTGTAGGGGCGCTTATCTTTAAGAAGAAAACTTTCCAGCTGCGCAGTACAATAATACTATTCAAAAGACTAATGTGATGTTCAACAATCAGGTAACGTTAGGTTGAATGAAAAAGCGACAGTATAGGACTTTATTTTCTTGTCCTTGACTTTCGCCTCTTCAATTTCAAGGATCAGTCTAATACTTATTTTCTAAGGGCTGCCGCATTGAATGCAACAGTGACACCTATTTGAAGCAATCTATAATTAATTGCTCTAAAGGGAGGTTTAAATTATGATTAAACGACAATCCTTGCTTGCAGTAGCGGACAATAATGTCCATAGGCTTAGGTAGATTAAGTAAGAATGTTTGGAGGTTAATCCGATTTGAAAAATTTAAATACACTATTTCGGCAAAGAATTGGAATGTTATCTCATGAAACAATACAGTTTGATAACTTAGATGTTTTTCTTGAAAGATTTGCACGAGAGATACCATTTGAAAATCTTTGTGTCATTGACAATAGTGCAAGAAATATTACGAAAGAGAATTTAATAAACAAAATAATTACTAGAAATGAGGGCGGGCTGTGTTATGAGCTCAATACTATTCTGCATTTATTCTTAATTGAAAATGGATTTACTTCGACCCTTGTTAGGGGTAGAACATACGACCATAATGAAAAACAGTGGAGTGCCGCTGGAAAGACACATATTTTAAATTTAATCACTCATGAAGATCAACAATATGTAGTTGATACTGGTTTCGGAGCAAACTTACCTTTAAGACCTATACCCTTAAGTGGAAGTGTTGTTGAATCTCATAATGGAGAATTTAGAGTGGAAAAAAACCGTAGTAAAGACGGTGAGTATTTTTTATATATTAGATTAAAACATAGACAGGAAGATTGGAAATTAGGGTATATATTTGATTCCACAGAGGAAGTAAAAGATTTTTCCGTGCTGAATGAAGTGCAGAAGTTAATCATAGAACATCCCGAATCACGTTTTAATAAAAAACCATTAGTCACAAAGGTAAATGAACGAGGAATAATAATATTAACGAATACCTCTTTTATCGAATTGAATAATGGTAAAGAAACTAAAAAGGCAATAGATGACACTATATTTAAGAAAATGCTCATTAATGAGTTTAATATCAGAACCTTTGGAAACTTTTCCTCAAAATTAGAATTCAACTAACGGAGAACGATAGTTCATAAACTAAACAATGAGGCTGCCGCGGATTCAACGGCAGCCTCGTTACGCTAACGGGCAGGATTGTTTAATCACCTCGCGAATACTCCAAGTATGGAGAATTTGCGTAAATTCAAACTGGAGAGTGTCTAACATGGGAGCATGGGGAACTGGAATATTCGAGAATGATGATGTATTGGATTGGAAAGCTGAACTTATTGAATCTGAAGGTTTAGAATTTATCAATGAAACCCTTGAAACAGTAATCGATGAAGATTATTTAGAAGCTGACTTAGCTTCAAATGCAGTTGGAGCAATTGAAATTCTTGCTGCACTTCAAGGTAAACCAGGTGAGGAACTAAAGAATGAATCGAGTTATGTAGAAGGGCTTAAAGAATGGATCGAGTTGCATAAAGGTCAAGGAAAAAGCTTATTACCAGTTGCAAAGAAAGCTATTAAGAAGATAAAAAAGGATTCTGAGCTAAAAGAACTTTGGGAAGAGTCGGAAGATTATAAGACCTGGTTGAAAATTATAAATGATTTAGAAAACCGATTGTAGTAAATCATGGAGTGGGGTACTTCACATAACTTCGTATTCACACTTCGAGCTATTCGGCCAACGATCCGTGAAGATCTCCTTTGGACTAATCCCTTGGTGGTCGGAAATTCATTATGCTAACGGGTACCTATAGCTTAACAATCACCAGAACGAGGCTGCCGGCATGTAACGGCAGCCTCGTTGAGCTAACGGGCAGGTTAGCGCAACAATACTTACTGATAAGTCGTCTAACTTATAAGTTTTATTCATCAGAAATAAGAGGGGGATTTTAATGAAGAGGACAGCATTTGCGTTACTTCTACTTCTCTTGGTTTTTACGATATTCTTAACAGCTTGCGGAAGAGACGTCCAATTAAATGAGCCCGAATCGAGCATAAAAGAAACTGAGAAAACGGATACCGTGGTACAACAGTTATTTGAAATTAATGGCGAAGATATTTCTAAAGTTTCCATTTCGACTGGTCCAAATGACATGGTGACGGGAGTTATTGAAACACCCGAGGATATTGGTCTATTGACTCAAATATTGAATACGGCGACCCCGCTCACAGGAGATGCGACAGCAGATTATTATCGTTTGCTGACCATTGATAAGATGAACGGTAGCACAATTGAACTGGAGTTTGGGGGTAACGGATGGTTCTTTAAATCACTTGAGACCTCCCTATTCTACGAGCTGTCACCTGACCAACGAACCGAAATTCGAGCATTAATTGAGAAGATTGAAGCGGAGCATTAAACTAAACGGGTACTATAGCTTAACAATCACCAGAACGAGGCTGCCGTCATAAATCGGCAGCCTCGTTGAGTTAACGGACAGTTATCTATAATTGTGTTTCATGGTAATATGAGGAATGTCTTTTTGGATTTATGGAAATGAAGATTTATCGAGAACCACGGAGGGCTTCTTTTATGAAAAAAATAATACTTATAGGTTCCGGAGGTTCTGGAAAGTCGTCTTTGGCTCGAAAGTTAGGTAACAGTTTAGCTATTGATGTATACCATCTAGATGCAATGTTCTGGAAACCAGGATGGATAACCACTCCCAAAGATGAACAAAGAACGGTTCAACAGGAACTGGTGAGTCGTGGGTGTTGGATTATCGATGGTAACTATAACGGTACAATGGATATCAGATTGCAGGCTGCGGATACAATAATTTTTTTAGACCTGTCGAAGTGGTTGTGTCTATACCGTGTAATAAAGAGAAGAGTTCAGTACCGCAAGAAAAAAAGGACGGACATGGCAGAGGGCTGTGAAGAAAGAATCAGTCTTCACTTTTTGAAGTGGGTTTGGGAATATCCTAAGAAACATAAACCTGTAGTTTCCGAAAAACTGCAAAGACTTTCGCAAGAAAAAGAAGTCATCATTCTAAAGTCCCCTAAGGACGTGAGAGGGTTTTTGGAAAAAGTGGATTCATTAAACTAACGGGCAGGATAACGTGGCAAAGTCGTTAATATTGCTTTCCATTTTATGGTATCATCATATCAATCTAACTATGTTTATTTATTGGTTGACACATGGGAGGTAATTGAGTGATATACGTTATAAGACATGGGCAAACAGATCTGAACAAAGAGGGAAGGCTTCAGGGAAGACAAGGATTGCAATTAAATGAATTTGGAATAGAACAAGCTAAGTCTCTAAGAGAAAGGCTTAAAGACATAAAATTTAATTTGGTTTATTCTTCACCTCAAAGAAGAGCTATTCAAACAGCCGAGATAGCAACAGGTATGAAGGCAATAATCGATAATAAACTTGATGTATTTGACCTAGGAGAGGCTGACACCTTGAAAAGAGGCGAAGTAAAGATGGCTGGAGTAGTTCCTGATTCCAGTGTGTATAGAGGCGTTGAAGATATAAACAGCTTCATAAAGAGAATTTTCGAATTTATGCATCAACTTCAGGATGCGTATGGCACGAAAGATGTTAATATTTTGCTATCTGGTCATAGGTGTACAACAGGTTGCATCGGTGCTTATTTTGAAGGTATTCCGAAGGATGGCAATGTTTTAAGGTATTCATCTGATAATGGACACTTTAAAATATATAAATTCAATTAAAGAACGACAGATCATTGGAGTAACGGGTACATTAGTTCTATAAAGGAACCTATATAAACGAAAAAGGAGCTTAGGATGTAACAATGAAAAAACCATTTATAAGAGCTCTCGTTTTAGGACTAATATTTGTATTAGTTTTTTATGCTTTTCAGATTCTTCAAGGATTATATCTCACGATGAATTATGTTCCAGATATTGTTGAGGCATACGAATCAGCTGATTATCTTCAACATAAAGTCACATTTGGATTTGTTTCAAGCCCAGTATGGAGAACATTAGAAATCCTGGTATTAATGCTACTTGGAATATTTGTTTATTATGCTGGGAGGATATTAAGAAAGAAGAAATAATCTTTATTAAGCTAACGGGTAACGTTAGCTCCATAAACATCAGGACGAGGCTGCCGGCATGAAACGGCAGCCTCGTTGAGCTAACGGGCAGTTTAACGCAACCTTCCAAGTCGTGGAAACGTAAAATAGAATGAATTTGAGTAGTTCGCATTAATGGTTAATTAATTCACAGGGGGATAAGCAATAGTATGGTAACAAACTTCATTTTGGTAAGGCACGCTGTAAAGGAAAAGGTGATGGGGGATGTTTCAATTACTCCTGTTGGTATTATGCAAGCGCAATTGACTGCTAGACATTTGTCGAATTTACCTGTTATAGCAGTTGTTTCAAGTCCACTCCGTAGAGCCAGAGAGACGGCTGAATACATTGCATCAGCAACGAAATCAGTGGTGACAGAGGATATACGATTGCGTGAGCGTGCTAACTGGGGGGACTTACCTGATCAATCCTTTGATGAATTCGTCGAAATGTGGGAGCGATGTACGCGTGATCCTGACCATATACCTCCTGTAGGTGATTCAACAAGACAGGCTTGTGCACGTATGTCATCTTTGTTATCTGAATTAGGAAGTAAGCACCCGCCCGAAAGTAACATTGTAATTGTTACTCATGGTGGATTAATAACCGATTTTCTTGTTAATACAATCCCCATAAACGACTTGAACGTTTGGCATCCTAGTTTTATAGAAGTACAAAGTAACCTTGTTCCAGAATGTTCGATAACGAAACTAAAGTACGATCATGGAAAGTACAGAATAGATAATTTCGCGTCAGTAGAGCACTTAGCATAGATCAGCAACCTCAACCGTAAAGTGAGGTTGACTAAACTAACGGTGAACGATAGTTGAAAAACACATGGATGAGCAGGTGCTACGGTGGCCTGCTCTTTTTATTAAGCTAACGGGTAGTTTAACGTGAAGACAGCGGATGGAAATAAAGGGAAAACTGGGGCTGTTTTCGAATAATAAATATAACCTAACTAAATTGAATGAAGGTGCTTCCAATGAATTCCCTAATTGAAGAATCAGTTATAAAACTCGCAGAGAAATTTCAGTTGCCAGAGCGTATTGTGAACATTGAAGATCTTCCTTGGGTACCGTTCACTGATAATCACTCTTGCTATTTCAAACCTTTACGTTTTGATCTAAACACAGGAACGTGGATTAACTTATTTAAGATAAAGAGTAATCAGATATTGGGAAGACATAGACACACTGGTGGATCAGTAATTGGCTATAATGTTCAGGGTAAGTGGAGATATGAAGGGCGAGAATGGGTTGCAAAACCGGGAACTTTTATATTTGAGCCACCAGGTGACATTCATACGCTTATAACAGAAGATGAAGAAGTTGTAACTCTATTTATATTGGGGGGCTCACTTCAGTATTTTGATGAGAACGATCAAATAATTGGGCAAGACGACATTTTTACTGTCCTGAATAAATATAGATTTTATTGTGAATTACATGGAATTGAAACTAGAGATGATCTGATTTATTAGGGCCTAGGTACATCTGATCTATTGAACTATCGGAGAACGTTAATATCTCCCGTGCTGCCGTTCACCCCTGACTTTCCAAAAGTGCTGGATGGGATCGTGCAGCATATTTGGATCGATACCCTTAGTATTGGAGACGGAGCGATGGGGAAACGGTCGCAGAGGCTGGGAATGCCCCTGTTATATCAAGAACATGGTCTGTCAGCGTGGTATCAACAAGATTTGCATGCCAAGGTAAAAAAGTATTTTTTGAAGTTTTTTCCGCATGAGATGATAAGGGTTTCCAAAGAGGAGGCTTTCCCGAATCTTAGCCGACACTTGCAAGGAAAATAGAAGCGGAGAACTCCGTCATTGTAGTTGATACCTTTGAAACTGATGCAAGGGCTCAGAAATTAAAAAGCTCTCGGAGATGCTCTAAAAGTCCTGATCATCAAGCAGCCCTTGATAGGAGGACTTTTTTAATTCGTATTATCGGATTGCGGCTGTGAGTCTCACGTTTTTCAGTGTGTACGAAAATAATTGCGCGGGTCCGCAAGTTTTTTTCGGATACAAAACTGTATAATCATTTTATAATGATGTGATAGGCATTCATCAGTGAGCCATTCCACTGCCTTAACTATCATTCCCCACCAAGAGAGGATCACCATGAAACATTTTCCCGAAGAGAATCTGTTTGATAAAAATAGGTTACGCAACCTCATCAGCGAGTTTACTGGAATAAATCGAGACTGTGAAACCGATCATCCTTTTTATCAGACCATGTTTAAAAGCTTAATCGAAAATGCGCCCGTCGGAATGTATCTATTGGAGAACGAAACCTTTTTATACGTGAATTCCTTTTTTGCAAATCTGTTGGGTTACGAAACTGAACTATTAATGAATGAAGAATTTCCTCTTAATAAGATTTTCCACCCGCAGGATTTTCCTGTTATTCAAAAAAATATTGAGACGAGAAGCGCCGGTCTTGAAACGGAAACCAGATATCCGATCCGTATGGTATGTAAGGACGGCAGCATCCTATTCACCGAAGTCCACGCTTCCACCGCACGCATATATGGAAAATCATTTTTAATCGGCAGTGTCATTGATATCACGGAGCAAGCGCTTGCTAAGCAGCAGTTGGAAGAGAGCAATCAAAAATATAAATCGATTTTTGAAAACAGTCCGGATGCGATTTATTCTTTTGACGATACAGGAAAGTTCATCAGCGCTAATCCCGCCTGTGAGCTTATCACCGGCTATATGGTGGATGAATTATTGGAAATGTCGTTTATGCCGCTGATCGTGGAAGACGATCTGCCTGCGGCAGTCCGGCATTTTGAAGAAGCAAAACAAGGCAGCTCTGTCAGTGTCGATCTTCGCATCGTTAAAAAAGACGGCGACATCATACATCTCAATTCCTCTCATTTTCCAATGACGGTAAACGGTCGGATCATCGGCACCTACGGGATAGCAAGAGACATCACGCATAAAATTCTTTATGAACAGCAAATGCAGAAGCTCGCTTTTTACGATACGCTGACGAACTTGCCCAACCGAAAGCTTTTTCAGGATCGGGTGGAACAGTTGATCAATCTTTCAAGTGAGGGTAATCATCCCTTTGCCGTTATGTTTTTAGATTTAGACCGTTTCAAATTTATCAATGATTCATTAGGGCATCAACTTGGCGACAAGTTTTTGAAGCTGATCTCGGAACGTTTCACACAACATCTTCGCAAGAGCGATACGGTAAGCCGGTTAGCCGGCGATGAATTTACATTTCTTTTCCCTGAAACCTCGCTTGAAGAAGCCGTTCGGTTGGCGCAGCAGATTAACCGCATACTTCTGGAGCCTTTTGATATTGAAGGCAATTCGGTTACGATAAAGGCCAGCATTGGAATTGCGCTCAGCATGGGAAATAACGACAGCAGCGTTGAGCTTATGCGTAAAGCCGATACGGCGATGTATCATACCAAGAAGTTTAAGAAAAATGGCTACTCGATCTATTCGGAAGAGATGGATGTTAAAGCGGCCTTCAAACTCGAGATCGAGAGGGATCTCAAGTTTGCGATTTCAAATGAAGAGCTCGAGTTGTACTACCAACCGATTCTGGATATAAAAACCCGCGAAATTATTGCAATGGAAGCGTTGATCCGATGGCATCATCCGAAGCTGGGGCTCGTTTCCCCGGTGGATTTCATCCCCATTGCCGAAGAAAGCGGACAGATCATCGCAATCGGTACATGGGTAATGGAGACGGCATGCAGGCAAATTAAAATCTGGCATGAACAAGGAATCTCCCCGTTTAAAGTGGCGGTCAATATTTCAACCAAACAGCTGCTGCAGGATCATTTTGTGGACACGGTAATCCAAACGCTCGAAAAGGCGGATCTAGCGCCGCAGTGGCTGGAGCTTGAGGTGACGGAAAGCGTGCTGCTCGACGACATCGATTCGATTCAGGAAACGCTTCTGAAATTAAAAGAATCGGGAATATCGGTATCGATAGATGATTTTGGCACCGGCTTTACATCTTTGAGCTATCTTCGCAATTATCCGTTTGACAAGGTGAAAATCGATCGCTGCTTTATTGACGACATTAATCGGGATATGAACGGCAAACGCATCACGTCAGCCATTATTTCTCTTGCGCAGACGTTGAATATGAAAGTAGTGGCGGAAGGAATAGAAAACGAATTGCAGCTAGCCTATCTGGAAAAAGAAAATTGCAGCGAAGGACAAGGTTATTATTTCAGCCGGCCTTTACCCGTTTCATCGATAGAAATCAAATTCAAGAATCGGGGGGGAAAGCTATATATCGAATAGCGCTATTCTAGTGTACTCCAAAAATTATTGATCAGCTGTAAAGGAGATATTCTATGGGAGATAAGCTCTTTCATACCGTACAAGACATAATCGCAAATTTTGCTATAGTGACGGCATTCTTATTTATAACCAGCCAAGTCATTTTCAAAAAAAGAGTTTTTGGTGAAACGCCGACCAAGTTCGAAAAATTAAAGATCGGATTGATAGGGGGGCTGTTAGGAACCCTGCTAATGTTTTTTACAGTAAGATTTGATAACACGATTCTGGATTTTAGGCAGATTGCATTGATTCTCACCGCTCTTGGGGGCGGCTTCTTACCATGCGTAATAACAGGCTTGGTTATTAGTTTGATGCGTTTATTTAGTTTCGGCCCGATCACCGAGAGCACCTGGATAGCCGCCGCGAATACTATGGTAATCGCTGCCGGTGTTGGAATGATTTGCAGGATGAGCATTTCTTATGTGAAAAAATGGATATATTCGCTAGTCATATGCAATGTGCTTACTTCAATCGTTTTCGTAGTCATTTTAGGCATTAACCGGCACGGGCTTAGCGCTGCTGTATTATATGTTTTAATGATGTCGAGTGGAGGTTTGTTCTTCGCGTACCTGGCACTATTTTTGGCAAAGGCAAAGCGTTACTCCTTACGAATGGAAAAGGAAGCGACGATCGATTTTCTGACAGGATTGAATAATCACCGCACCTTCGATCTGCAGTTCAACAAAGGATTGTCACATGCCATTGAGAAAAATCGCCATTTGACATTAATGCTGCTTGATATCGATCATTTTAAGAAAGTGAACGATCAATACGGGCATCCGAACGGTGACAGTTTGTTAAAACAGGTAGGAGAGCTGCTAAAAGTAGCGTCACGCGATTCTGATGTCATTTCGCGTATCGGCGGAGAAGAGTTTTCGATTTTGCTGGTTGATTGTCCTCATCAACATGCGCTTGAAATTGCCGATCGGATCCGGCTTATCGTACAGGACCATCCTTTTGAATTAAATGACGGAACCACCATTCATATTACGCTCTCGATCGGGGTTGCGTCTCTGTTCGAGAGCAACCAAAACGATATCATCGAGCAAGCCGACTTAGCCCTATATAAGGCAAAACAAAACGGCAGAAATCGCGTTTTCTCCCATTTAAAACTTCAGGAGAACTGGAATACACCGTGAACATGTAACATGAAATGGCTGCATAACATTGTGGCAAGAGCGATTCCAGCCGCAATGCGATTCAACCCTTTATCCCCGGGTTACATGTTATTGAAATATTCGCACTGGGGAAGGAGTGGACGAATTGAAGCTGTCTTTCAATACGGAAACGTTATTTCCTGACAAAAGCATTTTCGAAAGCATGCGGCTGCTAAATGAAAATGGTTTGAAAAATATTGAATTCTGGTCGTGGCATGACAAAGATTTAAAGCTGATCAAAGAGATGAAGGACGATTACGGCATGGAGGTCGCTTCGATTGTCGTAAAATTGGAAAGTCTGGTCGATCCGGCGCGAAGAGAACAAATCGTGGAAGCTGTGAAACAGTCCGCCGAAGCCGCCCGTTATTTGGATTGCCGCACGATGGTTCACACAGTCGGGTTTGAAGTCGAGGGCCTGTCCCGGGAAGCCATGCATCAGAGCCTGGTGGAAGGGCTGCAGTCCTGCATTCCCGTTCTGGAGGAATACGGGGTGACAACGGATATCGAACCGCTCAATACAAAAGTGGACAAGAAGCTGAGCGGATATTATTTGACAACCTCCGAGGAAGCTTTCGATATTGTCAAAAAAATAAACCATCCGCTCATTAAGGTTTGCTATGACATCTATCATGTGCAAGTCATGGAAGGCCACGTTATTTCACGGATGCAGAACAATATCCACCATATCGCACATATCCAGGCGGCGGGAAATCCAGGCAGACAAGAGTTATACATCGGCGAACTGAATTACGATCATATTTTCGACGCCATCAAACAAACGGAATACAACGGTTATGTAGGGATGGAATACTTTCCGATCCACGATCCTGTCGCGGATTTAAAGCAAATACATGACAAGCATCATACCGGATAATCGGGGCATTGACGAATAAGCTCCGATGCCGGCGTTCGCTCATTCATTGCCATTGGAGATTTCGCTATAGCAATAATCAAGGTCAGCGCTGCCCGGTTCGGGAAGTGCTGACCTTGATTATTGCAAATCGGCTCTGCTATGCGATTTCCGGACCAAGCTCCAGGCGATATGCCGCCAACGATTGCTCGATGATGACTCCGATAAATGCCTGATCGATGTTAGGAAGCAGCAGCTCGGCATATTTCCAGGCGTGCTCCTCAATCTTCAACGCTGTTTCGGCCCGTTCGCGGTGCGTAATAGCTTGATCCATACGATCGGCCAACTGGCACAACTGTTTATCTTCCGCATGTCCGAGCTCGTGAGTGCACACGACCGAAATATAGGCTTCAAGCCGGTCCAACGAGCCGAACAGCTGGTAGCATTGCTTGCGAATCGATTCTTTATATAAATGCACTGTGCGCGTTGACATGTTGTATTTGCCGCCGACCAGTCGGTTGCCGGGAAACCGGAATAGCAAGGCGCGCAGAAACTTCTATTCGCTTAACCTGTGGCTAATTCTTCCATACCCTGTATTTTATTTGTTCGAAACTGTATTTAGGTTTTACCCTTACCCGCGTTTTGTTTGGGTGGACCTGCTTTGTACGTTAATTGGGTATCTTCTTCTTTGCGCAATCATGACATTGATTTTGAGAAAAGTCAGGGTATGAGAGTAGCCGCAGTTTTTGTATCTACAGGTCTCGAAGAAGAACTCGACAGTGCGGTGAATCGTATCATTCATTAATACAGGGTCAGGTTATTACGCTAACGGGACACTATAGTTTAACATTCACCTGAACGAGGTTGCCGACCTTAATCGGTAGCTTTATTGAGCTAAAGGAAAGCTTAGAGTTGAGAATACGAATTTAGCTTTTAAAGATATGTGTGAGAATATTGAAATGATATTTCAAGTGGATAGGTGATCATTATGAATGCTGCTGATTTTAATCGTTTATATGAGGATATTGTAATAAAAAGACTTCAAGAGCAAGGGTATGCTACAAAAGGGCAGAGTTTATTTTTACAAAGAGAAGCAACCGTAGCCGCACTACTAAGAAGTTCGTTTAGAGGTGAGCAAGGTACGGATTTAGTTTTCTGTATAAGGCATGCATTCGTTAGAGAATATTTAACATTGACTAACAAGAGCTATCTAATGAATGCGATTGATTATCCATTTAGATTCACAATATCATCCTACAAACAAGAGGACCTCTTTACGAAAAAGGCATATGATTGTATTTCGAGAAATAACAAAAATGCCTGGATTGAAAAATTTGGTTGGAAGATTACAGTAACAATTTAAACTAATGGGACATATTTACTTAGCATTTAATAGAAAGAGGCTGCCGACTTAGAGCTGCAGCATCGTTGAGCTAACGGGCAGGTTAGTTGAATAATACACAGATGTATAAAAGAACAAACATAAGATATTGTCGGAGGGGTTATATGATATGCTGACTGAGAAGCAGAGATTACTTTTCGAAAACTTAAAAGGAATTAAAGATACTAATGTTGATTTATCAGTTGGAATCTTCCACCCTGAATCAAACATTCAATGGACTGATTCCGATGGGGCTTACCAATTTCTCCGAAATAAGCTGAACTCGGAAGAAGACCTAAAAGCACTTGCTGTAATTCAGAATGAGCTCGTTGAGCAAGTGATTTATCGCATTTTGGAAATGATTGATGGTTATGGTGGGTTGAACTTTGAAGTAGATTTGATTGATCAAGAGACTAAGCAGTCTTTACGAGATGGAATTCAATTACACGATAAGTTTATGGATCATTTATACAAAAATGAATGAAATACTAAAAGTAAGTATTATCCTCTTGAACTAACGGTGAATTTTAGTTGAATGATACACATTAATGAGCAGGCGCGACGGTTGCCTGCTGTTTGCATTGAATTATAACAGAACTTGTCGGACCAGCCCGTTACTTCAATAACGAAAAAGGAGCTTCCACGAAGAAAGCTCCTCAACTATCGTACCCGTTAGTTAAACCGTAGCATGAACTATGTAGTGCTCAACCGTTGTCGGCAAACCTCTCTCGGTCGCATGTTCAAAAAATATCTTTTCAATTTCAGCCATGCTTTCATTAATAACCATCTCATGTACTGAAGGCGTCTGCCCAAAGCAACACACTTTAACAACGTCGATAGGCTCATGTAAATATTGAACACTTGTCACTGATTCAATATCGGCTTGTGTGATGTTACCTTTTTCGAGTTGAGTCTTGATTTTATCCAATACAGGGGCTCCTAATGGACTTGGTTCAAAAAGGTTTGGGAAAATCTGTGATAGTTCTGGGGACATACGATTGCCTGGGCGCAGACTAAGTATTTGTCCTCTTCATCAAAAATAGCTTCAGCATTAGGTTCCATTAACGTGGAATTCCACAAATATAAATACTGTCCTGTTAATTTTCCGATTTGAGCTTATCATTCAAATGAATGAGGTGGTAACCAATCCTTGTGAGTCTTTGGATCTACCAAATTCGGGTACAATAAAACACACCTCCTGTTTGATAGTGAAACTGTATTATAAAGTCTTCACCTTAATCAGCTCCAGCACCTCCGCCGCCGTCTCCGCCTCCCCCGCCGCTGTCGCCTCCACTGTAACCTCCGTCGCCGGAATACCCGCTACTTCCTGAGCCAGAAGCACTGCTTCCGTACGGCATGGTCATTTTCCACGAGTCCACCATATAAGTAATAGGGTTCTGACCGGACATCATCAAATACGCAAAAGGTGCTGTTGCAGCAAGCTCCATAGCAGTATTTTCATAAGCAGCTTGAGGCTTGGTGCGAAGCAACTGCGATCTAACCATCCATTTCTCCAACTCGTGAGTTGGGATTCCACCTGCATTCATCTGCTTCCTGAATAACTTAATGCTACGATAGACCTCAGCAGCATCTCTAGATAAGATCATCCTTGGTGTAACACTAATTAGTGCAATACTCGATGTAATGAACAAGAAAAGGCTGAACAGCAAATCCGCATCCTGCAACATAAGATTAGCGAATAGTGTAACCCCCCAAAATAGGATAAAGGGCCAACGCTTCGTTGATTTACGTAGTGATATTATCAATATTATTAAGGCAGATATGCCGTACAGAGAAATAGACGATCCATCAAGGGAATCAAGGATATAGGCGTATATCATCGAGGCGAATGCCGAAATCGATAACAATCCTTTCAATATTAGCGGGATACGATTGCTCATTATGCCTTCAGCTTTCATCACTGCTATGACGTCATCCCACCACTGCTGCTCTCTTATTTTAAATGCATGGATTTTTGAAATGTAGCTTCTAAAAGAGACCTTTTCCTCTTTTTCCTTCTTTGTTGCACCGGCAATATCATACAGAAGGAAGGTTTGATGCTTAGCCCCTCTGTTTTTAAACAAGGCCTTAACAAGCTTCCTTTCTGAATCCGACAGCATGTGCTCATCCGCTGTCAATATGAATAGCAGAGTTTGGTCTGGCGCCTCCGGATCTCTTTGAAACCGACCGTGAGCTGAGTTAACGGATACAGAGACAAATCCTTTTTCCACTAAGGAATACAAGCCAGCCAGAAACGCATTGGAATCCTTCTTCCCAAGACGATCCAACAAATATAAGTGGAGTGGATCTTTGTTTAGCAGTTCATTGGGATTTCCCGTTCCTTGGCGCCGTTGCGGCAAGAGTACCATACAAATGCTAGTGGAAGTTAGAAGAATTGCGAATGCTATGAATATGTAGCCTAGTTTCTCTTTGTGTTGTTTTTTTGAAGCCAGGGAATGCATGTATTGATTTTCCTTAGCCAGCGCAGCCTCTAAAGACATGGGTTCATTGGCTTTAGCTTGACCGCTCATCACTTCAGAAGGAAAGAGCAAGCGAGTTTCGGTCAATGAATACATTTCGGAAACCGATGTTTTAAACCGAACAACAGAAGGACCTTTTTGTTCCACTGCTCCATTGCGGTCATGAAAATAAGCATAATAATCCTCCGGGTCAACTTCTCGCGGGAAAACAAAATCAATTGTGACATTTGAATAATCCTCATCGTGATTAGTGCTGCCCCCAAAAAAAGGAACTGTTAAATCACTATAGGTTGCAAAGGATTTGACAGCTTGGGCAAGCGTATAGGTATAAAATATGTACTTTTGTTCATTTTCAACTGATAAGGAAGAATAATAACCATTCTCTTTCTCAGAAACAGGTAATAAGCGAAGCTCACTCGGCGTAACGTAACCTATCTCTGCATTGGAATTAATCAGTTCGTAGGACTCGAAATTTCTCACACCGTAATGGTGGTCTTCATGAATAAACCGCTGCACTCGATCGTATTTACCTTTAAAGGTATAAGTAAATATTTCATTCACCAGCAAGTCGCCATTTGGTTGAATCCAAGCGCGAATTCGCACCTCGTCAATGTTATAAGACCGCGCGTATACGATCGGTGCAGTCACAATGAAGAACAGGATAATCAAACTTATCAAAATCAAATATCTTTTCATTAAAAATAATCCTCCGATAAATCATAGGGAATATGTACTAAGAAACTTAGCCTAACTATGAATAACCATAATATCTTAATTACAATCAAACATCTATTTCTTATAATTTCGAAGTGGCTTTCCGTATTTAACTAACACATGCCACAATAATTTTATTTCCTGAAGGACCTCTCTATAGGTACCACGGTCACTCCAAGTATAATGCTACATATAAATATATTAGTATTTTATCATAGTCTTTATTAGTAGGGATTAATCTTTCTTATTTCGCATTTTTAAATCAAATAGGTTCGATTTCCCGAAAAAGAACGGCAGCGATAACACAAGCTAAAGGCAGTTTTGATGACCTTTCTCTCACTTTTTTTACTGGCTGGAAGCCTTTCATTCCAGAACAGAACTTCCGGGTTATGGTTTGACGGGCAGGCGCTCATTAGCGCTATATGTGCTTCATAAGGCATGAACAAATAAAGATAATAAAAAACCCGCTTGGCCATGTGGCTGGGCAGGTGGATTTCTATTTGACATTCTTTCATAATCTATGTGTCGAATAGTGTTATTTATATCCTACATTCCCGGAATTTATAACGATGGAGGAATAAATTCCGGGAATGTAGGATTGAAGTAACGGGCAGGTTATTGCAGTTACCTACTAGAATTACTAAAGAATTAACCTAATACAAGGAGGCTCTATTTTGAAATCATGCTTTGTACACAATCAGGTTGAACATGAAACTAATTGTCCTTTTTGTAATTAAAACTATTGTGCTGACTGTTTAAATCTTGTTGGCAAACGGAAAACAGTTATATGTAAACCATGTTATGATCACTTTTTACAGAAAATAAGAAGGTCTAATTCAAGAAGATATGTGTATATTTTAGCTGGTGCATTTATTACAATTTCATCCTTTTATAATGCTTTTCAGTCACTCGAAAGCAATGTTGAGACCATGATACTTTATATTATTGGTACTGGATTAGGATTATTTTCAATTGTATTTAACGCAATCCGACTCCATCAATATAAGAACTGGGAAGTTGTAAATGAGTACCCTAAGCGTAATAAAACGTTCAACTAACGGGGAACGTTAGTTCAATAAAAACACGGAAGCAGCCGACCACAATGATCGTCTGCTTCATTACGCTAACGGGCAGGATAGCGTAGCTTAATACAAAAAAGATTTCCCTCTGTTTCAACTGGTGTTCCACTGTGAAAATCGATCTTCGCCTGCTCACTTAAGTGCATGGCGATTTTTTTATTATTTTGGCATTGCTTGACTATCATTCACATCCGCAACTGGGTAGCTCAGCAACCTTTTACGGTGAATGACATCTAACAATATATGGATTTTATGGGAGGTTGAACAGATTGGTTAAAAAATGGATGCTTATTTCTTGCTTGCTGCTTATAATGCTTCCCCACCTGACGGCCGCTCCCAATGTGCAGGCGGCACAAAAATTGTACGACAGCACCAGCGGTGCTGAGCAGCAGAAAGCGCTGACTTCCGTCAACAAGCTTCGCCTGAAAATGGGATTGTCCGAGGTTAAGCTTGATCCTGCTCTCGTTAAAGCGGCTGTTAATCATGCCCGCTATGCAAATGCTCATTATACGTTAAAGTCTCAGGGTGATCTCTCCGCTGAAGAAAAAGGCTTTAAGTTTTATACTCAGCCTACGTCAGAGAAGAGGGCGGCTGCGGCTGGCTACAAAGGGACAAATCAGGAAATTCTAGAGACGGTATATATGAAGGAAATGGCTTACGATGAATTCGATATGGCATCAGAAATTCACGAGCTGTCCTTGGTTCATAACCGCAGGGAAGTATTACTGACTCCGGGTGTGTCGCGCTTGGCATAGCGAGAGTAGGAAGGGCCACCGTTATCGTGGGAGTATTAAAAGCAGAAAGTGATATAACGACTCCATCAGTTGCAAGTGTGTATCCCTACGACGGGATGAATGAGGTATTTGCTGGTTACATAGAATCGGAAGATATAGATAAACTGATCCAGGGAGAAGGAATGACCATTACGGTCTTCAGCAATAAGCGGGATGTATCCGGTATAAAGGCGTCGCTAAGCACCCAAACTGGCAGCAGACATATCAGCATTCCGCTTAACGTGAAGAAGCTTGACTCGGGCTACGAATATGTGCTGACGGCGCAGAGACAGCTGAGGAGCGATCGGACGTACACGGCCGAGGTTTCTTTTGAAACCGGTGGTGCATCACTGACTAAGCAGTGGACATTCAGGACTTGGCGATCCATCTACCAGCTGAACATTGACGATATGCCCCTTAAGCTAGCACCGCCACTGAACGTAGTGAATGGCAGATCAGAAGTACCAATGCGCTACCTGTTTGAGCTTTTTGAAGTCGGAGTTGAATGGAACAATGCAGACCGGACCATAACCGCCATAAAAAACGGATTAACTATGAAAATGACAATCGACAACTACACTGCCTATATCAACGGCAAGGCAGTCCAGCTGGAGAGTCCACCGCATATAATTAATGTCACCTATGTACCGCTCCGCTTTATCTCTGAAGCATTCGGTTATGAGGTGGAATCTGATCCTAACGATCGTTCGGTGAACATATGGACAGGGCTTCTGAACAATCCGCAGACCGTTTCTGAATAAGCAAGAGGACTAAGAAGGCGACATTTGGTACACGGATACAGTTTTTATAGACTGCCTTTTACCTGGAGTGTTTCAGCATCATTTAGTAATGCATGATTAACTTCAGCAAAGTATGTAGACGTGTCATACTAGGAGAATAATAGCTTCCAGCACAAAAGAGGCATAAGACAGCGACATAGGATGTGGTTTTAATATGAATAAAACAATGTTAATTGTTTCAGATGTACTTGGCATTAAGCTAACGGGAAGGATAGTTTAGACATTTCGCGAATACTCCAAGGATGGAATTATTTGCGAAGTTCGCAAATTTATCGTTAGGTGAAATACCTGAAGGAGAGAGATATGAAGAGAAAAACTATTTATATTACTTTATCCGTATTATTGTTCTTGGTCTTATATATATGGTGTTACATTTGGATGCTAGTAAGTGTGAAAGATACTCTTAGAACAATATATTTGCATCCTGAACAGGATTCTCAAATCGAGGGTAAATACGTTAAACCAGAGATCATGAAAAAGTTTTTTAGACAAGAAATGTATCCTTCAAGTTCTAATGACAAAATCAAATTTTCATTAAGTACGGGGAAAGTACTTCACTTCTTTATTATTGGTAAGGTATGGATTACATATAGGTATGAAGGAATTGACAGTGAATCAAACAAATCGTTATATGGATCACATGCCCCAATGACGTTAACGGTTAAGTACTCAAAAGGAATATGGAAGATAATTGATAAATATGAAAGACCATAATGAATCTTGTGAGCTTAACAAGGAGTCAGGTACTTCACCTAACATCATATTCACGCTTCGGGCATACGACCCTCGGTCCGCCCTCGGAATTTCAAGGATCAGATTCGACCATTCATTAAGCTAACGGGGTACTATAGCATAGCAAGCGCAAGGACGAGGCTGTCGGCATAAATCGACGGCCTCGTTGAGCTAACAGGCAGTTATGCTCAAAAAAACAGTGGCGAAATTTCGTTACAATAACACTCTAAAATTGCTATTATAAGAGGTATTACGTTGGGGGTGGGCTTGTGAAAAAAATAAAGGTTTATCATTATGACGCATTCAGTAATATTCCTAATATGGGGAATCCAGCAGGGGTGGTATTGGATGGTGAAAATCTTACTGAAGTGCAAATGCTAGAAGTGGCAGAAAAAGTAGGATTTAATGAAACGGCTTTCCCACTTCATTCCGATATTGCTGATTTAAGAATTCGTTTTTTTACACCAGGTCATGAGATAAATCTTTGTGGTCACGCAACAATGGCAACTATCTATGCATTGAAAACAAAAGGTTTATTGGGTAATAAAACTGATTTCACAATTGAAACAAAAGCAGGGGTTTTACCGATAAGACTAATTTCAAACGAAGGACTTTACATAACAATGAGGCAAGCAACTCCCCAATTTAAAGGATTCAATGGTTCTCTTCAAGAATTAGCTATTTCTATGGGGATTGATGAAGGCGATATAGAGACAGAATTACCAACTTTGTATGGCAGCACAGGAACATGGACATTATTGATTCCAATAAAAAGTCTTGCTGCTTTCAGACGAATGAAACCAATTAACAAACTCTTTCCAAACATTCTGAAGGAAATGCCTAGAGCGTCTCTTCATCCTTTTTGTTTAAAAACATATGATTCCAACGCACATATGCACGCTCGCCATTTTTCATCACCGTTTTCTGGTACAATTGAAGACCCAGTCACTGGCACTGCCTCTGGGGTAATGGGAGCTTATTATTCAAGATATATAAAGTCAGATTCTTTATTACATCTTTTGATAGAACAAGGTCAGGAAATCGGAAGGAATGGCAGCGTGCAAGTAACAGTAACAAATGGCGATGGCATAGAAGTTACCGGAAATGCTGTTTATGTAAAAGAATTTGAGGTTTCGATTTAACCGCATTGAACTAACGGGAAACGATAGTTCAACCCCTGAAGGGCTGCCACATGGCAGCCCTTCGCTACGCTAACGGACAGAATAGTTTCAATATGTGTTAAAGTTAAGTTGTATATAAAGTCAACACAATTTTCGGAAAGCAGAATACTGAACTTGAGGAGAGGATTTAAGTGAATGATGAATCAGTTAAAAGAAAGGTCATTCAAATCCTCAAAGACATATAGTCTCGGTGGTTCTGTGTGTTACCTGTATTGGCCGAAGTATAGATTTCGTTGCACCGGTAGCAGCAGTTTTGCTATTCTTAGAATTTACAATTCAAGTAAAGAAAGGACGGGGGCGTCGCCCTGTCCTTTCTTAATAGATGAGGATAAACGCGTGATGAGTTTACGGTTTGATCTAGGTTTACAGACCGACTCTCCAGTTGCCCATCATCTTGGCGACTTCCGGATCGCGGTACGATAAGAAAAGACTTTCCCGCGTATCGAGAGTGGAAATTAGTTCGATATCGTCCGTGCTCAACTCAAAATCGAAAATGTCGAAGTTTTCGACGATCCGCTCTTTGCGCACCGATTTTGGAATTGCAACGACTCCACGCTGAACAAGCCAGCGCAGGACTACCTGGGCGACGGACTTGTTGTGTTTTTCTGCGATCAAGGCCAGCACTTCGTTGCCGAACATGTTGTTAAGTCCTTCAGCGAACGGGGCCCACGACTGGTGTTGAACACCCTGCTCTTTCATAAAAGCGGCGCTCTCGATCTGCTGGTAGAACGGGTGCGTTTCGATCTGGTTGACGGCGGGCACGATTTCGTTATGCACGATGAGATCCATCAGACGGTCGGGCAGGAAGTTGCTGACACCGATCGCCTTGATCTTGCCTTCACGGTACAGGTCTTCCATGGCACGCCAAGCGCCGTAATAATCGCCGAACGGCTGGTGAATAAGGTATAGATCGAGATAGTCGAGCTGCAGCTTCTTCATGGATTTAGCAAACGCCAGCTTGGCACTTTCGTAGCCGGCATCCTGAACCCAAAGCTTGGTCGTGATGAACAGCTCCTCACGCGGCACACCGCTGCGCTTAATCGCGCGTCCGACCGCTTCCTCATTCAGATAACCAGCGGCGGTGTCGATCAGGCGGTAACCGGCTATCAGCGCTTCATATACCGCGTTCTCGCATTCTTCAACATCCGGAACTTGGTAGACACCAAAGCCGATGATCGGCATTTTTACGCCATTGTTCAATGTTACGGTTTGCATTGTAATTCCTCCTAGTGTTCAAATGTATAATAGCAAACGGCCCGTATCCCGGGAATCGGGTACTGCAGCGGGGATTCTGCTTACGGCTGATTTGCATTACAATAAGCCTAGAGCCTTCGTGTTACACGAAGTCAAGCCATCTTCAAAAATTTATTTTCCAAGGAGGACTTTACATGCATACTGTCAAAGAAGCCGCGCTGATAACGGGACTCACCGAGCACGCTGTACGCTTTTACACGGATAAAGGGTTGGTGCCAAGCGTACAGCGAAATGAGAATAATATACGGCTGTTTGACGAAGAATCGATCAACTGGCTGCATGGCGTCAAATGCCTCAAGCAATCCGGGATGCCGATTGAAGTCATCAAAATGTACGTCGATCTCTGTCTCGAAGGGGATTCAACCATTCCGCAACGCAGCGCACTCATGATGGAGCATAAAGAAGCGGCGCTCGCTAAGCTCGAAGAAGCTAAACGGCACGTTGCCCATTTGGAAGAAAAAACCACCCTGTATCAGGCCATTCTGGAGCACCGCTGTCCAGACACGACCAATCCTGGCAAATGGGACAAAATTCAGCATATGCATAGTGACGTATTTTACTCGCCCACTGTTCGGAAGGCGTGAGAGAACTACGTGAGATTTTAAACTCCTGATTGGCTTGGCAATGAACAAGATTCACATCAGTCATGATTGAACTTACGGGAAACTATAGCTACTTCTTTCACAGATGGCATAGCTGCTGTTTTCCAGAACAATAAAACGAAGTTCATTTCAAAATCCGGCGAAACTTTGTTGGATACAGATTATTTTGGAGTAAAGAATTTTTCTTGCGGCCGTGCATTGTTTCAAAATAACGGTAAGTATGGCTATCTAGATATACACGGTAAGATTGTAATTCCTCCTAATTTTGAATATGCCTATGATTTTTCGGAAGGATACGCCACCGCAGTCATACCTAATGGTATTACATTGGGGAGAGCGTTCATTGATGTAAATGGGAATTTTATTAATGATCAGATATATAATAACTCCATGCACTTCAGAGATGGTATCGTATCCGTACAGCACCCTTCTGGAAAGCACGGATGCATCAATGCAGCAGGCGAATACGTAATAGATCCTATATCTGACGATTATATCTCCTTTTCTGACGGGCTTGCTTCAATAAGTGTAAAAGGTAAGATAGGATATATTGACTGCAAAGGTCAGATCGTTATTCCACCAAAGTTTGGTTATGCTGGTGATTTTCGAGAGGGAATGGCGGTAATTGGTAAACGTAATAAATTCGGATTCATTAACAGATTAGGTGAAGTCATAGTCGAAACTAATTATAATGACGCGGAGGATTTTTATGAGCAGTTGGCCCCGGTCAAACTAGGAAGGAATTGGGGATACCTGAATCCAGACGGAGAATTTGCGATTGAACCAAGGTTTACGGGCGCTTCATGTTTTAGCGAGGGCATAGCATTAGTTTATGAGAAGAAAAACATTACGTTGATGAAGCGTAACATGGAGATGATAGAGCTAGGGGATCAGTACGAGAGGTTAGAGAGTTTTTCGGAAGGACTCAGCGTAGTGACAATACGAGAAAGAAGAAAAACATATCCTATCACTATTCATAGTACAGAAGTAACTTTCTGCAAAGATTAACCGCCAGGATTTGAACCTGGTATGATTCATCGCTTCATGAACCGCTTTTTAAAAGAACAGAACCAATGAATGTAAACCATCTGGCTCTATTTTTTATTTAAGATGCTTCTTTTTCTTTAAGGGCGGTTTCAATAATCCGGTGATTTTTTCGAGCATGAATGCTTAGAGGCAGCTCGCTTTACAAAGTAGTACAAACGTCGGAGTTGAAGGGGTACTAATTCCAACACCTGTTTAATATCAGCCTCCGAGTTTAAACTCCCATTATTTAAATATATAGTCTTATAGACCTATTAATTTAATTGGTTCTAAAGGCATATAATGGGGATAGGGACTCAGTTCAATATTTATGAACCTTAAACAAGGTTCATTTTTTTTGGATTGACCCAATACAACATCGTGGGATAACAACTAGGAGGAAGCTATGCACTGGAAAAAAGCAGTTGTAATGATCATTTGTGTCGCATTGGTATGGCCTTTTTTGAGAGTGAATTCAGTAGTATCGGCTGCATCATCTTATGAAAGCATTGACACTATCACGCTGCGGGAGGCGCCTTACTCTATAGGCGAAGGATGGACTATGGAGTCATCATACAGCTCTAATCCGCCTTACTCTCTAGCGAAAGGCGATAAGGAATATGTTGCCGTTGGTCCCTATGGAAGCGTGATGAGGTCAACGGACGGACGGAATTGGAAGGCTTTGTCGAAGTTTGGAAGCTATCAACTCACAACCATCGCTTGGGATGGAATGAAATATGTTATGTTTGGCTCAAACACGGAATATGAAAGAGAAGCTGATTATGCGTCTTCCGAGGCATTTGCGTCTACCGATGGACTACAGTGGAAGAAGATCGCTTTTGAGCCGGGTGAAGCGATTCATTATCTCACTTGGGGAAAAAACAATTTTGTGGCTGTGGGACGGGAGCATGTATTCACTTCCAGTGACGGGGAGAAGTGGACCAAGACCCTCACGTTTGGGGTTAAGTATGGCTCGCATCCGATTGAATATGTTAACGATAACTATTTTATTTTTGGTTATGAAGAAAAGAAGGTATATACCTCTAAGGATGGGCTGAATTGGACAAGCAAGCCCCTTGATACCAAAGCCAATATTATTGATATGATATGGGTCAAGGATCATTATCTGGGTGTAGGAAACGGGTTTTATACTTCGAAAGATGGGTTGACTTGGAATAAACAAAGTAGATCGCCAAGTAACGTCAAGCTGCAATCGCTATTTACAAACGGGAAAACTTACATCGCAGTTGGAGATGTCCGAACTAACACTTCCAGCCGGCAAGTATCTTATACCTCTAACGATGGGGTGAATTGGAAGCAGAATGACTTATCCAATCTCCATGTTACGGTCTATACGATGTATCCAGTCGATGGTGGGTATGCCGGGTTTGGTTCTAATAAGATGGAAGGTCATCCTGACGGCACCTACGCTATCTCTACGAGCGACGGGGTTAAATGGAGCTACCGGTTAGCAGGAACATCCAGAAGCGGGGATTTTAACGCAGTAGCTACCAGTGGGAAAAGAACGGTAGCCGTGGGCCTGCAAGGGAGCATCATTTACACGGATAATGGAACGCAGTGGAAGAGCGCGAATCCTTTTTCATATAAAGAGGGTTTAGGGAGATCGAATTTGTTCGATGTCGCGTGGGGCGCGAATAAATTTGTTGCGGTCGGCAACGGTGGAGTCTATGTATCTTCCGATGCAATCAGTTGGAAGCCAGCAAAGGTGACATTTAAAGATAAATACGGAGGTTTAAGTAAAATACTATGGACAGGGAAGTTCTTCATCGCGTCTGATCAAGTGTATGGTGTGTATACTTCCAAGGACGGACTTACCTGGACTAAAGTGGATAGTGTTAGTAAATCGGGCTATTGGCTCACCTCGATGGTGTCGGATGGGAAACGGGTGTTGGCCGCATTCCAGATTTATAACAACGGCAAGCAGTATACGAAAATCATGCAGTCCACGAACGGAACGGTGTGGACGGGGTTGGCGAATCTGGCTGTTATGCAAGCCGATCTGGCTTGGAACGGTGAGCGTTACATGGCGGTCTATCCGTATGATGCGACGAAAATGTGGGTATCAAAGGATGGCAAGACATGGTCGAAGTCTGCAGTTAATCTGGACCAAAATGACCGGTTTGAATTTGTTACGTCGTTTGACGGAAATTTCTTCGCCTTCAACGATTCTCTTGCGGAAGTAAACGGGGATTATGTAACATATAATTCTTATTATGTTTCGAAAGACGGCGTTAAGTGGAATGAGGTTCCTGTTCCAAAAAAATATTCATTTGAAATCAACGGCAATGAAATGATGAAGGACGGTGTTAAAGCGCACGGAAAATATATATTTGTTGGTGCATATGGTCAGATTATGTATAACAATGGATTAAAATTCTGAAGATCCGATTATTATTAAATAAACACATAAAGTAAAAACACCGGATCGGAATATAAAAGGAGGCTATCCAGCTAAGGATGGCCTCCTTTATCTTAAATTTAAAGGTCGACTGCTAGCAGCAGTCGACCTTCTATTTATTTACTTTTGCCGAATCGGACAACGGAAATCTAATATTTCTTTTTTCCTAGTTCAGGTTTTAAACAAAACCCTCTAGAACAATCTTGCCTACCGCCCTATTGCTCTCCAACAGCTTGTGGGCTTGGCGAAGATTCTCTGCTGAGATCGGCCCAAGAACTTCGGCGAGCGTTGTTTTCAGTTTTTGTTGATCCACCGCATCCGCGATCCGATTGAGCAGCAAGTGCTGCTCGATCATATCATCCGTTTCAAAAAGTGAGCGCGTAAACATAAACTCCCAGACGAAGGTGACGCTTTTTTGCTTGAGCAGATTGAGGTTAAGCGGAGATGTCGGATCATCGATTGCGCATACAACCCCTTGGGGAGAAATGGCTTCGCTGATGCCAGCCCAGTGTTCCTCCAATGCATTCAGGCAGAAAATGTACGGAACGCTTGGAAACCCAATGGCCTCAAGCTGCGGAAGGAGCGGGTCATGGTGATTGATCGTATAGTCGGCGCCCATGGATTGAACCCATTCGACCGTTTTCGGCCTGGATGCAGTCCCGATTACAGTGAGCCCCGCTTGTTTGGCAAGCTGGATGGCAATGGACCCTACACCCCCCGCTGCCCCAATGATAAGAAGGGACTTGCCTACGTTGGCGCCCGGATCTTGGGAAATCAACATGCGGCTAAATAATGCTTCCCAAGCTGTAATAGAGGTTAAAGGAAGGGCTGCCGCTTCGGTGAAGTTGAGGGAAGCAGGCTTGCGCCCGACGATTCGTTCATCGACCAGATGGTATTCACTGTTTCCGCCTTGTCGTGCAATGCTGCCCGCATAGAAAACTTCATCCCCCGGACGGAACAGCGAGCAGTCCGGTCCCGTCTCTTCAACAATTCCTGCTACATCCCAACCCAAAATTTTAGGGACATCTTCAACTCTGTCTTTCGGCGCCCGCACCTTGGTGTCAACAGGGTTGACCGATATGGCCACAACTTTGACCAAAATGTCACGCCCCGTCGCTCGTGGTTTCTCCACAACTAAGTCTACCAGGCTTTCCGGATCTTCAATTGGAAGGTATCGGGTTAGTCCTACCGCCTTCATGGTTCCCATCATAAAACACATCCTTTCCTTACTAGTATACCCATTGTGAGGCACCACTTAAAAATTTGAGTTAATGAAGCGTCTCAGTATTACTACATCGGAATACGGCTTGAGCAGGTTATTAGATCCGGAGAGACGGTAGTGTCGGTTCGGCAACCATGAGCTGAGTTTGAATAAATCTAAGGGGGCTGTCTCAGAAGTGAAACCATCTTAGCAGCTTCTTTCTTTTACATTGCCGAGCCCCGCTACATTATTAATAATGGGTATGTTGTTAACACTGTGCGTGTTATCTGAAACTTCATCATTGCTTTATTTGGACATCGGTTTGAAAAATTAATCGGAAGCGCGTTTTTTAACCGATTCCAGCATATGACTGGATATAGCTCCACGGATTGGACTAATACGGTAACAGGACACTTGACTTCGTTTGGTCATCAGATGGTGAGTAGCTTAGTGAGCATTGTGGGAGCTATAACAGAAACGGTTTTAGCCATTGTCGTCGTCCCATTTAGTTTGTTTTACCTTCTGAAGGATGGCAAGAAGCTTCCACATTTCATTCTCAATCTCATTCCTACCAAACTTCGAACTCAATCCTTCGAGGTAATGGAGGAAATGAATCATCAAATTAGTTCTTATATACGGGGACAAGTCATCGTCAGCTTTTGCATCGGACTTTGTTGTATTTGGGCTATTTGATCATAGGCCTGAAATATTCTTTGGTTCTTGCCATCGTAGCGGCTTTCACAAGCATTGTCCCTTATTTGGGACCGGTAATAGCAATTACTCCCGCATTGATTGTGACATTCGTTACTTCACCCGGCATGCTTCTTAAGATGATTATTGTATGGACAATCGTCCAATTGATTGAAGGCAAATTTATTTCTCCGCAAATTATGGGAAAATCGCTTAATATTCACCCAATTACGATCATTTTCGTTATTTTGACTGCGGGGAATTTGTTTGGCGTGATGGGAATTATCTTGGCGGTTCCCGGCTATGCGGTCCTGAAAGTGATTGTCACTCATTTGTTTCAATGGTTTGAAGGCCGTTCTGGGCTTTACAGAAATTCGAAGTAAAAGAAACGGTTAGCTCACGAAGAAACCCGCCGGCTAATAAGCCAGCGGGGATTCAATCTTACGTTCAAATTCGCCATCCTGGCCAACACGGCAGCCATCGTTGCCTGCTACAACCATCCGTCCGAAGACCGCAGGTCCCATTCACGGCATAAGCATGGATCAGTTCGCACCGGATAATAAGGCTACTCGCGCTGAAGCATTAAGTCTTATCATCCGTTCATTGAAGACGGATAATAGCATAGCTAAACTTTTTCAATAGAGAAAGCGACTTACTAAAAATGAAGCTCTAGCTGAAGCAGCCCCGTTTATTCCTAAAGATGCTGTTAGGTAAAGGTATATGCGGTAGACGGGGGTCGTGATGTTATTCAGTACGAGAACAATCTTTTTGCGGTAAGATTAAAAGGATTTTATGACTTTGCAGCTACTCTTGGTTCTGAATTTAAGCCTGGAACATTCATTTTGTTGTAATTCATGACGATTAAGGAGTTTATTCAGTTGTAGTTGGGACAGGTAACAAGTCCTAACTACAGCCATCTACCACGAAAGGCACCCGAACGGGTGCCTGTTGATTTCGCTCTATAGATGTTACGGTGAACCTTATCACAAGTAGGGCGAACCATATTATTGCGATTTCACTACTAGGTTTGGCTCTGCCAAACCTAAAATATCCACAACAGTAGCTCCATCTCTTCTGTACAATGAGGAAGTTAATCTGAAAGAAAAATCCTCAGTACCTTTTGGGGCTACAGGGATAATGGTCACAGACGTACAACCTTCGTCATGGACATACGCATATAGCACTGCTATAATGGGCTTATGAACACATATGACAAAATATTGGCAGCTGCTCTTAAGGTACTCGAAGAGGAGGGCGGAGCCCAATTTTCGACGCGAGCCGTAACTGCGATCGCGAAGGTTACGGCCCCTACACTCTACCACCATTTCGGCAATGCCGATGGACTCCTGAGTGCAGCTATAGTGGAAGCGTTCAAACAGTTATTTGAAAGCAAGATTGCCGCAGTGGAGTCCACCATCCCAGAGATGGCTCTTCGGCAAGGATGGGATGACTATGTCCGCTTCGCGGCAGCCCGTCCTCGGATTTATGCGGCGATGATGGGGCGGTTGCTCGAGGGCGCCCATATCGAGGCGGCAGAACAGTCGCACCAAGCACTGGTGCAAAATATTCAGAGAGTCGCTGCCGAAGGCAAATTGGCTGTGCCAACCCAGGCTGCGACAGATCTGGTCTGGGCTTCCGCCAATACGGCCTCTTGGCTGTATGTGACGGCCCAACTTCGCAAGGCGCCCCCGCCCCCGCCCGACGTCGTTGATCTCATTCGGGAAAGCGTAATGCAGATTATTTTGATCCAAAGGCCGGACGCCGATTCAAAATGAGAGATTCGATGACAGAGTCTTGAGACTCCAGGCAAAGCCTCAATTGGGGCTTTGCTATGCTCCATGGTAAAGATGAAGTTCCAAAAATAGTGGCACATAAGAGAGATCGCCTATCCAAGCAGGATGGCGATTTTTTTCATTTTCAGAGGGATTCGATGATCTCACTCCTCACGCGACGGTATCTCGTGAGCGCCGAAGTATATCACGCAGCGCCCGCCAAAACGATATTCAGACCGCAGGACAACACTTCGAAAAAAGTCTATAGCACCGCTATAGACAGTTTTGTATAGCGGTGCTATAATAACCGTATAACAGTGCTATACAGTGATCCATATCTTATCCAACTTAGGAGGGTTACTATGTCATTCAAAACTCAAGAAATGGTCGTTGTCACAGGTACGTCCAGCGGCATCGGCAGGGCTACCGCAGAGCAGCTCGCGGATGACGGATTTCACGTTTTAGCTGGGGTTCGTCGTCAGGAAGACGCCGACAAAATCAAACGCAAAAATATCGAGCCGGTGATCGTTGACGTTACCAATATCGAGACACTAAAGGCGTTGGCCGAACGGGTGGTGCAAGATCCGTCTGGTCGCCCTTTGCGGGCCGTGGTCAACAATGCCGGCATCGCCGTTAATGCACCTCTCGAGATGGTTCCACTCGATGAATTTCGCCGCCAGATCGAAGTCAGTGTGATCGGACAGGTCGCGGTTATTCAGGCGCTTACCCCGGCCTTGCTGAACAGCGGCGGACGCGTGGTCAATATCGGTTCGCTTGGCGGCAAGGTCTCCATGCCCGGTTTCGGAATTTATTCGGCTGCAAAGTATGCTATGGAAGCGATCAATGACAGTCTTCGCAGGGAGATGTCTTCGTTCGGCTTAAAGGTTATCATGATCACTCCGGGTGGTGTCAGCACGGGCCTGTCGGAACAAGGGATTACGACAGCGGAGCGGCTGGCCAAGTTAATGACGCCGGACCAGCACAGGCGCCATGATCGTCTTTTTGATGCCGTGAAGGCTCAGGCTGAAACATGGGCAACGGACGGTATCCGCCCCGAGAAAGTGGCGGCAGTGGTGTCACGAGCAATCCACGAAAGGAAGCCGCGCACCCGCTATACGGTCGGTCGCGATTCGGCATTGCTGACCCGACTGGTCCGTATTCTCCCGGACAAACTCCTCGATCGGATGCTCCGTAGCCAGATGAAGCTGCAGTAACGGGCATTTTACGAATGCCCGCCATTTCAAAACGGGAGAATGAATGATGTCACAAAAACAGTTTGAACATGCCATTATTGTAGGTGGATCTTTAGGTGGTCTAATGATGGGGCTTGCGTTATCCCGTTCTGGTTATGCAGTGACCATTCTTGAACGTGCAGATTCATCATTAAGAAATGGTGCTTTTATTCGCTTACACTCAAAGCCTTATCGTAATAGTGAAATTGAACGAGAATTAAGACACTTGGCATCCAATGGTAACAACAATGTTGAAGCCTGGTCAGCCATTCAAGAACGTTTGCGCAATGCAGTCGCAAATGAACCTGGTATTACCCTTCAGCACCATACACGAATTGTTAGTGTTGGGCAAAATGAATCATCTGCTTGGGCTACCAGTGAAGAGGAGCAGACGTTTAAAGGAGACTTTTTGATTGGCGCAGATGGATATCGCAGTATTGTCCGCCGTTATTTAAGCCCTGACAAACCATTTGCGGATTATGCTGGCTATCTGGTTTGGGTAGGGAAAGTGGATGAAAAATTGCTGCCAAAGAAAGACTGGAAAAAACGGCAGCTTTCGAGCGCTTATTTCAATGATAGTGCTGCCGGTACATTGACAACTGCGGTGATGCCAGGGATTGAGGGGGGGACCAATCCTGGCCAGCGATGGATAGGTTTTTGCTGGTTTGATCATTCGCATAATCAATCGCTGTCTGAATTAGGCGTGTTAAAGGACGGGATTGCCCAGCATTCCTTATACGGTGAAGCTATTCCGGATTCGCTGCTGGAAGAACTATCACAAACCAGCCAAGCCAATTGGAGTAAAGAAGATGATGCCATATTGCAAATCGCGATTAAGGATCGCAGTTTAATCGGTGCACCTGTTAATGAATACATCCCTAATCTATTGTCAAAAGGAAGAATAGCCATAATCGGCGACGCAGCTCATACCATGTCACCAATGACGGGCGCAGGCTTTAATGACTCACTTGACGATACGGTTGCCATTATGGACGCCATTAAAAAGTATCCGAATTCGATCATAAATGCTTTGAGTGAATACCAAACACGCCGTTTAGATGTGGTTCGTCAAGATGTTCTTGCGGGCCAAGGCTTTAATCGTTCTTTTGGACGCTTATAACAGCATGAAGCTAAGCCATTGATACACTGGAATTCAACGGTAAAGTTAAAAATGCAGTAATTATAATTAGGAGGAATTAGCATCAACGATACAAAGAACCGTTACGTTACTGTACTCTGGGAGGCGAGAGCTAAGGCAGGGAGAGAAGCCGAGATGAAGGCATTTATGACTGCTGCTGTCACCCCGTCGCGCAACGACCTGGGCAACATTGACTACGAGGCTCACGAGGTGGAAGGCCAGCCCGGCACATTCATCATCTACGAGCGCTGGGAAAACCGGGATGCTCTTGATCGGCACCTGAACGCCCCCCGGATGCAGGAACTGGTTCCCCAGCTATTAGAACTGATGGAGGGATCCATTGAGGAAGGGATTCGACTCCTGCGACCGTTCCGCCCAGCACAGTAAAATGTAACACGGAGCGGTTAAAGACTTTAGTGAAGGAGGCAAGACGTTGGCAACGATCGATGATTTTGCAGCACTAGATATTCGTGTCGGAACGATTAAGGAAGCGGAGTTTTTTGAAGAAGCAAAGGTCCCTGCGATAAAGCTTAAGATTGATTTTGGACCGGAGATCGGGATGAAATCCTCAAGTGCACAAATAACGAAGCGTTACAAGGTTGAGGAAATCGTAGGGAGGCAAATTATAGGAATCATCAATTTTCCTCCTCGGCGCATTGCGGGATTCAAATCGGAGGTATTAGTTTTGGGAGGAGTCCCGGAAAAAGGAGATGTTATTCTATTAAGGCCGGATACTGAAATGCCTAATGGTACTCCTATTTCGTGAAAATAAGGATCTACGGCGATGCTTTGTAAGTCTCCAGTAATAGCTGGAGACTTATTGGTATATACAACTCCGAACTGCAATCCTCTGTCTGAATAAAGTTCCTTAACGAATTTGAGTTTGAAAGATAACTCAACAATGGGCTTATCTATTGTTAGTCGTACTACCATTCCATGTAGACGATTTAAATTATAAAGAGCAACTTTAAGGCCATAGGAAGATTTTTCCTTACATATGATACGATGAACCTTACCACAAATGACGGCTAATTCCCTTGTAGCTGTGTTGTTCCGGGAGCTAGCAGATCATCTCTGATTCAGAGAGTTCTAAGATCTCTGAAGCGATGGTTTGATGGATGGGACTTCTGAACGCGGGTTCCTTTTCAGGAAAAATGCTGGGCTATATTTGTTAGGTATTGCATTTCATCCGTATTTTCTTTCATATGAATGAGCATCTTGGCATCTTCCCCTACGATATATCGGAATTGATTTGTTCCATCGGTGGCCACTTGGTATGTGGTTTCAGCAACAATTTCTGGAGGTGAGGCGTATGACGGGTGTTTCTCCATCTCACCCAATTTATTCCGAAATGCAGTAGTAAATCGCTTATAGTCTGTTAATGCATCATTAAAAAAGAACTCCATCGATCTTCCGCCAAAGTCCGTTTTAATAGCACCTGGTTCAATCAATTTTACCTTGATGTTTTGTGAGGCTAATTCATAGAATACCGACTCGGAAAAACCCTCCACCGCAAATTTGGATGAATGATACAAAGACATCGTAGGAAAGGTCACTCTCCCGCCCATAGAAGAGATATTGATCAACAGACCTTCTTGATTGGATCTAAAATGTGGCAGCATAGCTTTAGTCATTCGGATCAGACCAAAAACGTTCACTTCAAACTGTCTTCTAATCTGCTCTTCCGTAGCTGCTTCTATAAGACCCATTGTTCCATACCTAGCTTTATTAAGAAGAACAACAATTTTACCAAACCGCTGGGTCGCTTCTGCTAACGCATGATGAATCGTATCTTCCTTCTCAACATCGAGCCTAAGCACTAACACATTACTTAATAAATTGAATTCAGTTTCCTGTTCAGGTGAGCGCATCGTGGCTACAACGTTCCATCCTCTTTCAGCAAAATGTTTTACTGTAGCTCTACCAATGCCCGTTGAAGCACCTGTGATAAAAATGGTTTTCATAACATTCCTCCTAAAAGTTTTGCGAGCGTTACCTCATCAACATGTTTGTACAAATTTTATTTCGTAATCGTTCGTTTTCCTGGAGCACATTTTCCTTAGTGATGAACCCTTCCTTTTCCATTCGAGCAAGTGTGGGATATATGATTCCATAGCTAGAACTATAGAAATTAGAGAACACATTCTCCAATAACTGCTTTATTTGGTATCCGGTCAATGATTCTTTCATAAGCAGGCCTAAAATAACATCCTGAGTGTTCAAAATTAACCCCCTTGTCATGTAGAAATATTTGTAAATTATGACCACGATTTATCAGATCGATATATAATGTGTCAATATATATCCCGAAGGATGGTATCCCTTAGCCAGTAGGCTTGCTTCGGGAAGCGTGAAAATTCGATGAATGGTAAACCTTACCACAACTGATAGCTAAATGTGCTAATATGGGGTAAGTGAGGTGAAGAAGTCTATGATCCAAGCGATTAAGAACATAAGAAAGAGCCCCCTTTCATGGGGACTAATTTTCGGTGTGAAGCTCATCCTTGATTTAGCCTTAACCGGTGTTTTTTATTTTGAACATTCGATTACAATTTTTTGGAATTTGATCATTGTTGTGATTTCAATCTTGATGTTCCTTGGGATTAATTTATTTTATCTCCATAGGAAGAAAAGGAAGAATTGGCTTCTTCACATCCTCCTCATCGATTTCATGGCATCTGCTGCTTACGGCTATGTTTATATAAGTGGGGATTTTCCGAATCATTTATTCATCGGGATTACCGCTTTGGCGATTCTGATGTTTGTCAAGAGCACTCGAATGCTGGTCATTACTTGCATCCTGCTGCTTACCATGTATCTTGTAACGATGGGCAGTATTGATTGGTATTTATATAAACAACTCGAAATAATCAGCTATTTTGTTTCTTGTTCGTTTATTATATTCTCAGGTATCGTAAGCGCAGTTATCCAGTATTATCAACGCGCTCGGGAGAATGTAATGCAATTGTATGCCCAGTTGATGCAGTCACATGAGCAGCTGCAGGAGTATGCGCTTCAAACGGAAGAGTGGGCAGCAACAAGGGAAAGGGTGCGCATTGCGCGGGATATTCACGATACGGTAGGCCATAAATTAACGGCATTATTGGTTCAAATGCAGTTGGCTCGCAAGCTGAACATGACGGATTCCCCACGCAGTCAGCAAATCTATCAAGAATGCGAAGAGTTAATCAAATCGTCCTTGCAAGAGATTCGGCTGTCAGTAAGGGCTATTCGGGATGAACCGGCGGGAGGTATCTCTCTGTATGACAGTCTCGAGAGGTTGAGTGCCGAGTTTACGAAATTCACCGGAATACAAACCACTTTTGAAAAAAAGGGGGTTCCCGTTGTTCTGCCCCGCAACCTTCAGTTAACGGCTTATCGCATGGTTCAGGAGTCCCTTACCAATGCACAGAAGCACGGCCAAGCAAAGAATGTGAATGTGACATTAGCCTACTCGGAGAGCGGATTTTCGCTGAGCATACGTAACGATGGGGTCGTCCCTGATGAATTAAATCCAGGTTTTGGTCTAATCGGTTTGCAGGAAAGGGCGAGGGAGTGGAATGGAGAGGTGCGATTTTACCTGGATCGGAACGAAGGGTTTGCTGTTGAGGGGTCATTTCCCTATTCTGCCTTGGAAAGGGAGCGTGTCCAGCTTTGAAAGTTTTGATCGTAGATGACCAGCGGCTCATGAGAGAGGGACTTGCCGCTCTTATCGGTCTTGAGCCGGAGATGGAAATTGTAGGGACGGCAATTGACGGCAGGGATGCATATGCGAAGGCGCTGGAGTGGAAGCCGGACGTGGTGCTGATGGATATCCGAATGCCAGGAATGGACGGCATCGAAGGATCCGAGTTGATCTTAAAGCATATACCCGAGACCAAGATTTTGATAATGACTACCTTCGATGACGCGGAGTTAATCATACGGGTTTTGGAAACAGGTATCCATGGCTATTTGCTGAAAGATATGCCCTCCGAGGCGATCGTCAGCGCCATTCAAACCATATATAACGGAGGGACGGTGCTTCAATCCGATATTACGGCCATGCTGTTGAATGAGTTTAAGAAAATATCGGAATCGAACTTGGATAAAACAAATCCCCTCAGCACTAAGGAAACTGTCGCTTTAGCGGCTCTGACCGAACGCGAGAAAGAGATCCTCGCTTTATTGGGTCAGGGATTAAATAATAAAGAGATGGCAAGTATCCTTGTCATCACAGAAGGCACAGTGAAAAACCACGTTTCAAACCTCATAGCCAAGCTTGGTCTGCGAGACAGAACACAAGCTGCACTCTTTGCAGTTCGTCATCAGGCACTCATCTAATAATGGCATGACTTTTGGCATAGAGCATGATATTTATCATGCTTTAGCGCACAAATGTTCTGCCTTTTTTGTTGTAAATTCATGACTTTTTACAGCTCTGCCCGTTTCCGATTCCATCTACAATTAAATTACAGGGAAATCAAAAAATATCGAAAAAGGAGCTATCAAGATGAAAAAAATCAAGATTACTTACTGGATTATTACGGCTTGCACGCTCGCAGGATTCGCACTCAGTGCCTTCAATGAGATTGCTCATTCCTCCAAAAATTTCGTGGAAACAACTCAACTGCTAGGCTACCCGGTCTACTTCCTAACTCTTCTTGGAGTAGCAAAAATCATCGGTATCCTTGTACTGCTGGTTCCTAAGTATTACAGGCTGAAAGAATGGGCGTATGCCGGTTTCACTATTGACTGTATTTCCGCGTTTTGGTCCGAGATGGCTGTCGGCAACCCTATGGGAAGTATAAAGTCAGTCGTGGTCTTTATGTTTGTTATGTTATCCTATTACCTGCTGCTGAAAATGGAGAGAGGTAGCATGAACAAAAGCCATGAGAATACGTCGGATTCCCGAAAGATGGGTACCTTTTATTGAAAGTGTAGAGCGCTAACAATATTTGTTGCGATTTTTTCTGCGTAGAAAATTTAGCCGTTATAGCGTATAAGGTGAAGCGTACCTTAAATAAGGGCAAGTTTTTCGGAAAAACTTATAAACTGGCTTGGAAAGGTACTTCAATGAAGGACCCTATACAAACGAAGAAGGAGCTGCTGCGGTAGCTCTTTTTATATCTTCACAAAATGATGGTTTTTGTACAGATGTACTGTTAGGTGTTGAACTAACGGGAGGATTGAGTGATGGCAATCGGCTGTTTTTTCTGGGCTCTAACAATTACCGATATCGAAGGGAGTACTATAAATGTTAGAACTAAACAACAACAGAGAAGAGGGATATAATCTTTAATATTATCGCAGTACTATTTGGAACCTCTGGATTTATTGCTGGCTTATGGTTCAACAAAAGGTAGGAATTGAAATGAAAAAGTTGTTAACTACTTGTCTGGGCTTTGTTGTAATTATTGTATTTTCAAGCTGCACAGGTGAATCATCCGAAACATTAGATAAAGAGTTTATAAAGGAAAAAGCGGAAATTGGTCTTTCAAAATCTGAAGTGGAAGAAGCATTTGGAAAAGATTACATCTCAGGAGATGCAGATGGAGGCAAACTTTGGCTTTATGATACCACAAATAAAGAAGGCGCAAACTATGAAAGAAGATTAGATGCGGTTGCCCACGAAGATATAATCGATGGGAATGTTGTAAACCAGTTGTTTATTAACTTCCAAAAGGAAAAAGCTATTATGTATTCTTTCTTCTACAAGGGAGATGACGGGAAAGTGTGGGAATTTGTATTAAACCCTGACGAAACCACGCTTGAAGTACCTGTAAGCCAATAGCGATGTCAGACGAATTTGTTAAGGAAACTATAGTTTAACAATCATCAGGACGAGGCTGCCGGCATAAAACGGTAGCCTGTTGAGCTAACGGGCAGGTTAATGCAATGATAAAATTTTTTCGACTGTAGTACTTTCAGTGACATTCCAGGTAATTACAACGTTTGAAAATAGTGTGAGTAACCGTCTATAGCTTTTCTCAGTGGAAGGAGTTGTGGAGGATTCGAACTCGTTTAAACAAGTTGAGGTGATAGAGATAACAAAATCAAAGAAATATTTATTAACATGGTCATTTAACATGTTTTTCTCATTTATGTATTTTATCTATTATCACTTGCATAATGCTTCAAATGTTCCGATACAGGATAGTTTGTTAATGTTTCTTCAGTATTATGTTGTATTCATCGTAATGTTTGGTGGTGTTGTTTATGAGCATATTCTCATCACTGATAAACTCCAAGTTACAGCAACTATTACATTTCTAAAAACATCTAATAGTTTTAAAACAATAAGGTTACTTCAGGACGAGGCTCCACTATGAAACAGCAGCCCGTCAGAATGATCGGCTGCTTTTTCCACGCTAACAAATTTGGAGTAACAATATCCATGAGCATGCGTCTAATTTTTTGTCATTGATATAAAGAAAAGGAGACTTTTATGAAATTTAAACTCTTAGTATGGTCTTTATTTCTTCCGTTACTCTTGTTTTTCTTTGTAATGTTCTATATTGAAGTATCACTTTATTCGCTTTTGCCACCTGACGAAGGCGGAATGAGTTTTTTGCTGGAGCTTAAGTATGTGTGGTATCGTTCCGCTTGGTTTTATGCCATGCTCATAATTATTTCTTTCTTATTGTATTTTAGTTTTTTACGTAAGCGGCATTTGTTCAACTAACGGGAAACATTAGCACAACAATAAGACAGCTGCCGGTAATCAATCGGCAGCTGTTTTTCATTGGACTATTAGGTAGGAAATTTCCATAATGTGGTATTGTATGAGTGTGATAAGAGGTACGTTATTTGACTGTTCCAATTTATAAACTGACTAGACGCTCAATAACTCTTGCCGCTCTAATCTTTCCACCTCATCATCATGTAAAGCTGCTCGACGCTTTAGGAGCTCATATGTCTCACTCCACTCGTCAGGGTATCTTGTCCATTGAATTCGCTTATACAATTCTCCTAGGGCATGCTCTACTTCATTTCTAAATTGTTTCCATACCATCTTAGCTTTGTAATAGTCACCGTTATTACGAGTAGCATTCACTACGTCATAACGGAGTTTATCTTTTCTGGAAATCTCCATACTGATTTCATCAACTGTAAAAAGAATTTCTTTTTTGAGTTTGGCGTCATTCTCCATAGTTGCGATCATTTCGGCCATAATAGAAATTATATTGGGATTATTTTGAGCTGAGTGATTAATATATTCAGCGAGTTGGATAGTCATAAATTTCTCCCTCCTAGCAATGTGCTGTTACCATTCTGGTTTTATATAATACTTTTCGTTAGAAGGGGTTATTTTTAGTCACTAAGCAAGTGAAGACAGCTACTAGAGCTGAATAGTGACTAGTCCTTAGAATTAGCAACCTATTCATGAACGTGTTCGTCTGATTATAACGAGGTGATACTAATGACGAAAATGAATAGCTTTATCATATTGTTAGTTTTAGTAGTGTGCATGATTTTAGCAGGCTGTACAAAGTCAAATACTGAGTCAGAACCAATACACACTGAACCATCAGCCGCGAATACTCCTACAAATAAACCATCAGAATCAAACAGCAATACAAATCAATCTGATTTAGTCGGTTCCGTTGAGTTAGAAAACTTAGGTACCGATACTAAAATAACTTATACCTTCAAAAACCAAAGTGAAACAAAAGTGACTGTTATTGGCGGAGCTAGCTATAAGTTGTTAAAAGACAACAAAGCAGTAGACGAAGGTGGGGTTCCAATAAAAGACTATCTAGATTTGGAGCCTGGTCAGGAGTATACAGATATAAAGATATTTTCGAAATTGGAGCCTGGCTCATACACAATAAATGTGGATTGGAACAATACCCTTGTATCTGCTGAATTTATTCAAAACTAAAAGTTGGTTAAGCTAACGAGCATATTTGAGCAACAAAATAAGGATTAAATTAGTAAAAATATGGTAGGATGTAAAGGTTGACTTTGCAAAGGCAATTAAAATTTAAAATGGAAAGGGATTGGATAGAAGAATGAATAAAAGAATTAAATTAATTTTAGGAGGAGCATTATTAGTTGTTGCTTTTACTGTTTTTATTTTTTCATATGGTAATTCTTCAACAAATGCTTCACAGGCGTCTGATAAAGAGATTGAAAGTATATTAAGGAGTTTTTTTAAGTCGATTGATGACAAGAATGTTGACAATATGATTGATAACACAATTGATATCAGATTTTCGGATGATGAAGTCCGTAAAACTGAGTACAATGAGCTCTTAAGCACAGACAAGGTTAAATTAAAGGATATTGTATCTATTAAAAAAATAGATGACAATAACTACATTGTTACTGCAAATATTAACACTAAAGATAACGGTGACATTATCAACGAATTTCCTGTAACTTTAGATGAGGAAAAATGGAAGGTTATTATTGGACAAGATTACATTCCAAACAATTAAATAAATCTAAATATGAATAAGGGGATAAGGAAAAGTCTTAGACTAACGGTGCGTCATAAAGCTAACGGGATACGATAGTTGAATAATACACATGAATGAGCAGGCTCTGTGAGGGTCTGCTCATTTTATTAAGCTAACGGGCAGGATAGTTCCAATATGTGGTAGTATTAATGTGGTCATGAAAGGTAAGGTGTGAGGACGAGCAATGGATCTTATTCGTTTAGAACAGGCTCTAAAGAGTGGTAATCAAAATGAAGCATCTTCAGCAATTTCTGAGGCGAGTCGACACAATAATGAAGAAGTTGTCATTATGCTAATTGAACATTTAAGAAATACGGATAACAAAATACTCAGAAATGAAATTGCTATAGCCTTAAGCGACATTAGAAATCCAATGGCAGTGGAACCAATTATCGAACTACTTATGAACCCGAAGACATTAGGTAATCGAGGCTCCCTGTTGTATGCGCTGAGACCATTCGATTATTCATCCCATTTAGAGTTATTAGTTGATTTTATGATTAATGGAAGTTTTGAGGTGCGTTATGAATCCAAAAATTTGCTGCAGCCCTTCGCAAACTAACTGGCAGGTTAGCTTAGCAACAACTACGTTAAAGAAGTTTCTGAAGGCTTCATATCATACGCAACCTCCATTATGTTCAGTTCGTTTAATAATTTGGAATGAATTTACTTGGATGGGTGGAGATTGTATTTTTATGAAAAGGCGAATGATGATGATCGGTCTATTGGTTATTGTTCTTTGCGCGATCTTTATAGTTTATAAAACGTTTCCTCGTTCGATCGATGTAACGTTGACGGGTGTCAAGTATCAGCTTTTAGCTGCAGGTGAGAGAACTGGAACGGAGCCAGCGATAGTAATAATTAAAGGGAAATTGTATACCAAACTAAATGGCAAACGTACATTTAAAGGTGAAGTGAATATCGTCGGAGAACATATCCCGGTTCCACTTGATCAGCGGAAGTTGGAAATACCTTTTTCAAATGAGGGGTGGGGTTCGATATCGTACCCTTATTTTATCTATGGCGAGCGGGGAGCAGTCGTAGGAACTGAAATTTACCAGTCACATCTAATATTTGCAAACAGAGACTTTTCTCAAGTAAGCTTTCTTATTGCTGATCATGTTCAAGGTCAAAAGGGTGAAAATTCGCAAACCATCTGGAACGCTGAGAATGGATATATGCTTTCGGTGCCTGCAACTACTCGTGAAAAGGCGCTAGCTATATCGAATAAGTTGATGCTTGATTATTTAAAGACATATGGACCGTTGCAATAAAAGGTTGTTTCACTTTGTCAATGCATTACGCTAACGGGACACTATAGCTTAATGCGAACAAAACAGCTACCATGGCGCCGGCAACATAGGCACCAATATTCCTAAGAGCTCAGCTATTCATGATTGTATATTTATAATATGAAAAGTTTGGGGGGATTTTATGATTTTGTTTAGTGTGCTTCTTATGTTTGGACCCCAAAGAAATAGGAGGCTAAAAATGTTTGTATTATATTTTCTTCTTGTTTTCGTTGGAATTTTAATGTTGATTAAACCTACATTAATCTGGTCAATGACTGAAATGTGGAAATCTAATGACGCTACGGAGCCCTCATCTTTATATATTGGTTCAATTCGTTTTGGTGGAACGATGTGTACCCTTGCAGGAATAGGCGGTATTATTGCCTTATTGTTATAACGCAATCTTAAAAGCAAAAACAAGACGAAGGAAGTGCCTGAGGCACTCCTTGTACTTCTCTTCACAAGAAATACAGCTAGGCGTTAAGCTAACGGGCAGCAGAGTGTGGTGGAACAGCTATTTATTATCGCTCTCTCTTGTGCCAGAGTAACACATCCGTCTCACCTACAATATGATGAGTCTAGAAATCTAAAGAGGTGAGCCAATGGCAGTCGTAAAATCCAGGAAACAGGATATTGATATGTTGGCAAGGTTGCTTCGAGCTGAAGCTGAGACCGAAGGCGAAATGGGCATGCTCCTTGTTGGAAATGTTGGCATTAACCGAATAAGAGGGAATTGCTCCGATTTTAAAGATATCCGGACAATTCCCCAAATGATCAACCAGCCGCATGCGTTCGAAGCGTTGCAACATGGTATGTACTATCAAGGCGCAAGAGAGAGGGAACGCCGTCTGGCGCAACGGGCTGTGAATGGGGAGCGGAATTGGCCAGGCGAATTCTCCCTATGGTATTTCCGTCCAGGATCGTTCGAAAATCCCGGGCCATGCCCGCCAACTTGGTATGATCAGCCGTTCGTAGGACGATGGAAGAAGCACTGTTTTTATCAACCGACCGTGAGAGAATGTGGAAATATTTATAATACGTAAACGTACATTAGGATCTCTTAACCTGACCTGTTACAGCCACGTGTCAGTTGACATGAACTTTATCTCATTAAGAGCCGCGTAAATCGCGGCTTCTTTGGATTTAGTGGAATAAAGTTGTTGTCACGGTCATTATTCGGAAACTATACCCACGTGACAGGCCGTCGATGTCGGATGACAAGAACATTAGCCGAATGAAGTCTGCTTGAATTGCGGGCTTTATTTATTATCGAATCAAGTTTTTGGCATTTGTCAATGCCAAAAACAATGTCCGGTTCCCGATCGGTGACCAGAACATTGTCCGATTGCCGACGAGCTTTGCCGGTCGGCAGCCTGTTTAACGAACGGAAAAAAGTTTAAAAAAAATCACGATTGGTGGAGAATAAGTTGTTGTCGGGTTAAAGATTAAACTAACGAGGAACGTTAGCTCAACCAACTAATATCATGTTATATTTATGGAGTTGTAAAATAATGCTGGGTGTTTGATTATGCATATACTAAAGAAAAAAATATTAGTTATAGCTGGACTTATTGCTTTACTTATAGCTGTAGCCGGGTGCGGTGGTTCAGTCAACGAGAACAAGGTATGGGAATAATGAGGATGCCGAATTAAGTGAGTTGGTTGAGACTGCTGTAGCGAAAGAAACTAATCCAAATACAGAAAATGTATATACCCCAGAGCCAACGAAAGAACAAGCCTCGGCAATTGAACCTTTAATCACCAAAGCAGGAGGTCTTGGTGATGATACCAAGGAGGCTATCGAGCAGGTTCGTGGAACAAGTGAGAACGAAAAAGATGATTTGTTCAGTTCATATCAGAATAATACAGTTCTCATAATGTATGCTGAAGATGATGTGTCGAAGAAAAATACAGCTAACAACGTAACCTTGTCGTTTGAAAATACGGATTCCCCTCGGCGCACTGCAGAGGAAGCATTACATGAGGTTTCCTCGATCATTCCGAGTGATGCGGTCATAGTCAGGGAATATACTGCTGATGAGAGCCGTGATGTCGTTCAGTATGAGAGTAAAGATCTCGCTTTACAGATGAAGGGATATTACGATTTTGCTACGACTCTCGATCCGGAAGCAAAACCTGGTACCTTCATCGTTATATTAAAGCACGATGATGAAGGAATCTTCTCGGTTGTGGTTGGGATAGGTAGTAATCCATAAGATTGAGTTAAGTGAAAACAACCCAACGATACCTGCATTCCGATAATAATGATCACCTGTTTAAACTAACGGGAAATTTTAGCTTTATGCACCATGGAGCAGATTGCGATTCGGTAACTGCTCTATTTTTCATTAAGCTAAAGGGCAGGATAACGTATCAACATTTTATGGTAAAATTAATGGTGGTGATAATTAGAACGATAATTTAGGAGGAAATATGCGAAAGACAGAAATAGTAGCTTGGACTGAAACATGGAATGAGTTGTATGTAATAGAAACCAATTTAATCAGTCAAATTTTTATTAGCGAAATGACTTCTATTCACCATATTGGAAGTACATCTGTCCCTAATATAGGTTACTCCAAACCAATTATTGATATATTGGTTGTCGTTAAAGAAATAGAGAAGATTGACCTCTACAATGACAAAATGGCTGTTAATGGTTACTCTGTCCGAGGTGAGCAGGGAATTGCAGGAAGACGGTATTTTACAAAGGGTGGGAGTAACAGAACCCATCACGTACATATATACCAGACTGGAAATATAAACATTCAACTGCATTTGAACTTTAAAGAATATTTACTTTTACACTCTGATGACGCTAAAAAGTACGGAGAACTGAAACTGAAATTAGCCAATAAGTACCCAGATGATACACATAAATACCAAGAAGGAAAGGAATCTTTTGTTAATGAGTTAGTAGAAAAGTCCATTAGATGGGCATCATCTCAAAGGTAACATAAAATATTATGTTATGGGTGAAATGGGGAAGCTATTAAGCTAACGGGGAACGATAGTTCAATTAACACAATGAAGCAGTCGACCACAATGATCGGCTGCTTCATTACGCTAATGGGGAGTTTAGTTTGATAGTGTTTTACTAATGAGAAAGTGAAGAAAGCACATGAAGCAATTGCACAAGCACAAATTGACTTTGTTCCCGTATTCTTTAACGAGATACTATTTAGGTTTGGATGGTGGATCATTAGGTGCATCAATGATGTACTACTCACATATTATTGAGGAAAACAAAGAGCTTCGTCAATATGTCGATCAGTATGTATAGAGATTGACATTATAAATTGCATAATCAACAATGGGAATCCGCGCAAGCGGATTTATTGTTTTAATCGTGTAGGATTTCAAAAATCCGTGCAAGTATTATTTTTATTGTTTTGCTTATTCTCGTAGGGAATGGGATCAAGTTCTTGTCATCCGACAATAGAAAACGAGTGGTAGCAAGGCTTAGACTCGATTTATGTACATATGTACAAAATACGAGTTTTGTGAAAAAGTCAGTGGATCAATCAATAGTTCCATTGATTTACTCGATTTATGTGCTTTTTCTAATACTCGTTGATTATACATTTGTTTTTCTTCTTTATTCATTTTTCATTCATTTTTCCTCCTGATTTCTGTTCTGACATAGTTTACAAATGCGATCCGCCGGTCGCATCGATCATTTGTCCCGTTATCCATCGGCCGTCAGGTGACGCTACAAAGGCGACGATGTCTGCGATATCCGAAGGCTCGCCGACGCGTCCAAGTGCCGACATCTCTACGGCAGTCTTACGGCCATTGGGCTAGTGGCGCATTGTCTTCACCGTCACGCCGCTCAGTTTGGCGAACGCCTCAATTTTGAACATCCTAATACCCCCTTTTGTGAAATCTTAGTATAGCACTGTACCCTTATTTATTCGCAAACATATCAATATGCTGCAGCTCCACACATCACTTACCACCCTTAAATTAATTCCTAATATATTCATGGCATTTAAATTGTTAATTGGCGTTACGATATTTGTGACCCATCCCATCTCAGGCGTGAGAGCACCGCGATGATGCCGCCGATATCTGCTTCCCCAGTCCTGCCCAGCGCAGTTTGACCGGCGATGACCGTTTGCATCTCTTGGCTGTTCTTCAGTCCGCCACCGCCGAAATCGGTCGCAATTGCTCCCGGCGCAAGCGTATTGACTCGAATGCCTCTAGCGCCCAGTTCCTTAGCCATATACCTTACACCAGGTTAGCTGGGCCTGAGCCATTATGAGGGACAATGTTCTTGTACCGGCGCTGACGGCTTTGACTCCACCAAGGTGCGGCGTCCAGGATCCGCCCGTGTTGGTCCAGCCGTACAGGTTCGTGTTTAAATCGCTGATGCGGATATTTTGGAACACGGCAGTACCGTTGTAGACAGCGAGACCCAGTTGGCCGGAGATGTAGCTGGAGTCCGTCACCGAGATGGCCGGCGTGTAGCCGGTCGAGATCTGCGAGCCTACTTGCTGAATATATACTTTAATAGCGCTGCCATCTGCCTTAATTCTAAGCTGGTATACTTTCCCTGTATCGATTGTGAGGGTTTGGGTTGCCAACGTCACATCGCCGTTCGTCTTAAACAAGCGAAGCCGGTCCATATTCGCATCAATCTGCAGCCCATAGGCCTGTGTGCCGGCCGAGTTGGAGCGGAACAGCATCGTGGCGACGGCATAGCTGCTTTCAATGAGCACGTCGGATTCATAAGTGAAGCTGTCCGCGTTTTGGCCGGCCATAAAGTAGCCGTTCTGACCGCTTGCCGCCGAAGCCCGCAGGCCGAGCGAGGTCGAAGTCCACGTGCCGGAGGAAACCATCCAACCGGTTAAATTTGTAGATATATCGTAAGCGGTTACATTTTGGAAATAGGCTGATCCGTTAAAAACGTTGTAACCGTAGTTGCCTTTGGCGTACTTGGTGTCGCTAACGGAAATCGCAAGCGTGCCGCCCAAATAGACCTTGAGCGCAGGTCCATCCGCCGTAACCTTCAGATGGTAGGCTGTATTGGTATTCAGCGATGTGCTGTATGGTGTCCCGACGCTCGAGCCAGTCGCCAGATCGAACAGCCGGATCTGGTCCAAATTCGGATCTATGCTCACCGCATAGCCTTTGTTGCCGTCTTCTGCCGCCCGAAACACGAGCGAGCCTACGCCGTAAGGAGTTGAGGCGTCTATCTTCACATCCGCTTCAAGCGTAAAATTCGTATCGCTTGCCGCATTCGTCATGCTAAGCGCATTGGCGCTCGGAGCGCTGATGCCTTTAAGTCCCTCGCCGTTCTGCTCGGACCAGGTTCCCGTAACCGGCACGTAGCCTGGCACGTTCGAATAGAACTCGGCAACGGCAGACGAATGAAGCGCAAGAAGCATTGAGCTGACAATGAACGCAGCCAGAAACACGCCTAGTTTGAAGAATTTATTTCTTCTCATGATTAGACTTCTCCCATCATAGTGTAATTACTTCTGTAAGCGCATACAATATATCTCGTAAAACCTCTTACCCGTCCGATTCTCCTTCTTTCGGACATGCAGAACCAACGCTTTCTGTGCCGATCCTCAAGTGAGCGCTCGCTCTTCTCAGACAGTATATAGGTAGCTTGAGCAGACAAACTTTCAATTTCTTCGGATTTTTTCTTTTAATTTCTTCGTTAAAAGTGACAGCGGAGTACGTTCCAAAAGCTATTTGTATCTCCACTATCAACCTGAAGACCAGCTCCATTACGCGACGAGCTCAACTCCGTTGATAAATCTTTCGCTTTAATGCTTTTGAGTATCACACAATGTCTGTTTTTGTACATATGTCTGTATAAAGTGATAAACCCATCTGTCAAGGTTTTTCTGTCGGAAGTCAAGAACTTGATCCCATAAATGACAAGAACATTGCCCCATTCCCCGATTTGTAGTTGAATAGCACAAAAAAAGATTCCAGTTAAACTGACCTGGAATCCTCTTTCCATGTGGAGAAAATTTCAACTCTGCACCTTTCCGAGCGATTTTTTGCCATACTCACTATTGAGCTGACTGTGTTGAAACCTGCCATGTAACGTTACATTCCCGATTGATCCATCTCTTCTGCCCCACGCTTGGGACTTATGTCATTTTCCTGAACCCATGCCCACATAGCGGCAAAAATAGGCTGCAGATTCCGACCGCGCTCTGTTAACTCATATTCGACATGTAAGGGCACACCGGGGTACAGCGTGCGCGTTACAATCCCTTTCTCCTCCAGCACCCGCAGCCGATCCGTTAACGTCTTCGGACTAATCGGGTTCAGTCTTCGCCGCAGCTCTCCAAATCGCTTGGTGCCGACAAACAACTCCAGCAGAAGAGGAAGAGTCCACTTGCCGTCCAAGATTTCCAGCAATGGATCAATAGCTTCGATACAAGAGCGATCCAACATTGATGATTCCTCCTTAGTTCATTTTTTGAAACTATTGCACTTTATTGTAACTACTTTCAAAATGTACCACAATCCGCTACCATTGATAACAGAGAAAGGAAAAAAAGAAGATCGCATCGGATGGGAAGTGACGACAATGAAAAGACCTTTTGAAGTAAATGTGACGGAGTACCCGTTCAAAGACCGCTGGCTGCCATACCGCGACGGAAATATTCATTATATTGATGAAGGAAACGGACCGACGGTTCTTCTCCTTCATGGGAATCCCACATGGTCATATCTTTACAGAAATGTCATTAAGGAACTGCGTTATGAATTCCGCCTTATCGCTCCGGATTATCCCGGCTTCGGAATGTCCAAAGCACCGTCCGGCTACGGTTATACGCCGCAAGAGCATTCGGAGGCCATATCGGACTTCATCCGCCACCTGGATCTGAAAGACTTTATAATAGTGGTCCAAGACTGGGGCGGGCCGATCGGCCTTAACTACGCCATACGGAACCGGGATCAGCTACGCGGAATCGTCTTAATGAACACTTGGGCTTGGCCTGCGACGCTGCTTCCTATGAAATTGTTCTCGCTTGTGATGGGGGGATGGCCTTTGGGATACTGGCTGCAGACTCGATTCAACTTCTTTGCCAAGGTCATTGTTCCGAACGGCATTCATCATGCCGAGATTGTGACTGAAAACCTGCGAAAAGCATATACGGACCCTTTCCCGACACCGAAGTCCAGAATCCCGACATGGGTATTCCCCGGACAGATTCGCAAGGCCCGGTCTTGGCTCGCCGCAATTGAATCAGGACTGTCGTTGATATCCGATTTGCCCACGCAGATAATGTGGGGGACAAAAGACAGCGCCGGCTTCCCGCTTGAAGTCATGGCTAAATGGCAGAGTTATCTGCCGATGAACGAAACCGAAATCCTCGACGATGCTTCTCACTATGTACAGGAGGATCGGCCGGATCAGGTAGCAGCATCAATTCGAAAAATATGGACTAGAACGTCTGGAGGAAAAATCATATGAAAACTATTTTATGGGCAACATTAAGCGCCAACGGTAACTATGCACAGTCGAGTCCCGAGAATCCACCGAAGAAGGAAGCACTTAACGATTTTGCGGAGCATGCCAAAGCAGCCGGGAATTTTATTGTCGGTCGCCGAACCTATGAGGCTATGGCTGCCAGCGGCGGTCCTTTTGCCGTATTGGATATCGTTGTGGTTTCCAAGAAAGTTGATGCCCTTCCGGGGGCAACGATTGCGAGATCGCCGCAGGAGGCCCTGAACTACCTGCATCATAAAGGATATCAAAAAGCAGTCGTAGCAGCTGGCGCAGATCTGCACAATGCATTTTTAGGTGAAGGGCTTGTAGACGAGCTGATCTTCAATGTAGCGCCTGTGCTGGAGGGCAAGGGGCTTCACCTGATGATCGACACAGATAACTATACGTTCAAAGATATTCAACTTTTGGATACCAAGACGCTTGGCGGTGGCGTTGTCCAGCTGCATTATGCGGTTAATCGCTAGTTTCTTAGAAAATATATATTCATTTTGTTTCCGGTGAACGCGATTGAAATCATTCTGCAGCCAGTGGTCGTATGCAGGAAATTCTTCATTCACCGCTGGAATTACACTTAAACGTAACATGAGTTTAGCTGCTATTGTAATTCGATCTCCTTCGGAATAAATCGTTGTTAAATCATTTCCTGGCATAATTAAATGGAGTTTTCCAAAAGAGAAAGTCATGCACAATCATAGCTCAAAGAGGCTGCCGATTTTTGCCGGCAACCTCTTTGAGCTATGATTGTTAAGCTATAGTTCCTCGTCCCTCCGTTTTAAGGGTTTCTCTCCTATATAAACTCACCATTCCCAGGATTTCATCACAATATGGGATTGGTTTTTTTCTTAAATATAGCTTCGAGTATCATTGTTTCTGCCAAACTTATAGACCGCTATTAAAGATAAGGCCACGGAAAAAGCAATCAAAATGATCAAGTTCAAATATAATTCCCCCAGCGATACCCCCTGCTGTAGATCGCTGAAGGTATCCAGCAACCAATACTGGGGAAGAAAGTGCGCGAGCTGCTGCATGGTTTCCGGCATTAAAACAAGCGGAAACATACATCCTGACAATAAGCTTGTAGGAATGAGGATCATATTCTGTATGCCGCTGGCTGCTGAAGAGCTGCTTGAGAATGCGACGATTACAAGCGATAGGCCTATTGCCACCAGGGCAAATAAAACAAGAATGAGGAACATGCTCCAATAAGGAATACCCGGATCGACATGAAAAATATTTATCATGATCAATAGTGTCACTGCAATCTGCAGCATCATCATACTTAAATTAACGATGATATTAGATAAGACATAGGTTCTAGGATTGATCGGTGAGGATAAAAGGCGATAATAGGTTCTATTCTCTCTTTCCTTAATAAGAATTCCAGATAAATTCGAAGCGGACACCAGCATAAGGATGAGCAAGTAGCCTATTGATTGATTGGTTTTGTTGTGATTTACGGATTGATCCTCTACTTTCTCTGCTGATAATCTGAAGTCTGTTTTTTGAAATCGCTCATACAGGCTATCAAACTTAGCCTTATCTCCTTTAACCACCTTGCCGATCGAAGCCATATTGTTAATATGTTGATCCAAGGAAGCTTTCACTTGTCCCGTAACCTGCGCCCCCTTAATGGATACGATCTTAACATTTGCGGGCTTGCCGACAATCAAGCTCTGTGCGAAACCTGCGGGAAAGATAATTGCTGCATCCAGATCGCCAGCTGTAATCAGCTCTTTTATCTCATACTCCTCAATCTCACTTATATGCATGGACTCCTGTCTGCCCACTGAATCTATAACATCCTTTGTAATCGACTGACCTCCATCATGATTAACAATGCCCATTCTCAATTCGGTTTCTCCCGAGCCCCCTTGGACTAGGGTCGCGAGCAGGATTCCCATAACAGGAAGGACGAAGTATACAAATAGATTCATATAATTCTTAAAGGTAGCAATAAATGTTTTCCGGATTAGCCATAATGTGTCTCTCATTCTTACAACCCCTCCTTTCTGCGCAGCATCGTTAATGCGATACCAAGCAAGACGACCGCGAAGCTGATATTTAACAGCATGGCGTTAACCGCTGCTGACAGACTGTCTGCATAGATCATTTCAAGAAGTGCAGCATTGGACCATTGCAGCGGAGAAAGAGAAGAGAGGGTTGCCATGAATCCCGTAGCCTCCTCGACTGGGAAATATGAACCGCCGAGAAATGCGGCCAATTGGATAATAATCATAACAACAGTTCCCGCTGCATTACCTTTGATGATATAACTGAACCCGAGTCCCATGCTCACAGCAAAAATGATTTCAGTAAAGAGTGTTAAAAACACTAGACCCAAGTTTTCTCCCCAATAAGCATTAAACATGTATTTACTGATGAGCACCACAACAATTGTGAGTATTAAATTCAGCACGACAAGCCCTGCTAGTTTTCCCGTAAAAATTTCAATTTTCGTCACCGGTGAAGCAAGCAATCGGACAGCTGTGTTCCTTTTGCGTTCACCGTCTATTAATTGTGCGGCCGTCAAGGCGCTATATAAAATAATCATTGTTGTAATCGCTATTGCGAAATAGTCCATAGCACCAGGCTTTCTTGTCGCATTCAGCGACTCCTCCACCACATAACTTTCACCGCCGCTTCCCGTCATAATCGCATCCGCTTGCTTCGAGTCGGTACCTGTTACTTCAGCCGCCAATCGGTAACGGTCTGCAAAAGCTATAAGTACACTCTTAGCAATATCGCTTTCAATCAAGCTCTGACTACTGCTGTAATACTTCAGTCCATTGTCCGAAATCTCGACGTAACCCGAATATCGGTTATTCTTCACTTCAATTTTTCCATCCGTCTTCTCGTCTGCCTTCTCGAGTTTAATGCCGGCTTGACGTATCTGACCCGTGAAGTCGTCCCAATATTTAGTGAACTCGCTCGATGAGCTATTATTCTTATAAAGTACGTTAATCTCTTCAACCGTTATACTGCCGTTAAAAGCATTCGTAAGCGCCGTTCCCAAAATAAGCATAGTTAATAGCGGCGAAACCACTAAGAACAAAAGCATCTTGGGATCGCGGATAACCTTTAACTCTTTAAGCATTATTCTGAATACATTCATTTCCCCTTCGCCTCCTTATCCCTTCTTTCTTATCAGTCCCGCAGGCTTCTGCCTGTCAATGTCAGAAACACCGTCTCCAAACTAGGCTCATTCTCTTCCACTGAACGAATTTCAATATCGTCAGCCATCAACTGTTGGATGATCCGGTTCAAATTATTGACCTCGGAATCAGAGGTGATCTTAACGATTCGATCCTCCACTTCAACCCGGTTTACGCCAGCAATTCCCTCCAGCTTGTTCCTATCCAGATTTTCCGCCGAACGGACCTCGATACCTATATTTTTCTGATTCGTAATGATGGCCTTTAATTGGCCTTTCGTTCCTTCCGCGATGATCTTGCCATGGTCGATAATGGCGATTCTAGTACAGATCTCCTCGACCTCCTCCATGTAATGGCTGGTGTAGATGATCGTACAGCCCAATTCATTCAGTTTCTTCACGGAACCCAGAATATAGTTGCGAGATTGCGGATCAATACCCACTGTTGGCTCATCCATAATGAGCAGCTTTGGCCGATGGGCGATTGCGCAAGCTATGTTCAATCTTCGCTTCATGCCGCCCGAGAAATTTTTAGGATAGCTTTTGTGCTTGTCGCCAAGTCCCACGAATGCTAATGCTTCAATCACCCGCTTCTTTAACTCGGTCCCTCTGAGTCCGTATAATCCGGCGAAAAAATGAACGTTCTCGTAAGCGGTCATATCCTCATAAATAGCCATTTCCTGCGGCACAATCCCGATGTTCATCTTCGCGAATTTGCCATGCTTAGAGATACTCTTGCCAAGAACTTCGATTTCACCCTTGGTAACCCGGAGCAGAGAGGCAATCATGTTAATGGCTGTACTCTTACCTGCTCCATTCGCACCCAGAAATCCGAATATCTCGCCTTCCTTCACGGACATCGTGATATTGTCCACGGCAATGAAATCCCCAAATTTCTTTGTAAGCTGCTTAATTTCTAGTACGTTCATTCGTAACACTCCCGTTTCGTCTTTAGGATAATGCAATTGTAATAAAAAAGGATGCCCCTGTGACAGTGCACAAGTTCATCCTTAACCCCTGAGAATCTTCCTATTTAAGCATCTTAAATCTCATCTTATCCGTGAGGAATTAACGTAGTGACACTGAAGCCTCTTGAGCCATCGACGATAATCGTACCGTTTACGCTTGCTGCCCTTTCTTCCATGCCGATGATTCCCATGCCTTTTATCACCTTCTGCTCTCCTTTGCCGTTGTCCGATACTTCGACCTTGATTAAGGTTCTCAGTACCTCGATATGGATGGAGATAAAAGTAGCGTTTGAATATTTCATGGCATTGGTCAACGCTTCCTGGGTATTTTCCTGAATGATCTTCCACTTGATCGGAGTAATGATGTCGACATTACCTTCATGAGTGAGTGAGGTCCTGACCGTATGCTTCGCTGAAAATTCATCAACGAATAATTTCATCCGATTCATTCCGAGCTGCTCTGTTGGCGGCTTCATATTCTTAAGCACAAGGCGGATACTCTCAATCCCATCCTTGGAGATATGGATTGCATTCTGCAGCAGCTCTGCCGACTTGTTCGGATCGGAGGTGAACAAACGCTTCGAGGCTTCCATCTGGATCAATGCACCCGTCATCGAATGTCCGATCTTATCATGAATTTCCTGGGACAGCCGGTTGCGCTCCTCCAGCTTAATCATATAATCGGATTGTCTGATGTACTCTTTATTCTCATTTAGACTCTTAGTCAACTGCTGGATATGCTCGTTTCTATTTTCTATGTCCTCTTTGAGGTCTGCAATTTTGCTTATGTAGGTGTTAAGCAAGAGATTATAGAGGAAACTTAGCAACGCAACGAGACCGTATGTAACCAAGATGGCTTGGGATTCTTGAGACAGCAGCAAGAGCGGAACCAGCATGAGAAAAAGAATAATCCCGCGATTACGCAGGTATATAGTGAATAATTCGTATATATTCATAGGGAGCAGGAGTAACAATAAGGGTTGGATATATGAAGAGGACGCTGCGGCAACGAACATGGACAGCAAAAGCACGACCGTCGTGATACTTACCTTTTTAGCGATATGAATGGAAATATTCAAACACAGGTAGAGGAGGATGGACAGCATATACCATGGTGAAATCGAACCTACAGCTACATAAGATTGAATGACCACATAGCTTAAGAGAATCGCTTTTATGCCCATTGTCCAGAGTTCTATAGGGTTTCCCCTCTCCGTCATTTAATCCACTTCCCCGGTCAGAAAATAAATCGCGATTTGTGTACGATGCGTAAGCCCCTTCTTGCCTAGGATAGAAGTAATATGGTTGGCAATGGTACCTTCTGAGATGAACAGCTTCTTCGAGATTTCACGATTGGAAAGCCCCTTCGCGATGAGGGACATAATGTCGTGCTCTCTATCAGTGAATAAGCTTCTGTCGATCTTACTCCCTCTATCTTCTTTCTTATCTTTATCCTTGTCCGTTAACAAATTAGATTTCAGCTTATCCAGCACGGCATCCTGCAGCACATTATGTCCGTTGTATACAGTTATGATGGCATCCCGAATCCGCTCTGGATCATTATTCTTAAGCAGATATCCTTTCGCTCCGTTCCGGATCGCATCGATAATAAACGCCTCATCATCGAAAGTGGTCAGGATTAGCGCTTTGGTTTTTGTCTGCTCGGAGATCAGTTTGGTCGCTTCCACACCATTCATATTGGGCATCTGCACATCGAGCAGTGCCACGTCTACTTCATTCTCCCGGCAGAAATCTACGGCTTCTTGACCATCCTGAACCGATGCCAATACCTCGAATTCATCAAAGGATGTCAGGATGATCCTCATGCCTTCCCGGACAAAAGGGTTGTCATCGGCAATAATGACCTTTATTTTCAACGCTGCTCACGCTCCGTTCTCTGCTATTTAACAACATCCATTACAGTGTCAACTTCATTTATTAGTATAGCATTCTTCTTTTCGTTCATTGATAAATAAATAGTATAAGCTAATAATTAGAAAATTATTTTTTACCTAAGTATAGTTATAATTTAATATGAAACCTAATGTATGAGTTATCCTGACACCAATACCATGGAGAGGAGATGAATCATGAAAGTGCACAATTGTCCTTCTTGTAATACCTACAGTCAAGAGAGTATGATCGTCACCCAGAATGCATCGCATCCTACGGAAGAGAGACTAAAGTGCAATATTTGATCCTGGAGCGGTATGTGGTCGGACATGAAAGTAAAGGAGATCGCAGACGTCGAACCGATCCCGGGCGTCACACCGATTACCGATTATGGTGTGCTTCATTCAGATCAAATTAGACTACGATATACGGGAGGTTTGTGCCCACATTGCGGGGGAGTTGATCCTTAATGCTGGTGCCATACGTTTTAGGTACAGGCATTATTATTTAAGCTTCCTGCCCAAAAACTAAGAAGGCTGTCGATCCAATGCATCAGCAGCCTTTTTCTGGTGTTAAAATATGGAGTTAAAGTTACCCGTTAGTTCAACGAGGTACGAGATTGTTTCCGGAAATGATACTGGCAACTACTGAAGGTTTCTCCACCTTCTTATTTAGTAGCTCAACACTCGGAAACTTTGCCCACCCCGCCGTCGAAGCAAATTGAGTGCCTCTCGATTGTCCCTCCCCTCTCCCGCACAATCGCGTTTTGCAGGAATCACCGGGCAAGCCGAAGGCGTTGGATTATAATTTATATTCGAGGTTGCCCTTAGTATCACTAACAGAGTGCGGTGAGTGAACAGAACCACCGGCACTCTGTTTTTTAGCACTCAGAAAGGGGTAGGAATCGGAGGACACGATACGGCATCAATGAATCGCGGATCGATACCATAAAAGTACCAGTATGATCCGCTCCATCTATACCCTGCAACGCCGTCCATATCGACATATGTCGGATAAAACCAGAAGTTCTCGCCTGACCTAAGCCAAACATAGGTGAACTGGTAAAAGCAGTCGACGATATAAGAAACAGCGGGTTTCGGCGGGATGAATGCGGGAGGAGGAGACTGCGGCGGTTGTCTCATGGGTCCTTTATTTCGCATATGAGCCATAACATCACTCCTTGCGGAAGATATTCATGATTTTTCATGAAAGTGTATCTTATACTACGTAGGTGAATAGCCACTTGACTGTACTCATGCCTAGTCATAATTATTTTGCACGGTCATCAGCGCAATTTCTGTCCTGAAGCTTAAACTCGTCGAAATAGAGAGCATGATCGGCAGCCTGTGCTTTGTTGTGATATCGTATTCGTTGACACCAGCCTCTTGAATTAATCTGCCGGCATTATTTAATGTATCTCTTAGCGATAAATGTTAGGTTAATTTCTCTCATTGTAGATGTGACATATATTCAAATGCTGTTGTACCATATACACTTTTAAAATGTTTGTTTAAATGGGTTAAATCAACAAAACCGCAGGCAGCTACTGCTGAATAAATATCTTTATTCTTTTCGATTAAACTCTTTGCACGTTCGATTTTGCAGTTAAGAAAATATTGATAAGGTGAAATTCCGGTATGTGCCTTGAATAATCGGATAAACTGAAACTTTGATAAATGAAGCTCGCTGCTGAGCTCGTCAAGTTTAAGAACATGTTCCAGGTCGGCATGAAGCATATCCTTTGCTTTGCGAATTAGGGCATTTTCCTTCTTATCGTCAGTCGAAAGCTTTGTTTGAATGAGACTTTCTGTGAGGGATAGGAATAATTCACTACACAAAGCCTCATCTTTTTCGCCCAATATTGCATCGGAAAGACTTAATATTCTTTGTTCAAGCCGAACATCGTAAACAATCGGTGTTGAAAACCGTAAGATATCCTTTTTTTCTATGGCCTCCAAAAGCAATTGGGGTTCAATATAAAGCATGACATAATCCAGACCTGTCTTATCATGTGCCATTCCATCGTGGGCCTGTTCCGGATTAAAAAGCATAATGCCATTCTGATACGATAATTGTACGCTGCCATCTAAGTTATACTCTTGAATCCCACGTAACGTAACGCCAATGGCATATTCCTGGTGAGCATGCTTTTTATACGTAAAATCGGACATACTTGCTGATAACGCGGTAATACCGGCCGATTTTTTATAAATAAATTTGTTCAATCCCATTCACCTCTTCATAAGCTTACCTACATCCAAATCATGATAGCAGCAAAAACGAGAGATAACGCCATTAATACGTTAACAGTCTTGTTATGCTTCTGTAATAACGCCTTGAAGATCGCGCCGCAAAGTACCCATGTGATAAAAGCTAAAAAACCAATTATTGTGATAGCTATAATACTTATTGTCATCGCAGTGCTAGAGCTATAGTTGGGCATAATAAAAGTTGGAATCACAGTCAATGTAAATAGCACTACCTTTGGATTAAGAAACTGCATAAGGAAACCTGACAGAAAGGTGGCAGTTTCGTTTGCAGCTGGGTTTGAAGCATTCATATTGTAAATCAGATAGGATAGATAAAGCATATAAATGCTTCCGATGATCTGCATCACAATAATTATTTTCGGTATGAACGTGATAAGAACCGTATTCAACATAGCGGAAATAAACAATAATAAACCAAAACCAATCGTAGCACCATACGTATATTTCATCGCCTTTTTCGCCCCAAAATTATGCACGGTGGACAATATAACGATATTCGTAGGTCCAGGTGTAAACGTAGCAATCATACAGTAAATAAAAAAAGATGCAATATCCATGAGAACCCCTCTTTCTGGCTATTCTCATATATTACATCTTAGATTAAAAGGCCTATAGTATATTATTGCAGATTTTGAGCGTCTTTCGTTATGGAATTATGTGGATTGGTTTCCGACGAACAAGCATGGCTAAAAAGAGAAAGAGCGGTATTGCGACCTGGAAGATTAAAAACAACCGGGGCATCTTCTCTATACCTAACCACATATGATGAGTGTAAGTGGGTGATATAAAGGAAGCTATAAATATAATAATCCCCAACGGCAGAACCCACTTTTTCCAAAGTGTCCTTCTTATGGGTCACAGTTATTCTTAATACTCTTTATGTCTCCTAATCACTCTTTATAGGAAATCTTAAAACAGTCCTCATCTTCAACATATCAGTCTTGCGCGGGTCAGATAGATAGATTTCCCTATGTGTTTTATCAGTACGGACATATCCTTTTTCCTTGCAAAACACTTCCATCTTTGCAAAGCTTTCTGGTTCATCATCAAAACTTCCTATATGCATCACTTGGCAGCATAAGCCATCTCTCATTTTTCCGAATATCAACTCCTCAAGGTATGGGTTTGGCTTTTTCTTTTTGGTCTGCTCTACAAATTTTATGAATAACTCATCTGTCAGAAAATCTGGTTGGCGTATCATAATGGTGTATTTCAAATTATTTTTATCTGTTGCAGGCTTTGACTTATCGATCAAGTCCCAGATTCCCTCAAGCGGAAAAACGGTATATTCATAGTAACCGGCCGGTACATCATCACTTTTATATGACATTTTTATTGCATAAGTTACGCTATATAATGCTTCTGTCACTCGCGCAAACTCAGCTCCATTTGGATCACCTTTGCCACTAATCATAATAAATGGCATCTCATTGATATCAATAATATCCGGGATGGTTTTTGGCAGATAAAATTGTTTATAATCTTTTTTGTATTCTATTTTTTTGCTCATAACTAATCTCTCCTTCATTTACTTTTGACATTAGTATAGAACTAATATTAGGACAACTGTATGTCCTATTATCCATTGTATTGCCGCAAAGCTTGTTCTAATTTTTTCTTTGTTTAAACAACATAAAGATATAAAGAATGGCGGGTATAATTGAAATGAAAATCTTATTAATATGTAAATTGTCCGTGATGATATGTCCAATCTCTAGATGCGATTGCCAACTTGCAGGAAGAAGTGTAGTGAAATAAATAATTCCTCCGACGGGAATGGCAAATCGCCTGTAATCCACACGAAATAACTGAGATAAGCCAAGTAATGCTGCTAAATACCATAATGTCGCTTTGATAAATATCCCCGTATAAAAAAGTGAAATGACGAGTGCGTCAAAACGCTCGAATATTTCAGCGATCTCAATTAGCTGTACGGATTGTAATAAAGGCACAGTACTAATTTTAACTAATTCAGGGCCCAAAACGATCAGATTTAGTATAATACCTCGAATATCAATTCCATCATTAATGCTTCAAAGAATGCCGGAAAAGGAACTCCTTCCCTTTGTGCCGCAAGACTGACCAACAATGTCGTTGGAATCATTTCTTGATGAAAATTCGTAATTGCAATATATAAAGAAGGAAGAACCATCGAGATAGCAAACGCAAAAACGCGCAAAAGACGTAAGAACGAAGAGATATCGAATCTCTGGTAATAGTCTTCACTGGCGATGAAGAACTTAAGAAATGTAATAGGCATGACAAGGACAAATGGTGTTCCATCCACCAATACGGCCACTTGTCCTTCCAGTATAGAAGCCGCTACTGTGTCTGGTCTTTCTGTGTTTATGATTGTGGGAAAAGGGGTTAACATTTGGTCCTGTATAAATTCTTCAATATAGCCACTTTCGAGTATGCCGTCAATTTCAATGCGATCGAGCCTTTGAAGCACTTCGTTCACAACTGATTCATCGGCTGTCCCTTTAAGGTACATAACAGAAACATCAGTCTGTGTCACCGATCCAATTTTCCGGTCGATTTTCCATAGTTTCGGACTCTTTATTCTGCGCCTGAGTAAAGCAACATTAGTGCTTATATTCTCTGTGAATCCGTCTTTGGGTCCGCGAATAACCGATTGAGAAGAAGGCTCTTCTACTCCTCTTCTACTCCTCTTTGAACCCATTTGGCAGAACTTGCAGAAATAGCTTCATCCAAGCCATCTGCGAGAATAACGGTATCTCCTTTGTATAAAGCCGAGATCAAGTCATCTATTTTACTTATGGTATTAGTGCCATTAACGGTAATAACTTTATCTTTAAGATCTGAAAATAATTCATGCAAAGTCCTACTTTGAGCGGTAATTGCTTCTACAGCTGACAAGATCGGGTTCATGATGCTATCATTTATCAATTCGGTATCCGTTAGACCATTTATATAAACAATGGCCATGGGCAAGCCCTTGGCCTCTTGAAACTTACGTATGATAAAATCAGAGCTATTTCCGGTTAACGTTATGATGAAATTAATATTTTGCTGAAGATCGTCTGATAGAATTTCTTTATGTTTGGTAATACTCAAAATCGAAAAACCGGTCATCTGTGATGACCGGTTTTTCTCCAACTGCACTTTCCTATTCGAGCCTACCTTATTATCATCCTTGATATCTCCTTAATTACTGATAATCCTTCGCTAATTCCGCGAGCTCCTCATAAGCTTGTTCCGGCATAATTTCACCGAACATGATTTTTTCTCCGACTGCTTTGAAGTCCTTCTGCGAGAAGTTGCTCCAGCCCTTAGGCTCCGGTACATACAGCTGAGCATCCGACGCAGTATTGGTAATTAACGCGATGCCCATTTTATCGGGAGCGTTAAATTTCGGAGTCAGCTTCTCGACAATCTTCTTAGAGACAGGAACGCCGCGGGATGTACCGAGCAGCTCAGCTGCTTCCGGATCGTTAATAAACCAGTCGATAAACTTTTTCGCTTCCTCCACATGCTTCGAGTTAGCGCTTGCGCTCCAGAACATTGACGGTTTGAGCCAGCCGCCGGCCTCCTGGTTTCTCGGGATCGTTACCAAATCGAATACTCCTGGCTTCAAGCTATCAAAGCTGTTGGATTGTGCGGCGTGAACGACACGCAGCAGGGTAGTACCGTTTACCATGAGATCAAGCTGAGGATCAAGCTCCTTATCCGTCACGCTTACCTCACCTGGAGGCACAATCCCCTCTTTGCGCAGCTCGGCGAATTTATGTTGATATTCGAGGTAAGTATCCTTATCCAAATTCAGCTTGCCGTCATCCATAAACACTTGGCCTAAGCCTTTGCTCAGCTGATAATTTACGTATTGCCCGAAAGAGGCTGAAAGATCAGTTAACGCGTAATGATCGGGTCCCAGCTTTGCTTTCGCTTCTTTGCCGAAGGCGAAAAATTCATCCCAGGTCCAGCCGCTCTTTGGCTTCGTAATGCCCAGCTTTTCTACGGCCTCTTTATTAAAGACCATTCCGATAGCATTATTGCCCAGTGGAATGGCGTAAAGCTTGTCCTGATATTTCCCTGTGCTTAAAAGAGAGGCATCGATATCTTCCGTCGATATGCCCGTTGATAAATCCGCCAGCTGCTTACGGCCCGCATATTCCGCCAAATAGGACGCATCCATTTGAATAATGTCCGGTGCATTTTTCGCCGCAGATTGGGTGGCCAGCTTATCCCAATAACCTTCCCAGCCGGAAAACTCAGGCTCGAACGATACATTCGGATTTTTTTGCGTATACAAATCGAGCACCTTTAAAGTAGCATCATGTCTGGACTGAGATCCCCACCATAAAATGCGCAGCTTGACCTGGCTTGCGGCCGCTTGGTCCCTGCTCTCCCCCGCCGTGTTTTTCTCATTGCCGCTGCCGCAAGCGACAGCGGTCAGAAGCATAATTCCCGATATTAGTACGGTGATCGATTTTTTCACATTCATTTTCAAAATGAATCCCCCTTTAGCAATGAATAAACCGTTTACATTTCATATAATAGCAACCAACCGGGTAACCTTGGTATACGAGGGATGCACAATTTATTATAGAAATGCATTCTTTTTAGCCTTTTACCGATCCGGCTGTTATCCCTTCTACGAAATGGCGCTGGGCCAAGAAAAAGATAAGGACGGAAGGTACGATCGAAACAAGAGACATCGCGAGCAACTGCCCCCATGGGACGGATGACTGGGAATCGACGAACATGCGCAGCGCCAAACCGACCGTGTATTTATCCACCGAGTTAATATAGATCAAATGGCCGAGAAAATCATCCCAGTTCCACAGAAAACAGTAGATCGCTACGGTCACCAATGCCGGCTTCGTCAAAGGCAGCACGATTCGCCAGTAGATGCCGAACCAGCTGCAGCCGTCTATTTTGGCCGATTCATCCAGTTCCTTCGGAATGCCTCTAATAAACTGTACCAAAAGATAGACGAAGAAGGAGCCGCCAATCCCTCCCGCCAGCGTATGCGGAACGATAAATGGCAAAAACGTATCGACCCAGCCCCAGCCGTTAAACATTACATATTGCGGAACCATCGTTACCTGATGGGGCAGCATGAGAGTCACCAAGAGAATCGAAAACCACAAGCCGCGCAGCGGGAAATCGAGCCGGGCAAACGCAAATGCGGTCATACTGCAGGCAACAATACTTGTAAGGAGCACGCCTATAATTAATTGAAAGGTATTCAGATAAAAGTGGGTAAACGTAAATCCAGGTATCGCCGTCCATCCCTCGCTGAAGTTACTCCACATCGGATGCTCAGGATACAGACCGGGCTTCGACATTTCTTCATTCGTCTTTAACGAAGCCCCGATCCACCAAAAGACGGGATACATCATGATTAGGCTTAATAGGCTGAGCGTAGCGTTTTTCTGATAGAAATTTCGTTTAGAGCTCCGCATCATCCTTTTTTCCCCCCATCATTCTCGTAAAATACCCAGTGCTTCGCGCTCACGAAGATCAAGGCAGTGAAAACGGCAATGATCACGAGCATGATCCATGCCAAAGCCGAGGCGTATCCCATCTGAAGCCGTCCGAATGCGCGGTCGTATAAGTATAGAGCGTACATATACGTAGAGTTGATCGGTCCGCCGTGCGTGATGATGAATGCCTGCGTAAACATTTGGAATGAGCCGATCGTTTGAAGCACTAAATTAAACAAAATGACCGGCGAGAGCATAGGAAGCGTAATACTGAAAAACTGTCTGATCTTGGTGGCTCCGTCCACTGACGATGCTTCATAAAGCTCTGTTGATATTTGCTGGAGTCCGGCTAAAAAAATAACCATAGAAGAGCCAAACTGCCAAACCACCAATAAAATCAACGTTCCAAGAGCGGTTTTCGGATTGCTAATCCAGTTCATGCCCTCAATCCCGAACAGGCCCAGCAGCTGATTGAACAGCCCGTCCGAGTTAAAAATGTTTCTCCAAAGAATAGACACCGCAATGCTGGTTCCGATCAAGGAAGGGAGATAAACCATCGTTCTGTAAAAAGACATGCCGCGAATATTTTGCTTTAGCAGCAGCGCAATCAGCAGAGCAGCGAACAATTTGAGCGGAACAGAGAATAGAACAAATAAAAACGTGACCTTAAGGGATTGGATAAACACCGCATCGGAAGTGAAAATCCGTTCATAGTTCCCGAACCCGGTCCATTCCGGCTGCTCCAACAGAGAATATTTCGTGAAAGAGAAATACAACGATTGCAGCATGGGCCAGAACGTCAATAAAAAAAGACCGATTAGCCAAGGGGCTAAAAACAAATATCCGGCTACCGGCGATTCCCATCTGCTCAGAAAACGGCTCAGTAGCGACTTCTTTTTCGGGACCGGTACCGCATTCGCCGCATTAACAAGGACTGTAGAAGAGCTCCGATTCATAGTAGCATCACCTCTGTCTGGTTTATATAAGCTAATCATATAAGACCTGAAGAGAATGAAAAATAGGAACGATGTACACTTTGTTATACATATTAACAAAAATAGAAGAATGCAAATTCATGAGCTCGAATCCGAGACCAGTGAGATAATTACGATTTATTTTTATACAAATCTGTGGGATTGCAGCCGGTATACTTTTTAAATAACGTACTGAAATAAGGCACATATTTATAACCGACCCGGTCCGCGACCTCGTAGATCAAATACTTCCCTTCCAAAATCATTTCTTTCGCCTTTTCCATCCGAATCCGCGTCAAATAGCTGTTGAAGGACTCCCCCATCGCCTTCTTAAAGAGAAGGCTTAAGTAGTTTCTCGAAATATGAATACGATCCGCCAGATCGGATATCGTAATGGGCTCGGCATAATGCTCATGGATAAACTGAACGATAAAATCAACGGCCTGTCGATGCTTAATGTTCTCATTGCTGCTGCGGGAGCCGCAAATCAGTTCAATTTTTCCGTAAAGCCACTCTTTCAGCTGCTCCAGCGTTGTAATGAAACGCAGCTCCCGGGTAACCTCGTTCACCTTCGCGATGTCTTCCAATTGAACGCCGACTTCAAATAGCGTATAAGCAAAAATAGTCCACAGTTCCGAACCCAGCATTTCAAGGTTGCGAGCCGATACAGCCCCGCCCTTGCTCCACTGGTCGAAGTAATCATCCACAATCTCCTTCGCCTTATCCTCCTGGAACAGCTTCATGGACTCAGCCATTTGCTGATAAAATTTAACCGGACGAAGGGAGATCGGGTAAGCTTGCTGCTCAATTTTCTCCCCATGGACATATTCGTATAAGTGGATGCCTTCTATTGGCGCGGTGTTTTTAAAGTAAAGAGCCTGGAACGCCTCCTCGGTCGAATCCGCAATTTCCATCCAATTCGGCTTAAACGTTCCGATTCCGGCATGAAGCGTAATATCCAGGAAGGAGCGGACGCTTTGAATGACCCTTTCCCCAAAGCGGTAAGCTTGCTTCATCGTAAATTCGCTCCATTCTTCATTCGGTGCATGAAGGATAATCGCCGCGTGGCTGCTGAATAACTCTACATAGTGAGAATCCGGCCACTCCTCGCGGGAGAGCTCCTGGATTATGTTTGCGATGGCGAACCTGAACAAGCTTAAATCCTTTGTCGAGGCCCTAGTCACGCGGTCCGTGCGGATAATTTCAATGCCAATCACCGCATGGCGGCAGCCATTCCAATACCGATACGCTTCGGGAACCATCCGGGTATCCGGAAGCTTCGTATGCTCCGGTCCTGTGGTGACCGATTTGATCCATTCTTTCTCCACGAACGGCTCGTACAGCTTCAATTTCTCCTCCAGCTCTTCATTGCGATGTTTTTGCTCCAGCTCTTCCTCCAATTCCTCGATAGTTCTCCCCAGTACATCCTGAATCGTCTGAACGCTAATTGGTTTGTTTAAATAATCAGCGATCCCAAGACGGAGCGCTTGTCTTGCATATTCAAAATCAGCGTAGCCGCTTAAAACAATAATCTTCCCTTGAAAACTAGCCTTGTTCAACTGCTCAACCATATCCAGGCCGCTCAGCACGGGCATATAAATATCGGTGATTACAATATCTGGCTGACACTCCTGAACGACCCGCAGTCCTTCCTCCCCGTCCATCGCCTCCCCGACCCATTCCGCATCAAGCTCCGCCCAGGGGATGACGCTTTTCAATCCTTCCAAAACGTTCCGGTCGTCATCTATGATTACAATTTTCCACATGCTGCATCACCCTGTTCTTCTTTATTGTTTAACACTGGAATACGTATGTGTACCGTTGTCCCGGGGCCATCCGTATTCGGCATCAACTCCAGACCGTAGCTGCTTCCAAAATAAATGTCAATTCGTTCTCTGACATTCCGGATTCCGTATCCCCCTGTTTTTCTCTTTTTCGGCTCCTGCCAGTTATCCCTGAGACCGTTGCCGTTATCGGTTATTCGAAATACGACTTCAGCATTCTTGGTGATCTCCGCACATACCTCGATCGTCCCCTCTTTCTTGCCGTGAAACCCGTGCATAATGGCATTCTCGATAAAAGGCTGCAGCGTCATCTTCGGAATATATAAGTCCCTGATGGTTTCAGGTACATCTACCCGTAAAACGAACCGCTCACCTAAGCGAATCTGCTGAATCTGCATATAACATTCCATGTGCAGCAATTCGTCACGGATAATGATTACGCTTTCACCGTTCGAGAGACCGATGCGGAACATTTTTCCCATTAACTCCAATATGGTGCTCATTTTCTCCTGTCCGCCTGCAATCGCCATCCAATTTAGCTGATCCAAGGTGTTGTACAAAAAATGCGGATTGATCATCGCCTGCAGCGCTTTAATTTCCGCTTCCTTCTGCCTCCGGTATTGATCCTCTAATGAAGAGTACAGCTCCTGAATCCGTTCGATGAGCCTGCGATAGCCTGAAAATAACGCTCCGAATTCATTACGGTATTCTGTCGGCAAACTAACTTTGTTGACATTAACCGAATTTCGGCTCATTTCATGCAGCAGCAGCCCGATCGGCTTCACGAATTGCCGGGAGAAAAACAAGTTGAAGCATAGCGCGATAAGCATGGCTGAGCCTCCTGCTAGCAGCAGTACCATAGCAAGTCGAAAGCTTCCTCCCGTAATATCCTTCCATGGAGTCGATTCGATCAACGTCCAATCCCTATCGAAGTGCTTTGCCCATACCATTAAATGTTCGCTTGAATCCGAAAGGCCGCTGCTAACGGATTTCGTTTTCATATAACCAGACTCGCCTTTGATATTTTCCAAGTAGGCCTCGACCTGGTCCTGCGACATAGTGCCGCCGCCAATCATCGTAATAAGCCGCCCCCCGGAATCGAGCAGAATCCGGTTTGCCGCAGGGTTATGGCTTTCGATCAGCTTCTTAATGGAAGACGCTTTAATATTGAGCAGCAGCAGCCCGCGGTAATCTCCTGCAACTGAATACACCTTACGGACAAAGCTGATGACCCGCTTCTCACCTTGAACGGTTCGAATGTCGTGCTCTCCGATCCAACCGAAGTCGTTATTTTCGATAGCCGGGTTATACCAGACTTCTTCTTTGATTAAATCATGCTCGATAAATTTCACGGGACCTTGTGGCTCAAATTGAAGCGTTTGCTTAATATAGAAATGAACGGACTCAATATCGGGTGTCGAGAAAGTAAGCTGTGCAAGGAACGATTCCATTTCCTTACGCTTCTTGTAATTGGAATACTTGTCCCCCGGCACGTTTACATCATCCAGCAGGTTCGTGTTCCGGGTGGCCGTTAAGGAAATCTGTTCAATCGATTTCATTTGAATATCGACTTTATTATAAAGCTCATTCAGCAGACCTTGCTGGTAATAAGACGTATTCTGCACCATCTGCTGCGCGGAGTATGAATAGGCGATCCAAATGACAATGGTAAGAAGCGTTACGATGAATGCTGCTGAACCGCCAAACAGAAGGTAGTCTATGCGGTATTTTTTAAACATACTAGGTTCGCCTCCTCAATTAATAGCCCTCTGGAGACACTATAAGCATATAGAAGTAAATATTACAAGACATAAGATAGAAATTAAGAATATATGCAAGCTAAAAAAACGTACTCGCCTATCCGTTTCATTTCGGCAAATGACTGGTAGAAACATTCAACAAACCGACATAGATGTAATACTGGATAATAGTCACTTTATTGGATAATAAAATACCGGGAGGTGTAATCGCAACCAGCTTAGCTGGTGTGTTAAGAAAAACCGGGGATCTATGAGGCTAAGAGCACGAAAATGCCATGCTTCATTATGGAAGTCTAAACCTGTCCGAGGTTGGGGCCGGAAAATAGCATGGAAAAAAAGCGGACGCCCTCTTTTCCGACGTTTTCTATAGCTCGTTACGATGTGCATAGTCAAAACTAGGGCAGTCGATGACGCCTTCCGCGAGATCGACGCCCATTCCGCTATCGTCCCCTTTATTCGAATGAAACGACTCTTTTTTCCTGAACGCTCTTTTTAACCAACTCGATAATCTTTATCGTATTCATGGCATCAGCTGCGTTGACAGGAACTGGTTTGTTTTCAGTGATGGATTCGTAAATGCCTTTATAAAAAGATTCATATGCGCCTGTTTTTGTTTCAAGCTTTCCTTTCAGCAGCAGATCACCTACATTTACCGATAATTCTCCATAACTTTCTTCGAGGTCCTTACCCCAAAAAGCGTCGCCGGGAAGTTTCCCTCGCTTTAATGAATCCTCTTGCGAGTCCAAACCATATTTAATAAAGCTGCCCTTATCCCCGTGTATTTGAAATTTAGGACCTGCGCTCTTCACGAACGAACCGGAATGCAAAATAACCCTCAATCTGCCATATCCTAAAACAATATGAAAATAATCATCGGTGACCGAATCGTTTCTTTGGGCCATCACATCGCCATACACCGTTTCGGGAAGTCCAAATAAATGAAGAGCTTGATCGATCAAATGCGAGCCAAGGTCATATAGCATACCCGAGCCTTCCAAATTTTGCTCTCTCCAACGACCGCTTACTTCAGGACGAAACCGGTCATAGTGCGCTTCATACGAATAAATTTCACCCATTACGCCCGACTCCAAGCATTCTTTAACCGTAAGGAAATCATTGTCCCATCTTCTGTTTTGATAAACGCTTATTATTTTATTTTGCTCGGAAGCGATTTCGATCAGTTCTTGCGCTTCTTTGGAATGGATGACGAACGGTTTCTCGACCACTACATGTTTACCCGATAATAAGGCTTGTTTGGCAAATGTATAATGCGTAGTGTTAGGTGTAGTAATGACAATAAGGTCTATTGCAGGGTCTGTGAACAGCTGTTCAACATCGGGAACAACCTGGACGCCAGGATAATCTTCCTTTACTTTCAAAGCATTTGAAGAAACGAATTTTGAAATTTCTAGTCCTTCAACCGTTTGGATAATAGGCGCATGAAAAGTTTTCCCGGAAAAACCGTAACCAATAATGCCGACCTTTACTTTTCTCAAATAATCCATCCCCTTTATATACAAATAAAATTTAAATACGACCTCATGATAAGTTAAAAAACTAAATAGCGCAAGTTTTTTAAGTTTTATACTTACGATTATAAGTAATGTTGAAACATTTAGGCAAGAAACTTATACTTATAAGTGAAATCCTTTTTTGGAAGAGGTCAAATGATGAACCAAGATGAAAGAATACAATTGATTATTCAATATTTAAAAGAGAAACAAAAAATTCAGCTTGAGGATATTTGTGAGCTGTATGGCGTTTCCCGCGATACTGCAAGACGAGACTTAGTCAAATTAGAAGAAGAAGGTGCTATTATTCGTATCCGGGGCGGAGCCATGCTGCCCACTCTTACGAAAAGTATAAGAAGTTACAGGGAACGGATTCAGGACTCTGGAAACAAACGCTCGATTGGTCAATTCGCAGCGTCCCTTATTAAAGATGGAGACTATTTATTAATGGATACCTCGACAACCGTACAATTTACCGCTGAATACTTATTTACGAAAAACAATGTTGTTGTAACCAATTCCATTGATATTGCCGGTGTATTGTGTGAAAACCCGGATATAAAGACACAGCTGCTGGGTGGCGAATTAAATGCCTGGCACCGGAATGTCTCCGGACCCCGTACATTAGAAATGTTAGCCGACTTCAAAGTAGATAAATTGTTTCTTGGCGCATGCGGCATTTCTTCCGCTGGGTTATCGGCCCCTTCTGTTGACGAAGCTTATTTGAAACTAAAGATGATTGAAAGAGCTGATCAAGTTATCGTATTAGCTGACTCGTCTAAATTCGATAAACATCTTTTTCATCGGATTTGCGACTTCGGAAAAATTAATATCATTATTACGGATCAAGAACCTGATTATAATATGAAAAAGATTTTAGAGGACAATCAGGTTGAAATAATCATTGTCTCTGTTTAATCTATTAAACAATCATTAATCATAAAACCCCCGTAAATACAGGCTTGCTGTATGATTACGGGGGTCATATAGGTGACAAATCAACAGCATTCGCTTGATTTCTATTGCGCTAAAGTTTCCCGTTAGCTCAACGCATAATCTGTTTCTAAACTTACTTTATTTTTTATCACGAATGGTAGTTTTGTGTTTATTGCCTTCGCTGTCATAGGTGACCCATTCACCAACAGGCTCGCCCATGTCAAAATACCGTGAACGCTTTATTGTTCCATCGAGACGATACCATTCCCAATAGCCAACTGGCTTATCATCAATCACTTTTCAATACCACTCTGATTTTACTTTCCCGTCTTTATAAAACCTTGTAACTTCTGGATCGTAATTAACGGGTGTATTTGAAAAACTATACCAAATTCGGCCTTTACTGGTTTCGATAATTGTCGCTTCAGTTAAATCTTGGTCTTTATATTTAATCCTTATTTTTTCTAATGCATCTTCGTATATTACACCGAATGATAGGGAAACCAAATCTTCGTCTAATTTTATTTCTCTGGGGTGTAAGTTACTAAACATTCTGGTTAATATTAGATTTTCTTCGTTGAAATGTTTACTACCTGCTCCTACACTCCAACGATATCCAAGATGGGTCTTTTCAATTAAACCCACCGATAAGACATCTTCCTTGCCATAAAAGATAATAGTATGATCCTTAAAATCAATATTATGAAAAATTTCATCAATAGGAATGTTCGTTTCTCTTATTGCTTCATCGAGGGTTTTATAATTTGATTTGTAATAAACTACACTTACAATGGAAACTAACAAAATTATTGATGTGATCAATAAGATTACTTTAAAATTCAATTTTCCACCTCCCCAAATATTTAGATTTCCAAAATGAAAGTTGCGTTTAACTGTCCGTTAACTTATTGCCGGACAGCCGTATTTTTTCGTGCACTTTCTATAATGTTTGCAAAACATCAATGGCACTTTTAAGTGCATTGGTATCCCTCTGTCTACCCTTTTCTGTCATAGTCAGACTTATTAACTTGAATGCCTCTACCATGCTAACCCAACGAACTTCCCGTGTTTCATAATGAAAATTATGTACTATTCCAGTTGGTCTTAGTAAAAAATACTTTGTGACGCAAGTATCTGATTCGTATTCCCCTGGGATCGGTGCAATAACTTCACATACATAACCAGTTTCTTCTCTTACTTCTCTCAATGCTGTGTACTCAGGAGAATGATCTTGTGGATCTCGTCCTCCTTTGGCAAAAGTCCAAATATAGCCTCCCCAAAATCCGCTAGGACTTCTCAGCAATACCTCGCCAGCTTCATTAAAAACAATGCCCCCATAAGCATAATCATCCACTTTTCTCACCCGCCTCAGAAAAAAATATCCTTATTTTACCATGCTAACCTACCCGATAGTATATAAAAAGAGCAGGCTGCCTTAGCCTGCTCCAAAGTGATTTATTCACCTATCATTATCCGTTAGCATAACGTTCTCTTGGTTGAAAGCCCTGATGTACATACAAATTCATTCTCTACTTCATCTGTGCTGATCTATAAGAATGGAATTGCCGTCAGGATCTTCAATAGTAAAACTTGCAGGGCCTTCGCTTGATTCATCTGCTTCAGTTAATAAATTGATTCCTTTTGCTTTTAGCTGTTTTTGAATTTCTCGAATGTCCGTAAACGAATTAAGATTTTCGGCATTTTCATTCCAGCCTGGATTAAAGGTCAGAATATTCTTTTCAAACATTCCTTGGAATAAACCAATTATACAACTTTCATTCTTCATAATGAGCCAATTTTGGGTAAGATCGCCTCCGAACTCTTGAAATCCTAGATTTTCGTAAAATAATTTTGATTTGTAAATGTCTTTTACACTTAAACTTACAGAGAATGCGCCAAGTTTCATATTTCCTCCAATAAAAAATTATTTTTAGTAGGTTTATTGCATAAAGTATACAACATTTCTATAATGAACACATGTTTCACCCCGTATTGTAACCAAGGAAGCAATTATTATTATACAAACAATGCCCCTCAAAAGTATTGTACGATACTAATACTCAACACGTTTTCCCACGTGATTCGAGGTGTGGCGATTAAACAATGATATACCGAAAGTTTTCAACATATGATTCTTTCTTTTGCCCTATTCGCCGTAAATGGTCATAAAAACTATGGGAAAATTTAAATATGTGTCCATAATCCCAATCTTTCTCTCTATAGTCCTTTTCCCAAAACTTAATCTCGATCGGCAGCACGTTCGCTCGTTCCGCCGGTTGCAAAGGCAGTTGATCAACAGGTGAAACCAATTTGATTGAATTTCCGGGTTTAACGTTATGACTGGTTCGCAGAACTTTAATCAGCTTCATTAAAGGCGGTAATCCTCTTTCAAAAAAGGAGACATGGCCTAGGTCATACAAGATGTTTAACGCATGTGAAAAAGTCAGCATATGACCAATCAAATCATGATGAGATTCAGCGCGGTAAATGACGGGAAACTCGCCCAATTGTTCCAGCACAAATGTTGAAAGCTCATTGGGATTCGATATTGCCGGAAAACCTTCTTCGTCCGTAATCTCCATACTTTTCACCTCGGATGCAGAGAACCCAATCCATGACCGTCCCGGAATCGTCCTCTCAAATGCGCGTATGAGATCGGTTATTCCTGATATATCCTCTGTACTTCCCCATCCTTTGAGTTCATGAATGGCCAACAAACTTGCTGCGCTGTAAATTACATTATGGCCAATCCAATGTAACTGATCGATCGATTTATCAAGTGCCTCAAGTATAGCATTTACGGCTGGTTGCTCGTCACAACCGTAACGGTTTTGTACGCTGTTCGCCCCAACAATATTTTTCACCATCGCTCCTGCCTGCGAAATTACCATTTGAGTCAGTTCTTGACTAAGATTATTAGATGTAACGAAAAAATAACTGCCGATAGCAGCAGCTCCAAAGTGAGCCTGCCAAATGTCTCCTGTTTCTTTTTTGCAGGATGAGATGATCGTTAACCCGTCCCTCAAAATGGATTGATTCAATTGATATCCATCTCCCCTATTTTAGCCCCTAGTTCAATCTTTATAGACATCTGATTTGACAAGCCCAAAATAAACTAAGTCTTCATAAATGCCAGACTTTAAGATTTGCTTAGGGAACTTGTCTTCTTTCTTCATCCCTATTTTACGCATAACCTTGTATGATGCTGGATTTTTGGTCATTGCAGCAGCAAATATGCGATTTAAGTTTAACTTTTCAAAACCAAATTCAACTATATGTTGGGCAGCTTCTGTGGCATATCCTTGCCCCCAAAAAGGACGACCAACCCAGTATGCTAATTCAGCCTGGTTTTCTTTTTTAGAAACACGCAGACTTACGCATCCAATAAGCATCCCATTTTCCTTTTGCAACATTGCAAAAGAATAGATTTCCCCTTTTTGAAAAGCGTTTCGAATACGTTCGATCCAAGCTTCAGCGGTACCATCAGGATATGGGTGAGGAATTGAAAGAGTTGTACGTGAAACCTCTTCATTTCCAGCTAAGCTTTGAACCATTTTTGCATCCGAGGTTTCAAATATTCTAAGAATTAAGCGATTTGTTTCATAGCTAAGTCCCATACATACCCCCATATTTAAAAGTTCTCCAAACTCGAAGTATTCACTGAGTGGTTTAGCGGGGCTGCCGATTTATGCCTGTAGCTTTACTCATTGGATTATTAAATTATAGTTACCTGTTTGTGGAATACCCTAAAGCTGGAAGCTCTCTTTAATCAATTTTGCTGTCTCTTCCGGTGTTCGATTGTTTGTTTGAATTCGAATGTAGTTTTCCCTTGTGATCTCACCAGGCAGTGAGTTCAAACGATGATTTTCCATCGTATGAATTAAATCCTTTTCCGATCGTTCAATGTCCCGTTTCGTCGGCTTATGATGTAAACGATGAAGGGATTTATTACGTTCTAGCCTCTTCCTAATGTCAGCCTCGAGTTCTACAAAACATACATCGTGCCCCTTGGATTCGAAGATGCTGCAGGTATGTTCGACAAATTCCCAATCAGCCTGTAAATCGAACCCCCATACGTAGGTAAACATGAATCCGGCACTATTGCTTTTGGACATCTGTTCAAAGATTTCCTTGCGAAATAAACCTGCCAACCTCCACATTTCAGGTCCAAACCCAAAGTAAGGCTCGAGCAGCTCAATCGTCTGATGGTTGTGAAACAACTTCAAAGGCGTGATTTTCTCTAGTTCATGTCCCACAGTCATCTTTCCTACAGCTTGCGGACCAAATATAAGTATGAACTTCATTAATAAGCGTCCTCTCTTACTTAATTAAATAAAAGTTATTACCAGATTACACCATGTATTTAGTGTGAACAACAGCAATTTTATTTCAAGTTAAGTTCAAGGATTCTGCTCGTTGGCTGTTACCGATGGCATCAATATGAGGTTGGTTTCTTACTTTTAAGACATACTTGCCAGTTGCTCCTCAAGACGATCCATGGTCTGTTCGGCACCTGGGACGGCATATGTTTTCACCTTATCAAATACAGCGGCTTTTTCTTCAAAAACTGTGCTGTAAGTGAGCTTGGTCTCACCATTTAAATCCTCAAAGATAGCTGTCGCCAAAAAATGGGGAACACAGCATGATTGATGACGATTCGCTCAGGTTTAACGACCTCGACAATGACGTTTGTGTTGGGATAATCAACGCCATCAGGACCGTGCATAATATACTGCCATATACCGTCCGGTTTCATTTCAAACTTCTGAAAAGTCGTCGTAAAACCGCGAGGTTCTGCACCAACCAGTTTTCGATTCCAATGATCAACCAATACGCCAATCATTGTACCCAAAATGGCTTGAGGTAAAAAACCTACCATTGTTGCCATCGAGAGCACCATTGCAGATCCTGTGGTGTCGGTTAGATACCAAATAATCGCCATTTGCAGGACAGAGCTTGTAATCAGTGCAACCGCCTGACCTGCCCATATTGTAAAGAAACTTCGCTTCCAATTTTTTTGTATCATGTTCATTCTCCCCGTATTTTTTATTGTCTGATTGTTTTAGGCAATAAAAAATACAGATCCAAGTCCATAATGCGGGCTTAGATCTGCATTAATCACGTGAGAGAACACGGCGATACTAGGCATAGCAAAAACGCTATCCAAATCGCAATCTATGTCTACATACGTAAAAATAAGCAGCTCAAAAAAAGCCCACACATGTGGAAAAAATCCGCTTTTTTATTGCCAGCTTATCTAATACGCATGGAATGTAGCATAGATAACGAGCCTCCTCATAAATTATACAGTCAATGATAACCTTGACTCTCAAACTGTCAATTTAGCATTATTACCATCTTCATTCAAACGAGCGAAATTAACAAAAGAATGGATGTGCGACTAGCAGCCTAACATCCATTCTATTTTTCCATAAATGCTATATCTGCAGAGTCGCGGTAATCGGATAATGATCCGATGGGTATTTGCCGCCGTACTTGCCCTTGTCGACATTCACTGACATGATCCGAATATTAGGCGTAACGAATATATAATCGATCGGTTCACCTTCTTCGCCGCCTATGAAACCATGATAAGTACAGCCTGGATATACATCAAGGTCGGTGTATGTATGGCGCAGCCCAGCTTGATTTAGAGTCTGGATCGTTTTGGTTTCCGGTTCGCAATTGAAATCGCCTGTTAAAATCGCGGACGCTCCGCTGGTTATATTCATCTTGTCCAAGATAAGCAAAGCTCCTTTTATCCTTGCTTCCTCGCTTATGTGATCCAGATGCGTATTAAGAATCAAATATTCCTGCCCGTCCATTTGACGCAGCCTCACCCATGTGCAAATGCGCGGACAATCGGTGTTCCAGCTTTTAAAGCCAAGCTGCTCAGGCCGTTCGGACAATCCGAAGGTGCCGCTTTCCACTGGCTTCAGCCTTTCTTTCTGGAAGAAGATTGCGCAAAACTCTCCCTCTTCGCCGCCGAGCCTGCCCTCCCCTATCCATTCATATTCGGGTAGCAGCGCATTTAAGCTCTGCAGCATGGGCAAGCTTCCTTCTTGCGTGCATACAACGGCTGCTCCAGACGCTTTAATCGCTTCTGCGGCTGCCTCAATACGGTTAGGCCAGGCATTTTCCCCGTCCTCCGCGACATGGATACGAAGATTAAATGACATAATCGATAATTCCACAATGATCCCTCCTAGCATGAATATAAGATAAGCATATGGCGAGTTGACGGGATAATCAACCCATGACAAAGAGATGAGGAGATTCCCTTATTTGAGTAGGTTAGTGCTGTTCATAATTGTTTTTAAAGCATCAACACTTTAACGTACTGCATCGAGGACACAATGAGACAAGCGTCCATACGGCCGCTTGTCCTAGTCATGCACTCTCAAGCGACTTTACTTTATTGCGAACGTGCTTGCCCGGCCATGGACATTTTCTGAGGCTTGCTCACGCCGTTCCGACCATAGCGCATAGCCCAGCCAAGCCAAAGCTACCCCCACCGGAATCGCAACTTTTGGCTGGTGCTCCAGTGGAAGCAGTACAGCCACCACGGGGCCCAAAACAGACCCAACGATAAGCAGAACGGCCGGCCAGCGCGGTAGGATGCCGGCACGGAATGTCGCGATGCCAAACAGCAGGCCACCGAGGATATACAGGGCCCCTGTTAGCGTCCATAGATTTGCGAGGACTCCGAAGTCTGTCTCGCCTTCGGAGCTGGTGAAGACCCCTAAGAAACCCTCCGCAAGCGTCGGCGCCTCTGTCCCCAACAGCGGCAAGATAGAGACTTCGGCGAAAGTAAAGTTCCCAGTGAGTACCCAATTGAGGCTATACAGGAGAAAGCCACCCAGACCAAGCCACCCAGCCTTTTCCGCTTGCCTAGCGTAGAGCCCCGTTATGCCTAGCAGGAATAAGATGCACATGGCAGTAGCCAAGGTGTGAACGATTGCCCATTGGCTGGTGGTGATTGATGACAGAATGTTAGATTGATGGAACATCCCAACAACCACGTAAAATATCCCTGCCGCCATAGCTGATAGACCAGCCCAACGGATGAGGCTCGAGGTTGTTATCTTCCTTTTGCTTTCTTTGATGTTTCCTTTAATAACTGTGGTGTTACGATTGGAATTCATATGTTTCTCTCCTTTTTCGAACGATTCCTCAAACCGATTGACTCACAGGACATCAAAGTGTTCCTTGTGCGAATGTCGTAAAGTCTAAGTTCATGATGGTCCTCCGTTGATACTTTTGTTTGACTCATTCTGCATCTCCTTCATGTTCCTCCTGTGGATGTATCTCCGCATCGTCGTTCCTTTCATGATTAAATGATACACATTCATGTGGTGAGTCGGCATCACCACATGTGGTGATTGATGTGGTGATTTGTTAATTGGGAGGCTATGCGGGAATCAGAAAAAGCCCCGGCACATGGTTTGATAAACCTGCCAGGGTCTGAAAGATTTTTTTTTGGGGGGAGGGTAAAGAAAGAGGATAAACCAAGAACTGCCGCGCCGCCAAGAGGTACTGTACAAAATAACGCACCGGTACATTTTCATAGTGGAAAGAAAAATCTATTTTGTTGTTCACGATGCTCAACGAGGCTGACGAAAATGCCAGCGACCTCGTTTTGGTGATTGTTAAGATATCCTGTTAACTTAGTCCTATTTGCATGATTGGGAAGTTAAAATCAATCTCGTCAAGATCAATTTCTTCCCGTTTCCAGCCTATTGCGTTAAATTATCTATAATGTGTTCCTTTTTCGAGGCTCTACTTCATCTTTTCATTATTCTTATTTTCACCAATTTTCGAAGTTCCTTGGCCTATTGCAGGAATTCTTACGTCCATACTGCCCACTGCCTATCTTTCAATATTGCATGCACAAAATCTCCTAAGAACGTTAAAACTTCATTCTGCTATTTCAAGATCTTTCTCTTCACACCATTCAATAACTAATTCCTTTACTTTTTTTCCTTTGAAATCAAACCATAATTTTTCGACGTCATGTTCAATGATCCCGTCTTTAAATCTTCTAAATGCCCCTCTTCCTTGAATAGCTCCAAACAATTCTTTTCGAACCTCTGCTTCGCTTAATGTCCCGATAAATTCTTCTACTATTTCATATTCGTTGTAATCGTTACTTAATGTGAAATAGAGGTAAACCTCGGCATCATCCTCAATAATTTTTATTGCTTGTTCAATGTTCTCTCTTTGCCAATCTGGATAATTTTCAAGTGGATCCTCATCTTCTGCCGCTCTCATCTCTTCTCTAGATAATGTTATAACTTCTCCTGTTTTGGTGTTTATATATGTATTGGTCTCATCCATCTGAATTTCAATTACAGTAATTAGATCATCTAATTTCACAGCTGCGCTTCTCTTCATTTCATACCTGCCCTTCTTCGTCCTGGTTTCAGTCAAAACTGAGGCCATAAAAGAACAGCGGCAGTATAGGACACGAAAATGTCCTTTACCGCAGCTGTTCTTTTCAACTAACGAATCGCGTTAGCGTAACAATGGATTCTGCAATTTCCTCGTGGTGTAGTTTAATTATTAAGTTCTCCGTTTTCATGTTCTTTATAAGTAAACTAAAGATATTTATTTATCTAGGTTCCTAATTCTAACCTTCTCATTCTATTTCCATTAGAATCAATAAAATAATATTCATCTTCTGCGTAATCATATTCGGGTTCTTTATGGAGATTGTTTGAGAAGAATGATCCGATATTTGTGCCCTGTTCGGCTCGTCTATCGGACTATATTCTTCTCACCCTGCATTTCGTTGTTATACACGATGTAACTCCATTTTTCAAAGATAAAATAACAATTACCCTAACTGACCTGAAATGAAAAATGCCGCCATGGCATTGTCGGCTAAACTCACTTGGGCCATTACTTCTGGTCGCTTCTAACTGAAATCGAACAGCTGCCGTAGTGATCCGGCAGCTGTTGCTGTTGAAGAGCCTATTGTAATTGAACTATCGTTACCCGATAAATCAATCACTGTGCGATACTTTAAGTTATAATTACATCAAATATTTTCCCGTGATCGATTGCTCCGCATGGATGATCTGCGAAGGTGTGCCTTCAAACACCACCTGGCCGCCCTTGCTGCCTCCGTCCGGTCCCATGTCGATGATCCAATCCGCTTGACTAATCACATCGAGGTTATGCTCGATGACGATCACCGTATTACCGGCATCTACGAGGCGGTTCATGATTTCCATAAGGTGACCGATATCTGACATATGTAGGCCGGTCGTCGGCTCGTCCAATACGTAAATGCTGCCCTTCTTATGCAGCTCGCTTGCCAGCTTGATTCGCTGACATTCCCCGCCCGAGAGCGTGCTGAGCGGCTGGCCGAGTGTAATATAGTTCAACCCCACATCGCTCATCGCCTTGAGCTTGCGCACAACCTCTTTTAGCTGAAAAAAATCCAAAGCCTGTTCCACAGTCATCTCCAGCACTTCTGCAATTGACTTGCCGTTCAGTTTGTATGCGAGCACCTCTTCCTTGAACCGTCTACCTCCGCATACTTCGCATGGCAGCTTCACGCTATCGAGGAATGCCAGGTCTGTATACACGACACCCAGCCCTTGGCAGTTCTCGCAAGCCCCCTTGGAGTTAAAGCTGAACAAACCTTGATTGACCTTGTTCGCTGTAGCAAACGCCTTGCGCACATCATCCATAATGCCCGTATAGGTCGCGGGATTCGAGCGTGTGGACACGCCTACCGCCGATTGGTCGATGACGATGGCATCGGAATGCTGGCTAAGGAATACTTCGTTAATCAACGTACTTTTGCCCGAGCCGGCGACACCCGTAACGACTGTTAGCACTCCGGTTGGAATATCTGCGCTTACGTTCCGCAAATTATGCAGCGTGGCATCCTTAATGGATAGTTTGCCGGATGGCTGCCTGCAATCGTTCTTCAGTCGGAGCGGCCGTTTCATATGGGTGCCTGTCAACGTACCTGATTCCAGCAGGCCTTGGAAGCTTCCTTCATACACAATGGTACCGCCGCGGCTGCCGGCGTGAGGGCCGACGTCGACGATATGATCCGCCAACTTGATCACATCGGGATCATGCTCGACGACAATCACGGTATTGCCCTTATCGCGAAGTTTCTCAAGCAGTTCATTTAACCTGTGTACATCACGGGGGTGTAAGCCAACGCTGGGCTCATCGAAGATGTAAGTGACATCCACCAGACTGCCGCTCAGGTGCTTTACCATCTTGACGCGTTGCGACTCGCCGCCGGATAATGTATCCGTCTCACGATCCAGCGTCAAATAGTCAAGTCCGATATCCACCAGATGCTGCAGCCGCTCCGTTAGCGATTTGATGACCGGCACGGCGACAGGAATGTCGATCTCCCGAATGACGCGGATTAGCTGTCCAACCTCCATGGAAGCCATCTCCGCAATGTTGAGACCATTGATTCTGCAGCTTAGTGTGGCCTGACTGAGTCTAGCGCCGCGACAGCTGGAGCAGGGACCCTCGGAAATGTACGGCATAACAGCTTTTTGTGTGCGCTCGGACTTCGTTTTCACATCCTGCTTGATGTATTTGTTGGTGAACTTCTCAATGACGCCTTCGACTGTAATATTCGTTGCTTTACCGGCGAAATCCATCTTAACTTTCCTTGCCTTCGCGTACAGCAGTTGCTCCAGTTCCTCATCCGAATAAGCGCTCAGCTTCTTGTCGAGATCGAAGTCCCCCGACTGCACGACCATGTTCCATTCCCAACCGTTCAACGAATAGTCCGGCAGCATAATTGCCCCTTCATTCAACGACTTTGACATGTCAAGCGCCTTGCTCATGTCGACCCCCAACCTGCGACCAATCCCGTTGCACTCGGGACACATGCCTTGCGGATCGTTAAACGAGAACATGTGCGCTTGTCCAACATAAGGCTGACCCGCTCGCGAGAAGAGAAGACGGAGAATGGGAGAGATATCGGTAATCGTTCCCATCGTGGAATGGGAACCTCCGCCCAACCGCTTCTGGTCCACAATAACAGCCATGCTCAGGTTCTCAATCGCGTCCGTATCCGGCTGGGGAACGCGGGGTAGGAAGCTGCGCACGAACATGCTGAAGTTCTCATTCAGCAATCGAGTGGATTCTGCGGCGATCGTATCGAAGACGATCGATGACTTGCCGGATCCGGATACCCCGGTGAAGATCGAGATCTTCCGCTTGGGAATGCGCAAGGATACGTTCTTAAGATTGTTTTCCCTCGCACCCGAGATTACGATATACTCCTGATTAGATTCGCTCATGTTAACATCCTTCCGAAAGTGTTAATTGCTACTTCTATTCCCATTTTATCCATACGAAATTAGTGCGAACTTGATCCGAAATGACAAGAACTTGTCAGATTGTCTAAAGCAGACATAAACCGGCTGCAAACGACATGCAGCCGGTTTATATTGATTCGGGTCAAAACAGAGTGTAACTATCGTGCTCATTAAGTTAGCATTGATGAAAGAGATATTCAGTACCTAATACGGTTATTGTGCCAACAGCTTTTCAAGCTCGCCGCTCCAATTACTCCAGCCGTACCTAGCGCCTTCGAGTCCTTGAACATTCGAGAATCCGGTTTGGTCAAGATGGAGATTAACCTTTCCGTCCCCTAAATCCTGCAGGGTCCAGTTGACCGTGTGTTTCTCCTCACCGACGGCCCATGTATAGGACAACCGATTTGGCGGATCTACAATTAGCACTTCGCCGTCAATAATTCCATCCCAGTATTCGTTCGGCTGAGCGCGAAACTGAAAACGGTGACCCACGACGGGTTCGAAATCATTTTCCAAGACCCACTTGGCAAGCTTGCTTGAATCGGTTATGGCGGACCAAAGCTTCTCGATCGATGTCCTGTACTGGAAATCCAACTCTAATTTTAAACTCATTCTTCTTCCTCCTCTAATAGTTGGTTCAAGCGCAACATATTCGTGCTCCAGAAATTGCTGTAGAAAGCTACCCAATCTTGAATTTCTCTGAGTGGTGAAGCGTTAAGCCTATATCGCGTTTCTCTGCCGACTTTTCGGTCAAGTACTAGTCCTGCCTCTTTAAGGATTGTCAGATGCTTGGACACCGCTGTACGGCCCATTTGAAACTGTGCCGTTAATTCATGAAGCGGTATCTCCTCTGCCTCTGCTAACAGACGAATCAGTTGGCGCCTAGTTGGATCTGCAATCGCGTCAAACACATCCCGCAACTGGTTGTTCTCGCTCACAACACCCTCTCCATGTTGTAGAAATCTATTGGTGGTACAAAGGGCCAGCCGTTAATTTCGACACCTCCTCATAATTGTTTCAAGTGAAACCTATTCAGGCTCCAAACTTTCCAAATGTATAACTTCTAATTGGACACCATTTAGTGACGTTTTGATTATAGGTCACCATATGGTGTCGTGTCAATAACTTTAATATACCGAAAAACACAAATTTGATTCGTATTTGCCTTAACACCAGGTCAATCCCATAGCACTGCATCGCCTCTTCAACGGTGGCGTAATGAAAAAAAGGAACAGCTGCGGTCCGTTAGAATGACACCTCAATTAATGGCATTACTAATTTTGTTGTATTAATTTTTTCTACTGATCCATTCACCTATTGAGCCATAATAAAGTCATTTCCTTTTTCTGTTATAGAAACTATATGGATGCCTCGGGCAAATATATTATTTATCGCTATTTAGTCTTTGAAAGAAGCTCAACAAATTCGTCTTTCGTTAGCCCAAACAAGATGGAATCATAATATCGTCCATTAGTAAAATAGACTTGGCGCCGAATTCCTTCTTGAACACATCCGACTTTTCTGAGCATCGCAGCCGAGGTTTCGTTCCCTTCAAGTACGTAACTGTTGAACTTATTTAGTCTTCGTTCGAAGAAAGCATATTTTAAAAGTATGGTTACGGCCCTTGTTCCGTATCCCTTCCCTCGATGGTCTCTGTCTATTTGAATACCTATGCTAAACGTGCCGTTTCTTTCGTCGATACTGTTTAGATTGATCCCACCAATATTGTCACCGTCCAAATTCTCAATAGTAAACATAAGTCGATTCGACGAGAAGTCAGAAAATGTTTCTGCAAAAGATTTTGCTTCCGCAACCGTGGGCGGCAATTCAATAGCACACTCTAAAAGACGCCGTGCAGGGGTATCGAATCGGTTGATATAGTGGTTTTCCCAATCTTCCGGTTGAATTGCACGCAATCTTAAAGCTTTATCCTGCCAAAAATAATTGTTGTAATCTATATCTCGCATGGTATGCCTACAATAATTTTGTTTGTTGTACTCATAACGATTTTAACCATTTAATCTCAACTAGGATTTCCTCATCGCTTTCAGGAATTAATAAAGCTGATAACAAATAGAATGCTATTTTCGTAATAACAACCACACCAATAAAAACACCAACCAACTTTATTAAGCTTTCATTTTTCGATTGGATTTTCACCCCTAAATCCCCCAAAAAATTAATAATAGTGTGATCATTTAATAATTCCACATTTTGTTAAAATATCCTGTCCATTAGCTTAATAATGTCCAGGCCACCTAAGCGCTTGCTCTTATTAGTTCAACAATTGATTTTTTTGGCAAGAATTGCATTCTTCGCACCCTCCCAAGGCATGAATCACTCGCACGATCGCGCCCGTAGTCCATTCTCATATACAAAAAAGTACCCATCGCTATAAACACTAATTCAAGTGTTTAAAGTATGGGTACCCGATTGTTTCATCCTTGTATTTCCGCTTCAGGCGTCGATCTCTTTGGCGGCGTCTCAACTGCCACCGGCTTCGCTATCCTCCCGATGAAGGTTTCTTGCAGCCGTTTGAAGGACGCTCATCCAGAAGCGTTCCGATCCGTCAGACGTTTCTTAAATGCCGGTAAAAAGAAGGCCGATGTCCTCATTGCCGTTCTTCGTCTTCCATCCGTTGAAGCCTGCAGCGTCGGTAATGCCCGGTTTGAACGTGAGATTGTACACCAGACCCGGCGTCATGTCCTTGGTCAGCTTCAGCGTGACCTCGGTGACGACCGCACCCGTGTTGTTTAATTCGTCGTGGGCGATACTGACGGTATCCCCTCCCTGTTCCTTCAAAACGAAGTACGGCTCGTTCACGTTTTTCACCGGTTCGCTGAATACGACTTTAATCGTCGTGCGGTTCAAGACGATTACCTGTTTTGCGTAAGGAGCCTCATTGGCGGCAATGGTTCCCGCGAATGCGGACTCATTAGCACCGTCCTGCGAGATGAGTGACGATACGCCCGTTACCCTCGCCGTGTAAACGTGGCCAGGTTGGAACAAGCCCGGGTTCGGATCGGTTCCTGTGCGGAATTGGACGGCAACAACCCTATTCGTTCCCGGCTTGCGGACAGCGTATTTGCTCCAGCCGGCCATCGAGACATTAGCGCCGTTGTCCTTGAGAATCGTTACAGCTAAGGAACCGACGTCCGTGTCCTTAATATCTCTATCGAACGTGATCTCGATGGTGTTCTCGTTAACCGCGGCGATGCTCTGAAGCTTCACCGGCAGGATCGGATTGGAGATGCCCCCGAACAATAGGCCTGATTTCGTATCCATCACGTTACCTGCCAGATCAGGAATGCCCGACACGGTAAGGCTGTATACGGTCTTGTCCTGTTGGGCGGATGTCCGCAGCGTGACGGTACGTCCTTCGTTGTCCAGGCTCGCCGATACGATAGCCAAGCCGTTTATGCTGTACCGTCCTGCCTGCACAGCAATATCCCGATTCACCTTCTCGCTGAATTTGACGGTCAATGACGCATCCGCATTCACCTTAAATTCCGAATCGATGATCGTCGGCTTTATCGCGTCATTGTTGCCGACGATGGATAAATCCGTTCGCGTGTCCATGACGTTGCCGGCGAGATCCTTGACGTTTTTAACGGTCAGCCAGTACCGGACGTTATCTGACTGGTTCGACGTGGAGAACGTGACCTGTCTCTTGTCCGAAGAGAGCTGCAGCGTTGTTATCTTCAACCCGCTGGAGAACGAGTAGTTCTCGGCATTGGTAGCCGTTTTGTTGTCAACCGGCTCGGAGAACGTCAGGACATAGACGCGAGCCGTTACACGGTCGAACGCGGTTATCGTCGGCTTTGCCATATCCGATCTTGGTGAAACGTACGTCCATGCCTTGCCGTCAATGGTCAAGTAATGCGTGCGGTTCTCGATTTGGTAGCCCGTCGTGAGCAATACCGACATCCCGTCTCCGCCGACCGTCGCGAGAATGATCGGCACAACATTGCCGAGATCGTCCCGCAGAGAGAATCGTCCGATATCCGCCGATTCGGTCTTCGCCTTCAGGTTTACACGAACCGTCTGGACGTTCAGCCCTTCGACCGATTTCACGTCGAGCGCGCTGCCCCAGCCCGTATAGACCGCGTAGATAGCATCCACAAGTACGCCTCGCGTGGCGTTGACCGTATAGTCGTTTCGTGGGCTGATCCAGCCTTTGCTAAGCGCGGTTCCGACCGCAACCTTCGCCCAGGCCGATACTTTGCCCACGAAGCCGACGTTCGGGTTGGCAGGGACATTGTTAATCTTCATCAGCACGGTGGCCAACTCTTCCACCTTCACCGGGGCGGTCGGTTCGAATCGGTTCCCCCCTTTGCCAACCATGATGCCCGCGCTTCGCACTGCTTGGACCGCCGTGAACGACCAGCGCGTCTTCAGCACGTCCACGAAGCTTGGCGTGGTATTGGAGTGAGGCAATTCGAGAAGCTTGTAGAGCACGGTAGCGAACTGTTCGCGGGACATAGATTCGTTCAGGCGGGATGACCCGTCCTCGAAACCGGTCATAATTCCTTGCCGCTTCAACACCTGGAACTTCTCCTCCGTCGTAAGCGTCGCCGCTCCAGCGGCCGGGAGTGCCAATCCAAGCAGCAACGATAACGCGAGCAATGCCAGAGCGATTTTCCTCATCATTACAGTCCTCCTAAGGTATTTCTGCCGAATCCGTAAAAAAAGAATGTAAGCGGATGCGGTCCGGCGAATGTACCCTATTTAACGACGCTGCGGAGGAAAATGTTTCTGTCGAAGGCTGTCTCATCCAAAACTAGTCACGGTTCGAGCAAACTTCCGAAAATCCGCCGCTGGCTATTAATTTATCAACCTAGTCTTACTGCGCACCAACTACCGGATGAGGAACATATAACTCCTCCAGCGATGTAATCTCATCTGGGGTTAACGTGATCGAAAGCGCGCCTACCGCCTCTTCGAGCTGGGATATTTTCGTAGCACCAATAATGGGAGCCGCTACAGGTTGCTTCTGAAGCAACCAGGCAAGCGCAATTTGAATGCGGGGCACGCCGCGTGTTTCTGCGATTTCGGTAACACGATCTGCAATTACCCGGTCCATATTTGCCGTTGCATCATACTTCCATTTCTGTGCTTGGTCTGTTTCGGAACGAGGGGTTGTTTCGGACCAATCACGCGCCAAACGACCTGAAGCAAGCGGACTGTAAGGAATAACACCGATTTTTTCTTCCTTGCAAAGCGGAATCATCTCCCTTTCTTCCTCACGATAAATGAGGTTAAGATGATTTTGCATGGATACAAACCGGGTCCATCCGTTCTTATCGGCTGCATGCAATGCCTTTAGAAACTGCCATGCATACATGGCAGATGCACCAATGTATCTTGCTTTGCCTGCTTTCACCACGTCATGCAGAGCTTCCATCGTCTCTTCAATAGGCGTATTATAATCCCAGCGGTGAATCTGATATAAATCCACATAATCTGTTCCTAATCTCTGGAGGCTCTTATCAATTTCGCTCATGATGGCTTTTCGGGAAAGCCCGGCGCCATTGGGTCCTGGATGCATTCGGAAATGAACTTTTGTTGCAATGACAATTTCATCTCGATTGGCATACTCCTTTAATATCCGTCCAACCATTTCCTCGCTAGATCCAACTGAATAAATATTTGCCGTGTCAAAAAAATTGATTCCAAGCTCTAAAGCTTTTTTGATGATCGGACGGCTATTCTCTTCATTAAGTACCCATGGATGTGTCCAACGCTCGGCTTCACCAAAACTCATACATCCCAGACAAAGCCGAGAAACGTCAAGACCCGTATTTCCAAGTTTTACATATTCCATTTCATTACCCTTCTTTCAAATCGATTTTCTATCAACTATAGTTCGCTACGATGACTGTAACTTTCAGCTAGTTGATATTATCCCACTTGGAGTTAACTCCAAGTCAAGAGATATTCTATTAGAATTAGATTCTCGGCTTAATTAGCGGGCATTCTAATTAATGTGAATGGTGCTCACCTCTTCAGGAATCTCTCTCAGGACATTGTCAGCGGCAACAGCTTCGCAATCTCCCAGAACACAAAATGACACTCGCAGCCCCCTTCTCTAAGGAGAAAGAAACTGCCCAGTGCCAAATTTTTGTACTAGAATGGATTACCGTACTTTATGATCATCAAATTCATGGTAAGATCAATTGTTATTGAATGATAAACTCTCATCAACAACTTGAGTTTGCTAGCTAATCTCAATTTTAGCCTGAATAGCTTCACCGGCTGCGAATAATGTAGTGATGATTCTCTCATCCACGTCCCCGATATGCACGACTTCATAGGGAGCAATATCTGCATCATCAAAAAGAACGGTAAATGCACTCCAGCCGTCATAATAGTAAATGCCGCCTGCATGTGCAACAGAGGTCATAGGAACTCCCTTGATTGACGGCTTTTTCGGAAGTGAACTGTAGTATTCATGACCAGCATATCTTTGCAGCGTTAATTCCATCGGCAGCATATTTAAAAGATCTTCTACGGTACGGTTATCGTTTAGAGTCGCTATATATTCTTTTCCGTCTAGCGTTAACTTCATGGATCCCGCCATTGTTTTCCCCCTCATTTCACTTTGTTCCCGCACAAGCTTAATTTCTTTTCCTCTACGCTTATTCGGGCTTATTAATGCCTAAACTGTTACGAACACCATGTTCAGGATTTGTCGCCAACTTTACAATTAGGTCTGCAACGCTCATTTTTGATACGGAAGATCCTTTAAAGGGCTCGCCCTTCTGTGTTGTCTCGTAGTCAATTTCGTTTGAATTCGTAAACCACGCGGGTCTAATGATCGTATAGTCGAGGTCAGAGGATTCGATAATTTGAGCAGACTTGCGATATGGATTTAGGATGCTGCCATATTTTTCTCCAGGTACCTCATCGTAAATGCCCATGGAGCTGATAAAAATAAGGCGTTTTACTCCAGTTGCTTTCATCACTTCCACGATATTCTTGGCCATCATTTCCAAATCTCCTGCCAAATTGGCATAGACAATATCTTGTCCAGTCATTGCTTCCTTCAGGTTTTCAATATCCATCACATTGCCTTCTATGACTCTTACGCGATTAGATTCCATATTCTTAAGTCTTCGTGAATTTCGCAGATAAAGGGTCAATTCAGCATCCGTTTCTTTAAGAAATAAATCGATTGCATGTCGAGCAATTCCGCCATTTGCGCCAAGTATTAATACGTTACACATGTTTAGAACCCCTTAATGGTTATTTATTAGAATGTCATACCAAGAACCGGATGAGGCAAATAAGCCTCTTCCAGCATTGCCATTTCTTCTGGTGTAAATGTAATCTTTAGTGCAGCCACCGCATCTTCGATGTGAGATAGTTCTGTTGTTCCGACTACAGGTGCAGTTACCGGTTCCTTATGAAGCAGCCATGCCAACGCGATTTGAGGCATTGGTAAACCGCGTTTTGCTGCAATTTCTGCTACTCGTTCAACGATGATTCGATCCGAATCGGCTGTTGAGCCATAAATGCTTTTCCCAAGGTGGATGCTCTGATATATCTTGCCTTTCCAGCTTTCACTACATCATGCAAGGCTTCCATTGTCTCTTCAATCGGTGTATTTGGATCCCAGCGGTGGGTATAATAAAGATCTACATAGTCCGTTCCCAAACGCTTCAGGCTTTTATCAATTTCACTCATAATGGCTTTACGGGAAAGTCCGGCACCATTTGATCCTTCAGACGTTGGGTAAAAAACTTTGGTTGCCAGGACAATTTCATCCCGATTGGCATAGTCCTTGAGAATCCTTCCCGTAATTTCCTCGCTCGTCCCGTTCGAGTATACATTCGCCGTATCAAAGAAATTGATACCTAGTTCTAGTGCCTTTTTGATCATTGGACGACTTTGTTGCTCATTCAGTGCCCATGGAAAAAATCCTCGTTCTGCAATTCCAAAGCTCATGCAGCCAAGACAAATCCGAGATACATCCAGGCCCGTATTTCCTAGTTTCACGTATTCCATTTTATTATTCCTCGCTTTTCATAAAATGTAGTTTGCTTCGATAAAATCATATCAATTACTTTAGTATCAAATGATACATTAAGTATCACCTGTGTATTATTATAGATAGAATCAATTGAAATCCAATTGCTAAAATTCGAGGATCTGTGAATTACTGCACAATTTTGTGCAAAATGAACATTATTATGAAAGCTGGGTGACCCATACAATGACTAAGGTGGACCGAAGAATCATTAAATCGCAAGCAGCGATAAAAAAAGCCTTTATGGAAATGATGGCTGAAAAAACATTTAATCAGATCACCATACAGGACATATCCGATAGGGCCAATGTCAGCCGAAGAACGATCTATCTTCATTACATGGACAAATATGATCTGCTCGACAAACTCATCGAAGAACACATAAACGAACTGCGGGAATTGCGTGTGTCATCATCGGATATGGATTTTATTGAGGGGGGACTCATCTGGTTCGAATATCTTGAACGCAATTATTTATTTTTCTCTACGATGTTGTCTAGTCAAGCGGCCGTTTCTTTTCGCAGCCAGTTCCTTGATTTTGTCATGGAAGGATTGAAGGAAGAAGTTAATATAGAGGAAGATAAAAATTACGGTTTGCGCCAAGAGATTATTCTTCGATTTGTCGCGGGGGCTTACGTTGAGATTGTCGAATGGTGGTTTAAAAACGAAATGCCTGATCCGCCTCGCGTCATGGCTGATCAGGTAGGCTTCTTAATTGAACGGATTGTATAAGGTAATACATCTTCTTAATACCAGTACGCAACTTCATAAAAAAGGGGTTAGCCTCCACTCCACGAATCGCGGGAAGCTCTCGTATCTTACCGTTTTGAATGAATGGGGAAAGCCTCATTTTTCGAAACGTGTACCATCTCATCAGGAAAGCTCTTCTTAAAATACTTTTCGACCCTGACATGGATATCAACGCGATACCATTCCGACAGCCCATATGCTTCAAACAACTGAGGCATTCCTAATCGCTTGGAACGTTTGCCCATCGAACCATCCCCGATATTTAGCGTGTCGATCCAAATACGATCAACGATTCCTGCCAACGCTTTTGGAAAATCAGGAGTAAACGGTAAAACAGGAGAAATCGAGGCCTGGGTCGAGATTCCGGCCTCATGTATTTCTCTTAGAGCCTTTAATCGCAATTTGATCCCAGGCGCGAATGGAGCAAAGATTTGCTTAATATCCTCTCGATCGGTTTCGACCGTCATGGATACAAGAACTTCGCATTTGTCTTTTAATTTCATCAGCAGATCAAGATCTCTCGTAATGAGGGGGCTCCGTGTCTGGATTTGCAGAAAGTCAGGTGGATTTTCAAGCATAGCCTCCAGCAATCCGCGTGTAACGGCAGCTTTTCGTTCTATCGGCTGGTAAGGATCCGTTGCGGAGGACATAAAGATATTCACCGGTTTGGCTTTTTGCCGTAATTTGAACATTTCATTCCGATAATTCTCAGCCGCGTTGGTTTTGATGTCCACCCATTCTCCCCAAGGTATCTCCTTGAACTTCTGAATCGGCATTTCTCTTACGTAACAATAGCTGCAAGAAAATGCGCAGCCGCTGTACGGATTCAAGGAATGTGTAAATCCGATGTCAAGGTAACCCTTGGCCTCGCTTAGAATTTTTTTGGAAAGGATCTCTTTGATTTCAACTGCCATTCGAGTCTGCCTCCCCCTTTCTTTGAAGATCAAATATGAAAAATATGGCGGTACTCCTCGTAATCCTCTTCGCTGAAGACATTAAAGATAATCTTATCAAAATGATGGGCATGGGTATTTAACCACTCATTAACGGTCTGAACGGTGATCTTGGCCGCTTCATGCTTAGGAAACCCAAATACGCCCGTGGATATCGCACAAAATGCAATGGTTCTTATCTCATTGATTTCACTCGCAAGCTCCAAACAGGAACGATAACAAGCAGCTAACTCTGCCCTTTGCTGTTCCGTTAGTTTTGTTCCTTTAGACACGACAGGGCCAACTGTATGCAGTATGAATCTTGCGGGCAGATTGTAGCCTCTTGTAATTTTTGCGGTACCTGTTGCCTCAGGCTCCTCTTGAATGGACATGATCATGCGGCAATCTTCCCTTAACTGCGGGCCTGCTGCGGAGTGGATGGCGTTATCGATACAAGCATGGTAGGGTTGAAAACAGCCTAGCATATATTTATTAGCGGCATTAACGATTGCGTCTGCACCTAAGCTTGTAATGTCGCCTTGCCATAAAATGAACTTATCCGCTTGGTTAAAACGGCTGCTTGGACAAGAGGTTATAATCGACTCCAGTTGTTCGACTTCAATTACGCCTTTTTCAAATAATTCGGTTTGCAAAAGGGAGTCTAGTTTATTTAAGAAGTCCACATCTAACGGCACCGGTTCTCTGACAGTTAAAAGTCCCTTTAGTAAGTTTCTTTTTCCCGAATAATGTTGAGGAATTGCTGAATTCCTTAATTGATCTCGTTCTTTTAAGAGCATTTCTAACAACTCGCTCACCAAGTCCTCTTTACTGCCTAAAAAGAAAGGTAATGAAGGAGTATAACGATTGTTCAGATATACGGGAGCAGCATACTCTTTTAACGATATTTGCGACATATTTCATCCCCCTCAGCGTGCTTTTTTACTTCATAAATGCTAAGACAACTTCTCTCATATCTTCTGTGAACGCCATGGTTTTGTCTTTGTTTTCCTCCATGCCCACTGGATGGTCTTTGTTTAACCGGATTAAAATTGCGTTCTCATTATGATAATTCAATCTTTCAAATGGATAACGGATGATGCCAGGTGTGTTGAACCCGACTCCGAGCTCCAGCAGCACGATCTTCTTCCCTTCGGCATCTAACAAAAAATCTTTGTATGATGCATCTCGCTCATACCAGTTTTCATCCTGTACAAAGTATTGATTGCTTCTTAAATTAGGATCCATTTTGCCTCCGCAGACAGGACATTGAGGTACAAGTTCGGAGGGGATTTTGCAATCGACCGTCTTCTCAATCATTTCCTTAACTATATGTTCATTATAATACAGTTTGTTATGGCAGCCTTTCGCGCACTGGAGGAAACTATAGTTACCTTGGATTTCGAATACCTTTTCAGGTGCAAACCCCGCCTTTTCAAACTGACTTTCGACATTGGTAGTGATGACGAAATAAGGTTTATCTTGAACCAACTGATAAAAATCCTGATAAAGATTTGTCGGGCCCGTTTCATACCGATTGAGGCTGATGTGCTTCGCCCAGTACGCCCACTTCTCTTCCTGCGTTCCAAACGGATAAAAGCTGGACGTGTAAAGATCGGTGAACCGATACTTTTCGATAAAGGATCCGAAATGATCCGTAAATCGTTTCCCGCTGTATAAAAGGCCTGCTGCAGCCGATAAGCCTGCCCCTCCGCCCAATAAAATAACATCGGTTTCCTCCAAAGCCGCCTTGGCTTTGTCTATTCGTGACCGGTAATTGTCCTTCATTTCGCTCCCCCTTTTACTCGTCTATACACGTATTAACGACAATGATCTTTCCGCTGGCGGTATTACTCTCCATTAATTGGTGTGCTTCATGGATTTGATCCAGCGTGAACACTTTGGAGACGGGCGGCTTAATCTTATGTTCCTCAATAAAGTGAAATAATTGTGCAAGCAGGGCTTCTTTAACGAGTTCGCTTGTAAAAGCCGTAAAATACACTCCTGTCGGAATATCAACCAGCGGCTCGAAGCGATCGATTTCCCACTTATTGCCTAAGATTCCCGACATGCATAAAATGCCATGCTCCGAAACAAGTGATAACGAATGCTTCAACGTAACCGTTCCCACGAGCTCAAATAATTTGTTTACGCCTTTCGGTGCGATGGCCAATAACGACTCGGTTAAACGGTCATCATCCAGAAGCGCTGCATCGGCGCCGGCATGCTTCAGAATATCTATTTTTTTGCTGTCTCTGGTCGTCGAGATGACAGTTGCGCCGACGGCTTTGGCAAGCTGCAATGCTGCTAAGCCTACGGAGCTGGTTCCTCCACGGATAAGCAGCGTTTCTCCTTTAGTGAGGCGAAGACAATCAAATAGCGTTGCATATGCCGTATAATACATTTCCGGAATCGCGGCCAGTTCTATCCAGTCCATCCCATTATCTATGGCATAGACTTGATTTGTTGGAATAAGTGCATATTCGGCGTAGCTGCCATCGAATTCGCGTCCTAGCCCCCCCATCAAAGAAACAACACGCTGCCCTTTTCTAAAGGCGCTATCCGAGGGGTTGTCGATTACACCAACACATTCGATCCCAATAATTCGTGGCAGTTTAACAGCTGGAGAATGGCCTTGTCTTGTAAACATCTCCGAACGATTGATGCCAAACGCTTTTATTTTGACGCGGACCCAGCCTGGCTTTACCTCTGGCATCGGTACTTCCCGAACAATCAGGTCCTTTGGTGCACACGGTTTTTCTAGTACAACAGCATTCATTGTTGATACTCCCCTTTCTGAATCGAAGCAAACTCATACCATCTATATCCGCTTTTCAATTTGGATCAATAACAGATTGGCACCGATCGCAAGCCCTGCGGACAGCAAGCTGCCCCACAAAATTTTGTAAACGTTCATCGTTCGGAGTCCATCGAGCAAAATGCTGCCCAATCCTCCTGCGTTGATTAAGGCAGCGATCGTTGCCATCCCAATCGTAGAAACAACTGCAAGACGTACTCCGGTAAAGAGTGCTTTCGTCGATAACGGCAGCCTGACCTGAAAGAGCACTTGCATCCGGCTCAAGCCGATTCCGGCAGCCGCTTCAACAATGGAAGGATCGACTTCATGGAGGCCAGCCATAAAATTTCGCAACAGCACATATTGGTTATAGGCTATTAAAACGATCATCGCGGTCATTGGTCCTATTCCCGTAACCGGAATCAACAGGGCGAAGAGTGCGGGGCTGGGAATCGAATAGATTACCGAGAAACAATAAACCATGATTTTAGAAACGGTATTCGAACTCATGGCTGCAATCGTTAAGATCGCAGCGAGTATGATTGAAATAATCATGACAACTGCCAACATTTCCAAATGCTCCAAAAGCGCCTTCCATAATTTCTCGGGATGATTAAGAGCGTACTCAATCAATCGAATCCCTCCCAGAAGCGTTCTTGCTTTCTTGATGAGTGAATAAGCGAGGAAACGAAATCATCGGCAGGTTTCTTCACAATGTTGCGCGGCGTATCAAACTGACATAGGTTACCTTTGTTCATAATGATGACCCTTGTCCCGAGTTTGAACGCCTCGTTAATATCATGCGTGACCAATAGGAAAGTTTTTTTCAGCCCACCATGAATTCGTTTCAGCTCATCCTGCAAATACAGTCGGTTGATCGCATCGATCGCGCCAAAGGGCTCATCGAGCAGCATGATCTTAGGGTCGATCGCCAAAGCACGCGCCAATCCTATCCGCTGCTGTTGACCACCTGACAATTGGTTAGGATACCGGTTTTTAAATGCTTGCCGTTCTAGACCGACAAGATGTAAAAGCTCGTCAACTCTCTCATTAATCTGAGTTTGGGGCCATTTTAACAGCTTTGGCACGATCGCGATATTCTGAGCGATTGTCATGTGAGGAAACAACCCGACCTGTTGAATCACATAACCAATACGTCTTCTTACCTTCACAGGGTCAACTGTCGCTATGTCTTCCCCGAACAGTTTAATTGTCCCTTCGCTAGGCTCGTACAGGCGATTGATCATTTTGAGCAGCGTTGTTTTTCCGGATCCGGAGGAGCCCAGTATGGTAATGAACTCTCCCTCGTTAATGTCCAAACTCACATGATCGACAACATATTCCCCAGATTGCGAGTATCTTTTACTTACATTGTTAAACTCGATTGCCGTTAGAGACATGTTCTCCTCCATGTAACCACTTATTTAATGGATTCATAAAACTCGTTTGCGATGTCTTCATATTCCTCTTTGTCGACATCAACTTTAGCGTTCAGAGCGGTGATAGTCTTGGTATCCAGCGCTGCGCTTACCTTATTGATAATGTCTGCAATCTTTGGATTAGCTTGTAATACATTGTCTCGAATAACAGGTGCCAAATTATAAGGCGGCCATACCTGCTTGTCGTCCTCCAACAATGTGAATTCATCGGTATTCACTAATTGGCCTTCCGTCGTGTAGGCTGGCGCAACATCGGCTTCATTATTTCGAAGCACTTCATACTTCAAGCTATTGTCATAGATCTTCGATGACTTCCAATTCAATTTGCCGTACACCTTCTCTAAAGCAGGAATGCCGTCTTCGCGCTGATCAACTTCGCCTTGGGAGGCAAATCGAAGTTCCGCTGCATGTTTTTGCAAATCCGAAATCGTGGTAATGCCTAGGTTTTTGGAAACTTCCGTCCGTATGACAAGGCCAGCCCCATCGTTAGCCTCCGAATAGTTTAGCCAGGTGACCTTAAATTGTTTTCCATACTCTTCCTTTACAGTCTCATACACTTCTTCGGGATCCGTGATCATATCCATTTTCAGAACGGATAACAAGCCGGTTCCTGTGTATTCGGGATACAAATCGATTTCGTCGTTCACAAGGGATGTATGAATGACAGACCCGGCAATGTTAGCTACCCTCTCCACTTCATATCCCGCGTCTTCCAGGGCGATTGCATACAATTCGCCAACGATAAGGTTCTCTGTAAAATCTTTTGTCCCGACACGAACAGTTGTACCGCTGCCTATTTTAGAACTCTTCTCTCCGCAAGCGGTCAGCGTTAGCGTTAATACCAAAGCAGTTACAACTAAGATAAATAAATTCTTGTTCATTCGCTTCTTCATGATTTCATCCTACTTTCTTACGAGTTTATATTTGAACCAATATCGTTCAATGAGATCAAGCAATAGTCCCGACGTTATCGAAAGTACAGCAACCGAAATACCGCCTATTAAAAGCAAGTCCATTCGGTTAAGGCCTAAACCCGTAAAAATAATCTCTCCTAGCCCCCCCGCGCCGATCTTAGCAGCCAAGGTCGCACTGGCAATAACTTCAATCGCAGCTATCTTGAGGCCGGTCAAAATCATCGGCGAGGCTAACGGAAACTTAATTTTAAGCCATACCTGCCGATCCGACATGCCAATCCCATAAGCAGCCTCCAGCAATGACGGCGACGCTTCTTGAAGCCCTGCAACAGTATTCATTAGAATAGGCGGAATCGCTAATAGCACAAGCGCGATCAGGGCCGGCCTGACTCCAGTTCCCATCATAGGAATCAGAAGCAGGATCACTGCCAAGCTAGGAACAACGCGCAGCACTTGAAAAATAAAGACTACCGCTCTTTCGTATTGCTTATGTTTTACGCAGAGATATCCGCAGGTAATGCCGATAATTGCAGAGACAATTAATGTGATCATGCTAATGGCAATATGCTCTTTCAGAGCATTTATATAGTCATGATAACTATTTAAGAAATAATCAGAAATCTGTTCCCACACGCCATCACCTCCTAAACTTACCTGGCTTCTATCGGTTGATTCCCAATGTCCGTTAAGCTTCCTTATTTTAAACGCACATTTGCAATTCATCTCTTTGCATTTATAATAAAAGCATTACAGCCATATGGAAAGTAGGCACCTTTATATCATATAGGAACCTAAAAGTAACTATTGGAGGACATGCATGATTTCAAAAAAGGAATTACCCCTATGCCCCGTCGCAACCACTGTAGGCTTGATTGGCAATAAATGGAAGCTGCTTATTCTACGTGAAATGCTTCCAGGTGTTAAGCGTTTTGGCGAGCTTCGTAAAGGAATACCCGATATTAGTCAAAAAGTATTGACGCAAAACCTCCGGGCTATGGAGGATGACGGGATCATTATCCGTGCGGTCTACGCTGAGGTTCCACCAAGGGTAGACTATCAGCTAAGCGAGTTGGGTAATTCGTTGCGCCCTATTATCAGCGTGATGGAAGTATGGGGATTGAATTATCAAAAGAATGCTAATCCTGTTGAGCATGCAGAGAGCGGTACTTAATAGAAACGTCATCTAAAACACAAAAGCTGCCTTTTCAATATTGAAAAGGCAGCTTTTCATTTCAGTTAAAAAATCAGTTGAATAAGCAGCATATAAATTATCGTACCGCTAGCCATGGATAAAAGCATGTTTCGGCGCCAAATATGGAGCAAAGCAACGATCGTTACGGCGATTAGTTCCGGAGCACCGTGGTTACCGGATAACAAACTGACATCTTTTAAGCTGTAAATGACCAGTAATCCTAGAGCCGCTGCGGGCAATACTTTACCAAGATACTGCACAAAGGGCGGAGTGGTTGTCTAGGAGGCTCGTTGAAGGATGGTTATTCTACCACTTGACATTCCTCTTTATTTCCTCAACAATCGCCTTAACCCCCTCAGCGATTTGCTCCGGCTGCGCCCGTGAAATGCTGATCCGCAAAAACTTCTCCCGCTCCAGGTAGTCGGGCAAATAGAAGCCATTGCCGGACACGACAATAATATTCCTCGCCGCAAGCCGCTTAATCAGTCGCTCCAAATTGACCGTTTGCGGAAGCTTGAACTGCATATAGACACCTGAACTGACATCAGCGGCTCCAATCAAACCTTCATCGTTGTATTGCAGCAATGCTTCATTCAGCATACGAATCCGTGCGGCATACTGTTTGCATATTTTATGCTTGTGACGTTCATACATGCCGCTTTTGATGTACACCTCGAGCGACGCCTGGGACAAGAGCGAGGTATCGCTATGTCTTTTGTATGTTTGAAAAGTCTCCAGCAACCGTTCTGGCAAAACGGCGGTTCCCAACCGCAAACCTGGGAAAATGATTTTCGAGAAGCTTTTCAAATAAACGACGTTTGAGGTTCTGTTGTACGCGTAAATCGGATCGAAACCCCGTTCCTCGCCCAAATCGGCCATGTAATCGTCTTCCACGACGTATACATTATATTTGCTAGCGAGACCAGCAATCGCCTTCCTCTCCTCAGGGCTGTACGAAGTGCCCAGCGGATTGTGGTATCTTGACATCGTGTAAAAAAATTTAATTCCGTCATTTTTGAACTTCGCCTCTAATTCCCGCAAATTGATACCTGTCGCCGTTCGCGTAATTCCGCAGACCGGTATTCCCTCTGTCATAAGAAAACGTAAATAAATATCGTAACTAGGCTGTTCGACCAAAATGACCGAATTCCCGTTCGGAAACGGCATTTTTGCCAAGATTTCCAACGCCTGCTGCGCACCCGAAGTCACCATAATTCGCTCCACATTCGCATGCACTTGATCTCCTGCCAGGTGGGAAGCAAGCGTATGCCGAAGTCTCTCCAGCCCTTTGGAGTCGCCATACGTGAACAGGTGGTGTTTGTATATATCAATTGCCTTGTTCAAGCAATGCTGGAAATCCAAATACGGAAACACGTTTTCATCCGGCAAGGCCGAAGCGAAATCTATGATTTTGATTTCATTGCCGTTAGGCAAATCTCCCGTTTTTTCGACTACGTAATAGCCGCTCTGCGAGATCGAATAAATAGCGTGCCGCTTCTCCAGCTCTGCGTATGCCCTTATGATGGTGCTGATACTGCATCCGTACAGCTTTGCTGCGCTTCGAACGGAAGGTAGCTTTTGGCCCTGGCGGAATTGTCCTTCCACGATTTTCTGCTCAATATCGGAAAGAATAAACAAATACTTTTTCATACCGCTCCCCCTTAGCTATCTCTAATCATTATACAAGTCTTAACCAACTGTATCGATACAGTTTTGATAATACATTATTGTTCAGGCCACGTTTTAGCCCTATCATTTCAAGTAACGGATAGATGTTCGCGAACACGATCCTGAATTTAGAGGAAAGGAAGAAACCATCATAGACCAAAAAGGATTGAAACTTGCTTATGTCTCTGCGCTATTGAACGCTACGATAATCGGATTTTCGTTTCTGTTTGCCAAAATAGCGCTCGAACTCGCTGATCCTATTGATACGCTAACATTCCGTTTTACCCTTTCGTTTGCGGTCATCTCGATCCCGGTAATGTTCGGCCGAGTTAAACTGAACTACCTCGGCAAACCATTATATAAAGCATTACTTTTGGCAACAATGTACCCTATTGGTTTCTTTACGCTACAAACGTTTGGGCTGCAGCGCGCCAGTTCTTCAGAGGGAGGCATATTATACGCCGCGACACCGATCTTGACGATGTTATTAGCCGCCGTATTTTTAAAGGAAACGACAACCGTCCTGCAGAAGCTATCGATCTTCCTATCGGTATTCGGTGTTGTGTTCATCTTTGTGATGAAAGGCAGCGGCATCGATTTGACGAACATAAAGGGTTTATCCCTGTTGTTCTTATCATGCCTGGCTTTTGCCGGATACGGCGTTCTGGCCCGGTCGCTTTTACGAACTTTTAGCCCTGCGGAAATCAGTTATTTGATGCTCGGAATCGGATTCGTTACTTTTCTTGCTGGTTCGCTCACAAAACATGTGACCGCTGGGACGATTGATCAATTCATTGCGCCGCTCGCCAACAGCACCTTTATCATGTCGATTTTCTACCTCGGAGTAATGTCCTCCCTTCTCACATCACTGTTGGCAAACTACGCCTTATCCAAAATCGAAGCTTCTAAAATGAGCGTATTTTCCAATCTTGCGACTATCGTCTCTATCGCTGCCGGCGCGCTGTTCCTTAGGGAAGAGTTAACGATGTATTCGATTATCGGCTCGGCGTTGATTATTGCAGGGGTTATGGGAACGACTCTTTTTGGGCAAAAAAAAGTAAAGACACAAACGTTGAATGCAGACCGTGTAGAGGCTTGATGAGAGATCTTATTAAAAATTAGGAGCTGAATGTAAAATGTTATCCCACTCACAAACCGATTTTTTTGCCGTAGCCAAAGAACGTCATGCCGTCAAAAACTTTGACTCTACACATAAAATAGCTAAACAAGAGATATTGGAGCTTCTGGAAATTGCAGCCAGCGCGCCATCCTCTTGGAATCTTCAACACTGGAAGTTTCTCGTCATTGAGGATCAGACAGACAAAGAAAAACTGCTGCCGATCGCATACGGCCAAAACCAAGTCGTCGAGGCTTCGATAGTCGTCGCTAGACTAGGAAACCTTCAGGCTAATCAGAATGCCGAAGCCGTCTTTGGACCTGAAGTACAAGCGGGACGGATGCCGGAGGAAGTGAAGTCAAACTTGGTCAACCAAATTGAATATGCTTACGCCAATGTGCCAACCGTTCCGCGCGATGAAGCGATACGCAACGCATCACTGGCCGCAATGCAGCTCATGCTCGCCGTGAAGGCGAAAGGACTTGATTCATGCCCGATGGGCGGCTATGACGCCGTTAAATTCGTTGAAACGTTTTGCGTCCCGTCACATTATGTTCCGGTCATGCTTGTCACGATAGGCAAGGCTGCAGCGCCTGCTCGTCCGTCCCCCCGCTTACCGGTCGAGCAGTCAATCGTATGGAATGGTTTCTGACCTTTATATTCTTTCTACAAAAAACAAAAACCATCGTCAGTTTGGATTGACGATGGTTTTGTTGCGGCTCTGTTCATTATTTTAATTGTTAAACTGGCTGCACAGTGCTTCACATATTCGACTCTCGAAGAGATATAATAGGTTCACATGATGTGTTATCACTCAAAGATAAGGAGTCGGTTTAGGATGGACAAGATTACGCCCTTCTTAATGTTTCAAGATGGCCAGGCAGAAGATGCAATGAATTATTACACGTCACTCATTGAGGAATCAAAAATTACAAGTATCGTTCGTTACGGAGCGAATGAATCTGGAACAGAGGGAACAGTGAAGAATGCGACTTTTTCGTTAAAAGGGCAAGAATTTATGTGCATTGACAGTAATTTGAAGCATCAATTCTCCTTTACACCTTCGTTCTCGATTTATGTCACTTGTCATTCTGAAGAGGAGCTTAACCATCTTTATGAGAATCTCATTAGGGATGGACAAGCACTTATGCCGTTAGATGATTATGGTTTTAGCAAGAAATTTGGATGGTTAAATGACCGGTTCGGTGTCTCATGGCAGCTTAATCTTCCGAAATAGGCGTCTTCCGCGTTATCCTGTCTGTTAACTCAATACTGGACAGAAAAGCCCGCAGCAAATTAAAATCCGCCAATTCATGAATTGGCGGATTTTTTGATCAGAACCTCTTTAGCTTTTTATTATCAACATAACACCACTTCTGTTCGTTCTTATCGGTTCATCTCTCTCCTTTCGGTTCGCCGGCTTAAAGCCGATACACTCTTTTCAGTTTTCTCTATACAATTAGGATTATAAAAATGGCATAATAGCGTTTGCGTAAGCTTGCGCGCCCTTCGGATTCGGATGGCCCATCGAGGCACGTTTGCATTTTTCCATATCGAAACCGGTACAGCCTGCCTCCGTGCAAGACACCAGCCGGTCGCTTGCTATGAAATCCTGCGGTGAAAGATCCAGGTTAACGCCGAACAGGTACGGATCGTCGGTAAGCGCCGCATGGTCGGGGCCGAAGTTAGGATCGGCGAAGAAGATCCGCGGAGGAGCATTCAGCTCACCGTTTTTGCGGTTAATGGCCTGCTGCAGGTATAGCTTAGAGTCTCTCTCCAGCTTCTCGCAGCGGTTGCAAATCGCTTCGAATTCGGCAAGACCGAATATGCCTCCACCCACGCCTCCACCGGCTCCTCCCACGAGGATGCCGAGTGCGATCAGCAACGCTTCAACCGCAGCCAGATCGCTTTTGCGGGAGATCGGCGCATAATATCCTGTAACGATGATTTTGGCTTTAGGATATTGTTCTGTAACTTTGTCCAGCAGTTTATACATGCTTTGATTAAGATGCAACTCCAACAACTCATCCAGATTCGCTGGGTGAAACGGGTTCAGAATGGTTGTGACGTCAACGTCGTTCATCCCGCCGTCCATCAGAACCAGATCGACTTTATCCCTTCGTCCGGTGAACAGTTCGCACTGCTGCAGGATCGTCGGATAGGACGTCGGCACCTCGCCGTCCACCGGCTCGGCGGTTATCGAATTGCCGACTCCGATCGTCGCTCCCGAATGCGCCAGAACACTCGTATATTGCTTGATATTGCCATTCTTGGCCTGAATCGCCGCGCCCACGAGCGAGTAGAATTTCTCGTGTTCTTGCATCCCTTGACCCCAACTGACGGAGTCGCCGATTACCAGCATATGGTACGTATCAAGTTCCAGCTGGAACGTATTAGACAATGTGCCGTCCGCGAAACGAACCTTCAAGGTGACACGTTCGCCCGATGCATTGATCTCTGTATCGGAAGGGCGAACCATCGTAAATTCAATTTGCGTCGAGCTGGTCAGATGGACATCCGGCATTTCATGATCGTTGACGAGCACGAGAGTTCCTTCCGCAAAGCCGCTCCCCTTCAAGGTAACTTTCATGCCCGGCTTGACGCGGAGCAGCTCATCCGGCTTCCGCTCTTCCATCCCTTCCTGCTCGATATCCATAATCTGAGGAAGAACATAAACGGTAGCGAAATTGGATAACGTCGAATCCGTTTGACGGACCTTGAACGTACGCGAACCGCCGAACAGCTGAGGTACCGTAAATTGCAGGAGTGTATCGCTTACGACCGTCGTAGCGGCCTCAATACCGTCTATCACCACGATATCGCTCATCGTGAATCGTTTTCCTACTACTTCCACCCTCTCGCCTTGTTTGGCATAAAGCGGACTGACATGGTTGATCGCTGGCTCCAGCATTTTCCTTCTGAAATCGTCAGCATCGATGGAGAAGAAGCCGATCGGATAAGGCTGGACACCGCCTGTCTGACCGTTTGGCCCTGGACTGCCCTGGGCTCCAGTCGCTCCATGCAAACCGGCCTTCCGAGGTCCCGGACCGCAAGAGCCCTTTGAGTCTCCTACAGCTCCGCCTTCTCCGCCGATACCCGGAAAGCCCGCAGCTCCGCCGAGACCTGCGCTGCCCCCTTCAATACGGATATCGAACCCCGTAGCGTACTGCTGTAAAACAGGTTGAGGTGCATATAAACTCAGTCGGCCCCCCATGCCGCCGTTGCCTCCAGCACCGCCATTGCCGCCTCTGCCGCCGTTGCCGCCATTACCGCCGGCACCAGCACCCGCCTTGCAGAAGCCTGCCCAATCCAGCACGGCCGGCTTGCCTTTGCCGCCTTTGCCACCAGTGCCGCCGTTTTGCCCTTGACCGCCTTGCGTGCCGTCCTGCCCGCGCAAATCAAATCGCGGCCTTCCCGTCATCTCTAGCAACCATACCTCGAGCTCCGGCGCGGGAGCTCCGTCGTATCCGCGGCTCCCCGTCCAGCCTGACGTGCCGGGAGTCCCTGGGATCCCGACCAGCGTCGTGGACATCGCTGCAGCAGAAGGCGTCAGCGGATCCGGTTTAATTTGCGGAGGAGCAGTACGGTAAGGACGCTCCCAACTGAACGTGACGTTCTCCTCGACCGTCAGCTTCTCAGTCAGAATGATGAGATTGCGTTGCGGATACTTGATGACAATGTTCGTTCCGCTTGTGAGATGCACCTCAGAAGCGGCCCAGTAAGCCGTATCGACAAAGATTTCGGATCCGGCAGCCGTTAGGGAAGGCAACGACAGAAAGGCTTTGTCCTTGCTTGTGAACGGAATCGCCGTCAGAATATCGGCCTTTCCGCTGTAGGTCTCCACCGTTGGTGTTCCTTTCTGATTGGAGAAGATGCGGGTCGTGGACTGCACCATCGTTCCTCCGCTTATGACGCTTGCTCCCGGCTTCGTCACGCCCAGCTGGGGTACGATTTGGCCGCTGATCCGCAGCGTGCCTAGACCGGACAAAGACGTTATGCCTTTCGTCTCCAACAGCGCTTTATGATAAGTCAGCCTGTCAGTTACCATCTGCGGAGCTGCAGTGAATGATCCTGCCGTTAAAGTTGCGGTGAAGGCATCTGTTTGCATGCCTCCATTTGAAGAGTAGCTATTAAACTTAGACATTTTGATTATCTCTCCTTTTCAATGGATAAATCTTGTTTGAAGCTTTGCAGGCAAACCATGTGAATCGACAGGGATTCATCGGAGCCGGAATCGCTTCAGGTTCGGTCCGCCCATTCCTCCAATTGCTCAAACGTAACCGTACTTCCAACGGGCCGCGCTGCCTGAACGGGCCAAATGATTTGCACATGATTCCCTTCCGGATCAAAAAAAGAAAACGACGGACCTTCCTGCTGCCAATACGGCCCCTGTGTGAAAACGCCAAGCTCTTTCAATTGGCTCCATACAGCCTTGAAGTCGTTCAACGTTTCTACACAAAAAGCCAAGTGCATATGATGCGGATTATTCATGATAATCAGCTCGCGCCGACCCGAGGAAGAGTCGATAGTGAGCCCGGCTGACCCATCCTCGCCGGGGGCCTCCGCCCTTTCCAGCTCCAGCGCCGCTTCATAGAAGGCCGCCAGCCTGCGCACATCATGAGCGTATAGCGTAATGTGTTCCAATCGGCTTACCTTCGCCATGCTTCCTTCATCCTTTCAAGCAGCTTCTTGCCTGTTCCTATCCTACCATCGCCATTGTCGTCGCGATATTACCCGAAAGGATGCATCCAAAAGTATACCCTTCTGTAAAATTCAGGTGCTAAACGGCATTGGAGCGTGTAAAATAAAAAGGTAAACTTTTTGATCAAGTGATATGAAATAAGTGGGTGAATGGATGATGAATTTCAGGATGGAGGAGCTGGAAAGCCGGCTGCTTGTCGGTCGATCCGCGGAAATTAACGCCTTTATCAACATTCTTGAGGACGAACGGCGAACCAAGAGGCTGATTCATCTCTTCGGCACGGCCGGCGTCGGCAAGAGCTGTCTGCTCGACGAGCTGCAGCGGCAGGCCAGATTGAGGGGAATCGCTACGATTGCAATGGACAGCGAAGGATTTTGGCGTTCTCCGGATGCTTTTTGCTTACATATTTTACAGACCTTAAGAAGCTTGGAGCCTGAAGACGAGGGCCTGGAAGCTTCTTCTTTGTTGGAGAGAAGTATCCGCAAGCTGAACGAGACGGCGGCGTCCGAACGGCTGGTGCTGTTCCTGGACAATTACGAAACGCTGGAAGCGCTTGATCATTGGCTGCGCGAGTATTTTTTCAAGCGGCTTCACGAAAATGTATTGATCGTAACGGCCGGGCGCCATGCCCTCTCCGAAGCATGGGTTCTCTCTCCCGTCTGGCGGTCGCATATCGCAAGAATTTACCTGGATCATCTGCCCTATGAAGCGGTCGAACGATACGCCCAATACTGCCAAATATCAGATCCGTCGTTAGTCCGGGACATCTGGCGCAGATCCAAGGGCCATCCCTTAACGCTTTCTCTGCTTGCGTTCTTCTGGGAGCACCAGTTACCGCAGGAAGGCGAAGAACAGAGCTCGGAAGAGGCGGCCAGTCTGCCTTTTATCGTAAACCAATGGCTGCGTGAAATTCCGGGCGAGCATATGCGCCCGCTTGTCGAAGCCGCCGCCGTGCTGCGTTATTTCAATCAGGATACGCTCTCCTTTATGATGGAGAAGGAAGTGACTACCCCCGAATTTTATCAGCTTATCCGTTTCTCTTTCATACGGAGAACGGACAGCGGCTGGACGGTTCACGCTTTGATGCGGGAAGCGGTGATTCAAGAATTGCGTCTGCGCTCTCCTCAACTGTATGACCGACTTCAAACCAGGGCCATCATCCACGCTTACGAAAGATTTAAGCGTTCGCCGCAAAGCTTGCGCAATCACGAAGCGCTGGAGCTTACGTATTATGCAGGCGATGCTCTCATTCATGCCCTGATGAATTGGTTCGACCCTACGCCCCGGCCGTTCGAGCCCGTCGGCCGGAGCCACCGCGCCGAGCTGGAGAGCTATGTTCGGTACCGGCATGAAACGGCCTCTCCGCAAACGATTAAGCTTTTCGATGCGGCGACGAACCGCCGTTTCGACTTTCCGCTGACTACGGAGCAGAACCTTTATTCTCTGAAATGGTTCGATTTGGACCGGTTGTTCTCGCTTGAATACGACGTGCTCCGCGTCATGCGGAACGACGCGGGAAAGATAGCGGTGCTCATCTCGTTGGTTCCGATCAACCGGAAAACGATGCCTTATTTGATGGAGCACCCTTGCTCCCGCCCCTATTTCTCCGGCCTTACAGAAGAAGAGCTTAAGCGGTTCGCCGTTCCGGAACATACCCGCGCAGGCTGGTTTATCGATATGATCGATCAAGACGATTACGAGAATGCAGCCCAGCATACGGCCATCGGTCACTTTCTCCACGGTTTGATGTTCACAGGGGAGTTCTTGCTGCGTACTCCCGCCCCTCACCCGTTCTTCCTGGCGGCGCATGAGAGCCTCGGTTTTGATACGGCCGATCATGCCGTCCATACGAATTACGACGGTGTTACACCAACCCCCGTCTTCGTTCGAGATACGCAGGGCGAGCATCTCCATGCTTATATCCGGAAGCTCGTGAAGCGCTCTGGCCTTCGTATCGAGCTTCCGATCGAGGAAACGGACGACACGGGTACAGTTGCTTCCCCTGCCCGCGGCGGGGAAGTTGGCATTCCGGATCTTGGAGGATTGACCGCCAGGGAGAAGGAGGTAGCTGCTCTCGTATTCGAAGGGCTGACCAATGCGGAGATCGCCGCCCGCCTGTATCTTAGCGAAGTAACGGTGAAAAAACATTTGAAATCGATCTTTGAGAAGCAGGATGTCAGCAGCCGGACCCAGCTGGTTCGGAAGATGCTGATATAACAAAGAGGAGCCGCAGGCATGCGGCTCCTCTTTAGATGCACGCCCTGCAACCCTCAGAACGTTCTGCGATTGCAGGATTATAATTATCAACCTTGCCGTACGTTTAAAACCACGTTGCCTTTCTTATGCCCCTGCTCCGCATAGCGATGGGCTTCCGCCGCTTGCTCCAGCGGATATCGGCGGTCGATAACCGAACGCAGTTTGCCTGCTTCAATTAATTCCTTAAGATAATTCAAGTCTTCAGCGGTTTCCTTCATTGATCCGCCGATCACCTTCTTGCGGCTTGTCAAATTGATCCATAACCCCCGAACGATCAGCAAAGGGCTCACATGGAACGCTCGCAGGTAGAAGCCGTTCGGTACGAGACGTTTTAAGCAAACCTCGAATGGACTCTTTCCCACCGTATCGAAAATGATATCGTAAACCGGACCGCCATCCGATAACCGCTCTTTCGTATAATCGATGACTCGGTCTGCACCCAGTGATTTCACTAGCTCCACATTCGACGTGCTGCATACTCCGGTCACTTCCGCGCCGAAATGCTTAGCTAGCTGCACGGCATACGTTCCAACGCTGCCTGAAGCGCCATAGACGAGAACGCGCAAACCGCGCTGAATGTTGCCCTTCCGGAGAAATTGCAAGGCAGTATAGGCGCCGACCGGAACGGCGGCCGCCTCCTCGAACGTCATGTTCGCCGGCTTGTGCGCAACGCTGCCGGTCTCGGGCAGGCATTTATATTCGGCATACGCACCGAAACTGGTTCCACAGGCAGCATAGACAGCATCCCCAGGCTTGAATCGAGTAACGCCGCTGCCCGTCGACTCGATCACGCCGGCCAGTTCAAATCCGAGAATCTTTACGCGTTTCGGTTTCCACAAACCGTTGAACAGCCGCGCCAGGAAAGGATCTGCCTTGCGTAACCGCCAATCTCCCGCTGCAGCGGTTGCAGCGTAGACTTTAATTAATATTTCGTCGTCTTTTGGTACCGGCTTGGCGACCTCCCGCAGCTGCAGTACATTCGGCGGCCCATACCGCTCGTATATGATCGCTTTCATCCTTTTCTCCTCCATTCGCATTTCAAATCCTGGTTTACGTTTTCTCTAAAGCTAAATAACTGCTCAAGCATTCACGCGTAAGAACGAAGCACTGCGGCGCTGGATAAGCCGCTTTCAACGAGCTGACCTCATTGCAGACGGGAAACAACGTCTGTTGCCGTACGGACTGGAGGGGCTGACCGCTTGCGGATAGCCCCTTCGGCCACGGCGAGGTTGATCACCCAGCCCGCGCCCATTAGCAGCGCTCCACTGAATTCACTAGGCGGGCCGGCGATCAACTCCCCAGCCAGCTGGGTCAGCATCTGCGTGCCCGCACCAAGCCCAATTGCATAGCCGCGTATCATCCATGCGCGGTGCCGGAGCACGTCCCCTTGCCGAATCGCGGCAAAACCGAGGATGATGGACACTACCATGACTGACCCAAACAGGAGCCGCAATACAAAAAGCAGCTCACCGGTTCCATCCTGGCTTGGATAGAATAGGGTCATCCACAGCCCTGAGAGCCCAACGAGCAGCCCGCATAGAACAAGTAGCCGCCCGGCCGCGCGGTGCCAACCGGGTCTGGGCCGCCGGAAACCGGTTGTAAATTGGAACGGGCCCAGGATGGCAAATACAGTGGCGCTTAAGATATGCAGTACTACCGGCAAGGGAGACGCATAGAACCGTGCGTTAGCCGGCGTAATTTCCGCGCTGCCAGCAAGCTCGGTTAAGCGGAAGGCGCCAGCGGCGAGCGGAACGGCGCTCAGCAGGAGCAGTGCCGCGACGATCCACTTTGCCGAACCTGCTTTTGCCGGCGCATTGGTTTTCTGGGAAGCGGGTTTCTCTAACTCATTGAGTTGAGGCTCATTAGGCGCATGTTTTTTTGTAGACATTCGATTTTATTTACAGCTCCTTTGACGATTTACGCTGTACTTCCTGCGTGCATTTCACAGCAAGGGTCAGTAATTATCCAGACACGTGGTGAGGCGTATCACCATCGTCGCTGACTAGCTATTACACATGGAGACTCAAAGCTGAATAGCCGCTTTTCCACTTCATTCCGTTTCCGCGAACTTATTCGGCTCTGCTTTGGCGGAGCTGAACGTCCCTTCTGCCGGGTAAGGTTGTCGAGGCTTTCACAGGCCAATCAGACCAGAGAGCATAACCAAGCCAGGCCAGAGCTATCCCCATCGGCACCGCCAAAATCCGATCGAGCGGGTGCGGGAGCAGCGAAGACGCGAGTGTCGACACGGAAGCAAATGCAAGCAGTCCGGCCGCCCAGCGCGGCAGGATACCGGCGCGAAGCGTAGCGATTCCAAGCAGCAGGCCGCCAAGAATATACAACCCCCCTGCTAGCGGCGCTGCCGCTGGGAGAGTTCCAAGATTAACCTCGCTGGCAACTCCGCTGAAGATCCCTAAGTAGCCCTCCACAAATTCCGGTGCGTCGGTCGCCAACAGCGGTAAGATAAAGGCTTCGGCAAATGTGAAAGCCGTCGTGGCGATCCAAAAGAGGCTTAACATGAGAAAGCCGGCCAGCCCAAGCCAACCGGCCTCTTTCACTTGCCTGGCATAGACTCCCGCAATGCCGTACAGGCCAAAGAGTGCCATGGCGATGGTCAAGTAGTGAACGATTGCCCATGTGTCAGTGGTGACTGACGAAAGATTTTCAGATGGATGAATCAGTTGAATGACGATGAAAAGGTTTCCTGCCAACATAGCTGATAAGCCTGCCCAACGGATGAGTCTCGAGGTTGAAATCATCATATTTCTCTCCTTTTTTTCATTGTAACTGCGGTCTTGCCATTGTTGTTCCTGTACTTTCCGACTTTTTCGAACGATTGAGATCAATCCGTGTTCATATCCGGTCCGGTTGACACCTTGGAATCAACTTGATTGACGGAGATCAATGGCATACCGATATCACGCACTCTTCTCAGCATGCCATGTAATGCGGCTTGATCGACCACAGGGCCGTTAAGGATGGTTGTTCCGTCATTATTGTAGGTGAAGCTGAGCCCCTCAAACCGGTCAGCCCACCGAGCATCAAGATGTCCCTTGAGGCGAATTTCGTACCGTTCAGGCCCATGATTGTCTTCAGTTGATACGTTTGTTCCATTCATTCCGCGCCTCCTTCATGTTCGTCCTATGGATGGATCGCCATTTCCTTTCCTATGTTCCTTTCTTAATCTAAAGATACACGTTCATATGGTGAGAACGCATCACCACATGTGGTGATTGATGTGGTGATTTGTCAATTGAGAGGCTGCGCCGGACAAAAAAAAGCCCCAACACTGGTTCACTAAAGATGCCAGTTCGGGGTTGTGTTTACGGGATCGCTAGGACAAATCGAGTTCTTCACAACCCAGCGGCTGCTAGGAGGTGTTTTCTGTCCGTTAAAATATATCTTTCTTGAAGTAATAATGATTACTCCCGGTTGGGGCTTCCTTAAACACTGCAACCTCGTCATAACCATTTTTCACATAAAATTCCGGAGCTTGGAAGCTGAAGGTATTCAGCTTGATAAACGTACAATCTTTTTCTTTTGCAATGCGTTCAATTTGATTTAACAGGTGTGTCCCGTATCCTAGTCCTCTTAGAGATTCCTCAATCCAAAGGATTTCTACTTCAATCCAATTCCAGCAAAGAGTAGACAACAATCCACCAATAACCCTGCCGCTGTCATCTTTTATAGTTAGATTTATTTCTTCATAACGTGAGCTTAAATTTTCAGGAACATGCTCAGCATTAAACGCAATTAATCTCTTTCTAACGTAGGAGCTTTCTTCTTCATTTCCATATGAAATATCCGGTTTATTGGCCATGATAACCCTCTCTTTCGTCTTCCGTTTTGTTTACTCGAAAGCGTACGTATAACTTGATTAAATGGTTTGTTTGGATATTGCCTCAAAATATTGTACAACGACTTCGCGGAATTCCAGAGCAGCCCGCGAAATGTACCTGCTCCTGTGCCATACCAAAGCGATCTCCCGGACCAATTCGTGATTTTCTACCTGGAGATATTTGATATCCTCCCGTGTAAGCCTTGCCGTGCTTGGTATGAAGGCGATGCCAATTTCTGCTTCCACAAGCGAGTTTAACCGTGCAGGTTCATCTCCCTCATATACATATTTGGGTTCAAATCCAACCGATTGGCAAATAGAGTCCACTAGATCGCGAGTACCGTAACCTCTCTTTACACCCACGAACCATTCATCCCTTAGTTCTATCAAGGATACGCTGCTTCGGTCTGCCAGCCGATGCCCCTTTGGAACTGCTACAAGGATCGGTTCGAGGTACACGATCTGACATTCAATGTCACCCCCTTGCAGAGGAGGTGAGGACAAGCAGAAATCAACCTCTCCTCTATGTAGAAGCGTAACCATTTCCTTCGTGGTCAGCATTTGCACATGAAATTGGATATGGGGCCGCTTTTTCCGAAACTCTCGAAGGATATTTGGTAACGTGCTTGCGGTGGTTACCGCCAACTCAAGTGCGCCATGTTCCGGGCTGGTTATATCGCTAATCTCCTGCTTCCCCTGTTCCAATTCAAACAACGCTCTTTCTGCACGTCGAAGAAATCTGCATCCGCATTCATTCAATCGCAGCTTCCTCCCTATTCGATCGAATAGCGGCACCCCTAAATCCTCCTCCAAGCGTTGAATTGTTTTGCTTAGTGACGACTGGGTAACGTGCAGACTTCGTGCAGCATCGGTCACATGTTCCAAACGAGCTACCGCGAGAAAATATTGCAGTTGAAGAAGTTCCATTTCATTTCCTCCACTCATTCCTTTAAGTCAATGAAACTATAACATAGAATGCGTTGGAATAAATATATGTTTTCAAGTACGATGTCATTAATACGCTTTAGGGGGACCAAAAATGAGTGTTCGCAGCAGGTGGTTGATGATTTCCGTTGGTCTTGGGGTACTATTGAATCCTTTAAATTCTTCGATGATTTCGGTCGCAATTGCAAGGCTGCAAAATGTGTACCGCCTAGACTTTACAGCTGTTTCCTGGATTATTTTTTCTTTCTACATTGCAAGCAGCGTCGCTCAACCTGTCATGGGAAAAGCTAGCGACTTATTCGGTCGCAAGAAAATATTTCTTACCGGGCTTGTTGTAGCTTTCGCTGCATCATTATTAGCTCCGCTATCGCCGAACTTTGGGTGGCTCATCGTTTTCCGTATTGTGCAATCCATCGGTACTAGCATGATGGTTGCGGTTGGATTGGCCATTGTGCGAATTCATATTACGGAGAAGCAGGCATCCGCGCTGTCCGTTTTGTCCATTTTTCTGTCAGGAGCGGCAGCAATTGGGCCCTTTATAGGTGGGGTCTTGATACACTGGTGGGATTGGCCGGCTATTTTCTTCGTCAATATTCCTTTCGCCGTGACGAGCTATCTATTAGCTTGGAGGAATATTCCTAAGGACGAACCGCCAGCAGCCGTTGGCAGCATGTCTTTTCGTAAATGGATTGATTTGATCGATGCGCCAGGAATTCTGCTCTTTACAGTGGGTCTGGTTTCCCTGCTCGTCGGATTACTATCAGCAAAATCATCTGAGCATTTCTCATTTGTGCATGTCATTGCCGGATTGATCGGTCTCGTTTCACTGGGAGCTTTCGTACGGCATGAGTTAAAAGCGGCGTCCCCCTTTATTCCTTTGCGGACATTCGCCAAATATCCCGCGATGACTTGGGTCAATGTCGAATTCATTCTCGTAAACGTACTTTATTACTCGCTCTTTTTTGGGCTCCCCTCCTACTTGCAAATGGTACGTCATGTGAGCGAAATTCAAACCGGGATTCTTATGCTAAGCTTAGGTTTGTGCTCGCTCGTAGTCTCTCCAATAGCAGGTCGATGGATTGATAAATCAGGACCCCGACCAGCATTGCTAGTATCCGGAATACTGATGGCACTTGGGTCAATATGGATAATGACATTGAATCAGACTTCACCTGTAATCAGTGTGTGTTTGGCGTTAGCAGCATTCGGCATCAGCAACGGGATGAACAATGTCGGTATGCAAGCGGCCTTGTTCAGAAGTTCTCCAAAAGGGATCATCGGTGTAGCATCCGGAGTATTTATGACTTCGAGATACCTGGGTACCATTCTCTCTTCCTTGTTGTTAGGCATCTTAATGGGAGATAAGTTCAGCGCCGGGGGATTTCGGCTGCTTGGGGCTATCCTCACGGCCATTGCTTTGTCTTTGGTATTCATGAGTTGGCGGCGCCGGGAGCCAGGACAATTGCAGGAGTCATAGGATTACTATATGGGCAGCGAAGCAGGATTACGTAAATAGTAAAAAAGTACAGAGCATCGCAGGCCGTGCCTCGCTTTGCTCTGTACTCAAGCATATAGATTATCCAGTTTGCTTCTCAATCCGGGCGGCTTTAAGGCGCGTCAGCTCCGCCTGTATCTCCTCATTCCTGTCTATCCGGTCCAGCTCGTTATCATGTGGGGACGCAGCCCACTGCTTTGCCGAAGCACCGGCCTCTAACTGGCGCACGTTCTCTTCCAGACGTTCGAATCCGCGTATGACTTTATCGGTCCGATAGGCAGGAAAGAATGCAGCGCTCTCGATTGCCCGTGCGGCTTTGGCTCTTGATACAAGGAAGTACAGACGGCCTTGCAGGTCACGATGCAATTCTTTCAGACGAATAATCTCCTGCTTCAATGTACCGATATGATTGCGGATAGCGTCCAGATTTCGCCCGTAGCCTTGTATTAGCTTCTCATGCTGCAGCTTGTCCGCGAGCGCGATTTCTGCAATGCGTTCCTCTTCCCGGTCCACTGCCAATTCAGCTTGGCGCATACGTTTCGCGACAATTTGCGACGTATGTTCGATCAGTAAAATCGTTTCTTGCTCCGCAACCAGCTGACCGGTAAGCGCCTCGTTGGATTTCTCGTTCTGCTCCTCAATCCGGCGCAAATATAGCTGAGCCATGCTAACCGGATCCTCGCACTTATCCAGCATTCTATGCACATCCGCGGCCACTATTTCCTTTACTCTTCTAAAAATCCCCATATTGTTCTCCTCCTAGATTGCATCTATTTAATTTTTGTTTTTGCGTTCCCATTCATCCAGAAAACTTCCGGATTCGGAAGAGCTATTCATGTATTGCATTGAATCTCTGCCACTAAACAGTCGACTGCCGTAATGAAAAGCCTCACCGCGTGCTGCCACTTCTTCATAGCCTTTGTTTTTGGGCTTCAAAATAAGCATAGCTATAACGAGCAGCGCTCCGCATATCGGCGATAACAGACTCATAAGCGCGAGTCCCGCAACAACCATGCTTACTCCTCTAAGTATGCCGGACGATTTCGACCACAACCAGATTGCCGCAGCAAGCACCGCAAACTTAATTGCAATCCATGCAGAGGCTAAAAACGCCAAGGACTGGTGATCTTCAACCTTTCGCAACACATAGAATGCGTTATGTCCACCGCGTCCAGGGCCATGTTGAATGTATACATAGTTGCTAAGGCCAAATAGCGTCATTGCCTTCAACAGCAGGAGTACCGCAGCGAACCCGGTGATCCCGAACACCGTCCATAATACGATACGATTCGTTTTCAAGCTGTCACCTCCTCCCGTCTAGTTTTTTCGTACAAGCTAACTATAAAACGATTGCCTGAAACATAAATTAGGCCCAACTTATAGGAAAATAAATATGGGCTGAAAGCTTGCTGAAAGAAAGCCGGCCATGCTGCCTTCAATCCCATTTAGGATTGAATTTAAAAAGCCCAATTTCTCATTTTAAATGCTGAGAATTTGGGCTTTCTATTGGTCAATCGTGTTATTTCTTCATTATGACAGGTTCATTCGATTTCTAATTTTCTTCATGTTCAATCCGAACGATAACTTTTCCCTTAGGGTGTCCTTCTCCGAGATACTGGATAGCCTGAGCAACGTCACTTAACGGATAACGCCGATCTATGACAGGTACTATTTTTCCAGCCTCAAAAAGCTCCTTCAATGCATTTTGATCGTCTTTGTTAGGTTTGTGTATAAGGAGTCCCATATTCTTTTTTTCAATCATTGAAACGAATGGTCCCAATAATAGGACTTGGAAGATTCGACTCATTGGACCACCGACCATAACATAAGTACCCTTGGGTTTTAATGCACGCTTGTATTCGAAAACCGACCTATTACCCACCACATCAAGAATGAGGTCATAAAGCTGTCCTTTTTTGGTAAAATCATCTTTTGTATAATCGATCACATAATTGGCGCCAATTGATTGCAGCATGTTTAATTTTGCCGCACTATCAACACCTGTCACTTCTGCCCCGATTGATTTGGCGAACTGCACCGCAAATGTGCCCACGCCTCCACCAGCCCCGTTAATTAATACTTTGTGGCCTTTCCGAATCTGTCCTTTATCGCGCAATCCCTGCAACGCAAGGACTGCCGCTTGTGGAATGGCCGCTGCTTCCTCGAAAGTCATACCGGCCGGTTTCCGCGTGAATGCTTTTTCATGCGCACATGTATATTCTGCAAACCCACCCCAACCGTAACCGGAAATGTCACCGAAGACCTCATCTCCCGGCTGCAACAGCTTTACTTCACCTCCCACCGCGACTACCCGCCCAGCGATGTCAGCGCCGAGGATTTTGTATCTTGGTTTAAGCAGCCCTTCAAGGCGTGTTATGAACGGTTTTCCTCGAAGGCGGTCCCAATCCCAAGAGTTTACGGATGCAGCATACACTTGTATCAGCACTTCATTTTCCTTAGGAGCAGGTGTTTCCACCTCTTCGAGTTTAAGAACGTCTGTCATTCCGTATTTTGTGTAGACCATTGCCTTCATGGACATGTCTCCTTAACGCCGATCTGCATTTGCAAATGTGTTAAATCCCTTAACGATCAGCCAGATCGGCAGTATAATTTCAAACAAAGCTCCTGGGAGAAATTGTTTTTGCGGCTTTTTTGTCAGGAATCATTTTTTCACCTCCTGCTGATCCTATGATTCGTACTCGCGTGCAATGTTTATGAAGCGTGCCGATGTGCCTGCCCATTTATGAATATCGCCAATGCGGATTGAACCTGAACAGCTTTGCAGGTCTATGCCCTGCATCCTTTGTAAATTGATTGGTTTCCGTAACCAGTCCCGCAATCTTCCGTCTGAATGCGGAGGAAAGCATTTCTTTATCCAATGCGACCTCGTAGACCCGCTGCAGCTCTGATAATGTGAAAAGTTCCGGCATCAAGTGGAAAGCAATATCGGTATACTCCATCTTGTTCCGAAGCCTCTCCATGGCATATTGAATTATTTTCGCATGGTCAAAGGCAATCCCCTTCGAATCCAACACCTCTCTTTCCGTCATTATTGCTTTTCCTGCGTAATTTTCAATAACTTTCACAGTTGCTTCCAGTACGTCCTTATCGTTGGAAAGGGTGATTTTTACCGTTTTCTCAAATGTAAAATTCTTTTCAAGCAACGTTTTTTTCTCTTCAAGCACACTATACTTAATGGTGAACCAGCTTGCATCATCAGCATCATCGCCAGCTTTCACTTCAAGCGATATGCTGTCGGCAAGCGCCATATACGAGCAGCTGATCACTCGAGTACGGGGATCCCTCGTTACATCACCCCAAGTATAAAGCTGCTCCATATAAACCTCATCGATGTTCGTTTCGGTTTTTAGCTCACGTAAGGCAGCTTCATCCACGCTTTCGTTCTTTGTTACAAAACCTCCGGGCAAAGCCCATTGTCCCAAATAAGGATGACCTCCTCTTTTTATCAGGAGTAATTTCAGTGACTTTTCCGGTAATCTTCTATAGTTTTCTTTTTCTTCATCAACGATCGTGAAGATTAACATATCAACGGTAACAGAAGGTCTTTCGAAAACACGGACATCATACTGCTGCAAAAATTCGGTTTCAGTAAGACCCTGCTTATCTCTAAGTTGTTCTTTGCTCAACAGGTCACCCCTTCATTGTTATTAATTTTCTGTTATTATCAAAATGTTATTATCAATATATGAATAACATCGTATCTTAATTACCAAGGATTGTAAACATAAAAAAACGACAGGCTAGGACTCAGAAATAAAGTCATAGACTGCCGCTGATCAGGTACTCAAAAATCTAATTTTCTTTCCACTTCTCCGGTTTTACTTTGATTGTGATAGATGTTTTCTTGCCTGCAAAATCGGCATAAATGTCAATTTTCCCGACTTTGTGTCCTGTAATGACTCCCTTTTCATCAATGGAAGCCATTTTTACATTTTGGGAGCTATAATTCGCATACTTCGTCACATCTGCAGAACTTCCGTCTTTATAGAGAGCGATAACCGTCATTTGAAGCACTTCCCCGATTCTGACGTTTCCGGTCCCCTCCGTTTTAGCCTGTAGACCGACCAGCCCTTCAACAGCCGGAGTTACAGTCAACGCAACAACAGTGGATATCCCCTGATAGGTGATTGAAATATTGGCTGTTCCGGCCTTTAATGCGGTTACTAGACCATCATCACCAACTATCGCAATCTCGGGATGATCGGAAACAAATTGGATTTCTTCCGTAATATCTTTGGAGCTGCCATCAGAATAGATCGCTTTCACTTTCACTTGATGGGTATCTTTCGCCTTGAGCTGGACAGCTTTTTCATTTACTTCAATTCCGTTTAATACGGGCTCTGGATTGTTTTCGGTGGTTTGCTCCACTTTGATCCAGCTGACCATCGGCTTATCGCCGCTTTCATGATTGATGTTACGCGTGATTTCTACATCGAGCATTCCATCAGTTGCTGTGATGCCGTCAAAAACTTTTGTCTCGATCTTGTTGCCAATGTTGTATTCGCTCAAAACCGTTTTGTTTTCGACGATGACATCCTGGAAACGGTTCGAGCTTTTCCAAGGATCTTTGAAGCCGAGCGTCACTTTATACGTTTTGCTGCTGTCTTTTGCAACCTGAAATTTGTAAGTTAGCCCTTTCCCTGGTCCGGATGCTCTTCCATCGTATTGGCGAATCGTATCATCGGCTTCTGAGGCATCTGTTCTGGCCCAGGTTGAATTTTCAAACGCGGTATATCCCCATTGCAAGCCTGTAACCGGATCCACTCCGAACGGCTGTTCTTCGTTACGGTTCATGGATCCGAATGTCTCGCCAGACTCAAGCGCGGCGGGACTGTTATCCCCGGCGTCCACATAATAAAGCATGCCGGTGTTGTCAATCTCCACTTTAACCCAGCTTACCATCGGATCCTCGTATTGCCCCGTATTCGCGATGTCACGCAAGACACCTACGTCAAGAATGCCGTCCTTTACTTCGACTCCGGTAAATTCTTTAACCGTCTCATTGCCTGGTACAAAAGACGGGCTGACCTGCTGGTCTTCAAGTGTAATGAATTGTTTTCGCGCATTATTGTTCCAAGGATCCTTGAAGCCAAGCGTCACCTTGTAACGTCCGCTAGGCACCTCGAATTTATAAGTGATCCCTTTCCCCGCAGCATCGCTTTCATCGATTCGCAAGCCGTCAAAATAACCGTCCCCTGTATTCTGCGACCAGGTTCCCCCGTTTGTCGTATAGCCCCAAGCCTTTCCTGTAACCGCATCGGTGCCGTAAGCTTGGTCTTTGACACTCTGTTTTACACCGAGAATCTGGGAAGCTTTGATCGTGCCAGGCTCATCGTCGCCGGCTTTCACATAATACAGAAGCCAAGGATCTGCGGGTATGAGAGGCATTGCGGACAACGCATTAGAAACTCCGCTCTCCTGGTCACCTTTTATTGCGCTTACCGCCACATAATAGCGGACGCCGTTCTCAAGTCCGGTAATCATATGCCGAGGCTCGTCCGTATCCATCGTTTTGGAATAAACACCGTCAGCCGTACCATAATGGATGCGATAGGAATCCGCGCCGACTACTTCGGAGAAGGAGACCAATAGGGATCCCGCAGAAGGCTGCGCGGCATAAAGTTCCGGAGCGGTCAAAGGCGGTTCCCCTCCAGCTTCTGCTGCTTTAAAGTAACGGAATTGTGCATCCGTCCAGCTGTGCAGTCCGAATCCCCCACCTGTATAGAGGGTGTCGTTGACATCGAAAATTAACTGGTCATCCAAGTAAGCTTTTATATTTTTCCCGTCTAAAACCACCGTCATTTTATAGATTCCATTTAGCTCCGGATTAAAATCAACTGACTTGGCAATGGAATCGTTTCCTCTCCGTAAATGAAGCTTTCCGTTTTCGAATAGGAATTTGTATGACTTGTCGTACGTTCCACGGAAAAAGACGCCCCAGTCCGCATCCGGCATTGCATGCACGGCCACCGCCGTAATCGTACCATCGATCAGCCGTTGACCTTCGACGGAAATAGCGCCTTGTGAACCATTTCCTGATTGGTGTTTCAATTTACCATCACTTTCTAACCATGTGCTAATAAGAGGCGTCCAAGCCGATAGGTTACTATCCTCGAAAGCATCCTCAAATACTACGTTTTCAACCGATGGTTCTGCCGAAATTTCATCAGACGGTCTGCTCTCGCCTCCGGCGCCATTGGACGAGACTGCGACATAATAACGCGTACCGTTAGTCAAATCGGTCAACGTATGCGTCCCGGCTGCTGATTCGGCTTTTTGCCCATAATTTCCGCTTTCCGTCCCATATTGAACATGATAGTCTGCGGTCCCAGGGACAAGGCTGTATTCCACCGTTACTTCCTTATCGCCGGGAATGGCAATAACTTTAGCTGGCGGCATAGAGGCTGGCGTCGCTTTTAAACTATATGGAGCGCTCTCCTCCGATCCGCTAACCGAAGCCACAAAAATATCGTATTCGGTGTTATTTACCAGACCGTTTATCACAGACGTGTGCAGGGTGCCAGGCTCCGCGCTAACCTCCTTGGTTTGACCATCTCCCCCTTCTGAAACGGGCTGCAGCCGAATCCTATAATCGTCAACGCCTGCTCTTGGCATAAAAGATAGCGTTACTTGACCGTCTCCCGGTATAGCTTGCACATCATATGGAGCAAACAGATTTGGCATCGACTGCTGCTCATTCGAAGGCAGGCTTTGTCCGTTTGCATTGTATGCGGTTACGGCAACATAATAAGCCGTTCCGTTCGATAATCCTGTAATCGTATGAGTGCTATCATTAAAAGGCTCGCTTTCTTGCGTATATTGTCCGCTGGCGTTTCCGTATTTGACCGTGTACGATTCAGCTCCCGGAACATGCTCGAAATCGACGGTTATCGCTTGATGCTCTGCGATTACGTATTTCAAAATCGGTTCTTCCGGTACGGCTGTTTCGTCGTGGTATGCGCCAACAAGCGTGACGATGGATTTGGCCGGTACGGAATATGCATTTCCCGCTGCAACGGCCGACTTTTCCGTTAAATCGTCGGCAGCTGATGTGACATACGGGATGTATTGGTATACTTTCGTTCCGGCCGGCAGGTTGTCCGCATGCAGGCGAATATCCTTTGCCTCGGAAGTGTTATTTACAAAAACAGAAATGACCTGTTTGTTGGCTTCATCAATGTAAGCGGAACCAAGTAATCCGTTCGGATCATTGTTCGGCAAACCCGTCATGGCAATCCTTTTGGAATCGGGGCGGATAAATTTGCTATAGTTTCCTAATGCCCATAGCATCTTGGAATCCAGCACATTCTGTTGATCCCCCGGAACCTGATAATCGGTGTAAACCAGACCGTCTTTATAATCAACGTTAGATACTGCGGTCCACCACTGCCATGCAGATACGTTCGCAACCGTCAAATCATGATGAATAACCTTACTGATATAAAGCGCGGGATCGATGCCTAGATCACGGCCGGGACCATAATTACCCAGTATGCTGTACTCCGTCATCCAAAGCTCATCGCCGCCATACGCATCCATATTTTCCCGCGCGATGCTGCGAAGCTTCGTAAGATCATTGCTGCTTTCAGAAAAATAGGAATGTACGGCAAGCATATTGCCGACTTTGCTTTTCATTTCCGCATCGCCGATAAAATCCTTGATGTATTCCCGGTATTTACCGGTGCCGGAACTGTTGCTCCCTGCCATATAGGGCGTATTACCGCCCGAATATTCCATATACTTCTCGTCGTCAAGGAGCGCTTTATACTCGACCGCTTCAGGCATCTCGATATGGGAATTGAGATCCTGCCGCTGCAGTTCATCATATAGTGAATTTACGACGCGTTTGACATCCTCATTGTTATAACGATTCCCTTCTTGATTGCTGCGGTTCCAATCCCAAGTCGGTTCGTTGATCGGACTGATATGTTGGAATTCGATTCCTTTATCATCCTGAAGATGTTTTACGACATCAGTCAAGTAGCTAGCAAACTCATCTTCGTATCCTTCTTTTAAATTTGTTGAACCCACCGTATTATCGGCTTGTCCATGTCCGTTCTTTGTCATCCACACAGGCGGACTGTTAGAAAAGGCAACGAACTGTTCAACGCCCCGCTGCTTGGCTGCATCTAGGAACCACTGCTGTCCGGCTTGCTTGGACCAATCGTATTCGCCGTTTTCGGTTTGTTTGAAAGCCTCAGACATTCTCCATTTTGTCTGCACGATATCTTGATCCGTGATATTGCTGCCGGCGCCGATATTGAATCGCCAGCCTGAAAGCCCTATCCCCTTATCTTCCGAAAATAACAGATCGGCGATTTGGTTTTTATTTTCCTCACTCCACTCCTTGCCAATCGGATCTATCGACCAGGCATCCGATGCGGCAAAGTTATGAATCGTTTGATAGCGTGTATTCGCATCCAAGATTACATTCGTTGCTTCTGCCGCTAGTACCGGTTGTATATTCCCAAATGTATTTCCTGCAAGCATTGCACCAATAAGAGCAGCGGACATCATCTTTCGCATTAAGCGTTCATCTCCTTTTTAATAGCCTGACAAAAGTTCGATCAGAGTGAAACCGGTTTCATTTATGGCGATATTTTTCCTTCATTTCATTATCATTTAGCAATGAAACAGGCGAAAAACCAGTGAAACCGGTTTCATTAAAAAGTAAATAACCCCCTTCCATTTCAATCAACAATGATTAATCATTTTTTTAGCTATTCGCGAGGATATCTTACTTGAATACGCATTCCGTTGTCAACTCCACTCGAGTCAGGTCGACAGCTTTCGTCAAAATAAATGATTTTCCTTCAGAAGTGGATGCTTTTGAAGCGGTTGAGTTCATCATTTTTTTATTATTTGTTCAACTTGTTTCTAATCAAACACTTGAACATGAGCTTTACTCGTTAAACAAAAAGCCGCGAGCATCGCGGCTTAATAGGAGAGTATGTTCTTGCCTCCCGACAGTTGTTGTTGCAGGGATAGACACGGTATTCAATACATTACTTATTTAATGGCAGCCATTCAAGTTGCGGCCTCGGCCCCGTATAAAAGTCGTACTTATGCCCGTGAATTGCCTGCCTATAAATAAAATAAACCGAGCGCAATAAAGCGCTCGGTTTATTTCGACCTTATCTTTAATTATTGTCCAACTAGATTAACGATTTCTTTATATCTGCATCAGCAACGTGCGATTGACCGCTTAAGCTGCATTCGATACCTGGTTTTCCTTTTCTTTGTTACCGGATAGGAACCAACCGCTAACCGCGATGAGAAGAAGCACTACGTAGAAGGTTACTTTCCAAGCTGTCGATTCCGCGAAGTCATGCGGAATGACGTGAAGCGATGGATGTGCAAGCGTATGAACAGCTAGTTTAACACCGACCCAGCCGACGATACAGAAAGCTGCGACTTCCAGAGCAGGTCTGCTCTCCAACAGTTTAACGAACATATTGGCTGCAAAACGCATGATGATAAGTCCGATAAATCCGCCTAGGAAAATAACGATAAAGTGACCGCCATCCATACCGCCGATCTTCGGCAAGTTCGTTGCCGGCAATGCTACGGCAAGCGCTACGGCTGCCAGAATCGAGTCGATTGCGAAAGCGATATCCGCAATTTCAACTTTAAGGACAGTCAGCCAGAAACCGCTTTTCTTCGGTTCTTTCCCCGATTTCTTAGCTGCGGATTCTTCGCCTTTCTTCACAATGACCTTACGCAATATATGGTTGAGCGCTATAAACAGAAGATAGATCGCTCCGATAGCTTGCACCTGCCATACATCCACCAAAAACGAAATCGCGAACAACGAACCAAAACGGAAAACAAACGCTCCTGCCAATCCATAGAACAAAGCCTTTTTGCGCTCTGCTTCTGGTAAATGCTTGACCATAATCGCCAGCACGAGCGCGTTATCGGCTGCAAGCAAGCCCTCCAACGCAATCAATACAAGAAGCACCCAGCCATACTCGAACAATAATCCGATATCCATTCTATATCCTCCTAAATTAAAATGATAGGCTTACCAGCTGCTCCCGAATTTCGTTTGGGATCACTTTTCAACAACGATAATCGTCTTGCGTATAGCGCCTAATAAAAAGTGATACGTGAAGCGGACAACTTTGGTTTCATGATTGATCTAATTCAGTTATTTTCACCCCGCGCATAATCAAAACCAAACAGCTTCAAGCGATTAAAGTTGAATGATCTTTGTAGCAATACTTTCGCAAAATTCCCTATCATGCTCCACAAAAAGGATAGTTGGTGCATATTCAAGCAGTAACTCTTCAATTTGCATGCGAGAAATAATATCAATAAAATTAAGCGGTTCATCCCAAACATGCAAATGGGCTTTTTCGCTAAGACTTTTTGCAATCAGCACTTTTTTCTTTTGTCCTCCGCTAAAAGCTGAAATATCCTTTTCAAATTGAACCCTCGAAAAATCAAGCTTTCTCAATATCGATTTAAAGAGACTTTCATCGATCCCGTTGTTTGCAGCATAGTCAGATAAATTGCCCTGAAGATGGGATGTGTCCTGTGAAACGTAGGAGATTTCCAACTGGCTATCCTTTCTGGAGGTGCCGGTATAACTTAGAGCCTCGCCGCAAATCAGTTTGATGATACTTGATTTTCCCGAGCCGTTTTTACCCGAAAGAGCGATTCGGTCTCCCTGCTCAACTGTAAAACTAATATCGGTACAAACCTTATTTTCCCCGTAAAAAATCGAGACATTATCTAGTTCGGCGAGTTGGTTTTTATGAAAAGCAAGCTGCGAAATCTCCAAGCTGTCAGAGCTTTCGATGTTTTTAAGCAGTTTTGACTTTTCATCAATCGCAGATTGCTGTCTTTGCTCGATGGCTTTAGAGCGTTTCATCATTTTAGCAGCCTTGTGGCCAATATATCCTTTATCTACCTTAGAACCGGAGTTTCTTGTACCGTATTTTGTTTTTTCCACTTCATGCGACCATCCGCCCGTTCGTTTAGCCGAATCCGACAAGCGCTTAATGTCTTTTTGAAGCTTTTCATTTTCGGCAAGCTCAAAGTGATCTTGTCTCTTTTTGTTTTCCCACCAACCGGAGAAATTGCCTTTCTGAATTTCTATGCTCGTCTTATTGATGGAAAGGATATGGTCGACACAGTTATCAAGAAATGATCTGTCGTGAGATACCAAAATATATCCTTTTTTAGTATCGAGATACTCACTGACAAGCTTTCTTGCATGCATGTCCAGATGATTGGTAGGCTCATCAATTAACAGAAAACTATTTTCTTTGATAAATAAAGCAGCAAGCAGCACTTTCGTTTGCTCTCCGTTAGACAAAGAAGAAAAAGGCCGATATAGAACGTCTTCCGAAACCTTTAGCAATGAAAGCTCCCGCATTAATTTCCAGTGAAGATAGTCTGGGAAAATGTCGTTGATGACATCAAGGGTATTATTTTCTTTGTTTTCGATAGGGTAAGGGAAATATTCAAAACGGACATTAGCCGAAATATTTCCGCTGTATTCATAATTACCAAGCAACAAGTTTAGAAATGTTGTTTTGCCTCTACCGTTTCTTCCCGTAAATCCTAATTTCCAATCGGTATCGATTTGAAAGCTTACGTTTTCAAATATGTTATCGTAACTTCCATCATAGGCAAATGTTAAGTTTGTTACATTTATTAATGACATGATATATCCTCCTGTATAAAAAAATAAAAGCTACAAGAAAGTTACTTTCTTGTAGCTCAAATAAATACAGTTAATCAAGCCCAACGTAGAGCTAGATTAGGATATATTGATTGAGTGAAAGATTTAGTAACCTTCTTGCATATAACTAATAAAACATGCGAAAAACACGCTTATATGTTTTATTATTTTATATAGTCTGCAAGAAAAATTACATTATCCTCTTCAACTCCAATCGTAAATTAAAAGCATTTTACCATACCCGTTTTTTAATTTCAATGTTTATTATCTAATGGTATGTACTTTTTAATGACTTTCGGAATAGCCGCTAAATTTTAACGTAAAGTTCGCAGCGCGCCGCTCCAAGCTAAAACTTGATCCAGCATTCCGTTAACATTCGTAAGATGCAAATCAGCCGGTTTGAAAACCGTTCCATTCTCAAAATCCGTGAATAGCGACAAAGCGGGGTGCACGCGAACGTCAGCTACGGACAATTCTCCCAGGATTCCTCTCAAATGCTCCGCGGCACGGGCGCCGCCTACTGAGCCATAGCTAACGATTCCCGCAGCTTTATTGTTCCATGCATCACGCGCATAATCCAGTGCATTTTTCAAGGAAGCCGATATACTGTGGTTATATTCTTGAACAATAAAAACGAATCCGTCCAAGCTTGTAAGTTTAGCATTCCAAGCTGCCGCTTGTTCCGAAGCATCAGCTTCACCTAAAAGAGGAAGTTTGTAATCAGCGATATCTACGATTTCATAAACCGCATCTCCACGTTTGTCAGCTATGCTTTTTACCCATTCTCCTACCTGCGGGCTTACACGGCCTTGGCGGGTACTTCCTAAAATAATACCGATGTTTAATTTTGACATTGTTCTTCCTCCTTCAAATGTGGAAATCTACAGCTTTCCAAAGTTAATTCGATTGCTGATTTCTACTTTATTTTTCCTGAAAAAACCTTTTTTATTCTCAAGATACTACGTTTACGTCCTAATAAAAAAACATGATGCTCATTATAAACTAATACATCATGTTTTCTGTCTTATCGGAAAGTATCGTAGGAAGCTCTTGATCTTACTATTCTAGCAGATTACGAATGAATTTTTCCAGTACTTTGACATCTGAAATGTTCTTGTTGCAGATGTCGCTGCTCACGCACATATAATTCCCAATCGCTTTGTAATAATCAGGAGAAGCATTTGCAGGCTTTGATTTTGTGATCGCCGAAAATAAGGCCACCTCTTCATGCCGATTGCATAAACAACAGGTGCTTTTTTTGTTGGTCCGGGTGAACTTCCCTTCAATGCCTACAAGTTTTCCGTCCAGATGATATAACAAAAACATCTTGTTCGTCGCGATATCGGTCCAGCCGATGTACGTAACATATTTATAATCGAGGACATCTAGCTCGGGCAGCTTTAACTTTTTCACTTTTGGAAACAGCTTTTTAATTTGCGCAGAAGATACCTGCTCAAATTCGGCCAAAAAGGGCTCCAAGGATTGCAAATACGTCTGAAAATCTTCCGTCCGATCCAGCGTGGATATCTTCTCGAAATACTGCTTTTGAAGTGCCGTTGCTTCCGGGAAGGCTTCTAATACTTTAGTTAACGCGGTAATCCGGACCGCCTCCACTACCTTTGGATCGGATACGGTACTGCAGGCGTTTTGCAGCAGTTTTACCTGCTTTTTTATCATATTATATTGATGGTTTCTAATAAATGGATTAACCATTGCTTTCAGCCCCTTATTTTTATTGAAGAAGGATAAGGTGCAAAGCCTATGATTAGAAACGATATGAGCTTTTTTGGGCGAAGTTATTACAATCCGGCCCCTTGCAAAGTATCGCCCTTATATTAGGCTTTGCAGGAGCAGCTTCTTGTTCCGGCAATTTGATTTGCCATTCCTATCGCCTCCATTTCCATTCCATTATAAAGTGAAGCCCGTTGATGCCGCAACACTACAGCTCGCGATTCACTTTTCCTTTTCTGATTTTTCATTGTCATCGATTAATCCTCTGGCTCCTCTTTTAAACTCCGACAACGTAGCTCCAATGGCTCTTCCTAACTGCGGTAATTTCGATGGTCCAAACAGCAGCAAACCCAAAATGACAAGCAAAACAATGCCTGCAACGCCTATATTCATCGGCATTCCCTTCTCCCCTTCCTCCCGAATATTTAAAAGTTTACCAAGAGGGCTGTGGCATACATTAATAGCATTCCAAGCAGCAAGCCAGAGAAATTAATCCAAGAGACAGAGGCGGTTCCAAGCGTCTTGGCATCTCTTATAATCATTTTGAATATGACGTAGATGACCTGTATGATTGCACCGGCTCCTATGCCGAAAAATAATGCCGCCAATGTCTGGTTAAACACAAATCCGCCGATCCAAGTGCCAATAATTGCCGGTGCGCCTCCTATAATGGCAAGCGCTAGAAAAGTTTTTACGGATGGCTTGGCTTTCAGAAGCGGGGATGCGATGCCGATCCCCTCCGTAATATTATGAAGCGTAAAACCAATGATGAGAAAGGTACCCAGGGCAGCCTCGCCTGCAGCAAAAGAAGCGCCAATCGCGAGTCCTTCTCCGAGGTTATGCAGGCCGATTCCTCCCGCGATTTTGAATGATAACCGTTTACCGCTTTCCTCTTCATTGAGAACTTTGTTCGAATTCGTCTGGTCGATCGCAAGCAGAAACAAAAAACTGAGCAATGCTCCGAACCATACGAGACCGGTTCCTTGGAATACGCCAGGCGCCTCAGCACCAAGCTCTAGTCCTTCTTGAATAGTATCTATGGCAAGGAAAAAGAGCAGCCCCGCAGTAAAAGCCAAAACCGCCTGTATTCCTTTCGAAGAGAATCGCCGCAAGAAAGGATACCACAGCAAACCCAGACCAACAGGAACCACGCCTACATAAAAACCAATCAGCGAGTATTGGAGAAACCGGTTGGTGTCTGCAGCCGGCGTCTTCATTGCGGCAGCTACATCACCTGTAAAGATAATCCCATTCGAGGTTATGAATTTAATTTCATGAGGATCACCCTCCACCCAGGGATAAGGGATGGATACGGTAGAACGGTCAAATCGTTCGATCGTAGCGCTTGGCGAAAACGAAGCGTTCCAAAAGGAGCCGTCGACCACAACTTGCGCGACCGTGAGCCCCTTCGGTCCGGAATTAAGTATGCGAACTTCGAATCCATCATCCGTTAAAATGATACGTTCGATATTTAACATTTCAATAGGCGCTGCTTGTTGTTCTTCTACGCCTGTACCCCATAAAGCAATAATAGATAGAATGCCTGCTAACAGCACCAGCGGCAGTGCGCCCAGCAACCAAATCAGCCCTTTATTGGGCTTTTTACTAACCGTCCCACTTCGCATGGCAAGCTCCCCCTTGTTATCCGACTTCAAAAAATCCCATCCAGCCCAGCTCCGTAAACTCACTCTGGTGAGCATGGAACATATATTTTCCCGGGGCAGGAAACGTAATTTCAATGATGCCCCTTTCGCCTTGGCATTGCATGATCGTATCCGTAAACTGAGGCCTCGCGTCCGGATCCGCGCCAGTCGCATAATAATGAAAGTAGTTGGCATGCAAATGAAACGAATTAACGGGATCGAATTCCGTCAAATTGCTTAAATAGATTCGTACAAGCTCTCCCGTTTTTACTTGGATAGGCCTGGATTGATAGGCAAAAGCGTACCCGTTGACCGTATATACCTCATTTTCGCCATCTAAGTCCAAGTCAAAGCCGTTCATAATCATGCTTAATTCTTTGGCGGGTTTTCTTGGTTTCTTAGGATCAATGATGAAATGTCCATAGAGTCCTTTATGAATATGTCTGGCCAGCGGAGGAACATGGCAGTGATAAGGCTGCAGACCCGCTGGTTTTGCTTCAAACTCGTATACGAATTCCTCCCCAGTCGGAACGGGTTCCAAACCATCCATATTCGTAGGATGAATACCATGCATATGGATGGAATGCGGATGCGCAGAGCCGTTTCCGAATGTTATCCGCACGATATCGCCCTCCGTACAGCGCATGGTCGGTCCAGGAATCGTGCCGTTGAATGTCCATCCTGGAAATTTAATGCCTTTCGCTATCTCTACTTCAGCGTCATATGCCTGAATCTCATAATCTCTGATGGTCCTGCCATCGGAAGACTTACTGACAATCCCGTAATCAAAAGCAGTTAAGGCCTTTACAGCTGCTTCCAGTCCAGGTGTCGAATCGGTTCCAGGATCATAACCATGAGCCATTCCTTGTTTCATCTGATTTTTTAGCGAATGGTGCATCTCTTCCTTGCCATTGGCTTGCGCTGGTTTCCCGAACAAAGCACTCGGATTTAGGAAGCTGCTGCCCAGTACACCCAGTACGCCAACCGCTCCTGCTTTTAGAATGCTTCTCCTTGTAAAATGCCGATTTGGATCAAGTGCCATTCACCATCCACCCCCATGTTAATAACAGGAAAATATTTTGCCTATATGCAAAATATTTAATAAAAAATTTTTATTTTACTCAAGGACAAAATGTTTACCTAAGGAAACTTTATCCTTGATTAGAATATAGGATACAATGGGCGCCAAGTAAAGTGTTTTTTTTAAAAGCTTGTCCACGCCCCTCACGGCGCGGATAGGATAACCCGCTTTGTTTAAATAATCGAAACGCAGTTTGTTAACCTTTCACGCAATATAAAAGGAAAAAGCCGCATCTCTGCGACATATAACCTGCTATTTAGACACCGTAAAACCATATTTAACAAAGACGTCCAACGATTCTTGCGACTGCAAATAAGCAAAAAGATCTTCTGCCTCCCGGCTGTGCTTCGTCGCTTTGATAATGCCGATCGGATATTGAATCGTTTTATATGCAGAAGGATCAACCTCAAAAGCAACTTTTACTTTATCGGAGGTCAGCGCATCCGTTTTATATACAAAACCGGCATCCGCATTGCCCGTTTCTACGTATTGCAGCACTTGCCTTACATCCTTCGCCTGTACGGTTTTTGGCTGTAAAACTTCCCATAGCTTCGCGTTCGTTAACGCTTCCTTCGCATAGCTGCCTGCTGGTACGCTTTCCGGTATGCCGATCGCAACGGTTTTAACTGCAGCATTCGTTAGATCGTTTATCTTTCCAACAAGCGATTTTCCGTTTGCAGGAACAATGACGACAAGTTCGTTTTTCAATAAATTGACTTGCTTGCTCCGCTCAATCAGTTGTTTGTCAACGAGTGCCGACATATTTTTTACAGCCGCAGACAGAAACAAGTCAGCTGGCGCCCCTTGTTCAATTTGCTGCTGCAAAGCGCCAGACGCGCCGAAGTTGAAGCTTAGTTTAATATTTTGGTTTTCGGCTTCAAAAGCTTTCTGAATTTCAATCAACGCATCGGTCATGCTTGCTGCAGCGGATATGATTAGTTCAACTTTTTCGGTTGGCTGTTCATTGGGCGTGCTTGCGCTTTCCGCCGGCGTTTTTGCGTTAGTGTTCGTGTTCGTATTTTGTGCATCGCCACAGCCTGCAAACAATAACGCCATTACCACTACAATAGATAAAATCATATAGCTTTTAGTCTTAATGATCATATTAGATCTCCTTCAGTTATAATTAGATATATTTAAACATATCTTATTACGATTATATAGAAGGATCGTCTTATTTGTAAATGAAATTAGCAACAGCTACACATCCATATTCGGAAATTTGTATAAAAAAAGCCTTTTTGCCGTATTAGCTAAAAGGCTCCTCGTCATGTTCAATCTGGCGTTATATTAATTCATTTTAAATTGCGACAAGCTTTCTTTAAGTTCACGCGAAACGGCATCCAGCTTCTCGGACAATCGCACCATTTCGTCGCTTATGTTAAGCTGCACGGAGCTAAGTGATGCTACTTCCTCGGAGGTCGCCGACGATTCCTCGGCTACGGCGCTTACATTCGTCATCGCATCAGCTAATATGCCTTGCGAATGGTCAAGCTGGCCGATTGATTCCGTCACGAGTTCAAGCTTCTCGGCGAATTGTCCCATCTGCCCTTGCACGGTCAAGAAAATCTGATTCGCATCCTTGACCGAACCGATTTGCTCTTGAAACAATGGGTAAGCGTTCGAGAGGACTTGTACCGTCTCATCGATTTCATCTCTGATTTTTTCTGTAATTTGGCCCACGATATCAATGGACTGGCGCGACTGATCAGCAAGCTTGCGGATTTCGTCGGCAACGACCATAAAGCCTTTGCCCGCGGCACCCGCACGCGCCGCTTCGATCGTGGCGTTCAGAGACAGAATATTCGTTTGCTTCGTCAGATTATTCAATACCTCCAGTATTTTGACGATAGATCCCGTACTTTCCTTGAGCGCGTCTACCTTCTCGACCATCGAGCGGGTCATTTCTTCGGTCACCCCCGTCTTATGGATAAGAATGCCCATATAAGCGGTGCCCTGCTCACTCGCTTTCTCAACCTCGTTCGCTGACCGGACCATCATTTGATTGGATGCAATAACCTTTTTCATTTGCATGTTAATATGGCTGGTTAGATCGGTACCGCGCTCTGCTTCTACCGCCAGACTTGCGGCGCCGCCCGCAATTTCTTCCGTCGCGCCCGCAATCTCTTTGGCTGATAAAGCCGTTTTGCGGGATGCTTCCGTCAGATCTGCAGCCGTTAATAGAACATCTTCTGCGGAACGGGTCGTCTGTACGGCTAAAAGCTGAATTTGAGCCATCATCCGATTGAAGCTCTCCGATAGCTCGCCGATCTCGTCTCGGCGTTTCTTGAAGCTGGAGCGGACGGTCAGATTGCCGCTTGCACCCTCATTCATAAGATTACGCAGCTTTACGAGAGGCTGTGCAATGGTCAAGATGACCAGCACGCCGATCGCAACGGCGATTAACGACGCGATAACTACAGTAATCCACGTCATCGTTTGAATCGATTTTGCATCCTTTACAAGCTCTTTAACCGGAACAGTACCTAGCAGCTTCCAGTTCATCGTGTCGAATGTGGTATAAGCAGCGAGCACATCCTTACCATTCGAGGCAGCCGCCTTTTGCGAACCGCTCAGGGCTGAATCTCCCTCCGTCGGCAGGCTCACTTTGGCGGGTTTGCCGGTTAGGGCTGGATCGGGTGAAACGATATAATTGCCTTTTGAATCTAGAATCGCCATTTCGCTTCCTTGACCAAGTTCCACATCCTCGAAACGCTTGTTGATCGAAGCAAGATGGATTTCCATTAAGAGTAAGTAAGTGGGCTGATTGGTCATTTTATCTTTGATCAACCGGCTCATGCCAATAGACGGCGGCGCCGGCAAAACGGCCAACCCGCCTGGTTGCGGCGGAATCCAAAGCGTTTTTCCGTCTCTTTCAATGACCTCTTTAAACCATGCGGATTCTTTGATGATCTCCGACCGGTTAGCTTGTGCAGCACCTACATTTAGAACGGTTAGCTTTGGGTTTAATGGAATTAACATCACTCCGCTAATCGAGACATTGCCTGTCACGTAGTTTCGCAGTCTTTCGTTCAGCTTGCCTGCAGCTTCAGATTTATTGAATCCGGCTTTGCTATCGAGAACCGTGCGGACTTGTTCATGAAAATCTTCATCGATCATGATTTGCATGGATAAATCCTCATAAGTCCTAAAAATAATATCTAAATTGTTAGCAACTTGATTTACGGTTTGAAAACTGGCCTCTGATACCTTGCTTTCGATGATCTCTTTCGCTTTTGAATAAGCCAAAAGTCCGACTGACATGACACATGCGATAATACCGCAAAATATGATCGCAAAAAGTTTCATTCCAACGGATTTAATCGGGTTAGCCAGCTTCTTTGCTTGTTTCTTTTCTACATTTGTCATTGGGAAGACACCGCCTTTGTGATTGTTAGTAAAATCTAATTTGCAGGCTGCTTGCGATTCAAACCGAGAAATGGCGGTTTCACGAGCTCCGATCCATATCCTTCTAAATTACGGGATAAAAGATCATATATCTTTTGATTTTTTCAGATCGTCTATTTCATTTTAATCAGGAATTGATTTTCTTGAGGACTGCCGTAAACCGAGCAAGCGATATTTTTGAAGTCCTATACTATTTAAAGTAATCTGTAAAGTTTTTGGGGTAGGAACTCCATCCGATACAAGGTAAAGTTTTTGGTGAACCGCAGCGATGCGTCTTGGATCGCCTCTGCGGAAAGAAAAATCGATTAAAAGTTTAGCTGTATAACTATTTTGGGAGGGATTTTTCCATATGCTGCTTAAACAAGGCACAGGCGCTTTTTATACAAACCATTATCGCAATCTATTTTTGGAATACGGCTACGAGAGCGAGGCTATCCATGAACGTGTCGAACACACTTGGGAGCAGTTGTTTAACGGTGATGACGATGTACGAATCTATTTTGAATCCGGAGAAGACATGGGTTATTTGCTGGATACCGGAAATATCGATGTCCGCACGGAAGGTATGTCATACGGGATGATGATGGCCGTCCAGATGGATCGCAAAGATATTTTTGACCGGATCTGGAAATGGACGATGACTTACATGTACATGAATGAAGGTGAAAATGCCGGCTATTTCGCCTGGTCATGCAATACCGATGGCTCAAGGCGATCAAACGGTCCGGCACCGGACGGTGAGGAATATTTTGCGCTGGCTCTTTTCTTTGCTTCGCATCGGTGGGGCGATGGCTCTGCGCCGTTTGATTACGGCAATCAGGCTCGAAGCCTGCTACATAGCTGCTTGCATAAAGGTGAAAATAACGACGGGAATCCGATGTGGGAGCCTTCCAATCAATTGATTAAATTCATACCCGATTGCGATTATTCCGATCCTTCCTATCATTTGCCCCACTTTTACGAATTGTTTGCCCTTTGGGCGAATCCGGCGGACCGTCCTTTTTGGCGGAAAGCGGCGGATGCGAGCAGAAAGTATCTGAAGCTGTCCTGCCACCCCGTTACGGGACTTGCGCCTGAATATGCCTACTATGACGGAACTCCAAACGATGAGCGGGGCTATGGTCATTTTTTTAGCGATTCTTATCGCGTAGCGGCCAATATCGGTCTGGATTCCGAATGGTTCGGCGTCGATGCCTGGCAGCAAGAAGAAGCAACCCGGATTCAAGCCTTTTTCGCGGGGATTGATCCGACGGATTACAGACGGTATACGATTGCGGGTGAGCCGTTTGAGGAGAAATCGCTGCATCCCGTAGGTCTATTGGCAACAAACGCAATGGCCTCCCTCGCATCGCCGGAAGGTCCGAACGCAAAAGCAAGCGTAGATTTGTTGTGGGAAACCCCGCTTCGTACGGGAGTTCGCCGCTACTACGACAATTGTCTCTATTTGTTCGCGATGCTCGCATTGAGCGGCAATTTCAAAATGTGGATGCCAGCGGAAAATCGCTCTTAGATCATTTGTGTGCTTGACTGAATATCGCAAAAAAGATGCTTAGCGAATCGCTAAGCATCTTTTTCTTCCTAATTTGACGAGAAAATGGTTCGGTAATAATATAGATTAAGAGTGAGTCATTCCGGTTCATTCTATGATGCAATCATCGTAATCTTTATCTAAATAGGCAGTGTTATAGGAGGTAGAAAGTTGCCTGATATTAATGATTATTCCGATAATACATCCGAAATGGGTGATCGTTTGCAGGGGGACTGCGAGGAATGTTTCGGTCTGTGCTGCGTTGCCCTCCCCTTTGCGGCTTCGGTAGATTTCGCTGTGGACAAAAATGCCGGACAGCCTTGCCAGAACCTGCAAGCCGACTTCCGTTGCGGCATCCATAGTCGGCTAAGGAAAGAAGGATTTCGAGGCTGCACGGTTTACGACTGCTTCGGAGCGGGCCAAAAAGTTTCGAACATCACCTTTAAAGGACGCGACTGGCGCGAAGCACCGGAATCGGCTTCCTTAATGCTCGAGGTGTTTCCGATTATGCGGCAGCTCCATGAGCTTCTTTATTATTTGACGGAGGCAGTGGCCTTACAACCTGCTCGGCCGATTCATGATGCGCTGCGCTTAGCTCTTGAGGACATCAATAGACTGACACTTCTTACACCCGGTTCTATTATCGAGTTAGACATTGCAGCAAGAAGGGCCGAAATTAACGCTCTGCTTCTGAAGACGAGCGAGCTCGTACGAGCCGATGCCAAGCTGCAGCTTAAAGTGCCTTCAAAGCGTCAGAAAAGCTATGGGCGAGGAGCCGATCTAATGGGGGCTAATCTCAGAAAAGCAGATCTTAGAGGCGCCAACCTGAGAGGGGCGTATCTAATTGCCGCAGATCTTAGAGATGCAGACTTGAGAGCTGCGGACCTGATCGGAGCTGATTTCCGTGACGCAGACCTTAGAGGCGCCAACCTCATTGGCAGTATCTTTCTCACCCAATCGCAGCTCAATGCGGCAAAAGGCGATTTCGGGACGAAACTGCCTCAGGCATTAACCCGGCCATCTCACTGGATTACCTAATTAATTCAGACGAAGCGGCAATACGTCAAGTAAGTGAGACACTCCGGAAAAAGGCTGACCACATTATTGTGATCAGCCTCTGCTGTATACCGCAAATTATTCGCCGTTGCTTGGGATGGCGAGCTGTTTTGACCAGGTTTTGCCCCCATCCGTTGTTCTATACAATGCAGGGCTAGACAAGCTTGTATCCGCCATCCAGCCTCGATTCTTATTCGTAAATGAAATGACGCTCTCATAACCTTTAATCGACTTGAGATTTGTCCACGACTTTCCAGCGTCTAATGAACGGCCAACTCCGATAACCCCGCCCGCTGGTGAAAATCCTGCCAGAATGGCTGCTCCGTCAATTACCTCCAGATTGCTAGCGTGACCGCCTGGCGAAGCCGGCCCTTCATTAACGATCCCTGCTGCCGCACCTGGAGCAGCACCGCCGCCCGCTGTGGTTTGACTTATTACCTTGCGCCAGCTTGATCCGTTATCTGAAGAAGCATAGAGGGAATAGGATTGCTGGGACATTCCCGCGCCGCCGTTAAATCTCGCCCATACTTGGCTTCCGCTCGTATAAATTTCACCGCCGCTGACTTCCCCTGCTTTCACGGTCAGTTTTGTTGCCCAATTCGCGCCGCCATCCGTCGTTCTGGCGAGTTTGTAGCCAAAGCCCGGCACAACGATCAGCGCCCAGCCATGCTTTACGTCTGCAAATTCCGCGTATCGGGTGTTAGCGGGTGTTGCGATCTTCGTCCATGTTTTTCCGCCGGTAGCTGTTTTGTAAGCAAATGCCCTTGTATACCCAAAGCCGTTTTTGCTATCGGTAAACTTGATCCTCTCCAGAGCGACCGAACCCATTGGTATTTTTGTAAAGCTGCTTCCCCCGTCTGTCGTATGGATAAGGGCATTAGAACCGGCTGAAGAAGACTTCGCCAAAGCCCATCCGGTCGTATTCGATATAAAATCAAGCTGGGTAAACTGCCAGGTGCCCTTATAGATCGACTGCCAGGACGCGCCGGCATCCGAAGTGCCGATTAAAAATCCGTTTCCGGCAGCGCGTCCGGTTGTCGCGTTTAGAAATTCAATTTCGCTGAAGCGGTATGAAGAATCGCCGGCGGGCGTGCCATTAAATATATCATTGGCGCGATCTGCACCAGCAGCATGCGCAAGCGGAACCGAACCTGATATTCCAATGGCAAGCGCCGCCGCTATCAGTCCGGTTTTAAGTTTCCATATCTTCATTTTCTATTCCTCCTGCTCTACGGTGTAGTTTAAACAGTTATGCAACAAAGTACCCTTCAAGGCTCCTAACGAATCGGAAGGGAATAAGGTTGCTAACAGAACTTAGGAAAGAATAGAAAACAACCAGAAAACTTAACCGGTACAGCAAAGGATGGCAGCTGTCCTTACCTTCCTCATTACACTTCTCTGGAAAAAATGTATTCGTTCATTCCCTGTCCGCCTTCCGGCGTACCGGATACAGCATGGTGAAATTAAAGATCTCGATATCCTTATATGGGATTGTCAAAGCATTTAGCGGTTCCAAGGGCACGGTCTCCATACCGAAAATACCATCGCGCTGATCAAGCTCATAGTCCTTCGACTGCTCCAGCCACGAAAACATGGTTTCATAGACACGCCACATATGCGCCTCGTCCCCAAGCACGCGTGCGCTCGCGCAAATTCCTCCGTTAATCGCCAGCTTCTCTATGCCGTCCGGCACAGCCCCGAACTCGCGAACTTCTAAACCTATCCATAACGTATCGACCTCTTTGTTCCATTGCTGCTGCGGGATGAATACATAAGCTGCAGGCTTTCCCGCCAAACGCGCATCATCAAGAGGGACATGTTCTGCGAGCTTGCTCCAAGCGACCCGTGTTCCGCTCTTGTCCGGTGTCATGCCCGTCCGAACCGCCAATGCCTTAAAGGAGGAAACCTCTACCAAATCGACTGTAATGGTCTCTTGCACACGAACCCTCTCCTTTTCTATTTCGCACGTATTGGAAAATATAAGTCAATCTCTGAATTCGGGTCGCCTGGCTGCGTATAACGCTGGTCATAAAATTCAAACTCGAATTTGCCAGTGCGTACGCCTCCGTCATATTCATATGGGCTGTCCGGCAGTACAAGTCCCCAAAAATGCATGAAAGCATCGCTGATGCCATCAAGCTGTCCTCTATAAGTAAGCACAAGATAACGTGCAGCGGGTACTTCGATGCTAATCATGCCTTCAGGAATATCCCCGTCCGCAGCGATTTGTACGGAAGCCGTGTAATCGAATGGAGCTCCTGGCGGATTGTCTGGATTTTGCAGCATTAATCCGTAGCTGCGCCAGCCAAGCTGCCCTTGGATTTCCGGAATGCGGCTGCCGAATCGAGTCCAAAGCTTGGCAATGGCATTTTCAGAAGACGGCACGGTAGAATTAAAATGAACGGTTTCGGTAATGCCAACCACACGAAAGGCAGGTTTCTCGATGATTTTGGTTTCAATAATCATAATCGATTCATCTCTCCTTATACTAAAACGTACTTTGAAAAGTCACTTCACTATATTACCACATTATGGAATTTTCGTCTTTGTTCAATTACTCTATGAAGCTTCAAACCAAAAAAAAGCAGCCCAGTAAATGGGCTGCGTTATCGATCATAAACTAAACGGTTTGAGCATGCTTCTCACGAGCGATCCGTGTGGCATCAACCATGTTACGCAAAGATTCAACCGTTTCCTCGTAACCTCGCGTTTTAAGTCCACAGTCCGGATTTATCCAGAACAGCTTAGGATCAAGGACGCGCAATGCGCGGTCAATCATGCTTGTCATTTCTTCAACGCGCGGAATGCGCGGACTATGAATATCGTAAACGCCTAGACCGATACCCAGCTTGTACGTGTTCAGCTCGAAGCTGTGAATCAACTCGCCGTGACTGCGCGAGGTTTCGATCGAAATCACATCTGCATCCATATCCTCGATCGAACCGATCATGTCATGGAATTCGCAATAACACATATGGGTATGGATTTGCGTTGTTTCCTGAACCGTGCACGTCGTCATCCGGAAAGCTTTGACGGCCCAGGACAGATAATGGGCTTGGTCCTCTTCTTTAAGCGGCAAGCCTTCGCGAACGGCGGGCTCATCGACTTGAATCATGCCGATCCCTGCCTGCTCGAGTGCCTCTACCTCTTGTCTTAGCGCATAAGCAAGCTGATAGGCAATTTGTTCGCGCGAAATATCATCGCGGACGAACGACCAATTCATGATGGTAATCGGTCCAGTAAGCATCCCTTTGACAGGCCGGTCCGTTTTGGACTGCGCGTATTTCGTTTCCTCCACCGTCATGGCTTCCTCAAAGGCGACGTCTCCGAAAATAATCGGCGGTTTCACGCAGCGGGAGCCATACGACTGTACCCATCCATATTGCGTAAAGGCGAAGCCTGCAAGCTTCTCACCGAAGAACTCAACCATGTCCGTGCGTTCGAATTCCCCATGAACAAGCACATCCAGACCGATATCTTCCTGTAGCTTAATCCAAATGTCGATTTGATCACGGATGAAACCGGCATATTGCTCATTGTTCCATTCGCCCTTCCGCCATTGCTGACGGGCTTTGCGCACTTCGGCAGACTGCGGGAAGCTTCCGATGGTGGTCGTTGGGAAAATAGGCAGCTGCCATTTTTGCTGCTGCGCTGCATGACGCTCCGAGAAAGGCAAGCTGCGTTCAGGGTGTTTAGCGCTTATTGCAGCAACAGCCTGCTGGATCTCTCTGCGATTACGCTCTCCTGATTGCTTCAATGCTTGAACGGCCCGCTCATTTTCGTTAAGCTCTTCCGCGAACCCGTCCGGGCCCTGCGTTACGGCTTTCGTAAGAAGCACTAGCTCATCCAGCTTCTCATCCGCAAATGCGAGCGCCTCCTGCAGTTCTGTATCAAGCTTCTGCTCATTTTTCACGGTGACCGGAACATGAAGCAGACTGCAGGATGACTGCACGACCAGCTGGTTATCGGTTACGATTGCCGCGAGCTCGGATACGAGCGCCAACTTTTCGCGCAGCGACGCTTTCCAGATGCCGCGGCCATCGATAACGCCTGCGCCTAAAACTTTGTCGGCCGGGAAACCAAACGTTTTAATGGATGATAGATTGTTGGATAAACCATGCACGAAATCCAGCCCTATCCCTTTTACGGGTAGCGAGACAATCTCCTGGTAATGATCTACTGATTCAAAATAGGTTTGCAGCATGATGTTCAATCCAGGCGCGGCTGCCGCAAACGCCTCGTATATGGTTTTCAGTCTCGCCAAGTCGTCCGCGCTGACTTTCGTAACGAGTATCGGTTCGTCGATTTGTACCCATTGGACGCCCTCGGCAGCAAGCTCCCGAAGAATTTGCAAATAGAGCGGCAGCAATCGTCCGAGCCATGCATCGGTTTCTGATTTGTTATACCCTTTGGACAGCTTCAAGAAGGTTAACGGTCCGACGATTACAGGTTTGCCTTCAATGCCGAGCTTTTCCTTCGCTTCGCGGTATGCGAGCAATGGTTTATTTTCGGTGAGCACCGGCTTCGCGCCGTCCAGCTCAGGCACAATGTAGTGATAGTTGGTGTTAAACCATTTGGTCATTTCACTTGCGGTAGCTTCCTTCGTCCCGCGGGCAATGCCATAATATAGCGACAAGGGGAGGACGCCGCCGGCATAAGGAAAACGTTTCGGAACAATACCGAACATGGCTGCGGTATCGAGGATATGATCGTAATAGCTGAAATCATTGACCGCGATGAGCTCGATCCCCTTCTCTTTTTGCTTGCGCAAATGGTTTAAGCGGATTTCTTGCAGCTGGCGGTGGAATTCTTGCTCCTCCAGTTTGCCCGACCAAAATGCTTCGAGCGCTTTCTTCCATTCTCTATCTGCCCCAATACGCGGATATCCCAAAACACTGCTTTTTATCATCTTGTAAGCTCCTCTGCAACTTGTTACAAGAAAGATATCACGGTTTCGCAGGTATAGTGTAACTGGATTAAACTATATCCAGTTATAGCCTTTAGCTATACCTTCGTTTTTATAAGGGAATCGCTTCTTTGAGCGCTTCGATATATGCAGTTCCTAGCTTCGAAAGCGATGCATTTTTATGGGAAATCCATCCGACATTTATCGTTTCCTCGCAATCCAATGGAACCGGTATGATTTCATTCCCATTGAGATCGGCGCTGAGCACACCTGTCGATATCGTATATCCATTCAACCCGATCAACAAATTAAAAAGCGTTGCCCGGTCATTGACCCGTATGCTTTTCTTGTGCGTCATCGTGCTGAGAATCTCTTCTGAGAAGTGAAAAGAGTTGTACTCCCCTTGATCAAAGGAAAGGTAAGGATAATTTTGCAGCTGGTCTATCGTCACAATGGATTGTTTGGCCAGCGGATTCTTACTGCTTATAAAAATATGCGGTTTTGCCGTTAACAAGCTGTTGAACTGCAAATTTGCGGTTTTGAGCAGTTTGTTTATGACTTTCCCGTTAAACTCATTGAGATATAAGATCCCGATCTCGCTGCGCAAGCTTTTGACGTCTTCAATAATTTCATAGGTTTTGGTCTCGCGCAAAGAAAGCTCGTATTCATCCTGGCCGTGTTCCTGAACCAGACTAACAAAAGCGTTAACCGCAAAAGCATAATGTTGAGTCGAAACCGAAAAATGCTGCGGGGACGGTTTGGCATTAAGGTACCTGCTCTCCAGCAATTCCGCTTGTTCGACGACCTGCCTTGCATAGCTTAAAAATTCAACGCCTTCCTTCGAAAGCGAAATTCCTTTGTTGGATCTCTCGAATATGGCAAGCTGCATCTCATCTTCCAAATCCTTGATCGCATTGGAGAGGCTAGGCTGGGAAATAAACAAGCGCTTGGCCGCTTCGTTAATCGATCCCCGGTTTGCGACTTCAATCACGTATTTTAATTGTTGAAGAGTCAATGCAATACTTCCTTTCAAAAAATCTTATTAAAAATGCCGTATCTTATTAGCTATATTGCTTCTTTGACGTTTGAAACTTCTCCAGCACGGAGGATATGGAGCTGATCGTAAGCGGTTTGCTAATATAGTCGTCCATTCCCGCTGAAAGATATCTCTCGCGATCGCCAATTAAGGCATTCGCCGTTACCGCGACAATGTATGGATATTTTTCGGGTGACAGGGTCTCTTTCAGTACCTTTGCGGCTTCCAGTCCGTTCATTTCAGGCATTTCTATGTCCATGAAAATAACGTCGTATGACTCGTATGCCGCGGCCTGAATCACTTCGTTTCCGTTCCAGACGGTCGTCGCCGTATAACCGAGCTTGCCCAGCATTTTTTTTAATACGAGCTGGTTTACTTCGTTATCTTCCGCAATTAATATTTTTAGAGTCTGTGTTTCCGTTCGGCTCTCCGATTGGGAATCAGCCTGCTGCATGGAATCCTTATGAGCTTCATTGCGGAAAAAAACCGTAAAACGGAAGCTTGCCCCGCCCTCGTCGGTAGACTCTACCCATATCTGGCCATTCATGAGCTCCACCAGCCTTTTGCTGATGGCTAAGCCCAGTCCGCTGCCCTCGTGTTTTCGCGTCATAAAATGCTCTAACTGATAAAAGGGATCAAACAAATGAAGATGCTTTTCCGGGGGGATTCCAATCCCGGTATCTTTAATTGTGAACTGGCACTGGACGCGGTCTTTGTCAGCGAACATATTTTTTACGGAAATGGTGATGCTGCCGCTATAAGTGAATTTAACGGCATTGCCGACTACGTTAATCAGCACCTGCCGCAGCCGGTTAGAATCGCCGATCAGAACTTTTGGAACATTTTCATCAATCGTTACGGCCATTTCCAGGTTTTTCTCGATTGCTTTATGGTAAAAGATATCCAGCGTTTCTGCGATTAATTCTCTCATTTGAAACGGTTCATTCACTAATTCCGTTTTTCCGGATTCAATTTTAGATAAGTCCAAAATGTCATTGATCAAGGTAAGGAGGGTTTCTCCGCTTTTGTTAATTATCGTCACATATTCTTTTTGTTGTTCATCGAGCTGTGTCGTCTGAAGCAGTAAATCGGTCATGCCGATGACGCCATTCATTGGCGTTCTAATTTCATGGCTCATCATCGCTAAAAATTCGCTTTTTGCCTTATTCATTTTTTCGGCTGCTTCTTTCGCGATCAACAGCTTTTTTTGTTCCGTAATATCTTTGGCAATAATGTAATAACCGACCGTTTCCTTATTTACGATAATCGGCGCAATCGTCGTTAAGACCTCGACGAAATGACTGTTTTTATGCTTAATTTCGTTAATATTTCTTTCAACCTGCGTAATATTGTTGGCTTCAGATAAAATTTTGTTGAGATTTTCCGCGCCAATAAAGGTAGAAATGCTCATTCCGATCATCTCACGAATCGAAAGTCCGGTGAGTTTCTCTGCCACTGCGTTGCAATTAATAATACTGCCTTTTAGATCAAGGGATATGATGGCATCATGGTTATATTTTTTTAACGAGGTATATCGTTGAACGCTCTCTTCCAAAGATAATTCCACTTTTTTGCGTTCCGTGACATCCTGCGTTGTTCCCAGCATTTTGATGGGAGCGCCTTTTTCGTCAAATTTAATCGAGATGCGAATGTTTAAATATTTAATGGTACGGTCAGGCTGCAAATTCCGAAATTCGTAATTAAATTCCTCGCCTTTCAACGCTTTAGTGAAGCAATCCCTATATCGTTCTTGGTCATCAGGGTGAATAAGCTTGATAAGATCTTCGTTTGCTATTATTTTTTCGGGATTAATATTGAAAATCTCATAGCAATTCTGGGACATCGTAACCTTATTGTTTAAAGTATCCCATTCCCAGCTGCCAAGAGAGGCAATATCCTGCGCTTCGGCCAAATTATCCTCGTAATTTTTTCTTTCCGTAATATCCCGTCCGATACCGATTACTTTCTGAACGATCCCCTGTTCATCCCGAATCGTTTTGAACGTCGTTTCGAACCATATATAGCGGCCATCCCGGTGACGGACACGATAAGTTGCCACATCGATATCCTTATACGTGGCGGTTAATATTTCTTTCAAATCGTCCGGATGGTAGAGGTCAAAATTATTTTTCCCAATAAAATCCTCTGGCTCATAGCCCAGCAAATCGCGGATAGACGGCGAAATATAGCGCGAAATCCCATCCGGCGTGTTATAGGAAATGAGATCAAGCACATTCCCGGTAATAAGATCATAAAGCTCCTTCGTTTCAAGCAAATCGAATTCAATGGTTTTTTTCTCTGAAATATCAATCATATGGGCAATAAAATATAACGGGCTTCCATTTGTTTCATCACGGACTAAGGAGACATGAACAGATACCCAAACCGTGTTTCCGTTCTTTTGTATATATCTTTTTTCTGTTTTATAAATAGCGGATCCGCCGTTTAATGCATCTCTTCTAAAAGCCTGATTGGCCTGAATATCATCGGGATGCGTAATATCCATAAAGTCTAAATTTACTAATTCCTCTTCCGTATAGCCTAAAATCTCGCACGCGAGGGGATTCGCATTTAGCCATCTTCCCTCAGTCGAAACCAAGGCAATGCCAATGGGAGCATGCGTGTATAGCTGCGCAATAACATCATGCTGATCGTTCAAATTTTGCAAACAGAGCCCCTCCTATCTGGAATATCCCTTTATATATACCTGTCCATTTGATACTTCTTAGTATACTTACTTTGAATGAATATAAAAAGAAGTTAAGGCGTTAATTAATTTACATCTATGTTCATATGTTTTCCCCGGATGAAATCAGTGTATAATTTTAAGAGCAATAATCGAAGGAGTGGAGAAAATGAACATAAGGCACATCGAATTCTGGGGTGATATTACAATCGTTGTTTCCCCATCCTTCAAAATAAAAAATATTAACAAATCGATTTTTAATTTCCTTCATTTCACGGAAGACGAATTAATCGGCAGCCCTATTCAAGCCATTCTGCCGGATTACCCGCTGGAACAGCTTCTCTCGGGTGATTCTGAATATATCCCTTATAGAGATACTTATCTTATCAATAAAGATGGAGAACGGTATCCTATCTCTGTCTCGGCATCTTCCGTTAAGGACGATACGGGCAGCCTGATCGCGCTCATGCTGCTTTTGCACGAAGTTAGCGGCAGAAACCAGAAGAAAACATCGCTTATGGATATGGAAAACCGATTCCGATCTTTAACCGATAACGCTTTGGACGCAGTCATTGTCATGAATCAAGACGGAATAGTGGTCGAATGGAACCTCCAAGCAGAAGTCCAGTTCGGATGGCTTGCAGAGGAAGCTATCGGAAAAAATCTAGCTAATTTGATTATTCCGGATTCTTTCCGCAATAGACACCAGCAAGGACTGAAGCGTTTTATTCAGACAGGTGAACGCCGTATCCTGAACAAAAGGATTGAGCTGTCTGCACTTCATCGGGAAGGGTTTACTTTTCCAGTCGAATTAACGGTATCCCCCATCCCTTGGGGAGATACTTATTTATTCAGTGCATTCATAAGGGATATCACCCCGCAAAAGCATTCCGAGAAGGAGCTGGTGCAGGCGAAAGAAGCGGCTGAAGCGGCTGCGCGTTCCAAGAGTCTATTCCTGGCCACAATGAGCCATGAAATAAGGACGCCTCTGAACGGCATCGTCGGAATGACCCAACTTTTGCGGGACACGGAGCTCTCGCCCGAGCAGGAACTGTATATGGAACATATTTCAAAAAGCGAAATTGCCCTTCTCGCCATTATTAACGACATTTTGGATTTCACGAAAATCGATTCGGGAAATGTAGAATTAGAATGGCTGCCATTTGATTTATCGGACTGTATTGAAGAAACCTTTGACCTTTTGTCCGGATTAGCAAGAGATAAAAAATTAGCATTAAATTACGAATTAGATCCGAACCTTCCGCAAAAAGTTGTAGGAGACATGACGAGACTAAGACAAATTCTCATTAATTTATTGGGAAACGCAATCAAATTCACGAATTCCGGCAGCGTATTCTTAAGCGTAAAATTAATGGAGCTGGTAGATCCGAATCAGCATCAGCTGCTTTTTACGGTGAAAGATACCGGAATCGGAATACCAAGCGGACAAATGGGATTGTTATTCAAACCATTCTCGCAAATAGACTCCTCTACTACCCGGAAATTCGGAGGAACCGGCTTAGGGCTGGCGATTTGCAAAAATTTGGTTGAGCTTATGGGTGGAGAAATATGGGCTGAGCCGGATAAAGAAGGCGCAACTTTCGTTTTTACCATAAAAACCCGTTCAGCGGACAACGGTACCCGCCAGCAAGAGACTACTATCATAAGCGCATCTATCAATTGGAGCTCGATCCGGGTATTGATCGCAGAGGACAATGAAATCAATCAAAAGGTGCTTGATCATTTATTGCAAAAAGAAGGAATTAACGCGGAAATCGTTTCAAATGGCCTAGAAGTATTGGATGCTTTCGAATTGAAGGCTTACGATCTCGTGTTTATGGATATCCAAATGCCTATTATGGATGGACTTGAAGCAACCCAAAAGATTAGGCAAGACTTCTCGCAGGAAATGCAGCCTAAAATTATCGCCGTTACTTCAAATGCTTTTACCGAAGATCGGGAAAAATGTTTGAAGGCTGGCATGGACGGTTACTTAAGCAAGCCCATTCGGCGGACTGAACTGTTAGCCGTTTTGAATCAGATTTTCTAGGATCGGAATGCTGCTTGCTGCAAATCCTTCATCCGAAGAAGTGAACGATGCCATTGCCTCTGATTCATTCCAAAGAGGTCATTTCATGCTCGTTCACCTGTTTCGGCTGTTTTTCTTTTAATTCCGCTTTGAATACCTCCTCTATTTCTTGCTTGCTCCCGTACACGAATAATTTATCGCCTTCCTCTATTTGAGAATCATATTGGCGTGACTTCTCCGTACCTCTTTGAATATAAAGAATATTAATATCGCTTGAGCGCTGCCCAATCTCGGAAACGGCTTGTCCGATGAAATGGGAGTCATGCCTAATTTCTACCTCGGCCAATAAATCAGAACTCCCGTTTATGTAGAGAACTTCATGGATGGGCAGCTCATGCAATTCGAATACTTTCTCCAAATGATGCTCCGTTTTCCTTGTCAAATATGCGCCCATCCTCTTATTCTTAAGCACAATCAAGAATGCAGCCAATACTGCCGTCACCCAGCACAATTCATAGAGACGAAAGCTCTTCGTAAAAATATTGCTGAGAGTGGATATAATGACTGCCAGCGAAAAAACGCCGAACAGGATCAAAAAAATAGCAATTCGCCGGCGGAACGGATGGCGTAATACAAGCTCTGACTCCTTGGTGGTAAATCCGGTAGCCGTAAGCATGGATACGGCTTGAAACCGTGCAATATCACGGTTAAGCCCCGTCATAATAAGCAGTGCGGCAGCTATTTCAACTACGATTCCGATCGCAGCGCCATAAACGATAATAAACAACCAGTCCATAAAACAGATACTCCTTTCAAAGGCCGCATTTTCCCCCTCTCTATTATTACCAACACATCTGCCTTATGAATCGTTGTTCCCTTAAACGTAAAAAAGAAGCACCCGCCTTGGTCGAGAACTGAACGAGGCGGGTGCATCCTTTTGCCATTAAGCGCTGATTTTAAGCTTCAGCGGCATGTTCAAACCAGATATCCTTAAAATCGATCCAGCCCAGGGAATTTACGCCTACCCCTTTTATGTTTGGATTGTAGAAGGTATTTAATTTCTTATGGAGCAGGAACAGGACGAGCGTGTCCTCCCTTAGTTTATTTTCAATTTCAAGCAGATGACTCCATCGATCCTCTGCGGTTTGGCAGGCCAAGGCATCATCGATTTTCCCCTTTACCCAGCCTAGCAGACGCGGATCCATATGTTCCCTTAGAAAGTTGCCGGTTTGCTCATAAAGTTCGATTAAGCAAACCTCATCCTCCGCGAATACCACGCAATATAAGAGACAGTCGGCGCTTTGAAGCACATCAAGCTCTCTAATCGATTCCCATGTCTCGACCTGCACGGCAATGTTGATTCCGAAGCCAGCCATATGGCGCTGCAGCCACAACGCATCCTGCTCATGAATGCCATATGTGCATATCCGGATTGTTTCACCGTCGTAACCGGACTCCTGAATGAGCTGTGCGGCAAGCTCGAATTCGCACCGATCCTGCCAATTCGCTGATAAATCGTTTGGATGAAATCCGCGGGCGGGATACATGCGATCCTCACCGAGCTCGCGGATCATGCGGGTGCGGTCTACAAGCAAATCAACCGCCTTCCGAAAAGCAGCAGACTGCTGAGGGCCTTCTTTCCCCATATTCCAGGTCAGCAAGCTGCAGCCATTGCATACCGATTCGATCTTCTGCCAGCCCCGCTCAAGTTGAATATCTTTTAAATCGTGGTCAACGAGAAGCTGCTCCCAGCTTTTCGAAAATTCAATCGTATCCTCCGGCATCATAACGATGACAACGCCGTCTAAATGGGCCCGCTCGCCAAAATAATTCGGATTTACCTGCATCGTAAACCGGTCGGCCGTCCACTCCGCAAACTTAAACGGTCCCGTACCGACGGGATGCTGCCAGAATTGTTCATCTTGTTCAGCCAGATCATGAGGCACGATTGACAGGCCTGGTGCACAAAGGAATCTCGGGAACAACCAATTAGGCTTATCCAATCTTATTCTGACGGTTCGCCGGTTCTTTATTTTAATATCCGTTATGGGACGGACAAACCACCCCGAAGCGCTGCTCCCTCGCAGCCGATTAAGCGAATATACGACATCCTCCGCTTCGAGCTCCCTGCCATGATGAAATAAAACGCCTTTGCGAAGATGAAAGGTCCACTCCCTGCCGGTGGGATCATGCTCCCATGCGTGGGCAAGGGCAGGCACGATTTTCGATTTCTCGCGATCATATTGAACCAAACAATCAAACAGCTGTTTGATCATATGAGCGCTGAAGGAATAATAAAGCTCCTTCGGATCCAGCGTCAGAATCGGCCTGTACACGGGCAGGCGAAGAATGTCGGATTCCACGTCGTTTATTTGCTCGGTCCGATATCCAAAATGTCCATTCAGCCAATCGACGAAACCGCTTCTGACGTTAGTGCCCGCGCCAAAGCTTTCAATCATTTCGAAGGCGCGTTGGTATTCGCCTTTCAGCGCCAGCTGCTGACCGAGTTCAAGCAGTTCCTTATCTTTCGCGACGAGGAATATCATGTGCGATCGATTACCGCGCCCTCTTCCGGCAATCCAAGTGATGAAGCCCTCTTCCTCTAACTTTCTTAGGATGAGCTTCACATTACGCGGCGTGCAATACAAGGTATCGGAAAGCTGTTCCAGCGAGACTTCAATGCGTTTACCGGTCCCGTCATCTCCGGCAAACTTCGTATATAACAACAAATAACGCTCATTCGTCAACATTAGGCGGCCTCCTTGCCATCTAAAACGGAATAAGTAAGTGCTAATCAGTTCTTATCCATATAAAAGGGGAAATTTATGAGTTAGATTATACTCTTTTTATCCCCTTTTCGCGACCGCATAATAAAGACATCAGTAACGCATTGTCGAAGGAGGAATATAAAATGCTGGTTCATTATTATATTGCCGAGAAGTTGTGGGAAGAGCGTGAACGGGATTGGGAGCTTAGGGTACGAAGAGGGGAATTTATGAAAGCGGAACAGCCAAAACCTTCTTTTATCAGAAGATTATTGTCCAGACGAAGGCTTGCATACACACCGATGGAGGATTCTCATGATGGCTGCGAACCGCGCTGACAAATAAAAAGGCTAGTCTCTTTAAAAGAGATTAGCCTTTTTTGACGATTTCATTAGTCATCCAATAGCGATTTCACAAATCGCAAAGCATACAAAATGATATTGACCAAATCAAGATAAATGTTGACAACCATCATCGGAATTTCGCTCTCGTCGAAGCCTTCTTTGGACATCCGGCTGAAATCGTACAGCGTATACCCTATGAAGATCAGCAAACCAAAGCCTGCATATACCGTCTCCATTACTCCGACAAAGGGTACAAAAAACTGAATGAGACCAAGCACGATAAGACCGATCAGCGAAGCGAATAAAAATCCGCCCAAGAATCGAAAATCCTCTTTCGAGTAAGTCGCATAGATAGCTAACCCGGCGTATACCAGAACGGCAACCGCTACGGTTTGGAAGACGACAGCGGTACCGATCGTGGCTATATAATAGCTTATGGCAAACTGCAGCGTCGCTCCGGATACAACCATGAAGGCGTACATCAACGAATACCCGACTACCTTTGATTTACGCAAAAACATGATGCCGATAATTAAAACAAGTTCTAATACAAACAACGGAATTCTTGCGGCTGGGGGAAGCAGCGTTCCTAAGAACATCCCGCCGATGGAAACAAGCAATGCAAAGAAAAAAGTTAACATTAGCTTTTGCATAGGCTTGCCGTAACCGCTTGATCGACTATAGCTCATCTTCTCTTTCTCCTCGTTACAATATGATTTAGACCCCATAATATCATGAATATTCACGATTAAAAAGAGGCATTCCAATTCTCTTCAGCTTTCAAATAAAATATGGCCCGTCTGTGCAAGGTTATAGCCGGAAATGGATCCAAGCTCCTTTTGAAAAGCTTCGGATTTCAAAATTCGAGCAATCGTGTCGATCAGGAACGTATTTTCCGCCTTCTTCAAAATAACGAGATCGTATCGCTCGCTTATTAACGGGATAAAATCGACGCCGCTGACGATTGATGCGGCTTTCTCTATGCCTACGCCCGCGTCCGCATCGCCTGCGGCAACCTTGGCAGCGACGCCCAAATGATTCGTTTGCTCCTCTTGATAACCAAGCAGCCCATGTGCGGGAATGCCGTGCAGCCTCAACTGCTCATCTAACAATACTCTGGCCCCGGAGCCCTTTTCGCGGTTTATCAGCCGGAGACCAGGCTGTTTTAAATCGTTCCAGCCTTTAATGCCGCGCGGATTTCCATGCCGCACATAGATGCCGGCTTGGCGGGAAAGCAAGTTCATAACGACAACGGGCGTACCGACGAGAAGCTTGCGTATATAGGGGATATTGTACTCCCCGGTATCCCCGTCGAGCAGATGGGTGCTGACAATATCGGAATGGCCATTATACATGGAAATTAAACTATCCAAGCTGCCGACATTAGAGCGCAGCGGCCTATACCTTGGAGTTTCTTTTTCCACATGTCTTGCTAACAGGTCCAGACTCATATCTTGACCCGTAATGACAATCGACCGGGGATCATTGCTTTGAGCGGTTACATTCGGCATATCACTCTGTCTACTTGTTGTTTCACGGGTATTCTGCATACCTTTTGAGCGCTGCTTATAGGCTTCCAGATCGGAGGCATCCACGCGCATTTGTTTTCCGACCCGGTAAGAAGCCAGCTCGCCTTTTTTAATCAAATCATAAACGGTTAGCTTCGATATTTTGAGCAGTTTCGAAATTTCTTCGGTTGTATATGAAATATCTTCTGAAATGGCAATCACCTCGTAACCGTAATCTAGCTTGAAATATTGTAGCATATACAAACGCGATCATGCTCCTATCCCCTGTACCACCAGCTAAGGAGCAAGCCTTGTTCACAGTGAAATAAAAAAGCATGACACCTGGGTGCCATACTTCGGAATTACGATTACGTGTTCAAAATGAGCTTTAAGCCTTCGATTTTCAGCTGATCCATTCGTATAACCCAGTTTTTAATCGTTTCATAGGTTTCGTCGGACAATCCGAACTGCTGCTTCAAATCTTTCGTAAGCTTCTTCTCGTCATCATTGTAATCGCCGTCAGCGAAAATCAGCAGCAAAATCTCAGCGAAAAAGATATTTTTCAAATGATCGTCATTCAGGCCGCCAACAATATCGGAAAGCTGTTTCTCAGATGAAAAGCTAATCTCCGAGGACTGGATTTCCATCTCGTTCATATACGATTGCAGAAAACCTTGTTCTTTCTTATGCACATACCCGTCAGCATTCGCCACTAGATGAGCCAATTCCAGAAAAGCTAATTTATGTTCCTTGGATTGTAGAAAATGTAAAAACAATCGGTCCACTCCCTTAATTCAAATAAATGTTTTACTCTCTTATTCGACATCCTTTGATCATTTCCTACATCGATCCATTTTCTTTTCGATTTTGTCCGATGTTTAACATTTGCGTATTCTTGTTTAATTTTATAGGAAAAGGAGGGTGACCACAAATGGCGAACAAGACTCAAGCTATACAATTTGCAAAATGCTTATACAGCAGATTTCGGGACGATGATGTTCCCGCACTTGGAGCTCAGCTGACCTATTATTTAATTTTGTCGTTTTTCCCTTTTTTAATTTTCATGGTCAGCCTGCTTGGATTTATTGAACTGTCAGGCGATAGTGTAGTCGCAGAGCTAATCCGCCTCCTTCCCACTGAAGCGAGCGAGACGATAAGCGGCATATTGAAGGAGGTCGTGGACAACAGCACCGGCACTCTGCTCTCTTTCGGGATGATCGCAACGATTTGGTCGGCTTCTAACGGCATCAATGCGATTGTGAAGGGCCTGAACAAAGCTTATGACGTGGAAGAGAAACGTCCCTTTTGGAAGGTTAGAGGGATTTCATTGCTGGCAACCGTATTTCTTGTCATAGTCATCATGCTTGTGATGGTTATGTTGATTTTCGGCAAAGCCATCGGTGAGTATTTGTTCCAATGGATGAATTATCCCGATGGCTTCCAGTTGATTTGGGGAATTTTAAAATATGTCATTCCAATCGCCGCAATGGCCGCTGCCTTCTCTCTGCTGTACTGGATCGTTCCCAGCAGGCGGCTTAAATTCAAAGAGGTATTGCCCGGCGCCGTATTTGCAACGTTCGGTTGGATCATAACATCGCTTGCTTTTCAATTTTACATGAACAACTTCGGTAACTATACCAAAACCTACGGCAGTCTAGGCGGAATGATTATTTTGTTAATATGGCTTTATATTAGCTCAATCCTGATTATACTTGGCGGCGAAATTAACGCTACTTTGGCGTCTGCAAAAATCAACCCACCTCAAAGCAACGGCGTGAGGCACAGCTTCCGGTTTCCGGTGAATAACGGCAAGAATATCAATATAACATAAGTACGCAGGCATCATTAACCTCGTAAAGATTTAGGCATATGCTGATATATCTGAATACGAGGAGTAGTTAGCATGTATCCTTTCCAACAACATTGGGCGAGATGGACCTATACGCATCCCCCTGCGAATATTTACCGTTCTTGCGTCAGGTGGACACCTAGACCAAGCGAACAACTGCTTACCTTCGTGCTGGTTCACGGCGCATGGGCAGATACCAGCTTCTGGGACGGCATAGCTTATGAATTGCGTCAGCTGGGGCATACCGTTTATGTGCCGGAATACCCTGGTCACGGAGCGGATTTAAATACAAATGTCACGCACGCTATGCTGACGGAATCAATCGCCGATTATATCGTTTCCAGAAATTTAAAAGATATCGTCCTTGTCGGGCACAGCTTCGGCGGGACGCTCGTGCAGAAGGTGGCGGAGCTGGTTCCGGACCGTTTAAAACGTCTCGTTTTTTGGAATGCCTTTGTACTAAACGATGGCGAGATGGTAGTCGATGAGTTCCCGCCCGCTGCTCAAGCTTTTTTTCAACAGTTAAGGGAGAGCTCAGGGAATGATACCATTATGCTGCCCTTCCCCCTTTTCCGTGACACTTTTGTCAATTTGGCCAGCTTAGGCATAGCCGAACAAATTTACAATCAAATCAGGCCAGAGCCGGCAAAACCATCCTATGAGAAACTGGACTTAAAAAAATTTTATAGCCTTAACATTCCGAAAAGCTATATTTATCTGACAGAGGACAATGTGCTGCCGCAGTTCAATAGCCAATACGGCTGGCATCCGCATATGTCCAATCGGCTGGGGTTGTTCCGCTATATTCAAGGATCGGGCGATCATATGACAACGGCAAAAACGCAGCCGGCTTTACTTGCCCAGAAAATCTACGAGGCCGCAAGAGATTAACGCATGAAAAAAGGCGAGGAAGTCTATGATTGACTTCTCGCCTTTTTTTGCTGCGCATCGATTGGATTAAGGTACGTATTGTTGGACGATACGAACGATTTCTCCATCCTTCACGGTCATATGGTAAGGAAAACCTTTGATATCGAGGTCGTCCTCCGTATCCAATAACTCGATAAATTTATCAACGGAAATGGGCTCGTTCCACACGATATCCGCTTCCGCGACATTGCCTGTGCGATTGTAAATTTGCATGAGAACCTCGGCATTTTCAGCTAATGGCAGTTCATGCAAGTTATCCGCGTCATTAATAATGTAATAGCCGTCCGGCGGACCGTCAAGCCCGGAATCCCCTTCGCGTTCAAGGAATTTCGCAACGGCTTGCTCCCCCTCGTACCAATCGATCTGATCGATAGTCAAAAGGTATTGTTGATCCCGTTTCACCACACTGTCGATATATCCGCTTTCCAAATCTGGCGTTGGTTCTACCGGTGTATAATCACGGCCTCCCGTCGGCGCAAAGCTAAAGGCCGTGAGACAAGCTATCGCAACAACTGCGATCATTGCATATTTTTTCATAGCGCTGACGCTCCTTCTGTTTGGTGTATATTCTTATTCCGCTTACTTATAGAATATAACGTATTTGGGCTGCGAAAGGTTACAGAAAAGCTACAAAAATTAGGATTAAAAAAAAGAAAAACCCGCATCTGTCGCAGGCCTTTGTTTAAATGACAAATAACTCCATAAAGTGCTGGACAGGGGTATTTTCTAAAGTGCTCTGATTCCGGCAAAGCTCCACGATCGCTTGCGTTTGCTTCGCTGGAAAACGGCTTTTCAGATTGGCTTCGAATTTGCTTTCAAGGAGCGGGATGCCTTCGTCCCGTCTGCGGCGATGCCCGATTGGATAAGCGATTTCCACCCGTTCCGAAGCCGTGCCGTCTTTGAAAAACAGCTGAACGGCATTCGCGATCGATCGTTTATTTTCATCCAAATAGTCCAGCGAAAAGGCGGGTTCTTCAACCGTTATCATTTTTTGGCGAAGCTCATCGATGCGGGGATCAAGCGCTGCGGCTTCTTCGTAATGATCGGCTGTTAAATTCCCATGCAGCAATCCGATTGCCACCATATACTGCAAGCAATGGTCGCGGTCAGCCGGATTATGCAGCGGTCCCGTCTTGTCGATAATGCGCAAAGCCGATTGATGCGTGGTCAAAATGATTTTATCAATTTCATGATAGCGTGCAGCTGCCGAGGCATGCAGTTTTATAGCTGCTTCAACGGCCGTTTGCCCATGGAATTCGGCGGGAAATGAAATTTTAAATAAAATATTTTCCATGACATAAGACTCGAAACCGCGCTTTAGCACGAGCGGGTTCCCTTTCAGGAGCACATCGTAAAAGCCCCATTCCGCTGCCGACATCGCGGAGGGATACCCCATTTCTCCGCTCAGCGACATGAACGATAACCGGACAGCTCGGCTCGTCGCGTCCCCTGCCGCCCATGACTTTCGCGTGCCGGTATTCGGGGAATGCCGATAAGTGCGCAGCGGGTGGCCATCGATCCAAGCATTCGATAACGCGGATATAATCTCAGCATGCGTCCCGCCAAGCAGCGCCGTCACGACGGCGGTCGATGCGATCTTCACCAGAATGACATGGTCGATCCCCATGCGGTTGAAGCTGTTTTCCAGTGCAAGAATACCTTGTATTTCATGCGCCTTTATCATGGCGGTAAGCACGTCTCGCATGACTAATGGAGGCTTTCCCTCGGCAATGTTTTTTCTGCTTCGGTAATCCGCAGCCGCCAGGATGCCTCCTAGGTTATCTGACGGGTGACCCCACTCGGCTGCGAGCCAGGTGTCGTTATAATCCAGCCAACGGATGATGCAGCCGATGTTAAAGGCTGCGGTTACGGGATCCAGCACAAAAGAGGTGCCTGGTACGCGCGCGCCGTTTGGCACGATGGTTCCGGGAACGGCGGGACCGAGCAGCTTCGTGCATTCCGGATACCGAAGGGCCAGCAGGCCGCAGCCAAGCGTATCCATGAGGCAATATCGGGCTGTTTCATATGCTTCCTGGCTTGTGACCTTATAATCTGCTGCATACGCAGCGATATCGACAAGCACCTGATCAGGCGAAGGTCTCTCGTTCGTGGCAGGAACTGACATGAAAATTTACTCCCCCTATCAGGATCGTTGATCAATGGATAACCATGGCGACGGTTCAGGTCCAACATATTCCGCATTTGGACGGATGATCCGATTATTGGCCCGCTGCTCAATAACGTGAGCCACCCATCCGCTAATACGGGAGATGACGAAAATAGGCGTGAAAAGCGAGGTGGGAATTCCCATTAACCGATAAGCAGACGCGCTGTAGAAATCCAGGTTTGGAAACAGCTTCTTCTCTTGCATCATGATTTGCTCTATTCGTTCGGATATTAAATAAAGTCGCGAATCATTCTTTTCCTCCGAAAGCTTTTTTGACCAAATTTTAATGATATCGGATCTCGGATCTCGCACCGAATAGACGCGATGGCCGAAACCCATAATTAATTTTTTATGCTGCAGCATCTGCAAAATCCCTATTTCTGCCTCGCTCGGACTGGTAAAAGCATCGATTAGCGCCATCGCCGCCTCGTTAGCGCCCCCATGAAGATTCCCCCTCAGTGTTCCGATGCCGGTCGTAACCGCCGAGTAAACATCGGATAAGGTGGATGCCGTGACTCTGGCAGCAAACGTAGATGCATTAAATTCATGCTCCGCATACAAAATGAGCGAGGCATCCAGTCCCTTTTCATGGAGAGGATCTGGCGGATGTCCGTGCAGAAGCTGGAGAAAATGACCGGCAATACTGTCATTATCCGTCTCGGTGTCCAGCCTGATGCCGCTTGCATGGAAATGATTCCAATAAAGCAGCATGGAGGCACTGCTTGCCAGCAGCCGATCGGCGATCAAATAGTGGTTATGCTCATCGGTCTCCGGCTCCAATGCGCCAAGCGCCGATACTCCCGTCCGCAGAACATCCATCGGATGCGCGTTTGCGGGAAGCTGCTCCAAAATCAATTGCAAGCCTGCAGGCAGTTTGCGCAGTCCATGCAGCTTTTTCTTGTACTGACTGAGCTCGGTTGAATTAGGAAGCTTACCGTAAATAAGCAAAAATGCGGTTTCCTCGAATGCAGCCTCTCTTGCTAGGTCATCGATCGAATAACCGCGATAGGAAAGTCCCTTTCCCTGCTTTCCGACGGTAGATATCGCGGTTTGCCCGGCAATTACGTCAGCGAGCCCTCCCTGCTTCTTAGTCGCCATCGCTGCTCCCCTCCTCCTTGCTGCCATAAAGGCGATCCAGCCTATGTTCATAGCTGTAATAGTCAAGAAAATCATAGAGCTCTGCACGCGTCTGCATGCGGCTGATGGCGTTTACTTGTGTCCCTTCGCGTCTAATCGTCTCATACACGAGCAAAGCCGCCGCATTCATCGCGCGAAAGGCGGACAAAGGGTAGAGCGCCAACCCTACGCCCGCATGCCTCAGCTCATCAACCGTGAACAGCGGAGTCTGCCCAAATTCTGTAATGTTTGCAAGCACGGGTACTTTGGCTGCCTCTGCAAATGCCCGGTAATCCTCTAGCTTTGAGACTGCCTCCGGAAAAATCATGTCCGCTCCGGCCTCTACGCATGCGCAGGCCCGTTCAATGGCGGCAGCTAAGCCTTCCGCAGCCAAAGCATCCGTCCTTGCCATAATGACAAACGTTGGATCCTCTCTAGCATCTGCGGCAGCTTTGATGCGGTCAACCATTTCTCCTTTGCCGACAATCATTTTGCCTGGTCGGTGCCCGCATCTTTTTGCCGCGATTTGATCCTCTATATGCACGCCTGCCGCTCCGGCACGCTGCATCTCCTTGATCGTCCGCGCAATTTGAAACGCGCCGCCAAACCCCGTATCCGCATCTACGAGCAGCGGCAGCTCCGTGACGCTTGTTATTCGTCTTGCTTCCTCAAGACAATCCTGTAGCGATGTCATTCCGAGGTCGGGCAGCCCGAAGGAAGCATTGGCAACGCCAGCTCCAGATAGATATAAAGCTCGGAAGCCGACTTTCTCCGCCATCATGGCAGAATAAGCATTTATGGCTCCTGCGACCTGCAGCGGCGCTTCGTCTTGAACCGCCATGCGCAGCCGCTGTCCGGGAGTAGTCTTCATTCCGTCACCGCCTTTCATAAGAAGAGCGTTCATTTAAGCAATTGCCCGCTGATTACAATCCGGTGAATTTCATTCGTTCCCTCATAGATCTGCGTCGCCTTTGCGTCGCGAAACAGCCGCTCCATGCAGGATTCCTTCAGGCAGCCCTCTATGCCGAAGAGTTGAATTGCTGCATTGGTCACCTTTACTGCCGTGTCTGACGCAAACATTTTCGCCGCGGAGGCTTCCTTCGTGCATGCTAAACCGTTTTGCCGCAAATAGGCGGCACGGTAAACGAGCATTTTTGCCGCTTCGACTTGAGCAGTCAATTCAGCCAGCCTGATATGCTTATGCTGCAGCTGGACAAGACGCCTGCCGTTTTTTTTGCGGCCCGACAGAAATCGGTTTTCCATTTCGCGAATAGCAGCCTCGGCAATTCCCAGCGCTTGCGCTCCAATGCCGATCCTTCCTCCGTCAAGGGAGCCTTTGGCGATGGAAAAGCCTTTTCCCTCCGCACCCAGCCGCTGCGCGGCCGGAAGCTTAAGCTGATCGAAAATCAATTCACAGGTGTTGGAGCCGTGAAGCCCCATTTTCTTTTCCTTTCGGCCGATCGTAAAGCCCGGCATATCACGCTCGATAATGAACGCGGTGATGCCATGGGAGCCTTTTGAGGAATCAGTCACCGCAAAGGTAATATAGGTGTCAGCCGCGCCTCCATTCGTAATAAACAGCTTCGTTCCGTTCAAAATGTAATGCTCTCCGTCAAAAACCGCCGCAGTGCGAATAGCAGCCGCATCCGATCCGGCATTCGGCTCTGTTAATGCGAATGCGCCCAGGCTTTCGCCGGAAGCCAGCTTTGGGATATATTTCGATAGCTGCTCGGAGCTGCCATATTGTAATATGGGAAAGGTTCCGACAGAAGTATGAACGGACAAGATGACGCCGGCTGCCGCGCTTATTTTTGACACCTCATTAATCGCAAGAATATAGGAAATGAAGTCGGCGCCTGCTCCGTTCCAATGCTTTGGAATAGGGATGCCCATAAATCCTTTTTGTGCCATTTTTGAAATCAGGGAATTAGGGAATTCATCCCGTTGTTCCATGCTCCTTACGACCGGAGCAATTTCTTGCTCCGCAAAATGTTGGACCGCTCTCCGCAGCTCATCTTGTTCCCGCGTAAACCGGAGCTCCATCGTCCTACACCCTCTCCGACGCTACAATTACACTTTTATGAATAACGATAAAAGCCTCGTCCGGTCTTCTTTCCCAGCCAGCCGGCTTGCACGTATTTGCGAAGCAGCGGGCATGGTCTGTATTTTGAATCGCCGAATCCATGGTACAGCGTCTCCATGATGGCTAAGCAGGTGTCGAGCCCAATAAAGTCGGCCAGTGCAATCGGTCCCATCGGATGATTCATGCCAAGTTTCATGACCTGATCCACCGCTTCAGGCTCCGCTACCCCCTCATAAACGGTAAAAATGGCTTCATTGATCATGGGCATTAGAATCCGGTTTGAGACAAAACCGGGAAAGTCCTTCACTTCAACCGGCGTTTTCCCTAGTTGTTGCGATAGGATTTGGATCCGCTCGAACGTCTCGTTCGACGTTTCCAGGCCTCTAATAATTTCGACTAATGGCATAATCGGAACCGGATTCATGAAATGCATGCCGATTACGAATGGGGCTCTGTTGGTCGCCGAGCCAAGCTCAGTAATGGAGAGCGATGACGTATTGGAGGCTAGAATCGTATGCGGCATGCAGATTTGATCGAGCTGGGCAAAGATCCTCTGTTTGGTTTCCATGCATTCGGTCACCGCTTCAATGACAAGCTCTGTATCCTGCGTGCGGTCAAAATCCGTCGCGGGTATAATGCGGTCTAAAAGCTGTAAGCGCAGCTCGTCAGTTGTCTTCCCTCTGCTTACTAGGCGGTTAAGAGAGGTGCTAATCAGCTTGATGCCGCGATCCACCGCGCTTCGGTCGAGATCATAAAGCGTGACCTCAATCCCGCTATGAGCAAGCGTCTGAGCGATTCCGCTGCCCATTTGTCCTGCGCCGACTACCGTTGCTTTTTGAATGGCCATCTGATACCTCCTCCGCGTCAGCCTTATGCGCGTAATAGTACCGCATCGCCCTGCGCACCGCCGCTGCAGATCGCCGCAATGCCAAGGCCGCCGCCTCTGCGCTTCAGTGTATGGGCTAACGTGAGGATGATTCTTGCCCCGCTTGCTCCGATCGGATGTCCAAGAGCAATGGCTCCGCCGTTAACGTTGACTTTTTCTTCGTCCCAGCTCAGGATTTTGCCGCAAGTGAGAACCACGGCTGCAAAGGCTTCGTTGACTTCAAACAAATCGATATCCTTTAGCGATGTCCCCGTTTTCCATAAAAGCTTCTGAATGGCTAGAGCGGGTGCCGCTGCTAAATGAGGCGCTCGCGTGCCGATCGTGCAGTGACCGATGATTTGCGCCAGCGGCTCATATCCGCCTCGTGTCGCCGCTTCTTCCGACATTAACAGGAGAGCGGCAGCGCCATCATTTACGCCTGGGGCATTTCCCGCCGTAATCGTTCCATTAGGACCTTGAATCGGCTTTAGCTGGGCAAGCTTGCTTTCATTCGTATCGCTGCGAGGGCATTCGTCAAGCGCAATCAACCGGTTTGAGCGAGTCAAAAATGGTTCGATTTCTTCTTCGAAAAGCCCTGAGTCCGCAGCTGAGCACGCGCGTAAGTGGCTTCTTAACGCCCATTCATCCTGTTCCGTCCGGCTGATGCCGTATTCCGCCGCCGCTTGATTGCCGTGCACTGCCATCATCACGTTGTGGAACGGGCATAGAAGCCCATCGTGAATCAATAGATCAGTCAGCTCCGCATTTCCAAGCTTGGTCCCCCATCTCGCCGCTTGGGCGGCAAACGGCGCTTGGCTCATGCTTTCCATTCCGCCGGCTGCAATAATTTCCGCATCGCCAGCACGAATCATTTGCTCGGCCATCGTGACCGCTCGCATCCCTGACGCACACACTTTATTGATGGTTTCCGCGTTTGAGCTCCAATCAAGCCCTGCCCGAATGGCTGCCTGCCGAGCCGGATTTTGCCCGCTGCCGGCTTGCAGCACCATGCCCATAAGGATGTGATCGACTTGATTAACGGCAATGCCAGCTTGCATAAGCGTTCCTTGAATCGCCGCCGCACCCAGCTCTACGGCTTCCATATCCCGAAACATTCCCCCGAATTTTCCGAATGCCGTTCGTTTTCCGCCGACAATGACGGCTTGGCGCATGATGGACCGCCCCCTATTTCTTCAGCAGCCGAGATAAACAATCCGTGTTCATTCCGCCGGTTCCCAGGTCAGATTCCAAGCATTTGGCATCCCGTAAAAAGCGTTCCAACCGGTATTCCTGCATGTAGCCGTATCCCCCGAACACCTGTATAGCTTCGATTACCGCCGCAACAGCGCACTCTGCCGAGAATTTACGGGCGATGGCCGCTTCTCTCCAGCAGTCCAAGCCTGCATCCTTGCGCCATGCGGCCTGATAGGTGAGCAGACGTGCGGCTTCAAGCCGTGTCCACATATCGGCAAGCTTAAAGGAGATGCCCTGCTGCTTTCCGATTAAGCTGCCGAATTGTTTGCGTTCCTTGGCATAAGCCGCTGCCGCTTCATATGCGCCTTGCGCAATGCCGACCGCTTGCGCAGCAGCGCTAATGTGGGCGATATCCGCTAATGACGAAGCGTTCGTGAGCCCTTGACGATTTCTGCCTATTTGATTTTCCTTCGGGATGGAGCATTGCTCCAGCTTAATTTCCGAAAAAGGAAAGGAACGCAAGCCCATTTTATTCATACTTTTCCCTATGCGAAGTCCAGGAGCACCGCGTTCTATTAGAAACGCATGATATTCGTTCTTTCGTTTATTCGAATCGGTATGCGCAAATACCAGATAAACATCCGCAATGCCGGCTTGCACCGCGTAAGAATGCCCGCCATTTAGCAGCCAGCTTTCCTTGCCTGACTGGACAGAAATGCTGCTGGCCCCATTCCTTTCATCGTTACTCTGCAGAGGCAGCGCGCAGGCACCCAGCATCGTTCCCCCTGCAAGCTTGCTTAAATAACAAGCTTTCGTATATTCATCGCCATAAACATAAATCGGCCATGCCGTGTAAACCGTATGAGCGGCCAAAGCTGCGGCGGTTGAAGCGCATACACGGGCGAGCTCTTCCACGGCAATCGAAAAGGTGAGCCAATCGCCGCCTGCCCCGCCATACCGTTCACTGACCGGAATGCCCGTTAAACCGAGCTTCCCCATCTTGTCAAACAGCTTACGATCAAACTGCTCTAGCTCATCCCGTTTCCCCGCCCCGGGAGCAACCTCGCTTTCCGCGAATTCCCTAACGACCGATCGAGTCATTTCCTGCTCCTCGGCTAAAGAAAACTGCATCTCCCTCCCCCCTTCTGATGGCAAGCATAACAAGTGGACAAAGTTCGACGGTATCCGCGTATAGTGTATTATATGTAAGCAGACAGCCGAAAAATGCCCTTGAAAGTGTCTTTATAAACGCAAAAAAGCCAACCCGTTAAGGCTGGCTTTACATAGGGATTATTCTTATGTCGTCCGGTAAACATAGGGGTCCTTCGGTGTATCAATCGCATGCCAATCCGTAACCTTTAAGACGGGAATCGTCTGTTTAAAGGGCTGGTAAAACTCCCATGTGAGCTTGCCGGAAACATGGACCCAGTCATCGTCATTCATTTGCGTATTCTTTGGAAATTCGACCAGCATGCCAAACACGCCGGAATCCGCTACGCAATGGATAAATCCAAAGCGGAAAATGAAAAAATGATTGCCGTCTACCTGCTGTCCTTTATAAGCAAAGCCGTCGAATCCAATCGTTTTGCCGATAAAAGCATCAGGCGAATTGTAGATGGCCTCCATGCCTTTTAAATAATCCGCATCGGTTAACGTAACGGCAGGACGGTTTGCGAATTCGGCCAGCTCCTTGCTTTTCACCTTGTCGTAATCGTCTTTCCGGTAGAAAACACTCGAATCCGGCTTCAAAAACTGATGCGCGCCTGGGTTTTTCTCGATGTTTTCTTGAAAGCTCGGGAAAGAAAATCCTTTGGCTTTGACAAAGCTGGAATCGAGTGCATGGGCCGGTAGGAAAAGGCCGGTTACGATGGGTACGAATAAAATAAGATAACCGAAAAAACGTTTTAGCTTCGTATCGTTGCCGTGGGAATGGTCATGGCCATGCGCATGCGAATGATGATGATCAGGCTCGTGATGATGCCCTTGATGTATATGCTGCTCCTGACCATTTGGCTCCAACTGCAGGCGATCATCGCCGTTTTCGGCTGCCAAAGAGGCTGCCGCTTGCTTCTTTTCTTCGGCTACTTGCAGGCGCGAGACACGCACAAACTCGAAAATACTGAGCATCCCCATAATGACAACCGCGCTTATGGAAAGATAAGCATATTTCATATTGATGTATTTATTGATGTCACCGGTATAATGAAGCATAAAAAACATGAAGGAAAATCCGAACAATATGAAAAAGCGAATCATCCGAATAACCTCCCCACAATCAATGAGCCGATTAAGGTAAAAACAGTGACTAACCCGATCAGGACAAAAACAAATTTACTGCGATACGTTCCAAGCAGCATCAGCGTATTTTTAATATCGATCATCGGACCGAATACAAGAAAAGCGGATAAAGAGCCGACAGTAAACGTGCTTCTAAATGAAGCCGCTATGAAGGCATCTGCCTCCGAGCAGAGCGATATGATGAAAGCTAAAGCAATCATCACGAGGGATGAGGTTACCGGATTGCTTCCAAGGTGCAGCAGATACGAGGTCGGAACGAACGTTTGCATGCACGCGGCTATCAATGCTCCCAAAACCAAATACTTGCCCACCGAGAAAAATTCATCAATGGCATGAAGAATGACCTCATACAGCCGCTTCCCTGCCGGCACGCGCACAGCAAACGGTTCGGCTCCGTGCTCGGCAGCCGCTGCCGCCTGTCCGTCCTTCACGCGAAAAGGAAGATCTTTAAAAATAAAAGATAAAATGATGGATACCGAGAAGGCAACGGCTGTCGCTAGACCTGCGCGTATCCCCACCATCTCCCAATCGTTTCCAAATGCAATATAAGTCGAAAATAATACGATCGGATTTATGATGGGACCTGTGAGCATAAATGCAATCCCGGCATGCAGCGGCATACCCTTATTGATTAACCGTTTTGTAATCGGTACGATTCCGCATTCGCAGGATGGGAAGAAAATTCCGATGCCGCAGCCGAATACCGTAGCGAGATACCGATTGCGAGGCATGATCCGCGCAATCCATTGATCCTTCACGAAGGTCTGGATCAAACCGGATATGAGCACTCCGACCAAGACGAAAGGAATGGCTTCCATGACCATACTGATGAAGATCGTGTTTAATTGATATAAAGTTGTCAAGCATGCTCATCTCCACTGCATAAACTTTTTCCACTTTAAACGAATGAGCCTCGCAATTAAACGCTTTGCTGGCTTATCGTTCCGCCCGGTTCGTAGGTAAGAAGCTTCGTTGCAATTTTATCAATAAAGAAACGGTCATGGCTTACCGTAACCACCGCGCCCGGAAAATGAATCAGCGCCTGTTCCATGACTTGGATGCTTGTGAGGTCGAGATGGTTCGTAGGCTCATCCAATATGATAATTTCAGCCCCGGACAATAAGCACTTCGCCAAGGCGACCCGCGCCTGCTGGCCTCCCGATAAGCTCCCGATCACCTTTTGCAGATCGGCTTCGGAAAATTGCAGCATGGACAGAAATTTATTTACTTTTTTCCGCGGAGCATCCAGCCCAAGGCCGTAAACATTCACGGCATGGCTTACCGTATCCTTTTGGTCCAGCTCGTCCCACATCCGATTAAAGAAAGCGTAGTTTACGCCTTTGCTAAACCGCACTGCACCTTTATCCGGCTGTTCCTGACCTGTCAGCACTTTAATCAACGTCGACTTTCCGCTGCCGTTTGGTCCGATAATCGCAATCCGGTCTTCTTTCTGAATGTCGAAGCTGACATCTTGAAAAATCAAACGGTCTGCATAGCTTTTTCCGATTGCTTCAACCGAGCATAAATTGTCCGGGAACCGCAAATTTTCATAAATGTCCGTAATGAGCACATTCACGGGATGAGGCTCGATTCGTTTCTTCATATCCGCAAGCTTACGTGAAAGCCGATCCTTGGAGGCTTTCCTTTTGGTTCGGTTATCGAGCTCCTCCGCTTCCATAAGAAGCAGCTCTTCTTCCCATTCAAACTGCCGGTCGAGCTCTTTTTTACGGAGCTTTTTTTTGCGGATATAATCCGTGTAATTTCCTTCGTATTCTTGAAAATGATAGTTTTCGATTTCGATGGTACGCGTGACCACCCTATCAATAAATTGCCTATCATGGGAAACCAGCACCATCGTGCCGGTGAAGCGGTTCAACCACTGCTCGAGCCATGCAAGTCCATCTAAATCCAAGAAGTTCGTGGGCTCATCCAGCAGGACCACGTCCGGCAGCTCAATAAGCATCTTCGCAAGGGCCGCGCGGTTGCGCCAGCCGCCAGACAGCTGATCTACGGGCTGCACACGCGAATGCTCGTCAAAACCAAGCTTCGTTAAAACCGTATCGATCTCCACCGCTGCATTCCAGCCGTCATGATGCTCCATTTGCTCAAACAGCTCCGCTTGCCGATCCAATAATTTCTCCATTTCCCGTTCATCCGCTGCGCTGCCTAGCTTCTCGCCGATTTCATTTAGCTCCCGCTCGATACTCCAAATATGCTCGTAGCATTGCTCCAGCTCCTGGCGTACGGAGCGATTTCCGCTCAGCTCGGAAAATTGGGAAAAATAACTCACCTTCGCCTTAGGGTCAACCTCTACCTTCCCTGATGTAGGCTCTTCTCTGCCGAGAATAAGCTTAAATACAGTAGATTTTCCGGCCCCGTTTCTACCAATTAACCCAACCCGTTCCCCTTTGCCAATACGAAAATAGATATCGCGAAAAATAAGAGTATCCTCATATTTTTTCGTGACGTTTTCCAATCGAATCACGCTCATGTCCTTCACCTCTGTATATGGTTGTAAACCACTCGCGCCCTCCCTGTCAAGCTGGACGAAAAAGAGGACGGCCCAGCTCCGCCCCGGGAGTCTATGACCGTCCTCTCATTTTAAATCGCTATCGTCTATTCCTCTAGATCCGATGTGAAGCTTCTTTGTGCGTTAATTTCAACCGCAAAGGCAGAATCGAAACCGTCGAGGTTTTGAAGCCGGGCATTTTACAGTTAGGATCGAGCTCGGGACTGGTGGCTTTGTTTACGTTTTGTATGCCGCCCCAATGCATCGGCACGAATAAAGTATCCTCTCTTATTTTATCCGTAATCCGGCTGCGTACGCTGAAGCTGCCTCTGCGCGAGGTAACCTCTACCCATTCTCCATCCACGATGCGGTGCCTCTTTGCCGTTTTGGGATGGATTTCCAAATAGTTTTCCACGTTACGCGCAGCCAACGAGGGGCTTCTGCGCGTTTGAACGCCGGTCAAATAATGTGAAAGCACCCTTCCGTTGGTCATAGTAAGCGGGAAATCAACATTCGGCGTTTCCTGCGGCTGCCGGCTGGCGACAGGCATAAAAAAGGCCTTACCATCCGGGTGGGCAAAGGAACGTTCGAACATCATGCCTTGATTGCCGTCTTCTTCCGTTGAGGTGCAAGGCCAATAAATCCCTCCGTCACGCCGTAAGCGATCGTAGGTAATGCCGTAATAATCAGCTACTCCGCCGCGGCTGGCTACTCGAAGTTCTTCAAAGATTTGTTCCGCCGATTCGAATGGGAAAAAGGCCTTCTTGCCGAGTCCTTCAGCGATTTGGCATAAAATCTGCCAATCATGTCTGGTTTCGCCTGGAGGCTCCAGTGACGATTCCCGCAATAAGACTCGCCCTTCCAAATTGGTTAAGGTTCCGTCATTTTCCAGGTAGGCTGTTACGGGCAACACGACATCGGCCATTTGAGCGGTCTCTGACAGGAACATATCCGCGACGACCAAGAAGTCTAACCCTTTTAGCCCTTCCTCTACCAAATCGGCGTTCGGATTCGATACGACGGGGTTGGAACCCATGACAAACAATGAACGTATGGTTTTGTTGTGAACAAGCTCCATCATCTCATAGGCAGATACTCCCTTGCGAGGAAGCTCATCCGGATGAATCCCCCATACATTCGCGACGTAAGAACGATCCTGCTCGTCTTCTATGCTGCGATAGCCGGGCAACTGATCGCTTTTCTGACCGTGTTCCCTGCCGCCCTGCCCGTTTCCTTGGCCGGTAACGGCACCATAGCCGCAGCCCGGCTTGCCAATCTTGCCGGTAGCCAGCACAAGATTCAAGAAATTCCGAACCGCAACATGGCCGTCCGTTTGCTGTTCAACGCCTCTTGCCGTGAAAATGATTCCGGTTTCCGCATTCCCGTAAGCTTTGGCTGCGCTGCGAATGGCTGCTTCATCCAAACCCGTTAATGCTGCCACTTCTTCCAAATCAACCGTCGAAAGATGCGTGTTTAATTCAGCAAATCCGCTCGTTCTTTGAGCAATGAATGCCTCGTCCATTAGCTTCTCATCGAGCAGCACTTTAAGCATGCCATTCGCCAAAGCGGCATCGGTGCCTGGCTTGAGCTGCAAATGAATATCCGCGATTGCAGCCGTGGCTGTAACACGGGGATCAATCACAATAATAATCGCGCCGTTTTCCTTGGCTTTCGTGAAATAAGGCATTAATGTCGGCTGACATTCAGCAATATTCGTTCCGGCCAAAATAATGCAGCGAGCAAGCGGGATATCCGCCAATCGGCAGGTTAAACCGCGGTCAATCCCGAAAGTTTTGTTGCCTGCAGACGCTGCCGCCGACATGCAAAACCTGCCGTTGTAGTCGATATATTTGGTTCTCAATGCTACTCTGGCAAACTTACCGAGCAGATAGGCGGATTCGTTCGTCAAGGAGCCTCCGCCGTATACGCCAAGCGAGTCGGGACCATGCGTCTTGCCGATGGCCTGGAAGTTATCGATAATGGCAGTCATGGCTTCCTCCCAAGTGGAGGGCACGAGCTGACCGTTTTTCTTGACAAGAGGCTGCAGCAGCCGATCTTTGCTGGTCGCATGCTGATGGGCGTTCATCCCTTTGACGCAAAGACGACCCTCTGATGCGGCATTTGGCATGCCTTCAATGGAATATGAATAGCGGCGCGAGCCCGGTATAGGCAGTTCCTTGGTTACCCGCATCTTGCATTGCACGCTGCAAAATGGACATTGCGTTTCCGTAACGAAGCCTGAATGATTGCTCTCCTGCACTTCTAGCAATTGCCGCATATCTCTTCACCGAGCCTTTCCGCGTTATTTAACCTTGCAGTTGAAGCTTCTGTCCGCTCAACAAGCTCTTGGCGATAGTCTTCATCAAAAACCATTTCTCTAATTTCTACGATTCCTTCCCGCTCGATCCATTTCCACAGCGGTTCGCCATGATCCGCTCTTTCGCGGTATAGCTGAAGACATGACACCGAGAGAGTCAGAGCGAGCTCATCGGAGTCGGCGATGCCAATGAGCTGGCCTTGCTTAACCGGGTGCTCCGCATGGCCGCCGATATAAATTTCCCAGCCCGCAGGGGCGCCGGTAATACCAAGGTCATGAACAAGCACGCCTGCCGGTTTATGAATACCTGACGTAATGGCCGCTTTCACGGCAACAGGATACTGGAGACTCCTGCAATAATTTTCAAGCTCGGTTCCGATGGCATGTGAATTATATTCCGATGAAATAACTTGGATAAGGTCGTTTCTTACGTTTAACGTTAACCCATTATGCTCCGTATTATAATAGGCCTTCTGAGCATGGGCCGGATGATAAAGTGATTCATAATATTGGATAGCGGAAGTACAAGTCGGGCAGCCCGAAACGCGATTCCAGCCTAAACCTTCCTTTAATCCGGTTAGATCCGCCGATGGGCGGTCGGCTATTGCTGCCTTTAAAGCTGCATGGCTGACATCCGTGCAGCCGCATACCGGCTCTGCCGCTGCAGCCATGCCCTCTTTTCCATGCTTCAATGCATATTGCACGATAGCTGCTACCATCGGACGACAGCCTCCGCAAGAGCTGGATGCCTTGGTGCAATCCCTTACCTGCTCGGTCGTTTGCATTCCTTCCTCAATCACGGCGCACATAATCGCAGCTTTGTTGACCGCATTACATGCGCAAACAATCTCGCGGTCCGGCATGTTAGCCGCCAACTCTTCATTGAAATCATTCCCGCCAGCATTCACAGGCGAGGATAGCTCGCTGATTGGCGCTCTCTTCTTCACTAAATTAAGCAGCTGGGTTCCTTCGGAAGAATCTCCGAACAAAATTGCGCCGCGTACCGTTCCTTCTTTCATCGTAACTTTTTTATAGGTACCGCGAATTCCGTCAAAAAGCTGGATGGCCGTTTCGGCGTCGTCCGAATGAATATCGCCTACTGAAAAAACGTCTACGCCTGAAACCTTGAGCTGCGCATAAGGGACTGAACCCTTATAGGGCTCTGATGCCTCTCCGCATAGGAGGCTGGCTAGCACCTTTCCTTGTTCATACAGCGGTGCAACGAGGCCGTAGGCAACGCCGCGATGCTCTGCGCATTCGCCGACCGCATACACATTAGGTGCGCTCGTTCTCATAAAGTCATCCACCACGATTGCCCGATTCGTTTCCATGCCGCTCTTTTTGGCAAGTTCAATGTTTGGCCTGATGCCCACGGAGATGACAATCAAGTCAGCCTCTAAAGAGCTTCCGCTCGTGAAACGAATCCCTTTGGCGCGATTCAAGCCCGTAATGCTTTCGGTCTCCTTGCTGAGCCAAAAACGCATGCCCTGCTCTTCCAATTCCTTGCGGAGCAGGTCAGCCGACATCCGGTCAAGCTGCCTGTTCATGAGATAAGGTGCGTTATGGATGACATCGGTTTCCATCCCTAGATTCAACAGGCCCCTTGCAGCTTCAAGACCTAACAGTCCGCCGCCGATAACGGCTGCTTTTTTGTATTTTTTCGCATATTCCATCATCGTTTTGCAATCATTTATATTTCGGAATGAAATGACACCTTGTTTATGAACGCCGGCAATCGGCGGTATGAATGCAGATGAGCCTGTTGCTATAATAAGGCAATCGTAATCCGCGCGAATGCCGGATAAGGTTTTTACATACTGGGATTCCGTATGAATTTGTGCGACCGTCTCCCCCGTATGCAGCCGTATTCCGCGTTCCTTATACCAGGCCCAATCGTTGATCACAATGCTTTCAATCGAAGAATCTCCTTGAAGCACCTTGGACAATAAAATCCGATTGTAATTGGGATGAGGCTCATTGCCGAACACCGTAATTTCATATTTATCGGGTGAAAGCTTGATAATTTCTTCTACACATCTGATTCCTGCCATTCCGTTTCCAATGACAACCAATTTTTCTCTACTCATCTATGTTCACATCCACTCGCGTGTTTTTCTAGATCGTCAGCGAAACAAAACGAACCTCCTGGCCGGCATCGGCTCCTGCGCCTCCCGCTTGGATAAGCACAAGGGCATTGGCTCTTGCAAATGCTGCAACATTCCCGGACTTGTCGTTCCGCAAAGGTTCAACCATCCATTCCTTTTCGGTTCGGTATACAAATGCCCTTGCGTATCTTGGATATGGCGAAGGTTTATGAATGGCATCGATTAGTTTGCCTTCCAACCATTCCGAGCGGTAATCCGTCCTCCCTGCAGCTTTCAATATAACGGGGCGAAGCAAAAGCTCGACTCCGGCAAAGCATGCCGACGGATTTCCGGAGAGACATACAAGCAGCTTAGATCCGAACTGATAGGCTGAAGTTGGAGTGCCCGGTCTCATGACGACTTTTGTAAATAATGGCTCGCCGCCTAGGGATTCCGCCGCAAGCTTTACATAATCGTAATCGCCAACCGATACGCCGCCTGTTGTTACTATGATGTCAGCTTGTTCAATGGCATTGTTTATTGCAACTTCTAGCGCTTTCGGACAATCTGGAATCGGTGATTGACGAATGACTTCGGTCCCCAGCTCGCGAAGTCTTGCGCTTACCATAAAGCTGTTCGCATCAAAAATTTGTCCGGATCGCAAAGCTTCGCCTGGCAAAGCTAATTCATCGCCTACCGGTAAAATAGCAACGACTGGTTTCCGGTAAACCGTTACCTCGGTTTGACCAAAGGAAGCCAACACGGCAATTTCTTTCGCTCTAATGGCAGCCCCGCGGTACAGCGCCCTCATACCTTCCGGCACATCCTCGCCTTTCTCGGCAATATGCTGGCCTTTTTGGTAGGACCGATCAATTTGCACGGAAGGGAAATCACGCAGGTCATTGCGTGCAATCGCCGTTTCCTGCATAACGATGCAATCATAATCGGAAGGTACAGGCGCTCCCGTAAATATACGCACGGCGTTCATAATACCCGAATCCATAGCATAGTTCGTCTCCGATTGTCCGGCACGCACTTCATCCCTTACATGAAGCAATACAGGCTTTTCTCTGCACGCGCCTGTTGACGCTGCAGCGCATATGGCATATCCGTCCATCGCCGCTCGGCGGAACGGAGGCAGAGAAAACGGGCTTACGAAGTCGTTAGCCAGCACTCTGGATAAAGAATCTTCTAATGAAACGATTTCTGTTAAAGGTTCTTTCCTATCGCGTGTCATCTTCATGACGGCTATCGATACGGAAACTGTCAGAGGGTTTAGCGCGCTTATGACCGACATAATTATCAACCCCCAACCCGATATATGAGTAAAATGGACAGAAAAAGCCCTTTCCCGCACTCGAGGAAAAGGCATCGTTGCCGGTTGAGTTCGCACGGCACTGTGCGTTACTCTTTCTATAATGTAAGATTAGTTGATGATGGACCTTATGTCAATATATATAACACGTAAAAATCCGAAATTGGGCAAAGGAAAAATATATGTGTTATGTATATTTACACGTACATTACGTGATCTTATAATTCGAATGGAGATTACAACTTAGTGATCCGTTTAATAACAAGGTCGCACAATGTCGTGCAAACGATGGCGATGAGACCGCATTTTGTCCCTTTTCAAGGACGAACTGCGGTTTTTTAGGTTGATTACAGAATATTTAGGTTGATTACAGAGAATAAGGGAGAGATAGGGATGGAGAGAAAAGGATTTTGGCAAAGCGGGCATAAGCCCACCCTGTTCAGTGCATTTTTATATTTTGATATGAGCTTTATGATATGGGTGTTAATTGGTCCGTTAAGTGTAATTATTGCGGCAGACTATCCGATGGATCCCGTTCAAAAAGCGAATCTAGTCGCACTTCCTATATTAGGCGGCTCTATTCTCCGATTAGTGTTAGGTTTCATGACGAACTATATAGGACCAAAACGTACGGCGCAATTCGGGATGTTGTTCACGCTTATTCCATTAATCATGGGATGGAAATTAGTAGACTCCTTAGATCAGCTTTATATCGTAGCTTTGCTGCTTGGCGTTGCGGGCGCTTCCTTTGCCGCAGCCTTGCCGCTTGCCAGTCAATGGTATTCGAAGGAGCATCAAGGCCTTGCGATGGGTATTGCAGGGGCTGGTAACAGCGGTACCGTCATCTCAACGTTATTCGCGAATCGCTTGGCACAGCATTATGGCAGCTGAGAAGTCGTATTCGGATTCGCGATTATTCCTATCGTACTCGTATTCATTATTTTCACGATCTTCGCCAAAAACAGTCCTAACCGGCCGGCACCAAAGAAACTTTCCCAATATGCACAGGTGTTGAAGCAAGGTGATGCCTGGGGATTCTGTGCTTTCTATTGCGTGACATTCGGCGGCTTTGTGGGTCTCTCCAATTATTTGACTATTTTCTTTAATACCCAGTACGGGCTTTCACCCGTAAGAGCAGCTGATTTCGCGAACTTTTGCGTCATTGCAGGCAGCTTCTTCCGTCCAGTCGGCGGTTACCTATCCGATAAAATCGGCGGAGTAAAAATGTTAACCATTTTATATGCCGGAGCAGGTCTGATGCTTGCAGAGTAGCTTCCTTGCCAGCCTTGCCTTTAGTCATTACCTTGCTTTTCATCGGCATGATGTGCCTTGGCGCAGGAAATGGCTCCGTGTTCCAACGGTGCCGCAGCGCTTTGGCAGCGAGCTTGGACTAATGACAGGCATCATCGGAGCAGCCGGCGGATTGGGCGGCTATGCGCTCCCGCTGATTCTTGGTAAGCTTTATCAATCAACGGGAACTTATACTTCCGGATTCCTTATTTTAAGCTTTGTGACGCTTGGCTCCCTTACCTTGCTGACCGTTATGCAATCGAAATGGAAAAATAAATGGATGGCAAAAGGCGGCAAAGCAGCGCTGGACACTCGATCCGACGTATCGTATGTGAATGTTTAATCCATAAATCCAACAAATCAAATCAGTGATGCATATACCCTTAGACTATGATAGCCCATTAGTCTAAGGGTATTTTATTATCCATTAAAAATTGTTTCATATACAGTCGTTTTGGGTTTTGCAGCTGCTTCGTCATCGCTTCCGTCCAGCGATCACTGCGTGCTCCCTGCGTCCGTTCCGAGTAATAGCTGGAAATGACTTGATTGTAGGCATGCAAGTGGCCCGCAAGCTGCTCTTGGTCCTGATTGTAGCCATCTTCATGGTAAACGCTGCTTATAGGCAGTCTCGGCTTTTGATCGGAGAAATTCGCCGGATGCCCTATGCTCAATCCGAATAACGGGATGACTCTATCCGGTATTTGGAGAAGCTCGGAAACGGCCTTTAACTGATTCCTTAGTCCGCCAATGTAGCAAATGCCTAGTCCCATCGATTCCGCCGCGATTGCCGCATTTTGTGCAGCCAGCGCCGTATCGATAAGTCCGATCATAAACATTTCGGTTGAATTTAATGCTTCCTCTACGCTTTCAGGCTTAGCGCTTTCGATTGCAGCCGCCATTTCAAGCCGGTGCAAGTCTAAACAAAACACTAAAAAATGACCGTTTTTTGCAACATAGGCTTGATTGCCCGCAAGCTCGGCAAGCTTATCCTTTTTCTGCTGGTTTTTTATGCCAATGATCGTATAAGCCTGCACATAGCTGGAGGTGGCAGCCGCTTGCGCGCTTTGCACAATCAATAGGATCTGCTCCTCCGTAAGCGGCTTGTCCAAATACGAACGTATCGAGCGATGGTTTAATAGCAATTTTATCGTATCGTTCACCGTTTCACTTCCTTCTTCGCGGCTCGTTCCGACTTAACGAGCCAAAATTTTCTTTATTTATTGCAGCACCGTATTAACGAAATACACGAGCAGCCCAATAATAATATTAAACCATCCAATAATTTTCGAAACTTTGCGTTCTTTGTTCATTCCCGCTAATTGATAGCCTCTTACATCAATCAGAAGGATGAGTATTCCGCTTAATATCCAAAGAAAAATAGCATAATTGAGATAACTGATCGTATATCCCTCGCCAATCATCCAATTCATGCCCCCTCAACTTCAAATGTAGAATCGCTATTGGGCTTTCATTCCGATTCGCCGCACTTTCATTAAAACCTTTACTTCAAATTGGCAATCCTTATACATAGCGCGCCAGCCTTCAACATTTTTAACATGTTTATTCCAAAATTGAGGTTTTTTGGCCCTGACATACTCGCCAAACCCGAATATATCGGACCCTTTAGCCTGTGTTTTCTTTATAATATCCGAATAAAACTTCACTGAAACCTCCTCTTGCTTTTTTTCGATGGCTTTCAAAGTAGCAGGATTATTTATCTTTACCTCATCGCTCATCTTTGCTTCCAAATTCAGCTCCACGGAAATGGCGATTGAGAAAACAGGAATATTGTCCTTGATTTTCACTTTAATTGTGGAATTTCGATGCGTGGCATTTGTCATGACCGTTTCCGATGCTCCGTCAAGCTGGATAAAAACTCTGTAGCCGGCTGGATTTATGCCTTTAATGGCCAAATAACCTGCAATTTCAAGCGGCTTTGTTACGCCAACCATGCGATCGCCGACAAAATAAGCCAGTCCTTTAATTTCAACGTTTTGTTCTTTCTTCATTTCCACGTAAGGCAAAAATCCCTCTTGTCCTTTCTTGGACAGATTACTCCAGAAAATACCGATGTAATCTTTGGGGAACTTACCCATTCTCACGCCTTCATCCAACGTAGACATCAAGTAAAGGGTAGGTACCCGGTCAAGCTTAGGGGATGCTTTCATGAATTTAAGGGCACTTCCTTGCGAGATCATGAGCCAAGCCATTCTGCGCACTTCCGGATTTCGCCGGAAATAATCATTTACGTTTTCCAATCCCCTTTTTGCCAATGCTTCGGATACGACGATAACACGCAGATGTCCAAAAAAAAGCCTGTTGGAAACCTGCTGCTGTAAATTCATGAACGCATCAGTGATGCTGTGGCCTACGACATCAATGACCCAAACCGTCTGCTCCGATGAACCGCTCGAGCCTCCGCTCTCACCCGGACCGAGCGGAATCCTGCCCGGAAGAGCGATCTGAACCGCCACTCGCACCATGTTATTCCGTGGTGCTGTAATCGTCCCGCGCAGATGGGAAATCTCATCTTCCTCTTCTTCCGCAACATCGGGGTCAACCGTGTCGATGGACACGCCTAAAACAACTGCCCGTTCCTCGATTTCCAATTGGTCCCAGCAGCCTGTCAAAAGCGGTATGAAAATACATAAGCAGCAGAGCGCTTTAACTGTTTTGGTCCACTTTCTTGTCCGCAACGTGAGTACCTCTCTTCTTGCGAAGGATAGAAACAATCAACAACAGAGCAGGATATATAATCGTGACATACAAACCGAAACGGCCGACATTTTCAATAATTCTATACATTTGCACAATGTTTTGCGGAAGCATCGCCATAACAAATACAATAGGCAAAATAAAATAAGAAAATAACTTATGCTCACGCAGCCGGAACAATTTGCTAATGGAATAGATCGTTAGGAAGTAACTTGAGAACAGCGTCGTAAACACGGCAGTAACCCACACCGCCAAAAATGCCGCATCCAAGCGTTCCAAAATATTGGCCGGCAACGAGGTCGCTTTCGCTAATTCGAGTGTTGGCCAAAGCAGCAGTTTGATTTCTTCCGCGCCAAAAACGCTAACTGCTGCCCCAACGATAACCACATACAGCCCCCCGGCAATAACCAGCCCCCATATGCTCGCTTTCATCGCCTTTTCAGGCTTCTTCATCGCCGGTATGACAGCTGTCAATACGAATGAGCCCTGAAACAAAGCGGCGATGGTCAGCATTCCTTTCAGCATTTTTCTGGGTTCCGCTCCCCAAACCGGCAGTAAATTGATCACCTCCGCGTTCTTCAATGAGAGTGCAGCGATGAGCAAAACGGGGACAAGAAGCAATGGAAAGTAAAAAGTATGGATGTAAGCAAAAGTTGTAATCGTATTTCGCGTGGAGATTGCCGCGAGCAGAAGCATGACGATTACGGTAACCTCTACGGGCGTTGATCTTAGTACGGACGTGACGACCACTTCACCGAACTCCCGAGCTGTTAATGAGGTGAGTACGGCGAAAAAGAGGATAATGCATGCACTCCCTATCCATGCGATTCCTTTTCCAATAATGGCCTCGCTGTATTGTATAAAGGTCTGATTCGGAAACCTCATCCCTAGAACCGTAATTAAAACCAGACCTATAAAAGCCAGCAGAACCCCAAGCAATGTAACTAGAGGGGCTCCGGAATCCGCGGCTTGTACGGCGAAGAGCGGCAATGCGAGCACGCCTACTCCGATAATCGTGCTGACGAGAATAGCGGCTGCTTGGATTACGGTTATTTGGCGAGTCTCCATAGGCTGTTACCCCTCCTGCTGGTTCTTGTCATTTTTTGGATCGAGCGCATTTTGGGCAGATCGGTCAAGTTCATCAAACGCCTGCTCGTTCACTCTCTCACTATCCACGGGCTGAAGAAAGGATGGCCTTTTGCTCATCCACCACAATGGTGCTCTTATTAATAGATCCTTCATCCCTTGATACTCTGCGGGAACAAGCGGGCTCAGATAAGGGACGCCAAAGGACTTCAACGACAAAAGATGGTTCGCAATCAGGATGAGCCCGATCATTACGCCGTAAAGACCGAAGATCCCCGCCATAATGATGAGCGGAAAGCGCAGCAGGCGCAAAGCAAGCGCGGCATTATAAGCTGGCGTTGCAAAGGATCCAATCGTCGTTAAAGCGATGATTACGATCGTAATTGGGCTTGAAAATCCCGCAGCTACCGCAGCTTGGCCAATAACAAGGACACCGACGATTGAAAGTGCGCCGCCTACCTGCTGCGGCAGACGAATGGTCGCTTCTCGCAATATCTCCATTGAAATCTCGATGATTAACACCTCGACAACGGCCGGAAAAGGCACCCCTGCTCTACCGCCGGCTACCGCTACCGCAAATTCGGTAGGAATCAGCTCGGGGTTAAAGGAGATGATCGACACGTATATCGCGGGAAAGATCAAAGAGAACATCAGCGCGATTAGTCTAGCAAAACGGATCGAGCTCATCAATAAAAATCGTTCGGTATAATCCTCAACCGTCTGGTAAAATTGGCTGAAAACCGTAGGCACGAGCAATGCTAACGGAGACCCGTCCACCAGAATCGAAACTCTTCCCTCCAATAAATTGGCCACAACCTTATCCGGTCGTTCCGTGTATTGCACCTGAGGAAACGGAGAGTAATGGTTATCCTCAATAAATTGCTCCAAATAACCGGAGTCCAGCACGCCGTCGATTTCTATTTTGGAGAGCCTCTTGTTTACTTCTTTAACTAGCTCAGGACTGGTGATGCCCTCCATATAACAGACCGCGACTTTTGATTTTGTCCGCACTCCGATTTCCATTGTCTTAATGCGAAGATCCGGAGATTGCAGCCGATAACGGATTAATGAAATATTTGTACCAATAGGCTCAATGAAGCCCTCGCGCGGGCCTCTAATGACCTGCTCGGTTGCCGGCTGATCAATGGCGCGCTTATCAATATTTCTTGTTTCGATAACGAATGCCTCATGCAGTCCTTCAATGGCTACGATCGTTTCGCCTCTCAAAATGCTTTCGACCAAAGCAGCAATATTGCATTGGAATTTGCTTGCGCTGTGATAAAGCGCATCATTATGCAATACATCCTTCAAATGCTCCACTTCTATCGTATGTCCTTGAAGATGAGGAGGTATATACATAAGCGGTTTAACGATATCAATATTAACCGTGCTTTGATTAACCATGTTAGAAAAAAACATAATGACCGCGGAAAATTGGCCAAATACATGGAATCTGCGAATCGTCAAATCCTCGTTTACTCCCAAAATTTCTTGTATAAAAGCAATGGTCTCCTCGATATTTACGCTTATGATATCGTGCTTGTGTTGATCAAGAGTGCGGCTTGGATCTATGATAATCGGTTTAGCTTTCTGCTTATTCCTACCTAGTATTGGCATTTCTTCACCGACCATTCGATTGTTGTGACTTATTGTGAATGCATTCTGGGAATTTTACTCATAAAGTAGCTTTTACAGATCATTCCGATATTAACCATTACCCGTGAACTTGATCACCAATAAAATAACGAAAAAAAGCCTCGAAGGACCAAGTATTTGGTCTTTCAAGGCTCAACCTCATCGTTTTGCAGCAATCATTATTTTTCCAACTGACGGACAGAACCATCAACATATCCTGCAATAACGACTGCAGCCATATCGATAAACAATCCGTTATCCACGATACCTGGAATTAGATTCAGCATGCGATGGAGTTCATCCGGCTGAGCAATGCTGCCTAGATGGCAATCCGCAATATAATTCCCGTTATCCGTCACATAGACCTCATCGCCTGCTTTCCTCAAAACAGGCTCTGCGCCCAGCTTCTGCAGCTTTCTTATCGTCATTTCATAGCCGAAAGGAATGATTTCGACCGGTAAAGGAAATTTGCCCAGCTCCTTGACCAGCTTGCTCTCATCAACAATTATAATAAGCTGCTTGGTTGCAGCCGCTACGATTTTCTCGCGAAGCAATGCGCCGCCCCCGCCTTTAATTAAATTCCAATTTACGTCGACTTCGTCAGCGCCGTCAATCGTAACGTCAATCTCATCGATTTCCGCAAAAGGAAGCAAAGGTATCCCAAGCTCCTTGGCCAGCTCCTCCGATTGGTTGGACGTCGCGATCGCCCTGATCGAAAGTCCTTCCTTGACTTTTTGTCCGATTTTTTGAATCGCAAAGTAGGCGGTAGAGCCTGTCCCTAAACCAACAATCATTCCATCCTTCACAAATTCCACCGCTTTTTCAGCGGCCAGTTTTTTGGATTCCAATCTAATCGCTCCCTTTTAGTAACTAAATAGATAAATAATAATGAAAATAAACTTCATCCTTTTCATAGCCGTTACGTTCGTATAGGCTCTGTGCCTGGCTGTTGTCCATCGCGGTAGAAAGCTCTACCCCTTTTGCGCCATTCTCCAACGCATAGGTCTTAGCCTGATCCAATAGCAGCTGCGCAGCTCCATGACCCCGATAGCTCTCCGCCACAAACAGATCATTCAGAATAAAAGATCTCTTCATCGATACGGATGAAAAAGAAGGGTACAGCTGAGTAAAGCCGATCACTTCTCCCTTTGCTTGATTTACGGCAATAAATATAATAGATTGCTGCAAATGCAATCGCTCCGTTAAAAAGGCTGCGGCGCCATTTAAATCAGAAGGCTGTTTATAAAAGATTCGGTATTGATTAAATAAATCCGCCACTTCTGGTATGTGATTCACCGTAGCCTGCTTGACTTCGATATTCATCGTAATTTCCTCCGAGTCATTCATTTTCTAGCTTCGTCTTGCGTTATGTCCTATTCAAAAATAGTTAATGACGTTTCCATGCCTCGGGCAGCCAAAGTTGCCCTGCCGCCAATCGGGAAAGTGAATAGGGGTGAAGTATGTCCGAAGTCAAGATCAGCGATTACAGGAATACGGGCAAGTTCCGCTTTGGATGAAATGATCTTCGCAAGTAGCTCTCTAGTCATATTGGAAGAGCGCTGGAACCTTCCGATCACTAAACCTTTGACATGCTCGAAACCTCGCTGATGGATTAACGACTGCAAATCCCTATCAAATGTAACGGGCTGAGATTCATAGTCATCCTCTATATACACTATCGTATCCGTAAGGCTTGGCATAAACGGCGTACCCTGCAGCAAATTAAACGTACACAGATTTCCGCCTATGATCGTCCCTTGTGCTATTCCTTCATTAAGAATATACGGTCCGTCATTGGTTTGGAAAGATCTATTTTCTTGATCGAGAAACCATGCGTCGTCACTCCACTGCGCTGCCGGTTCAATCCTAAGCGAGGCATTCCCTGTCATCATCCGATTAAAATAATCGACGGTATATTCATTTCCGTATTTCATCGCAAAAGTGGAGAAATGCGGACCAGAATAGCTGATTAAACCTGTTTTCGCATAGATAGCGTTATTTAAGGCCGTAATGTCGGAATAGCCGCAAAGGCGCTTCGGGTTAGCCGCAATAATGGAATAATTAAGACTGCCGAGCAGCTGGTTGCAGTTATACCCGCCGATCGTCGTAAGAATGCCTTTTACGTTAGCATCCAAAAAAGCTTCATGCAGGTCATTGACTCGGTCCTGAACGGATGTGGAAGCAAAATCATCGGATGCCGAACTATTTTTGGAGTAGGACACGGTAAATCCCATCGATTCTAATTGTTTTTGCGCTAACCTGATTTGTTCTTCGGCAATTATTGACATGCTTCTTGATGGAGAAACAATACGGATTTCATCGCCGGGCTTTAATAGATCGGCTTTCATGTTCCGGCACCTCTTTTTCTGGAGTTGAAAATTATGGAATCCAAATAGTATAGCAGTCATCCAAATTACTGAAAACAAAAATTGAGCAATTTGTGGCTTCCTAAGCCAAAAGGAGCGCTATTTATGTCGTTAATTATTTATTTTTTGGTGCAATAACCGACAAACATTACATCTATCATCTGCTAAAATTTCTATTAGGTTGTCCCATCACAGAATAGGAGCGCTGATCATGAACACAATTGCCAATGAACACTTTAAAAACGAAACGATTGTATTTGATGGTTTTAGTTTTATTAGCTGTACCTTTACGAATTGCGTAATTATTATTACGACACTCGACTTTAATTTCGAATACTGTTCCTTCTATGAATCCTCCCTGCACGTTAATCCGAAGCTATCTATATTTGCCATCTCTCATAAGCTATCGCAATCGACATATGATTCAGAAACAAACTGCTACCGGAATGATTACAAATATCCGCAGACGGTTGTCGATCTCCCGGTCGTTACCACACCCATAAACGTATGAGAAAAAAGAATCGGGCTCCGTTTTGGGGCGCGATTCTTTTTTAATCGTTCAGTATTCTGCTGGCAAGGCGTTCGATCCGAAGAACCAGCTCCTGCATGTGGAAAGGTTTGACGACATAATCATCGGCGCCGATCTGCAAAGCGTGCACGATATCCTCCGTATTATTGCGGGCAGTCAACATGATAATTAGCAGCTGCTGCTCAGGATAACGCTCGCGAAGCCGGCGCAGTACCTCTAATCCATCCAAATCAGGCATTGAACCATCTAGCAAAATAATGTACTTTGCGCTCTCGTTGTACCAATCGGAAGTCAAGAAGGACTTTCCATCCGCAAACCCCAGCGCGTTAACCTTCGCATGATTCGTCGGTTTCCAATTAAAGAAACGGTTGATCAGAATGTCTCGGATTAACGGATCATCATCGACGACGATTAGATTTAAAACCATTTCATTTTTTCTCTCCAGCATTTCCGCTGAATACATGACCGTTTGATTCCTGCCTGCCCGTTTTGCGCAATAAAGGGCTTGGTCAGCCTCGTCAACCAGCTTCTCGGCTTGTCCGGTTTTCCCAGTGATTTGGGCAATGCCCGATGAAAATGTGACCTGGAATGCCGCATCCTTCACCGGAAATTTAATGGCGTTAAATGTATGCCTGAGCTGTTCGATAAGGCCGGCTGCCTGCACGCTGTCCATATGCGGAAGAATCAATGCGAACTCCTCTCCCCCGTACCGGCAAAGAATGCCTTTGGATTGCACCACATCTTGTGCGGTAGATACGAAGGCTTGCAGGACTTCATCGCCTTTGAGATGTCCGTGATTATCGTTCACATGCTTGAAATAATCCAAATCGAGGATAACAAGCGAGAATTTGTGTTCAGAACGTTTAAAATCATCCATTTGCTGCCGCATCATACGGTTAAAATGCTTACGATTATAAGCGCCAGTCAGCTCGTCAACGATGATTGAGCGATCCCAATCCTTCTTCATTGCAAATCGATTCTCGATCAGCGCAGTTAAGAGCTCCACTTCAAGCGGCTTCGCGAGAAAATCCATAGCACCGGAACGATAAGCATTTACTTGGTTTTCAATCGAGAAATTTCCGCTGACCATAATAATTGGAATATGCTCCAGCTTTGCTTTTTCCACAATATGTTGAAGCACATACATTCCGCTTTGATCAGGCAATATGAAATCTAAGAGAATAAGGCTGGGCTTCCACTCGTAAAAAATTTTCAAGCCCCGTTCCGCGGTTAAAGCGATCGATACGGGATAGTCGTGTTTCTCTAAAATTTCTTTAACATAAGTGACAAATTCCACATCATCGTCAATGACGAGAACACGTTTTTGGGTTCGAAAGTTTTCATCGAAGGAATGGGCTTGATTCAGGCTGCAAGCATCAAACTCCGACCCTCCTACTCGTTGTTCTGCTGGCGGGAACATGTCCGCCAACGGTAAAACATGCTCCGACCAATTCGAATGCTGAAGCGCTTTATCGCTTTTTTCGGAGAACAACAGCTCTTTAGCTTCAGAAAATTTCTCGACTTCAGCCAGCCCAATCGTACCGCTCGTGCCCTTTAAATTGTGGAAAAACCGATGAATATCTTGTTCCGCCACAGCATCTTGATTTGACCAATCCTCTATCGTCTGTATGATTCTTTGGTGAATGAGCTTTTTATACTTTTCCGTTTTCATTGCAATGATCTCCCTCAATTAACGCAGCATGCGCGTTATAGCTGCACTTAGTCTGCCGGGTAAATAAGGCTTCACCAGAAACTCCTGTATTCCCCACTGCGCGGCTTTCTCCTTTTCTTCGAATGCGCTGGAGATGACAATTGGCTTATTCATTAACAGGTCTGTTTTTTTAATTTTGCTAATGATATCCCAGCCAGTAATGCCTGATTCAAGCATAAGATCGAGAACCACGATATCCGGATTCAGTCTTTCAATCGCAGCAATGGCTAGACCGCCCTCTTTAAACAAATGAATCCGATAACCGCTTGCATGCAGTTCCTCGCATAGGAGAGTGGCTAAATTATGGTCATTCTCGACGAGCATAACCTGAATTGAAGCTTCCGAGTGCGTACTGTCCTTTGCTTCGTCGTTATAAATACGAATAGGCAGCTCAGCAATTGGCAAAGCAACGATAAAGGTAGTCCCGCTGCCAAATTCCGAATAGACATCTATTTTGCCTTCATGCTTAGTGATAATTTCTTTAACGATGGCTAAACCTAAGCCCGTGCCTCCGATTTCTCTGCGGTCCGAATTATCGACCCGATAAAATTTATTGAACAGGTTCGTCATCGCGTCCTTGGGAATGCCCAATCCTTCATCTTCAACGCGAATTAGCAATTGCCCATTGTTAATGCCGCTAATTATCCGGATTTCTCCTCCGTTAGGGGAGTATTTCACAGCATTGCTCAGCAAATTGATGAGGACCTGATGCATCTTGTCACGGTCTGCTAACACGATGGCATCCGGGGCTTCGTTTGTCCAGATAAGCCGGTGGCTGCTGGTTGATAGCTGCTGGGTTTCGACAGCTTCAGTAATTAATGGCGTTAAAGACATTAACTTCATATCATAAACCTGTTTGCCGGATTCCATTCGCTGCAAATCAAGAAAATCATTAATTAACGACGTTAATCTTTTGGCTTCCTGGTAGATCGTCGTTATATATTTCCGTTGGCGTTCAGGTTTCAGCTCACGGTGAAGGAGCAGCTCCGCGAATCCAAGCACGCTGGCAAGCGGCGTCCTCAGTTCGTGGCTTACGGTACTTACGAACTCTGACTTCATTCTGTCTACTTCGTATTCCTTCGTAATGTCCCGATGGACGAGCAGCAAACCGAATTTTTGACCGTTACGGTAAAGAGGCTCGCAGTAGATCTGAATAAATCTTCGTTCAGGCTCCAAAATTTCATAATTCATGCTGCGTTTACCTTGATAATGTCCGTGCTGGATAAGCTCCTCCATAAATTGAATGAGGCGGTCCGCTTCACCGACAGCCGCACGGATCTGTGCTTGAAACCGTTTGAACGGCAGGCTTGTCCAAGTTTCATCCGGTTTGAAAAAAGGCAGCAGTTCTGACATTTTCCGGTTTATTTGCATCGTCGTTCCATCCAGATCAAGTAATTGTATGCCTTCTTGAATGGTGTTTAGCATGTCGCTGGTCATTAACCGCTGCTTCTCGGATAACTCATAAAGATGCAGCTTGTCAAAAGCTAACGAGACCTGCGTCATCAAACCTACGATCTCGTCTTCCTCTTGTTTGGAGATACTTCGGTTCACCTTAGTGATCACTAAACAAGCTACCATATCTTCTCTGGCGTTTAAGATCGGCAAAATAAGATCGGTTGCCTGCATAGCCTTATCATGGTAGCCTCGTTCGCCGATCGAACCCTCTCTTACAATGCTGTAAGCCTTCTTGGTTTGCAATGCGCGTAAAACAATGCCGTCATTCATATGTTCGATAAAATCCTTCGCAGACATATCGGAAATGCCGACGGAAGCATAATCATATTCCCTGTTCAACATGACGATTAACCCTTTATCGCAATCCGTCAGCTCGACAATATTGCTGACAATGCTCTGCAGCAGTTCCTGCTGGTCGAGGGTGTTAGAGAGTGATTGAACAAACCGATTGCGCTTCTCCAAGTAATTCTCGTTCTGCTCCATGATTACGACCGCATTTTGCAACTCATCCTGTTGGGCCTGAAGCTCATCCTGCTGCGCCAGAAGCTCTTCATTCTGGGCATGCAGCTCTTCTTCCTTGCTCTGAATTTGCCTCATCATCGTTTGGAATGTGCGGGCCAACTCGCCCAGCTCATCCTCTCTGTCCTTCAATTCAATCTCAGCATGCCCGCCGTTCGTGTATCGCTTTGCATAATTCGTTAATACCATTAGAGGCACTCCGATAGCAGTGGCAAACTTTCTCGTAATAATTGAAGATAAAATGAGGATGAATAGGATATAGCCGATGAATAACAAGGCTTGCGCAGAAAGCTGATTTATCAATTGCTTGTTTTTTTGGTCGGCAATCAATTGCACTTGGTTTTCAAAATCGCGTGAGTAGCTGATCAGCTTATTAACGGGATTATCTTCTCCTGCAGATACCAGCACACGGAGCGAAGCGTAATCTTCAGCCTTTGAGAACGCGATGGCTTTCGGAAAGACGACGCCAAAGTAGTCTGTAAAAAATGATTCGATATTTTGCATAACCTCTTTTTCGGAGTCGCTGAGCGTCATCACTTTAATTTCAGCTAATGCTTGGTTTAACAATTCCTTCTCGGCAATTACCTTTTGATATTCATAATCCGACAAAAATACATAATAACCGCGGGCACGTAATATAATTTCGGTGGAATGATCGGCAATCTGCGCGACGAGCTCTTGTTTTTCCCTCAACTCGGTTGTTTCAGCCTCATAGTTTTTCAATATCAATACCGTACTTACGAATACGAGTACGGCCCCGATAAGAATGAAGCTTAAAGCAATCGTCATCATCGCTACCAATTGCCGGGTTATTCTTTTTTTGAAATAGAGGCGAAGCTTAGCCACGAAGCATCTCCTCTACTTTTGCAATAAGCTCCAACGGGCTGAAGGGTTTGGACATGAAGCCGTCTGCTCCGGCGTTCAATACTTTTTCTTGTTCGGATTGCTGGCTTTTAGCCGACAACATCAAGATCTTAGCTTGCTGGCGGTTATCCAATAAACCAGTTTTTTCAATAACTTCGATCCCAGTCATTTTAGGCATCATATAATCCAAAATAATTAAATCGAATTTCGTTTCTGTTATCTTTTGCAGCGCTTCTTCCCCGTCGGCCGCTTCTTCGAGCATATATCCTTCGTCTTCGAGTGTATCCATAATGAGCATTCGTAGTATGGGTTCATCTTCCGCAATTAATAATGACTTCAATGCTTATGCCTCCATCGATGATCTTTGAAATATTATTCTGCAAATTTCGCCAAAATCCAACATTCCTATTTCATTCGACATTCGACAAAAAATTCCTTTTTGCCTATTGCGATTTCTAGTGAAATAAACAAAAAAAAGCAGATGCGTGAAGCATTCTGCTTTCTTTTCATGGCTATCTTATCTTGATTTGACGATAATCTTCCGAATACTTTCACCGGACAAATGATATTTTCGCTCTAGATCTGCAACAGACCATCCATTCGAATAATAGCTGTAAATCTCTTTATTTCGTTCAGCCAGCAGCTTCCGGGTTCCGCTTACCTCTCCCCAGTGCGCACGCTTCTCCGCTAATTTAGGTACATAAATCAGATCGCCTTGAATGTATTTTTGCAGCTCCAGCAATAAACTAGGGGGAAGCACATCTCTCCCATTTTTGTAGTTCACTATAAACGTCCTCCTCGAATAAGCTCATCGTTTTAAGATTATTCCTTAACGTATTCAGCAACATTTTTTACTTCCTCCCTTCGATTTTTGGTAAAGCCAACGACACTTTGAAAGCAAAAAAAACCATGGATGCTCCCTCACTCCATAGAAGCTTCAATCATGCTGTACTCTGTCATTATATTGTAAGCCTTTTCAGTTGACAAGAAATGTTTAACAAAATTTCCATTAATCCGAATGACGATGAGGATTAATCATAAAAGGAGACCTTTCGGTCTCCTTCATTTGAGTGATCTCCGTTAAACGGAGATCACCTCCAGGTTGTTAATCAATTCGATCAGCTCCTTTCCTCATCATTCGTCGGCCCGACTTCATCAGTATAAACCCTCTGAGACAGCACGTTAAAGTTAAAAAACGGCTATAAGAAATCTTTACCACAAACCTATTGTCAAGATGAAAAAATGAGTTTTTTATCATCACTTTCTAATAAATATCATTTTTCCCTACGCCCGCAAAGGTTTGGTTTCTCATAGGTAAGTAATGGATTTTTTATCTATGTTATTGTATTCCTAGCCGCAACACTATCAACACAATTCAAGGAGGGTCATCATGATAAACACACAGAAAAACCGTATGCGCAAGATCATTGCAGGTGTTGGTATCAGCTTGTCCATTGCTATTTCCGCAGGTACCGTTTCCATGCCGCAACCCGTAAACGCTGCTACAACTTCCACTGCTTTAAAAGCGAGCAGAATCATTGCCACCGGCAAAAAATATATTGGGGTTCCTTATAGATTTGGCGCAAGATCGGGCATCACAAGCGCTTTTGACTGTTCATCCTTTACGCAATACGTTTACAAGAGAAACGGAATCAGCCTTCCAAGATCATCAAGAGATCAAGCAAAAGCCGGTAAATACGTATCCAGAAAAAACCTTAGAGCCGGGGATTTAATTTTCTCCGATACGAACCGCGATGGCAAAATCAATCACGTGAGCATCTATATCGGCAACGGCAGACTCCTTCACACTTATAAAGTAGGCCTTGGCGTTACGATTTCGAAATTTTCCGGAAGCGCATGGGACAGGACTTACGTTACAGCACGACGTGTGATTAGATAATCAATAACCTATCATATAAAAGAAATGAAGAGACTGATCTCCTGCAGAGGTCAGTCTCTTCTTCTATTAGGATCCTATCAGCAACTCGTAATCGTTGCGCTTCATTTATTCTTTTAGCAAACCCAGCATCCTTAAGCCATACATAATCCCGTCATCCGTTACATCCTTGGTGACATAACGTGCAGCCTGCTTCACTTCGTCAGAGGCGTTCCCCATCGCAACGCTGTGACAAACGTATTGCAGCATTTCCAAATCATTGATCCCGTCACCAAAGGCGTAGACTTCCTCGCTCCTAACCCCTGCTCTTTCAATTAGCGCCTGAATCCCTTTTGCTTTAGAGCCTCCCGGAGGAAGTATATCGCTCCCGAACATATGCCAACGTATAAAACCGAGCTCTGAAAAATTTTCTTTATAGCAGCTCTCGTCTTCTTCTTTGCAATATAGCAAACACTGGTAAATTTCTTTCCCCATGTAATATTCGGGATCCATTGGCGGCAGTCTCATTCTTAAAGCTTCATTCGCATCTTCCTCGTAAGCCGTTTGATGCGTGCTCGACCGCATTCCTTCCGGCGTCATATAAACCAATGGATGCTTGTTTTTTAATGTGATTTCAGCAAGCTCAGCAAGCCTCCCAGGATCAAGCGGATGACTGTAAACGACCTCCCCCTTGTATACCGCGTAAGAACCGTTAAAACTGACATAGGACTCAATGTTTAATTCTTCGGAAACGGGCTTGAGCATAAAAGGCCCTCTGCCTGTCGCAATTACGAGCTCATGGCCTGCCTCTTGGAGCTGCTTGACGGCTAGCCGCGTAGAAGGCGGGATCTTTTTCTCGTGATCGACAAGGGTGCCGTCAATATCAAAAAATATTAGTTTCTTAGTCATTGTTCTTTGCCTCAGTCCTTCTTGCCTTTTGCTTTATTATAGCTTATTGCAGTGAAATCAGTGTGCTTTCGGTCAAAAAAAGCTAATGCCTATCAGCATTAGCTTTATCTGTATTAATCACCTATGCAGCAGCCATCTGCATGGACGTCTTGCTATTATTTCGCATGTCCCAAACTCGGCTGCTCGCTTTTAACTTGGCGTTTTGGGCGATTCCTATTACTGCGGTCGCTTCCAAAATATCTCTTTGAGCCAGCTCAATGAGCAGCGCGACATCTCCGAGCTGGTAAGCAATCGCCATAGCGCTTAAGAAGCTTTTCATATCCTCGTTATCCGGAGGAAGCATGGCTTCGGGCTCGAGGTCGCGTCTAACCGCGCACAAGGCCTCCCGCGCCCGATGAAGCGCGGCTTTGATCGCTCCGCTAGATGTCTGGAGAAGCTCTGCTGTCTCCGCTGCAGAGTATTCGAAAACATCGCGAAGAAGGAACACCGTTCGCTGAAGCGGCGATAGATGCTGGATGAGCCCATACATAACAGCCTCATGATCCAAACTGCTCGTATCCGATACAGCATCCAAATGCGTGAGTTGCTGATGAATCAGGCGAAAGTGGTTTTTTCTGCGCATTTGATCGATCCATGTATTTTTGGCTATACGCAACATAAACGCCTCAGGGTTTTTATGCGATGTGTATACAGCCGCCCGCATACATTTTAACCATGTGTCCTGTACAAGATCTTCGGCTTCCCATTTCGATTTCGTTAGCGACATGCAATAGCGATATAAAACGGCATAAAGCCGTTCGATTTGTTGTTCTGAAGGATACCGTTCGTTACTTCGCTTGGTTTTGATGATTTGCATCATTATGCCTCCTCTTCGTTCTCCTGCCCACCACAAGATTAAGGGACCTATCCTTATTATTGTAAACGAATGAGGATTGAAAAAGGATACGCATTTTTCCCATGCGATTGTTCGTATCTTTTGAAGCCTGTGGTTCGTTTACCGTTTTGAAAGCCAAAAACATCATTCAGGAGGCAGATAAAATGAACAGCTATGTACCTTATGTCGTCGAACAATCAAGCCGGGGGGAAAGATCATACGATATTTATTCCAGACTGCTGCGGGACCGCATCGTATTTCTAGGCTCCGCGATTGACGATAACGTCGCAAACAGTATCATTGCGCAGCTATTGTTTTTGGCCGCAGAAGACCCTGATAAAGAAATTTCCATGTACATCAACAGTCCCGGAGGCTCGACCTCGGCCGGGTTTGCGATTCTGGATACCATGCAATTCGTGAAGCCCCCTGTGCATACGATTTGTACCGGTTTAGCTGCTTCCTTCGCAGCCATCCTTCTGCTTGCGGGAGAAAAAGGACATCGAACCGCGCTGCCAAACAGCGAGATTATGATCCATCAGCCCCACGGCGGGGTACAAGGGCAAGCCAGCGATATCGCAATTAGTGCTGCGCGCATTTTGAAAATCCGTTCAAAATTAAATCAGATCAGCGCTGAAAAAACAGGCCAGCCTTTAGAAAAAATCGAAAAGGATATGGACCGGGATTATTATATGTCATCGGAGGAGGCTTTGGAATATGGAATCATCGATAAGATCATCCTTTCGATGTCGTGATTAAGCTTTTATGAATCCAAATCGCAGCTTGGCTGCCGTCCCCCATTGCGATGGTAACCATTTCCGAGTGTCCGGCCACATCCCCAGCCGCCCATACATGCTTCACGCTGGTAAGCTTTGTGCGCGGGTCGATCTGAATATGTTTATTTTCCATAAGCTCGACGCCAAGCTGCCGGGCTAGCTCCGAGCGCACTTCATTGCCTCCGAAAGCGATAAAGCAGCGGGAGCGATTGATAACCGTACCATCGTCCAATACGATGCCCTTGAATTGTTCTTCTTCAAGAATAACCTCCTGAACCATCTGTTCGATACAGGGGATGCCATGTTCTTCAAGTTGTACGCGAAGCTCGTCGTCAACCAGTGTTCGCTCATGATTCACATAAATGAGCTCCGAGGTCCAATGGGTTAGCGTCAGCGCCATTCTTGCGCCTGCATTTCCTGCACCGAGCACAATAGTCGGCTTACCGGATACCTCATACCCATCGCAATCCGGGCATACAAAAACACTATTCCCCATGCAGGGAATAAGCATGCGGAAATTTGAAAGGCGATCCTTTACACCCGTAGCAAGCAGCAGCCTTTTTCCGCGAAAGGACTGATTATCGGATGTTGTTAATTTCCAAGCTTCTCCGTCGCGTTCCGCATGTATTACTTTTGCCTGAATAAAAGCGGTGCCGAGCCGCTTGGCTTGGGATTTACCCGAAGCAAGCAGCTCGGCACCGCTGATTCCATCAGGAAAGCCGATCAAATTATGATAATTCTTACATATGGAGGATCTGCCTTCGCCAGCATCAATAACGGCAACATGATGACGATAGCGCCCTAGTTGTATGGCTGCCTGTAAGCCTGCAAAGCCCCCGCCAACGATCACACAGTCATAAAGCATTCGTTTCCTCCTTGCTTAGTAAGCCTGCAAAATTAAGTGCATATGATTTTATTATCCATGATCAGGTTTCCTATTATTCATAAAAGATTACAAATGGTTAGGCAGAGATGCCTGTGCCATTTCTTACACTCATTTTTTTCCGTTTAAGCAGCTCAGGCAGAGCAATTCCTATTAGAACAATAATGACTCCCATCCATTGCAGCGCACTTACATGCTCATTCAGTACGAACGAAGAAAGCAGGACGGCTACAGGAAGCTCCGAAGCGCCAAGGATGCCGGCCATCCCTTCTCCGATATGAGGTACGCCGACCGCGAATAATACAGGCGGAATAAATGCGCCGAACATACCCAGCAAGAAGCCGTAAAGCATCAAATCTCCCCAGATGAGGCCGTTAAACAAAAACGTTGGCGGGAATAAGATGAATACCAGAATCAACCCGCCTGTTATCATCCAAACGCTGCGGTAAGCTGGATGCACGGACGGTACTGCTTTGCCGCTGAACAAGATAAACAAAGAATAGCTTACGGCGGATAGAAGACCCAAAACGACGCCCATTACATTAAATTTCCCTGCGCCCTGCTCAATGATTCCAGCAGCAAGCATAGTCCCGCCAAACAATATAGCAATCGTAAAAAACATAATGCCGTTTGGACGTTTCCGCTGGCTCAGCGATTGAATGAGTACGCCGATCCAAGTAAATTGGAACAACAGAATAATGGCAAGTGATGCCGGAATATAACGCAGGGATTGATAATATAGCAAGCCTGTAATTGCAGTTGGCGTCCCTGCCGCCATCAGCAGCAGGCGCTGCTTCCAAGTCAGGCTTACGAAGCCGGTGACTGTCTTCTTGCTTCCATCAGAAGCTGTTCCCTTACTGCGCTTCTCGCGCCATTTCATTACAAACGCCAGTCCCCATGCAAGTATAAAACCGGTGAGCAGCTGGCTTCCGACAACCTCCCCTAAGTTATAGCCGCTGCCGTAAGCCAGAACGACAATGGTAGACAAAATGCCGTAGCTTGCGGCACCCAAAAAAACCGATAGTATATATTTCACTTTGATATGAACCCCTTTCTTATTTGCAAGATAAAGCTGCTTAAACACAAAAAATCCTAACGACGAATATAAGATCATTGCAAAAATGATCGCATACTCGTAGTTAGGAAGTTAAGGCTTCCCGTAGAAACCCTCACCCTGTTCATGCCTTAAAAGCCGTGAGGTTATACGAATGATTTAGTTGTCAGCAAGCTTCTTCAGCACATTGAATGTTACATGAGAAGTAAGATACTGTCAATCGTTTTTAGATGGAAAATAAAAAGCGGCATGTTTATTTCACTCGCCGTTTGAGTTAACTATGCCTCAGCGGAAATGGATTATGCTATGATAGGAAAACAGATCTTAGGTTGCTGGATGGAGTGGAAATGAGAATGAGCAAAACAATTTCAAATGGAACGGTTCGTTCCGTTTGTCCCTTTGATTGCCCTGATACCTGCGGGCTCAGCGTCACGTTCGAGGATGGAAATATAACGAAAATTACCGGCGATGCATCGCATCCGGTTACGCGCGGTGCCATTTGCAATAAGGTTAGGCATTTGAATGAACGCGTATATCATCCGGATCGGCTGCTTTATCCGTTGCGCCGAGTCGGCCCCAAAGGCTCGCTTGATTTTGAGCGAATAACATGGGAAGAAGCTTATGGGGAAATAACCGCGCGCATGGAAAAAATCATTTCGGAGCATGGCGCCCAAGCTATTTTGCCATACAGCTTTTATGGAAATATGGGTGTTCTCAATGCTGAAGGCATGGACCGGCGGTTCTTTCACCGTTTAGGCGCGAGTCAGCTCGACCGCACGATTTGCAATGCAGCCGGTGCTGCCGGCTACGCTTATACAATGGGTGCTTCCATGGGCATCGATCCCGAAGATACGGTTCATACGAAGCTGTTCCTGATTTGGGGCTGCAACTTAGTATCTACTAATATGCATCAAACGATGCTGGCGTCCGAAGCGAGAAAAAACGGAGCCGTCATCATCCATATTGATGTTCACCGCAACCGCACCTCGGCTTGGGCAGATCGGTTCATCCATCTCCGGCCTGGCACGGATGCTGCCCTTGCTCTTGGCATGATGCATGTGATTATTCGCGACGGACTCGCAGATCAGTCTTTTTTAAACCAGCATGCGATAGGCTTCGATGACCTTGCTGCCCAAGCATCCGAATATACGCCTGAATATGTAGAATCCGTTACCGGCGTGCCTGCCGCCGAAATTGAGGAGCTTGCCCGCTTGTACGGTACGGCCTCCCCTTCCTTTATTCGTATCGGAAACGGGCTGCAGCATCATGACAATGGCGGCATGACCGTTCGGACAATCGCATGCTTGCCCGCGTTAACCGGCCAATGGGGGATCCGCGGGGGCGGCGCAATGAAAGGAAATGGATGGTATTCACGGCTTAATGCTCGGAAAATCGAACGTCCAGACCTAATGCCTGATCCGAATGTCCGCACGGTCAGCATGAATCAGCTTGGCGATGCCCTTCTCGATCCTTCAAGTCCGGTTAAGATGCTGTTTGTTTATAACAGTAATCCGGCAGTCGTGGCGCCCGATCAGAATCGGGTCCGCGATGGCCTATCGCGTACAGACCTTTTTACCGTCACGCATGATTTGTTCCTAACCGATACATGCAAGTATTCGGATATCGTGCTGCCGGCAACGTCGCATTTTGAAAACTTAGATCTGTACACTTCCTATTGGCATCTATACTTACAGCTTCACGAGCCGATCATGGAGACGATGGGTGAATGCAAATCCAACTTCACATTGTTTAAGGAGCTGGCATTGCGATTAGGTTTTGAGCGTGAAATCTTTGATATATCCGAGGAACAAATGATTCGCGAAGCGCTGGACAGCGATAATAACCCGCTCTTAAACGGGATAACGTTCGAGGCGCTTAAGGAAAACTCGTGGATGAAAGCCGGCGGCAGCCAGCTTCCTTCGTTTACTGCGATGATACCGACTGCTTCCGGTAAAATTGAGCTTTATTCGGAGAAAATGCTAGAACGCGGCTTCTCCCCCGTGCCGGTCCATACGCCGCTTCTGGAGCCGGAAAAATATCCGTTCTTGCTCATGACGGGTCCGAATCATAGCTTTATCAATTCGACCTTTGCCAATCAAGAGCGGCTGCAGAAGCTCGAGAAAGAACCGCTGCTTCATATGCAGCTCGATGATGCCGCGGCACTTGGCTTTCAAGACGGAGAGCGCGTAAAGGTTCGAAATGACCGCGGCGAAGTGGAAATTAAGCTGCGTGTTGGCCTCGATGTGCTGCCTGGCGTTTTGGTGACGCAGGGCTTATGGTGGGATGATCCCCGCCATGGCCGCCAATCGGTCAATGCGCTCACTCCGCAGCGTCTAGCAGACATGGGCGGCGGCGCTACCTTCTTCTCTAATCGCGTGGAGGTCGTGAAGCTGGATAAAGGATAAAATTCAGTCAGCAAATAAACCTGGAAGCCGCTGCAAGAGCGGTTTCCAGGTTTTTTTAATCGATCGACCGAGCTTTAGTAGGCAATGCCTACCCGCTTCCTGATATGCAAGCCATTCAAATAGGCCGTCACGGCAAATTCAGCCGTATCGGCAAAAGAAATAGCTGAGCCGCCGGTTGGCAATACGTTCTCCCGGACGCGGTATTCGCTTCTTCTGTCTTCATGAACGAGTCTTGTTGGACATATGACCGTCCAGTCAAGCTCCGATTGCAAAAGCTGCTCATACACCCGCTCATGCTCTATGGCAGCTTCGTGATGTATCCGTTTATTTTCGATGGATTGATATCTATATAAATGCGGCTCCAGCTCGCTTTGCAGAATGCCAGCCGTACCGATCGTAACGAGCCTCTTGATTTGATGCTGCTTCATGGCGGCAATGATGTTGCCCATTCCGCTTTCAAGGGTGCCGTTTCCTTCCGTGTTTAATGCACTAATGACGGCGGTTGCCCCAACCATCGCTTCATTTACATCCTCTAGATTGCGTATATCACCCAAAAAGCTTCCTTGCCGAATTTGCTCTTTAGAGCGAACGAACCGTTTGAAGCTAACCTCTTTCTCTTCCAAGCCGCGTTCGATTAATTGCCCCGTCTTGCCTGTTGATCCGACCAGCAGCAGTTTGATTGTAACCATTCCCCTTTTCAATATGATATAAAGAAGAGCCCTCACGTTAACGAAGGGCCCTTCCCTATACAAAAATTATTTAGCCTGTTCGAGCTGGAGACTATGGTACAGAGAAGGATTTACGATTTTTCGCAATAAATGCATCGGACCATCCCCGTTATCGAAATCGAAGACATGGAGTCTCTCATAACCTCTCCGTTCATACATGGGCAGCAGCCAAGGATGCTTCTCGGCGGTTGCCAGCGTGACGGCCGCAGCGCCAAGCTTTTCCTTGATAATGCTTTGCTCGACCCAATTCAGCAGCTTATGCCCAAGGCCAACGCCCTGGTAAGCCGGATCCACCGCAAACCATTTGATGAACGGAAATTCGGTAACCGCTTTTACCTCATCACCTTTGGATAAAGTTACGGTGGCTGCGATTTCCCCGTTCAGCTCCAGCACATAACATTCATTGCTTAAAATATTATCTTGGATCAAAGCCAAATCCGCATGGGCAGCCGGCCAGTGAAGCTCCAGCTCCCTGATTGTAACATAAGCTTCGAAAATAACATGCAGAAGCCTTCCTGCATCCTCAAGTTTTGCCAGCCGATAAATCTCGCTCATCTCTACCACCTCTGCGCCGAATAAAGTTTTTAATTCCGATTAAATGAATAGGAATTAATTTTATTTCACTTTAACATCCCGGTCAGACCATGGCTAATAGAAATATATTATAGCGCCATAAAGAAGTTGTATCGGTTCAAGTAAATTACTGCAGCTCCGGTACGATATGGGCAGGGGTTTGTCCGGTTAATGCATTTACCAGATTTTGCGCGGCTAGCATAGCCATATCAAACCTAGTAGCCTTTGTCGCCGATCCGATGTGCGGCAGCGTCAGAACGTTATCCATACTTAGAAAAGGATGATCTGCAGGTATCGGCTCAATTTCGTAAACATCAAGTCCAGCCGCGGTTATCGTTCCCGATTGCAGCGCTTCGATCAAGGCTTCTTCGTCAACCGTCTGGCCGCGCGAAATATTGATGAAGATCGAAGACGGCTTCATGAGCCGGAATTGCTCCCTGCCGATCAGCTTCGCCGTTTCCGGCGTTAGTGGTGCCAGCATGACGACAAAATCCGACTCTCTAAGCAGTTCATTGAGTTCAAGGTAGCGGACGCCAAGAAGGGATTCTGCTTCAGGCTTGCGGCTTCGGTTGTAATACGAAACTTCCATTTCAAAACCAAATCTGGCCCGGCGTGCAACGGCTTCTCCGATCCTGCCCATTCCAATGATGCCAAGCTTCGCGTGATGTACGTCTTGTCCGAACCATTTATTACCTGCGCCAGATATCCATTTGCCCTCTTTTACATACCGGTCCAGCTCAGCTACGCGCCTCGCCGTTCCCAATATGAGCGCAAATGCAAGATCTGCTACGGTGTTGTTCAACACATGAGGAGTATGCGTTCCAATAATGCCGCGCTGCTTCATCGCATCGATATCAAAATGGTTGTAGCCTACGCTAATGGTACTGACCGCTTTTAGCTGAGGAGCATGCGTTAACAGTTCAGCATCTACTCTGGATCCGGCTGTCAGCAATCCATCCGCGTTGGCAAGCTTCGCCAGCAGGAGCTCACGGGGAATCCGGTTTGTCCCTTCCCACTTGTCGACATCGCAATACTCGGCAATCTTCGCTTCTACCTCGCTCGGGACGGTGCGGTCGATAAAAACAGTTGGTTTCATTACCATTCTCCTCTCGGCCTTAGTCAGTATAAGCATAGCACAGTAAAAGAATCGCGTGAGCGGTTTTTAACCAAGATAATGGAAGAATAATGGCGTCTTCCCTAAGAAGCTAAGCATGCATAGCGGATTGCCGTTTTATTAAGTCCTCGACGACGATGCAGGCCATGGCCTCAACGACAGGAATGATCCGGGGACAGATACAAGGATCATGTCTTCCGATGGTTTCGATCATTTTCTCTTGTCCGTGAATATCGATCGTATGCTGCGGCAAAGAAATGGACGAGGTTGGTTTCACGGCTATCCGGAATACGATTTCTTCGCCCGTGCTGATACCGCCAATGATTCCTCCTGCATGGTTAGTAAGAAAACCGTCAGGACTCATTTCATCGTTATGTTCGCTGCCGAGCATCTCTGCCGCAGCGAAGCCGGCGCCGAATTCAATCCCTTTTACAGCTCCAATCGACAGCATCGCCTTCGCAAGCTCAGCATCAAGCTTATCGAATACTGGCTCGCCAATTCCAGGATGGACACCTCGGATCCGGCATTCCACAATGCCTCCGCAGCTGTCTCCAATGGCGGCTAAATTCTCGATTTTCTCTATCATCCGAACGGCTGCTTCCGGATCGCAAGCCCTAACCGCGTTTTGTTCAATGGCATCCTCAACAAAGGTTTCGCATTTGATTCCCCCGATTTCCTTCGTATAAGCAACGACACTGATCCCTTTATTCTCAAGCAGCTTGCGCGCAACCGCTCCGCCGGCGACTCGTCCCGCCGTTTCCCTGCCGGATGCCCGCCCGCTTCCGCGGTGATCCCGGATGCCGTATTTTTGCAAATAGGTGTAATCGGCATGCCCTGGGCGGAAAGAGTATTGGATATCGCTATAAGCATCGGGCCTCATGTCTTTGTTATGCAGCATAATGAAAAGCGGCGTTCCCGTTGTTTTTCCTTCGAACATACCCGAAAGTATGCTGATTACGTCATATTCCTTGCGCGGCGATGTGACGGAGGATTGCCCGGGCTTGCGGCGATCCATTTGGGTTTGGATATAACGCTCATCCAATTCGACGCCTGGCGTGACGCCATCCACAATGACGCCTACCGCTTCGCCATGAGATTCACCGAAAGTTGTTATTTTAAAGCTTTCGCCATACGTGCTTCCTGCCATGAGTTGTTCCTCCCGATTGAATGCTTTGACGCATTCGTTATGTTTCCATTATAATTTTGAATGTGAAATAAATGAAATTTAAATATAATAGGACTGCCATAGAGAGAGGTTATGTCATGTTATTGAATATGGAATGGTATCGCATATTTTTGCATACCGCCAAGCTCGGGAATTTGACAAAAGCGGCACAGGAGCTGCATATTACGCAGCCTTCCGTCAGCTATGCCATAAAGCAATTGGAAGCTCAGCTGGAGGTGAAGCTATTCGACCGGCTATCCAAGGGAGTGAAGCTGACGCCGGAGGGCGCTGCCGTACTCGAATACGTTGAGAAATCGTTTTCGATCCTGCAGCTCGGCGAAACCAAATTGCAAGCGCTCAAAAATCTTACTGCAGGGGAGCTGCGTATCGGAGCAAGCGGTCCGGTCATTAAGCACTTGCTTCTGCCTCTGCTCGATACTTTCCATGCGGAATATCCTGCCGTACGGATAAGGCTATTGCAAGGGAAAACAGCGGACATCCGTGCAAAGCTGAAGGCTGGACAAATCGAAATCGGGTTAATCCATTTGCCGTTTAGCGACCAAGAGCTGGTTGTTCAGCACTTAACCGATATCCAGGATTGCTTTATAGTTGGGCCTGCGTATCGTCATTTATCCGAGTCTTCGATGACCGCCAAGGAGTTAACTCAGATTCCGCTTCTGCTGCTCTCCGAAGGAAGCAGTACAAGAATGTTCGTCGATCAGTGGTTTACATCGCAGGGCATAACGGCAGATGCGGACATGGAACTCAGCAGCATGGATATGCTGGTCGAGCTTGCAATGCGCGGCTATGGAGCTGCATTCGTTACGCAAACCTTCATCCGGCAAGAGCTTGATGAACAGAAATTATACCAATTAATGCTTAGTGAACGGATACCGCCACGGTCTGTGGGCTATGCTATCCGGCGGGACTCCACTCCGTCCATCATTGCCAAGCGTTTTATTGAACTGCTCCAAACATGACGAAGAGCCTCTCCGTTTCCAGAGAGGCTTTTTGTAGGATTGGCTGCATATGGAATTAATATGCACGCTCATTTTGCGCTGGAGGCGTAACGTCGCCTTTTACGGCTTTTATGCCTGAATCGACAATTTTATATGCTATCAAAATTCGAAAGGTTTTATGTTGATATTATGCAGAGGTTCAACTATAATATAGTATGCTTTTATTTGTTTCCGGAAAGGAAAGACTACGATGAGCGAAGTGAAACCCTATCGAATTTTATTGTATTATAAATTTGTAGCCGTACCCGATGCGGAGCAATTTGCGGCCGAGCATCTTGCATATTGTAAGGAATTAAACGTGAAGGGCCGTATCCTTATTGCCGATGAAGGCATTAACGGGACGCTTTCAGGCACGGTTGAGCAAACCGAGCAGTATATGGAGCATTTGCGCGCGAACCCGCTCTTTTCCGATATTGTGTTTAAAATTGACGAGGCTGACGAGCATGCCTTCAAAAAGATCTTTGTCCGCTATAAGAAAGAGCTAGTTACGCTGCGTTACGATAAGCCTCTTGATCCGAATACGTTAAGCGGCACCCGTCTCTCTCCGAAAGAGTTCCATGATTATCTGCTAAGAGAAGACGTTATCGTACTTGATGGACGAAGCGATTACGAATACGATCTTGGCCATTTCCGCAACGCGATCCGGCCTGATCTCGAGACGTTTAAGGAATTTCCGGAGTGGCTTCGCGAGAATATGGCTGATTTCAAAGACAAGCCTATTCTTACCTATTGCACAGGCGGCATTCGCTGCGAGAAGCTTACAGGCGTAATGCTAAGCGAAGGTTTTAGCGACGTTTATCAGCTGGAAGGCGGCATTGTTACCTACGGTAAAGACGAGGAAGTACAAGGCAAGCTGTTCGATGGAAAATGTTATGTATTCGATGAGCGGACTTCCGTTGTCATTAACCAAACCGATGAAGCCGTAGTCGTTGGCAAATGCCATCACTGCAATGAACCCGCAGACACTTATATCAACTGCGCGGATGATTCCTGCCATCTTCAGCATATCGTTTGCACGGACTGCCAGGAAACCAAGCATGGCTTCTGCTCTACTGCTTGCGAAGAGCATGTAGTCAGCGCAAAATAATCAGCAACTCAATAAAGAGGCCGGGCTTCAGCATGAAGCCCGGTCTCTTTTTTATTTTTCCTTTATCTGCGTTTCCTATCTAATTCAGATTAATTCAATGGAACATGGATAACCTAAACATGCCTTAGTAAACTAGGCAATACAGGTAATGGAGGTTATACGGTGACAAAGCACAAAAACCAGTCGATTCCGAGTAAAAATCAAGCTTTTGAAGCAAACTCGAAGGAAGCAGAAAACAATTTAGCGGCTTCAACGAACGAGAACCGCAATCAAAAAGGGCATATCCCTAACAGTCCCTCAACAGGCTAGCAAGCAGCAGACCGGCATCATAAAAAGAGCTGTACGTGAAGGTATCTTCACGTACAGCTCTTTTTTGCAGGAAATCCATCGACTATTTTTGAATAACGGATTCCCATCGATGCTTATATTCAAGGAGCCTTGGATGCAATCTATCCGGCTCTTCCGTCAGCAGTAATCTAATTTTTACGATCCATTCTTCAAAGGAAGAGTAAGAGGCAAACAGATTAGCCATCTCTCCCGTCAGGAGCAAAAACAAAGGTTTAGGGTAGGTTTCGGCTAAATGCCTTAACGCGGAATCGATCGGCGTGTATTTTTTGCGTTTGATTTCAAGCCTTTCAACAATTACGTTCTCTTCTCCGCGGTCCCGCTTCCATTCATGCAGACGATCTTCCCGCTTATAAAAGGGACTTACCTCTTCCTTGGTCATCCGTTTCAAGCTTTGCTCATGCAGAGGATAAAGCACAAGCTTGCGAAAGGAACGCTCCTTCGTAATATAAGCGGCCAAATCCAGCTCCCGTTCCGTTGTATGCTCGAAGGAATCATAATACACGATCGTTCCCTTCAGCTCATCTACTGGCGGCTCATAGCCGAACGGCATCTTTTGAACGGTATCACTCATCTATGTCACCCTCCTACACATCGTAATCTTCAGCTGCTTAGGAGTTGAAAATAACATATTTGAAACAAAAATGCCATGTTAGAGCTTCCTGTAATCGCTTTTCATTATGTTTTTCACCAAGCTGGACCATTTTGAATTGGCGGGGCAATATTTTCGGGCAACCTTTTCTATGGTCGTGAGCCCTTTGCCGACGTAATTTTTGGAGAGAAGCTGTCCGAATTTTCGTACGCTGTCTCCTTTCGTTTTGAAGCTGAACGCCTTGTTGTACTTATCCCCGTCTATCGCATTCAAGCCAAACAAATTATTTTTGCTTTTGGCTAACCGGCTTTTGCCGTTTCCGCTCTCCAGCTTCATGACTGCAATTGTAAAATAGGCATTAATCCCATATTCTTCCTCGATTTCGAGGATAGCTTGTTCCAAATCATGTCCGGATAACGCTGTGCCTTCAAATATTTTGGCGATATGCGCTTCGGTCAAGCCGGAATCGGAATTCACAACGGATGTCGGCGCGCTTAGCACTTCCTCTATGGCCTTTTCGGGCTTTTCTTCTATGGTTTCGGATTGCTGCGCGATCTTTGCGCGGCCATCATTGATTTCAATTGTAGGTTGACGGTTGGTCGTATCCGGGAAGGATAATACTGAAACTTCATTTTTCACTTTTTTGGCGTAATCGCCGTGAATGTAACCTCCGCCCTGCACCTCGAGCCAGCCGTTATCTGTTTTTGAAGCAATTTCTAAACGCGTCCCCTGTTTCACTACTTTGAGGATTGCCGTTTTCGCGCTTGGTCCTTTACGGACGTTTAAATAATAGGCGGAAACTTCATATGTATTTAAGGGCTTTACTTGAACGGCGGACTCTTCTTCAATGGGAATTTCGGGTTCTGGAAGGATGGTTGAAGGCTGTTCGGCTTTTGTCGCCGCAGCTTCGGTAAGCGTAGAAATCGGTGAGGGTGTCGCCGTTATGACTGGAGATGAAACAGGCTCTTGCGCTTCCGTTGTGAGGACAATCCCGGAAGAAGCTTGTTCTGCTGGCTTTTGCGGCGCTGCAGCCGTATGGACTTGCTGGTCGTTATTTAAAGGTTGGACGTACATGCCTAATGTAATGACTAAAGATAAAACAAGCAGGTAAACAAAAAATTGCTGATTCAACTTTTTTCGCATGATTATACCTCTCCCTTAAGTTAATGAAGTATACCTGTTACGATAGAAGTTAGATAACGAGAATAGCAGGCATCGGGTTAAAGTGGACGGTCTGTGATGAGTATATGTCGCTGTTTCCATCAAAAGACGAGTTTTTATCCTTCTTTTCTTCCAAAAGGCAATTATGAGAAAAAATTTAATTATAGCTTTCATGCTTGCAATCTCGTTTTTGCGTGTAAATGCAAGCAAAAAAAGGCTCTTATTCCCTTGAGAATAAGAGCCTTTTTCAGCTATTTTCATTCGAATTCAGACTTATTTTTTAAAGCCTGCCGCGTGGGCCTCGATAATACGATCCATTTGATCATTCCATGCTTGATCCTCGGTACAGCGTTCCGGGTGGGCTTCAAACCAAGCAACCGTGCGCTTGATGCCTTCCGCGAACGATAAAGCTGCGTCAAAGTCAGGCACTAAACCTTTAATCTTGCTGTTATCGAACACGCTCGTTACGGATTTGTCGCCCAGCAGGCCGCCTTCAAGCTCCGGGTCATGAGAAATCAGGAACGGCGTGGAGATATGAACAAGCTTCGGCTCTGCGCCGGCAGCCGCCCCGATCGCTTCGTAGATTTGATTCCAGGTTAACACCTCATCGGAGGTGATATGATACGCCTCGCCAATCGCTTCCTCTCTGCCTAACAAGCCAACGAAACCTTTGGCAAAATCGGTATTATGCGTCATCGTCCACAGCGACGAGCCGTCTCCATGCACGATTACGGGACGGCCGGCACGAATTCTCGCAATAAGCGACCACGGATGCTGCCAGCTATTCAGCGCCGCAGGAATCATCGTATCGCCATAGGTAAAGGAAGGCCGAACGATCGTGACCGGGAAACCCGTGGCTGCTTGTTCATCAAGCAAAAGCTGCTCGCAAGCAATTTTATCGCGGGAATACTGCCAATATTTATTTTCGAGCGGCGTCGCATCCTCCGTAATGATATAATGCTTGGGCGGTTTCTGGTAGGCTGATGCCGAGCTGATAAAAATATATTGCTTCGTCTTGCCGCGGAACAGCTCGATGTCAACGCTGACATGCTCAGGCGTAAAAGCAATCCAGTCGACCACTACGTCGAATTGCTCGTTTTTGAGCGCTGCCGCAGCATCCTGAGGATTTCGGATATCCCCTATGATGACATGCGCGCCTTCAGGAACGAATCCGTCGCGGTTGCCCCTATTAAACAGATATAAGTCGATCCCTCGTGAAATAGCTAGCTTAGATACGGCTTCGCTGATTAATCCGGTTCCTCCAATAAACAATACCTTCATCGTTAATCGCTCCCTTTGTCATGCAGCATTTAGTACGATAAAATGGAAAAGTTGCAGAATTGAAGTTAGCAATCGCCCATTAATAGTATCATATGCGCAATTTTTTTTGTATTTCAAAATGCTATAATAAACCATTGATAGAAAAAGGAGTGTCCCTACTTGAAACGAATGGCTGTAACTACCCTTTATTCGGTGCTGCTTTCCTCCATGCTGCTCAGCGCCTGCGGCAGCAGCTCGGACGCTGGCCAACAAGCCGCAAACGCAAATAAAGCAAGCAGCGCCAATCACGACCATAGCCAGCATACCGCATCAGGAGATTTGCAAGAGACGACGGCTTCCCTCGAAATTTTGCCTGCTTTTTTGGAGAGCGCCTCCAAAGACATACGGACCGCTTATCAAACGGCAGCGACGGTAACCGACGTTTTGACCTATATCCCCTGCTACTGCGGATGCAGCGAAAGTGCCGGCCACAAGAACAATCTGAATTGCTTCATCGCAGAGCTGAAGGATGACGGATCCGTTGTCTGGGACGATCATGGCACGCGCTGCGGAGTATGCCTTGAAATAGCCGTTACCTCGGCAGCAATGAAAGCTGCGGGTATCGAGACCTCGCGAATTCGCCAAATCATTGATGAAACCTACAAGGAAGGTTATGCCAAGCCGACGCTTACCCAGCTTCCGCCTGCATCTTAATCCATTATCTTTAACGGAAAAAACGGGCTGTCCGGCACATGAATCTTCATGTCCGGCTGCCCGCTTTTATTTTATGCCAACCATAGCTGTCCCCTTCAATGTTCCTCCCCCTCTCTTCCCGCTAGAGTTGGGTACATTCTCTAGCCTTCTCAAACCTCATGTATTGCAAAAAAACAAACGAAATCATAACTTTACGGCATCGCCACGTTAGGGGCAAACTCACTAAGATAAAGCTACAAGGCCTATTATTCTTTTTACGTCTGCTTTGATGGAGGGGATCTATGCATTTGCAAAAAAAGGTTGTCTTTCTTACGGATGCGGACAGCGCTAGCGGCCGCGCAATCATTAGGCGATTGACCGCAAGCGGTGCCCAGTTTATTCTGAATAGTTATTCGGGCGGCTCGGACCTCGCTGCGGAATTACTGCTCGTCCAGGAAGCAGGCTCGCAGGCGATCGTTGTCAATATTGACCTTTGCAAAAGTACCGAAGTGACCGACATGCTTCAATTCGCTGCGCAGCAATTGGGTCCGGTAGACGTGCTCATCCACAACAATAAAGCAGTTTATCCATGCACCATTGAGGCTGGCGAGGAAGAAACTTTCGCGCAAAGCCTTGCCGTGAATGCCAAATCCGCTTTTATTTGCACGCAGGCCGCCGGAAAACAAATGAAGGAGAAGCAGTCGGGAAAAATCATCTACGTCTCTTCGATTCATGCCGAAAAACCGACGGGCTCCGCCTTTACCTACAGCATTGCGAAAGGCGCGGTTAAAATGCTTTCAAAAGAAGCCTCGCTCGTATTAGGCCGCTTCGGTATCAGCGTGAACACCATTGAGCTTGGCCCGATCGAAGGCGATGATAAGCTTTTTGAAAGTACGATCTCCACGCTTTACCATGATTACGAATATAAGGTTCCCAATGCCGTTTTAGGCTCAAACGAAGACCTGGCAGAACTGGTGTTATTTCTCGCATCGGAGGAGTCGAACTATATTAACGGCTCTGATATTCGACTCGACGGCGGGTTTTTGCTCCATTATATGAACTTCAAAATGAAACGATCTTAACCGCCGGTATGGAGGTGTAGCATGAGTATTGCAGGTAAAATCGCATTAGTTACCGGAGCCGGAACGGGAATCGGCAAGGGGGTAGCCATCGAGCTTGCCAGGCGCGGCGTATCGGTTGCCATCCACTACAATCAAAGCGATGCCGGCGCGCTGCACACGAAGCAATGCATTGATGAGCAAGGCGGCACCGCATTCCTTGTACAAGCGAATGTCGCGCATAAACTAGAAATTGAACGAATGGTCAACAGCGTCGCGGAGCATTACGGCGGCATTGACATCTTAGTCAATAATGCGGCTCTTCAGCTGAATTATGATTTTTTTGACTATGATGAAAATTCGTTCGATCGTTTGATGAACATAAACTTAAAGGGCTATTGGCAGTGTATCCAGGCCGTTATTCCCTATATGAAGCAGAAGCAGTCCGGCCGAATTATCAATATGTCCTCCGTCCATAGTAAGCGGCCTACCGATTTCGACGTCGTTTATTCCATGACGAAAGGCGGCATACGCATGCTGGGCCGGGAAAGCGCAATCGAGCTTGCCCAATACGGAATTACCGTCAATACCATAGAACCCGGAGCGGTGGATGTCGGCAAACAAAGCGCCAGGGAATCCAAACCGATCATGTCCGCTGACGATATGGAACGGCATAAAAAAACGTCCCGCTCTATCCGCGACAAGTTTCCGCTTGGCCGAGTCGGAAGACCGCTGGACGTTGCGCAGCTTGTTTGCTTCATTGCTTCGGATGAGAGCGAATTCATGACCGGAGCGGCGATCCGGCTGGATGGCGGGAGCATGCTGCTTTAATACCGCCCGCTGCCCTTGTAAGACCCATTCTAATAAAACCAAGGAGTGACCTTTTGTGTCCAATAACCCATCCTTTGAAGAAACGCTAGCCCATGTCAACACCTTCTCAAGCCCTGCTTCGCTGCGCATTACCGATATTCGCTTCACCGATATTGTTGGCGGTCCGTTTCACAGCAGCTTGATAAAAGTGTATACCAATCAAGGCTTAGTGGGGTTCGGCGAGGTGCGTGACGGTGCCGATAAGGTATACGCGCAAATCCTAAAAGGACGTCTATTAGGTGAAAATCCTTGCAACATCGATAAGATCTTCCGCCGCATCAAGCAGTTTGGCGGCCATGCCCGTCAAGGCGGCGGTGTCAGCGGTCTTGAAATCGCCATGTGGGACTTAGCAGGCAAGGCTTACGGGATTCCCGTTTACCAAATGCTCGGCGGGAAATTCCGGGAGAAAATCCGTATGTATTGCGATACGGAGGTTGTAGGCAAAGATACGGGTACGGCCATGGGATTAGCGCTGAAGAAACGTATGGAGCAGGGTTTCTCCTTCTTGAAAATGGATTTAGGCATCGGCCAAATCATTAATGAGCCCGGTACGCTCAGCGCGCCGGTTGGCTTCATCGATGAAATGCGCAATGCGGCGAAAAACCGCTACAGCAACAATCACGATACGCTGACGGATGAAGAAATTCGCGATATCCGTAACCAGCATTACGACATTCACAATATCCCCCACCCTTTCACGGCGATTCATGTGACGGAAAAAGGACTGGATATGCTCGAGCAATATGTGGCTGACGTACGCGCGGTCATCGGCTATGAAGTCCCTCTTGCGGTAGACCATTTTGGCCATATCGGACTTGAGGATTGCATAAAGCTTGGACGACGCGTTGATAAGTTCAATCTGGCTTGGATGGAGGATATGCTCCCTTGGCAATATACCGATCAGTATGCCAAGCTTGCGCGCGCCGTTGCCACTCCGATCTGTACAGGCGAGGATATCTATCTGAAGGAAAATTTCCGTCCGCTGCTGCAAGCTGGCGGCGTATCGGTTATTCACCCTGACGTACTAACGACCGGCGGCATATTGGAAACGAAGAAAATTGGCGATATGGCGCAGGAATACGGCGTAGCCATGGCCATCCATATGGCAGAGAGCCCGATTGCCTGCCTGGCTGCCGCCCATGTTGCAGCCGCAACGGAGAACTTCCTCGCGCTTGAATATCATTCCTGCGAGGTGCCTTGGTGGGATGATATCATTATCAGCAGCAAGCTTCCGAAGAACCTCGTTCAGAATGGCTTTATTCATATGAGCGACGCGCCTGGGCTGGGCATCGATGATCTAAACGATGAGGTGCTTGCTCAGCATCTTCATCCGAAAATTCCAGGCCTGTGGGAGCCCACCGACAACTGGAACCACTACCACTCCAACGATCGGCTGTGGAGCTAGCCATTTCTGCACCCAGTGCTTGAAAAATGATGCTTTTGTAAAAAAAACGGAAATGAAAAACGACAGCCGTGGACGTGAATATCAGTCCTTGGCTGCCGTTTTTTTATTAACAAAAGATTCTTTTTGACCCATCTTATTTTTTGATAATTAGGTAAGCTTGCGGGATACCCAACCAAAATCCGGATACCGGCATTAGAATCACACCGGTCACGCAGATGACTAGGAAACACCAACCGACTGAACTAGGCAGCTCAATCCCCTTCGTCTTAACCACCCACCCGATAACGAATGCCAAGAAAACCACGAAAAGGCCGCTGAATAGAAACCAGATTGCCGCTGCTCTTGGATAATCCTCCCCCACCGCATTAAAAATGCCTGCATTCACAATCTCTTTTAATGGATTCCAGAATACAATAAACCCCACAATAATATGTAAATAACCAGTCAATCCAAGCAATAATCCGCTTTGTCTTTTTAGCCCTGTGACCATATGGCACTCCTCCATAAATGTGTTAGAACTTGCTTAGTCACTAATCTGTACTTTGCGTAATTCTTGCCCCGCACTTGCCTTTTTTTCCGTTTCTTCGATTATTTCGACCGCGCTTTCGATTATGCCCTGCACGCCAAGTAATGCCTCTTTGCATGATCCAAGCATATGCCGGCGAACCCCGTGTTTTTTCAACTGTTCATCGAACCGTTCGATGGCATGACTCATTTGGACCAGCCTTTCGGCAATCTTATTTAAATCGTTCATAGCAGCCTCCTCCTTTGCCTTGCTTACTTATTCGTCGCAAAACGGACAGACAGCTTTCCTTCGGAAAATTTCGCGCCTTCAACCGTGGATCCCAGCAATGCCCGTGGCAAAATAACTTTACGTTTATAAGAACCGACATGGAGCGTTAACTCTTCTCCCTTTTGCGTTAGGTCAATGGATTGCTTATCCACGAAAGGAATATCCACGTAGAGATGATAAGCATCATCGACTTTACGGATTTCTTCGGTTCGCCCAACGTACATGATTTGCATCGGATCGTTATTTTCAAATAAATGTTCGCCGACTTGGTCCAGCATCTGCAATCCGCACACTTCAGACGTCATGAGCGGTACGCGCAAAATCGGCAGCGGGCTGAAATTCTCCATAATTTCTTCTTCGTAGCGGCGATGAAGCTGATGCCATTGCGCTAAATATCCTTCAGACGCTTCATCCGGCAAAATTCGATTGACAATAATCGCGTCCGTATGGAAGCCGAACAAATTAAGGTAAGTAAAGGAACGCTTGGCCTCGGAGATCACCATCTTCTCGGGATTTAGCACAATACGCACGGATGTCATAGCCGGATCCAGCAGCAAGCCCTGCATTTCGCTCATGTCGTTGACCAAGGAAGCGATGCTGTCCATTACGTCTTCACTCGGCAGCTCGTAGCTGGTAAAAACCTTGGTAACCGGTCTTAATACTTTGACCAGCCGGCGTTCATGCGGAAAGATTTTCTCCATCCACCATTCCAGCACATTCGGATAACTAAGCAGCCGCAGCGTTTCACCCGTGGGTGCGCAATCGACGATGAGCGCGTCAAATTGATCGCTTTGGGCATGCCGTTTAATTTGCAATAAGCTGAACAGTTCTTCCATGCCTGGAAAAACAATCATTTCATCTGTCGTAATATCCCTTAGATTGGCCTTATCCATTAGCTTAGCCAGCCAGGCCTGCACCACTCCCCAATTTCGTTCACATTCACGCAAGCTATTTACTTCCTGCCCCCACAAAAACTCCGATATTTGAACCGGATCCGGACCTAGCGCTACGCCGAAGGCGTCTGCCAAGCTATGTGCCGCATCCGTGCTCAAAATGAGCGTTCGTTTGCCTTGTTTAGCCATTTTCACTGCCGTAGCTGCCGCGATACTGGTCTTGCCGACGCCGCCTTTTCCTGTATAAATGATAATTCTCATCGTCCACACCCTCTCATTTAGTACGATTTCGTATTAATTTATCAAAAAAAAGCTTAGTCATCGATACGAATACGTTTGACGCTGCTTTCCTTTACATCTTTTTCTTGTATTTCGCTATTTCTAAATGCTTTCATAATCTTAAACACGAGCGATAGGAACTGCTCCATCTCTTCAGCCGTTAACGCTTGTTCCACACGGTGTAGGTTGACATCCATGATTTTGCGCGCTTCCGCGGCAACTTTTTTTCCTTCTTCCGTCATGCGAACCAACGTAATGCGCTGATCCTTCATGGAACTGAAGCGTTCGATATACCCTTTTTTCTCCAAACGCTTGGCGATACTAGTCATCGAGCTAAGCGGCGCTCCCAGCTCAGCCGACAGCTCCGACATCGCTAGTTCACTGCGGAACGATAAGATAAGCAGCGTGGTCAGCTCGGAGCGGTTCAAATTCCGTTCAAGCGTGGCCGTTTCTGAGAAAAAAGAAAAGGGACGCAAACCTGTTTTGAGGAGGATGTCGTAAAGCTGCTGCATAAAAAAAGCTCCTTTTAGTACGAAAGTGAAGTATTATGGTTTTATGTTATTACGATATCGTAGTAAAGTCAATAGCCTTTTGGAGCCATAAAAAAAGCATCCTCTTTCCGCGTGCAGCGCGGATAGAAGATGCTCTTCTTTTCTGCCGTATGTTCAGCTGATACGAAACTCTTGATCAAAAACGCTTAATGCAGCTTCTTATACGCTAATGCTTGCCACGGCGCCTGATGCTGCTTTAGCTGCGGATGCCGCTTCCATTAAGCCGCGAATATAACCGATGCCGTATAACCGCCCCAGCAGCTCGTAACCCGGATTCGTGTTGTCCTCGCCTTCCATGGTCGGCACATGATCCGGTCTCGCCGGACCGTTAAACCCGACCTCGTAATACGTATGCATGGACTCGAGCATATTCGTTTTACCGTCATCATGAAAGGTTTCCTCGAATTTTTCCGGCGTTCCTTTGACATCGCGGAAATGAACGAAAAATAACTTATCTTGTTTGGCAAACTGGCGGATCACGCTCGGAATATCATCCCCTGCCGTAGCTAACGTGCCTTGGCATAACGTAATTCCGTTATAATCGCTGGGAACTAAATCGATGGCCCGCTGGAGGGCAGCGCTGCTGGTCAAAATTCGCGATACGCCTCGGATAGGCGTAATAGGTGGATCATCGGGATGAAGCGCGAGCTTCACCTTCGCCTTCTCCGCAACAGGAACGATTTGCTCCATAAAATAGTGAATGTTTTCCCACAGCTGCTCCTCGCTCACCAGCCCTGCATCCGTCAAAGGAGCATCTTTCATTAAGCTGTGGTCATAGCTGGATACAAGTGCTCCGCCGCGCGTACGCGTCGTTGTCGATGTCCGGAACCAATTAAACTGCGCCATAAAGTTATAACAGAGAACAGGAATGCCTGCTGCGCCCATATTGGTTATGAATTGCTGGAACACCTCTATCTCCGCATCGCGCCCTGCGGTTCCGAGTTTAATCTCGTTGCTTGGCGGCATCGATTCAATGACGGATAGCGCAAGGCCGGAATCGGCATACCGCTGCTTCATTCGAATCAGGGGCATGAGATCCCATGGTTTTTCCAGCTTCTCCTCCCAAGGCAAACCTCCGACAGCATGGTCTACGCCAAGCTGCTTTGCCAATTGCCATAGACGGTTAGGCTGTGACGAGAAAAATTCTGCTAATTGCATGCTTTAAGCACCTCTTTCTTCTATTATTGGCCGCCTGCTTTGGCTGCCAGCTCTTTGCCCATCTTATCAATCTTATTGAACGCATCCTCAATGGATTGTTGTCCGAACGTAACGGCCTCCATTTCCTTCCTGTACGCATCCACCCACTCCGAGAACCCTGCAGCCGGCGGATAGAAAGGCAAAGCCTTGTCTAGCGATAAATCATAGATTTCCTTGCCAAGCTTATCTTTGGCTTCAAGCGTCGGCTCAAGGTCCTTGTATACATCCGGATTAATCGGAATACCGCGTGTTAAGCCAAGCGCCTGTCCGGCTTCTTTATCCGAAATGAACCATTTGACGAATTTTTTCGCTTCATCCTTGTTTTTGGAGTTCGCGCTCACGCTTAAGAAAATCGTAGATTGCGCCCATCCGCCGCCGGATGGTCCGACAGGCAGGTTCACAACGCCTACTTTCCCAGGCATCAGCTGCTCCAAAGCGCTGACGGAACCCGTTGTCGCGCCGCGGGTCATGACCACGCCGGATGCCATCGGATCGGCCTGCGGATCATTTTCAAGGAAGGCTGCTGCTTTGTCGGCTGGCGGTACGATTTTGGCTTTGCGGAATTCCTCGTACGTTTGGTAGAAGGTCATAAATAAATCCTTGTCGAGCGTGAAGGTTTTGCCTCCGTCGGACATAACCGGCGGTTTGCCCATCGAAGTCTGGTAATAGTTGAAGCTATCCCATGTCGTCGTATCTCCGATTGGATATTTCCCTTCCGGCAGCTTCGCTCTCGCGTCTCTCGCCCATTGGAAAAACTCATCATAGGTCCAGTCCTTATGCGGGAGCGGAATGCCATATTGCTCCAGCTCGGTTTTATTGAAGGCGATGCCCTGCGCGTTTTGGCTAAGCGGAATACCATACAGCTTTCCGTCGATTTGTAAATTCGAAATCACATTAGGGTCAACAATGCCGCTTAGATCAATATCAGAGAGATCCTCTAATTGACCGCGCGATACGTATTCTTGAATGTAAGCCGCATCCATTTGCAAAACGTCCGTAATGGACTTAGACGCAGCAAGCGTCGGAAGCTTTTGCCAGAAGGCATCCCATGCCATGAATTCCGGTTTAAAATTTACGTTCGCATTTTGTTTCGTATAGATCTCAAGCGCTTTTTTCGTTGCCTCGTGACGCGCATCGGGCCCCCACCACATAATGCTTAGGGTTGTCGCTCCGCCTGCATCTCCTTTATTATCCGGTGCTTCCGTCGCGTTCGTGCCTTCGTTCGTTGGCTTTCCGTTGTTATTGCCGCCCCCGCCGCTGCAAGCCGACAATACGATGACCAGAACCAGCATCAGTAACCCAAAGCTCCTTGACCAACCTTTGACCATTCACAAACATCCCCTTTATTTGGTTAAAATAGGTTGCCGTTATCCTTTTAAGCCGGTTGTCGCGATGCCTTCGACAAAATGCTTCTGGGCCAGGAAAAAGATGATAACCGAAGGAAAGATCGACAGCAGGGACATCGCAAGGAGCTGTCCCCATTGGATGTCGAATTGATCGATGAACATCCGCAGCGCCAAGCCGACGGTAAACTTATCGACGGAGCTTAAGTACAGAACTTGGGCGAAGAAATCATCCCAGCTCCAGATGAATGTAAAGATAGCGACCGTGACCAGCGCCGGCTTCAGCAATGGCAGGACAATGCGCCAAAAAATGCCATACACGCTTGCCCCGTCAATCGTTGCAGCCTCATCGAGATCCTTTGGAATGCCGCGGATGAATTGCACGAGCAGGAAGATAAAGAATGCGCCTCCCCCAAAGAAATGCGGAAGCACCAGAGGAACGTAACTATCGACAAACCCCAGCTTGTTAAACAATATGTACTGGGGAACGACCGTTACTTGTCCCGGAAGCATCATCGTGAGCAGCAGGATCGAGAACCACATGCCGCGCAGCTTGAAATTCAACCTTCCGAAGCCATAGGCGACAATGGCTGCCGTGGCAACGCCGCCAAGCACGTTTCCAAGCTCCATGAGCAGCGTATTGCCAAAGAAATGGGCAAAGGTATACTCGGACGAGAAATGCCAGCCATCCCAGTAATTGCTCCACATCGGCTTCGACGGCCAGATCGTCGGCAGGCTGAGCTCCTCCGTTTTTTTTAGCGAGGCCCCTGCCCACCAAATTACGGGATACAGCATCAGAAAGGAGAAAACGGTTAAATAGACATGGCTCGAAAGCTTAGAGCGCAGCGAATTCATTTTGTTTTCCCCCCGTCCGATTCGTAGAAGACCCAATATTTGGATGCCATAAAGTTAATGACCGTAAGGATCGCGACTATCGTCAGCAAAACCCATGCCAATGCCGACGCGTATCCCATCTGGTAATGCTTGAATGCCTTCTCGTAAAGAAACATCGCATACATATACGTAGAGTTGATCGGCCCGCCCTTGGTGATAATGAAAGCGGATGTAAACGTCTGGAAGGAACCGATGATGCCGAGCACTAAGTTGAAAAACATGACCGGTGACAGCATCGGCAGCGTGATGCTGATGAATTTCCTTACTTTTCCCGCGCCGTCCACGGATGCCGATTCATACAACTCTTGCGGCACCTGCTTTAAGCCGGCTAGGAAAATAACCATCGTCGAACCGAATTGCCAGGTATTGAGCAATATCAAGGTCCCGAGCGATGTATCCGGATTGGAAATCCATCCGACGCCTTCAATTCCGAACCAAGCGAGCACTTGATTGATATAGCCGTCGATGCCGAACATATTACGCCAAAGAGCGGCTACCGCTATGCTCCCTCCGATTAAGGACGGAAAATAAATCGCTGTGCGGTAAATATTCATGCCTCTCATGTTTTTGTTGAGGGCTAACGCAACCATTAGCGAGAAAAACAACTTAAGCGGAACCGAGAACAGCACGAACATAAAGGTGACGCTAAGCGATTTCGTAAAGGTGGCATCACTCGTAAATATTTTCGAATAGTTGTCCGTACCTGTCCAAACGGGATCCTCCAGCAATGAATATTCAGTGAAGGACAAATAAAACGATTGTGCAATCGGCCACAGCGTCAGCAGCAAAAAGCCAATCAGCCATGGGGAGATAAAGACGTATCCTGCTAAATGATGCATCCCCTTATCTTTCCGCTTTGGCTTTGCGAGTCTGCTTACCCGTTCTATATGGTTTGCTCTCTCCGTTTTCACTCCAATCATCTCCTCCCCTTTCATGGATAATGTTCTCTAACTTTATACGAAAGCGGTTACAGGGTTGAAGGGGAGGAATTTATGAATTCGTTTGTTTTTATATAGTGTGAAAAATTCATAGATTGGCGAAAAATGCCTTAAGAAAGTCGCATCGACAAATACTTGAATGTCCCTAACAATAGACTTAGGAAGCAAGCCACACCAGCCTTCACCATACTATTGCGAGAGAGGTGCTCATGATGAAATTTGATAATCCGGAAGATATGATTCAGCTTACGCCGCTTTGGGAGGGTGAACGTTTTCCTAATGGACGCCCCAAGGTATCCGAGGATGTCCTTCGCCGCATGCGGAAAATTACGTTGGAGGAAGCCTGGGGACCGCTCTGGAACAGAGGTTATGCCTTTCAATTCGAGGGTGATTTCAAAATCGTACATCCTAATAACGTGATGGTTGGCCGTGCCGTTACAGCTGTGATGGTGCCTAAGCGTCCCGATCTGCATGAAACCTTGCTCAAGCATGGACATGAGCACGAGGATCGCAAGGGCTTCTTCAATCAGTGGGTCATCGATGCATTAGTTGAGGATGACGTAGCCGTCGTGGACATGTTCGACAAAGTTCATCTCGGCACTTATGTAGGCGGGAATTTGTCGACGGCGATCTCGACACGGACCAAACGCGGCGGAGCCGTCATCTGGGGCGGCATTCGCGATAATCAGCAGATCGTTGAAATTGATAATATCAACGTCTTCTATCGAGGCAGCGATCCGACCGCTATCGCCGACGTGACGATGGTTGGCATGAACGTGCCGACACGGATCGGCAAAGCAATATGCATGCCTGGCGATGTTGTGCTTGGCACGCCGTCAGGAGTGATTTTCATCCCTCCTCATCTGGCTGAGCTGACGGTTGTGCAAGCGGAGAAATCACAGGTGCGCGATGTGTTCGGGTTCGTCCGACTTCGCGACAGCGTCTATTCGACCGCGCAAATCGATGCCGCCTGGGATGTATCGCTTTGGTCTGATTTCTTGAACTGGTTCGAAAATGATGCCGCGGCTGCGGAATACCGTCATCTTACATGGGATACGGAGCTTGCGGATGCACAAAAAGCGGAACGGAACGGCCCGCAGAGCGATGTTCGCCTCTAATTGGAAAACCAAAAAAGGACTCCGGCAGGCAGCGTTATTGCCGAAAGAGTCCTTTTTTTCTCTTTATTTTCCGACTGATTCCCGGTATTCGCTCGGCGACAGCCCAACCTTCTTCTTGAAAATTTGGCTAAAATAGCGCGGATCCTGGTAGCCGACCTTTTCCGCAACCTCATAGTTTTTGAAATGCGTGCTTTTCAGCATATCCTTTGCTTTATCGATACGAATATCGGTCAAATGCTCGATAAACGTCTTGCCCGTGTTCGTTTTGAATAACAGGCTTAAGTAGGTTGGCGTCATGTATACCTTTTGGGCAACGCTTTGGAGCGAGGCGAACTGGCATTCCTGCTCCATATGGTGAATCGTTTTTTTGATAATGCTGCGATGGGTCTCTTTCTGGCTGTGAGACAGCACGTCCTTTAATCCGATGAGAAAATGAGTGACATAATGCTTGATTTCTTCCAGCGTTTCCAGTTTTACGATCGACATAACGTCGAATCGTTCATAGGCGATGACATTCTCCGTTTCCGCAAGCACTCTTTTCTCGATCCCGACCAAAAGCCTAACCGTCAGATCGTAAACGATTTGCGTATCCAGCGGCCCCTTATGCAGCAGCTCGCCATAAAACAGCTGCACGCATTGAACGATTTCCTCCGTTGTTTCGGCCGATTTATAAGCGTCGTACAGCTCCTTCTCTTTATCGGAAGGATACTGCTGCAGCGATTCGTAGCGTCCGAGCTCGCTGTAGCAAATAATCGTGCCCGTCCCCCGGTAAAATTTATGCCGAAGCGCTCGCGAAGCTTGCCGGTAGGAATGAACGATGTCGTACAGGTGGCTGCAGGGTTTTCCTACGCCAATATTGATCGGCTGCAGGAACTGCTCCTTTAACATGACCTGAATCTTTTGAATCTGTTCTTTGGATACCCAGGAAAAGAGAAGGCCGACCCTTCCCTCTTCATCCACGAATACAACGCTGCCATCCGATATATTTTTCTGCAAGTAGTCCCTCATTTGCTCCAGGTACAAAATCTTTTCATGTTCATCATCAAAATGAGCGGTCGGCTCAAGCAAAGCCATAGCCGGAAAAGTGTAATAAGGATTTAATTGCAGCCGAGATAAACTATCCTTTAAATCTGATTTAACGGCACCGGTATCCGACACCAAATTGCGCAAAAAACGATCTCTCATCCATGTAAGAATTACATCTTCTTTAAATAATAATCCCTCGCTCAGCATACTCCACTACCCCTTTTGTAAGGTTGACTTGCGAGATGCATGACACTAATTGAGATGAATCATTTTATAGGAATGCATGTGCTCGACAAACGTTTGCTCCGCTAAGACCGTGTCGCCGGATCGCAGTACCTCTACGAGCCTTAGATGCCAATCGGCAAGTTCATCGGTTGAATAATGACGATTGGAGATCGCCATAAAACGCATAACCTTGATCCGCATCCGGTTCCAAAGCTCAAGGATCATATGATTATCGCAGCGTCTATAGAAGAATCCATGGAACTCCATATCGAGCTCTAGTATGTTTAAGATATCGTTTTGTTCATGTGCAAGGTCCATTTTGTGAATGATGTCTTCTAAGTAAAGGAAATCCTCCTCGGTTAAATGCTCCATGGATCTCCGAACGGCAAAACCTTCGATAATTTCACGAAGCTCGAAAATATCCCTGATTTCTTTGGAGGTTATATTAGAGACTACGGAGCCTTTGTTGGGAATTCCGGTAATGAAACCTGCCGACTTCAATCGCTCCAGCGCCTCTCGAACAGGTGCTTGGCTAATATTGAACTTTTTAGCGATCTCAAGCACGAGCAGTCGCGCGCCCGGCTGCAGGTCTCCAGCTAGAATTTCCTTCTTCAATGTGGTATACACATGCTCGCTGATCGAGTTTACTGGTGAAATAGGTACGTTTCCATACATGCTACTCACATCTCCGTTTCATATTATCGATTATCGATAATACAGATCAAAAAAAAGAAAGCGTTCCCATATTCGATGAAAAAAAAAGATCCGTCACTTTAACCTCCTTCACTCTCAGATTATCGATAATTTGCTTATAGGGTAATTATAGAACTTCTTTTCTTCCATAACAACCGAATACTTTGTCGAATCTTGATAAGTTTCGTATTCTTTTCTATGTCTTCCGATCATTCCATCCGTCTTTAGTCCGTAGTTCCATTAAAAAATATCCGGACTGTCTAGTCATGCTTCCTTCCAGGGCATATAATAGAGATTGATTTATATCCGATATAATTACTTGGACAATTGGAGAAACAATAATGAATATGAAACATCCAACCATAAAAAAACAAGTTTTTGATTTTATTATCCGAAATGGCTTAGTCTCCAAAGCCGCGCTAATGGACCGGCTAACCGTTACAAGCACCAGCCTTTCTAGGCTGCTGGAGGAATTGCTGACAGACGGCCTTATTCTGGCATCCGAATTGGGACGCTCTACCGGAGGCCGAAAACCGATTCTATATCGCGTAAATCCGGAACACCGCGCAGTGTTTGGTTTGGAAATATCCCGATTCTCCTCCTCGATCGGCTTATACGACCTTAATCTAAAGCCGCTGGCTTTCGAGCGTTGGAAGATGGACGAACGAATGACGCCGGAGACATTGCTAACCAAGATTACGAAGCTGGCCGAGCGCATGCTGAGCGATTGCGGGATCGAACGAAATAAAGTGATTGGAATCGGAATCGGTGCGGTTGGGCCCTTAAGCCGCGAGGACGGAATTATGCTGAAGCCGCGTTATTTTCCGGCGGAGGGCTGGAGCAATGTGCCCATTTGCGAATGGCTCGAACAGCGTCTCGGATTGCCGGCCCTGCTCGATAACGGTGCTAACACGGCTATCATCGGTGAGCACTGGGCGCTTCGCAATGAAGAAGTCAAGCATATGCTCTATGTCCATGCCGGCGTCGGTCTCCGAACCTCGATGATGTCAGGAGGCCAAATTGTCAGAGGCGCCGTTGACATGGAGGGCTCCTTTGGACAGATGATCATTCAGACGGACGGACCGAGGCTTGGGGACGAGGGGAATTACGGAGCACTAGAAGCGCTTGTATCCATCCCTGCGCTGGAGAAGCAGATACGTTCCCAGCTGAAGCTCGGCCGGGTTAGCTCGCTTTCAGGTATTACGCCGGAGGAAATTCAATTTGACGCCTTGCAGAAGGCTTACCGGCTGAAGGATTCCTTCATTACGGAGCAGTTTCTGCAAACAGCCACTTACCTAGGGATTGGCATTGCCAATCTCATTAATATTTTGCACCCGGAGGCTGTTATCCTCGGCGGTCCGCTCGTTAACGTACATAAGAGCATTTACGAAACGGTCATACAGGTTGCGCGCAGCAATATTTATTACTCCCCGCAATACGAGCCGAAATTTACGCAAGGTCAGCTGACCGAGGATGCCGTAACTGCCGGCGCAGCCATTATGCTGCTCCAGGAATGGGAGCTAAGCTAGAAAACCGAGAGAATGATGGCGAAGCGCAGGCCCGCAACGTTCTTTTAAATTCCTTTAAATAATAAAAGACAAAACATCCTTTCGGATGTTTTGTCCTTCACCGTTACGAATCTTTTGAACGATTAGCCATATCGATGATCATTACGATAAGCATGAGCAGTTGAATGAGCAGATCGATACTCATTGCAATCCCTCCCTGCTGCAGGTAATGCTCCTTCGCTGCGGCCTCTCCTCCCGTTAAATCTAACTTAACGAACATCTCCCGCTATTATGTCTATGGTCGAAATTTGAATTTTATGACGGATAATCTTACGGCCGCGGCAGCCATTACGACAGACACCAGGCATACCGTGACAAAATGCATGACGCTGTTTGCGATGAACAACGTTTCAAGCTTCGCGGCTTCAGCCGCTCCGCGAACCAGTACGATCGCAATAGGATGCAAAATATAGATCCACACCCGCCACTCCCGAAATGCTTTACCTGAACTCGCATTCCAACTTAATGCCCATTGGAATAAAAAATAGGCAGCGGGCAATGCAAACACATACATGCTGTCATGACGGGGATATTCCGCTGCTTTTAACAGGATACCCTCGGCCAGCATAAGCACCAGACCTAAGAAAAACAAGCTGGCATTCCCTTTCGGCTTTATCGCTGGCGCAGGTCGCTTCGCTGCATAGGCACCCAGCATGATATAAATAGGCGCATAAAATATACCATTGCGGGTATAATCAAAAACCAAAAACATCGACTCGTAAAGCTGATGAAGGCCGGCTGCCCTCACCGTTAATCCGTAGTAGCTATCTCCGAGCAGTCCGATGCTGTAAAGGCAGACTCCGATCATGAGCAGCTTAGGAAGAGACATTTTCCGGTACATGGCATAAGTCAAACCAAGACCGATGATCAGAGCAGGCAAATACCATAAATGATAAAACGTTCCGTTAAAAATAAGATCTTTTAAGAGAGCAAGCGGCGTAAAGCTTTCCGAGAAGTATCCTTTGTACACATTAAGAGGAAGATACAGCAATATTGCAATTCCGTATAAGACAGTTATTTTCTTAATATAAGCTAGAAATGCACTATGGTCCTTAGAAGGATCGCCAGACAGCTTTCGAAAGAAAAAGAAACCAGTGGACATAAAAAATAGAGGAACGGCTATCCGAGTCAGAACCCCGCTGAGCAGAAAATCCGCATAGGCATGGTAAGCATGCAGCGGGCCGGTATGGTTGGCTACGACCAATAACGCAGTTGCAAATTTCAGCCAATCCAGTCCGTTGTAATTTGGTTTATCAAGCACGGGCAGTATAACCTTTGCCGGTGAACGCGGAAATAATAAAACCATCCCGATTATTGCCTGATAGCCGGTAATGCTCACAGCTTATGATCGGAATAGCCGTATAGGGCCCCTCTTCAGCCGGAACGTAATAAATCTCGACGCGAAGACTTTCATTTTCAAACTTGAAACGTTCTCCATCGTTGGTGAATTTTTGTAAAAAATCGATGTATTCCTCTAGGCACCATTCGTTTTTCTCCATCAATACGGCATGCGGAAATCCAACATAACGGAAATGCCAGGGCTCGCAGGCTATATTCGTTATCTGTTCCTTTCCCTCCTTATACCGCTGAATGAACCCAAATTGCGCGGCCAGCTGTTTAAAGAACCTATAAATTCCGCTGTCCGGAAAGGAAGGCGCGATAAAATCAACATCCTTGTCGGCCTTTCCAACGTCGATCGCGAGACCGGTTTGGTGTTCGCTTTGATCCGGCAGCGCAACGTAGCTTGCCGTATACTCCGGGCCGTTTTCAACCCATGAGCTTTCATAAATATGCGCCTGCTCCTCCTTTGTGCGATACCCGCTGACAGCGACAATATCTTCCATGCCTTGGCAAGCATCAAGAAGAGAAATGAGATGATGCAAGCAGGATTTTTCCAAAAGCATGCCGTCCTGCAGCACTTTTAAGCTTGGGTTCACGCTAAGCGGCAGCAGTTTGTCGGAGGAAATCGTTTTCCGAATAGGATGTTCGCGATTGACCAAAACAAGCTGTCCCCCGTAAATTTCGGTTCGTTTAACTTGGACGAACGTAGGCTCTACATGACGGCCTTCTTGTAAATCGACTGTACGTTTCGATTGCCCCATTTAGCGCCGGCCTCCTCTTTGCATGTATCGTTCGTATAGTTCCTCGCTACCCTCTCGGTTATGGAAGTTGAAACTTCTTGCGCAACGCCCCCGATATGAGCGGCCAGCTCATCGAAGGTAATCTCTTCTGATCCTTGGCTCCCAATCAAGGTCACTGCTGTCCCTATTTCACATGGTCCTGGCAGACGAACCATTAACTGATCCATGCAGATTTTGCCGATAACAGGGGCACGCTTCCCGCCTACGAGCAGCTCGGTATTCTGCATCCGTTGAGACCAACCATCCGCATAGCCGATTGGCACGGTACCGATCCATTCATCCGCTTCCGCGCAATAACTATTGTCGTATCCCAGCCATTCTCCTTTGTTCAGCTTTTTCACATGAATGAGCCGGCTATGCAAGCTAAATGCGGGTTTCAGCTTTAAAGACGGTAATAGCTGCTGCGGATAAAAACCATACATGGCTGCACCGATTCTCACCATATCCATTGCCAATGAAGGAAAGCGCAGCGCAGCCGCGCTGCCGGCGCAGTGATAGTGATTAACGGAGAGGCATGAGGCATAGCTCCAGTTCATCATTTCCGTAAACCGTTTCGTTTGCAGCTCTAAAAATGCCCTATCCGCATTGCCCGCTGTTGCAAAATGCGTATAAAATCCATCGATCACAATGTCGGCCTCCCTGATTAAAGGAACAAGCTCTTCCCACTCTTCTTTCGTTTTCACGCCGATTCTTCCTAGTCCCGTATCCATCTTAATATGCAATTTCAGCTTTTTCGCAGGTGATAGCGGCTTGTATTTTCTCATTTCCTTAAGCCATGCCGCACTCGCAACCGTTAGCATTAAATCATAGACTAACGCCAGCTGCACATCCTCGGGATTTATTGGCGTCAAAATAAGTATAGGCAGCGTGATGTCATTTGCCCGGAGCCGGAGCGCTTCTTCTAAATGGGCAACGGCTAAATAATCGGCGCCGGCTATTTCAGCCATCCGTACTGTCTCCAAGTCGCCGTGGCCATAGCCGTTAGCTTTAACAACCGCCATTAGCTTGACGCTGCTTGGAAGAGATTGACGTATTTTCAGCAAATTCTCGCGTATATGGTTCAAACTAACTTCAGCCCATGTATTTAATGACATTTGGTTTCACCTCGTATAGTGAATCGTTTGTTTTTCTGCATGGCGCGTGAAAGCATAATCAATGAGCTTCTCAACCAGTTCCGAATAAAGCGTACCATCCGTGCGCTCCCACATGACCGGATACATGCTGTAATTCGTAAAACCAGGCAGCGCATTAATTTCATTCACGTACAAATGCCCCTCATGATCGAGGAAACAATCCACGCGGGCAAGACCTGAGCAGCCATGGACTTGGTAAGCTTGTATTGCGATTTTCCGAATTCGTCCAGTCAGCTCTTCCGATAGCTGAGCCGGAATGGACATCGTAAGATGCTTGTCCATATATTTGGATTCGAAATCGAAAAAAAGATGTTTATGAATGAACTCGCCTGGCAGCGACGCGAGCGGCTTCTCATTGCCCATGACCGCCACCTGTATTTCCCTGCCTAATACTTCGCTTTCCAGCACAAGCTTGCTGTCATATTTAAACGCTTCGGCAATTCCCGCGGTCAGCTGCTGCTTGTCCGAACATCTGCTGATGCCAATGCTTGATCCCAGAGAGGCCGGCTTCACGTAGCAAGGATACCCGAGCTTCATTTCCGCCTCTTCCAAAATGAACGCACGGTCCTCCGCCCATTGATCGTAACGATAGGCGAGGTACTTCGCTTGGTTGATTCCTGCTTGCGCGAGCAGCTGCTTGGATATGGCTTTGTCCAACGTCACCGCGGAAGAAAGCACGCCGTTGCCCACATATGGGATATTGAGCAGCTCCATCATGCCCTGTATCGTACCGTCTTCTCCGTTCGAGCCGTGCAGCAAAGGCAAGACAACCTTTCTTCCCGGCAATGCGAATTGACTGATGAGTGATTGTCCAATCGATTCTGCAGCTTCCGCATGCCTAGGTACCGCGATCAAGTCGCTAAGCTCTAGTTTGGAGCGGCTTAGCTTGTCAGGCGTTGACCAAATCCCTTCGCGGGTGATGTATATCGGGAATAAATCATATTTGGATTCATCTATGGAAAGCATGACGGTATAAGCTGTTTTCAAAGAAACTTCATGCTCGACGGATTTGCCGCCGTAAAGGACATATAGCTTTGTTTTCACAAGAAAAAACCTCCTAAGAACGACTCGTTATCTCTACCTAAAGATAACCGTCAATCATTAAGAGGCATGTAATTAAAGTTTAATTAAGTCTTAAGTTTCTTTAAATTGTTTATATGCTTTTTTTGCCCGAATCGGTTATTGCTGCCGCAAGCGCCTGCAAATCCTGGCCCTGCAGCGCTCCTGCAATAAGCTCCGGCAGGCGGTCAGGCGTGCAGCCAAAGCAAGGAATGCCGAAGCCGGACAGCTTCTTCGCAAGCTCGGCATCATAGGAAGGCACACCGCCGTCTGACAACGCCAGCAGGCAAATCACGCTTACACCCGATTGACGCATGGCTTCCATCCGGCGGATCAGGGCAGACTGGTTGCCGCCTTCGTAGAGATCGGAAATTAAAATAAAAAGCGTCTTTTTGGGATCATGGATAAATGGCTCGCAATATTTAACCGACTTGTTGATATCCGTTCCGCCGCCAAGCTGAATACCGAAAAGCATATCCACGGGATCGTTCGCGCATTGTTCGCTTAGATCAGCAACTTCCGTGTCAAAAGCGACAACATGGGTATCGAGCGAGGGCAAGCTGGCAAAAATAGATCCAATTATCGAGGCATAAATGACGGAATCAGCCATTGACCCGCTTTGGTCAATATCAAGAATGACGGTCCATTCCTTGCTGCGCCTTGCCCGTTCGAAAAAATAAAACTTTTCCGGTATAAGCAGCTGCCTCTCCCGATCATAATGTTTTAAATTACGGCGTATCGTCGTCTTCCAATCCATCCCGGTTACCGATGGAAGCGGAGAATGTTTCCTGCGGTTCAGCGCGCCTGTTACGGCACGGCGAATATCATGCGCGAGTCTCGCCATGATCTCATCTACGACCTCGCGTACCAGCATTCTCGCCGTATCCTTCGTTTTCTCGGGAATACGCCCCTTTAGCGCGATGAGTGTCGCAACCATACGAATATCAGGCTTCACTTGGCTGAGGGTTTCGGGCTCAAACAACAGCTGGGTTAAGCCCTTTCTTTCAATGGCATCCGCTTGGATGACGGAAACGATGTCGGAAGGAAAGAAGCTTCGGACATCGCCGAGCCATTTTGCCAGCTTAGGCGAGGAGGCGCCTAAACCAGCGGAACGCGCAGCGTTTTTCCCTTGTGTATCAGCGGATGCGCTAGTCGTATCGTCATAAATAGCGGCCAGCGCTTCATCCATTAGGCTTTGCTCTTCATCAAGCAGTCCGCGTCCTCCTGCCATGTCGGACAGCCTATCGTTTGCAGCTTGGCCTAAAATAAGACGCCAGCGCTTCAATTGTTCGAATTGTTCATTATCGCTCATCTTATAGGTCTCCAAAATCGAACTCGTTGAGCTCGTCCAATTTTTGTTGCTCTTCGCTGCTAAGCGGTCGCTGAAGGACATCGGCAGCTTCTGTTTCGCCAAATCCCCATAAGTCGCCCAGCATCTCCGCAATCGCGTTCTTCTCTCTTGGTTCAAAAGCAGCTAAGGCCCTTCTAAGAAACACCAACGAACGCCGGAACTGCTCATCATCAAGCGAAGCGGTATACAGATTAAGCTGCTCCCATAGCTGCCTGCGAGAGATTAGCACATAGCGGTTTCTTAGCGACATGCCTTCAAACCAGCCTGCGCCTATATCTGCTGGGATCCCCGGCGATAGTCTTCTGGATACCTCCCTGGCTAAACGGTCATGATCGATAAGATTTCGCTCCAGAAGCAGAGCAAAGGCGAGTCCGGAAAGCTTCGCGTTGCGGTCATCCCGGTAGGCTAGCATCTCAAGCTGCGTCACCCAACGCTCATCGTCTACCCTATCGAAATGCTGCTGCGAAACCGCATGCATATCGATAATGGCCGATGCCATTGCCTCAGCCGCATCATCGCTGCATGCGGCAGAGTCAACCAGAAGCAGCGTTCCCCGCAAAAACAGCTGCTGCAGCAGCGGCATTAAAACCGCCGTATCCATTTTGCGGACATCGCCAAATTGCACTAATAATGACAGCTCCCGGAGCGTACCGGCAATTTGCGAATAATCGCCAGCGTCTACCGCTAGGCGCTGAAGCGTTTGCCGGGCATCTTCCATGGAAGCGGGAAGCCCACACTGCCATGCCGCCCGGACAAGTACCGCGGCATCTACGATATTCGCGCTTTGTGCCAAGGACTCTTTGATGTGAAACGAAGCGGCAAGCTCAATCGTCTCCCCTTTCATGATGGATTCAACCGCTTCGATTTCCGCCTCCGGCGTCCAGAACAGCACCCAGCTTTCTGCCCAGGTCGCGCTGTCCTGCCTGACCCCACGCTTCTTGGCAAAGCTAATTTGCAGCAGTTGAATTCTTTCAAGGAAAAAGGATCTTCTTAAATCGAGAAACGCAGCCTCCTCGGACTTCACTCTCCGGTTTTCACGGAGATCCAGCTCGAGCTCGGTCGCTACGGTCGTCTTATATTTTTCAAGTTTCAACGTCTTCAAATTCCGGTTCAAATCATCCTGTATCGGCGTTTGGCTGACGCCTTCCGGCAGAAAGCCGATGCGGGTTCCAACATCCGTTCTGACGATCGCATCCGCAACAATCGCCAGCTCTCCGTATCCAAGACAAGTGACGGCGGCATCATGAAGGTCTCGTAATACCGGCAGCCTTCCTCCATGTAAGGAAGCTAACGACTCGGCAAGCCTAACCGCTTCAATAACGGAAGCAGCGGAACGGAACGTTCCGCTCTCGCGCATATGGCCGGCAATCGTAGCAAGATAGAGCGACGGCAGCTTAGCGGGATCCCCGTTCTTTGCGCACTGCCATGCCAGCTCAAAATACGAAGGTGCCATATTGCCTGCTCCGTAGCCGGAATGGTTAGACAGCTTATAGTACGAATAAGGCATCAAGGTCAGCTTGGTCGGATTGGACGGAAAGGAAGCAATTTCCTCCCCCGACAGTCCCGGCCGTTCCTCTTCTAACGCAGAGGTATGGTAGGCGCCTGTTACGACCACGATGCGGTTTGCCGGAGTGCCCTCTGCAATCGCTTTGGAGATTTGGGACCTCATATAAGCCTCGCGGATTTCATTGTGCGCTGCCTCCAGCGGGGTATGCATTCGCTCCTCTGCCTCGGAAAGCCCGCGCATTTCGTTCGAGAAAGCATGCATGGCAAGGCGGTAGCTTCTTTGGTCGTTTATTTGTTCAAAATGGCGCTCCCAATAGGTTTCGTAATCGGGCTCACCAGCCAGATTAGCGACTTGCTCGTAATGCCCATTGCTTTGCTGACGATACTCGCGTGCGCCTTCTGAATCCTCTTCCTTTTCCAATACGGCTCTACGGCTTGCATATAAGCTAACGGAGACTTCCGACGGCAGATCTATAAACCTTGCCTCCGCTCCATTCGCGGACGCCCATTGAAATGCCTGATATTCCGGCGAATATTCGGCTAGCGGGAAAACAACCGTACGGATAGGCAGCTGCTCCGTATAGGCCAAAATCGCGACGGGAGGCTTCACTCCGCTTAACGTGATCTGACTAATCAGCTCCGACGCATCCGAAGGACCTTCGACAAGGACTAAAAGCGGCTTGGTCTCATTTAAATAACTGAGCAGCTGGAGCGCGCCGTTAGGCGAGAGATGGCGCACGCCGAATAGATGGACGCCGTGCCGTGCTGCGGCACCCGCGCTCACGAATTCAGCTCACGGCAAGCACGATATAGCCCTCTCCAATCGGCTCCCCGTTTCTTCATCACATTTTCCAAATATTCCTTCCATACCGCATCATCCTTGGCTTCATCCTTCACAACCGCGCCGAGCAAGCCCGCTGCAAGATCCTCTTCGGCTACCTGTCCATCGCCAAAGCTGCTCGCCAGTGCCATACTGTTGATTAGCAAAGAAATCGCTTCGGCCGTCGAGATCGCTCCGCTTGGCTGCTTAAGCTTTTCCTTGCCATCAAGGGTCATGCCGCTGCGCAGCTCACGGAAAATCGTGACTACCTTGCGTACCGCCTCCTCTTCCGGAACCGCCTCGCCGAGCCGGTAATTTGAAGCGATCTCACTCACCCGTTTGCGTACGATGGATACTTCTGTTTCTAAATCTGAAGGCGCCGGAAGCACCACGATATTAAAACGTCTTTTTAAAGCGGCCGACATATCATTTACGCCGCGATCCCTTGTATTCGCTGTCGCAATAATAGAAAAACCTCTTTCTGCCGGAATGTCCCTTCCCAGCTCAGGAACCGAAATCGTCTTCTCGGACAAAATGGATATAAGCGCATCCTGCACCTCCGAAGCGCAGCGCGATATCTCCTCAAAACGCGAGATGCCGCCTGTTTCCATTGCACGGTAAATCGGACTTTTCACCAACGCTTCCTCCGAAGGGCCATTTGCCAGCAGCATCGCGTAATTCCATGAATAGCGTACCTGCTCCTCGCTTGTGCCCGCGGTTCCTTGAATGACTTTGGAGGAATCGCCATGAATGGCTGCCGTTAGATTCTCCGAGAGCCATGATTTTGCCGTTCCCGGTTCTCCGATTAGAAGCAGTGCACGATCGGTTAGCAAGGTAGCGATGGCGATTTCTACCAACCGAGTATGGCCGATATATTTTGGCGTAATCTCGACCTCGCCAGCACGCCCGCCTGTAATAAAGGTAAGCACGGCCCGCGGTGACAGCTGCCAGCCGGCAGGTTTTTCACCTTGATCATGGGCTTTCAGCGCTTCCAGCTCATGCGCGTACAACAGCTCTGCCGGCTGTCTTAAGATAGTTTGTTTTTTATCCATGCTAAAAATCCCGCTCCCTCTGCATCCGTTTCGATTGCTGCCGGCTTGGCGGCAACATGATCAGCCAACTGTTTTAATTGATTGCGTGAATATTCATAAGTGATTTTATCGGCGATTTGATGCAGCTTCTCCGCGGAATGGCTTGGCAGCATCGCAATTAAGAGCTGAACCTCCCGATCCAAATAATAATAGGAATGCTGCGTTGCCTGCTCCAAAGCGGGAAGGAATAAGTCAGCCGTTTCCCGGTGTCCAACCCTAAATAACGCGTGAAAAAGGTGAACGGTCCGCGGTTTCATCAGCTGAGGCGCAACCTTGGACTTTTCGACCAGATAAGCCACGATCTTCTTATCCGGCTCTTTAACCAAACGGCAAACCAGCTCTTCTTCGTTCAGCTCCACGAATCGATCGACCCATCTTGCATCCCACGCGAAATTCGATTGCTCCTCCTGTTCCGAGTATATATAAGCAAAGGAATTAGGCGTACAAGCATAAAAAGCTTGAAGCAGCTCTCGCGCATTTTTGCTTTTTTTCTGCGTAAGATAGCCTTCGTATTGATCGTACAACTCAGCAGGCTCAAGCAAACGGAGAGCAGCCTTCAACGAATAGCCTATTAAAGGAGGCCGGTTATCCCGCAGCTCATGCAGATACGTCAAAGCAAGCTTATCCTTGGAATACAACAAAATTTGAGCCGCTTCGTTCAAAAGCGACTCGTATTCTTTGAAATCCAGCTTTTCATTAGAGAGAACAAGCATTAAAAATTGTCTTACTGCGCTCTCATGAGCTTTGGTTTGAAAGCAAGAAATCACGCCTCCCAGCGTTTCTTTTAAAACGGCGGTTTGTTCGCCCGACTCGATTTTACCGATCAGTGAAGAACCTAATTGAAGGAGCTGCTCGGTGAGCCGGGGGGCTGCACATGCTTGTATCGGTGCAATGGCAAGCTCTGTATCCTTTTTTGCCAGGGCATCAATCAAGCGCCCTACGACGCGGTCAGAATGCAGCCTTGAAAGCGCGGTTAACGCAGCGCCTCGGATTTCTTTCTTTTTGTCATGCGACAATTCCAGCAATTCGTCTTCAAAAGCAGGCAAGCCTGCCATTAATGAAATCGCAGCAATACGAACCGGCTGCGCGCCTTCCTTGGAAGCAGTAGTAAAAAGCGGCCAAAGCGATTCGGTATCCGAGGTCAACTGGTCTATACATATTAGCAGTCTGGCATCGCCGCTGTTTCCCTGGATATGAAAATGCTCATGCAAAATAGGAAGTACCGCTGCACCCATCTGCGGGATCACTTTCTCCGCGATATACTCCGCGATTTCCGCATAGCTGTCCCTTAGTCCGTTTACTGCCGGAATAAATGTTCGAAAATCGGTAAATAAGCCATCTTCTGCACCTTGTTTGATGGTCTCGAGGCGTCCGTGCCCGCGCTGGGTCAACGCATCAAGCAGCGGCTTCAGCTTTCTGTAAGGGAATTCCGTGGTCACGTTAATGAAAGGGTCCGGGTTCCCGAGCGGAAGCAGGTCGCCTTCCGCTTCAGCCGAGCTTTGGGTGTGCAAGACCGCGTGAAGCAGGACCGCTAAATCCAAGAGCTTCCCTGACGCATGCTCCGGCTTGGCCGCCGTAACACCGTTAACTTCTTCGGCAACCCGTTTGAAAATAGGTGCTTTCTCTCCTAGCTGCTGCAGCTGCGGCAGCATCCGCTTCAGCTTTAAATCATCTGCCGCAATGCCCGCTCCCGCGATGACTAAACGGCGTACGTCTTGATGCAATTCTCTAAGTAATGGAATGCTCATCCTATGCTCCTTCGTCGCGCATTAATAAAATAATCGGATCATTTCATTCTCGGTTATCAGCGTCAGCGGCTGGGCAACAAGCTTGCCTTCAGATAATTGATCCTCGAACATGACCAATACCGCCATATTTTTCAATTGCTTTTGATTCAAATGCGGCAGCAGCTGCAGCGTAGGATATCCAAGTCTTGCTATGTTGGCAAGCGGCAGCCTTTCTCCCGTTTCATTTACCAAGACAATGCCCTTTTCCGTTTTGGCCACTTCTGCAGCATGGAGCAGCAGAACTGGATTTTTGTCGGCTAGCGGGTTTTTTAAATGATTTTTTACGGTTTTCAATGCTGCGCCGTAGGAGTGCTCGGCAAACGATCGGATTTTATTCCGGTCTCCGCTGCTGCACTCCCGCATGGTCATTTCTTCCCATCTCACTCTTTTGTTCAGCTCACCCGGATAAGTAAACAGTTCCTTTGTTTGAACGGCCATATAGACGGAATCGTCCTCTTTCATATGCTTTGCTGCCCGGAATGGCCGAAAGTTCCGCGTAATGACGATTTCGCCGTCTTCCAGCTGAAGCCAATACCCCTCATCCACATACTCCCCGCGGGCTTCATCCGTATAGGAGCGGAAGTTTAGCTGAATCAGCTCCATATTCTTGCGAATAAGCTCCTGCTCGCGAAGCTCTGAAAGCTGCCAAGCGTGTCCGATCTTTTCTTCTAGAACACTCGTGATATCCATCGGCAGTTCAGGATCTTCCATGCGCGCTGTAATATAATCACGGCTTCTTTTAAGCAAGGCATGCAGGGCAGCAAGCATCTCGAATGCTTCCGAATAAACCGCTTCATGGTTATCGCTAGCATTTATTAATATAAATACTTCGCGAAAAGCAGCTTGCAAACCCGGCACAAAATGATTGCCAAGCTGCTTCGCTTGGTCTTCATACATACGAATCGACCGTTTATCCAAAGACGCCAAACCCGATTGGACAATTTGCTGGACCAGCTTATGAGCAAGCTCAATGCCCTCTAGCTGCGAGGCAAGTTTTTTAGCCAATGCATTTTTATTAACCCTGCGCTTGGTCTCCGTCCCTGGGGGAGCTGCGGCTGTTTCTTTTTTCTTTTCCTCGCGTTTGTCAGCTTTCTCCCGTTTATCCGCAATATCGGCAGGAATGTCGGCAATGTCAAAGGTCTTGCCGCCCGCATAGGCGTACAGGAGTCCTAATATATGTTTGCAAGGAAACTGCCGGCTTGGACAAGAACAACGAAAAACAGGCTGCTCCGTTTTTACAAAGTCCGCCGAACAGCTGTAAGGCTCTTTACCGCTTCCTTTGCATTCCCCGAAAAGCAGTGTTCCATCTTCCGTTCGCGCTAGCTTCTGAAAGCTGTTTTTACGGACGAGATCATTTCCGTTTTTGATCGCACCCGCGTTTAGCGCGAATGAATCAATATAAGCTACTGTTAGTTCGGTCATAGTTTCCCTCATTCATTTCATTGTTTTTTCAACCAACTATTTCCACAGAACACTCTCCATTTCCTGCTTTTGGAGTGATTTTGCCGGCGGGGACAAAGAAAAACCCAGGCGGTTCGCCTGGGTTTGTTTTACCATGGAAGATCTCCAATATTATGCATAATCGAATCGATTTCTGATATTTCTTCAGCGGTTAACGGTGCGCTCTTGAGTGCCTTTACATTTTCTTCGATTTGGCTGACGCGGCTGACGCCGATAAGCGCTGACGTGACCCCTCCGTCGCGAAGCACCCATGATAAGGCCAATTGCGAGAGGGTTTGGCCTCTCTTGGCGGCAAAAGCCTCCAAGCTGCGGAATTTTTGTACGCGTTCAACGGCAATGGCTTCCGGCTTCATTGTGCTGCTCGGCGCCTTGGATTCCGCTTCGATTTTATCGACGTATTTATTCGTCAGCTGACCTCTTCCGAGCGGGCAATAAGCGATTGATCCAATCCCTTGCTCGACAAGCACATCCTGCAGCCCATCCACAATCCAACGATTGAGCATCGAATAGTTCGGCTGATGAATCAGACATGGCGTACCTAGCTCCTTCAGAATTTTTACCGCCGCGCTGGTTTGCTCCGCACTGTAATTTGATAATCCAACATATAACGCTTTGCCTTGCCGGACGGCATGGTCAAGCGCTCCCATCGTTTCCTCTAACGGCGTTTCCGGATCAGGGCGGTGAGAATAAAAAATATCGACATAATCCAGGCCCATTCTCGTTAGGCTGCGGTCAAGGCTGGACAGCAGGTTTTTACGCGAGCCCCATTCGCCGTAAGGTCCTTCCCACATGTAATAACCTGCTTTGGTGGAGATAAGCAGCTCGTCCCGATAAGGAATAAGGTCCTTCTTGTATACCGCACCGAACGTTTCTTCGGCAGATCCTGCAGGCGGCCCATAATTATTTGCAAGGTCAAAATGGTTAATACCCAGATCAAATGCTTTTAAAATCATGGCTCTTGAATTTTCCAGCGGCTGGTTGCCGCCAAAGTTTTGCCAAAGCCCTAGTGAAATGGCCGGCAGCTTGACGCCGCTTTTTCCTGCGCGTTTGTACAACATATCGGAATAACGTGATGGCTCTGCTGTGTATGGCATGTAATGGTAGTCCCCTTATCCTATTAATGTGATTTCCTTGAACTAAATATGCTATAATGTTCTCTTCCGCATCTGATTACTTTCAAATTATATTGATTTATACTGGAATAAGGAATGTCCACAAGCAAGATTTATATGTCATAATGTAAGGTGTATATGATTTAATGGCAGGAGCTGAACAACATGTGCGAGCGTTATGATCTCATTTATTATTATCACGGAAAGCAATACTGCCCGCCAGGCTACAATTGGGGACCCGGGGTAAAAGACCATTATAAAATTCTATTTATTCATGAAGGCAAAGGAAGCTACCAAATAAACGGTCATACGTATGAGCTAAAAAAAGGGCAAGGCTTCATGGTTTTTCCGAATATCATATGCCATATGAAGGCTGACAAGCAGGAACCGTGGGTTTATTCTTGGATTGCCTTCCAAGGCGGCAGCGTTGAGGATTTGCTTGAACAAGTGGGCCTTAGCAAAGAATCGCCTTATTTCACCTATGCGCCGGCAAATTGGTTCGACCCTTGGCTGGATCAGCTGTCTGAAGCAGAAGCTCTCGAGAAAAACAGCGGGTTAATCGTACACAGCCTGCTGTACCGGCTTTTCTCCGAGTGGATCGAGATGCTGACCGGACCTAATCAATTGGGGTATTTGCCAAAAGCGAAGGATGAATACGTGCGCAAAGCCGTCGAATTTATCAAAATGAATTATTACACCAAAATAAGCATTGCCGATCTCGCGTATCGGATCGGAATTGACCGAATTTATTTCTCTTCTTTGTTTAAAGAGGTCGAGAAGCTATCCCCTCAGATGTATTTATTGCATTACCGTATGGATAAAGCATGCGACTTAATGAATAATCAGCAGCTGTCGGTCTCTGATATTTCCCATTCCGTTGGTTATTCGGACCCTCTGCTCTTCTCAAAAATGTTTAAGAAAGTGAAGGGTGTATCGCCTTCTCAGTTTCGCAAAAAACTGATTTGATCCATCGTTAAGAACCTGTTGGTGGCGTACACTAACAGGTTCTTTTGCAAATTATTTTGTTGAATCTAAGGAGGTTACATAAAAACAAAAATGGAGTGACAAATTGTCGCCAATTTGCACTCCATTTTAAAATCGATAGCCATATGAAGCTTCTAATAATATTTAATGGGATAAATCTTTAACCATCTTAACATGGGGGATGTTTTCTTCCATAAATACGGTCGATGCGACTTCATATCCTTGTTTTTCGTAAAAAGCGGCTGCCTGCACTTGCCCGTGCAGCTTGGCTTTCTTCATGCCTTTCTCACGCGCAATGGCTTCAAGCTCGTCCATGATCGCTTTGCCTAACCGGTGCTTCCGATGCGAGGATAACACACAGATCCGCTCCAGCTTCGCGTATTCATCCACAACACGCACTCTTCCCGTACCTACGGGCTCGTTCTCGTAGTAAACGAGGACATGATCGGCGATATCTTCAAATTCATCCAGCTCTACTTCCTCCGCTACACCCTGCTCTTTCACGAAGACTGCTTTCCGAATACGGAATGCATCATCTAATTGCTCTTCGGTCGTAATACGTTTCGTTTCCATTGTGCTCTTTCCTTCCCTGACAAAATCCCTTTAATCAGCTTTTCAACAGCCTATATTACTTATTATAATGCTAATCGCCTATTTAGCAAAAACCTTTCGGCCCATTCAGCACCAATTCATCTTTATTAGGATTCCTGACGATGTTTTTTTCTGCAGACGTATACAAAGGCAGGAGGAATATTAATTGGAACAAATTTTATTTCATCAATATTAAAATAGACGCTCAACTGCTTCTTCATTTGCAGCGAATATTGAAAAGCAATAAACAAACCGTCATCCCGTAAAGAAGCCACGATCTGTTCCAACAAAGCCGTCCGGTATGCATGCGGAAAATTGAAAAAAGGAAGTCCGCTTATGATGCAATCCAGGTGATCGATTCCTGCTTGGGTTAATGCTTCATGAAGTCCCAACGTATTTTGGAGGATAATAAAATCAGGATATGCCTCTTTTAAGGCTTTAAACATATAAGGATCCTTTTCAAATAACATTATCTTTATTTCGTTTCGAGCAGCCTTCTTAATGTGCTTGGTTATCGCTCCCGTACCCGCGCCGAGTTCAGCTAAATGATTCACGGTATGCCATGGGACGCTTCCAACCATTTTACGCGCTAAATAATTCGAGCTTGGCGTCACGCTTCCCATCTGCCCCGGTTTATAAAAAAACTTTAAAAGAAAAAATATTTTCTCGAATATCGAATTTTTAATTCCCATCTGCTGTGAACCTCCCTTATTGAAAGTTCATCCTGTTGAAAGAAGTAAAGTAAAGGGAATGGTGAACAATTTCTGAGCGAATTTCCGCTTAAACGAATGCTATCCGGAGCAAAAACACTATCCTGAGGAACTATACGCCAAATGCGAACGTTTTTTTCGGTTTATTACATGCTATGCTATTGTTAGGTTTAACCATTATATTAAAAGGCGGGATCATTCGTGTCATACCTATCTATTAGCACATGGAGCTTGCATCGCCATTTGGGTCCTCTCCGCTTGACGTACTGGGAAACGGAAACCAAAAGCCATCAAATTAGAGAACAGGAGCAGCCGCAGCTGTTAACCCTGCTCGAGCTACCAGCTGAAGCAGCCGCCAGAGGCTATCAAGCGCTTGAGGTTTGCCATTTTCATTTTCCTTCGACGGAGCCGGCCTATTTAGAACAGCTCAAACAGTCTTTTTTCGAGGCAAATGTCAAATTCGATACACTGCTGCTAGACTACGGCGATATCACTTCATTGGATGAAAGCAGACGTAAAGCCGACCTCGCTTTTATTAAAAAATGGATCGATATTGCATCGCTTTGCGGAGCAAAACAAATTCGCGTGATTGCAGGAGAGGCTTCGCCCACGGATGAAGCAGCCATCCAAATTTCTGCCGACTCCTTAGCGGAGATGGCATCGTATGGTGCTTCCAAGGCCGTGCATGTCATTACGGAAAATTTCAAATCACTCACTTCTACTGCTGACAGCAGCCTCAAACTGCTTGCGAAGGCTGGAAAGCCCGTCGGTTTTATTACGGATTTCGGCAACTATCACGGAGACGGCAAAATCGAGGAGATCGGAGTAACCGCTCCCCTTAGCGTTTCGGTCCATGTAAAGCCCACTTACGATGAAGCAGGCATTCCAGATAAAGCTGAGCTGCTTGCATACCTTCAAAAGGTTGGAGAAACGGGCTTTGACCGTGCCTATGTCCTTATTTATGACGGCCCCGGCGATATGTGGGAAGGCCTGGAGCGAGTAAAAGTGATTGTAGAGCCGTTTTTATTGACAGTACGATAGCTTCCTCCTATACTAATAATGAATGTGCAGAAAATGATAATCGTTATCATTAATACCTATGCTCTATCGTTCATTATTTTAGTTAAGAGGAGACGCGGATGCCTAATCAAATGGACTTTACGCTTGTTGATACCTATTTCCACATTTCACCTGGCGGTGCTGCTCATCCCGTCCATGAGCTGCCGGCCGTTGATTTTCTAATTCGTGAAATTTCACATGCCACTTTGATCAAAGCGGGTAATATGGTTCAAGCGACCGGCATGGAATTAGCGGCATCATTTGTCGGCATGTCCTTCTTCAACCTTTGCATAACGAATCTCATTTTTGCAGCCCAATACAACCGATATTTAGATTTATCGCTCCAAAATTTAACCTTTCAGCTGGAACAGCATAATGATCATGCTCATCTTGGCTTCAAAATTAATGAATTGCGCTGGACAGAGGTACCCCATAACGACGGGGATCGTAAAGCTTTTCTCGAACATGCCTTTGGTTCTTATTTCAAAAACGAAATCAATGCTATCGTCGAAGCCGTTGCTGTAAGTGCTGATGTGAAATCGGCCATGATCTGGAATCAAGTAGGCGGCCAAATCCACTTTGTACGTGATTATGTGAATCAAAACATTCAAGACCCCGCTCTTCTAGCCAATTTCCAACGGGATTTTGATGTTTTAGCGGGACTGCCTGCTGAAGTATTTAACCGTAAACGCAATCCATTCATTCATAAACCGCGTTATATTGATAATCCATGGACTCCCGAGGGCGGAAAGCTTATGCTGAATTCCTCCTGCTGCATGTATGAATGCCGCATAGATGGTCAAAAATGCTATACCTGTCCTCGAATGCTGCCAGAAGAGCGCGAAGAAAGACGCAAGCTTGTTGCTGCTGGTTCTTATTAGCAAAAAAGCAGTTGAAAGATACTTTTGGTATCTCTCAACTGCTTTTTTATTTCGTGCGGATTGTTCACTTTATGTTCCATGAGAACTTCAAAAGATTCCCCTTATAGATAAGTAACAGGAATTTTCTGTAAACTAATGCTGATTTTAATATTTTGTTTACATAATTATTATTACGTTAACTACTTTGAAATTTCAAAGGAATTTTACTGGAAATATTGTTCATGGCACTCCGAAGCTGCTTATTATCAATGTGCGTGTAAATTTGCGTCGTTTCTATGCTGGCATGCCCAAGGAGCTCCTGCAGCGTTCGAATATCGGTTCCGCTGCGAATTTGCATCGTTGCAAACGAGTGGCGCAGCTTATGGCTTGATAATCGTTTATCCGCCAGCGCTGGCATCTGCTCCTTCAACTGCTTGATCGTATGATCCGCAATGGTCTGAATCATGCGAATGGATAATCTTCGTCCGAATTGGGAGACAAAAAACGGCTGCTCCTTGCCCTGCCTTGATTCCTTGCGATCTGCCAATGCCTCATTCAGCATATGCTGCAAGGCATCCGGCAGCGGGATAACGCGCCATTTGCGTCCTTTCCCTAAAATATGGATAGATCCGTCCTGCTGTAAATCCTGTACATTCATCCGATGAACTTCTCCTACCCGCAAGCCGGCATATGCCATCAGCAGCACGATTGATACATTCCGGATATAATATTTGCCCTTCATCGTATGGAGCAGCGCTTCCAGCTCATTCTCTTCCAAATAGACAGGAATTCGGTTTTTCTCCTGCTTCGACTTCGCAATGAGCGCTGCTGGGTTGCTCTCCAAATGCTCCATTTCGATCATCGCTTTAAAAAAAGAACGGAGCGAAGAAAGCTTCCGGTTCCGTGCCTCATCCCCGGCTCCCTTTTCACGGCATAGGGCCATGTATCTCATAATATCCATTTTCGTAATTTTCTTCGTTTCAGTTGGATGTACGGTCAGGAGAAAATAACTGACATCGCTCATATAAGCTTGATGCGTTGACTTTGTCATTCCTTTATTTTTCATCCATATGGAAAAGAGTTCCATTTCCAAACCGTAGCTATCCGTCACTTCATGATATCCCATTCCTATTATAAATCCTCCATATGTATCCATATTATAGACTCTATTTGGTTGATCACTATTCTAGTATGATAGCTTAAAAATCGATATAAAAGCAAACTGCGTGAAATATGTATTTCACGCAGTTTTTTTGACACAAAAATGAGCTGTTCCGCTTTACATAATAGGCTAGTGTCCTTGCTTTGAGCCCGTTTCCATTATTGAGACCTTCACATCATAAGTAATGGGAACTCCGCTAAATTCCTCATCCCAATCCTCTTCTACCGTTTTCCATACCTTGGGGTGCTTTATACTCAATTTAGTGCCGAAACCAACTACATCCGTTTTATACTCTTTCTGTATTTTATTAAGTCCCAGGTTGATCAGCCGTTTTATTTCCTTCTCCACTGACTGCTCCGCCTTACTTAAAAAATTTTCATCTATAGGTTCATTTGTGAGCAGCCATTCTTCAATTAACCGTCCTTCGGTTTCGATGTTGACTCGAAAACTGATTTTACTGCCTTCGACGTAAGGAACAATTTTGCTCTTCATTGATTTTAATTCGTACGTGATAACCTGTTTGGTTTTTGGATCATAGCTTTTTACGACGCCTCCTTTCCCATCGCCTTTTAACCAGGTTACCCCTAACAATTCTTCCTCGCTTAATCTCCCTCTAAATTTCTGTGTCTTTCCTTTTATAACGGCTGCTCCCGAAAATTCCACTTCACCGTCAACCGCAATGACGTTTTGCAATAAATAACTGGATTTGGAATTCATTTTTCCTTCAAGCTTGATGAGAGACATTGGCGGCAAAATTTTATACGTGCGATACCGATTGTCTTCCATGCCAAAGAGCCGAAAAGCAGGAATTATGGATTTCCCTTTTGCTTCTAACACATCTCTTGCAATCCCTCTGCTCATGACAACTAGACAATTGAGACGAATATCGTTATCCCGCAGCATGAAACTGAGAAGATTATTCATAGCATAACGACGAGATAATGACTCATTGATGACGATCACTTTCATATGATGACCGATAATCGGACGCTCCAAGCGGGCGGAAAATTGCCTGATCATTTCGAAGAGCGAATCTCCGGTTTCCGATACGTTAAGATAAGGTTTGGCCGAGGCATCGCTTTTCGTATCGCCGCTCCTAGCCTCCGACTGCTTGTCTACAATTTGCAACGTATAGGTAACGATGTCTTTCTTCTGGTAATTCGAACCACGTTTCTCCAGCTTTTCCTCAAGCTGCGTTTCATTTGCCATATCTAGGCCCATGCCGACAATGATACTTAGATCTTCGATTTCATCCTTGCTCCAGCAGCCCGTTTGAAAGAGCAGTGCAATTAGGCAAAGAATGATTGCTATTGCGCGAAATTTACTACTACTTCGGTATCCCATCATCCTTCGCTCCTTTATTGCTTTTCTTCCATTTAGTTAGCATTAACATCAGGATCGGAATCGGAATAAACAAATATAAAGCCAAATTACCAAGAAAATCACCTAATGCAAACAGCGCACTTAACTCTTTGGGGAGCGTGGAAATGATAAATACGATCGTGAGCAGCACGTACAAACATTTCACTATTTTAACCTTGAAAATCTGTGACATCCCTAAAGCTGCTGCATAATACGTAATCGTGAAGGTGGAATAAATTTGCATGATCCAGATGACCAGCAGGAACGACTCGAATCTCTCAAAAATCAAGCCTGTAAACTCAAAGCTTCGAATAAGATCAAGCGTCGGCCATGTTCTCGTACTTACCCCGTCAATTGATAACCCTCCAATAACGACAACAACTGTGAGCAAATATATAATCATGGGAATAGTTGTGCCAATCACAACGGCTTTCACCGATTTATTAGGGTTGCTCATAAAGGCTGTAATAACCAAAATAATCTCAACGCCAGTGAACGAAAGTGCTGTTGATCGAATACCGTTAAAAACAGGCAAAATTCCTTCTCCCAAAAAAGGACGTAAATTCTCCCAGTCAAAAATCTTTAGCGACATAAACATCACCAATAAATAGATGACGATCGTTACAGGCAAAATCAATTCAAACAATCGCGCGATTGGATTTATACCGCCGGTCATCAAATAGAGACTAACCCACATAAATACCATGACAATAGCCCAAGACGGCGTTCCTTCAAGCAAGAATAGCCCCGTTACTTCTGACAGTGCGCGCACCTGATATGCGGCAGTCATGAAAAAATAAATAATATAAGCTAAACCGATAAGACCACCGATCCATTTTCCCAGCAGCAATTGATAATATTGAAAAACGGTTAATCCTACATGTGATTTCGATAAAACGGCCATGATGACACCAGCGGCAATGGCAATCAAACCGCCTAACAAAACCGATAGCCATACATCCGGCGTTCCAACCTTTTCTACGGAAGCTCTGGGCAAGGTCAGGATCCCCGATCCGAGTAAAAAATTGGTTACGATAACGGCGGTTTGGACGGTAGTAATCCGATCCTGCGCTTTTTTCATAGGCCTCTCCCTCTAACCCGAGAATTACTTCTTTTTCCTTTTGGCGTCTGCAGGATGCAGCATCGCGGGTCTTTTTTTCATCAAGAAAATGGGTACGCGAACAAAAAAGTCTTTCCAATCCCCAACCCGATAAGGCGCTCCCGGACTAGCATAAGGCACGCCAAAGCTCTTCAGCTTGCATACATGCGCTAATAAGAGAAGGATAAACAACACCACGCCGTAAAGCCCGAAAGCTGCCGCGCAAAACATGGCCCCGAATCGAAGCATGCGAAGCGCGATACCGGCACTGTATTGCGGAATGGAAAAGGACGAAATCGCCGTTACCGCAACGACAATGACAAGAATAGGACTGACGATTCCTGCTTGCACAGCTGCTTCGCCGATGATCAAGCCGCCCACGATGCCCATGGCCGGTCCGATCGGTTTTGGCAAACGGAGCCCGGCTTCCCGCAGTATTTCTATCGCGATCTCCATGATCAATGCTTCCACAAGCGACGAAAAAGGAACGCCAACCCTAGCCCCGATAATCGAAATTGCGAGCTTTGTAGGAATTAAACCCGGATGGAAAGAAATGAACGAAATATACATAGCAGGCGTCAACAATGCAATCATGGCAGCGAAAAAACGAAGGATTCGGAGCAGCGAACCCGCAAGCCAGCGTTCATAATAATCTTCGGGAGATTGCAGCAGCATACTAAAGGTGACAGGCGCTATCAAGGCAAAGGGTGTACCGTCCAGCAGGATTGCAACCCTGCCTTCCATCAATGCGCCTATCACGCGATCCGGCCTCTCGGTGCTCTGTATTTGCGGAAATGGGCTTAGAAAATCATCTTCAATTAACTGCTCAACGTAGCCGGATTCCGGTAAATTATCGATTTCAATTTTGCTGACCCGATCCTTCACCTCTTCAAGGAGTTCCGGATTAGCAATATCTATCATATATGCAATGACCAGCTCTTTTTTCGCGCGCGATCCCACCTGCATGCTAATAAAGGCCATGCTGTCATTTTCGCCATGTCTGCGCAGCAGCGCTGTGTTATCGGATAAGCATTCATTAAAGCCCGCACGCGGTCCCCTTACCAGTGCTTCCGAAATCGGCTCCTCGATGCTCCTCGATTTATTTTTTGCCGTCCCGATCAAAATCATTTCCGGCATTCCATCGATAATTAGTGCCGTTGCGCCCATAAGCACCTTAGGAATCAACTCATCTAAAACACTTACTTCCGTTAGCTGACTGACCGTTAATACCTGGTTAATCAAATAAGATTTAGTAACAGGCACACAATCCCGTGACAAGGACATTAACGCCCGCAAAACATGAAGATCTATCAAATCTCGATCGGCTAATCCATTCACGAACACAATAGCAGCTTTAATTTCGGTATCACCAAGCATAAACTCTCGTATCACGACATCGGAATGAAATGACATTTGCTCGCGTATAGCAGCTAGTTTTATCGTTAAGTGTTCATTCATCTCCATTATTCATCCCTTGTTTGACGGAGCCTTTTGAAAATAAATGAAATGATGAGCGGTATGACTAGAACAATTGCAGCTTCCAAATAAACATTCCATTCGGGGATTTTCAGTTCAATGCCCTTCGTCATCGTCAAACTCCTCCGTGTAGATATTTGTCGAATAATCAATATTTTTGCCGTAATCGGCTGGATATAAACACCAATCTTCAGGATTTGAAAAAATTATGCTTTGGGGAAGTTAAATAAGCTGTACCGTTGTAGTTTGCAATTAGAGCGATGAACACAAAAAAAAGAGAAGAAGGAATGTTCCTTCTTCTCAGGCTGTCGAGAAAGTCTCGACAGTCTTCTTTTTGTTTAATTAATTTAACACGACACCGCGTTAATACAGTATAATTATAGTAATTAAAACGAACGGATGGTGTCGTGATGCTGCGTACTAATCGAGATAAGCAACAAAATTACGAATTGGTTTCCATTGAGGAGCTAGTGCCCTCTGATCATATGCTTCGCAAGATCGATAAGCACATCGATTTCACCTTTATCGATGAGAAGGTTCGCCATCTTTATTCGCAGGATAACGGTCGTCCAGCTATTGACCCGCTTGTTCTCTTCAAAATGATCTTTCTAGGCTATTTCTATGGCATACGTTCCGAACGCCAACTTGAACGTGAAGTTCAGACTAATTTGGCTTATCGTTGGTTTTTAGGACTTGGGCTAACCGATCGCGTTCCAGACCACACCACGATCAGTTGGAATCGTCGTACGCGTTTTAAGGATACCTCTGTCTTCCAGGACATCTTTGATGAGATCGTGCTGCAAGCCATCTCTCACCGTATGATTGGCGGCCGTGTGTTGGTATCCGACTCCACGCACGTGAAAGCGAATGCGAATAAAAACAAATATACAAAAGAGCAGGTTCAGCAGAACACAAGGGATTATTTGGATGAACTGAACTCGGCAATTGAAACCGACCGTAAAGCGCAAGGAAAAAAGCTCTAAAACCACGAGAGGAGGTGAACGAAGACAAGGAAGTGAAGGTCAGTACAACAGACCCGGACAGCGGATATATGTTTCGGGAAGGCAAGCCGGAAGGCTTCTTTTATCTGGACCATCGTACCGTCGATGTGAAGTGCAACCTCATTACTGATGTTTTCGTAACCGCAGGAAATGTTCACGATTCCGTGCCGTACCTCTCTCGATTAGATCGTCAGCGTAAACGTTTTGGTTTTGCAGTTGAAGCAGTCGCACTTGATTCTGGTTATATGACGACCCCGATTTGCAAGGGACTTGAAGACCGCAACATTTATGGTGTTATTGCGCACCGCAGATTTCAACCGACACAAGGGTTATATCCCAAATGGAAATTTACATATGATGCCGAACGGAACTTGTATATTTGTCCCCAGCAACAAAAATTGCCTTACCGAACGACAGACCGACACGGATACCGACACTATGCTTCGGATCCGAAGATCTGTGCAGCATGTCCCATGCTAGAAAAGTGTACGCGCTCACGTAACAAGCGTAAGATCGTCACCCGGCACATCTGGGAGGACAGTAAAGAGCAAGTACGATTAAACCGCTTAAGCAAGTCGGGCAAAAGATTGTACCGAAAACGAAAAGAAACGATTGAGCGAAGCTTCGCGGATGCTAAACAGCTCCACGGGTTTCGCTATTGCCGGTTGCGCGGGTTAAACAACGTAATGGAACAAGCGTTGATGACCGCCGCCGTGCAGAACATGAAGAAGATCGCCCTCCACTTGGAACGGAGGGCGTGAGAGGTTTAAACCCTCTGTTTCTCACGAAAAGAGAAGATAAAAAACAAAAGAGAAACCCGTCGTTTTGAAAAAACGTGGGTTTCTCTACAAGCTGAGAAGAAGGAATGTTCCTTCTTCTCTCTATTTGCTAAGCTGGTATTCCCTACTGTTCCACCCGTACATTGCTTGGAAGGATTTGCAGGATATGCTCGCGTACCGTTTGTTCACTCAGCTTTTCGCCAAAAATAACGATTTTGCCGCTGTCCTCGCGCGTCCGTATTAAACGGCCGATACCTTGCCTTAAGCGCAGCAGCATGTAAGGCATATCCACCTGCTCGAACGGTTCTTCCGCGTCCTTTCTTCTAGCCGCGAATAAAGGATCGTTCGGAGGGAACGGAAGCTCCCACACGATCACCTGGGATAAGGATGGACCCGGAATATCTAAGCCCTCCCATAACGTCACTGCGCATAAAATACTCGCTTCATCCTGCTGGAACTGTTCAATCAAATGGCTTATTTCGCTTGTTCCCTCATAATAGAACGTGTAATCTGCCGATGCGGCATGCAAATCCGAATTTGCTTTGAATTGCTCCAGCTGTTCCATTGACGGGAATAATATGAGTGTCCGGCCGCCGCTTTCCTTCAGGAAGCGATAGGTCTCTTCAACCTTATCATTTAACCCCATTAAATGATCAGTTTTTGGAATGACAACCTTCATTTGATGCTCGTAATCATACGGAGACGGCACCGAGAAGGATAGTGAGCTGTCCATTCCCAAAATTTCCATCATGTAATCGAAGGAGCCATTCACCGATAACGTGGCGGAGGAGAATACGATTGGCATTTTACGGGAAAACACCTGCTCCTTCAGCACTTCCTTTACCCATTTGGGCATGATCACAAGCGAGGTTCCTTCCTTATCCTGCGACACCCAGCTTATCGGCTTGTCCTCTTTTTTGAAAAGCGAAAGCGCAAATTGGATCATTTCCAAATGCTCTTCTACGATTTTCAGCTGGTACGTATCTATCGTGTACAAGCCGCTTTCAAATACGAGCTCCTCTTCAATGACAGAGAGCGTATCCTGCAGCCGGTTGATCTCGCGAATAAGCTCAGCGCTCCATATAATCTCTTTACGGTCCGACGCCGGAACCTTTTGGCTGTGTTTATTCATCATTTTAAACAAATGTTCACTTTGCGTGATGGCATCCTCGACGGCAACGGCTAACGACTCGCGGATTTCCTCTTGAAGCAGACGAGTCACAATGCCCTCAAATACGGCATGATTGAGCTTGTAAGTCAGCGCTTGCTGCGCGGCTGTTTCCAGCAAGTGGCCCTCGTCAAAGACGACAGAGCTGTACTCTGGCAGCAAGGGAAGCTGGCCCTCGCGCTTTCTGGCCTCATACGTCCAAATATGCTCCATATAGAAATCATGGGAACAGATGATCACATCCGCCGCTTTGCGGTAATGGTCTCGCGATAGGGTTTGACCGCAGCGATGCCGGACATCGCACACCAAACAATCCTGGAATACATCCCAGCCAAGCTCGTTCCACTGCTCATCGTTCAAGCTCGGATAATCTTTGCGGTTACCGTACGGATGAAAGCTCTGCATGGAATCCTGCTTGTGGACAAAGTTTGGAAGCTCACGGTAAATGCTGTCGAACAGCTCCGCATGATCCTGGCCTGCTCTCGCGTCTTCCAGTTTCTTCAAGCAAATATACTGATCCGCGGATTTACCCAATCGCGCATCGATCGTTAACTCCAAATAACGCGCAAGCTTGGCGATATCCCCTTCGGGCTTCACGAGCTGTTCAATTAATGATTCATCCGCACATGCGATAATTGCCGGTTTTCTCGTATATCTCGCATAAGTGATAGCATACAGCAAATAGACGAATGTTTTTCCTGTACCCACTCCTGCCTCGGCAAAAATAGTCTGTTTATCGGCATAGGCGCGCTCCAATTGAAACGCCATATAAATTTGTTCATCTCTTATTTCAAAACCGGCCTCAGGCAGCTTTTCATAAAAAACATCGGCGATCCAATCGCTCGCCTGGGCCATAAAAGGTTGCTTCGGGTCAAAATCAAACGGATATTTATTCAAGGGTAGCTTGCCTCCATATAATAGGCACAAACGGCTGCGTGCATGCACGCAGCCGACTGTGAAATCTCCTGTACTTATCGCACACTCAAATATATCACTAGATTGCATGCGGAGTCAAAGATTACATAAAAATGATCATCTTTAATTCGAAAGCTATCCACGTGGAATGATAAACTATCGGCAACATATGCATCATATATGCGATTTAACCATGATTTTTTAAGATCGGAGGACGAATGCCATCTCTTCTATCGTAAAATGGGATTTAAAGACACTGCTTTTCGGATTGCTGTTGCTATCTTTCACGGATGCGGCATTTACCGACATCGGACTGCGTTTTTTTCTGATCGACGAGCTGAATCCGATTGTTAAGCGCATGTATGAATGGAATATCGTGAGCTATTACGCCATGAAGCTCTTGCTTCCGATGCTGCTTATTCTGATTTATTACTTTACAAAAAACCGGAGATGGATAAATCCCTGCATACTTATCACAGTGGTTCTCTATTTCTTTGTCAATATTTATCATCTGATTTGGATTTCCCTTGGCGTGCAGGGCGGATGGTTGACCTTTAATCCTTTGGCATGATTTTCTTTACCTCTTGGAAGGGAGCTGTATAATAGTTGTTAGGAAATCGTCAAAGGAGTTTAACGGTATGGTTGAGGCAAGACAGCTAGACCCGCTTTATCTAGTGCAATATATTTTAAAATGGCTGATTATTGCCGGCAGCATAGGCATCCTCTCAGGCTCGGCATCCGCATTTTTTCTAGCGGCGCTTGACTGGGTTACGGAAGCACGGCTTCATCACCCATGGCTGTTATGGCTTCTTCCCGCGGGCGGTGCATTCATCAGCTTTCTCTATCTTAAGCTTGGGAAAGAGGCTGGCAAAGGCAATAATCTCATTATCGAGCAAATTCATTCGGGAGATGGCGCGGTACCATTACGAATGGCACCGCTAGTTTTATTTGGGACGCTAACGACGCATTTATTCGGCGGTTCAGCAGGCCGGGAGGGAACGGCCGTACAAATGGGCGGCAGCTTATCCGAATGGTTCGGCAGGCTGATAAAAATTAATCCGCTTGACCGGAAAATAGTTTTGATGTGCGGCATCAGCAGCGGCTTTGGCGCCGTGTTCGGAACGCCGCTCGCGGGTGCGGTATTTGGATTAGAGGTTCTTGCCATCGGAGTTATCAGCTACGAAGCGCTGCTTCCTTGCTTCATAGCAAGCTTTATAGGTCATATGGTTACCACCGCTTGGGGAATCCAGCATATCCATTATGCAATCGGCGATATCCCCCCGTTTGATTGGCTGGTCATGACCAAAGTCATTTGCGCATCGGTACTGTTCGGTTTATCTGCTTTCCTCTTCATTCAGCTCACGCGTAAATTAAAGCAGCTGTTTAGCAAATGGTTCGCGAATCCAGTGGCGAAAAGCGCCATCGGCGGCTTGCTCATTGTCGCACTGGTCTATGCTCTCGGTACGCGGGATTATTTAGGCCTCGGAATTCCGCTCATTCAGCATGCGTTTCAAGAAGCGGCGTCACCTGCCGTTTTCCTGCTCAAAACATTATTTACCGCTCTAACCCTTGGGACAGGCTTTCAGGGCGGAGAAGTGACGCCGCTCTTCGTGATCGGATCAACGCTTGGCAGCGCGCTTGGCGGATTGCTCCATCTATCCGTTCCCTTTCTCGCAGCCATCGGTTTTGTCTCGGTATTCAGCGGAGCCGCTAAGACTCCGCTTGCCTGCTTCATCATGGGCATTGAGCTCTTTGGCTCCGAGGGGGCGATCTATTTGTTCATTGGCTGCCTCATTGCTTTTCTATGTTCAGGCCGCATCGGGATCTATGAGTCTCAAAGAGTGCTCTCCTACCCTATGGGAAAATAAAAATGGCTTGCTCCCCTTTTTCGAGGGAGCAAGCCATTTTTTTAGAAATAAACGATATAAATGACAGCTGCGAGCACAATGCGGTAAATCGCAAAAGGAACCAGCTTGATTTTATTAATCAGCTTCAGGAAGAAGCGTATAGACAGCAGTGCAAATACGAAAGCACTTAGGAAGCCTGCAATAAAAAACGGCAATGATTCAACATTGAAGTATTCCCAGTTTTTGGCCAGTGACAACAAGCTCGCACCCGCCATGATCGGCACCGCCATAATGAATGTGAAATCCGCGGCTGCCCTGTGGCTCATGCCAAGCAATACCCCGCCTGAAATCGTTGAGCCCGAACGCGAGAAGCCCGGCCATAACGACAAGCATTGAATCAAGCCCACCGTTAGAGCTTGTTTATAGGTGATCTGGTCAACGGTCTCGATACTAACCGTCTTGGGCCGGAAACGATCCGCGATAATCATAAAAATCGCTCCGATAACAAGCCCCACAAGCACCGTTTTAATGGAAAACAAATATTCATCGATATAATCATCGAACAAGAAACCGAACACGCCTGCAGGAATGAGACCTACCAGCACATGCGTAAGCTTCAGCTTTTTCGCGGGTACTGCTGCCCCCTGAACGGCCCCCTTGCCGCCGCGCCGCAATCCGAGCAATTCAATGAATCGGTTACGGAAGATAATAATGACCGCCAAAATTGATCCCAGCTGTATAACGATTTTGAATGTGTTCGCTACGTATTTCGTTAGATACTGCTCTGACTGCAGCCACATATCGTCGACGATAACCATATGTCCCGTCGAGGATACAGGGGCAAACTCCGTCAGTCCTTCCACAATGCCCAAAATAATCGCTTTTAAAATCGTAAGAAAGTCCATTTGTCTTTGAATCTCCTAACTTTTTTTAATGATAGATTGATAGAAAAGAACGGCACGAAACAAATCATAACATAAAAAGCGTCTGCCCAACAATTCGGCCTCCTACATAATGTCCTCCCGGACAGCTCTGCGGATCGAAACAATGGCGGATACCAAGCCTAAACCGAGACTGAGCAGAGCGACTGCTGCCGATAAGGACCAATTACTGACGGTCTCATCATGCGTGCTTCCGAACATCAACGCCAAAAACATGGAACACACCATAAACGCGGGGACAGACTTGCGAATCACACCTATATAAAGCGGAATAATTCCCAGACCCATTATGGAAATGCCGTTGATCAACATTCGAAAGGCTTCATCGCGCAGCATAAGCATTGTCAAAGGCTCGGCTATGAACCCTTTCTGCGCGTCAACGAATAAAAAAAACGCAGCGACGAACCCGTTAGAAAGCAGCGCCGTCAAAAACGAGAATAGGCAAAATAAGATGCTTCGCCATTAGAATATGATGTCTCGGCACAGGGTAGGTGAACAATACGGAAATCGTTTAATAGCTGCCCATGTATTCGCAGTGCAGCTCTAAATTTTTGCGAGCAGACAAATGATCATAAAATATCGGATATTCAATAATGCTCCCCATTCGCTTCATCAGCTCGCTAGCGTTCCGGTTCATCATCGACCCAAACAGCTCAATCGATCCGTTAGTCGGTTGAATAAGTCCTGTCAGCATACGCATAATCGTCGTCTTGCCCGCTCCGTTAGGACCCAGAAAGCCATATATTTCGCCTTTCTTAATCGTCATACTGACCTCGGTGACGACCTCTTTCCCTTTAGATGACTTACTCAGCTCGTTCGTTCGCAGCAATATTCTCATTTTCTTCCTCCTGCTCTGCCAAAATCACCATTTCTTTGGTTTCTAGGACCAGTGTATCAAAATGAGCTGTCTTTCCCGTTTCGAAAAACTTAAGAATTTCTTTCGAACGGTCCTCCGTATGAAAAAAAATCGCCGCAGGCTCATAAGGAGCGTAACGACGATCTTCTTATGTTATGTTTTGCGCTTAGTAATTAAGCTTGTTCAACGTGACCGTAAAAATCGTTTTCTTAATTGGGATGCTATGTACCTTTATATTCCCGCCAAGCTTTTCAACCAGCCGTTTGGTGATGGTCAGTCCAAGGCCGCTGCCTTGATACTCCCTGTTCCGTGAATCCTCCAGCTTGAATAAGCGCTCAAATATATGCAGCTGATCCTGCTCGCTTATTCCGCGTCCGCGATCGCATACCTCGATATCGACTTTTTCAGCATCGGCGCGGAGCCCGAATCCAATGACACGGCCTTCGCTGCCGTACCGGATGGCATTCGAAATCAGGTTACTGCATATTCGCTCCAATGCGTCCTCGTTACCAAGCGCATAAATCGTTTGCTCGGGAATAACGATATCAACCTCGAGTCCTTTGGACGTGATTGTATCGAAAAAAAACAATATGATATTTTTGCAAAACGAGTTCAGGTTTATTTTTGCAAACGGTACGAGCTGATCCTCGGATTCCAGCTTCGCTAAATCAAAGAACTTATTCAGCATTGCTACCATTTCAAGTGCCTTTCCATGCACCTTCGTTAACAGCCTCGTCCGTTCTTGCTCGTGGAGCGCTGCCGTTTATGCTTACGGTATGCAGCTCCGGATCGAGGGAAAGCTCATGCACGCGAAGCTGAGGATGCGGCTGCTGGCTATGCCCGTCTTTACCGGCATAAACAGTAGCACGCCGCAAAGAAGCCTTCACGCGTGCGGAAAGCTCAATAAGCGAGAAAGGCTTCGTTATATAATCATCCGCGCCGAAGCCAAGTCCCAGCGCTTTGTCCAGCTCACTGTCCTTTGCCGACACGATGAGTACGGGGACGAAGCTTTGTGTCCGGACAGCCTTCAAAAATTCCGTCCCGTCCAGCTCCGGGAGCATTAAATCGAGCAGGATCAAATCTATTTCCCCTTGGCTGAACCGTTCTAATGCGGCTATTCCATTCATAGCGTGAAATATTTGGTAGCCTTCCTTATTCAAATGGTCGGACATCATTTCCGCAATGGACAGATCATCTTCAACGATCAACAGATTTTTAGGCATATCCTGCTCCTTCGATCCTTTTCTACTATACTCTTGCCAGCCGAATCATCCAAAACGCTGGCGGTAGCCGCATTTCCGGCATAGCTCTTCCACGGCTTCACGTCTCGAGAATCCGTCATAGAGCTGTGTTGCTCTTTCATTTTCAATGATTTCCGAGAAATGGGTATCATGGATATTGCCTAAATTAATTACGCCTTCCCCGTCTAAGCAGCAAGGAATAACGGTGCCGTCTATTAAGATCCCGGCTTGGTTGCGCAGGGCGTGACAAAAGCCCTTCCCGTTATACTCCGGCTCCTTCAAATCGGGCCATTTGAATTCGGGATCTTGGTTTAAATAGATCCGTTCCGCGATTTTCACGCCGGAGCCCGGAATGAACTTCTCTTCGATTTTATAATCAAGATCAAAGGCCTTCTCTATCATGCCTAACAGCTCGCGGTTTTTGTTTTTCTGCTGATTCGTTTCATTATCCATGTCCAAATTCCATAACCGAAATGAAATGATGATGTTACTGCTTGTTACCGCCTCTTTTACGAAGGACAAAATCTCCGCGAGGTAGCCTTCTTTATTCGTAGAGCCTGCATGGCCGTCAAAGCTGTGAAGCGAGAAATTGATTTGACGCAGCGCAGGTTTATTCAAGAGCTTTTCTCTGTTTTTCGTTATTAGCGTTCCGTTCGACGTAATATTTACTTTGAAGCCTTTCTCATGGCTGATATCGAGAAGCTCATCCATCTTGGGATGAAGCATCGGCTCGCCTTTGACATGAAAGTAAATATAATCCGTGTGGGGCTTGATTTGATCAAGCGTTTTTTTGAAATCCTCTACTTTGATAAAGCCCTTGGCGCGCAGTGTTGGCGGGCAAAAGCTGCACGAAAGATTACATATGCTGGTTGTCTCTATATAAAACTTTTTAAACTTTTTCATTCGTCATGTACTCCATTTCCTACGGACTCCGCTTCGTGAGCCTTGCCAGCGTGAATCTCCCAATCCTGTCTACCGCTATTATACAACGTATAGCAGGCAAGTGACAAAAAGGAATAAACGGCAGCGGCCGGTTATTCCCTTTTTTCGTCACGTAGCGGCCGGATCCCTACTGGTATTGCCTCAGGTTCGGTCTTAATAAACGCTGCTTGAAAGGAGCCTACGTATCGGAATATCCGTCCAAAAACTGGATTGCGCACATCAACCGTAATTCGAAAGCATTCATTTTCGTCATCATACCACTCATGAACCTCTGCTTCGCCGGTAAACAGCCGTGGGAATCGAAACTGAAGCCGTCCCTCATAAAAACGCTGTTCGCCCGAGCGGATCCTGATCCCTCCGTTAGGTGAAACCGCAATATCTAAGTCTACCGCTAAATGCTGTTTATTGCCCAAATAGTCAACGATAAGATCCCGCTCACCGCTGAAAACCATCGTAGCGTCGAAATGTTTAACCGCTCTCGGAAACTTGAATTTTCGAATCCACGTTACGGTTTCTCTCCCGTATTTATCAATGTAAGCAAAATTTTCAATGGAGAACGGAATGTCGTTTCCGCCCTTCGGAAACATGATATGACGGAATGTCCCGATAAAAAGCGGCAGCGTGACCAGCTTGTTATACCAAATTCGCTGCATAACGCCATGGCCGATCGATGCAGTTTGATCTTGACTTTTAAAGCCAAATCGCTGCTGGATACGCGGATGGAGCTTAAGGAATTCTGCGCCAAGCGCTTGCTCATAAATGGATCGCATGCTTAAATCCCCTCTTTTCGACGTGATGGGCTACGTTTGCGTTTGCATCGGCCAGCTTGCGGCAGATACCTGCTGCTCCAATAGGCTGCAAGGCATAAGCCAAACATTGGCAGCGCAAGCGTGATCGGATTAAAAGGTGCTGCCAGCAGCTCGGGAGCAAACAAAACGATCGGAGCAGTCAGCAAAAACAGGAGCATGGCCTGAACGATATAGATTCCTTTTTTTCTATGCCATACAACGGTAATCCCGCCTAGCCCCATTTCGAGAATGCCGATGAGCTGTATGAGTCGCAGCTCACTTCCTTCAAACCAGCTTAACTTTCTCATCAGGTACAGCTCCCCTGCTTCGGGAAAAAGCAATTTCGGTACGAGGCCTTCATACAACCACAGCAGCATGATCAGAATGACGCTTAAATAATGAATCAATGCCCTTTCCGCTATGACAGATGGCGGGATGCGCTCCTCCAGCCAAATCCGCAAACGATCAAAGCTCCAAGCCGTGGCATAGCCGAACAAAGGCCGGAATAGATAACGATCCAGAAATTGGCCAGCAAACCCGAAACGGATTTGATAGTCAAATAACGTCATAAAAGTCAGCCGATCTCCGCTTTCCTTGTATTTCCAGTATCCGCCGCCTTTCCGTATCAACGAAAACCGCTGCTCGGAAGCGAAGGCTAGCGTGGACATGCGTGTTCCGCTACCTGGTGCGGAAGAAATGCTCGACTCGCCGGTACCTGCAATTTTCAAACCAAAGCCTATTCTCGTTTCATAGTGAAATGATTGCATATCAGATTCGTTCTTTCTTGGCAGATACTGAATCTCCGAGAAACGCAGATCCCACTGTTCATGCAGCCGAGGATCCTGCGTATGCTCCCATAGCTCATCCATGGTGCATCCGATCTCGAGTTCTACATAAATCGGTTTATTTTTCATTTACAATGTTCTCCTTTGGCTCGGCATGCACGCCATTTTCCAGAAAACGATCCGTTAGCAGCTTAGGCGGTATTTTACAAACATCAGTCATTCCAAACCATCCATAGCGATTCCGGGCAATATAATCATAGATGCGATCGCGCAAGGGCCGCGGTACGGCAATGAATAAAGATAATACCCGCCACCAGCCGCCAAGTTCGCGCAGGACGCGTAATGCAGCATTTGATTTTGTATCATATCGTCCATCTCGTATCATGACAAAGGTGTCGATATCGTCTGTCGGCAAATTTCCGGCCCTTAACAGCTTTTGCCCTGCCTTTGACTGGAGCGCCGCGAACCGAAATCGCCGAGACTTATCTCTTTTGACGACAAACTGCGTAATTTCGCTGCACAGCAAACATTTTCCATCGATTAGAAGAATGATTGGCGAATCTAAGTTTGGTTCGGCTTTATACATCCCATCGCGTCCTCTCACCACCTATTTTAATCCCTTAACCGCATGCCTGGCAGTTCCAACTTTCATAGGACGATAAAAAAAGAGGTACTACGATTCGTAGTACCTCCAGAACTATAAAATGTGCATTACTCTTATTTCTCCTGTTCATCCCGCTGAAAAAGCCCTCTTCGCCTGACCTTTTCCACGGCTTCTTTGCTGCTGCGGACGCCAAATTTCTTCAGCATCTTGTTGACTTGGTTTTTCAAGGTGCTTTCGGCCTTAAACAGCTTTTGCTCAATTTGAGACTGCGTATAACCTGACTCTATAAGCTCAAACACCTCGCGTTCAGCGCCGGTCAGCTCCTTTAGCTGCTCTTCGCGTTTCAATCTTGCCAGCTCCTTAAGCAGCGCTTCCATCGGTGCGGGATGGTGATAGGCACTGCGTATCGCATGCGGCAGTTCTTGAAAGCGCGTTTTCTCCAAAAATTGAACCGCACCCGCTGTAAATGCGCGTGTCATGGTTTGCTCGTCATTTAATGACGTTAACATTATGATTTTGGCAGAGGAATACTCCTGCATCATCATGGCCGTATGTATACCGTCAAGCCTGCTGCCCTCCAGCTGGATATCCATGAGAACAACATCGAATGGGATGGTTTGAGCCATGCTTAAAGCTTCAACTGAATTTGCCGCCGTACCGACGACTAGCAAATCCGACTCGCGATTCAAGTAAGAAGTTAAAGCTTTGATCCAGTCCGAGTCGTCCTCAACAATAAAAACCTTTATATGGCTCACAGCGGTTCCTCCCCTATTAATCCTCTAAAATCTTCTTTCTTGGCCAAATCAGAGCTGCGCGCGTGCCCTTCCCTACCTCGCTGGTGAGCACTGCTTTTGCTCCGCTTTTCTGCATGACATTATACACATAAGACAAGCCGAGGCCGAAATTTCTACCGCTCTTTCCGCTGCTGAAGAATGGATCGAATACTTGGCTTAGTTTGTCTGCCGGTATGCCGATGCCGCTGTCTTGCACGGACAACTCGACGCCGTTTTTGTGCGCTGACAGCATAACCTCGATCCTGCCCCCATTCGGCATTGCCTCGCTGGCATTCATCAGCAGGTTGCCGAATGCTTCGCTAATATGGACGGCATCGCCCTGGATGACCGGAGTTATATCATAAACCGCTTCGACGGTTATTCCTTTTCCATTTAGCAAAGCTTCATGCTGCACGAGGCTTGTTTCAACAAGGTCCATAAGCTGCACTGCTTCTTCCTTTAATACAATGTCCTTCATCTGACTATGGATCCGGCTCATCATTTCCAGCATATGATTGGATGCATTCATAATAATCTGCATGTGCTGCTTGGATTGCTCGTTTGTCTCCGGCAGCAGGCTTTTTAAATTTTCTGTGCTGATCGCGATTTTGCCAATTTCATTCTTGATGGTGTGATTAAGCATGGATGCTCCCGTACTAACCGCCCGCATCGTGCTTTCCATTGGATCATGCTCGAAACGCAGCTTTACCCCCAGAACGCCATACATAAACGTGCACAACAGCGCGACAACGAGCGAATAGATAATAAATACCGAGATATAATTAAAAAATTCAAAATCGGGAGAAACCACCTTAGCCATATAGATAAAAAAAAGTACGGCCAATAAAGTCGGCACAACGATAATGGTCGTAATGAACCGATTTCGCTTTAAACGGGTATCGCGTTCTCTCCATACCGACATGATCAACAAATAACATGAAATTAAATAATAAGGAGCGCTCCACAGCAGCAATAAATTAAAAAACCATTGCTCGTTATCTGAAACCAGCTCGTAAGCGCCCATGAAGAGTAGCGGTAGCAATAAAAATATCTTATGTTTCCATCTTGTGCGCCTATCCTCCGCCGCATCCGCATAAATAAGGCTAAAAACAAGGACACCGTAAGGGGTGACCGTATAATTAAAAAATTGCAAGACATTCGCGGCATGATAAAATCCATTTTCCATCAAAACATCGGAAAGCCCGCCAATGGAGGCGCTGCATAAGAAATAAGCCGCCCAGCGATTCGACTCGTTCCTTCGGTTGTTTAGCCATACGATTACGGCAGCCGTAAACAAAGCGATAAAATAAAACAGCATTTTGAAATACCATCCTGTCATTGTTTGGTATATCTATCCTATCATAACAGCCACCCGGACCCCCATACTTTCCAGTACCCTGCTCAAAAAAAATCCCAATTCGCATCTATCATGCGGATTGGGATTTTTATGGATACAACTAGTAGTCCGATTTAGGCTTACGAGGCTGCGGCTTTGGTTTATTTTGAACCGCGGGCAAATGCCGCATGCTTCTTAGCATTGGTCCTTTGCAAATCGGGCAGGTTTGCTCCGTCGCGGCAAACTCATCTCTTACCCATGCTTTGCATTCTGGATTTTTGCATTTAAAAATTTTAGTCGCCTTTAATTTCGGTTTTTCTTCTTCGTTAGTAGCCACGCTTCTGTATTCCCCTTTTCATCTCTTTGCTTACACCATTAATTATTTATGTCATTAAATAAACAGGGACTACACAAACTGGCTTCGCCAAGGTAACGCTTTTGCCTGTAAATAGTAACTTTCCGCTGTTTTGATCGACTTCAAACGTTACGATATTATCCGAATCGCGGTTTGCAGCCAGTAAATATCGGCCGTTAGGTGTCAATGCAAAATGTCGCGGGTGACCGCCTTCGACAGAAATATGCTGCAGCAGCGTTAGCAAGCCTGAGCGCTCATCGATCGCAAATACAACGAGGCTGTCGTGCCCGCGATTGGAGCCGTATAGATATTTACCATCCGCGGAGACCGTAATTTCAGCGCAGGAATTCTCACCATCGAAGCCGGCAGGCAATGTACTTACCGTAGCCAGCGTCGTCAATCGGCCTGTCTCTTTTTCGTATGTAAATGAAGTAATGGTCGAATCCACTTCATTGATCACGAAGACAAAGCCCCCGTTTGGATGGAACGTCAAATGACGCGGTCCTGCTCCGGGATGAAGGGCAATCTGACTCTGATGAATCAGCTTTTTAGCATCATGATCCAGTTTGTAGGTAACGATGCGATCCAGGCCTAAATCGGCTACTAGCAAAAATTGCTCGTCTGGACTGTAGAAGGATGAATGCGGATGAGGCCGGTCCTGACGTTCAGGATGCTGGCTTTTTCCTTCATGCTGAATGACATCCAGCTTTTGACCGATTGCGCCATCCTCAGCAATACTGAAAAGACCAATCATACCGCCGTGATAACTAGTTACCGTCAAAAATTCACTGTTCCCATCACGTTGAATATGACATGTGGTTGAATCTACCGTTATTTCACGATTCAAAAGTTGAACGGACCCCTTTACGGCATCAATAGCGAAAGCTGCTGCTTCCCCAACCTTTTGACCGGATTGGTTAACCGTTTCAGCGATAGCGTAAAGTAAGCTGCGATCTGCATCCACATTAAGAAAGGTTGGATTCTTTAGCCCGGCAATAGAGTCCGTCATTGTTAATGTGCCCGATTCCTCATCAAATGCATACACATATACGCCGCTCTCTTCTGCTTCCGCATAAGAACCAACGAATATAAGCAGTCGTTGTTGCTCCATTGTCAAAATAATTCCCCCTAAACATTTGCATGCCACCGTTCAACAGCGAGTGACTTTTTATGCCGTTATCTATTATAAGACTTGATCGCGCTCGAGACAAACGAATTATGGATTATAGCTGATCGTCGCTTGTGCTCTGGAATAGTTCGATAATCTCGCCGTCAGGACCCTTGAAGAAAGCTATGCGAACAGGAATACCGCCAAGCTCGACATCCTTCGGCTCTACGGTAACTTCCATGCCGGCTGCTCTCGCAAGCTCAACGGCTTCCGTAACGCGGTCTGACCTTAAAGCCAAATGCAAAAATGCGCCTTCGTCCTTCTGCCCCTCTTTGCCGCCCGCGAAAACTTCTAAATAATTGCCGTCGCCCGTGTCAAGCATAATCGCGCGTTTATTCCCTTCACCCCAACGAACGCGCTCCGTGAATCCTAATATCTCCGTATAAAAAGCAACCGTCTTGTCAAAGTCAAACACGCGAATCGCAATATGATGAAACCCGCCGCCGCCTATTTTAGCATTTGTGCCCATTCTGGTTCACTTCTCCTTTGTCATAGTATCGTATCGTTTCAACTTGAAGGTTTAGCCCTCCGATTCCAGCAGGTGCCAGACCAAACAACAAGGTCACCGATCTTTATGCCTTTGGCAACCTTTGTCGCTGGAACCTCAATATTCTTTCCATAGATAGAAATAATGACCGTGATGCTATTCAATTCCTTAACCTCGCCTACCCGCTCAATCTGACAGCGGTTATTGCGCCCGGCATTATTCATGCGTGAACCGTCAATCACGGAAATTAAGACTTTGGTGAATCAGGTACACAATAACCGTCCGTGCACAGCGCATCCGTATCGCCTTCATTTACTTGAATAAAAGCTGGATGTTTCTCTTTCCATGCTTTGTTCAGCGTGTCCAGGAATACTTCTGGCGACTGGGCGCCGGATACGGCATATTTACGGTCAAACACATAAAAAGGAACACCGCGAATGCCCAGCTGGCTGCCTTCTGCTTCTTCTTCGCGAACGATATCAGCGTATTGGCTGGATTGAAGCATCTCTGCCGCCGCTGCCTGATCTAGACCAATTTCTTCGGCTAATACAGCTAATTTCTCCCGGTTGCCAACATTATGGCCTTCCGTGAAATAGGCTTTAAACAGCCGTTCGGACATCTCTTTTTGTTTGCCAAATTGCGTTGCGTATTGGACAAGGCGATGCGCGTCGAACGTATTCGTGGATACCGTGAGATCGAAATGAAAGGATAATCCAACGGCTGCCGCTTGTTCAGCTACGCCAACGGTCGTTTCTTTCGCTTTCTCTATGCTCATGCCATATTTGGCGGCCAGCATGCTGTACGTGCTTTCATTCGAGTTGGGGTCTGCGCTAGGATCAAGCTCAAAGCTTTTGAACACAATCTCGATTTTATCCTTGTGCGCAAATTTTTCAAGAGCGAGTTCGAACTTTCTTTTCCCTATATAACAAAACGGACATACGTAATCCGACCAAATTTCTACTTTCAACGCATACACCTCCGGTTTTTTTAAAAGAGCTTAAAGCTTTATTCATTATTGTAACATGATTGGTTACGACTTTGAAAACCGCTCTTTGACGATTATTGATAAAAATAAAAAAGATTCTTACCGCAAGCAAGCGTATGGCTTACCGATAAGAATCAATTTGTTAAACAGCAAAAATGTGGCGGCCGATTTTCACCGTCTGCTTGCGTGACCAAATCCAATCCGACGTTGCAATCTCCGGATTAAAATAATAAAGGGCGCCATTGGTCGGATCATAGCCTTTCACGGCATCCTGAGCGGCTTGGTAAGCCGTCTTATCAGGCGTTAATTTATATTGCCCGTCTGCAACAGCCGTAAATGCTCGCGGCTGCTCTATAACTCCCCGGATCGAATCGGGAAAGCCAGACGCAGATAATCGATTCATCACAACCGCTCCAACGGCAACCTGCCCTTTGTACGATTCGCCGCGGGCTTCCGCATAAATAATTTTCGCCAGCAGATCAAGCTCCTTTTGGTTTGCAGACACTTTCTTCAGCGTGTCCCATGTTTGGGTTCCCGCTACGCCATCGGCAGCTAAGCCGTATTCTTTCTGAAACCGTTTAAGCGACTCCAGCGTTTTAGTACCGAAATAGGTGGTTACATCCGTATTAAAATAACCCATTGTCTTTAACCGGTATTGTAAATCCGGAACGTCCGGACCTGAGCTTCCAACCTTAAGCGTTGCTGGCTGCGCAGCATTTGCTGCTTCTAACGGAGCACCAAAGGTCATCATAAAAACAATAATAACAGCTACGCTGTATGTGATAAATTTCTTGTTCATTATAGGAATGAACCTCCCTTTTCAATTGCGCGTGCACGATACCTCGCAAATTGGAATAAGTTTGGCAACCTGTCGACTGGTTCGTTCGATTTTAGCACAGTTACTTTCAATTTGTAACCGAGATCGCGAAATTACATACATTTACTAATTTACAATTACGAAAAATTCTGAATCATTTCTCATTAAACCGCTGATTTTCAAGAAGCAATGAAGCAGAATAAACAAACCGTCGCGAGGCACACTAATCCGGATAATTTTTGTACTACAGGAGGGATTCAAAATGATTATTACCGCGGACAAAAACCAAGAGCACGCTAATATGCTTCGGGTAAAGGACAAAGTAGCCGTTATCACAGGCGCCGGTTCCGGGATTGGGCGAGCGGCCGCATTACTTCTGGCCAAACACGGAGCAAAAGTATGCCTGATTGATTTAAATAACAACCGGAGTGAATCCGTCGAACAGCAAATTAATCAATTGGGCGGAGAATCATTATTTCTTGACACTGACGTGTCCGACCCCAAGCGGGTACAAGAGGCGATCAAGGCAGCCGTTGATCATTGGGGCCGGGTAGATATCGTTTTTGCGAATGCCGGCATTAACGGCATCGTCTCGCCAATCGAAGATTTAACGCCGGAGGCATGGGATCACACGCTGACCACCAATTTAAAGGGTACATTCTTAACCGTTAAATATGCGATTCCGCATATGAAAGAAAACGGCGGTAGCATCATTATTACAAGTTCGATAAACGGCAGCCGATCATTTTCGGGGTTCGGCATGTCGGCCTATAGCACTTCCAAAGCCGGTCAGATTGCTTTTGCAAAGATGGCGGCGCTTGAGCTGGCACGTTATAAAATTCGCGTTAACGTCATTTGTCCGGGAGCCATTCAAACCAATATCGGAGAAAGCACGAAAGAAACCCCTCAGCTGGACAAAATTAAAATTCCGGTTAAATATCCCGAAGGAAGCCAGCCATTAGAGCATGGGCCCGGCGAACCTGAGCAGGTTGCCGACTTGGTTTTATTTCTTGCCTCGCAAGAATCAAGCCATATTTCGGGCACAGAAATCTTTATCGACGGCGTGGAATCGCTATTGTAGAACGGAACCGAATGTACGAATCAAGCTGTACCCACGCAGTAAAACGAATAGAGCAGCTCGTTCCTCAAATGAGGGCGGGCTGCTCTTTTTAAATTTCAACTTCCTCCAACGTTGTAGTCTTCCTCTTTGAAAATTGTTACAATATATTGGAATCTATTATTGTTCACGTTCTTTTGTTTACATAATAATTATTATGTTAACTTAACGACATTAATTATTCACCACATGAAACAAAGGGGCTGAGCTGCCATCAATATTTTAAAACAGAAGGACCGCGAAGAATTGGATAAAAAGCTTCCCTCCATGCCCTGGTACATTGAGAAATTCATTAATTATAAGCTGCCGGACTTATCTCCCTCTTCATTAGTGGAATATATGAGAGATTACGAAACATTCCTTAACTGGCTCATGGCTGAAGGTCTGTCCGAGGCTGCGAACCTAAGAGAGGTGTCGCTGCTGGAGTTGGAGAAGCTGCATATGGACAGCATTGACGGGTTCCGGATGTATTTATCGACATATAAAGAGGAACGAAACAGCAAAACAACCATATCCCGCAAGCTCTCCTCTCTTCGTTCTTTGTTTCATTACTTAAGCCAAATTGCCGAGGATGAAGAGTTCTATCCGCTGCTCAAACGAAATGTGATGGCCAAAGTAACGATTAAGCGGACGCATAAACCAAAGGATACGGCGGCCAAGCTGGAAGGCAAGCTGCTGCAGGAGGAAGAAATTTCGGAATTCATGTCGTATATCAAGCAGCATTACGGCACCGATGTCGCCTCAAACAAGCAAGCGCTCTACTCTTATGAATTGAATTGGATACGCGACGCTTGCATCATAAGCTTCATCTTGCATTCCGGCCTGCGCGTGTCGGAGCTCGTGAATTTGAACGTCGATGATATCGAATTAAAGAAAAAGCTGTGTTACGTTTATCGCAAAGGCAAAAACGATGATACCTTTAAAACGCCAGTCTACTTCCGCCAAGAGGCAGTCGAGGATTTACAAGCCTATCTGACCCTGCGGGATGTGCGCTACAAAGCACCAAAGCGCGAGAAGGCCTTGTTCTTAGCTATAGCGAATGGGAAAAACGAAGGCTCACGCATGACAAAACGCGCGATCCAAGAAATGGTCATCAAATATGCGAAGCGCTTTGGCAAGCCCTATTTATCGGTTCATAAGCTAAGGCACAGCTTCGCCACCGATTATTATTTGCGAAATGATATCTATAAAACGCAAGAGCAGCTGGGGCATGCCTCACCGGAAACAACGCAAATCTACGCTCATTTAACGGACAAAACTATGGCACAAGCGATCGATCGAACCAAAAAAGAGGAGGAATCAAGCTAGCGCTGCATCTGCGCCTGCTTGATTCCTCCTCTGCTTCTCTTAGACATTTATGAGCTTGTTTGCAAAATTACTGACTCCTGCATGGAAAGCTGCGTCAGCACGAGATTCGCATAAATCCCGCCTTTTTTCATTAATTCCGAATGCGATCCCTGCTCAGCGATTGTTCCCTTTTCGATCACCAGAATGAGGTCTGCGTCTTTTATCGTTGATAAACGGTGAGCGATAATAAATGCGGTCCTGCCGGCGAGCAGCGTCTGCAGCGCTTCTTGGATATGCTGCTCCGTTTCCGTATCTACGCTTGACGTTGCCTCGTCTAAGATAAGTATTCTTGGGTCGGAAAGCAGTACGCGCCCGAATGCGAGCAGCTGCCGCTGTCCGACGGACAGCTTCGATCCGCGCTCCTCCAGCTCTGTTTGATAGCCGTCCGCCAGCTTGCTAACGACCCGATCCAGCCTGACGCTCTCCCCTGCTTTGCGCAGCTCTTCCTCACTTGCCGTCTCGTTACCGTAACGCATATTTTCTTCCACCGTGCCTGCAAAAATAAATGAATCCTGCAGCACGATTCCCATTTGCTTGCGAAGCGATTCCAGCGTTGCTTGCTTGACATCCATACCGTCAATCCGAACGGTACCTTCGCTTGCATCATAAAATCGCATTAATAAATTGACGATGGTGCTTTTCCCCGCTCCCGTAGGTCCTACGAGCGCCACTCGCTGACCCGGCTTGACGTGAAAAGAAACCTTTTTTAGCACATCGGGTTTATTTTCCTCATAGCGGAACGAAACGTTCTCAAACGATACCTCGCCGCGAACCTGCGGCAGCTCGCGCGCCTGGCTGCTGTTTTTCACTTCCGGATCCGTATCCAGCACTTCAAAGATGCGTTCGGCAGAAGCCATGGCTGACAGCAGCTGGCTGTACACCTTGGATAATGCGCTGAGCGGACCCCAGAACCGCCAAAGATAGTTAATAAACGCCATGATAAACCCAAGCGTAATCGCACCCTCCATAACACGCACAGCGCCATACCATACGACGATACACGTGCCCAGCATTCCGATCATTTCAACCAAAGGGTATACCGTTGATTCTAACGTAATTGCCCGCATAAACGCCTGTTTATTACGAAGATTAATGCCGTTAAATTTTTCGTTATTCGTCCTTCTCCGGGAAAAAGCTTGAATAACCCGAATGCCTTGTATCGTTTCGTTCAAATTGCCGTTAATTGCCGACATCGTTGACCGCGAACGCGACCATGAGCCTTCGATTTTTGGACGCAGCTTAGAAACGATGAGGTACAGCAGCGGCATCATGATAAACGATAACAGCGCGAGCTGCCAATCCATCCAAACCAGAATGATAACAATGCCCAGCAAATGCGTTACTTCCATGACCATCGTAATTAATCCGCCGTTGATCAGCTCGCCGATCGCATTCGTATCATTCGTAATCCGGGACATGATTTTACCTGCCGGACGTCCGTCAAAAAAACGGAAGGATAAGGTTTGCAAATGATTAAATAATTGCTGCCGCAGATCAAACAAGATACGCTGGCCGGTAAAATTGATCCACTTTGTATGCATCCAGCTGAACAGCCAGCTGAGCAGCTTAATGCCTAGGAGTACCGCGCCAAGCACATGGATAACGGTAAAATCCTTCTCGACTATCCCTTTGTCGATGATATAGGCGAGAATGATGGGCTCCGACAAGCTAAGCAGCATATTGAATAGGACGACAATGACAACCCATGTCATCAATTTACGGTACGGTATAAGATATCGAAGCATCCTTCGCATATATTTGCCGTTAAAAGGTTTCTCTTCCTGGTCTTCATCCAAATCCCACTCCACTTGGCTCATGCTCTCACCTCTTTTCTATTGATGAGCGATTTGCTTCTGCCTATCGAACAACTGACGGAAGAATCCGCTGCCTTCGTTTAATTCCTTATGGGTGCCCTCTTCGGTCAAACGTCCATTCTCCAGGACGATAATGCGGTCCGCATGCTGGATGGAAGAAAGCCTTTGTGCGATGATAAACGTCGTTCGTCCCTGCATGACCTCAAGCAAAGCCTCGTGAATGGCTGATTCTGTCGCGGTGTCGACGCTAGCGGTTGCTTCATCCAGGACGAGGATCGGAGGATCCATCAAGATAGCTCTCGCTAACGCAACGCGCTGTCTTTGACCGCCGGATAAGCCTACGCCGCGTTCGCCTATTCGTGTGTCGTAGCCGTCTGGCATGCTCTCGATGAAGTCATGGATCTGCGATTTTCGGGCAGCGTCTTCGATCTGCTCTTGCGTAGCTTCCGGATATCCGTAGGCGATATTTTCACGTATGGAAGCCGAAAATAGGAATGTCTCTTGTGGAACGATACCGATGCTTCTGCGCAAACCATCCAGTTCATACTCCTTCACGTCGATCCCGTCAATTTGAACGCTTCCATCTGTCGCTTCATAAAATCTCGAAAGCAAACCGATCAAACTGCTTTTACCCGAGCCTGTTGCGCCCAGCACGCCGATGACTTCTCCCTGCTTCACTCGGAAAGAAACCTGGTCTAAGATTGGTTTTTCCTTTGATTTATCCTGATCGGAGAAATGGAACGTCACTTGGTCGAAAACGACATTGCCTTTCATATTCCCGCTATCTATTCCATCAGCCGGATTCTCGATATCGACAGGCGTATCCAGTACTTCGAAAACGCGGGGAGCTGCTTTAATTGCCTGCTGAAAAATATTAATTTGCCAGCCAAGCATGTTCAGCGGCCAAATAATTCCCCAAGTGTACCATTGAAAGGCCATGAATGTGCCGATCGACATCTCGTCTCGGACCACGAAGATCGCGCCGATCCAAATCATCATCACGAAAGTGACGCCTCCGTAGAAGCCCATTAACGGAAACGCCTTGGCCTCCAGCTTCGCGCGATCCATATTCGTTTCAAAGTTTTGCTCGTTTCTTATCGCGAATTTTCTCTGCTCGACGGATTCGGTCGCAAACGATTTAACGACGCGGATACCGGAAATGTTTTCTTGGAGCGTTGTGGTTAAACGTCCCATTTGCTCGCGAATATTGGACCATGCGGGGCCCACGCGATGATTAAAACGGAAAAGCACGAACAAAATAAAAGGGATTGTAATCAAGCTGATTACCGTGACCTTCCACTGCATGGTCATCATGAAAATGGTCGTGCCAAGAAAGGTGAGCATACCGGTAAATAAATTCATCGCCCCGAACCCGACGAAGTTTTTTACCGCTTCAATGTCACCGGTCATTCTCGACATTAATTGCCCTGTCTGAGCCCGGTCGAAATAAGAAAAGGACAAACGCTGCAAATGCTCGTATAGCTCCTTCCGAAGCTTGAACACGACATTTTGGCCGACGAGCTCTTGCGAATAACCTTGCACGAACATCCCGATGCTTTTCAGCGCCTGTATGCCCGCTAACGCAAGCGTCAGCCCAATGACTACAGACATATTTCGCTTACTGATTCCCTCGTCAAATATTTGGCCTAAAATCCAAGGCGCAACCAGGTCAAATATCGTTGCCAAAATCATAATCGTAATTGCAATAAATACCCATTTCGCATTAGGTCTTACATAAATCATAAGCCGTAAAAGCGTTTTCATCGGACAACCCCTTCCCAATTATGGAAACAAAAAAAGATCTCAAGCCAAAGTTGGCTTGAGATCTCCGTATGACAGCGAACAACGAAAGCTACGAAAGCTCAGTTGGCACCATTGAACGAAGGCAGGCCGGTCGGCATGTTTGATCGGTAATATGGAATAATAAGCTAATCTGCGCGTCAGCAACTTTCATTCCAAACCCATTGTTAAACATCCTAAAGCCCCCCTTTTTATTTTCCATTTGATAATATCTTCCTAACCCACCCAAATCTTAACATCCTGTTCCGGCTTTGCGCAAGAGGTCTTTGGAAAAAAAATTAAAATCTGTCCGTCTCATGGGACTGCTCAAAATCGCTCGAAGAAATTCCTTCCTCTACGGCAAATTCAAAATCTTCGATGTCATAAATTTGTACGGGAACCTCTGCTTCTATCAGCTTATCCTGAAATTCAAACTGGTCAGAAAGCAAAGGCACGCTTAGCTTCAAGCTCGTAAGCAGCAGTTCAGTTTCGATAGGATCAAACAATTCACCGTAATGTGCGTTATCTACTGCATGCACCACCGTAAATTGAATCGTTTCATTTAGCAGCAAAGGCGAGCTTTCCCGCCAAGGAACCTGCATCGCCTTTTCAATTTTTTTGCGATTGAGCGAGTCCTCGAAAAATGCAATCAGCTCATTTATTTTGTTTTTTACATGCCCATCATCGTCTGGATCATCCATAACGGGATCGGCACCGTCTCTCATATCGTACAGCTCTGCGATGGAAGAATATGGCACGACATAATCAATCGGACGACTTGGTACAAGAAGATGCCCATACGTTGCTACCAGTACTGCTTCTATTACAAAACGCCGCCGCATGTGATCTCCTCCAATTCTTTTATGAAATAAAGCTAGCTTCCAATCTATTAGCTATCTTATTATGAACGTTTCCACATCATTATACAATATTCCAATGCCTGTACAAGAGAGCCAATCATCCAAATTTGCACAAGATGTGCGCTCCGCAGTAAAATGAACGTTAAGCGTTCTAATAGAAGCCATGATCGCTTCGCTATCTGTTTAGGAGGGTATTACATGCAAAATGAAGAGGCCATCATTATCGGAGCCGGTCCGTGCGGGTTAGCGGCAGCCATTGAGCTCGAGCGGATCGGACTTCGTCCCCTAGTCATAGAAAAACGGAATATTGTCCATTCTATTTCGCAATATCCGACGTATATGCATTTTTTTAGCTCGCCTGAGCTGCTCGAAATCGGCGATATCCCGTTTACGACGGCCAATGAAAAGCCTTCCCGGTTAGAGGCGTTGAATTATTACCGGACAGCGGCTCAGCGTCACCAAATTCGCGTAAAAGCTTATGAGTCGATCACAAGCATAACGCCTGATTCGGATTATTTTATTTTACAAGGAGAGAACCGCTTCGGCGAGAAGCATCGCTACAGAAGCCGATACGTCATTATTGCAACCGGTTATTTTGATCACCCTAACGAGCTCGGCATTCCCGGTGAACAGCTGGATAAAGTCAGTCATTTCTTTCGCGAATCCCATCCCTATGTCGGCATGAAGGTCGCCATTATCGGCGGCAGCAATTCGGCGATCGATGCCGCACTCGAGCTTGAACGGGTTGGCGCGGACGTTACCGTTGTTTACCGGGGCGAGGATTATTCCAAAAGCATAAAGCCATGGGTTAAACCCGGGTTTCAAAGCAAAGTAGCTAAAGGATTGATCCGTATGTTGTTCCAATCGACCGTTATCGGTATAGAAAACAATGCGATTACCGTCGAAGGACCAGAAGGTTCGATTCAAATTGAAAATGATTTTGTGCTGGCCTTGACCGGCTTTCACCCCGACCGCCACTTCCTTAATGCCAGCGGAATTACGATCGAGGAGGAAGGATTTCCTACCTTCAATGAGAATACGATGGAGACCAACGTGCCTGGTATTTATTTAGCGGGTGTCGTTGCATCGAGACATGAAGCAAATGAAATATTCATAGAATCCGGCCGTTACCATGGGCGCAAAATAGCGGAGCATATTCAAGGTCTAGCGTAAGCTATTTCATATCATGACTAGAATAAAAAGAGGGAATCAGCCTTTACCGGGCTTGATTCCCTTTTTTATCGAACTGCTCCTTAAAGGCATCCACCTGCTGCTCGTCAGGCAGCTTGTCACCGTATCGGACCTTTTCGTAGACGTCAATAAAGCTTTGCAAACTGCTTGGCTTTAATGTTCCGTCCTTCCAAGACGCCATCTCATCCGCTGTTTCTCGTGGTGTCAAATAGTCTTTAGCGACATAGCCCTGCTCGGCTCCGTTTCGCAGCAATCGTGAGTACAAATACCTTATTTTTTCAGCGCCCGTCCGCAGCTCATTCCATTCTTGCGCAAACGTACGTTTCTTAGGGAATAGCTTCTTAAGCTGACTTCCCATCTGCTCACGCCAGTTAGTTAACGACATTAAGCTTTCAGTTTCATCCGTGTATCCTGTTTCGGCATGTCGGTGATCGGCCCCCCGCTCCCGCAGCTTTGCTGCGATAAGCCTCCCCCATTGATACAGCTTCTTAACCAGAAAATACAGGAGAATGCATATTGCAGCGATAGCGAGTATGATGCCAATGATTTTGAAAATTTGCTCGATCAGCAGCATCCACTCGGAAGGAGCTTTCGCTTCGCCGGCAGGCAGCTGGGGTTCTGCCGCATTTGGCAACTCCTCGGCAGGAGGCTGTACTTCCTTGGGCTTGTCAAACCAGCTTATCAACCGTTCCAAAATAGAATGAAAGAAGCGCTCAATCGTTTGCTGAATTTGCCGAAACAATGCGATAACGCAAATGATCGCTACAATGATGGCCATCATCATCCGATTTTGGCGTTTAAAAGCAAGCGTTGCGGTTGTTTTTCCCGAATCAATGGTCTCGCTGTTCAAATGCCGTTCATTTGCTAAGAAGAAAAATAAAATGACAGCGGTAATCCCGCAAAGGATTAATACTCCGTTATAATCGATTAGCTTTTTAAAAACCATCAGTTTTAGAGGCTGCATCGCTACATAAAGCAATACACAAAACAGCATCTGGGTATTGGGAAAAGAAATGGTCCAACCCCGCGACCGTGCAGACATCCCTTTTAATGCAAAAAGAGCAGCGATTAAGGCACAAATTGCAGTTGCCCATATCGCCTCTGCTCCTAAACCAGCGGCACTTATGAGCAAGCTGTGCACTATTCCGAGAACAGCGGCCAGCAGCAATCGCGTGCCTAATCGCATACCCGCCCGATTTGCTATAATGAGCGAGCCTCCCGAATAACATAACGGCAAGGTGGCAATCCATATCCAGATGGCTGACAAGGGCAGCAGGTATACGGCAGCAATCAGTACAACAGGCAAATAAAATAATAATTCAATGATGCCCTGCCCTAAGCTTTTTAACGAAGCGGTTTGCTTCATCGGACTGTTCACGCACTCACCTCTTCCTTGCTTGCGCTTGCTGAAGCTTGTCCGCCATTGGCTTGATTTACTAGAGCCTTTTCGGTCAGAGTCCACACCGCTACTGCATTGCCGTTATATCTCAGCTGATTGGCCTGCTGCTCCAATTCATCATTCCAATAGGATGTAATCATAAGAATATCTCTTTCGCTGAATCCGCTGCGCGCTTCCCGTTCCAGCAAATGATGGAAAAGCTCCGTTCGTTCGATCTCGAGCTTTGCCATCTCCTCAAATAGGCCGAGTAAATGCTCGTGACCGCCGCGCGGCTCAATAAGTACGCTCTCCTTCATGCCTCGAATGGGCATATTCGTGCCGAAGCCAACCTCCATGCCCTGCCGGATAACCGCCTCTGCCGCTCCCGCTGCCCACTCGATCCCCCGTTCAATAAGCGCGAGATCCGTTACGCTGCGCCACATGCCTTCCGCATCGTCCACATTCAAATAAATCATCAGCCTGCGGTCTGCCGTAAAATCATATTGATGGACTTGAAAACTTCCCGTCTTTGCCGTTGCCTTCCAGTTGATCTGCTTGAACGTGTCGCCTGCTTGATAATCACGTACGCCGGCTATGACAAAGGGATCGTTAATTACCCACCGTCTAACCGATTGGTCGCCTTGCCAGCTATGGTAAGGCAGCTCTTGGATAGGCACCTCTGCCGGCTTTGGGTACACGAGAAGCTCGCCCTGCAGAGCAATTTGCTCTGACGCATTAGACAACCCGAGCAAATCGCCGCCTGTTAAAGTCACCGTTTGAAGCGTATACCATCCGCGTTTTGCGCAGGTAATGCGGTGGGTACGCCTAATCTTCGTGTATGGCGCAAGACTGAAAAAGCTTTTATGATTCTGATAGAGCTGTCCGCTGCTCACCGAAAAGTTGTCCTGTTTCTGGAAGTGCAGGTGCGTAGACAGCTGAGACTCTACTCGAAGCCACGGGACCGGCAGCCACTTCGCGTTGGCCATTTCCTCCAATAACTCCACCTGTTCCCCGCTGTAGCATGCTTTTGAGGTGAAACGGCGTTCATATTTGATGTGCCGCAGCACAAACCGCTGGAACACTCGGCTTTGTACGGACAAGATTGCGACAGCGGCTACGATAAACCAGAATAAGACCATCGCTCAGCCGCCTAACGAACCGATACGCCGGCTTCAGCAGGCACGGCCGTTAGACGAATAATATCATCGATGATCGAATCCGCTTGGTTAGCCGTACGCTGCATGCCGCGAATCGCTAAACGATGCGCTAACACGGGCTTCGCCATCGCTTTAATATCGTCAGGCGTAACGAAGTCACGCCCGCGAAGAATGGCATGGACTTGGGAAGCACGCAATAGCGCCTGGCTGCCTCGGGGACTTACACCGACGGATACCTCTTCGCGCTTACGCGTTTGTTCTACGATTTGCAATAGATATTGCAGAACATCATCCGTTACCTTAACGGCTGCATAGGCTTGCTGTGCCTGCAGGATTACTTCGATGCCCGCCACAGGCTCAAGCTCAGACAAAGGATCATTTGCCATAAAGCGCTTTAAGAGCTGCAAGCCCTCTTCGCTCGAGGGATAACCCATTTTAATTTTAAATAAGAACCGGTCAAGCTGCGCTTCTGGCAAAGGAAAGGTCCCTTGATGCTCCACAGGATTTTGAGTGGCAATAACCATAAAGGGGCGCGCCAGCAGCTTCGTTTCTCCGTCGATGCTGATCTGGCGCTCCTCCATGCATTCGAGCAAGCTGGATTGCGTGCGCGGAGTTGCACGGTTGATCTCGTCGGCAAGCAATAAATTTGTGAATAAAGGACCCGCGCGGAATTCAAATTCGCTTAGCTTTTGATTATAGAAATGAATGCCGCTCAAATCCGATGGCAGTAAATCCGGCGTGAACTGAATTCGTCTAAAAGTGAGATCAAGCGATTTAGAAAGTGATTTTGCGAGCAATGTCTTTCCCGTTCCTGGAACATCCTCCAGCAGGACATGGCCGGATGTTATAAGTCCAATGAGCAGTAAATCGACAACTTCCTCTTTTCCGACGATAACGCGGCCTATATTCATTTTCACTTGTTCGGCTAATTGCTTGATTGCTTGAAAAGACATAAGTCAGCTCCTTTTTTAAGTTTTAAAGCCGGTACGGTCACGTTGAAGCTTCTGTAGCTCGCGCCAGCGAATCATGCGTATGCCTTCATCCTGTAGGGTCTTCTGAATATCCGGATCACGGAACAGCTCCAGCTCCATCCCCCGTTTGAGCGGCTGTCCGTGAAAAGCTTGAAGCTCATCCGTTACGAGGGAAGGATGGGTGATAAGCTCGGTCACGCCGGGATGCAGGCTTTTTAACAGCATCCGCATGTCTGCTTTTAAGGAATGAAAGTCTTCTCCATCCTGTAATTGAAAGGGCAGTCCAACCAAGTAATCCAAGATGACCACTCCCTTTGAATCCGCAAGCTGTGCCAGCTGCTTCGCCTGTTCGGCAAGTTCCGGCGGCGCGATTTGCCCATTTTCCTCTAGCAAAAATCGAGGCAGCCGGAACGGCAGTCCGTAGGAAGCGCATACATCCAAAACAATAGGAAGGAAATGGCGGCCTGTCGCTAACCCATACATGCTTCCCATATGATTATCGGCATGAGAAGGCTTCATCCCCATCGCCAATGCCATTTCGATTTGCGCGATAAGCTCTTCCTTCACTTGATCCGGATCGGCTAGCTGCTCTACGGTTTTGCTTTCCTTCGGGAAATAGTTCTCGCTTGTCACCAGAGAATCGGTTTTTCCTTTGCGGTTGACCGGTCCCCAGCGGTAAAGATCCCATTCACTCGTAAACGTAAAATGTACGCCTACGTCGATTTGCGGATGCCTTGCGCTCCAAAGCGCCGCCTCCCGCGCCCAGCCGCAAGGCATCATTAAAGTTGCCGAGCTGACCGTTTGGTCAAGCAGGAGCTGCTGAATGCCTGAATTAACAGAATGGCATAACCCAAAATCGTCAGCATTGATAAGAAGCAGCTTTTCCCCTTCGCCGTATCCCAGCGCTTTTGCTAAACTCATACCATCTCATCCTCCCAATGTTCGTTAATCCATTTGCAGCCAAATAATGATTGATCGATAATTCCACAAAGCACATCCTCATGATCAAGCTGATCTCTTAAGCGTCCTGCAAAATGCAAGGCAACGTCGAGCAGCCTTAGCTTCATTAACAAGGGTAAAATCTTAAGCTCCCGACCGGTTAGCGGATTCGTATCCTGGTAGCCGTTAAGCAAAAGACTGACTTTCTCATGCAGCGCGACGTCATTGGGCTTAATTAAATCAACAACAATGACCGCAAGCTCCATCGCTCTTACATCCATTGTCGCGAATTCAAAATCAAGCACGCCGATGATCCTATCAGCCTGCGATACCGTATTGTTGAAAACCAGATCCCCATGAATCCATTGCATAGGCCATTGCTCGAATTCCGCGCATGCCTCAGCTAACTGCTCACGTTCCGCTTGAAGTGCTTCGAAGCTGGCTTTCCGGGCAGTAAGCTCCGCGGATCGCTCTGCCATTGCCAAGAAGATCTTTCCATCCATAAGCGAATAGGTCTCTTCCAGCCGATAGTACGGACTGTATTGCGCCTTGCTTACTGGCCGGATGGCAGCTAATGCTCGAGACAGCTTCGCTGCCGTCACGCCTAATGCATACACATGCGCAAGGTTAACCGAGGATGGACGCTCGCCGTCTATATAATGAAACAATGCAGACAGCGTCCCGTCAGGCGCGATGCTTATCGTTTCTCCGCGCTTATTCCTTACGGGAACGGGTACACGAAACGGAAGCTCCTCCTGTAGAAGCTCAGATAGGATTTCTTGTTCAAGCCTAACAATATCGATGTCCTTGTGGTTATTGTAGATTCGCAGCACATACCTTTTGTCGCCCGAGGAAATGATCCGAGTCGTATTGTTCATTCCGCTTTCCAGATTTTCGATTAAGCAAGGAGCGGGAAATTCATATTCGTTTAAGTAAGATTTGAAATCTATGATGTCAATCAACTTGCTGATCCCCCTTGAATCTCAATCGACAGCTTTGTTAGACGGCCGCCAAGTTGTTCCTGCCAGCTCGCAGCCAGCTCTTTCACCTCCAGCAACGCGCGGATGCCGTCAAGATCTTGTTTATCTTGGTACATAACGCGGTTAGCTTCGGATATGGTCTTGCGGGCAGTATGCCTTTGCGTGATCGTAAATTCAGTTCCCGCTTCGATGCTTCCTTCTTTAATGACCCGGAAATAAAAACCCGTATAACCCGTCTTTTGCACATGAACAGGCAATTCAGGCAGGTTATGCCGTAAACCAAGCTTAAAGCAAGGCTGTCTTGGCTGGCTTACCTGCAGGATGACTTCGCCCGCTTGGATGATGTCTCCGATACATAAATCATCCTCTGTCCAATGGGACAAAGTGAAGTTTTCTCCAAACGCCCCATAATCTACGGAACGAGTTAGCTGCTCTCGCCAATAGGGGTATCTCTGTTCAAAGTAAACGCAAACGGCCTTATCCGGCCCGCCATGATTAACGGTGTCTCCTTGGCCGTCGCCTTGAAGCCCCGTTAAGGTTAAATGATGGGAATTCGATGAAGGCCTTTTGAAAATGCCGGTAAAAATCTCCTTCGAGCCGTGAGCGATCGCTGCAGGCTTGCCAATATTAAGTGAAATAAGTCTGGCTTTCCCCGTAGTTTGCGTCATTTCCCTCTTTCCTCCTGAGCGATTTTTCTTATCTGACTATTATAATCTTCCCAGGGAGATGTTGGCAAAGAGATATAACTGCATTAAATATTAATGAACTTAATTATATTCGGAAAACGCTTTCGACATCTTCTCCATTTCCCGACCTGCTCGCTGTCGAAAACCTCTCTATTATGTAGCATATTGCGTTTCCCCGGGAAATGTTTTTGCAATTGTCCGAATATTTCCTACAATGACCATTTTTATTTCCCGTACTTTTTCCAGGGTTTTTGACATGAAGAAATCCCTCTCCTCCCCCGCTGAGCTGCTGATCAAGCAGAGAAAATAAAAAACCTCCCATCTTTTAAGATGCGAGGCAATTTCTATCCGTTCGTTTTTTAACCAGTAATTTTTAACTGGCGCTCGTCAATCGTTCTCGCTATTTCCTCTTGCAGCTCCAAAATATCAAAGGGCTTCGTGAAGCAATTGCTAATGCCAAGCTCAATGGCTTCATTCATTTTTTCAGGCGAGGCATACGCGGTGAGCAGAACGACCGGTACATCAACCGAGATTGACCTTATCTCCCGTAATATTTCAATGCCATCCATATCCGGCATTTTCAAATCAAGCAAGATGCAATCCAAATCGCGGCTTTTGCATATTTCTAATGCGTCAAAGCCGTTATCCGCCTCGAACACTGCCATTCCCCGCGCAATAAAAACTTCGGATAACATCATCCGAATAGCATACTGGTCATCCACGACCAACAGGTTGCGTTTCTTGTCGCCCTCTGATTGCTGCTCATTTTCACGGGAACCATTCAATTCTGCTCTCACTCGGGCCGGGATAGCATGAATAGACCGTGAACTAAACGTAACCGAAGACTGAAGAGCCGGGATTTTCTTCATACGGCTTTGTTTCTTATCAATAATACGCTGTTGATAGAAGACAAACGAAACGGCGGCAATCAATGCAGCTGCAATAAGTATAAAAAAGTAAGTCAAATCGTCGTCTCCTTGATAGCTTGCGGCTGTTACGCGGCTTAGCAAAATAGGCTTATCTTGTTTCAATCATTAACGAGCATCGCTCCGAGAGGACCGTCCTCATTAATGATATCCTGAAGCTCATAGACCGATATCGGAAAGTATAGAAAACCAAAGACATAGGCTGCCAGCTCATAAAGCTGAAAATAAATAACGAGCGAGCGGTCCGCCACATAATAGTCTTGATCTGGACGGATAGCTTTAAAAGGCTCCAGCGTATCGATATTTCTCGCCTTGATTTGAGCGTCTACAATCACGCTAATGCGTTCCACATAGTCCGCTCCCGGTTTAAAGAGCTGAGCGAGCGTATACGTTTGGCCGGTCGACTGTTTAAAGGTAAGCGATTCCTGCAGGGTCAACCCGTGAGCGCCGCCCGTAAAAGCGTAATTAAACAATGACAGGCTGAGGTAGTCTTTCTGGTTATTCTTCTGTTCGAAATAACCCAGCATCTGTGCCCTTGGATCATCCAGGGAGCCTTGATTATGAACCAATTGCTGAACCGCATGATGAATCGTGTCGTTTATTTTTTTATCTGCGGCTTCGCTTTTCCCTCCGCTTATGTAAGGCAAGGACAGCTCTGCCTTAGGAAATTCGGTCTTGGCAGTTTGTACAACAACCGGTGCTTGAAATGGCATGTTGAAGACACCTTCCTATTCGGTAAGATGCTCCATTGTATGCAGCGAACGGCTCATCTCATACCAAGTTATTCCTCCGTGCTTCGAGGCCGAAATGCCTCGAAGCACGAATTGTTCGGCTTCATAGAACGGAATGAGATGCTCCTCGCACATTAAGATAACGTTTTCGATGCCGGAAGCTTTGCATTGTTGCACCAGCTTTTGCAGCAGCAAGGATCCGATACCCTTCCCTCGGTGCTGCCCGTCAACCGCAACCGTAAGGATACAAAAGTTTATGCCGTTAAAAATATCGGTTTGATTCCCCTTCATTTCGTCCCCGCATTCGGATTGGGATGTTCGAATGCCGTTTATGATGCCCACTAGCTGATTATCTCCCCAGGCTGACCAAAAAAAGGGGCGATAATGGGCGTATCGAAATTGAAAGCCAGCCAAGGTTGCTGCCGCTTCAGGCGGATAACAGCGCAGCTCGAGCGCGATGGCGTCCTCCAGCTCGTGTTCGGAAATGGTGCGCAGCTCGATCTCGTTCACAGCAGAGCCTTCTCGCGTTCCGTGAGTCTTCTTCCGCTGACGTCAAGCACGAGCTTGCCGTTCTTCAAACCGAGTATGCGGTCCGCGAATCGCTCCGCCCAATCTCCTTGGTGCATGACGGCAATAACGATTACGCCCTGCTCTTTGCACAGCGCTTTCAAATCGTTCAAAACTAGATCTGCCGTATGCGGATCGAGGCCGGACACAGGCTCGTCCGCCGCGATGACCTTCGCGCCATGCACAAGAGCTCTTGCGATGGCCATACGCTGCCGCTCGCCGCCGCTTAAGGTACTGGCCTTCTGGTGGGCTTTCTCGAGCAGTCCCCGCTTCTCGATCAAGTCCATTGCGCCCATATAATCATCGCTTCTCACCATGCCTGTCCATCTGCGCCATGCCGGTGTTTGCGAGACGGAACCGATTATCACATTTTTGAGACCCGTCTTATTCGGAAACAGAAAAGGCTTCTCTTCCACATAAGCGACTTCTTTCTTCACTTTAAGCTTACCGGATATCCCCTGCTTGAAAACATCAAGGCCATTAAATTGATAGGAGCCCTCGCTCCACTTTTCCTGCAAAGCAAGACAACGGAGAAGGGTTGACTTCCCGCTTCCGCTATCTCCTTTAATCGCAATGAAATCTCCTGGATAAACCTCGAAACTAATATCATCGAGCACCTTCGGCCCGCCGGGAATTTTTTTTGAAAGATTCTTTATTCTGATCATTTTCCGCGCTCCTTCTGTTTGCAGCAACTGCTTCTATGAATCTAGTTTACGTTAAACAAAAAACAGTTTCCATACGAACAAATGTTTGGTATAATAAAAAACAAGAACAAACGTTCTATTGATCATCGAATTCAACATTTTGAAGGAGGCCTGATCACCATGAAAAACATCTGCGAAAATTTCCGTTATGTAGAGAATGAACGTCCCGGACGCGACTTAACCTTTAAGTTCTATGCCGATGGACGGCTTATTATCATTGATAATGTTGCAGAGGAGGTGATCACTCCCAATGATTTGAAGGGCGCATGTAAGGACTTTTACGTCCGCAGGCGCATTGCTTTTATTAAAAATCAATTACGGGCTTCACAGCTTAAATATGCTTAAACTATATTTAAGGAGAGCTTAGAACTTTACGCTCTCCTTTCCGTATAGCGGCCCATTGTTCTAAGGAAGCTGCTTGTTAATACCATTCAAGCTCGACGGACGCTTCGCGAACTTGTCTGTTTTTAACTTACCTGACTGTCCGCGCAAGCCCGCTTGATTTTGACGATTGACGTTTTTATTCATGTTGTTAATGACCAACTCAATCACCTCCAATAGCTATCATGCCTTTTTTCTGGATAAATTATGTAAAAGTTATCCTAGCCTTCTCCCATACATTGACTCCTCCCTCCACTTGCGGTAGATTGATCATACAGTTTCAAGTACTGCAAAGGAGATCGTATCTATGAAGCAGCAAATTATGTTTGACCTCGACGATACCTTAATTCACTGTAACAAATATTTTTATTTGGTCATTGACCAGTTTATTGACGCGATGACTACTTGGTTCGGCAGCTCACCGCAAGTGTCTGTCCAAGCCATCCGAGACAAGCAAATGGAGATCGATATTGCGGGTGTTGCTGTATTTGGCTTTAAGAGCGAGCATTTCCCGCAATCCTTTGTCGACACCTACATTCATTTCTCTCATCTAACCGGCCGCAAGCGTTCAACCAATGAGGAAAACTTTTTATGGAAGCTTGGTCTCAGCGTTTATGAGCATGATACCGAGCCCTATCCCAACATGGAACAAACGCTTTTCTCACTCGCCGAAGCCGGACACGAGCTTCATCTGTATACGGGTGGCGAGCTGCCAATACAGCGCAGAAAGATCGAGAAAATGAATTTGGAGCGTTATTTTGAGTCGCGAATTTATATCCGCCGGTTAAAGAATAGTGACGCGTTAGAGAATATTCTCTCCACAGGCGTATTTAACCGCAGCAGCACCTGGATGATCGGCAACTCCATACGAACGGATGTCGTTCCTGCTTTAACGGCCGGTATCCATGCCATTCATATGCGTGCGGTATCCGAATGGGAGTATAACGTTATTCAAATTGAAGTAGAGCCTAAGGGCGCTTTTTTAACCCTTGATCATTTGAAGGACGTTCCTGACGCGATCCATGGTTACGTGAACCGTTAAACTAAACGCCTATAAACGTAAACGGCTGTCGGCATGGTATGCGCCGAACGCTCGTTTCACAGCGAAATATAACAATAACAAATAGACCCGAATTCATCTCATGAGCACGAGATAAATTCGGGTCTTTACTGTAATCCGCTTATTCATTATTGCTCGATTGCCAGTTCGCCTGTATCTATATTTCTGATTACGATTCTGCCCTCACTAGGCGTGCCGTCTGCTAATTCGAGCTTCAGCTTCGTAGTCTTTCCCTTCTCCACTAAAGCCTTAACCTGTGAATCCGTTAAGCTCCGTCCATAGCTTTCCTTCCAGATCACGAATTTACAGCCTTCCTTGTAATGCGAGCAGCCATAGCCCTTGCGTCCCATAAAAATCGAACCGCCGCAGCCCGGCCGCGGACAGGAGGCGATCATCGTTATGCTTCCTGGAGCTGCTTCAGTCGCTGCTGCGCTTTTTTTTGCTGTTCCCGGAGCCTTTGGTTTCGCAGAACGAGTCCGCGCAGCTGCAGCCTTGCCAGGAGATCCTTTGCTTGCAGCCGATGGTTCGCTTTCAAATGATGTTTTTGCTGCACGGGATTGAATCCGGACCTTGTCTACGATCATGGTCGCGAATTTCTTTACATTTTCCATAAATTGACCGTCTGACGCCGTTCCTCTCGATATTTCATTTAAACGACGCTCCCAAAGACCCGTCATTTCCGGCGAGGTAAGCAAATCGATTCCAGCCCCGCGAATAAGCTCAATGGCTGTTCTGCCTTTTTGCGTGACCTGGATCTTCTTGCCCTGCATTTCCACATAACCGACGTTTTTCAGCCGTTCAATCGTTGCTGCGCGCGTGGCAGGCGTACCTAAGCCCGAATCCTTCATCGCATCGCGTACGTCCTCGTCTTCGATCTGCTTGCCTGCGCTTTCCATCGCCTTCAGCAGCGTTCCTTCCGTGTAATGCTTAGGAGGCTGCGTATCCTTTTCCTTAACAATAGCATCCGAGCATATAATATTTTCTTCCGCCTGAATCGAGAAAGGCTCGTTAACTTCGATTTCTTCCTCTTCAGCATCCTCTTTATCCTTGCTTTTTGCCGTGGATTTTGCCTTCTCTTTCTTCTGATCGGCATAAATTACCTTCCAGCCTAAGCTTAAAAGCTCCTTCACCGTAGTTTTGAATTGTTCGTTTTCTACCTCGGTCAAAACGGTATGCACTTTGTATTCGGCTGGAGGATAAAACTGGGACAGAAATCGCCGAACGATTAAATCATACAACTTCTGCTCATCGGGACTTAAACCGTTTGCCTTGCGGTTTGTCGGCAAAATCGCATGATGGTCCTCGACCTTTGTCGGATTGCAAATAAATTTATTTCCCTTATGCACAAGGCTTCGGTTTGCCCCTTTTACAAGCTCATCGTATACCGTCCCTTGAAGGGCGTTTAACGTTTTGTGCATCTCCGGAATGTTCTGTTCCGTGACATAGTTCGAATTCGTTCTCGGATAGGAAATCACCTTATGTTTCTCATATAGCGCTTGCGCGGTATCCAATGTCTTTTTCGCCGAAAAAGCATACTTGCCGTTTGCTTCCCGCTGTAACAGCGTTAGATCATAAAGCTTGAAGGGATACTCCTTCGTCTCTTTTACCTCGTAGGAAGCAATCCGTCCCTGTTTCCCCTTGACCTTGGCCGCGATCGCTTCAACCTTTGCTTGATCGGTTGCCCGCTCGCCCTGCCACATGCCTTTGTAGGACATCTCCATTTGGGTGAAATGACCTTCCAGCTCAAAAAACTTCAAGGAAGAAAACGCCTCAATCTGCTTCTGGCGGTCGTAAATAAGCGCCAAGACAGGCGTCTGCACGCGGCCAACGGAGAGCAGCACATTATGCTTGGTCGTAAATGCCCGGGATCCATTCATGCCAATCAGCCAATCCGCTTCGCTTCTTGCCGTGGCGGCCCTGGTTAAATTCTCGTATTCCGCTCCCTCTTTCAATTCCTCGAATCCTTTGCGGATCGTCTCTGGCGTTAAATCCGATATCCACAACCGCTTAACCGGCTGGCTAAGCTTCAAATGACGCTGGATCAATGAAAAAATATACTGTCCCTCACGCCCCGCATCGCAGGAATTTACGAGCAGATTGCTCCGTTTAGCAAGATCGCCAATCACTTTAAGCTGATCGATTGTTTTTTTGTTTGGCACAAGCTTGAACTGCGTCGGAATAATGGGAAGATCATTAATATTCCATTTTTTGTAACGGTCATCGTAAGCATCGGGCTCTGCCAGTCCAATTAAATGACCGATTGCCCATGTAATGATATAGTGTTCGCCTTCTATGTAGGAACGGTGATTTTTTGCTTTTGGATCGATTGCGGCAGCAATGTTTCGCCCCATATCGGGTTTCTCCGCAATGATTAATGTCTTCAAAAGATATTCGCTCCTTCGTTAAGCATTTCGCAAGCCGGGACGTTTGGCCAAGCCGCATTCGGCTTCAGCCAGCCCTGCACTGGATTTCCTCTTAAACATTTTACAGACTTCCCGGTCAAAATGGAATCCTTTTCGCCTTATCCGATAATGGAAATCGCTGAAAAAAAATAAAACCCAACGGGACATTTATCCCAATCGGGTTCTTTTAAATGGCTATTTATGGATGATTGCCGCTCGCAATTATTGGACTGGCGGGTTCTCCAGATACTTCATGATCGATGCGAAAATCGACCGAACGCCGTCTGACCATTTCGGATCCTCCGCGTATTTTCGATTGATCCATTTAAAAGGGTCTGTCTCGGCCGGCCTGTCTTTGCTCAAGTTAGAAACGGTTCTTGCCGCGATTTCAGCGGATTGTTTGATATCGGTATTAAACTCCTGCCAGCTATGAAACACGTTAAACGGATTATTCGCGATTTGTTTATGCTGCTTATTCGTTTTAGGCACAAAGCCCTGCTCCTGTCCCGTGATAGCAAATAAAATAACAGGATGGATATCGAAAGCATGTGCGGCAGAGACGATCGCGTCGAAATAAGGCGGTTCGGCCAAAACAGAGGTTTTAGATTCCAAAAATTGCTTTAAACGTTTCTTATCAATGTCATGATAGCGAAGTTCGGATGGAAGCCCGCTTAACGATACGGCTGGCGGCTCAGCAGGCATCAGCGCGGCTGGCGGCTGAAGCTTATAGGGCGATGGCTTGCTTAAGGACCACCCATACAATAAGCTTGCCGCGATGAGGAACAAACAAAGCATGCTGTAAAGATAAGATCGCAAGCTTGTTTTCTCTGAAAACAGGTTTCGCCACTTTTGCTGAGGGAGTGCAATGATCTCTGCTTGTACCGCAGCTGGTGCTGTACTGTCAAGCGCCACGCCCTCGACAATCAATTTTCCTTTTAAAAGCCCCAGAATGCCGTTCTCAGCAGTTTTCGTTGCGGAATCCGATTGTCCCAAGGTCTCGGACAGCTCGTCCATTAAACGCTTCATGAGGGGCTTCTGACAGCTTATATGAAGCAAATTTTCCAACCAGTTATGAATCGGTTCAAATATCGACGAGTCCGTTCGGTCGAGAGCTAAACAAGCCTGGAATATATCATCGGCTTTCACGGGGCCTTGTCTTTCCAATACAACCGTCCTAATCAACATTTCCGTGACGGTACGTTTAATGCTGCCCTCGAAATTCGGCAATTGCTTATGTATGATTCGTTTGACCGCGTCCGCTACGATTTCTGCGCGCTTTTCTTGCGGCATCTCTGCGTATTTATGCTGAACGTAGCTTTTGATGTTCCGAACGTCCGTCGGAGACAGGACATAGGCTTCTTCGGCTGGCATGACGATTCGCTCCTTTGCGTCATCTCAAACCGATTTTACCACATCTTTCCTTAAAAAGGTGAGCCTAGTTTTTGAATCGCTTCTTGTACGGCCGGCTGCATAATAAATGCAGTGATTTGCTCTTTTTCACTTACCGTGAATTGATATTCGCAATCGCAGCCTTCGTCATGCGGAACGATTTGCGCAATCGTTCCGTCAATCGTACAAATGACAAGTGCCGAAAAATCAATCAGATCTTCCGGGACTTCGGTCTCTGGTTCAATCTCAAAACGCAGCGCAATATCGACCCACTGCTCATCCCTTTGTTCAATAATAGGCTGGAAGGAGCGGAACTTAAGCTCTGTTATTCGATCTAATCCATATTTAATCATGGGACAATCCCTCCGTTCAGAAATTATTTTAAGGCATTCAGCATGCGTAAACATTTAAATCTTATACATCAAGAAAAGCGCCCGAAGGCGCTTCTCTTCACTCTTATTAAGCTTTTCTTACTGACTGCCGGCTCTTTATGGAAGCATCGAAGAACCCATCAAATATTTGTCTACTTCGCGAGCTGCTTCGCGGCCCTCGTTGATTGCCCAGACAACCAAACTTTGTCCGCGGCGCATATCGCCTGCGGCAAATACTTTATCGACATTTGTCGTATATTTGCCGTATCTTGCTTTTACGTTTGTACGTTTGTCTTGTGCAAGGCCAAGCTGTTCGATCAGCGTTGTCTCTGGACCTTCGAAGCCTACTGCGATGAATACGAGATCCGCAGGCCATACTTTTTCAGTTCCAGGAATTTCGCTATATATTTTACGTCCAGTCTCATCAACTGTGCGCTCAATTTGAACGGTATGAAGCTCTTTCAGGTTTCCGTTTCCGTCGCCGACAAATTTCTTCGTCAATACGGAGAATGCGCGCGGGTCTTCGCCAAATAGTGCTTTCGCTTCTTCTTGAGCATAATCAAGCGTGTACACATTCGGGAATTGCGGCCAAGGATTGTTCACGCTGTCACGCTCCAACGGAGCTTTGGCATGCGTACCGAATTGCGTAACCGACTTGCAGCCGTGACGCAAAGCAGTCGCAACGCAGTCAGTACCCGTATCGCCGCCGCCAATAACGATAACATCCTTGTCTTTAGCGGAAATATAGTTGCCATCCTCAAGATTGGAATCAAGGTAGCTCTTGATCGTGCCATTAAGATAATCCATCGCCATGTGAACGCCGTTCAAATCACGGCCTTCCATTTGCACGTCGCGCGCTCTTGTAGAACCGCCGCAAAGCACGACGGCGTCAAATTTTTCGACAAGCTCGTTAGCTGTAATATCTTTGCCGATTTCCGTATTGGTTACAAACTCAACGCCTTCTGCGGCCATCAAATCGACGCGGCGCTGAACCACATGCTTCTCTAGCTTCATTGTAGGGATGCCGTATGTGAGCAAGCCGCCGATGCGGTCTGCGCGTTCATATACGGTTACGGTATGGCCTGCTTTGTTAAGCTGAGCAGCCGTTGCCATACCCGCAGGTCCGGAACCTACGACAGCAATACGTTTGCCTGTGCGTACTTTCGGCGGCTGAGGAACAACCCAGCCTTCGTCAAAACCGCGATCAATGATCGCTTGTTCGATGGTTTTAATCGTAACCGCATCGCCAATCAATCCAACCGTACAAGATCCCTCACATGGCGCCGGACAAACGCGGCCTGTGAATTCCGGGAAGTTATTCGTTTTATGCAGACGGTCAAGCGCTTCGCGCCATAACCCGCGATAAATCAAGTTATTCCATTCCGGAATCAAATTGTTCACCGGACAACCTGAAACAGAGCCTGCCAGCTCCATGCCTGTATGGCAATATGGCGTACCACAGTCCATGCAGCGAGCTCCCTGCGTCTTTAGCTGTTCATCCGAAAAATGCTTATGAAACTCTTGCCAATCCTTGATACGCTCCAGCGGGTCGCGATCGGCCGGCAGTTCGCGTTGATATTCCATAAAACCAGTAGGTGTAGACATGATCGCATTTCCTCCATCCATATTTCCCGTTAACCTATGTTTCGATTCTCTTTCAAACTATATCGGGAATCCATCAAATATTCAATAACAAACTTTCTCAAAAACGAATATTTTGTCAAAAGCACTCGTTTACTATTTTACAACATCCTAGCATTCAAGTGCTAAAATCGTTAATGGATTATCCGTACAATCATTTGCACTTTATGACATATCGTTCGTCAAACGTTCGCTTTTAGCTTCTGTATCAGCTAGGATTGGCGAATGAATGTCTGAAACGTAAAGGAATACTTATTCTTTTCATCGCTGTCACGCGATTCGCTTTCCACAAGATTCCATTCCGATTCAGAGAACGCTGGAAAAAACGCATCTCCGCCCTCTATTTCGACATCAACTTCCGTCAGCAGTATCTTATCCGCGTATGGAAGAAACTGTGCGTAAATATCAGCTCCGCCTATGACAACCAGCTCATCGTCCTTCATTTGTTCCAGAGCTTCCTCCATCGAATGAATGACTTCGCAGCCTTCGGGATGAAAATCGTTTTGACGCGTCAAAACGACATTGCGGCGGTCCTTCAGCGGCTTCGGCAGCGATTCAAATGTCTTTCGCCCCATCAACACGGTTTTCCCTAAAGTTGATTTCGTGAAAAACGCCATTTCCGCCGGCAAACGCCAAGGAAGCTTGTTGCCAATGCCAATCGTACGGTTTCGATCCATTGCAGCAATCAATGTAACAGACATGCACATCTGCACCTTTCTATCTTTAAACTTAGCTTTATTTTAAACGGCAACTGGCGCTTTTATGGCTGGATGCGGTTCATAGCCCTCAATACTCAAATCCTCCACCGTAAAATCAAAAATCGACGTTTTATCGGCGTTAATCTTGAGCTTAGGCAGCGCCTTCGGTTCACGGTTAAGCTGAATTTCGATCTGCTCCAAATGATTGGTATAGATATGAGCGTCTCCAAGCGTATGGATAAAATCCCCTGCTTGCAGTCCGCATTCATGAGCAATCATGTGTGTAAGCAGCGCATAGCTCGCAATATTAAAAGGTATACCGAGAAAAATGTCTGCACTGCGCTGATAAAGCTGGCAGGAAAGCTTTCCGTCCGTTACGTAAAACTGAAACATCGTATGGCATGGAGGCAGCGCCATATTGCTCGGTACATCCTCCGGATTCCATGCAGAAACGATCAGTCTTCTTGAATCGGGGTTATTCTTTATCGTCTGAATGACATCCTTCAACTGGTCAATCGTTTCGCCTTGAGTAGTTTTCCACTCCCGCCACTGCTTGCCGTAAACATTGCCGAGCTCCCCGAATTCTTCGGCAAAGGAGTCATCCGTCAATACACGCTGTTTGAAAAGCTCCATTTGCTGATTGTACTCGGCTGCAAATTCGGCATCGGATTGTGCCCGCAAACCAAAGTTCGTCATGTCTGGGCCCGCGTAGGCATCGCTTTCGATCCATCTCTTAAATGCCCATTCATTCCAAATGTTATTATTGTGTTGAAGCAGATAACGAATATTCGTATCGCCTTGAATAAACCAGATAAGCTCACTGGCAATAAGCCGGAAAGGAACCCGTTTGGTCGTAAGCAAAGGAAATCCTTCGCTAAGATCAAACCGCATTTGATAACCGAAGGTAGAGACCGTCCCGGTTCCCGTACGGTCTTCCTTTTTTGTTCCATGCTCTAAAACATATTTTAACAATTGCAAATAAGTTTGCTCGCTTTTACTCATCTGGTTTCAGCACCCCAATCATGTAACAGAAATCGTAAAAATAACAATTTATTATACCATTATCCGCGTTGTCTGTCCTGCTTTCGTTTTTTCCGGAGGGCATATCGCTCAGGAGCTGAAGCATGCAGCTTTTTTTCCTCATCGGTGACCGGAATGACGGTTGGGACGATCGCCGGTTTACCGTTTTCATCTAATCCAACAAACGTAAAAAAGGCGGTAACGGTCGTTTTCCGAAGGCCGCTGAACAAATTTTCCGATATCACAGACACATAGACCTCCATGGAGCTGCGATTCGTCCAAGTAACGAATGCCTCAACCTCAATGACTTCCCCAACCCGGATCGGAGCCAAAAAATCAAGGCTGTCGGTAGAGGCGGTTACGGCCTGCATTCGCGCATGGCGCATAGCTGCGATTGCGGCTACCTTATCCATGTATTCCATAACCTTGCCGCCAAACATCGTCTCATAAGGGTTTGTATCCAGCGGAAATATAAGCTGCGTCATCGTCGTTCTGGATTCGCTTGCCGGCTTCTTCGTTTCTTCCATGTGACCGATCTCCCTTTTTTGATGGATTGGATGCTCTAGAAGCACAAAGAGGCCCCGTCGGCTGGGGAGCCGCGTGACCTCTTTGTGCGCTTAATGACAGCGATGGTTCCAATTATTTAATGAAAGTATGGATCGGGTGACCTAGCGCAACTTCAGCTGCGTCAAGCACGATCTCTCCAAGTGTTGGATGAGCATGGATCGTAAGCGCGATATCTTCAAGGGTTGCACCCATTTCGATTGCCAAAGCAAGCTCAGCGATCATATTGGAAGCTTCAAGACCGATAATTTGCGCGCCGAGCACAAGACCGGAGTCTGCATCGGATACGAGCTTCACAAAACCTTCGTTAGCGTTAAGCGACATGGCGCGTCCATTGATTGCGAACGGGAATTTGCCAACTTTAACGTTGTGGCCTTTGTCTTTCGCTTCTTTCTCGCTGAGGCCAACGCTTGCGCATTCCGGATCAGAGAAGCAAACAGCTGGTACGCATTTATAATCAATCACGCTTGCTTGACCTGAAATGGCTTCAGCAGCTACGCGGCCTTCATACATTGCTTTGTGTGCAAGAGCAGGCCCTGCAATGATGTCGCCAATCGCGTAGATGTGCGGGATGTTCGTACGGCACTGCTCATCGACTTCAACAAGTCCGCGATCGGACAGCTTAACGTTGATAAGGTCAAGACCAAGCTCGCCATCGGTATTTGGACGGCGTCCTACCGTTACAAGCAAGTAATCTGCCGTTACTTTTTCTTCTTTGTCGCCTACTGTATAAGTCACGGTAACGTCTTTATCCGTTTGCTCAGCGCCTTTTGCTTGTGCGCCGGTAATGATATCGACATTTGTGCTTTTCAGTTTCTTCGCGACGATGGAAGACATATCTTTGTCAAATCCAGGCAAGATCGCATCCGAACCTTCGATCACGGTTACTTTAGTGCCGAATTTGGAATACATTTGGCCAAGCTCGATTCCGATGTAGCCGCCGCCGATTACGACAAGGCTCTTCGGAATTTCCGGCAAGGACAATGCGCCGGTCGAAGAAACGATACGGCCGCCGTAAGGGAATGCTTTTAGTTCGATCGGACGTGAACCCGTAGCGATAATGCAGTTTTTGAAACGGTAGCGCGGCGCTTCTTGATCGTTGAAAACACGCGCTTCGTTTTCGTTAATAAACATAACTTCGCCTTGGAAATATTGGACTTTGTTTGCTTTCAAAAGAGAAGCAACGCCGCCTGTCAATTTTTTGACGATACCCGCTTTAAACTCTTGCACTTTCGTGAAATCAACCTTCGCTTCGCCAACTTCGATACCGAAAGCGGAAGCGTGGCTGATTGACTCATATTGATGGGAAGCAGAGATAAGTGCTTTCGATGGAATACAGCCCACATTCAAGCATACGCCGCCTACATATTCTTTATCCACGATAAGTACGTTTTGACCAAGCTGAGCAGCACGGATGGCTGCTACGTAACCGCCTGGGCCCGCACCAATGACTAGAGTGTCAATATCAAGGGAAGCATCACCTACGACCATGTCTTATACCTCCATTATGAACAATTCCGGTTGGCCCAGAAGTGTTTTGATGTAATTCATAAAGTTTTGTGCCGTTGCGCCGTCGATGAGACGGTGGTCAAAGCTGAGTGAAAGTGCCATTACCGGAGCAGCTACGATCTCGCCGTTGCGCACAATAGCTTTCTCCGTAATTCTGCCCGTACCGAGAATAGCAACCTCAGGGAAGTTGATAACCGGTGTGAAGAACATGCCGCCAGCCGAACCAATGTTCGAGATCGAAATCGTGCTGCCCTTCAATTCGTTGGCAGCCAGTTTGCCGTCGCGTCCGCGAGCAGCCAGATCACGAATGGAATCCGCGATTTTGAACAAGTTTTTACGGTCTGCATCTTCGATTACAGGAACGATTAGGCCGTTATCTGTATCGGTTGCGATTCCGATATTGTAATATTTGCGCAATACGATTTCTTGGTTGGCTTCATCAAGCGTCGCGTTCAAGATCGGGAACTCACGGCAAGCTGCCACGAGAGCTTTCACGATGAACGGCAGGTAAGTAAGCTTGGAGCCTTTTTTCTCAGCATAAGGCTTATATTTAGCGCGAAGTGCGACAAGCTCGGTTACGTCTACTTCGTCCATAATGGTTACGTGAGGAGCCGTGTACACCGATTTGGACATCGCATTCGCAATAATTTTACGGATACCTTTGAAAGGTACGCGCTCTTCTGGACGGTAAGCCGTTCCTGAAGCCGTAATCGCTGGTTTTGCTTCGCCAGCATTTTTTGTTGCAACTTCTGCATTGCTTGACGGTTCAGCAGCTGGAGCCGCTGCATCCGCAGTAACAGCTGCAGGAGCGCCGCCAAAGCCGTTCACATCATCGCGGGTAATGCGTCCGTTTTTGCCAGTTCCACCGACTTGAGTCAGGTCTACGCCCTTCTCACGTGCAAACTTGCGAACGCTTGGCGTTGCAAGAACTAGACCGCCAGCTGCTTTAGGAGCCGCTGCCGGAGCCGCCGCAGGCGCTTCCGCCTTAGGAGCTTCAACTGCCGGCACAGCCGCTGCAGGCGCTTCTGCTTTAGGGGCCTCAGCTGCAGGTTCTGCTTGCTCAGGCAATTCGCCTTCCGCTTCGATCAAAGCAACAATCTCGCCAACATGGCAGACTTGACCGTCTTTCACGCGTACTTCAAGCACTTTACCGTTTACCGGGCAAGGTACTTCAACGATCGCTTTATCGTTTTGGACTTCCATAATAATATCATCATCTGTAACCGTATCGCCGACTTTGATGTTCACTTTCACGATCTCGCCTTCGTGCAAGCCTTCGCCGAGCTCTGGGAAACGATATTCGAATTTAGCCACCGCTAGTAACCTCCTTTAAAAGTTCAATACTTTTTGAACCGCTGCAGTGACGCGAGCTACCGAAGGAAGCCACGCATCCTCAACAAGCGCAAACGGATAAACGGTATCCGGTCCAGCTACGCGAAGTACTGGAGCTTCCAAATGAAGAATGGCATGCTCGTTGATTTGAGCGATAATTTCCGCTGCTGCGCCGGAAGTTTTTTGTGCTTCTTGAACAACAATTGCACGGTTCGTCTTTTGAATGGATGCAACGATGGTTTCAATATCAAGCGGTACCAGCGTACGAAGATCGATTACCTCTACGCTCACGCCTGTTTTTTCAAGCTCTTCAGCCGCTTTAACCGAAGTATGGACCATCATTCCGTAGGTAAGGATTGTTACATCAGTACCTTCGCGGACTACATTCGCTTTGCCGATTTCAACGGTATATTCGCCTTCAGGCACGTCCGCTTTAAACGCACGGTAAAGGTTAAGGTGTTCCATGAAAAAGACAGGGTCATTATCGCGGATTGCTGAGATCATCAGCCCTTTTGCATCATAAGGATTTGAAGGAATAACGACTTTAATACCTGGCGTTTGAATAGCCAGACCCTCAAGCGAATCCGTGTGCAGCTCAGCTGCTTTTACGCCGCCGCCGAAAGGCGTACGGAAAACGATTGGTGAATTGTAACGACCGCCTGAACGGTAACGCATGCGCGCTGCTTGAACAAACATTTGGTCAAGTGCTTCATATATAAAACCAACGAATTGGATTTCTGCGATTGGACGGAAACCTTGAAGTCCCATTCCCACTGCCATACCTGCAAGCGCGGATTCGGCAAGCGGCGTGTCGAATACGCGGTCCTCGCCAAACTCTCCTTGCAATCCTTCTGTTACGCGGAATACTCCGCCGACCTTACCTACGTCCTCACCGAAAATGACAACGTTTGAGTCGCGTTTAAGTTCTACGCGCATCGCATCGCGAATTGCTTCCAACATATTCATTTGAGCCATGATCGTCTGATCCTCCTCTACTATTGAAAATCGGCCTTTTGCTCTTCCAGGTGTTTCGGCGTTGTTTCAAACATGCTATCGATCAAGCCTGCAACAGTCATTTTTTCAACTGCTTCGGTTTTTTTAATTTGCTCGTTTACCGTTGCTTTTGCTTCTTCTTTCACACGGTTTGTGTCTTCATCCGACCACAAGCCTTTTTTCTCCAAAAATTTACCGAAGCGAACCAGCGGGTCTTTAAGCGCCCATTCTGCTTCTTCTTCTTTTGTACGGTACTTCGTAGTATCATCCGCCATGGAATGCGGACGGAAACGGTAAGTAAGCATCTCGATCAGTGTTGCGCCTTCGCCATTGCGTCCGCGTTCCGCTGCTTCTTGAACGGCTTTAATAACCGCTAGAACGTCCATGCCGTCTACTTGTACGCCTTTGATGCCGGCAGCAACTGCTTTGTGTGCAATCGACAATGCGCCTGTTTGTTTGGAATAAGGAGTCGTAATTGCATAACCGTTGTTTTGTACGGCATAGATAACTGGAAGCTTATACGCTCCGGCAAAGTTCATGCCTTCGTAGAAATCGCCTTCCGATGAACCGCCATCGCCTGTGTATGTGATAGCTACGCGCTTTTCATTCTTCTTTTTGAATGCCATGGCTACGCCAGTTGCATGCAGAATTTGTGCGCCGATAATAATTTGCGGCATAAGAACATGCACGTCGTCAGGAATACGGCCGCCCTCTTGGTGACCGCGGGAATATAAGAAAGCTTTATACATTGGCAGACCATGCCATACGATCTGAGGCATATCGCGGTAGCCAGGACAAATGAAATCATCTTTATTCAGTGCATATTCACTGCCGATCATTGACGCTTCTTGGCCGGATACCGGTGCGTAGAAACCGAGGCGTCCTTGACGGCCCAAGTTAACTGCGCGCTCATCCCAAGTACGGGTAAATACCATGCGGTACATAACTTCTTTTAGTTGATCATCAGACAATGCCGGCATTAAATCCGGATTAACAACTTCCCCGTCGAGTGACAAGACAGAAAGCGGAGTTACCGGTTCCGTTTGAACTTCGTATGGCAATTTGCTCATTTTGAACGCTCACCTCAATCGAAATATTTGAAAATCGTTTACCTCTGTTATAGAATTATTATAAACCTGTTTAACGAAAATGGTCAAAGCAAAAAACAAAAAAACCTTTGTTTTTTCGCTGATTCTCATCATTCTCTTAAGAAATTGTATATGCTACAGACTTATATTTTCACTATAACAGCATAATACAACAAGACAGAAATAGATGTGATTCCCTTGATTACCTTTCTATTGTTTACCCACAACCGTACGTTTCCATTCAATGAATCCTAACATGAGGAGAGAAAGATATGACAGATGAGCGCTATTTAAAAAGAACGATTGTGAAAGAAACCGTGCCCAGCCGTTTCTTGCCCGAACAATCTCGTAATTTACGGATATTTTTGCCCCCCGGCTATAACGAGGTTTTAAGCTATCCTGTCGTATATTGTCAGGACGGTGAGGACTTTTTCAATTTCGGACGGATCGCAACGACGGCTACCCGGTTGATTTTGGACGAGGGCCTAGAGCCCTTCATTATCGTCGGCGTTGATGTTGACAAAAAGCTGCGCACGGAGGAATATGCGCCGGACGGCAATCGACATGCGAATTATATCCGTTTTTTCGCCGAAGAGCTGATTCCGTTCGTCGAAGAAAGGTATGCCGTAAGAGCGGAACCCGAGCATCGCTTGCTTGCCGGTGATTCCTTGGGCGGTTCCGTTTCGCTGCATCTGGCACTTGCCTATCCGCAGCTGTTTACGCGAGTGATGTCCCTATCCGGCGCATATTACGGCGTTTCGCAAAATATCATCTCAGAGGCCGGAGATCTAAGCTGGCTGACTATTTATATGATTGTCGGGCTTCAGGAGGACGCTTATGAGACGGATCGGGGCGTGTTCGATTTCGTCGCGTTGAACCGGAACGCGAAAGAGCTGCTGGAATTGAAGCAGGCGACGATTTTTTACGAAGAGAAGGACGGCAAGCATCAATGGGGCTTCTGGCAAAAAGAACTGGACAAGGCTCTCTCTTATTTTATCGAAGTAGAATAGCTGCAAATAAAAAAGCTGTTCCGCAGTCTCCGATACAGAGCTGCAGAACAGCTTCTTTTGATTCCTTGCCATTTTATGCTAATTTCAGATCCGCTTGGACCCGCTTCAACAGCTCCATGCAGCCGCTGTTAACCAGCTCGTAAACAAACGGAAAGTTTCCGTCATAATAAGGATCCGGCACATCGGCAATCCCCTTATCAGGAAGCAGCTCCATGAAAGTAAACACCTTCGCGCGGCTTTCCAGGTTCCCTGCATTCTTAAGAAGCTCGCGGACATCCCGCAAATTCTTTGTATCCATGCAAACAATGTAATCAAACGTTTCGAAGTCGCTCTCAGCAACCAATCTAGCCTTCATGCCCTGATAAGATATCTGATGCTCGTCAAGGAGCTTTCGCGTGCCTTCATGGGGAGGATGGCCCAAATGCCAATCGCCTGTCCCGGCAGAATCAATATCTATACGGTCATTCAATCCTGCTTGCTCTACCTGGTGCCGCATGACGGCTTCAGCCATCGGGGAGCGGCAAATATTGCCTAAGCAAACGAACAAAATACGCGCTTTCATGAGTTACCTCTTTTCTGCTGTTCATGCGCGGTATCGATATGAAGCGATCGGCGCGGCAGCTTCCATTTGTAATATACCGAGAGCATTCGGAAACTAATAATGACAACAAATAAAAATAATAGCTCCAAGGTCGATTCCAGCCAGCCGAGCCCGATGACAAGGCCTGCAAGCATAGCCCAAACCGCATAAATCTCATCCTTGAGCACCAGCGGCTTACGCCCGGCCAATACATCGCGAATGATGCCGCCGCCTATTCCCGTAAGCATTGCCGCAACGAGAACCGCGCTAAGCGGATGCTTCATCTGGGTGGCATATAACGCGCCCTGAATGGCGAAGGCAGACAAGCCGATCGCATCGAAAAAAGCTTCGCTTTTACGCCAGCGCTGAATCCATATCACTGGCAAAACAAACGCAATCGTCATCGCGATTAACGCTATTTTCAGCAAATAGCCTTGGCTCCACAGCGATGTTACCGGCATGCCGATCAAAAGATTGCGGACGACCCCTCCGCCGAATGCCGTGACCAAGCCTAAAACGAATACGCCCAAAATATCGTACTCTTCCTCCATCGCAACAATCGCTCCGCTGACAGCGAATGCAATCGTCCCGATAATACTGAAAATCCCAAAAATATCCATATCCACTGCAATGACTCCTCGCTTCCCGTCCATGAACCAGCCTGGATCGCCGGTGCTTTCCTTCACCATTTTAGCTGGGAGGCAGAGGTTTCGCAACGACAAATTTCGCAGTATTCTGCGAGGATCTGTTCGAATAATTGAACTTCCTCTGTTTTTAAGGATCAATAGGCTTTATACTTAAAATGTTTGAAGTAAACCTGCCCCGAAGAAAGGACAATACGTTATGCAGCCTCGAATCGTTATTTGCACAGGCGGTCAGCTAGGCGCCTTTGCTCTTGAATATATAAATACCGCCGATTTGCTCATTGGAGCAGATAGCGGCGCACGCTTTTTAATATTCCAGGGCTTTCGCCCGGATATCTCTATCGGTGATTTTGATTCGGTTTCGGAAGATGAGCTTGCCGTCATTCGAACGAACAGCAGTCAAACCATCGCGTGCGACCCCATTGACAAAAACTATACCGATACGGAAATGGCCGTAAGGCTTGCCTTGGATATGCAGCCGCGGGAGCTCATCCTGCTCGGCGCTCTGGGGACAAGATTCGATCACTCGCTTGCAAATGTGCACTTGCTTGCTCTAGCCGCGGAGCTCCAGGTGCCCGCAACGATCATAGACGAGCATAATAAAATATCGCTTTTAACGGACCAAGCGGCGATTGCGATTGAACAGCAAGGCTATCCGAACGTTTCGCTTCTCCCCCTCTCCTTGGAGGTAAAAGGCATTACGCTTACAGGCTTTCAATACCCGCTCACGGATGCACGATTGTCGATCGGGCAGTCTCTTGGTATCAGCAACGTACTGCTCTCGCCGGTTGGGCGCATTGAAATCAAAGAAGGGTTATTGCTGGTCATCCAAAGCCGGGATTAGTTAAAATCGATACAGCCGGGGCATTTGCTCCGGCTGTTTCTTCTAAGCAAATCAAGTACACTTCAACAACAATCAATATTGCTCTTCTTCCGGCGTTACAATCGAAAGGCCATCCACATGCTTGCGGCTCATCAGCTTGCGTGCCTTTCTGTTTTCCTTGGATTCGAAAACAATGTCCAAATCATATTGCTCATCCGGATATAGCTCGGTTTTCGCGATATAAAGCTTCATGCGCTTGCGATTAAAGGTAAGCTTTTGCCCCTGAACCTGAACAATGACGTTACCTCGTTCATCAGCTGGCCGATATACCACTCCCATCCGGTTAAGCGGGTAAATCCAGACGGCATCTCCTTTGACAAATGACTTGGCAGACGCTTTAACCGTTTCCGTATCAGTTTTTCCGCTTTTTTCCGTAATTAATACAGAAGACTCCGCTCCGTCGTGTTCAGAGCCTGAAAGATTTTCAGCAGAACCATTTTGCTCGTTATGCGCCTCCGTGAAGGACTCCGAAACGACACGTTCCTTCTTCTCCAGCAATTGCTCTGCCCGGAGCATAACTTCTTCCGGCAATCCGAACCGCCTCGCTATCGCGAACGCATGGCTTTCCCCGGCCTCTCCCATCTCTAATTGATAAAGCGGCTTTAACGTTTCTGCGTCAAAGGCCATTTTTCCGTTCTGACAGCCTGCTGTGCGAGCGGCAAATGCTTTAATTTCGTTAAAATGAGTCGTAGCCGCAGCTAATGCCCCTCGCTTCAGCAGCTCCTCCAATAAAGCGATAGAGAGCGAGATCCCTTCGGTAGGATCCGTACCCGCTGCAAGCTCATCAAGCAATAACAGCGACCTAGGATTGGCATTATCGAGCATTTCCTTCAGCACGGTGATGTGGGAGGAGAAAGTGCTTAACGATTGCTCCAGATTTTGACCATCGCCTACATCCGCAAGGATATGCTGGAATATACCGATTTCACTTCCTTCCCCCGCGGGGACCAACAGCCCCGATTGCACCATGAGCGCAAACAAGCCAATCGTTTTCAAGGTTACGGTTTTACCGCCCGTATTGGGTCCCGTAATAATCAACTGCTTCCATTCATAACCAAGTTCTACATGAAGCGGTATGCTCTTTTGGCCCAGCAGCGGATGGCGCGCATTCACAAGACGGATGACCGGCTGCTCGGACAGCTTGATTTTATTCCCGCCATAAGAACGCGAAAGCTTGGCACGTGCCGTAATAAAATCAAAGGAAGCCATCGCCTCTACATTGCGAAACAGCTCGGAGGAAAACGACTCTGCCAGCTCGGACAACCGTGCTAAAATGACCGTACGCTCCCTTTCCTCTTCCGCTTTCCATTGCTGCAGCTCGACTTGAAGGTCTGCCACATCGAGCGGCTCTACAAACAAGGTCTGTCCGCTCGCGGATTCGTCCCAAACGGTTCCGGGAACCTGCTTGCGAAGCTCTCTTTTGACAGCTATGACAAACCGGTCACGACGCTTGCTAATGACCGACTCCTGCAAGGATGATTTGTATTTGTTTAAGGCATGCTCCATTTTCTTATGGATTTTATCTTCAGATGCGTAAATATGCCTGCGGATATAAGCAAGATCAGCGCTCGCTTGATCCGTAATTAAACCGTACCGCAGGCAGCGGTTCAATTCTTCACGCAGGCCGGGGCAATCATACATGGATTCAGCATAGGAAGCTATCGTTGGAGCGATATCGCGCTTGCTGTTCATATATTTTTTCATTTGCACGACGGATGTCAGCCATACGGACAATTGCTCCAATTCTTGTTCGTGATAAATCCGTCCTTTGCCCAGGAGAGCCAGAAACGGATCGATACCGTCCATCGCGGATAACGGGATGCTTGCTCCGCTTCCAAGCAGATGCGCCGCTTCCTCCGTCTCCTGCAGCCATGCCTCAACCTGACGCTGCTTCACGCTTGGCTCATGACGTTCTGCTAATTGCCGACCCGCCGGCGATACGGTATAGCTAATCATAGCTTCTTTCACTTTATCAAATTCTAATCTTCTCCAAGATGCTTCATTCATTTTTATTGCCTCCTCTGATTTTGAATAAAAAAAAGACAGAAATAGAACGCGGGTGCGTTCCACTTCTGTCTCAATCGACTAAGCTCCAATCCCCTTTTCAATCGCCCGCAATCGACACTTTCCTGAAAATGGGTATAAAAAAACCGCGCTGCGTGAGCACGGTGATTGGGCCGCTGTCGAATAGCTTCAGGCGGGAATCCTCATGTCCATAACTCTTGGCGCCAGATCACGAAATAGAGCCTCGCAGCAGGGCATAAAAACGCCTAGCCTCCGTCGCAAGACCAAATCATATCTGACCATATCCAATTTATGAGTTAAGGACACCAGCAAACATTAAGATTTCCCCTTTAAGCGTGATAATAAAAAGTTTCTTCCATAATATACAAAAAAGACAAGTTGATTGTCAAGCCTAAGAATTCCGTTATCGCGTTTGCAGGTCAATCTTTAAGCCTGTATGGGCAAAACGCATTTGCTCAGGCAGCTCATAGTTTTTATCAAGATCAATGTCATGAGACATATGCGTGAGTACCGTTCGTTTTGGATTCCATTTACGGACTAGCTCGACCGCTTCGAGCACGTCATAAACAGATCTTGTTTCATAGGCAAAAGGCTCATGATAAAAGCTTGTTCCAAGCACAAGCAAATCCAATGCAGCCAGCTTTGCTTGCTGCTCCTCCGTTAAGCCGATCGAGTCGGAACAATATACCCACTTATAGTCGGTATCCCTATTCTCGAAACGGAAAGCGTAGGCATACCCATTTTTCCCGTGATTGACTCTCCAGCTGGATACCTGCCATTTACCCAATTGAATCGGTTGGTCAAAGGACTCAAATTGAATCTGGTTACCCAGCCAAGGAAAACGGTCCAGGATCTCTGTAATCACTTCAGACGGTGCATAGGCTAAGCCTCTTTTATTGGTCCAGCGGCAAGCATCGGCCCATTCGACTAGTCCGCCGATATGATCAAAATGAGCATGCGTAATGAGCAGCGTATCGATCTTGCGTAATTCGGCTGCCTCTAATTGCTTTGCAAAATCAGGTCCGCAGTCAATCCAGACCGTTCCTGCATCCTCATCCTCTATTTGGACAGATGAACGCAGGCGACGGTTGGTCCCCGTATTTCTAGCTTCCGCGCACACCTCGCAATCGCAATAAATGCGCGGCACGCCCATGGAATCGCCGGTGCCTCTAAAAATAAGCTCCGTCATAACGGCAGCAGCTCTAATGTACCCGCAGCCCGTACCTGTTCAATCATGCGAATCCATTCCTCCGGCTTATTAGGCAGCGCTGCATAATACCCTACTAGAAACTCGGCAACTAAGTCAGCTTCGATGGAAGACATTTCCTCATCTTGCGGCAGGAAGCATAGATCCAATTCGGAAACGGCATGACCTTCAAGGTCCCATGACGGGTGTACATAGGCGAGGTCGATCCGCTTATAACCGATATGCGAGAGCACTTCGCGGCGCACAAACGGATTCATTGGCGAAACGCCGCCGAAAGCATGCTCTTCTGCACGGAAAGGATCATACACCTCCGCAAACATTCCGATTGGCGTCGTACCCGATTGCCCGGCCAGCTTAGCTAAATCACGCTCCCGGTTGCGAAGCAGAAATCTTCCTATTCCAAGCGAAGGCTTGCCAATGATCGTAAAATCAGTCATCGCTACGCGCAGCTCCGGATAGTAACGATATTCCGTTGATCCGACTACTTCTCCTTCATGAATGGCAGCATAGACGTGAATCGTTGGATCCTCGAGCGGCTCCCGCCACAGCTCATAGGCAAGTACTTCTTCCGGCGGAAAAATCGTTTGCAAAAGCTTATGTAAGGAAGCAAAATAAGAGTCCTCGATGGATGTAATCCGATGGTAGGTCAGCATATTCGTAGATCTCCTTTATTTGAACGGATTTCGCCATTCCATAATGGTAGCGCAGTTGTTTGACTGTTCATCTTCTAAATATTCGCGGGCAATGCCGACTGGCATTCGGCCGCATCGCAGCAAAAAGGTTAAAACCGGATCCTTCCATTCCCCGGTCAGCACTTTTTCCAAATAAACTTCTGGCGTAACATCTTGGGCATGCGGTCCATAACCAGGCATGCGTCCGCCTCCGAGCAGCCTGACGAGTCCAAGCTGAACAACGGTTTCATACATGGACTGCATCAGCCATTTGCCAATCCCTGATTGCCTGAATTCCGGAATCACGCATATATCTACGATATAGAGCGTATCCCCTTCCGGATTGTGATTGCGAATATATCCGCCGTCGGTAACCGTTTCCCAATTATGCGAATGGCCATAGTCCTGCATATTAACCAAGAGTCCGGTCATTGAGCCGATCAGGATGCCGTCTACCTCTGCACATAAAGCGCCTTCCGGAAAACGTTTGACGTGTTCGGAAAGCTGATCGATATTCCACAGCAGCTCCTCAGGAAATGGCGGGGGAAAGCTTACGCGTTGAACATCGATTAAAGCTTCGAAATCAGCTTGAGCATAATTGCGTATCACTGCTTTCTGAGGCTTGCCATTTACAAATAAGTACAGGTCTTTGCGCATCCCAAGCCGCCTTCCGATGAAAAATGAATAATAATTGCAGCTATTTCCAATCCGTATATAAATCCGTACGACGGTCGCGCCAAGTCGTTACAGCACCTCTCAGCCTTACTTCTTCCAGCAGCGCCAAATCCAAATCCGCTACGACGAGCATATCGTCATTTATGATTCCTTCGCTTAAAATGCCTGCCGGCGGGAAAGGAATATCATTAGGCGCTATCACCGCGGCTTGTCCAAAATTCGCTCGCATGAGATCTACCTTGCGAAGAGAACCAACCGTACCCGTGGTGACAATATAGATTTGGTTTTCAACGGCTCTGGCATGACAGCAATACCTCACCCGGTAAAAGCCGTGACGGTCATCGGTGCAGGAAGGGCAGAAAATGACGTCTGCTCCCTTTGCCCGAGCCATCCGGACGATTTCCGGAAATTCAATATCGTAACAGGTTAGCATGGCAATGGTGCCGTATTCCGTTTCGAAAACTTCAAGAGCTTCGCCAGCAGACATGTTCCAGCCTTCTACTTCCGACGGCGTAATATGAATTTTATGCTGCACATCGATTTTACCGCTTGGATGAAACAGATGGGCAGCATTTCTCAGGCTATCGTCAGCCGTTTTAATCACATGGGTCCCGCCTATGATATAAACGCCGTATTCAGCGGACAAGGAACGGAATAAACGTAAATAATCATCCGTGAAATCAGGCAGGCGGTCGATTGACAGCGCTTTGCCATGTTCATCGCCGATAGACATTAATTGCGTCGTAAAAAACTCTGGAAATAAGATAAATTGAACGCCGTATTCTGAAGCATTTCGCACATAATGAGTCACTTGCTCCGCGAATTGTTCAAATGATTCAATGTCTGCCAGCTTATACTGTATGGCTGCCGTACGGAATTTCATTATTGGACCGGCCTCCTCTTTAGGTTATTGTTTGCGCTGTTTGAACTGCAAAGTAATCGTCGTGCCTAAATCAGGCAAGCTAAAAACATCTACTTTCCCCTCATGCAGATCAATGATCCGTTTCGCGATCGAGAGGCCAAGACCCACGCCGCCGGTCGCGCGGCTTCTTGCCCCGTCAACCCGATAAAAGCGTTCGAATAGATGGGGAATCTCATTTTCCGGAATACCCATTCCTTTATCCTTAACCTCGATCTTCACGATGTGCCTAACGAGCGTAATCGTGATGTCGATCGGATCCTTTGAATATTTAATGGCATTGTCCAGAAGAATGACCAGGAGCTGCCTAATCTTATCCTTGTCGCCGACCATACGCACAACCTTGGACATCGCCTTCACTCGGATAGGCCGTCCAAACGTCGTTTGAAGCATCGTCGCCAGTTCATCAACCACCTGCACCACATCGAAGAGCTCCTGACGCAGCCAATCTTCTTGCTCGGCCTCCGCCAGCATCAGCATCGATTTCGTCAGATTCTGCAGCCGGTTAGCCTCTTTATCAATGGCTTCGATCGCTTCATCCCGCAAATTCTCGTCATCCCGTCCCCAGCGCTTCAGCATACCTGCATAGCTGCTGATAACGGTTAGCGGTGTTTTGAGCTCATGCGAGGCATCTGCAACGAACTGCTTTTGTTTAGCAAAGGTGCGATCGAGCCGTTCGATCATTTGATTAAATGCGCGGACGAGCTGCAGCAGCTCCGCGGATTCTTCACGGCTGCTCAGCTCGATCTGCCTAAGCTTGCCGCTGCGGTCAATTTCTCTCATGGTATTGACCATTTGTTGAATAGGCGCCGTCAATCTGGATGTAAACCAATAGGTTCCGAAAATGGCGAACAAGATCGCCCCGCCGCTGGTCACGCTAAGCGCAGCGACCAATACCTGCAAGTAATTATCAAGCTCATCCAAAATCCGATTAACCTCAAGCATCGCAATGACGCGGTTACCGTCATATAATGGAACCCGCATGAACAGGATGCGCTCTCCGCCTTTCGTGATCATCCCCGTATGGTGATGGGTCTCGAAGGCGGCTGGCAGCTCCTGAAGCAGCTCGTCCGAGCCGGTAATATTGACTACTCGGTTATTAGGCGCAATAATGCGGATCATTTCGTTTACGTTGTAATACTCATTGAGCAGCTCCGGATAATTCAATCCTCGACCGCTCTGAATTCGGGGATTCTCGAGCATGAGATTTACCTTATTCGCGATAACCTCTTCTTCGCTTTCCGTCGTAATTTTGATGACGTAGAAATAAACGAAAATATTAAAGAGGATCAAAATAAAAATAAGCCAGAATATCGTAAAAAGCGTAAACCGTTTGCGCAGTGTCATGCGTCCGGCTCCTTAATCATATAGCCTACTCCCCGCACCGTATGGATAAGCTTATGACGGTACCCCTTGTCCAGCTTCTGGCGCAGATAACGGATATAAACATCCACGAGATTCGTTTCACCAATAAAATCATAACCCCAAACCTCGGATAAAATATCCTCGCGGGATTTTTCGTCGTTTTTATTTTCTACGAGATAAACGAGCAGCTCAAACTCACGGGGCGTCAATTCGATTAAAATATCCTTGCGGTACACTTTGCGAGTCCGCAGCTCAATCGTCAAATCGCCGACTTTAATCATGTCCGAGCCTTCCGCTTCCTTCGGATATTGCTGGAATATACGCAGGATGTTGCGGACGCGGGCCAGCAGCTCCTCCATCGCAAACGGTTTTGTAATATAATCATTGGCACCGTGTTCGAAGCCGCTTACCTTGTCCGGAACGGTATCCCGTGCTGTTAATAATATGATAGGTACCGGATTCCCGGCTTGCCTTAATAATCGCAATACCTCTATGCCGCTCATCTCGGGAAGCATCACATCAAGCAGAACCAGCTCCCATTCCCCTGTAGATGCCATTTCATAACCTTTGCGGCCATCGGCTGCCGTGCCTACCGTATAACCCTCATGTTCCAGTTCCAGCTGTAGTATGCGAGAAATACCAGCTTCATCTTCTACGACAAGAATTCGTTCTTTCATCTTAGAGGTACACCTGCTTCCAGTTGTAAATAATCGAATTAACTTCATGGCATTCTCCTGCAAGAATGCTTAAATTTATCATAATGAAGACGTTTCGCAAATGCAAGTAAGCCGATCTACTGAAAGAGTAGACCGGCGATCGCTGCGAGTGTTGACGCTTGCCGCAGCAGACGTTGCCATAGCTTTATATTAGATCTGGTTTTGCATCGCCCATGATTCTACATCCCAGGTTTTGGTTACCCAATCCCCATAAAATTCAGGTTCATGAGATACGAGCACAACGGTACCTTTGTAAGCCTTAAGCGCACGTTTTAATTCCGCTTTGGCGACCACATCCAAATGGTTCGTCGGCTCATCGAACAAAATCCAGTTGCTCTCGCGCATCATCAGCTTGCAAATACGCACCTTAGCTTGTTCTCCCCCGCTGAGCTGGTTAAGCGCGCGGGTAATATGCTCGTTCTTCAAGCCGCAGCGTGCAAGAGCAGCGCGGACTTCATGCTGGTTCATGAAGGAAAACTCATTCCAAACATCTTCAAGCGGCGTCATCGTCGGCGCTTTTGCTTCTTGTTCAAAGTAGGCCGGATTTAAATAATCGCCTAGATACGTCTTGCCGTCCAGCGGCGGGATAACGCCGAGTATTGTTTTTAGCAGCGTTGATTTGCCGACACCGTTACAACCGACGATTGCAATTTTGTCTCCCCGTTCAATGACCATGCTCATCTCCGGCAAAAGCGGCCGGTTATAACCGATAACCATACCATCTGCCTCAAATACGGTTTTACCGCTCGTTCTGGATTCTTTGAATTGAAAGGTTGGTTTTGCTGCTTCCTCAGGCTTGTCGATTCGGTCGATGCGGTCCAACTGCTTCTCACGGCTCTTCGCCCGGCCCGATGTAGAAGCGCGAGCCTTATTCTTTTGTATAAACTCTTCCTGCTTCTTGATAAAATCCTTCTGCTTCTCATAAGCGTCGATATGCTGCGCTTTGTTCAAATCAGCCATCTCAAGGAATTTATCGTAATTCGCCGAATAGCGGGTAAGCTTCGTAAATTCGAGATGGTAAATAACGTTAACGACCTGATTCATAAAGCTAGTTTCATGCGAGATCAGAACAAAAGCATGCGGATAATTTTTCAGGTAGTTGGTCAACCAATTGATATGCTCTTCATCCAAGTAGTTCGTCGGCTCATCGAGCAGCAGTACGCCTGGCTTCTCAAGGAGCAGCTTGGCTAGGAGAACCTTGGTCCGTTGCCCCCCGCTGAGAGCTGTTACGTCGCGGTCAAGACCGATTGCATTTAAGCCCAATCCGTTTGCCATTTCATCGACCTTTACATCGATTAAATAAAAGTCGCCGATTTCCAGCTCCTCTTGGATCTCGCCCATACGAACGAGGAGCTCGTCAAGCGTATCTGCATCGGCATCACCCATTTGCGACGCAATGTTGTTTAGTTCTTCTTCTAATAGAAGCATAGGAAGAAAAGCATCCTTCAGTACGTCACGGATGGTTTTGCCCGCTTCAAGCTTCGTATGCTGGTCCAAATAGCCATATCGAACGCGAGGCGTCCATTCCACCTTGCCCTCATCCTTCAATAACTTACCCGTCAAAATATTCATGAGCGTCGATTTGCCGGTTCCGTTCGCGCCGACAAGACCGACATGCTCCCCCGCTAGTAAGCGGAAGGATACGTTTCTAAACAATACCCGGTCACCAAACGTATGTGATAATTGCTCAACTGTTAACAAACTCATTTTCGTCTTTATCTCCATTCATATATAAACCATATTCAACCCATGCGTATTCACTCTTTTTGCCCGTATTATTGTACCACATAAATGATCATCCTGTGTTCATTTCATTGTAAAGCAGCTTTAAAATGGGCGATAACGCTAGTTTTAGTCTTTTATTGAGACGTTTGTCGTCGGTTGCCCACAGCCCGCGCCACTGCAATGAGAGCATCGTCTCCTCCGGCAGTTTAGGCACAATGGCCACCGGACGCTCTGGAAATAGGTGCAGCCATTCGGTTCGGCCGTGAAAAGCAATATCCTTATTCGCAACGAAAAGCATTCGAGCGTTGGTTGATTCCAGCTCATTCTTCAAATCAATCAGCTTCCTCAGCTCGCTTCTTTGCCATTTCACAACGGCCGGATCGCCCACCACTATCACAAGTGTCGCTTGCTTCATGAGCTTCCACGCACGCGGTTCCGTCCATTTTCCCGATATGTCGATTAAATTTATCGAAGCGCCTGCTAGGTGAAGCATTTGCTCAAAGCGCTGATCATCATGCCTAATATCTGAACGATGTTCCGGCTTCAGCGCAAGCCAATTCAGAGAAGCCTGATCAAATTTATAACGCTCGTACCGAAGATCCAGCGCGTAAGTATCCTGCACCACGTTCTCGCGCAGCCTTTTATTTCCGGCAAGCCATGCATGCCATTCCGGCCTTGCTTGTTCATATTCGGCTGCCGTAACGGAATCTTGGCCGGATGCCAACAGATTGGCAAGCGCATGCGTGATAAAGGTTGCGCCCGCTCCGGGCGCAAGTGAAAGAAGGCACACGAAATGCTGTCCATCATAAGGACTTCGGTTGTGATCCGCAATCGATTTCATTTCTTCGTTAAAACCTTGGGATTGCGCAAACGGCGCAAGCGCCTCTCCAACTTCCTGCACGGAACGGTATCGCATCCTCGGATCCGATTGCAGCAAGCATCGCAGCATCTTTTTGAAAGGATTCGGAATATGGCGAGACAGATGCTCAATAGGATCACTGCTGTCTATATTCCCCTCGTTGTACCGGTAAATCATCCCTCCGCTGGCCATAAAAAACAAGAGTGCTCCAAAACCGTATATATCCGTTTTTTCATCGCTTTGTCCTTTTCCTGCTTGCTCCGGCGCTGCAAAACCTAAAGTTCCCAGCTGGTCCGTATCCTGCTCTTTCCCCAGCTTGTATTGACGGGATATGCCGAAATCAATCAGCTTAACCTTCCTTTTGGAATCGATCATCACATTTGAAGGCTTTAAATCCCGATGAATGATCGGCGGATCATTCGCATGTAAATAACGAAGCGCCGAGCAGAGCTGCAAAGCAATTTCCATGATTTGCGCAAATGTCAGTACAGCATTCTTTGTGCGGTATAGTTCAGCTATCGTATGCCCCTCAATGTATTCCATAACGAGCGCTTCATATCCATGCTCGCTCGGTGGATAATAATCTACGATTAATGGCAAATGCTGATGATTAATTCTCATCAGCATTTGTGCTTCTTCCGCGTATCTGCCATTTCCGGGTATCGGAGCAATGACTTTAATCGCCAAGAGCTTATTGGCAAGCCTCAAATCTTCGGCAGCGTACACGGTCCCCATCCCGCCACGTCCCAGAACTCCAACGATCCGATAACGGTCATCAATTACCGTTCCGATCGGATACGGGTCAAACAGCCCTTCCATGCCCTTCATCATAGCCCTCCCATAAGAACAAAAAAAGCATCCCGACACCGTTTGCTAACTACACAAACGGCATCAGGATGCTTTCCCGATCCATCTTTTATTAGTGCAACTTTATCATAAAAGCAAGTCCAATAACAACGATTCGTTTCGTTAGAATACACGTTTCTTGGAATTAAGCAGCTCCGCCAGAAAAGCAAGAGCCAAGCCTTGGCCCCAGCCTTGAACTCGCTTATGTGCGACATCGCGGTAACCTTGCAGATCATTCATAACAGCGGTTCCGGCGGATACGTTCAGCACGGCGCCGTCGTCGGTAATTTGGCTTAAAATACCATCGATAGACCGCTGAATGTATTTGTTATACAAAGAACCGAAGGCGAACAAGCCTGTAGCGATTCCGGCTGATCCCGAAGTTTCATGATAAGACGTTTTATCGTCGAGGACGGTATGCCACAGCCCATTGTCGTCTTGTAAACGCACAAGCGTACTTAACTGATCCCGCATAGAGCCTTCGATTATCATGAAGGATGGGTGCTGTACCGCGATATGCGGCAAAGCTTTGGCCATCGTTAGTGCTGCCCATGAGTTGCCGCGTGCCCAGAAGATGGAGGACATATGGTTCTGGGCGATATTATCCCAGCCATGATAATACAGATTCGATACGGGATCCTGGAGAAAATACTCATGTCCATGATACTGCTTCAAGCCATCCTCCAAATAATCTGCACGGCCAAGCAGATGCCCCATACGGACGAGGAAATAACCTGCCATCATCATCGTGTCTACCCAAGCTTGCTCTGGAAAATTGTAAGTCTCCGAATTCACCGTATGTTGAAAAACTCCATCCGCAAAACGAACGGCGTCATTTTTTAAGTACTCGGCCATTTGAATGGCCACATCCAAATAGTTTTGATTGTCGGTTGCTTTATAAAGAGAGATGAGCGCATGTCCAATGGATACGCCGTTCACGGAAAGCTTAGGCAGTCCATCCTCCAGCTTCTCGTCTACCCACTCTTGCAGCAATTTAATATAACGTTCGTTTCCCGTAGCTTCGTAAGCCTCGGCCACTCCGTAAAAAGCTACGCCGCCTGGCCAATCCCAGCTAAAGTCCATTCTAAAGGTACGGTCTACTACGCGGTCAATAACTTCCCGAATATGATTTTCATCAAATTGAAGCTGAGGCATTTCCATCTTCCTCTCCCCTAATTCAAATGATTGACTATTTCAAACCGCTTGTACTGATGCCTTCAACAATGTATTTCTGAAAAGCGAAGAAAATGGCAAGCACTGGAATCAAGCTAACGATCGACATCGCGAACATCGCGCCCCAGTTGGAGACGGTATCGCTGTCTAGGAACATTTTTAGCCCCATGGATACCGGATATAAGCTTGGGCGGTTCAAATAAAGGACAGGTCCGAGCAAATCCTCCCATCTCCAATAGAAAGAGAAAATAGAAGCAGTCGCCAATGCAGGAACGACGAGCGGCAGAATGATCCGGAAAAACAAGCGGAACTTTCCGCAGCCATCGATGGTTGCCGCTTCATCAAGTTCATTTGGAATGGTCCGAATGAATTGAATAAGCAAAAAGATAAAAAACGGAATACCGAAATATTGCGGAATAACAATCGGTTTAATCGAATTCAGCCATTCAAGCTTCGCGAACAAAATATATTGCGGCACAAGCACGACATCATGCGGAAGCATGAGCGTCACCATCATAATGCCAAACCAAAACGTTTTGCCCGTAAAGTTAAGTCTCGCAAATCCGAAAGCGATAAAGGCCGAAGATAATACAGCTCCGATCGTTGAAATCACTACGATTTCCAGCGAGTTCATAATGAAATTCCCAAAGGATTGGCCTGCAATGCCCACCCAGCCTATTTTGTAGTTCTCCCAAATCCAAGGCTGCGGAATGAGTGAATCCGCGGTTGCGAATATTAGGTTACTTTGCTTGAATGAACTCATTAGCAGCCATAAGACGGGATACACCATGACTAATGCGAGCGCTGCGACAAAGATATGGTAGATCGGCCACTTCAGTTTTTTTAAGATCATGATTAATGGCCACCTTTCGACTCGTAATGAACCCATTTCTTAGAGGTATAGAACAGAATTCCTGTCAAAATGGCAATGATGATCAGCATAACCCAAGCCATCGCGGACGCGAAGCCCATATCGAAATAAACAAACGCCTGACGGAACAGATAAAGTGAGTAGAGCAGCGTACCGTCTAGCGGGCCGCCTTCCCCTTTGGAGATAATGTACGCTGGAACAAAAGTCATAAATGCGCCAATGGTCTGCATGATCGTGTTGAACAAGATAATGGGACTTAGCATTGGAATCGTGATTTTGAAGAACCGAATAACAGGTCCTGCACCGTCAACATTAGATGCTTCATATAATTCTGGCGGAATATTTTTGAGTCCTGCAAGGAAAATAAGCATGGAAGAACCGAATTGCCATACGGACAAAGTAATCAGCATCCAGAGCGCAGCTGCCGGTTCCGCAAACCATCTCACGCTATCTAAACCGAGTGCATTCAGAAATATGTTTATAACTCCTTCGTCTCCGTAAAGGTTGCGCCACATAATGGAAACCGCGACGCTGCCGCCGATAATGGAAGGAAGATAATAAACCGTCCGATATAACCCGATTGCTTTCGAAGCTGTATTCAATATCATTGCAATAAAGAGCGCAAAAGCCAGCCTAAGCGGAACTCCGATAAATACGTACAGGAACGTAACCTTAAGCGATGCCCAAAATTTCGAGTCATCCGTAAACATCGTCGAGTAATTCTCTAATCCGATAAAGGATGGTGTCGAGAGTAGATCATAATCTGTAACGGAAAAATATAACGATGCTGCTGCCGGGATCAATGTGAATAGTAGAAATCCGATAACAAATGGTCCAATAAAGGTATAACCGATCAAGTTGTTTTTCAGTGATAGCGATTTCATCTTATCCAACTCCTATACGAAGTCTATCTAGCCGATTCTTCGGTTTCTAAGAAAATGCGATGGCCGATCTTCCGACCAACCATCGCATCTGCTCAAACAATATTACTTGTTTTTCTTAAGAATGGAGGTTGCTTCGTCTCTAAATTTCTTTGCTGCTTCTTCCGGCTTGATTTTGTTGTAGTTCATTTGCTCAGCAAGGCTGGTTAAGGATTTAAATACTTCAGCAGAACCGATCGGATCAGCTGGATCCATTGGGGAGCTGTTTGCTTCCGCCCAAGCAACGTAGTCATAAACTTGGATTTGAGCTTCCGTGGAAACGGCTTTCAAAGCTTCTTTGACTTTAGACGATACAGGAACGCCGCGGTCGCCCAAGATCAATTTGTTTGCTTCGATATCATTTACGAAGAAGTTGATAAACTTAGCCGCTTCTTCTTTCGCTTTCGAATTTTCAGACACGGAGAAGAACATACTTGGTTTCAAGAACAAACCTTTTTCCATGTTAGGACCAACCATTGGAGCGATTGCAAGCGGACGGTTTGCAACTTGCTGCAAGCCTACATATTGGTTCGACCACTGCCATACGCCGATGCCTTGGTTAAGTACAAGGTGGCTGTCTTCCGCGCCTTTGATTTGCGCAAGCACGTCAGGTGATGGTACTGCGCCGTCAATTACCAGCTTAGCAAGCATTCCGAAGAAATCCGTAAACATTTTGTCATCTTCATAACCAAGGCCGGTACCTTCTGCATTAAACAATGTTTTGCCTAATGTACGGAGGTAGTAGCCGAAGAACACTTCAGGACGCATGCCGTTATCGAAGTAAAGTCCGGCAGCTTTAGCTTTGCCAGCCATTTCTACGTAATCATCCCAAGTGAAGTTTTCAGGGATGGAATCAATGCCTGCCTTTTTCAGAAGCGCCGGGTCATAGTTAAAGCCAAGTGCGTTGACGCCAAGGTTGATTCCGTAAAGCCCGTCGCCTAATTTACCGCCGTCGATTGCGTTTTGGCTGATGTCGGTAACATCGATTTGGTTGCCAATAAACGGTGTCAAATCAGCGAGTTGATTTCTGCCTGCATATTGCGAGTAGTTCTGCGTATCGATTTGGATAATATCAGGAAGCTCGTTTGCAGCCGCTTGAGGCGCAAGCTTCTTCCAGTAATCATCATAGTTCGCGTATTCCATTTCAATCGTGACATGCGGGTTTTTCGCTTTGTACATTTCAATGACTTTCATCGTGTAATCATGCCGAGGCTGTCCGCCCCACCATGCGATTCGCAGTGTAACTGGTTTGGCTTCTGACGGCTCCTCTTTTACTTCGTTGTTAGTCTTAGGTGTGTTAGTGGAGTTCGATGCGTTACCGTTGCCTGAATTTCCTCCGCAAGCGCTTACGAGAACCAAAGCAACAGCCATGAGCATTAAAAGCATTTTCTTCGGTGCTTTCATTGTGTTACGCCCCTTCCAAACTCTTTAATGTTGTTTACAAGCTTTATTATAGGCCCGATGTCGAATTGTCGGAATTAAAAAAACCGCTTTCTTTGTTAAAAAAACAGAGGTCGCCATTACGGCGACCTTATGAATTCGGATGGCGTAAATCCGGTATGCTTTTTGAATACCTGGCTAAAGTATTGCGGATTATCGCCGAATCCGAATTTTTCCGCAAGCTCGAAAACTTTCACGTCGCCGGTTTTTTCGATTTCTTGCACGGCCCTCTCCATTCTTAGACGGACGACGTAGTTTGAAAATTTTTCGTTCGTTTCCTTTTTAAACAGCTTGCCCAAATAATCGGCGTTCATATATAAAATCTCACTCGCTACCCAGTTGAGCGACAGCTCCGGGTTCGAGATCTGCTCATCAATTACGTTGATCATCTTATCGATAATGAGCGAATGCTTTTTGGAATGGGTTTGAAAATTGTTCAAACAGATTTGCTTGGCATTTTCGGTAACGAATTGTTCGACCGTTCTTAACGTGTGAAATTGCTCGAAGCTCGCAATCTTTGTAAGATAATCATTGATCTCCTCCGGTCTTCCTTGACGCACGATCGAAATATATAACGGGATGACATAGGATTTCGATAGATGCGTATCCATCCGGCTTTCCGCCAGCAGGGCAAAATAGCTTTGCAGCTCCGTTTGGACAAAAGCCCAATCTCCCGATTTCACATGCATGCAAAGCGGCTCTTCGTCGTAAATGAATGGCTTCAGCGTAATGTCATCGCCTCGTTCGACATCCTTTTGCGTAATGATGCTGCCCTCACCCAAATAAAACTGGTAGTTTAAGCATTCTAACGTATCACGGTACATTTTACGGGCATGGGTAATCGGGCCATCGTCGCTTACCGCAACGGTTGCATCGAGCTTGTAATAAGTCGTGAAGGTTTGTTTGATTTCATTGAGCTTTGCGAATAAAGCTTCCGTGCCGATGCTCGCCTTTATTAGCAAGAGTACATGCTTTCCGATCGTGGTGCTAAGCAGGACTATCGATTGGCCAATAACATCCTGCGCTATATTTTTGACGGCGAACATGTGCTCAAATTCAAATTTCCCTTCGATTTGAAACAAAAGCAGCTGTACCCTGTCATTTTCTACCGTGATATGAAACAGATTGCCGTAGTCGTCCCAATCGCGCTGACCATACGTTTTATTCGTAACGAGCTCCTTCAAAAATTGCTCCTTGGCATGAGGTAGCACCTTTGACAATTCCTTTTGAATATTGTGCATGAACTTTTCCTGCGACTGCTGTTCCTCAAGCTCAGTAATCACGTTCGTCAAAGCTTCTGTAATCGAGTTCTCATTGCAGGGCTTCAGCAAATAGTGTTTTACTCCGAATTGCATGGCCGTCCTGGCATAATCGAATTCGCTAAAGCCGGATAATAAGATGAAAGCGATGTGCGGAAATTTCTCATATACCTTCTCAACCAATTGCAAACCGTTCATCCCCGGCATTTTGATATCGGATATTACGATATCCGGCATATGGCTTTCAATAAATGCCATCGCCTCGAGTCCATTGCGGGCAGTTCCAGCGAGCTCCGTATTATATTCGTTCCATTTTACCGTAAGCGAAATGCCCTCCACGATGATTCGTTCATCATCTACCAACAATACTTTATACATGGGAATCCCTCATTTCATACGGAAGCATAAGCATAACTCTCGTGCCTCCATTTGGCTCGCTCTCAACCTGCAGACCGTATGCGTCTCCATATAAAAGCTTAATGCGGTCTTCAATGTTTTTCAATCCTAGTCCCGAGCCCTTTGTTTTCACTTGACCGCTTAGCAGCTGTGCAACAAATTGCTCTTCCATGCCTGGCCCGTTATCCTCGACCGCGACAAACAACCGATCATCCTCTGTATACGCATGAATATTTATGGTGCAGGTATCAATCATTTGTTCTAGTCCATAGTTAATCGCGTTTTCAACAAGCGGCTGAAGCGAAAGCTTCGGTATGCTGCAATGAAGCAGCTTATCAGGTACGTCGACGTTAAAATCAAGGCGTTCCTCGAAGCGGTATTTCTGAATCGTTACGTAATGATTGATGATATCAAGCTCTTTGCTAAGCGGAATAAGCGGCTCCTTCAGATTTATGGAGGTTCTAAGGAGAGAGCCTAACGCTTCAACCATTTGGGAAATATGCGTTTGATTGCTCAGCTTCGCCGACCAGTTAATGGACTCCAAGGTGTTATACAGGAAATGCGGGTTGATTTGTGCCTGAAGCGCTTTAAACTCCGTGTCGCGAATGGTCAGCTGCTTAACATAGTTTTCATGGATGAGCTCATTGATCCGTTCGACCATAATGCGGAAATTCCGGTGCATTTGTCCGGCTTCATCCATCGCAAGCGTGCGTTCATTGGATTCTTCGATATACGTAAAATGACCGAGCTGTACCCTTTTCATCTTTGCATTCAAACGTTCGATAGGCTCGGTTATGCCATTCGCGAATCCGACGGCAATCAACAGGATGACAATGAACAGAACCGCAAAAATTAAGATAATCGTATTTTTCACCTTGACCACGCGTTCAAAAATATCGTCAAACGGTATCAGCGTATAATACGTCCAATCGGTATAGGTCGAAGCGATATAAGTGACGAAATATTGCTTTCCCTCGTACCTTATGACCTTATATCCCTCATTACCGGATAACGCAGCTAACGAATCAATTGGAAAAGCCGAAGCTTCCGGATAAACCGCTTCATTGTTTTTCATAATAATCAGCTGCGCATCATTGCTGTTCAACCCTTTCGCTAAATCCCTGAACAGCTTGTTCATGTCAATACGAAGCGCTAATGTGCCAATGTAATCCAATTTCAGCTGATCGAACGATCTCACCTCACGCGCGGCAACTAGAGACTTATCGTTGCTGTAGGGGGCTATCCATGTATTTCCCCCTTGATTCACGGAAGTTGCCTGCTTATACACATTCAAGCGGTCCTGGTACACGGTAATCGAATTGGCACCGACCGCGTATTCGTTGTCATTCACGTCATATAACTGCGCTGAAAGCACGTATTTATCAAGCGCGCCGATGTTGACCATACGTTCTTTAACCGTCAACCGCACGACATAATTGTCATAATCGGATAGCCCGCTTTTAATGGAACGCAAATAACGCTGAATGGTCGAATCCGTAGCAAGCATAAAAGTAAGCTTCTCCATCTTTTTCAGCTCATTCTCGATACTGATCGAAGATAAGCTCAGCGCTTTTGAGGACTGCTTGTATATTTCTTGGTCGTAAAAATCAAAGGCATATTGTTGAATGATGATAGCAAGCACGGCAACAACCAGCATGATGACCGAAATGAGCACAAACATTTTATGCTTAATTCTCAAATTAGTATAAAGCGCTTTCAAATTGGGCACTTTCAACAGTCTCCTTTCACCATCGCTGTGTCATGAAAGATCAAAAAAGAGCGCCCTGCCTGATGGCTGGGGCGGCTCATATTATTTTTTGATCAAATATAGCGTGATCTCTTCTCGATTATGGAACAGCTGCTTCGCTTTTTGAAGCACGAATTCCGTTGATAGTCTGGAAATCACGTCTCGGATGGTTTGCAGCGGTTTCCGGTGCATAAGCTTCACCGTGATAATCGCTGTAGCGCCGGCTTTGAGCGCCGGCTCAAGATCAAGCACCAATTTGCACATCAGCATCGGACTCCAGCTCATATCACACACGAGCAGATCAAAAGTGGCGGGATTAAATTTAACTTCCGATGCGTTGCGTTTTAAATAGGTCAAGGTCGGATAGGCCATTAAGGACGGATGCAATTCTGCTGGATCAATCGCCGTTACGCGTAAGCCGCGTTCCAGCAGCAGCGAAGTCCAGCCGCCCGGCGCAGCTCCGACATCGAGTGCATTTTGGTAGCCGGCATAATTTAAGCCGAATTCCCTTTCTGCTTCAAGCAGCTTGAATTTTGCCCGGGATACCTGTCCTTCTTCACGTTGAAAACGAACAGCGCCGCCCGGCCAATCCGACAGCATGTCCGCTGGCGCACCGAATCCTGCATACATCTGGGTTGCCGCAGCATAAATCGCAATGATGATATCCGGCTGCTGGACGACTGGCTCCGCTCCGATCTCTTCAAGCACCGCATCCAGCACGGCTTTCGTGTCCGCAGCCGAATAAACAAATTCGGATTTGGAGGTTCTCCTAATATGCACGGCGACTCGTTTATTTTCAAAGGTCAGCACGGCGTTGCGGACCATATTCGATAGTTCCTCGAGATCATTCGCGTTGCCTGTAATGTCGATCGTACGATCCACCGGCTGGAAATGGCGTAAAAAGATCGGTTCCTGCTGTTGTATAGCTTGCAGCGTCTCTTCCCGATTTTGCGGGCTCGACATTAAAAACACTTCACCTGCCGCAAGCTGCGTGAAAGCGGCACCGTCAAAGAGCCTGCGAAGTTCTTCCATCGCATAAGGTGCATAAGTTTGATTGGCCGTTCCGATCCATTGACTCACGTATGTTAGACCTCTTTCGTATATGAATTACCCTCGGTCCCTTGATGGAGCCGTTTCTTCCCAGTCCTCAAGGGTGATCTCTTGCTTATGAAAATATGATTAGAGCAGCTGTTAAAAAGTAGTTTTCAAAAATGAAGCATGGTTATGTTTTTACTTTTTAAGATTTTTAAACCCACCTCAACCCTCCCTTCCAAGGAGGGCCCTGCCCCAAGGACTGCGTCCGATGGACACCTGCAATGGGACTAACGTGGGAGTCATCGCTGCTCGTATGGTGTGAGTAAGTTCTCTTTCGTCCCTGCGGACACGCTTATGTAGTCGATCATAACATCAGTCTCAAGCTGAACAGACTAAATCTATTAACAGGAATAACTACTGTTAATTGTTCACAGCATGGTCATTACCCTCATTTAACTGGATAATCTCCATCTAATCAGTTGTATTTTCCTCAGTTTATCCCAAACAACGTAATTTAACGGGAGTTTTTGCTGTTAATTATTATCATTCACTTCACCTACTGCCTCTCGGCAATAGATATTCCCACTGCGAAGCCGCTACACCTAAGCACTAGCAACGAGTCAGTCTCCGGCGCCAGCTTCATTCGATTGATTTCCATTGCTTGCATTATAACCGAATAAGTCACATTTCGTGAAACTAAACTTGATCCTTATTTTAGAATCAATAACTAATGGAGTCATTCTCAAGCAGGAAACGCCAATTAGTACCACGAAATAAAACCAATTCTATTATCTTTAACGCAAAATCCTCACGGATTGCTTGTCCAATCCTATCTGATTCCATTCCTAAGCCCCACTGTAAGCCTGTCTCTCGGTACGACAGCGCTCCACCCTCTCACCAAACTATTCATCACGTCGGATTAACATTATGTTGTTCCAGCTGCGAGTGTTTAGAATGTGCAACCCTTGCCGCCCTCCCTTGGAAGGGAAGCCGGCAAGGGTTGCATCGTAAAGCTTTGAAGGTTCGGAATAATCCTTTAAACTTTTGTTAATACCCCAAAGGGCAGACATAACGAAGTTAACGAGCAGCTATTTCCATTAAGAGAGCGTCCGGCATCGGACCGTTATGCAGCTTGGTTTCAGCCGGAGCACTTTCAGATAGCATATGGTACATTTGCATACGGCCTGCTGCACTTGAGGTGTGTAAGTAAATTTGTTCTGGATAACGCCCTGTTTCAACGATGTGGCGAACCACTTCATAGCCAGTTGGCTGAGCCCAGCCAAGATCGTAATCGAGTGAGAGGATGCCAACTTTCTCGTGATCTAAAAGCTGCTTGCATTCTTCGGCATTACTCGCAAGAACGAATCCTTTGGGGCATACTCGGTAATCGTCTAAGTACACATGGATCATGAATGAAACCCCCGTTCAATGAATAGATTCAAAGCTTGCTTATTCATTGATCCTTTTGGCAGTTCGAACAAACGAATGCCTTCCGGCCAGAAACATCGATTTTCTCGATAACGCCTTCGCAGCTCCGGCACATTTGGCCTTCACGGTCATAAACTTGAAATTGATCGCGATGCTTCCCCGTATGGCTATCCTCTGCCGAAAAAGCATGCTCGCCCGCTCCGCCGTTTGAAATCGCTTCCCTTACTACATTATGCATCGCTCCGTATAGGCGTTCCCAGGTTTCGTGTTCGAACATAGGAATTTTTGCATCGGGACGGATCCCGGCTGCAAAACAAATCTCATCCGAATATGCGGCGCCGATTCCAGAAATTACGTTTTGGTCCATTAACGCCGTTTTTATGGCTCCGCGTTTTTTGGCAAATCGCCCGATGAAACGTTCCAATGTCAATCTTTTGTCCAGGGCGTCTGGACCAAGCTTACCCAGTTTTTCCTCATTTTCCTTTACCGTTAAAAGCTGCAAGTCATCCGCTCTCAATCCGACGCCATACAAAACTGCTTCCCCAAAAATGAGCTTCAGCTGTGCGGCGCGGCTTGGTTTATCGGCTTCGCTTCCCTTATACAAATAAGCCCCTTGCCCCAAATGAAGCAACAGACGTTTCCCATTATCCAGATGCACTACTAAATATAAGCCTCTTCTTTCTACAAACCATACGACCTTGCCTACAACATCTCGCTGTATTTGTTCGTCGCTTGCTTGAAAAATCTTAGCATTCGTTATTTCGATACCGGTTATTTGGGCTCCCGCGAAATGCTCCGCGATAAAAGTCCGATAAATATCCAGTTCGGGCAGTTCTTGCATGAAAGTTCGCTTCCTTCCTATGTTCTTCGTTTACGAAATCTCATATTTCCCTGTGATCAGATATATAAGAACGAAGCTCTTCTAAGTGATTGCAAATTACGGTTGGTTTACATCCTGCTTGATCCATATAATAAGACATATTTTCAGCAGTCGTAAGCCCGGTCAAAACAAGAATCGTACCACAGCCGGCAGCTTCCCCGAAAGCGATGTCTGTAGCCATATTGTCCCCGACTACCCACGTTTCTTCAGCTTTTAAGCCGATTTCCCTAAGTGAATATTTCATAAGAACGGGTGAGGGCTTGCCGATTAAAATCGGTTCTTTCCCACCAGCCGCGCGCAGCATAGCCCCGATGGAGCCCGCTCCGGGGATGAGGCCATCGGTAGATGGTAGCAATAAATCCGGGTTTGTCATTACAAAAACCGCTCCGCCATGAATATACCGAACAGCTTTTGTTAAGCGCTCGTAGGTAAAGGTCCGGTCAATTCCCTGCAGCACGAAATCCGGCTGTTCCTCCGTTAAAGCTAAACCCGCATCCTGAACGGCTTTTTTTAGACCGGCTTCCCCTACTACGAATACAGATGCTCCCGGCTTGATCTCCGCAATATGTTCCGCAGCTGCTTGCGCTGAGGTGCATACATCCTTTGCTGCTGCAGGGATCCCCATCTTCATCAGTCTTTCAGCGACCTCTTCTGGCGTTGACGATGAATTATTCGTGACAAATCGAAAAGGAAGCTTCGTTTCTTTCAAATATGAAATAAGTCGATCGGCATCATCAATTCGGTGCGTACCATGATATAACGTGCCATCAAGATCAATAAGCAATCCGCGCATAGCAGGATTTTTATTTGTCATTGGTGTTATCCTCCCAAGCGAGAACGGCTTTCGCTGCAATCAACTTTATTAACTTTGATTGCCAGATAAGAAAACGCTCCCTACCCAACAATCGCAGCCCGAATTAAAAAACTCATTATTGAATATGTTTTGTGGATTTCCGCCGCAAGCGCGTGATGCGATTACGCAGTGCCTCGAGCTCAGCTCTTTTTTTGGTATCGCGCCGAATAAGCAAAGAATGATTCATGGCATGTTCAAAAGCGGTATTTGCATGCCCTAAAGCAGCCTCATAATCTTTCAGCTTATGCTCGTAATACATGGCAAGCTCGATACTTGCTTCATGAGCGGCCGGACCAAAATGCGAGGCGGAATGTATAATAGCCTTCTGCCACAATAACACAGCCCGAACCCAATTTCCAGCCTTCTTGTCACGTGCAGCAAGCATGAGAAGCGTAGAAGGATTCGATTGTTCAGCTTGCATTGCGTTATCGAACAATTGAACAGGCAGCTCTTTTTTCCCCATTCGTTCAAGCCAGAGTCCCGTACGAACCATTTCCTCCGGCTCATCCGGAAGAGGAATATACGATTCGATTTTGCCGTTCAATAAATGCCCAAATCTAATCGCTAGGCAAGCAAGGGAGAGCATATCGATTTCATTATGACGAAAAACGCCTTCAAGCGGCGCGGGATCTCCATTCGCTAAATATTGAAAATATAGCTGAGGCGCCAGTGAGCCCGGCACGTCATCCTCGCGTTGAATGCCAAGGCGTTCTTCCTCGACATGACTTAACTTACATGAAACCAATGTGTTTCTCCATATCGAACGTGCCGGATGCAAAAAATCGAGATGCCGAGGCTCCCACATTTTACGGCCAAGTCCATTCAAAATGAAACGGCTCTGGACAAGCGGCCAATCGAACGTCTTGCCATTGTACGTGGATAAATAAGTGAACTGCTGCAGTTTTTCCGCCAAATACATGAGCATCGCTCTCTCTTCGGCAGGATGCCTGATCAAGGCCTGCTCAATGACAAATTGCCCCTTTGACATATAGCCTATGCCGACCATAAAAGGAACGTTCCCCGCTCCGACGCCAAGGCCCGTCGTTTCCAGATCCAGAAACAAAATTTGCTCAGCGGCCATTTGCTGATCGGAATGAAAGGCAGCTAAACCGGGCGCTGCCTCTTCCAGCTCCTTGAGCGCATGCAAACCATGGCGATGGTCTATTGTATATTCTATCTTTCGCAGCAGAAAGCTGCCTGTCTCATTCGTTGCGAGCTTAACGCCAAAAGCAGCCCAAACAGGTGAAAGCTTTTCCTCCTCGTCATCGGAAAGCTCTGTTGTGGGTTCCTCTAACCTCTCGGAAGATTCTTCATTTACTTCTTCCTGCTTGGCGCTTTCCCCCCGCAAACGGTTCATTCTATCGCGCATTCCGCTCATCGCGTACCCTCCGCTTCGTTCAGCAGCTCAAGCGCCTGCTGCTTTCCGAGAAGACCCACTTCTTCAATGGGACCGACGCAGGCGGGACAGCCGCTTAAGCATGTACAAGCGCGTATCAATGATTTGGCTTGACGTATGAGTTCGTCATGAACCTCGAATAAACGCTCGCTTAACCCGATTCCCCCGGGGTATCGGTCATAGAAATAAATTGTCGGCTTTTGCGTATGGACAGCCTTTACTTGAGGTACGACTCTAATATCAAAAGGATCGCACATTAAATAGAGGGGAGCGATATGCACGAGCACGTTCGCAATGCCCAGCAATGCGAACTGCATTTCGTTTTTGCTTTTGCGCGCTGCCGCTTCCTCGCTGAACGAGAACCAGTAACCACTCGTATGCAGCTCTTCCTCCGGTAAATGAATAGGCCCCGAGCCTATATTTTCATGCGTGCGAAGCTTTATTTTTTTGAAAATGGTCGGTTTGGCATTGACCGTTAGTTCACCGTATTGCCTAATCAGCTCGCCAGACTCTTTCTCTTTGTCTACGTACAGCACCTTCAGCTCGACTGCAAGGTTGGCATCTGTGTAATAGTCTACGCTAACTTCACGCACATAGGCTTTTTTCTCCGGATAGTCTAGCTTCTCGACCTGATACTGCACGCCCTCATGAATATAGATCGCTTCCTCATGGATGAGCGTCGGAGCGCTGAACCGGTCAACCTCTCCCAATACCCGGCTGCCATTCGTATTATCTATAATGACAAAGTTCTCTTGCGCCGCTGAGCGCAGCGATATGTTATGTGCCGGAAAGGATTGCTCCATCCAGAACCACCGGTTGCCCGCTTGATGCAGCACCTTCTCTTCCACGAGAAACTCCATCATATCCTCAAGCGATTCCGAACCGAATGTGTCCCCAGCCTCGAATGGGAGCTCGTATGCGGCGCATTTGACATGATCCATAAGCACCAATAAATTATCGGGATGGATCAATGCCCGCTCAGGAGGCCGATTAAAGAAAAAGTCCGGGTTTTGGATCATATACTGATCCAAGGGGTTGCTGCTCGCCACCATAAAGGTAATCGAGCTCTCTTGCCTTCTCCCCGCGCGTCCGGATTGCTGCCAGGTGCTTGCGATCGTTCCCGGATAACCATTCAAAACACAGGCTTGCAGCTGTCCGATATCAATGCCAAGCTCAAGCGCATTCGTGCTGACAACGCCGCGGATTTCGCCCGATCGCAAGCCCCGTTCAATCTCTCTGCGCAATTTGGGCAAATATCCGCCCCGGTACCCTCTAATCGACTTATCGTTAATTTTATCGCGGATCAATTCCTGCAAATAGGTCAGCAGAAGCTCAACGCGGACACGGCTTCGCGCAAATACGATCGTTTGAACTCCCTGTTTCAGCAGCAGCCCGGCGAGTTTTCGGGTCTCCAGCACGCTGCTGCGGCGAATGCCCAGCTGTTTATTGACGACCGGGGGATTGTAAAAGACAAAATGCTTCTCTCCCATCGGAGCGCCGTTATTATCGACAAGCTTAACTTTCTCCCCGATTAAACGCTCTGCATGCTCCTGAGGGTTATCTATCGTGGCAGACGCGCATATGAACTGCGGCGTCGAACCGTAAAACTTGCAAATTCGCTTAAGACGGCGAATAACGTTCGCCACATGGCTCCCGAACACGCCTCGGTAGGCATGGACTTCATCAATAACGATATACTTTATATTTTCGAACAGCTTGACCCACTTGGTATGATGCGGCAATATCGCCGAGTGGAGCATATCCGGGTTCGTGACCACGATATGTCCGGCATTTCGGATTGCGGTACGCACCGTTGGCGGCGTATCCCCGTCATAGGTATGTGTTTTAATGCCTGCGTCCATTAAATCAGCGAGCGCTTGCAGCTCAGCTACCTGGTCTTGCGCCAGCGCCTTCGTCGGAAACAAATAAAGCGCCCTGCCCTCTTCATTCTCGAGCAGAGACTGCATCACAGGCAGATTGTAGCATAACGTCTTGCCCGAAGCTGTTGGCGTCACCGCGACAACATGGTGTCCGGCCCGCACTTCACGGTAAGCTTCGGCTTGATGCGTATATAATTCGCTGACCCCGCGGGAATTCAGCGCTTCCTTCCATGCATGGTGCAGGCCTTCCGGCAGCGGAGCGGTACGCGCGTCACGCGGAGCAAGAGTTCGCCAGTGCGTAATGTTATCCATAATCTCGGTATTTTCCCGCACCTGCGTAAGCCACTCCTCCAAACCGGAGGTTTTTCCCGTAAACCGGTTCATGACCGTCCATCTCCCATCAAACGTATGTTTCTTTATATTTTACAGAATACATGTTCGGTCTGCAATTTTAATTTAAGGAAACAACAGCCGCCTCGAAAATTGACAGCCATTTGCGTACACGATATAGTAGTTTTATATCATCATTTAGACACTTGTTTAAATATCTAACCGTCTGCGATTTTTTCTGCGAAAGGATGGGTACCATGTCCATCAACCTTGCTTTTAAAGCTTTATCCGACCCGACAAGGCGGAAAATATTAGATCTTCTTCGCGAGCGTGACTTGACTGCTGGCGAAATTGCCGACCATTTTCAAATGACAAAACCAAGCATCTCCCATCATCTAAGCTTATTAAAGCAAGCCGAGCTCGTATCGGATGAGCGTCATGGCCAACATATCTACTATTCGCTAAATACGGCGGTATTCCAAGATTTGATCAGTTGGATCATCTCCTTTCAGCAATCCGACGTCAGGGGGAATGATAAAAATTGAAATCTGCCGTGCTCTCATGGATCATCGTTTCGTTTGCTCTAATCGCAAGTATCGCAACTTATTCCTATTTGCCTGAACAAATGGCCATTCATTGGGATATTAATAATGAAATCAATGGATTGGCGCATAAAGCCTTCGCTCTTTTGCTAATGCCCGCATTAATGGTCATTTTGATCGTTATTCTGCCAAGAAAGCAAAATTACCAGAAGCACAAAGTTACTCTGCTCATCGTTCAAAATATCATTCTGCTAACCCTTTTGGCTCTGCACAGCACCACGATTGCGTTAGGCTTCGGATTCGAGGTCGATATCGAGATAGTGGTCATACCGATGATCGGCGTCATTTTAACCGTCTCGGGCATTTACATGCCGCGCATCCAGCCTGACAGCTTAATCGGCATCAAAACAGCCCATACCTTAGCAAGCGAAACCGTTTGGAGAAAAACGCATCAGACGGCTGCTAAGTTTTATGTTTTCGGCGGCCTGCTTATGATCGCAAGCGCATTCGTCCCGAGTCCCTATCAAGTATTTATTTTTTTCGGCATTATCGTTGTCATCGTTTTAGCATCGGTTTTCTTGTCCTTTTTTTATGGAAAAGACCATCATTAAACAAAAAAACGCGAGGAATTCTCGCGTTTTTTTTATTATTCATTCAAAGCACGTTTGACCTCAATATGGAGCAGATCGACGGCTGCCGTTGCCGGTTCGAAATATTGAGCAGCCTCTCGCTCCAGCTGCAAGAGATCCTCGTTGCTGTATCGCCCGCTAAAATGTGTCATAACCAGCCGCTTGGCCTTCGCTTTGGAAGCCGTTTCGGCGGCTTCCGCCGTTGTGCTGTGGCCAAACTCATGGGCCTTCTCTTCCATGCCTGCGGCAAAGGTAGCTTCATGCACAAGAAGATCCGCATTGACGGCTAGTCTGAGAGCGTTATCACAAGGCTTCGTATCTCCCAGCACCGTGATAACCCTCCCGATAAGTGCCGGACCGGTTACATCTGCTGTGTGCACGATCGTACCGGATGTCGAAGTAACGGACTCCCCTTGCTTTAGTTTCCCATACAAAGGGCCTGCTTCGATGCCAAGCTCCTTTAGCTTATGAACAAGCAGCCTGCCGGGCTGATCCTTTTCCGTTATGCGATAGCCGTAGCTGACCACGCGATGCTCAAGCTGCCCAACTTCCACTTTAAACCGGTCATCTTCGAATATAACAGCTTCATTCCCCCCTATTTCATGGATAATCAGTTCATAATCGAGCTGAGTGGCGCTGATACTGAAAACCGTCTCAATAAACGCTTTAATCCCAATCGGACCATAGAGCCTAACCGGGGTAACGCCTCCATCGAACGAGCGGCTGCTGAGCAGACCCGGCAAACCGTATAGGTGATCGCCATGCAAATGCGTAATGAATACGAACTCAAGTTTATTCAGCTTAAGCGGCGTACGCATGAGCTGATGTTGAGTCGCTTCGCCGGCGTCAAACAGCAGCCAGCTGGAATGGGGCTCAGGCAACTGCAGCGCCATTGCGGTAACATTCCTATATTTAGAGGGTCTTCCGGCCCCCGTCCCCAAAAACCACATATTCATATCGTCAGTCACCTCACTCTTAGCAGAAGCTGCCTTCACTTCAATTATTGAAAGGAAGAGCCCTTTCAAGCTCGTTAAACGAACGCTCAAGGGCTCTCTTTTTATTATAAGCTATAGTTTCTCTACGTTAAAATATTGCGCTTCAGGGTGGGCGAACACCATCGCGGATACGGAAGCCTCTGGCTCCATCATGCATCCTTCGGTCAATTCAACGCCAATATCCTGAGGTCTCATCAGATCGAACAGCGGTTCCTGATCTTCAAGATTCGGACATGCCGGATAGCCGAAGGATACGCGAATCCCTTGATATCGAGCGCCGTGGCGCTGCTTCATCGTCATTTCTGCAGGATCCGGGTAACCGCAAATATCCCGCATAATATGATGGACACGCTCAGCCATTCCTTCTGCCACTTCCAGTGCTACGGATTGCAGGGCATGCGAGCGCAAATAATCCCCGTTATCTTTCCATTCGTTGGCGAGCTCACGTATGCCATGCCCAGCCGTTACGACCAAGAAGCCAACGTAATCCATAACGCCGCTCTCCACTGATTTCAAGAAATCAGCTAAGCATAAATACGGCTCAACCTGCTGACGAGGGAATGTGAATCTCTTGATTTCCTGCAAAGGATCAACCGGGTTGTAAATAATGACATCATTGCCCGAGGATTGCGCCGGGAAGAAACGGTACATGCCATGGGTTTTGATAATGCCGTCCGACGTGCCCTTTTGCAAAATTTCATCGACGGTAGCTTTGAGCTGAACTGCTTTCTCATTGCCTTCCTTCAGCAAATTATCTACGTTACCTTTTAGTCCGAGATGATGTCCGAGCAGCATTTGCATATTCACATATGGAATAACATGCGGCAAAGGTACATCTCGCAAAATATGACGGTCCAGATCCGGCGGCGTAAACACAGGCGCATCCGGCGAAATTTTGGAACGCACCGCACGGGTTAATTGCGGCAAAGGCTTTTTCTCTTCCTCTTCGAGGCCGCCGGATGCCTTAAACGCAGCCATCTCGTCCTCCATCCGCGAGCGGTGTGTCGGATCCATGAGCTTGTTCGCGATGTCAAGCCCATCCATGGCATCCTTCGCGTATAACACAAGGCCGTCGTATTCTGGGCCGATTCTCGTTTTAGTAAACTTCCGCGTCAATGCTGCGCCTCCAACAAGGATGGGTGCATCAATGCCTGCCGTGCGCAAATCCTGTGCCGTGATCACCATTTGCTGCGCCGATTTCACGAGCAAGCCCGATAAACCGATTGCATCGACCTTCTCTTTGCGGTACGCCTCGATTAATTGCTCAGGCGGTACTTTTATGCCCAAATTTATGATTTTGTAGCCGTTATTCGATAAAATAATTTCAACGAGATTTTTGCCGATATCATGCACATCGCCTTTAACCGTCGCCAAAATGATTTTTCCTTTTACGGATGATTCATTTTTCTCCATAAACGACTCTAAGTAATTTACGGATGCTTTCATAACTTCGGCGCTTTGCAGCACTTCCGCTACGATTAGCTCATTCCCGTTAAATAGGCGGCCAACTTCCTCCATCCCGCGCATAAGCGGTCCGTTAATGACATCCATAGCCGAATATTTTTTCAGCGCTTCGTCAAGATCCGGGATAAGGCCTTCCTTCGTTCCTTCCACTACGTATGAGCCAAGACGCTCCTCGAGGGTTAGATTCGAAATCTTTTCTTTCTTCTCGACCTTCTTGTCGCGGAAAGCCGCAACAAAAGCCGCCAACGTTTCATCCGTCGTATTATAGATGAGCTCCTCGGCCAGACGACGCTCTTCATCCGGAATCGAAGCATAACGCTCTAGCTTTTCCGTGTTAACGATAGCATAATCAAGACCTGCTTTGGTTGCATGATATAAGTATACGGAGTTAAGCACTTCACGGCCCGCATCAGGAAGACCAAAGGAAATGTTGCTGAGTCCCAAAATCGTTTTGGCAAGCGGGAACTTCTCCTTGATCATCCGGATGCCTTCGAGCGTTTCAACCGCGGAACCGATATACTGGGGATCGCCGGAGCCGACCGGGAACATATTCGGGTCAAAAATAATATCCTCAGGGTTCATCTTATATTTTTGAGTCAGCAGGTTATAAGAACGCTCGGCAACCTCCATCTTCGCTTCACGGGTTACCGCTTGGCCTCGCTCATCGATGAGAATCATGACGACAGCAGCCCCATAGCGATGGATTAACGGCAAAATTTGTTCAAATTTAGATTCGCCGTCCTCCAGGTTAATAGAGTTAATGATTGCTTTACCTTGCGAATATTTAAGCCCCAGCTCAATAATATGATCATAAGTGGAATCGAGCATTAATGGCGCTTTTATCTTTTTTACGACCTGAGGCAAAAATTGATGGACCGCATACGCCTCATCGATATCCGTGTCCTGCAGGTTAATATCGATCACATGTGCGCCGCCCTTAACTTGGGCTCTTGCGATTTCAGAGGCTTCATCGAACTTTTCTTCCTTTAGGAGCCGTTTGAATTTACGGGAACCGGAAATGTTCGTGCGTTCCCCTATCATAATCGGGCGATTCTCAGGCTCGATGTATACAGTCTCGATGCCGGAAACCGCATTCGGATGCGATCCCATTTTTGTGCGCGGAGCGTATTTTGCCATGGTCTCACCCATCGCGCGAATATGATCGGGCGTCGTTCCGCAGCAGCCGCCGGCAATATTCAACCAGCCTTGCTCAGCAAATGCCGACATTTTCTTGGCCAATGATTCAGGCGATTCGTGGTAATGTCCGTTCTCGTCGGGCAAGCCCGCGTTCGGATAACAGCTTATCGCAGAATTGGCAATATCGCTGAGCGTACGAAGATGATCCCGCATAAACTCTGGACCCGTTGCGCAGTTCAGGCCAATGGAGATCGGCTTTAAATGCTCCAAGGAAATATAAAAAGATTCAATCGTTTGGCCGGCAAGGGTTGTCCCCATCGGCTCAATCGTGCCGGAAATCATAATTGGAAGCTCTTTGCCGAGCTTATCAAAGGCGTTGCGGATTCCAATGCTGCCCGCTTTCACGTTTAACGTATCCTGTGAGGTTTCGAGCAATAAAGCATCAACATCCGCTTCTATTAAAGCAAGCGCCTGTTCATAATAGCTTTCAACGAGCTCATCAAAGGTCACTCCGCCGGTTACCGATAAGGTCTTGGTCGTAGGGCCGAGCGCGCCGGCTACGTATCTGGGCTTGTCAGGCGTGCTGTATTTATCGCAGGCGTCACGTGCCAGCTTCGCAGCTGCCAGATTGATTTCTCTTGCTTTTTCAGGGATATCATAATCAGCCAACACGACGCTTGTAGCTCCGAACGTATTGGTTTCCAGGATGTCCGCGCCTGCTTCAAGATATTGCTCATGAATCGATTGTATGACATCAGGACGAGTCAGAACGAGCATTTCATTACATCCGTCCAGCTCAGGTCCGCCAAAATCATCTTCATTTAATCCAGCTTGCTGGATCATCGTCCCCATTGCGCCGTCCAAAATAAGGATACGCTCCTGAAGCATTTGTTGTATGGTCGGTTTCGACAATTTACTACACCCTTCCCAAAATCATTAACACATAGTTTATCAGAATACCTTCCGCGTGAAAAGGTAATCCATCGACAATCCATTTGATTTGTTTTATAATCATTATATCATTTAATCTCTATAGGAAAAGAGGGAATGTTCATGGCTGAAATTAGAATTCGCAATACAGAGGAACGGATTCAAGGAGAAGAGGCTGTCCGTTCATTTCTAGAACAGCAAGAGGTGCTTTACGAGCATTGGAACCCGAGCAAGCTGGCAGAAGGCCTTCAGCAGAAATTCGTGCTTTCCGACGAAGAAAAACAGGAAATTTTGGCAACCTATGACGAAGAAATCAAAGATCTCGCAGAACGCCGCGGGTATAAAACATGGGATATCATTGCCTTATCCGATGCTACGCCGAATCTAGACGAGCTGCTTAAAAAGTTCGAAAACGTACACACCCATACAGAAGATGAAGTTCGCGCGATTACTGCGGGACGCGGCATCTTTATTATTAAAGGTACTGACGATGTAGGTTATTTTGACGTGGAACTGGAAGCTGGCGACGTTATTTCCGTCCCGGAATACAAGCCGCATTTCTTTACGCTTATGGATAACCGTCAAATCGTTGCCGTTCGTCTTTTCATTGAAACTGAAGGCTGGATCGCCCATCCTTTCGCTGATGAGAAGTTCGCATCCAACCAGGCTTAATACGTATCAAAAATAATGCAAGCCCCTCTTATGCTGCAAATGCAGGCAATGAGGGGCTTTTTTGTTGCAATATTTTATAGCTCCAGCAGCTGCAGAAGCTCTTCTAAGTGTTTAATTTCATGGGTAGGAATGATTTCGTCGTTACGGACGGCGCCGTGGCGATTAATCCAAACCGAGGTCATCCCAATCGTATTCGCGCCTAAAATATCCGTTGTCAGCTTATCGCCAACCATAATTCCGTGCTCCGTTTCGATGCCAAGACGCTCAAGTGCATGCTTAAATATCGCAGCAGCCGGCTTCCCTTGCCCGAACTCGCCCGAGATGATGATATGGTCAAAATAAGGCAGAAGTTCCGGTACGCCCGCGAGCTTTTCTCTTTGCAAATCAGGCGAACCGTTCGTGAGAAGCAGAAGCTTATATTTACCTTTAAGCGCATCCAGCACGCGGAATGTTTCTTCATATACGATTGGACGCGAACGGCGTTCAGCCGGGAATTGCTCGGCTAGCACAGCCCCTAGCTCTTCATTGTCCACGCCAAGCGCCTTCAACCCTTGTGTCCATGCTGCTTTCCGGTAACCGGGAGCAAGATTCTCAAGCTTGCGGAATTCTTCCTGCTCGCCTTCGCGGAACGGAGCCCACAAACCTTCAAACGGATTGATTCCAATCATTTTTGTAAAAGGGAACGTTTCATACGATTCATAAAGGGCTCTTGCTTCACGGCGTACCGCTTCCTCCAGAGCATCAGGATCAACTCCGGTCGCAGCCGCTGCCGCTTGGCAGGTTGCTTCAAAAGCTTCCTTTACGCTGCGGTCATCCCACAGCAATGTGTCATCCAAATCAAATAATACCGCTTGTTTAGCCATCGTTGTTCAAACTCTCCTACCTATTATTTTTCCTGAAAAGGAATGCCGTTTGCTTGCGCAAACACTTTCAGCTTCTCGCTAATTTCTTCAGTCGGAAACCTGTTCGTTAATTTAGAGAACACCCAGTTACCGCCTTTATGCTGCTCCACGATTACATAACCCTTTTGTGCGCTAAATCCTTTAATTGCCGAAGCAGGAATACGCTTATCTCCTGTCAAACGGCGTGATTGCACAAAGTCTTTGCCAATCGTTATGTACGGACGTCTAAAGAAAAAGAGGACCGCAAGTAAAATATAACAGCCAACTGTTATCCAAAACATCGTATCCATTTTGAATTGGGATGAGCTTTGCATCAAGATGACGTACATGCCAATAAATAAAATCAATAAAATTGGCGCGATGTAATTGCGTCCAATTATTTTTTCCGATTTCTCGGCATTAAAAACGATTTGGCCATTGCCTTGTTTTTTGCGTTGTTTATTCACTTCGGTCATATTTTTGCGCACTTTGCGCTCCCAGGAACGTGACAAGCTCATTCTCCTCCTAATTTAAAACCCTATTCAAACGGTCTGCGGAATTTTTCGATGAAGCGATTAGGATAATCATCCGGAAGCGCGCTGACTTCCTCCAATCGGTTCCAAATCTCGTCTGGCATTTCCCAGCCAATTGCTCCGATATTATCCTCAAACTGTTCTAGTTTACTGGCACCGAAAATCGGCGATGTAATTCCTTCGCGTTGAATCAGCCATCTTAACGCAACCTGCGCCGGCGTTTTATCCAGTTCCTTGGCAGCTTCCAGCAATGTGTCAAGAATGATGAAATTTTTGTCCAAGGCACGATTGATCCAAGCGCTCTCTCCTACCTTAGAAGTCAACCGGCCTTCCTTTGGTTCTTCTCTCGAGTAACGTCCCGTTAAAAATCCGCCGCCAATGGGAGCCCATGGAATAATGCCTACCTTCTCCTCTAAACAAAGCGACATCATTTCCCGGTCCATTTGTCTGCTCACCAAGCTGTATTGCGGCTGAATGGAAACAAAACGGACATATCGGCTTGCATCGCTGCATGCCAGCGATTTCATTAACTGCCAAGCGAAAAAATTCGAGCATCCTATGTAACGAACCTTACCCGAGGTTACAAGATCATCAAGCGTGCGCAGGGTCTCTTCAATCGGTGTCGCATGATCCCATACATGTACCTGATATAAATCGATATAATCGGTTTGAAGACGTCTCAAGCTTGCTTCAACGCCATCCATGATATGCTTGCGCGATAACCCCACGCCATTAATATTTTGGGAAGTGGTCATCCTCACCTTTGTCGCCAGAACGATATCGGATCGATTCTTTTTAATCGCTTTCCCGACTATTTCCTCGGAACGGCCGCTTACATATACGTCAGCCGTATCGAGAAAATTGCCTCCCCGGTCAACAAAACGATTGATCATTTCAATCGAATCCTCTTCGCTCGTTGTGTTACCGAAGGTCATCGTTCCCAAGCAAAGCTCGGATACTGCCAGTCCACTTTTGCCTAATAGTTTGTAATTCATCTAATCACCCTTCCTTGGATATTAAATGATTGCCCTAGACATTTATTAATGCTTGATATTATCCTTGTCATCCACGATTTCAATCGTTTCGAGCTGCTGCCGGAAATTGTTCTTGAAGTTCGTTAAATATTGCTTGCGAAGCTCATCTCTTTCTGCCGTTTCCGCATCGGTTAAACCTTCCGATTTATTTTTACGAGCGAGCTCGTTAATCCGTTCAATTATTTTCGAGAATTCCATACCTTGCTCTACTCCTCTCATGATGAAAAACCACTACTCTATACTTTGACATTTTCGACGTTCAGTTGTCAAGGCAAGGGGAATGCATTCTATGCTCTTAACCCTACGCCACGAATCCTTCCTTTTAATGAGTACTTCCAAAAGGAAATAAACAAGCGCTTCAATTAAAACGCAAAAATGCTTTCCGAGACAAGCAGATTCAAGTAATCTGCTTGTTCCAGAAAGCATAATGGTGAGCGATATTAGCGAAGCCATATAAAATAACTCTACTTATATATTTGGAATGATTAGCTTCTGCCCGGACTTAATCTCTGCATTATGTAATTCATTCCGGTCCTTAATCATATAAACCACATATCTGATATCATGGCTGGAATCATTGAATTGTTTAGCAATTTCCCAAAGCGTATCGCCTGGACGAACCGTGATCACCTGTTCTTCATTCGACGCAGCTTCAGGAGAAGTACCCGATGCATCTGTTCCCATCATGAGAAAGCTCGTGAATAAAAGAGTAAACAAAGCTGAACATACGATAACCTTAACCGTATGACGCTTTACCAAGCGTACAACCGCTTTTGTAACTTTCATTGCTTTGCTCGTTTCCTGCTTATGGATCGTTCTATAAAAGCTTGGACTAGTTATCATTTATCAGCACCCCAAACGTTTGTTCTGTTTTTAGAATACACGAACAAACGTTTGGTGTCAACAAAAAATGCGAACCTTTGTACTTAAGAACTTATGTTTGTACGAACTCCGGTTCTATGTTATAATTTTTTGCAAACCTACTAATGGAGTGATTGCAGTGTCGAAGATTTCTAACCGACAACATTCGATTCTTGAATTTATTAAGAATGAAGTCCGGGAGAAAGGCTATCCGCCCTCCGTTCGAGAAATCGGCGAAGCTGTCGGATTGTTATCCAGTTCAACCGTTCACGGTCATCTAGACCGCCTGGAGAAGAAAGGCCTAATTCGCCGAGATCCTACGAAACCCCGTGCCATTGAGATTTTAGACCAAGAAGGCGTCGATGGCATTATTCCGCTTTCCGTGGCCAAGGTGCCGATAGTCGGTAAGGTTACAGCCGGTGTGCCAATCACAGCTACGGAGAACATCGAGGAGTATTTCCCGCTCCCTTCCCATTTTGTGGGTGATAGCAGCGTATTTATTCTGAATGTAATGGGCGAGAGCATGATCGAAGCCGGCATTCACGATGGGGATTACGTCATTGTCCGCCAGCAGCAAACGGCAAATAACGGTGAAATCGTTGTTGCAATGACCGAAGACGACGAGGCAACGGTGAAGACGTTCTACAAGGAGAAAAATCATATTCGATTGCAGCCGGAAAATTCCTCTATGCAGCCGATTTTACTCCAAAATGTAACGATTCTTGGCAAAGTCATCGGTCTTTTCCGCGACATTCATTAATGGCATCACACTCGTACATAAAGAAAAGGCTGGATCAGATGCATGAGCATCATTGATCCAGTCTTTTCTTTGCTTACAGTCATCCCACCTAGTAAAAATAGGCATCTGCAGGATCGGCCGTCCCAAGACAAACACCCAATCACTGAGCAAATATCCCGCATAACATACTGTGTACTCAACACGTAAGGAGGTGCATTGAAAAATGTCCGGTTACGTTGGCGGAGCTTTTACAAATTTAGGTACAATTTTGGTTCTCTTCATTTTGTTGGTGATTATCGCATGCAGCTGTATGGGTTTTGGCGGCTACTAAATAGCGGCCCTATCCTTTGTTTCAGTTCTAGACATTTGACTTCATACAAAAAGACCCTATAAACGGGTCTTTTTTTATGCGAAGGATATTCAGTTACCTCAATTATTATAGGATCAGAGCGGCGCATTGCATGTCGGTTGAACCCATCCGTAAATAAAGGCGGGCAAGTTACATAGGCAGCGGTAGAAGCATAGGCTGTTCGTATCAAAATAAATGATTGGAGGAAAACGCAATGGCTTTCGGACCGGTTGTCCCCCCATTTTACCCTTTTCCGCCCACTTATCCCTATCCATACCCGTATCCATATCCTTACCTGGAAGTGCTTCCGCTTCCCCTTCCATTCCCCATTGACAGCTTCGGAGGACCTTTGTGGCATGGCGGCATACATGGAGGAGGCTTCTTCCCTGGCGGAGGATCAGGCGGCTTTCACGGCGGGCATTCAGGAGGCATTCATGGTGGCTCTCATGGGGGACACCGTCAATATTGTAAATAAATATATGATCATAAAGCAGGTTATAAGCATATCGGGGGTTGATAAGGTTCAGCCTAAAGCCCTAAAGCCCACGTTGCGCGATAAGCTCTTATTCTGCACATTAGTTTAAAATCCTTTGCTTATCCATGCTGCGCTTTCCTTTTATTTGGCCATCTCGGAAATAGCCTTGCTGTGTACGATGGCTCGCGCCTGGCCAGATTTGGCCGCGCGGATCATAGCTAGTCCAAGCTCCCTTAATGAAATCACATGGTTCGGGTAGGGGATTCGGAGCATCGGATACAACCACTTCAAAGCAGAATAGTAGCCATGCGTATTCGTTAAGCCCTTAATATCTGATTTCGTAAATCCGTTGTAACATTTATAAAAAAACAGCATCCTCTTCTTATCATAAACAATCGCTTGATTAAAGTAAAAATACGATTTGGGTTAGCTGCATATCAATTGCGCGACACCGCACGTTTTCCAAAAAGGACCGCGGAGTACAGAGGTTTGAGCACCCGGCCCAGTCTTTGGCGATCAAGCTTGGGATACTGATATAATGGACCTTCATAGACGGCTTGGACACTCTCGTGTTCAAGAAAATCGTTCGGCGTCACTAAAGTTGATGGACGGTTCCACAGGTGAATTCCGCTGCTGCGGAGCGTCTCAGCAACAAACTGCGAACAGAAATAGGAATGCGCAGGCTGCAAATCCATATCTAAGAGAATGCCAAGCAGCCCAATTAAATTATAGCGATACTTATTCTTATCCTTCTCGAACTCGCAAATTACTTTTATTATCGATGTTCTTTGCTGTTCCGTTACCGACATACGCAGCAGCTTGCAGCGTGTTTCCGGAAAATGCCGGTATGTTCCCTGATAGATATCCTCCTTCACAAACCCCGCGTTTAATGGATTATGCACATGCTTACGCCCAAAGCTATAAATTTCTTCTAAGTTCTCGTCCAGCACGAGTGAAGCATGATTGTAAGGCGCACCCGTAAATCCTTTGATCAGCCTGGTGAACAAGGTTCCGGTATCGGTAAGTAAAATATATATGTTGTTTGTCTTCTCGCTTTTTAAGTTTGTAATGGTCATCCTGCTCATCTCCTGAACTACGTTGTTATATTCATCCGGCAGCCGTTGTTAACTGTACTGAATATAACAATTCGTCAGACAAGCGGATAGTACCAACTCTGTATAGTACTGCCAGCTCAAAAAAAAATCCCTCAACGCAATTTGCGTCAAGGGATTCTAATTATTATTTTAATAAAGCGTCAAATATTGATCTCTTTCCCATTGGTGAACCTGAGTACGGTACATATCCCATTCGATTTCTTTCAGCTCATAGAAATGGGCAAGCGCGTGATCGCCGAGTGCTTCGCAAATGATATCGCTTCTTAGCATTTCATCGAGTGCTTCCTTCAAATCGAGCGGCAAGCTTGGAATGCCTGCATCCTGACGTTCTTCCTCGGTCATGATGTAGATGTTCCGGTCTGTTGGAGCCGGCAATGGCAGCTTGTTCTGTATACCGTCAAGACCAGCCTTAAGCATAACGGCTAGCGCTAGGTATGGATTTGCTGCCGGATCTGGATTACGAACCTCTACGCGAGTGCTGAGACCGCGTGAAGCCGGAATACGGATCATTGGCGAACGGTTGCTTGCTGACCAAGCAACATAACAAGGCGCTTCATAACCAGGCACCAAACGTTTATAGGAGTTGATCGTTGGGTTCGTAATGGCTGCCATTGCTCTGGCATGCTGCAAAATGCCTGCCATGTAGTGGCGTGCAGTTGCACTTAGGCCCAGCTTGTCCTTCTCGTCATAGAATACATTCGTATCTCCTTGGAACAAGGACTGGTGACAGTGCATGCCGGAGCCGTTTACGCCGAACAATGGTTTTGGCATAAATGATGCGTGCAGGCCATGCTCGCGTGCAACCGTTTTGACGACAAGCTTAAACGTTTGGATTTGATCCGCTGCTTTGATGGCGTCCGCATATTTGAAATCGATCTCATGCTGTCCTGGAGCAACTTCATGGTGGGATGCTTCAATCTCAAAGCCCATTTCTTCCAGCGTAAGAACGATTTCACGACGGCAGTTCTCACCCATATCCATAGGAGCTAAGTCGAAATAACCGCCTTGGTCGTTTAATTCTGTCGTCGGCTCGCCGCGCTCGTCGGTTTTGAACAAGAAAAACTCAGGCTCAGGACCGACATTCATTGCTGAATAACCAAGATCTTCGGCTTCTTTCAAAGCACGCTTCAAAATACCGCGCGGGTCACCGGCGAAAGGCGTTCCGTCAGGCATATAAATATCGCATATCAAACGGGCAACGCGATCTTGCGTGACCCATGGAAATACAACCCAAGTATCGAGATCAGGGTACAGGTACATATCAGACTCCTCGATACGCACGTAACCTTCAATGGACGAACCATCGAACATCATTTTGTTGTCGAGCGCTTTTTCAAGCTGGCTCACGGGAATTTCTACGTTTTTGATCGTTCCGAGTAAATCCGTAAACTGCAAACGGATAAAACGAACATTTTGTTCCTGTGCTATACGTCTAATATCCTCTTTAGTGTAACTCACAGAATCATCTCCTTTGATGGCGTATCAATAATTAAAAATAGTCCAACTAGCGCTTATTTAAGAAACGAGTCAATTGTCCTTGAATTAGCGATGCCTGACCCGGTCTTTTCTCGAGCAATTGCTGTTTAAGCAAACGATGCAGCTGCTGATCGGATAGCTCACGCCGCTTTACTTCCGATTGCTCGCTTACGATCGTTGCGTCATCCGACTCCTTCGATACCGGATTCATCACTTGTTTAATACCGGCGATGTTAACGCCCTTCTCAATCAATGATTTAATTTCCAAAAGCCGTTCTACGTCATTAAACGAAAATAACCGCTGGTTTCCTGCAGTTCTTGCAGGGACGATCAATTCATGCTGTTCGTAATACCGGATTTGGCGGGCCGTTAAATCCGTCAGCTTCATTACGATGCCGATTGGAAATAAGGCCATATTTCTGCGAATATCATCAGCCATGTCGCATCAACCTTCCAGTCGTTCATTAATATGTTCATTCTAACCGTTCCTACGCAAATGTGTCAAGTTATGTAAGGTTTAATCACAATTAAACCACTGTCCACAAGTCGATAAAGCGCAGTCAGAATACCATATTTAGCATGAGCGTAGGTAAGGCCGCCCTGCATGTATGCAATGTAAGGTTCACGAATTGGAGCATCTGCTGAAAGCTCAAGACTGCCCCCTTGAATGAACGTTCCTGCCGCCATTATGACAGCATTCTCGTAACCAGGCATATCCCAAGGCTCGGGAACGACATGAGAATCGACGGCAGCCGCCTGCTGTATTCCTTGAACAAACGCAATTAAATGCTCGGCTTGCCCAAAACGAACGGCTTGGATAAGATCGGTCCGCGGTTCGTTCCATCTCGGTTTTGTTTCAAAACCAAGTTCCTCGAACAAGGCCGCTGCCAGCACGCTTCCTTTAATAGCTTGTCCAACCAAGTGGGGAGCCAAAAATAAACCTTGAAACATGTTTCTGAGCGTGCCTAGCATTGCGCCGACTTCGCCGCCTATTCCGGGCGCTGTCAATCGAAAGGAGGCAGCTTCGACAGCAAAGGCTTTGCCGGCGATATAACCGCCGGTTTCAGCCAAGCCCCCGCCAGGATTTTTGATTAGGGATCCTGCCATTAGATCTACCCCGACTTGGGTAGGCTCTAACAGCTCAGTGAACTCCCCGTAACAATTATCCACAAAAACAATAACGTCAGGCTTCAATGCTTTGACACGCTTGACGATAGCTTCGATTTCAGTAACGGTAAACGAAGCTCTCCAATCATAGCCGCGTGAACGCTGGATTCCGATGACCTTAGTTTTCTCCGTAATCGCAAGCGAAATTCGATCCCAATCGAGACCGCCATCCTCTAGAAGCGGCACCTCCGAATACGTTATGCCAAAGTCCTGCAATGAACCCATCCCGTCTCCAGGCTTGCCAATGACCTTATGCAGCGTATCGTATGGTCTTCCAGTCACATACAGCAGCTCATCGCCTGGCCTAAGGACACCGAATAACGCACAGCTGATTGTATGCGTGCCCGAGACGAAATGCGGCCTGACGATTGCTGCCTCCGCTCCCATAACATCCGCGTACACAAGATCAAGTATTTCACGTCCGCGGTCATTATAGCCATAACCTGTTGATCCCGTGAAATGAAAATCGCTCACTTTATGGCGCTGAAACGCCTCGATGACCTTCCATTGATTACGTTCAGCTATTTTATCGACGCTGCGGAAAGCTTCTGAAGCCAGCAGCTCGGACTGCTCAGCGACCTGCTCAAGATGTTCCCACAGCTTCTGATTATCATGTTGCCTATTCATTTCTTATCTTCTCCTTAAAGTTTTGCGAAGCAAAACTACTTCGTAAGCATGGACCTAAGTTTTGCGAAGTAAAACTACTTCATAAGCCTATGTAACCGATTATTCGATATACTGCTTCAGACGGTGCCCATGCTGCTCATACTCTTGCTTGCTGACTTGAACGGTAAGCCGCAGCGACTCTTCCGTCACTTCTTGGCTAATCACCTCGCCGCTGCGATAGGCCAGCGCAATCAGGTCACCGCGTTCAGCAGGAACGTTAAAGGTCACGACATCCCCGCTCAGCTTATCCTGGACCGTTTGCTTCAGAAGCTCAAGGTCATCTGCATCGTAAGCGCTGATGACTAGATTATCGCCGCTTGTTATAGGCAGATCGGCTAAAGTGCCGTTGCTTATGCACATGTCTTTCTTATTGTAGACCTTAATAAAAGGCTTATCGGATGCACCGAGATCGCCTAGAATTTTGTTCACAACAGCAATTTGCTCATCGCGCACTGGCGAGCTGCTGTCAATGACATGGAGCACTAAGTCAGCCTCGCAAACTTCTTCTAAAGTCGCGCGGAATGCAGCTATGAGATCCGTTGGCAGGTTTTGAATAAAGCCTACCGTGTCGGTGATCACGATTTCTCTGCCGTTTGGCAGCTCCAGTGTTCTGGACGTCGGGTCAAGTGTAGCGAATAATTGATTCTCCACATAAACATCGGCATCCGTCAGCTCGCGGAGCAGCGTCGACTTCCCTGCATTCGTATAGCCAACCAAGGCAACCTGCGTGACTCCTGATTTTTTGCGGCGCTCACGGTGCAGCTTCCGGTGGCGGACAACCTCTTCAAGCACCGTCTTCAGATCAAAAATCCGGTCTCGGATATGCCTGCGATCCGTCTCTAGCTTTGATTCGCCCGGGCCGCGGGTACCGATGCCTCCGCCTAGTCTGGAAAGGTTTTTGCTTTGTCCGGACAAACGCGGGAGCAGGTAGCTAAGCTGGGCAAGTTCGACTTGGATGATGCCTTCGCGGGTTTTTGCTCTCCCGGCGAAAATATCTAGAATAAGCTGCGTGCGATCGACGATTTTCAAATCGAGCGCTTCTTCAAGATTGCGGACCTGGGCACCCGATAATTCCTGATCGAATATGGCGGTCGTAGCGCCCAGCTCATCGGCTAAAGCTTTAACCTCTTGCACCTTGCCCTTACCGATAAACCATTTGGAATCCACAGATTCCTTGTTCTGCGTAATCGTCGTGAGCACTTCGACGCCTGCCGTTTCGGTTAGCTGCACAAGCTCTTGAAGCGACATTTCCGGGTCGCCGCCTTTGCGCTTATCATTTGAAGTAACCAAACTAATCAAAATCGCTTTCTCAATCATATTGGGATTCGTATCGAATGTTTTCTCGCTCATTTTATACTCCTTCTAAGCTCCAGCATTATATTGGCTTCGTTTCCCATTTCAAATCCTCTGGCCTGATCGTCATTAATTCCTGCTTTGCGGGAACCGAATTGGCATAATGCGTAAGCAGACGAACGGCTTGAAACCTAATCGCCTTCTCAATCGAGTTCCGGACATACCGCGCATTGCTAAACGAAAACATCGTGCTTAGCTTCTCCTGCATGAGATGCTGCCTTAATTTGAATACGGTCTGCGGCATCAAAATGTAATCGCGGTCCTTTGCCATCAGCTCGCTAATTTGAATCAATTGATCCACCGAATAATCCGGAAAATCGATTTGGATCGGAAAGCGTGAGGGAAGGCCTGGATTGGTCAGCAAAAAATCCTCGATTTCGGCAGGATATCCGGCAAGAATAAGCACGAATTGGTTTTTGTGGTCCTCCATGGCTTTTACGAGCGTATCGATCGCTTCTTTACCGAAATCCTTTTCTCCACCGCGCGCAAGGCTGTAGGCCTCATCCACAAAAAGGACGCCCCCTATTGCTTTACGCACAAGATCTCGCGTCTTCTGCGCTGTATGCCCGATGTATTCGCCAACAAGATCCGCGCGCTCCACCTCGATTAAATGTCCTTTTGTAAGGACGCCCATCTTCTGGAATAGCTTCGCTACGATTCGCGCGATGGTCGTTTTTCCCGTACCGGGATTACCCTTAAAAATCATATGATACACATGAGAGCCGCCAAATAAACCTGCTTCCGAACGCATTCGGCTAATATAAAGCAGCGCATATATTTCATAAATAAGTGATTTCACGTTTTCCATGCCAATCATCGGTTCGAGTTCTTTTTGAATATCGGCATAATGATCCACGCTGGGAAGCGGCTTTACCGCAGGAAGCGGATCTGCTTCAAGCGCATGGGCTGATGCTCCTGTCTGAAATGTTTCTTGGCTTCTTAGGACCACATTAATTTGACGGGAAGGCCTTGCGGAGCCATTTCCGGGTCCCGATATGACGTGTCCACTCATCTGTCGCATCACCTATCCTTTGCATCGAAAGCTGTTGCGGCTGACCGCACTACAAGTTTATTCTACCTTGCAGCTGCATATTAGCAGATTTACAGCGACGAATCGGAAGACGGAAATCCAAACATGCGTAGAAGCGAGTCAAGCCTCCATTTAGTGAATGCAAGTACTTCCCGCGACTCATTGTATACGGGATTCAGCACTTTCGATTTTGTGGCAGCCACCTGAAGCGGCGAATAATCAAGCTGTTTGGCGATTTCCTTCGCTCTTGCAGCATGATAATCATGCGTAATGACAAGAAGACTTCCCACCTTGTTCTGATCCGCTATCCTTTTGCTAAAAGCCAGGTTCTCATACGTGCTTGTTGAATTTTCTTCTAGCAACAGCTTGTCAGCCGATATACCTTTTTTTAACAGATAGTCGCGCATGCCCTCTGCTTCCGTTTTGGTCGATCCGTTCGCATCTAAACCGCCTGACAAAATCAGCTTGTCCACCGTTCCCTCTTCATACAGCCGCAAAGCGAATTCCAACCGTTCCTTTAACGCCGGACTTGGCAAATCATTCCATAAAGCGGCGCCAAGAATAATACCCGCATCCGATTTGATAAGCGGTTTATCTGCTTGGTAGCCATTAATTAACCACAATAAATATCCGCACCAAAACACGCCTGCACATATTCCCCAGGCAACAACACGAAACAAGAGCAGCCACGGACGCCTTTTTCTAGACCGTTTGCGTGAGCTGCTCCTTTTACCCGTAGCCGTATTCATGATTCGCTTAATTCCCCAGTTCTTTCAAGTAAGCTTTTCCGATGTTTCAGACTGAGCGTAAAATACCGGAAACGGCCATTTCGAATGCTTGAAAGCAATTTCCCTGCCGTTTTGCGGGCCAATGCTACATCCTTACCGTTGACGTCCCCTTGTCTAAGCGCATCCTCCAGCTCATCCTCGTCCATGAGGAATACTTCTCCGCTAGGCAGCACTACGACATCTAAGTAGAGATCATCGAACCAAGGCACCTGCTGATCGGTTAAGCCCTGTGTCTTGCACACATCGATATACCATTGCACGACGCGTCCCTTGTCATCAAACATCGTTGTGACGACAAAATGCTCGCCTCTAGGAAAATGCTGCATCCACAAATAACCGCGATCGGCCAAACACAGCTTCCGTCCGTTATATTCCTTCCATAACGGCTCGCGCAATTCATGAATCCGGTAAAACGTCACGAGTCCTTTAAACTCCTCGCCGTCAAGCGCAAGGCATGAATAGCTTTTGCGCAAGATACGCCGCCAGTTGGCGCGGTCTGAAAATTTTCTCTTCATACGGAACGTACCTTTCCGTTCAATTGGGAAAAGCTTGCACGGAACCTGCAGCGCTTTTCTCGGCTCTAATTTTACAGTGTATGCCTTACAACCAACGATAGTTGTTATTTACCTATAAAAAAAGATTACCATATCTTAACGTCCATCTCCAGCCGACAGGCAAAATAAACCAAGCTCTATGCCGGAAAATAAAAAGAATACCGCCCTAGAAGGCGGTATTCTTTTTATTTCTCTACAATTTCGATCGAGTTGATGATGATTTTCTCAGACGGCTTGTTATTTTTCATCGGTGTCTTCGCTATGGCTTGCACGACCTCCATACCGCTTTCCACCTTGCCGAAAATCGAATAATTAGGCTCCCGGTTCAAGTTTTCCGAATCGGGCCCCGTGCAAATGAAAAACTGGCTTCCGCCCGAATTAGGCTTACTGGCATTTGCCATGGCTACAATGCCCTCATCGTATTTCATTTCCGTGCTAAGCTCATCCGGGATGGAATAACCGGGTGTGCCTGTGCCATTTCCTTTCGGATCACCGGTTTGGATCATGAAGTTCTCAATCATATTATGAAAGGTGAGCCCCTCATAAAAACCTTCCCGAGCAAGAAAAACGAAATTATTTACGGTAACCGGTGCTTCATCCGCAAACAGCTTCACCGAAAATTCGCCTTTTGTCGTTTGAAACTTGGCCACATACGATTTATCGAGATCAATTTGCATGTCAGGCATTTTGTCCCAAATCATCGTCTTGGCGGAAGCTTGTGCGGTACTCCCGTCAATAACTCCCGACCCATTCTTGCCGCAGCCTGATAAAAGCATGATGACCGCGGCAAGCATGAATAAAGAAAGGATTCGTGCCGTTCTTCTTTCCGTCATTGCTAACCACCCGTTTCTTGCGAATTGCCGCCGGTTTCAGAGTTTCCTAGAGCGTTCGTGCTGTTGTTCGCGCCTAGACCGTCGTCAGGTACCGGTGTAGGTGTAGGTGTCGGCGTTGGAACAGGTTCGCCTGTTCCATTCCCGCTGCCAGGATCAACCGTCGCTTCCGGCTCCGTATCTTCAGACGGACTTGGAGAAGGAGACTCCCCGTCCCCTTCGAGAGGAGGCGTGATCTCGCCGCCATCCGGATCGACGGGGTCCGGTTCCATCGGAACTTCCGGAATAATTTCGGTTTCCGGTATGGTAACCTTGATTTTCGCGGAAGGCGCGCTTTCCTGATCATTTTCAGCATCATAGGCAACGACATAATATTCATAGGTCATTCCCGGGAATGCGCTCATATCGTTTACCCCCGTAGAGGTCAATGAATCCACGAACCGGATATATTCACTCTCTGACGCTTCTTTACGGTAAACCTGATAAGTCACTTCGCCGTCCTGGAACGGATCCCATGACAATTGAACCCGCATTTCTTCCGGAATGAATACTGCATTAAAATTCGTTATTGCTGCCGGCGGCTTATCTTCTTTAATGCCTTGCGGTTTATTAAAGCTTGATTCCGGTACGTTTTTCATGGCTGGCTTCATTACCTTCGCGAACATTGCCGCAGCTTGGCTGCTTCCCGTCTTCAAGTAGTGATCCAAGTCAGTCCTATCGTATCCCATCCATACGGATGCTGTCCACTCCGGCGTATAGCCAACAAACCATGCATCCTTTACGCCGTCGCCTGTGAATCCTTTAATCCCGTGCTGCGTCGTACCCGTTTTACCTGCCAGCTGGCGGCCGATCGCTGCTTTCGTTCCCGTACCGCCCCTTTGAACGACGGTTTGCATCATTTCCGTCAAATAATAGGCTGTCTCGGCGGACATCAACTGCTTAGCAGCCGGCGCTTTGTAGGTATAAGAATTATTCGATTTCCCATCAATTTTGCGAATCGAGTGCGTATCAACAGACTTCCCGGCATTAGCGAATACGCTGAATGCCGTCGCCATCTGAATAGGCGTTGCTCCGTTGGTTAAGCCGCCGAGAGCTGCTGATAAGTTGCGGTCCCGATCATCCAATTCAATCCCAAGCTTAGAAGAGAAAGCAAAACCTTTCTTGAGGCCGACCTGATTCAGCATCCAGACGGCCGCCAAGTTGCGTGAGTCCTTAATGGCCTGCGTCATGCTGACCGGGGTCGCCCCCCACCTGTCAGTCGGACAATAGTCTCCATAACATTTCTTGTCGTTGGCAAGAGTGGTCCATGGATAAAATTTGCCTGATTCAAGCGCTGGCCCATAAGCAATGATCGGTTTGAAGGCTGAACCCGGCTGACGTTTTACCTCAGCGCGATTCAAACCTTTCTTCACGTAATCACGCCCGCCGGAAATGGCTTGTATTGTGCCGTCACGGTGATCGATAATAATCATCGCGCCTTCAACCTGCTGTTCATCCTTGCTCTTCTCGAAATTGTCATCGTCGTTGAACTGAGCATCCATCGCGTCTTGAGCTTGCGTGTTTAGCGTAGTATAAATTTTAAAGCCGCCGATGCGAAGCTCCTCTTCCGAAAGGTTCATAACCTCCGTTGCTTCTTCCACCACATAATCCACGAACGCAGGGTATTTATCCGAGTTGCTTTCGTTATGGTTTTCCGGAATTTCGTATACGACCGCTTTCGCTTTCTCCATCTCTGCTGCCGTAATAAACCCTTGATCGAACATGAGCTTCAGGACAACCGCTCTCCGGTTCATCGAATCTTCCGGATGGGCGATCGGATTGTAGCGGTTAGGCGCTTTCGGCATAGCCGCAATCGTTGCAATCTGCCAGAGCTCCAATTTATCAAGGTCGGTATCGAAATAAAATTTTGCGGCTTCCTTGACGCCGTGTACCCTTTTCCCGAAAAAGATACGGTTCAAATACATCGTCAGGATCTCGTCCTTCGAATACTGCTGCTCCAGCGCGACTGCGATCGATGCCTCCGTCGCTTTACGGAAAAACGTTTTGTCTGCCGTTAAAAATACGTTTTTTGCTAATTGCTGCGTAATGGTGCTTGCGCCTTCCACAGCGCTTCGTGCGATAACGTCCTTAACGACAGCTCGTCCGATTGCGAATAAATCAATCCCGGAATGCTCGTAAAAGCGCTGATCCTCCGTTGCCACAATTGCATTAAGCAGCTGCTTCGGAATTTCCGAGAATTCCGCTATTTCACGGTTTTCATTAGGATCTGACAATCTTGCAATCTCTTTGTCATTCGCATCGTAGATGATGGATGCTTCTCCAAAAACCAGCTTGTTTGCGTTCTCGGTCAACACTCGCTCACCGTTCAAAATAATGAGCAAATAGCCGATGACGCCGCATACGATTGCAATTACCGCTGTAAAGAATAAGCCATAAAACCATTTACGCCCCGAAATTCTTTTTTTCCTCTTTGGTTTCGGTGCAGTCTTTGTGCGCGGTCGTTCAGCCATAGCCGACTCCCCTCCTGTTGATCCATAATTCTTATTTTCTATCTTTGCCACGAAATGAAAAGAGCAACCCAGCTTGGAGCGGGTTGCTCTTGCATGCCGCTATCTAGTTAAACGATACTCATTATTAGAAAGTTTCACTAATTGCTGAAGCCTATGAATCGGAACCGTTATGTTCCTGCTGCATAAGAGAAACATTCCGTTGCGGGGTAAACGTCGAAATAGCGTGTTTATAAACCATTTGTTGGCGACCTTCGCTGTCAATAATAATCGTGAAATTATCGAACGCTTTAATAACGCCCCGAATTTGAAAGCCATTCATTAAAAAAACCGTAACCGGTATGTTGTCTTTGCGAAGCTGATTCAGGAACGTATCTTGAATATTGATCGATTTGTTCATTGGACGTTACCCCCGTCTTAAAAAGATTGATTAGAAGTATATTCAAGATTAACTTGAAACTTTCCTGCTATTATAGCATGAACGGTTTGCAAATTGTTGTGAAAATTTTCCCCCATGTCGATCCAATGAATGCCATTCATATGGCGAAACCATGAGAGCTGACGCTTGGCAAACCTTCGCGTATCTCTTTTGAGTCGCTCTACCGCAGCTTCCAGCGTGCAATTTCCGCGCAGATAATCTGCGATTTCCTTATAGCCAAGACCCTGCATCGCGACTGCGGCAGGCGGCAAATCCCTATCCAGTAGCTGCCTCACCTCATCTACTAATCCTTGCTGCATCATCTCATCTACCCGCTGCTCTATTCTACGATACAACTCCGCACGGTCCAGAGTCAAACCGATAATGCAAAGCTCATAGGGAGACACCTTCGTTTGGCCTGCCTGCTGCTCGGAAAACGTTTGTCCCGTCATATGGTATACCTCAAGCGCGCGTATGACGCGTCTTAGATCGTTCGGATGCAGTCTCTCTCCCGCGGGAGGATCGATAGCGGCCAGACGCGCATGAAGCGCCTCAGCGCCGTGTTCGGCGGCATAACGCTCTTGTTCTTGCCTAAAAGCTTCATCCGATCCGATCTCCGCGAACTGAAATTGATAGCAGACGGATTCCACGTACAGGCCTGTCCCTCCTACTATGAAAGGCAGCTTGCCACGCTCGGCAATTTGCGCTATCGCTTGTGTTGCGCCCGCTTGGAAGTCAGCTGCGGAATAAGGGACTTCCGGCTCACAAATATCGATGAGATGATGCGGAATCCCTTCACGCTCATCCAACGGTATTTTGGCAGTACCAATATCCATACCCCGATAGACCTGCATCGAATCACCGGAAATAATTTCCGAATTCCAGGCTTTGGCAATATCCAGGCTCATCCGCGTTTTGCCTACCGCTGTAGGGCCTATCAAAACTAATAGAGGCTGCTTGCGCTGCGGTAAATCTGTATTATCTTGTTTTACTATATTGAGATCCTCACTCAAAGCTGTATCACTCCATATGCAATTTTCGATGTGTTTACATGCCGGCGCTCGAAGCCAAGCCGCGCGAATTCCCCGCTTGCCTGATGCTCCTTAAGCACTACCGTCTTCGTGGCCACACGCTTTGCCTGCTCGATGACATCATCGGTTAAAGCGTCCATATTCGCGATCGCGCGAAGAGGCTCCATCGAACTCGATTCATTGATCGGCTGCCTGAACATCGGATCGAAATAGACGATATCCGCGCTATTATCGGGTAAACTCCTTAAATAATCCAAATGATTCATGCATTTCATATGGATTCGTCTCATCGCCTCATTTACATCCGCGAGACTGGTCTGATAGGCTGCCAATCCTTCCCGGACGAGGGCGCATAAAACGGGCTCGCTTTCGATTGCGGTAACACTTCCCGCAGGCCCAGCGGCATAAGAAAATACAAGCGAATCCGAGGCAAGTCCAGCCGTACAATCAATGATGCGGTCACCTTCCTCGCAGCCTGACAACTGGACCAGCGGATCCGTTTCCCCCCGTCGAAGCCGTTTCACCCGTACAAATGCCATGCTCGGATGAAAATAGAGCGGCGTCTCGGCCTGTCCGTCGTAATACCTTACTTCTTCTTCGGTCACGACGATTAGTTTCTTGTCTTGGCTCAGCGTTAAGAGCTTCGTAACCGTCAAATTCCCGCGTGCTTTAAGAGGGCTTGCGAGTTCCGCCGACAATCTGCCGGCTTGCTCTAGCGCGCGGGCTGAGGGCTTGGCTGTCGTTGTAATAATCACGACATCACCCGCTTGAACATTTTCTCCAGCTGGTAGGTCGATAGATGCACGATAATCGGACGTCCATGCGGGCAGGTATAGGGCTGCTTGCAATTCGCAAGTCTCGCCAGCAGGGTCTCGCCCTCCTCGCGATTCATCCGATCATTCGCTTTGATCGAAGCTTTGCATGAGCACATGATAGCAGCTTTCTCGCGAAGCTTGCCGATATCAATGGATTTCCGCTCAGCGATTAACAGCTCCGCCATCTCCTCGAGCAAGGATTGCTCCTCCCCCTGCGGCATCCATTCCGGATAGGACCGAACGAGAAACGTTTGCGCGCCGAAGGGCTCGAGCTCAACGCCCGCCTGGGTGAATAACGGAATCAGCTCCCGCAGCTGCGAAGCCTCTCCGGTCGTAAACTCAAGCGTTAACGGTACAAGCAGCTGCTGGCTTGCGGCCTGCGGATTTCCAAACTTCTGATAATAGTATTCGTAATTTATCCGCTCGTGGGCGGCATGCTGGTCAATAAGATACAAGCCGTCTTCGGATTGCGCCACGATGTAAGTGCCGTGATGCTGCCCGATCCAGTAAAGCTCCGGGAAAGCAAGCTCGCCGTTTGGCGTGTCTTCGTCCGATGGCAGCTGGGCCACAGGCGCTTCGTATAGGGAGGCTTCGGACGGACTATCCGCTTTCGCTCCAGCCTCTGCAGGTGGCGCTTCTCCTGCTAAAGGCTCATTTTTTTGATCTGGTTCAAGCAATATCAATTCCGAAGCCGCAGGAGCAGCCTGCTCCCAAGCGCCGGAAGCCTCACGGACTGACATTTTCTCCGCGTCCACCGGTGCCGGCGGCGCATAAAGCTTTTCCGCAGCGTTCCGGGGTACGTATTCCCGTTCAATGACCGGCGGCTTATACGAAGAAGATGTGCCTTTATTCGTCTGGCTTGGCTGAAAGGGTTTAAAAGCTTCCGCAATCGGTTCCGGCCGGTGAAAAGAGATGGCATCCTGGACGAACAGCGGCTTGGAACGCTCCGGCTTGATGCTTGATTCCGGACCCGGAATATGACGTTGCTTACCGAGCACGGCTTTTACGGCATCTTCAATCATCGTACGAAGCTCTGGCTCTTTACTGAATCTGACCTCCATCTTGGAAGGATGGACGTTAACGTCCAATAAGCTTGGATGCATCCCCAGCTCCAAAATGACAAGCGGATAACGGTTGATTGGCAGAAGCGTATGGTAAGCCTGCAGCAAGGATTGATTAATCGTATGGCTGCGGATATATCGTCCGTTTACGACAGCGGTAATCCCGTTCCGGTTCGCCCGGGTAAGCTCCGGCTTCGAGATATAGCCGCGCAGTTCATAATCGGAGGTTTCCGCTTCAATGGGCAGCATAACCTTCGCCGTATTAGAACCATAGACCGCTGCAATTACCTGCAGCCGGTCCCCTGATCCGAGGGTGCGCAGGAGAACATTGCCGTTATGCTTAAACGTAAAAGCGATCCCGGGATGCGCAAGCGCGATCCGGTTAATATAATCAGAAATATGTCCAAGCTCCGTTTGGATGGCCTTCATATATTTCAAGCGGGCCGGCGTATTGTAAAATAAATCTCTCACTGTCATTTCCGTTCCCTGCGGCGCGTTTGCGGGTTCGTCGACTGCTACCTTGCCGCCTTCGATTACGATGCGCCTTGCCAGTCCCGATGAGGTATCGGATGACGTGCACTGCAGGCGCGATACCGCAGCGATACTCGGCAGCGCCTCTCCCCGAAAGCCTAAGCTCGCAATGCGAAAGAGATCGCTGCTCGTCGAGATTTTGCTCGTAGCATGCCGTTGAAACGCCGTAACGATATCAGAGGCCTCGATGCCGTAGCCGTTATCGATTACCTTAATGAGGGTCAAGCCGCCCTCTTCAATCGAAATGTCTATGGTCGTGCTGCCGGCATCGACCGCATTTTCCACTAGCTCCTTAACGACCGATGCCGGCCGCTCGACCACCTCGCCGGCCGCAATCTGGTTGGCAAGCTGCTCGTCCAGCACTTTGATTTTTCCCATGACGTTACGTTTCCCCCTTTCGCTATGCTAATTGTTCAACTTGCTTTTCATATCATTCAGCCATTGCATCGCCTGCATCGGCGTGAGGTTAAACAAATCCAGCTTGCGTAATTGCTCAGCCAGCTGCTCCGCTTTCGGGCTCGCTTTCTTGCGGGACGGCTCCGCCTCGCTTGCTGCGGCCGGCTCATCGAAGATGGACAGCTGTACGATCTCATTCGATTCCGCAACCCTCTGGAACTGCGCCTTTTCCTCTGTCAAAACGGATGAAGAATAAGTCATGGCCTTCGCTGTCGTTTTTGGTGCGTCTGCGGCCAGGGTCTCATCAAGCAACTCATAAGCTCTCCCGATGATCGACTGCGGCAGGCCGGCTAATTGAGCGCAATAGATGCCGTAGCTGGTGCTTGCGGCGCCAGGAATTAGCTTTCTTAGAAATGTTACATTATCGCCGCTTTCTTCTACCGCCATACGCGCATTCGCAAGCGACGGCAGGGATTCCTCGAGATGCGCAAGCTCATGGAAGTGAGTCGATACGAGAGCCTTGCAGCCAATGTGGTGGTGAACATACTCAATAACCGCCTGGGCAATTGCCATCCCCTCACCGGTTGAGGTTCCCCGGCCCAGCTCATCAATGATTACTAAGCTGTTTGCGGTTGCCTGATCCGTCATGATCTGAATATCCTTCATCTCGACCATAAAAGTGCTCTGTCCGCCAATAAGATCGTCCGCTGCGCCGATGCGCGTGAAAATGCGGTCGATAAGCGGAATGACCGCCGACTTTGCCGGGACGAAGCAGCCCATTTGAGCCATGATGCAAATGAGTGCCACCTGGCGCATGTAGGTGCTTTTTCCGGCCATATTGGGACCGGTTATGAGAAGCATCCACTGCTCGTCCTTGCGAAGCGACGTTCCGTTCGAAATAAAAGGCACGCCGTCCATCATCGCTTCTACGACGGGATGCTTCCCTTCCTCAATACGCAAATCATAGGATTCGGTCACTTGAGGACGGGAAAAACGACGTTCGGCACTAACCGTGGCTAACGATTGGTATACGTCAAGCTCCGCTATAATGGCGGCCGCCTTTTGAAGCCGATGCAGATGGAGCGATAAATGGTCTCTCAGCTCGATAAAGCGTTCGTATTCCAAATCAACCATTTTATCCTCAGCCTCAAGAATCAATCTTTCCTTTTCCTTGAGCTCCGGAGTCACGAAACGCTCGGCATTGGCCAGTGTTTGCTTACGCTCATATCTTCCTTCCGGAAGCGACGCCAAATTCCCTTTGGACACCTCTAAGTAATAGCCAAAAATACGGTTATAGCCGATTTTGAGGTTTTTAATGCCTGTCGCCTCACGCTCTTGGCGTTCCAGCTCTGCAAGCCACTTCTTACCGTTCGTGCTTGCTTCGCGCAATTGGTCCAAGTAGGCATCGTAGCCCGCGCGAATAAGTCCGCCCTCCTTGATGTTTACAGGCGGCTCATCAACAAGCACGGTCTCGATCAGATCGGCGAGATCCGCGCAGTCATCCGTACCTTCAACAAGCGCCTTCAGCACATCCGAGCCGGATTGCTCGCATAAAGCGGTCAGCTGGGGTATACGTCGCAGCGAGCTTCGCAGCGCATTCAGATCTCTGCCGTTCGCGCTGCCGAATGCCACTCTGCCGACCAACCGTTCAAGATCGTAAATAGGCTGCAGCTCCGAACGGATATCGTCTCTTAAAATAAGGTTAAGATACAAGGTCTCTACCGCATCCAAGCGCGCTTCAACGGCCGCGCTGCTGAGCAGCGGCTTATCGATCCAGCGGCGCAGGAGCCGCGCGCCCATAGAGGTCTGCGTACGGTCAAGAAGCCATAAAAGCGACCCCTTCTTGCTGCGGTCGCGAACCGTTTCGGTCAGCTCGAGGTTTCTCCTTGTATAATGATCCAAAATCATATATTGATTGGGCTCATAGCCCGTGATAGTACGCACATGCCCGAGCGAACGTTTTTGGGTTTCGTCCAAATATCCCGTCAGTACGCTCACGGCCTGCAGGCGGGCTCCCGAAATTTTAGCCAGTTCAGCCTCGCCGAACTGTTCAAGCAGCTTGTCCGCCGCCATCGGCTCGCGCGCTGTCAGAAGCAGCTGTTTGTTCCACGCCGCGGAAGCCTGAATAAGATCCAGCAGCCCCCGGTCTCCCACAAGCTCTGAAGGCTGATAAACGTTGATTTCATCGATAAGCGCTTCTACATGCTCAGGAAAGGAAGTAACATAAAGCTCGCCTGTCGATAAATCGCAGGCAGACAATCCGAACATGCTGCCAACTTGTACGATTGCAGCAATGAAGTTATTGGAATTGCCGTCCAGCGCCTTCGACTCCATGACGGTTCCAGGCGTTATAATCCGTACGATTTCACGGCGAACAACGCCTTTGGCCGCCGCAGGATCCTCTACTTGTTCGCAGATGGCAACTTTATAGCCCTTATCGACTAGCCGGCTTATATAATTCTCAGCGGAATGGTAGGGCACGCCGCACATCGGAATTTTTTGCTCGCCGCCGCCTTCCCGTCCCGTCAGCGTAATTTCAAGCTCGCGGGATGCCGCAATCGCATCCTCAAAAAACATCTCGTAAAAATCGCCAAGGCGAAAAAATAAAAAAGCGTCCTTTGCTTCTTCTTTGATTGCAAGATACTGCAAAATCATTGGCGTATATCCAGCCATTCCGAACCTCCTCAAAAACGTCAACAGCGTGATGGTATATTGGAATTCAATAATTAATGTCGTTAAACACATGAGCTTCGGTGAAGCAGCATTGTCGCTCAAGCAGTAAACATCAGATATTCATTATAACAAGCGGAACAGATGTGCGCTATAAGCGAAGTGAAGAAGGCCAGCAACGGCCGGCTTTTCCGAGCCTAAAAAAACAAGATTGCCTTCGCCTATGCGCGGACAACCTTGCTCATCGCCGGAAAAAGATTCAATTATATCTAAATGGGCATCCGCCATTTGATGCGTATGTCGGCGCGTTCATCCCAGGTCGTCCCGCGTCTTGCTGCCTCGAGAAGCGGCTCGATGTAAGGCGCCAGATCGTCATAGCTTGCCGTGGCCGACATCGACTCGGCCAGCCCATCCAGGCAGCCGGCCAGCTCGGAGCGGTCGCCGGTGTAATAGGCTTCGATATACCGCTCCTCCAGAGCCGGCAGGTAGGCGAGATTTTGTTCTTCGCGCGCGCACAGCAGCACCAGCGCGAAGGCCGCTTTGGCCGCTGCCGGCGAAACCAGCCAGCTCGGCAGCGTCCGGTATTCGAACCCGCCGTGCGGCTGCTGGCGGAAGTCCCCGAGCGTGCCGTAACGGGGACGCCGTGCCCGCCCAGCGGGGTCCTCTACAAGCGCGAGCGGGAATGCCGCGAAGCTGTCTAGCAAGCGGAGCAAGCGGCCCGTAAGCGGCGCTCCGCTGAGGTGGATGTGCCCGCCGAGCGCCAGCCCCGGCACGGGCATTGCTCCTGCGGCCCAGCGCAAGGCGGGGTCGCTGATGCGGTCGGCGGCGCGCTGCAGCAGCCGCCGCAGGTTCGCGGCGAGCGCGGCCGGGTCCGCGGCCGGCTCTGGCCGCAGCTCGGCGACGGGATAAAGCAGCCGCCGCCCGACGAGCACGGCATCGGCTCCTGCTGCCCCGCCGACGCCCGCCCCAAAAAAACGCGACGCCGAAGCGATCTTCCCTTCCTGCGTCACAAGCACAAACTCGGGATCGGCGCCGATTAGCAGCTGCCGATCCGCAATTCCCGCTCCCGCCGCGGCATGCCGCGCGGCGAATCGGCGCAGCGCTGCCGCCTCCAGCCTCGTATCTCTCAGCTTCGGCCAAGCATCGAGGACGGCAGTGCGCCCGTCCCCGCCTAGCGCGACCTCGGCCTCGCCGATATCGAGGCCGAGCGCATACAGCGCTGCCGTCGCGGTCCGCGCCACTCTCCGCAGCGCCGGATCCTCCGGCCACCCCCCGGTTCCCTCGGGGAGCAGCGGCTTCCCTTGCAAGATTTTACCGGCGGCATTGATGCGAAGCATCTCCACCGGCTCTAAATCCACGGCGCTTACGCGATAAATCCGCTCGCTCTCCAGGGGGGCGCCGCCGCATAAGCCTGCACGCTTCCATAAGTTCTGCTTCTCGTCAATGGACTTCTGAGAAGCCTTACGGCCATTCGCATTCAGTACCCATACGCCGATAAAACGGCTGCAATCGATCGCTCGCGCATCTGACCATGCCAGAACGGCGTCTCCTGCTTTTACTTCCGTCCAAGGCTCGGCGTAAAGCGGCTGACCGCTGCGTTCGCCTGCGATAAGCGGTCTTTCTTTGTTAGATGTCATTTTTTCAAGTCGATCGTAGCTGCCCCGCCATATCCACGTCGAAGCCATCCCGTTTCCCGCCTTTTTTGCGATCCGAAATCGTGAGATTTCATACCTTTAAATATTTCCAAAAAAAAGAGGGCTTTCGCCCTCGAATTTGCTGCTCGCGCAGCATATGATACCTTGACAGCAAAGCTTCCCGGCTTGCTTACAGCTCGTCGTCCAGCAAATCCGGATCCAAATCCTCATAATCGCTATTGCCGAGGCTGAATTCCAAATCCTTGCCGTCCAGGTCGCCGCAACCGCCTGGAAGAACCGCTACGCAAACCTTAGTCTCGGCAACAAGCTCCACCGAAAACTCACGCTCTACGCGAACCACGACACCGGAACCGTTCGAAGAAATATTCGCTTCGATACAGTTCGGCTCTTGAATCACATCGGCTGACACCTCCACGGTAGACGGGCGATGCTTAGGGTCTACATAGGAAAGATTGACATGCTCGACGTAATGCACCGATTCCTTAGCTACGTCTGTTTGCGAGTTTTTGCTGTACGAATACCAAATGTTGATATCGTAAGTACCAATTACCTCAATGCCGTCGCCCGAACGAACCGCTTCATATTGATGGTTAATTATCCATGCTCCGAGAATACTAGTCGGATTATGAGGCGGCGTTACGGTATGGGTTACAGTGGAAAACTTACGACCTTTGCCGCAGACAGCCTTCGTAATTATTTCTCTGTACTGGAGCTGCTTATCTGCAATAGTCATTGATTTAACCTCCTCCATACAATCATTCATTTAAAGTGTATGCAGGACATTCGTCTAGGGTGACTGTTTATTTTCTCGAAATATAAGATTATATAAGTTTTTATACTTATAGGCATCCATATAGATCTGTACGTAACGTTTGCTAGGCCGATCGAGGCCGGAATTAGCCGTCACGCTTGAAATATAAGAATACATAAGTCTCGCACTTATATCGATGCTTATATTTCTCAGCTAAACGTATACTGCGCCAAACCAGTCAACGCAGCCGTTTACGCTTGAAAATCAAGATATTATAGGCTTCTCTCCTATAATTACGCTTGTTTTTCTACGCGAAACGAAAGCTGTGTCTCCATTTTCGCCACAGCCGTTTACGCTTGAAAATCAAGATATTATAGGCTTCTCTCCTATAACTACGCTTGTTTTTCTACGCGAAACGAAAGCTGTGTCTCCATTGTCGCCACAGCCGTTTACGCTTGAAAATCAAGATATTATAGGCTTCTCTCCTATAACTACGCTTGTTTTTCTACGCGAAACGAAAGCTGTGTCTCCATTGTCGCCACAGCCGTTTACGCTTGCCTTCGCAACGAATTTTTCCCTTTACATTCTATGGCTGAAGTTCGGACAACATGACTTTTCTTTTTTTAAGCCGCTTGGCTATGCTCAAATACCGCTCCAGCTCTCGGATAAGCATGAGCAGCGATGCGCGCACTTCAAACTCTTCCCTTGTTTTCGGAAGCTCCATCGCTTTAAACAATTGCGACAGCTCATTCAGCCGTCCTTCAACGGCCCCTTCATATACATCTGATTTCACATCGCTTGATAGCTCCTCAAGAAGATTGGCAATCATCGCGGCTTGCGGAAATTTCTGATAAACGAACGCGAGCTCGACGAGCATCTGCTGCACCGATTCGAGCTGCTGCCGCCTCATTTCGAAATAGCTGGACCAATAATGTCCCTGGCCCCACAGCCTGTTCTCGCGATTGCGGACGGAGCGCTGCGCCCCCTCTTCAATCGCGTTATAGGCCTCCAATATTTCGCCGCCGTTCCACACATGCGTTGGATTCCGAAGCGTGAATGCCATTTCTTGAAAAATGACGCCAAAGCTTTGTTCAATCGATGAGCGGTAAGAGCTCAGCTGATGCTCATCCTTCGGCATGTAAATGATATTCACGATCGTTGCCCAGCCTAAGCCGGCAAACAGCAGCATAATTTCATTGACAATAATATCCGTCGTCACTTCAGCCCGGTTAAACAAATGAAAGACGATAACCGAGCTCGTGACGATGCCGTCTTTTAATTGAAATCGCGACAATACGGGAAAAGTGATGAGAATAAATACCGCAACTGCCCAAATGCGAAAGCCGAACAAGGTAAAGATAAGCGATGCAAAAAAAAGTCCAAGCACCGAGGCGACAAACCGCACGAAGGCGCTTTTAAGTCCTTTCATCCGCGTCACTTCAACGCCGAGAATGGCAAGAATCCCGGCGCCAAGCGGCGGCTCCAAACCTAGATATACAGCGGTATAAATAGCTGCAATGGCGGCTAACGCCGTTTTAATGATACGAATGCCCATGAATTAACCTCGCGAACCGTAGGATTTATTCCTACATCCTACCGCTCACGCCAACCCGCCGTCAACCGTCTTTCAAGCGCAGCGACGAGCTGGTACATCACGGTCGCTACGACCGCAATTACGATTAAACTGGATAACACTAACGTGAAATTAAAGACCTGAAAGCCATATATGATCAAGTAACCAAGGCCTAGCTTAGCAACAAGGAACTCGCCGACGATCACGCCAATCCATGCTAAACCGACGTTAACCTTCAAGGTGGAAATAATCACGGGAAACGAACCCGGCAGTATGACCAGCTTGAACAATTGTAGTCGGGAAGCTCCAAGCAATCTGACCACCTTGATATAACCGGAATCGATTTCTCGGAAACGGTTGTATATATTTAAAGTCGTAATAATGACCGTGACCGATAAAGTAATGGCTACTATCGACATGAAGCCTGGTCCCAGCCCGACGATAAAGATCGGACCAAGCGCTACCTTCGGCATACTGTTTAAGACAACTAAATAGGGATCGAATACACGCGATAAAAAAGGAAACCACCATAACGCAGCCGCAATTGCCGTCCCAAGCAGCGTTCCAAGCAAGAAGCCGACTACGGTCTCGGTCACCGTCATGCCGATATGCGGCCAAATTGAACCGTCAGCCATCGTCTTCCACAGCTGGGCAAGCATCTTCGAAGGATAACTGAAAAGCAGCGGATCAATCCAATCATTGCGCCCTGCAGCTTCCCATAAGCCTACGAACAGCAAGAGCAGCACCGCCTGGGTCGCAAGAACCGCAGCGGTAACCCGGCGTTTTTGGCTTTTATAGCGGGCATGCAGCTCGCTCATCAAGAAACGGCGTCCTTCCTGTACAGCTATATATTCATCGCTTTTTGGCACGGCTGCTGCCCGAAGGTCCGGCTTTTTCGGATCATCCACCTAGCTTTCCCCCTTCGTTGTCTTCCTTGTCCAGCTCAAGCCATAACCGCTCGAACAGCTCTTGGAAGCCCGGCAGCTTGCGGGCTGCCATTGGCGAAGCAAGCCGTACGTCCTCGGGTATAACGACCTCGCGGCGGATATGTCCGGGATTGCGTCCCAGCACGATGACACGGTCGCTCATTGCAGCCGCTTCCGCCAAGTCATGTGTTACGAGTACCGCCGTCTTGCCTAGACGCTTCAGCGTCTGATGGACTAAATCCTCCAGTTGAAGCTTGATATGCAAATCAAGCGCGGAAAATGGTTCATCGAGCAACAGCACCTCGGGCTCCGTCGCCAATGTCCTTGCAAGCGCAACTCTTTGGCGCATGCCGCCCGAGAGCTCATGCGGATATTTCTGGCTGGAGTCAGGCAGACCAAGCTCATATAACAACTTTTCAACGGCCTGCAACGACTTCTCCGTTTTCCGCCCGCTAATTTCCAATCCGATTGCGGCATTTTCTTTTATTGATCGCCATGGAAACAAATAATCTTGCTGCAGCATATAACCTACTTTCGGGGAGGGGCCGACGACCCGCTCTCCGTTTAGCAGAACTTGACCTTTCGTGGGCGGAAACAAACCGGCGAGCAAGCTAAGCACCGTTGTCTTGCCGCAGCCGCTCGGCCCGACCAAGCTAATGAACTCCCCGCGTTCAACCGTCAACTCGATACGCTCTACCGCAAGAGAGGCTCCCTTTTCATTCACGTAAACATGGGATAACTGCTGCAGCTCAAGCACTGGTTCACTTCTCATGCCTAAGCCTCCATTCCTTGCAAGCTTATTATTTCACCTCTTCGATTGCTTTCTCCGCAAAGCTCGTATCGACAAGCTCGTTATGCTCCGTCCGTTTTTCAAGCTCTCCAGCCGTCGTAATGACATCAAGCAGGTTGTTCCACTCCGTTTCGTCGATGATCGGATCCGTCGCAAACGAGCCTTGCTTTTTGTAACGGTCGATGGAGCTGATTAATATATCACGGTCGACATTCTCGAAATATGGAAGAACCACATCGGCGATTGCTTCGGCATCGTTGCTTTCAACCCAAAGCTGGGCTTTATGGACGGCATTCGTGAACGATTGCACTGTTTTTTTATTTTTATCGATGTAGCTTTGCTTTGCCATGAATACGGTATATGGGAGATGGCCGCTCTCCGCGCCAAAAGACGCCACGACATGGCCTTTGCCTTCCTTCTCAAAGATCGAAGCCGTCGGTTCGAATAGCTGCACGTAATCGCCGGTGCCAGACGCAAAAGCCGCCGGAATATTAGCAAAATCCACATTTTGAATGAGCTCCAAATCGGCCTTCGGATCAATGCCCAATTTTTTCAAGGCGAATTCGCCTGCCATCTGCGGCATGCCCCCTTTTCTTTGGCCAAGGAATACGCTGCCCTTTAATGAATTCCAGTCGAAGCTTTCATCCGCTTCCCTCGACACAAGAAAAGTGCCATCGGTTTGCGTTAGCTGAGCAAAGTTGATGATCGGATCGTCCGTGCCTTGCTGATAAACATAAATAGACGTTTCTGAGCCTACCAGTGCGACATCGATGGCATTAGACAGCAGAGCGGTCATGGTTTTGTCGCCGCCCGGCGTTGTTGTCAGCTCAACATCGAGGCCCTCCTCCTCAAAGAAGCCCTTTGCTACCGCTACATACTCCGGGGCATAAAATAACGATCGCGTTACTTCCCCGATCCGGACTTTGACCTTCTCCGAATCATTTTTGCCGCAGCCTGCCAGAACAGCAGTCATTATGAGTGCTACCGATAGCAGCAGCGACAATAAAATACGTCTTTTCATTTTCGAGTCCCTCCTGCGCATTTGAGTTTATAAATGTACTCCAACGTATGCGCAAGAGTCATGGGCGGTGAATGCGAACATCAAAAAGAAGGCTGTCCGCTATCGTCCTTGGACGGTGGGACAGCCTTCTTATCGTTTCATCTGATCTGATTCGAGCTAAAGCTTGTAGATGTCTGTGTATTTATTCGTTAAATACGTAACTAAATGCTGCGGGTCCAGCGGTTTTCCCGTCACGCTCATAATAAGTTCAGAAGGCGTTCTAAGCTTGCCGTATTTGTAAATCCGTTCAGTCAGCCATTGCTTAATCGGCAGTAAATTCCCTTCACCGACATTTGTCCAGAAGCCCTCAAGCTCCCGCTCCATCGTGTCGGCGATTTGTGCAGCATACATATTGCCCAGGGAGTAGGAAGGGAAGTAACCGAACGCCCCGCCTGACCAATGTACGTCTTGGAGCACGCCCTCGGCATCATTGGACGGCGTTACGCCCAAATACTCCTTATATTTATCATTCCAAATGGCCGGCAGGTCTGCCGCTTTGGCTCCTCCGTTGAAGATGAGCTTCTCCATCTCGTAGCGTATGATAATGTGCAAATTATAAGTAAGCTCATCGGCTTCAATTCGGATAAGCGAGGGCTGCACGACATTGTTCCCGCGATAAAAATGATCAACGCTAACGTCAAGCTGACCAGGGAACCTTTTTTGAAGCTCACCGAAATACCGGTCCCAGAATGGCCTGCTGCGGCCGATTACATTTTCCCAGAAACGGGATTGCGACTCATGAATGCCCATGGATGTCCCCGTGCACAGGGTCGTTCCGATCAGCTCTTCCATAATATTTTGTTCGTATAGGGCATGGCCGCCCTCATGAATCGTGCCGAACAAGGCACTGGTTACATCGTTTTCCAAATACCGCGTGGTAATGCGAACGTCGCCAGGGCTAAGTCCAGTTGCGAACGGATGCGCGCTTTCATCCAGTCTACCCGCTTCGAAGTTGTAGCCCATTTGCTCTAATATGTATAAGCTAAATGCTTTTTGTGCCGACTTATCATAGTTTTGCTTAAGAAAGGAAGTATCGGGCTGATGCGGAGAATTCGCGATTGCTGCAGCAAGCGGTACGAGCTGCGAGCGTAAGCCGCCAAAAACCTGATCCAGCTCTGCAACCGTCATTCCCGGCTCATATTGATCAAGAAGCGTATCGTAACGAGTCGCTTTAGGTCCCCATAGATCTATAAATTGGTTCGTGTAATCAATAACCTTTTCCAGATAGGGCTGAAAGCCTGCATAATCATTGCTTTCTTTAGCTTCCTCCCACTTCGACTCGGACTGTGAGGCAAGGACCACGTATTCTTGGTAAAGCTTCGGCGGAATTTTGACGCTGCGGTCATAATCCTTCCGGGTCTCGGAAATTAAGCGCTGGTCGATTTCAGTCAGATTCGAAAACACGGTTTTCTCCTCCAGCGCGGAGATCAAATCCCCGAGCTCCGGCGAGGTGGAAAGCTTAAACTGGTCTGCGGACAAAGCCCCGATTACCTCGGAACGATTATCCATTCCCTTGCGCGGTGCGCCTGTCCGCAGATCCCAATAAAGGACGCCAAGCGCTTCCTCATAGCTCTTTATTTTACGAATCGTTTCTTTAAAGCCTTGAAGAGCTTCGTTTTGTTTGGCTGTCATTGTTTTTCCACCTTTCTCTTTTCTTAATCAAATCCGATTCTTTGCTAAAGCGTTCATTGGAACTTCACTTGATCTTGCTTATTTCAATCCTTATAATCATCTTAAACCCGCTAGTCATACAGTGCAATAGAGAGAAAGAGAGGAAATCATCATGCAAATTACTTTTTCGAAAGCTGCAACCGATCGGATATCTCCCTATTTAAATGACGGAAACACTCAGCTCAAGCTGCTTCATGATACGGAGGGCTGCGGTTGTGTCGTCAGCGGCGTTCCCGCCCTTCAGCTGATCAGCGAGCCCTCTGTCGACGACAAGCTTGCCCAAGGCGATCCATTTCCATTCTATTATGAGCCTCGGCATGAGATTTATTACGAACCGCGGCTTCGTGTCGATTACGATGCTGAACGCGGCACCTTTAATCTGAAAAGCGACAACCAAATTTATACGACGAACCTTCGCTTTCTAACCCAAGGAAGTGCCGTATGAACAAAATAGATGAAATTTTATCCTACAATCAGCAATTCGTTGAAAACCGCGAGTATGAGAAATATTCAACGAGTAAATATCCGAATAAACGTATGGTTATTGTCACCTGTATGGATACAAGATTGACCGAAATGCTCCCTAAAGCCATGAACCTCAAAAACGGCGACGCCAAAATAATTAAAAATGCAGGAGCTATCGTTACTCAGCCCTTCGGGAATATAATGAGAAGTATCCTGGTTGCTCTATATGAGCTGCAAGCCGACGAAGTATTTGTAATCGGCCATAATAATTGCGGCATGACGGGACTCAATCCCGAGCTGATTATTCAGCATATGGAGGAACGGGGAGTTTCAACCGAGACGATTACAACGTTAAAACATTCCGGCCTCAATCTGATGCGCTGGTTGACTGGCTTCGATAATGTCCGGGACAGCGTCATCAACAGCGTCAGCATTATTCGCAACCATCCCCTGCTGCCAGCCGAAATCCTCGTGCATGGATTAATTATTGATTCAGAAACGGGAGAGTTGGAACTTGTGGACGGTGCCTACAAATAAGGATAGCCCATAAAAAGAGAGCGTAAAGGGTATTAAGACAACCCCTCACGCTCTCTTTTTTTTGCGGCAAACGCTGCTTTTCTCGCTAAAATAACTTCTGACCGGTCTCTCTTCGTATGCCTATGAACGACTGCTTCATTATCAAGCGGGCTTGGAGCTCCCCATTTTAATCCTCGTAGCTCGCATGCCAGCTTGCAAATAGCAGCCAGCTCAACATTAATAATGTGAAAATTAATATCCGTATACGGTCTTTCCTCGCCCGATTGCAAAGCGGCAATTCTCGGTTTCAATTGTTCTTGGAGGTTATCCTTCTCGATGCCGAGCTGCAGGAGCGGTGCCAGCGATAACTTCCGTTCCGCTTGCGCGAGCATCTTCTCCGCCCCTCTCCAGTTGCCTCTCCGTTCGTGATATAGGCCGACAGCGAGCTGTATTAGGCCTACCCATGTCAGCGCGAGCGGATCTTCCGGATGCTCCTTCCAATATTCTTCAAGCAGCTCATGGCATTCGAAATAATCTCTCGAAGCATGGAATTCCACCAAATAATCGATATAAGCTTTAGGAAATAATTGCATGAAAGCCTCCTTTACTTGTATTCAAATGGCGTTACGCCATATCCTTCTTCCTAAAATATTAGCATATGTCGCTTATACTTTCATACATTTAGACCAATCCTAAAGATCAAACGAAACCTTCGTCTGCATTAGCCGTATTATATTTCTATAACAATGGAAATATCAAAGATACCAGGAGGAGAACAGACAGATGAAAAAGGGAATCTTAGTTATGATGGCATTCGTGCTATTCTTTACATTAGGCTTCAGTCAGTATGCCGATGCAAGACCGCGCGGCGGAATTAAATCTCCAAAACAAAGCGTTACGCAAAACCCTAAAAGAACAGATGACGTTAAACAAACCAATCCGGGGACCAAAACTGGCGCGGCAACAGGCACGACAAAACCCGGCTTTTTCAGCGGAGGCAGTTTAATGAGGGGCTTAATGATCGGCGGCTTGGCGGGCTTGATGTTCGGAAGCTTATTTGCCGGCTGGGGCGCTTTTGGAAATATACTGGGTCTTATGATTAATCTGCTGGCCATCTTTGCGGTCATCATGCTCATCCGGGTTGCTTTCGTTTATCTACGCAGCAAACGTAATCCGCCAGACCGCCGGAGACCTTACTAACGGTGCGCATCTATACGGATGAAATAATAAATGCCATCTGCCTCAACATGGCCGACCGAAGAGGAGTCAGTCCCACAGACGTTGAAGTACAGCTCTCGTGGGAAGAAGAATACGGGTATACGGCCGAAGTTTGGGTAAACGGCCGCAGCCAATACATTATTGAAGCTAATATCCTAGAAGCCATCGAACAATATATTTTCAAACAATATAACCGACGCGTATTCCGTTCCAATATTACTTTGGACGCGGATGAAGAGTTTTGGGCAGATATCGTGGAAGACTAGAAAACATGCATCCTTCAGCTGACATTATCAAAACGATAAGCAGCTTAGGGATGCTTTTTTATGCCCATTTGAATCTATCCATTCTCCTCCCAATAATTACTAGAGATATTTTCATAGTTTTCGTGCAACCTCCCTCTGACTCGTGCGTCTAACCACTTGACTAGAGAGGAGTGACTATAGCTTTATATGAGGAGAAAAATGAGTACGGCTCTGCTGCTGCTATTGTTTTGCCAATCGGTATTGTCGGCAGCATCTGGAATCGCGGACGCAGCAGCCGCGCAAATGACGAAGTTTCGTGTCTATCAGAATGACCAGGCCCTTCGTGAATTTGCAACTGAAACGCAAGCTATCGCTTATGCAGGTAAATTCGGTTACAGCCATGTCGAGAAAATTGCTGATCGCGCTTGGGTGTGGGACAACTTTCCCCGTTACAAAGTGTATCAGAACGGCCAATCGAACCCGAAATGGGAATTTAGCTCTTATGCTAAAGCCTTATCTGTCGCAAAGACATTGACCAACGTACATATTCGCGATCTTGAAAACATTGGTTGGAGCTATCAATCCTATGCCAAATTCAAGCTTTACCAAGGGGATAATACCAGAACGAATTGGTCCTTCCTAACTCTTGCTGACGCTAAGCAAGAAGCCAAAAAATGGGGAAATTCGCACATCATCGATATATCGACGAACAAATGGGTATGGAGCAATCTTACCGCTATCCAAAAAATAGCCCAACAAAAAGCAGTACCCGTATACCAAATCGCCGTGGGCGGCACTTCTGTTCAAGATCTGCCTTTGTACTCCTTCCTATTCGATGCCATTCAAGCATCGGCTGCTGTTCCGGGAAGCGAGATCATTAACACAGCAACCGGTAAAATCGTTCATTCCAACGAGCCTGCCTATTCAGTCATGCAAAACGGGGTTACGCTCCATTCTTTCATAAGCTTAGAGGCAGCGGTGCAGCAAGCTAAGAAAACGCCGAATGCGGAAGTAATCTACAAAGGATCTGTCTATTGGTCAGGCATTCCGTATTTGGCCGTGTATCAAGGAGAAAATAAGATCCGGTCCTTTAATGCAAAGAGCAGTGCGATTGCTTTCGCTAAGAGCTATTCCAACAGTACGGTAAGAACGATCGAAGGACGAAAAATCTGGGGCAATACAAAAAAACTAATCTACTTGGGCTGGAACGGTAGCGCAACAAGTACTACCGTAATGAATCATGTCGCAAATACCCAAGGCTTATCCATTGATTCCCCCACTTGGTTTGAGCTCGCATCCGCTGACGGAACGCTGGCTGATACTTCGGATCCATCGGTAGCCAATACCTTTAATGCGCAGGGGGTAAAAGTCATGCCTCTTGTTCATAACCAGTTTGACAGGAAAATGACAACGGCGTTTCTAAAAAACGCTTCTGCTCAGCAGACGTTCATAAATCAATTGACAGCTAAGCTTTCAAAGCTTGGCGTCGCCGGCATTAACCTTGATTTTGAAGAAGTGGCCGGCAGCGACCGTACGGCATACACAGCCTTTGTAAGCGCACTTGCCAAAGCCGTTCATGCCAAAGGCCTGCAAATCTCCATCGACTTGCCCCGCGGAAGTTTGAGCTGGAATCATTTGACCGCTTATGACCATGCAGCGCTGGCAGCGGTCGTGGATACCATCATCATAATGGCTTACGACGAGCATTGGAGCGGCAGCGAAACACCTGGTTCGGTCGCAGGGCTGCACTGGGCAGAAGAAGGCGTTAAGCAATTTCTAGGCTATGGGATCCCGCGCAGCAAGCTTATGCTTGGCATTCCGTTTTACGTGCGGGAATGGAAGCTGGACAGCAGTAATAAGCTGGTTGGGAACCGAGCCATTTTCATGAAAGAAGTTCCTAAGCTAATTGCCGATACGAACGCTAAAGGCGTGCTGGACCCTGAATCAGGACAAATAAAATATAAATACTTCAAGGACGGCTATACCTATCTGTTCTGGGCGGAAACCGAAAGCACGGTAAAAGCCCGCATTGATATTGCCAAAACCTATGATCTAGCAGGCGTCGCAGCATGGCGGCTTGGATATGAAAGCTCAGCTTTGTGGACCATGATGCTGCAAATGAAATAAACGTCCTCTATCCCCAATCTTTTTTCATAGGATTGGGGATTTTTTTCGGCATTCGATCATTAATGTCCTCTCCCCTTCCTCACGCAGCCTTAACCTTTTTCACACCAAAAAAAGACTATATCAGCAGATGCTGCACAATCTTTGATCAAAAATCCTTTTCCATTCGGTTGGTCTAATGATCCTTTTTAGCGGCCGGAAAACGAAGCACAACCTTCGTTCCTTTTCCGACAACGCTTTCAAATGCGATCTTGCCTTTCATAGCTTCAACAATTCGAACCGTTACTAAAACCCCTAATCCCGTGCCTGTATCCTTTGTGGTAAAAAAAGCGGTACCGACATTGTCTAAATCCTCTTTGCTCATCCCTTTCCCTGTATCTATGATTTCTATGAATATCTCTTCAAAGCGATAATAAGCATTGAGCGTTACTTCACCATAGTCCGGTATCGCTTCCACGCCGTTTTTGATCAAGTTCAATAAAACTTGCGACAGCTTTGGCTTATCCGCCTGTACATACAAATCCGTTTGGTTGCAATTTAATTGGATTTGGACATTTTGGATGAGTCCATAGGAATTCATCATTTCCAAGGTGCTGCCCAGAAAGCTGGCAACCTCTATTAATTCAAGCTGCTCCGAGTGCGGCTTTGCCAGATTCAAATAATCGGTAATGATGAATTCTGCCCTGTCCAATTCGTCTAATGCGATTTTTAAGTAATCTTTTTTCTTATCGTCAACGGATTCTTTAACAAGCTGCAAAAAGCCTTTTACAACCGTTAACGGATTACGCACCTCATGCGCAACGGAAGCCGCGATTTGGCTCACGATCTTCAGCTTTTCGCTGCGTTCCAATTCAAGCTTCAAATAAGCCGTTTCTATGAGATGTTCCTTTAGCAAGGTTGATATTCCCATTCCGATTAATGAAGCGAATGCGAGAATCGCCGACATCATTAAGCTATGAATTTGGCCTTCTATGTCATACTGATAACTCTTTATGTAAAAGGTCAACAGCACATACGTAATGAATACCGAATGTAATGATAGCAGCAAGCATATTGCGATTCTTCTAATCGATGAATAACCAAGAAATGATTTTACAAAAAGAAATGCGGGTCCAAGAACAAGCAAAAAAGATAGTTCAGCAATAAGTACAGCATCCCCGCCGATATAATAACGATACAAAACAGCGATAAGAAGCGCAATTATGCCAGGCACGTATTTTCCAGACCCGTATACGATCGAAATGATTAAAGGAATGCTTCTTAAATCTCCTTGAAAGCTGCCAATCAATTGAACAGGAGCAGCCATGCAAAGTACAGCAGATAATCCGAACATACAGCCATTCAAAATTTGGTAATGCAGGTTATCGATTATTTTTTTGCGCGAAAAAAAGAACTGCTGAATAAAGATCGGAAATAATATGATAATTAGATGAATTAGCAATTGATTTGCCATATCCATATATCAATCCCTCTCTTTTTTACAATATATGTATAGTCCTAAAGTACCAAATACCTAAAATTATAATACCATAAAAAATTAAAACCCATCACTATTTATATCTTATGGACGTCCCAAAATTCATCCAAATGATTATATGTCCAATCGAAACTATAACTCTATGAATATACTAGATCAACTCAGCATAGAGGTGGTGATTGATATGGGTTTCGGCGGCAAAAACAAAAAAAGCGTATTGGTTATTTTTGTTAAACCTGGTCAAAAAGTTTTAATTATCGGCAAAAAGCATCGGAAATGGAAACATGACTGCTAACAGCTTAGTCTAACAGAGTAATGGAGGTGTCCAAGTATGCTTCAGCTTAATGGAATCGTAGGCGGTAAAAAGGATATTGCGGTAGGTCCTCGCAAAACTTTTCTTTTGCAACAAATTGTAATCGCAGTAGAAAACAATCAAAAGCTCACGTTAAAAAGTCTAAATTTCTTATTCAACAATGATGCTTTCGCAATTAAAATCGAAGCGAATCCAACGCCCGGCATTTTTGTTGCGAAAGGCGGATTTGGCGATCTCAATCCGAATAAGGTGCTATTCAATAACAATACCGGTGATGGAATCATCATTTTTCTAACGATAAGCGCCGTAAACTTAGCCAGAAACACTCGCACGCTTAGCCGTTCCGACAGCTGGGTTCTCGGACTATCCCGTTGCTCGAAACGTTTCCCTAAAGTGCCAATCCAGAAGAAAAAAAGTTACAAAGTAAAGAAAAAGGTTTGAGAATAACCATCAAGCAGTCTGGATCAGGTAAAAAACCTGCTAGACTGCTTTTTTTCCGTTGTTCAGCGCATGTATTTTCCCTGGGCTAATAACACGGATAAATAGCCATCGGAACAAACACCCAATCATCCACGAAAAAATTCGCATACATTACTGAGTACTCAACACGCAAGGAGGTGCATTTATACGATGTCCGGTCATGTAGGTGGTGCTTTTACAAACACTGGTACGATTCTGGTGCTTTTCATACTATTGGTGATTATTGCTTGTAGCTGCGGCGTATTCGGCAAAGGCTACTAAGAAACAAAAAAAGAAAGACCCTCAGATTACTGAGGGCCAGGCTGTCGAGAAAGTCTCGACAGTCTTCTTTTTGTTTAATTAATTTAACACGACACCGCGTTAATACAGTATAATTATAGTAATTAAAACGAACGGATGGTGTCGTGATGCTGCGTACTAATCGAGATAAGCAACAAAATTACGAATTGGTTTCCATTGAGGAGCTAGTGCCCTCTGATCATATGCTTCGCAAGATCGATAAGCACATCGATTTCACCTTTATCGATGAGAAGGTTCGCCATCTTTATTCGCAGGATAACGGTCGTCCAGCTATTGACCCGCTTGTTCTCTTCAAAATGATCTTTCTAGGCTATTTCTATGGCATACGTTCCGAACGCCAACTTGAACGTGAAGTTCAGACTAATTTGGCTTATCGTTGGTTTTTAGGACTTGGGCTAACCGATCGCGTTCCAGACCACACCACGATCAGTTGGAATCGTCGTACGCGTTTTAAGGATACCTCTGTCTTCCAGGACATCTTTGATGAGATCGTGCTGCAAGCCATCTCTCACCGTATGATTGGCGGCCGTGTGTTGGTATCCGACTCCACGCACGTGAAAGCGAATGCGAATAAAAACAAATATACAAAAGAGCAGGTTCAGCAGAACACAAGGGATTATTTGGATGAACTGAACTCGGCAATTGAAACCGACCGTAAAGCGCAAGGAAAAAAGCTCTAAAACCACGAGAGGAGGTGAACGAAGACAAGGAAGTGAAGGTCAGTACAACAGACCCGGACAGCGGATATATGTTTCGGGAAGGCAAGCCGGAAGGCTTCTTTTATCTGGACCATCGTACCGTCGATGTGAAGTGCAACCTCATTACTGATGTTTTCGTAACCGCAGGAAATGTTCACGATTCCGTGCCGTACCTCTCTCGATTAGATCGTCAGCGTAAACGTTTTGGTTTTGCAGTTGAAGCAGTCGCACTTGATTCTGGTTATATGACGACCCCGATTTGCAAGGGACTTGAAGACCGCAACATTTATGGTGTTATTGCGCACCGCAGATTTCAACCGACACAAGGGTTATATCCCAAATGGAAATTTACATATGATGCCGAACGGAACTTGTATATTTGTCCCCAGCAACAAAAATTGCCTTACCGAACGACAGACCGACACGGATACCGACACTATGCTTCGGATCCGAAGATCTGTGCAGCATGTCCCATGCTAGAAAAGTGTACGCGCTCACGTAACAAGCGTAAGATCGTCACCCGGCACATCTGGGAGGACAGTAAAGAGCAAGTACGATTAAACCGCTTAAGCAAGTCGGGCAAAAGATTGTACCGAAAACGAAAAGAAACGATTGAGCGAAGCTTCGCGGATGCTAAACAGCTCCACGGGTTTCGCTATTGCCGGTTGCGCGGGTTAAACAACGTAATGGAACAAGCGTTGATGACCGCCGCCGTGCAGAACATGAAGAAGATCGCCCTCCACTTGGAACGGAGGGCGTGAGAGGTTTAAACCCTCTGTTTCTCACGAAAAGAGAAGATAAAAAACAAAAGAGAAACCCGTCGTTTTGAAAAAACGTGGGTTTCTCTACAAGCTGACCCTCAGATTACTGAGGGCTTTTTTTCCGTTGCAATAGAACATCATTAAAATGGATAAAAATTTACATAAAGATATTTTGTTTATTTACGCCAAAATGTTACACTAAACAAGGAAATAATGGAATGCCTAAAACGCTTATATGATGAAGGAGTGAATGTAATGGCCCTGGAAGTATATTTGAACTTTAATGGCAACTGCCGCGATGCCGCACATTTTTACGCAAAAGTTTTTGGATCGGAAGTCACGCATTTAACTACCTTTGGTGACATGCCTCAGCACCCTGATTATGAACTGCCAGAGGAAGCTAAGCAGCTTGTCATGCATGCACGCGTAAATGTTATGGGAAGCACGGTTATGTTCTCCGATGTGTTTCCAGGCAAGCCTTTTACTTTAGGAAATAATATCAACCTTACCGTAGTTAGCAAAAACGAAGATGAAGTGAGAAGCGCATTTAACAAGCTGGCAGATGGCGGCAAAATTACGATGGAGCTTCAAGAAACCTTTTGGAGCAAGTGCTACGGCCAAGTTACAGATAAGTTCGGCATTGAGTGGCAATGCAGCCATGATGGAGAAGAAGTCTCCGCATAACACCTAAACCTTACCCAAAAAAAGAAATGGAGCTTTTCCAATGCGAAAGGCTTCATTTCTTTTACAATTGGTTATATATACTTGATGGCCCTCCTACGTTCTTGCCATAGCATCCAGCTTGAGAATGGTTTTCCAATTCCTATCCGTAGCGGGCAGCAGCTTTTGAAATTTTTTAGTTAGCTTGGAGTCTAAAACGCTCTGCCGGTAAAGAAAGTAGATTTCTTTTCCGCGAATCAAGTATTCGTCTTCGCCCTGTTCGACTTCCGGTAATTTATCCAATTGCTCTTGCGTGGGAGCTTCCTTTAATAAGGTAAGATGGATACTTTGTTTGTCTTCAAGCACAACCGACTTAAATGGTGATTGGCCGATGATGCTCGCAAGCTCTGCTGCTGATCTTACAAAAACAGCAATATTGAATCCAAAGACGCGGCTGATCTCCTTTTCGAGTTTTTCTTCCAATGTATCCGCGCTCACATCTGCTTCAAACATCACGTTCCCGCTGTTTATGTACGTTTGAACCCGCTTGTAGCCCATTTCCTCAACCATTCGCTTGAGCTCCGGCATTTTAATCATATTATGCCCGCTCACATTGATGCCACGCAATAATGCAAAATAAATGGTCATATGCAGACTCCTTTCTCTTTATGGCGAATGATTTTTTTTTTTGTAATGTTACTATAATTATACCTTCTGCAGACAGGCTTGTACTACAAATTCATCGAATCTTTGCGATTTATTCGACTAAAAAAAACGCTGCGGCATTATTCGTCAAACATTCCTATAAACTGCACCTATCGTTTGACATACTTTTTCAGTAAAATCATTTATTCTTGTCTTGTTCTTATGCAAGCTTACAACTAAATATGACTATTATTTTATAAAGAAAGAGGAGATTACTAATGCTGATTAAAAAGAAAACGGACATTACATTTATTCTTGAGAATTTTAACACTTTGGCTCAATGGGATGAGGCAGGCGAAAAGTTTTATCTTGTATTTGCTGACCGGAAGCGCGGAGGGCAATGGACGTTAATGAGCTATGGCGAGGATCGTTTCAGCGTACACGGACTTGGACAAGACTACTCGGATAAAAGCGAATATTTCTTCGATGAACAGAATGAGATCCTCTCTTTTTTATGGGAAAACCGGGCAGCTTTCAATGCTGCGCTAAAGCCGACCTCCATGTGCAGCTAATGATTAACATGCAGCCTTAGACGGACAGCAGTCTGCTCGAAGGCATGAAAGATACGAACAAAAAAACACACCAGTCACTGCGTGTGTTTTTTTGTTCGTATCTTCCGTTTTATTCTTTGAATACTAACCTCTGCTGCAGCATGGAGGCCAAATCCTCTGGATTGTCCCACATGAGCGGTCGAATGGGCTGCGCATGGACGTTGGCATCGGCACCCGTGCCGTTCTTCATCGTCCAGATGACAGGAATGCTTCTGCCAAGCGCGTAGCCTGCCGCTAAATATACCTCTGGTGCGTGATACGTAATATCCGCAATAATCAGCTTACTGTCCGATAGATCGGATAGGGACTGCGCTTCACTGCCTTCCTTTTCCGTTTGTTGCAATAGCCGCGGCAAAAATCCGCTTTGCTCGATTTTCGGAAAAATGCTATCGGTCCATTCCTTGCGGATTCCCTGATCATCCGGCAGCAGAACGTAAGAGGATTTCAGCTTTCTTCCCCCAGCGCTTGCTGCCGCTTCATTCCACCCTTTTTCCGTGAGCTTGAAAGTCATGCCTTCCCTGGTCAGCATCTGAGCTTCTCTTAGCTTTTCAATAATATAAACAAGCTCCTGTAAGTTTGGCGAATACGTCAAGTTATAGTTATTTGCTAAAGGCTGGATAATGACGGCTTCGCCCGGCGCTTCCGAATTCCGGTAGACATATTGCAGCAACCGGGCTTCCTTGTCCTCAACGGATACGGGAATGGTTGGCGCATTTTCAATGGTTTCTATGTTCTCTATGGTCAATGTGACTCTCTCGCCACAATCCGACTGTTCTCTGATGTACCCTGAAATAATGGGAAAACGCTTATTTTTAACGGAATAGGATAATGCGTTAATTGCCGTGTAATCATCCCTTAGCAAGCTGTAATAGCTGCCCGGCGAGCAGTTGCAGCTCAAATATCGGTCAAATTCCCCTTTTACCTCGATAGGTACGATCTCCGAACAAAACAAACATCTCTTTTTTTCCATGCCGACTCCTCCCCCTCTATACATCTATCTTTCGCACATCTTATCTGATATTAGGGGGACGATGGGATTAATATTTTTTAATATGCCAATATAATCCTAATAAAGCCGCTTAATGATTACTATTTTGATCTGTCTTTTTTCGAATCAAGCTCCGATTCCTGCTCTATAATGAGTCGGTGAAGCTTTTCCGTCTCTCTCTTTTGATCATCTATTTCTATATAAATATCTCGGAGCGGCGGGGGCGGGTTTTCATCAAAATGAACTTGCGGGGACCAATCACCGATTGCGCTGCTTTCCCGATCCGTTGAAGAATAGCTTCTCTTTCTTGCTGGGGACCTAGGGTTAATCCCGTTTAGTTTGACCATGATTTTGAGAACCAAAGCAGAAACAAGCATGAATGCTCCCGACTTCAAATGGTCGGTCAGCCCAATAACGAGCACAGAGAAAAGAATGGCCGGAATAATAAATAGAAGCGTAAACAAGAATATGACCAGCTTCACTACTATTCTTCCCACATCTTCCATGGCATGCTCCTTTGACCATTAATTACACCGTCATTTAGATTATGCGAAAACAGGTTATCCCTATTACCACTACCACTCCACGCCCCAAGCCGACTCATAGCCCTTGTTAGCGGAGCGCTGCGGTGCTGCGGAAGTGAGTGAATTCTTAATGGCATCATCCGTACCCATATAATTTGCAAAATGCTTGCTTTCTTGCCTGCGGATTCTGCGCGCTTCCTTCCGGTCGGGCGCCGTGTCGAACAATAAACGTTCCTCATCCGATTCCGCGATTACGCCGGGAACCTCCGTTGGTTTGCCGTCGTCGCCCAGCGCAACGAAAGTTAAAAAGGAGGTAGCGCAAACTTTGCGGGCGCCAGACAGCAGATCTTCCGTCACCACCCGGACGAAAACCTCCATCGATGTTTTATGCGACCAGGTGACGAATGCCGATAAACTGACCGCGTCCCCTTTTTTTACAGGATACAAAAAGTCTACGGAATCTGTGGATGCCGTAACGACAGGCCGGCGCGAATGCTTCGTTGCCGCTATCGTGGCCACATCGTCGATATAGGCCATTAATTTTCCTCCAAAAATCGTACCGTGATGATTCGTATCCGGTGGAAGCACAATCGATTCTTTTATGGTTAAAGAGGCAGATGCCGGTCTTGAAGCGATGGGAATAATCATTTCTTCTAACATTTTCATGGTAACACCTTTTTTCTTGTTTGATTTTTTGCTACGGTTAAGTTTACACCCCCCAGACATATAGGTAAAATACATATATCGAATAGTTTTCATTCCTTTTCACTATACTTTCAGATAAGCAGACTTGAACGGATATCTGCTTTTATGCAAAGGAGCGACTCTTATGGACCTTAAGCATTTAACCTATTTCGTAGCCGTAGCCGAAGCGGGAAGCTTCACGCAGGCGGCGCGAAAGCTGCACGTAACCCAGCCTTCCTTGTCAAAAATGGTCCGGCTGTTAGAAGAGGATCTCGGCGTTCAGCTGATCGACCGATCCGCCAAACAAATCGAGTTAACCGATGCCGGGTTATCCATTCTTCGCTCGGCAAAACATATTATCCAGTCGTTCGAAGATATGTCCAGCGAGCTTGAAGAAGTGGTGAAATTAAAAAAAGGCACGCTTCGCTTAGGTATCCCTCCAATGGTAGGCGGTTATTTCTTGCCTTCCGTCATTGAGAAATTTTCGACTCACTATCCTCAAATCAAGCTTCAAGTGATAGAGCAAGGCGGACAAAGCTTGGAGCAGGATATTCTCCAAGGCGATTTAGATTTCAGCATGGTTATTCTCCCGGTAAAAAACGAGGAACGGTATCATGTTTTGTCTTGCATTAACGAAAACTTAAGGTTGGTTGTGCATCCGGAGCATGAGCTTGCTAAGCAAATCCGCATTCAAATGAGTCAGCTAGAGGATGAATCATTTATCCTTTTCCGCAAAGACTTTACGATCCATCATTTGATCAAGGAGCATTGCGCAGCCGCAGGCTTTGAGCCGAAAATCGTATTCGAGAGCTCGCAATGGGATTTCATGACAGAAATGGTGGCGGCCAAATACGGCATTACCCTGCTGCCAGAGGGTATTTGCTCTCAGCTTGACGCGAAACGCTTTTCTTCCGTTTCAGTCGTTAAGCCCGTAATTCCGTGGCAATTATCCATGATCTGGCGCAAGGACAAGTACCTTTCTTTTGCTTCGCGCGAATGGATTCGTTTTGTTGAAACGGAGCTGAGTGAAAATAAATAAGAAGGGTCATGCTAATAAAGACCAAACGCAAATAAGCAGCCAGTATTCTGGCTGCATAGGGTTTGCTTTAATCGGACTGACTGCCTTTCCAAGAGAAAAGCCTTAATTCCGTAGGCGTTTTTCCCGTATGCTGCTTCACCGTTCTTGCAAAATGAAAGGTGGTTTTAAATCCGCATCGGAGTGAAATTTCAGTGATCGATAGCCCGGTATGGGTCAAAAACTCTAGCGCTCTTAGCACCCGGTAGCGCCATAAGTATTTAACCGGTGTCGTATTCTCATTCACACGAAATAGACGGACCAGATGCTCCGGCGAGACACCGGCATGATCAGCCAGCATGCTTAAGGTCAGCTCATCCTGGTAAGCCTTGTGAATCAGATTTTTGGCCCTCAAAATCGACGAATGCACCTCTTCAAGCTCCCGTGTACGGGTCATTTCCGAGATATATACCAGAAGCGCAGACATTCCCAAGCTTCGCAAAACTTCACTGCTCGATGGATGTTCAAATTGCAGCGAAAGCATAATATCTGCTATTCGGTTTAATTCCTCGGAGATCGGAAGAAATAAAGGCAGTGCATCGAAAACAGCTATCTCCTCCATCGTTATATGGCCCATATGAATCGAAATCCAGCGATGCCATGTCTCTCCGCGGTCAGAGAAAGTAAAAAGCTCATGATGCCCGGGCTTAAGCAGCACGACGGAGCCGGGCAAGAAGTGATGTGCCTTGCCGTCAATTTCGATCTTCATCTCGCCCGAATGCAAAAACACCAGCTGGAAATCATCCTGTATCCGGGGCCCGTAACGGCTGCCGGATGGATAAATGACCGTCCCCGCCCTAGCCGATATAATTTTGTTATAGGATACCGCGCACGGGCTGCTCTTCATGCTTCAAACCTTCCTCATCCTAGGGTCTCTTCAAAATTAAACCAATACGTATTTCTCGCGTAAATCTTCGCGCAGCGTTACGGCTGAATCTTCGCGAATGTAGTGGCATACGTAAGAACGGCGCCAGCGGTCGGTGCTCCGGTTACGATTAGAGGAATGAATCAACAACTCATGAAAAAATAAGATGTCTCCTTTCTCCATAATGACCGGAATTTGCCGCGTTAAATCGATGCCTTCCGTTTCATGTGTAAACTCTTCATGCTCCTCCAGATTTTTGACCTTGCCATGCGGCAGTAGTCCGAGCTTATGCGTGCCTGGAATGACCCATAAACAGCCGTTTTCCTCATTCACCAGCTCTTCCATCGCAATCCAAGCCGCAACCATGGTCATTGGATCATTTTTGATATAATAATAATCCTGATGCGCGGCTTGGCCATGGGAGCCAGGTTCTTTATAAAAGAACATGCTTTGCACGCAAACCGCTTCTTTTCCCATGAGCTGGGCTAAAGTGCCACGTACGATCGGCAGCTTCATCACCTGACGCGAGAAGCTGTCATGCTGATGCGGATTAAATAACCGCGTGGAGTAACGGGCTTTCTCCGAAGTGCGCGCCCAGTCCGGCGTTTCTTCCAGCGGAACCGAGCGAAGCTCAAAAATATGTCTGTTAAAAGCATCGATCAAATCTGGGCTGCAGCCTTTTTTTATTACGATATATCCGTCTCTTGCGTATTGCTCAATTTGCTCAAGTGAAAGCGGCTTCAAAAGTTCGGATTGCTGAGTAACCATGGTTATTTTCTCCCTCTCCCATACCCAAGAATGAACGGCGCCGTTTCGGTGCGCCGCTATACTCGTATCTTACTTCTGCAAGCGCTTTTCAACAATGGCTCTAATTATCATCATTGTGTCTTTAATTGATATTTATCGTTTCGGTGTTAGATCAAGACGACCGAATAATCCGCTTCTCCTTTGCCGCCCTTAGCCAGCTCGGAAATTCATTGAGGAGCTGGTCGTACAGCTGCTCATCCGATACGGCAGCGATATCATCCAAATGAATAAAGTTAGCATTATCTACGATTCGTCCTTCCATCGTATCCAATTGCTTAAGCACCTCGAAGTCAGATTGCCCAATACCGACGAATTGCCAGAAGATAGGCTGAACGGATGCAGCAGTGATCACCTTTTTTATCGGCTTCACTACGCCGCCATCATTGATAAAAATGATAAACACAGGAATTCCGTCATCTTCCTCGACCGTATATTTTCGAATGACGTCTTCCATGACAGGCGGCTCGTTATTCCGGCCGAATTTATGGATTTCATGGTTATTCAAAATTTTATTTTGTACGTAATCGCCAAAATCACGCTCAGTTACCGAAGGCAACCGGCTAAAATGAGTATCGTACACCCACACATCGAGCGTACCGTTATCATCGAATTTGCTTGCAACGGCGAGTATTCGCTCAACTACTTCCTGTACGGTCCCGTTCTTGTATAAGGCTTGCATCGATCCGGTAATATCCAGAACGATGCCTACTTTAGCGACCACATGGGTGAGTTTTTTTTTCTCCAGCGTCAATTGAACGAGCTTTTTGCGCAAATCGATTGGCGTTTGAACCATCTCTTCTACAGCTGCTGCAGCTTCCGAAGCCTCTTGTTCAATCTCAAGTCCAAAGCTTGTGCATAACGCTTCGAGTCCGCCATAGAATCCAGCGCCGATCGCGTTAAATTTCCACTCACCGTTATGTCTATATAATTCACCGACAACCACTGCCGTTTCCTTCGTAAATTCAGCGCCATATTCGTACCGGAACAGTTCCTCGCCATTGTTTTCGTTTAGAAGCCTTACATACATGCCGGATACATTCTGCATAAAATGCCCTTGACGTTCACCTTCGTGCAGGGTAACCGTAAATGCTATTTTCGCGGTAGAGTCCGGCACGCGCTGCAGGTTTATGGAAACCGCTTCTAGCTCAGCGCCATGTAATAACCCCGTATGAGATGCAGCCCCGCTGCGAGCGACTGGATTTCCGTAAAAAATAAAGTCCTCATCATTTTCACAGCGGTTCCTATCCGATAAAAGAAATGCAGCCGCATCTATGCTCATCGAGCTGTCACTCTTTGTCCATCCGAATAGCAGCTTTATCGTTGTGAGTTTACGTCCCTTCGTGACATCTACCTTTTGACCTTTTGACAGCAGCATGCAAACAGCTCCGTTTCATAGGCTATTCTTTCGCCCCAAATTTACATTCCAATCCTGAGTGACAGAGAGTTGGCATCTATTATTATAACCGATCTACAACAAGTCGGCAGTATGTCAAGCCGACGCCCATCAAACCACCAGCTGCCCTTTGCTCTCGGCTATCCCGATCGTCGCTTCTACGCCCGCATTAAATTCCAGAAAATCGCTTTCCACGCCGTCACTGAAAATAACCCCGTTTTCTGGCATTTGAGAGATAACCCGAAGCGGCTTGCTCTCGTTGATCTGACCAAAAACAAGCTCTGCTGCCGTGGTCTTGCTCGGAAAAGGCTCTCTAACCGTGAAATAGAGATATGGTGATTGCCATGTAAAGCTAACTTTCTCCTGCTCCGATTGATTTGGCGCTAGCGTAACCCTTTGCTTTGTCGTACTGCTGACGATGCCGGCTGCACCGGCTAGCACGCTCTTGAACCAGCCTGTCGCACCCAGTCCCGTGGAAATAATAATTCCGCTTGAGGACTGCTGTTCGATTTGACTGTCCAGTTGCAGCTGATACCGTGCAGAGACATGCGTTTTACGGCCAACAAACAGATCATTCACGCCATACAGTGCCTGACCGTCATTTAGCTGCACCTTCGCTAGCGTAACCTCCTTGATCTGGCGCCTATTGCGAAGCACCTCCGGTACGATATGTTTTATATCTTTCACCGTGAACGGGAGCAGAACCCCGTCCCAACGCTGCGGATCGGGATTCACGCCGATTAACGGCCGTTCTCTTGCATATTTTAATGTGTTGGCAACAAGACCGTCTTGCCCGATGACTATGACGGTATCCTGCTCGCCGAAGATAAACTGCGGTACATGCTCCCGATCAATGATTTGCACGCGCCCGAAAGCATTCAATTCGTCCGCTGTATAAGCAACAGCACGTTGATAGCAAATATCCTCTGCAAGATAATCACTGAAATCGGCACCTAGTCTTTCGACATAGAACTGTGCTTGCTGAACCGTGTTAAACCTCGCAACTAACTCTTCCAAGCGTGTTTTGCGTTTGATCAAAATCATTTTGTGGCTCATTCTTGCATCGTTCATCGTGTAAGCCTCCCCTTGCTTCCAACTGGCTCCGATATACCTGTACCTGTCATGATGCCCTGCAGCAGGTCCGGCGTTATATTAAGCTGGCCGATTTTCTCTGCATTTTCCGCAATATCCTGGAATGCGATTGCGATGAGCTTATTCGGCTCCATGCCCATGTTCGCCATCGACTGCAGCACATAAGGCTCTGTGCCGCTTATCGCTTTCATGACCGCTCCCAGCTCATACGCTTTTGCGTCGGCCTCGGCTTTCTTGTTCGCCATTGCCAGCTCGATTAATGCGCGTTTCTTCTCCTCCAGAGCGGTATCGAAATAAAGCTGTTCTTCCTTCATTTCATTTTGCTTTTGCTTCACCAGCCGCTCGGCGTCAAGCTGGGTCTCGCGAATTTGTTTTTTCTTTGTTTCAACGGCGATTTCAGTGTTAAGCTCGTTTTCCTTTACTCGTCTTTCCTGCTCGATTGACGCATTTCGGCGCTCGTATAGCGCTTTGTCTGCATCGCGGAGTATTTCCTCGCGCGCCTTCGCTTCAAGCGCACGCATGGTCTCTTTGTTAGGCAATACGGCCAGCACGGATAACCCTATCAGTTCGATGCCAAGCTTCTCGATTTCCTCGTTAACAAGCATTTCTCTTGAAACGGTTTGAACCAGTCGCTCGCTGGCTTGAATCGCGTCTTTAAGAGGCATATGGACCAACTGCTTTTTTATTAATACCTTAACGATGTGGATAACTCGCTGCGCAAGCTTATTGGGATCATCCGATATATAGGCTCTCTTCTTCAAATTGTACGTATAGTTCAAAAGTTGAATCGTTTTCTTAAAATCGGCGATGCGATAAGTCAATTGTCCTTGAACCGTGACCGTCTGATAGTCATGCGTCATTTCTTCGAACATGAAGGGAACATCAATTGAGGATGTCGGTACTACGACAACGGAAGTCACGGGCTCGTAATAATGAAAGGAGAGACCCACGCCTTCTTGAACAACCTTCCCGTTTTTCACCTTTAGCACATAATCGCTCGGCTGGAACTTGACGAATCGAAAACCAAACATAATGAAAACCTCACTTTCATGGGATATTTCGTTTTTTGTAATTGTCATTTTGATATTATCAATAAGATATCATCAGACTTCGATATTGTCAATATGAATTTATCAAATAAAACAGCCTATCAAACCCAATAAGTTTCTCTCCAACCTACTCGAACAAAATACCTATTTTTTCCAAACGCATGACCTAAGCCCCCCTCCGAACTATCCATTTTTTATGAAAGTTTCGTTTACAAAAATGCATATTTAATATAAAATTCTTTATAACGAACATCAAGTTCGCAATGAATGCTTTGTTGGGGGAGGTGTTGACGTTATGTCCAAATTCAAGAAAATCTTATGTCTTACGCTGCTCATAAGTGTGTGTATGTTCCCCGCTTCCGCTTTTGCTGCATCAAGTAAAGATACATCCAATAATAAAAAAAGCTTTTTATCCAGCATATTTTCCGTATTTACAGTGACGAAGAGTAACAACAGCAATAACAATAACAATCAGCAAAACAACAGCAATAATCACTCCAATTCAAACTCGTCCAACAATAATAAGGTCGATAAGGATTGGGATTCAAAAGGCTGGTTTGATTGGTTGGACGATGATGATTGGTGGGATGAAATCAATTGGTGGGATAAAAATAAAGATGATTCCTTCAAAATTTGGGAGCGTTATTATTGTTACTAATGGTAAGCCCGGAGGAGAACCGCAAGCGAAAGCCGGCGGTTCTTTTTTCGATTTCTTACGCATATAGGAGAAGCTCGATTTTTGTCGAATTTGTGCAATGATGATGTTTAACAGATCATAAATTTTGCAAAAAAAAAGCGACATTGCCCTATAGAGGCATGTCGTTTTCTCTATTAATAATATTACTAGCCCAGTCGGTAAGCATTGCATTCCAGCCTTACAGCAATAACAGCTACCCAATCATCGAAAGCTCGCATCATGCGCCCTGTTTTATTTTCACGTTTCAAGCTCCTGTAATCCTGCAATAAAGGAACAAGCCAGCGACTCAGCGGAGAAGCTGCATTTCCTATCGAATAACGTACCTCGCAGCCTTTGGCATGCGGCTTAAGCTCATAATCATTGCGGTACCACCAGCCGCCAAATACGGTGAAGTGACCGTTTGCGGCATCAATATCCATATAGGCAACACGTATGGCTTCCGACTCGCTGCCCGTATAGACCGTAAATAATTGCGGGCCGCCTTTGATATGCAAAACTCCCCCGCTCCCCGATGCTCCCGTTAACAGCAGGGGCAAATGGCTTGCTGTTATTCTCCCTGTAGGCATGGTCGCAAGATATTGGACGACCTCTTCATACGGCTTTTCGATTACTCCGGTAAATGAAATCAATGGTTCCACAGCTGTCCCCCCTTACTTCAGTACTTCCATTTTGACATCATTCACCGGACTTAAACTCGCGCCAAGGCCCGAATTCTTTCTCCGTCTCCAGGCTGATATTTTAACTAAATCAAATTTCGGTCTATCCGGTTAGCGCTTGGCATTTGCGAATCTGTGTATGCCAAAATCGGTTACCGACGAGTTTAGAATCGACTCTTTTAACGGGTGAAGGTTCGGAGTAAATCTTACCTCGATATTAAGCTCCATTAATCTTTCTAAAAGATTATTTACCGGTTCGACCTCGAGAGGTTTTACGGTTTGAGTGGAAATGTAGTATCCGGCGAATTCATCGAATAATCGAAAAGACTCTGCAGGCATCGCATATTTGAAAACGGTTGTGCTCATTATTCGCTCGTACCAAGCCGTTTCAACCGTAACGACAATGTTTGAGGCAGTCAATCCAAAAAACTTGTCGTTGTCGTCATCGGTCAAATCATTCGTTCTGGTATATACGAGTCTCGGACAATTTCTTGGAAAATAAAAGGTGAATTCATGGGTATCATCAATCGCCCATACGACCGGGGGCATACCCCTGCGATTTTCTTTTACTCTAGGCACGAAAATATCGATGCCGCTTTCTTCGCTGAAATGAAACAGCTTCAATGCATATTCCTCCTTTTGAGAATATAGCCGACTTTCCTTCCAAAAAAATGATAAAATAAACGAGAACAAATTGAAAGGCGGAGAAACGATGCAGCATACTTTTATTATTGAACCCATAACGTACATGCCCTTCGAGAGCGAAGCAGAGCAAATAGAAAAATGCAAGGAATGGGGCTTGCTTTCCGAGAAAGCCGTCAAAACAAAAACTTTCTTCTATAAAGGACACGGAAATCATCTGACCTGCAGCATCATTGGTTTTGTGGATAAAATGACTGCGGTTATTTCATTCGAAAATGAGCAAAAGCATTGCATCCATCCTTCCTATTTAAAGGAAATGCAAGCTGCGAATTATGGACAGAGAACAGCCGTCGCTACTGAAGAATCAGAATCTACGGCACCTGAAATTACGGAAACCGGCAGCAATGATGCCGCCTATGAAACAGCGATGAGCGCCGAGCAAGATTCGAGTTTGAAGGCAGCGTTGCCAAATAAGGAAACAGATGAGGAAACAACTGAGCAAAAACCGGCGGCAATGAACCCTCCGAAAGAAAAAGCAAAAAAAGAAAAGCAGCCTAAGCTGCAGCTCCCCGAAGAAAAGGTCAAGATGGCAGCAACCGTAAAAGAATTTACGACGGTGCCTAACAATTTTTCGGACACGGAGGATGAAGTGGTTATTTATGAAGCAGTTGCCATCGAGGATCCCGAAATCACCGTTGGCGATGCGTGGTCCAGCCATAGCGCAACGCTCAAAAAATTAGAATTGGAAATTGGCGATATCCTTCATTTCGAAGGCAAGATCGTTGCGAAAAAATTGACCAAGCACCCTATTCCCTACAAAATCAATAACCCCGCGAAGATTCAAAAAGAGAAACCGGAATAATAATGAAAAGAGGCTGCAGCTTAAACCTAATTAGGTTAAAGATGCAGCCTCTTCGCTTATAAATGCTGTAAATAAGTTTCACGAATTCACAAAGTATTCTTTTTAACTTGTGCGGACATTTGTGCTGGATATCACCAAAAAGTAAGTGAAACGTGAAATCTTTTCATTATCATTCTCTTAAATATTGAAATAGATCATTAAATTTGTTCCAAACGGTATGTATATCCGCAAAACGAACAACGGAACAGAACGCTTTTTTCGCCGATTGTGAAGGTCAGTCTCTCGTCATCTTCAATCTCGATATATTCCCTGCCCTGCTCATCGCGGTCTCCAGTCGCAAACATTACGGTCTTATTTCCGCACTCGCACTCAAAGCTCATCATAAATTAACTGCTCCTCTTTTACTAAATGTAGTCCGGATAAAAAGGATAAGGCTGATGACGGCCATACCTGCTGCATAGCCTCCCAAAATATCCGTCATGTAATGGACATGAAAATAAACGCGGCTTAGACCCATCATCGCAATGAGAAAGATGATAATAGCGGTACTCCATGCCGTAGCTCTGCGCGAAAATCCGCTTGCAGCAATAATGTTCCACGCGAGCATTCCGAACATCGCCATCGCAAGCATCGCATTCCCGCTCGGAAAGCTGGCCCCGTCCGCTTCGATCCCCCACGCAGTGGATGGCCGCGGCCGATCGATCCACGTTTTGATCCAAACGTTGAGAGCGTAAGCCGAGGCTGCGCCAATTAGCACGATAGCGCCTCGCCCCCACCCATATTTCCAGCCTGCATACAAGCTTACTAGTAGGGTCATCGCGATGATAGCCGTTGTTGAGCCTAGTAATGAAAACAGCTTCAAAACAGACGTTAATCCGTCATTCCTTATGCTGTCCATCATCCCTTCCGATGATTGATCTAATGCATTGCCATTGTTTTCGGGGACGGCCGCTGCAAGTGCTGCGAACAGCACTACACTTACGATAAACGTAATAAGCCACCCTTTCTGTTGCTTTCGAATAAATACCAGCCTCCATTTCCATCGGTTTCATTGCTTCATTGTGTTAGCTTCGATATAATTATCGATGACATTTATTATATTACAAAAACAACGTCAAGGAAGGGTTACGAAAAACATGTACATAGCAGATAAATGGGTAGACTACGAGGTTATAGATACAGGAGACGGGGATAAGCTGGAGCGTTGGGGTAATTATACGCTTCGCCGTCCTGATCCACAGATTATTTGGCCGATCACGAACGAAACCGGCTTATGGAAAAAAGCGGACGGCTACTACCATCGCAGCAATTCCGGCGGCGGCCAATGGTCGATGAACGACACGCTCCCAGAGCGCTGGACGATTTCATACGGAGAGCTTAATTTTCATATTAAGCCAACAAATTTTAAGCATACCGGCCTATTTCCGGAGCAAGCGGTTAACTGGAGCTGGATGATGGACAAAATCCGCTCGGCGGGCAGGCCTATCCGTGTTTTGAATCTATTCGCTTACTCCGGAGGCGCAACCGTTGCTGCGGCCGCTGCCGGCGCAGAAGTATGCCATGTTGACGCAGCCAAGGGTATGGTCCAATGGGCGAAGGATAACGCGCAGCTGTCAGGACTGGAATCCGCACCGATCCGTTATATTACGGATGATGTATTTAAATTCGTACAGCGCGAACAGCGCCGCGGCAAGCAGTATGACGCAATCATTATGGATCCTCCTTCTTACGGGCGGGGACCCAATGGAGAAACATGGAAGCTCGAAGAAAACCTCTTCCCGTTCCTGCAGTCCTGCACGTCCATCCTATCCGATAATCCATTGTTTCTGCTGATTAACTCCTATACGACGGGTCTGTCGCCTTCCGTACTGCACAACCTGCTGCATATGACGATGAATGCGAAATACGGCGGCGAGATTCATTGCGGAGAAATCGGCTTGCCGATTACGAAATCCGGCCTTAACCTGCCATGCGGGATTTTGGGACGCTGGGAGTCTAAGTAATGCCAATCAAAGTATTATTTGAGGATAATCACATCATTGCGGTCGTGAAGCCGCCCGGCATCCTCTCCCAAGAGGATGATACGGGCGACCCAGACATGCTCACTCTGCTTAAGCAGGATATAAAAGAAAGATACAACAAGCCGGGAAATGTTTTTCTCGGCCTCATTCACCGTCTTGACCGTATGGTCGGCGGCGTCATGGTTTTTGCTAAAACATCGAAAGCCGCCTCCAGATTGTCCGAATCGGTTCGCAGCCGCCATTTTGGAAAAACCTATGTCTGCGTTGTGCAAGGCGTGCCCAACAAACCGCAGGCCCGTCTTACGAATTTTATCCGCAAGGATAACAAGCAAAACCAGGTTACGGTCTACAATAAGCCCACAAGCGAAGCAAAAGAAGCGATACTGGATTACGAGGTGGCAGCCGTATCCGGCCGTTATTCGCTAGTCGCCGTTAAATTGCACACGGGCAGGCCGCATCAGATTCGCGCGCAGCTGGCGCACATAGGTTGTCCTCTGGTAGGCGATCTTAAGTATGGCGCGAAGCCAACGGGCGGGATTACCGAAATCGCATTGTGGTCAACATCGGTTTCCGTCCCCCATCCCGTTTCAAAGGAAATGATGAGCTTCCGCTCCGTACCAAGCGGTTCGGAAGCCTGGAGCTGGTGGATGGATTCTCAGCTCGCAGACGCATCTGTCTTGCTAAGCAATGAGTAAAAAGGAAGGAAAAATACAAGATGCGCCGCAAACGGCACCAAAAAGTTCAAGCCCTATTATTAGTATTTTGTTTAATTGGATTACTGATCATCTTTTTAGTGCCTCTCCTTACGGAACGCGCACCTGAATCTTCTAATCAAATCCCGATCGTGACCGCAGAACCCGTTCCTGATGAAACAGCAGCCGTTACGCCTTCTCCGACACCCGTTATCCTAGAGCCTACTCCTACAACTGAGCCTGTATACGCAGACGCTGTATGGATGGCTGTAGGCGATGTGATGATGCATACCCCGCAGCTCCCTGGCGCTTTTGACAAAAAAACAAACCGTTATAACTTCAATCCTTTTTTTGCGGAAGTTAAGCCTATTTTGGAACAAGGCGACTGGGTAATGGCTAATCTAGAAACCCCGATGGGAGGCGCGGAATTCGGTTATTCCGGATATCCGCAGTTCAATGCGCCTGTGGAACTTGGCGAAGCGCTCAAGGCCGCAGGCTTCAACCTCATTACGAATGCCAACAACCACGCTTTGGATCAAGGCGAATCCGGCATTTTGCGTACAATTGAGAACCTGAAAGCATTGGATATTCCATTTAAAGGAACCGCTTCGACGCAAGAAGAGGCTGACAGCATGGTTTTATCGAAAAAAAACGGCATTGTGATGGGCTTGTTGGCCTACACGTACGGAACGAACGGAATAGCGGCTCCCGAAGGTAAGCCTTACCTCGTCTCCCTAATAGACGAAGAAAAAATAAAAGCGGATATCGTCCGGCTACGTGATGCCGGCGCGGATTTTATTACCGTTTCCCTTCATTTCGGCACAGAGTATCAAATCGCTCCAAACGACGAACAAAAACGCCTTGCCAGAAGCTTGGTTGCTGCGGGAGCGGATATTATTGCCGGCTCGCATCCTCATGTCGTACAGCCCTATGAGGTCGTTGATACAACGGACGAGAACGGCCATGCAAAAAAAGGACTCATTATTTATTCAATGGGAAATTTCATTTCTAACCAACGGGGCGACTCGAAGGATTACGGGGTTATTTTCAAAGTAAATGTTCGTAAAAATATGACGGACGGCTCCGTGGACTTTACGGAAATCGAATCAATTCCGACATGGGTTCACCGTTATAAGCCCGATCATGCTTACCGCTATCGCGTCTTGCCTGTCGAAGATACGATTGCTGCATCCAACGATGCCCTGCTTACAAAAGCCGACTACGAAGTGCTTAAGAAAAATTACAATATGCTGCGTAATCGGCTCGATTCCTTGAAATAAGCTCATTCACCGGTAGTAGCTTACTTACAGATTAGCAACTTTACCCAACAGATAAACTAAAAGCTGCTGATTATGAGAGGAAATGCGGTCCAGCGATTGTTCGATCAATTCGGTCCGAATCGTTGTACCGCGCTCCGCCTCAGCCTTCCCCTTCTCCGAAACGGATACCCACACGATTCTCCGGTCATTATCGTCCCGCGTGCGTTCGATTAATTCATTTCTTTCCATACGGTCAAGCAGCGTAGTAATTGCAGCAGGCGTAGTAGACAAGTATTGCAGCAAATCCGAAGGTTTCATAGGCTGATGCTGAAGCAGCAACTCAAGCACATTAAGTTGGCCTTCCGTTAATGGCGCAAGCGATTGTTCCAAGTTATTTTTCCATTCCCGCGATAGCCTTGTCCATAATCGAGTAAATTCTCCAGTCACCATACTCTCACACCAGCTCTCTGTCAATTTCCAACTATTTGTTATTTATTATAACAGTCTTCATTGTCGAATAAAAGATTAACCCAATTAATAATTTGCGCTATTAATCGATAGGAAGTCGAACATTATGACAGCGTTAGACATACAATGTGACGAAGGCCCAGCGCCATGTCTGTTTATGTTAATAAAGTAAGGAGCGTGTACCGAGTGGAAGAAAGAAAAGCGTTGATTATGGAAAAAATCAAAAGTTATGGCATCATAAAAGACCCACAATGGCTGAACCGCCCGGATGAGCTGGTACCATTGTGGGTCATGCTTGAGGCCATATTAGAAGTTATTGAACGATTTGATCCGCCTAATCGGCCTTTTGATTAAGTTCTGAGACAGAGCGTGCAAGCGTATTTGTAATTACATCCGATTTCTCGACCGGGAACACAAGCTTTCCAATCGCTTTACGCTCTTCTATCGGCGCTTTCTCCGAAGTGGCCGTTAACTTGGCGCCCGATGAGGTCACTGCAACAATTTCCTTCGCAGCTTTGCAATAATACGCCCCGACGAGCGCAGCTCCGTTCGGACGCACCCGCTTGCCTTCTTTGAATTCAAAGGTTTGTACGCCTTTGCCTCCTCTGCCCTGGATCGGATAATCCAGCAGCAGCGTTCGCTTAGCGTAACCAATATCGGTAATGACGAGCACTTCGCCTTCATCCTCTGCAACCCATTCCGCAGCGATAAGCTCGTCTCCATCCTTCAGCTGGATTCCTCTTACGCCGGTTGCCACTCTGCCCATCGGATTAACCTCCGTCTCGGCAAATCGAATGCTCATTCCTTGTTTGGTAACGAGCATGATTTGCTTCGATCCGTCACTGAGGACCACCCGGATCACTTCATCGCCTTCCGAAACCTTGCATGCCGCAACGGCGGTCGATCTCGTAGTCGCGTATTCCTTAAGCTCCGTCCGCTTGACTTGGCCTTTTTTGGTTACAAAAACAAGCGATGAGACGGAAGCAGAAATATCTTTAACCGGGATCACGCTAACGATCGAATCATCCTTTGGAATCGGCACAACGTTTACGATAGCTGTTCCCGTGTCCTTCCATTTAAATTCAGGAATTTGATGGACAGGCAATAAATAATATTGGCCTTTGCGAGTGAACAGCAGCAAATTATCAATGGTATTTACCGCGAGCAGCTCTCGAACGAAGTCGCCTTCCTTGACGCCCGCATTTTGCAGCTCTCCGCCCGATCTCGTAAACGAAAGCATGCTTGTCCGTTTCACGTATCCGTCTTGGCTTAGCGTAACTAGAACATCCTCCGGCGTTACCAGCACTTCAAGGTTTACCTTCAGCTCTTCGATTTCACCGCGCAGGTCCGAACGGCGGTCGATCCCGTATTTCGTCTGGATTTCAAGAAGTTCATCCTTAATGACGCCAATAAGCTTTTTGTCGCTAGCCAAGATTGATTTCAAATAAGCAATCTTCTTCATGGCTTCTTTGAGCTCTTTCTCAAGCGTCGTAATCTCAAGATTCGTTAAACGGTATAGCTGCAACGTCAGGATGGCATCCGCTTGACGGGCGGTAAACCCGAACTTTGCGATCAGATTATCTTGGGCATCCGCGCGGTTCTTGGAAGCTTTGATCGTTGCGATGACTTCATCCAAAATATTGAGCGCCTTCACGAGACCCTCGACCACATGCGCCCGGTCCTCAGCCTTTTCGAGATCGTATTTCGTCCGGTAGGTGACGACTTCCTTCTGATGTTCGATGTAGGCCGACAAGATTTGCTTTAAACCAAGCTGCATCGGCGTTTTATTAACGATTGCGACCATATTGAAGCTGTATGCCACTTGTAGATCGGTTTTCTTAAACAAATAGGCCAAAATCCCCTGCGCATCGGCGTCTTTCTTAAACTCGACGACAATTCGGAGACCGTTCCGTCCGCTCTCGTCGCGCACCTCTGCAATGCCCTCAACCTTTTTCTCGAGCCGGATGTTTTCCATTGCGGTAACCAGGCGGGATTTAACGACCTGGTAAGGGATTTCAGTAATGACCAGTTGCTGCTTGCCGCCGCGCATGTCTTCGATCGCTGTTTTGGCGCGTATGTAAATACGTCCCTTGCCAGTTGCGTAAGCATCGCGAATACCTTCTTCGCCCATAATGATGCCTCCGGTCGGAAAATCCGGGCCTTTGACATAAGTCATGAGCTCCTCCAGCGAAAGCTCAGGACTGCCCATAAGCGCGATACAAGCATCGATGATCTCGCGCAGGTTATGGGGCGGAATTTCCGTGGCAAAGCCGGCAGAGATGCCGCTGGTCCCGTTAACGAGCAAATTAGGGTACCGCGACGGCAGCACAACCGGCTCCTTCGTCGTATTATCGAAATTATCCTTGAATTGAACCGTTCTTTTCTCTATATCGCGAAGCAGCTCCATCGCAATAGCGGACAAACGCGCTTCCGTATAACGCATGGCTGCCGCGGGATCATCATCCTGCGAGCCCCAGTTTCCGTGTCCGTCAACGAGCGGATGCCCCATTTTCCATGGCTGTGCCATCCTTACCATACCTTCATAAATGGATGAATCGCCGTGCGGATGATAGTTACCCATAACGTCGCCGACCGTTTTCGCCGATTTGCGGTATTGCTTGTCCGGCGTATTTCCCGAATCATACATCGCATATAGAATACGACGCTGCACCGGCTTCAAGCCGTCGCGAACGTCAGGAATGGCGCGGTCCTGAATAATATACTTTGAATAGCGTCCGAAGCGGTCTCCCACAACCTCCTCCAAAAACGCCGGTAAAAATTGTTCCAGCATACTCATGCAGTAATCCCCCTACTCCTCATATTCCATAAAGTCGACATTCTCTACGATCCAGCGCTTCCGCGGATCGACCTTATCGCCCATCAGCGTCGATACTCGGCGCTCAGCTTTGGCCGCGTCTTCAATCTGCACCTGCAGAAGCGTGCGTTTCTCCGGATCCATCGTTGTTTCCCACAGCTGGTCAGGATTCATCTCTCCAAGTCCCTTGTAACGCTGCAGTTCGTAGTTTTTGCCGTATTCCTTCAAATAATTTTGCAGCTGTTCATCCGTCCATGCATAGCGTATCGTTTCGAGTTTACCTGATTTGCGGGTAATTTTGTACAGGGGCGGCTGAGCGATATATACGCGGCCCAGATCGATAAGCGGCTTCATATAGCGATAGAAAAAAGTAAGAAGCAGCACTTGAATATGAGCGCCGTCTGTATCCGCGTCCGTCATGATAATGATTTTATTGTAATTGCATTCTTCCGCTACGAATTCGGAACCGACACCCGCTCCGATGGCCGAAATGATCGCTTTATACTCGTCATTTTTTAAAATGTCGATCAATTTCGCTTTCTCGGGGTTCATCGGCTTGCCTTTGAGCGGCAGGAGCGCCTGGTATTTCGAGTCTCGGCCTTGCTTGGCCGAACCGCCTGCGGAGTCCCCTTCCACGATAAACAGCTCCGTACGCGTATAATCCTTAGACTGCGCAGGGGTTAGCTTACCGTTCAGGTTCGAGCTTTCGCTCCGCTTCTTGCCGCTTCGGATTTCTTCGCGCGCCTTGCGGGCCGCTTCACGGGCCTTCGAAGCTTGCAGCGATTTTTTTAGCAGCATTTGCGCGATTTGCGGGTTTTCCTCCAGAAAAACCTGCATCTTCTCGGAGACGATCGCATCTACCGCGCTACGCGCGGAAGAGCTGCCGAGCTGATCTTTGGTTTGGCCCACAAACTCTACCTCGGACATTTTGATATTAATGACCACCATCATGCCTTCCCGCAGATCGTTGCCTTCCAGATTTTTTTCTTTCTCCTTCAGCATTGCCGCTTTCCGCGCATAATCATTCATTACTCGCGTATAGGCGGTTTTAAAACCGGTTTCATGCGTACCGCCGCCTCGGGTTGGAATAGAGTTAACGAAAGAAGCGATGGTTTCGGTATACCCATCGTTATATTGGAGGGCAACTTCAACCTCAATATCATCCCGCTCGCTTGCGAAGTGAATGACGTCATGAAGTACCGTTTTGTCCTCATTCAAAAACTGAACGAATTGACGCGCCCCGCCTTCATAATGATATACATCCTGCTTGCCGCTGCGGTCATCTTTAATCGTTACTTTCAGCCCGGAGTTAAGAAAAGCGATTTCTTGAAGCCTTTCCGCGAGCGTGTCATAGCTTAGCGTCGTCCCGTTCTGAAAGACGCGGCCGTCCGGCTTGAAAGTAACCTTGGTGCCTGTCCGGTTCGTTGTCCCAATAACCTCTAATCCTCGAACCGGCTCGCCGACATGCTCGCGGCCTGTTTCGTCGACCCAATATTCGAACCTTTGGCGATGAATTTTGCCATCACGGTAAATATCGACCTCGAGCCATTCCGACAGGGCATTCGTTACCGAAGCGCCAACGCCGTGCAAGCCGCCGGATTTCTTATATCCGCCGCCGCCGAACTTTCCTCCTGCATGCAGAATGGTAAACACAACCTGCGGTGTCGGGATGCCGGTCTTATGCATGCCGGTCGGAATACCGCGCCCGTTATCATGAACGGTTACTGCTCCGTTCTTATGCAGCGTAACTTCGATAGCCGAACAAAACTTGGCTAAGTGCTCGTCGACCGCGTTATCGACAATTTCCCAAACCAAGTGATGCAAACCCGAGCTGCTCGTACTGCCTATGTACATCCCCGGCCTTTTTCGTACGGCTGTCAAACCTTCAAGTACCTGTATATCATCGGCCTCGTAATTTCGGTCTGCGGCCGCTGTATTTGCGAAGAGATCTGTTTGCTCTGACATGAGCGTCCCCCAATCTGTAGTCACGTTTCCGTATCTTCAAGCTATTTTAATTCAAGTTGTCCTGTTTCGTAAAGACACCAAAGCAGAGGATCAAAGCCCTAATCCTCCAAACCGCGTGCACAATAAGTGAAAAAGGTGTGGCATTCCCGCCAAGCGGCGGAGTAATCCACCAAAAGCCAACATTCGGATAACGAAGTAAAATGATATGACATCCGTTAGCGCTACGAATAAGGATAACACATTTCATTTATTAAACAGTATCTTTCTCCGAATAAACAAAACAATGTGCAGGATTGATTCTAAATCGTGCCCGGTTGACGGTCAATTGATACCTTCTCAGCAAGGCTTGGCCTTGCTTTTCCTAAAGTCCTTCGGCAAGGTAACGAGAAACCTATTGCTCAGCGTAAGTAAAAATCGAAATAAGCGCAAGCAAAAATCAGAACGACCGCGAAAAAAACGAAATGTCTTTTAAAAGGCAGCATTGCATTTGTTAAAGGAACTGTTGTTAGCATGTTTTACAAATTTATGGGATTTATGTATGGCGCGATGAAAATATGGGATAAAAGATCTGAAAATATGCTAAATTGATTGTGAAGTCGCAGACCTTGAGATAAGATATACTTAAATTTATCCTACTTAATGCGAGGTCGAAATGTCGGAGAATCCACGGATTGACTGCATGAAATGCAAATATTATTTTATAACATGGGACCCTAATAGCCCAAGAGGCTGCAAAGCCTTTGGTTTTAAAACGAAAACGATGCCTAGTCTCGCGGTCTTGTCCTCCTCCGGGAAGCCCTGCATGAATTTTGAGGCTAAACAACAGGTGCGGGCTTAGCTGAATAAAACGATTGGCAGCGGCATCCGTAGCAATCGTAAGGGGCCGTCACGACGGTGGCCGTCCTTCTTATAAACCAACCATCTGAAACAGGGGGATATCCCGCAAGGTCAGTGACCTAGCGGGATATCCCCCTTTTTGGGTTTCGTTTCAAAAAAACTCCAGCGAGCCGAAGCATTATTTCGCTCTTATCCATACGGTCATTTCGCCGCAGGCTCGATTAGCCCACGCGTAATACGGAATGAACGTTACCTTTTCCTCGAAGCTGGTTTCCGCTGCAGATGGTTTATAGAGCTTTCCGTTCCAATCGGAAGCCGAGGCTCGCTCAGCTAGTCCGCGGATGACCGTGACGCCTCCAAGCAGATCGCTTTGAAAATCTGCCTGTAATTGCGCATTTCCCGGAAGCACGAGCTCATGCAGCAAATTTCCGTTATCCGCCTCTTCTAAGCAATAGACGAGAGGCCCTCTTTGAAGCGCAACCTTACCTATCGTTTCGCGAACGAGCGGGTTCGCTATCATGCGGATAATCGGCATCTCCAATTCTAACTCGACCGCATCGCCGTCTTTCCACGTCCGTTCAATCAGGATGTAGCCGTTTTCCGAACGGCCCTCCTTCAAAAGCTGCTCGCCGTTGACCGTTATTTGCATAGCCGGACACCAATCAGGCTGTCGAAAGCCTAGAGAGAAGACGGCTTCCTCGCCCGGATATACCTGAACGGAAACTTTATTGCCGCTAGGCAAATCAGCTTCTTGAACGAGCCGAACGTTTTGTGCACCGAGCTTCAAATTAGCCTCACTGCCTGCATAAAGATGAACAAAAATCGTGTTTTCGCGTATGGAATAAATGTACTTACCAAGCGATGATAGCAACCGCGCCACATTCGGCGGGCAGCAAGCACAGCCGAACCAGCCTTGCCGCTCTGCCTTTACATGCTGCTTGTTATGGTAATCGCATGCCTCGGGCACAACCTCGAGCGGATTCACGTAAAAGAATTTTTTCCCGTCCAGTGACATGCCAGCAAGCACGGTGTTATATAAAGCTCGCTCGAGCACATCCGCATATTGACTGTTCGGCTCCAGACGAAGCATCCGCTCCGCGAAAAAAATAAGTCCGATCGAAGCGCAGGTCTCTGCGTAAGCAAGATCGCTCGGTAAATCATAGTCATAGGAAAATCGCTCGCCAAAAGCCTGCGATCCGATTGCTCCCGTAAGATACATTCTCTTTCCTGCAAGATTGTCCCACAAGCGCTTACAGGCCTCATAAAGACCGGTATCACCCGTTTCTGCAGCGATATCAGCCATGGCAGCATACATGTAAACGGCCCTTACCGCATGTCCGGTCGCATGCTGCTGCTGTCTCACGGGCTCATGCGCCTGCGCGTAATCAACGCCAAAATCCTTCATTTCCGGGAAAAAGGTTTTCCGCCCCCTTCGTTCCCACTCCTCTGTCAAATAAAGAGGCGATTGGCCTCGCTCATCGATGAAGTATTTGCTTAGTTGCAGGTAGCGGTCATTGCCCGTTGTGCGGTACAGCTTGATTAGCGCCAGCTCGATCTCCTGATGGCCGTCATAGCCATGAAGCCTGCCCTCTCCTCTACCAAAAACCGAATCGATATAATCAGCGAATTTGCACATGACATCAAGCAGCTTCCGCTTGCCCGTTGCATCAAAATAAGCCACGGCTGCCTCCATCATATGGCCGGCGCAATATAGTTCATGGCATTCAGCTAAATTGGTCCAGCGCTTATCCGGCTCTTTAATCGTAAAGTATGTGTTTAAATAACCGTCAGGCTGCTGCGCCGCCGCAACCAAATCAATCACCTCGTCAGCCAGCTTCTCCAATTCGGAATCAGGCATGGCCTGCAGGCTGTATCCAACCGCTTCCAGCCATTTTGCAACGTCGCTGTCTTGAAAGACCATGCCTTGAAATTCCCCTTCCGCAAGTCCTGCGGCGATCCGGAAATTTTGGATAGCGAAGCTCTTTTCGGCCTCGGGAATTCGGTCGTGTATGGCTTCATATTGATAGGGTATAACCGTGTTTTTTACCAGTTGAATATATCTCGACCAAAACGGACTGTCTATTCTTACATCTTTCAGTGCCGGCGTGACGCCGTAACGCGGATTGGCTAAATGATTGGTCAACGAAACCCCTCCCAAAGGTTCGCGGCCGGTCATCCTCTAAGGACGGCAGCCGCTTTGTCCATTTTGCGAAATTCCCTAGTTGTCGTGCCTGTGAATTTTTTGAACAAGAAACTAAAGTAATGGGCATCGTTATAGCCCACTTTATAGGCAATTTCATAGGTTTTGAAGTCCGTCGTTCGCATGAAATCAATCGCGCGGGCCATTCGGACGGAGGTCAGAAACTCGACGAAGGTTTGACCGGTTTCCTGGCTGAAGATCGTGCTGAAATAACTGGGGCTCATGCCGACATGCTGGGCAACGATATGAAGCGATAATTCGTACCTGGCCGATTGCGCGCGGATAAAGTCCTTCGCTTTTAAAATTTTCCCCGCGTATTTATTGTTAGCCTGCTCGCGGAATCTCGTAACCGTCTCCAGAAGCGCGGCGATATAATCGACGGCCTCTTCATGGCTGGTTACCTTTGCTATTTTTTGCTCGAGCATATTGATCTCATCTTCGGACAACCCATCGCTAGAGACCGATTCCCTGCAGAATTGAAGCGCCGATAATCCGAGCTCCATGCAGACGTAGCGGCCGACAAAGGACGTCTTCCAATCTATGCCGCCAAGGAAGCTCAAATATTTTCTCGTAAAGGACAATGCGTTTGCGGCCTGGCCATACTTCATGAAGTCACTTATTTCCGCACGGTCGATAGCACTAAGCTTCTGCATGGATAACGTTTCCCGCTGGCTATGGATGCTGGCATGCTCGGGTTGCCTGTGGTCCTTCTGGTTTTGGATATCGATCTGTCTGGCTGCTGCTCGAACGGCATCGCTTAGCTCAGAGGAACTGATCGGTTTCAAGCAATATTCGCTTACCCCGATACGCAATGCCTCAAGCGCATAATGGAACTCCTCGTGTCCGCTTAGCAAAATAATTTTCACGGAAGGCATCGTGCGCTTCACATTTCTGCTAAGCTCCAAGCCGTCCATAAACGGCATCTTAATGTCGGAGACGATAATATCAGGATGAAGCCGGTTGATTAGCGGGAGCGCCAGCTCCCCGTCAGGGGCATCTCCGCAAAACACGCAGCCGATGGATTCCCAGTCAATCCGGTCGCGCATCGCTTCTCTTATATCCGGTTCATCATCGATCAAAAACACTTTTTTCAACGAGCTCGCCTCCTTTTTGATGAAGCGGGAGCATCTTCCGTCCACCTCCGCAGCCTAGCTGAAAGTAAGCATTTACATTTCCATTCCATCTTAGCAACTATTGCCGAATGCCACTATATAAACGGGAACATTACCAAATAATTTCTACGATTACAAAAAAATGAGAATAAAAAACGGGCGCCGGACCCTAATGCTGTCCGCCGCCCGAATCTTTTGTCTGCTTTGCCTGCTACCAGTTAAAAATCAATCTGGCTAAGGCCGCAAGATCCTCGATGTCGATTTTGCCGTCCCGATTGAGATCGCTTCCCTTCACGGCATCCCAGCCCGGACTTTGCGATGTCATGCCGTATCCTTTGGCCATGACCGCCAAATCACCGATGCTTACCTGGTTATCGTTGTTGTTGTCGCCGATAACCTTTGTAATGACTGCCGCTTTAAAGGCTTCGAGCGCCGCATTCAAGTCTTCGGCTGCTTTCGTTACTGCTGCTTGCGTAGCATTCGTGTCGCCAGCGATAAGCGCAGCGATATCAATCGCTTGCTGCAGTGCTGCTTTGGCACCGGTAGGATATTGGCCGATCCGGTTACCCTCGACCGCAGATTGATGGGTCTGCTGCGCCATCAACAATAGCTCGTTCAGAGCGGCTTTGTCTACGTGCCCGATCTGAATGCCGTGCGCAGCGCCTTGAAGCGTCGTTTCAACTCCGTTTCCGCTTGCCGTAATGAGTTCGGAAACCGCGACATTAGCGATGCCGCCTGCCGCATTCTCCTTAACCTTAAACGTTATTTTCAGATGATCGATATTGCGGTCTGCAGGCGGTTCATGAAGATGAACGCTCAAAAATCGGATTTTCCCTGCTGTCTGTTTGAAATCCGCGATCGCGAAATTCCATTCATCCAAGGGAATCGCGGAAATGAACGCAAGCTTGGTTTCATCGAAAACAAGCGTCATGTCTTGAGCCATAACGTCTTCTCCGGCTCCCTTTAAGCCAAACACGATTTCAATATTTTGCCCGGGCTGAACGGCATCCGGCCCTTTTAGCACAGCGCCGGCCAAGTTCCCATTTAATTGAAGGGCCTGATGGTATGGCGTATTTACATCTTCACCGCCGGCCCGCAAATGATATTCGCCGGCAGTAACGCGGGAAGGCAGATAAGTGAAAGCGAAGAAGCCTTCCGCGCCGCTTGTCGTTTGATTCAAGTAATCCAGCTCGCCGCCCGGGTCGGTAATGGTCAGCGTTACTTGCTTCCCGCTGCCCGAAGCGATTTTGCCTTGAACGGTGACGAAGCCGGAGGCTTCATCCACGTTGACGTTCTGTAACGTCACTTCTTCCTGCTGCTCTGACGCGCTGACGGCATTCGCAGCCATGAACAAGCTTATGGCAACGGCAAGCATTAATTTCAAGCTCCATATTCGCGTTGGCAACTTTCGCGGCATATGCTCGTTCCTCCTTTTACGGGTTGATTTTGAAATAAGCGTGATACCTGAAATTATGAGCCTCGTACATAGGCACAAGCGGAATGCCGTTCGTCATAAAGCTAAGCGGGCCTGTTGAGGCAATGGATTGGGACAATTGATTTTCATTTAACGCCAAATTCAACCAAGAAGTACTGTTGCTCTTGCCGACCATGACAAGCGGACCGTAATAAATGCTGCCAATTTTCGCATCGTCAGGCGTTTTCTCCAGCCGAAGGCTGAACGGCATGGTTATATCGACGATATCGCCCGAAGACCAAGTCCTGCTCAACGTTACGTAAGATCCGGGGACGGCCTCAATGTTTTGTTCAACTCCGTTTATGGATACTTTATAGCCGTTCTCTACCCAAGAAGGCACACGCAGCTTAATCGCGAGCAGACCGTTTCCGTCAACGGAAATGGACGTTGCCCCTGCTTCCGGATAACTCGTTGTTTGGGTGACCGTAAATCCTTTTGCCTGCCAATGCAATGTAGACGGGATGTAGAGATTAACATAGAGCGTCGATAAATCCGATGAATGGAAATAGATAGACTCTTGGTATTTTACATGGTTTTCGAGTCCTGTCCCCATACAGCAGGTGAAGGAATTATAATCATTCGTATACGATTTTTGGTTGCCCGGTCCAAGCGGAACAAAATAAGTCGTATGGCCATGCTCCTCATGCTGCTGCGAGGCAAGGATGTGATTGTAAAGCGCTTTTTCGTAATAATCCATATAGACAGGATCAGGATTATGGAAAAACAGGTTGCGGGTCAGCTTCAGCATGTTGTACGTAGCGCATGTTTCTGCCGTTATGTCATCAAGAATAGCGGCGATGGCGTCCGCGCCCCTGAACATCTCGCCCTGCCCGGTACCCCCGATATTAAAGGTCCGTTTATCAACGACCATATGCCAGAAGTTATCCGCGACCTTATAATAATAAGGATCATTCGTTTGATCGAATATGCGCAAAGCTCCCGTAATTTGAGGGATATGCTGATTTGCATGCTTGCCGGTCAAAGTATCCGTATTATCGGCCGTCGGTTTAAATAAGGTCTCGTTATCGAATAGCTTGGCGGTTTCCAGAAATGTATCGTTGCCGGTAATCGCAAACATTTCCGCGAGCACCTCGTTCATTCCCCCGTATTCCCCGGCAATGTAGATAGACCACATTCGCTTCAATTGCTCCTTGGGCAATACGCTTAAACGTCCGTGTGTCCATTCGCCCATCGCCTCTACGATCTCGAGTGCTTGCTCATTTCCAGCATATTTGTAAGAATCTACAAGACCGGCCATAATTTTATGAAGCGTGTAATACGGAGCCCAGATAGTCGGATAGGTCGTAAATTGTTCCAGCTTAATGAACTGATCCTCCGAATAGCCGCTCAAAAATCCTTCGCTGTATCCTTTGGCCGGCATGGCATCTTGGACCTTTCCCAGCTCGGTAATCATTTCATCCAGCTTCTGTTTGAAGCGGTCGTCGCCGCTGCTGGCGTAGGCCATCGCCAGCGCAGACAAATAATGCCCGGTCGAGTGGCCGCGAAGATTGGAATTCGGCGCATCCCAGCCGCCTAGCGGCTGAGCGCCCTTGGTCGACAAACCAGCGGCATCACGGAAGTTATATAACATCCGGTCATTATCCACGAAAAGCAGGTAGGAGTAGGTGCGGTCCCGGTTTTCGGTGAACGGGCTGTCTTCAAGCGACACTTGGCTTAGCTGAAACGGCTGGACAGACCAGCTAGCATTGCCCGGTACGCCTTGCACGGTGGCGTTTTGCGATAAACTCCATGCCGATGTATCGTCCGCGCGTTTGGCCCGAACCGCATAAGAATGCGTAGAGTTGTAAATCAAGCCCTTATGCTCGTAGGGGCTGCTTACATTGGTCATCACCGCGCCGTCAACTTCAAGATCGTAACTGACAGCACCTGGAGTAGAATCCCATGCTACGGTAATTTGGCTTTTCCCTTCCTCTGCTTTGACAGATAGGTTGGATGGAGTCAGCGGTGCGCTTGATAGATCCGCAAGCTGGGTAACGGCAGATAAAGGCTTCTGCTTGGACGATTTAATCTCATCGCCTTCCCATACAAATACCTTCACCGTATGCCCGGCAATTTGGCTTGGAAGAAGCAAAGCGGCGTCCAACTGCTCGGTCGTTCCGGCTTCTACCCGCTTATTGGCATGAACGGCATCCTTCATCCGTCCAGCCTCGTCGAATCTTGCAGCCGTTACGAGCACAGGGACGGCAATACCGCTATTGTTGTTAGCTTTTACGGCGACTTGAAGGTTCTCGCCCGGTAGAAGCCGATCGTGGCTAAATGTGGTTTTAAATACTATTTCCTTGACCTTGACCTCGGCTTTTGCCTTGACCGTTGTGCCTTGTACTGTCCCCTCGACTTGAAAGATACCTGCTTTTTCATAGCTCGACGGGTCAATCTCTGGCCATATGACTTTCATTTGCCGGCTTGTTGCACCGTCGTTATAATCGGCAATCACGATGTCCGGAAGGACAGGCGCCGACCCTATTGCCGTTTCTAAGTACTCCGGCCTAATGCTTTGTATGGACAGCTGGAATGGCAGTTCTATCACCCGTGCCCCGAAAGTCTTCGTCGCGCTGGCCGATCCTTTTGCGAGCACGGCCGTTAACGTTACCTCCGCATCGCCCGTGCGCGGCTCGGGTCTATTCACCTTTCCATCCGTACCGATGACCTGGCTGTTGCTCGATTGCCACGCAATAGCCGAACCGTTTGGCCCCGTCTCCGGCAGCTCCAAATCGGAAATAATCGCATCGAGATCACCGAGCTGCAGATGTTCCTTATCCAAAGCCACTATTTCTTGATCGGAAAGCTTAGCCAAAACGGTCGCTTGGAATTCCCTTGTTGCGCTATAGCCGCCTTTGGCGATTGTCGCAGTAAGAAGCACGTTCTCGTTTCCTTTTCCAGGTGCTGGCCGAATCACCGTTCCATCCGTTGCTATCACTTTCTCATTGCTTGAAGCCCATGTAATCGAAGATCCCATTTGACCGAGAGCAGGCAGCGCAATATCCGCCTCCACCGTGAATAAATTTCCTAAATTAATCTCATCCCGATCCGAATGCACAATAAATTCGTCAGACAAATCCAGCAGCGCTGTTATTTCAGCCGCGCTCAGCGCTTTATTGTAAATACGGAAATCCTCGAATTTTCCGCGGAAAGATGCATCGCCGTTATATTGCGATTTACCGATGAAATTAGACGTAGTGCTTCCCAGACTGGATGGATTTAGCGTCAAATCTTTGTTTTCCGCTGCTTTAACGCCATCCTCGTACAAGGTTCCCGTATTCCCTTCTATGACAAAGGTAACATGCTTCCATACGCCTGTGCTTAGATCCCTTCCCTTCGTTACATGCTGCTCGCTTCCCCAGCCATTTGTCGTAATCGCGGCGGTTAACCCCTCCGCCCCCTCGTTTCTTCCTGTTGCGGTTACGAACAGGTAACGCGTCGTCCCGCTTCCGAAATCGAACAATCTGGCATAGTCCTGCGAGGTTTCCATATACACCCATGTAGAAACGGTCATATCGGTCACGCCGTTTAAAAGGTTATTGGGCAGCTGCACGTATCCGCCCGCCAATTGAACAGCTTTGCCGTTTTTGCCATCGGTGATCGAAGTGCTTCCCACGAGCGTTGCATCATTTCCTTTTCCCGATTGATCCTTGATTTTGCTTGCTTCTGCTTCATCGAAAGTGTACCAAGCAATAAGATTTGCCGCAGATGCATCCGCGAATACATGAACGGACGGAATGATGCCCCCCAGCATAGCTGCGACCAGAAAGAGCGACATCCATTTTTTAATCCGCATCTCTTAAACCTCCTCATTCCCCATGGTTTTCAATAATCCTTTTAAGCGTTTACACGAATCAAGCTCCACTCCTCCTTCTTCAGACGGCTAGGTACATCAAGACTATAAAAGGACGAGGAAACGAAGACAATGCAATTTCATTCGAAAAAAGTTCGATATTTTTGAAGGGTGTTTTCTTCCATTCGCACGGTAACCTGCCGTATATTTTTCACCTTTCTTTGCTATTTTCGATTTGCTATAGTGACTTTGCAGCAACTTTCTATCCAAAGACGAATGAACCGTAAAGGAGAAATAAATGATGAAACGAGCGGTCAAACCATGGTATCGAAGCTATCGCTTATGGATGTTTAGCTGTCTTGCTTTGTCCCTTTTGCTGCTGCTCCTTCTTATGACAGCCTTCATGAACGGACGTGAAAGCAATAAAAAGCCTGTACTTGAAACCATTGCGATTGTAAACGGCATCGAAATCGAAAAAAACCGGCTCTATGACTTGCTCATGGATACCGGCGGCAAGCAAGCATTAGAAAAGGTAATCGTGGATGAGCTTATCGCTCAAGAAGCGGGCAAACTTAAAATAACGATCACGGAAGAGGACATCGACCGGCAGCTGGACATCTTAAAACGGGAATACGATTCTCCGGAGGAATACCGCGCCAAGCTTGCGGAGGATGGCTTCACAGACCGGTCCATGCGGACGCAAATACGCTCGCAGCTGCTGCTGCGCCGGCTGCTATCGGACAAAACCGACGTAACCGAAGCAGACGTACGTAACTACTATGACCAAAATAAAGCGCTGTGGTCGGAGCCGGAAGCCATCCGGGTTTCTCATATCCTTGTGCAATCGAAGGAACAGGCGGAAGAAATCTCCGCAAAATTAAAAAAAGGCGAAGATTTCGCCAAACTCGCCGTCCAATTCTCGCTTGATCCAGGTGCAAAAAGCAACGGCGGCGATCTAGGCTTCATCGAACGGGGTTTTTTGGAACAAAGCTTGGAAGATGCCGCCTTTGCCCTGCAGCCGGGTGAACAAGCTCATATCGCGGAATCCAGCCAAGGCTTTCACATCCTTGCCGTAACGGAACGGCAAGAAGCCGCTGCCGCTGCCTTCAACGAACGCGAAGAGCAAATTCGAAATGAGTTGATGGATTCGGAGATCTATGATTTGATCGGTCCTTGGCTGGAGGAATTGCGTGCCAAAGCTTCAATCGAACTCATGCAGGTGCAATAACGCAATAAGCGGCTTTAGGATAAAAAGAGTGAGGGTATAGGGGGTAAAGGATGAAACGAGGTATTATGCTGCTCGTAACCTTATTCATGGCTGCATCGATCCTTGGCTGCGCCCAGGATGAATCAGAGCCGCTGACCAAAGAACAATTCCGAGCCATGTACGAGAAGGTAAATAAATTTAAGGGAAGGACCGTCGAGATTTACGGCGAAATCTTCGCGACGCCGCAAAGACTCGAAAAAATGGTTTATATTCAACTGTACGCCGATCCGATCAACCGTGAGCAAAGCGTGATCGTCGCCTTCAAGGATCCTGGGCTTGATGTGCAAAACGGGGATTATGTCTATGTTGCAGGAAAGGTCAAGGATGCTTTTACGGGAGAAAACACGTTTGGCAGCAAGCTTAGCGTTCCGAGAATAATCGCTGAAACGGTCCGTAAAATCGATCCAGCGACTGCCCTCTCTCCCCCGTCACGGAGCAAGCTTACCTCTGAAGCGGGATCGTAACCGCAACGACGGTCCCTTTTCCAATTTCCGATTCAATGCTCAGCCGGGACTGGTTTCCGTAAATAAGCGAAATGCGCTGAGCAATGTTTTTCACGCCGATGCCCTCCGCCTCCGGATTCAGCAAGGTCCGGACCTGCTGCACGGACATGCCCTTTCCATTATCACTAACCTCGAAATACAGCATCTCGCCGCGCACCTGCCCGCTAATTCGGATAGCGCCACCGCTTTCCAAAGCTTCAAAGCCATGGATAATCGCATTTTCCACGATCGGCTGTAAAAACAGCTTCGGCACCTTGCAATCACCCGGCAAATGATCCAGCTCGTATGTGACTTTAAAAACGCCTTCAAAACGGTTCTCCATAATATGCGTGTAGCTTCTCAACCACTCGAGATCATCCCTCAGCTTTACGATTTCCTGCTTGTTATTCACCGTATACTGCAGCATCGTGGAAAGACTCACGATCATTTTACTGATTGCTCTATCGTCCCGGTCAATCGCCATCCAATTAATAATGTTCAGCGTATTGTACAAAAAATGGGGATTCAGCTGCAGGTTGAGCGCCATGATCTCCGCTTCCTTCTCGCGCAGCGTGCTCTCATAGTTTTCCTTGATTAATTCTTGGATTTTCTCGTTCATATGGTTGAACTTTTTGATCAGGATACGAAACTCGAGCTGCGATTGATCCGGAATTTTGGTAGAGAAGTCGCCGGAACCGGTTAACTGGATCGCAACCAGCATTTTTTTGATCGGATTCGTCAGCCGTCCCGCGATAAAAGAAGCAATGACAATCGCGATTATGATAAGGGCCATGGCGATCAGGAGATCCATATATCGAACGGTAGGCAAATTTCGCAGCAATTGGTTGTACGGAATGACGGAAACGGTTATCCAATCCGTTACTTTCGACGTATCGTAAGCAATGAGAACATCCTCGCCATCCTCCTTCACGAGCGAAGTGCCCGAGGATGCCTTAAACTCATCAAGGTACCAGTCGTTCTCGTCTTTTTTTCCCAGCTTCGAGAAATCCGGATGCGTGACGATTTGACCATCCCGGGACACGATATAGAAATAGGAATCCGGCACAGGCAATCTTTGTTCGACCGTATTGCGGTAAAATTCTTCATTGAAATTAATGAGCAGCACGGGGCGTTCTACCGAATCCGGCCAATTGTAGCTGACGCCGTCAATAATGGGCGAGCTATTGATCATGCGCGCGCTGGAGAACACCATTTTAAACTTCGGATCCATCCCAAAAAGCTGATCCTGGTTATACACTCTCGTCAAATCGTATGTCGGCACCCACACTAAGCTTCCTTGACGTTCCTTTACTTGATCATAGATATAGGAATTTTGGAAGCCTTGGGGCGAGACGGACACGAATGGCGAGTTCGTCGTATACGTCAGCGTTCCTGACCCGAAGCTGTAGTAGCTGGTCATGAGCTGCACGGTGTAAAAATCTTGGCTGTGTCCAAAATACTTATACAAAATGGCCGTCGCCTGCCGATCCATTTTCACAAGCTCGTAATCGTTAGCTGGACGGGGCCTATCGAATAAGCGAAATAAATCCGGATCGGAAATGAGCGCTACGGTTCGCTCCTCGATATTTTTGTAGACGATGTCGCCGATCTCGTTATTTTTTTTGACGATTTCCTGAATGCTGTCCCTCGCGTTGCGGACGATGATATCGGAGCTCGCATTATAATTGATATATCCGTTAATGACGGAAGGAAGAGAGATGAGCAGCACAAAAAACAGGATTAGCTTGGTCCTGAATTTCATGTTTAATAATCGTTCTTTCACTATTGAAATCGTAACGCTTCCCTCCCGAATGGATGACTCCGGATAGAAGATTATCCCTGCTTCATGCTGCGGGCTATCGACCGGTATTCCTCAGGCGTCAAGCCAAACTCCTTCTTGAATACGCGGTTGAAATATTTAGCATCCTGATAACCGAGCCTGCCCGCCACCTGATAAATCTTATCGTTGCTTAGCTCCAGCAGCTCCTTGGCCTTCGTCAGCCTAATTTGGGTCAAATATTGGCTGAAATTGATATTTAGCTTGCTTTTGAAATAATGGCAAAAGTAGCTGCTGTTGAAATGAAAGACGGCTGACACCGACTCCAGCGACAAATCCTCCATATAATGCTCTTCCATGTACGCCAGGCATTTAAAAATGACCGTTTCTTTGCTGTCCCGCCGCGCTTCCGTGATGGCAGCCGCAATGTCGGCTAGACGGCTTGCGATAACCGCTTGGAGCTGCTCAATCGCATGAACTTCATCAAGCGATTCTGTGATGCTGGCAGCCAAGCCTTCCCGAATTTCAGGCTTTAGGTATTCCGCTGCTTCCGAAAGCTTCATGAGCAGTTTTTTGCAGTACGCGATCAGCTCTGAAGGCGCTGGCAGCCGTTCCCCCTCAACCAGCTTAGCTATGATGGTCCTTGCTGCATTCTCTATCGTTTTTTCACCATGCGTCGCATGTATGGCATCGCCCAACATCGTCTCAAGCCTAGCGCTTGATTTAAGAAATAAACGCGGATCAATTTTCGTTCCGGTGCTCGTAAAGACGATTCTCCCATCCGCGTAGAACCCTTCCATCCCGGCAAAATAAGCCTCTTTGAACAAGCTCGGCGCCGCTTCGACCAATTGTTCCGTGCAACGGCTTATTCCGACATTGATGCGAACGCTTTCAAATTCAGCAAACCGAAACTGCTCCTCGATCCGTGCAAGCAAGGATTCTTCCAAGCGTGCATTCGTTGCTGAAATGAGCAAGCTCCGCTCCTGCTCCGAGAAGAAACTGACCGAAACGCCGTTTTCGCTTAGCAGCTCTTGCATTTTTTCCTTGATCCGTTCCTTGCTTAACTCCAATTCCGTATCCTCCGGATGGTCCTTTCCATGGATCGCAGTTACGATGATGCTGCCTCCGCCTTGGAACAGCAAGGTATCGCGCAGTTCCCTCTCTTCATCCTTGGACAGAGGCAAGCCATGGTTCCAATCGCTCAAAATGCGGTTATGATATAAGGGAATGATGGTCTGCAGCTTTGCCGATAAGCGCTCCTTCTCCTCGATCCCGGCAAGCTCTTCCTCTAAGCTCCGTTCGGCCTTCTCTAGAATATGGGTAAATTTATCGATATCGACGGGTTTCAGCACATATTCAAACGAGCCGAGTCCAATCGCCTTTTGCGCATACTCGAAATAATCGTAGCCGCTTAAAAAAATGACCTTTTGCGGCTTCCGGCTGCTTGGCAGCCTTTCGTAAAAATCAAGCCCGTCCATAATGGGCATTTGAATGTCCGTAATAATAATTTCAAAGTTTTCCGAATCGCAAATGTTTAAGGCCTCTTCCCCATTTTTAGCCGTACGTACGGCGTATTCCGGACGGAGCCTTCGCAATATTTTGGATAAGCCGGCCAAATGCCCCGGTTCATCGTCCACGAGTAAAATATTATACAAGAAGATCGCCCCTTTCTCTTGTCGTATCTTCATCCTATTCTACGTAAAATCGGTTTGCAATCGGAGGTTTTGTTGAATAATGAGGAATTTTGCCGATCCGCTGACAGCGAATAGAAGGGATGCCAAGCCGGCATCCCTTCCCTTCTCCCATCGCTGCGATTGTGCTATCCGCTTATAATCTGCCTTGCGAGTGCGGCAAGATCCTCGATATCGATTTTGCCGTCGTTGTTGAGATCGCCTTTCTTGAGGATGGCCCACTGCGGATCATCAGAGGTCTTCCCATAGCTCGCTGATACAATGCCCAAATCGCCGATGCTGATGCGTTGATCTCCGCTCACGTCTCCCGGAAGCTCCTTTATAATGGCTGCCTTAAAGGTAATTAACGCCGTCTGCAGCTCCTCTGCAGCCTGCTCGATCTGCTGCGCAGTAGCGGCGCCGTTTGCCGCAATGCTGATTGCATAGTCAATCGCGGTCAGCAACCTTGCCTTTGCGCCAACCGGATATTGTCCGGCTTTCGTGCCTTCCACCGCAGAACCGTATACGTCCTGCACCTCTTCGATCAACGCGGTCAAAGCTTGTTTATCGATTGCGTTAATCATGACGCTCAACGCTGCTCCTGTCAGGGCAGTTTCCTCGCCTTCCCCATTCGCAACCTCCAGCTTCGACACCGCGATTCCAGCAGACGCCTGACCTTCGATGCTTTTTGCTCTAAATCTCAGCTTAAGAAGCTCTCCGTTCGCGCTCGCATCCGCTTCCCCGATATTAACAAGCATGATGCGTACCGTTCCCGGCTGATGATCCTCGCCGACTTTGACGAAATTGCGGTTGAGTATCGGTTCCTCGACACCGATCCACTCCAGCTTATCCACATCATAGGTAACGGTCATATCCTGAGCAAGCACCGGCTGATCGACATCCTGCAAGACTGCCGTTACGCTGAACTCCTCCAAAGCCGCAACCCTGCTAGGTCCGCTTAGCAGCATCGCTCCTTCCGATTCCGATTCCCCCTCGTACAATGCCATAATGTCCGCTTCAGACATCGCCACGTCATAAATGCGCATATCATCCAATGCCGCATTTAAATGGGAGTTCGAGTATTCCGACATGCCGATCATTTTATTTTTGGCCGACGGAGTAATCGAGGCTGGCGTGCCATTTACCGTTAGGGTCTGGCTTATGCCGTTCTTGTAGATGGCCCCCAGCTTCGTCTCCGAATCGAATGTAACGGCAATATGGGTCCATTCGCCGAGCGGAAGAAACTCATCGGGACTTTCATTCACATAAAATCCGTTAAAGCCGTCCACGATCATATAGCTGGAGCTGAGATCCTCCGGATTCGAGCCGTCATAGGTAATATAAAAGCCATTGCCGTTCCAGCCATCTTTGAACCACAAAATGTTGCTGTTGCGCCCGTTCATCGTCTCGGTTCGTTTGATCCAATACGCTACCGTAATATCCTTTGGCTGGAGCTGACCGCTTGCGCCCAAATCCACATATTGATTTGTTCCGTTAAATTTTAGGGCACCGCCCTCGCGGCCGTCTTGGATCCACTCGCCGTCATCGCCTTCCACTAAACCATGAAGGCCATTCCCGGAAGCATCCGAGACTTCTTTTCCCGACTGCTCATCGAAGGTATAACGGGCCACCAAATGCGGGATTTGCGCGGGAGGTTCTGCAACCGTTACAATAACAACCGCTTTCAGCGCCGTGCCTTCCACCGTTCCATTCACGGAAAAGCTGCCAGGTGCGGCATAGTCCGCCGGCGCCACCGCATCCCATGCTACGGCTGCGGCAGATGTGCTGCCATTCTCATTCGTCACGTTTACAGTCGTAGGCAGCTTTGGCGCTGTGCCTGCAACCGTAACTGCCGCAGCGGGGTGAACGGCTTCGATAAGCTTCCCGTCATATAACGCTTTGACCTGCGTGTCGCTCATTGCCCCGTCGTAAATTCGGAAATCATCCAAAGCCGCTTGAAGCTGTGCGCCGTTATTATAGCCGGATACGCCGATTTTTTTGACATCGTTTGTTGAGGTGATGGAATCCGGCGTACCCGTAAGGGTGATCTCTTGCTTGACGCCGTTTTTGTAGATAGCGGAATCATCCGTCTCCGAATCGAACGTTATGACAACGTTCGTCCATTCATTCAGAGGCAGAAACTCGTTTGGCCGCTGCTTCACGTAAAATCCGTTAAAGCCGTCAACGACAACGAAGCTCGAGCTTGGATCTGCCGCATTAGTGCCGTTATACGTAATATACAAGCCATTTTGGTTGTAGCCATTCGCCGGCTTGAACCAGAGCAGGACGTTTTCCGCGCTGTCCATGTCACTTGTCCGTTTAACCCAATAGGATAACGTCAGGCTGCTCGGCTGCAAGGCCTCGCTCGTTCCGGCATCGATATAATTTCCGCTTGTGCCTGAGAAGGTCAATGCGCCTCCCTTTTTGCCGCCTTGCTCTCTCTTTATTGTTCCTACAAGCGTACCGTCATGCCCATGGTAAGTGGAGTCTGACACCGTAGTGCCGGACGATTCATCGAATCCGTATTTGACGATAAGCGAAGGCATAGCCATTTGCGGAGGCTCCTCCCCCTGCGTCACGGTGACGTGTCCGTACACGTTAAAGGTCGCGCCCTCAATCGTGCCTTGAACCGTAAAGGAACCGGGCTGCTCATATTTAAACGCTCTTACGGGATGCCACTCTACCGCAGCTTGCGAAGTCGATCCGTCGCTGAGGGTAACCTCGACGGTCTCCGGAAGACGCGGCGCTTGGCCCGCTTCCGTCGTCACGGCCGCTGAGGCTGCCGCTGCGATTCCCGTTCTCGTCTTAAGCCGAAGAATCGAAACGGAATTCGGAACGCTGTCATACAAGAACGAGTCCGATACGCCCGGAAGAACGCTTGTAACGGGAGCTACGTTAAGTGGATCGGCAAAAGTGTTTTGCGAGCTGATGTTATCGGAAGCCAGCACAATCGCCGTCCCGCGCGGCTCTAATCCCGAAACATTCTCCAGGTTCACGTTTACCGTCTGCACGTTCGGAGAATTATTGACAAGCTTAACAATCACGTCGCCGCTTTCATTGTCTTTGCTCACGACCGAATACAAGGGGGAAATCGCTCCTCCCGAATCCGTGAACTCATGGATCAGCTGGGCGTCGATATAGCAGCGGACTTTCGAGCCTTCGAGCTCGATTTTCAACTGATAGGTTTTGTTCGTTTCTACCCGAAACGTCGTATTGACTGAGCTGATTTCGGTTTTGCTGCCGCCAACCGCCTTCTCCACCAGAGTCCGGGTGTTGCCCCAACCCCCGATATTCCACCAATAATAATTATCCGTGTCCTTTACACCGAAGCCGACGAGCATGCCTTCATTCCCCGATTTCTTCGTTGCTTTTAAAGTCATCGTATAATTGTTCCAGCTTGCGTCTCCTGCCGTGTTGCGGGCTGGGGTCGCCGTGCCTGATTGTCTCATGACCCCGTCAGTTACCTGCCAGGTCCCTCCGCTCGGGCTCCAAAGGCTGTTCGCGCTGCTGAAATCATCGCTCAGCAGCGTTTCGCCGTTAGCCGCGGTAACCAATAAGTCATCGTAATCCACCGCAGTGCTCCAAGAGGCAAGCATGATTTTGCCCGCAATCGGCTTCTGTTCCTGTTCGTCGTTTTGCAGCAGCTCGCTGGCTGTCACTTGATCGCCGACGTTCGCGCTGAACAACTGCTGCACATAGAAGCTGGGGGCGCCAAATACGTCTGTATTATTAAACCAGATCAAGTCCGGCGTCCATTGGACGAATTTATCCTTCGCAAACGTCGGCGCATAAGACGCAAACCGTATCACATCGCCATTGCGCTCAAGTCCCGTCATGAAGGCCGCTTCCGAGATCGCGCCCTGTAAATTGCTAAGCCTGCCCTTATCTCCCGATCCGATATGCGCGGCATATTCGCCAACGAATACGGGCGGATCATTGCGGTCATAGCTGTCGTACCGCTTCGTATTGCTTAGGAACCAAGCCGGCGGCTGATACATATGCTCATCAACGACCTGTGCTTTGCCCGTCTGGCGAGCCCAGCTCCAAGCGGTGCTGAATTCCGTTCCTGAAGCATAAGCGCCGGAAGACAGCATTAAATTTATCGACGGGTACACCGCCTTAATCGCGTCATAGAAACGTTGATAACGGTCAAAGTAAGCGCCGGTCCAATGCTCGTTGCCTAAGCTCAAATATTTCAAATGAAACGGCTCGGGGTGGCCTGCGGCTGCCCGCTTAGCGCCCCATTCGCTCGTTACCGGCCCGTTCGCATATTCGATTAAATCAAGCGCGTCCTGAATATACGGCTGCAGCTCGGCAAGCGGCACGACGATGCCCGGCGCCAGGAATTGCTCCGCCATTCCGACGTTGATGACCGGCAGCGGCTCCGCTCCCAAATCCTCCGACAGCAAGAAATATTCATAAAACCCAAGCCCGCCCGTTTGATAGTAATAGGGATCGTTCCCGCGCGCAGGATCGGACCAGAAGTTTTTATTGATCGGGCGCTCCGCGACGTCGCCTATCGTGTTTTTCCAGCGGTAAAAGTTATCGACGTTTCTTCCGCCGACAATGGAACCGCCGGGAAAACGGATAAATTTAGGCTTCATATCCGCCATCGCTTGAACGAGGTCGGCCCGCAGGCCGCCCGGACGGTTTTTCCAAGTATTTTGCGGGAAAAGCGATACCATGTCTAAATCGACGCTGCCTGCTCCGGACGCGGTAACGCTTAGCTTGGAGGCTGCTGCAGTCTCGGATGCCGTAAGCGTCGCCGTAAGCTTCTGCCAATCCTTCGTAATTCCGTTTATCGTAGCTTCGGCTATGGTTTCGCTGCTTGCATTTAACAATCGGATGCGCAGCGGCGACTGAAAAGCTCCGCTGCTTCGCGCATAGACGGAGAAATCATAGCGGAGTCCGCGTTCGACGGCTATGCCAGCAAAACCGGAGTTAACCAAGCCGGAGCCGGTTCCCGGTGTTTGAACCGTCAATCTTGCATAATGCGGGTTTTTAGCATTTAACGGCTGCGCTGATTCAATGGTGACATTCGCCGAACCTCCGCCGTCCGTTACTTTCGACCAAGCTCTGAGCGATTCTTCAAATTCGAAGGACCGGTTTTGCACAAGCTCCGCATAAAGTCCGCCGTCTCCCGCGTAATTAATATCCTCCAGAAAAATACCGTTTAACGTCGGGCTTATCGCTGCCCCGCCCTGGGCTCCGTTTATGTTCAGCTTATAATCATAGCTTCCCGCCTCCGCCAGCGGCTCCGCCGGTTCCTCTATCGCATTCTGCACGGGTTCGGCCATGCTCCCTTCGGAAGCCCAAACCGCTCCTGGCGAGAAACCTATTGTTCCTGCAAGCAAGACAGCCAGCGTACTGGAAACAATTTTACCGAATCGACGATTCATGAAATTCCCTTCCTTCTCTTATCATCCAAGACATAAGACATGACCAGCCTTCCTTGTTCCCAGCCTACGATCCTGTCTCCGCAGCCTTCTTATCCAGCATGTTCAGCATTAAGGTAACGGCCTCGGCACGCGTAGCGGATGCGTTAGGCGCGAATCGATTGCCTCCTTGGCCTTGAACGAGCGCTATCTCTACCGCTGCCGCAATCGATGGCTCTGCCCATGCCGGAATTTGATCGCGGTCAGCAAATGCGGTACGGTCGTTCAGATCGATCGTCAAGCCTAATACTCTCGTTAAGATGACAGTCATCTCGGCTCGCGTAACCGGCTGATTTGCTCTAAATGAACCGTCTTCGTAGCCTTTAATAAAACCTCTGTCCGCCGCAATCCGGGCATAAGCCCTTGCCCATGATGGAATATCCGCAGTATCTGAAAAAGCTGCTGTCTCAGAATCTGCTGCCGGGATTTCAAGCGCCCTGACCAGCATGGCCGTGAACTCTGCGCGCGTAATGCTTCGGCCAGGCATGAACGTCCCGTCGCCATAGCCATTCACGATCCCTAATTCGACTGCCCTTTCCACATTCGTTCTTGCCCAATGATTCACCATATCGCTAAAATGAATGCTATCCGCATGTCCGCTGACGCTGCTTGTTACCCGGAACGCCGCTGCAGGCTGGGTCGCCTTCAGCTTGCTGTCCACAAGCTTGGCACCCGTCAGCTCTATGCTCGCCTGGCCTTCGGCCAAAGCTTCGAACGTAAGCGTGCATAATGTTAATTTCCCGTTCTCGCCGGCTACCGCACCGGTTTTCGTGTGGGCAAATACGATTTTGTTGTTTTCGATAATCGGCTTGATCGAGAAGCCCTTGATTTCGGACTTTGCTCCGAGCAGCTTCAGCCGTTTGGAGTCAAAGCCAAATGTTAATTCGAAAGCGTACATATCCGTTAAGCCAGCCCCATCGACGGTCACCGTGACCATTTGTCCGACCGCCTGCTTCTCTTTTGATAAGCTCATCGTAAAAGCTGGAGAGCTCGCAGCACCGGCAGCTGCCGGGAATAAGGAGAAACAAAGCAGCAGCGTTATTGCTGCGGACAGCCATCTCAATTTCATAGGACGTTTCTTCCTCTCCGTATGTAGGTGGGGAAGGCAAACTCGCCTTCCCCTTGATTGTTTCATCTTTCGGGCTGCGGTCAGCCGAGTATCAGTCGGGCAAGGGCTGCAAGATCCTCGATATCAATTTTTCCATCCTTATTCATATCCGCTTTCTTGATTTGCTCCCATTGCGGATGTGCTGATGTTTTGCCATAGGAAACGGCTACGATTGCAAGATCGCCAACGCTTACCTTGTCATCGCCGCTCACATCGCCCGGCAGCGCTTTGTTGACCGAAGCTTTGAACAGCTGCAGCGCGTCGTTCAATTGCTGGACAGACTGCTCGATTTGAGCAGAAGTAACGCCGGTCTTGCCGGCAATGGCCTGAGCAGATTGAATAGCAGCGAGAAGCGCGGCTTTGGAACCGGCAGGATACTCGCCAACCTTCGTCCCTTCGACTGCCGCATCATGCGCTTGCTGCGCATCCGCGATAAGCGCGCGAAGCACGGCTTTATTCACTCCGTTAATCTGGATGCTGTAGCCGGCTCCCGCCAGCTCTGTTTCCAGTCCGGCTGCATCGGCGGCAGCCGCTTTCGTTATCGAAATATTCGCCATTGCTCCGCTGTCCGTATCCTTGGCTTTAAACTGCAGCTTCGCAAGCGGACCGTTCACATCCGAGCCTGCGGCGTTGATTTTCGCGGTGATGAGACGAATCTCGCCATCCTTCTGATCTTCGCCGACGAGCGCGAAATGCTCGTTCAACAGCTCATCGTCTGCGCCAAGCCATTCAAGCTTATCCGCGTCAAAAGCGATGGTGATATCTTCGGCGTAAACCGATTGTTCCGCTCCGCTAATGCCGAGGATGACATGAAAGGCTTCTCCGCCTTCTATTTTCTCCGGTCCGCTGAGCGTTACGGCAGCCGTGCCCTGCGCTTCGGTTACGGTAACGGCAGCCTCCGCCTTCTTAGCGGTACCGGCCACGGTTCCATTTACTTTAAAGGTACCCGGCTGCGCGTAGGCTGCCGGAGCTATCGCATCCCAAACGACTGGCACTTCAGCGGTTGCTCCGCCTTCATAGGTCACGCTAACTTTAGCTGGCAGGTTCGGAGCCACGCCGGCTGAAGTCGTTACTTGAACGGACCCCACTTCCGTAACCGTACCTCCCGTAACGGAAACGTATGCTTTCACCTTTGTCGTCGAGGCTGTGATGGCGCCCTCTACGATAAACTCGCCGATCTGGGCATAGGATTCCGGCGCGATGGCATCCCAAGCGATGACATTGTTCACGTTATCCCATGAACCGTCGTTGTATAGAACATCGGCTGCCGCAGGAAGCACTGGAGCCTTTCCGACGGCAGTGACCGCATGAACATCCGTGATATTGGTCACTTGCACGGCATTCGTGACTCTAACGTAAACGGAAGCCTCGGCCTGCAGCGTTGACCCTTCAATGATTCCCGTCACTTTGAAGGAAGAGCCTGGATTTTGCAGGAGCTCCGGAGCGATAGGGAACCAAGTCACCTTGCTTGCTTGAGTCGAACCGTCTGCGTACGTTTGCTCGATTTTGGCAGGCAATTGGGGCTGCACGCCAACCAGCGTCGGAATTTTGACTGCATTCGCGCTTACCGGCGGTTCAGCGAATACCTTCCATTCCAAAATGCCCGTCGAGGCATTATTGCTGACCATGACGATTCTCAGCTTCGTTGTCGTCACGGGTTTGAACTGCACGTGGTTATAACCGTTTTTGGCTAAGCCGTAAGCCGTAGGCTCAGCAACATCCACAAGCTTAGAGCCGTCCCAGTATTGCAGCTTCCAAGAGGCAGGCAGCTTCACGCCTCCGCCGTCATCCATCCAAGAGACCGAGGCTTTCCCGATTTTCACCGGCTCGCTCCACGTATATTCCACCCATTGCGTGCCTTGCTGGCTCCAGTTGCCGTATCTCGGAATGCCGCCGGCGGACACGCCGTTAGGCGGATTGGAATTGGGCCAATCCAAGCCGTCATTGACCGCGGTTACCGTCTCCCAGCTGGATACGAAGGAAGTTGTCGGCGTCGCAAAGGTCGCCACGTTAATTTCCGATGGCAGCGGTTCAACAATGACCGTCAGCTCTGTTTCGGACGACAGCTCGCCGTCGGTTGCTTCAAATTTAAGCGTGTAGGTTCCGGCGGCCGTAAACGTTGCGGTTGTGCTTCCTTCCTTCGGGTTCGCGAAAACGACGTTACCCGGCCCGCTTAGCTTACTCCAGTTCACCGTGACGACGCCTTCCGGCAATCCATCATCTACAGCGCTCCCGATTAATTTTGCTTGAAGCGGCAGCTTTGGCCCGCTGTCTAGCGCAGCGGTAACCTCCGGCTTCTCATTAACCGGAACAGGCGGGATAATGCCTGTGTGGTACACCTGAATTTCTTTTAGGGCCGTTTTGTTCGCTCCCTTATGCGTCATCGTTACCCGCATTTTGCTGGCTGTGACTGCCGGAAACTGCACTTCGTTCAAATTTGCCTGAGGGATCTTAGGCAGCTTATATGGCTTCAGCGCAGGCAGCCAATTCGAACCGTCGAAATATTCGACCTTGTACATGGATGGCTCGCTATAGCCTCCCGAAGCCACGCGGTCGTTGTAGAAGTAAAGCTTCACATTATCAAAAGCTGTCTGCTTACCGAAGTCAATTTCATACCAATCCGTCGCGTTTGGCGATCCTTTGCTTCCCCAGATTGGCGGCGTAAAGGCCGTTTCACGAGGTTTGGACGTTCCGGAAATCGTAAATCCGTCCACCGCGTCGCTTACCTTTGTTCCCGCAGCATTAAACGATGCGGATGGCTGAACGCCTTCGCCTGCGGCTAGATTAGGAAACGCAGCCGTCTCCGGGTCAAGATCGATGCCTGCTTTCTGGAACATGTCGATCACTCTGCCGTCGGTCAGCGCAACATCCTTCGCTTCCTTCAGCTCGCTCATCGTTTTTTCATAAAGTGCGGTGCCGTCATCGCCTGGGAATTCCACCTTTCCGGTCTCCGGATCCCAAACCAGCTGAACCAGCTTATCCGCCGTAAATGCGCGCTCACCGTCGATAAATACGGAATATCCCTCAGGTGCCGTGCCGTAATGCGTCGTACCGTCCCCCGGCTTATCCCATACGATCGTCAAATCCTGATCATGGTAATTCAGATTGTTGACCGTAAAATGATCCCACCCGATATCAAGCGGCCAAAGCTCGATTTTTTTGTCGAGTCTAGGACGCAAGCCGGCCACGTCCTCAATCAGCGTATAATTGTAATTCCCGAGAATATTGTGGTGGATCCAAGAGCGGTAATCTATTTTTTGGGTAGCTGGATTCCAGTTCGCCCAAAATTCGTTCGCATCCGGATAACGCGTATCCCCGTCGTAGTATTGCGCCCAAGCCACCCAATAAAGCAGCTGCTTATACATATCTGCCGTGATGTACTCCGACGGATATTCCCGAAGCGCTTTCGCGAACAAACGGAACGTGACCGTAGAATTGATGGTCGAAAAGTTGTTGGAGCCCGCTTCCCCTTGGGCTGCTGCAGCCGCTTTATCCTTCTGGTTCGCCGTGAAAAAAGGAAAGATCGGATATTCGGCGGAGTCCTGCCATAGACGGAATGCTTCCTTATACTTCTCTTCATTTGGCGGAACGCCTTCGGTAAACGGATAGTAATTGTTTATTTCCTTCCAAGGATTTAGTTCGTCCGTGCTGATATGGCGATGCTTGAATACTTGGTCTTCTTCGTCCCAAAGCTCTTCCATAATGCCTTGTTGAATATCGGCAGCGATTGCGCCAAGCTCAGCTTCTTTCTCCTCGTTGCCAAGGAACCCGTACATTTCAGCAGCCGCTTTCGCGCCTCCGTATACATAAGCCCCTTCCGCCCGCTCTTGGTTGCCCGATTTCCAGTGAAAAGACACGGCGTCTGCATCATTGCCGGTTAATGCTCCCCAATCGTAGGCAATGACGCCGTTGTTGTTCTTATCGAAACGAAAGAGCTGTCCAGCTACGTCTTTTTCCGCATAGTGGGCCAAATTGCCGATAATCTCGGATTGACCGCCATGGATTTTATAGCTGTTCCATGCCGCTTCCGATAAGTATTGGGTGTAATAATTGTTCCAATTGTCCGGCATGCCCGGGTTATCGGTAAAAGCGCCGCCGTTGGAGGTTTCGCCGACCGATACCCAGTTCCCGTACGAATACATCGGATTTCGCAAATATTGCAGATCCTGAATATGCATAGGCTGCGTCAAAACAATCGCATTGTTGTAACCGAGTACCCCTTCAATGGAGGTAGGGAATTGAAAGTCATTGCCGGGAATGTTAGCGTCAAGATAGTTAAAGCGGTTCAGCCACCACCGGTAATAGGCGATTTTTTTGATATTTTCATCCGGTACATCGATATACGGCACGTTATCCGCCCACCATTTGTTATAATCCTGTGTCTGCTTGGCGAGCGCGGCATCATTATTTAGGCTCTTGTAAACGTTGTATTCCGTCAGCGATTCCGGAATTTCAGCCGTAATGAAGCCCATTACCACATTAGCCTGCAGCGTCGCTCCGGCCGGAATGCTTATCGTGCGGGTAAGCTTGTTATCTGCAGCTGTCATGCCGCTGCCGGATAAGCGCGTGTTAATTTTGGTTAAATTCCGGGCGGAATTGACCATACCCGTCAGCTCGTCGCCTTCCGCCTTGGATACGAAGGAAGGATTAACCGTCATCGTTACCGTTTTTACTTCCGTTCCCGTATTTTTGAGATCAAGCAGCGTTACTGCAGCGTTACTATCCGTAATGAATTTACGCTGCATGATGCTTAATCCTTGCGCGTTATGCTCGCTTCTCCAGTGGCTTGGCATTTGCAGCCGCTTGCCGACATCCTCCGTTAAAGTCAGTCCGGTGAACGTAACCGTATAGGCATTGCCGCCAAGCACATCCTGATATGCCGTCCTTCCGGCAAAGCCGATCAATCCCGGCGTATGCTCTTTCATATACAAGGCTCTGCCCCGCGTCATCAAATCTACGCCGCGAGCCTCCCTGGCCGGATCATTGCCGGGACGCGCCAGCAAACGGTCTATCCAGAAATCAGTACCGTTTTTCTCCATGTCGTAGATAGCCTGCATCATGCTTTGTTCAGGAGAATAAGCAGCAGGCTCCTGCGGAATTACGGCACCCGAGCTTTTAAAGACGGGCATTCCGGGATTGTTGGCCGCCGATGCGAGCGGCGGGATGCTCCCGAAGACAAGCGCAAGTCCCAAGACGAGGGACACGGTCCGCTTTATCCGTTTTGTCGATCGTAACATGATAGAATCTCCTCCAATATCGATTGAATTTTTGAACCCTTTTTTGTAAGCGTTTTCTTAGCAACTCGAGTCAAAGCAGCATCCTGCCTGCAGCACGACCATTTGTTTTGAAGCGAAAGCATAACAATAACCGCAGTTAGCCTTTTATGCCGGTCATTGCAATCCCTTCGATAAAATGCCGTTGAGCAATGAAGAAAATGACCAACGATGGAATAACGATGACTGCGGTTGCCGCCATCATGAGATGCCACTGCGCCGAATAGGAGCCTTGGAACAACGTGAGTCCCTGCATAAGCGTGTAATTCTTCTCCGAGGTAATGAAGGCCAGCGGCCCGAGGTAATCATTCCAATTGGCGAGAAACGTCAATAAACCTACGACGATCATGGCTTGTTTTGCTACCGGTAAAATGATCTGCCAATAGATCCGGAAATGTCCGGCACCGTCAACCTTAGCCGCCTCATCCAAATCTCTAGGAATGCTGAGAAAAAACTGGCGCAGCAAAAAGATATTGAACACGCCGCCTCCGAACCATGAAGGCGCAATTAGCGGAACGAACGTATCCGTCAGATGCAGCGCATTCCAGAAAACAAACTGCGGAATCATGACTACGAAAAACGGAATCATTAGGCCTGACAGAATAAATCCGAACACCTTGTCTCTGCCCTTCCAGTCGATTCGGGAAAAGCTGTATGCGCAAATTGAGCTTGAAAACAGCACGCCTACGACTGCGGAACCCGTTACGATCGTGCTGTTAAGGAAAAAACGTTCGAACGGGTACGCTTCTAGCGCCGATTTGTAATTTTCCCAGCTGAGCGATTTCGGAAATATAGTGGGCGGCATCTGGTAAAGATCGCCCATACCGATCAACGATGTTCGCAGCATCCAGAATATAGGGAATAAACAAAAGACCGTACCCGCGAGCAGCAAAGCGTAAATGACGCAGCGCTGAAGAATAGGAAGCTTTCTCATCTCTTCTCCCCCTTCCCTTCGTAATAGACAAATGATTTGGAGAAGAAGAATATCGCTGCGGTAAACAGGATGATGACGATAAACAGCAGCACTGAAATCGCACTGGCACTTCCCATTCGGGAAGACTTGAAGCCTTCATTAAACAAATAAAGCACATAAAACAGGCTTGAATTATTCGGTCCGCCTTGCGTCATGACGGCAGGCTGGACAAAGGTCTGAAAGCCGTTAATAAAGGCAATGACCGTATTGAAGAAAATAATGGGAGAACTCATCGGGATTGTGATGTAGATGAGCTTATGAAATGCGTTTCCGCCATCAATGTCAATGGCTTCGTAGAGATGGGAAGGAATGCCTTGCAGGCCTGCCAAAAAAATAACAATCGTGTTCCCCAGTGTCCAGAAGCTGAACAAAATAAGAGTCGGCACCACGGATGTCGTATCGCCCAGCCATTTCGAGGATGGCAAATGAAGCGAATCCAGCACATAATTGACAATGCCGAAATCCGGCTGGAGCAGCCACATCCATACCATCGACGAGGCAGCGAGCGGAATGATGACCGGCAAATAAAATACGCTGCGGAAAAATCCTCTGGCCACGATTTTCTGGTTAAGCAAGATCGCCACAAAGAAAGAAAGAATAATGCCAAGGGGTACGCTAAGCCCCACATAATAGAGGGTTGCCTTAACTGCTGGATAAAAAAAAGGATCGGATCCCTCGAATAAATGAACGTAATTATCGAACCCCAGCCATTTCGGCGTCGTTCCAACGCTGTAAGAAGTGAAGCTAAGATACAGCGTTGCTACAATCGGTACGATGACGAAAATGAGATAGCCCAGCAATACAGGTGACGCGAAAAGTATGCCGTAGCTGAACTCCTTGGACGAACGCTTTTTCCTGCCGGCACGCTCCTGCACGATCGAGCGTTCCCGGAAGCCCGCTATTGATTTCATAGTTGCTCTCTCCAAACTATTGGTAGGTTAGGGCAACCGGCATAGCCGGTCGCCCGAATAGCAATTCTCCTCCTCTAACTTATGGGCTTACATCGTATCTGCCTTGAATTTCGGGCTGCACCTTCGCTTCGATTTCTTTCATCGCTTCTGCGGCCGTTTTCCTTCCAAGCCATACTTCATCCATACCGGAGAATGTAATGGCGTTCACCTTGGAGAAGTTTTTAATATAGTAGGATCCGTTAGGCACGCCGTTATTCAGCAAATTGTTCATCATCGCATCCTTAAAGCCTGCCGGATGCGCCGGGTTATTCTCTGCCCATTTGGCAATAAGCTCAGGCTCGGTATACCATTTCGTCATCGTCGGCATCCATAATCCGCCGCTGTACAGATCAAGCGAGCCTTCCGGGTTTTCCAAAAACTTCGTTAACAGCCAGGCTTCATCCAGATGCTTACTGGATTTGTAAATGACGGAGGCTCCGCTAATGCCCATCGGTACGGAACGGCTCATTTTCGGAAGAACGCCGATATCGTAGTTAACTTTGGCTGCTCCAAGATCAAGGTTGATCCATTGTCCGTGCATAGACATGGCAACCAGCTTGGATTGCAGCGCGACCGCTTGCGACGGAATCGATTTCATTTGCACCGGCGAAGGCGCAACATGATGAACATTGATCAGATCGGCAAGTCTTTGAATCGCTTCCGTTGCTTGCGGCTCGCTAAACCCAAATTTGCCGTCCTTCGTAATCCATTCGCCCTCATTGTTAATCACGGTTGCGTGGATCGGTCCATGCCATGTTTCGAACGACACGCCGTACTGCTTGATATTATTCGGATCAAAGCCTTCTTCCGAAGCATTCTTGCCGTTTTTGTCCAGCGTCAGCTTTTTGGCCACTTCGACGAATTGATCCCAGTCCCATGCTTCCTCCGGTTTGGACGGCGGATAGGCTTGCTTCGCAGTATCGAATAGGTCTTTATTATAGAACAAGCCGAATGTCTCGCCAGCTGTGCTGATTCCGTAAGCGAAGTCCTCGGAAGACTTAAACCAGATGTAATCCAAGAAATCTTCACGCTTTAATTCGTCGTCTTTGTCCAGCAGCTCGAACATATTGACGAATTTCCCTTCCTTCTGCCACGGATCCGCCAGCTCCCCGTGCATATAACCGAGATCCGGAGAATCATTTCCCGCTACCATTGCGGTTATTTTCGCATCATAATCCGCCTCCGGGATATGAATCGCATCCACGGTAATCCAAGGATATTTTTCCGTAAACTTTTTCGTCGCCTGCTCGATTGCCGTTTTCTCTTGCGGGCTTCCCCAGAATGTGAATTTCAGCTTAACCGGCTCTTTCGAATCCTCTGTTTGTGCATTCGTTGGTTCGTTCCCGCTGTTCTCCGGGCTTGTTGTTTTTTCGGTCTGTGAAGGCTCGGTCTCATTTTCCTTGTTCGTCCCGCCCGAGCAGCCTGCAAGCAGAGTTGCAAACATTAAGATGGCCAGCATGAGGACGAATAACGCCTTGCGGTTTTGTTTCATGGTATACCTCCCTTGTAATGTAGAGCTCTTTAACGTTTTTGTTCCTGTTTTAATACTAATGAATACGGTTACAGTTTAATATTCGAAATTTTTTGTAATAGTGGACTATCTACACAACCTTCTTCATCCTGCGGCTTGGCATGCCATACAAAGCCTTATTATGAGCATTAGGCCTTCTCCCGTAAAGGAACTTTTACATTATTCTAAAATAAAAAAAGCACCCGGGAGGATGCTTTCGATGAGGCCTGTCATGGATATAAAAAATCAAGAAACGGTTATTTATGCTTAGACCAGCTCGGATCGCTATTTTCAAGCAAATACGAGAAATCATTTTCCAAGCGCTTTTGTTCCTGCTTTTTCTTTTCTTCCTCCTGCTTACGAATGTCTTCCTTGCGGGTCTCCTCGGCTTTTTTCAATTCCTCAGCCTGTGCTTTCAGTTTCTTTACGATATCTGCGCTCAGAAGCTCATTCAGCAATACAGGATTGTCCTTTTCGTCTTTCGGCGCAGCTTTTGCCGCGGATGACGCTGCCTGCTTTCTTTTCTTGCTCATCCTTACATTCCCCGATTCTTCATGATTTCAATGTGACGATGTCTCAAATGCCTATATGTTTATAATAACATCTCCGCTGTAAAAAGGTTAGCTCATCGGAACTTCAAACCAATGCATTAATAGTACTACGATTACGATAGAAACCAGATAGGCGAGCAGAGGCCTCTTATGATGAAAGACCAGCATTGGAAACATCATGATATCAAATAAGAACGAATGGAATAAGCTCCATCCGTTTTGATATGAAATTCGACCAAAGTATTGCAAAATGATTTCTGCGATCGTGTAAATCAACAACCATTTGGTTAAATAAATAAGCTGCTTCTTTAAGGTTTGCGGGAATCGGGACAAGAAGAGCAGAACGCTAAGCGGCATCGTAACAAAAGTATATACAATGACGGTCATTTGCTGATTATATAGAAAATCCGGATGAAAACTCCATAGCGTATGGTCTTTAGTTAAATACTCGTATAATAATCCTCCTGCCGCTATGTAGAACATAGTCGCGTGGTATTTTCGCCAATTTTGCCAGTCACCCCAACGCCATGTTGAGAAAATCGTAAATAAACAAATCGCTACATGCATATATCCACCATCATTTTCATATTTTTTCTTTTTTTATATTCACCTCATAATCTTTTCTTTATTCTATTTCCTGAAAATTTCAAACAAACGAACATCTGAAAACTTATCCATAACTGTAAATAGGTATAAAAACAAGCAACGAAACCATAATAAAGAAATATTCTCGTTTATGGGGTGTAACCATGTATTTTAATTCGTATTGGTATGTGGGATTAGGGATCCTAAGCCTTCTTATTGTAGGTTATGTAGGTCTGAAAAAAAGAAACAAGCGAAGCCTAATGCTATTTTTTTTAATGATAGGTCTCGGTTACTTTATTGAAGCTATCATATATATTTTCTTGGGCAGCTACCAATATTTCCCTAAATTTTTAGCTGATGAACCTTATTATGATAGTAATATGGGAGCAATTGCATCCAATGCGTTAGCTCTACCTTCGGCAGCAGCCTTCATTGCCGTTTTTCGTTTACGGTGGATTTGGTTGTTCGTTTTTACAGGCCTATTCGTAGGTATTGAAGTGTTATTTCTATACCTGCACATCTATTCCCACAATTGGTGGCGCCTAAGCTATACGGCAATAGGCCTTCCCTTATATTTTGCTGCAGCTAAAATCCTTCACCTCAAATTGTTACAACCCTTACAAGGAGCCATTCACTTTCTGATCCTGCTGTTCATTATTGGTCCCATTACAGGCACCTTGCATATTCTCCCTATTATGCTGCTGAACAACAGATATTACCGCCCAGGGTGGTTCGTTAACCTAGCTCATGATACAACGGCTTTTTCCGCCGTATATTATATGTGCTTAAGTTTGCTCCTGGTGATCACGGTCAAGCTCCATTGGAAATATACATGGTTGAAATATGCATTTGTTTCAGCATTTGCGGCATTAGTTACAATCACTCTGAATACAACTGGCATACTGTATAGCCTTGTGTGGTGGGATCCGATTTATTATATTCTTTTGCCTATGGTTATTTTGAAGATCGCCATGGAGGTGAGTAACCGCCTTTCCAACGGTCCGGTATTAAGGAAGGAATAGGCCTTTCTTCGTTACGGCACCGTATACAAGAGATCGCGAGGAAATATGACTATGAAATTAAAAAGAAACTTCAATTCCTCTGGCCAAAGCGGTCAACAACAAAATAAAGCGCAAGCGGAACCGGAACCGCTGTATGCAAGTCTCGATGAAAATATAAGAAAGATCAAAATGGATCTCGGGAACAGCACGGATATCATTATCCGGGAGATCCGGAGCGGCAAAGATAAGAGGACAAAAGTAGCCGTTCTTTATACGGACGGATTAGCAGACAAACAAGTCATCACTGATTTTTTTATGGATTCGCTAATGCAGGATTCACAAATCGAACCGATCGAGCAGATTTCTGAAAACGACAATCGTATGGAATCTTTGAAAGGCATGGCCCTCCAAATTGGAGACAACAAAGAAATTACGGATTTCTCCTCATTGTATAACTCTATTTTATCTGGAGACACGGTGATTTTATTAGACGGCTGCTTGCAAGGGATATCTGCCAGCACCCAAGGGTGGAAAAGCAGAGGGATCTCCGAGCCTGTCGCACAAAGCGTTGTTCGAGGCCCGCAGGAAGGCTTCACCGAAACGCTGCGCACGAATACGGCCATGATCCGCAGGAAAATTAAAGACCAGAACCTTTGGCTGGAAACAAAACAAATCGGCAGCGTTACAAAAACCGATGTGGCCATTATGTACATAAAAGGAATCGTTAACGACAAGATTGTCGAAGAAGTCCATAAACGACTTGATAAAATCAACATCGACGGGATCTTGGAGGGAGGATATATTGAAGAACTGATACAAGACGAACCCTATTCTCCTTTTCCAACCATTAATAACACCGAGCGGCCCGATGTTGCGGCTGCCGAGCTATTAGAAGGCCGTATCGCTATTTTGGTCGACGGGACCCCCTTTGTTCTCATCGTTCCAACCTTGTTTATTTCGTTTTTTCAAACTGCGGAGGATTATTACCTGCGCGCGGATATCAGCACCCTCCTCCGGATCATCCGTTTTATATGCTTGTTTATTGCCATGGTCGGACCGGCAATTTATATAGCGATTACCACCTTCCACCAAGAGCTGCTGCCTACGCAGCTTCTTATCAGTTTAGCTGCGCAGCGGGAAGGCGTACCCTTCCCTGCTTTCATCGAAGCTCTAATAATGGAGGTAACCTTTGAAATTTTGCGGGAAGCGGGTTTAAGAATGCCTCGGCCGATTGGACAAGCCGTATCGATCGTCGGTACGCTGGTCATAGGCCAAGCGGCTGTTGAAGCCGGCATCGTATCGGCATCCATGGTTATCGTCGTGTCGATTACCGCGATATCTAGCTTTGTCATTACGGGATACAGCATGGCAATTTCTATTAGAATGATTCGTTTCATCATTATGGGTTTAGCCGCTTCCTTCGGCATTTTCGGGATAGTAGTCGCTTTAATTGCTCTTGTTTTGCATCTTTGCAGCTTGCGCTCCTTCGGAATTCCTTACATGAGTCCGTTTGCTCCTTTAGTGCTTTCCGATTTAAAGGATACGATTTTCCGCCTTCCCCATTGGGCAATGTCTTCAAGGCCTCGTTTGATTAATCAGAAGAACGTGATTCGTGAACAAATGTCACCGCCCACTAAACCAAAGACTTGAATAAGGTCAAGAAAGGAGCAAGCTTAATGAAACGAAAGTATATAGTTTACATCAGCTGCCTCCTGCTTCTTAACCTGTTAACGGGATGTTGGAATAGACGGGAATTAAATGAGCTAGGGATTTCAGTAGGGATCGGAATCGATAAAGATGGGAAAGGATACCGGGTCTCTGCCCAAGTAGTCAATCCGGGAGAAGTGGCGTCGGCAAAACCGAGCGGGAACCGTACGCCGGTAACCGTTTATGAAGCAACCGGGGATACTATATTCGAAGCGATACGCAAAATGACGACCACCAGTCCCAGAGTCATTTACATGGCGCATCTTCGCGTGCTCGTAATTGGCGAGGCATTGGCGAGGGAAGGGATTGAGAAACCTCTCGATCATTTTTCCCGGGACCATGAGGTGCGAACGGATTTTTTCATCGTTATCGCGAAGGGTTCGTCTGCCAAGGATGTATTGAAAGTATTGACCCCAGTTGAGAAAATACCGGCAAACAAACTGTTTCTTTCACTTCAAACATCTCAGAAGGTATGGGCTCCCACCTTGACGACCACCTTGGATGAACTCATTACGGACATTATCAGTGAAGGAAAAAGCCCAGTGTTAACGGCTGTTAAAGTGACTAACGTAAATAAGGGCCAGACCCAACAAAACGTGGAAAACATAGAGCCTCCGGGTAAATTAAGATATTCGGGTTTAGCTGTATTCAAAGAAGATAAATTAATCGGTTGGTTGAATGAAAAAGAAAGCAAAGGTTATAGCTACATCAGAGATAAAGTAAGGAACACGGTTGGGACTCTAGCATGTCCCGAGGGTGGTAATATAGCCGTAGAAATTATGAAGTCAAAAACGGACGTGAAAGGCAAGGTGAAAAATGGCAAACCGCAAATTGACATCGAAATAAAGACGGAAGAAAACGTAGGCGAGGTGGAGTGCGAAATCGATCTTACAAAAAGAGATACGATCGATATGCTTGAAAAAAGCGCAGAAAAAAAAGTAACGGCAATCATCCTGGAGTCCATCCATAAGACGCAGAAAAGACTAAAGGTTGATATTTTCGGATTTGGCGAAGCTATCCGCCGGTCGAACCCTGCAGCTTGGAAAACATTAAAACAGGATTGGGAGGAACAGTTTTTAAACTTGGAGATCAATGTAAAGGCAGATGTAAAGATTAGGCGTATCGGTACAGTGTCCAATTCGTTCCATAGAGAAAAGGAGGAATAATCGGATGTGGATGATTACGGGAATCGTGGCCACAGCCTCTTTCATCGCCTTGATCGAAGTTCCCCCTTTGTTGAAAGCGAAATTAAAAAGGGAGCTTTGGCTCTTTTCTGTCCTGCTCGTGCTCGGAACCGGGTTAAGCATAGCGAAGTCTCTACAATTCCCAATCCCAAATCCGTTGGATCTGCTCTTTATCATCTTTAAGCCTTTCAGTGATTTGTTATTCAGCTTCCTAAAGTAATATTGGAGTGAAAAAAATGACCGTCAATATTAAAATATCTGTTCGTCAATTCACCGTACTTGTCATGTTCTATACGGTCGGAACGACCATATTAGTGATTCCGTCAAGCTTAGCTGCGGATGCTGATCAGGATGCTTGGATTGCTGCGATTCTAGGATGGGCATTTGGATTATTAATTGTAGGGTTGTTTCTATGGTTAGGCCGGCAGCTTTCCAATTTGACGCTCATTGAATATAACGAAAAAGTGCTGGGGAAATGGTTAGGCAAGCTCGTCTCCTTCCTGTTTATTTTCTTTTCGTTTATAGGAGCTGCTTCTGTACTATATTACATGGGAAATTTCATGACGACGCAGGTTTTGCCTGAAACGCCGATTGAGTCCTTTACGATTCTCTTTGCTGGCATTGTCGTCATGGGGCTGCGTCTCGGTCTTGAAGTCATTGCCCGTGCCGCTGAAATCTTATTTCCATGGTTTCTTTTGTTGTTCTTTGTTACTACTCTTTTCCTTCTGCCTGAGGTAGAAATTCAAAAAATACAACCGGTATTCGAGGACGGCATTCGGCCGATAATGAAAGGAACGTTAACATTTGCAAGTATTGCTTCCCTTCCGCATGTGATTCTCTTGATGATATTTCCTGCTTTTATCAATAATCGGAAGGAAGCAGAAAAAGCCTTTTTTATTGGGGCACTTCTTGGGGGAGTGTTTGTTATCATCATCACCTTTTTGAGCATTTCGATATTAGGGGAAGATTTCAGCGAAAGAAATATGTACCCCAGCTATGCCTTAGCGAAAAAAATAAATGTCGGCAATTTTATTCAAAGGGTAGAAATCTTAGTCGCGGGGATGTGGTTTTTAACCATTTTTTTTAAAACGATATTATACTCCTACAGTTTCTTGAAGGGTCTCGCGCAAATTTTTGGCGTTAAGGATTATCGTCCCCTTGTTTTGCCATACGGCATGCTTTTGGTCGTATATTCGCTTGTCGTCTATCCGAATGTGACTTATATGATGGATTTCGATTCTAAAATATGGACCCCTTATGCGTTGACGATGGGATTATTGCTGCCGCTTTTCATACTTGGCGTCGGGTTGCTACGCAAGAAAATAACCAAAAAAATGCGTAAAAAGTAAGATTGGAGTGAAGAGCAAATGACGGGCAACATTAAAGTTTCCATACGCCAATTTACTGTGCTTGTCATGTTTTATACGATTGGCACGACCATTTTGGTCATTCCGTCGAGTCTCGCCGCTGATGCGGAACAGAATGCTTGGATTGCTGCCATAGTAGGCTGGCTATTAGGTTTATTCATTGTGGGCCTATATATATTGCTCAGCAAACAATTCCCTGCTATGACGCTAATAGAATATACGGAAAAAATATTCGGGAAGTGGTTAGGCAAGCTGATCTCTCTTCTTTTTGTTTTATTTTCTTTCATCGCCGCTTCATCTGTATTATTTTATATGGGAAATTTTATGACGACGCAGGTTATGCCTGAAACGCCGATCGAGTCTTTTATCATATTATTTGCAGGAATTGTAATTATGGGTCTGCGGCTTGGACTTGAAGTGCTGGCTCGGGCAGCCGAAATCTTATTCCCCTGGTTTTTATTGCTGTTTATAATATCTACGCTTTTCCTCATACCTGAAATGGATATTCAAAAAATCCAGCCAATTACCGAAATTGGCATAAAACCGATCTTTAAGGCATCGTTATCTTATATCGGTACGGCTTCTCTCCCGCTCATTGTTTTTCTCATGGTATTTCCTGCTTGTGTGAATCATCCGGAGGAAGGAGGAAAAGCATTTTTTATAGGGAATTTATTAGGCGGAATATTCGTTATCATTATTACTTTTCTGAGTATTGCGATATTGGGCGCAGATTTCAGTGAAAGAAATATTTACCCCAGCTATGCTCTCGCTAAAAAAATCAATATCGGCAATTTTATTCAGCGGGTAGAGATTCTAATGGCAGGCATGTGGTTTTTAACCATTTTTTTTAAAACTTCATTTTATTCTTATCATTTCGTAACGGGTCTTGCACAAATTTTTGGGCTTAAAGATTACCGCCCCCTTGTGTTACCCTGCGGCATGATTTTGGTTGTGTATTCGCTTGTGGTCTATCCGAATGTCGTTTATATGATGGATTTCGACACGAAAATTTGGATCCCTTTTGCATTAACAATCTGTCTATTCATTCCGTTAATTATGCTGGGAATCGGATCGATTCAGCTGAAAATGAAAAAATGATGTTATCCGGACATAATAAAAAAACCGCAGCATTTGCGGTTTCAACGCTAAGGATTTACCTGCTTCAAACATGCTCCTGCTGATAGTAAGGAGGTTGTTTAAACCAACCCTTTTTCATCGCTAAATCCTTTAAAGGTAAAGAATACGTGACCTTCATGATTTGAAATTTGGCAAACATGGCTGCCACATCCGGTCTGACAGACTCCGTCAAACCCCGGCAAGCATAATTTATGCCTAATACCATATTGAATTGCATAAGATTCGAGACTTCCTCGTCGTTTAATTTTGCTCCTTCCGGGATATCTCGAAAATCTCCGATCGGTTTCTCCGGCGTTGTCGAAGGAAGAGATACCCCTTCTACTCTGAGAAACTCCGTGATTTCCTTAATAATCGGGGCATGGACATTGTTAATGATTTCTTTTAGATTTTCTTTGAGCTCTGCATCTTGAACGATATTGAAGGATATTTGTTCTCCCCGCATGGTTTGCTCCGAAGCCGCCAAATAGAACCATAGATTCATCACTTCTCCTACATGTAAAGGAGGCTTCTTCCCGTCTACAAAAGGTTTTATCGCATCCTTTAAGATCTCCAGCAAATTCATTTTTTCACCTCTTATTTCTCATTCTTTACAAATAAGATACCCCCTTTTGTTGTATTCATTCATCAAAGAAAATGCAGTGCAGGCCTTTTAACTGAAATACTTGTTAACTATTATTTTCGCTGTCCGCGTGGCTAAGGCTTGTGTCGTAAGCGTAGGATTGGCTCCTCCTAATCCATTAAAATGAGCGCTGTTATCGGCTATGAATAATCGTTTGACCTGATAAGCTTCGCAATCGGTATCAATGACAAAGCCCATTCTCATTGAGCTTTCCATATGTAGAAACATACCCGGCGGCCAATTGGCGCGGCTAATTTGACGGGCTCCCGCTTTTTCTAAAATATCGATTGCGATTTTCATTAATATATCCCGGTTCTCTCGAGCCCGTCGGCTTGGCATATAACTAACCCGTGGAATGGGGCCATGTTCATCCGCGACATTCGATTCAACGGTAATCCCGTTACGTTGGTCCACGTCATCATCCGCGTAAATGGTTATTTGCAATGCGTTTCGATAATCTGCCATTAATCCTGTCAGTTCTGGACCAACGATAAGTCCTTGCGCGTTCCAAGGGGCCTCCGGTTCAGGAGGCTGCAGGAAATTATAGCCTGACTCGCTGATCCCATAGCTAAATACGGCAGTTAAACCAGGGCTCAGGCCCGTTACCTGAATGCACCCTACTCCTGGATAATCCAGCCTTGCGCCTGAAGTATGGCCGGCAAACGAATCAATATGCGGCGTTCCCAAGATCGAATATAATACCTTCTCATCAAAGATTCCCGTCACCCAGTCAAAATAGTGATTAACAAGCCCTTTCCCCACCCACTCGTTTTTGGGCAAGTCCGAATTTAACCAGAGTCGCGGACTTTCAATGCAGCCGGCAGCCATGACTACGGTTTTCGCATAGATCTCTTCCGATTCCCCCGTCCAGGTATCCCGAACCTTTACGCCTATGGCGCGCAGCTCGCCTTGAGGATTCTTTTCCGTTAAAATCTTAGTCGTGTACGTATTTGGCCTAATTCGAACATTGCCTGTCTTTAATGCTAGCGGGACATAGCTTACATTAGTGGAGCGTTTGGCTATCTTATCAACCGAGGGCCCATGCGGGCAACCGTTGATGCAATGCCCGGCTAACGTGCACCCTTCCATCCAGGATAATTCCTCTAATGAATAATTCGGATTCATCAAATGGCGATTGGGCGGAAGTATGGCATTCGGCTGGGGACGGTAACCGGGACTCGTCACATCCAGCGTCGCAATTAAAGGCCAGCCGGCTTTTTTGGCCCCATAATAAAACAACTCCTCCTTAGCAGTTGTAGGGGCAAATTCGACAGGCAGCGTAGCTTCGACTTTCTCGTAATAGGGTATCAATTCACGATAAGAAATTGGCCAAACATCATCGACCGCCAGCGGAAATGCCCGGGGGGAATGGGAAAGATAATGCTGCGTGCTCCCACCCACGCCCGAGTTTTGCCAAATAAACCCTTTCTGTGAAAGTGTCCGGTTCCACGGAGCGCGTCTGCTGTCAGCCGGCCCCCAACGGACTCTGCCTGATATTAGGTTGTCCATTGTATCCTCTAATTTGTTATAGAGCTGTTTAAAGAGAACGACATCCAAATCCTCGGTATTCGAACTGCTTGCCGCTCCCCTTTTGCTGTTCGGTTCTGGCCATCGTTTATTACCGTACCACGGACCTGCTTCCAAGACTAAAACCTTTAACCCGAGTTCTCCGAGTTCCTTGGCAATGACTGCCCCTCCACCGCCTGCTCCGATCACGATGACATCTTGATCTGCCATTCAGATCCTCCCTTTCTGATGAGGAAAACGCATTATGAAACCGCGAAAGTCGCGGTAACCGAAAGAGGGTCCCGGATAACCGACCATCTTCCAGCTAAGCGGGCAGCATTCGATTCTCTTAAGGTTTGACGGTAAAAATCGGGTCGTTCCATATCCGAACCATTCCGAGTAATAGCCGAACAATGTTAATTGATTAATGGAAGACATCATGACCTGAACAAGCGCAGGGTTATTTTGATAGGGCTGCGGGAGACTTTCAAGGGGAACAGCAAGGTGGTCCAGCAAAGTGACCGCGCGTAGTCTGTCACTTCGTGAAAGAGTAGAAAATAATCCCTCGCAGGGATACGAAAACCCGCTGCTAGGGAATAGCGCATGGTTTAAGTTAAGAAATTGAGCTGCACCGATATCAAGCAATATCGCCGTTGACTTCGAAAGCGGGATGATATTCGGCTCCGCATCTTCCGGTATAAACTGGGAAAAATCCAGTTCTTTCATCACATAATCTTGAATTCCCAAACCTATAGCGCCTGGTGCATACACCGTCGCGGAAGCACCGGCATATTGGCAGGTAAGCGGAATAATCGCATCGACAAGCGCCTGAAAGTTGGCCTGGGTATGCGAATCAGACTTGACCTTATGACTCCCTTCACTTGTCATTTTAAGTCCACCACCTTCGTTCACTCCGATAATAAGCCAATATTTTAATGTATTGATGAAGTTGTTTTTCTATACTAGGCAATGCTGCACAGAAAAGGTATTTCAGGAGAATAACAAAAAAAATAACCTCCAGATCCTTATATCGGAAATCTGGAGGTTTATTTGATTATCGTTCATTAGTTATCGTATTCAATATATAGGGCTTCGGCGGCAATTCGCGCGGTTTCGCGTGCTTGCTCCACATCGGAAGCGCTGCTTAAAGCAACAGCCATCCGGCGGCCTACCTTCGTCTCGGGCTTGCCGAAAACACGAACCTGCGTGTTGGGCACCGAAAGGGCTTCCTCGATACCTCCAATGCGGAAGGAGCTGGATTCCCGATCTGCTTTGAGCGTATGCGACGCGCCAGGCGTCAGCAGTCGAATCGTTGGAATCGGGAACCCTAGAATAGCACGGACATGGAGGGCAAATTCGGACAAATCCTGAGTAGCCATCGTTACCATCCCCGTGTCATGCGGACGCGGCGATACTTCGCTGAACAATACGCCGTCTTTCGTTATGAACAGCTCGACACCGTAAATGCCATACCCGCCAAGCTCATCCGTAATCCGCAATGCTATAGCCTCGGCTTGCGCGATTTGCTCCTCCGTCATTTCATGCGGCTGCCAGGATTCGATATAATCGCCATCCTTCTGAACATGACCAATCGGCGGGCAATAGCTTGTCCCGGATACGGAACGAACGGTCAGCAATGTAATTTCGGATTCGAACGTGACGAAGCCTTCTACGATAATACGCTGCTTCTTCGCGCGGCCTCCCTCCATGGCATAGTTCCAGCATGCTTCAAGCTCCGCTTCGGAACGGCAAACGCTTTGTCCCTTGCCAGAGGAGCTCATAATCGGCTTAATGACGCAGGGAAAGCCAAGCGCTTCTGCGGCAAGACGCAGTTCGCCCAGCGTATCGGCAAAACGGTAGGGAGCCGTCGGAAGCTCCAATGTCTCCGCAGCCAAACGTCGAATGCCTTCGCGGTCCATCGTGAGCCATGCCGCGCGAGCCGTCGGAATGACGCGATGTCCTTCCTTTTCAAGCTCCAGCAGCGTCTCCGTTGCGATCGCTTCGATCTCCGGAACGATATAATCCGGTTTCTCCAACTCGATAATACGGCGCAGCTCGGCGCCGTTCAGCATATCGGCCGTATAGCTGCGGTGCGCGGCTTGCATCGCCGGCGCATGATCATAGCGGTCAACGGCAATCGTCTCAACGCCAAGGCGCTGAGCCTCCAATACGACTTCTTTCCCAAGCTCGCCGGAGCCTAACAGCAGCAATTTACGGGCATTCGATGTTAACGGTGATCCATACATAAAGAAAAAGAACCTCCTGGAAGCAAATCGATTCGTTTTTCTCTGCCTTGTTCGGCAAAGATAAACGCCTCGGTTCGTTTTTTCTTCCATTGTGGAGGTTCCTTGATGAAAAATCAACCATTATTACAGAAAACGATACTGCGCTTCGATTAATCCGTTATAAACGCCACGTTTGTTAATCAGCGTCTCATGATTGCCTTGCTCTACGATTTGACCATGGTCAAGCACGATAATTTCATCCGCGTGGCGAATCGTCGACAACCGGTGGGCAATCATAAACGAAGTGCGACCGGCAAGCAGTATTTTCAACGCTTCTTGGATCTTCAGCTCCGTCTCCGTATCGATGCTCGCCGTCGCTTCATCCAAAATCAAGATTTGCGGGTCGGCTAGCAAAGCCCTTGCAAACGAGAGCAGCTGACGCTGGCCCATTGAGAGTACGTTTCCGCGTTCTTCAACCTGGGTATCGTATCCGTCGGGAAGCCCCATAATGAAATCATGCGCATTAACGGCCTGGGCTGCCTTAACGACTTCCGCGTCCGTTGCGTTCAACCGGCCATAGCGGATATTGTCACGAATCGTGCCTGCAAAGATAAACGTATCCTGAAGGACGATCCCCACCTGCGAGCGCAGGCTCTCGATCGTTACGTCTCGAATATCGATGCCATCGATGAGCACGCGGCCTTCTACGGGATCATAGAAGCGGCAAAGCAGGTTAATGATCGTACTTTTGCCGGAACCGGTGTGGCCGACAAGCGCGATAGATTGCCCTTCCTTCACATCAATCGTCACGTTTTTAAGAGCAGGCCTTCCCTTCTCATATTCGAACACAATGTGGTCAAACGTAACGGCGCCTTTGATCTTAGGCAGGGGCTTCGCCTGCGTTAATTCGGCGACCGTTGGCTCTTCGTCGATAAATTCAAAAATCCGCTCCGATGACGCCATCGCGATCAGCAATTGTGAATACATTTGACCAAGGCGGTTGATCGGATCCCAGAAGTTTCCGATATAGTTGGCGTACCCGACCAGCAAACCGACGGTAATCGCACCGGATTGAATGAGATGGGCGCCGTACCAGAACAAAATAAATGTTCCGATGGCAGAGGTGACCTCGATAACGGGACCAAACGCTTGGTTCATCGCCGAAGCTTTGTTCCAGGACTTGACGTTGACCGTATTCATTTGGTCGAAGAAACCCATGTTTTCCTTTTCCTGCACATAAGCCTGCGTTACCTTCATCCCTTGAATGCTCTCATTCAAATGGGAGTTGATTCGAGACTGCTTAATCCGGACATCCTGCCACGCAAAACGAATTCTTTTGCGCAGGGTCGTTGAAACGAGAAACATAAGCGGAACGGTGATCATCACGGCAATGCCGAGTTTGAAATTCCAAACGAGCAGGATGATGACGATCCCGAACAGCTGAACGCAGTCCATCAGTAGATTGACGACCCCGTTCGTAAATAGATCCTGCAAAGCATTAACATCGTTCGTCACGCGGACAAGCACGGATCCAGCCGGCCGTTTATCGTAGAAGCGGAAGCTGAGCTTCTGGATATGCTGGAATAAATGGTTCCTCAGGTCATAGATAACCTTCTGTCCGATAATATTCGTATATTTGATGCGGTACGTATTGGATGCCCATTGGATAATATACAAGAAAAGCATAATGCCTGCGATGACGAGCAGCTTGGGTACGCTCGTTGCCCCGTTTGCCGGCGCGATCGCTTCGTCGATGGCGAGAATGACGAGCGCCGGTACGCCAAGACGTGTTATTGTTCCTAGGATCATCATCAAAATAACAGGCATTAACTGTTTAGAGTACGGCTTCATATACATGAACAATCTGCGCAGCTGTCCCCAGTTAAAGGGCTTTTCGATCAGCTCATCGTCTTGGTAAATGAAGCGTTCGTTTTTATTGCTTACCTTTGCTTTGGCATTCGTGCTCATTATACGGTACTCCCTTTCCGATCATGCGCCCCCGCAGTCAATGTTGTATCATCAAGCGGATAATCAGCATATTGAATGTTATAAGTATCCCGATAAGGGCCTTGCTGAGCGATTAATTGCGCATGGGTGCCCCGCTGCACGACATGGCCTTTATCGAGGACGATAATTTCATCGGCATGTCGGAGCGAAGAAATACGGTGAGCGATAATAAACGTCGTCCGCCCAGCCATCAGCTCTTTAAAGCCTGCTTGAATTTCATGCTCGGTTTCCATGTCAACGGCGCTTGTTGCGTCATCCAAGATTAGAATGCGCGGATTTTTAATGAGCGCTCTTGCGATGGCAATCCGCTGCTTCTGTCCGCCTGATAAGCCCATGCCTCTTTCGCCGACGATCGTATCGTAGCCAAGCGGCAGTTCCATAATAAAATCATGCGCTTTAGCGAGCTTAGCGGCGTATTCGATTTGCTCCGGTGTGACGTCGCGCACGCCGTATGCGATATTGTCCCTGATCGACGCGGAGAACAAGAATGTCTCTTGAAACACGGGGGCAATCAAACGGCGGAGGCTTGCAACATCGAGGTTGCGGATGTCGATGCCGTCCAACGTAATCGTTCCGTTTTTCACGTTATAGGCTCTCATCAGCAATTGAATGATTGTCGATTTACCCGAGCCAGTGGCTCCCAGAAACCCGATAACGGAGCCTGCCGGCGCATCGATAACCAAATCCGTGACGGCCGGCGTTTTGTCCGGATAGCTGAACGTCACATGATCGAAGCGTACATGGCCTTTCACGGTTTCATTGCTGACCTCAATCGCATCTTCTGTATTTTTGACGTGGACATGCTCATTCAGCAGTCCCAGCACGCGCTCGCCTGACGCTTTGAACTGCGTGTAGTTGTTGATATGAAACCCGAGTCCCCACATTGGGCCGATAATGTACCAGATTAAGCTGAAAAATGCGACGAATTCGCCAAGCTTAAGTGAATTGTTGATGACAAGAATACCGCCGGTAACGAGCAGGATGACAGCGCTTAAGTTAGCGACAAGCTCCATGACCGGAAAAAATTTAGCCCAGATCTTTGCTGCGCCGACTTGGTTCGTCTGATACGCTTCGCTCCGAACCGAAAACTTGGATACCTCATGCGACTCTCTCGCAAAGGATTTGACCGTGCGCACGCCCGTGATGTTCTCTTGGACCGCGGTGGTAAGATTACTCATCGCTTGACGCATTTCCCGGAATGCGGGATGAATGTTGCGTTCGAAACGAATCGCCGCGAAACCGAGGAGCGGGATCGTAACCAGCGTAATAAGCGTTAGCTGCCAATGGATCGAGAGCATCATGGCGCCGCCGAACACAATCATGAGGACCATGTTCAAAATTTGAGCAAAGCCAAAACCGATAAAGTTGCGGATCGCTTCCAAATCCGCCGTTAGGCGAGACATCAGATCTCCTGTCTTCGCTTTGTCGTAATACTGGAAGGACAGCGTTTGCAGCTTGTCATACAAAGCGTTCCGCATGCGGAATGCCACCTTATTTCCAAGCCGTCCGCCAAAAAAACCGTGTAAAAACTGCATAAAACCTTTAAATGAAACGACTCCAACCACCGTAAAAGCAAGCGCCGGCACTAATTCGAATTTCTGTGGCGTGATCACATCATCAATGAGGTAACGCAGCAAATTCGGATAGACAAGTCCGAGCGCCGTAGCGCACATTAAGCATAATATGGAAGAGAACAAAAACTTTCGTTCCGCCCAATAGAATGCTTTCAACTGCCTTAAAACGTCCAAGTAAATCCATCTCCCCGTATCTATTTTGTAAGCATGAGTGAATATTATCAGCATCGTGAAATGCGAGCAAACAGTATAAATATTCATATAGGTGATTGAATCCGCTTATTGTCGCGATATGTAAATTGGAAACGGTTAATGCTCTCAAATGGTCCTAAATCGTGACATATATGTGCCAATTGCTCGCTTTTTGCACAGAAACACACAAAAATAAAAAATGCTTTTGCGGACGTCATGCAAGTCCGCAAAAGCATTCAGCTGTTAATGCGATAGAACCGTCAAGATCCATTGACGATTAGAGATCAATTAATTTAGAGATCAATTAATTGCTTGTAAAGATTTTTGAGTTCCGCAATATCCGCGCTTCCGGTTAACGAAACCCGCTTGCCGCTTTCATAAGCAAGCATATCCTCTTGAAGCAGGCTTCCCGCATGTTCGGCTGCGCTGAGCCAGATCCGCTCATACAGCGCAGTCCACTCTGCGGTTTGCCCCGACATCCAACCGTTTAAGGACGGGGCAAGCAAAGCCTCCAGCTCTTTGCGAAGCTGAGCTTTGCCCTCGCCTTCGAAAAATTGGCGCGGAGATTTGAATCGGCTCCAAAGAAGCTTCGCGTCAATGTTATCCGCTTCCCAGGATTTTGGCTCATCCGGCGTTGGCAGCGATGCCGCTGAATACGGAATAGCGCTGTATGAAACGATCGCCGCTTCCAGACGCTGTGCCGCTCCGGCATATTGCTTCTGCAGCTGGGTGTGGATGCCGCGTTCCATTCGCAAAGAAGTCGCCAGCATCTCCTGCGACAGCTCAAGCTGGACAAGCCGCTGCAGCTCGAGCCACGATGTCCAAATGGCTTTCCGCAGGTCGCGACCGTCATCCTGCAAAGAAGCGGGATTAAAGGCAAGATTATAAAATTCGCCAAAGCGGTACTGAATGCGCTGTACGACATAATACAGCAGTTCGCTCAGCTCCTGTTTAAGCTGCTCCGGCATTGAAGCGCTTTGCAGCTCCGAGATCTCGCGCTTCGCATCGCTCACGGCGAGCAGGAGCTCCTTGAGCTCCGCTTCCCGCGCGGCGGCATCCCCCTCCGCGCTTTGCAGCCAGCCCGCAACCGTTGCTGCCGCCCGCTTCAGATCTTCCTCCGCCGCTTCAATCGCCAGGCGTCCAAGGTCATTCTGGATAAAAGAAAGGAATGAGTGCTCAAAAGCTTCGATGCCCGAGCTCTTCAGCAGCTCCGCATTTCCATCCATCTTGCCGTCAAGCGCCTGCAGGCTGGATACAGGAAATAGTCGAGGCGAACGAATCGCATGCTGAAGCAGGTTCGTCTCGACATGCTTTAACACGCCGGCCAGCTCTTCCCCGTCCGCGGCCAAATCCGCCGCGTTAACGAGGAAAAACATCTTATCGAGCTCGAACTGGTCTTTTACCCGGCCAAGCTGCATGAGAAACTGGCGGTCGGCCTGTGAGAACGCATGATTATAATAGGTGACAAACAAAACGGCATCGGCATTTTTAATATAGTTGAAGGCAACGCCCGTATGCCGGGCATTAACGGAGTCTGCGCCTGGCGTATCCACCAGCACGATGCCCTGCGCGGTGAGCTCGCAATCATAATGCAGCTCGATTTCGCTGACGAAGCAGGAACGTGATTCCTCCGCGACGTAGCGCTCGTACGCGGCTTGGTCAACGGAAAGCTGCTGCCCGAGCAGCGGCTCATGCTCTGCCCAGCCCGCGCGCGCGGCGCGCAGGAAGCTGTAATGCGGCCGGCCGCCGGCCCCGATCGAATCGGGCGTAAGACGGTCAATCGCCCGCATTAGCGCTGCGGCATCAGGCAGCTGGTCGATGCCTGCTTTCTCGCCGAGCAGCGCCAAAGAGTAGCGCACGTCGTCTTCGATTGCGGCACGCGACTTCATGACGATGCGCGCCGTACCGTGTCCGTGCTCCGCCGTAGGGGGCACGAGACGGTTGATCGCTGCCGTCGTCGGATTAGGCGAGACCGGCAGCACCGGTTCGCCGATCAGCGCGTTCGCGAGCGATGATTTGCCGGCGCTGAAGGCGCCGAACAACGCGATGGTGAAGCGGCTGTCCTGCAGCCGCTTCGCCTTCTCGCGCATCGCTTGCGCAGCCGCTGCCAGCGCGGCATGCGGCGCCAGCAGCGCCGCGGCGCCCGCTAAGCGCGCAGCAGCGCCGTGCTGCTGCGCAAGGGCGGCGCCGCCTGCTAAGGCGCTGCGCCCGGCGGCGGCGGCACGCGGCGCTCCTGCGCCGCTGCGCGCGTCGCCTGCGCTCGCCTGCGCATCCCGCGCCGCGGCGGCTCCGGCGGCAGCGGCCTCTGCCGCCGCCAGCGCCTGCGCTGCCGCGCCCGCATGCCGCGGCGCGGGCAGAGCCGGCCTATCCGGCGCTTCAGGCAGCGCGGCAGCAAGCCGCGCCTGATGCTCGCCTGCTCGCTTCGCCATCGCAGCCAGCGCCTGAAGAGCGCCAGCCTGCGCGCGAAGCGCCGCAAGCTGTGCCTGAGCATCTGCGGCGGCGGCTTCAAAGCCCGCCGCTGCATGATCCGCCAGCGCGTCGATCAGCGCAAGCGCCCGCTGGCGGTAAACCGCTTTTACATCCGCGGCCATATCGCGGCTATAAGTCATCGTATATTCATTTCCGATGACGGCCCCTGCCTTTACGCGCGAAATAAGCCAATCCGAATCGGGCAGCCACCCCAGATTGCCGGCAAGCTCTGCTTCCAGCTGTCCGCCGTCAAAGCCGATACGTTCAGCCTCACCGCGCAGCAGATGCTTGACATGCCAATCGATGGAGGCACTGATGAGACTGTTTAATTCCTCGCTGAACGCCTGCAATCTCCGTTCCTGCTCCGCAGCCGTCTTGGCCGCAGCGAACAGCAGGCCCGCCTTGAAGCCGGGCTTCCGGCTCTCCAGAAACGATTGGGCCAAATCCCGAAGTCCCGCCGGTGTAATATTGGCATTATCAAGCAGCGATTGCAGCTCTTTGCGAAGCTGTGCCCGGTAAACCTCTTTTTGCTCCGCAACGGTTTGCAGAAGACCCTTTAAGCGAGCCATTTCAGCCGTCACTTGCGCCGCAGCCTCTTCCCCGCCTGCCTCCTCCAGCAGTCTTTCACGTTCAGGCTCCGCTTGAAGCTCGCTCCATTTCAAATGGCCTTCAGCCAAATGACGCAGGGAAGCATCCACGCTATAAACGCAAAGCGGCTGCCGGATCATTTGAAGCTGGTCCAGCAGCTCTAGCAGCTGATCCCATTCCTGATACGGATGCTGCGGCTCGCGCAACGACAAATAAACGATTCCTGCCGGCTCCAAATGCCAAGCATGAAACGCTTCCTCTACGCTTTGGCGGTAACTGGCAAAAGATAGCTCGCGGTCGCGATGCTTATCGATCTGATTTACGATAAAGTATAAGGGCTTTCCCCAATCCTTCAACTGCTTCGCAAATGAAAAATTGATTTCGGATTGCACATGGTTATAGTCCATCACGTAAAAAACGACGTCAGCAAGATGCAGCGCCGATTCCGTAGCCATCCGATGGGCATCGTCGGTAGAATCGATCCCTGGCGTATCCAGCAGCACGGTATGGTTCCCTAGTCGCTTGCTTGGATAGACGATCGAAACCGAAGTGAACTGTTCGCCGTCTACGCAATAGCGGTCAAGCTCGTCGATCGGCACCTCTGCTTTGGAGACAACGCCGTCGCGAAGGATTTCGACAGCTGCATAAGCCCGTTCACCGCCGCGGATAGATACCACGTTCGCGCTGGTCGGAATGGGACTGGAAGGCAGCAGCTTGGCGTCGCATAATCGATTGATCAATGTTGATTTCCCAGCCGAAAAATGTCCACAAAAAGCGACAGTAAGCCGACCATCGGTCAGCTTACTGTTTAGCTCCTGTGCTTGCTTTGCATGTAATTTATCTCCTGAGGCTGCCATTAAGCCCGCTGCCTCGGATAAAGCTCCCGCTATGCTTTGCACCGTTATTTCTGTCATTTGCTTCTCCTTAAACTGCTTGCTCTTCTTCAGACGGCAGGCAAATTTCAAATACGTTGCCGTGCTGCAAAATCATAATATTACGCTCTTTATCGCGCATAACGACAACCTCGGGTTTAACGCGCATACGCTCGATGTACTGCTCAGGCACGTCGCCGGAGCCGCTTACGGTGATGCCTTCAACGACGATGTCCTCATTCTCCTCCGGCGGAGATTCTAGCACCTGCTCATAAATATCGGAAAAAAGCTCAAAATTCTTTGTGTAAACGGAAATACAGTTCATCGTCATCATCCTTCACTGGCTATTTTAGGTTTTATAATCTTATTTTTTGTTTTAAAGCCTGGCTTCATACGTTGTTTTCCTTCTTTGCACAAATCAAGCAGCGGACAGATCGGACACTGCGGGCTTTGCGCTTTGCATTGATAGCGGCCAAAAAAGATCAGCCTATGGTGAGTTAAAGTCCATTCCTCGCGCGGAACGAGCTTCATGAGCTTCTTCTCGACCTCCAGAACCGAATCCTCCGCTTTTGCAAATCCAAGCCGCTTGGTTACGCGATCCACATGCGTATCAACGGCAATAGCAGGAACGCCAAATGCATTGGACATGACGACATTCGCCGTCTTGCGGCCGACGCCTGGCAGCTCGGTCAGTCCCTCATGGCTTTCGGGCACTTCTCCGTCATATTTATCAATGACGATCCGGCATAGCTTTTGTATATTGGAAGCTTTGCTTCGAAACAAGCCGATGCGGCGAATGTCCTGCTCCAGCTCTTCCAGCGGCACGTTCAAATAATCCTCAGGACGCTTATATTTCTCGAATAAGCCCACCGTTACTTTATTGACCGTTTCATCCGTGCATTGCGCTGACAGCAGCACGGCTATCGTAAGCTCAAACGGATTGCTGTGGTTTAGCTCGCAGTGCGCATCTGGAAACATCTCCGCAATGATATCCAGCACATGACGCATTTTCTGTTTCGCACTCATCGTCCTCTCTCCTAATGAAACACTATCGTTCAAAGTGTAGCGAAATTTGTCACGCTTCGCAACCGTAAACAAGCACATTCTATAAAAAAACTGCCCATAAGGGCAGTTTTTTCACAAAATATAAATATCTCTGGCATAAATTCATGAAGTTTCAAGCATTTTGCTACTTGACGACCGCAATCGCGTAATTTCTGAAGCCATATATCGTAATGGCATCGCCCGCCTTAAAAGCGGTCACGGCTACGGCATTCCCGTTTAAAAAGTATTTCGATAAGCTGTTCACGTTAAAATAATTCCGGTTGTCTGCGTCCGATGCTTTCTCTGTCCAAATTTGCGACGCCGTTGCATTATAGTTCGAAAAGATACGGCTCTCTCCAACAGCTACCGATATTTGAGTCTTGTTTCCGCCCGGCTTCTGTATCTCTACGTAATCGCCAACCGTAATCAAGCTGGAAGCCGTGCTTTGCGAGGCTCCTTTAATCGAAGTGAATCCTGCATCGACGTTATAAACGACCGTTTGGCCCGCAAGATCTACGATGGTTACGTTGCTTGCCGAAACGGCTTGTACTCTCCCGAAGGTTGCAGCTACCGTGCTCGCCGTTGCTGCCTGCTTGCCGATATAGCTGACATTAATGAGAGAACCCGCTGTAATTTGATCGACGGTCAGCTTAGCGCCTGCTTCATTTGTAAGCTCCGTGCTGAGCACGGAAAGATCGAATGCAGAGGTCATTGCGTTTTTTACGCGCAGTTTTTTGCTTCCGGCATCAATGGAAATCACTTCGTATTGGGCATTCGAATGCACTTTAATTGCAGAAACGCGGTCCTGCGTATTATTCAATTCCAATGTCAGCAGATCGCCTGACTTCAGATCGCTTAGCCCCGCACTTGCGATAGCCGCATGCTCTACATAAGCGGTATTGTAAGGCAAAGCTACCGTCGAGCCGTTGTCTAAACGAATCGTCATGAGATTGCTGGCTGCGTTCATCGAGACTAAAGTGCCCGTATATTTAGTCACGAATTGCAGCGATACGATCGTATTTCCTGTATAGCTGATTACGATTTTACGGTTAAGCGTCAGTAAATTGTAAGCGGAAGCCAGCGAGATCGCATTGCCGCTGTATTCAATTTTTGTTTTATCCGTAAAATAAAGCGCCTGCGCATTTCCGCCATTAGCATCAACGATCGTCAGCAGCTTCTTATCGTTCACATAGCTTGCGATTTGCGCGCCTGCCAGCATTTTCACATTGCGGTTCACGACTTTAACCTTCGTTACTTTATCCGATTCATTAAGCGTCAGTTCAACTTCGTCCGCTTCTTTGATTAAGTCGTCGATTGTTGCCCCGCTCAATCCCTCGATTTCCACGGTTACCGTGCTTGCCATAAATTTCGATACAAGCGTGGAGCCTTGCATAACGGTAATCAGATCGCCGCCCGCTCCATAGAAAACTCCTTTAACGCTCGTTGCCGTTGCTTGCGGAGCAGCGATGATTTTAAGCGCTAACGGCGTTTCACGGAACGTATCCTGCACGATGCTGATCTGGCTGTCTCTTTTGATAGCGGACAGAGCAAGCGCTTTGCCGTCGCTGTCTGCTACCGTGAGCGTATCATTATAAAAAATTTCGACAGGCTTGTTATTTATCCAAACGTATATTTTCTTTTCGTCGGCAATTACGCGGTCAAGCGTGCCTGTAACGGTCCGGGTATGGGATTTGTCGCCCTTCACCTCAATATATAGGGCTTTGCCGTCTTTAGCAATCACGGTTACATCGCCATATTCAAGCAGCTCCTGCTTCGTAATCGGCGTTTCTGTATTGTAATGGAAAAAAAGCGTGTCTGCGTTAATCGTATAGCTGGTTTCCTTTTTATTGCTGTAGAGAGTTATGGATGAATCCGTTATTCGGGACACGATCCCGTCGACCTGTCCTTCATAAGCAACCGGGTATAGCTTCTCTGCACGGCTGAACATCGTGGCGAGGCTTGCCCGATTCACGTTTGCTTTGGGATCGAATTTAACGGTTGTTACGCCCTTCACCAGTTCGAGCTTAGCCGCAAGATTTACGTATCCCTTATAAATCGAATTGATCTGGGAAGCGTCAGAAAAGCCGGAAGCCGTATTTTGCAGCTTCTGTGCTTCTTCTTGTTGATTAATGGCACGGACCATAAGCTTCGTTACCCATTCACGCGTAGCAGGCTTCGTTCCCCATGCAACCTTGGGATCTTTGGCAGCAAGCTCGAACTCTTCCGTTTGGTCAAGCAAGCCTTCTTTGAAGGCGAGTGTTATGTATGCTTTAAAATAAGCGCTGACAGAAAAGGATGCCGGAAATCCGATAATCGCGTCCAGGTCGGCTTTTTCGTCTAAGCCCGCAAACCGCAGCGCCATAAGCACCGCCTCCTGCTGGCTTACGTTTTCGCTTGGGCGGAACACAAACGCGCCGCTTGTTGTCGTGTAGCCTTCGATGATTTTTTGCAGCGCCAGCTTAGCGATATGCTTTTCTGCCCAATGTCCGCTGCTTACATCTTTGAACGGTGTCGATAATACGGAAGCCGCATTAGCTTGGTTTGGGATAATAACGCCGCTCCCTGCCACCAACGAGAAAGCCAAGGCTCCGATCAAGATCTTTTTGCCCGCAAAATGCATTGTCATAAGTTGATATTCCCCCTGATAGTTTGTGTGGATTCAAGCAGAACGGCTCCGCCGCCCAAAAAAAGAGGACGGAGCGAAGCCATTGGTTTTATTGCCTTATTCCTTGTTCATTGGGTGCTCGAGCTCTACATGTCCCATAAGCGTTTCGATTTCGGCTCCATCGACCAAAAGTTCAATGGATTTAACAAAATCGAATTGGAACAACGTTTTCTTGAGCGTTTCAATAACGAACATCTCACCCGGAGCGCCCAGGCGGGCTTCATCCGGCAAATGAATGTCAATTGTAACGAGCCCGTCAGCAAGTTCTACGGTCTTTACTTCGATTGGTTTCCATAAGGATAAGGCATTCTCGCCTGCGTCCTTCTGTAATTCGGCAATTGCAGCCTTGACCAAATCGGCTTCCGTCTCGAAAGTTAGTTCAACGGGTTGTTCAACTGTTTCATTCAGCTCTGCATCGGTTAAATAGATAATAGCTTCTTTCGTATTCAATACCGGTGTCGGTTCCGGGGCAGGCGAAGCAGTTGGCGCTGCTGTACTTCCCAGGTTACTTTCTGGCTTGCCCTGTACACCACAGCCTACGATCGCAGCAGATAAAATGATGACAGCAAGCAGCCCTTGTGCTTTGAATATTTTCATTACACTGAACACCTGCTTTCTATTTTACTTTTAGATATTCCTTGATTCCGGCGACCATCTCGGCAGCAATACGGTTCTGAGCTGCATTGTCAAACAACATTTTCGCATCGACCGAGTTCGATAAGAATCCAGCTTCAATCAGTACCGCCGGCATGGTCGTTTGCTTAATCACTTTATAGGCCTCTTTCTTGACGCCACGATCTTTAATTTTGGTAGCAGCAATCAAGTGTTTATGAATGACTGCGGCAAACGCTTTGCTATTCTCACGGTAATAATAGGTCTCTGCTCCTGAAGCCGCTTTGGCTCCGCTATTTGCATGAATCGACATAAACAAATCCGCTTTAAGACTCTCGGCAAACTTGACACGCTCGTCCAAGGATGGGTAGGTATCTCCCGTTCTCGTGAAATGGGCTTTTATTTTAGTTTCTTTATCAAGCAGCGCTTTCATCTTTAAAGCAATGCTTAGATTGAATTCCTTTTCCCATTTGTTCAAAACGCTTTTCGCACCGGGATCTGATCCCCCATGTCCAGGGTCAATCACGATATCGAAAACGTCATTGGATGCGGGAGGATTTTCCGGGTTGATGACAACCGGAGGATCAACCGGAACGGTCGGATCTACGGGAACATCCTTAAGCGGCATAAACTTTAATTGGAATTTGCCCAAATCTTCCGTCATGACATAGCCCGTATTATCGGCAATCAAGATGACGACGCGTGCTACGGGAGGCGATTTCGAAAATAAGGAATAACGAAACCCGTCTAGATAAGTGCTGTCTGTAACATCGACTTCAAGCTGGCCGTTCAAAAACTGTGTGTTCAAAATCGGGGTGAACGCCGTGTTAGGAAAATCAAAAACGACACGCTTCGGGTTCTCCAGCAGCAATGGCTTATTGGCTTTGACTACGCCTTCATAGTTAATGGTTAGCGTACTATCTCCACTGTAAGCCAAGTTCGTAATGATTCCAGCAGCTTCTACTGGTGCGTTTGGATCGGTCGGTTCCTGCGGATGCTCGTACATATGTACTTCTTTCTCCGTGGCTTTCCACTCGAAATCCAAGCCGAATTGCTCGCCGATAAAGCGAAGCGGAACTAATGTCGTTCCTTTAATGACGGATGCTGTGGTATCCATTTGAACCTTTTGGTCATTCACAAGCGCAACAGTGTCATTTAATATGAGCTTGATGACATTATTGCCGTGCGTGACCGTCGCTGTTTTGGAAACATTGTCCCAAAAGATTTGATAGCCGAGGCCTTCTGATACCGTCCGCACCGGAACGACTGTCGCATTGTTGATGATCTGCGGGTTGACATCAGATTTTAACTGCTGACCATTCAAAAACAGCTTTGGGACGACCTCTGCAGCTTGTCCTACAGTGGCGAACATCGTGAAAAAAACCGACATAAACAACAACATGGATAAAAATCTTTTCATTTCCCACCTCGATGACTGAAATTGCCCGCATCGAATGAGTGCATTCGACTTTTACAGACGAAAATATAGACGCAGCTTGTCAGAAAAAGTTGCGTTAAAAGGAAAAAAGAGGACGATTCGCCCTTTCGGGCAAAATCATCCTCATTTTTTGTTAGATTAAACTAAACGAGCGGCGTGTTTTTGCTCGTAAGCCGTAATTTTAGCCTCATGTTGAAGCGTCAATCCGATATCATCAAGTCCTTGCAGCAAAAATTGACGACGGTGTTCATCCAGGTCGAAAGTGATCGTCAAACCATGCTCATCGGACAGCTGTTTGTTTTCCAGGTCAACCGTCAGCTTGTAGCCTTCGAATTTCGCTGTACGCTGGAACAGCTCTTCCACTTGCTCTTCGCTAAGCTTGATTGGCAAAATACCATTCTTAAAGCAGTTATTATAGAAGATATCCGCATAAGACGGAGCGATAATTACTTTGTAACCATAATCAAGAATAGCCCAAGGCGCATGCTCACGTGAGGAGCCGCAGCCAAAGTTCGCACGGGATACGAGTACGGAAGCACCCTCGTAACGCGGCTTGTTCGGCTCGAATTCAGGATTTACGTTGCCGCTCTCGTCAAAACGCCATTCAAAGAATAGGAATTGACCGAAGCCGCTGCGCTCGATGCGTTTTAAAAATTGTTTAGGTATGATTGCATCAGTGTCGACATTGACCCGGTCGACCGGGGCGACGATGCCTGTAAGTTGTTTAAACGGTTCCATATCGGTTATACCCCTCTCTCGCGTTCAATTAGTTCAACACTTCGGATTTAATTTCCCAATCGCGTACATCTGTAAAATGACCTTTAACTGCCGCAGCTACTGCCATTGCTGGCGATACAAGATGCGTACGTCCGCCGCGTCCTTGACGGCCTTCGAAGTTACGGTTGGAAGTAGATGCGCAGCGCTCGCCTGGTTTCAATACGTCAGGGTTCATCGCTAGGCACATCGAGCAGCCTGCATCGCGCCATTCAAAGCCAGCTTCCGTGAAGATTTTATCTAGCCCTTCTTTTTCGGCTTGGATTTTTACGCGGCCCGAACCTGGAACGACAATAGCCGTAACACGGTCGCTAACCTTGTAGCCTCTAGCAATTTCGGCTGCAGCGCGCAAATCTTCGATCCGTCCGTTCGTGCAAGAGCCGATAAATACATAATCAATCGCGATTTCATTCATTGGCGTACCTGGCTTCAGATCCATGTACTCAAGCGCTGCTTCAGCCGCTTTACGCTCGTTCTCTGTTGGTAGATCAGCAGGGAATGGAACTTTAGCCGTGATGTTCGTACCCATGCCTGGGCTAGTACCCCAAGTCACCTGCGGAATTAGAGCATCAACATCGAAGTGAACGACTGTATCATACTCAGCGCCTTCATCCGTTGTAAGCTGTTTCCAAGCTTCAACCGCTTCATCGAAATTAGCCGGCGCATATTGACGTCCGCGAAGGTAATTAAAAGTTGTTTCGTCCGGAGCAATAAGACCAGCGCGAGCGCCTGCTTCAATGGACATGTTACAAACGGTCATACGCTCTTCCATAGTTAAGCTGGTAATAGCTTCACCAGTGAATTCAATAACATAGCCGGTTGCGAAATCCGTACCGTATTGAGCAATAACGCCTAGAATTAAATCTTTTGCCGTCACACCCGGTTTGCGTGTGCCGTTGAAACGAACCTCCAGCGTTTTTGCTTTCGATTGCTGCAAGCACTGGGTTGCCATAACATGCTCAACCTCGCTCGTGCCGATACCGAACGCCAAAGCGCCGAATGCACCGTGAGTCGAAGTATGGCTGTCGCCGCATACGATTGTTTTACCCGGATGAGTAAGTCCAAGCTCAGGTCCCATAACGTGAACGACACCTTGGTCGATGCTGTCAAGATCAAACAGCTTTACGCCGAAATCTTTACAGTTTTGAGTTAGAGTATCGATTTGCTGCTTGGAGATCGGATCCGTAATATTAAAACGATCCTTTGTAGGTACGTTATGATCCATCGTAGCGAATGTAAGGTCCGGACGGCGAACCTTGCGGCCGGATAGGCGCAGGCCTTCAAATGCTTGCGGCGACGTTACTTCGTGAACGAGCTGCAAATCGATATAAATAACGCTTGGCTTGCCTTCTTCTTGATTAATGACGTGATTATCCCAAATCTTCTCAAACATTGTCTTTTTCGTCATTATATTCACCCCATCGTTTCATGAAATCTTCTGCATTTCTTAACTGAACCTACTATAGCATTTCTTTCTTCATTGATCCAAGATATAATATCTATAAAGTCTATAGGTAATAACTATAATGGAAGTTTCTTAGCTTTCTTAGCTTAATCAAAAAATAAAGGAGATGGCTTATATGGAATTAAGACAATTAAATTACGTTATCCAAATCGCCACGGAGAAAAATTTCTCGCGCGCCGCGGAGAAGCTTCATATTGCACAGCCCTCGCTTAGCCAGCAGCTTTCCAAACTAGAGCAGGAAATTGGCGTGCTCTTGTTTCGCCGCACGACCAACTCCGTAGAGTTAACGCAGGCCGGACAGGTTTTTGTGGATAAATCGCAAGCCATTCTCGATGCCGTCGAGCAGCTTAAGCAAGAAATGGACGATATGGCGCAAATGCGACGCGGCCGGCTGGTCGTCGGCACCCTCCCGATTACCGGGTCCCATATTTTGCCCCTCGTTTTGCCTGCATTCGGTTCGCAATACCCGCAGATCGAAGTAGTGCTCGTAGAGGACACGACAGCCAAGCTTGAACAGCTTACCGCGAGCGGAGGCACGGATTTGAGCCTGCTTTCCCTTCCTCTTATCGATAATTCGCTTTCGTATGAGCCCTTTCTCGAGGAAGAAATTTGCTTGGCGGTTCCGCCTAACCATCCCCTTACTCGCAGAGAAGATCCGATCGATATCGCAGAGCTTGAAGAAGAGCCCTTTATCGGTTTGAAAAGAGGGCAAGGCTTCCGCCAAATTACGGTAGATTTATGCGAGCAATCCGGCTTTACGCCGCGAATCGTATTCGAGAGCAGCAATATCGAGACGATCCAGTCATTGGTAGCCGGAGGCATGGGAATAGCCTTTGTCCCACAAATGCTGACGCGGGTCAAAGGCTCCGAGTTTGCTCCTGTCTATTTGCCTTTGCATCCCAAACCAACCAGAACGCTTGTCGTCGCGA